>NZ_DYHZ01000005.1 GCF_020723905.1 Anaerolinea thermophila
GAATATTCGACCTTGCTCCTTTCTCTATTTCACCAACCATTCTTGGGACAAACACGGAGAGTCATGGGAATCGGCACTGGATATGGGACCGGCTGGTGCAGGACGCAGTTATCGGCAACTTTTGCGTGCCATGCTGGTCTATAGCGAGGAAGAAGCCACAGAAATCCTTGAACAGGACGTGCTGGCACGGGTAACCTCACAGGAAGTTCAGCAAATATTCAGTGCATGGGGTGCCCCCTCTATTCAATTTCGTCCACGGCGTGCTTCGGTGCGTGATTTAAGCACCCTGTTTGAGTGTTTGTACATCCGAAAGTGTATCAGCACAACCGCCAGTGAACAGATGCTGGAATGGCTATCAGAGGAAACTGCAGGCGATCAGGGCCGTTTGTGGTCCATCAAACCGTTCCTTTCTACGGGAAGCCGAATTTATAACAAACGCGGATCCATGACCATCCCGCTCACGGTAGGGGATTGCGGCATTATCGAAACCCCGGAGACTTCCCCTCTGCTGATTTGTATGATTGCACAATCGCAGGGTGAACCCAATTTTGACCAACTCCATTTGAAGACAGGTGAGTTTGTCCAGCAGGTCTGGGCTCTCTGGAAAGATTACCGGGAAATCAGGGACGAGTAATCCCCATAAATGGAGGCTTTGACAGTTTGCCCATCTTTTACCAGGGCTCCCTGATAAGGTTTTTCTCCAGCAATCGCACGCCAGCCAGAGAGGATGAAAGGCATGGGACCATCAGCAAGAATCCACTCGCCGTTGTACTTTCGCGCAATGTGAACATGGGTGCCAGTGGCTTGTCCGCCTTCGCAAGAGGGGTGTCCGATGCGGTCATCGGTATTCACCCAGGTGTTTGCGGGCACGCGCCCATCGGTGGCGATATGAAGGTACAGAACCGCCCAGCCGGTTTGTTCAAAACCGTCTCCATCCAGATCCACCACCACAACACCGTACTCTGAACGCACAACCAGTCCGCTGGATATGGCTGTGACCCAGTCGGAAGAGACGTAGCAATCTTTTTCGGTCGTGGAAGGGGCAAAGTCCAGCGCTGCCCGGGCGCCGTCGGGTCCCCAGGCGGAATGAGGTCCGCCTGTCAAACTCCATGGTTTTCCGGGACGGAAGGGCAGTTCCATGGGCGGTTGGGTCAGTGTGGCTGGGAAGAGAGGTTCTACGGATTGGGCTCGCAGCCACGGGTTGCCAAACATTTTCTCATACAGGGCTGGCATGCTGTCTGGCCCATATACTGCCGCTGCCCAGTGGGGCTGGTCGTAGAGTTGAGAAAACAGATATAAAATTGCCACGCTTCCTGCATTGAGGTCGGGTGCCAGCCGGATGGATGTGCCATCCTGAAAGGTCAGGGTGGTCAGGCGTCCTTCCCGCCATCCATAATATCCGATGTTTAACTGTTGTACTGCCCAGGATAATTGAGCGAACAACCCTTTTTTCTGATAATTCAAATATCCAATGGGGAAGTCTGTCTGTGCCAGGTTTGCGGGTTGACCGGTGACCCAGTGGCTCTGGTATTCGAGAATTGCCAGCAACAGGCGGGGGTTGATGGAATTATCAATCGCCACTTTATACACCGATGCCGCGCCGCTGTTCCAGCCGTTGGTGTGCCATTCCTGAATGGTGGTCAGGTAGCCGCCTGCATCCGTCACATATTGGTTAATATCAAAATCAAGCGCGGAGGGAGAGAAGACAATTTCGCTATCGGGCATCACCTTTTCAGAGGAGGTGGTTTCACCCAGCCGATGAGGAATAATGAGCAGAATTCCCGGGTCAAGTAAGCCAGTTTCTGGCAGGGTTTGTGTGGAAGTGATTTCTTCTTTGGACACATCAAAACGCGCTGCAAGCGCATTCAGTGTGTCGCCAGCCTGGGTGTAATACAGGATGGGGGGAGCGGGGGTGGGACTTTCTTTAGGGGTAGGGGTGATCTGTGGGAGTGACGTGCTGGTAGGCAGACCTGGATTTTGTTCTGCCACAGATGGTAGAGTTTCCACCAATCCAAACTGGCTCTTCTGCCCAAAACTGAAGGGAGATTGCCCGGCGCCATTCATTCCGCGCACGCACCCGCTCAGCAGGAACGTAATCAGAACTGTGGTCCAGATTCTGGTAAGATTACCGCCCAATCTGATTTTCATTCAGTCGTTTATCCCACGCAGTCACGATTTGCTCGCCTTTAATCAGGCGTCCTTCATAGGGTATACCATCCCCTGTGGAAATCCACCCGCTCAGGACAAAGGGAATGGCACCATCGGCAGAAATCCATTCCCCATTATACCGGCGAGCAATGTGCAGGTGTGTCCCATTGGAGACTCCGCCTTCACAGGATGGATGCCCGATATCATCGCCGGCTTTCAGATAGCGTCCTTCGGATACCCTGCCGCTTGAAGCAATGTGATAATACAGCACGGTCCAGCCAGTTTGCTCGAATCCATCTCCGTCCAGATCCTGTACCACAGCACCATCGCCGCTTCGCACAATGACTCCATCGGCAACTGCAGTGACCCAATCAGAACTGGTATAACAGCCATACGCATCGCCCGGGGGAGCAAAGTCCAGCGCTCCCCATGCTGATCCGGTTCCAAATGCAGGGTGTGGACCGCCGGTAAAGTACCAGATGGTGCCGGGAGCAAAGGGTAAAATCATCTCCGGTTGGGTGAGGTTTTCTGGAATGAGGGGCTCAAAAGCCAGTGCTTGAGGCGATCCAAAGAGGCGCGCGTAGGTTGCATACACCCCCTGAGGACCGACGGCTTTCATCCATTCCTCTTTGCCGTATATCAAACTGAACAGGTACTGCACCCCGGCGGTTCCGGCGTTGATGCTTTCAGGAACCAGCACATAGGTTTGGTCTGCCAGTACCCATCCTTTGACTCCCCCGGCTTTCCACAGGTAATATCCATAATTCAACATGTTTGCCGCCCACCCAATCTGGTGGTACAAGCCTGTGATTTGTTCATTTCCCCGATACCCTACCGGATACTTGCGAGTTTCGGCTGGCGGAGATGGCTTAGTCACCCAGCCGCTTTGATACTCCAGTATGGCAAGTAACAGACGCGGGTTTACGGAAAAATCTCTTGAAATTTTTTCTATCAACTCAGTCCCGGAAAAGGACTCCCCGTTGCGATCCTCATGATAGTCTTTAAGGACCCCCGGTTGATTCTCAACGAAAGTTCCCATCTTGAACGTAGTAGTAGAAGGACCAAAGACCAGTTCCGAATCAGGAATGATTATAAAATCCGGGCCTTGAGGGAAATCTTCTGCTACTGGAATGATCAGTTCCTGTCCAACGTCAATCCGGTCAGGATTGCTCAATTGATTTGCCGCAATTAACAACGCCAGGTCCACATTGAACTGGCGGGCGATATTCCCTAAAGTGTCTCCCGGTTGAACGGTGTAGGTTTTAGGGTTGGTTTGTTCTCCGGCTGGTAACTCATTTTCTATTTCTGGGGAGGGAGTCATGGAGACAGGTTCCTGCATGACTTCAGTGGAGGTTGTCGGAGACACAGGCTGTACCGGCACATACGGGGTTGGCTGCCTTTCGGGCGTCCGGGGTATATCAAAAATCGAAGTGCTTCCCCAGGGACGCACACAGCCCAACAGCAGTCCCGTGGCAATGACCAGGGGGATAACCCTTTTGAGGGTTCGTGAAACTTTACGGAATACGAATGTCACCCACATAAGGCTGGCACACGATTTGATAATATTCCAGTTCCCGTTCACGGTTTTGCAATGCATATGAGCGGGCTTCTTCACCAATTTGAATGACGGTATCCAGATACAGAATCGCATCTTTGTCCCAGTAACGGGGGAGCACCATCAATGGATCCTGCACGTAACCTTCCGGAATCAGGGCAGGACGTCTGGGATCAGGTTCATCTCCCAGCGGAATCCAGTTGTACATCAGGGGCCCGCGTGGATTGACGGTGAATCCCATCTGATATCCCACTTCGCGGGCGACCTGAACAGCACGGGCGCTGAAGTTACCGCCGGGCCAGATATAAGCAATGGGGGCTTTCCCAAATGTTTCCAGGATGGCTTCCCGGGATCCTTGCAGTTCCCGATAAATGAATGTTTCCACATCCACTTTTCCGTATAAAGGCGTATCAATCATTGTGCCTGTCTGAAATTCCACAATATTAATATTGTGCACCACACCATGCGCTTGATGATCCACCCATCCTTCCTGTTGAAGAAGGATATTCTCATCTCGCACCCGGCGACTGGCTTCTGGCTCACTGATCCACGCATTGGTAACGGTCCACCCGTGAGGCTGCAGGAACGGGTAGAAGTGGTCGCGGAAATAAGAGGCGGAGTGCAGATCATCCACAATTAACACCACCGAGCGAGGGGGAATATAATCGTTCTCTTGCAAGAATCTTGCCAGTTGTTCAATGGTGATGACTTCAAAGCCTTTTTGTTCTAAAGCCTGAAAAAGGTCTTTTACCTGAGTCACGCTTATCTGGTAGGGGTGATTAATTTCTCCATCGGTAATTGAATGAAACATAATAGGCATGACCACTGTTCCTGGCAATGATTTTCCCACCTCCCAGCGATTTTTCAAGTACTGACAGGTATCCTGAACATATGAGTGCGGAATGTCCTTCGGGTTTAGCCGAGCGCTCTGGAACATTTCCGGAAGTTCGGGGGGAACAGGGGTGTGAGTGGGAAAAGGCGTCAGAGAAGGGGTGGCTGTGAAAGTCGGTGTCGGTTCACGGATGGCATAGGTAGCAGTCAGAAGGGCATGGTCAAATGCGCTGGTTGCCTGCACATTGACCGTCACTGCCGGGGGCGACGACGATGGCGCAGAACAGGCTGCCATTCCGGCTGCCAGCACCCCCCCAAAAAACCACCATAGAAAACGCTTTACCCGTAACAACTTCATGATGGTACGTATTGTACCAGAGGAAGGCGCAGGGCTTTCCGGAAAGGAAAGCCCTGCAGGAAACTTACTAGGCGCTTTCGCCCCGGATGAAGGCTTCTGTCATCTCCCGGGCGATCTCATCCTTGAACTGTTTGGGAGGGGTCTTCATGAAATAAGAGGCTGGAGCATACAGTGGGCCGCCGATTCCGCGATCCAATGCCAGTTTGACACAGCGTACTGCGTCAATGACCACGCCAGCCGAGTTGGGTGAGTCCCAGACTTCCAGTTTGGCTTCCAGATTCAATGGCACGTCCCCGAAAGTCGTCCCTTCCATGCGAATGTAGCACCACTTGCGATCGGTCAGCCAGGGAATGTAATCACTGGGACCTACGTGGATGTTGCTTTCGCCAATGTCGTAGGGGAGCATACTGGTCACAGCGCCGGTTTTGGAGATCTTCTTGGACTCAAGGCGCTCCCGCTCAAGCATGTTCAGGAAATCGGTGTTCCCACCAAAGTTGATTTGATAGGTACGATCCAGGCGCACCCCGCGATCTACAAACAGGCTGGTGAGGACGCGGTGCAGAATCGTCGCGCCTACCTGAGACTTGATGTCGTCGCCGATGATGGGTAAGTTCTTCTGGCGGAAGCGTTCTGACCAGTACTCTGAACTGGCAATGAACACGGGAATGGCGTTGACAAAGCCGCAGCCTGCTTCCAGAATCTGTTCCACGTACCACTTGGTAGCCATTTCAGAGCCCACTGGCAGGTAATTAATCACCACATCGGTGCCGGTGTCTTTGAGAATTTTGATAATATCAGCAGTAGGCCCGGGTGCTTTTTTGACAATTTGCGAAAGGTATTTCCCTAAACCGTCATGGGTCATCCCGCGAACAACCGGGACATTGAGGTAGGGAACCTTGGTGAATTGGTAGGTGTTGTTTGGATGAGCAAAAATGGCTTCGGATAAATCTTTCCCGACTTTGGTATCAACCACATCAATGGCGGCAGAAAATTCAATATCGCTGATGTGATACCCTCCCAGATTGACATGCATCAATCCAGGAATGCGGTCGGTGTCGGCGGCGTTACGGTAGTAGTACACCCCCTGAACCAGTGACGAGGCGCAGTTTCCTACCCCAATGATTGCAACGCGAACTTTTTTGTTTCCCATAGACTTGATTACTCCTGAATGCTTGGGCTTGAAGATGAATTTTGGGTATTATACTCCCTGCTTCCTCTCAGGGAGAATGGGAAGCAGGGAGTTGTCCAATGCCTGGCAGGTTTAGAGCCAGTTTAAGAGGATGGTATTCAAAATACCCCCGTGATGGAAATAGGTCACTTCGTTCGGGGTGTCCAATCGCACTGTGACCTGAAATTCAAAGGCACTGCCGTCCTCGCGGGTTACTTCCACGGTCAGTTCCCCACCTGGAGACTGAATCTGATCCAGACCTTTCAGGGTGTAGGTTTCTCGACCGGTTAACCCCAGAGATTGGGCATTTTCTCCGGGTTTGAAAACCAGAGGAAGAACACCCATCCCTGCCAGATTAGAACGGTGAATGCGTTCGAACGACTCGGCAATAATGGCGCGCACGCCTAATTGTTGAACTCCTTTTGCCGCCCAGTCGCGGCTGGAGCCGGTACCATACTCTTTGCCGGCTATGACAATCAAAGGAACCCCTTCCTCTCGATATTTCATCGCCGCGTCATAAATGGGGAGTACTTCTCCATCCGGGAAATGAATGGTATATCCGCCTTCCTTGCCGCCCAGCAGTAGATTCTTCAGACGGATATTGGCAAAAGTGCCTCGAGTCATCACGCGATCATTTCCACGGCGAGAGCCATACGAGTTGAACTCACTCACCGGCACGCCGTGCTCCAGCAGGTACTTGCCTGCCGGGCTGGCAGGCGAGATGTTTCCTGCCGGAGAGATATGATCGGTGGTGATGGAGTCACCAAAGAGAGCCAGTACTCGCGCATTACGGATCTCCGCAATCGGTTGAGGCTCTTTGGATACATGTTTAAAGAACGGCGGTTCCTGTAAATAAGTGGAGGCAGGATTCCATTCGTACAGGATTGAGGCTGGACTTTGAATCTGTGACCACTGGGGATTGGCGGAATATAAATCGGCATATTCCCCGACAAACAATTCCGGCTGAACGAATTCTTCAATCAGTTGCTCAATTTCTCTGGAAGAGGGCCAGAGGTCTTTGAGATAGACCGGATTTCCCTGACGGTCAACGCCCAGAGGCTCTTGCGTGAGATCAATATCAACCGTACCGGCAAGGGCATAGGCTACCACCAGCGGCGGGGAAGCCAGGTAATTTGCCTGAACGTGCGGGTGGACGCGTCCTTCGAAATTGCGGTTTCCAGAAAGCACCGCTGCTGCTACCAGCCCTGCGCTTTCAATGGCTTCCACAACCGGTTGAGGCAGTGGTCCCGAATTGCCAATGCAGGTGGTACATCCATAGCCGACCACATCAAAGCCGAGCGCTGACAGGGCTTTATCCAGCCCGGATTTTTCCAGATAAGCCGTTACCACTTTCGACCCCGGCGCAAGGCTGGTTTTCACATACGGCTTTACCTGTAATCCCTTGAGGACGGCATTTCTTGCCAGCAATCCTGCCGCCAGCATGACATACGGATTGGAAGTGTTGGTGCAGGAAGTAATAGCCGCAATTACGACTGCACCATGCTCCAGCGTTTCTTTATAACCGTTAGAACGATATTCGGCTTTCTTTTCCAGATCCTGTTGCGAAAGTCCAAATCCTCGCTCTGTTTTGGGTTTGGACAGGGAGGTACGGAAGTTTTCTTTCACTTGTGGAAGTGGCACGCGATCCTGTGGGCGCTTGGGACCAGCCAGGCTCGGTTCAATGCTTTCCAGATCGAGGTTTAAGACAGCCGTGTATTCCGGTTCAGGGGTTTCGGCGGTCACAAAAAGTCCCTGTGCGCGGTAATATGCCTCGACCAGTTCTGTGGGTCGACCGGTCAACCGGAGGTAAGACAGCGTTTGCTGGTCCACCGGGAAGTACAGGACGGTTGCTCCACTTTCAGGCGCCATGTTGGAAATCATCGCGCGGTCGGCAAGGCTCAGGTTGGCAAGTCCGGGACCAAAAAATTCCACGAATTTGTCCACCACGCCATGTTTGCGTAACAGTTGAGTGATGGTCAGGGTTAAATCGGTGGGGGTGACGCCTTCCCGCAGTTTTCCGGTCAGCCGCACACCGATGACATCTGGAGTGACAAATTCCAGCGGCTCACCCAGCATGGCGGCAACGGCTTCAATGCCGCCCACTCCAAAGCCAATCACGCCCAATCCATTGATCATCGTGGTATGGGAATCCGTTCCCACCAGTGTTTCGGGAAAGACGACAGGGTTGCCGTTCTGTTCGGAAGTGAGGACACCCCGCGCCAGATATTCAAGGTTCACCTGATGAACGATTCCTGAGGAGGGGGGAACCACGCGGAAATTTTTAAAGGCTTTCTGCGCCCAGTGCAGAAATTCATAGCGTTCCCGGTTGCGTTCAAATTCCAGTTGAACATTCAGTTTCAGGGCATCTGGAACACCGAAATAGTCCACCTGCACAGAGTGATCAATGACCAGATCCACCGGTACGATGGGATTAATCTTTTCTGGATTCCCTCCCATGCGCACCAGTGCGGCGCGCATCGCGGCAAGGTCATTCATCACCGGAACACCGGTAAAATCCTGCAGCACCACCCGTCCGGGGAAGAACTGCAAGATGGGACGATGACTTCCTTGAGGAGTCCAGTTTGCCAGTGCTGATATGCTCTGGCGGCTGACGCGGGGATGATTGCTGTTGCGCAGGTAGCCTTCTAGCAAGATGCGGATGGAGAAAGGCAAACGTTGAAGCGTTTCCTGAGTAATGCCTTCCCACTGGTCGAGAGGATAATATGTGAAGACACCTTGAGAGGTTTTCAGGGTGGCTGATTGTGCCGGAAATTCAGACATGCCTCCCCTCCTTTGGGATTGATGGGATGCCTGTCATTATAATTCAGCCATTTTACCTGGGCTGGTAAATTTTTAACCCATTTGGGTGATTTTTTAGAGGATTTTTCCATTTTTCCTTGACACATCTTGTTTTCGCATTTATAAATGCGCCCAATATGATGAAATTATTGCTTGCTGATTTGATTTCCCCTAAGCGAATCCCGCGATCCCCCTCCTTCCGAGAAGGCGCGGGCTCTTCGTGTTTATAAAGAAGAGCAAGCACGAAAGAAAAGAAAAAGACCTTCCGGAAGGAAGGTCTTTTTTGATTATCAAAACACTTTTTGGAGGAATGAAATGAAACGCTTTTCTATCTGGATGTTCGTGGTCCTGGTCATGGGAATGATTCTTTCGGCTTGTGCTTCAGCCGGAGGAGCGGCTTCTGGAGCAACTCCAACAGCCGCACAGGGTTCTGTTCAAACGGGGTGCCTTGGCTCCGCCGAGACGGCTCTGGTTGATTTGCAGTGCCGAAAAATTACCGTTGCAGTGGAAAACGCCTATATGCCTTTCAACTACATCCTTGTTGCTACCGGTGAACCTGGAGGGTGGGACTACGACGCACTTCGGGAAATCTGTACCCGACTTCACTGCGAACCGGTCTTCGTTGAAGCCGCCTGGGATGGCATGATCCAGGCAGTTGCCGATAAACAGTACGATATGGCGGCAGATGGGATCACCATCACTGAGGATCGTAAACAAATTGTGGATTTCTCCGTTGGGTATATCAGCATTAACCAGCGTCTGCTGGTTCGGAAAGGGGAGAACCGGTTTACTTCCATCGAAGATTTTGCCCGCAACGAAGCGCTGGTACTGGGGACGCAGATCAATACCACCAATTATGAGACAGCCAAAAAATACCTGCCGGAGTCACGCATTAAGGGGTTTGAGCAGTTTGCCTTTGCGGTACAAGCCTTGATTTCTGGAGATGTGGATGCCGTCATCATTGATGAGACCGCCGGTCAGGGATATCGGGGTGAGAATGCCGAGAAACTTGAACTGATTGGTCCATCAATTTCCAGCGATGAGTTGGGATTTGTCTTCCCCAAAGGGAGTGATCTGGTGGAACCTTTCAACAAAGCCATTGAAGCCATGATAGCCGATGGCACTCTGGAACGGCTCAATCAAAAATATTTTGGTCCCGAGTTCAAACTAACCGAGTCGGATGTCAAATAGAGAATTTGTGGGAGGATGGAGCCCCCGTCCTCCCGTTTACCCGAATTCAGGAGGTAGAGATGGCTTCAGGAGAAACAAGTATCCCACGTACGCCTGCTTTAAGTATTCCCAGAGAAACCCTGCGGAGTAAATTAGAACGTTTTCCCTGGTGGTTTGTTGCCATGGTCAGCATGGCGCTTGCAACCATGGGGGTAATCTTTTCACAACCTTCGTACAATCAGGCGTTTGTTTTCATCCGGGCGGGCATCCATGTCACCATAACAACCACGCTGGCAGCGTTTGTGATCTCCCTGCTCATTGGTTTAATGGCGGGGCTGGGGCGAATTTCCCGTCACGTGTTTTTTAGCAATCTCAGCACGTTGTATGTGGAAATTGTGCGCGGCATTCCCATGCTGGTGTTGATTTTCTTTATTGCCTTTGTAGCCGTGCCTGCGGTTACATCCGCCTTAAATGCCCTTGGAAAAATGCTGGTGGATGCCGGCGTGACCTGGCTGGCGTGGCTCACCCGGATTGAGAATAATGGCGTGCCCATGCAGATGCGTGCCATCATTGCCCTTTCAGTTACCTATGGAGCCTTTTCGGCAGAAGTTTTCCGCGCGGGGATACAATCCATTCCCAAAGGGCAAATGGAAGCGGCGCGTTCTCAGGGAATGACCTACTGGCAAGCCATGCGATATGTGATTCTGCCGCAAGCCATCCGCAATGTCCTGCCGGCACTGGGTAATGATTTTGTTTCCATGCTCAAAGACTCTTCGCTGGTTTCGGTGCTGGCGGTTCGGGATATTACCCAGGTTGCGCGTTTGTATGCCGGACAAACCTTCCGTTACCCCGAAGCGTTTACCACTCTGGCAGTGCTGTATCTCATCATGACACTCATCCTGTCGCTGGGTGTCAAAGCCTTGGAGAGGGGCTTGAGTCATGGGCAACACCGATGACATCATTGTGGTTAAAAATGTATCGAAGTACTTTGGAAAAGTACAGGCGCTGCGCAATGTCAGTTTAACCGTAAAGCGCGGCAATGTGGTGGTGTTAATTGGTCCGAGTGGTTCGGGCAAATCCACTCTGTTGCGTTGTATGAATCACATGGAAATCGAAGATGAAGGGGAGATCTGGATTGATGGACAACGGTTGACCCGGGACGAAAAGAGCATCAATCAGGTGCGGGCGGATATCGGGATGGTGTTTCAGCATTTCAACCTCTATCCTCATCTCACCGTGTTGCAAAACATCACCCTGGCACAGCGTATTGTGCGCAAACGCTCGCAGGAAGAAGCCGAAGCCATTGCCATGGAGCAGTTGAAACGGGTGGGCATTGCCGAGAAAGCCGAAAGTTACCCGGCACAACTGTCAGGTGGACAGCAACAACGGGTTGCGATTGCCCGTGCTCTGGCAATGAAACCCAAAATTTTATTGTTTGATGAGCCAACCAGTGCCCTGGATCCGGAGATGATCAAAGAAGTGCTGGATGTCATGCTCGATTTAGCCAGGGCGGGGATTACGATGGTCGTGGCTACCCATGAGATGGGCTTTGCCCGCGCTGCTGCCAGTGAAGTGCACTTCATGGATGAGGGGAGCATCGTCGAATCCGGAACGCCGGAAATGATTTTTGACCATCCACGTTTAGAGCGCACACGGCAATTTCTTTCACAAATTTTGTTTCGGTGAACTCTCAGGGGGGAGTTACGGAAACCAGCCAAGGAGGAGTGCAGGACTATGAAGATGATCGATGCCATTGTAGAACAGATACCCGCCTGGCGGGAGCGGGTAAACCGTTTACGCACACAATTCGGCTCTTTAAAAGTGTGCGATGTTACGGTGGAGCAAATTTACGGCGGTATTCGTGGAGTGCAGATTCAGGTCAGTGATATTTCTTACGTTGACCCTTATGAGGGCATCCGTCTGCGTGGTTATACCATTCCTGAAGTGATTCAGCATTTACCCCGGAAGCCCGGCGCTGAATTTCCTTCGGTGGGGGGGCTGTATTACCTGCTGATGACGGATCGGTTGCCCAATGCAGAGGAAGCTGATGAAGTCGAACAGGAATGGGTGACACGCAGTCAAATCCCCGAGACGGTTTATCAGGTGATTCGCCAGTTCCCAAAACAAACCCATCCCATGACTCTGTTTTCAGCCGCAATCATGGCGCTTCAGCCTTCCTCGCTGTTTGCCAGCAAGTACGCTGAACAGATGTTTACCACAGAAGGTCTCCCCAAGGGAGATTACTGGAAGTACTATCTGGAAGACAGCATGAACCTGATTGCAAAATTGCCGGGCATTGCTTCGTTTATTTACAACTATAAGTACCGAAACGGAGAAGTCATCCCTTACAAGACTGAACTGGATTGGAGTGCCAACTTTGCCCACATGATTGGCAAAGGCGATGACCTCCGTTATCAGGATTTATGCCGTTTGTTTTTTGTCATTCATTCCGATCACGAAGGGGGCAATGTCAGCGCTCACACTGCTTACCTGGTGAGTTCTGCGCTTTCGGATGTGTATTTGTCCTGTGCCGCAGGAATGAATGGGCTGGCGGGTCCGCTTCATGGTCTGGCAAATCAGGAATGCATCCGTTGGGTTTTACAGGTGCAGGAGTCCTTTGGGGGACGCGTTCCGGAAAAAGAGGAACTGGCGACATACCTTCGACAACAATTACAGGCAGGAAAATTAATTCCAGGATATGGGCATGCTGTTTTGCGGACGACAGACCCGCGCTTCACAGTGCAATACGAGTTTGCCCGTAAGTATATTAGAAATGATCCCAACATTGAATTGATTGGGCGGGTTTTTGAAGTGCTTCCACCCATTCTGGCAGAAAACGGCAAAGTTAAAAACCCCTATCCGAATGTGGATGCCATTAATGGAGCATTGCAGTATCACTATGGGGTGAAAGAATTTGATTTCTATACCGTCCTTTTTGGAATGAGTCGAATCCTGGGGTTAACCGCCCATATTGTCTGGGGGCGGATTTTAGGTAAGCCCATTGAGCGTCCAAAGTCGTTGACCACTGCCATGCTGGAACAACTGGCAGAGAAATCCCTCCAGACGGTAGAAAAGGGGCTGTAAGACGATGCGGAAAGGTAAACGACTTGTGGTGAAGGTGGGGACCTCTACGCTTACAGACGGAGGAAAGCGTCTTTCTCCTCCCCGGATGGTGGACTTAGCCCGACAAATCGCCTCCGTGCGGTTGCAGGGGGTGGATGTCATTCTGGTTTCTTCAGGGGCAATTGCTGCCGGGCGGGAGGCTTTGAATTATCCTGAATTACCTCGTTATATTCCTAAAAAACAAATGCTTGCGGCAGTTGGACAACCCCGGCTGATGGCAATGTACACAGAGTATTTTGCCATTTACAATCAACGGGTAGCCCAGGTGCTCTTGACCCGCGCCGACTTGATGGATCGGCGGCGGTATTTGAACGCCAGAGATACTTTTGAGGCTTTACTTCTTCAGGGTATTCTTCCGATTGTCAACGAAAACGATACCGTTGCCACAGAAGAGATTCGCTTTGGCGATAACGATACCCTGTCGGCTCAGGTTGCTGCCCTGGTTGAAGCGGATGAGTTGATTCTGCTGACCGATCAGGAGGGATTGTTTAACGCTGATCCTCGTTTAGTCCCAAACGCACACCTGATTCAAGAAGTTCCTGCGGAAGAAATTCCTGAAACCTTATGGGAAGCGGCGGGAGGAAGTCGTAGCGGGTTAGGGACTGGCGGAATGGTGACAAAATTGCGCGCCGCCGATCTGGCAAGACGAAGCGGCACGACTGTATGGATTGCACAGGGGAAAGAAAAAGACATCGTTTTTCGTATAGTCAATGGAGAAAAAATTGGAACTCGCTTTGCCCCGATGATCAGCCATCTGGAAGGGCGTAAACGTTTTCTCCTTGCCGGACATCAGGTTCAGGCGGGGGTGTGGGTAGATCAAGGCGCAGCGCGTGCCCTTTCCAGAGGTGGAAGTCTGTTGCCTGTTGGCATCATGCGCGTAGAAGGGGACTTTGAACGCGGCGACACCATTCGGATCTTGAATGAGCAGGGCAAATTACTGGCTCTGGGGTTGACCTATTATTCCTCTGCCGAAGTTCAGCGCTTTGCCGGTAAGCACTCGGATCAGATTGAGTCCATTTTAGGCTACACCTTTGGAGAGGAAGTGGTTCATCACAATCACATGGTATTGATGAGGAATGGCGATGATGAATCTGCATGAGATGGGAAAACGGGCTCGATCGGCGAGCATAAAACTGGCTGGATCAACTTCTCAACAGAGAGCAGAAGTTCTGAATCGTCTGGCAGACCGTTTGCTTTCCAACACCGATGAAATTTTGAAGAGCAATGCCCGGGATTACCAGAATGCTCTGCGTGCTGGCTTGTCAGAGGCGATGCTGGATCGCCTTCTGCTCACTTCTTCCCGTTTACAAAGTATGAGTGAAGATTTAAAGCGGGTGGCAAATCTTCCCGACCCATTGGCAGAAATTTTCGAGGAACAGGTTTTGCCCAATGGCTTACGTCTGCATAAAAGGAGGGTGCCTCTGGGTGTTTTGGGGGTGATTTATGAATCCCGTCCAAATGTGACCGTGGATGTGGCGGGCCTTGCAATGAAGTCAGGGAATGCGGTGATTTTACGGGGCGGTTCCGAGACCGTTGAAACCAATCGTACTCTGGTTCATTGTATCCAGGAGGTGCTGGTGGAGACAGGTCTACCAGAGGCGTGCGTTCAATGGATTGAGGACACAGACCGCCGTTATGTTCTGGAACTTCTTCAGATGGATGAATTTGTGGACTTAATCATTCCGCGGGGTGGAGCATCCCTGCACGAATTTTGCCGGAAAAACAGCCGCATCCCGGTGATTACGGGCGGGATTGGGATTTGTCACCTCTTTGTGGAAGAAAGCGCAGATCTGGAAAAAGCCTTACCGGTGATTCTTAACGCTAAAGTTCAGCGTCCTACTGTATGCAATGCTCTGGATACCTTACTGGTGCAGCGCTCCATTGCATCTCAATTTCTTCCAGAGGTAGTCCGTGTTCTTGGAGAGGCTGGGGTCTCTTTTCGGGTGGATCAGGAGGCGTGGAATATTCTGCGAGACCATCCCACAGGGGATGTGGTGCTTGCTCAACCCGGCGATTTTGACACCGAGTGGTTGAGTCTGGTATTGGGCATTCGGGTGGTGGATAACTTCGAGGAAGCCATTCAGCATATTGAACAACACAGTACCGGACATTCGGATGGTATCCTGACCCAGAATACAGAACTGGCAGAAACCTTTATCCGGAGAGTGGATTCTGCGGCAGTATATGTGAATGCCAGCACACGCTTTACGGATGGAGGTCAGTTTGGCCTGGGAGCAGAGGTGGCTATATCCACCCAGCGTATTCACGCCCGGGGACCCATGGGATTAAAAGAGTTGACCACGTATAAATGGGTGGTTGAAGGGGCGTATCATGTGCGATAGACAGAATGGCTTCAGGTTTGCGAGAGAGTAAGACTGAGCTGTTTCCCGGTTTGTCCCACTGTTTGCTCTAATGTCTCGCGGAGATTGAGGTTAGGATTACGCATAAATGCCATCCAGATCTGATAGACTGCCATTTTGAGGCGGTCTTCCACGATTCCCCAGAGAGGGACATTCGGGAAGGAACGTCCTGCTTTAAGCGAGTCGATGGCGGTTTGTATGGCTGGGTCGGTTTGGAAATCTTCCAGTGCGAGGGTTTTGATGCGGGTTGGCAGCATTCCCACAGCGCGCCCATAGTAAATTTGTGACGACGGGCTCGTCAGGAATCGCACCAGTTCCAGCGCGGCTTGCTCCCGGCGGCTTTCTCGCCAGATTACCAGATTGGAGCCGCCGACGAAGGGGATGCCCGGGATGCGCGCCGTTGAGAGATGTTCGTAAATTTCAGGTCGGGTTGAGTCGGTGCGATTTCTCAGCCAGAGCGCGCCGAACCCAACCGCTGCGTACCCCTGATGGAGCACACCATACACATCCAGCGAATCGAGCATTTGTAATCCTTCAACGGAGGCAGTACGTAAAAGATTGAAGAAGGCTTCCATACCGTTATAGGCTTCTGGCGAGGTGAACAGCACTTTTTTTCCATCGGGGGATACAAAATCACCTCCAAAACGCCAGATCCACGACGCCATTGCCTGGAGCAGGACGGTGTTGCTGTTCTTGCCAGGCAATGCTACCGGAATGGGCACTCCGGTGGCTCTTAAGGCTTCAGCGGTTTTCTGGAATTGTGGGAGGGTGCTGAAAGCGCTGACGGGGTCCAACCCGGCTTTTTCCAGTAAATCTTTCCGGTAATGGACCAGAATACTCTCCGCCAGCCATGGAATGGACCATACAATTTCGGCTCTGCCAGCCAGATGGGTGCTTTCCCATGCGGCGGGAAGGAAGTCGCCTGTCTGTGTGAAGATTTCCACCTCACTGGGGGAAAAAGGTCGCAGAGCGTTCATGGCTATCAAATCGCTGGTCCAGGTTGTGCCCACTTCCGAGACATCCGGGGCAGTATGATAGATGGCATAGCGTACCAGTTCACTGCGCCCATTCTGCCAGCCAATAAGATGGACATTTACGCGAATGTTTTGTTGATGATAAAACTGGTCCAGCAGGGGTTTGAGATACTTCAGAGTATCTGGACCGCGATCCATGATGGAAAGGTTGAGTTCGGTCATTGTTAGCGCTCCCAACCGATTGTTGTATATATTCTATATCAGGATACCAGAAAATTAGCACAAAAAATGTTGGCTGAGTTTCCATGAAACCCTGTACAGATCCATACAGCCGACGGTACATGATCATCTTGCTGGCAGGTATCTTATCAGGACTTGTGATTACAGGATTTTCAGCACCTTTGCGCCACGGATTTTCCGTTGTTTGAGGGTTTTCAATGCCAGATTGGCTTCTTCCAGGGAGAAGACCTCCACTTCTGGAATGATTGGAATCTGTGAAGCGAGTTTGAGAAACTCACTCACGTCATTCCGGGTGACATTGGCAACGCTCTTGATCTCTTTTTCCATCCAGAGATCCCGTTCATATTCAAGAGACAGCCAGATGGAGAGGTCCGCATGTTCTTTGCGGATGGCATTAATGACCAGACGTCCCCCGGGAAGAAGATGCTTCAGGCTTTGCACAGGTGGTGTCCAGACAGGGGTAGTGTCAATGATCGCGTGCAGGTGTTCTGGTGGGGTTTCTTCAATTCCACCTGCCCATTGGGCTCCCAGTTCGCGGGCAAATTCCCGCTCTGCCGGGGTTCGGCTGAATACGAAAACCCGGCTATCGGGGTAGAGGAATCTTACCAGTTTCAGCACCAGGTGGGCAGAAGCGCCAAACCCCACTAACCCGAGGTTCTGTTGATTCTGGATCCCGGACAGCCATAAAGAACGATATCCAATTGCCCCTGCGCATAAAAGGGGCGCCGCGTATATATCTTCTACATTGTCCGGAATCGGATATACAAATGCCGCAGGAGCGGTCATGTATTCAGCATACCCACCGTGAGCATCTCTTCCTGTGGCACGAAACTGTGGACAGAGGTTCTCTCTCCCGGTCAGGCAGTACTCGCACGATCCACAGGACGAAAAAATCCACGCTACACCTACTCTTCTCCCAAGCAGAGGCTCATTTGCCGGTATGCCGACTTCAATCACTCTTCCCACGACCTGATGCCCGGGCGTCATGGGAAATTGTTTTGGTGGGGTTCTGCCTTCGATTTCGTCAATCTCCGTGTGGCAGACCCCACAGGCAGAAACCTGAATCAGCACCTCATCGTTCTGACATGGTGGAATGGGTACATCTGTTGCCAGGTGCAATGGCTCAGGATCATCCAGTACAGAAGTGATACGGGTAATCTGCATGGCACGCATAGGCACTCCTCAGGAGATTTGTTCAAACCGGGAAAATTTCACACACCTGTTAAGTTTGAGGAAAAAAACATCAGATACAGTTCCTGGATTCATTCTAGCATACTCATGGATTAAGGTTTACCGTGGCAGGAAGGATTTTTAGATTACAATACGAAGTGCAGGCGCTCTGCAGGATAACAATCAGGTAAGCGTTTTAGCGTTCTGGCGAAGGCTTTCATTCCGTTAACTCTAACCATCAGGATCATCGAATGACGTTACCCCCTGAAGATTGAACCGCGCAACACATTGAATTTCCATCTTTATAAGAGGTCTTTTTATGTCGAGAACACACACGTTCATCATCCTCATCCTGACGATTTTTGTGTTTTTCCTCTCGGCTTGCTCTGGAGGGGAAATTGCCGGGAAACCTACTCCCACGCCGGTTCCACAGGTTTCCAATTATGAACGCTCGATTTTCGTAGTCGAGCGGGGACCCATCGTGGAAGAAAGGACGTTAATAGGGGAAATCGTCCCATCCAGGCAGGAAGAGTTATTCTTTCGGGCTTCCGGTTATGTGAGCCGGGTGGTGTTTAAGCAGGGAGATACTGTCAAACAGGGCGATATTCTGGCGGAACTTCAGGTGGATGATTTGTTGAATCAACTGGAACAGGCGCGTATTGATCTGGAAGTGGCTCAGGCAAATTATGAAAAAGAAAAAGCCCAGTTTGCTTATGATCTGGAAAAAGCCAGGGTAGAAGTTTTTACTTTGCAGAAACAGGTGGAACTTGCGCAAATGGCTGTAAATCAGTCCTATGGATTGGAAAAACAGCGTGCTCAGGCTAATCTGGAAATTACCCAGCAAAATCTAAACCTTGCGGAAATGCGCTTGCAGATTCTGGAAAACCAATCCACTACTTATGCAGAGCAAGCCGTCAGGCGCAGTCAACTGGCGGTAGAACGACTGGAAAAATTACTGGCAGAACGGCAAATTGTTGCGCCATTTGACGGCATTATCCTGCGCAGTATTATTCGCCCCGGACAATCGGTAGATGCGTTTTTCACCTCGTTTATTGTGGGAGACCCTGCTGATCTGGTGGTCCGTGTTCAATATGATTCCGAACTGGTTACTCGATTAAATCAGGATACTGAGGTGAAATTATTCCTCAAAGAAAATGACACTGAAGGTTATCCTGCAGAGTACCTGCCTGGATTTCTGCCCATCAGCGCGAAAGTCGAAGGAGCATCTTCTGCGCGTTCATCGGGCGACTTTATGTATTTTACGGTCTCAAAGGATGTTCCCCGTGACCAGATTCGGGTGGGGCGGTCTGTAACCCTCAAGATCGTTTTAGGAAAGAAAGACGACGCCCTGCTGATTCCGCCTGCTGCTATTCGAGAATACAAAGGGTTGAAATTCGTCATTGTACAAGAGGGAGAAAAACGCCGACGGGTGGAAATTTCAAAGATTGGCTTAAAGTCTCTGGATCGAGTGGAAGTGTTTGCTGACCTTCAACCCGGCGATCAGGTTGTTGGACCGTAGGAAGGAGTCCCAGGACAATGCGCTCGAAACTCCACAGGCTCTTTATGCGAGTCCGTTCCAGTCGAGAGATTGGTGCAAAACAACTTCGTCAGGTAATTACCGGGCTTATCATGGCTCTGCCTGTTCTTCTGGCATCCTGGATTTCAACGGCAAAGGACCTTTTGCTGTCTTTCGCAGCAATGACGATTGTGGTAGTCAAACGATTACGCCACAATCTTGGATTGAGCATGAGTGCCCTGTTGGGAATCGTTGCGGTCCTTGCGATGGTGGTTTGCGTCCCCATCTTTTCTCATGGTGTGTCCAGTGAGGTTTTACAGGCGCAATTAATCGAGCAAGCCCTTACCACTCGACGAAGTTTGTTTAGTTTGCATATGTCTGCCATGGATAAACAGGGAACTGCGCCTTTGAATGTAGATAAGGTGCAGGAAACTACCCGGTTTATCCAGGACAATTCCATGCGATTGATAGGTATCCCTGCACGCACCATCATCATGCGGGTGCAATCTGCCACCATTGGATTAAAACCGCTTACCCCCCGTGGCTCGCTTCCATCGGATCAGCCGTGGATGGTCATGTCGTTTGTTGCTCAGGACAATGTCCCGTCTATGGGAAGGATTGTAGATGGGCGTTGGCCCTTACCTTGCAAAGAGAGTGGGGAACCCATTGAGGTAGCCGTATTGGAAAGCACGGCGGACGAAATGTTCCTCAACGTTGGAGACCGATTCCGGAATGGTCCCCTCGAAATTGTCATTACAGGGATCTGGACGCCGATCAACTCTCAGGACCCTCTCTGGTATGAATTGCCAAAAACGGCTTTTGCTACCGCTCTCTGGATTCCAGCCGAAACCTATCAGGCACGTATGGCGGAGTTCTTTGCCAGACCCGTATTTACTGCTTCGTGGTATGTGATTCTCGATGACCGACGCCTGAATTTTGCAAATGCACCGGAGTACGCCCGCGGGTTGGTACGTTTGGACTCGGAACTGCGGCGGCGGGTTCCTGGGATCACGATAGATTATTCTCCATTAAAAGCATTGCAAGCCTATCAGGAACGGGCAGATGCGCTCACCACAATGTTTTACGCCACGGGGTCTCCCATGGTTGTCCTGGCGCTCTTATTTATCAGTTTGACTGCCTCCATTGCGGTACAGCAATACGAGCAGGAAACAGTGACTTTGCGGGGACGGGGCACTTCCTGGATCAGGATTGCCAGCCTCAATCTGGTGGAGAGCGTGATTCTTGTGGCTGTTTCTGTGATTCCTTCATTATTGCTTGGCTGGATGGCGGCGAATCTGATTGGACATACGGTTTCGTTCTTAAAGTTTGCCTCTCGTCCATCAATTCCTTTTTCCATTCAGGGGATAAACCTGACCTGGTATCTTGTTACCATTGTCATTATTGTCATTGCTCGCTTTCTCCCCGGGGTTTCAGCAAGCCAGATCAGTATTGTCCGACTTAAGCAGGAACAGGGAAGGGGTTCCCGTAAGCCTCTGTGGGAACGGTATTATCTGGATTTCCTGTTATTGCTGCCCGGGATTTACGCTTATATCACCCAAAGCGGGTTTGCCAAACAATTGCGCTTTATTCCCGCGCTGGATCCAGCCGCCAATCCACAATACCGCGATTTGCTTCTTTTTGTTGCGCCAGCGCTGTTTGTCATTGCCCTGTGTATGATTGTCCTGCGTTTTCTGCCTTTACTGGTGCGTTTTCTATCACAGGCTCTGGAAAACATCCCTCAAGTATGGGCGTATCTGGCAATTCAGCAGATTGCTCGCCGTCCCGCCGACTATTCAAGCGCATTGCTTCTGATCATGATTTCGTTAAGTCTGGCAATTTTTTCCGCCTCTACTGCAAAGACGCTGGATCAGTGGACTTATGACTCGATCTATTACCGGGAAGGCACAGACTTTGTCGTTCATGAGTACGCTGTTTCTTCCGGCAATACCTCTTTTTCCGGGTCTTCGACCAGCACGATTTCCGAAGCCGACTTGAACCTGGATAGTTATGTCTCGATGGAAGAGCATCTCAAGTTGCCCGGTGTCGAACATGTTACCCGTGTGGGAAGATACCCGGGTACATTTTCTTATGGGGTTGGGGAGCAAGAATGTATTTTCATGGGGATTGATCGCCTGGATTTCCCCCTGGTAGCCTTTCACCGCAATGACTTTGCCAAAGTATCCTTTGGGGAACTCATGAATGCTCTGGGGTTGGAACCCATGGGGGTTCTGGTGCCAGAAGACCTGGCGGAGAAACTCGGGTTGAAAATCGGCGATACGCTTCTTACCACCGTCAATATCCTCGATCAACGAAATGAACGGGAACTGATTGTGGTGGGTATTTATTCTTATTTCCCCACTGTTTTTCCCGACAAACGCCCGACCCTGGTGGTGAATCTGGATTCCCTTTTTGAACTCCCGGATGAGGTCATCGGGTACGATATCTGGATGAAATTAAAGGGCGACACGGATCTCATTAAACTGCGCCAGGAATTACGATCGCTGGTTGGAGGAGATGGAGCGGTTATTGATGTCAGAGGAAGGGCTTTGGAGAAAATCCGTGAGGAACTTAACCGACCTGAACGTGTGGGACTTTTTGGAGTGTTGAATGTAGGTTTCTTGTTTACAGGCTTGATGCCGGGAATTGGCTTTGTCCTGTATTCTTATGCTTCCCTTCGCCGAAGGTTCATTCAACTGGGAATTTTACAGGCCATTGGTATGTCTCTGAAGCAACTCATCGCCAACCTTATATTAGAACAGACTATTCTGATGGGTGTAGCGATTGTCGTCGGTGCCACAGTGGGATTGGCGAGCAGCGTGTTGTTCATTCCATTTCTCCAGATTTCCGCTTCAGGAGGGCAGACAGTGCCCCCATTTCAAGTGCTGATTGGCTGGGGAGAGGCTTTGGGATTGAGTCTGGCTTTTGCATTGATTCTGGCAATGACGATGGCAGGAACGATTTGGACTCTCATGAGAATGAAGATGTTCCAGGCTGTGAAGATGGGTGAAGCCCTGTAACAGGTGATACATATGCCAAATACGGAACCGTTGATCGTTTGTGAGAATCTGGTCAAAATTTATAAAATCGCTGATCTGGAAGTGGTGGCGCTTCAAGGACTGGATTTGACCGTTCCTCGTAAGGAAATGTTAGGCATTGTGGGGGCTTCAGGGTCTGGCAAAACCACTTTAATGAATATCCTTGGAGGGCTGGATCGTCCGTCTGCGGGGAAGGTGACTGTAGATGGGATTGACCTCTTAAGTCTTTCGGATGAAGCCCTGAATGAATATCAGCGGATGAAGGTCGGTTTTGTCTGGCAACAGACCTCCCGAAACTTAATCCCTTATCTGACCGCTGAAGAAAACATTGAATTGCCCATGATCATGGCTGGAGTCCACCATAAACTACAGCGCAGGGAATGGGCACATGAACTCCTTGAGGCCGTAGGATTGTTTCATCGCCGTCGCCATCGTTTGACCCAACTTTCAGGCGGGGAGCAACAGCGCATTGCCATTGCCGTTGCTCTGGCAAATAAACCGGTTCTCTTGCTGGGGGATGAACCTACCGGCGAAGTTGACTCTGCCACTGCCCAAACCATTATGGATACTTTCAGACGGTTGAAGGAGCAATTAAACCTGACCATCGTTATTGTGACCCACGATCCTCGCGTTGCGGAACAGGTTGATCGTGTGGTAGCCATTCGGGATGGCAAAATTTCCACAGAGACTGTTCGTCAGGTTTCGCAACTGGAGGCTTTAATGGCTGGCGAATCTTCCGGAGAACAGGTCTCGCTGATGCCGTCGCAAGTTTCTTACAGAGAATTTGTGGTGCTTGATTCC
This sequence comes from Anaerolinea thermophila, assembly GCF_020723905.1. GTDB lineage: Bacteria > Chloroflexota > Anaerolineae > Anaerolineales > Anaerolineaceae > Anaerolinea > Anaerolinea thermophila_A. The sequence goes on from NZ_DYHZ01000005.1 coordinate 23,249, forward strand.
GCCGGACGTTTACAGATTCCAAAAGAAATCCGTGAAGAGTTAGGGATCGGGAAAAGAGTTGAAATGGAAATCGAAGACGGCAAAATTATCATCAAACCGGTAGAGGGGGAAGGCGGTGAGTCGCTCAAGAGCTTAAGCATTGAAGAGCAAATTGCGATTCTGTTTTCCGGTGAAAAAGGTCCGCAACCCAAACCTGGAAGTGTCAAAAAATTAAAATGGCTTGGTTGGAAGTAGAAGGAACAGAGTCATGGAAGAAACCAGAATTGCAGATATTCCCGAATCCCTCAAGAATCGTGCTGTGATTGTGAAGGTAAGCGGTGTTACGCGGATTTATGAAGTTGGTTCTTCTCAGGTGATTGCGCTGAAGGACGTCTCGCTGGAGATACCACAAGGGATTTTAGCGGCACTGAAAGGGCGTTCCGGCTCAGGAAAGACCACGTTGCTGAATATGATTGGTGGACTGGATTCACCAACTCAAGGCGAGGTAGAACTCTTCGGAATCAGACTTTCTGAACTGGATGAGGAAGCCAAAACCGAATTAAGAAGACAGAGGCTGGGTTTTGTTTTCCAGTCTTTTGCGATCATGCCTATGTTTTCTGCGGTGGAGAATGTCGAGTTAATGCTGCGGATAGCCAATAAACAGGCGGATAGACACAAACTTGCCATGAGGGCGCTGGAGATCGTTGGGCTGGGTCCCTGGGCACATCATCGCCCCTGGGAACTCTCAGGCGGACAGCAACAGCGGGTTGCCATTGCCCGAGCGCTGGCAACGCGACCGGATTTGATTATTGCAGATGAGCCAACCGGAGAACTGGATAGTACCACCGGAAGACAAATCATGGCGCTTTTCCGTTACATTGCCGTGAAAGAAGGGATTACGGTGTTGATGGCTACCCATGACCCGATGATCGAAGAATACGCTCACATGGTGGTGGATCTGCGGGATGGACAGATCCTTTCCGTCCGTTATCCGAATCCATCATGACCGGATGGTGCGATGAAATCCAGTTTATCCGTGTTCAATCCCCTCGTTGTCATTCTTATGACGTTCCTCGTGAGTGCATGTGCTGGAGTTTTCCCCTCGGAAACGCGGGGTTTGTCAGGTGAAACCGATATTCCACCCATTGAAGGCAACACTTCGGGGACGGTGATGCCCTCCTCAACAGTATCGCGGATAATAACTCCCTCTGCTCCTGATCACACATCTGCCCCTGATCAGTATGCCTTCGAGCAAAATCGCCGGCTGGGTCGGGGGGTTAATCTGGGAAATGCACTGGAAGCGCCCAATGAGGGGGATTGGGGGGTGACGCTCGATGCATCTTTTTTTCAGTTGATTGCCTCAGCGGGTTTTGATAGCGTTCGGATTCCAGTACGATGGAACACTCATGCCTCACTGGATCCACCTTATACAATTGATCCAGACTTCTTTGACCGGGTGGATTGGGCAATTGCACAGGCTTTTAAGAATGACCTGAATGTGATTATCAACATTCACCACTATGAGGAACTCATGGAGACGCCAGATCTCCATTATGATCGCTTTCTGGCGCTGTGGGAACAGATTGCTTTCCATTATCGCACTTACCCCGAATCGTTGTATTTCGAATTACTCAATGAACCTCATGGAGCGCTTAAGCCACTGATCTGGAATGATTATGCTGCAGAAGCCATTCAGATCATTCGCAAATCCAATCCAAATCGCACCATTATTGCCGGATCGGGGAACTGGAACAGCATAGAAGCCTTAGAGTCGCTGATGCTTCCAGAAGAAGAACGTAATCTCATTGTGACCGTCCATTATTATGCTCCTTTCCAGTTTACCCATCAGGGGGCGGAATGGGTTCCCGGGACGGAGAAGTTTCTGGGTACCCGATGGGAAGGAAATGAGCGGGAAAAAAAGGCGATTGACTCCGATTTCGATGTTGCCTTCCGGTGGTCTCAGAAGTATGCCCGTCCGATCTTTTTGGGGGAGTTTGGCGCTTACTCAAAAGCCGATCTGGAATCCAGGCAAAGATGGACGGAATATGTGGCGCGCTCTGCTGAAAGATATGGTTTCTCATGGGCATATTGGGAATTTTGTGCCGGGTTCGGCCTTTATAACCGACAAACTCAACGATGGGTTGAACCTCTCCTTCAAGCCTTAATTCCCGAACAGAAGTGATGGTTCAATTCCCTTTGCAATTAGACTCTATGCTATATTGAAGAGGGAGTAAAAGTGAATTGTGCCTTCCGCAGCACCAACCGGGGTTTGGAATGAAGAAACACACAATCGTTCCTGCAATAATCGCCAAAGCAAGTTTAAGTTAAGGAATATCCAGATTGTTAACCTGATGGGAGACTAAATTAACTATGACACGTTTTGTTTATATTGGAACATATACCCAATCTGATCCATCTGAGTCACATCGTGAAGAAGGCATCTTTGTTTACTGGATGGACCCGGTGACGGGAAGAATGGTCTTTTCTTCTTCGGCTCCCGGCTTGAATCCCTCATTTCTCGCATTTCATCCCAGAAAACGAGTGCTTTATGCTGTCAATGAGTTAATGGAAGGGATGGTAAGTGCGTATGCGATTCATCCGCAGACGGGGGCATTAACCTTTCTGAATGCAAAACCCACTCAGGGGGCTCATCCCTGCTATGTGAGCATAGATCACCGGGGAGAATGGGTGATGTGTGCAAATTACACCGGAGGGAGCATTTCACTTCATCCCATTCTTCCAGATGGATCCTTAGGGGAATTGTCGGATTGGGTGCAACATCAGGGGGTGTTGGGTCCAAATCAAGCCCGACAGGAATCTCCCCATGCCCATTCGATTGACTTTGACCCATCCCGTAATTTTCTCCTTGCCGCAGATTTGGGACTGGATAAAGTGATGCTCTATCGCCTTGATCGGAAACGGGGCAGATTCCTTTACCATGGAGAAATTACGCTACCCCCGGGTTCTGGTCCCCGTCATTTTACATTTACCCGGGACGGCAGGACTCTTTTTGTAGCCAATGAATTGGGAAACACTGTATCCGTTTTTCGCTGGGATTGCGAAAAAGGATTCGCGGAATTAATAGAGACGGTCTCTACTTTGCCCTCCGATTTTTCACAGGAGAATATCGTTGCCGATATTCATTTGTCTCAGGATGAATCTTTCCTGTATGTCTCAAACCGGGGGCATGACAGCCTGGCAATTTTCAGAGTTTTGGATGCGGAAAAGGTGACTCTTTTTCCGGTGGGATATTCAACGGTGGAGGGTTCCTGGCCCCGAAACTTTGGCATTGATCCCACAGGGAGATTCATCGTGGTGGCAAACCAGTATTCCAATCGCGTAGTCCTCTTTCATCGTTATCCTGAAACAGGCAGGGTTGAGCCGGCAGGGATTTCACTGGATGTTCCTTCTCCGGTCTGTATCAAATTTTATGATCTGTAGATGGGAGGAATTATGGAGACATTGAAAACCTTAGCGGGCGAGATGGAGCAGGAAGTCCGGGGCAGGATTCTCCCTTTCTGGATGAATACGGTCAGGGATCCTGACGGGGGATATTATGGGCTGGTCAGCGAGGAGGGGATTCCCGATCCGCATGCTTCTAAAGGGGGAACTTTACAGGCTCGTGTGGTCTGGACGTTTTCTCATGCTTTCCAATTGTGGCATGAGCCTGCCTACCTTGAGGCGGCGCGCCATGGGTGGGAATTCTTCCTGAAGCACATCTGGGATAAGGAGTATGGAGGAATTTACTGGTTGGTAGATTTCAAAGGGCAACCCTTGGATTCGCGAAAACTTATCTTTGCCAATGCATATGCTCTTTATGCAATGAGCGAATACGCAAAGGCTTTTGACGATGCAGTTGCCCTTGAACTTGCTGTTTCCCTCTTCCGGCTTTTGGACAGGGTAGCCTACGACGATCGTTACGGAGGATGGTTTGACGGCTTTGATCGGCAATGGCAACCTTTGTCAGATACCCGGATCTCGCCTCAGGATTTGATGGCGGAAAAATCGATGAACTCTCATCTTCATCTGTTAGAGGCTTTCACCACATTCGCCCGCGTTTGGCGGGATGAGGTATTGCTTTTTCGTCTGAGAGAGTGCATTGACCTGTTTCTGAACAGAATCATGCATCCTGAAAACGACCACTTTCGTTTATTCTTTGATCGAGAGTGGCATCCGCTCAGTGAAGTTGTCTCTTTTGGGCATGATATTGAAGGCAGCTGGTTGCTGGTCGAAGCCGCTGAAGTGCTTGGAGATGAGACCTTGCTGTCTATTGTGAAAGCGCGAGCTCTACAACTGGTTGGGCGGGTTCTGGCTGAGGGTCTGGATGAAGATGGTGCTTTGATGAATGGTGGTCAGAAAGATTGGTGGCTTCAAGCAGAAACCGTTATAGGTTGTGTCAATGCGTATCAAATTTCCGGAGATTCGGAATATTTACGAATTGCTGAAAAGACCTGGCACTGGATTCAAACACATCTGCATCATCCTTCTGGAGAATGGAAATGGGGCACTTCCCGCGACCTTCAACCCCAGCGGCGTCCGCTGGTGGACTTCTGGAAATGCCCCTATCACAACAGCCGAATGTGTTTTGAAGTGATACAGCGAAGTCAAACAGTTGAGTAAAATCTTACCCTGTTACTTCAAAAAAGGCAATGACAGGAGAGGGAGCGCCTAACTCAATCGAACGCTGGATGGGAGCGGCTCCTCCGATGCTGATTTTGAACTTTCCGGGTTCCAGCACAGGCTTTCCTTCGTCGTTTATCATCATCATTGCTTCAGGGGAAACGGTAAAGGAAAGTTGAGCGCTTTGTCCGGGTTTCAATCGAACGCGCTGGAAAGAAATCAGTTTCTGAAGCGGTACAATCGTCGAAGATTCCAGATCGCTGAGGTAAATCTGAACCACTTCTTCCCCCTCATAGTCTCCCACATTTGATAAAGTGAACGAACCTCGCAGGGTTTCCCCGGCCGGTAAAACATCCCGTTCCAGTTGAAGGTTTCGGTACTCAAAACGGGTATAACTGAGTCCAAAACCAAACGGGAAAAGGGGAGGGGTGGTCATATAGCGGTATGTTCTTTCCCGCATGGAATAATCACGGAACGGGGGAAGTTGCTCGGTCGAAACCGGGAAGGTGATGGGTAACCTGCCGGAAGGCACCTGGTTCCCGAAGAGCAGATCTGCAACGGCTTTTCCACCTTCCTGACCTGGATACCCAACCCACAGGATGGCTTCTACCAGATTCTCGATTCCATGTAATGCCATTGGGCTGCCGCCCGTAAGTACCAACACAATCCGGGCGCCAGTAGCGGCGAGATCCCGAATGTATTCCTGTTGAACCGGCGGGAGAGAGATATCTTCTCGGTCTCCGTTGTCAGAAAGGATGGCTTCCCCCTCTTCCCCTTCCAGCAGAGGAGAAAGCCCCATAAACGCAATGACCAGATCAAAAGAAGCCGCTGAGGCAACTGACCAATCGTTTCTAATCTTCTTGGCATGGGTCAGCAAACTTCCTGGCATGAATTCCATTCTTACCCCTTCGGGAAGTCTGCCCACCATGCCTTCAAGGAAGGTGGTCATGGAATCACTTAGCCCATAATAATTTCCTAACAGGACGTGGACGTTCCCGGCGTTGGGTCCTACAATAAGGATGCTCTTAACCTCCGGTTTAATGGGCAGGATTTGATTCCGGTTCTTCAAAAGTACGGCAGATTTCACGGCGGTTTCATATGCCAGATGCTGATGCGCTTCGCAGCCCACCACGCTCATTGGAATGCTTGCATAAGGCACTTTCTCTTGTGGATCGAATAATCCTAATTTGAAGCGCGTACGCAGGGTGTTGCGCAGGGCATTGTCTAAATCTTCTACTGTGATTAAGCCGCGATTCAGGGCTTCGGTCAGATTTTCGTAAGAATACGTGCAGATACAAGCCATGTCACAGCCGCTTTTTATCCCTAAAGCGGCGGATTCGGCACCATCTCTGGTCACTTGATGGTGCAGATGAAAATCACTGATGGCGCCACAATCCGAGACGACATGCCCTTTAAATCCCCATTGATTTCGGAGAATGTCTTTGAGCAGGAATGGACTTCCGCAGCAGGGCTCGCCCAGGGTGCGATTATAAGCCCCCATGACGGTTTCTACTTTTGCTTCAGTGACTAATTTTTTGAATGCCGGTAAATACGTATCGAATAACTCTCTCCGGGTGACCACTGCGTTAAAGGTATGGCGTTCTTTCTCAGGTCCACTGTGGACGGCGTAATGTTTGGCGCATGCGGCAGTCTTCAGATATCGAGAATCTTTTCCCTGTAATCCCCTGACGAATGCCGCTCCCATTTCTCCGGTCAGGTAAGGATCTTCTCCCCAGGTTTCCTGCCCTCTTCCCCATCTTGGATCGCGAAAGATGTTTATATTAGGTGACCACATGGTCAGCCCCTGATAAATCTCGGTTTTCCCAAACTTCCGCAAAGTTTCGTGAAATTTTGCTCTGGCTTCGGTTGCAATGGCATCGGCTACGCGTTCAATCAATTCGGGGTCCCAGGTTGCTGCCATTCCAATGGCTTGAGGGAATACAGTGGCTTTCCCGTTTCGAGCCACACCGTGTAATGCCTCAGACCAGTAATCATAGGCAGGAATGCCCAGCCGCGGAATGGCTGCACAGGAATTGCACATTTGACTGATTTTTTCTTCGAGAGTCATGCGGGAAATGAGATCGTTAACCCGATCATCAATCGGGGCATCTGGATCAAGGTAGAGGGCAAAATGATCACTCATTCGATGTACTCCTCACGAAATGGGATGTATTGATTATAGACCATAGACCCGACAGGATGTTGAAAATTCAGGGGGGATGATAAGAAAAAAACCCTGCCTTTTCAGCAAGGGTCTCTTCTGGCGGGAGCGACGGGATTCGAACCCGCGGTCTCGGCCTTGACAGGGCCGCATGTTAACCGCTACACCACGCCCCCGAACGCGCTATAGTTTATCATGGTCGGTCAGCCCTGTCAAGAAAATCACAAAAAAGAAACCGGGGAAACCCGGTTCCTTCTCAAACTATCCGTTGCTTTCAAAAATCCACCGGTCAATCTCCCGTTCCCAGGAGACCATTTCCTCTGGTTGGAACCACAAATTAATTTCAGCCTCAGCATTCTCCAGAGAATCAGATGCATGGGTTAAGTTGCGGCTAACCGTCAGCCCAAAATCATGTCGAATGGTGCCGGGGGAGGCTTCGTAAGGGCGGGTGGCTCCCATGGTTTGCCTGACCACAGCCACCGCATTGGGACCTTCCCACACCATTGCCATCACCGGCGCTGAGGTGATGTACTGAATTAATCCCTCGTAAAAGGATTTTCCCTTATGCACGGCGTAATGCTCTTCAGCCAGGTCACGACTGACCTGTAAAAACTTGGCTCCTACGAGTTTCAGACCGCGTCTTTCCAGCCGGGAAATGACTTCACCGATCAGACCTCTCTGGACGCCATCCGGTTTCACCAATACAAATGTCCGTTCCACAAAACCTCCAAAGTGTTTAATGTAGGTATTCTTCTGCCTTGGTATAGGCTTCCAACGCTCTGGCGACTTGATCAGCGCGGAAGTACGCGTCGCCCAATGTCTGCCAGAGGGTTGCTTCACGAGGATGAACTTTTAGAGCCTCTTCAATTTCCCAGATTAACTTTTCCAGGTCTTTGCCTTCTTGAATCAGCAAGGAATATGTATCCACTGCACTGGAGATGTTTCCTGCCTGTATCGCTGCCCATGCAGGCGAAGGCTCGCCTTCACCCGCGTACTTTACTTCTGCTGTGGGGGTAATCTCTGAAGCGGGTGTGGTTTCTTCCGGTTGCAGGGCTGGAGGCTCTTCCCGAGTGATGGTTGGCACTGGCTCGTGTTCTTCCGGAGTCACACGCAGCCAATCTGGTAAGGCTTCATCTGGCACTTCTTCAGGGTTGATTTCCAGGCTGGGCGGTTCCCAAACAGGTGGTTGCGCTTTCTGTTCTTCTTCATAAGACCGCAGCCATTCCGGAATTTCCACTTCTTCTTTTTGTTCTTCGGCTACTGGCAGTTGCGTCTCCGCTACAGGAATTTCTGGAAGTGCCTCTTCAGGTATCCATTCTGCTTCGGGTTCTTCCTTCATGGAAACCGGAGGAGTTTCTTCTGCCTCTTCCAGAGTCTCCTCTATGACACTTTCAGGGATGGGAGGAACTTCAGGACGTTCTTCTTCTGGAGTGAATAAGGTCCCTTCCTGAGCCCCTTGACGGGCAGCAAGGCTTTCCAGCCATGCAAAGGCTTCATCAGGAGACATCTCTTCCAGAGTTTTTTCTCCCTTTGCGGGTGGTATTTCCTCCCTCTCTGTTGTGATGGCAGAGGGTTGAACCTCTTCGGGGAGTTCAATCTCGGAAACCGCGGAGGATTCTGCTTCTTGTAGTTCTTCTTTGATCCAATCCGGAGGGATTTCCTGACGTTGCTCCGGTGGAGTGATGGTCAGCGTTTCCGGTTCAGCCCCCTGACGGGCGGCAAGCGCTTCCATCCATGCCAGGGCAGCATCTATATCCGAAAGATCCGGAGACTGCTCTGTTGCTTCACCCACCGATGAAATTTCTGCTGTTTGCTCCGGAATGGTGACCTCTGCTTCACCGGCAATTAATTCAGTCCATTGTTCAGTGGGAGTTTCAGGCTCCTGGGTGGAGAGAGTGACTTTCTCTTCCGCAACCGGTTCCTCATGAATTTGTTCCTTGAGCCAGTCAGGAATTTCTTCCTTCCGTTGCTCAGGCGACGAGATGGTTAACGTTTCCTCAGGCGCACCCTGACGGGCTGCCAGGGCTTCCATCCATGCCAGTGCCGCCTCCAGATCTTCAGGCGGGGTCTCGGACAGGGAAATATCCTGCTGAGCCAGTGGAGAGGATTCTCCATGAGGTGGTGTTTCTTCTACTACAGAAGATGGAGCCTCTTCTATTGCAGCAAGCCATTCAGGTTCCTGTTCTGTCTCTTCGGAGGGTTGAGGGGTGGGGAATTCTTCACTCTCGGAGAGCCATAAGGTTGCTTCAGGTTGTTGCTCTGTTAATGGCGGAGTGGGCTCTTCACTGACCGGTGCCAGGGTTTCAAGCCATTCTGGAGAAATCTCCTCAGTCGCTGAAGGGATTCCCGGTGCTTCACTGCCTGGAAACTCTCCAGGAGTGGAAGATTTCAGCCATTCTGGCAACTCTTCTTCTTCCTTGACGTCTGCAGTTGGTGTGCTTTCCATTACTTTGAGCCAGTCTGGAAGTTCTTCTTCGCCTGTAGAAAGCGTGCTTTCAGGCAAAGTGGCTTCTGATCGCATCCAGTCAGGAATGGCTTCTGAATCAAATCCGGTTTCTTCGCTCCCTTCAGGCTTTGGGAATGGCTCTTGCGGGAACATCCACTCAGTAGATAGAAGTTCTTCCGTTCCCTCGGGCTTGACTTCTGGAGATGGTGGAGGAAGAATCTCTTCGAGCCAGTCCAGACGTTCTTCTTCGACGGGAGGTGGTTCGGGGGTTTCGCTGATCTCTTCTTCAACCGAAGGTTTTAAGGACTTCAGCCAGTCGGGAATTTCTGCTTCAACCGGTTCTGCCTCTGTCTCAAGGATCTCTTCTTCTTCAAAACCGCCGATCAAGGTGCCCTGTTCCGCCTCAAGGTTTTCACCCTCAGAAGGCATCCACCCCGCAGATTTGAGGAAATCGGGCAGGATTTCTTCCGGAGATGAAGGAGGTGTAACTGCAGGCGTTGGTGATGGAGGTGCAGACGTCTCTGCAGGCTGAGCCAGAGCATTGAGCCAGTCGGGAAGTTCCTCTTCCTGGCTGGCGGTTTCCCATTCGACCCCGATGGTTTTTGCCCAATCGGGCGCGGCTTCTTCCACCATCGAAGGTGCCCAGTCCAGATGTTCCACCATCACGGTTTGCTCGGGTACCTGATCACTGGTAGGAGCATTGGGAGAGATGAATCCCAGATACGGATCCAGTGCCAGTAAACGCTGTTTGAAGAGAGGGGCATCTCCCGCTCGACTGGTTTCGGGGAGTACTTCGACGAGGATTCGGTTGGCTTCGTAACAATAAGGGAGTTTGCTGATGAGAGAGGAGGCTACCTCTGCCGCTTCAATTTTCTGTCCTGAAAGGAAGTACATTTTTGCCAGCAGGACAAGTAAATCCAGACGGGCGCCATCCTCCGCAAGTGCAGCGCGAATTTCGGCTATGGCTTGAGGATAGAGGTTGCCGCGGTCATACATGCGTACCAGCGCCCCACGGGTCAAACGGATACGGGGAGGTTCAACTCCGTCGCGTCTTCCATACAGACGTCGCAACTCATCCTGAACGGCGCGATTAAAGGGCTGAACTTCGTATGCCCTTTCCATGTGCCAGATGGCGGCGTCCAGATTTCCTTCGTCTTCTCGGATAATGCTCATTCCAAGGTGAGCGATGAAATCATCGGGAAACACGGATAAGATGCGCTGCAGAATATCCAGAGCCTCGGTGTATCGTTGACTTTCCAGGTAAGCCTTCGCCAGCAGGCGATAGGCTTCAATATACTTAGGAAACTGTTTCAGAATGTTTTTCGCGTGTGCAATGGCTTCTTCTATCTGTCCGTGTTCGATTAAATTTTCTACTTCACGGGCGTAGGCGCGCAGAGGTATTCTCGCCATATACCCTCCCTTCCAGACTTAAGTATGCAATAAACCTGTGGATTGTGCAAGTTATGCATGAAAAATATTCCCCACGCCTTATTGTGCCAAAGCGTGGGGAAGCGTTTCAGTTTGAATGGGCTAATCGCCAAGATAGTCTCGCAATTTTCGCCGAATGGAGGGGTGACGGAGGCGGCTAAGGGCTTGGGCTTCAATTTGACGGACACGCTCGCGCGTCACACCCATTTTCCGTCCGACTTCTTCTAGAGTGTAGGCTTGCCCGTCCAGCAACCCATACCGCAATTGAAGAATCCGAACTTCTCTGGGTGGTAGGGTATTCAACACCTCTTCCAGGTGCTGGCGGAGCAGATTGTAGGTGGCGGTGTCGTCCGGAGGGGGGGCTTCTTCGTCTTCGATGAAGTCCCCAAGGACGGAGTCCTCTTCGTCATCGGTAGGGGTTTCCAGAGATAGAGGACGTCGAGCCACCTGAATCATATTTTCCACTTTGCGCGGAGGGACATCCAGTGCCTCAGCCAGTTCTTCAACGGTAGGTTCGCGCCCGAGTCTTTGTGTGAGTTGATGCTGCACGCGCAGCAACTTGTTGATTTGATCTCCCATATGCACGGGAACGCGTATCGTGCGTCCCTGATCGGCTATAGCGCGAGTGACTGCCTGGCGAATCCACCAGGTAGCGTAGGTGCTGAACTTGTGTCCGCGGCGGTAATCAAATTTCTTGGTAGCGCGGATCAAGCCGATATTGCCTTCCTGAATTAAATCCAGGAACGGAACACCTCTTCCCATGTATTTCTTGGCAACGCTGATGACCAGGCGTGAGTTCGCCGTAATGAGATGTTCGCGCGCCGCCCAGCCGTCTTCAATAAGACGGCGTAATTCCTGGCGTCGTTTGGGGCTGACGTTCCCGCGTGCCAGTTCTTCACGTGCCATGCGTCCCCGCTCAATGCGCTGAGCCAGTTCAACCTCTTCTTCGGCGGTGAGCAGGGGAACACGGCTGACCTCTTTCAGGTATAACCCGATCGTGTCATCCGTATCAATGTTAGCCAGGTCATCTAAGACAAGAGATTTATCCTCTTCCCCTTCTTCAATGGCTTCTTCTTCGTGCGCTTCCAGTTCTTCTTCGGCTGGTTCTTCAACAATCTCATCCTCTAAATAGGGAATACCAGCACTCATCAGAGCGGCAAAAGCCTCTTCCAGTTGCTCAACATCTTGCTCGGCTTCCGGGAAGAAATGCAAAATATCGTCTATGGTGACGTACGATTTTTGCCGTCCCAGATCAATTAACCGGGCAATTACAGGATATTCTTCATCTTCATCTACTACATTAAGTAATGCATCATCCATTGTCACAGTCATACACCTCTTTCCGAGATGGAATATTTCAAATAAGCCATTAATTCAGAATACATGTTTTTCAGATTAATTTCAATACCCGTTAAAGGATTTCAGGTTTATGGCGAAGAGAGGGTATTTTCAGGTGTAGGAGTGTCTGGTAAAGCCACATCAAAACCCTGAAAAACTGCCTCTATCGCATAACGGCTCACTACAATCGGGGCATTATCCTGTACCTTTACATAGTACCCGTTTCCCGTTGGGGTTAACCCGCCAATCCGAATTTCAAGTTTTTTCCCCGACCTTGATTCAAGCAGGATTGTTTGCCCGGGATTTACCAGATACAAACTCTCCAGGGAGTAATCGGCTGGTAACTCTGCGAGAATTCGGGTGGCTAATAATTCTGAAAGCAATTGTTCTACTCTTCCGGCGGGAACGAGCCCAACCCCTTGATTCATCCACTGTCCATCTGTTTGTTTGACCAGATCTGTGGTCCCGCCAATGGCACGAATCAGGGTGGCTCTGGTAATTTCCTCCAAACTCCAATCCTGAATCATGCGAGGAGTAGCAGTCGGTTCTGGCGTTTGAGAGACAGACAACGGAGCGTTTGGTGTCTTGGTGAGAAGGATTACCAGAACCGCAACGATAAGAAAGATTGCGAAGACAACCCAGGTTGATCGGCGAATCATGGCTTTTACCCTCTGCGGCGACGTTGAATCCAGACCATGATCCCGGCAATCAGGGTCAGCCCGGGAATCACAAAGACGGTAGTCAGCAAGATAACCCCCAGCGTGATGTTATTCCGAAGGATGAGAATGCGCTGAGTGGTTTTCTTGGGGGTCAGGTTGATGAGATTTTCCTGTTTTGCTGCCCAGTCAATACTGTTGATCAGGAAATCCCCATTGCCGTACTGGGCATAATTCCGATCGCTGGCAAAATCGGAATCGCCGATGACCACCACGCGGGCGCCGGTTTTCGCGTTGGTTGCCGCAATGGCTAACCCGATGGGACCAGGTATATCTTGTTCCTGGTTGAAAGCGGCCTGATTGTTTTTCAGAGAAACAAAGTCGGTTTCTGCCCAGGAATTCTGTGCTGTTTCGGTCAGAATAAAGGATTGTACGTCCGTCCCTTCAATTTGAACTGGAGAGATGCTTCGCGCAGAAGGCATGACCACTGCCAGATTGTACATGCGCTCGGTGATCGGGTGCTGAGCATACTTGGCAGAAACGGCAACGCTTGGCGGATTGTAGTTAAGGTCAATCACCATGTCTTTTCCCAGTCGAATACCCCATTGTTTTTCGAGGTAGGTAGCCAGGGGGTCTTCCGCATCCCCAAACTGGGTGACAATGGTAGGCTCTGCCAGATAAATTAATGATCCACCACGATCCAGATAAGCCTGAATCAAGGTCATTTCTTCCGTGGAGATAGGTTTGTCTGGACCGGCAATAATCAGTGCCAGTGCATCTTCTGGAATGTTTCTGGTTGCCAGAAGATTTAATGTGTTAACAGTATAGTTCTTGGCGCTTAACAGGCTCTTGATTTCCGAGTAAGAACGATCACCAGAATCTTCCGGACTGTATTCCCCGTGTCCACTCAGGAAATAAACGGTACGCTGCCCAGGATTTGCAAGCCGAACCAGTGCACTGGTAATGTCGGTTTCACTGGCATAGGTAACCTGCTCGGAGCGTCCGCCTTGTTTCAATACAATGGTTCCATCCCGGCTGACATTTGCCGAGCGAGCCCGAACAGGATCTTTTTCGGGGTCAATAAACTCATAAGTAAATTTCCCGTTGGAATTGTATTGATAACTTTCCAGTAAATCCTGTGCTGTTGTAGCAGGGAAACGGCTGCTGTAATACGCCTCGGCAACCACAGGCTCCTTGAGCGATTTCAGTGTTTCCAGGGTTTCTTTTGCCAGGGTATGTTGTTGATCTTCGGTCAAATCCCAGCGAGGGGCTCGTGTATAAACCAGATAATTGAGCGCAATCAGAATCCCGGTAAACGCCAGCGCCAGTACAAAAGCATTACTGCTGTAGCGGGCTTGCCGTCCGGTGAGAAGTTCACGGGTTTTTTGAGGATCCAGTAACACAAAGAGCGCCAGCCCAATAACAATCATCGCAAGGCTGACTTGCACTTCCAGGGTGAAAGAGCGATGCACAATCGCAAACCCAATGGCGCTAAGAGTTGCCAATAGCGCAAGGATTAATCCAACCGGAGCATATTTGCGGATAGAGGAGTTCATTATCGCCACCTCCGGGATTCAACTGAAATGGAACCAAGGAAAAGTGCCAGCGCAATCAGACTGAGGAAATACACCACGTCTTTCAGGTCAATGATGCCTCGATAAAAAGTGGGATAGAAGTGTTCACTGATATCGAGATACGATAGCAGGGAAGGTCCCAGCGCGCCACTGGCGGTTGAAGGATATCCAATCATCCACAGGACCAGTAAAATCCCCAGCGTGGTGAAGAAAGCCGCAATTTGATTGCTGAACAGGGTACCAACGGCTACTCCAATGGCGGCAAATGCTGCCACCATTAAAAACAACCCCAGATACCCGCTGACCAGTACTCCCTGATCAATCCCCGGGTCAACCAGACGGTTCAGGATGATTGGATATACCCATGTCACCAGCAGAATGGTGAGGATAAACCCCATCGAACCCAGCCATTTTCCAATCACCAGTTCCCAGTCTCGAACAGGGGCAGTGAGCAGTAATTCCAGGGTTCCGGTGCGTTGTTCATCAGGAAGTGCACGCATGGTAATTGCCGGGGTAGTGAACAGGAAGATGGTTGCCAGAGGACCGAGAATCACCTGCACTCCTGGCGCATACTGCTGGTAAGCGGCGGATAATATGGTGGCGTAAAACAATACGCCCATGATGAGAAAAACGGCAAGGGCTATAGCATAAGCCACCGGACTAACAAAAAATTGCTTGAATTCTTTTCGGGCAATGATCCAGATATTGCGCATCTCCCTGCCTCCGTTATTTCTGGCTCTCGATAACCCCTGCTGGCTCTTCTCGAGTTAATTTAAGGAAAATTTCTTCCAGGCTGAGGTTAATGTTTTGTATCTGGAGCAAATCGAACCCTGCCTGGATGAGTGTTTTGGCTACTGCTGGGCGCACTTCTTTCCCTGGAAGGGTTTCAAATTCAAGGCTGTCCTGATTCCGCAACTGGACTCGAATCACTCCGGGAATGTGTTCAATCAGCGGGAGAACTTCTTGCGCATCTCCGCGAATCTGAATGAACACCCGTTGTGAACCGGTTAGTCTTGCCTGAAGCTGTTCCGGGGTATCTTCAGCAACGATATGCCCGTTGTTAATAATCAGGACCCGATCACATACCTGTTGCGCTTCCGGCAAAATGTGGGTGGATAACAGAACAGTTTTATCCTTCCCAATTTCCCGAATTAATTGACGGAAGTTAACTACCTGCCCGGGATCCAGCCCAATGGTTGGCTCATCCAGAATCAGGACTTCGGGTTTGTGAATCAGTGCCTGTGCCAGTCCAAGGCGCTGGCGCATGCCTTTGGATAAGGCGCCTACGTAACTGTTCGAGCGCTCACTTAATTCAACCTGTTCAAGCGTTTCTTTAATCCGGTTTTCGAGATGGGAAACTTTTCTCAAACTGCCCATGTATTCGAGGTATTCATAGACCGTCATATCGGCGTACAATGGGACAGTTTCGGGAAGATATCCAACGATCCGGCGGACCTCTAAAGAGTTTTCAATAACGTCATACCCGCCAATTTCCACGCTACCGGAAGAAGGCGGCATAAAGCCGGTCAAGATCCGCATGGTGGTTGTCTTTCCTGCACCATTGGGTCCCAGAAAGCCTAAAATTTCACCCTTGCGAGCGTTAAAAGTAAGGTTTTCTATAGCCCTGCGATTTCCATAATCTTTGGTCAAAGCGTTTGCGCGGATCATCATAAACTGGACTCTCCTTATCAATTCCCATGCAGGCGACGAGCGGAAACCATGTTCCGCTCATCTACACAGGGCAAATATCCGCCCTTGAAAAAGCCGCATCATTTTATACAACAAATTGAAAGGCAAAGTCAATAGGCTTTCAAAATTCTAATCTTCTGCTAATGTTTATTGCCTGTTTTCCCAAAATTCGTGTAAAATGAACGAGATTTTTGCCCCCTCTGATTTAGATTTACACCCATAATTGAATCAGTTTAGTCACATCAGGAGGTAGTATGGATATCTTTGGGATGGGCACCCGACATGGGCTTTCTGCATTTGAGCAGGTGGCTGTGTTGGGCGTCGTCGTTACGGCTTTCTTGAGCCTGTTGTATGCATGGTTGCTTCGCGGCAATGTCCTGAATAAGGACAAGGGCTCTCAAAAGATGCAGGATGTCTGGGAGACGATTCGCATCGGGGCTGATTCATATCTGCAGCAACAACTCCAGCGAATTCTTCCCGCCATCTTGTTGTTGACGGTAGCCCTTTTCCTGAGTGTGTATGTGGTTCCGCCCAGCAAGGAAGCGCTTGAGGAGTTCCCTCAGAACACTCAGATTATTGTAGCGATTGGGCGCACAGTTGCATTTATTATGGGGGCAAGTTTCTCTTTGATTGTAGGTCAGTTGGGCATGCGCATGGCTATCCAGGCAAGTGTCCGCGCTGCCTCTGCTGCGCGCCGCAGTTTCAATGAAGCGCTTTCCATTGCTTATTATGCCGGCACCATTACAGGCATGTTGACAGATGGGCTGGGGCTGTTCGGTGGAACGGTCATTTTCATTATTTTTGGGAAGGCGGCTCCAGATGCTTTACTGGGCTTTGGGTTTGGCGGCACCCTCCTGGCGCTGTTCATGCGCGTGGGTGGTGGTATCTACACCAAAGCCGCTGATGTAGGCGCTGACCTGGTCGGAAAAGTAGAGAAAGACATTCCAGAAGACGACCCGCGCAATGCCGCTGTTGTGGCTGACCTTGTGGGAGACAATGTCGGTGACTGCGCCGGTATGGCGGCA
Organism: Anaerolinea thermophila; assembly: GCF_020723905.1. Classification (GTDB taxonomy): domain Bacteria; phylum Chloroflexota; class Anaerolineae; order Anaerolineales; family Anaerolineaceae; genus Anaerolinea; species Anaerolinea thermophila_A. The sequence continues at coordinate 40,165 of NZ_DYHZ01000005.1, forward strand.
GATATCTTTGAGAGTTACGAAGTCACCATCGTTTCAGCATTGATTCTGGGTCTGGCATTGCTGGCTGAGACTGGCGAACTTAAATGGATTGTCTATCCTCTCATTATCCGGGCAATTGGGGTCATCAGTTCCATTATCGGAACGTTCACTGTGCCTATCTGGGAAAAATTCCCCATTAAGTTCCTGCGTGCCCATGACGCTGAAGAAGCCATGTTCCGTTCTTATGAGGTATCCAGCGTTAACACCATCATCTGGGCTTTCGTGTTGGCGCTGGTATATGCACATGACTGGCGTCTGGGCGCTCTGACCACACTGGGTGTCGGTCTGGCGGTTGCCTTCAATCCCCTCACGTCCTATTTCACGGCTACACGGAAAGAACCTGTGCAGGAAATCATTAAATCCACTCGCTTTGGTCCTGCTACTACCATTTTGAGTGGCATGGCAGTGGGTATGGAATCCAGCGTGTGGGCGCTGTTGGTGATTGTGGTTTCATTTGTGCTCTCTTTGCTGATCTACGGAGCCGAGGGTTCGTTGTACGTTTTGTACGCCATTGCGATGGTTGGCATCGGCATGCTGAGCCACACCGGTAACAACGTTGCCATGGATTCCTATGGCCCCATCTCCGATAACGCCAACGGGATTGGCGAAATGGCATGGCACGATCTGGATGATGAGACCACCCGGAAAGCCCGCCAGATCATGGCGGATCTGGATGCTGTAGGAAACACCACCAAAGCCATCACCAAAGGCATTGCCATTGCCTCGGCGGTCATTGCGGCAGTTTCGTTGTTCTTCTCTTTTATCACCGATGTTTCCCGTGTTCAAGTTAATCTTGGAGTGGAACCCTTACAGGCAATCCGAGTCTCCGATACCGCGGTATTCATCGGATTTTTGCTGGGTGGTGCCTTACCATGGTTGTTCAGTTCACTTTCCATCCGCGCGGTGTCCCGCGCTGCAGGGCAGATTGTTGAGGAAGTGCGCAACCAGTTCCGTGTTCCAGGAATTATGGAAGGAACAGTGAAACCCGACTATGCCCGTGTGGTGGGAATTTCAACCGCTTCAGCGCAAAAGGAACTGATTCCTCTGGCAACCATTTCTGTCCTGATGCCTTTGGTCGTTGGATTGATTTTGAAGGTGGAAGCCCTGGGAGGTTTTCTTGCTGGCGTCATCCTCAGCGGGCAATTGCTGGCAGTATACATGGCGAACGCAGGTGGTGCCTGGGATAACGCCAAGAAGGGCATCGAAGATGAGCCGCGCGATCTGGAAAAGAATACGGGGAAAGGCTCTGAGCGCCACAAAGCCGGTGTGGTAGGCGATACGGTTGGCGATCCTCTGAAAGATACCGCCGGTCCGGCGCTTAACCCGATGATCAAAGTGGTCAATCTGGTGAGCCTGATTGCGGCTCCGCTCATCGTTCAGGCAGAAGCCAGTGTTATCCGCTGGGTGATTGCAGCGATTTTCATCGCCGGTATCATATGGGCGATTGGTCAAAGCAAACGCCCCGCCAAATTGATCCAGGGGGAATAACCAGCCAAAGCGGTACAAGGAAATTACCGGAGCATCTTTATAAGGATGCTCCGGTTTTTATGTTGATAGAAGGTCAGATAAATCCGGAGGCAAAGGCGCTGAAAAGGTAACTATCCTGGAGGAATGCGGATGGGTAAATGTGATTGAATGAGCGTGAAGGGCTACTCTCTTGAGCACAGGTAAATCTTCTTCCTTAGGGGGAATGACCGGACAGGTAGAAGGGACGCGATACAGCCGGTCTCCGAGCAACGGGTAGCCTGTGGAGGAAAGGTGTGCCCGAATCTGATGGGTATATCCGCTGTGGGGGTGAACTTCCACCCAGGTGTAGAAAGGATATCGAGAAAGAACCCGAACATAAGTTTCTGCAGGCTTCCCATGCTCCCATTCCACAACAGTACGGTGCTTACGGTCGCCATTCACTCTCAATGGCAATTGAATCAGAATTTCATCCCATTCCGGCGTGCCGGCACAGATAGCGTGGTAAATTTTATGCACCTTGCGCTCAGCAAACTGGCGATCCAGTATGCGGTGGGCTTCGGGTGTACGTGCCAGTACCATGACCCCGCTGGTCTCTTTGTCCAGGCGATGTACCATCCACAATTTGCCGTAAGCCGGTTCCAGAACGGACTGGACGGTTGGCAGTTGCGGTTGGTAACCGTCCCGAACACTCAACAATCCGGCGGGTTTAGAGATAACCACAATCCAGTTATCCTGGTAAAGAATCATATTCTTATTATAAAGTCTGATCCCGGCTTGAAACCGGGATCAGATGATTGTCAGGGTTTACCAGGCATATGCCCAGGGGGCTTCGCCGCCGGGTCCAGGCCAGATTTCATCCAGCCGTTTGAGCATTTCATCCGTCAGATGAATCTCCAGTGCGCGTAAACTGGTTTCCAATTGTTCAATTGTTCGAGGCCCGATGATGGGCGCAGTCACCGCAGGATTATGGAGCAGCCATGCAAGGGCAACATCGGCAGGCTTTTCACCGATTTCTTTACAGAAGGCTTCATACATTTCAACCTGCTGACGATGCTTCTCGAGTTGTTTCTGCACTCCCTCCGATGCTCTACGTCCTTCGCTAATTTTCTGCAGGACGCCTCCCAGCAATCCTCCTGCCAGCGGGCTCCATGGGATGATCCCGATTCCATAATGCCGGCAGGCAGGAATGACTTCCAGTTCAATGGTGCGGGCGGCAAGGTTGTACAGACTCTGCTCGCTGACCAGCCCCATAAAATGACGCCGTTTGGCGGTTTCCATAGCGTTGGCGATGTGCCAGCCACCGAAGTTGCTCGATCCAACGTAAATCACTTTACCTTGCTGGACCAGAACCTCCATGGCTTGCCAGACTTCTTCCCAGGGTGTCTCGGGATCAATGTGATGCATCTGATAGAGGTCAATGTGGTCCGTGCGAAGTCGGCGCAGGCTGTCCTCGCAGGCTTTACGGATATGAAGCGCAGAGAGTCTGGATTCGTTGGGCCATTCGCCCATCTTTCCAAACACCTTGGTAGCAATCACAACTTTCTCTCGACGTCCTCCTCCCTGGGCAAACCACTTTCCGATGATGTTTTCCGTCACCCCTTCTCCAAGTTTCCAGCCATACACATTGGCGGTATCAAAGAAGTTGATGCCCAGTTCCAGCGCGCGATCCATAATGCGAAAACTTTCTTCTTCACTGGTGAGAGGCCCAAAGTTCATTGTCCCCAGACAAAGACGTGAGACCAGCAAACCGCTTCTCCCTAAATGAACGTACTGCATATCATTATTCTCCTTTTGCAGGTTTTTGATGGTCGAATAAAACAAGAATGAATCTATCTCTTATTGTACATAGAATTCATCTGGATGAATATGAAAAACTTACAGGTAAAAAAGGGCATCCGCCTGGATACCCTTTAACCCTCATAACAATCAACCCCTATGATTTCGTGTAGTAAGAAATTGCAATGACTCCAGGACCACTGTGTACGAGGATTGCAGGGGTAAGGTCATAGATTGGAATCTGTTCCACGGGAATGTTCAGGGCAGGTCCAAGTTCTTCGGCAAGTGACCGGGCAAGTTCAAATGCATCCCCGTGCATAATGTTCAAGCGGGATTCTGGCCCGGGTGGACATTCAGAAAGCACAATTTCTTTGAGGCGGGCAAGGGCGCGCTTTTGTGTGCGCTGAGATTCAAACGAGGCAACATGACCATCCTGAAGGGTGAGGATGGGCTTCATCTGCAATAAACTCCCGATCAGATGTCTGGCAGTACCAATACGTCCACCTTTGTAAAGATAATCCAGTGTGTCCACAACAAAGTACACGCGGTGCCGTTTGCGCATGGCTTCAACTCGTTGCAGGATTTCATCCATGCTCAGCCCTTGCTCTGCCCATTCTTGAGCCATAAGCACCAGTTGTCCCAATCCTCCGGCAATTAACTGGGTATCAATAATGCGAATATCGGTGTTGGGAAAATCCTGCGCTGCTACAGAAGCGCCTCGATAAGTGCCGCTCACTTGCGTGGAAGGTGCCAGCACAATCGCGCTGTTTCCCTGCTCCGTAATTTCCTGGAAAATGGGGGTGTAGAGCGCGGGGGGTGGGGCGGCTGTCTTGGGCAAAATCGGGCTGGTGCGTTGCCGTTCCAGGAACTGAATGGCGTTCATTTCGGTATCGTCCCGATAGGTTTCTTCGCCAATGACGATGATTTGCGGGACGTAATAAATGCCTCGTTTCTGTACTTCTTCCAGTGTCAGGCATGATGTGGTATCCGCAACGATTTTGATCATGAGTACATCCTTTCCTCTCGTGGAATGATAGATCATGAAAATCAAAGATAATCTGCAGCACAGGGAAGCCCACCCGAAGATTGAGCAAATAAAACCGCATTTACAATGGCTCGGGCAACTACCTGTGCTGAATAAGCCCCAATAATATTTGGATCGGTGCGCTTTTCACCTGTCGCCATGACAAACAGGGTATCCCCATCCAGCAGGCAATGAGCAGGACGAATGCTCATGGCTAAACCGTCCTGTGCCATCATGGCTACATAATTGGCTTGTTCTTTAGATAGTTTCGCATTCGTAGCCACCACGCCAATCACGGTGTTTTGTCGGCTGGCAAAGTGAAGAATCGACCGTCCGGCTAATGAGTTTAACACAGAAAGGGTATCTGCGAAACTATCTGATTTTCCAATTTGAACCGGACCTTTTTTCAAAGTCCTCGCTCCGCAGAGTATTTTGCCTGTCTCCGGATGGATGACATCTCCTAATGGATTGACAGCCACCAGCGCCCCAATAACAATTCCACCACTTAACCGCATGCTGGCAGTACCAATCCCCGATTTCATTGCCTGGTTCATTCCCAGAATTTTTCCTGCTGTGGCGCCTATTCCGGCACCGGCATTTCCCTGTGCCGGCGGGGCGGTTGTGGCTTGCTGGCAGGCAGCGTATCCCATGTGCTCATCGGGATAAACCTGAGGGTTTCCAATTCCCAGATCGAATAAAATGGCGCTGGCAACAATGGGAACCGGTACCACGCCAGTCGGGAATCCAATGCCTTTTTCGGCTAGCCAGCGCATAACGCCACTGGCAGCGCTTAACCCAAACGCTGAGCCCCCGGCAAGAACCACAGCATGGATTTTCTCCACCAGATGCATGGGACGAAGGGCATCTGTTTCCCGCGTACCGGGCGCTCCACCTCGTTGATCTACTCCACCGACAGCGCCTTGTTCACAGATCACCACGCTACAGCCGGTCAAGGCTTCTTCGTTTTGTGCCTGTCCGACAAGAATTCCGGGAACATCTGTAATGGAACCGGGGTATGTTTCCATGCATCTAATTATACTTGAAGGGTTATTGGAGCACCTGCAGTTTAAGGGTAAAATTCAGGTACAAATTTGAGGATTGCTTATGAATTCATCCGAAACCTTTATCAGTACCGAACCCGTTGCACTGGTCATTTTTGGCATTACCGGGGATCTGGCACATCGCAAGTTGCTCCCCGCGTTGTACGAACTGTTTCGAGAAAATCGCTTTCAAGCCCCATTTTATCTGATTGGCTTTGCCCGCCGGGATTGGACAGATGATTTCATGAAACAGTCCATGCGGGAGGCGATTCATCAATTTGCCCGCACTCGCCCGGTAGATGAACAAGTGGTGGAACGCCTTCTGGAAAATGCGCGTTATGTTCGTTCCTCTTTTGATGAAGATGAGGGCTATAAAACCCTGTATTCCCTTTTACAGGATTTAGGTGCGTGTAACGTACTTCATTACCTTGCAACCCCTCCCGATGCGTATTTAGCCATTCTGGAACGCATTGGCAGGTATCACATGGCGCAATGTCAGGGGGCGTGGACCCGTCTGGTAATTGAAAAGCCGTATGGGAGGGATCTGGAATCGGCACTCGAATTGGAAGAAGTGGTGCATCGGGTTTTTTCGGAAGAGCAGATTTTCCGTATTGATCACTACCTGGGGAAAGAAACGGTACAAAATATTCTCGTCTTCCGCTTTGCCAATGGTATTTTTGAACCCCTCTGGAATCGCAATTATGTGGATAACGTCCAGATCACCGTTGCGGAAACGGTTGGAGTGGGCAACCGTGCGGGGTATTATGATACCGCGGGCGTCATTCGGGATATGTTCCAGAATCACCTCTTGCAACTTATCGGGTTGACGGCGATGGAAGCGCCTGTAGCCTTTAATGCTGATGCTGTTCGCAATGAGAAGTTAAAAGTACTGGAAGCCCTACGCCCTATGAGAGGGCGAGATGCCATCTTAAACACGCTCCGTGCTCAATATGTGGCAGGCGTGGTAGATGGTCAGCGCGTGCCCGGCTATAAGGATGAAAAAGGTGTAGCCCCGGATTCGCTTACTGAGACTTTTCTAGCCGCGAGAATTTTCATTGATAACTGGCGATGGGCGGGGGTGCCATTCTATGTTCGTTCCGGGAAGCGTCTTCCGGCTCGGGTAACCGAAATTGCCATTCAATTCAAACAACCGCCCTTACGTTTGTTCAACTGGCAGTCTATGACGGAAGACGCGCCCAATATGCTGATTCTCAGCCTCCAACCCAATGAGGGAATCACCCTGACGTTTGGCGCCAAGGCGCCCAAACCGCGCATGATGATCGCCCCGGTAAAAATGAATTTCAGTTATCAGGAAGCGTTTGGCACCGAGCCGCCGGAAGCCTACGAACGCCTCATTTTAGATTGCCTGATGGGGGATGCTACCCTGTTCACCCGCAGCGATGAAGTGCTGGCGGCATGGAGGTTTACCTCTGATATCTTAAAAGCCTGGAAAGAATATCCCATCCGAAATTTACCTGTCTATGAAGCGGGGACCTGGGGTCCTCCCATGGTAGATGAGTTTATCCAGAAGGATGGGTGGCATTGGCGTACAATCGAATGATCGAGGAAGTAAAAGAATGATGCGTAACTGGAAGAAATGGATAGGGTTTTCCCTGTTCCTGATCATGGTTTCCCTCTTAATGTTGCCGCAATCGGCTCTGGCAAATGATTTACCGCAATTGCCGACAGTTGCTATTCCCACAGTGACCAGCACCCCAAGCGGCCCTATGGCAATTGTCGTACCCGGTTCAGAAACCCAAATCAATTTACGCGCCGGTCCTGGCATGTTCTACGATAAAGTTGGCGTGTTGCTCGTTGGGCAAAAGGTGCCTGCAAAAGGGAAATCACCCGGTGGTGCGTGGATTCTCGTGGAATATCCCGGGGTGCAGGGTGGGCAGGCTTGGGTATTTGCCAATTATGTCCGAATTGAGCCTCCCAGGGAACTGCCGGTGGTCGAAATCCCCCCTACCCCGACTCCTCGGGTGACCAATACCATTGATCCAACGCTGGCGGCAAAGTTCATCGTGACTGTGGCACCCACGCGATTGCCCACATACACACCCCCTCCACCATTGAGCATCCCAACCTTTCAGTCTCAGGATAGCGTTGCGCCTGGAGGTGTTCCCATGGGGATGATCATTCTGGGCTGTGCCGCTTTAGGGATATTCTTCGGTTTGATTTCCTTTGTCCGTTCCAGATAGCCGGGATGAACCTGCTTCGAGAAAAATTTTTAATTGCTTCAGGCATTCTGCAGAAGTTTTATGAGCCGTCTGGGATTCGCAGTATTGCACATACGCGCCTGCCTGTTTCAGCCTTCTCACGCTTTCTCTTGCCATCTCTACAGGAATGATCTCATCTTTGACCCCATGGCTGAGAAAGATGGATTTCTGATGGAAAGCCAATTCATTGGAGTGGATTTCAGGCAGAAATCCTGATAACACGGCGGCTCGGAAAAACTGTTCCGGGTAGAAATATACTAAAGCCAGTGCCATAGCGCCTCCCTGGCTGAATCCAACGGGAATCACTGACAGGTTCCGGTTCTGAAAGATATCTCGTTGAATTTGCTCAAGGGTTTGATGAATCAGATACGCCGCTGGCTTAAACTTTTCCATTGGGATCCATTCTCCCTGTCGTGGGGGAGCCCAGCCAAACCCTGTAGGTGCAGGCAACTGCCCTCTTAAGAAAATTTTCCCTGCTGATGAAGGCGCAACATGGGAGAAGATTTGCATGGAATTTTCATCTCCCGTCCATCCGTGGAGAAAGAGGATGAGGTAATCCACGGGTATGGTTTGGGGTATTTCAATCAATCCGTAAAGTGGTGTGCTTTGAATGATTTGGTCAGTCATGGTCAATTCGTTTTACCAGCCATTCCAGGAAAGCCATAACAACCAGGATTAACCCAACGGGAAACAGGGCAATGGTCAGGCACAGAAGACCCGAGAGTGCTCCACCTGCTCCATACCTCCAGTAAATGAGCCCCGTGCCCACGACAAACAGAAGAATGAGCCCACCAATGATGAGGCGGATGGTTGTCTGTCGGGAATATTCCCTGAGGTCACGGTTACCCATGGGTTATTCTGACTTTAAAATCTTCAGGACTGCCGATGAGGAATCACCTTTAAAAAATTTCATCAGTTTCCCTTTCCATGTGAAAATATCTTTGATGTGCTTAAGTTCCTGCTCAACAATTTCTTTTCCAGCGTTGAACAGCACCAGAGGATCGGCAGGTTCAAAAATACCAAAACGAAATACGTTCGGGCGGAGAATGATATCCGGTTTGTCTACTTGCAAGCGTAGTTCGGTGAGCATTCTTGAGTTAATATCCATGGCTTCGATGAAAATCCGGGCGGCTTGGCCAATGCGCATCCGTACGAAGCCTTGAATCAAAGGGGAGGGAATGGGCAGGGGGGTGGTGGTGATCAGGTCCCCTTCGGGAATCTTATCCCAGTCTTCTGGAGGAGGTTGAAGCACCACAGCAAGTACCGGCAGATTGGGGGCTAATTTCTTCGCCAGCAACACAGGTACAGGATCAAGGACACCGCCATCCACCAGAAGCATGTCTTTGTGCTCCTGAGGAGGAAGGACACCCGGGAAGGCAGTAGTTGCCAGAATAGCCTGGGTGACATCCCCGTGGCTCAGATAAACTTCCCGATGGCTATGAATATCTACGGCAGTACACGCAAAGGGGATGTCCAAATCCTCAAAGCGACGATTGTGGAGCAATGTATTGAGAACCTCGACCATACCGGCATGGCCCAGCAAAGCAGGTCCATCTTCTGCTCTTCTGCGGTAAACCGAGTTCATGTCCAGTTGTTGGACGGTTTGCAGGATTTTCAGTGGCGAGTTTCCCGCGGCGTAAACCCCACCCACCAGCCCTCCGATGCTGGTGCCTGCAATGGCTCTGATGCGAAAACCAGCCTGCTCCAGAGCATGAATCACCCCAAGATGAGCAATTCCTTTTACGCCTCCTCCACCCAATGCTAAAGCAATCTCCATCTTGATCCTCCTCAAGTGATAGGCGCAACCAGAATTTCACCGAGAGCGTGTTCCAGTTTTTTGTAATCTTCGGGGGTGTTATACCCCTGGAAGGAAATTCGAATCAAGACAGAATCTTCCCACTCCACCAGTGGAACTTCAATGCGAAAATCTTCCCATAACCGTCTGCTGACTTCCGGTATGCTTCTGGGTGAAAGACGCGGGATCTGCAAAGAAATCATCTGAGCGTTCCAGGTATCCTGGTCTGCACTCAGAGGGATAACCCCCAGTCTCTCCCGGAAGGCATTACATGTTTCTTTAAGTTGCTGGTGGCATCGTTCTCTGACTTTATCCCAGTGGTGGGTTCTTAAGAACTGATAAGCCTCTGGAACCGTCAGAAAGGCAGAGATGTCTCTTGTTCCCCACCATTCCGTGTGGTCTAAGAATGGGGAACGCTGTGAGTTGGGATTATCGTACCCCCAACTTACAATGAGAGGTTGAATCAGGGAATGGTATTCCGGGCGCACATACAAAAATCCAGCCCCTTTTGGGGCGCATACCCACTTGTGAAAATTCCCGGTGTAAAAATCTGCCCCCAGTTTCCTGAGATTTACGGGGATTTGCCCGGGGGAGTGGGCACCGTCAATGAGGGTTAATATTCCTGCATTCCTTGCGCGTTCTATGACTTTTTCAACCGGGAAGACCAGCGCGGTCGGGGAGGTGATGTGGCTGATGGAAATCACCCGTGTCCTTGGAGTCACCTGACTCCAGAGTTCTTCAATCCACAGGTCTGGAGAAGATACCGGAAGAGAAAACCGGGCGCGGACAATCGTAAACCCCTTCTGCCGGGCATAAAATTGCCAGGTCTTATCAATGGCTCCATATTCATGATTGGTTGTCAATACTTCATCCTGTGCGGTCAGAGGAAGGCTGTGAATGACGACGTTCATCCCTGTTGTGGCATTGATGACAAACGTAAAGTCATCTGGATCACAGCCCAATTCCGGCGCAATGGCTTGGCGCGCCTCGGCAAGATATTCTGAGGCTTTTCTGCCCAGAAATTCCACGGGTTCTTTTTCCAACATTCGTTGCCATTCCTGGTATTTTTCAAAAACGGGAATGGGAGTAGCCCCAAACGACCCATGGTTGAGGAACGTAACCGAAGGGTCTAGAAGGAAAAGTGTGCGTAATGAGAGGGGATCGTTGTTCATACGAGACATTATATCAATGGAATATGGGAATGGAGGTTTGGAGACACTCTCTGTTCTATGTTAAAATCACTGCATGGCTATGAAAAACGTCAAAGTAGTCGCTACCAATCGAAAAGCCCAGTTTGAGTATTTCCTGCTGGAGCGCTACGAAGCCGGCATTGCCCTGCAGGGGAGTGAAATCAAATCTGTACGGGCAGGGCAGGTGAGTCTTGCCGAAGCCTTTGTACAGGTAGATGGGCGTGAAGCCTGGCTGGTAAATGCGCACATTGCTCCGTATAATCCTGCAAGCCGTTTCAATCACGACCCCAGGCGTCCGCGGCGGTTGTTACTCCATAAACGGGAGATTCTGGAACTTTGGAATGCTGTTCGTGTCAAAGGAGTAACGATTGTTCCGGTTTCCATTTATTTGAAAGATGGAAAAGCCAAAGTGGAAATTGCCATTGCCAAAGGGAAAAAATTATACGATAAACGCGCTGCCATTGCGGAGCGGGAAGCAGAACGGGAAGCGCGCCGTGAGCATCGTGAGCGGGAAAAAGATGGCTGGTAAAGTTACCGGTGATCATGAGTGAATGGATTGCTTTAGGATTAACTTTTGCGGTAGCCATTATCTGGTTACGGTTGAATGATTTTCTGGCACATCGAGGATGGATCAGTTCGTCTTTAAGCCGGAAAATTATTCATCTCGGAACGGGACCCCTATTTGTCATCTGCTGGCTTCTTTTCCCCGATACCTCTCTTTCCCGGTGGTTTGCAGCCTCAGTCCCGTTGTTAATTACGTTGCAATTTTTCCTGGTTGGAACAGGGTTGATCCGTGACCAGCAGGCCGTGGTTGCCATGTCTCGAAGCGGTGACCGTCGTGAAATTCTTCGTGGTCCTCTGTACTATGGAATTGTCTTTGTTATTCTGACGCTGGTTTTCTGGAAAACCTCTCCCATCGGAGTGGTTGCCCTGATGATCCTGAGCGGTGGAGATGGTCTGGCAGATATCATCGGAAAACGTTTCCCTTCTGCATCGCTTTTCTGGTCTCCTCGAAAAACCATTGGAGGTTCTCTGTCAGTTTTTTTGGGTGGCGCTTTTTTCAGTTTGCTGGTACTCTGGGCTTTTCACCAGGCCGGAGTATTTCATCTCAACTGGATGGATACCCTCTTCAAAATTGCCGGAATCAGTCTTGCGGCAACTCTGGTGGAAAGCCTTCCTTTTCAGGACATTGATAATATTACTGTTCCTCTGGTAAGCGTCATGCTCGGTTATCTCCTTTTTTAAGAAAGGGTGCCATTGTCAATGACCATTTCCATTGATGGAAACCACTTGAGCCTGAAAGACGTTGAACGGGTGGCGCGTTTCCATGAGCCTGTTGTCTTAAGTCCTGAGGCGGTAAATCGTATTCAAGACTCACATCGTCGCCTGAATGACATTGTGGCAACAGATCGGGCAGTGTATGGGATAAATACTGGCTTTGGGATTTTTGCCGAGCGCCGCATTCCTCGCAAAGATTCGGCGATTTTGAGCCGGAACCTGATCTTGAGTCATGCGGTAGGAACAGGAGAGCCTTTCCCTGAAGAGGTGGTACGTGCTGCAATGTTGATTCGAGCGAACACGCTCGCAAAGGGATATTCTGGTGTGCGCCTTGAAATTGTGGAAACCCTTCTGGAAATGCTCAACCGTGGGGTGACGCCTGTTGTTCCCTCTCAGGGTTCTTTAGGCTCCAGTGGAGATTTACTGCCCCTCTCCAGCATGGCGCTGGTCTTTACAACCGATGAGAAGGATGAAGAAGACGATTCGGGGTGGGCATACTTCTCGGGCAAAAGAATGTCGGGGAAAAAAGCCATGGAACTTGCCGGACTGCCCCGAATCAGACTGGGTCCCAAAGAAGGGCTTGCTCTGAATAACGGTGCAACCTTCAGCGCGGCAGTTGCGGCACTGGCTGTGTGTGATGCAGAAAAATGGTTGCATCTCTCCCATGCGGCTCTTGCCATGAGTTTGGAAGCCTTGCTGGGTTGTTCTGCCGCATTTGATCCTCGCATCCATCAGGTGCGCGGACACCCCGGGCAGTTAAAGGTAGCGCAGGCAGTTCTGAGCCTTACTCAAGGCAGTTCCCTGATCAATCTTGCGGGACGGGTTCAGGATGCTTATTCTTTGAGATGCGCGCCCCAAGTGGTTGGGGCGGCATGGGATACGCTCGAATTTGTTCGCGAAATTGTCTCTCGAGAAATCAATGCGGCTACAGATAACCCCCTGCTGTTTGAAGATGGCGATGTCCTTTCCGGCGGAAATTTTCACGGTGAACCCATTGGCATGGCGATGGATTATCTTGCTATTGCGATGAGTGAAGTGGCGGCAATCTCCGAGCGGAGGATTTTCCGACTGACAGATGGAAAACTTAACGGGGGGTTACCCCCTATGCTTGTTGATACGGTTGAAGCCGCAGGGTTGAATTCGGGTTTGATGATGCCTCAATACACGGCCGCATCCCTGGTTCTGGAAAATCAGACGCTGGCAACACCCGATTCGGTTCATTCCCTGCCCACCTCTGGAGAGCAAGAAGATCACAATGCCAATTCCATGACCGCTGCACGACATGCTCGAAAAGTTCTGGAAAATACGGCTCACGTTCTGGCAATTGAGTGCTATACTGCCGCCAGGGCTTTGGATTTGCGTTTACGGCAGTACCCACAGGCTCAATTGGGAGCCGGAACGAGATATTTTTACGAGTTGATTCGTTCTGAAGTACCTTATCAGGCTGGAGATGCCTGGTGGGGTCCCGAGATTGAACGTATCAAACAGGTTTTATGGGCACGTCCGGTGGAGGATGTAATTTTTTTCGGGTAAAATGCATCTAAGTTTTAACTCTTGAGTACAGGTATGAAAGAGCCTTTAAAGATTTCTCGAAGAGAGTTTCTCCAAATGAGCCTGCTCACAGCAGGCGCTTTGGCTATGGCACCGTTGCGATTCACCTCCCAGAATTCGGTAGAGTGGTCAATTGGACAAAAAATGGGGCGGGTTTGCCTGGGCAAGGTGAATATTCGCGCCAAACCTGATACCAGTGCTGAGATTACCAGGGTAATTTTTGATGATGCTGTGGTCATCTGGTTGAGAGAGGTGATTGGAGCATCGCCCGGCTATGGGAGCCGGCGCTGGGTTGAGACGCCCGATGGGTACATCTATGCTTCTCGCTTACAACCGGTGTATTATTTGCCAAATGCCCCCCTTTCTCAATTACCCGAAGTAAATGGAGAACGGGGAATGTGGGCTGAGGTGACCGTGCCGTATGTAGATTTAATCATTGCCAATCCGCCTATTCGGACCCCATCGCTCAAAAACGCTCTCTACCCCCGGCTTTATTACAGTCAGGTGGTGTGGATTGACGATATCCGGGTGAGCAGTTCGGGCAAAACGCTATATCGGGTGAATCAAAAATATGGGACTTATGGCGATATCTTCTGGGCTGATGCCGAAGCCTTTCGTCCTATCACCGCTGAAGATGTTGCGCCAATTTCTCCTGAGGTGGAGAATAAGAAAATTATAGTCAATGTGACCCGTCAAACCCTCTCATGTTTTGAGGGAAACCGTGAAGTCCATTTTTGCCGTGTTTCTACAGGCGCAAAGTTTGATGCCCAGGGAAACCCCGTAGACAAATGGTCAACGCCTCTGGGACCACACCCCATTTATCGAAAATTGATGTCTCTACACATGAGCGGTGAGACCACCGGAGACTATACTGCCGTACCCTGGACGTGTTTCATCACCGGAGAAGGGGTGGCTGTTCATGCCGCTTACTGGCATAATGATTTTGGGCTTCCTCGATCTCATGGTTGTATTAACGCAAGCCCTGAGGATGCAAAATTCATCTTCCGATGGACAAACCCGGTGGTTCCGCTGGTTCCGGGAGAACTGGATGTTTCCAGGAACTGGCCCCCCGTTGGCACAATCGTCGAAGTGGTTGAATAAGAGAGGGCATAATGGAAGTAACGGTAGGTCTGGCGTTTCTGGCTGGTTTAGCCTCCTTTCTTTCTCCCTGCGTTTTTTCCCTTGTCCCCGTTTACATCGGGTATCTTAGCGGTCGCGCGGTTGCTACGGCTCAAAGCACCCCGGTCTCTGAACGTTGGGTAACCTTCTCTCACGGGGTAGCGTTTGTGCTGGGCTTCAGTGTGGTCTTTATTACGCTTGGGGTAGCAGTATCGGCTCTGGGCGGTTTGTTGTATGATTTGCGCACCTGGATTGCGAAAATCGGCGGGGTTCTGGTCATGATTTTTGGTTTGCACATGACTGGGCTACTCCGCATCCCATTTCTTGAGTATGACCTGCGCCCTCGCTCAAAAGAAGATTTATCTCGCAGTTACCTGTCATCGGCATTGATGGGGGTGTTTTTCTCGGCGGGTTGGTCGCCATGTGTTGGACCGGTTTTGGGGGCGATTCTGACTTTAGCCCTCAGCGGAGGTTCTGTTTCTCAGGGTGTATCTCTGCTCTCAGCGTATTCGGCGGGTCTGGCAATTCCGTTTCTTGTTGCCGCACTGGGTATCGGATGGGTGACCAGAATCCTGAAGCGTTATGGAAAAGTGATGCATTATGTTGAAGTCGGAATGGGCATCATCCTCATCATTGTGGGTGGTATGCTCTTCTTTGGAGTGTTTAATTTGTTGTCTCGTTTTGGAACGTTCGTTGACTTTGGGTTATAAAGCGCTATGAAGTGGAAAACTCTCTTGTTTCTCGGGGCTGGTTTAGCCATTGGATTGATCCTTGGAATGGCGGTTTTAATCTCCACTCCTTCCCGAGGTGCTGCGGAAAAGGTTTCCCCTCCAACCACCGGAAAGCCGATGGCAGATTTTGAACTGGTAGATGTTTACGGGAAAACCCATCGGCTGAGTGATTTTCGAGGAAAACCTGTAGTGCTGAATTTCTGGGCAACCTGGTGTCCTCCATGCAACGAAGAAATGCCGGTTTTTGAGGCTTATCACCAATACTTAAACGGGAATGTGGTTTTTATTGGGATAAATTATATGGAGGATGCAGCCACAGTACAAAAATTTATTGATGAAAACCAGATCACTTTTCAGGTGTTTCTCGATCCAACCGGGAAAGTATCGGAAAAGTATTATGTACAGGCTTATCCAACCACGTTTTTTATTGATGAGAAAGGTATCTTGCGCGCGCAACGGATTGGGGTTCTGACGCCGCGAATGCTGGAACAGTACTTACAAACTCTGGATGTTTCCCCATGATTATATTGACTTTTTACTATGCGCCGGACTCTAAGGAATGTCAGGCGGTAGAGACCTTACTGGAGAAACTGAGAACGGAAATTCCCTTTCAGGTCATCAAGATTGATGTGACCCAAAAAGATCCGGCTTTGTTGCGCTCCATTGGCGGACAGGTTCCTGCCATTCAAGTTGGGCCGTACCGTCTGGCTGGCACCATCAATGAAGTGCAGATTCGTGTGGCAATTGGGGCTGCTCAGGACCGCCAGGCCCAGATGGAAAAAATTGACCAGCAGGACTGGGAAAACAAAGTTCAACGAGGCATTAAAATTACCCGTGCAGATCGCTTTTCTCTCTGGCTCACGAAAAACTATATCCATGTTTTCAATCTGCTCATTTTTCTGTACGTTGGCTTGCCTTTTCTGGCTCCTGTCTTAATGAAAAACGGGCATGAACGGACAGCATCGGTTCTTTATCGTTTTTATTCATTCACCTGTCATCAATTGCCTTTTCGATCATGGTTCTTATTTGGTCCACAGGCTTACTACCCTCGAGAATTATCGGGAATTTCAGGCTTGAAGAGTTATGAGCAAGCCATCGGCATTGATAATTTATTTGAAGCCCGCAACTTCGTTGGAAATGAAAACGTGGGTTATAAAATTGCTTTGTGCCAGCGGGATATTGCCATTTATCTTTCCATGCTGGGTTTTGGATTGGTGTTTGCCCTGAAAGGAAGACAAATCAAGGGCATTCCATGGTATTTATGGGTAATTCTGGGGCTTGTTCCTATTGGAATTGATGGAACCTCGCAATTATTTGGTCTGGTGCCCAGTATGCCTGCATGGTTACCCCTGAGGGAAAGCACACCCTTCTTGAGAACTCTAACAGGCGGGTTGTTTGGTTTGATGACTGTCTGGTACCTTTACCCGTTGATCGAAGAAACCATGCGGGATACTTATGCGTTGTTGACTCGAAAAATGGAACGAGCGGCTCAGATTCCTGTGCGGGAATCGGGAGATTCAAAATGAAGTTTGTAACCTCCGGTGAAGTGCGCTTCCTCACAGCCGACATAATGGACTCGGAACCAATCCTGCATGGGTTTTTCACCCGTCATGGAGGGGTCAGTCCCCATCCGTGGGCAAGTCTTAACATGGCAACAAGTGTGGGGGACACCCGAGAAAACGTTTTGGAGAATCGCGCTCGAGCGCTACAGGCCCTTACATCAACGCCAAGAGGGATCTTTGACGTCTGGCAGGTTCATAGCAACCGGGTCATTTATACACGCAAGCCCCGGCAGGTGGGAGAACTTCACGAACAGGCAGATGCTATGATTACGGATCATCCGGATGTTGTCCTGTTGATGATGTTTGCGGACTGTGTACCTGTACTCCTTTATGATCCCAGGCATCATGCCGTTGGAATCGCCCACGCCGGTTGGAAAGGGACGGTTGCAAAAGTGGCGTCTGAATGTGTGACAGCGATGAGTCAGGCGTTCCATACTCAACCCGAAGACTTGCTGGCGGTGATTGGCCCATCCATATGCCCTGAACATTACGCGGTGGGCAGTGAAGTAGTTCGCGCGGTAAAAGTTGCAATGGGGGATGATTCTTCGGAAATCTTGTATCAGGAAAATGGTATTATTTCTCTAGACCTCTGGCGGGCAAATGAGATCATTTTGACACAGGCAGGGGTATTGCCTCACCATATTCAAACGGTGGAGATTTGTACTGCTGAACATACCGAGGACTGGTATTCGCACCGGGCAGAAATGGGAAAAACAGGGCGTTTTGCCGCAATGATTACCTTGAAATGAATATGGACGCTTTGGTACAGCAAATTCGCAACAGGTATCAACAGGTAAAAGAACAGGTTGCCCAATCAGCGCTTCACGTAGGGCGAACCCCAGAGAGTGTTCGTATTCTTGTGGTGACCAAAACCCAACCGGTTGAAATCATTCAGGCGGCGATTCAAGCCGGAATTACGCTTTTTGGGGAGAATTATCCAGAAGAAGCCCTGCCTAAAATTTTAGCCTTTCGGGATCATCCATTTCTTGAATGGCACATGATTGGACACCTGCAGAGCCGGAAAGCGCGGATTGTGGTTCAGCATTTTGATGTTATGGAAACCATTGATCGCGTGGAGATTGCAGAGAAGTTAAACCGTCTGGCACAGGAAGCCCAAAGGTGCTTGCCTGTCCTGCTGGAACTGAACGTCAGCGGTGAGGAGAGTAAATTTGGTTTTCCTGCCTGGAATCAGGAGACGCTTTCTCTTCTGGAAAATGAAGTAGAAAAAATTCTTTCTCTGCCATTCTTGTCCATTAGAGGTTTGATGACCATGCCACCTCTGTTTGAGCATATGGAAGAAAGCCGTCCTTATTTTGTAAAATTGCGCCAGGTGCAGGATTTGTTGAAAAAGAAATTCCCACAGGCTTGCTGGGATGAACTCTCGATGGGAACCAGCGTGGATTATCCGGTGGCGGTGCAAGAAGGTGCAACCATTATCAGGATTGGAACGGCAATCTTGGGTCCGAGAAGACAAAAAACAGTATAATTGATTGCATATGACAGGAATACTGATTACATTAATTCAAAGTGTTGCACAGATTTTGAGTGTTCTCATCATCATTGATGCATTGTTATCCTTTTTCCTTTCTCCTTTCCATCCCGTCAGAGAGACACTGGGAAGAGTCTTGAACCCCCTTTATGCTCCGATTCGGCGAGTGCTCCCTGCTATGGGTGGGTTTGACTTCAGCCCCCTGATTTTGATTATTTTGATTCAGGTAATCGAAACGCTTTTGATTTCTTTGATTTCTTCATTGGGGTAGTGAAATGACCAAGGCAAAACGTGAATTCCGTTTGCATGATGGGATGACAGGTGCGGCAATTACCGTACGGGTTACACCTCGTGCGAGTAAAAATGAAATTTACGAAATTCTAGATGACGGCACCATAAAAATTCGCCTGACCGCTCCCCCGGTAGAAGGAAAAGCCAATCAAGCCTTGATTGATTTTCTCTCGGAAGTGCTGGATGTACCAAAGTCTTCACTGGAAATTGTGGCGGGAGAAACAGGGCGAGATAAAATTGTCACCATCTTGAACCTGGATGCCCCGACTGTACAGGCGAGGATCCTCCAGCATTTGAGTTAAATCAAAAAAGCCCCAACTCTGGGGCTTTTTTTGATTTAACTCAAACAGATAACACTCCCCACAAATTCCAGATCCAGAGCACCGAAAAAGCCATATCCTGAACCGATCGATCCATGCTTTGTGAAAGACGGTAAACTTCTGTCTGGATTTGTTTATCAGGATACATGCGGGCATATTCCATAGCGGCTTTTTGATCCTCCACGGAACTGGAGCGAAGCGCTTCTAGCAGTAATTCAATTGGCGGGACATTGGGGGTAACGCCAATACCCCGCTTGGCGGCAAAACTGATCAGCCAGGAAGACTCCCATGGAGGCGGAACAGGATTTGGTATTCTTGGATTCTTTTGGGCAAGAACTTCGGCAACCTGAGATGCAACATTCCGAACCACCCATTGCCCATCTTCCACTGCAACCCGTTCTGCAAGTTGTTTTGCCCACTCTTCTCTAAATTGAAGAAGCGCCAGAACCGCGGCTCGACGGGTCAACAAATCAGACACTTTGAGGGCTTGTTGGATAATTTCCTTCCCTTCTTGAGGATGATGAGCCAGAGCCTCTGCCGCTGCCTGACGCATCATTTCATCCCCATGCATCAAGGTTTCGGCAATTGCGCTTTGTGCGCTTTCTGAGGGGATGGCGCTTAAGGATAAGCAAGCGGTCAATCTGACTTCTTCAGATGGGTCGGCGAGGAATGGCAGGATATCTGGAACGAGCGTTGTATCTCCCGATGCACCAGCCCCCAGGAGGCTAAGCCGTTTCATGACGGGGGAGGGCGATGAAAACAGGGATTTGAACAAACGCGCTATGGATGGATCTCCAGAATGGACAAATGCTGCAACAACCCTGGCTCTCAACCCTTCTGGCAAATTTTCGTCCTGTAAATATTGCACCATTTGTTTAAACAGGTTGGATCGCCACGGTGCAGTGGTAGAAATATCAGGAAGCCAGCGTGCCAGAAGGAAGAAGTGGCTTTTCAGGGTAGAGTCATCACCGGATAAAAGGGTTAGCGCATCAATAGAATTGGCGTTTCGAACGATGAGGTAACGCACTGTCTGGCGGGCTATTTCCCACTGGTTCTGGGTCCACAACTGGGGTAAATCCATCGGAGTAAATCGGCCGCCTGCAAGAAAACCAGTAAAGAGTGGGTTGACGATGCATAACTTTTCACCCGGGTACTCTCGAAGAAGCCCCTCCGCTAGCAGGCTTTCCAGCACCTGTTCAGAAGGCGAAAGAATAATATCGCGCTTCTTTTTCTGTCGCTTTTGTTGGGTTTCGGAGACGATTTGTGCCAGTTCGTCAGGGCGTGGACCGGTGATCTGCGCAATCGTTTTTTCCAGGTCTCGATAGGGCAAAGCGCTGGTTTTCCTCAGCAGATATTCGCTGGCAATTACCTCCAGAATTTGATAGGTGATATTCCCCTGGATAAACCGATTCAGGAAAGTACGGAGAACCTGAACTTTTTGAGAAGATTGTATTTCACCGGTGAAAGCCAGCCAGATTCGGAGTGTCCATTCAAGCGGAGAAAGATAACTTTTTTCTCCCCTGAGCCAGTTCTTGAGTAGAAAAGTAGCAACAGGTTGAGCCTCTCCTCTTTTTTGTATCTCCGGTGCAATCCATCGCTCCCAGGCTTCACACCACTTTTCAAGGAATTGCTCTCGTTTTTGAACTCCCCAGGCGGACAAGGCGAGTACCTGGAAGCCGCTCTCAATTAACCCATTCAGATATGCTGGGGAAGCGGCTAGCATAATCCGCAAGTTGGGGTATTTCGTTTTGAGCAAATGAATGTATTGGTTAAAAAGAGGGAGTTCTTCCTGAGAAAGTTCATCCACTCCATCAATCAGCAGAATGGCTCGCCCCGAATTGAACCGGTCAGTCAGAAATTGATGGAAACGGGGACGTAGGACAACCGGTAGCCGTCCCTGGAAGAACGATAAAACCGGTTTTAAAGGCTCTGACACCTCTTCAAAGATCTCGATCTCCCTGATATGAAAATAGAATGGTGAAAGTCCTTTCAGAGAGTTTTCTGTTACTTCGTTTCGCACCAGTTGACAGGCAAGATGTGCCAGTGCCACGCTTTTGCCACTACCCGGTTCGCCAACGATAGCAATCAAAGGATGTCCTGAGATTGCCTCTTCGAGGGTGAGTGTTTCTACCGGATAGTTGGCGCTCAATTCGGGCCAGTCTGGGGTGTAGGGGATAATTTGACTGGCAATGGAGTCGGGTGCCGTAGGATGTTTTTCCAGGGCAGATACCGGCGGAGCCAGCACTGTGGGAGGAATGAGAATTTCATCCAGAGGAAACAGTGCCGAGGCAAGATGCATCCGTTGAGCGCGTTGTAAGGTGTCTTTCTGAAGGAACTGGTTGGCAACTTCGAGATTTCTTTCTCGAATATCCTGAATGAATTTCTTGATTCGATTGATGAGTGGTGGAATTAATGGGCGAAGTCGTCCGATTAACCACCAGAAGACGCTTGCGGCAACAAAACCAAGGAGAAAGGAGGTGAGATCAATTCTCGAAAACGCGCCCATGAAACATCACCCTGAATACAAGATTCGTCCACAGGAATTGCAGAAAATGAGATGCGGTTGCATCCGCGCGGCTTGTACCTCGGATGCCCGAATGGTAGCACCACACGCAGAACAGGAATTCTCTTCTACGAGTGTCACGGCTACACCTTTTTTCTGTGACCGCAGTTGTTCGTAGATTTGAAGATTTTCGGATCGGATGGAGGCGCAAATAGCCTGGCGTTCTGTCTCTAATCGAGATTTGGTTTTTTCTAACTGCTCCCGCTCGCCTGATAACCCCGCCTGTTCAGAAATGACCTGCCCGAGGGTTTTTTGATATGCTTCAGAAGCCTCTTTCTCGAGCAGTTCGTTTTGCTCAACAGCCATCATGGCTTCCAGTTGTTGATCTTCCAGCGTTTCTAAATGCTTTTTCAGAGAAGCCAGTTCTTTTTCGAGATCTTGTAGTTCTTTAGGGTTCCGGACACTGCCACTGTACAGAGTAGATGTGGTTTGTTCTATTTTGATGGTGTGCTGTCGAACGAGTTCTTCGGCATTGTGAAGTCGAAACCGGGATTTTTCTAACTGGCGATGAGTTTCTTCCAGTTTCTTCCGGGCGTCCAAAATGCGCGAGTCTTCGGAGAGCATTTTTTCAATTTGTTTTAAGCGGGCATGAATTTGATCCAGTTGGGAATCAATTTGCTGGAGTCGGTAGAGATGAGCACTCTGGTTCATACGACCATTATAGGTTGGGTTGAACGCAACCGCAAGTTTTTTGAAAGAAGGCGAAAAAGTTTGACCGTATAATTAGTATACCGCCTATGAAGACAAAAATGTCACTCACTACAATCGTCATTGTTCTTGTGATCGTTTTCTTTCCCTATGTCCTCGGATGGTTGTTACAGGGAGATTTTGTTTTCTCGGGTTTCCTGTTCAATCCGCAGGATGGATTTTCGTACCTTGCCAAAATGCGACAGGGTTGGGAGGGTTCGTGGGGGTTTACTCTGCCATTTACCTCGAATCCTGGTGAACCGGTACCTCTTTTTCTGTTTTATTTGTTTTTGGGACACCTGGCAAGAATTTTTCATCTTTCTCTCCCTGTGATGTATGGCATAACCCGTTTCCTTTCCTCGGCATTCCTGCTTTTCATGCTTTGGGATTTTCTCCAACGCACCTTTAAGGAGAAATCTCCAGATGCGCAAAGGGTGTTCTGGCTCCTGGCGCTGGGAGGTGGATTGGGGTGGCTGGTTGCTCTTACCAGCGGTTTTCTGACGGGAGATTTCTGGGTGGCGGAAACCTACCCGTTTCTATCCATGTTTGCTGCTCCTCATTTTTCACTGGGGCTGGCTTTGATTTTGTGGGGTGATAAGATTTCAACGATGCCCTTCAATCCCCTCAATGCGTTAGGCTTGAGTATTATCAGTCTGACTCTGGGGTTTATTCAACCATTTGGAGTGGTCATCTTAGGGTTATGGCTCGGTATACGTTTCCTGGTTCAGGGTTTGTTTCAACAGAATTGGATACCATGGGTTCGTTTTATTCCAGTTGTTCCCGGATTGCTGGTGTTGTTCTGGCAATATGGGTTGATTTCATCCCATCCGGTTTTGAGACTGTGGAATGAGCAAAATGTCACTTCAGCCTTGCCTTTGTGGGATTTGCTGGTCTCGCTTTCGCCTGCTGTCATCCTGGCTGTGCTGGGGGGAAGGCGCGCATTTCAGCGCAAAGATTTTCCTTTCATTGTGGTTGCAGGATGGGTCCTTGGGGCAATGGTATTGATTTATTTCCCTTTCAATTTACAGCGGCGATTCATGACCGGATTGTATATCCCGGTTGGGGTTTTAGCGGGATATGGGGTGAGTGCGTGGTTGGGATCGCGCTCTGTTCTAAAAAAATGGGTATGGCGCGTGGTGTGGATAACTTCTTTTTTCACACCTTTACTGGTTGTACTGTCCACAATCGGCGCTGTCTTCCAGAAAGACGCCAGTGTGTATTTGTACCCTGATGAGGTGCGTGCTTTCCACTGGATGGAGCAAAATCTTCCCAAAAATGCTGTGATCTTAGCCGCTCCTCAAACGGGATTAATGATTCCCGCATGGACAGGGTTGAGAGTGGTTTATGGACATCCCTTTGAGACGGTGCGCTCGGACGAAAGCAAGCAATGGGTGGAAAAATTTTTCCTTGGGGAGATGACAGCAGCAGAAACTGATGTGTTTTTCCGCCAGTTTAATATCCAGTATCTGTTAATTGGTCCACGAGAAGAAGCGCTTTTACAGGGCAGGAATCCATCTGTTGGCAGGATGGTTTATCAAACAGAAAATGTGCGAATATTTCGTGTAGAAAAATGAGGCGTTTGACTCACAAAGTTTGGCTTCTGGCGATTCCATTACTGGGATTGATTCCTGGGTTATGGGGTGTTTTCTTTCCAGCACAGTCTTCCTATAGTGACCTGGTGATCAGTCATTTACCCAATGCACTCTGGATCCAGACATCCCTTTCTACCATGGGGGAAATTCCCTTATGGTCTCGTTTGATTTTGAGCGGGTATCCGTTTTCTGCCAATCCATTATCAGGTCTCTTCTATTTTCCTTCCTGGTGGGGCTTGCTGTTTCCTCAACCTGCAGGTTTATATCTGGTGACTGCCTTCCATCTATTCCTTGGCGGGGTAGGAATGGTGAAGTTTTTGGAGGAAAAACATTTGCCCTACCCGGCAGCAATTTTTGGTGGGTTGTTGTTTCAAACCATGCCTCGACTTTGGGCTCACTTCCTCGCCGGGCATATTACTCTGGTATTTGCTCTTTGCTGGATGCCTTGGCTTTTCTGGGCTGTTGACCGCTCTATCAGGGTGAGAGGACGTATCATTGGCTTGTCTGCTTTATTTTGGGGGTTGATTGCACTTGCGGATCTGCGGATGGTTCTCCCTGTTGGTCTGGCATGGGGTGGGTACGTTCTGTTCAGGGTGCTTATTGCCGAAAAATGCTGGAAAGATTTATTCAGATTCATTTTGGAAGGTACAGGTGGGCTTCTTCTTGCCGCTTCAGTCTGGTTGCCCTTGAGTGAGTACACCCGTCTCTCTACACGGGCGCTGATGAGCACAAGCGAAAATCTGGTTTTTTCTTTTCCTCTTGACCACCTCTGGGGGCTGTTCATACCGGATCTGGGCGGCAGTCCCGAATGGGTAATTTATCCGGGGGCTGTTGTGCTGGTACTGCTTCCACTGGCTTCGTGGAAAAGAAAAGAAAATGTGTTTTGGTGGATTCTTTCCATAACTGGGATTGTCTTTGCCCTGGGTGATACTGTGCCGGGGCTGGGGGAACTGTATCACTGGCTCGGGTTAGGAGTGTTACGGGTACCGGCAAGGATGCTTCTGATCACCCAGTTTTCCTGGATCTTGTTAGGCTCATTGACGGTCTCTCAATGGTTAGAAGTTCCTCCGCGAATAGCGCCGTCCATGAAACTGGCTGGAGTTGCCGTTACGACGTTTCTCCTGTTACTGGCTTTTGGAACCGGGGTCATGACCGGGGAGTGGATCCCTCGATTGTGGACAGGTAGTGTATCTTTTTTCCTGGCTTATGTATGGCTCAGGATACTGGTTGCGAAAGGCTTTTCATTCAAGAATTCTATGAGCATTTTTTGGGGAGTGCCGCTGCTTTGCAACTTACTGGTTATCGCTTTTGGGGCAAAAATACTCCCGGCAGGAGAGGTACTCGCTCAAAATGCAGAAGTGGCTCGCTGGTTGACAGCGCAAAAGCGAGAAATGGGTAATTTTCGCACTTACTCGCCTTCGTATAGCCTTCCACAGCAAACTGCCGCTCTTTACGGAATTGAACTGGCGGATGGGGTCGATCCTCTCATACTGGCGTCATACCAGCAATTTATGGAAAAAGCCACCGGGGTTCCCTCCAGAGGGTACAGTGTTACCCTGCCTCCTTTTGAAACAGGAGAGCCGGCGCTGGATAATCGTTTTTACAAGCCCGATTTTCAACAACTTGCTCTGGTAGGGGTTAAGTATGTGCTGGCTGACTTTGATCTCGTGGGTGCGGAAACGAATCTTGTGACAACCATCGGCTCAACAAGGGTTTATCAAAACCCATTTTTTGTGGGCATGGCATGGCTGGAACAGGGACAGGAAACCATTCCTGTGTCTGAAGTTGTTTATACAGCCAACACTCTTGAAGTTCGCCGGGTGGGACAGGGGCGTTTAGTGTTTGCAGAACTGGATTATCCGGGCTGGCGTGCCTTTGTGGATGGAAAACCGGTTGAAATCACTCCAGCCTATGGAATCTTGCGATCTGTTCTGATACCTGCTGGCACTCATCAGGTTCGAATGGAATATCATCCACAAAAAGGGTACTGGGGGATCCTGGTGAGTGTGCTTTCCTGGGGAGGGCTGGCTGTTCTGTGGTTCAAGCAGAAACGTGTTGATGATTGATATGAAACGTCGAAACATCTTTTCCTTTGCATTCATTGTTATTTTATTGACCAGTCTTCCATACCTGGTGGGCTATCTGCGCCAGGATGAACAGTGGCGTTACACCGGGTTGTTAATTGCCGCCGAGGATGGACACTCATACCTGGCAAAAATGTTGCTGGGTGCTGCAGGGGACTGGTTGTTTCGTACCCCCTATACGGCATACCCTCAAAGAGGCTTCCTGGCGTTTTTCCCCTATATCCTGTTAGGAAAACTGACTTCCCCTCCCGGACAGTACAGTCAACTGGTTGCTTTGTTTCATCTGTTTCGAATTGCCGGGGTGATATTCTGCATCTGGGCAACTGACCGATTCGTTTCTCTCTATTTCTCCGAATGTCGCTACCGATTATTTGCTGTAGTTTTAGCCACTCTTGGCGGAGGACTGGGATTTCTCTACGTATTTGGATTATCTTCTTTCTGGCAGGGGGGGCTTCCTCTGGAATTTTATTCACCGGAAACTTTTGGTTTCCTCTCTTTCCTGGCTATTCCCCATTTGCTCTGGGCGCGAGGTTTCCTGTTTTGGGGCTTGACAGATTATCTTCATGCCCATCGCGAGGAATCTTTTTGGGGAGGATGGAAGGCTGGGGTAATCTGGAATCTCACCGGTTTGATGCAACCCTTCACAATTGTCGTTGGATGGGCTGTTTTAGCCATTCACCTGTTTGCTGAATTTCTTTATTCTCTCCTGCAAAAAAATAATCCTCTTCATTCCTCTTTTAGTTTCTGGGCAAAACGGGCATCAGGCGCTGTCCTGGCTTCATCTCCTTTTGTGATCTACACGTTTGTCTCTTTCCGATTAGATCCTTTCTTGAAGCAGTGGGAAAAACAAAATATTATCCTTTCGCCCCCAATCGGGGATTATCTTCTGGCATATGGGATATTGCTGCCCTTATCCTTGGTGGGGACATGGAAATGGTTGCGCCAATCAGATGTCTCCAAACGGTTATTGATTTTCTGGGCATTGTTTTTCCCTGTTCTTGCCTATGTGCCCTATAATTTACAGAGGCGCTTACCGGAAGGGGTATTCGTTGCCCTCTCCATTCTGGCTGTGGCTGGTTTTTCTATCCTCTCAGGATTCCCTCGTTCTCTGGCAAAGATCTGGCTAGGACTGAGCATGATTCCATCCCTCATTTTGGTGGGCGGCGGGATAATCACTCTGCTGAATCCCTCTCCACCTTTATACTTCAGTGCGGATGAACAGGATCTTTTTAAGACAATGCGGGATATGGTGCCACGGTCATCTGTGGTTTTAGCCGATTGGGACCTTTCGAATTTGTTGCCTGCTCATGTTCCGGTGCGAGTGATTATTGGTCATGGTCCTGAGAGCCTCCGGGCAATTGAATTGAAACAACAGGTGGAAAAATTCTATCGAGGAGATTTGAGCGAGAAAGAAAGGTTACAGTTCTTAAAGCAAGAAAACGTGGATTATTTAATTGTGAGACAGGAGATCTCCCCAAATGGGTGGCGAAAAATGCCCGATCTTAAATTGCTTTATCAAAATTCTTCTTTAGCATTATTTCAAGTCACCAGACCATGAACAAAAATAAACCCCGTCTTCATGCTCTTTTGAATTCCTCTGTGTTTCGTCTGGCCCTGATTGCCGTGGGTCCTCTGATTCTGGTGGGGCGTTTTTTGATTCAGGGAAAAGTCCTGTTCTGGGGAACGCCGTCTTTACAATTTGTTCCATGGTGGCTGGAAGGGTTGCGACAGATGCAGGATGGGGTTGTTCCCCTGTGGAATGCCTTTAATGGCATGGGGGCTCCTTTACTGGCTAATTATCAAACGGCTTTCTTTTACCCCCCAAACTGGATTTTATTTCTTTTCTATTTCATCTGGAAAACAGAAGGTCTGGCTTGGGGTTTTACTTTTCTGGCGATGCTTCATCTGGTTTGGGGCGGGTGGGGAATGCTTTTCTTTCTCAGGCAACGGGGTGCCAGTCCATTTGCACAGGTAATTGGCGGGATGGCTTATGCTTTAGGGGGGTACCTGGTTGGAAGGTTAGAGTTTTTCAGCATGATCTGGGTTGCTTCCTGGCTCCCGTGGATTGTGGGATATTGTGAGCGGTTTTTTTCAACAGAAGAAATTAAGGCAGGTGTATTTCCGATGCTTGTCCGTTGGCTACCTGGTTTGGCGGTGCTTTTCTCCTTCCAGTGGCTGGCAGGGCATGCACAGTTATCCTGGTACACCCTTGTATTTACAGGAATTTGGGGCATTGTGAGGTCTTTTTCGACTGCCAGGTGGCATGGCCTTATCCGATGGCTGGTTTTATTGGCTTGCGCCGGAGTCCTGGCAGGGATGATTAGTGCCGTTCAGTTGCTTCCAACCGCAGAATATTTATTGCATTCTCAGCGGGCAAGTGAATATGGATTTGAGGAAGCGGTTGTTTATTCCTACTGGCCCTGGCGATTATTGACCCTGCTGGCTCCCGATTTATTCGGTAACCCTGGCACTGGCAATTACTGGGGGTATGCAACTTACTGGGAAGATGCGGCTTATCTTGGTTTAATCCCTCTGGGTATGGCTTTCACTACCTTAAGAGGGGTGTTTGGTCGCCGATATGCTCATCCATGGTTGACACGAAGACAAACCCTGGGATTATGGCTTGGAGTGGCTGTATTCTTTATCCTAGCAATGGGAAAAAACACCCCGGTTTTCCCGTTCCTCTATCACCATGTCCCCTCTTTCAATTTATTCCAGGCGCCGGCACGGTGGATGATTCTGGTAGTGTTTTTATTGATTATTCTGGCTTCTGCGGGAATTGATTCATGGCATCATCCTTCAGGAAGAGGATTGTACTGGTTACGTCTTGGAACCGCAGGAGCGTTTGCCATCACTCTGGGCGCTGGATTGGCTTCGCTGGTTTTCCAAAATATTCGTTCGACCTTTATTCTGAGTACAGCCGTGATGGGATGGTGGGCACTTCTTGCGGGAGGTCTGACCCTGATCATTCCATGGTTTGAGAAAAAGGATGGTTTATTGTTCTGGCAATATCTGGTGGTTTTGGCGGTTGGAGCCGATTTGCTTTTGGCTGGTTGGAACCTGAATCCGGTGGTTTCGACTGCTTTTTATTCCGAAACCACTTCTTCCGAAAGATTATTACAGCAAAAGGCTTTTTCTGGTCGAGTGTTTCTCTCTGATGCAGAGGAATATTTCTTGAAATTCAGACGTTTTTTTCGTTTTCAGGATTATCGTGCAGTGGAACCATGGCACCATCTCAGAAGTGTTCTTTTACCCAATACCAACCTTTATAATCGGATTTCCTCAGCGGTTAATTTTGATCCCTTCGTTCCTCGACGCTTTGCCGACTGGATGGATGCTCTGAATCAACGCAGTGAAGAAGAAATATCTCTTGTTTTACCCTGGATGGGAGTGTCTGTGTGGGAAAAACTGGATGGCTCCTCTCCGATAGGAGTCCGTTTTGATCCGGTTTCGAAGCCGATTGAGGTTGCTTGGTTTGCGTGTGCTCAAAGGGGAGTTGAAGATGTCCATCAAGTGATGGATTATTTGGTTGAGAGGAAAGCCGTGAAAGGGCCCCTGCTCCTTGAAGCAATCCCTGGGGAATCTTGTGCTGATGAGGATATGCTTCTTCTGGATGCGCAACTGCGTTCTTCCCAAATTGTGGTTGTTTCACCAGAGGAAGGATGGCTGTATTTTGCTCAAATTGTCTTTCCGGGCTGGCAGGCGTATGTGGATGAGCAACCGGTACCCATTTATCGGGCAAACTATGCCTTCATGGCAGTGTATTCGCCCAGGCAAGGTGCTTCCATTCGTCTCATATATAACCCTCTGTCATTCCGAATTGGAGCATTGTTGAGTATACTGGGTTTAATTCTCCTGGGTATTTTCACCCTGAGAGCGTTTGATCGGTTCAACCGCGTAAAAAAGGATAAAGACGCATGGAAAAAATCAGCATGACTGTAGCCGATGTTCAAAAATTGAGTGAGAAAATCCTCCAGAATCTGGAACGTGTCATTGTTGGGAAACGCCATGTTCTGGAACTGACTCTTATTGGATTACTCAGTCAGGGACATATCTTAATTGAAGATGTTCCTGGCGTGGGAAAAACGATGCTGGCGAGGAGTCTGGCAAAATCTTTAGGATGTTCCTTTAATCGCCTTCAATTTACTCCTGACATGCTTCCCAGTGACATTACCGGCGTTTCGATTTTTAATCAGGTTACTCGTAATTTCGAGTATCGTCCCGGTCCAATCATGGCTCAAATTGTTCTTGCCGATGAAATTAATCGTGCAACGCCTAAAACGCAATCGGCATTGCTGGAAGCCATGGAAGAGCGCCAGGTTACGGTGGATGGGGTGACGCATCCTCTCCCAATGCCGTTTCTGGTCATGGCAACACAAAATCCTATTGAGTATGAGGGAACATTCCCTCTCCCTGAGGCACAACTGGATCGCTTTTTGTTGCGGATCCGTTTGGGATACCCAGCGCTGGAGGACGAAATCAAGATTCTTGGAGAACAACAGTACCAGCATCCCATTCAAACTCTTGAGCCGGTGCTTTCTCAAGACGAATTGTTGGAGATGCAGGAAGCGGTGAAATCCGTCTTTATCTCCCCGGCAGTTAAGCGTTATATTGTAGAACTCAGCCGGGCAACCCGAGAGAACGATGACGTGTACCTGGGAGCCAGTCCGAGAGGAAGTTTAGGTTTGGCAAGAGCCAGCCAGGTCCGGGCTGCGATGCAGGGCAGAGATTATGTGTTACCTGATGATGTGAAAGCCCTGGCTGAGAGTATTCTGGCTCATCGAATAGTCATTAATCCAGCCGCACGTTTGAAGAATCTGACTTCCAGTCAAATTGTCAATGAAATCGTCTCTGCACTTCCTGTTCCGGGTGGTTTAATGAGTAAGTCCTGATGTTGGTTCTACGAAAAACGTTTTGGGTTATTTTGGGTGTGTTTTTGTTTGCTTTGCTGGGAGGGTACCTCATTCCCAGCGGGATTTTCCCTGTTCCTGCGTCCTTACAGAATCAGACCACAATTCGTATCTTTACCCGGATTGCTGCCATCAGCGGAGGCGCTATTGTGTTAGGCTGGCTCTGGGCTCAGTTTTCTCTGGTGGGTATAGTTGTCCGCCGTGAGGCTCGAGTATTGCGTCATCAGGTAGGGCAGATTTTTGAAGAACGTTTTCGTGTCATCAATCGCCTGCCGGTTGTGCGCCTGTGGCTGGAAATTCTGGATGAATCGGAGTTGCCCGGGGCATCAGGTTCCAGGGTTTTATCCTTAATGGGTCCTCGGCAACAAAGAACCTATGTGGCTTACACATTGCTGAATCAACGGGGAGCGTTTCGGTTAGGACCGACGCGAATTTCCTCAGGAGATCCGCTGGGGATTTTTCGAAAAGTGGTAGAAATACCCGGAACTCAGGAATTGATTGTCCTGCCCTTTGTGGCAAACCTCCATCGCTTTCCATCCCCCCTTGGGCAATTTCCGGGCGGAAAGGCGATTCTGCAAAAGGCTACTGAAGTCACCCCCCAGGCAGCGGGAGTCAGAGAATACCTTCCCGGGGATGCTTTGAGATCTATTCACTGGCCTACTTCTGCCCGAAAAAATCGTTTAATGGTTAAGGAATTCGAACAGGATCCCCAGGCTGACGTGTGGATTATTTTGGATGCAGAATCCAGAGTGCACTTTTCTCTTTCTGAGAACGTTGTTCCTCCCCGGATTGATCATATCTGGTTGAGAAAAACCGAGTTAGCATTCAATCTTCCACAGGATACATTTGAGTATGGCGTTAGCGCGGCGGGCTCGATAGGGGCTTATTATCTCAAGCAGGGAAGGTCGGTTGGATTTATCTGCGCAGGACAGGCATTTGTGGTTTTGCCGGCAGAGCGTGGGGAAAGACAGCTGAACAAAATTCTAGAGACACTGGCTTTCTTGAAACCGAATGGAAATTTACCCCTTCTGGCTGTGGTGGAAGCGGAAGCCACGCAAATTCCCCGTGCCAGCACAATTGTCCTCGTCACACCGTCTATTCACCCTTCAATGGATTTAACCATTGACACGCTCCTGGTGCGTCGCATGAAACCCGTTTTGGTTCATATTGACGCACATACCTTTGGAGCGAATTTTTCCAGTGAAGAATTTATAGATCGGGTCTGCTTGAGAAACGTTCCGGTTCTGCGTATCAGGAATAACGAACCACTCACCGAAGCGTTAGAAATGAAAACACCCTCTTATTATCGAGAAGATTGAGTTTCCTCACCCTTTTCTTCGGATGTTGCAGGAACTTCGATTACCGCGGGTCCTACATTGCTATGGATTTGATTGTGGGTGCCATCACAAAACGGGAAATTTTTAGACCCATAACAACGACAAAGCGAGACCCTCTCTCCCGGTTTTAACTGGACGATATGACGAAAATGTCCGTTTTTCTCCACGGTAGAAAACTCAGGCATAGATCAATCCTCCTTTTATATATCAGGATGAAGAAAGGGTATGTCCCTTTTCTGCATCTGGACTTTCCTGAAGTAATTCTACAGCATGAGGAATAACAGCGGCAACGGTTTGTAGATTCTCAACGGCTGCTTTTGGACTTCCGGGTAAGTTGATGATGAGGGTGCGTTTTCGGATTCCTGCAATTGCCCGGGAAAGCATGGCGTGAGGGGTTATTTGCAGGCTTTTCTGTCGCATGGCTTCAGCAATTCCGGGAGCCTCGCGCTCAAGAATAGCGCGGGTTGCCTCAGGAGTCACGTCTCTTGGAGCAAATCCAGTCCCACCTGTGGTTAAAACCAGGTCAGTTTTACCAGAATCGCATGCCTGGATTAACCAGTTGGAAATCATCTCTTTTTCATCCGGAACCAGTCCAGTTTGCACCACATTCCAGCCCAATTGTTGAATGGCTTTAACCAGCGCTGGACCGGATAAATCTTCTCTTTCTCCCCGAAAGGATCGGTCAGAGATGGTAAGGATACTGACGCGAATGCCTGGATTACTCATGGGGCTGAACCTGGTGAATCAAACTCAGCAGGTCATCGGGCATATAAGGCTTGAGCAGGAATGCATCTGCTCCGGCTTCAAGACATTCCTCTTTAAGATATTGTCCGGAAGTCATGATGACGCGGATATTTCTGGTTACGGGATTTTGTCTTATCTCTTTGACAATTTCAGTGCCGTTCTTATCCCTCAAGTAGTAGTCCAGAATCAGTAGTTCGGGCATTTCTCTCTGAATTTGCGAGAGGGTATCGCTCTCAGAAATACCATCCCAGATAATGACTTGATGATGATCCAGTTCCAGCAAGGTTTTCAAAATAGCCTGCATGGTTCGATCATCATCCACCAGCATGATTTTCATGGTTGCTTTTTTTTCCCTTTCCGCGGCTTTTTCTGTTGAGGTGTTTCTTCTGACACTTTCCCGGCTGGTTCAAGCGCCGTTTCCAGTACTTCGTCTATTTCATCAACCAGCACAAACTGCATGCTCTTCTTAACCTCTTCAGGTAATTTTTCCAGATCCGGTTGATTCAATTTGGGAAGGATGACAGTTTTCAATCCCGCTCGATGCGCTGCCAGAACCTTTTCTTTAATTCCCCCCACGGGAAGAATTTGCCCTCGCAAGGTGATTTCTCCTGTCATTCCAATATCCGATTTGACCGGACGGTTGGTCAATAAAGAAACCAGAGCAGTTGCAATGGTTACGCCTGCAGAGGGACCATCCTTGGGTTGGGCGCCTGCCGGTACATGGACGTGAATATCCGATTTTTCAAAGAAGTCCACCGGAATCTGATATTTTTCTGCTCTCGCCCGGACTAAGGAAAGAGCGGCACGTGCCGATTCTTGCATGACATTTCCAATGGATCCGGTGACTATGAACCCTTTGGCTCCGGGCATTCGGGTGGCTTCAACGAATAAAATATCCCCCCCTACCGGCGTCCACGCCAATCCGATGGCAACCCCCGGTTGTGAGGTGCGGATATTAATCTCGTCGTTGGTACGATAGCGCGGTTGCCCGAGCAATTCGCGGACAATCTCCGGGGTAATTTCGGGAGATACCTGCTTTTGCTCTGTGATGCGTGTGGCGATCTTCCGCAAGACGCTGCCAATCTCCCGCTCAAGGTTTCTTACCCCCGCCT
The DNA here is from genome assembly GCF_020723905.1 of Anaerolinea thermophila. Taxonomy (GTDB): domain Bacteria; phylum Chloroflexota; class Anaerolineae; order Anaerolineales; family Anaerolineaceae; genus Anaerolinea; species Anaerolinea thermophila_A. The sequence goes on from NZ_DYHZ01000005.1 coordinate 74,085, forward strand.
CCCGCGTGTAAGTGCGAATGATGGTTCGCAGGGCTTCATCTGAAAATCTGGCTTCATCTGGCTTCAAACCGTTTTCTTTCAACTGGCGAGGAACCAGATATTGTTTTGCAATTTCTACTTTTTCCCCTTCTGTGTATCCCGAGATGCTGATGATCTCCATGCGGTCAAGCAAAGGGGGAGGAATGGTTTCTAACTGGTTGGCGGTGGTAATGAACATTACCTGGGAAAGGTCAAAGCCCACTTCAATGTAATTATCTCGGAAATCATTGTTTTGCTCGGGGTCAAGCACTTCCAGAAGAGCCGAGGCTGGATCTCCGCGAAAATCAGTGCCGAGTTTATCAATTTCATCCAGCATAAAAACCGGGTTTCGGGATTCTACCCGCCGAAGTGCCTGAATGATTCTTCCAGGCATGGCACCAATGTATGTTCGTCGGTGACCGCGAATCTCGGCTTCATCCCGCACGCCGCCCAGAGAGATGCGGACGAATTTTCTTCCCAGTGCTCTCGCAATGGATTGTCCCAGTGAGGTTTTTCCAACCCCCGGTGGACCCACAAAGCACAAAATGACCCCTTCGCGTTGTTTGCGAATAAAATCGGTAGGGGGAGTTTCTTCAGCCGTTCCGGTCTGACGTTCAAGTCTGAGTTTCCGAACGGCTAAAAATTCCAGAATACGCTCTTTTACGTCTTCCAGACCGTAATGGTCTGCTTCCAGAACTTTTCGGGCGTGAGGAATATCCAGATTATCCTGGGTCAGTTTCGACCAGGGGAGCGAAACCAGCCAGTCCAGATAGGTTCGGATAACCCCGTATTCCGCTGCCGCCGTGGGAAGCCGGGACAACCGGTCAAGTTCTCGGCGGGCTTGTTTGTAGGCTTCCTCAGGCATTCCAGCCGACTCGATTTTTTGACGAAATTCTTCCACTTCAGCGGCCTGTTCATCCATTTCGCCCAGTTCGCGTTGAATGGCTTTCATCTGTTCCCGCAGGAAATACTCCCGCTGAACCTTTTCAATTTCCGAACGGGCTTCATTCTGGATTTTTTGCCCGAGTTCAAGCACCTCAATTTCCCGGGTGAGGATTGTGGTCAGTTTCTTTAACTTCTCAGTGACTGAATTGAGTTCCAGGATGGCTTCCGCATCTTCCAGATCCATTCGCTGGAAGTTGGCGATGGTGTAGACCGTGAGCAATGGATCTTCGATGGCTTCAATGGATGCTACCAGTTCTCTCGGAAATGAGGGGATCAATTCCGCAATCCGTTTAAACTGATCCCTGGCGTTTCGAGCAAGGGCTTCAACTTCAAGGCCCTCTTCAACTGTTTCGGGAGCCAGTTCGATATTGGCTCTCAGGTATGGCTCAATCTGGGTAAAGTCTTTCAGGATAAACCGATGAATGCCCTGTACCAGCAGGCGAATGGTGCCGTCGGGGACGCGGAACATTCGGTGAACAACTGCAACGGTGCCATATGAATACAGGTCTTCCGGTCCCGGATTATCCAGTTCGGGATTTTTTGAGGTGACCAGCCCGATGAGTTTTTCCCCAATCACAACATCATCTACCAGTCGAATGGATCGGGGTTGACCGATGGTCAGGGGAACGGCAATTTGGGGATAAACCACCAGCCCGCGCAGTGGCAGGATGGGTAAATTGCTGGGAATGGGGGCACCCGTTGAGGAATTTTCGCCTTCTGGCTCTTCGTTTGATGGGTCGATTTTATGCTGTTCGGTCATGAACTCCAGAATTAAATCCGCAAAATTTTCTTTGATTTGATTTTCTTCGTCTTCCATCCACTTGATGAGTTCGAGAGGCGTTGAGTTCCATCGTGATGCGGGCATAGATTTTTACTCAATTCGAATATGTTTTACAGCAAGTTTGGGCAAACGAATCAGCAAAAAACCATTTTGGTATTCTGCGGTTGCCTGTGAGGGATCGACCGGACCCGGCAATTCAACGGCGGAGAAGAAATCGCCAAAGTTCACTTCCATCTGATGGTAAATTCTCTGACCGGGGATGTCCGGACGGGTACCCTGAATGATCAGGGTTTGCTGGTCCAGACTGATTTCGAAATGTTTCTCGTCCATACCGGCAATTTCCACTCGCACCAGATAGGCATCTTCCACTTCCAGCAAATCGGTGGGGGGGCGCCAGATATGCGAACGTCCTGTGACCCGCCAGTTTACAATGAGATAGTCGGGTTTATCGGAATTGAATACGTTTTTTAAGTAGGAGGGACGCATGGCAACTGTAATCATAGAACACCTCTTTATAAAGCGGCACGTGCCGCTTCGAGAACTTGTTCGTAATTGGGTTCATCTCCCAGCGCTGCCATGTACTCTGCATAGGTTACTTTGTCATTGCGATCTACAACAAAGACTGCACGCCGTAGGATCCGGTATTCCTTCATCAGACATCCGTAGCGTGTGCCAAATTCAACTTCCCGATGATCGGATACTACCAGAACCTGATCAATTCCGGCTGCGCCGCACCAGCGTTTCTGGGTGAATGGCAAATCGGCAGAAATGACAATGATAACAATATCTTTACTCAGTTTGGCGGCTTCTTCATTGAAACGTCTGGTTTCGCGGTCACAAACTGAGGTTTCAAGAGACGGAACGGCGGCAATGACCCGTACTTTTCCTTTTGTACTTTCCAGTACAGCAATATATTCCCAGTTTTGAGTGACTGCATGAAATTCAGGGGCGATTTGTCCGGGAAGGATGTCTTCACCAATAACAGGGGTATCCTTCCCTTGAAACTTGATCAACCCGTACCGTTCTTTCATTGTTCCTCCCTGGAAGACCGGAGAAAGGCGCCCCTGGAGAGATTCGAACTCTCAGCCAACTGCTTAGAAGGCAGGTGCTCTGTCCATTGAGCTACAGGGGCACACCATTTTATTTGATTTTACCATGAAAAATTTTCGCCGTTTGACATCAGTACAAAAAAACTATCCCGTTTCCAGAAGAATATTTCATGAATCTGTTTCCCTTCACTATTTGTATAATAAATTTATGAATGCAATCACAATCTCTCGGCAAATGGGGGCTTGGGGCAGGAAGGTGGCGGAAGCCACTGCTGAGTTATTAGGGTATAAGTTGGTCTGGCGAGAGGTGATCAATCAGGCAGCGTTGAGGGCGGGAGTTCCTGAAGTCGCTCTGGCGGCAATTGATGAATTTGGCTTTATGGGCATAAAACCCAGAGAAGAAGATTTGCAGGCGTATCATCGTGCTGTACGTCAAATCATGGAAGAACTGGTGAGGGAGGGCAGGGTGGTGATTATTGGCAGAGCGGGGCAGTGCATTTTGGCAGATAATCCCCGTGTTTTTCACATACGCGTCATTGCTCCCATAGAGGTAAGGATTTCCCGGGTTGCAGAAGAGCAAAAAATGCCCCCGGAGCAGGCAAGAATCCTGATTGAACGCAGTGATCGTTTCAGGCAGGATTATCTGAAACGGTTTTATCACGCCAATATTGATGATCCGACCCTGTATGATCTGGTGTTGAACACGCATCGCATTGATATCAGATGTGCAGCGCATTTGATTGAATCCTTAGTCAGAAACCATGAGGCTGAATCGTCTCCCGGAGATTTTCACCTTGGACTCTGAAAAAAAATCGCCCCAATTTGTTCATCCAATTGAAGAGGTTTTTGCGCGGATTCTGGATTTCTATGGAATCCAGTGGGAATACGAGCCGCGAACTTTCCCGTTGAAATGGGATGACGAGGGGAATGTGCTTGAAGCCTTTACACCAGATTTCTATCTACCAGAACAAAATTTGTTTGTTGAGTTGACTACGCTTCGCCCAAGGTTAACCACCAGGAAAAATCGCAAATTAAAACGGTTAAAGGAACTGTATCCTGAAATCAATATCAAACTTTTTAAGAGAAGAGAATTGAGAAATATGATGTTGCGATTTGGACTGCGCGAAGAAGTGGAGAGAATCATTGGAACGGATGCACAGGAGATGGATGAATAACCTATGGAAAGAGAAACATGGTTAAAAGATATTCAGGAAGTCCTGTTCACTGAGGAGCAGATTCGAGAGCGAGTGAAAGAACTGGCGCGTCAAATCTCGGTAGACTATCAGGATAAAAATCCTATCCTGATAGGGGTTCTTAAGGGGGTGATGTGCTTTTTACCGGACTTAATTCGTGAAATGAGCATTCCTGTAGAAGTGGATTTTATTGCGGTATCCAGTTATTCGACTGAATCGCGAGATAAGGGAGTGGTTCGCGTCGTCAAGGATTTAGATCTGCCATTGATGGATCGGCATGTCTTGTTTGTGGAGGATGTAGTTGATACCGGTTTGACCCTTCATTACTTGCTACGGAACCTGCGAGCACGCAATCCGGCAAGTTTAGAGGTATGTACCCTCTTAAATAAAAATCCCCGCAGACTGGTAAATATTCCCATCCGTTACATAGGTTTTGAAGTGCCTGATTACTTTGTGGTGGGATACGGGCTGGATTTTAATGAGCAGTATAGAAACCTGCCGTATATCGGGATTTTGAAGCCTTCGATCTTGTTTGGGAAAGATTAAAAAGTAAGGGGCCTCAAGTAACCCGTCCAGCCTTCTCTTCAAATTTGCCTAGTCTTTTACTCTAGTTTTGTTCACTGCGGTACCGCTGTGCATCCGGTCCGCTCCCAAAACCTAATCGGTTTATGACTGAGGCTTTTTAGAGTGCTTATCGAATTTCTTGAGGCTCCCTTTATCCGAAGGATTTTTCCTTCGGCATTTTCATCTTAAACGATAAAAGATTAAAATTCAAGATGGTTAAGATTAGAAAATTCGCTTTTGCCCATTCGCTATTTTTTTGGGAGAAAGATACAGGAGATTTCTGTGCCTTGATGCATGCATTGATGTTGTCCGTAGGAAATTCCTGTCAGCCGTTCGAGCATCTTTTGATCGAACGCACATATCTGTGGATGGTGTTTCCATAAAGAGGCGTATGGGCAACTTCGGAGGATGATCCTGGGACCGTTCTGGGTTGCTTCCCACCGGGGGGCGTAATGAAGTTTCTCTAAAACTTCCATAGCACGACGAAGTTTTGTGGGCAGGGGGTATGCTGGACTTTCGGGAAAGATCTGCCCGGCAAGGCTTTCCCAGATGTGAGGTTCAGGGCATTGAGGCACAATTTGTTTGAGAATACCCAGTATCAACATTTCTGTATTCTCCGGGTGATTTGTGGGAGCAAGGCGGTATCTTTGGGGGGGGCGCCCAACTTTACCGGGCGAATTTAAACCCGGAGGAATTTCTTCAATCCGATTTTCTTGCAAGAGAATCTTTAAATGATACCTTATGTCGACAGGTGAAAGCCCTGTGTGGCTGGAAATTTCCCTTGCAGTCAGAACAGGTGATTTTAAAAACAGGTTCAGAATTTTTTCTCTGGTTGTGGAATCAGCCATAGAGACATTATAACGCAATTTAATAAAATAATTTTTATTAAATTATCCTGCTTGACACTCCCCAGTATCCTGTTTACAATGAACAAAGATGCCCGATACAATGGAGTAGGTTATGGCAAATGAAGATCTGCAAATTCCCGGTTATGAAATCCCCCCCGAAATGCAGGGACAGGTCGCGGTAACAACCCTGGACCGTATTTACAACTGGGGGAGAAAAAATTCTCTCTGGCCCATGATGTTTGGTCTGGCTTGTTGTGCCATTGAAATGATCGCCACTGCCGCATCACGTTTTGATTTCGCTCGTTTTGGGATGGAAGTTATGCGCCCCAGTCCCCGTCAGGCGGATGTGATGATTGTCTCAGGCACGGTGACGAAAAAAATGGTGCCCCAAATTGTGCGTCTGTATAATCAGATGCCTGAGCCGAAGTATGTGGTGGCAATGGGAGCATGTGCTTCCGGAGGCGGTCCGTTTAAAGAAGGGTACAACGTGGTCTCCGGAATTGACAAGTTCATCCCCGTAGATGTGTACATCCCGGGATGTCCGCCTACCCCGCAGGCGCTTATCAATGGATTAATGATGTTGCAGAAGAAGGTCGAACGGGAATCGTTACGCACTGCGCGCTGGTATTCTCGTGAACCTGCACCAGCAATTCCTGTGCCGGTTTTAGGACCCGACCTCATGGATCCGCGTCGTTACGATGAAATCCGGGCTTATACCCTGAGCAAACGAAACCAGCAAACGACTGAAGAGCAGACGGAGGCGTAATCATGGCTGAGTCTCCCGTTGTAGGAACCCAACTCAATTTGTTGGATCATTTTCCGGAATGGCTGAAAAAAGATGAGCGTCCGGGTTTTGAGGGCTACATTGTACCTGCTGAGCATCTCCTGGAATTTGCCCATGCCCTCCGGGACCGTTTTGGCTATGATTTGCTTTCCAGCGTCACCGGGGTAGATTACCTCCCTGAAGGAAAGATGGAGGTGGTTTACCACGCTTTGCAAACTACCGGCGGACCGGTCCTGAACTTCAAAGTACAGGTGGATCGCCAGAATCCTGTGGTGCCCTCTGTGGTATCCATCTGGCCCGGTGCAGATTTTCAAGAGCGAGAAGCTTGGGATTTGCTGGGTATCCGTTTTGAAGGGCATCCGGATCTGAGGCGCATTCTCATGTGGGAAGGGTTTGCCGGGCATCCGCTTCGGAAGGACTGGAAAGAGCCGTATTTTGAAGAAGAAGCAAAGCCCTATAAGAGCCGCTGGCCAGAGGGTCATGTTCAACGGGCAGAAGACCGTCATCCATTACACGATAACGTAGATTATCCTGCGGGGTTTGATCCAGATTCGTGGTCTCCAGAAACGGCTGATGATGTCCTCTATAAAACTTATCAATCCATAATGGAAGGGTCAGATTCCGAACTTCATACCGACCGAATGATTGTGAACCTTGGCCCTCAGCACCCTTCCACTCATGGCGTTTTTCGTATGGTGGTTGTGCTGGATGGCGAAACCGTTGTGGATGTAAAACCAGTCTTCGGGTATCTTCATCGCAACCATGAAAAAATTGGTGAGCGCTGTACGTGGTTGCAAATCATGCCGTTTACCGATCGCCTGGATTATATTTCGTCCATGAGCAACAACTTTGGATACGCTCTGGCGGTGGAACGGTTGATGGGAATTAAGCCCCCCGAACGGGCGGAATATATCCGCGTGATGATGGCTGAACTGACCAGAATTGTGAGCCATCTGATTTCGATTGGATTCCTTCTAAACGATTTAGGGGCTTATTTTACTCCGTCGTTATATGCGCTCGAGGAACGTGAACTGATTCTGGATATCTTTGAAGCCGTATCGGGTTCCCGCATGATGTGCAATTACTTCCGGTTCGGCGGGGTGGCGCGTGACCTCCCTGAGGGAGTGTTGGATAAAGTTAAAGAGCTGGTCTTTGAACGCCTGCCGCGGAAGATTGATGAATTTGACCGTTACCTGACGCGCAATGAAATTGTCAGAGTTCGCACGGAAGGCGTTGGAGTTTTGACGGCGGAACAGGCTATTGCGCTTTCGGCAACCGGACCCATTCTGAGAGCCTCTGGCGTTCCATATGATATTCGTCGCGCTGACCCGTATAGCATTTATGACCGTTTTGATTTTGATGTGGTGGTCCGTTACCATGGCGATGTTTACGACCGCTATCTCGTACGTCTGGAAGAAATTCGCCAGAGTATCCGTATTCTCCAACAGGTGGTGAGGGATATTCCCGAAGGACCGGTTCAGACAGGCAAACCGCAATGGCAGGTTCGAGTTCCTGCTGGCGAATCCTATGGCAGAGTGGAAGGCCCAAAGGGTGAACTGGGGTATTACATCGTTTCTAACGGAAAACCCAATCCATGGCGATACCATGTCCGGGCGCCTTCATTTGTCAACCTTACCAGTCTGGCACAAATGGCGCGCGGTGGTAAAGTTGCCGATATTGTGGTTATTTTAGGTTCGATTGATATTGTGCTGGGCGAAGTGGATCGCTAGGAGGATTTTCATGAACGGACTGGGCATCGTTCGAGGTCTCTGGGTGACCTTTAAACATTTCATCCTTACCTACATTGAGGACATTCGTACAGGCAAACGGCGATATTATTCTCCAGAAGGGATCCTGGCTCGTACAAAGGGGGATGTCCAGGGAGCCTTTACCATTCAGTATCCCGAAGAAAAATATCCTGTTCCAGAGGAATTTCGCTATATCCCCTTCCTGGTTTATGAGGAAGGGGAAAATGGGCAAAAGAATTATCGCTGTACTTCCTGTGGAATTTGTGCAAAAGTTTGCCCTCCTCAGTGTATCTGGATTGTGCGCACCAATGATCTCAACACGGGAAAGCCCATTCCCGCACCGGCTGAATTTTACATTGATGTAGATATCTGCATGAATTGCGGCTTGTGCGCAGAATATTGTCCCTTTGATGCCATCAAAATGGATCATGATTATGAGATTGCCTCATACAATCGCTTTACCGACCATATCTTCAACAAAGAAAGATTGGGAAAACCGCTGAGTTACTACGCACAGATTCGACCGCAGAACTTTGCCCGCGAAGAAGCCGCCCGAAAAGCAGAAATGGAAGCAAAGGCTGCCCGAAAAGCCGCAACTGCGTGATACAATTTCAGGAAAACAGGCAGGTGGTGGATGTATAATCCAGATACAGATTTGCTTTTCCCCTTGAGGGTGGTTCCTCAACTTCGCTCGTTAAGAGGAAGCGAGTGGGCAAAATTGATTGATGAAATTCAATCCGAAAAGGCAAGTCTGGCGGAACAGGCAGCATTTGTTTTATTAATGGTGAAATTGAGCGGCTGCGGTACATGTAATGCTGATTCTTTCAGGGCAATGCGAGGATGTACGGCTTGCTCACGTCAGGTTGTACGCAGATACCGGGGTAGCGATACAGAACTGGTTGAGCAGTACCGGTTTTTAGTGACTGAGGTTCAGCAATTTATAAGCGCTCAAGAATCTAACGGTATAGACTCTTTTTGATGAAAAGATTGTCTTATAGGAGAACATGATGAGCAGTGTTGTTACCAGAGAAGCGGTTTTACAGGCTCTCAGTCAGGTTCAGGAACCTGAATTACACAAAGATTTGGTCACTCTCGACATGATCAAGGATGTTGAGATTGATGGTGATAAGGTTCGTTTTCGCATTGTGCTGACTACACCGGCTTGTCCTCTGAAGAGCCGTATTGAAAATGAAGCACGGAACGCGGTTTTATCCATCCCCGGTGTCAGGGAGGTAGAAGTGGTGTTGGATGCCCGGGTTCCTTCTGATGGGCGAAATCGGGGGGTGCTCTCTCTACCCGTTCATAATGTTGTGGCTGTGGCGTCGGGCAAAGGTGGTGTGGGTAAAAGCACTGTTGCGGTCAACCTGGCAGTCAGTCTGGCACAATCGGGTGCCCGGGTCGGGTTACTGGATGCCGATATTTATGGTCCCAACATTCCCACGATGATGGGGGTTCAGCGCTTGCCTCCCCAAAATGGTCAAAAGTTGATCCCTGCTGAAGCCTACGGAGTACAGATCATGTCCATTGGTTTCCTGGTGAAACCTGGACAGCCTTTAATCTGGCGTGGTCCCATGCTTCATTCAGCCATTCGGCAATTCCTGGCAGATGTGGCGTGGAATGAACTGGATTATATGATTATTGATCTGCCTCCAGGAACAGGGGATGCGCAGTTGAGCCTTGCGCAGTCTGTCCCGTTGAGCGGCGGATTGATTGTTACCTTGCCCCAACGAGTTTCCCAGGAAGACGCCATGCGCGGTTTGCAAATGTTCCGCGAATTGAATGTCCCTGTACTGGGAGTGGTGGAAAATATGAGTTACCTGGAACTCCCCGATGGAACGAAGATGGACATCTTCGGTTCGGGTGGCGGAGAGGAATTGGCGCGTGCTGCCGAAGTTCCCTTCTTAGGGGCGATTCCTATGGATCCAACGGTGCGAGTTGGCGGAGACCAGGGGGTACCGGTAGTTATCTCTGCTCCGGATTCAGCACCTGCACGTGCCTTGACTGCTATTGCTCAAAAAGTTGCCGCCAGTTTGAGCGTTGCCGCCTTATCTACGCCGGGAGCCATCTCAATTGATGTGATTGATTAATCATGAACGGCATGCTTCCTGTTCTGGTCGGTGTACGTTTCTCGAAAGTCGGGAAAATCTATCATTTTGACGCCACGTTAGTTCCAGATGTGGAAGTGGGGGATTCTGTTGTCGTTGAAACTGCAAGAGGACTTCAGATTGGTACCGTTGCGCAAATTTTCCCAACCCCCGAGGAAATACCTGAAGGTCTTAAGAGGGTAGAACGCAAGGCCACCCCCCAGGATTTACTTATTCGTCAGGAATGGCAGGCAAAGGAAGCCGAAGTCGTCTCGGTGTGCAAGGCGAGAGCGCGCGAACTGGGGCTTTCGGGTGTCAAAATTGTTGCGGCAGAATACAGTTTTGATGGCACCAAACTGGCTATTCTCTTCAGTACAGAAACGGATGAGCGAGTGGATTTAAAGTCCCTTCGGCAGGATATGCAAAAGCAATATGCTCCCGCTCAGGTAGAATTGCGTCAAATCGGTCCCCGTGATGTTGCCAAGTTGCTGGGAGGTATGGGCGCCTGTGGTTTGGAATCCCGGTGCTGTTCCCAATTCCTGTGTGAGTTCAGTTCCATTTCGATTCGAATGGCAAAGGAACAGGGGATTTCTCTGACCCCCTCAGAAATTACCGGGATGTGCGGAAGGCTTCGGTGTTGTCTCATCTATGAATTTCAGCAGTATGCTGAGGCACGCGCTCGACTTCCAAAGCGTAACAAGCGGGTGGTTACCCCGGATGGAGAGGGTAAGGTTGTGGATGTAGTCCCATTGAAGGGAGCGGTCATTGTGGAACTGCCGGATGGCGTCAAGAGGGAATATCCGGGAGAGAAAATCTCGCTGGTTGGTGAACCTCTGCCACAGAGCGCTACCCCGGTGACCATTTCAGCAGAAGAACCTGAACCCGCTGACCTGGTAGAGGAAGAATCGGGCGGGGAGTGGGAAGAAGGAGAAGGGCTTGTGGACGAGGAGCAGGAATTAGAAACTCTTCCACAAGAGTCACCTGAACAAACACAGAGGGATCAAGCCCGAACGCGACGTGGTGGCAGGTTTCGGAGGAAGCCGAAAAAGAAACCCAGGCAGTAATTCTCAACCTGAAGGAGGATCATGGAAGCCTTACGACAAGACGCACAGCGTTTAGCCCCGGAACTCGTGGCAGTCCGCCGGGATCTTCACCGTCATCCTGAATTAGGGTTTCAGGAAGTTCGTACTGCCGGGGTGGTTGCCAAAACGCTTACCGGGCTGGGATTGGAAGTCACGACCGGGGTTGCCAAAACCGGGGTGGTAGCCTTGCTGGAAACTGGCAAACCAGGTCCTACGATTCTGGTTCGTTTTGATATGGATGCCCTCCCCATTCAGGAACAGAATACTGTTGATTATGCTTCCCAGACTCCCGGGGTCATGCATGCCTGCGGTCACGATGCTCATGTGGCAATTGGACTGGGGGTCGCCAGACTTCTGTCTGCTCATCGGGAAGAACTTCGCGGGCGGGTGAAATTCATGTTCCAGCCCGCCGAAGAAGGTTTGGGCGGCGCAGAGAAGATGATTCAGGAAGGGGTTCTGGAGAATCCACGTCCCGATTACGCATTGTCCATGCACGTATGGAACGAAAAACCGGTTGGGTGGGTAGGTATCAAATCGGGTGCGCTTATGGCAGGTGCGGATAGTTTCCGCATTTTGATTGAAGGCAAGGGAGGACACGGCGCTATTCCTCATCAGACTGCCGATCCGGTATATGCAATGGCGCAAATCATCACGGCTTTGCAGTCCATTGTGTCCCGCAATGTTTCTCCTCTGGAAACCGCGGTTATCTCAGTGGGCAGTGTCAGAGCCGGGGAGGCTCATAATATTATTCCGCAAACGGCTGAAATTTTAGGCACGGTTCGCACCTACTCAGACGAGGTGCGTGAATTGGTATTAAACCGTTTATGCACGATTGCAGAGGGTGTGGCGCAATCTTTGGGGTGTCGAGCGACGGTAAAAATCAACGATGTAACTCCGGCTGTTATCAATGACAAAAAAGTAGCCCAGATCGTTCAAAGTGCTGCTGCGAAAGTGTTGCCTGAAATGACGAATGATACTTCCTGTCAGACTATGGCATCGGAAGACATGGCATACGTGTTACGGGAAATTCCCGGTTGTTATTTCTTTGTCGGATCTGCTAATCCTGAAAAAGGACTTTCTTTTGCTCATCACCATCCACGGTTTGATATTGACGAAGAAGTCCTCTGGCGCTCTGTGGCAATCATGTCTGCGGCAGTGATGGAACTGGTATGGAGCGAATAAACTTTTCTCTAGACCATGTTCTTTCTCAATTACTTCGCCCGCCCCGGCGAGTGGTATCTCTGGTTCCCTCATATACCGAAAGTTTGTTTGAATTAGGATTTGGTTCTTCGGTGGTGGGGATTACAGATTATTGTGTTCATCCATCTGAACATTTGAAGAATATTCCTCGCGTAGGGGGTCCAAAAAACGCCCGCATTGAGGCGATTCTTTCGCTAGAGCCGGACCTTCTCCTGGCTAATCCTGAAGAAAACAGCGCCGATGTGGTCTTGGCTTTATCGGGAAAGGGTATTCCCGTGTGGGTGAGTTTTCCCCAGACAGTCCAGGAGGCTATCCAGTTTCTATGGGGGCTGGTGGATTTGTACCGGGATAAACAGGCAGGGTTGAAGGTGCGTATCCTTGAGCAAAGTTGGGAGTTTGCGCGTCAGGTTGCTGATACTCTTCCGCGATTCCGGTATTTTTGCCCGATCTGGGAAGAACAAATCGGTGAAGAAACCCGGTGGATGACCTTCAATAATCATACCTACTCAGCGGATTTGCTCGCTTTATTTGGCGGGGAAAACCTGTTTGGTTCCAAAGAAAAAGAAATTCCGGCAGAGAACAAGCGTGTTCACGATCTTCGCTACCCGAACGTCACTCTGGCAGAGGTAATTGCGGGTCAGCCCGAAGTTATTCTTCTTCCCGATGAGCCTTTTGCATTTGATTCAGGTTCGGTTGATCGGTTTTTTAAAGTATTTCAGGACACCCCGGCTGGGAAGAACCGCCACATTTACCTCATCCCCGGGAATTTGATTTTCTGGTATGGAGTGCGTTTAGGGAAAGCCCTAACCGAACTACCCGACCTATTATCCCCTCTCTACCAGCAAAGTTAATAATCTGGTTGCATAAAGGTTTGATCTCAGAACCAGTTGACTGAGAGATCCTCTTATGGTATGATTTAATCAGATTAATCTGATTAATTAGAGCAATTCCATGATTTTGCCAGAGCGCCAAAACTTAACCTTTCTCAGTCCCTTTTTAAAGTATCTTGCCACAATACAAAAAGAGGGGGATTCTCTGCCCCCTTTGACCGTGATTAGCGAACAACTGGGAATCAGTCTGGCTTCCCTTCGAGAACAACTCGAGGTGGCAAGGGCATTGGGACTGGTTGAAGTGCGTCCCAGAGTGGGTATACGTATTCTCCCTTATTCCTTAAAACCTGCTTTGCTTCAGAGCGCCGGCTTTGCCATTCAAATGGATGAAGCGTACTTTTCCCAGTTTTCGGACTTGAGGAAGCAGGTGGAAACGGGTTTCTGGTATCAGGGCGTTAGAAGTATGAGTCCCGCAGATCGCCAGTTGCTGTTAACACTGGTGGAAAGAGCCGAAGAAAAATTAAACGGTACTTCTCCACAGATTCCTCATGAAGAGCATCGTGAACTGCATTTGAGCATGTACCGTAAACTGAATAACCCGTTTGTAATGGGGGTTTTGGAAGCCTACTGGGATCTGTACGAGGCGGTCGGTCTGGCTTATTACACCGATATGACGTATTTATGCAGGGTTTGGAATTATCATCGCCGCATGGTTGAAGCCATTCTCAATGATGATCTCGATCTGGGATTCCAATTATTGATTGAACATGCAGGGCTGTTGACCGAACGTCAGCGACCTGATGTTGTACCTCGATTTGAGTGATCAATTGATCCAAAAAGGAGTTTTTATGCCCCTCACAGAACAGATTGAATCGGTTTTATCCTCACACCTCCAGTCGGAAGTGATTAATGATTTTGCCATTACCTTTTGCACGGTGAATGGCTCAGGGAGTGCTACTGCCAACCTTACTGTCATGCGTGCCCTGTTTAAGATGGGTATCCCGGTTTCGGGTAAAAACATATTCCCGTCGAATATTCAGGGGTTGCCCACGTGGTATACCATTCGGGTAAGCAAAGATGGTTATATTGGACGGGTTGAAAAAGATCATATCATTGTGGCGATGAACCCTGCCACTTTTTTGAAAGACCTCGAATTTCTGGTGCCCGGTGGAGTCGTGTTGTACAACGAGGATATTAAAACTCCCCCAACCCGTGATGACCTGATTTATTATCCCATGCCCGTCAAGCAACTGATTAAAACAGTGGAGGTTCCCTCTCAGTTGCGTGATTTTATCTCCAACATGGTTTATGTTGGGGTATTGTCCTACATCCTGGATATCGATTTGAATGCAGTACATTCAGCATTGGACTTTCACTTTAAGGGCAAAAAGACCCCTGTGGAAAGCAACATGGCGGTCATTCAGAATGCCTATAACTGGGCAAAGGAAAATATCCAGAAGAGAGATCCCTATAAAGTGGCTCCAATGGAAAAGACAAAAGGGAAACTCCTCTCGGATGGCAACACGGCGGCTGCTTTAGGGAGTATTTATGGCGGTGTGCAGTTTGTTTCCTGGTATCCCATCACCCCGGCTTCTTCCCTTCCAGAGGCTTTAATTGAATACATTCCCAAACTCCGCACCGATCCTGAAACGGGAAAGCAAAATTACGTTATTGTACAGGCAGAGGACGAGATTGCTGCCATTGGTATGCTGGTAGGTGCAGGTTGGGCTGGTCTGCGATCAATGACCGCGACTGCTGGACCCGGATTAAGTCTGATGAGCGAATACATGGGGCTGGCGTACTTCGCCGAGGTCCCGCTGGTGATTTGGGACGTTCAACGCGTGGGACCCAGCACTGGCTTACCCACGCGCACGGCTCAAGGGGATATTACCGAAGTTTATTTCATGAGCCATGGAGACACTCAGTTCATCCAGTTGTTCCCCGGCAATATTAACGAGTGCTTTGAATTTGGCTGGAAAGCGTTTGATATTGCGGAGCGTTTACAAATGCCAGTGGTGGTCATGAGCGATCTGGATTTGGGGATGAATAACTGGATGTGCGATCCTTTTGAATATCCTCAAACGCCGATGGATCGGGGCAAAATCTTGTGGGAACAGGATCTTGAAGAAATCCTCCAGAAAAATGGCGGAAAGTGGGGAAGATATCTGGATATTGACGGCGATGCTATCCCTTATCGCACCGTTCCGGGAAATCTGCATCCAAAGAGCGCTTATTTTGCCCGTGGAACAGGACACGATGAATTTGCAGGATATTCCGAAGATCCAGAAGTCTGGGAACGGGTACTGGACCGGTTAGCCAGGAAATGGGAAACTGCAAAGCAGTATGTGCCCGATAGCGTGCATTACCCCAGGGGAGGCGAAGGTATTGGTATTCTTGCCGTGGGCTCCACCGAAGCGGCAATTCTGGAAGCGTTGGACCTGCTTGAGAAGGAAGGAATCAAGGCAGATTACCTCAGAATACGTGCCTTCCCGCTGAAAGAGGATGTGGAGAAATTCATCCGATCTCACCAGCGTATTTATGTAGTTGAAATGAATCGAGATGGTCAATTGCGCCAGATTTTGATGATGAATTACCCGGAGCATGCCGGAAAGTTTGTCAAAGTTGCTCGAATCAACGGCTTGCCATTAAGCGCTCGATGGATTAAGGATGAAATTCTGACTCAGGAAAGGAAATAACCATGGCAGACATTCAGGCTCTTAATGCAATAGGGCTTTCGCGAACCGATTATCGCGGTTTACCTTCTACTTTGTGTCAGGGCTGTGGACATAATGCAGTTTCCAATCAAATTATCCAGGCTATGTACGAAATGAACATCCAGCCAGAGAAGATTGTCAAGTTCTCGGGCATTGGTTGTTCCAGTAAAAGCCCTGCGTATTTCCTCGGACGTTCATTTGCGTTCAACGGTGTGCATGGACGTATGCCTTCTCTGGCAACCGGCGCGTTGTTTGCAGATACTTCCCTGTACGGGATGGGTGTGAGTGGAGACGGCGATACAGCCAGCATTGGCATGGGACAGTTTAAACACGTCATCCGGCGCAATTTACCCATGGTGTATATTGTGGAAAACAACGGCGTGTATGGGTTGACCAAGGGACAATTTTCTGCGACCGCAGAAAAAGGACTAACCCTCAAGCACGAAGGCACCAACCTGTTTTTACCGGTGGATATTTGTCTGGAAGCCCTGGCTTCCAATGCCACGTTTGTGGCGCGCGGGTTTGCAGGGGACCCCAAACAACTCAAGGAATTGCTCAAAGCGGCTATCAAGCATCGCGGGACGGCTGTACTGGACATCATCAGTCCCTGTGTCACTTTTAACAATAAAGATGATACGATACACTCTTATGCTTTTGGGAAAGAGCGCGAAGTGCGTTTGCACGATTTGATTTTTGTCCCAGCGCGTGACCAGTTAACCATTGAGGATTTTGAAGAGGGAACTGTCCGCGATGTTGAACTGTATGACGGCTCGATCATCACCTTGCGCAAACTGGAACGGGATTATGACCCAACCAGCCGCAGTGAGGCTTTCCGCATTTTGGAAGAGGCTCGTGAACGGCGAGAATTGATCACCGGGTTGATTTATGTTGAGCCGGATGCTCCTTCGATCTTTGATTTGTATCAGTTACCGGAAAAGCCTTTGAACCGGATGACCGAAGAAGAACTCCGACCGGCTTCCCACACCCTGAAGGACGTTCATTCGTGGTTGTTTAACAATCTCTGATTGAGATGACATTTATGAAGAAGCCGTGCGAGCGACTTTTCGCCGCACGGCTTTTTTTTCATGGTTGGTTGCCTCGACGGATGGGACGCTTGGGATCGCGAATCCACTCGCTCCATGAACCCGCGTATAATCGTGCCATCCCCAGCCCGGCTATGGACATTGCCAGAAGATGATGACAGGACGTTACGCCAGATCCGCAGTACACAACAGTGTGATCTATGGGTGTTTCTCCAAGAAGTCGTAGAAATTGATCGCGTAAAGTGTCCGGCGGTAGAAATGTACCATCGGGTTGCAGGTTAAGCCCATGAAAACGATTTATTGCCCCGGGAATATGTCCGGCTACCGGGTCAATCGGCTCTTCTTCTCCCGCATAGCGTTGCGGTGCCCGGGCATCAATGATTTTCCATCCGTTTTTCCCAAGGATTGCCATCATTTCTTCAGTGGAAATGAGCCAGCCGCTTTTGGGGGTAAGGAATGGCTTTCCGCTGGAAGGAGGGGGAACCTCTGCCGAGACCCGGCGGTTTTCGCGTACCCATTTGTCCCAGCCGCCATCCAGAACGCACACCGTCTCATTTCCCCAGTATCGAAGCATCCACCACAGACGGGCGGCATAGGCGCCGCCATTCTGGTCGTACACCACAACCAGAGATTGAGGTGAGATTCCCCATGTAGACAATCGTTTTGCAAAGGTTTCCGGTTCTGGAAGAGGATGTCGTCCAGTCTGTGGCGTGCGTACTCCACTTAAGTCTTCATCCAGATGAGCGTAGAATGCGCCGGGAATATGGGACTCCCGGTATTGTTCTCTGCCCCATTCGGTTTGAAACAGGTCAAACCGGCAATCCACAATGACCAGATTGGAGTCATTCAGAAGTTGTTCAAGTTCATCGGTTTGGATCAGGTCTTGAACGACGGTCATATTATTTTCCGGATTGAGGACTGGTATAGGTCTCGCCGAGGGTGTGAAGCAGGCAGAAATTGGGCTGTCTCATGGCGCCTACCGGTAAGCCAGAAATCAAAACAATTTGTTCCCCTTTATGAAATCCCAGTTTGCCCAGCAACATCTCTTCAACAATTTGCAACATGCTCTCCACAGAATAGGCAAAAGGTACGTAATAGGCGCTGACTCCCCAAAACAGCCCTAATTTTTGCAGAGTTTCCTGAACGGGTGTAAAAGCCAGAATAGGGACGATAGGACGAGATTTTGAGGTGAATAAAGCCGTCCTGCCCGTTTCAGTAAACACGATAATGGCTTTCACGTCTCGATCATGGGCAAGTTCCCGTGCTGCCCACGTGATGGACAGAGCATCGCTTTGCACCGCCTCGCGGGGCAAATCTTTATAGTGCCCCCACATGGAATAATTGGTCTCGGCATCTTCAACAATGGAAGCCATGGTACGAATCGCCTCAACCGGATACTTCCCTGCGGCAGTTTCAGCCGAGAGCATGACTGCATCTGTTCCATCAAAGACAGCATTGGCAATGTCAGAAGCCTCAGCACGTGTCGGACGGGGGTTGTAAATCATGCTTTCCAGCATCTGCGTGGCGGTAATCACAATTTTGGCGTGACGGTTAGCCAGGTAAATGATTTCTTTCTGCAACGTGGGAACTTCGGCAAGGGACATTTCTACCCCTAAATCGCCGCGGGCAACCATAACGCCATCTGCCTCGTGAATGATTTCATGCAGGTTCTGGATGGCTTCGGGAAGTTCGATTTTGGCGATGACCAGGGGAGCAGAGCATTTTCCACTGCATTGTGAATCAATGGCGTTCTTAACGGCTCGGATGTCATCGGCTGTTCGGACAAAAGACATGGCAACCACATCTACACCATGTTCGAGCCCGAAAATGAGGTCAGCCCGGTCTTTCTCTGTAAATCCGTCAATTCCCAGGTTGGCTTCCGGGAGATTGACACCTTTCTGAGAGCGCAGGTTTCCCCCGTTGATGACCTCACAGATGATGTAATCTGCAGAAACTTCACGAACTTTGAGTTCTAAATTCCCATCATCCATCAAAACCCGGTTACCTTCATGGACGCTGGATTCCAGATTGGGTACATCCATAGGAATGATTTTAACGGAGGAAGGAATATCAGGGAGCGTTTTCTTCGAGGTCAGGGCAATCACTTCACCGGGATTGAGATCAATGCCATTTTCAGGTAAGACTCCTACCCTTAATTTGGGACCCTGTAAATCCTGCAGAATGGTGATTTCCTTTCCCAGTTCTTTGGAAATCTGTCGAATGGTTTGAATGCGTCGGGCATGTTGTTCATGTGTACCGTGAGAGAAATTCAAACGGGCGACATCCATTCCGGCTTCTGCCATTGCACGGATCGTCTCTGCGTTTTCGCTTGCAGGACCTAAAGTGGCAATAATTTTGACTCGTCTATTCAAGTTCGCCTCCCGTTTTTTATAAAAATTATACCGCCGCTCCGGTTCCGGAGCGGCGGTGATTTTCAGAGACTGGTCAGGACGTCGCGGATCTTGGGGAGTGCCCAGTCAATGGTAGAACGGTCTATGATTAGAGGAGGAGCAAACCGGATGACGTGCATATGGGTTTCTTTTGCCAGAATACCCTGAGTCTTTAAGGCTTCACAGAACCGGCGGGCGCCTCCGGCTTCGGGTTTTAACTCAACCCCGATCAACAAGCCTTTTCCGCGGACCTCTTTGATGTGTTTGCTGGGAATTTCTGACAGTTGTTCAATGAAGTACTCGCCCTGAACCGCAGCATTTTCAATCAGGTTTTCTTCCTGTAAAACTCGAATGGCAGCCCGGGCAATTGCCGCGGCAAGCGGGTTTCCTCCAAATGTGGAGCCATGTTCGCCGGGCTGGAATAACCCCATGAGTGGCTCATCTGCAAGGACGGCAGAAACCGGATAAAAACCTCCGGAAAGGGCTTTGCCAACCACGACCATGTCTGGACGCACATTTTCATGCTGGCAGGCAAATAATTTACCGGTGCGCCCTAACCCGGTTTGAATTTCATCGGCGATGAAAAGCACCTGATGTTTCTGGCAGATCTCAGCCACCTGTTTCAAATAACCCGATGGAGGGATTATTACACCGGCTTCCCCTTGAATCGGCTCAATGAGAATAGCGGCAGTATTCGGTGTGATTGCCTTTTCAAGGGCTTCCACATCGCCGTATGGAACCACGACAAAGCCGGGAGTGAATGGACCAAAGGGCTCTTTGTAGGCGGGTTCGGTAGAAAACGAAATGATTGTGGTTGTGCGACCGTGGAAGTTACCGCTGGCAACGATAATCTCTGCCTGGTATTTGGGAACTTTCTTGACCTCGTATGCCCACTTGCGCGCCAGTTTAATGGCAGTTTCAACAGCCTCTGCCCCGCTATTCATCGGAAGAGACATGTCATAACCGGTCAGTTCAGAAAGTTCTTTATACAGGAGGGGTAACTGGTCGTTTCGAAACGCTCGAGAGGTCAGGGTTACCCGGGAGGCTTGTTCGACCATTGCCTGCAGGATTTTGGGGTGCACATGCCCCTGGTTCAAGGCGGAATAAGCAGACAAACAGTCCAGATATTGATTACCTTCTACATCATATACCCAGACTCCCTGTGCCCGTTCAATGACCACGTCCAGGGGATGATAGTTGTGTGCGCCGTGTTTTTCTTCCAGTTCAATGAAATATTGAGATTTCATAGATTCCTTCTATTCATTACCCTGCTTGGAATAATCGAACCAGAATGGCTTTTTGGGCATGCAGCCGGTTATGTGCCTGAGGGAAGAGAGCAGAATGGGGTCCATCGGCAACTGCATCGGTAATTTCCTGTCCACGATGAGCAGGTAAGCAGTGCATCACGATGCAGTCCTTGTCCGCTTCGCTAACCAGTTGCTCATTTACCTGGTAGGGAGGAAAGACCTTTTCGCGTTCTCTGGCTTCTGCTTCCTGCCCCATGCTTGTCCAGGTATCGGTATAGATGACTTGAGCATTCTTAACGGCTTCATGGGGATCTCGGGTGAAACGCACTTTTGACCCGCTCTGAGCCGCAAATTGCAATCCCAGTTCGACAGCCTGTTTGGGCATGTCATATCCTTCGGGGCCGCTGTGGGTGAAATTCCCGCCCAGTTTGGTGACGATGTGCATCAGTGAGACACACACATTGTTTCCATCGCCCACAAAGGTCACATTGATTCCCTTGAGCGTGCCGAACTTTTCCAGAATGGTCAGTGCATCTGCCATAGCCTGGCAGGGGTGGTCGTAATCGCTCAATCCGTTGATCACCGGCACGCTTGCCCACCTGGCGAGTTCCAGAACATGTTCGTGGGCGAATACTCTAGCCATGATGGCGTGAACATATCCGGAGAGAACCCGCGCCACATCAGCGATGGATTCCCGTTGACCCAGACCAATCTCGTTGGGAGAGAGATACAGCGCATCTCCTCCCAGGTGGCGCATTGCCATATCAAAACTTACCCGGGTACGTAAACTGGGTTTCTGGAAAATCATTCCCAGCACTTTCCCTTTTAGAAGCGGGGGGTTGCCTCCTGAAAAGTACTCCTTTTTGAGTTGAATTGCCAGATCCAGCATGCTTTGGAGTTCTTCGGGGGTGAAATCTTGAATACTGATGAAATCTTTTTTCATAACCACTCCTGTTTATCATAAAGTCGTGGAATCTGCTGTAGTATAACATAAGCGAATATATCTCCGCATCCGTCATTCGAATTGCCTTTGACTGAATAATGTCACAACCTGGAGTCGTTTTGATTAAAGTCAGGGGATAGGTACAGTTGCCTGTTTCTAAAGATTGAGAAATTCGTGCTGGATACGGGTAAATCTCCAAATCAGTTTGGATGGGCGGTGGTAAAATTATCCAGATTTTTTATTAATATTAGCAGGTGAACAACCTGCATTTTCATCAATCTATTTCAAGGGGCGGCATGATGGAAACAAAAGAGTTTCAAAACAAAGCCTTAAATACCATCCGATTTCTTTCTGCCGATGGTGTTCAGAAAGCCAATTCGGGGCATCCCGGATTACCCATGGGCGCTGCTGCAATCGCCTACACAGTTTGGACAAGACATCTAAGGCACAACCCGGCGAATCCAAAATGGTTCAACCGCGATCGCTTTATCTTATCGGGCGGACACGGTTCCATGCTTTTGTACAGTTTATTGCATTTGACCGGGTATGATCTCCCACTGGAAGAACTTCAACAATTCCGTCAGTGGGGTAGCCGCACTCCAGGACATCCTGAATATGGATTGACCCCGGGTGTGGAGACTACAACTGGACCGCTCGGACAGGGGTTCGCCAATGGTGTAGGTATGGCAATTGCCGGGAAACATTTGGCGGCAGTGTATAACCGTCCTGGTCATGAAATCATTAATTATTTTGTCTATGCTTTAGTCACTGACGGAGACTTAATGGAAGGTGTAGCCGCAGAAGCCGCTTCTCTGGCAGGGCACCTGAAGTTAGGAAACTTGATTTATTTATACGATGATAACCGCATTTCCATTGAGGGCTCCACGGAGGTTGCTTTTACCGAGGATCGTGCCAGGCGTTTTGAAGCCTACGGATGGCAGGTGCTTTTTGTTGAAGATGGGAATGATGTTGATGCCATTGATGCGGCGATTTCGCAGGCGAAAACCGATCCAAGACCCAGTCTTATCATTGCCCGAACGCATATCGGTTATGGTTTGCCCACCCGACAGGATACTGCCAAAGCCCATGGAGAACCCCCGGGGGAAGAAGAACTGCGAGGCGCAAAACAAAAACTTGGCTGGCCTCTTGAACCAATGTTTTACATTCCCGAAGATGTGCTGGTGTTTTTCCGTCAGGCTGTAGAACGCGGCAAGCGTTGGGAAGAAGAATGGCAAGCCAGATGGATAGCCTATCGCCAGGAATTTCCGGATTTAGCCTCCGAGTTGGAACGGCGAATTCAGGGGAATTTACCTGCCGGATGGGCTGATGATTTACCTGAATTTCCGGCGGATCCAAAAGGAATGGCAACCCGGGTTGCCTCTGGTAAAGTCATCAACGCGCTTGCCGCTCGATTGCCCGAATTAATGGGTGGCTCTGCCGATTTAGCGCCTTCGACCATGACGTGGATCAATTCATCCTCTTCTTTCCAGGCTGAATCACCTGAAGGGAGGAATTTACAGTTTGGCGTTCGTGAACACGGCATGGGTGGAATTGTGAATGGGATGGCTTACAATGGCGCTTTCATCCCCTTTGGTTCAACTTTCCTGGTGTTTGCGGATTATATGCGCGCAGCCATTCGTCTGTCCGCGCTTTCGCATTTGGGTTCCATCTGGGTTTTTACCCACGACAGTATTGGATTGGGAGAAGATGGTCCTACCCACCAGCCCGTTGAACATCTGGCAAGTTTGCGGGCAATTCCCAATCTGGTAGTCCTCCGTCCGGCAGATGCCAATGAAACCCGAGAAGCGTGGAAAATTGCCATCGAACGACGCGATGCTCCCACAGCACTGGCGCTCTCCCGTCAACCTGTGCCAACGCTGGATCGAACTGAATGCGCTCCGGCGAGTGGTGTTGCCAGAGGCGCTTACGTACTGGCAGATTGGGGAAGTCAATCCCCTGAAGTGATTCTGATGGCATCAGGTTCGGAAGTGTCGCTCATCTACGAAGCTGGCAAGGAATTGGTCAAACAGGGCGTTTCTGTACGCCTGGTTTCTTTCCCCTCCTGGGAATTGTTTGCCCAGCAAGACCTGTCCTATCGGGAAAGTGTTTTACCCTCCCGGATTAAACATCGGATTGCCGTGGAGGCAGGTGTGGGCATGGGATGGGAACGCTGGGTTGGCTGTGAGGGGAAGGTGATTTCAATTGAGCGATTTGGCGCATCTGCCCCCTATAAAGTCATTTACCAGCAGTTGGGGTTAACGGTAGAAAGAATTGTTGAGGAAGCACGTTCTCTTTTGAAGGGAGGGCACTGAAATGCGCATAGCCGTTGCATGTGACCATGGCGGTTTCCCCCTGAAAGCCACTGTCCTTCGGGTAGTTCAGGAAGAAGGGCATGAAGCGATGGATCTGGGCGCATACGATGCTCAAAGCTCCGACTATCCTGATTTTGCGGAGAAAGTTGGAGAAGCCATTCTCAGTGGAAAAGCGGAGCGTGGGATTCTGATTTGTGGCTCGGGAGTTGGTGCCTGCATCGCGGCAAATAAAATCCGTGGTGTTTATGCGGGAGTCTGCCACGATACTTATTCCGCCCACCAGGGCGTTGAGCATGATGACATGAATGTCCTCTGTCTTGGCGCAAGGATTGTGGGAGAAGAACTTGCCAAGGAACTGATTCGGGCGTTTCTTCGAGCACATTTTTCTCAAGAAGAACGCCATGTTCGTAGAGTGCAGAAAGTCCGTAAAATTGAGCAGAAAGGAGCGGTTCAACCGTAAGGAATTATGAGCAACCGATTCCAGGAACTGTTACAGGCAGGTCAATCGCTTTGGTACGATAATATTCAGCGCTCCCTGATTAAGAACGGGGTACTGAAGCAAATGATTGAACGGGGTGAAATTCGAGGTATCACCTCCAATCCTACAATATTTAATCTGGCAATCTCTAAATCCAATGATTATGACTCTGCAATTGCTCCTATGGCATGGGCTGGCTGGACAGCCGAGGAGATGTTCTACCAACTGGCGGTAGAAGACATCCAATCTGCTGCTGACCTGTTCCTGCCTCTTTATCAACAAAGCAATCGCGCAGATGGTTATGTGAGTCTGGAGGTGAGCCCGTATCTTGCCAGAGATGCTGAAAACACCCTTCGAGAAGCGATTGAACTATGGAAGCGGGTCAACCGCCCCAATTTGATGATTAAAATTCCCGCTACCCGGGAGGGATTGACAGCCATTCGTGAGGCTATTGCACAGGGTATTAATGTGAATGTGACCCTGATTTTCTCCCTCGAACGCTACCGCGAAGTGATTGAGGCTTATCTGGCTGGACTGGAACAGCGCATCCAGGCTGGATTACCTGTTGACACCATTGCTTCAGTGGCGTCTTTCTTTGTGTCCCGGGTGGATACCAAAGTAGACGCTCTTCTGGAGAAAGGGATTGCAGAAGGAAAACTGGGGGAGGAAGCACGCGCTCTCCTGGGGAAAACGGCAATTGCCAATGCCAGGCAGGCGTATCAAATATTCAAAGAGGCGTTTAACTCCCCTCGCTTTCACGCGCTGGCTCAAAAAGGATCGCAGGTGCAGCGTCCCCTTTGGGCTTCGACCAGCACCAAGAATCCGAATTACCGGGATGTGCTGTACGTAGAAGAACTTATCGGTCCATTTACCGTCAATACCGTTCCCCCTCAGACCCTGGATGCCTTTCGTGATCATGGGCGGGTTGCCTTAACGCTCGAACAGGGGATTGAGGAAGCCCGGGCGCATCTGGAAGCCCTCGAGCGGTTGGGTATTTCTATGGCGGTGGTTACGGCTCAACTGGAAGATGAAGGGGTTAAAGCCTTCGCCGATTCATTTACAACCCTCTTACAGACGTTAAACCAGCGCAAAGAGGAATTTAAGTCTGCTCTGGGCCCTCTGGCTGAGTCCGTTTCTCAACGCGTAAAATCCTTTGAAGATATCCAGTTTCCTGAACGGTTTCATCGTCACGATCCTACACTCTGGTCTTCACTTCCGGAAGATCAAGAGGAAATCCTCAAGCGGATGGGCTGGTTGGAAGCACCTCAAACGAGCCGCGCTCTCATCCCTGCCATTCAGGAATTTGCCCGCGAAGTGACAAAAGCAGGATTCACTCATGCGGTGTTGTTAGGCATGGGAGGCTCTTCTTTAGCCCCTGAGGTCCTGCGCCAGGTTTTTGGGGTTGGAAAGATTGAGGATCGTCCTGCCCTGGATTTGCTCATCCTGGATTCCACAGATCCTGCTCAGGTACAGGCAGCAGAAGCCTGGTCGCCTATAGAGAGGACTCTTTACATCGTTTCCAGTAAATCAGGAACCACCATAGAAATTACAGCCTTTATGGAGTATTTCTGGAAGAAAGCCGAAGAGCGCTGTGGGGCGGAAGCCGGTACTCATTTTATTGCCATCACCGATCCTGGAACAAAACTGGAAAAGATTGCCAGCGAACGCAGGTTTCGCAAAGTATTTCTGGCAGATCCAATGGTTGGTGGGCGTAATTCAGCGCTTACGGCTTTTGGACTGGTACCTGCTGGTTTACTTGGAATCCCTCTGGATGAGTTTTTATCTCGCGCCCAGCAGGTTGCAGAAGAATGTGCTCCCGGTATTCCAGCAGGACGCAATCCCGGATTGGTGCTGGGGGCAATCATGGGAGAGGCTGCTTTGTCAGGGCGGGATAAAGTTACCTTCCTGGCAGATAAACTATGGCAGCCGTTAGGTGCCTGGCTGGAGCAACTTATTGCTGAAAGCAGTGGAAAGAGAGGTAAAGGTATTGTTCCCGTTGACCTTGAGCCTTTCTATCCGGCTGATGTGTATGGGAAAGACCGTTTGTTTGTTTACTTACGTGCAACGGGCGAGAAAGATGCGATGGTTCGCCAGCTCGTGCAATCAGGACACCCGACGGTTGTGCTCACAGCAGAAACCCCCATGGATCTGGCGGGAGAATTTTACCGATGGGAAGTTGCCACAGCAGTGGCTTGCTCCATCATTGGCGTGAACAGTTTTGATCAGCCCGATGTTCAGGACAACAAAGATCGAAGTGTTAAGAAAATTCAATCTTTCCATGAGACCGGGGTACTGGAACAGGAGAAACCGGCATGGGAGAAAAATGGGGTACAGGTTTTCAGCAAAGACCCGGTGCATGGGATGTCTCTGAAAGAAGTTGTCATGCGGTTCCTTCAAAACGCTTCTCAGGGAGATTACATTGCCATTAACGCCTATTTGCCTCGTAATTCGGAGATGCAGACCCAACTGGGAAAACTGCGCTACTGGATTCAGCAGTTAACCGGTTTGCCCACTACTCTGGGGTTTGGCCCTCGTTTTTTGCACTCCACCGGGCAGTTGCATAAAGGCGGGGCAAACAATGGCGTTTTCATCCAGATTACCGCTGACCCACAATTCGATGTCGAAATCCCGGGGATGAACCTGACTTTTGGGCAACTGGAACGGGCTCAGGCTTTGGGCGATTACGAGTCGCTGGTGGCTCGAGGCAGGCGGGTCATTCGGATTCACCTTGGCAAGGAATCTCCCGAAATTCTGGATTTCTAGGGTCATCTTCCCTTAAAAAGCAAGGCGGAGCAGGGAAAGCATCACCTGCTCCGCCTTGGCTTTACAAACTTATCATTCAGATAATCTGTTGTGCCATGGCTAAAGAGCCCAGAATCCCGGAGCGATTTCCCAAACCGGGCGGCACAATGTACTGGTCAATGTTCTCCAAAAGAGTTCTGGCTTGTACATAACCATTCAGGAGAGTGATGACCCTTTGACGAATTGCAGGGAATAAATGGGAGCGTTGCATGACTCCGCCACCCAGAATCACTTTTTGTGGAGAGGTGGTAAGAATCAGGTTGCTCACAGCCAGAGCGATATATTCGGCTTCCAGAGCCCAGGCGGGGTGGTCATCGGGTAATTGATGTCCGGGCATTCCCCACCGCTTTTCCAGCGCAGGGCCGGAAGCCAGACCTTCAAAACAGTCTCCATGATAGGGGCAGTTTCCAATGAACGGGTCTTTTTTGAGATCGTGAGGAATACGCATGTGACCGATTTCAGGATGCACCAGTCCATGAATCGGTTTTCCGTTTACCAGGATTCCCCCGCCAATCCCCGTGCCTATGGTGATATAAATAAAATCACTGAGCCCCTTTGCGGCTCCCCACGTGGCTTCGCCAATTGCCGCACCAACGACGTCATGTTCAAAGGCTACCGGGAGATTGAGGGCTTTACGCAATGTTCCCACAACATTGGTGTTTTTCCATCCCGGTTTGGGGGTGGTGGTGATAAATCCATATGTGGGGGAATGAGGATTTAAATCAATTGGACCAAAACAAGCGATTCCCAGGCTTCGTAATTTTTCCCGGTATTTTTCCTGTTGTTCTTTGAAAAATGCTATGGCTTTTCCAAGGGTCTCTTCTGGATGAGTGGTTGGAATGCGAATTTCTGCCCGGATGTCATCAGGCCCCGTCCCAACCGCGCAGATAAACTTGGTTCCACCGGCTTCAATACCACCTGCGAGTTTCGACATATGCCCTCCCTGATAAATGTCCTTTATTCAAATTATAAGCATAAACCATCCGACTTAACCAGCCTTAATCCGGTATAATCTATTCGTGCTCTGATTCATTTTTTCTCATATCAGAGCAAGATTATTTTTTTCATTCTACCTGATGAGGAATTCATATGGACATCTTTGAGAAAACCCGTCAATTTACTGCCGCAAAGGAGGCAATAAAGGAAGGGTATTACCCATATTTTATCCCACTGGATGAAAATGAGGGCACTGAAGTTGTGTACAAAGGGCACCGGCTGATCATGTGCGGCTCCAACAATTATCTGGGGCTAACCACACACCCCAAAGTGCGAGAAGCCGCTGAGCAAGCCATTAGAAGATACGGTACCAGTTGCACCGGCTCACGTTTTCTGAACGGTACTCTGGAAATGCACGAGGAACTGGAACGCCGGCTTGCTAAGTGGGTGAAAAAGGAAGCCGCCCTGGTATTTTCTACCGGTATGCAGGCAAATTTAGGAGCGGTTTCGGCAATTGTTGGGCGAGGGGATTACGTGATTCTGGATAAGGATGACCACGCCAGCATCGTGGATGGAGCGCGGTTGAGTTTTGGAGAAATTACCCGTTTCCGCCATAATGATGTGGCTCATCTGGAAAAAGTCCTCCAATCCTTACCAGAATCTGCCGGTAAACTGGTGGTTGTGGATGGTGTCTTCAGTATGGGTGGAGACCTGGCGCCGTTGAAGGAAATGGTACCCGTGTGCCAGAAATACGGAGCAAGATTAATGGTGGATGATGCTCATGGTATGGGCGTGATGGGGAGAGGGAGAGGAACTGCTGAAGAACTGGGTGTAACTGACCAGGTGGACCTGATTATGTCCACTTTCAGCAAATCCTTTGCCTCGCTGGGTGGTTTTATTGCTGGAGATGAAGATGTTGTTCATTACATCAAACATCATGCCCGTTCATTGATCTTTAGCGCCAGCATTCCACCGGCAAATGCTGCTGCGGCTCTGGCGGCGCTGGAGATCATGGAACAGGAGCCCGAGCGAGTCCAGCGGGTCATTGATATTGGTAAGAAGATGAAGGCAGCCTTTGAAGAGATGGGTTATAACACCGGAAATTCGCAAACTCCCATCATTCCTATCATCATTGGTGATGATCAAAAAACTTTCTTTTTCTGGAAAGCCTTGTTTGAAGCAGGCGTTTTTGTTAACCCGGTAATTTCTCCGGCAGTACCTCCTGGAATGCAGTTACTGCGCACCAGTTACATGGCCACTCACACAGATGAACAACTGGACCGGGTGCTGGAAATTTTCTACCAGATTGGCAAACAAATGGCGATAATATAAAACGAGAGCGGGCTTTTCTAAAAAAGCCCGCTCTACTTTTTATTTCAGTCTGTACAGAATACCGATCGTATTCGGGCCACAGTGACTGGCGATGACCGAACCCGCATAAGTAATGAGGATTTCTTCGATGGGAGCGCGGTTTAATAACTCCTGTTTGAGGAATTCTGCATCTTCATCGCAACCCGTGTGGGTAACAAAGACCCTCTTCAACCAGACTTGAGGCAAATCTTTCTCGAAGTCGGAGATCATTGTCATCAGTCCTTTTCGCCTTACTCCCCGGGTTT
The DNA here is from genome assembly GCF_020723905.1 of Anaerolinea thermophila. Taxonomy (GTDB): domain Bacteria; phylum Chloroflexota; class Anaerolineae; order Anaerolineales; family Anaerolineaceae; genus Anaerolinea; species Anaerolinea thermophila_A. The sequence continues at coordinate 103,692 of NZ_DYHZ01000005.1, forward strand.
TTGAACGAACTCCCAGTGTTCCATCTTTACGGACTTCAATGATTGGGCGGATGGACAGCAAACTTCCCATCAGATTTTGCAACGCGGAGCACCTGCCGCCTTTATATAAATAATCAAGGGTATCAATGATGAAAGAAGTACGCACTTTGGGAACTCGTTGGGAGATTTCTGAGGCAATTTGTGCAGCATCATAACCGGCATCTCTTAATTCTGCTGCCTCAATTGCCAGCATCCCGATGCCTGTGGAAAGGTTAAGACTGTCCACAATGTAGATATCGTCCCGTCCAAGGTTCTCTCTGGCAAGAATGGCATTTTTTAAAGTTGCAGAAAGTTGAGAGGAAATGCCAATATACACATGGGGTCCCGGGGCTTCAAACCGTTTCAAGAAGTCTCCGATAGAAGCCGCTGAAGTTTTTGGTAATCTTCCCGTCCTGGAAACAAAATCAAATAATTGAGGAAGGTGAATTTCGACACCATCCAGGTAGGTCTTATCATCCAGAAGAACGTACAGGGGGATGACAGAAAGGTTGTACCGCTCAATTAAAAAAGGGCTTAAATCGGCTGTGCTGTCTGTCCAAATGGTTGTCATAATTCCCTCAAAACCAGTTTCGTTTTTTGAAAAAAAGAATCATTCCTGAAGCGATCAGGATAAAAATAACCCAAACCATCAAATAGCCCAAACGCCACTCCAGTTCCGGCATATATCTGAAATTCATGCCATAGATTCCGGCAACGAAGGATAACGGCAGGAAGATGGTGGAAACAATTGTCAGGGCTTTCATGATTTCGTTCAGCCTTAAGGATGTGGAATTCAGATAGATATCCAGAATCCCGGTGACGATGTCTCTAAGAGACTCCGATAAATCTTGAAGCCGGACAAGGTGATCATAAATATCTCTGAAATAAATCCGGCTTTGCCGGTCTATCAAAGAAAAGTCATCTCTGCTAAGCCGATTGACAATTTCTCGTTGCGGTGCAACCAGTCTACGGAGGGACATCAGGGCGTGTTTTATTTCCAGAGTTTTCGAGAGTACATCTGGAGTAGGAGATTGCAGGACCTGATCTTCCAGATGCTCTATTTGCTCATCAATTTCGTCCAGAACCGGTAAATAATCATCTACAAGGCGATCAAGAATGGCATGGCATAGAAAATCAGATCCGCGGGTGAACAGGCGTTCATCTTTCTCAAGGCGTTGCCATACTGCCTCAATGGGAGAGACGTGCATTTCATGAGCAACCGTCACCACATAATTTTTTCCGAGAAACAGGTCTAGTTCCACCGGGTTTGAAATCTCCCAGTAATTTCCGGGAGGAAGTGCGTGCATAATGATGAATAAATAGTCCCCAAAGTCATCCATTTTGGGGACTTGATAGCCATTGCTGGTACAGTCTTCAATGGTCAGGGGGTGGAAGTGAAACAAATTTCCAAGGATGGTTTGCAATTCTTCTTCCGTGGGTGCGTTCAGACAAATCCACACCAACCCCTCTGGGTCCTGTAATGCTTCTTGTATTTCCCCAGATGAGAGGTTGATCCTTGGGGGATGGTTGTTTGTGTAGTATAACGATCGGATCATGACGCAGAGACTTCCACATTGAACAATGTGAGGGTTATTTTATTCGATTTTCATCGTTTTGTGGGTAACTTTGGATGGCTCTGCGAAAAGATTTGGCAATTCAGTCTATTCCCGTTACAATGAAGAAAAAGAGACAAATAAGAGGAACCGATGCAGGAAATTGACAAAAATCAGATTACCCAGATGTTGCTTCAAGCCTTTCAACCCGAAAAAGCAGCAGGTATGAAAGCCGTCATTCAAATTGAACTCAGTGGGAATCCGGGCGGAAGTTATTACCTTCGGATTGAGAATGGACGCCTGGATGGAGGAGAAGGTAAAGCGGAAAAACCTCATCTGACATTAATTTCAGATGCGCAAACCATTCTGGATTTGCTTCAAAAGAAAAGCGACCCAACGAGTGCTTTTTTTCAGGGTCGCTTGCAGATCAAAGGAGATATGGGGTTGGCGATGAAATTGCTCCAGGTGTTTAAAAATCCTTTGGGTTAGTAAATTCCCCAGTCGTCAATCAATCCTTCTTCCATATAGGAAAAATCCCACATCTCATCTGCCCGGAAGTCAATATGAGTGGGCATGCCTAACACTTCTTCCGTTTTCTGGCGGGTAGTTTCCAGCATTGCTGGACCATATGGACAGAATGGTGTGGTGAGAATCATCTTGATTAAGGCATTTCCATCCTGAATGGTGACATCTCGAACCAACCCTAACTGGATAATGTTTAAGCCAATTTCTGGATCAACAATGGTCCGCAGGGCTTCGGTGAGCGGTTCAACCAGTTCGGGATGTGTGGAGTCAATCCCCCATTCTGGACGGTTATGATTTTGGTTTTCGGTCATCCTGATCTCTCCATGGCGGATTTTTTATTAATGACATAACTGCAGTGAGGATCCCCCGATAACACACAGGAGATTTTCTCAGCAGGGACTGAAAGCATGGTGCTGATCAATTGCTGGTCCACAGCACACACTTCCGGGTGAGATTGCCCGATTTGATAGTACGGACAGGTAATTTCTCGAATGATATATTGATCGTCTTGCTGTTCCAACTCCACAGTGAACCCTTCCTGCGCCAGTAATTGTTTGACGGCTTCCATCTTTTGCTCAAATGGAAGGGTTTTCACTTTTTCTGCTGCATCTGCTGCAATGTCTTCAGCGATTTGCTCGAATAATTTGCTGACCATGGGGGCGGGAAGGGCTTCTTTCAATTGTTCCAGTAAACGGTTGGTTAAACGAAGGTATCGCGAGGGAAACCGCTCCATTCCCTTTTCGGAGAGAGAGTACACCTGGCGAGGTCTCCCCACGCCATGGCGTTCTTCTTCTATGACGATCAACCCTTCTGCCATCAAGGCGCTCAGGTGATGTCTCACGGAAATACCATTAATGCCCGCGGCATCTGCCAGTTCCTTAATGGTAGATTTGGGGTGGGTTAATAACGTATGAAGAATTCTGTCTCGCGTGCTCTTAATCTGTTCCATAGACCTTCTGTCCAACCTTTGATTTGTAGTATAACGATTTCCTGAGAATTTGTCAATATATAAGATTTTTATATTAAATATTGACGCAGGGGTTCTGCTATGCTATAATGCCATCAGTTGATAGGATATTCCAGACGATAAAGGAGTTGAAGTTATGTCTGAGTTGGTCATCAAAAATTTACATGTAGCCATAGAAGGTAAAGAAATTATTCGAGGCTTGGATTTAACCATTCGTCAGGGTGAGGTGCACGCCATCATGGGTCCTAACGGGACGGGGAAGTCTACTCTGGCATATACCCTGATGGGGCACCCCTCTTATGAAGTCACTGAAGGAGAAGTCTGGTTCAAGGGGCAAAACATTCTTGAACTGGAGCCTGATGAGCGCTCTCGCCTGGGCATCTTTCTGGCTTTTCAATACCCGGTTGCTATTCCCGGAGTTACAGTAGCCAATTTCCTGCGCACTGCCATTAACGCCCGGCGTCGCGCTGAAAACCCCGAAGACAAGGGCATCCCCATTCCTGAATTTCGTAAGTTACTCAAATCCAAGATGGAACTTTTGAAGATGGATCCATCTTTTGCTGGGAGATACTTAAATGATGGCTTTTCTGGCGGCGAGAAAAAACGCGCCGAGATTTTGCAGATGGCGATGCTTCAACCGGAAATTGCCATTTTGGATGAGACCGACTCAGGCCTGGATATTGATGCACTCCGCATTGTAGCAGAAGGTGTTAATGCCCTCCGTGGCAAGGATTTAGGGGTGTTGGTAATTACCCACTATCAGCGCATATTAAACTATATTACTCCCGACTTTGTGCATATCATGTTGGGTGGTCGGATTGTAGAATCTGGCGATGCTGAACTAGCCCTTCATCTTGAAGAGCACGGGTACGATTGGGTGCGCGAGAAGTACGAAGCCGTTTCCTAAGTGTCTTAATGGTATCAGGAGGTTGATATGTCGAACTCCCCGCAAAATGACTTTTTAGAGGCGCTGGATGAATATCGGTATGGATTCAGCGATCCGGAGACTTATGTCTTCAAGAGTCAAAAAGGGCTGAGCCGGACGGTCGTGGAACAAATCTCCCACATGAAGGGAGAGCCGCAGTGGATGCTTGAATTCCGCCTTAAAGCCCTGGAGCATTTCTTGAAGCGTCCCATGCCCACATGGGGGGCTGATTTGAGTGACCTGAATCTGGATGATATTTATTACTACGTCAAGCCTACCGACAAAGAAGGACGTACATGGGATGATGTGCCTGCTACCATCAAAGAAACCTTCAACCGTTTGGGGATCCCGGAAGCAGAACAAAAATTCCTTGCGGGTGTAGGCGCTCAGTATGAATCTGAAATGGTATATCACAGTATTCAGGAACACCTTGAAAAGCAAGGGGTGATTTTCCTGAGCATTGAAGACGGCTTGCGTAAGCATCCTGATCTCTTTCGCGAATACTTTGGCACGGTGGTTCCCATTGAAGACAACAAATTTGCCGCTTTGAACAGTGCGGTCTGGTCTGGTGGGTCTTTTGTGTATGTGCCAAAAGGGGTCAAGGTGGACTTACCGCTTCAGGCGTACTTCCGTTTGAACGTTGCAAACATCGGGCAGTTTGAACGCACCCTGATTATTGCAGATGAAGGTGCCCAGGTTCATTACGTGGAAGGTTGTACGGCGCCTCAATACACCACTGATTCATTCCATAGCGGGGTGATTGAAATTGTGGTAAAGCGCGGAGCGCGTGTGCGTTACTCCACCATTCAGAACTGGTCCAATAACGTTTACAATCTGGTCACTCAGCGTGCGGTAGTCTACGCAGATGGGGTCATGGAATGGGTTGATGCCAATCTTGGTTCCAAGGTGACCATGAAGTATCCTTCCTGTTACCTGATGGAACCCGGTGCTCGAGGGGAAATTCTTTCCATTGCCTTTGCAGGAAAAGGACAACATCAGGATGCGGGCGGTAAGGTGGTTCATTTTGCGCCTCACACCAGCAGTAAGATTACTTCGAAGTCAATCAGCAAGAGTGGCGGGCGTACTTCTTACCGCGGTCTGTTGAAGGTGTATAAAGGCGCCGCTGGAGTCCGCTCCAACGTGGTTTGTGATGCTCTGCTTCTGGATGACAAATCTCGCTCAGATACGTATCCGTACATTGAAATTGATGAAGATGATGTCACCATTGGACACGAGGCTTCGGTTTCCAAAGTCGGAGAAGAGCAACTCTTCTACCTGATGAGCCGTGGATTGAGCGAGGAAGAAGCCACCACCATGGTTGTTTCGGGATTCATTGAGCCTCTGGTCAAGGAACTCCCCATGGAATATGCCGTAGAGATGAATCGGCTGATTCAGTTGCAAATGGAAGGCTCAATCGGTTAAGGGAGGAAGAATCATGGCAATGCAGGAAACACCGCGAATCATTACCCGGACTCGTCGGGCAGATATTGCGAAACCCAGGGAATTTCAATTTGACGAGAGTGCGGTAGATTTGTCTTTACCGCATCCTGATTTGGTTGCATATCGTCAACAAGCCTGGCAACACTTTAAAAATCTTCCCATGCCCTCTGTTCAGGAAGAAGCATGGCGCAGGACGGATATACGAGGTTTAAAAGCCGATACATTCCGCTTGCCTCGCAAAGAAGAATACAAAGATCTGACTCCTCCTCCGGATGACCTTCTTCAACCTCTGGCAGATGGTGAACACGGGGGGGAAATTGTCCTGTTCCCCGGTGGCGCCCGCGTTTTCCTGGATGAGGAATTGCAAAAGCAGGGTGTGATTTTTACCGATTATCAGACGGCTTTGAAGGAGCATCCTTCCCTGGTGACAAAAATCCTCGGAAAGGCTGTACAAACGTCCGATGGGAAATTCGCTGCTCTGGCAGGGGCATTGGCACAAACCGGGGTATTCCTGTATGTACCTCGCAACGTTCATCTGCAGACACCTTTGCACAGCCTGTTGTGGGGACCGGGAATTGGACTGGCGCATATCTCTCACATCCTTGTTTACCTTGAAGAAGGGGCTTCGGTAACTTACGTACACGAGTCTGCCTCCCCAACCGAAATGGATCAGTCTCTCCATGCAGGGATTGTCGAACTCTATGTGGGTCCGTCGGCTCAATTAACTTTTGTTGAATTACAGAGTTGGGGTGAGCATGTCTGGAATTTTACCCACGAGCGAGCGCTGGTGGACCGTGATGGCAATCTGGACTGGATTTTTGGCGCTATTGGCAGTCATTTGACCAAGAACTTCTCGGAAATTAATCTGGTTGGCGAAGGAAGTACTGGTAAGATGTCCGGCTTCTACTTCACCGATCATGACCAGCACCTTGACCATGATACCCAGCAAAATCACTTAGCCCCTCACACAACCAGCGATTTGCTTTTCAAAGGAGCACTGATTCAGGAATCGCGGTCAGTGTGGCAGGGAATGATTTACGTTGCCCCTGGTGCTCAAAAGACGGATGGCTATCAGGCAAACCGCAATCTGGTGCTCAGTCCAAAAGCCCGAGCCGATTCCATCCCCGGATTGGAGATTCTGGCGGATGATGTTCGCTGTACCCACGGCGCAACGGTAGGCAAAATTGATGAGGACCAGATTTTCTACCTGGTGTCGCGGGGCATTCCCCGTCCACTTGCAGAGCGGTTAATTGTAGAAGGCTTCTTTGATCCGATTATGCAACGCATCCCATTTGAAGGCGTACGACAGCGCTTCCAGAGGACGATTGCTGAAAAAATGCGCGTCTTCGATGAGCAAATGGGTCGTTAATATTGTATAATTGTCTGGCTTAATAACTTTGCCAGGAGCAAGTAAATTATGGCACAGTTTTCATACATGAAACCGCCTGAAACCAGCAAGACCTATGAGGTTGGGGATGTTGTAGAAGTCTATTGTGACCACGAAAAGGGAGGCCAGCGCATTCGCGGTTGGCTGAAGGGCATTGTGGTTCAGGTAGATGCCAAAATGGTTGCCATTCAATTCCGTTCCAACGTTTTTCTGACCGATGGATGGATGGTTCCTGACCATATCCTCTGGTATCCGGTCAATTCTCCACACGTGCGATTCCCTGGCGAAAAGAAGGGCCCGGGGCGCACAGACTACACAAAGGACTTCTAGGTTATGCTATCTGTTGAAGAAATTCGCAGACAATTTCCCATCCTCCATCGTCAGGTACGGAAAGGGGTGCCGCTGATCTATCTCGATTCGGCGGCAACCTCACAAAAGCCGCTGCAGGTCATTGAGACCATGCAGCGGTTTTACCAGTTAATGAATGCCAATATTCATCGCGGAGTCCACACTCTGGCAGAAGAATCCACGGCGGCTTATGAAAAAGCCCGTGAGAAAATCGCTTCATTTATCGGCGCATCCTCCACTAAAGAGGTTATCTTTACACGCAACACGACAGAAGCCATTAACCTTGTTGCCTATTCCTGGGGCAGAAAATTTTTACAACCCGGGGATGTGATAATCCTGACCGAGATGGAACATCATTCCAACCTTGTTCCATGGCAGATTCTCTCATCTGAAAAAGGCATCAGGCTGGAATTTATTCCCGTACAGGAAGATTTCCTGTTGGATCTGGATGTGTACCGGCGATTACTGGAATTACGCCCCAAACTGGTGGCTTTTACCCATATGTCCAACGTATTGGGCACAATTAATCCTGCAAAGGATATGATTCGCCTTGCTCATGAAGCAGGGGCTTTGACACTTATAGATGGCGCCCAATCAGTTCCTCATTTTGCAGTCAATGTGCGGGATCTGGATGTGGACTTCATGGCTTTTTCCGGGCATAAAATGTGCGGTCCCACCGGCATTGGCGTTCTTTACGGAAAGCAGGAATTGCTGGAAAAAATGCCTCCATTCTTGGGTGGCGGTGACATGATTAAAAAGGTGCTCCTCCGTGATTTTGTACCCAATACCCTTCCGCATAAATTTGAAGCCGGTACACCAGCCATTGCGGAAGCCATTGGCTTGGGAGCCGCCGTGGATTTTCTCCAGGAAATCGGTATGGATTGGGTTCTTGCTCACGAGCAGGAAATTACCGCTTATGGTTTAGAGCGGTTATCTGAAATTCCTGGTTTGAAGATCTTTGGCCCTGATGCCTCACATAAAGGGGGGGTCATCTCATTCACCATGCAAGGCGTACACCCTCATGATGTGGCCCAGATTCTCGATCAGGACGGGATTGCTGTGCGCGCAGGGCACCATTGTGCCATGCCCTTGCATGAGAAATTCCACATTCCCGCCACCACTCGTGCCAGTTTCTACCTGTATTCCCGTAAAGAAGAAGTGGATCTACTGGTGGCTGGGCTGGAAAAAATCCTCACAATCTTTGGATAGGCTCTTTTATGGATGATTTATACCGGGAAGTAATCATCGAGCGTTATAAAAATCCTCTTTACAAAGGGGAACTGGATCCATGCGATATCCGCTTTGAGGATGAAAACCCGCTCTGTGGAGATCATATCCGAATAGACTTGCGGGTGGATGACCAGAATAGGGTTACCGAGGCGGCTTTCAGTGGACATGGATGCGCGATTTCTCAGGCATCAGCAGATCTCCTGCTCGAGTCCATCATTGGAAAATCCCTGGACGAGGTCAAGGCTCTTACTAAAGAGGATGTGCTTGACCTTCTGGGAATTGAACTGGGACCGGTGCGGTTAAAGTGTGCTTTGCTTTCTTTAAAAGTCTTGAAAGCCGGAGTGTACGGACTGGGCGAAGCACCCGATGATCTTGTTGGCGAGGGTATTGAGTGATATGAATGACTCTTCCAACGTTGAATTTTTGCAAATCGTTGAGCAATCTGAACTTCCCCCTGGAGAACGTTTGTTTGTCGAAGTAGAAGGCGTACCCATTGTTCTGTTCAATGTAGGCGGGCAATTCTATGCCATTGGGGATGTCTGTACTCACGATGATGGTCCTCTGGGAGAGGGTGAACTGGACGGCTACTGCATCCGATGTCCCCGCCATGGCGCCAGATTTGATATTCGCAATGGCAAAGCGCTTTCCCTGCCTGCTGTTGAAGATACGCTTTCATTCCCGGTGCGCGTTGTCAACGGATGGATTGAACTGGGGTTTCCTAGAAAATCCAAGTATTAATATTGACTGGAAAAAGTAAAAAAAGGCGGCTAAAGCCGCCTTTTTTGTTATTCTTCGCATGCGTTCAGCATTTCCTTACAGCCAAAGGCTCCAACAATTCTCAATATGTCGAACCCCTCGGCATACGGTCTTTCGCAGATGGCACCGTTTCGAATGAGCGTTGCACGGGTAATCTCTGGATTAAAGTAGTACCTCTCAGCGTAGGTTTTATATTCAGCAAGGGCTTGAATCTTTCGATCGACATCCTGCTGGCTGACTTCTACCAGAAAACTGGGGAAAAAGCCGTAACTGCTGCGAATCACGTCAAAGCCCAGCACAGTTTTTCCTCTGAAGGCTCTCAATGCTTCTTCGGTGACTGTGCCGTGGTCCTGATGAATGTCGGCTCTGGTATGAACGAAAATGATATCGGGTTGGAATTTGCGATTCCAATCCAGTAAGTATTCCAGAATCTCCTGCCGATAATGGGGAAATCGCCGGGTTTCGAACGGACCCAAAATCGCCCATTCCCTGGGAACGCCCAGAACATCCATGCTGCGATAATGTTCTTCGACCAGATTTTTCAGGGCGGGATTTTTCTGGTTGTCCGAGAGGGTTACACAGCGAATTTCGGTGTGGGGAACGATATGCGCAATCAATGCCCCACATCCCAGTTCGATGTCATCTGGATGTGCACCCAGGAAGAGAACCCGGCGCCCATAAAAGATCATGTCGTTGTTCATCGTGATTTACTTCGTAGCGATAAATCCGCCTACCACCTTGGTCATAACCAGTTTTCCATCGCGTTCAATACGTGCTCTGGCAACCTGCTCAATTTGCTTCATGATGGTTTCAAATTCCTCTTTGGTATTAAAGAGGCTGTTCCACAGCTTGCGATCTTCGGAGAGAGATGCACGCGTGTATGCAAGGAAAGGTTCGACAGTCTCAAAGGTAAGAGGATTTTCGAAAATATGTGTCTCAACCTTCGAGAACAGTTTTTCAATCGCGCCGAAAATTTCCGTGCTGTAGCGGGAACTTCCCGGCATGGGAGGAATGGGTTTTCCAGTGGCTTCCCGAATGATGTCGTAAAAGACTTGCTTATTGGTGGGCATTGGCCCGGTTGTGAACAACCGTCCGCCAGGTTTCAGTACCCGGTGCATTTGTTCAATAGTAAAAGGAATATTTTCTGCATAGTAAATGGCGAAACAGCAAGATACCAGGTCGAATTGATTGCTATCCAGAGGAAATACCTCATTGAAGTTCAATTCGGAAAATTCGACCTTGCGATTGGTTTTCTCTGCGATCTGGCGCGCTTGCCCAAGCAATTCTTCGTTGATATCTACACCCAGAATAGAGGCTTCCCCACCAAGAAAATCGTAAAAAGAAAAGCATTGTTTTCCAGCCCCACAGCCTACATCCAAGATACGCATTCCCTTTTGTAAGGGAAGAATGTCCAGCATCCATGCATCAATGTCTTTTGCGCCATACTGGTTGTGAATATTGATGCGAGTTTGCAAATCGTTCGTTGTTTCGTGGTATTCAATTTTCATGGTTCTCTCCTTAAGAAGAATTGGAATTTAATTATACCAGGCCTTTTTTCGATCTTTTTCAGCAGATTCTCGGTAGAATTTCTCCAGAAAGACTCTCAACAATGCGGGTTGAACCGATAACGGTACGCATCAGGACTTTGCCGGGGTTCTCGGCAATTACTTTTCCAATGATCTGGGCTTGAGCGCCGTGGGGGTGCTCTCGTAGCGCCTCCAAAGCGGTGTGCGCTTCACTTTCTGGCACAATGGCGAGAATCTTGCCCTCATTGGCAACATAGAGGGGGTCAAAACCCAGCATTTCACACATGGAACGTACTGCTGGATTGACCGGTAATGCCATCTCATCTAGCAGGATGCCCACCTGACTTTGTGAGGCAATCTCATTGAGGGTTGTTGCCACTCCACCTCTGGTGGGATCCCGCAGGACATGAGTGTGAGGTGCTGCTTTCAGCAATTGTTTAATCAGTTGGTTGAGGGGAGCGACATCAGATTGAATGGGGCTTTGAATTCCCAAATCTCCCCGCGCGGTCAGGATTGCCATACCATGGTCTCCCATTGTACCCGAAATCAGCACCAGATCGCCTGGTTGGGCATTGGCTCCATGGATATCGCAGTCAGAAGGCAACCACCCGAATCCGGTAGTATTGATAAATACTCCATCCATCTTGCCTCGTTCGACCACTTTAGTGTCCCCGGCGACAAATGTCACGCCGGCTTCTTCGGCAGTTTTTTGCATCGAAGCGAGAATCTGCTCCAGCAATGCCACAGGAAAGCCTTCTTCAAGGATGAAAGAGGCTGTTAAGTACAATGGAGTGGCGCCAGAAACAGCAACATCATTGACTGTGCCAGCGACAGCCAGGCGTCCGATGTCTCCGCCCGGAAAAAACAGGGGGAAAACCACATGGGAATCAGTTGAGACAATCAGTTTTCCCTGGCTTTCAGGAAGTTCAGGCAAAGCCAGCCTTGCAAAGTCATTCCCTGCAAGGAGAGCAGGACTGGAAAGGTATTTTTGAAAGACCCTGCGAATTAAATCGTGGGTCATTTTACCGCCGCTCCCGTGCCCGAGAACAATTTGTTCGTTATGCGGTAGAGGCAAGGGACAGGCTAGCCCCTGATAATCAGGGAGTTGTTGACTCTCGTTTAAGTCGTTCATGACCTGATAATCCTGGAGTAACGATAGAATGCAGAACAAGCGCCCTCAGCTGAAACCATTGGGGCCCCCAATGGATGTTCGGGAGTGCACTGTGTACCAAAGGCAGAACATTGATGGGGTTTCTTAACCCCCTGAAGGATTTCGCCGGCAATACAGAGGGGCGATTCGTGAGTCTGAATATGCCCAACCTGGAAGCGGTGCTCTGCGTCAAATTTTTTGTAGGCTTCGCGCAACCCCCAGCCGCTTAGCGGAATGAGACCGATACCGCGCCAGTTTCGGTCCACCGGCATAAATACCTGATCAATCATTCTTTGTGCAGGTTGATTTCCTTCTCGCTGAACAGCACGGGGGTAAGCGTTATACACTTCCGCTTTGCCGTTTTCCAGCAATTCAACGGTTTTTAAAATGCCCAGCAAAATATCCGCGGGTTCAAAACCGGTCACGACGATAGGCACCTGATACTTTTCTGCAATGGGTTCATATTCCCAGTAACCCATCACCGTGCAAACATGTCCTGCCGCCAGAAACCCCTGAACCCGGTTGGAGGGGGAACTCAGGATGGTATGCATGGCAGGGGGAACGCGAACTTGAGAGACCAGCAGAGAGAAATTTCCAAGGTTTTGTGCCTGCGCCTGAAGGATTGCCGCTGCGTTTGCGGGTGCAGTGGTTTCAAATCCAATTGCGAAAAACACCACTTGTTTATCCGGATTTTCCCGGGCAATCTGTACCGCATCAATGGGGGAGTATACTACCCGGACATCTCCTCCTCTGGCTCGTATGGAAAAGAGATCATCCGAACTACCCGGGACACGTAACATATCGCCAAAAGAAGTAAAAATGACATCTTTCTGGCTGGCAATTGCCAGGGCTTTGTCAATTTGTTCCAGTGGAGTTACACACACAGGGCATCCTGGTCCATGAACCAGTTCGATTTCGGGAGGAAGAACCTGATCGATTCCATAGCGGAGAATGGCATGCGTTTGCCCGCCGCAAATTTCCATCAATACCCATGGTTTGCTAACGGTGCGTTGAATCTGCCTTACGATTCCCTGAATGAGATGATGATCTCGGAATGGAAGGTTGATATCACTCATAGGTTTTCTTCTTCATCCAGAGCGGAGATTTCACTGAGTAATTGTAAAGTCTCGCGGGCTTCCTCTTCACTCAACAGGGTAATGACAAATCCCGCATGCACTAAGGCGTATTGGCCAATCTCTGCCTCAGGAACAGATTCAAGGCAGGCTTCCCGAATGGCACCTCCAAAATCAATTTTTCCCATTTTCAACCCGCCTTGCTGATAAATTTCAACAATTTTTCCCGGGATTCCCAGACACATATTTTTTCTCCTTATCCGTTTCTCTTCGTGGCTTTCCATCCCGCAATTGCCGCCTGTCCCAGCGATAACCCGCCGTCATTTGGAGGGACAATCTTGTGGAAGAAAACCCTGAACCCATGTTGTTCAAGAAGCGTTTTGGCTTTTTGAACCAGAACTCGATTTTGCCATACACCACCTGAACAGGCTACCGTATTGATTCCGGTTTCTGAACGGATGGTTTCACTGGCGTAGAGGGCAACTGTTGCTACCCAGTTGTGGAATTTTGCTGAGATTGTCGAAGGTGGGGTGCCGGCCAGCCAGTCGTTCAGTATCTCTTGCCATAATGTGCCTAATTTTATCTCATCCTCTTGTAGGATGACGGAATATGTACCCGTTTCCTTGGGATCGCATATGGTTTCCAGCATAATAGCAGCCTGGGCTTCATAACTGGCTTCATGCCGTAATCCGATGCAGGATGAAACAGCATCGAAGAGCCTGCCCATACTTGAAGTCCATGGGGCATTAATTCGGTGTTTCAGTTGCGAATGAAGCAAAGTCAGTTCATCTCCACACAGAGCTGAGCAGGGCGGTAAATGTTCTTCCCATGGAATGCCGGCATGCCAGAGATGCGCCAGCGCTGTACGGGCAGGTTTTCGTATCGATGCATCACCACCCGGCAACGGAATATATTCCAGATGGAAGCGGCGATGATATCCGCTGTACCCACCGACCAGAATTTCACCTCCCCAGATAGCGCGGTCTTCACCCAGCCCGGTGCCATCAAAGATTAATCCAATGACAGGATCATCCGTGTCCCATTGATGTTCCACCAGACAGGAGGCCAGATGGGCGTGATGGTGTTGAATACGAATTAATGGGAGGTTTTCCCGTTCGCTACGGGCTTCTGCGTATCGTGTGGCCATGTAATCGGGGTGTAAATCACAAGCCAGGACTTCGGGAACTGTTTTAAAGACATTCTGGTAATGCTCGATCCCCTCTACAAAAGAATTGAGCGTTTCCAGATTCTCCATATCTCCAATGTGGTGGCTCAGGAACGCATACCGTTCGCGAGTGAGACAGAAGGTATTTTTCAATTCTGCTCCCGCCGCTAAAATGGGTGGAAAGTGAAATGGGAGAGATATCGTGTCGGGAGCATATCCTCGCGCCCGACGTATGGGAAGAAAACCGCCTGCCGAAACGGCCACTACAGAATCATCTACCCGCATATGAATTGGTCGGTTATGCAACAAAAACGCATCGGCGATGTTTTGTAAGCGAGTGAGCCCTTCTTCATCTTCGTAGGCAATCGGTTCTTCGCTGAGATTGCCGCTGGTCATTACCAGCACCTCAGGGAAACCTTCTCCTGGTTCTAGAAGCAAATAATGCAACGGCGTGTAGGGTAACATCACACCAATGGTATCCACATCCGGAGAAACATCCTGCACCACTCGCGCATCTTTTTTCTTACGCAATAAAACGATGGGTTTTTGGCGCGAGAGGAGGATAGCCTTTTCTTCTTCGTTTATTTCAGCAATCTTTTCCACTCTGGAAAGATCAAATACCATGACAGCAAAGGGTTTATCACTCCGTTTTTTGCGGTTGCGCAGGGCCCTCACAGCTTTTTCGTTTGAAGCGTCGCAGGCCAGGTGGAACCCTCCCAGTCCCTTAATCGCAACAATGGCTCCTCCTTTGAGAAGTTGACGGGCTTTCTGGAGAGCATCTTCTCTCTCCGCAACCCGCTGACCTTTCACCTCTAACCAGAGGTACGGGCCGCATTCAGGACAGGCGATGGGTTGGGCATGGAACCGCCGATCCAGAGGATTAGTGTATTCCTCCTGGCATGCAGGGCACAGATCAAAAGAAGCCATGGTCGTGTTAGGGCGATCATAAGGGATGCCCTTGATAATGGTAAATCGCGGTCCGCAATTGGTGCAGTTGATAAACGGATAGCGGTACCTGCGATCGTTTGGGTCAGATAATTCTCGCAGACAGTCTTCGCAAATGCTGATATCGGGCGATACAGGTAGAAACTGGCTCTCGGAATCTGCACTCTCCAGAATCAGGAATTCAGTAGCCCCATTGGGATGGGTTTCGGTTACCTTGATGTGGTCTAACCGTGCCAGGGGAGGGGGATTATTCTGCAATGTGTGGAGAAACTGTTCCACGCATTTTCGAGTGCCGCATATTTCAATTTCCACCCCACTGGAGGTGTTTCGAACCCATCCAGTCAAAGAATTTTTAACCGCTTCCTGATAGACAAAGGGACGGAAGCCTACTCCCTGCACTATGCCCCTGACTAATATTTTCACACAATAAAGATCTGTGTCAATCATGAGCGATTCGTTTGAATTTGAGCAGAGAGCCACTGCACCCACTCTTCAATTCCCTCACCTGTTTTGCAGGAAACCGGGAATGTTACCAGACCTGGATTTAGCATCTCCACTCCTTGCCGGAAGTAATCCATATTGAAATTCACATACGGCATAAGGTCGGTTTTGTTAATAATCAAAACCTGGATGCCTCGATAGATCGCAGGGTATTTGTACGGCTTATCGTCTCCTTCGGGTATCGAAGCAATGAGCACATTAATGTGAGTACCCAGTTGAAAAGCCGCTGGACAGACCAGATTTCCCACGTTTTCAATGATCACGACATCCAGTTGCTCCAGGGGTAATTTTTCCAGTCCTTTGCTCACCATGATAGCGTCTAGATGGCAATCGCCGCCGGTGTTGATCTGTACAGCAGGAATGCCCACTGCGTTGACTTTGTCGGCGTCAATGGTGACCGGTGCAGTATCCCCTTCAAGCACACCAATTCGAAATGAAGGGCTAAGGGCTTTGATGGTTTGTAAAATAAAGGAGGTTTTCCCTGCACCGGGAGATGCCATCAGGTTGATAGAGAAAATTTTCCGGTCATCCAGTAATTTTCGGTTCAGGTGTGCCACCTGATCGTTTGCGCTGAGAATATTTTCCACAACAGTGACTCGATTGCTCATTTTTCCTCCGTAGCCGTTTCAATTGCAATACTGTCCAGGTAAAACTCTTCTCCCTGTAATACTTTAATCCTTGTGCTGGAGCAGCTTGGACAGGGGGTTAAATCTGCAGGAATCTCATAGGTATATTCACAATCCAGACACAATAACTGGGCGGGAATTCGTTCAAAATGAAGAACGGCGCCTTGACAGAGAGTATTCTGGCTGATGATGTCCCAGTAGAACTGAATGGAATCGTCTACAATGCTGGACAACCGCCCGATAACCAGATAAATATCTGTTACCCGGGTGGCGTGATGTTGCTCTGCATACTGGAGCGAGAGGTTAAGGATATGTTCGGTTACCGATAATTCGTGCACAACGTGATTATACCTGTAATTATTCTGAAAATTCCAGTGTATCCTCTTTATGAATTTGTGAGGCTTGTTCTCGAATCACCTGTAATAAATTGATGCGGCTTTGCATTAAGGTAGTTGCCGCAAGGTTGGCAACTCTTTGGATGATCTGGTATCCTACGGAGGGAACTTCATCGCAAATTTTTTGTAGCGCTTCAGCATTAATGCAAAGCACGGTGCTCCGGCGAATGCTTTGGGCAGTCTCAAGTCGCTGACGAATCATTGAGGTCATGGAAGACCACCCAATGATATCCAGAGGTTCTGCCTTTGCAATGATCACCTCACCATAACCGGGGGCGTAACACGAGAGTTTTACTTCTCCATCCAGCAAAATATACAGGGTTCGATCTACATCGCCCTCTTTAAACAGAATTTCCTGCGGCGGAATCTCGCGAAGATGGCTGATTTGTGCCAGCTTGAAGAGAATCTCCGAAGAGAATCCATGGAAGAGAGGAATGCTCTGAAAGATTTCAGTAAGGTTTGTAGACTGCAAATTCATTCTGAAGCGTTTTTATCATTATCAAGGCAGTTTCTAAAGTGCAGTGTGTCATCATCCCAATCGAAAATTGTCATGCAAAAAGAAGAGCCCCATGAGCGGGGCTCTCATTCAAATGCTTTGCCCTTATGCTTCCTGAGGACTCTTTTCTGGCACCATGGTACACACGCCGGTCGGACAGACACCTAAACGAATGTGGGCTTCTACTTCGGCGCGGAAGTACTTCAGGATGTCTTTAATCGGCGTTGCCGCTGTTTGTCCCAGTCCGCAATTAGACAGATTTACCAGGTTATCACTCAGACTTAAAAGTTCATCCAGATCTTTGAGCACCCCTTGACCTTCAGAAATGCGTTGCAGGATTTGATATGCCCGATAGGTGCCAATTCGGCAGGGGGTGCACTTTCCGCAACTTTCTTTCCGGAAGAAGTTCACCAGCACTTTGGCTAAATCCACAACACAGGTGTCTTCATCGCAAATAAGCAATGCTCCTGAACCAAGAGATACCCCGGCTTTGTTATAGGAATCAAAATCCATGGGAGTATCCTGAAGGCTGGCTGGAATGACAGACCCTGAAGATCCACCCGTCTGAGCCAGTTTGAAGGTGCGACCGTTTTTCATCCCCCGGGCGTAAATAGCGATCACTTCCCGGAGGGTGATTCCCATGGGAACTTCAATCAACCCCGTGTTGTTCACGTTGCCCAGAATGGTGTAAACCTTGGTTCCGGGACTGCTGGGAGTGCCAAATTTCCGATACCACTCGGCACCGTTGCGCAGGATGGGAGGAATATTTGCCAGTGTTTCAACATTGTTGACCAGAGTAGGTTTTCCCCATAAACCATGCGTGGTTGGATAGGGTGGACGGGCGCGCGGTTCTCCCCGTTTTCCTTCAATAGACTCAATCAGGGCTGTTTCTTCGCCGCAAATATACGCTCCCGCGCCGGAGTGGATATGAATTTCGAAGTGAAAATCGGTACCAAAAATATTTTTCCCCAGGAAACCATATTCTTTTGCCTGAGCAATGGCGACGTTCAGGCGTTCCTGCGCCAGGGCGTATTCCCCGCGCACATAGATATAGCCTTCATCGGCTCCCACCGCATAGCCGGCAATTGCCATGGCTTCCAGAATTGCATGGGGATCCCCTTCCAGGATAACCCGGTCTTTAAAAGTACCCGGTTCACTTTCATCTGCATTGCAAATGACGTATTTTTTGCCTCCGGGGGCTTTTGCAACGAATGACCACTTCAACCCCGTTGGGAAACCCGCGCCGCCGCGTCCTTTCAGCCCGGATTTTTGAACCTCGGCAATGACATCCTCTGGCTTCATTGAAGTGAGCACTTTACCGAGGGCGGCGTATCCATCATGCAGGATGTAATCTTCAATATTTGTAGGGTCAATCACTCCGGCGCGTTCCAGCACGATGCGCTGTTCAGCAGGAAGCGTCCCTTTTCGGGCAGTTAACCAGGCAATCCGTCCGCTTAATTCCTGGGGCGAAAGTTGCAATTCAGGAACAACCCGCCCTTTGTAGAGATGCTCTTCAACAATAAGAGGTACGTTTTCGGGCTTCACAGGTCCGTACAATACTGCTTCAGGATAAACAATGACAACCGGGTGGACTTCATGTCGTCCCAGATCGCCTACCATGGATACTTGCACTTCATCCTGTAATCCTTTGGCTTCAATTTCCTGTTGAAAGCGCTGGAATACTTCTTCCGCACCATACAGCATGCTTTTGGGGTCGCTGGAGATGAGAACCATCGAACGATAGATTTTCACGGCACCCTCCTTAGTTATATCGCGCCAAGATGTCGGGGATCATCTCAGGGGTTACATTTCCATACAGGTCTTCATCAATGACAATTACAGGTCCCACACCGCAAACTCCTAAACAGGACACTGTAACCAGGCTCCATTTCTTGTCCGGTGTGGTTTCACCGGCATCAATTTTTAATTCCTGTTTCAGGCGTCGCCACACTTCGCGTCCGCCAACCACATGGCAGGGGGCGCTTTCGCAGAACAGAATGATATGGCGCCCCATCTCTTTAACATTGAGCATGTGGTAGAAAGTAGCCACTGAGAACACCTGACTTTTCGGAATCTGAAGGAGTCGGGCAACTTCTTCCAGCCCTTGAGAAGGGATATACCCGTATTCTTTATTAATGTCCTGCAGAATAGGGATGAGTTCTTCGCGCGTTTTGCCATGAACTTCTACCACGTGTTTAACAATTTCGAGGATGTTTTTTCCATGAGGTTGTTCGTTTGTCATGAGCCTGTTCCTCCCGACGAAAACATGGTGATTGGAAAAAAGCACGAAGGCGCCCTTTTTGAGCGCCTTCGCTGGGTCCTTAGTTGACAACGATCGCATTGAAGTTGCACACCTGCATACAAATTCCGCACCGTACGCAGATGTCTGGGTCAATCTTGTGGGGCTGCCGTCTTTCGCCGGTAATGGCGTTGACCGGACAGTTACGCGCGCAGACCGTACAACCTGTGCAGGCTTCAGGCACGATTTCATATGCGATTAACGCCCGGCATACTTTTGCTGGACAACGTTTCTCGTAAATATGGGCTTCATATTCGTGGCGGAAGTACTTCAACGTGCTGGCAACCGGATTAGGTGCACCCTGCCCAAGCCCGCACAAACTTGCAGTGCGAATTTGTTCGCACAATTCTTCCAGCCGCTCGATATCACCGTCTTCCCCTTTCCCTTCGCAAATGCGGGTGAGAATTTCCAGCAATCGGCGGGTTCCAATTCTGCAGGGGGTGCATTTTCCGCACGATTCTTCCTGGGTGAACTCCATGAAGAATCGTGCAATATCTACCATGCAGGTTTCTTCATCCATGACCACCATGCCCCCTGAACCCATAATCGAGCCAGCCTGGGTCAGGGACTCATAATCTACTGGCAGGTCTAAAAATTCTGCCGGCAAACATCCACCCATGGGACCACCCGTCTGGATGGCTTTGAACCCCTTATCGTCTTTGATGCCACCGCCAACATCGTAAACAATTTCGCGTAGAGTAATACCTAAAGGAACTTCAATCAGCCCGGTATGTTTCACATCGCCTGCCAGGGCAAAGGTTTTCGTGCCTTTGCTTTTTTCAGTTCCCATGCTGGCAAACCAGTCTGCGCCTCTAAGAATGATCTGGGGAACGTTGGCATAGGTTTCCACGTTGTTGATGTTCGTCGGTTTGCCCCACAAACCGGAGACGGCGGGGAAAGGAGGACGGGGACGTGGCTCTCCCCGGCGTCCTTCGATAGAAGCCATCAGAGCGGTTTCCTCGCCGCACACAAATGCGCCAGCACCCTGCCGAACTTCCAGATCAAATGAGAAACCTGTTCCGAGGATATTCTCTCCCAGGAAACCAAATTCTCGGGCTTGTTTGATAGCAATGTTCAAAGTCTTTACGGCTAATGGATACTCAGCACGACAGTAGATATATCCCTGCCTTGCGCCAATAGCATATGCGGCAATGATCATTCCTTCAATCACTGAATGCGGATCAGATTCAAGCACCCGGCGGTTCATAAAAGCGCCTGGATCGCCTTCATCCGCGTTACAGACCACGTATTTCATGTCTGCCTGACTGTTTCGGCAGAACTGCCATTTCCGTCCCGTTAAGAAACCTGCGCCTCCACGACCCCTCAGACCCGAACGGGTTACCTCATCAATGACCTGTTCCGGGGTCATTTCTGAGAGGACCTTTGCCAGCGCCATGTAACCATCTTCTGCAATGTAATCCTCGATGTTATTGGGGTCAATGACTCCGCAATTGCGCAAGACGACCCGCACCTCTTTGGCTTTGGGAGCACCCAGTTCTTCATCTACCACTTTTTTCTCTTGAGCGCGGAATTTTTCAACAATCCGCCCCTTTAAGAAGTGCTCCTCTACCAGATAAGGGATATCATCGGGGCTTAAGCAGGCATAATGTACCCCTTCAGGGTAAACAATCATGTCGGGACCAAATAAGACGGGGTCGCCAATTCGCGATGTCTCTAAAACCTGAATTTCGTCGATGAGCCCCTGTGCTACTAACTCATCATTTAAGGCATCAATAATTTGATGTGCCCCTCGCTTCACGCACTCAGGATCCACCGACACCAGTACATGTGATCGGTAAAATGCCATAAACCACCTTCTATTCTTTTAGGATCAGGACAAGGCGGTAAATCCTTAACCTTCTAATAAATGATCTTTTACCACCTGTCCGTTCAGGACATGCTCTTTCATAATGCGAATGGCAGCATCAGGAGTCACCTTTCCATAAGTGACTTTTGGCTGTTCTCCAATAACAACCTGAACAATCGGTTCGTATGAATCCCAGCCAATGTTGCCCGTCTGTCTGACTGTAATTCCGGAAAGATTTTCTTTTTCAATGAATTCAAGGATGGCTTTTAGAGTTTCACGGGCTCCCGCAGCAATGCCCACAGTGCCCATTCCCACAATAATCTGAACCTCCCCTGAAGCGGTTTTTACCTTCCGCTTTTCCAAGGCCTGTTCCCGCAATTTTTTCAGATCCTCAAGGCTTTTTACCCTGTCCATACATGTCTCCTCATGATTATGAGATTTCTGAATAGGACGCCTGGAGTGCCTTAATACCAGATTCAAATTCCTTGCGCAGATAATTTAAAACAAGTGGATCTGTCAAAGGCACATCACCAAGTTCCTGTTTAACCAATGTATCATCAAACTCAAATTTTTGTTCATCCACTTCGTATATAAACGTCCAGTGGACTTCCGGACATCCCACTTCAAGAGAGAAGAAAGTTTCAGCAAGATTTCCTAAGGGCATTCGGTCAATGTGACTGCGTTGAAACGTTACTTTCACCTCAGTCCCTTTTCCCGGGGTGGAGTGGATTTCCAGGTTTCCACCGCACGCTTCGGCAGCGGCTTTCAAAAGGGGGATGCCCAGCCCTACATTGCGGGTGGTTCGGGTGGTTACAAATGGATCGATCACCTGTTGAACCATTTGGGCATCCATACCTTTACCGTCGTCTTTCACTACCAGGGTGAGCAAATCTGATTTTGTATCTTCTTTAACCTCAATCGTAATGTTTCGAGCGTTTGCTGAAACACTGTTGTGGGCGATATCCAGTAAATGTAAAGCCAGTTCTTTCACGCTTCTTTCTGTTCGTCTTGAATCAAACGAAGCAATTGCGGGAACTTGTTTGGACGAACGCGCCCCTGAATTTCTTCGTCCACCACAATCACAGGTGCCTGACTGCAAGCCCCAACGCACCGGCATAATTCAAGGGTAATCTGACCGTCGGGAGTGGTTTCACCGGGGTCAATTCCCAGAATCTGTTTTGCTTTTTCAATCAGTTGGGGGGTTCCGCCTACATAACAGGCTGTGCCCATGCAGAATTTGATAGTGTGTTTTCCCCGGGGAGTGGTGGTAAAGAAGGAATAGAAAGAGACCACGCCATGAACTGTACTCACAGGCACGTGAAGTTTATTGGCAATGTATTGTTGCATGGGTTCGGAGATGAAGCCAATCTGGCTTTGCACCTCATTGAGAATCACCATTAAACCGCCGGGCAAATGTTTGTTTTGCTCTAAAATCTGATCAATAATGGCGCGTTTCTCTTCGATGGCAACAGGGTCGTTTTCTGGTACGGTAACGGTTCTCAGCATACTTTGCTCCGAATGCATAAATTAGATACAAAATATATAAATATTTCCTGGAAACCTACATGAGTTTACCCTTTGAAAACCAGAATGGTCAATTATCAAATGTCATATAAACAAATGAGACTTGTCAATTCAGGTATTCCTCCAGACATCAATCCGGAATAATCTGGTGCTTTTGAGGACAAAGGCTCTTGATGGCTTCGGAAATATCTTTCAAGGATATTTCGGGTATGCTCAGATAATTCCATCCAAGAATATCTTCCAGAAAATGGGCGTCGCCGCTTTGAATCAAAGGGAGATTCTGGATTTGTGGGAATAGCATTGCCGCTTTTTCCACCGGGAGATGCCGGGAGATTTCCACAATTTCAATAGGGGTATCCAGGGGGATCATCCCCAGTATGGGGATCAATCCAAAGGCTTGCCGATTGACGTGTGCGGGAATGAACAGCCCTTCCAGTGCTTGGACTTCCTCCCATGCTTGATGAAGGGTCAGTGTAGTGGAGGTTAGCAACAGGCGTTCTTCTCTGCGGATGAAATCACCGGTCTCATCTACAACAAATTGTTCCCCAAAGTATTCGATGTTATTTTCAATGTTGGGCAAATGGGCATCAACGATTTTCTGAAAGGCAAGAGCCTGATCCAGTTCATCGAACAGGCACAATACATGCACTTCCTCGGAGGTTTGTAATTCCATACCGGGGAGGATTTTTAGTGGAGTATCTTTTGCCGCTTTTTGAACGGCTTCTATGTTTGCAGTGTGGTTGTGGTCTGTGATGGCAAGAATGTGAATTTTCTTCCGTAAGGCTTCCTCAACAATCAACGGCGGGATCATTTCAATATCCGCGCACGGAGAAAGGACAGTATGAACATGAAATTCTGCCCGCAGGAAGTCACTCATGGGAAATTCTATTCTTCCGGAGGCATTGCCCTCAACCCCATCTCCCATAACCGTCCAGCCACCTCAAAGGAGCCCTCTTTTGTCGAGAATAAAATTACTCCTTTTTCATTGGCCTTTTCAATGGTAGAGGGTTCAGGCTGTGCTCCTTCGGTGATGATCACCGCAGAGAGTTCTAACAATGCGGCAACGGCGATGATGTTCATATGGGCTTGTAATGTGATCCAGATCCCCCGATGGGGAGCACCAGCCATGACACAGGACAACATATCCGAGGTATACCCGGCAGAGGGACGGATTTCTTCCCAATCTTTCGATTGTGTCAGCAGTTCAAGGTTGAGGGCTTTTGCAATCTCTCCAAGGGTTAGATTCATGGATTCTCCTGTTTGACCTTATGATTATTTAAGCCGCAGATTCTTCAGGTTTCATAAATATTCTGACTTTCAAGCGCGTTCCTTTTCCCCAGGTCGATTCCAGACGGAATTGATCTACACAGCGCTTGATATTGACCAGTCCCATCCCTGCTCCAAAGCCCAGTTCGCGAATTTCTTCGCTTGCTGTGGAATATCCGGGTTGCATTGCCAGGTCAATATCACGGATACCAGGTCCATCGTCGGAGGCTTCGATAGTAATCTGGTGAGGTTCTATTTCCACCCGAATCATTCCTCCGTTGGTGGTATGGATGATGAGGTTCATTTCTGCTTCATAAGCGGCAATGCCACACCGTCGCGCTATGTTTGGCGTCGCCCCGAGCCGAAGTAATGCCCGCTTGATATTGCTGGAAGCGGCGCCTCCATGGCTGAAATCTCTGGGTTTGATCTGGTATCGGAGAATAAGGCTGGTACGGTCGGAAACAATATCTTCAAATAAATGACTGGCTCGATACCGTCGAAGTTCTTCTGCATGGAAGTCTTTCTGAAGAGCACGAAGAAGCCCTGCTGTAATGTCGCCTTTAGTCAGAATGCCAACAACCTTACGATCTTGGTCAACTACAGGTAATCTGCCATGTCGGGTAGAAACGAAGAGCTTCAAGGCTTCAATTACAGGATCCTGTGGGTGAATGAAGAAAGGATTGGGGGTCATGTAATCGGAGATGCGCGCATCCAGATCCTGTTTCAAGAGGCAGCGAATCAAGTCTTCCATACTGACTACGCCACAGAGGGAAGAATCGCAGGTGACTGGTGCGCCTGAAATCCGTTTTGTGCGGAATAACTCTAAAGCATCATGCATCAACATGTCGGGATGCAGACATTGAACATCCCGACTCATCACCTCTTCAACTTTTAACTCATAGGCAAGTTCTTCCGCGCGGGTAATCTGTTGAATATCTTGATCGGTGAGAATTCTTTGAGGGTTTGAGTTATCACTCATGATTCAATTATCCGCAGTCACAATCATCTGGGTGTATCACCTGTTCCAGACTCGACACACCGGCTACGTACAATTTCCCGCACACTTCAAACATCCCAAGCGGGGTTGAAATGAGGGGGATCGCTTCTTCATCGGCTAAATCAATTGTTTCCTGAGGGGGTTGTTTTCCTCGAACAAGCACAATAGCGGTGACATCTGCCATGACTGCAGTGCGGACTACCTGCGGATTGCACAATCCTGTGATAAGCACTGCATGAGGTTGGATAGTTGCCAGCACATCCGACATTAAGTCTGCCGCAAAAGCCCCTTTGATTTCTTTCATGGATGGCTTTGTATTGTTGAGGAATTTGCCGTTAATCAATCCAGATAATTCGTTGAGATTCATATGAACGCCTGTTGGAAGTTTTTAATGATTTTACACCAGATTGATTGGGAAAGGCATGAAACCCATCGTTTCCATGTTAAAATCGGGGGCAGGAGAGTGGAGGATATGAAAACAATCGTGCCTTCTGTTAAAGGAACCCGGGACTTCTACCCGGAAGTAATGGCAATTCGAAACTGGCTGTATGCAAAAATTCGGGAAGTATCAGAAAAATTTGGTTATCAGGAGTATGAAGGTCCCTTCCTGGAACGGGTTGATTTGTATGCAGCAAAATCGGGAGAAGAACTGGTTAATGAACAGTCGTTTGTATTTCAGGATCGTGGCGGAGACTACATTGCCCTGCGTCCGGAATTAACACCCACATTAGCGCGCATGGTGGCACAGCGCCAGAATGAACTGGTATATCCTTTACGATGGTGGTCCTTTGGTCCCTTCTGGCGTTATGAACGTCCTCAAAAGGGACGCACCCGCGAGTTTTTCCAGTGGAATATTGATATGATTGGCTCCCAGTCCATTGAGTCAGATGCAGAATTGCTGGCTGTGGCTGTGGAATTTTTCAAACGGGTTGGGTTGTCTCCCGAGCAGGTAAAGTTGCTGATTAACAATCGTCGTTTGATGGATGCTCAACTGGAAAAACTGGGAATTCGCGAAGAACAAAAGCGGGCGGTCTTTCGTTTGATTGATCGTAAGGAAAAATTGCCTTTGCAGGAATGGCGGCAGTATGCCCTGGAATTGGGGTTGACTGCAGAACAGTTGTCTGGAATTGAGGAGTTGCTCTCCAATCAATCTCTCTGGGAAACTTCAGACGAACTGAAGCGGGTGTTTGAACTTCTGGAGGCGATGGGGATCCGTGAATACGTGGAGTTTGCTCCCCAGATCATTCGTGGTTTGGATTATTACACCGGCACAGTCTTTGAGGCTAAGGATTTGGATGGCGGGCGTTCCATCCTGGGAGGCGGGCATTATGATAATCTGGTAGCCAATGTCGGTGGAGATCCTCTCCCGGGGGTAGGTTTTGCAATGGGCGATGTGATGATCACCCTGGTGTTGGAAAAATATGGCAAACTGCCGGCATTTGAAACCTCACCTGCCCAGATTTTAGTCACTGTGTTTGATCAGGAGCGACTACCACAGTCCTTCTCTCTGGCGGCTCGTCTGCGTGAGCAGGGGCTGAAGGTTGTCTGGTACCCTGAATCTGCCAGACTCCAAAAGCAGTTGAAATTTGCTGATCGTAACGGAATCCGGTTTGCAGTGATTTATGGCCCAGATGAAATTGCTGCTGGTCAGGTAGCCCTGAAAGACCTCGCTCAGAGGAATCAGGAACTTGTCTCTGTAGAGCAAGTAGGTGAGCGTATTCGCCAGATTCTTGCACAGAGCGAAAGGGTGTGATAAAATAATTTGCGCAAAATATGGTGCCTGTAGCTCAATGGCAGAGCGCTTGACTGTGGATCAAGAGGTTGAGGGTTCGAAACCGTCCAGGCACCCCATCAGTATGACTTTTAGAGACAACCTGAATCTTTATCAAGAGGGGTTGTCTCGAATTTTTTAACTTGTTTGTGCAGGTGGTGCCTGTGAAGTGCTCCATTGTGATCCGCGCTTTTAATGAAGCAGAACATTTACCCAAATTGTTTGAAGGGATTCGTCGCCAGACCATTCAGGATGTAGAAATTATTCTGGTGGATTCAGGTTCTACAGACTCCACCGTGAGCATTGCTCAATCTTTCGGAGCCAGAATCTGCCATATTTCTTCGAAAGAATTTACTTTTGGCCGCTCGCTCAATGTGGGAATTTCAGCAACAACCCGTGAATATGTGGTAATTGCCAGTGCGCATGTGTACCCTGTTTATCCGGATTGGCTGGAAAGGTTGCTGGAACCATTTACCAATCCCCAGGTGGGGTTGACTTATGGAAAACAGCGTGGCCCTGAAACTGCCAAATTCTCAGAAAAACAAATTTTTTATCAATGGTACCCCGAAAGGAGCAATTTCCAGCAGAGCACGCCGTTTTGTAACAATGCGAACGCCGCTATTCGTCGTTCCCTCTGGGAACGTCATCCTTATGATGAATCCCTTACCGGGCTGGAAGATGTTGCCTGGGCAAAGTGGTTGCTCAATCAAGGTTATATTGTGGCTTATGTCTCAGAAGCGGAAATTGTCCATATCCATCGAGAAACACCCAGAGGGGTTTACAACCGATACCGCCGGGAAGGCATGGCATTTAAACGCATCTTTCCAGAGGCGCACTTCAGCCTTTACGATTTTTTTCGCCTCAGTGTGGAAAACATCTTTTATGATGTGTGGCACGCATTGAAGCAAAAAGTCCCATATCGAGATATCCCTTCAATATTCTGGTTCCGTTTAATGCAGTTTTGGGGAACGTATAGGGGATATCGGCGCCCCGGAATGGTCACTCCCCAGTTAAGGGAAACCTTTTATTACCCGCGTGGAATGCAACGGATGGATGAAAATTACCGCAACGATGTTGAACCCATTGCCTATTCGTTAGAAAGTCATCAAAAATCACCGCCGAAGAATTGACATTTTGGGCACTTCGCCTTAAAATACACATCGCTCTGGCGAGGTAGCTCAACGGTGGAGCAGTGGACTCATAAGCCATTGGTTGTGGGTTCGAATCCCACCCTCGCCACTGGCAATCCGCTGAGTGGCGGGTTGGAGAAATACCTCGAGAGAGGTCATACTGGGGGCTCGTCTAATGGCAGGACGACAGACTCTGGATCTGTTTGTAGAGGTTCGAATCCTTTGCCCCCAGCCTGTAAGCGCCTCAAGGGCGCTTTTCTTTTTCCCAATACTCCCATAATTTCTGTACAATCCTTCTGATTCCCTTCTTCTAGAAATCTTCTATAATCAAAAATAATCCTCTCTTCAGAGTTTTTCCGATGAGTACCTTCAACGGTAAGGTTGTTGTTGCTGGACATCTCTGTCTGGATATTTTCCCCGATATGAATCATTTGCCTCCTGGGCAGTTAATGAAACTCCTCCAGCCAGGACATTTGATTCTTACCGGTGAGGCAGTTATGTGCACAGGGGGTCCGGTATCCAACACGGGGTTGTCATTACACCGTCTGGGTATTCCGGTTTACCTTATTGCTCGAATTGGCAATGATCCGTTTGGCTGGATTGTTCGAAAACTGGTTGAACAATATGGGGAACATCTGGCACAGGGATTGATGGTGGATCCGCATTCATCAACCTCCTATTCAATTATTCTGAGCGCTCCTGAGGTCGATCGGATTTTTCTCCATTCCCCTGGCGCCAATGACCTTTTCGGTGTGGAAAACCTCGATGAATCCTGCTTACGGGAGGCTTGTTTATTTCACTTTGGCTACCCTCCCATTATGAAACGAATGTTTCAGAATGACGGAGAAGAATGTATCAAGATTTTTCAAAAGGTTAAGTCTTTTGGTGTAACAACTTCTCTGGATATGGCATTGCCGGATCCGCAATCGGAAGGCGGCAGGGCAGACTGGAGGAAGATCCTGGAGCGCCTTTTGCCCTTTGTGGATATCTTTTTACCAAGTTTCGAAGAAATTTTATTTATGTTACACCGGCAAGAGTGGGAAAAATTTTATCAATCTGCCCCCTCAGGAAATATTCTTTGTTTGGCAACACCGGAACGGATGAGTGCATTAGGAGATGAACTGATACAACTCGGTGCCAGGATTGTCTTAATTAAAATGGGAGATCAAGGAATTTACCTGCGAACATCGGGAGGATGGTTGCCTGAAAGTTTTGGTAGAGCCAGACCTGCCCCATTGGATGAGTGGCAGAACCGTGAACTTCGTGGAGCGTGTTTTCAGGTTAAGGTTGTGGGAACTACCGGTGCCGGCGATGCCACCATTGCAGGTTTTCTTTCTGCTTTCCTGAGAGGATATTCTCCGGTAGATGCCCTCAACATTGCACTTGCTGTAGGCGCTTCCAATGTGGAAGCAGAAGATGCTCTCAGTGGTATTCAAGAATGGCAAGCCACGCTTTCCAGACTGCAATCAGATTGGAAAAGGAGAGACCTGTTACACTCGCTGGATCAATGGGTGCCTCTCATGGATGGTGTCTGGGAAAACAAAAAGTGAGAATTAACCATAACCATTTTAGGGTATCGTCATATAATAAAGATGACTGTTAGATGACAGAATGCCAGATGTCCTGAAGCAGGGGAGTTGTTATATGGCAGAATTCTCAAGGTATGAAACCTATATCTTGCTCAATCAGCCCAAACCCTTATGGTTGAGCCATATTGACCTGAGCGGAATGGATTTGCGCGGGGTAATGCTCTCTGGAGCCACTTTAATTGGCGCAAACCTTTCCAATGTAGATTTGCGTGGCGCAGTGATGGTTGAAGCCAACCTGGGTGGGGCAAATTTGAGGAATGCTGTCCTTATTGGGGCTGATTTGCGACGTGCTCATCTTCGCGGCGCTGATCTTCGGGGGGCAGATTTACGAGAAGCCAATTTAGCCGAAGCAGATTTGTCTGAAGCCAACCTTACGGGGGCTAATCTCATTGATGCAAACCTTGGGGCAGTAGATTTAACAAATGCGAATCTTACAGACGCTGATCTGACCGGAACAAATGCACCTGACCATCGTTTGTTACGAGCCAAATCGCTTTCAGGAACGATTATGCCTGACGGACAAAAACACGATTAATGACTGGGTTGTGGATTGTATGCCCCTGCTCAACCAAAAGCAGGGGCTTATTTTTTAAGTTCAATCAAAGAAAAGCGGTTGATAATTGGCTTGGGGTTGTTGGCATATAAGTTATGATAGCCAGGTCTCTGAAGGTATGTGTATACTTGAAATTAGAGGTGTGTTATGAGCAATCACGTGCAGATATTGGTGGAACCAGTCCCAAAAGCGCAATTTATGATTCTGGGGTGGCGTCAGTGGGCAGATGCCGGGGCAGTTTCTTCAGGGCTTCCGGTTTACCTGATTGAAAAATACCATGGCGAACGAGTAGCGAGTATTGATTCTCAAGGATTTTATTTGTTTCAAATCCCGGGTACTCATGATTTGCTGCGCCCGATTGTTCATTATCACAATGGTTTTCCTCATAGCCTGGAAGTACCGGAAAATCAATTTTTTATGATTAGACGAGCGGGTAAAAATATTCTGGTATTTATTGGAGACGAACCTCACTTAAATGTCGAAGAATATATCCAGGCGATATTGAGTGTAGCCGCAGCCTTTGGTGTTGAAAAGATGATAGGACTGGGCGGCGTTTACGGAGAGTTCCCTTATGATAAGGAGCGAGATATTTCCGGAAGTTACAGTCTGCAGGATATGCAACAGGAAGCCGAGAGGCTGAGTTTGCACCTGACCAATTATCACGGTGGTGCCAGTATCGATTCATATCTTTGCAAGCGTGCGGGAGAGGCAGGCATACCTTACATTGGAATGTATGCCATGGTCCCCTATTATGATCTTTCCCCACTATTGAATGTTGAGCAAACATTGCGCATTGAAAACGATTACATGGCTTGGCTGGGGATTATGCGCAGGATTAACTACCTTTTTAAGACCGATTTTGATGTTCTGGATCTGGCTCAAAAAAGCCGCCAGTTAATTCAGGAAGTTGCTCAAAATGTTCAGGAACTCTCCAGGCAGGTTCCTGAGGCTGGGATTCAAGAATATTTTGAGAATCTCTCAAAGGATTTTAAAGAAACGCCCTTTATTCCCCTGGAAGATGTCTGGGAAACGCATCTGAGAAAAATTTTGAAAAAGATGGATGGTGAGGGGGAATAAACCTGTATCCGGTCAAACAAATAAGTCTTTTGGACGGTATTGCAGGGCTTCTGCCAGATGAATGGACTGAATCTGCTCACTGCCGGAAAGATCGGCAATGGTACGAGCCAGTTTTAAAATGCGGTGGTATGCTCTGGCAGAGAGATCCATTTGGGACATGGCAGTTTTCATTAAAGCACTGGTGGCTTGATCCAGTGCGCAGTATTTTCGAATATCTGCCGGACGCATTTCTGCGTTGCAAGTCACTCCGTTGGATGTTCCAAACCGTTGCCGTTGAATTTCGCGGGCTTTTTCCACTCTTGCCCGGATGACTTCGACTGATTCACCGGTGCGACGGTCACTGAGCTTTTCGTAATCAATGCGGGGGACGGTGACAAAGATATCAATTCGATCCAGCAAGGGTCCAGAGATGCGTTTTTGATATTTCACCACTGTACCCGGTGAGCAGGTGCAGGGTTTAACAGGGTCACCAAAATAACCGCAGGGACATGGATTCATTGCTGCTACAAGCTGGAAGTTGGCAGGAAAGGTCAAAGATCCCTGTGCCCGGCTGATGGTCACAATTTTATCTTCCATAGGCTGCCGTAAAACTTCCAGAACGCGAGAACCAAATTCAGGAAGTTCGTCCAGGAAAAGCACCCCGCGGTGGGCAAGAGAAATTTCACCGGGGTGAGGCTGATTGCCACCACCAACCAGACCGGCATGGCTGATGGTATGATGTGGCGCGCGAAAAGGACGCGAACGAATTAGAGGGATGTCCTCGGGAAGTTGATCGGCAACCGAATAAATTCGGGTCACATCCAGGGCTTCGTCAATAGTCATCTGAGGCAAAATACCCGGCAATGCTCTTGCCAGAAGCGTTTTACCGGAGCCAGGAGGCCCGATCATCAGCAGGTTGTGTCCACCTGCCGCAGCAACTTCTAAAGCCCGTTTTACGTGTTCCTGCCCTTTAATTTCACTGAAGTCCGTTGCAACTTCAATGGGAATGTTTTCTGGTTGGGTAGGGGGATGCGGAGGGATGGTGATGGTATTTCTCAGATGAGCCACAAGTTCTGCAAGCGAGTCTACAGGAATAACCTCAAGATTGGGGAGCAGGGCGGCTTCGGCAGCATCCGTTTTGGGTACGAATACCCGCGAGATTCCCTGCTCTCTTGCCACTGCAGCCATCGGAAGGACCCCGCGGACGTGACGCACACTTCCATCCAGTGAAAGTTCTCCGATAACCAGACTGTTTTCCAATGCATCACAGGGAATTTGTTCGCTTGCCGCCAAAACCCCTAACGCAATTGGTAAATCGTAGGCAGGCCCTTCTTTCCTGACGGAAGCCGGCGCCAGATTGACAGTAACCCTTTTGCGGGGGAATACCAGCCCGGTATTTTTAATGGCAGACTGCACCCTTTCGCGGCTTTCCTGCACTGCCGTATCCGGTAATCCAACAATGACCATGCCGGGCAGTCCAGGGCTGGTATCCACTTCAACTTCAACCAGAACACCATCCAGACCAATGACAGCACAGGAATAGATCCGGGCGAGCATGAAATTAGTATAGGTAAGGAAAATAAAAAAGTCAAATCAAACCGTGGAATATCTGTACAAATACCATGATAGATTAAAAGAGGGCTGCCCACTACTTTTTGGACAGTTCCAGAATGATTAATCCGCACATCAGGGATAAGCCGAATTGTTTTCAATGTGGCAAATGTGGATACGAAAAAAATCGAATGGCTTTAGAAGCAAGGA
Source organism: Anaerolinea thermophila (assembly GCF_020723905.1). Taxonomy (GTDB): domain Bacteria; phylum Chloroflexota; class Anaerolineae; order Anaerolineales; family Anaerolineaceae; genus Anaerolinea; species Anaerolinea thermophila_A. Next base: position 136,471 of record NZ_DYHZ01000005.1, read on the forward strand.
AAACCACCCATGACCAGGCTTTTTTAGAGGGCAAGTAAAGGTGCATTTTCAGTGATGAAGAGGGAAAAAGTCAAACAGACCGGGTATTTTCACAGATCGAAGGATTATGTCAATTTGTTTGCAGAAAGCGAATTGATTGACCGGGAGCAGGGCTGTTCTGCCAATCTCCTTTGCTTTTAATGCTTTCTCGGGCTTTCTCATTGACATCGTTCAAAAATTCACATATACTACCTGTACTCACTAAGTGAGTAACCCAGTTGAACAGGAGAACATGATGAATCGGGTTTTGTTTGTTGTGATAATCAGCCTGGTGTTGTTAAACGCCTGTTCCGCACCTGCTAAACCGGAAACGATCACCCCCTTTGCACAGGAGACTGTTGAAGCGATGGAAACTGAAATCGCCCCGAGAACGGATATGGCGCAACCTTCCATCGTCATTGTGGATGCACTTGGTAGAGAAGTGACTTTTTCCAAAGTGCCCTCACGTATTGTGATCACCGGTAAGGGGTTGATTCAGATTCTGGATGCTGCGTATATGTTTCCAGAAGCACCCGAGCGGATTGTTGCTTTAGGTAAAGCCACCCAGGGTACCGGAAACTTTATTTCGCTTATTGATCCCGGTTATGGTTCTAAAAAACTTCTGGAAAACGATGCCAGTGCAGAGCAAATCGCCGCGGTACAACCGGACCTGGTCATTCTAAAAAGTTATCTGGCTGAAACGGTTGGTAAGCCAATTGAAACGCTCAACATCCCTGTGGTGTATGTGGATTTTGAGACACCTGAACAATATACGCGCGATCTTGCCATTCTGGGCAAGGTATTCCAAAATGAAAGCAGGGCACAGGAACTGGTTGATTTTTATCAAAATAAAGTCAACTTCATTCAAGAAGCGTTGAAAGATGTAAAAGAAAAACCGAGTGTTCTGATGCTTTACCACAACGATAAAGATGGAGCGGTTGCCTTCAGCGTGCCGCCAATGACCTGGATACAGACTCAAATGGTCGAACTTGCCGGCGGAATGCCTGTCTGGGGTTCTGCAAACCCGGGCAAAGGTTGGACTGTGGTCACTCTGGAGCAAATTGCTGCCTGGAATGCAGACCAGATCTTCATCATCGCTTATCAAAAGGATTCATCTGAAATTACTGCCTCGTTAAAAAATGACCCGCAATGGAGCGCTTTGCGTGCAGTGAAGGAAGGGCACCTGTACGGATTTCCCGCCGATTTATACAGCTGGGATCAACCAGATTCACGCTGGATTCTGGGACTTTCCTGGCTGGCTGCCCGCTTGCATCCTGATCGCTTTCCGCAGTTTGATATCGTTGCTGAAGCCCAGCAGTTCTACCAGCGGTTATATGGCCTGGACGTTCAATTCTTTGAGTCCAGGATCAAGCCCACATTCCGGGGAGATTTACCTTGAACACTGCCGTCAGCATTGCTGCAATGCAGAAATTGAATTCCCGTAACCACACCAGAGCCTGGATATTCGCATGGCTGGGTGTTGGGCTTCTCACATTCTTCATTCTGTCACTGTTGTTTGGGCGTTATCCGGGAATGGGTTTCATATCCCTGGAACACCTCCGCAATGACGAATTGGCAAGGTTACTGGTTTTCAATTTACGTTTACCACGGTTGTTGACAGCCATGCTGCTGGGCATGTCGCTTTCCGCTGCCGGGACTGTCTTTCAAATGTTGTTCACTAACCCCCTGGTGGAACCCGGTTTTCTGGGGGTCTCCCAGGGAGCCGCTTTTGGAGCCGCATTTTGTATTGTTTTTCTGGGTGGAGCAGCAGTGGTGACGCAGATCAGCGCTGCTGCATTTGCCCTTGCCGGATTAGGGCTCTCTTATCTGCTCGCGCGGCACATCCGATACGGTGGCTGGGTGCTTCGCCTGGTGCTTTCAGGCATTGCCGTTTCAGCCATGTTCTCAGCAGGACTTGGCGTTTTAAAATATCTGGCTGACCCGCTCAGCCAACTGCCGGAGATCACTTTCTGGTTGCTGGGTGGGCTCTCCAGTATCACCTGGACAAAGTTCCTTTCCATCTTGCCTGCAGTTACCCTGGGCCTGGCATTTCTCTTTCTGTTTCGTTGGAGGCTCAACCTGCTGGCTTTGAATGAAGAGACTGCGTTCTCTATGGGACTTTCGCCAAAACAAGAGCGGCTGCTGATGCTTACTGCTGCTGTGCTACCTGCTGCGGCGGTGATCTCCGTGGCGGGTATGGTTAGCTGGGTGGGATTGATCATTCCTCATATCGCTCGCCGTCTTTTCGGCTCGGATACGCGCTTTGTGCTTCCGGCATCCATGTTGCTGGGTGGAATTTTTGTCATCCTGTGTGATGATCTCAGCCGGACGCTTCTGGCTGGTGAAATTCCGTTAGGTATCCTGACATCTTTGTTGGGAGCAGTTATCTTTATCGGGCTGATGATGTCTCGTGGGGTAAAGGTGGACCGATGAATGCGGAGTTAATCACCTTACAAGAAGTGGTGTTTGGCTACGACCGTCGAAAACCCGCGGTGATAGAGGGTTTCAATCTCTCCATCTACGAAGGTAGCATCACTGCGATTTTAGGTCCAAACGGAGTTGGGAAAACCACATTACTGAAACTGGTGCTGGGCTGGTTAAAGCCATGGAGTGGGAAGATCCATTTGAATGGAAAGCCCCTGGAACATTACAGCCGGCGGGAAATGGGTAAGCAAATTGCTCTGATCCCTCAGAGTGAACACACACCTTTTGAATACAGTGTTCTGGAATACGTCCTGCTGGGTCGCACACCGTATATGCCTCCATTGGGCTTACCTTCCTCATCTGATGAGATGATCGCTTATGAGGCGCTGGAACAGGCAGGCATTGCTCACCTGAGTGACCATTCCATTATCGGGCTTAGTGGCGGAGAGCGTCAACTGGTACTGGTTGCCAGGGCACTTGCGCAACAGACGAAAATTCTGTTATTGGATGAACCCACTTCTCATCTGGACCTCAGTAATAAACACAGACTGGTTAATATCCTGCAGAGATTAAAAGAAAATGGCACAACAATTTTGATGACCACTCATGAACCGGATATTGCCTTGGCGCTAAGCAACCAGACTATCCTGATAGCAAACGGGCGTATTCTGGCTGCCGGTCCTACGGACGAAGTCGTTAACAGCGGATCCCTCACACAGGTTTATCATCTTCCAATAAAAATCATTAACTTAGACGGAAAAAAACAGGTATTATGGCTGTAAATCTCTGGATCGTTACAGGGTGGCGCGGAAGTGGGAAAACCACATTTTGCCGGGAAATGGTGCAGGCAGCCAGTCGGATCGGTTTGGACCCGGCTGGACTCATATCGCCAGCCGGTTTCAAACAGGATCAAAAAGATTCCATTTGGGCTGAAGCAATCCGCTCCGGAGAAAAGAGATTATTAGCAACTGATCGCCCTCGCACACAAGAGGATTTGGCTTTTGGCGACTGGTACTTTAACCAAAGCACATTAGAATGGGGTAATGAGGTACTGAAATCCAGCGTTCCCTGTGACGTGCTTGTGATTGACGAGTTAGGTCCACTGGAGTTTCATTTTTCTTTGGGTTGGGTGAGCGCAATGGATGTGATCAGAACAGGAAACTATCATCTCGCTCTGGTTGTTGTCAGACCTGAATTGCTTGAAACTGCAAAAATAATCCTTCAACCTGTTAATACCATCCAGATGACCAATGTTGAAGAGGTAAATTCCAGAGTACTTCAATTCACACCTTTGTTGTTTCAGGTTAAAGAGATTGTGTGCCGAACCTCAATGTAAACACACAGAGATTCGTTCTCTTGACATTGTCATGGGAACATGATAATCTTGCGCTCACTGTACGACGCCGGGAATTCGCCTGACCATCGCGCAGCCCTGGACGGCTCGGGGGTTGTTGGCGAGCAAGCGTCATCGAATTCAATTTTATGGAGTGTGTTTCATGTCTGTTCGTTATACTGGAACCGTAAAATGGTTCAACGCCACAAAAGGGTACGGCTTCATCGGGCGTGATGACAATGCCGGGGATGATGTGTTCGTTCATTTCTCGGCGATCCAGATGGAAGGGTATCGCACCCTGAAAGAAGGTCAAAAGGTTGAATTTGAAATTGAGCAGGGTCCAAAAGGACTTCAGGCTGCTCAGGTCATTCCACTGTCCTGACACCACGAGAATCAATACTTATGCGCCGTTTCGAAATGAAAACGGCGCTTTTTATTTTTTGCCCAAAAATGCGAGCAGAGAAATTAATTCCCGAACAACCGAATTCCTGGAATCCCTGTCCAGATACCACAGCCATGCATTCAAACGGGGTTCTTTTGAAGATACGACGATAAATTCTACAGGCTCTTTGCTCAAAACTTGCTGGAATATGAGTTGACTCCTTCTCGTGTGATATGGGTCGGTCACCACAATCAAGGTGTTCCATCCTCTTTCTTTGAGGATATCCAGAGTGGCAATGGCTTCTTCTTGAGTGTTTGTAGCAACTTTTCGGGTAATGACGATTTGGGGTACAGGGATACCCCGTTGGTGGGCTTCACTGGCTAGATAGTCGGCAGTTTTCCATCCACTCTCAGTTGTTTCCTGCGTTTCAGTCAGAATTAAGTATCTCGCTTTTTCCGCCTTGATGATGTTGACTGCTTTCTCCAGCCGGTCCAGTTCTCCGCCACTCAAGACGACCACGGCATCTGCAGGTTGCAATGGCTCATTTACGACTAAAAAGTTTCCCAGTGCTCCCAGGACAAAGAGGGCACTACACAAACAAAATAAGCCGATTCCTGCCAGGATCAAACCGATCGAAATAATGTGTTTGTGTTTCATGAGTAAAGGGCGTGTTTCATTCTTTCCAGTGCTTGCTGGAGGGTCTTTCTTGGGCAAGCAAAGTTCAAACGCACAAAACCTTCCCCCTCTTTTCCGAACCATTTTCCATCCACTAATGCAACTTTTGCCTTTTCAAGGAAAAACTTGGCGGGGTTGGAATGAGTAGAGAGGAGTTTTCGGCAGTCAATCCATGCCAGGTAAGTCCCTTCAGGTTTGGACATTTGAAGTTCAGGGAATTCGGTATATATCATCTCGAAGAGAAAATCCCGGTTGGATTGAAGGTAGTCTAGAAGCTGGATAAGCCATTCTTCGCCATCCTGGTATGCTGCCAGAGCAGCAGTCAGTCCCATCACATTGACTCCACCGACCAGCCCTTGTCTGGCAATTTGAAACGTTTCTCTCAATTTTGGATTTTGGATGATGGCGAAGGAACAATACAAACCGGGCAGGTTGAAAGTTTTTGATGGTGCCATCAATGTAATGGTGTTTTGCGCAATTTCTGGTGAAATTGCTGCAACTGGTGTGTGAGGGTGCCCTTCGTAAACCAGGTCGCAGTGGATTTCATCCGAACATAATATCACTTCGTTCCGAAGGCAGAATTCTGCAACTTGTTCCAATTCTTTTGACGTCCAGACTCTGCCGACCGGATTATGTGGACTGCAGAGAATCATTAGCCGGGCTTCATTTGAAAGAGCAGAAGCCAGGATATCCCAGTCGATTTCGTATTCTCCGGTTTCTTTTTCCACAAGGGGTGCATCAATACGAATGGCTCTGGCATTTTGAGGGGCGGTTAGAAACGGACCATAAACCGGAGGCTGGATTACCACCCCTTTATTTTGGGCAAAAGCGTGGCAGGTGATATTGATTCCCGGAACAACACCCGGTATCAAGACAATGTCATCGGGAGTAATTTTCCATGAGTATAGTTTTTCCATTCGCGAGACCAGGGTCTCTTTTAGAGCCAATGCCTGGTTGGGATACCCAAAAATCCCATGATCTGCTCTTGCTTTCAGGGCTTCTATAACGGGTTCAGGAGAACGAAAATCCATATCGGCTACCCATAAAGGAATGACATCTTCCGGGTAAAGGCTCCATTTTTCACTGTCAGTATTTTGGCGAGGAATAATTACGTCGAAGTCGTATTTCATTTTGGTGTCCTCTTAATTTTTTATTGATTATAAACGCTCCATGATATACTTTTACTCCAGAATGAACACTACCCCTCCTTTAGAACTTCGGTTGCTCTACCCACAAAACTGGAAGGATTATGAACTTCTGGATTGTGGGAATGGATATCGTTTGGAACGGTTTGGCCCTTTTCGGGTGGTTCGCCCGGACGCAGAAGCAATCTGGGATCCAGTATTGCCTGAAAAAGAATGGAAAGATATTCATGCTCGATTTGTTCCCTCACCAGAAGAAAATGGGGGACACTGGGAGAAAATTCGGCTGATTCCAGAGCGCTGGTATATTCAGTATAAGAATCTAAAATTCTGGCTTCAGATGGGTGGATCAAAGCATTTAGGAGTTTTCCCTGAGCAATCTGTACAATGGGAATGGATTCAGGATCAAATTACAACGTTTTCTCACCCTGTGCGTGTTCTAAATTTATTTGGTTACACTGGTTTATCCACCCTTGCTGCTGCTGAATCTGGGGCAAGTGTTACTCATGTGGATGCCTCTCGAAAGGCGATTTCCTGGGCAAGAGAAAATCAAATCCTTTCTGGATTAGACCATAAACCTGTGCGCTGGCTGGTGGATGACGCCTTGAAATTTGTCCAACGGGAAGCGAGACGTGGAATGACCTATGAGGGAATCATTCTGGACCCACCTAAATTTGGTAGAGGTCCCAAAGGCGAAGTGTGGGAATTTTATAAGTTGCTTCCTGAATTGCTACAGGCGTGCAAAACCATTTTAAGTCCAAAACCGTGTTTTATTGTATTGACGGCATATGCCGTGAAAGCCTCTGCTGCCACGATGTATTATGCACTTGAAGACATTGTGAAAGGGAAAGGTGGGCATCTGGAGGCTGGCGAAATCGCGCTGAGAGAAAATAATAAAAGAGCAAGGTTGCTTGCAACAGCATTATTTGCACGGTGGACGTATCAGAGAGGAGTAGAAGGTTTATGAATCCGAAAATTGCCTTGATTGGACCAGGAGCCATGGGAGAAGCCATAATCATTGGTCTGCTTAATAAAAAAATTACATTACCGGAATTTATTTATGCCTCTGGTCCTGTTGTGGAACGTGGCGAAGAGTTAAAAGCAAAATATGGGATTATCCCGTTGACGGATAATGTTCAGGCTGTCCAGCAGGCCGATCTTATTATTATGGCGGTCAAGCCTCAAATTTTGAAAAAGGTCATGAAGGGGTTGAAAGGACATATTCCCCCCGGGGCACTGGTGCTTTCTATTGTGGCAGGCGCGTCTATCCAGACTTTGAGTGAGGGTTTAGCGCATCCATCCATTGTTCGTGCCATGCCCAATACGCCGGCTCAAATCGGGGAAGGAATTACCGTATGGACGGCTTCTTCATCCGTCACTCCTTCCCAAATGGAATTGGCCAGGCAGGTTCTGACAGCGCTTGGTGTGGAAATATATGAGGAAGAAGAATCCCACCTGGATATGGCTACGGCATTGTCGGGCACAGGTCCTGCCTATGTATTTCTCTTTATGGAAGCCCTGATTGATGCCGGGGTGCATATGGGGTTTGCTCGAAAAACAGCAGAGCAACTGGTTACTCAAACAATTTTAGGTTCGGTGCTGTATTATAAGAAAATTGGGATTCATCCTGCCCAACTGAGAAACCAGGTGACCTCGCCGGGTGGCACCTCTGCTGAGGCGCTGTATTATCTGGAAAAGGCAGGCTTTAGAACTGCTTTATCTCGAGCCATTTGGGCAGCCTATGAGCGTTCGCTCGAACTTGGGAAGGGGCTGAACAGCAAACCGCCGGAGAGCAAGAGCGAGTCATAACTTTGACCATGAGCAAGCAAAAAGAGACTGCCTGGTGGATGTTGGTAGTGGCAGTCTCTTTTTGTCGGCTGAAAAATTACTACACAGCCCAAAATGTCTGAACCAGTTTGAACCAATCTGTGGAAAAGAGAATGGAGAGTACAAGGATTAAGAATATGAGAAAAATAATGAATCCGCACCCGCATCCTGTACACGAGCCACTTTTCCATCCAAAGGTTTTTTGAAAGAACTCATAAGCCCACTTTAAAAGAGTGAGTTTGAGCAATCCAACCAGGCAACCGGGGCGATCATCCATTGTGTCCTCCTCATACATGCTTTTGCTTTTCATATCTTTTTACGCACATCCGATAGAAAAGTTGCAAAATGGCTAAAAAAAAGAGGCGCAAACGCGCCTCTGAGGGTATTCCTGGAAGGAAGTTACGATAATCCAATAATTTTTTCCGTGTCCGGATCTATGTCGATTTCAAAGAAAGCAGGGCGAGTGGGCAATCCAGGCATGGTGCTCATCTTTCCAATGAGTGGATACAGGAAACCCGCCCCGGCTGAGGCTCGAACTTCCCGAACAGGTAGTCGAAAGCCCTTGGGAACCCCTTTCAGATTTGGATCATGGCTCAGGCTGAGATGGGTTTTTGCCATGCAGATGGGTAATGTGTCAAAGCCCATTCGGGTGTATTCCTCAATTTGTTTTTCTGCTTCTGGAGAATAATCCACGCCATCTGCTCCGTACACCTCACGGGCAATGGTTTCAATTTTTTCTTTAATCGGCATCTCGAGAGGATATAAGAAACGGAAGTTTCGGGGCTTTTGTGAAGCCCGAACCACGGCGTTTGCAAGGTCAATGGCGCCTTCTCCACCAAGTTCCCAGTGCCGTGAAACAACTGCATCCTCTGCCCCCGCCTGGACTGCCGCTTCCTGAATCATGGCTAATTCTGCCGGGGTATCAGTATGGAAACGGTTAATGGCTACCACAACTGGAATACCAAACTTGCGCACAATTTGGATATGGTGGATGAGGTTCCCAAGACCTTCCCTGAGCAACGGAAGATTTTCATCCGTGTACGCAGGGTCTAATGGCTTTCCGGCTACCACCCTGGGTCCTCCCCCGTGCATTTTCAAAGCGCGGACAGTCGCTACCAGTACCACTACACTGGGAAGCAAGCCGGAGTATCGGCATTTGATGTCAAAGAATTTTTCCATGCCGATGTCAGAACCAAATCCCGATTCGGTCACCACAAAATCGGCCAACTTGAGAGCAATTTGATCGGCGAGAATGGAACTGTTGCCATGAGCAATATTGGCGAATGGACCTGCGTGAACAAAAACAGGCGTTCCCTCAAGGGTTTGCATCAGATTAGGTTTGATAGCGTCTTTCATTAACACCGTAAGCGCACCTGCCACTCCCAGATCCTCAGCAGTGATCGGCTCGCCACTACGGCTAACAGCAACTACAATGCGACCGATTCTCTCACGCATGTCTTTGAGACTGGTGGTGAGGGCAAGAATTGCCATTAATTCACTGGCAACAGTGATATCAAAACCCGTTTCTCGTTCAAACCCGGCTTCTTCAGGTCCTTTGCCAATGATAATTCCACGCAGGAAACGATCGCTGGTATCGAGAACCCTTCTCCATGTGATAGTTGCAGGATCAATGTCCAGACGAACCAGTCTGGAGCGTTCTTCTGGTGTCAGATCATCAGGATCGGTTTTCTGAATGCCCAGTTTTTTAAGTCTTCCGAGCAAGCCGGGAGCGAAACGGCGTTTCCCATTTTTATCAGTCGGACATAATCGGTTGAATAATTGCTCGTCGGTGGCTCCAGATTCGTGTAAAACTCTGGCATCAATGGCTGCGGCGAGAAGATTATTTGCGGCAGTGATGGCGTGGATATCTCCGGTCAGGTGGAGGTTGAAATCCTCCATAGGGATAACCTGGCTATACCCCCCGCCAGCCGCTCCGCCTTTAATACCGAATGTAGGTCCCTGGCTGGGTTGTCGAATACAGGTGAACACACTGTAACCCAGATGGGCACCTAATGCCTGACTCAGTCCAACGGTTGTGGTCGTTTTTCCTTCTCCCAGAGGAGTTGGAGTAATAGCAGTTACATCAATATATTGTCCATTGGGGACATCTTTGAGCCGTTCCAGAATGGATAGTTTAACTTTGGCTTTATAGGGCCCGTATAATTCCAGTTCTTCCGGCAAAATACCAATCTCTTCTGCAAGTTGGGCAATGGGCTTAAGAGTAGCAGATTGAGCAATCTCAATATCCGCTGGAACAGGTGTAACTCGTTTGAGCGGAGTAGGGGTAACCGGTTTTCGGGATGTCATAATGTTGTGGGTCCTTTCTCTCAAGGTAGGGGTACACTGAATTATCTTTCAGGTTGGAGAAAAGCGCAAGGCAATTGATATTGTCGGACAAATTTGAAAGAAAGTTTATCCTGTCTCCTTACCGTTTCTTGAAAGCACCCAGAATGGTAGCCGTTGCTGTAACACCGCAGCGGGTGCATCCTGCTTCAATGACCTTCGATAAAGAATTCAGGGGTCGCACTCCACCAATTACCTCCTGTTGGGTTTTCTCTGGGCGGAGCAAAGAATGAACAATAACCTTTGCAATTTGTTCACAGGTCAAATTTTCAGTCCTGAACATGCCTCATTCTTCTTTTAATCCCGAATGGCATCGGCTTTTCCCAATCCAACATCTCATTGACATAGGCGAATGCCAGCGCCGTTACAGGATCAGCAGCACCGTGATAAATTTCCATTCTCCCTGTTCGCCCGTCTATGAGTGCCTTGCAGGGAATTACCACGGTTAGAACATCTCCAATGCATTCATACAGTATTGGGGGAGACATTAAGTTAGGGTATATCATCTTTCAGGAGTTGATCCTGCTCAAGGAAAACCGCTTCTATTTGGTGGTATTTTTTATGGGAACCGGTGTTATATTAATTACCTTGACAATGATATAACAAAATCATTCGCTTGTGTTTTACTTTTTGAGCAGAATCTCTGCTGGAGTACCCAAACGGGTCATTTTGAATAAGGAACTTCCCGTAAAATTAACTCAGGTTTTGGCGAAGGTTCACATTCCCATGACAACCATGCTTCTCAGTGTATTAGAGAATCTCAATCGTATTGGCAGAGCGATTAATCAAATTGGCGCAGAAGCCAGTGAAAATGAGCACGCGGTTTTACAGCAAATCGTTGAAAGTGCCATACAGGTAATCCCCGGATCTGCCGCTGTCATTTTCACTTATAATGAAGCCCAAAAAAGTTTTGATCCCCAATCAAGAGTCTCAGCAGGTGAATTTGTACAGGGCCTGGCGGGAGAAAAGCCTCGTCCAAAAGGCTTTGGCTTTCGCGCTATCGAGCAAAAACGTCCAGTTCTTTCCTATGAGGAAGTAGATCTGGATATAGACCCTGTGAAAAGGAAACAGGGCGCACAGACTCTTGTTTGTTTTCCTTTGATTGTCGCTCGCGAGCCAGTTGGAGTGTTATACGTTTACCTGAAGGAAGAAAGGCGATTTACTCGCCTCGAACTGCTGATGCTGGAAAATTTTACCAATCAGGCGGCAATGGCTTTATATCAGGCGCATCACCTGGCAAATGTATCCCGAGATCTGGCTCGGAAAGAAGAACAAATGGCGCGCCTGCAAAGAGCCAGCATGATCATTTCATCCCGACTGAGATTGGAAGAAACCCTGGAAGCCATTTTACAAATGGCTTTAGAAGTGACCAATGCCCAGTACGGTATCTTCCGATTATTAGACCCTGTGCGGAATGTTTTGGTGACCCGGGCTTATGCAGGGGAAGGTTTAGGCCATCCATTTGTTCAGGAGTTGCCTTTAGATCAACCCAGTATTAGTGCATGGGTGGTAAAAAATCGCCAGTCTGTACTCATTCCGGATCTCACTGCCCAGCCGTGGTCAAAAATTTACTTTCCATTGGATGCCAATTTGAGCATGAAATCGGAACTGGCGGTACCGTTAATTTCATCAAGTGGTCGGTTAGAAGGCGTTTTGAATTTAGAAAGTCCAAGGAAAAACGCGTTTTCAGAAGAGGATCGCCTCCTGTTACAATCGCTTGCAACTCATGCAGTGATTGCAATTCATGAAGTTCGCTTACTGGATGCTTTGCAGGAGATTTCGCAGTTATTGCTTACACAACCGGAAGAGGTGGTTCTGAAGCGGTTGGTATCTCTGGCAAAGGACTTGCTGGATTCCCTGGTTTGCGGAATCTGGATGCTGGATGAACAACGTTTGATATTGCGCGTAGCCGAAAGTGAAGAGAAAATTTCTCTAAAATTCATTGTTCCTGAAATATCAGAAATTCTTAATTCAGAAAAAGAAATCTTTCAGATCCCTGCCGCGTCGTTTCTGATGGAGATTCCTCAAGAATTACCTGCATCTGCCTGGGTGGTTCCCATTGGTTCTTTGCCGGAATATGGGGCGGGGGGAATTTTGCTGGTTTACCCTGTCTTTGCCAAAGGGGCAGAAAATGAATGGGAAAAGAAAGTCCTTTCTTTGCTGGCACATTATGCAGAAATGGCAATTTTCTTCTCCTCTCATCAAAAAGAACTGAGACAGGCTCAAGAACAGCGTTCCGTTGCTGAAATGTTTGCCGCTGTGGGAGACATTGCCACAAATCTGTTACACCAATTGAACAATAAAATTGGCACAATTCCTGTGCGAATTCAAAGTATTCAGGATAGAAGACAGGAACTATTATCGCAAGACCCCTATTTATCGAATCATCTGGAGGAAATTGAGCGCAGTGCCACCGAAGCCATGCGGATTGTGAGAAAAAATCTGTCCCACCTTCATCCTGTACAAATTGTTCCGGTTAATCTGGCTACCTGCATTCAAGAGGCTATCCAGATGGCTAACCTGGGTGCCGAGATTGAGGTACAGGTTGAGAATCTCCAGAACTTGCCCGAAATTGCCGGTGCTCAATATAACCTTGCCCTTGCTTTTGCAAACTTACTCGAAAATGCTTCTCATGCTATGGAAGGCAGAGGGAAGATTATCATCAGCGGGAGTCAGTCTTCTTCCTGGGTTGAAGTTGTCGTGCGAGATTTTGGGCCCGGAATTCCGCCAGAGATGCATCAACGGATTTTTGAACTGAATTTTTCCAGCGGATCCCCCAGTCATGCAGGGAAACTGGGGTTTGGTTTGTACTGGGTTAAAGCCTTGATGATCCGACTGGGTGGCAGTGTGGATGTTGAAAGCGATGGAATGAGTGGTACGGCTTTTCGCTTGAGATTTCCCTTACGGAGGAAACCTTTATGAGCAATATCTCCCTTCGGGCTTTGGTGGTTGATGATGATCCCTCGTGGCTGGAACTGATTGCTGAGATTCTGGAAGAAGTAGGATATCTTGTTGAACGGGCTGCAAGCCTCGAACAGGCGCAATCATTACTGAAGCGTCCCTTTCATTTGGCGGTGGTTGATTTGTCTTTAGATACTTATGATCATCATAACCAGGAAGGGTTGAAAATTCTGGAGGAAATTCATCATCTGTACCCGGATTGTGCTACCATCTTACTGAGTGGATACGCAACCGTAGAGATAGCGGTAAGTGTCATCAAGGATTTAGGCGGGTACACCTGTTTACGTAAAGAAGTTTTTCGACGTTCAGAATTTCGCACACTTGCCAGCAGACTTTTAGAACAAACCCTGATGGCAGAGCAACTCGCCGGCGCAAAGATGGATACCCGGCGTCCCAAACCGGAGGAATCGCTGGCGCACTCGACCATACTTGTTGTTGAAGATGATGCCGGATGGAGAGATTTATTGGAAGAAATTTTGCTGGACGCTGGTTACTCTGTAAGGGTTTGTACGGGATATGGTGATGCACAGGGAATTCTCCGGCGGGAACGATTTTCTCTGGTGATTTTAGATCTAAACCTCAGAGGAAATTTGCTGGAAAGCCCACGAATGTTGAAAGGGGAATCTCTGGATCAGTTGGAAGGATTTCGCTTACTTGCCAGTGCCAGAGCAAGTGGCGCTCAAATTATTGTCATCAGCGGGTTATCTTCTCCCAATATCATCGATAAGATGTTCAAGAAGGGAAAAATTTTTGCATATTTAGAAAAGCACTCTTTTGAACGCAGAGGGTTTCTTCAAACGGTTCGGGAGGCAATTCTTATGGGAGGGCGTTCCGATGATTTATCATCCCTCACCGAACGGGAGCGTGAAGTTCTCTTGTTGCTGGCGCAGGGGCTAACAAATCGTGAGATTGCCGAAACACTGGTTATCTCTAATAACACGGTAAAACGGCATTTGAAATCTATTTTTGCAAAACTCAATATCCATACTCGCTCTGCGGCAGTTGCAAAGGTTACTGGACTGGAGAAATAAACCGGATTGGGGTGAAAAAAGGCTGTCTGTGAGTCATTCCAGACAGCCTTTTTCTTCATGAATGGATAGCCGGAACAATTTTCACAAAACGATGCATCAGGAGAAAATCATCCTGCAAAAAAGCCCGGAGTCTTTCGGCTGTCTCATACTGATAAGTTTGTTCCAGGGCAAATAAGTAATGTGACATGAGCGCACGAATCTCTTTAAGATCTTCATGAGTAATGGATTCTATGCACACCTGAGCACCTTTGGCGATTCGCCGTTTGAGCATTTCCTGGTCAAAACCAAATTCTGGGGTTAATTTTTGGTACACAACCCCTCCCGTCATGCCAGAAAATGCATAAGGTCCCGGATCTCCCATAATGATCACTGTACCAGACGTCATATACTCGCAGGCAAATCCTTTGAGGTTAGCAACTGTACCGGGATTTTCGTTTTCAGAAATGGGCTGGGTAATTTCCCCGCCAAAAATCACCTTTGCTCCTGAAAGACGGACGCAGGCTCTTGAATCCGCATTTCCTTGCACAATGAGAATGCCATCCTGAGCCCCATAAGCAAAGGATTTTCCTACACTGCCATCGATTCTTAATCCATCATGGTTCAATCCTTTCATGATTGCTACCCGTCCTCCGCTTGCCCCTTTTGCAACGCCATCCTGTGCTCCACCTTCTATAAGCACATCCATTTTTTCTGTGTTCCATGCCGCGAAGCCATTGCCAGCCAGAGCAGAGGGACCAAAGCGGAGATGGATCATATCCATTTGTTCTGCAACTTCAGGATGACGCATGATCTCACCGGCAAGCCGGGAACCCAGAGCCCGGTCAATTGCAGACACGGTATCCTGATAGGTGACTTCCCGTTCCTGATCAGCAATCGTTTTCATGATGAGATCCGTCAATATGGTGGTCAGGCTGTTTCGAGGACGAATCAGTAAGACCCCCACCCCGGGTTGAGAGGCGCTTTTGTTTTGAACAGGCAGTGGTTCAAACAGGGATGACAGATCAATTTTGTCATGAAGATGTCCCTGCTCAAGCAGGTCCGCTCTGCCTACCAGGTCCTGCAAACGCGTGGTGCCTAAACGGGCAGCGATAGAACGGATTTCTTCTCCAATTCCCCTAAACAGGCGGACAACCCGTTCATAATCCTCTTCAAAATGAAGAGGGACGAAATGTTTAAGCCCTTTTTCTTGTGCCTCTTCCTTTGTCTGGATTTGGGTGGCAATACCTACATGACAGGTGCCTAAATTACATTGTCGACATATCGTGCATCCAAGGGCAACCATTGCCATGGTGGCAAATCCAACCCGATTTGCTCCTAAAAGAATCATCTTAACAGCATCTGCGCCGGTTTTCATTCCGCCATTTGCCCACAATTCCACTTTGTGACGGATCCCTGCAGCAAGAAGGGCGCGGTGTGCCTGGATGATTCCTATTTCTGTGGGTAAGCCCACGTATTGCAGGGAATGTTTACGGGCAGCCCCAGTACCACCATCATATCCTGAGATGTTGATAATATCTGCACCAGCCTTGGCAATTCCAACGGCGATAACCCCGATTCCGGGAACAACAGGCACTTTAACAGAAATTTTTGCCTGTGGATTCACCATTTTCAGTTCTTCAATCAATTGCGCGAGATCTTCTATAGAATATAAATCGTGATTATTTGAAGGCGAAAGAAGGGTGACGTAAGGCGGCGTTCGTCTTGCACGGGCAACTTTTGGGGTAACTTTGTAACCGGGTAACATTCCGCCTTCGCCGGGTTTTGCTCCCTGCCCAATTTTAATTTCCAGTACAGAAGCAGAATTCAAAAATTCTGCATTCACACCAAATCTTCCGCTTGCCACCTGCTGACCACGGTTATGACGGTACTTACCCAAAATTTCTGGAAGTTCTCCGCCCTCGCCGTTTATACAGATGATATTTAAGATGGATGCTGCATGGATATAAGACTTAAAAGAATTTTCTCCCTGAGACCCGTAAGACATTGCATCAATGACAATAGGCAAGTCATAGCCATTAATGGAAATATCCACTTGATCCGTGGTTATCTCCTCTTTTCCAGAAGAGCGAAAATTAATTAGATGCCGAAGCGCTACTGGAGAGTCTGAACAGATGGTCTGATAGACCTTCTGGATTTCGGAATATGGGGTTTCACCTTTGGCAAATTGATGAGCAACTTTCCAGAATTTTGGAAACACGCGGGTCTGATAGGGTATTCGGGGTTCGGGGATTTCCTTTCTCAGTTCTGCACCTCTTTGTTTTGAATCTGCATGCAGAAATTCCCAGGTAACCCCTGCTGTTTCATTCCCAAAATAATTGGGTACTCCAAACACCGCTGCAACACTAGGCGCCAATCCAATTGTGCTGAAGACCCTGCCATATCCTCTCAATTCATGACATCCCATGGTGGAGGTTACTTTTTCCAGACCGCTGGTTAAGTTTTCAACCAGTCGTTTCAATACGGTTTGAGTATGCTCGGCTGATTGTGGCTTTGCGAGTGCTATCGCAGATGCAATCATTGCATACGGGTTGACTGCATCGGCGCCTAAACCGCAAAGCAATGCTACATCATGAAGCGTGCGGATGGCTGCACTGCGTACAACCAGCCCCGTCCTTCTTCTCAAGTTTTCCTGAGGTAAAGAAGGTGCGTTCCGGAGAGCGTTATCCAGATGACTGGTTGCCAGGTGTGGATCCAGCCAGTTTAATCCCTTTAAGAGCGCTTCTTCATCATCAAGAATCAGACATTGGACCCCATTCTGGACATGGGCAACTGCTTGCCCGGCAAGACGCTCCAAGGCTTCTTGAACTGTTTCCTCAGGATAAACACCCAGAACCAGCCATCCTAATTTGCCTTGAAATGCAGATGCCAGTTCTTCAATGGTCAATGTGCTAAACTGGTGGGCAATGGCTCTGGATATTGATTCACCCACACAGGTATGCCCACCCGTGAGAATGGGGGTTTCCAGAACAATAACGGTGTCTTCAGGGTTGGGAGTTTTCCCGATGGGTGCACAGGCGCCTATCAGTGTACTGGTAGAAAACGCTTCAACCTCCCGAGCGTGATCGATGGCAGGGTTTGTAACCACAGCAACGGACTCTTTGAAATAATCAGCAAGGTTTACACGGACCTTACTCAATGGGGCAAGAGGGCCATCATAACCCAGGGAACTCACCAGGTCATCTTTGTTTTCACTGATCAGTGATGATACTTCATTGAAATGATCCTTCAACCATCCATTCACTGCAAAGACCAGAGAGTCGAGTTCCATTTTCCATCGGTTTTCTAAAGAGGTTCCTTCAGGGTGAAAAAGATGGGCGGGTTGGCTGTCAAAAGAAACTCCCCGATTTTTTTGAAGGACTGGAAGAATGCCAGGATGGGATATAGCAATCTCTTCTCTTACTAATGGGTATGGCTGTCCCCATCCAGCCCAATATTGACGTGCCAGTTGAGGCACCTCCCGTTGAAACATTTGAATCATGACATGCTGGCGAATCTGTCCATGGTTCAGCAGAATTAATGGATCTCCCCGGCGAATGCGTATCGCTATTTTCTCTCCGGGTGAGAGGGCTCTGGCATCTGTAACCCAGTTTTCCAGAGGAATGGCTCCTCTTTCTGAACTGAAAATATACTCTTTCTCCGTCTCTACGAACCAGAGTGGACGTAATCCCAGGGCATCTACACTTGCCACGACAGTATCCCCATACCGGGCAATAATCCCTGCAGGACCCTGGGCATAGGGACCAAAGGATTGCCTGATGCGTTGATACGTGGCGCGAAGGTCGGGAGGGAATTGCTCCACTTCATATGGAATGGGCGGGAAAACCATTTCCATTGCTTCTATGAGGTCGAGCCCATATTCCACACAGAGCGTATGGAGGAGGCGGTCTAAATCCTGTGAGTCTGAGCCATCGTTGGGGAGAATTGTGCCAATTTGCCGGGCTTCAATCCGCAATCGTTGAATCGTATTAATTTCCCCATTGTGCCCCAGAATGGCAAAGGGTTGTGCTCTTTCAAAAGTGGATATGGTGTTTGTGGAATAGCGGGCATGACACAGCACAATAGAGGTATCGTAATTGTGATCCTGGAGGTCTGGATAATAATGGGTAAGGGCTTCAACGGAGCCTCTCATCTTATAAACTACAGTGTGTGCGCTGAGCGAAGCAAAGTGTAGAGGTAATTGCTGTTCTAAAGCCAGTTGAACACGAAAAAGCCTTTGATCCAGATCAGGGATATTATCATGTCCAGCCAGTTGCCAGAACTGGGGAGGATTCTGGCGTGCATGTTGCCCGAGCATCTCTTTCCTTGTGCGCCCCTCCTGGATCAAGAGTAAGTTGAGCCCTTGCTCGTTGAATTGCTCAAGGATACTTTCCTTAATCGACTCCATATTTAAGTGGGGAGGAATAAACAAATGTCCAACCCAGAAACCTGGATGGGTAGCCAGATATGAAGGCATTCCTGCCTGGCTTAACTTTTTTGCCCACAATCGCCGTGGAATATCGGTTTGTACACCTGCCCCATCCCCCTCTCCGTTGACGAACCCTGTCCGGTGCCCCATACTGATCAGTGCGCCTAATGCACGCTTAAGAGTGCCAAAGGTACTCTGTCCGTGTTTTCTGGCGCTCATGTAAATGGCACAGGCATCGTGTTCTTCACCGTCCTCAAATGGATTGGGAATATCTGTGCGAATGTTTTTCATGGCTATCATCTCCTTTGGCATCTTCCGAATGCATTATTGTGTCCGGAAATGGATAAAAAAATAAGGCTCACCTACCGGTGAGCCTGTTTTGGAAATAGAGAAGATCACTTCACCGGTAGGGTAAGAGGAAAATCTTGATAGCGCGGAAATGGTGTTTTTTCATATGTATACAAGGGTAGTGTTAATTAGCGCGATTATACAATACTGAGGCCGTTTGTGAAGTCCCGAAGCGGGTAATTTATTGGCTATTTTCAATCCTATTTGTGACCCATTGACAGTTGCAGCAAGGAAAAAAGGAGCCGCAGGTAAACACGTTATAATGGATTTAATGAAGTTCATCGAAAAGAGCCTGGGATTTCGTTTATTGATACTGGGTATTCTCCTGATCCTTTTAAACCCTTTTCCTGTGGATGGGAGGGATTGGGAAGATTCTTCAATCGCCAGGAAGGCTCAGTATGAACACCTTTATCAGGTTCAAACTGAGGCGCTCGGGAGAATCTTCAACCGCCATCCCTGGCGTCAGGATTTAAACGAATCTCTGGGGATCCGGGCGTTCTTACAGAAAAATTATGAGGAAGCGCTGGCTTACCTCATGCCTCCTTATCATTCCGGACTCTTGTCAGATCATGGGAAGTACACTCTGGTGTTGATCTTGCTGGAACAGGGAAGGGTGGTTGATGCCAGCCAAATTTTAATGCAATTAAATCCTGTAACCGCATGTCAGGTTTATTCAACCAATCCTGTTTTGAAAAAAATTCCACTTGAGGAGAGAGTGAATATCTTAAGAATTTTGGTGGAGAGATGTCCGGGAAATCCAGATTTTCTTTACCAGTGGGGGTTGTATCAAATTGTGGATAACTATGAAGAAGGCATCAGTTATATCAGGAATGCCGCTCAAATTCATCCGGGGTATCATTCGGCGGTTAATCTAATAGAGCAAGCCCAGGCATTAAGTCTATTGGAGAGGGCTCCTGCTTATCGTCTTACATTGTTTGGAAGGTCATACCTGAATCTGGGGGAGTATGAACTGGCGCAACGGGTACTGGAAAAAGCAGTACACCTCCAGCCTGATTATTCGGAAGCCTGGGCTTTTCTGGGAGAAGCCAAATTACAAATGGGAGATGGATCCGGAAAAGACGACCTGGAAAAAGCCATTGCACAAAATCCTCAATCTGTGATGTCCAGAGTGCTCTTCAGTCTGTACCTTTCGAGAATGGGTGAACTGGACCTGGCAATAGACGAAATGAGAAAGGTGATTGAGATTGAGCCTCACCAGTCTATCTGGTATCTTGAAATGGGAAGGCTGACTGCCCAAAAAGGGAATTTGTTTGATGCATACACCTTTTATGAAAGAGCATCCCAACTGGATCCTGATAATCCGTTGGTGTGGAAGGCTTTAGCCAAATTTTGTGTAACCTATCACTTTGATTTATCTGGGAGAGGTTTATATTCTGCAAGAATGGCTTTGAAGTTAGCCCCGAAGGATGCAGAGTCTTATAAAGTGATGGGGGACGTACTGTATAATCTTGGGGATTTAGCCACTGCAGAACGTTTTTGGGCTGTTTCCTTGAAGTTGAATCCCTCTTATGCTGAAGCATATTTAGCGCTTGGCCAGTTATATCTGCAAGAAAACCGCCTCAAAGAATCCCGGCAAATGTTGAAAAATGCTGAATCTTTCGCGTCACAGGATGAAATCAGGTCCTTGGCCGTAAAATTGCTGGAGCGTTATTTCTCCGAGTCAGTATTTACAGGAAATACCCCATGAAGACTTTTCATCTTTCTCTTCTTCTGGTGTTTGTTCTGGTAATTTATTCCGGATGTTCTCAAATAGATGAAAAAAAGAGCACTGAGAATGTTCTGTTTCGGGATGATTTTACAGAACCCGGCAATGATTGGGGACTCATTAACAGTGAGGAGGGAGTGATTGAATACGCTCAAGGCGGATTGAGATTTTTTGTCAGGAAACAAAACACAGACCTCTGGACGATAACCGGAAGGAATTTCCCCAATGTGGATATCCATGTACAGGCCACACGTCGCAACGCAATCGTGAACAATTTATTCGGCGTAATTTGTCGATACCAGAACAGCCATCATTTTTATATGCTTGTAGTCAGCAGTGATGGTTATTTCGGCGCTTTGAAGAAAAATGGGGAATCCTATAGTTTAATCGGACAAGAGCAGTTAAAATACAGCGATGAGTTGAAGAATACCGGAGATACGGTTCAACTCCGGGCAGTGTGTAAAGGAAATCAGTTATCCATGTTCGTCAATGACAGGAAACTGCTGGATGTACAGGACGATGAGTTTACAGATGGCGCAGTTGGTCTGATGGTTGGCGCCTTATCAGAGCCAGGTGTGGATATCTTATTTGATTTTTTTGAGGTGAGAGACCCTTAGAGACATGAAGGTGTATCTGGATTCAATTGGTTGCCGTTTGAATCAAAGCGAAATCGAAAAATTTGCCCTTCAATTTCGTGCTGCCGGGCATACAATTGTTGCCTCTCCCGCAGAAGCAGATTTAGTGGTGGTCAATACCTGTGCTGTGACGGCTGAAGCAGCATCTGATTCTCGGCAAAAGATTCGTCAGGCGGCTCGGCTTACGCCGGGAGGAATTACCGTCACGGGATGCTGGGCAACGCTGGATCGGGCAGGGGCTATGGCTTTGCCCGGAGTGGATCGGGTTGTGCTCAATGATGAAAAAGACACCCTTGTTTCGACCGTGCTGGGTATTCCTTCAGAAAGTTTCGATTTGGAGCCTTTGGCGCGTCAACCTTTACCCGGATTACATACACGCACCCGCGCCTTTATTAAAGTTCAGGATGGATGTGACAACCACTGTACTTTTTGTGTGACTCGCCTGGCAAGGGGGAAAGGGAGAAGCCGGGGCGTTTCAGAAATTCTATCAGATATCCGCGTGGCTCAAGCCGGCGGTGCTAAAGAAGTGGTTCTGACAGGCGTACATTTAGGTTCCTGGGGGCAGGACTTTACTCCCAAAAATCATTTGCGAGACTTGATACAGGCTATTTTACAGGAAAGTGATGTGCCCCGTTTACGACTATCCTCTCTGGAGCCGTGGGATTTGGATGAAACCTTTTTTTCTCTTTGGAAAAATCCCCGGCTATGTCGACATTTACATCTGCCTCTTCAGTCTGGGTGTTCTGCCACTTTAAAACGGATGGCAAGAAAGACCACCCCTCAACAATTTGAGGCTTTGGTAAAACAGGCGCGCGAATTGATCCCGGATGTTGCCATTACGACCGATATCATTGTAGGGTTTCCTGGAGAGACTGAAGAGGAATTTCAGGAAAGTCTTGACTTTGTTGAGCGGATGCAATTTGCCGGGGGGCATGTGTTTACGTATTCTGATCGCGCAGGCACAGCGGCAACCCGGCTTCCCAATCCTGTTCCTTCAGAAGTTCGAAAACGTCGCAATGCGCTCATGCGGGAAGTCATACGTCTTTCCAGCCAAAGATATCTGGAACGTTTTTTAGGCTCTGAGGTGATTGTGCTGTGGGAGTCTACAGATTCCTTGAGCCCATCTGGATGGAACATCCATGGGCTTACAGATCATTACGTCAAGGTCGTATCTCAGGCTAAGGAAAGGATTTGGAATCAATTTAGCCGGGTCAAATTATTAGAGGTGGATAACGATCGAATCAAGGGTGAAATTCTGGAAATTTTCCCAGATTAAACACCTTCTCTTCCGAATTTCCAAGTATAATGTTGCCGCTTAGACTTTTTCAAGGAGGCACATCATGGCGCGCGTTACCGATCTCAAATGGTGGCAGAAGGTTGTTTTTTATCAAATTTACCCTCGTAGTTTTGCTGATGGAAACGGGGATGGCATTGGTGATTTTTATGGTGTCATTGAAAAACTGGATTACCTGAAAGCATTAGGGGTTGGGGGTTTGTGGATTTCTCCTCACTTCCCGTCTCCCCTTTTTGATTGCGGGTATGATGTGGCAGATTATTGTGATGTGGCACCAGAATATGGGGATTTAAATCTGTTCGCTCGATTCCTGGAGGAAGCCCATCGTCGGGACATTCGAGTCATTCTGGATCTGGTGTTAAATCATACCTCTGACCAGCACCCCTGGTTCATCGAGGCTCGGTCCAGCCGGGATAATCCTAGACGGAATTGGTACATCTGGAAAGATGGGAAAAACGGTGGGCCTCCAAACAACTGGTATTCCACTTTTGGCGGTTCTGCCTGGGAGTGGGATGAGAACACCGGACAGTATTACTATCATTTCTTCTTCAAACAGCAACCTGATTTAAACTGGCGTAATCCAGAAGTCAAACAAGCGATGTGGGATTCCGTCCGCTTCTGGCTGAAAATGGGGGTGGATGGTTTCCGTCTTGACGCTGTAGGGACTATTTTTGAGGTTGAGGATTTACGCAATCAGGATTCTGGAATTACTCAGGAAGAGTTATTTTTAATGGGATATCGGGCAAAGACCCCTCAGGAACAGCGTAAAGTGGGGAAGTTCTGGGAAAAGATGTATCGCTATCAGGTTGACCTCCCCGAAGTCCATGATCTCATGAAGGAACTGCGTCAGGTGGTAGATGAATTCCCTGATAAAGTTCTGGTAGGGGAAACAGATGATATCCGTTTCTATGGGAATGGGAATGATGAACTTCACCTGAATTTCAACTTCCCATTGATGCGGACGCGATTTATCACTCCAACCTGGGTAAGAAAAAATCAGCGCGAACGCCTGGGACAATTGCCTTCAATGGCATGGCCCTGCAATACACTGGGAAATCATGATAGCCCGCGGATGTACAGTCGGTATGGAGATGGGATACATAATGATGCTATAGCGCGAGTAAATCTGGCATTAATCCTGACCTTAAAGGGAACCCCATTTCTTTACAATGGCGAAGAAATCGGGATGAGTGATTATCTGTTCACCGATGAATCGCGTTTTCGTGATTTACTTGCGCTGTTTTTCTTGAAACTGGCTCGTGAACACCCCGACCTTATTGCACCTGAAGAAGCGCCTTTGATTGCTGCCCAGCGCGGAAGAGATAAGTGCCGCACACCTTTCCAGTGGGCAAACAAGCCGAACGGTGGTTTTTCTCCCGAAGGTGTGGAGACATGGCTCCCTGTCAATCCGAATTACGCTGAGGGCGTGAATGCTGAAGATCAGGAACGTGATTCCGGTTCTCTGCTTCACTTTTATCGTGAGATGATTCGAATACGCCAAGAGAACCCCTCCCTCATTGCGGGTGACTATCAGGAATTAGGAAAAGATAAGGATTGTCTGGCATTTTTCCGGCAATCCGATGAGCAAACCTGTCTGGTTGTACTTAACATGTCCAATCGCAAACGCCGATTGAAGGCTTTTGTGAATGAGAACAGGTTGCAAACCTTGTTCTGTTCTCGTCCGCGA
The DNA here is from genome assembly GCF_020723905.1 of Anaerolinea thermophila. GTDB lineage: Bacteria > Chloroflexota > Anaerolineae > Anaerolineales > Anaerolineaceae > Anaerolinea > Anaerolinea thermophila_A. Next base: position 160,702 of record NZ_DYHZ01000005.1, read on the forward strand.
AAAGACCAGAAATGGGAATTTGAACCTTACGAGGTTTGGATTGCGCAGGTGAATTAAAATTAACAAGCAAAAGCCCTCGCAGATTTTTTTACTGCGAGGGCTTTCCTCTTAGAACCCCAGATCTTCGATCATTTTTCTCAGAACCGAGGCGGATTTTCTTAAGCCAATAACTTCCTCATCACTTAATTCGAGGTAAATTATTTTTTCTACTCCACCCCGGTCAATGACACAGGGTAAACTCAGGTATACATCGTTGATACCGTAATAGTTTTCAATGAGATTTGAAACGGAAAGAACCGTGCTTTGATCTCGGATGATGGCTTCAACAATGCGGAGTAACCCGGCGCCGATGGCGTAATACGTAGCCCCTTTGCGTTCGATGATGTGGTATGCAGCATCCCGTGTTTGGGTAAAGATTTCTTCCAGATCCCGGTCTATGCACCCCATATTGTTTCGGGAACAGAATATGGGTAATCTCATACCCGCAATATTTGCCAGAGACCAGACAGGAACTTCGCTGTCCCCGTGTTCGCCAATAATATATGCATGGACACTTCTGGGATCTACCTGGAAATATTCACTCAGCAAGTATCTGAATCTCGCTGTATCCAGAATGGTCCCCGAACCAATAATCTGGTTGTGAGGCAATCCAGAGAGTTTCCATGCCACGTAAGACAGAATATCTACCGGGTTTGTGGCGACAAGGATGATGCCATTAGGGTTATACCGGGTGATTTGCGGAATGATGTTTCGGAAGATGTCAGCATTTCGTCCTGCAAGATCCAGGCGCGTTTCACCGGGTCTTTGGGCACTTCCTGCAGTAACGACAGTGACCACTGAGCCTTGCAGGTCCGGGTAATCTCCAGCAAAAACACGTCCCGGACGGGCAAGAGGAACCGCATGATTAAGATCCATGGCTTCCCCCTCTGCCCTAGCCCGGTTGCTATCAATTAAGACAATTTCCGTTGCTAAGCCAGAAAGGAGTAATGCATAAGCAAAAGTGGCTCCAACGTTGCCCGTTCCAACTATTCCAACTTTGACGGGGCGATGGATTTCTTCAGGGGGCATAATTTAACGCATCTTTCTGGAAGATTTCTATTCGTTCTTCTCTTCCGGCTTTTTTTCTTCGGATTTTTCTTCAGAACTTTTCAGCCCTTCACGAAAAGCACGAATACCCGTGCCAAGTTCTCCGGCGATTTTCCCAATCCGTCCTACACCGAAGAGGAGGATGACAATCACCAGGATCAGGACCAGTTCAGGTACACCAAGTCGAATAGGCATAGCATGCTCCTTGATAGAGAATTCAATTGTGGTTGAATTATACCGCATCATTGTGAAAGAAGGATGAGAAAACTTTGACAAAGCCGGCAAGGCATGTTAAACTTTGACCGTTCAAGTGAACAGTGGGGTTTTGCCTGCGGAAATTATGGCAAAGCCCTATTAAAATGTCTGTTGGAATGAACCATGCGTTCGATTGAGTGGGATGAAACCAATAACATTGTTCGTATGATTGATCAGCGCTATTTGCCCCGGCGCTTTGAATGGGTATTATGTTCCACTTATCAAGAAGTGGCTAAAGCGATTCAGGATATGGTGATTCGAGGGGCTCCGGCAATCGGCGTTGCTGGAGCGATGGGAATGGCGCTGGCGGCAATAAATTGCCCTGATGACGACCCCAATCAGTTTCGTGCTTTTCTGAATACAGCCCATCAAACTTTACGTTCTTCTCGTCCAACGGCAGTTAATTTGTTTTGGGCGCTTGATAGAATACAAAGTGTCATTCAACGTCCCATTGATAATGTCGAAAAATTAAAAAAACTGATCCTCGCAGAGGCAATGCGAATTGCTGAAGAGGATGTGGTGATCAATCATCAAATATCAACCCATGGTGCCGAATTGATTCAGGATGGAGACGTTATTCTTCATCATTGCAATACAGGTGCACTGGCTACCGTGGATTGGGGTACTGCTCTTGGTTGCATTCGCAAGGCGCATCTTCAGGGGAAGAGAATTCATGTACTGGTTGATGAAACTCGCCCGAGGTTACAAGGTGCCAGGTTGACGGCATGGGAGTTGGAACAATATGGCATCCCCTATGAAATCATTGTGGATGGCGCTGCAGGTTATTTCCTGAGATCCGGGAAGGTGAAAAAAGTATTTTTTGGGGCAGATCGAATCGCTGCAAACGGGGATGTGGCAAATAAGATTGGCACATATATGCTTGCTCTATCGGCACATGAGAATGGGGTTCCGGTTTATTGTGCTGCTCCAACAAGTACCATTGATATGTCGATTCCAAATGGAGACGTTATCCCGATAGAAGAACGGTCTGCAGATGAAGTGCTGGATATTCAATATAAAGGGGAAGCGGTTGCTCCAATTGGGGCAAAAGCGAGGAATCCCGCTTTTGATATCACTCCTCATTCCCTGATCACTGCATTAATTACAGAAAAAGGCGTGATTTATCCGCCTTTTCAAGAGAGGTTGCTTCAATTTTTGAGCCATTAATGAGAGGTAAGCGTGAAAATCGTTGTCACTGGTTCAGTTGCATATGATTATTTGATGACTTTTCCCGGTTACTTTCGGGATCATATTTTGCCAGAGAGGCTCGAGTCCATCAGCCTTTCATTCCTCGTGGATTCGATGGTGAGGCAGCGGGGAGGCACTGCTCCAAATATAGCCTATACCCTGGCGTTACTTGGCGAAAAGCCCTCAGTTTTAGCCACAGTAGGAGAAGATTTTGGGGATTATCGCGTCTGGCTGGAAAATCATGGTGTTGACACCAGCCTGATAAAAGAAATCCCCGGTTTATACACCGCTTCCTTCTTCGCAAATACGGATCAGGCAAACAATCAGATTGCCAGTTTTTATCCAGGGGCAATGGCATTTGCTTCTAAACTTTCTTTATATGATGTAAATCCCAAACCGGACCTGGTGGTTATTTCTCCCAACGATCCTACGGCAATGGATCAGTATGTCCGTGAATGCAAAGAACTGGGCATTCCTTATGTATATGATCCCAGTCAACAGGTGGTTCGAGTAAGCGGGGAAGAATTAAGACGGGGTGTGGACGGGGCGCATAGCCTGTTCGTAAATGAGTATGAATTTGGGTTGCTCCAGAAACACACTGGTTTTTCTGCTGAGGAGATTGTTCAGCGGGTTGGCTTTGTAGTGGTAACCCTCGGCGCAAATGGTGCTGACATTTATGCAGAAGGCATCAAGTACCATGTCAGTTCGGTTCCCCCGCGGGAGATTCTGGACCCAACAGGGGTAGGAGATGCATTCAGAGGAGGATTCTTAAGAGGATATGCTTTAGGGTTGGATTGGGAAATTTGTGGCAGAATGGGTGCGGTTGCAGCGGCATACTGCCTGGAAGTGAAAGGTCCCCAGGAACATTTCTATACCATTGAAGAATTTGTCAGCCGGTATCGTCAGAATTTTGATGATGACGGTAAACTGGATATCCTGTTATCAAAAGTCGCAAAAGAAATTAAGAACTGAAAAAAGTAAGGAGTAACCATGTCTGGATTTGATATCAAAGATCCCAAGTTGGCAGAAGGCGGACGATTGCGTATCGAATGGGCTGAACGAGAAATGCCTGTGCTTCGTTCTATTCGTGAACGTTTTGCCAAAGAACGTCCTCTGGCTGGAGTCAGAATTTCTGCCTGTTTGCATGTCACCACTGAAACGGCAAATTTAATGCGAACGCTACAGGCTGGCGGCGCTGATGTTGTCTTGACCGCCTCTAACCCGTTATCTACTCAGGATGATGTAGCGGCGGCATTGGTCAATGTGTTTGAGATCCCCACCTTTGCCATTAAGGGTGAAGATAACATTACCTATTACAAGCATTTGCGCGCGGCTCTGGATCATCAACCCCATTTGACTATGGATGATGGTGCAGATCTGGTCAGTACTCTTCATAAAGAAAGACGAGAGTTGCTGGCAAATGTTGTGGGTGGAACCGAAGAAACCACAACCGGCGTCATCCGTCTTCGCGCTATGGCGGCGGATGGGGCGCTTGCTTTCCCCATCATTGCCGTGAATGATGCGCTAACCAAGCATTTATTTGATAATCGGTATGGTACTGGACAATCAACTATTGACGGAATTGTCCGGGCTACCAATGTGTTACTGGCTGGAAAAGTATTTGTGGTTGCCGGGTATGGTTGGTGTGGACGAGGTTTGGCAAGCCGTGCCCGTGGACTGGGTTCCAATGTCATTGTGACGGAGGTGGATCCCTTAAAAGCCCTTGAAGCGGTGATGGATGGGTACCGTGTCTTACCCATGAGCGAAGCGGCTAAAATTGGCGATATCTTCTGTACGGTTACAGGCGACATCAATGTGATTGACCGTCATCATTTTGAAGTGATGAAGGACGGAGCGATTGTTTCCAACTCCGGACACTTCAATGTGGAAATTAATATTCCTGCGCTGGAAGAGATGTCCCAATCGAAGCGGCTGGTGCGTCCGTTTGTGGAAGAGTACACCCTCAAGGATGGACGGCGCATCTATCTGTTAGGAGAGGGGCGTCTGATTAATCTGGCATCTGCTGAGGGACATCCAGCCAGTGTAATGGATATGTCCTTTGCTAACCAGGCTTTAAGTGTGGAATATATGCTCAAACATCATGGCGAATTAGAGAAGAAGGTTTATTCTGTCCCAGACGCCATTGATCAGGAAATCGCGCGATTAAAACTGGAGTCGATGGGAATTGAGATTGATACCCTCACAGAGGAGCAAATTCAATACCTCAATTCCTGGGAAGAAGGCACGTAAATCGTCTGATGAAAAGATGCCGGGCTGGAGTTTAATCCCAGCCCGGTTTTTCTTACTTAACAGGAATTATCCAGGCTTTTGTAAACTCTTTCAAATGAAACGGGGAAACAGGAAATACAGAATTGGGAGTTCCTGCTGCCGCCCATACCACGTCGAATTGGAGAAGATCCTCATCCATGTAGGTGGGAATGGGTTGCCGGTGGCCGACAGGAGGTACGCCACCAATGGGAAATCCAGTGATTTGTCCGACTTCCTGGGCGGTGGCTTTTCTGATTTTATCCTTAAGAAGATCACCCACCTTTGATTCATCTACCCGATTTCGTCCGCTGACCAACAATAAAATGGGAGTCTGATCCCTGGAAAGAATAAAAACCAGTGATTTCACAATTTGTCCAACTTCACACCCAATCGATTGTGCCGCTTCCGTAGCTGTTCGGGTACTGGTGGGTAATTCCTGTACCTGTCCAAAATAACCCAAAGCATTCAAAGTGATCTGGACTTTTTCTGCCAGTGGATGCATCTTTCTCTTTCTTACGGGACAAAAATATTGCAGTTCCAAATTTGTCGAAGAAGTTCTCTTAATTGCCAGAGACCTTGTTCAATGGGAAGGCATTCAATGTACTCTTCAGCAGTATGGGCTTTAGCGCCGTTTGTAATTCCAATGGTTACGGCAGGTATTCCAAGGCTCAATGGAAGATTGGCTTCCGTCGAACCGATTTCGTGCCTTGGTGGAATATCCATCTGGCGCAAGATGTTTTCCAGTAAGGTAACCATAGGATGATTCTCTGAAATGCTCCCTGCAGGGCGATTCCCGATAGGAGTAAGAAATACCTTGACTGAACCGGACTCAAATCGCCGGACAGTTTCCTGTAGTAAATTTTCAATCCTTCTCAGTGCCTCTGAGGTTTCAGATCGGAGATCCACTTCAATCAAGGCGTGTGGGGCGATACTGTTTATAGAAGTTCCTCCACGGATGATGCCAATGTTCAGGGTAGTGCGGGGAAACCGGGGAAGTTGCATATCTAACAGGGCTCTGGAAAGGCGAATAATTTCATGGACAGCCGAGGGGGCTCCCGCATCTGACCAGGAATGACCTCCGGGAGTCTGAATCTCGATACGGTATCGGCTCACTCCCAACCCTCGATGAAGAATACATCCCAACCCCATACCTTCTAAGGAAATATAAACGGTTGGCATCCCTTCAAAACGTTTCAGGAGGGCTTTCATCCCCTTTAAGTTTCCCAATCCCTCTTCACCAGTTGTTGCAACCAGCCAGAGATTTCCCCTTGTGGCGGGGTTCTCGTCTATCAAGGAAGGCAAATTTAACAATGCCGCACAGCCAAGTGCATTGTCTCCAATACCTGCTCCGCATATTCGATTTTCTTCCCGAATAAGGTGAAGGGGAAATTCCGCTGGAAATACGGTGTCCATGTGAGCAGTAATGACCACCTGGAAGGTGGTAAGGGTTCCGGGGTAAAGAGCCAGTACATTTCCCGCTTCGTCAATTTCGGGTTGAAGTTGTCTTAAGGCATTCCAGCGTGAGGAAATAAAATCCGCTCTTGCCTTTTCCTGAAAGGTTGGCGCAGGGATTTGTTGAATGGTGCAGGCATCTTCGATCACTCTTTGGGTGATTTCCTGAAGACTTGCCGTCATACCTGCCTCACCCGTTCTTTAAGGAGTTCTAGACGGGCTTTTGCCAGTCCGGGTAAAGCATCCAACGCATAAAAGGGGTCTGTTCCTTCCACCACCAGGGAAGAGGAAATGCTTCCTTGAAGGGCGGCTTGAACGGGGTCATAGGTTGTGTAGTATCCGACAAGAAATCCTCCACAGAAAGCATCACCCGCGCCTGCAGGACAGCGCACGTTTGAGGGGTACGCAGGAATGACCCATTTTTTACGGGATGCTGTTTCGAAGAGGTACTGTCCTTGCGCACCTCGACGAATTACAACAAATTCACATCCCATTGCAGCAATGCTTTCTGCCATTTCCCATAGGTTCTCTGTTCTTCCCGAAAATAAACGGGAAATATTCTTTTCGCTGGTGTGAAACACCGTCAAACCATTTACCATCAAAGGAATATCATCCCAAAAGGCAGGGTCCATATACCCTTTTCCTGTATCCAGAGAAATAGTATTGATTTGCCCTTGTCGTAAATTTGCTGGTAGCAAGAGATGAGAAAGGAAATCAATTGAACAAATGTGGACTGCAGACGCGTCAAGATATTCTGCTGGAATTTCATGGCTTCGAATTGTAAAAGGTCCCGGTTTGTTTCTCGAGTCCAGAGAATTCGTGCTCGCTTTATAGCCAATAAGTTCCCGGGGAAAAGGACGGTTTAAACTATTCAGGAAAACCTCTAAATTTTCGTCCTCTTCAAAACTGGAATTTTGATAAACAATTAATTCCCGATGATCAATGGTGTCTTCTACCCGTTGAAGTCCCCGGATGTCAAAATTCCAACGTTTGATTTTATTAATCCATTCCTCTGGATAATCATGGCTTACCCGGGCAACAATTCCAATATCCTTTTCCCAGACAGCGGCTCCAACCGCTGCATACAGGGCGTTTCCTCCGGGCTGGTTTTGAATAAATTCGTTATTGGGTAAGGCAATAAACGACTTTCTCAGCTGGCCAATAATGACAAACCTTATTGGAGATACCGGCAGGTCCATAAATTCTGGAAATGAGAAGGCTACTTGCTGCTCAATTCAGAAAGAAGGCGCAACACTGCCATAAGCCCAACACCTACCTTTACGCCATCGCCGGCGGTGAGCCTGGGAGGTTGCCCTGCTTTTTCTCCCGATTGAATGAGCACCAACGCACCAATTGCACCAGTGACTGCGCCTACCAAAATTCCCATCAGAAGGGTTTTCTTCTTCCAGTCCATATTCATGCTCCTTTTTTGTTTTTCAAAACTTTTATGGAAGATAGAGAACTATCTAACTTTATCCATGGAGAAATGATTGTGTTGCAGATGGTCTGGGTTTGTTTTTCTATTCTGGAGAACACCTGTTGAACTTTTGCCATCCATACAGGTGTTTTTCTTAGTATGTGGCTCAACCCTCTGATGCTTAGGACAATGATTATGAGGTTAATCAGGCTGATGAATAAAACAGGGCTGATTAACAGAATTGCAGAGATGTTTCCCCAGTGGTTGATCAGGGTGCTTTTTTGAACCGTTCCCAGAATAGATAACCCTGTCAAAACCAGAACAAGTAGAATGGTAAACCCAAGAGGTAGAAATATTTGATCTCGGACTTGTTTCTGATGAGAGGCTTTAGTGGAAACATTTAAGGATATATTTGTCTGTGCCATGACCTAATTTTATACTATTTCCATGATTTACTGCATACTGTAATGGATTTGATGCGTTTTTATATACGCAATTTTCTTTATTTTCAAGTATAATAATTTCAGGATAATTTGTCGGTTGCCCGAGATTTGAATTAAGGCTTAAACCTTTCGAAATTGGACCACTCCAACAGGAGTGTTTTGAGAATTTTGAGAAAATTGGTTAAGGATGATGTGAAGAGGTCTTTTGGATGTAATCATTGTGAAGTACTGGTTTACTATCCAGGGGCCTTCCTGTCCGATACCATTTTGATTCAGGGATAATATTATTACCTGAGTCGTTATTTATTCGCTCCGTGTTGATTGAGTCATCGAAGGTTTAAGCCGCATTCAGATGAGATTGCGGCTTTTAGGTTTTTAAATGGCTGGCGTTGTTACTGCTCTGGTATCACAAAAACGAAATGCTCAAAGGATCAATGTGTTCATTGATGGTAAGTTTGCTTTTTCACTCTCAAGAATCGTAGCCGCATGGTTGAAAGTAGGACAGTTTTTGCCGGACGAAAAAATTGAGCAGTTAAAGCAAGAGGATGCCAGAGAAGCGGCGATGCAATCAGCCCTGAGGCTTATCAGTGTTCGACCCAGGTCTGAAGCAGAGATTCGGGAGCGGCTTCAATCCAAAAACTTTCCTGAGAACGTCGTGGAAAGCGTCATTTCCCGTCTAAAGGAAAGTGGATTGGTAGGGGATGTCGAATTTGCCCGCTTGTGGCTGGAACAAAGACAACATTTTCGTCAGAAAAGCCGCAAAGTTATTGCAATGGAGCTTCGTCAAAAAGGCGTGACAGACGAGATTATTCAAGAGGTTCTGGCGGAGTCTCCCGGAGATGATCAGACTGCCTATTTTGCGGGACAGAAATACCTGAGGCGGATCATTCATTTAGGAAAAAGAGAATTTTTTCAAAAAATGGTGACTTATCTTGCCCGAAAAGGTTTCTCTTATGAAGTGTCTCGCGAGACAGCAAATCGTCTTTGGGAAGAAATTTCTGATGGTTCCTCAAAATTCGATGGAAGAGAGGATACAGAAAAATGGGACAATTTGGATGGGTGATTATACTTGTAGTGTTGATTCTTGAAATAATTCTTGGGATTGTGGCAGTATATTTCCTCAATCGAAAGTACCGTGAAGAGTACCGGAAAGAACAGGAAGCAAAAGCCGATAATATTATTAATCAAGCCACAGAAAAAGCGCGCATCATTCAACTCGAAGCAAAGGACAAGGCTCTAAAAATTCAGCAGGAAGCGGAAACAGAAATCAGCCGCAGACGTCAGGAACTTGCTCGCGAGGAGGAGCGGTTAACCAAACGAAGAGCCGAGCTGGATCATCGTATGGAGCGCCTTGAACAACGCGAACAGATGTTGAATAAACGGCAGAGTGCAATTGATAAACGGGCAAATGAGATTGAGAAACTTTACTCTGATCAAATGCTTGAACTTCAGCGCATTGCCGAAATGAGCAAAGAACAGGCGCGTGAGGTGCTTCTGCAGGAGGTAGAAAAAGAAGCCCGCAATGATATGGCACGCATTATTCGGCAAATTGAAGCCGAAGCCCGCGTGGAAGGAGAAAAACGCGCTCGTGAGATCATTGCCGATGCTATTCAGCGCGTTGCCTCTGAACATGTTTCTGAGGTGACCACCTCGGTTGTTTCTCTTCCTAATGATGAGATGAAGGGGAGGATTGTTGGCAGAAATGGGCGGAACATTCGTACCTTTGAACAACTGGCGGGAGTGGATGTTATTGTGGATGACACTCCTGAAGCCGTCACCATTTCCTGTTTTGATTCCGTACGACGTGAAGTGGCTCGCCGCGCCTTGGAGCGTTTGATTCTTGATGGCAGAATTCATCCTGCTCATATTGAGAAAATTCTCAACGAAGAACAGCGCAATGTGGAAAAAGAAATTGAGGAGGCTGGACAGCAGGCAGCCTTTGATGCCAACGTTGCGGGGCTGCATCCGGAAATTCTCAAAATCTTGGGAAGATTGAAATTCCGTACCTCCTATGGACAAAATCAACTGGCGCATGCAGTTGAGGTTTCCCGCCTGGCGGCTGTGATTGCTTCTGAATTGGGGGCCGATGTTGAGGTGTGTAAAGCCGGTGCATTGCTCCATGATTTGGGCAAAGCCATGGATCACAATACCGAAGGAACCCATGCCATGTTAGGCGCAGAGTTTGCCCGCCGATATGGCGTACATCCAAAAGTGGTCAATTGTATTGCTTCTCATCACCATGAAGTGGAACAGGAATCTGTTGAGGCTGTAATTGTTGAAGCCGCCGATGCGATTTCTGGCGCACGTCCTGGGGCGCGCCGTGAGGATTTGGAGCAATACATCAAGCGCTTACGGGCTTTGGAGGAAATTGCCAATTCCTTCAAGGGGGTAAGCCAGTCGTTTGCTATTCAGGCAGGGCGAGAGGTAAGAATTATTGTGCGTCCCGAAGATGTAGATGACCTGGCTGCAACACGAATGGCGCGAGATATTGCCAAGAAGATTGAAGAAACCATGCAGTATCCCGGTCAGATTAAAGTGACAGTCATTCGAGAAACGCGTGCGATTGATTACGCAAAATAAACCTTTACGGAATGTGGAACACAAGGAGCCCGCGATAAAAGCGGGCTTTTTGTTCAAATGGTAATGTATGGATTTTCCATTTTTTCTTCTCCAACGGTTGTAGTTGGACCATGACCGCTTAACAGCAGGTACTCCTCTGGAAGGGTATATATCTGCTCAAGGATGCTCTGGAAAAGTAATCTGGGATCTCCTCCGGGTAAATCTGTCCTTCCTATACCGCGGTAGAAAATTAAATCACCGGTAAAAGCCATTTTTTGAGTGTGCAAAATAAAGCACACATGCCCGGGACTATGACCTGGGGTGTGAACAACTTCTATGGTTGTATTCCCCAGTTGCAGAGTTTGATGATGAACGAGCATGATCTCAGGATTGGGCAGTGGTTTCATATGGAAACCAAAATATTGAGATCCACCGCCGTCTTTCCATAGATCAAGATCGAGTGCATGGAGCGCTATGGTTGCCCGGGGAAATTGCTTACGAATGGCTTCAATTCCCCCAATGTGGTCAAAATGTGCATGTGTAATCCAAATGTTTTCAATGGTAATTTGTTTTTCCAGACATGTTTTAACAATTGTTGAAGAACCAAATGCCGGGTCGATCACCGTGGCAGATGAAGAACTTGTATCGACTAGCAGGTAAGTATTGTTGGAAAGTGGTCCTAATTCAAAGGTGAGGATTTCCAGAGTCATTCCGTCTTCTCCATTTCCAATGAGGCTGGATTCTTTAAGTCCAGAGTTTGAGGTTTGAAAAAGGTTACTCTCAGGATAAGGTTAAAGATCAAAACAGCGCCAATAAGAATCAGAGCAAATGAGTACATCCCTCTGGGGGATTGTTGATAGAGAAACCCGGCAACTGTAGGGGCAAAAAACGCCGCCAGTCCGTTGGCTGTTTCAATCAATCCATAGGCTGTTCCGGTTTCCTTTGCTTTGATATAGGTTCTGGCAAAAGCCAGACCCATTAAGCGCATTAACCGAAATCCTCCCATGAAGAGATACCCAAACGCAAAAACGTATACACTTTGCCCTTTCCAGAAAGAAAGGACGTAGATCATCCCAAGGATCTGCCCAACCAGAAAGCCATCTGGACCTTTCATTCCCCCAAAAATAAAAGCAATGAGCACATTACCCAGGCTCGCTATTGTTCCAAGGGTTCCTAACTCATTAACAGAAATTCCGGCTTCGTTGGTCAGGAAATTCGGTGTCAATGGTTGGGGCAAGTATAGAGCAAAAGAAGTAATTCCAATCGATGCCAGCAAAATAAAAAACTTCCTGTTGGATAGTAATTCAGGATTCCTTTGGGTTTCTGCGTGACTTTCGGTTTCTACAGACTTCCTGGCAAACAGGATGATAATTGTCGAAAATATAAACAGGCCCGCAGAGAACGGATAAATGCTTTTTATCCCGCTTGCCTCAGCGATAATCCCTCCGACTTTGGGACCTACAATCATTCCCAGATTGAATGCGATTGCGGTAATGGTTAATGCGCGCTCAATACTCCAGTTTTCCCGAACACTGGTGATGTATGCATTCATTGGAGCAATGACAAACGAAGTAAGGCCATATAACAGCATTCCCGCAATGAAAATATCTGCTGTAGGCGCCAAAGCCATGATGATTGCCGAGGCACTTCCCAGAAACCATGACGCCCACATCACAGGGCGATTTCCAATTTTGTCTGCAAGATAACCTGCAGGAGCCTGAGCAATTGTCATGGCAATGCCCAGTGCCCCATAAATCACGCCAATGGTTACAGAAGAGGCTCCCAGTTGTTGGAGATAAACGGGCTGGAAGTATGTGAAAAATCCTTCACCGATGCCCCAAAAAAACAGAGATATTGCGACGAGGAGAATATTTTTAGGCATTACAGGATGACCAGTTCGCGAGGTAAGTCTGAGAGAGAGTGACAACCTTCATGGGTAATGACTACATCATCTTCAATCCGAACCCCACCTTTACCAGGAAGGTAGATTCCAGGCTCAATGGTGAAAGTCATTCCATTTTCGATCACCAGGCGGTTTTCAGAAAAGAGATAGGGAGGTTCATGTCCCTCGAGACCTAAACCATGTCCTGTCCGGTGGGTGAAGAATTCACCATAACCGGCAGTTTCTATAATTCTTCGAGTGGCTTTATCAACCTCTCCGATGGGAATCCCGCTTCGCGCAACTTTTTTCCCTTCGTTATTTGCCTGTAAAACGATTTCAGCAATTCTTTGGAGTTCTGGTTCGACTTTTCCAATGGCAAAGGTACGAGTCAAGTCGGCGACATACCCCTGGTAGGATGCTCCCCAATCAATAACGAAAAGATCGCCTGGTTGAAGAGGGCGTTCTGTAGGAGTAGCGTGTGGATTAGCGCTATTTGGGCCTCCGGATACAATGGGGTAAAACGGAAATTCAGGATCGGAGCCATGACGGAGAAGTTGTGCAGTTAATTCTGAAGCAATCTCTTTTTCCGTGATTCCTGGTCGGATGATGGGTAAAGTTGCAATTAACCCTTTTTGCGCAATCTCAACGGCTTTTTGCATTCTTTTTATTTCTTCGTCATCCTTTTTCATCCTCATTGTTGCGATTATGTTTTCAGCATTGAAGAGATCACATTCAGGGGCTGAATTCATGATCAGGAATAACTCCAGCGCACGCAGGCGAACAGTCTCATATCCTAATCTTTTGTTCTTCAGGTTCAGATGGGCGCTTGCCTGGTTAAAAGCACTTTGCCATGTCTCTGGATTGTCATCAAAGAAAATTCCTTCTAATGGAATTTGGCTTTGCCCAAGTTTCTCTTTTTCCAGTTTAGGAAGAATCATGAGGGGATGCTGTTTTTGAGAAATGAACAGCACCACCGGCCTTTCGCTCAAGTGAAAAGACAAACCAGTAAGATACAACAGAGAAGGTCCAGGATTGAAAACAAGAACATCACAATGATTTTCTTGCATCAGGGCTTGGAGTTTATGATATCGGTTTGCGTACATACAGGTCCTTCAGAGGTGAGATAGAGGAATTATATCCTTAAAGAAAATGGCTCTGAGAGAATTTCAGAGCCATTCCATAGTGAAGTTTATCCTTATTTTATACGCCAGTAAATTCCATTCTCGCGTTGCATGAATTGATAGTCAATGAGGTATCGGCGTATAGAGGCGAAGTCATCATGAAATTTTTTGATAATTTCGTTTACCTCTCGCTCCGGGTATTTCTTTCCGATCTCAAAGGCTTGAATGATGTACCGTAGAATAGCAAGAAGTTTTTTTCCCTGGGCAGGAAGGGCCTTTAGTTTCCCATTTGAAGCCAGATAATCCCGAACCACTTTTTGGTCAAAGGACTCAAGATCAACGGGTTCTGCTACTTGGGCTAAATTTTCCTTCTTCAACAGGCGCTGGGACATTTCTTCCAGGGCAGTCTGGTTCAGGCTGTAAATGTTGTAATACCCCTCGGCTTTTGCACTGACCAACCCCGCATCACTCAATTTGGCAAGGTGGTGAGACACAGTGCTGGCGCTTAAATTAAGAGCCGTAGCAAGTTGCTCCACGCTCATCGGTTGATTAGCAAGAATTCCCAGAATTCTTAAACGATTTGAATCTGAAAGGGCTTTAAAGAAAGTCAGCAATTCATCTGAAGGATTCGATGTTGAGGTTTGAGCGTTGTTTGTCATTTCAATCTCCTGGAAATAATTTTATGTTTATAGAAATAATTTGTCAAGGATAAAATTTGTTAGAGGACGCTTTTCATTCTCTTGACCAATGAGCCTACTAAGGATAAAATGACATTCAAAGCCTCCCGAGAGGGAGGTAGATTATTGATTGATGTGAGTAGATATTGTGTTTGAAACACTAACGCAACGGCTGGAACAAATCTTCACCAATCTGCGGAGGCGAGGAAAACTCACCGAGCAGGATGTGGATGCTGTGATGCGCGAAGTCAGGCTTGCTCTTCTGGAAGCAGATGTGCATTACAGCGTTGTGAAGGATTTTGTTTCTCGTGTACGTGAACGAGCCGTAGGTGCAGAGGTCTCTCAGGCATTAAATCCTGCCCAGCAGGTCATTAAGATTGTTCATGAAGAACTGATTAAAACTTTAGGGGAACCTCAATGGTTGAACCTGACAGGACCCAAACCGCGGGCGTTAATGCTGGTCGGTTTACAGGGTTCTGGAAAGACAACTGCTGCGGCAAAATTAGCCCGCCTTTTACGTTCTCAGGGTGAACGAGTTTTACTGGTTGCAGCGGATCCTTATCGTCCTGCGGCGGTAAAACAATTGCAAACTTTGGGTGAGAAGGTGGGGGTACCAGTTTTTTATGAAGAAAAAGTACCGCCACCGCTTCTTTGCGCAAAGGCATTTGATCATGCCCAAAAAGGCGGTTACTCGGTCATGATTATGGATACAGCAGGGCGTTCTCAACTGGATGATGCCCTTATGTCCGAACTAAAAGCCATTACTGAAAAAGTGCCTGTCGCAGACATCTTACTGGTTGTAGATTCGATGATTGGTCAGGAAGCTCTTCATGTGGCACAGGGTTTCCGTCAAGCCGTCAATTTGACTGGTTTGATTATGACCAAAATGGATGGTGACTCGCGAGGTGGGGCGGCAATTTCTATCCGCTCTGTCACAGGAGTTCCCATAAAATTTCTTGGTACGGGGGAGGGGATTGATGCTCTTGAAGTTTATGACCCCTCTCGCCTTGCTTCCCGAATCCTGGGGATGGGAGATGTTATCGGCTTGATTGAAAAGGCTCAACAAGCCTACGATGAGAAAACTGCCCGCGAGCAAGCCGAGAAAATGATGAGCGGGCGCTTCACCCTGGAGGATTTTGCTAACCAGTTGAGACAGGTGAAAAAGTTAGGTCCTCTGGCGCAAATTTTGGAAATGCTCCCGGGACAATTAGGACAAGCCGCCAAAATGGTAGATCCTAAGGACGCCGAGCGTCAATTGAAGATGACAGAAGCGATTATCAATTCCATGACCAGAGAAGAACGGTTGAACCCTGATATTCTTAATGCTTCCCGCCGGCGCAGGATTGCGCGAGGCTCTGGAACGGATGTTCAGGACGTCAATCGTCTGATTAAACAATTCCGGGAAGCACAAAAGTTGTTTAAGACTCTGCAAAAGACAGGAGGGCGCGGTATGCCCAACCTGTTTGGATAGCCACTGGTGATCGGCTGTATGAGATTTGCGTCCTCCCGCAACCCTCTACCGTACAGCCAGCGCCGGGTAAAATCAACAACATCTACGAGAATTTGTGAGATTTGAAGGAGAAAGATTCATGGTTCGCATTCGATTGCGCCGCACTGGTTTGAAGAAACAACCTACCTATCGTGTCGTTGTCGCCAATAGCGAAGCTCCGCGCGATGGTCGTTTCATTGAAATTTTGGGGCACTATAATCCCCGCACGGAGCCTTTTACGCTAGAGGTGGATGAAGGACGGGTTTATTACTGGATGAGCGTAGGTGCTCAGCCCAGCGAAGCGGTCCTGAAACTGTTCAAATCCACTGGTATTTTGGACCGTTTTGCCCGTTTCAAGAATGGCGAGCCGGCAGAAAAATTGCTGGAGGAGTCCAAAGCCTACTTTGCAGAACGAGGCACAAGCGTCAAAACCCGTATCGCTTCCTAGTTTGGGTCTGGGTTGCTGAGGATTTCAGGAGGATGCCCTCCTGAAATCCTCCTATTGGTTTGTCCTGTTTTGAAGGAGCAGGTCTGTGAAAGACTTAATTGAGTATATTGCACGTTCTCTGGTGGATCAGGTAGATAAAGTAGAGGTTACCCAGCAGAAGGGACCCGGGGGAAGGATTAAATTCGAGTTACGAGTAGCAAGGGAAGATATGGGACGGGTAATTGGCAAAGGTGGAAAAGTTGCCAATGCCATGCGTATCCTCCTTCGGGTGGCTGCCGCTCGTGACGAGAAACAGGCTACGCTGGATGTAGTAGAACCCAAATGAGACGGAAGGTACCATTCTCGCCCCAATCCAGAGATCAAACGGCAGGCTCGCCAGTTGAGGGTGAGCCTGTGTTTGTTGCTGTTGGCTTCTTACGACGTCCTCATGGAATTCATGGCGAAATGCTCATGGATGTCCTTACTGATTTCCCCGAAAGAATGAAGCCAAATCGCCAACTATTCCTGGGTGAGGCTCACGAGCCGGTAAGGATTGAGAAAGTCAGATGGGCTAATCAATCCTTGTTGATCAAGTTTGAAGGTTTGAATACAGCCGAAGACATAGGACGCTACCGCAACACGGTGGTTTACGTGCGTACCGATCAGTTACCTCCTTTGCCAGAAGGACAATATTACCATCACCAGTTGTTGGGACTCAAAGTGACAAGCGACCAGGGGGTTTTTCTGGGGATTCTGGAACAAATTCTTGAAACAGGCGCGAATGATGTATATCTCATCCGTACCCCTGAGGAAAAAGAGTTGCTCTTACCCGCTATTGAGGAAGTCGTATTATCCGTTAATCTGGATAGTGGTGAAATGATTGTGCATCTCCAGGAGTGGGCATAAATAGTCTGTGGATTCTCGTTTGTATTGGCTTGGTTTCAATATGGTGCGTGGGGTGGGAGCGGTTCGATTTCGAACCCTCTTGAACCATTTTGGCGATTTAGAGATTGCCTGGAATGCTCCCCTGGAAACCCTCAAAGAAATTGGTTTGTCGCCAAAATCGTTGCAACATTTGCAGCGTTTACGTGAAGAACCAGATTTTTTTAAAAGACTGTCCGATTACTTAAACCGACACCAGATTCGTTTTGTTCTTTGGGGTGATCCTGAATATCCACCTTTATTAAAACAGATAGATCAGCCACCTCCGGTGTTGTATTTCAAGGGTGATATTCTTCCCCAAGATGAAATTGCTGTGGCGATTGTAGGCACAAGAAAAGTAACAGCCTACGGACGTCAGGTTGCGGAGGAAATTGCTACTTTTTTAGCGAGGAATGGAATTTGTGTTGTCAGTGGTTTAGCGAGGGGGATTGATGCTATTGCTCACGAATCGGCATTAAAGGCTGGAGGCAGGACATTTGCAGTACTGGGTTGTGGACTGGATCGAATCTATCCGCCTGAACATGGTAAACTTGCCGAAAGAATTACCCAACAAGGAGCCCTCATAAGCGATTATGCCCCTGGAACTCCTCCAGATGCGATCAATTTCCCTCCTCGCAATCGAATCATTTCCGGTTTGAGCCTGGCAACTGTGGTCGTAGAGGCAGGGGAAGAAAGCGGAGCTTTAATTACCGCAACGTTTGCTGTTGAACAGGGGAGAGAAGTGTTTGCAGTTCCTGGAAACATCAATGCACCTCAAAGCAAAGGTACCAATCGTCTGATTCAGCAGGGAGCGATTCCTCTATTATCTCCAGAGGATATTTTGGAAGACTTACATCTGGCGAATGTATCTGCAAAACAAACCGCAAAGCAAATTCTCCCTGCTGACCCCATGGAAGAAAGGATTTTGAAAATATTGGAAGGTCAATCCCTCCATATTGATGAAATCAGTGCAAACATGGATTTACCCGTTGAACAGGTTTCTGCAATCTTGACGTTCATGGAATTAAAAGGTTTGATTCGAAATCTGGGAGGGATGACGTACGCTTCGTTGTACGAGGTGCCTTCATCAAAAAGGGGAAAATGAAATGGACTACGCTCATTTCTTTGCTGTGATAATGGCTGGGGGAGGAGGCACCAGACTTTGGCCTCTATCTCGACAGAATCATCCTAAACACATGATTCGTTTAGGCAATGATCGTAGTTTTTTTCAACAGACGGTAGATCGTCTGAATGGGTTAATTACTCCGGACCGTATGTATGTTGTCACTGTTGCAGAGCAAGCCCAAGAATTGCAAACCCAATGTCCTGAAATCCCGGCTGAGAATTTCCTGATCGAGCCTTTTCCGCGAGGGACTGCTTCGGTTGTGGGCTTGGCTTCAGTGGTCATCCATGCTGTTGATCCTGAAGCAACGATGGTTGTATTGCCATCCGATCATGTCATTAAGAATGTAGATAAGTTTCAAAATTTACTGAAAAGTGCGTATTTACTTGCTCAGGAAAAACGTTTAGTCACTTTAGGCATTAAACCAACACGAGCCTCAACCGGTTACGGGTATATTCAACGAGGGGAGTTCCTGGGGTATTATGAAAACTTCCCTGCCTATCAGGTTGTTCAGTTCACAGAGAAACCAAATCGAGATAAGGCTCTGGAATTTATCCGTAGTGAAAATTATGACTGGAATTCCGGCATTTTTATTTGGCGAGTAGATCAAATTCGGAATGAAATCGAAAATGCAATGCCTGACCTGTTTAAGTCAATGGAAAGGCTGGCATCAGACTGGAATACCGAACAATGGCAAACTTCAGTAATTATGGAGTGGTTGGAACTGGAAACCCAAACGATAGATTATGGTATTATGGAGAGAACGACGCGGGCTGTGGTATTGCCGGCTGATGGTTTGGGATGGAATGATGTCGGAACATGGGATTCATTCTTTGAGGTCTTTGATCTGGACGAAAACGGAAATGTTGTTCATCAATCAAAGCATGTGGGTTTGTCCACCAGTAACACATTGGTCATATCTGAAAAAACTGAAAGAGTGATTGTCACCATTGGCATAAATGACTTAATCATTGTAGATACTCCAGATGCAGTGTTGGTTTGCTCGAAAGATCAGGCTCAAAGGGTTAAGGAGATTGTTACTCTTCTCAAAGAGGGCAATAGCGAGTTGCTGAAAGACCTTCTTCGATATGGAGATGATCCAAAACAATACTTGTAGGCGTTTTTGAGGGAGATATGACAATTGAAGCCTATTGTGTAAAATGCAAAACCAAACGGGAAATCCAGGAACCGGTTGCTGAATTTACAGCCTCAGGCTCTCCAGTTACCAGAGGAACCTGTCCAGTGTGTGGAACCCGTATCTTCAGGTTGGGTAAGACGCTCGAACACGAACATCTTACCCCTCCAACCCCGGTCAAGAAAGAGAAAACTAAACAAAGGTCAGGAAAACTGGTTATTGTTGAGTCTCCTGCTAAAGCAAAAACAGTAGGCAGATTTTTAGGGAAAGGTTACACGGTTAAAGCCTCTGTAGGGCATGTGAGGGATTTGCTCCGTTCGGAACTTTCTGTAGATGTGGAACATGACTTTCAACCCAAGTACCGTGTGCCTAATGAAAAAAGAGCAGTGGTAAAGGAATTAAAAGCCCTGGCGCAGGAAGCCGAAGAGATTTATCTGGCAACGGACCCAGATCGCGAAGGCGAGGCAATTGCCTGGCATCTCATGCAAGCCGCAGAGATTGACCCCAGCCTTTCCAAGCGAGTTGTTTTCCATGAAATCACTAAACCAGCCATTGATGAGGCTTTTTCTCATCCGAGAGATATTAACATGGCGCTGGTTGATGCCCAACAAGCGCGACGTGTATTGGATCGTCTGGTTGGGTATAACCTGAGCCCGTTGCTTTGGGAAAAGGTTCGCAGTCGGCTTTCAGCAGGTCGAGTACAGTCTGTAGCATTAAGGCTGGTGGTGGAACGAGAAAGAGAAATCCAGGCTTTTGTCCCTGTCGAATATTGGACGATTGAGGCAGAACTTCGTCCGGAGGGCTCTTCTTCAACTTTTATTGCAAAGTTAACCAGGATTGATGATGCCGAGCCTGAACTGCCTGACCAGGAAGTGGTTCATCAATACCTGGGGGATTTGGAGCCGGCAACATTTACTATCACCAGAATTAAACGAAGTGAACGGCGTAGGAAGCCGGCAGCACCTTTTATCACTTCAACGCTTCAACAGGAAGCCTCCCGCCGATTGGGGTTTACAGCACGCCGTACAATGGCAATCGCTCAGCAACTTTATGAGGGTTTAGATGTTGGAGAAGGCGGAACCACAGGTCTTATTACCTATATGCGTACCGACTCCACAAACATTTCAGAAATTGCTTTGAAGGAAGTACGGGAATTCATCAGAGATACATATGGGAATAATTACTTACCCGAATCTTCTCTTCAGTACAAAACTCGGGCAGCCTCTGCTCAGGAAGCGCACGAAGCCATTCGTCCGACTTCGGTTTTAAGAACGCCAGAAAAGGTGAAGCCCTTTTTATCACCTGAGCAATTTAAACTGTACCAGTTGATTTGGCAGCGCTTTGTTGCCTGCCAGATGGAAACAGCCATTTATGATACCCTCTCGGTAGAGGTTGAAGCCGTTGGTAAGCAACATCATTACCTGTTTAGAGCAAGTGGCTCTACTCTTAAGTTCCCGGGTTTCTTAATTGTTTATGAGGAAACGCGGGATGAGGATCAGTCCTCCGAAGATGAAAACGCCGAAGTTCGGATTCCAGCGCAGGTACAGGAAGGCCAGAAACAGGAACTAATGCGCCTTATTCCTGAACAGCATTTTACTCAACCGCCACCAAGATATACAGAAGCCTCCCTGGTGCAGGTGTTGGAAGAAAATGGTATAGGGCGACCTTCAACGTACGCGCCAATTTTGTCCACAATTCAGGAGCGAGGCTATGTGACCCGTGAAGGAAAGCGTTTAATTCCAACGGAGACCGGTGTGCTGGTAAACGACTTAATTGTTTCTCATTTCCCTGACATTGTGGATACCGGTTTCACCGCGAAAATGGAAGAAGATCTGGATCGAATTGCAGAGGGAAACGAAAAATGGGTGGAGGTAATTCGTAAGTTTTATCAAACTTTCTCTCCACAGGTGGAACGTGCAAGAATGCTCATGCCAGAGAGCAAGTCAGAGCCCGAAAAAGTGGGTCGAAAGTGTCCGCAGTGTGGACATGAACTGATTGTCCGATGGGGACGCTTTGGCAAATTTATCTCCTGCAGCGATTTCCCCAACTGTCGCTATACTGAGCCGTGGCTGGAAAAGATTGGGGTTCGGTGCCCTAAAGATGGCGGCGAAATTGTCGAAAGACGCACCCGAAAAGGACGTGTCTTTTATGGTTGTGAAAACTATCCGAATTGCGATTTCACTTCCTGGAAACGTCCTGTTCCTGCCGCTTGTCCTCAATGCGGAGGTTTGCTGGTTATAACCAATAAACGGGAAGTGCAGTGTATTGCCTGTGGGGAAGTCTTCTTACAAGAACAATTTGTTGAAAATGTGGAAGTTAATCAATCCTGATGGCATAGTCCTTGCAACAATTCGAATATGGAATGGAGTTGCGAACTTTCAATCTTTAATCTACAATGACTTTGGGGTAACTCCAGCACGAAATTAAAATCAGGAGCAGAACATGGAAAAGATTAGCGAACTCTTGAAACGGCCACTGGTAATTGGAGTTATTGCATTCCTACTCGGCACGGTTTTTGGCCTGGTGGTGCTGGGTTGGGGATTGTGGCCAGTCCAATGGGTGGATGCCTCAGCAAAAGAATTGCGGGAAGATTTGCGCGAAGATTATCTTCGCATGGCAATTGATTCGTATTCCAGAAACCCTGATGAAGCGGTGGCACAACGGCGTTTGAATGAATTGGGAGACAAAGCAAAAGAAACGCTGGAAAAAATCAAAAAGGAAAATCGAAATCAAGACCCCGCTGCGATTGGTGTTTTCGATAAGATCCTGCAATCCCAAACTGGAGAGATCCCTTCGGCAGTCACCCCTGAGCCTGAAGGGACGGTTGCGGAGGGAGCGCAGGTAACCACCCCCGAGGAGCAAGCCGTCACTGCCACCCCGACGGAAGAAAAATCTGCAGGCACACGCTCAAATCTGACGGTTGTTCTTGGTTTGTTGTGCTTGCTCACTTTAGTTGTAGGCGGCATTTTGGCATATCTTTTCCTCTTCAAAGGACGTGGACTTCGTTCCAGTAGTGATGCTGGAGTAACCATTCCACGGAGCCAGCGGGTTACTTCTCCAGTGTATGAGGAGGAAGCAGGAGAGGCTCCACTTCACACTTTCAACTCTTATTATCACTTAGGGGCCGACCTGTATGATGACTCGTTCAGCATTGACTCTGTGACAGGCGAATTTCTTGGTGAGTGTGGGGTAGGAATATCTGAGACCATTGGTGTGGGCGATCCGAAGAAAGTAACAGCCTTTGAAGTCTGGGTATTTGATAAAAATGATATCCAAACGGTGACAAAGGTCTTGATGAGCCAACACGCCTACAACGACCCGGTTATTTCTCAACGCCTTGCCTCGAAGGGGGAAGTTATTCTGGCTGAGCCTGGAAAACGCCTGACGCTTGAAACAAAGACTCTGATCCTTGAAGCACGCATTGTGAATATGGAATATGGCAAAGGCGCACTTCCTGAGAACAGTTATTTCGAAGAGTTCTCTCTGGAATTAAGTGTATACAGAAAACCGTCTGCTTAAAAATTACAAAAAAAACAAGCGGCGCAAAAGCGCCGCTTGTTTTTTTTTATTATTCAATAGAAAGAATTTTGAAAGTGATTTTCCCCGTAGGAGTCTCAGCGGTTACGATATCTCCAACCGTCCGCCCAATAAGGGCTTTTCCAATGGGAGACTCATGGGAAATACGATTTTTCTTGGGGTCTGCTTCTTTGGGCCCCACAACTTGATAGGTTTCGGGTTCAAAACCATCTTCTTGAATAGTCACCTTCGCGCCCAGATTGACAACGTCTCTGTGGTTTCCACTTTCATCAATCAATACATAATTATTGAGAATCTGTGTCAGTTCCAGGATTCTACCTTCCAGGAACCCCTGTTCTTCCTTTGCCTGAATGTAATCAGCATTTTCGGAAAGATCTCCCTGTTGAATGGCAAAACGCAAGCGTCTGGAAAGTTCTTCCCGTGCAGGACCCTTTAAGAATTCCAGTTCTTCTTGAAGTTTTTTCAACCCATCTGCTGTGAGATAATGCACATCAGCCATATCCAACCACCTTAAATCCTAAAGATGGCGGAATTTTACCTGATTTTAGAGAGTTTGACAATTTGAGTTAAGAAATTCTTATTCCTATCAGGGCAGTCGAACAGGATCGAATAATTTTTGGTGTTCTTCAATCGCATAACGATCTGTCATCCCTGCAATATAGTCACAGATAGTCCTCTCCAGACCCCATTTTGCAATGTTCTCCTGAACGTGTTTGGGCAGGATAGTAGGTTCTTCGCGGTAGGCATTGAAAAGGTCTGAAATGATACGTTCGGCTTTCACAGCCATCCGCACAACCCGCCAATGACGATAAAGATTCTTGTATAGAAAGTCTTTCAATTCGCGATTACGCCGGCGCATATCCTCGCTCATGGTCACCACATTGAAAGGCAAGCGCTGGAGTTCCTCAACTGATCGCACCAAACTCT
Source organism: Anaerolinea thermophila (assembly GCF_020723905.1). Taxonomy (GTDB): domain Bacteria; phylum Chloroflexota; class Anaerolineae; order Anaerolineales; family Anaerolineaceae; genus Anaerolinea; species Anaerolinea thermophila_A. Next base: position 184,609 of record NZ_DYHZ01000005.1, read on the forward strand.
CGCGAAGTCTTTGTTCAGTGTTTTGAATAATATCATTTACTGTCATTCCGATTAACCGACGGATGATTTGATGCCGGATCATATCCGTCAAGATACCACCTTTCCAGCCAATACTTTCACAGACAACTTCCCAGAGAGAAATTCCTTGAAGCATTTCCACTGTAATCATTCCGGAACGTAAGCCATCATCCAGATCATGCGCTGTGTACGTCAATTCATCGGCAATATTGGCAATTTGCGCTTCTAAGTGCCCGCGTAAATCGGGGTTGAAATCTCTGGCATCGGCTCTATCATATTCAGTTTCGTGTTTGACAATCCCTTCAAGAACTTCCCAGGACAGGTTTAAACCCGGAAACTCAGGGTATCGCTGTTCCAGTTCCGTTACAATTCGCAAGGATTGTTTATTATGGTCAAAACCGCCATAATCTTTCATCAACCGGGACAGGGTAAGTTCTCCAGAATGCCCGAAAGCCGGATGTCCTAAATCGTGAGCAAGGCATATGGCTTCTGTGAGGATTTCATTTGCCCCCAGGGCAACTGCAATAGAGCGCCCTATTTGGGCTACTTCCAGAGTATGAGTTAATCGTGTCCGATAATAATCTCCCTCATAATTGATAAAAACCTGAGTTTTGTATTCCAGCCTTCTGAATGCGGTAGTATGGAGGATACGGTCTCGATCCCGTTGAAAACACGTACGAAATTGTGGCTCGTCTTCCGGGTATTTTCGCCCCCGCGAATTTCGACTTTTCACCGCATAAGGGGCGAGGGTTTGCTCTTCGATTTCTTCCAATCGCTCACGTGTGTATGCCATTTTTCCTCCTCTCAGGAACTCTGGTAAAGAATTTTTGTTCCAATGGATTTCCCTTGTAACGCCCTTAAAATATTGCCTTTTCTAACACCGCTGAAAATCCATGCTTCTAAACCAGGGATCTTCTGGCTGAGTGAGAGCATAGATTTGACCTTTTCCAGCATACCTCCGGTTACATCCACTGCAGATGAGCCGCCAATTTGAATTCGTTCTAATTTCAATGTGTCTTGAGAAATTTCTTCAATGAGTTTCTGGCAGGTTGGGTAATCTGCCCAAACACCTTCCTCTACTCCCGCCAGCAATACCCGTTTAGGAGCAAAATCAGGGGCGATTTCGGAAAACACTTCTTCTGTGGACAGTATTGTACCGCCCTGATTCAGATCAAAAATAACATCACCTTGGACGACAGGAATAAGCCCTTTTTGTAAGGCAAATTGAATGAGGGTCGTGTCAAACCGTACCTTCTGATCTTTTCGAAAAGCAATGGCACTTGGAGGAAAGGAGATCACCGGTAGTCCGACGGAAAACAACGCCTCAATCACAAGTTGATTTAATGCTCGAGCGTCGTACCACACATGAGCAAACCCGCGCCAGTCTTCTTGAGAGAAGACTCCGTCTCTGGTTCGGTATTGCCTGGCAGTGTTATGTCCAAACGAACCGGATCCATGCCCGATAATCAACTTCATTTCAGGATTTTCTTGCAGGGCCTGGTAAATTTCATCTGCAACTTGCTGGATGATTTTTATCCGGGGCGTACGAGGTTTATCTTTTTCTGTAATTAGAGAACCGCCGAGTTTCAAGAACGTTAGATTGGGAAACATGGTTGAGTGGATACCTTATGTATTACCGGATTTCTGTAGCAATTACCAGAGTAGCGCCGGCATCGCGAAGGGCTTGAGTGATTTCGGGAATTCTTTCGGGGGTTGCCAGTGCAATCATGTTTCCCCCTTTCCCTCCTCCACTTAACTTGGCACCCAGTGCCCCGGTGTGGATTGCCGTCTCTACCAGACGATCCAGTTCATGACAGGAGACACCCATTTCCTGAAGGAGTTTGTGATTCTCTGTGAGTAAGGGACCTAACTCATTAACATTCCCCTTTTCAATAAATTCCCTTGCCTGGTAAACGATTCGACTGATATTTTCGAAAATAGAATTGTATTTTTCCGGATTTTGTTCTCGGTTTCTTCTTACCTCCGCAACAACTTCACCCGTAGGACTTGCGATTCCTGTATTTCCAATCAAAATCCTGAAAGGCTTTTCAACGTTTAATAATTGATAGGGCTTTTCTTTTTGAAAGAATATGGGTTGGTTGTAGGTGATCACCGTGTTGTCAATGCCAGAGGGAGTGCCGTGGTAACTGTGCTCTGCCCGAAAAGCAATAGCGCAGAGGGTTTCATCAGGCAGAGGATGTCCAAGAAAGTTGGATAAAGCCCTGGCTAATGCAACGCTAACTGCTGCACCAGATCCCAATCCTGCAGCTACAGGAATGGTTGAAGTGATTCGAATCTTCATTGGGGGGAGGTAAGAGAGACGCAGGGCATTTTGCACTTCTTCGATGACTATTCTCAAGGGATTCTTAAAAGGGAGTTGGTTTAAGTGGGAATTCAGGTGAATATCGGGGGCTTCAATATACACCTCATCGGGCTTGTTCTCCGGTATGGGCATGATGAGCGCTTTGGCGCGCACCTGGCTTACCGGGACTGCAATAGCGGGGTGACCATAAACTACGGCGTGTTCGCCGAATAAAATGACTTTTCCTGGTGCGGTTGCAAAAATCCCGGCCATGTTTACCTTAAGAAATAGAAAATAATGAGAACTGCAAGACCGTAAAGAAGTAAATCTATCTGCAATGGACGATCACTTAATAGCATTTCTTCAGGTGCTCCCCCCTCCTGTTTAATCTGAATTAAGTAAAGATACCGGAAAATCCCGTACATGACAAATGGAATTGTCAGCATCATGGTGTGATTATCCGGCAGATTTGGGGCTGAGAAGGTATACAGGCTATAAGCCAGAATCGTTGATGAGGAAACAATTGTGATAAGTTGATCCAGAAGGGGAAGATTGTAACCATCTAAAACTTTTCGATGTGAGTTTGCATTTTCCTCCAGTAAGGTGAGTTCTGCTCTTCTTTTCCCGAATCCCAGATACAAAGAAAGAAGGGTTGTGACTACGTAAAGCCAGGGGGAAAAACGTTGCACCTCGATGACCGTAACACCCCCAGCCACTCTCAAAACGAATCCTGTGGCAATAATCATGACGTCAATTAGAGGAATGTGCTTGAGCCATCCTGAATAAGCCAGGTTTATCACAAAGTACAGAACTGTGATAATGCCAAAGTCCTTTGAAAGAAGAAATGCTAGAGGGATGACAATGAGTACAATTCCAATTGCCGTGGTGATGGCAACACTTACTGGAAGTTTTCCCGATGCTATGGGACGGTTCCGTTTGGTGGGATGTGCACGATCGGCTTCCAGGTCGATTAAATCATTTATCAGGTAAACACTGCTGGATAACAGACAAAAAATGACAAAAGCCCCAATAGATCTGAGGAGCGGGTCAAAATTATGGAGACTCAATTGACGGTCAAAGACAACCGCAGCGAAAACGAAAATGTTTTTTGTCCATTGACGAGGGCGCATGGCTTTGAGAAGTGAGAACATCATAAATAAAATGATAGCATAAAAACTTCTCCACTTTGGGAAGATAAGATGAAATGATTCGGACAATGATAAAATCATAAACATGGCAAAGGCTCGTTTGGATGTTTTGCTTGTGCACCGAGGGCTGGCTGAAAGTCGTACAGCGGCACAGCGTCTTATTATGGCGGGAAAAATCCGCGTAGCCGGCGAACTCATAACAGAACCATCTCGCCGGGTTGATGAAAATATCCCCATTGAACTTGATTCGGGTCCGAAATATGTATCCAGAGGAGGTGAAAAATTAGAACCTGCATTACACGCCTTTGGATTGGAAAATTTACAGGGGTTTGTCTGTGCAGATGTAGGCGCATCCACCGGAGGATTTACCGATTGTCTGCTTCAGCATGGCGCTCAGAAAGTCTATGCCATTGATGTGGGATATGGAATTTTGCACTGGCGCATTCGTCAGGACCCTCGTGTAATTGTTATGGAGCGGACAAACGCTCGCCATGTTGAGTCTCTGCCTGAAGCCATTCATTTAGTCACGGTTGACGCCTCTTTTATTTCTCTGAAAATTTTACTTCCCGTTATAAAGAAGTGGCTTGCTTCTCCCATGGGACACGTTATTGCTTTGATCAAACCACAATTTGAAGCAGGTAGAGAAGAAGTAAGCAAAGGTGAGGGGGTGATCAGGGATGAAGCAGTTCATCAAAAAGTGATAAAAGAGGTGTTACAAAATGCTATTGAACTGGGGTATCAAGTAGAGGGATTGATCCAGTCCCCACTTAGAGGTCCCAAAGGAAACATTGAATTCCTGGTTCATCTAACACCTGGAAAGGGAGACCCGTCCGTTATCGATTGTCTGATTCAGGGTGTCTTTGTGAAACCAGGGAATTGAAGATCCGCATTTCATTTAGGAGAAATTTTTTCCAAACAGTTTCACTTTTATGGTTATAATTCCGAGTCTGGAAGTGAGGGAGATGAGCGCACACATTCGTAACTTTTGCATAATTGCTCATGTTGATCACGGTAAATCAACCTTGGCAGATCGCCTGTTGCAATTAACAGGGACGATTTCAGATCGAAATATGACCGAACAGGTTCTGGATAGCATGGACCTGGAGCGGGAAAAGGGCGTAACGATTAAGGCTTCTGCCGTACGAATGATGTACACCGCTAAAGATGGGCAAACTTATGAATTAAATCTAATTGATACCCCCGGTCATGTTGATTTTAATTATGAAGTCAGCCGGGCACTGGCTGCCTGCGAAGGTGCATTGCTGGTCGTAGATGCCACTCAAGGAATTGAAGCCCAAACCCTGGCAAATCTGTATTTAGCATTGGAGTCAGATTTAACTATCATTCCAGTTATTAACAAAATTGATTTAGTTTCGGCTCGTCCAGATGAAGTGGCTGAAGAACTGGAAAACTTGCTGGGTATTCCCGCTCATCAAATCCTGCGCATTTCAGCAAAAGAAGGAATCAATGTAGATCAGGTTCTTGAAGCCATTGTGCAGTATGTTCCACCTCCCAGAGGAGACATCCAATCCCCATTACGTGCGTTGATTTTTGACTCACATTATGACTCCTATAAGGGAGTGGTTGCATATGTGCGTGTAGTCGAAGGAGTGGTGAAGCCCAGTGATATGTTGCGATTGATGTCCACCGGGGTAGATGTCAAGCCCATAGAAATAGGCTACTTTGCTCCTGAACTCAAACCAACCGATCATCTTGAAGCGGGTGATGTGGGCTATATTGCCACAGGATTAAAAACGGTGCGAGAGTGCCGGGTAGGTGACACGATTACACACAGCCAACGTCCTGCTGATGAACCATTGCCTGGTTACCAGCATGCCAAGCCAATGGTTTTTGCAGGGATTTACCCGACAGAAGGGGAGGATTATCCCAACTTAAGGGATGCCCTGGAAAAACTGCAGTTGAACGACGCATCCCTGGTGTTTGAACCTGAAACTTCCCAGGCTCTAAATTTTGGCTTCCGTTGCGGATTTTTAGGCCTTTTTCACATGGAAATTATTCAGGAGCGTCTGGAGCGGGAATACGATTTGGATATTGTTGTTACCGCACCATCTGTGGAATATGAAGTTGTGATGCGCAGTGGTGAGGTAATTCGGATTGATTCTCCCGCTCAGTTACCCGATGAAGGACTAATTGAGGAAATTCGTGAGCCCTGGATGCTGTTGCAAATTTTCAGCCCCACCGAGTTTTATGGGGCGATTATGGATCTGGTTACGAAACGCAGAGGTATTTTCAAGGATCAGGAATATCCTGCCACAAATCGGGTGCAACTGAACTTTGAAATCCCTTTATCCGAAATCATCGTAGATTTTTTTGATGAACTGAAATCTCGAACGCGCGGCTTCGCTTCCATGGATTATCATTTCCTTGATTACCGCCCTGGCAATCTTGTCAAACTGGAAGTTCTGGTAAATGGCGAGCCGGTTGATGCATTAGCCACTATTGTTCATCGAGAAGAGGCTTATCACAAGGGACAAGCCCTGGTGAGCAAATTGAAGGAACTCATCCCTCGCCAGTTGTTTGATGTTGCTATTCAAGCCTCTGCTTCAGGAAGAGTGATCTCCCGGGCAAATGTTAAAGCCTTGAGGAAAGATGTTTTGGCAAAGTGTTATGGAGGAGACATAACCAGAAAGAAGAAATTGCTGGAGAAACAGAAAAAAGGCAAGAAACGCATGAAGATGGTGGGAATGGTTGAAATTCCCCAGGATGCCTTTTTTGCTGTATTGAGATTGAGGGAAGAGTGAGCACTACAACAAATTCATCCGGTTCAAAAATTTCATGGCTTTTCCAGTGGGGTGTTGGGATTCTTCTGACCGGGGTTGCCATATTTATCCTTTCCCGAGTTATCGACTTGAAAGAGTTTGTAACGGTTTTCCGGTCACTACCCTTAGAGACCCTACTGATTGTCTGGTTAATTTATCTGGTTTCTATGGTTATTCGCGCCTGGGGGTGGCAAAATTTGCTTCAGCGGCGTGTTGGGTTATGGCGCGCTGTTTTGCTTATGAATGAAGGCTATTTCCTGAATAACATTTTACCTTTTCGTCTGGGTGAATTTGGACGGGCTTATCTGGCAGGTAAACATGGAAAATCTGGTACTTTTAGCGCGTTTTCCACAGTGGTAGTGGAACGGGCTTATGATCTGGCCTTCGCTTCTTTTCTTTTACTTGCTTCATTGCCTTTTGCTTTGCAAATGCAATGGGCACAAAACGCTGCATTGATTCTTTTTGGGGGAATTGTTGCTGGTTTGGTGGTGTTGTATCTAGCCGCGCATCGCAGAGAGAATATTGAGCAAAAAGTTATCCGGATTTCAGAAAGATCAGCCTTTGTAAAGAGATGGATTTACCCGACCATCCATGGGATGCTGGATGGATTTGCAGTCCTCACTCGTTTTGAATTCTTTATTTTCAGTTTGCTAGGAATTGGATTTTCCTGGTTTCTGGCTATTTTCAGGGATTTTTTTGTGCTTCGTGCATTGAGCCCCGATATCCCGTTTTGGGTTACTTTGCTGGCGATCAGTTCATCCAACCTGGGTGGCGCTTTACCTTCCATGGCGGCTTCTCTTGGAACTTTCGAAGGGGCTGCTACTGGAGCCCTGTCGCTGATTGGTTTGAAACCTGAACTGGGTCTGGTTTATGCCCTTGTGATTCATATTATTCATCTTGTGTCCACCACAATCATTGGCGGAATTGGAATTTCTCAAGAAGGGAAAACCATTCAGCAGTTAATCACTGAATTACGCACCTCTCAACGGAGTTCATTGAATGCGAATTCTGATTAGCCTGACTTATTACCGCCCTCATTATTCTGGTTTGACAATTTATACCGAGCGGCTTGCAAGGGCTTTGGTATCCAAAGGACATGAAGTGACAGTGTTGACTTCTCGATTTAGCCCTGAGTTGCCTACGGAAGAATATCGGGATGGAGTTAGGGTTGTTCGTTCATCGGTTGCTTTCCGGCTAAGCAAAGGGGTGATAATGCCCAGCATGCCATTAAAAGGTTGGAAGTTGATTCAGGAAACAGACATCCTCAATGTCCATGTGCCTCAAATGGATGCTGCTTATCTGGCGGTGATGGCGCGCTTATCGGGGAAAAAAGTCCTTATGACCTATCACTGTGATTTGTTGCTTCCCCGAGGAATTATTCACTGGATGGCTAACTGGGGTTCAACGATTGCAAATGAGATTACCGCGCGAGCCTCTCATTTGATTGTAACAAATACCCAGGATTACGCCCTTCATTCCCCTTTTCTAAAGCGCCATATCAAGAAAGTTCATCCTGTTCTGCCCCCCATTGAAATGCCGTCTGTACAGGATGGCGAAGTAGCACGGTTTCGAGAGAAGTATCAAATTCGGGATGATGAAAAAATTATCGGTATCAGCGCTCGCATGGCAACCGAAAAAGGGGTGGAATATCTGGTTCAGGCAATGCCGATTATTTTAAAGCGTTTCCCGAATGCACGGGTTTTGTACAATGGTCAATATGAAAATGTGCTGGGTGAAGAAGAATATGCCCAACGGCTGATGCCCCAAATTCGTTCGTTAGGAGATCGATGGACTTTCCTCGGAATCATTCCTCCGGTTGAGCAGGCAGCCTTTTTCTCTGTGTGTGACGTTACGGTATTACCAAGCATTAACTCCACCGAATCATATGGAATGGTACAGGTGGAATCTATGGTGTGCGGTACCCCTGTTGTCGCCAGTGATCTTCCCGGAGTTCGACACGCCGTTCAGACAAGCGGGATGGGGATTGTAGTTCCTCCAAGAGATGCCCGGTCGCTTGCCGAAGCCATTATCAAAATTCTGGAGACTCCCTCTAATTATTGCGGAAATATCTTTGAGATCAAATCACGCTATGCTTCTGAAACGATTGCCAGCCAGTATGAAACGCTTTTCAATAAACTCTTTGAGTAAGAGAGCGACTTCCATATGAATGATAAAAGAGATGAGCAAATTCTCTGGAGACATTTGAACAGTTTGCCGTATTTTCGTGCTATGGTCAGGGCGATAGAAGATAGTTTTTATCAGGGGGTGGATCTCCCTCGTCCAGTTCTGGATTTAGGCAGTGGGGATGGGCATTTTACTTCGGTTGCCTTTACTCAGCCACTGGATGTGGGAATTGACCCCTGGTGGGGACCTCTTTATGAGTCTAAAAGGTATCATGCATATCGGTTACTGATTCTGGGAGACGGTGGTATCCTTCCGTTTGCCCCCCATTCGTTTTCCAGCGTGATCAGCAATTCTGTATTAGAGCATATTCCTCATGTGGACAAGGTGATCGGAGAAATCTCCAGAGTGCTTCGCCCTGGTGGACGCTTTGTGTTTTGTGTACCCAATCATCGGTTTCCAGAACTTTTGTTGGGAAAGCAGGTATTGAGTAAAGTGGGTTTTTCGAGGTTTGCTGACCAATATGCGCATTTTTTCAACCGCATTTCTCGACATCATCATTGCGATTCGCCGGATGTGTGGAAGCAAAGGCTGTCATCTGCAGGATTGATGATCGAGAAAACCTGGGATTATTTTTCTCCAGAGGCTTTACATAGAATGGAAATCGGGCATGTGTTGGGGCTTCCAGCCCTTTTCTGGAAAAAAATCCTCGGGCGCTGGATTCTTGTGCCAGAGAAATGGAATTTATGGTTTGCGTATCAGATTGCAAGGAAGTCCTTTGAAAACCCATTCTCTCCAGAAGGTGTTTATAGTTTCTACATCACCCGAAAAGCAGAATAATCATTCAGTCCAAAACAGGTGCAGTGCGTATGATGGAAGAACCAAGCGTTTGGGATTATGTAAAAGCAAAAGTCCAATTTTGGAAAAAATCAAACCTGGACTTTTCTTTCCAAGAAACCGCAGAAACATCTGTCGTTTCTGAAGAAAGAAAAGAAAGCCCCAATTTATTGACTTTGTCATCTATTCCCTGGCTGTCTCTGTTGCCATTCGTTGTTTTATTGGTCGGTCAGTTCATGTTGGAACCGCCTGATCGGTTACCCCTTTGGGGTGGGTTATTCTATCTTGTCGGTGGCATCCTGCTCATTTTTGCTGTTCGGTTTGGATATCTGGTGATTCCTGCTGTCCCTGATGATTCTACTCGGGTGGAAAATATTCAGATTCGCTGGAATTGGCTGCTGGCAGCGGGAACTGGCATGGTGATTTCTTTTGTTCTTTTTGGCGGGAATCGGTTTAACTCCCTGAATGTGTTAATCTGGTTGTTTGCAATCATCTCACTGTTCATTGCCATCCTCTCGCCAACTACGTATTCCCGGTGGTTGGCATGGATTACCGCTGCAGGAAAGTGGATTCGTGCTCCGAAGGTAAACTTCTCCATTTCTATATGGGGAATAGTCCTGATTCTGGCTCTGATTGTTGTAGGATATTTTCGATTGGCAAATCTCGAACAAATTCCTTCAGAAATGGTATCTGACCATGCCGAAAAATTGTACGATGTTCGAGATGTGTTGAATGGACAATACAAGATCTTTTTTGAACGTAACACAGGACGAGAGGCATTTCAGTTCTACTGGACAGCGCTCATCGCCGTTCTCTTTAATACAGGTATCTCTTTCATGAGCCTGAAAATCGGTACGGTGATTGTGGGTTTGATTACTCTATACTACATGGCCCGGTTAGGAAACTTGCTTGGGGGGAAATGGCTGGCTTTATTTGTGTTGGTATTTGCAGGAATAGGGTATTGGCCCAACATCATTTCAAGAATAGGCTTGAGATTTCCCCTCTACCCGTTTTGTGTAGCCCCCCTCATGTTTTACTTGATTCGCGGATTGATCAATCGTGATCGAAATGATTTTATCTGGGCTGGAATTGCGTTAGGAATAGGGTTGCATGGTTATACCTCCAGTCGAATGGTTCCATTCTTAGTCATTGTGGCTTTCATCATTTACGGTCTCCATTTGAAAACAAAAGCAGAGCGCATCCAGACTGCCTACTGGCTGGGTTTTGTCATAATCGTTTCGTTCTTCATCTTCTTGCCATTATTCCGATATGCTCTGGAAAATCCGCAGATATTCGCTTACCGGGCATTAACCCGAGTAGGGTATTTCGAACGATCTTTGCCAGCACCGGTACTGGCGGTTTTCCTCAACAACCTATGGAATGCATTAACCATGTTCTTCTGGAGTAATGGAAATGTTTGGGTGCATTCTATTCCTTATCGGCCTGCGTTAGATCCAGTTACGGCTGTGCTGTTTTTTATTGGTATGGTAGTAGTGTTGATCCGCTACATTCAAAAACGCCATTGGGTGGATTTGTTATTGCTTTTATCGATACCATTGTTGTTAATGCCTTCTGTTCTGTCTCTGGCTTTTCCAGATGAAAATCCAAATCTGAACCGAACCGCTGGAGCCTATGTTCCTGTCTTTTTACTGGTGGCAATTGGTTTTGACTCGCTTATTCAGGGAATTCGAAATGTCTTATCAGAGAAAAACGCCATAAAAGGTGTGAGTATTATTGGGGTTATTATTTTCCTGATGGCATTGCTCTTTAATTACGAATTGTTTTTCGTTCAGTATAACCGGTTGTACCGGCAATCTGCATGGAATACGAGCGAAATGGGTGGGATTATGCGAGGTTTTTCCCGAATTACTGGTTCACCTGATACTGTTTACGTGGTGGGATATCCATACTGGGTAGATACTCGTCTGGTAGGGATCAATGCCGGTTTTGTTAATCGGAATCCTGAAATCTTTAAGGATCAGTTCTTTGAAACAACAGCCGATCCTCGAGCGAAGTTATTTATGCTTAATCCGGCAGATGTTGAATCGCTTGAGGCGCTGAGAACTTTATATCCTCAAGGAAGAGCATCCTGGTATGATTCCTCCGTTGAGGGGAAGGATTTCATCTTGTTCATGGTTCCTGCGGATCAGGATCAATTACCGTAGACCTGGATGGAGTAATATGGAAATTCGTAACCAACAGTCCAGTTCATTAAATCAACGTTTTGTTTGGGTTTGGGATGTTTTGTTGATCGGAATAATAATTCTGGGAGCCTATTTCCGCACGGTTGGGCTTAATTGGGATGAAAACACTCATATGCATCCGGATGAGCGTTTTCTGACCATGGTGGCGACCTCTATTGAACCTGTAAAAAATCTTTCTGAATATTTTGATACTGAAAATTCTACGTTGAATCCTCATAACCGGGGTTATGGTTTTTATGTATACGGTACACTACCCATGTTTATTGTGCGATATATTGCTGAATGGGTAGGACAAACCGGTTACGACCAGATTCATCTGGTGGGCAGACAGGTTTCTGCAATTTTTGACCTGGGAACAGTTCTGGTTGTTTTTCTTATCGCATCGCGTTTATATCGTAAACCTCGCCTGGCATTGATTGCTGCATTGTTCTATGCATTTGCTGTTTTGCCTATTCAACTTTCCCATTTCTTCAAAGAAGATACATTCATGACGTTCTTTGCAACGTTATCGGTGTATTTTGCCATTCGTATCCTGCCTTTAGATGGAGAAAAATGGGAAGATCACTTTGATTTGGCTTCCATAAATTTTTCCTGGTTACGTTTTTGGGAGAGCGCCATCCCGTTTATCTTCTTTGGGTTATCTTTGGGTATGGCAATGGCTTCAAAAATTAACTCTGCTCCGCTGGCATTGCTCTTACCTGTGGCGCTGGGTATTCGTTACTTTTCGTTCACCGAAGAAAAAAGAGAGCAGATCCTCGGCATTTATATCAGAGATTTAGTTTTTGCCGCTATCATTGCTTTCATTACTTTCAGAGTTTTCCAGCCATATGCTTTTTCTGGACCCGGATTTTTTAATGTTTCAATTAATCCGAAATGGCTGGCGAACATGAAGGAACTTGCAAGCCAAAACAGCGGTGATGTGGATTTCCCGCCACAACTTCAATGGGCTCGTCGTCCTTTCTGGTTTGCTTTGCAAAATATGGTTCTGTGGGGTTTGGGTGCTCCTTTAGGGGTATGGGCTTGGGTGAGTTTTTTACTGATGGGATGGATGATAATAAAAGGGGAATGGCGTAAGCATCTTCTCCTGTGGGGCTGGACGGGAATTTACTTTCTCTGGCAATCATCCAGTGCTACTCCGTCAATGCGCTATCTAATGCCTATTTATCCCACGATGAGTATTATTGCCTCCTGGGGGATATTCTCGTTATGGGAATACTTCAAATCTAAACCATTACCTTTGAGAGGATTTAAGACACTTGTTGCAGGATTGGGCGGCTTAGTGGTTATTTCAACTTTTCTGTGGGCGGTTGCGTTTATTCAAATTTATCGTTCTCCGTTTACACGTGTTGAGGCTAGCCGTTGGATTTACCAGAATGTTCCTGGACCGATTAATCTCCAGATTCAAACCGATCAAAATCTGATCAACCAACCGGTGAGTTTTGATTATGGGTATTCTCTGACACCCAATCCGATGAAGGTTCTTGTGACTCCCTTCCAATCTGGAAACCTGGTGACTCTGGAAATCCCGCATGTTAAAGATCGAAGGGCAGATCCAGACATGGCTACCCTCATCATCCACGTTCTGGATGCAGAGAGTGGCGATCTTCTCTCGTCCGGTTTGATTACGGATGTGTTTAAACCAGAAGGAGATCCGCGGGGCAAAAGTTATACTGTTACATTGGACTCTCCCGTTTATTTGGAGAGCGATCATTCGTATTTTATTGAATTTATCTCTGCAATACCGGAAGCAGAATTAGAACTGGCTGGTCCAACACTTCTGGTGATACAAAATCAAAATGGAACATACCGCCAGCCATTGCCTGAACCAGTTCGAGTCATTCGGGAAGGACAACAATTTGTCACTGGTTTTCGTCCAATAAAAAATGGAACACTGACAAATATTTATTTCCATCATGTCGTAGATTGGGAAGCAGGATCAGGTAATAAAACGATTAGAGTGGTTGTTCGCTCGAATGAAGACCCCCCCCAAATATCTTCCGGGAGAATCACAGGGACGTTTTTACCGGTTAAAGATTACAGAGGAGAAGGGTATTGGGTGACCCTGGATTCTCCAGTAAACCTTTCGATTGATAAAAGTTACTCGCTTGAAATTGCTCTGGAGAGCGGTTCCGGACAAATTGCTATTTACGGCAGTAAACAAGCCATTGAGACTTCATGGGATGATGCTCTACCTTTGGGGGTGGATGGATACAGCCCATATGATTTCAATTCCGGGGTCTACCGTAGCGATTTGAATTTTGAAATGTATTGGGACGATAACCCCGAAAAACTTCAACGTTTCCTGACCATTCTTGAACAGGCAGACTACATTTTTATCAGTTCGAACCGTCAATGGGGCACAACCATTCGAGTTCCAGAACGTTACCCGTTGACAACGAAATATTATCAAAAATTATTAGGTTGTCCGGAGACAGAGGACCTCTTTACCTGCTATGCCAATGCTCAACCCGGAATGTATGATGGAGAGTTAGGGTTTGAACTGGTCAAAGTGGTTCAATCTGAACCCAGACTTGGAAATCTCTGGTTCAACTCACAATTCGCTGAAGAAGCCTTTTCCGTTTATGACCATCCCAAAGTATTAATTTTCCAAAAGAGCGCTAAGTATGACCGGAACAAAGTGAAGGAAATCCTCAGCGCGGTGGATCTAAGTCTGGTTGTGCATCTTACACCCAAACAAGCCGGAAAATACCCGGGAAATTTGCTGTTACCGCCGGACCGTTTGGCTGCTCAACTTGAGAGCGGCACCTGGCAGGAACTGTTTAACAGACAGTCCTGGATTAACCGCTACCCGATATTGACTGTCTTGGTTTGGTATCTGTTCATTGCAGTTCTGGGGTGGATTACTTATCCTGTTGTTAGAGTGGTTTTTAAAACCCTGCCTGATAAAGGTTTTCCTCTTTCGCGATTAACCGGATTGTTGTTACTGGCTTACCTGGTCTGGCTGGGTGGAAGCCATAAAATCCCTGTGTCCAGAGAGATGATCACGATTGTGATGCTTTCTCTTCTGACCATCGGGCTCATATCTGGTTTTCTTCAAAGAAAATCTATTCTTCAGGAACTCCGAGAGAATGGCAGACATTATTTAATCGTTGAAGGAGTATTTGCCACCTTTTTCTTGTTGTTTTTACTGGTTCGTTTGGGCAACCCGGATTTATGGCATCCCTGGAAGGGTGGTGAGAAGCCGATGGATTTTTCCTACTTCAACGCCATCTTAAAAAGCATTTACTTCCCTCCCTACGATCCGTGGTTTGCCGGTGGTTACATCAATTATTACTACTATGGTTTTGTGCTGGTGGGGATTCCTGTGAAATGGCTGGGAATCGTTCCATCTGTTGCCTATAACCTGATCTTACCTACTTTGTACGGTTTACTTGCGTTGGGCGCGTTCAGTTTTATCTGGAATACTTTGGTGAAAATTAACCAAAAGCATGGCTTGAACACTTCGCCATATGGATATTCGTTTTTGGGAGTTCTATTGCTTCAGGTGGTCGGAAATCTGGGCACGCTCCGAATGATCTGGCATGGATTGATGAGGCTTGCATCTCCTGACCCACAATTTCTTGAGGCAAATCTTATTCAAAAAATAACCTGGACGATCCAGGGATTGGGTAAGTACCTTACAGGTGCTGTTTTGCCTTACCCAAGAGGAGAATGGTACTGGATCCCCAGCCGGGCTTTCCCAGCCAACACAGGGGATCCCATTACGGAATTTCCGGCATTTACCTTTCTGTATGCGGATTTGCATGCCCACATGATTGCGCTTCCGGTTACTGTGTTAGCTCTGTGCTGGGCACTTTCAATTCTGTTCAAACGTTGGGAGGATGAAGAACGCCTATCGCTTCGCAATTTCCTGGACTTTGTCTTTTCTCTCTTTATCGGCGGATTGATTGTAGGTGCCTTGAAAACCACGAATACTTGGGATTATCCAACGTATCTGGCATTAGGAAGTTTGGCAGTCATTTATAATCTGTTTAAATCTAACTCTGTTAACTGGATAAGAGGGAATCTGTCAATTCTTGTTAGAAAAGGAATATTTGCTCTTGTATCGCTGGGCCTCTTTGTCGGGTTCTCTTTCGTTTTATATGCCCCGTTTTCTCAGTGGTACGGACAGGGCTACAGTGAACTCATTCCGTATCAGGGTTTAAGAACTCCGTCCTGGTCATATTTGACCCATTGGGGGCTTTTCTTTTTCCTGATTATTGCCTGGATGGGATGGGAAAGCATCGACTGGATGGCATCTACACCAGTTTCTGCCCTGAGAAAATTATCCCCATATAAGGATGTACTCTACCTGGGTTTATTAGTGTTCCTTGGTGCCTTAATCGGTTTGTTATTGATGAAAGTGCACATTGCCTGGCTTGCATTTCCGCTCGCAATCTGGGCAGGAATTTTAATGTTGAGACCGGGAATTCCTGATGCAAAAAGGGCGGTTTATTTCATGATTGGTACTGCCCTTGTGTTGACCCTCTTTGTGGAATTATTTACATTAAGAGGGGATATCAATCGGATGAATACCGTGTTCAAGTTCTATCTTCAAGCCTGGACGTTGCTTTCCCTGGCGTCTGCAATAGCATTGGGTGTGAGTCATCCGCATGTGGAGACCGGGTGGAACCCTTCCTGGAGAACTGCCTGGTACCTGCTGGGTACATTCCTGTTTGCCAGTGCCCTTCTTTTCCCGCTGATGGGCGGCATGGATAAAATTAGAGATCGGATGAGTCCATTTGCCCCTCACACCTTAGATGGAATGGCATACATGCCATACAGCACGTATAACGAAAGTGGCGTTGATCTGGTTTTGAAAGAAGATTATCAGGCGATTATCTGGATGCAGGAGAATATCTCCGGAACGCCAGTTATTGTGGAAGGGCATGTGCCAGAGTATCGCTGGGGGAATCGATATGCAATCTATACAGGATTGCCTGCCGTGGTCGGATGGAATTGGCATCAGCGTCAGCAACGTGCGCTGACGCCTGAATCATGGGTAACCGATCGTGTTCGAGCCGTTGCGGATTTTTATACGCTTTCGGATGAACAGTTTGCTGAAGCCTTCATCAAAAAGTATCAGGTCCGGTATATCATCGTAGGTGTCTTGGAACGGGCTATTTATCCACCGGAAGGTTTAGCGAAATTTGAACGTCTTAACGGCATCCTGTGGGATGAAGTTTATCGAAACGGGCAAACGGTGATTTATCAAGTCCGGGATTAATGTTGTGGGGATTTTCATTTTACCCAGCAATAATATTTAATTCAGCGAGGATCTATGAGCGCAATCATTTCCTCTGATGTGGAAAAGAAAGCCTGGTATAACCGCCCTTATTTTTGGGTTTTAATCGTGATTATAGGAGCCCTCTTACGATTGATTGGCTTGGGTTCATCTCCGTTAGGAGAAAATGAAGCCAGACTTGCTTATCAGGTGATTGATCTACAAAGCGTCTCTGGGTCCTCATCTCCCTTATACATCAGTTTCACCTCTATTTTCTTCTGGCTTTTTGGGCCAAACAATTTCCTTGCTCGTTTCTTCCCCGCACTCATGGGGATTAGCCTTATTCTATTACCCTTTTTTTTGGATCAAGAACGAAAAAATGGACTGGCATTGTGGATTGCTTTATGGCTGGCGATTGATCCTGCACTTGTGGCGGTTTCCCGTCAGGTAAATACTCAAATCATCTTGCTGACTACATTGTTCTATGCTTTTGTTTTTCTTTGGAAAAAAGATTATTTCAAAGGCTTGTTGTTTGGTTGCCTATCTTTTTTTTCGAGCCCATTAATATTCCATTTTCTTGTTCCTGTACTGCTGACCGGTTGGCTTGCAACAGTTTTCTGGAAGGTAAACCTACCAGATATCCATATAAAAAGGCTTGAAAAAAGGCATTTTTGGCTGGCAGTCGTTCTTGCGCTATTATTCATGACCTGTTTCATGGTGATTCCTCAAAATATAGGAGTATGGGCAAACTTTTTGCCCCATTATCTTGAGACATGGCGATCATCTACTGGAATGCATTTTATGCAGTTCCTGTTTGGAATGTTGGGCTATGAGTTGGGGTTGGTGTTTTTTGCGGTTTTGGGAGCCGTGTATTTTCTGAAAAATAATCAGACCATAAAAATAATTACTCTATGGATAACATTATGGTTGGTCTGGATTTTGATTTTCCCGGGAAAAGAAGTCTTCGATTTGATTTTTATAATCCCCCCGCTTGCTTACCTCGCTGGTTTACAGATTCAAAACATGGTTAAACAGTCAGGTGAAGGGGCAAAGGGTTCTCTACTTTTAGGCGTGGTTTTATTAGGAATTCTGGCATACCTCACTCAAATCATTTTTCGAATGGGCGGAATAGGGGATAATGAAAACCTTCTGTTGAAAATTTTGCCCATTGCCATACCCATCATCATGGCAATGATTTTAACTTTGCTTGTTTCGTGGGAAAGATCATTGTCCACGGCATTGCATGGGATCTATTGGGCATTGGGAACTTTCCTGGTCATCTTAAGCGTGTTTTCTCTTTTCCGAATCACTTCTCCTCAAAGCGATCAAGAGATCTGGAAAATGCCAGGGCGGATCCAGGAAGAAAAGGCAATATTCTCATTTATCCAGAATGTAAATGAGTGGAGGAAATCCCATACAAAACCACTGACAATTGTAGCCCCTTCCGAAAGATACGTATGGCGTTGGGCTTTTCGTGATCGTTTAAATGTTTCCTATATCTCAGGAGAGTATGATGGGTTTAATCCTGATGTGGTCATTGCATTCAATACGCTGGGTTTCAATGAGTCCAACGCGTATCGGGGAAGGGCGTTTTTAGTGGATCAAAGGATTGCCTGGGAACTTCTTTCACCGCCTGAGTGGTTTGATTGGATGTTTTCACGCAGTCTTCCCGAAGCGGTGATACAAAAACAGGAAGCCATCTTGTGGGTAAGGAATGATATCCTGCCAGAAGGTTTGGTAGGGAATGAAAGTCTAAATTTGAATTCGGAATTAGACAATCCGGCGAACTGATATTGTATATTAATTAGATTATAATAAGAATAATAATCCGAGGGTAAACAAAAATCTTCTTGAAGTCGGTGATATGAAACGAATAACGATTTACACAGATGGAGCATGTATCGGTAATCCCGGCACGGGGGGGTATGCTGCCATTTTAATCAATGAAAACCATAGAAAAGAAATTACCGGAGGTTTTCAATATACGACCAACAATCGAATGGAACTCATGGCTGCCATTGCAGCATTGGAAGCATTGAAAATGACCTGCGAAGTAGATTTGTATTCGGATTCAAAATATCTGGTCGAAAACTTTAACTCTGGAGCAGTATTCCGCTGGCGGGAGAAAGGGTGGAAGAGAAACAAAAAGGAACCGGCGGAGAATGTTGATTTATGGGAGAAGTTCCTGACACTGTGTGAAAAGCATCGGGTTCGGTTACACTGGGTAATGGGGCATCAGGGAAATCCCGAAAATGAAAGATGCGATTTTCTTGCTCATCAGATGGCACGCAGAAAAGACTTACCCAGGGATATTGCTTTTGAAGAAGGATCCACCAGGTCTTTTGAACCTTCCTTGTTTTAAAACCAATTGTAGAAAAGAGGAAAAATGAAAATATTAGTCACCGGAGGGGCTGGTTTCATTGGGTCTCATGTGGTTGACCTGATGATTGAGGCTGGGCATGATGTTGTTGTGGTTGACAATCTCTCAACAGGACGGCAAAGGAATCTCAACCCTAAAGCAAGATTTTATCAGGTGGATATCCGGGAGCCCGAACTACGGTATGTATTTGAACAAGAAAAGCCCGATGTAGTGGATCATCACGCTGCCCAGATGAATGTCAGGCGTTCTGTTACCGATCCACTATATGATGCGGATGTCAATATTCGAGGTTCGGTGCACTTATTGGAACTTTGTAGAGAATTTCATGTTCGCAAGATAATTTATATTTCAAGTGGTGGGGCTGTTTACGGGGAACCTGTTTATCTTCCATGTGATGAGGAACATCCAGTTCGTCCCTTGTGTCCGTATGGTTTAACGAAGTATGCGTTTGAACTGTATTTATATATTTATCAACAGAATTACGGAATTGATTACACAGTGTTTCGATATCCGAATGTTTATGGACCCCGTCAAGATCCTTTAGGTGAGGCGGGCGTCATTGCCATTTTCACTGGTCAAATGTTACGGGGACAGCCTGTGACCATTTACGGTAGTGGTGAACAGGTTCGGGATTATGTTCATGTCCATGATTGCGCGCTGGCAAATTTGCTTGCTTTAGAGAACGGTAGTGGTCGTGTTTATAACCTTGGTAGTGGGCAGGGAACATCAGTAAAGGAATTGTTCAGACGCTTGAAATCCATTACAGGATATGCG
The DNA here is from genome assembly GCF_020723905.1 of Anaerolinea thermophila. GTDB lineage: Bacteria > Chloroflexota > Anaerolineae > Anaerolineales > Anaerolineaceae > Anaerolinea > Anaerolinea thermophila_A. Next base: position 204,397 of record NZ_DYHZ01000005.1, read on the forward strand.
GGCGAGCCCGTTTATGCGCCTGCAAAGGTTGGAGAAACCTTTAAAATTTACCTGAATGCTCAAAGGGCTAAAGAAGAGTTAGGATGGTCGCAAACCATTTCTCTGGATGAAGGGTTAAGCCAAACGGTGGAATATACAAAGAAGAGTGAGATGGCTTAATTTGAATTGAATTGCAATTCAATTACGATCCTTCCAGAGAGATTGACATTTGGTGACTTTTTAGATTAATATTCTCCAAGGAGAAATTGCAGAATAAATTTTGGGAACAGAATATTGTTAGATTTGTGGAGGCGTTGACTCAGAACCAGGGAATTGGTCGCTTTCCCGAAAGTGTGGGAAGTGTTCTGACGAGCCAATAGCGAAACCGACCACAAAAAGCGGTCGGTTTCGCTTTTTAAAAAGGATATTTTTGCCAGCCATATGGAAACAAATTACCAAATTGAAAGTATGAAAATCCCTAACCGTTCATCTGAAAAAGGAAATGGCGTAAGTTTGTATTTGCAACGTCAGGCGGATTCGCTCGCCCGATATTTCCTTGAACAATTAATTTACTTCCTCTTTGGCTGGATTCCAACGATTGCAGGAATTGGCATAAGAGCCATAGTGTACCGGCTCATCTTATCAATGAAAGGGCTGGTTGCCATTGAGTCTGGCGTGCGATTGCGATTTGCAAATCACATTGTGCTGCATCATGGCGTTTACCTGGATCAGGGGGTTTATCTACATGCTTGCCCAAATGGGATTGAAATTGGTCAGAATTCCATTGTAATGCATGGCGCGGTTTTGCATGTTTACAATTTCCGATCGTTACCTAATGCCGGAATTCGCATAGGAAATAATTGTTTGATTGGAGAGTATTCTGTAATTCGTGGTCAGGGTGGGGTATGGATTGGGGATAGAGTTTATACCTCTCCCTTTACACAGATTCTGGCTGTAAATCACGTCTTTCGTGACCCAGAGGAGCCTTTTATTTATCAGGGAATTACAGCCGAAGGAATTGTAATTGAAGATGATGTTTGGCTGGGGGCTGGTTGCATTGTAACCGACGGGGTGAAAATTGGAAAAGGGTCTGTTGTTGCTGCCGGCTCGGTAGTAACCCATGATGTTCCTCCCCATACCCTCGTTGGTGGAGTCCCGGCAAAGATTATTCGGGAAATTAGCAAGGAAAATTTCCCCGAAGATCACCGGAAAATTTATTTCTAACACCTATTAGAGATGTGTTATGTCAATGTTGTCAATTGTGATCCCTGCATACAATGAAGAGCACGGTATTGCAGAAATAATGAATAGGGTCTTACAAATTCGAGATGAATTGAAAAAAGTAGGCATCTTTGAAATGGAACTCCTGGTTGTTAATGATGGCAGCCGGGATAGGACAGCAGAAGAAGCCAGCAAGGTTGCCGAACAATTTGATTGCGTGCGTGTGCTTTCTCATCCGAAAAACCGGGGGTATGGAGCAGCCTTAAAAACAGGGTTTAATGAAGCCCGCGGAGAACTCATTGGATTTCTGGATGCAGATGGTACTTATCCACCAGAATACTTCCCACAGTTATGCCTGGCGGCTTTGAATGGTGCCGATCTGGTCATTGGGTCTCGTATGGCAGGGGCAGAAAGCAAAATGCCCTTAACACGCAGGATTGGCAACATTATTTTTGCAAATCTCCTAAATGTTTTAGGATGGCAAAGAATTACCGATAGTGCTTCTGGTATGCGTGTATTTCGCAAAGAAATTTTGAGGAGACTTTCGCCGCTACCCGATGGTTTGAATCTTACTCCCGTAATGAGCACAAGGGCAGTTCACGAAGGAATCAAGATGGTGGAAGTACCCATTCCTTACAGCGAAAGGGTAGGACGCTCAAAACTCAGTGTAATTCGAGACGGGACCAGATTTTTCCAGTCCATGGTTTGGACTGTTTTAGGATATAACCCTGTTCGTGTTTTGGGCATACTTGGGTTGGCTGGGGTGATACCTGCAGGATTAATAGGACTTGGACTGGTTGTTGCTCGATTGATGGGAATCACTACTTTAGGCCCCTGGGGCGTGGTAGCGGTTTTTACCGCGCTGGTTTTAGGCGTGACTGGTGTAAGCCTTTTTGCTTTGGGAGCGACTTTTAACTACATTGTGTCTTTGTTTTACAAGATCCCAATCCGGCAAGGTTTGTTTGGTAAACCCATTTTTAAGAAACCTTTGGAGCAGCAGTTTGGATGGATGGGACTGCTCTCTGTTCTGGGTGGTTTAATCATTGGAGTAGTCAGTCTGGTTCTGGGATTATCAGGATGGGAAATTACTCGACTATGGCTGTATTTACTCGGTGGAGCACTGTTGACATTGGTAGGAGTTCAACTGATGATTTACTGGATTTTGATTCGCATTTTAGGTGAATTAAGCCAGAGGGAACTGCTCACTGAGAAGGATCTTAACGGTGATTTTCTTGAGGAATGAAAGGAGTTAGAAATGGAACAACAACAACGAGAATTTAAAAATCTTGGTACCGCGCGCATTGCGAAACTTCGCGAATCCAATTTCCCAAATGCAGATGAGATCGTGAGGGACTCTATACACAATCGAGAGCGATCTGCAGATGCCGTTGATATTTTACTGGTAAACCCTCCATCTCCTGATGGAGGAATCTGGATTCGTTCTCAACACCGGGTTGGCAGACGTTCCCGCGAGAACATGGTCTGGCCACAGGTATCTCTTGCTCAAATGGCAGCCATTCTACGAGATGCCTATACAGTCAAAGTGATAGATTGCATTGGTTCACGAATCGGGTGGAAGGAATTTAAGGCGTTACTTGACCGTTATCAGCCCAAATACTACCTGACACAGGTTACTGCACCGACGCTGGAAAATGATATGTATGGAGTTTTCCTGGCAAAAAACCGTGGTGCAAAGACCATGGCATTTGGCACTCACGTCACTCCCATCCCTGTGGAAACTATGAGAGGATTCGTTTCATTGGATTATGTGCTGTATGGTGAACCTGACCTGACCATTAGGGATTTACTCGATCATCTGGAAAACAAAGTTAACCAGCGCCCTCCAGAAATTCAAGTGATGTTTGATAAGGAAATGGGATACAAGCCTTCTATTGAAGAGGGCGTGTTGAACATGGCTGGCATTCGGGGCATTGTCTGGAGAAGAGGAGAAGAAATCATAAAAAACCCTCCCAGACCGTTTATTGCCGACCTGGATGATTTGCCTATTCCTGCACATGAACTCTTGCCGTTGAAGAGTTACCGGATGCCAATGATGAAAGGACCATTTACTTTTATTGTTACCAGCCGGGGTTGTACAGCGGGATGTACTTACTGTATCAAACATGTTTCCTATCAATACACAGTAAGGTTGCGCTCCCCTGAAAAGATTGTGGAAGAACTTTGGGTCTTAAAGAACCTGGGGATTAATAATATTCACATGTACGCTGATCTTTTCACTGTGAGTCGTGATCAGGTTGTTGAGTTGTGTCGGCTAATTATTGATCAGGGATTGAAAATCAAGTGGACTTGCAATAGCCGTGTGGATTATGTGGATGAAGAGATGCTTAATCTCATGGCTAAAGCCGGTTGCTGGTTTATTTCCTGGGGCATTGAAAGCGGAAATGAGCAAATCCTCCGACACGCTCGTAAAGGAGCATATCCCGAAAGAGCCATTCATTCCCTCACACTTGCCAGGAAGGCGGGTATTCGCAACTGGGGATATTTCATCATTGGTTTACCCGGTGAAACTGAAGAGACAATCCGTCAGACGATTGATTTTGCTAAAGCGCTTCCTTTGGACCTGGCTCTTTTCCATATCGCTGCCCCGTATCCGGGAACGCCATTTTTCTTCGAGGTTGTCCGAGAAGGCTGGTTCCGAAAAGGAACTCGTTGGGAACAGGTGGATATGGACAAAGAAACCGTTTTGGATTACCCGCATTTATCTGCAGAGCGAATGATGTACTGGCAGCGAAGGGCATTCCGCGAATGGGCTTTTCGTCCAGGTCCTATGTTGACTTACTTGAAAATGTTATTGTCGGATGTTCACACATTTAAGATCGCCCTTGACGTTGGCATACAAACCTTGCGCTGGCAGATAAAGGGCTCGTAATGGTGCAGTTAAGCAAACATGGAGGTTTATAGTTATGGGACACTTAGATGAGTACATGAAAGACCTAAAAAGTGTAATTGACAGAATTCCCCTTGAAAAAGTTGAAGAGATTATCCAGTTGCTGCATCAAACCCGGATGAATGGGAAGCAGGTTTTTATTCTAGGAAATGGGGGTAGCGCTTCGACAGCCTCTCATATGGTTTGTGATCTGGCTAAAAATACCAGGAAACAGGGTTTACCTCATTTCCGTGTTTTTGGCTTGACCGATAACATGGCAATCATGACTGCTTATGCCAATGATGAAGGGTATGATACGGTTTTTGCAAATCAACTGGATAATTTAATTGAGGCTGGGGATCTGGTCATTGCCATTTCGGCGAGTGGAAATTCTCCAAACGTAATAAAAGCAGTGGAGTTAGCCAACCAGAGACGAGCCATTACTGTTGGCTTTACGGGAATGACGGGGGGAAAACTGATACATCTTGCACAAATATCGATTCATGTTCCAAGCATGCGAATTGAACAGGTTGAGGATGTTCATCTCATGTTAGAGCATATGATTTGTAGTGCCATAAAGAACCTTGAAATTCCTGTTCAGACCGGAGAAATTATCACTCAAGAACCTCTAGATAAGGCAGAACAGTTATTTGGATTCCCGGTGGCTACTGAAAGTCAATTTCAGTTTGATCAATCGGAATTGCTTGAGGTCATTACCAGAGAATTTTCCGAAAAACTGGACCTTCACGAATTTTTACCGAAAATTTTAGATTTCACCGTACAATCCGTGGGGGCGACCAGTGGTTCCATTGTTGTGCTTGATGAGAATGGGGAAGTGATTGAGGGAGCCATTACCTATGCCGGGGAAGTTCTTCGAAAGTCTACAAACACCTTAAATCGCGCCACCCAGGAAGGTTTGGCTAACTGGGTGATTGAAAATCGTCAACCGGCTCTGGTAGAAAACACTATGAGAGATCCACGTTGGATGAAGTCTGAACCGCAAAAAGTCCAGACAGATGTAGCGCGTTCAGCCATTTGTGTTCCCTTGATGGTGCAGGATCGTGTGGCAGGAGTGTTAACACTCAGTCGTACTTCACCTTATCATTTCACCATGGAAGATTTAGCCATGCTGACAACGATAACTGTTGCAATTTCTTATTCTTTCAGGCGAAAAGCCTGAGAAAATTTTGATAAAACCATTGCCAACATCAAAAATTGCGGTATAATTACAACAGCAATCGGGGCGTGGCGCAGCCCGGCTAGCGCGCTTGCATGGGGTGCAAGAGGTCGAAGGTTCAAATCCTTTCGCCCCGACAAGAACCACCTTTAGGGGGGTGGTTCTTTTGTTTTCTTGTAGTGTTTAGAGTAGGTGCATATAATCAGACATTATGATGAGACAAATAATTGCAGTGACACTTGAGGGTGCTTATTTATCGATCAATATGGTTTTTAGCGATGTTCAGTATTCATTTGCTGATACTCATTTTGCTCTTTTTTGTCCGTTCAGATCGAAAACGCCCTGTTACCGGAAACCTTAACCAGTTTCCACGGTTGCTTGTCCAATTGCCGATTTATAATGAAAGATATGTTGTACTACGTGGGGAGAACTAATCCTCTCTTTATATGGTATCTCTGCAGCAATCTTGGTGTTTCATAAATTGCCGGCTGCAGTTCCGTTGTTTATTAGTCTGGCGTTTACAATGAACGCTTTTTCAGAGATGGTTTATGCCCTGCGGAAAAGGGCAAAAGTTTATCAGTTGGTATAGCACTGAGCTTTGAGATGAAGAAATACGAGATGAATCGTCGGGAATTCCTCAAATTAATCGGGTTGGGATTAGGCTCGTTGGCGTTCCGTCCCTTACTTTATTACCCTGAATCGGGATATAGCGGGGATATTTTGCGTGTAGCCACATACTCGGTTTCCGTTTACAAAGAGCCAAACGACAAAAGTCCCATTTTATACCAGCGATATAGGGATGAATTAATCAATGTGTATGAAGAAGTCATTTCTCCCCATGGACCCGGCTATAATCCGATATGGTATCGGGTATGGAGAGGTTATATACACAGTGCCAGATTGCAAAAAGTAAAATTCCAACTTAATTCTGTAATTAACGAGATTCCTGAAGGCGGAAAACTTGCAGAAGTAACCGTTCCTTTTACTCAGTCTTTCCGTTATATCCCATGGCGAAAGAAATGGGAACCCGTATATCGCCTTTATTTTGAATCCACTCATTGGGTAACGGGAATTGAGCAGGGACCCGATGGAAAAGCCTGGTACCGCATTCATGATGAATTACTGGAATTCCATTATTTTGTTCCTGCTGAGCATCTTCGGTTGATTCCGGATGAGGAATTTTCTCCAATCTCTCCGGAAGTAAAACCATGGGAGAAAACCATAGATGTGTCCATTGCCAGACAGGAACTTATCTGCTATGAGGGAGCGAAAGAAGTTCTTCGTTCTCGCGTTTCCACCGGGGTTTCGCGATGGAATCCAGATCCCAATGCCGTCCCGACAGAAACGCCCACCGGAGAGTTCCATATTTTTTCCAAAATGCCCTCCAAACATATGGGGAATGGGCAGGTGACTGCGGATATCGAGGCATATGAACTGGTAGGAGTTCCATGGACCTGTTTCTTTGTTGAGACCGGAGTTGCCATTCACGGTACATTCTGGCATCGTAACTGGGGGACCCCTATGAGTAGAGGATGTGTGAATGTGCCTACGGAGATTGCGAAATGGATTTTTCGGTGGACAACCCCTGTGTGTGCCCCAGGGGTATGGGAGCAGAATGGTTATGGAACTCTGGTTGTGGTTCATTAGACAAAGTGGATAAATACCTGATTTCCCAATAATTTCCCTTTTCTGGTCAGGCGAAGGTTCCTTTGGTTGTTGCACCATTCAATCAAATCACGAGAAAGTAGAAAGTTAATTTCTTTTTTAAAAATTTCAAGCAAAGAAACTCCAAACCGTGAATAGAAATCTTCTAACTGTACTCCATTGTGGGTTAGTCGGAGTCCCACCATCATATATTCTTTCATTTGTTCCTGAAAATCTAATTTGAGCACCCGATCATTTGCCGGACTGGTGGGAAATGCTTGCGCAATTAAGTGGTTGATCTGATGGATATATTTTGGAATTGCACGCACGTTCTCTGTTCTGATGTTTTCAAAAAAACCATGTGCTCCAGCACCAAAACCCAAATAAGGTAAATAATTCCAGTATTGCAGATTATGACGGCACATTTGCCATTCTCCATTTTTGCCTGGTTTTGCCCAGTTAGATATTTCGTATTGTAAAAACCCGAATTCTGCCAGATAATCCATGGAAAATTCATACATCTCTGCTGTTTCATCTTCCGATGGCATGATGGTTTTTCCTTTTTCCACCCATTGATGAAGAGGCGTGCCTTCTTCTACTGTAAGGCAGTACAGGGATAAATGTTCTGGGTCAAGGGATAGGGCAAAGTCAAGAGAATATTTCCAGGTATCCATTGTTTGACCCGGAATGCCAAACATTAAATCCAGATTGATATTTTCGAAACCTGCTTGTCTGGCAAATCGTATAGATTGTTTTACATCATCTGGGGTATGTGTTCTTGTCAGAAGACTTAATTCTTCCTGGACAGCGCTTTGCATCCCAATCGATAGCCGGTTTACCCCTGCCAGCCTTAACGTTTCCAATAATTCTGGCTCTACACTCCCTGGATTGGCTTCCAGCGTAATTTCCGCTTCTTCCAGAATGAGAAATTGGGATCTTATGGCGGTCAGAATTTTTTGAATAAAAATTGCCGGAATAAAAGAGGGTGTGCCTCCACCAAAAAAAATAGTATGAACTGGGAACATTTGTGGAGCGGCATTACCGACCAGGGTAATTTCTTTGCACAAGGCATCTACATATGATGGAATCCACTTTTCCATCCCGGCGTATGTGTTGAAATCGCAGTAAGCGCAACGATGGACGCAAAAGGGGATATGAATATAAATACTGACCGGAATCATTGGTGTGAAGATATCATAATAGGAGAGTAATTGCAATACAGGTTTTAATCTGGAACCTGACCGTATGCATAAAAAGTGGGCACAAATGAAATGCGCCGACCGGATATGAAATGCCGGAAGTCACGTTGGCGATAAGACTGAACCTCGTCCATTGAAAGGTAATAAAGAAGATCCTTCTCAATCGTTTCCCATTCTTGCTCAAATTGTGTTGGTTCTTGTGGAAAATTCCACTCGCCGCTGTACACTCCTGTAGTGATGTGTGTAAGTCCACATTTGCTAAACAATGCCGATAATTGCCTTCCCATGGTTGGGATAATACCTCTTTGAACCAGTGATTGTGTCTGCATCTTTCCGATGTCAGCCGTATCTTGTGGAAAGTCAATCCTTGCTTCGTAATCAGGTTCTGCAATGGCAACAATCCACCCTGAAGGCATGGTGACTCGAATCATTTCCTTCAATGCGTCTTCAGGGGATTTTAACCAGAGAAAGACAAAGTGAGTCATTACGCAGTGGAAATACTTTGAAGGGAATGGGAGATGATATATATCTGCCTGAGCGTGAAAATAAACAGCAGGATGCTGATAATGGCTATAACGTACCATATCAAAGTCAATATCTATAGAGTGAACTTGAGCCCCATAGGAAATGGTTATATCTTCACTCAGGACCCCAGTTCCACAGCCGGCATCCAGAATACGAAAATGTTCTGGAAAACGATGACGGAAAAAGAAATCCCGGAAAGGACGCGTCCATTTCGATTGACGCTGGAACAAACGGTCAAGATATTCTATTGACGATTTTTCGTCTCTCAATGGCGGCATTCCAAATGGTTTCCCAGGAGTCTTTTAGAAAGTTTCCTAAAACTTGAAATTCGCCTTGTGAAAGCAATACATCTCCGTCCGGTTCTACGTAAAGCGATGAATATCCGGTGATCGTTTCTTTGTTCTCTTCAGATAGCGCAATCTCCAGTGCAACCGGATGGAGACGAGAATAAGGGACAGGGATATCCCAAATCAGGGAAATTCCCATTTCAGCAATTTTATCTCTCGCCCAAAAGACTTCGTCCCTGAAATCCAGGGAATTTGTGGATAGAGATAAGTTTCGGATGCCTTTCTGTTGAAGATGTTCGAACAAGTCTATGTATTCATGGCGTTTCTGATGAGTAATAGTAATGTGGACAGCTATGGAAATATCCTGCCTGATCAGGATATCCAGTTTTTCCCAGATCTCTTGATCACCTTCCTGGAAAATGATCATGATGTGATCCAATCCGCAATCATTAATCAGGTGTTGAGCGGTTTGCTCTGTCAGAGAGTAACCTGTAGAGAGCAAACCCGTCACCATTCCTAATTTACTGGCATACAGGATCAATTCCGGGCATTCTTCTCGCAGCAAAGGTTCACCACCGGTAAAAATGACATGAGGTATTCCTGCATCCCATGCTTTTTTCAGAATAGTTTTCCATTCTTCGGCACGAAGATCAGTCTTAACCCGTTCCACCGGCGCAGAACGAAGATAAGAAAGATCGGGATGACGATAGGTCAATGCACAATCTAGCCGATAAGGAGCAGACATTGCTCCGGTGTTTACTTCTACTCTTTCAATCCCCAGATAAGCAACAGGATCCACATCGGGAAGATTTAAAAGATTTTCTAGTTGACCGGTAAAGGCATTAAGATCAGCCGCTGCTTGTTCTCTGGAAATCCCATATCGCTTTTGTATCGTTTTAATGATTTGATCGTCTGTCCGATTTTCAAGTAAATGGTAAGTCAGTTCTGTCGCGGTTTGATTTAAGTGTAAAACAATGCTTCCATTCAGGATCATGATTCCAGTCCCATTTTTTTCTACCCTGAGGTGGACCTTGTTGGGAATGGAAGATTGTAATCTGAGAGTCCCACTGTAATTCCCTGCGGGGATGGGCTGATAGGCAGGAAAAAATCGGTTGAAAATTTCAGGAAAGTTCATATGATGTCCTCTCAGAACAGGAGATTCTGGTTATTTCATCAAGGATTGGCGAAGGTTTGAAAGAAGGGTCGAGTCCCCTTGCTAAAGGACATCCTCCACCGCAAACATCCAGAATTTGGCATTGTTTGCATTCTTCTGAAATTATTTGACGATTTCGAATGGAAACGGCAAGAGGATGGTTCCAGATGGATTCCCATGACTGGGATAATAAGTTCCCCAGTGGAGAATAATAAGATTGACATGGGATGACATCGCCATTGGGCTCTATCGCCATTGCATACAGTGCAGCAGTACAGCCTTTAATTCCCAGTCCCATCTCTAAGGGGTTGAAATCACAATAATGGGTAGGAGTGTACCAGATCAACTTTTGCCCCGTTTGTTGAATCGCCTGGTTGACATGTTCCAGAAGTTCAGGCAGTCTGGATTCGGGTAGTCCTGTCCGGGCAGATTTTCCATGTCCCGAGTATATGAGAGCGTTCATTCCGATAGTTGGAACTCCTAACTCATGCAGGAACTGGATTGTATCCAGAATGAAAGGGGAATTTTGCTGTAATAAAGTTGTATTGGTCATTACGTATAAAGAAGACTTCAAAGCATTACGAATACCTTCTACTGTCAGCCGCCACGCCCCTCGATGAGCAACCATTTCATCATGGATGAATTCAATGTGAGACTCAAGAGTAATTTGAACATGATCTAATCCAGCATCAACCAACTGTTTGAGATAATCGGGGTTAGCAAGGCGCATGCCGTTTGTGTTTAACCCGGTGATCATACCGGTCTTCTCGGCAAATTCTATTAATTCTGGCAAATCGTTCCTGAGGGTGGGTTCTCCACCGGTAAACACCAGATGAGGAATACCAATATCCCATAATTTTTGAATGATAGATTTCCATTTTTCTGTTGATAGTTCCTGAAAATCCCGAGGACGCGCATTATAGCAATGTGCGCACTGGTTATTGCACCGGTAGGTTATTGCCAGATCCATACGATAGGGAGCAAGGGGTACAGAACGAAAAGGTAAAATTGGCTCTAGTTCCAACTCACATATTGGACAATGGCTTAAAGGACTGGTCAGAACCTGGATTTGTGAAGCGATTTCTTTGTAATCTTTCTCTACAGTCACTTTGTCCATTGAGTACCAGTCTGCAAGTATCTCAATAGCCTTTTCTGAAGAATTGCCTTCCAGTGTCAGATAACACATCAGTGTGGCGCTTGAATTGAGATGAAAGATTCGGTTGGCGTTTACCACTAAAATACCACTCCTGTCCGGATTTATCCGCAGGTGTATGCGGATCCTGGAATTCCCATCGTTTTTTTGATAATGATAAAGTCCAGGATCTGGCAGGGGTGAGGTAACCTTACCAGCAAATATTCGTTTCAATAAACCGGGAATAGCCATCAATTACCTTCCTCCACCAGCACAGGCGCAGGCGCAGCCTGCACATGCACAGGCACAGGCGCAGGCACAAGAACTTCCCCCGCCGCCACTTCTACCTCCCGATGATGATGAAGTTGTGGATTTGGGAACAGGATTGGTTTTTTCTGTAATCCCGGAGGTGAATGATGTCACATCCCCAATTACTGAGGAAGCAAAGGATTGTACCCCGCCCACAATTGAAGCCGCAAAATCTGCTCCAGGAAGTGAAGGGAGAGAGGATCTTCCAGGTGCCTGCCCAACCTGAGAGGGTTTAGGTGAAACTGTTGAAGCCTTTCCAAACCCCGGATCGTATCTTCCCCACCATGAAGGAACGATAACTGGCCGGTTTGTAAAGACCTCGCGAGAACGGTCTTCAAATCTTCGATCGAGCATGGTCCAATCCATGGCTTTTTCGAATAAATCGCTTTGGACTTCAGGAGTGTCTGCGGCTTCCACCTGTTCCCAGGCTCGTCGAATGATGTCCTGGTAGTATTCGATGGTTTCTTTTCTGCTGAAACCTCTCATCTTCTCGCTGACTTCTTTGACGAGATTAACCATCAAATCTTGAAGCATTTTTCTTTTGGTGCTTAATTTTTCTTGTTTCATTGCTTCAAGGAAATCTTTCTCATAACTGCGCAGTTCTACGTTTTCAGGAACTGGTAGGACCTTAATTTTTAAGGGATTTCTGGAAATGACCTCAGCGGCTCCTTTGCGAACAACCGAGAAGAGGATCATGGTAAGGACCTTTTCCAGAGGCTGTTCCATCACAATTGCTGCTTCAACAGCCGTGAGGCCGCGCTTAATTCCGTTCCCTTCAATAGAGATCTTGGGAGGAAGGTATTGCAATTTTCGTTTCTTTTCTGCTTGAGAAACTCCCCAAATGACGAGTACAAAGAACCCGATGAAAGTAATTAAAATGATAGAAAAGCAGATTGCTCCTCCAGCCTCCTCGCTAATGACAGGCTCAGATACCAGCGCGGTACTATCAACCAGCCTGGCTGGAAATGCTGCCCCAAAAATATATTGGGTATAACTGTTGGCTTGAGAGGATTTCCAGCGGTAGAAGACGTTTCCATTTTGATCAAATCCGCTTTCAGGTTGAGGATTGTCGGGCCATCCCTTTGGAGTAAACCATCTTGGTTCTTCAGGCTTCAATCCTGGGGGCAGATGCAGAGTAACGCTGAAATTGGTGCTGCCAATAACGTACTCTTTACCAAAGGAGTTCGGCGAAAATTGAAAACTGGCATAGGCTTCGCCCACATCTTTTACCCGATTGGTTTTATACAACATGTTATAGATTTCGGGAATCCATACCTGTACTGTGCCACTTTCCCCGGGTTGGATGATTTGTTCAGGACTTAATTCCAGTGCGATTCCTGGAGACACATAGGGAGATTCCACAATTCGAAAAATAGGAGCACCATTGATCTGCGCTGTAATGTTAGACAATGCGTAATCATTTGTGGGAAGGCCGATATCTATTGCATCAATAGGCGCTCCAAAAGGCGAATTCTTAAATACAATCACATATTGTATTGAAACAACCCCGTTTGGAGAGACATATAAATCAACAATGTTTTCTGTTACCTCAAACTGCAAAGATTGTGCATTTCCTTGAGTATTAAGAAAAAGTAAAAATAGAAGGAATAAAAGACTCGCACGATAGAAAAGTCTTTTCATATTTTCATCCTTTGGCATTCTCTTTTTACCATTTTGGGTCTTCGGTCAATTGATATACGGTTGAACAGTAAGGACAGGTGACAACTGGCGCCCCATTAATCACCTTGATATTCTCTGCGGAAAGGGTTCCGCCACACGATCGACACTTTATTGTGTCAAGATTGACATTTGCTGGCAAGTCTAACTTTAAGGTGATATTTGAATCTGCTGTGGTCTTGGGCTTTTTAGATGTAAAGTAAAAAAGAACCAGTCCTATACTAACTGTAATGATTCCAATGACGATCCATCCTGGCTGTCCTTGAGCGCCAAAAGCCCCCCATATGAACAACACGCCAAAGAAAATCAATATGCTTGCGACAATATAGCCTATTGTTCTCATTTGCATTTTCTCCTAAGACAGTTTATAGCATTGATTATGATACCGGTTCAAGTTTAAAATGTCATAATTTTGTCAAAAATAAACCCCGGATTTATCCGGGGTTTGAAAGTAAGGGAAAAAAAGGACGTTATTTTTCTACAAAAATTTCAATGTAGAAAGTGCATTTTACCGTTGACCCGGCCGATAGTGTCCAATATGTGATCTGATAGCCGGCTTTTTCCGGCGCTTTCATGGTAATGGTTATGTCAATTGTACCGTCAGGGGGAACGGACTTGGGCAAATCGATAATATCGTTGCTTGTATGCATTGGTACGCCACCCTTAAATCGTACATCAATGCTGTCTGAACGCCATGGTTCCGTGCTGGTGTTCTGTAAAGTCCACGAAACTCTAAATGTTTCGCCTGCCTTAATGGTTTTCCCATCTTCTGGACTCTGTGCAAGCAATTTACATTTACCTTCCAATGGTAAACGTGCGTTGGTGGGATAGACTGTCTTTAGCATGGGTGTGGGTGATGGTAAGACAAAAGGAGTATTTGTCGGTGAAGGGGTAAAGGTGGGGCGCCTGGTAATCTCACTGAGAGCCGTGGGCTGTGCGGTTGGTGTCCATGTTGGTGGTAGTGCTTTGGGGGTAGAGGTGAAAGTTGGGACAAAAATTGTAGGTACAGGAGGGGGTGGGGGAAACGGATTCATGAAAAGGTATGGATTTTGGAATAACAAAAGGACCACAATAGCCACCAACACAATACCAATGAGCAGGATAATTGATAGAAAGTCCCAGATGGATTGTTTCATGTCCTTTGTCCTCAATTGTTATGATGTATAAAGTCCATTTTACACTTAATAAAAAGTGATGCAAAAAATATGCTAGGTTCAGGATTTTTCTTCAATGGCTTGCCAGTAGCCACGATCTAATTCATCATCACTTAAGTGGGCGTATCGTTGAGTAACAGCAATATTACGATGGCGGGCGAGTTCCTGTGCCAATTTTAAATTTCCAGACGAAGTAAGCACGCGGGTGACAAAATAGTGGCGAAAAGAGTGAGGTGTTATTTCGAGTGCAATGTTTTCATCAAGGAATTCCTTAACCCGCTCCTTGACAATATTCCTTCCGGTTGTAGTAGTAATGGGTTTTACTTTTTTGCCGCTTCCTTTATCGTGACGTGCAAAGATGGGAAGAGAGGACAAAGGTTTGCCACTATTCGAGTCTAAAAAGGCTCTCTTTGATAAATATTCCTTAATGGCTTCAATGGCGCGAGTAGAAAAACGTACTACAGCCTCCCGGTTACCTTTTCCAATAATTACTGCTTTGCCTTCATTCCAATCAATATCTCCGCGTCGTAAATTGCATGCTTCATGGACACGCAATCCTGTATCCGCTAGAGTCAATAAAAAAGCCCGATCTCGTAAAAAACGGAGTCTCTCAATTTCTTCAAGAGGTGTATCAGAGGGGAGCGCGTTAATTTTTTCTATCAACACTTCAATGTAATCTTTTGGAAATTGTGGTAGCCTTTGTCCTGGTTTACGGCTTCTTTGTCTGATTAAAAGTTTGACTCTCGGCAAATTGATATCAGCCAGTTTCTCGGCAGCGAGGAATTCGTAAAAATTTTTCAAAGCCGCAAGATACAAGGCCTCTGTCGCCGGGCTATGATATTTCAGGTACGTCGCAAACCATGCTACCGGTGTTTCGTCGAATTCTTTGATTGGCAAGGTGGTTGGATTAAGTCCATGTTCAATGATACATAGAATAAATGCGTTAAGGGCATTTTTGTAGGTCCGAAAGGTATGAGCACTACGAGATAATGATACGTTTTCCAGATACCGGGAAATGCTGTTCGATAAAGTGCTATCTTTTTTAGTGGATGATGTGAGATTTCCACTCTCCATGATTTTGATTATACGACACTATTTATTATCAATTTTCTTGCGGAGACGTTTGAACCGCTGGAAGCAATACGTGGAATTTACTTCCTGGCAAAGAAGTTTCATCACGTCCCGCGCTTTCTGCCCAAATACGTCCATGATGGGCTTCAACAATCCCTTTAGCAATTGTCAAGCCCAATCCTGGCCCAGCGCCCTTGAATTTTATATCTCCTGTGCTGTGAAGCAGGACATCTCCAATGCGATAAAATTTCTCAAAAATTTTCTCTGTATCTTCAGGTGCGATTCCTATGCCTGTATCTGCCACAGTAATTTGAACAAAAGTTTGCTGGGAAACTGGATCTTGAATTGTTTTCCCAGTAATAAAAATCTCTCGGTGATCTGGGGTTGACTTAATAGCATTTTGAAGGAGCTCAGAAAATACCTGTACCATTCTCTGGCTATCAGCCTGAATTAGAGGTAAATTACTAAGATCTGCAACATGGAGGGTTAGATTTCTTTCGTCCAATGCATTGCGCCATTTATCCACTGCAGCGCGAATAATAGTCGCCGGTTTGACTGGAGTGGGGTGAATTTCAAAGATCTGGGTCTCCAATTTGGAAATATCCAGCATTATACCGATAATTTCTTCAAGCCGCCTGGCTGCTTTTTTTATCCCCCCTACCATGTGTTCTAATGAACTTTGCGGCAAAGGTCCACTTTGTAACATTTCCCCAAGAAAATCGTTAAACCCCATGATTTGGGTAAGAGGCGTTCTCAACTCATGGGATGCAATGTTGATAAAATCAGTTTTTGCTTTATCCAGTCTGGATAACTCTTTGTTAGCCAGAGTTAATTCCAGGTTCAGTCTTTCGTTTTCTCGATTTCGTTTCAATAAATCTTCATATAAAAGGGCATTCTTCAGGGCCACTGCAGTTTGATCAGCGATGGCTTGAAGGAATAATATTTCTTCCTCGAAAAATCGATCTCCAGAGGGTTTGGCACCGATAATCAATAAACCAAGCCATTCAGATTGAAACAGGATGGGAATAATAACATCTCCCTTATAGGAACGTATGGTGTTTTTTTCTTCTTCGGGCACCTCTGCAAAAATATCGGAAAAATCAAGAACATACTGGAGGATTGGGCTTTTATGTTCTTGCAAATGAATTAAAAATGGACTTTGTTTTGAAACGATCAGAGGAGTACTGAGTGGATTCAGATTGTTTTGAAATTCGATAGTATCCTCTTTATCGCTGGCGGTAAGCAACAAAATATGATCAATTGAAAAGGTCTGATGAAGTAATTCTGAGAGGTGATTGAAAAGGGTTTCCAGATTACTTAATGAGGCAATTGTTCTTGAATAATTGGATAATAGTGAAGTGTAATTTTTTTTACTTTGCCATAAGCGTCTGCGAATGTATTTTCGAGTTGTACCAATCAATGGGTAAATCAGGACAGAAAATAACAACCCTCCACCCAGAAGTATCACAATAATTTGGCTCAAGCCAGAGTTAAGGCTGATCAGGAGAAAGAAACCCAGCGCAAGAGTGAACAGTAAATAAACCACAAGGGTTTCAAGAACTAAGGATAAACCTCTACGGACAAGCAGGATTAAATCGGGAAGATCGGTTCTCCATTGAATGTAAATTACGCAAGTAAAAGTCAGGGTAAGAAAAACAATGGACAGGAGAGGATAATTCAGCAAAAAACATGGAATGGATAAACCAAAAAGAAGATTTACAGCAAACCAAAAAAGAATGCGATTTCTGTATAAGGCTGTGGGGTTTTTCTTATATAGGGTAGCAAGATAGACGAAAGAAACTCCCAACAGAAGAAAAGGCAGAACCCAAAGTAGAATTATTATCGCCTGGGGGAGAAGTGGAGGGAGAGCAATTACACCTTTCAATGAGGCAGTGTAAAACAATAACAGAACAATACCTGTCAGGTATCCTGCAAGATACCAAAAAACATTTTCATGATAACGTGGGTAAGCATAACGGGATAACCTTACAATAGCAAGTGCGCTCCAAAAGAATAAAAACGGAGGAATACTTGATAATATTTCACCGTTTAAGTATTCTGAAAAAATTTCTAGTAGTCCCATTAAGAGGATGGGGGAGAACAGATAGAAAACTTTCGTGATTCGCTCTTTCCTTTTCTCAATTTTTGTCCATAAAATAAATAATAGCGTAGATGCAATAATGAGCGAACCCAATGAAATTTGTTCTATTGTTGACATAAATTCTATGGTTTGATGAACATTGGGAGAACGGTTTTATTTTTTTCTTCTAAAGAATATTCTTGAAAAAGAAAAGATAATACCACTGACAATCCCGGCAACTATTCCAAACAGGATGGATTCTTTCGTGCCAAAAGCCGATTGGACATTCCCATGAACATGTTGCCCAAACAGAAAGACTGTATTTATGTTTTCTCCACGAATTTCTTTTCCCGCTAATACCACACTGCCAGATTGATCCAGAGTTGTGTTCCCATTTACGATAAGCACTTTAGCCCCACTTTGATCCAGACTGGCATTTCCGTTGATGATTGCCAGATTGGTAGCAGAACTGGAAAAACTGGCTTGTTGAGCCTGAGAAAACACAATACCGCTGTTTTGTGTTGAAAGGGTTGATGTTTTTGAAAAAACAACTCCGCCCTGACGAATAACCACCTCATTGGCTTCAAGGGATGTTACGGCTCCCTGTTTGACAACCACACGATCTCCGATAACTCGCTTCTCAACCCCTTGAATTTCGATTGCGGGAGATTCCCTTTTTTCTTGTGCATCAATTTCCGACATGGACCGCTCCTTATGACATTCCCGGCATCCAGAAATCGCCAAGGTTTAATCCAAAGCGAAGATAAAGAGAAACGACCAGGATCAGGATAGAAAAACCGATCAGCACAAAATCGCCTGTCTTGAAATGTAAATTTTCAATCCAGGATCGTTTTTTCAATCCAAAACACCTCAAATCCATTGCATTAGCAATGTCTTCTCCAGCGAGGATGGAATTCATGGTTACCGGCACCATCAACGGAGCCATTCGGCGAATTCTCTGAAAGATGTTCATTTTCCCTTTGTCAATCTCAAAACCTCGCGCTCGTTGTGCGTCAAGAGTGACGTTGAAATCTCGAGCAATTGTGGGGATAAACCGGAATGCAAGGTCCATCGTATAAGCAAGTTTATCCGGAAAGCCCAACCCTTTGAAAGTAACGCCATATAATCGAGGATCCATTGTGAATGGGAGAATGATGAACAAACTGGCAATGGAAATAATGCGAAGATACTGAGTAAGGGCAAACCACAGACGTTCAACTGTAAGCACATAAAAAGTTTCAAATAGAGGAATTTTCAGGGAGAATAAGGGCGTTCCGCCACGGATTGTCCCGCCTACAGTCTCTACTCCTGTGATGATGGTGTTGATAAAAATCATAATGCTAGAGAGTACCAGGATAAAAATCCAGGCTCTTTTGGTCTCCTGCCAGGTCACTTTACTGACAAAAAATTGGATAAGAGTGATTACAAAGAAAACGGATAATATACGTAAATCCCAAAACAACACAATTGAAAATAGCATACAAAAGGCAAAAATCCATCTTGCCCTTGGGTCTATTTTCTCAAGAATGCTTTGATGTGGACGGTAACCGAAATTAGCAATCATAGGTTTTGTAAGGTCTTGAGGGGAGAGTTTTACTCTCCCCTCAAGAATAAATTATCTTCCTGAGCGGGCCTGGATTGCACTGTAGGCAACCATAAGAATGGGGACAAGGATCAAACCATTCACCAGGTTAGTGGTCACTGAAGGAATGAAATTCATGGAGACGGTTGTGGCAAAATCTACGCCGGAAACCCACAATTCGGAGATCGCCGCGACACCGATACCGACCAGCACACCAACAATTACCATTCCTTCGGCTTTCAGAATATCTGAAGTATCTTTGAAGTTTTTAATTCCCAGGTAAATCAAACCGGGGAAGAAGCCCATTAGGCCATTGGCTAAATCCCACCAGGGCCAAAAGCCGTAACCCGAGAGCAGGTCGCCAATGATGTTCCCCAAGATTCCGGAAATGAATCCCACGATAGGCCCGAAGGCAACACCAAAAAACATTGGAATTGCTACGGCAGGGCGGATTGCAACATTTCCTGCTCCGGGAATTTGAAGCATGTTTGTTGCGTAGGACAGAACCCCGTACAACGCCGCGCCAATGGCGGCAAAGACAACTTCACGAGTCCCAAAACTCCACAAAGATTTTTTCATCTTCCTACTCCTTTCAATGAATATTATATGAAATTTGCAAGCAATTCTGCCCGCAAAAATTTCTTCGTTTTAGGTAGCAGTTTCAGATTGAGAGATAAAAGAGATGTGGGTAGCACATGGGCTTTCTCTAAGGTACTGATATCTTTTAACACCTCTTCCGGGGCACCGTCGCGAATAATTTGCCCATTCGCCATCAAGATCACTCTGTTTGCGTAAGCAATTGCCAGATCCAGATCATGGGTGATGAAGAGAATGGCATCATATCCGGGCATATCAAGGATGGAAGACATGAAAGAGTGGTAATTCCAGTAATCCTGACCGGCAGTAGGTTCATCCATCATAAGGATGCGTGATTTCATAGAAAGAACAGAGGCAATGCTGACTCGTTTCTGCTGTCCAAAAGACAATGCCAGAGGGGGAGTTTGTTTTTCTCCTTCAAGATGGACGGTTTGGATTGCCCAATCTACATTTTTTTGGATTTCTTCCTTGGAGAATCCCAGATTTTGTGGACCAAAGGTTAATTCCTGCTCGACCGTTGGGGCAAATAGCATCTGGGTTGGGCTTTGAAAAACATACCCTATTGTATGAGCCGCCTCAGCAATAGTCATTTTTCTCGTATCTTTTCCGTCCAGATAAACCGTTCCACTGGTAGGTTTTAACAATCCCAGCGCGTGTTTCACCAAAGTGGTTTTGCCAGCGCCGTTATGCCCAAGTATAGCGGTGATTTCTCCCTTATGAATTGAAAAATTGATATTTTTTAGTGTCAAAGGTAAATCCTGGCGATATTGGAAAGAAACATTTTCAAAGCGGAGGAGTTCTGAAGAAGTATCTGGTTCAAAACTCCGAGTCCTTTGAGGAAATTGGATTGATTTTGCTCTCTGAGCGACAATTTCTGCAGGGAGTTTTACCTTTGAAAAATCCGCAATTTCCAGAAATCCTTTCACATCTCCCTGGTATGTGATTTCACCGTCTTCCATGAACATGATTAAATCTGGTTCAATAGCGAGGACGTCTTCAACACGGTGTTCAACCAGTAATATTGAAATCCCATCTTCGGCAAGGCGTTTAAATAACTTCAATGCTTCTGCAGCAGAGGCGGGATCGAGGCTCGCCAGAGGTTCATCCAGCAATAGTAATTTGGGTTCCATCACAAGAACACCTGCAAGGGCGACTTTTTGCTTTTCGCCGCCTGATAATTTAAAAGTTTCCTTGTACTTGAGATGGTCAATTCCCAAATATTCTAAAGTTTTGTCCACTCGTTGAAGAATGCGGAGGCGCGGTACACCAAGATTTTCTAATCCGAATGCCACTTCATTAAGAACGTGGCTTGCGACGATTTGCCTTTCAGGATCCTGTAACAATGTTCCTACATGCTGAGAGAGTTGAAGCAATGAGAGTTGAGTTACATCATGACCAAAAACACTGATCTTGCCAGACATTTCCCCTTTGTAAATTGTGGGGGCTAAACCGTTAATACAACGCATAAGGGTAGTTTTACCGCAACCACTTGAGCCGGCAAGTAAAATGATCTGTCCAGGTTGTATAGAAAAAGAGATATTTTTAATTGCAGGTAATTCCCGCCTTTCATAACGGAAAGTCAGGTTTTCGACAACAAGGGGAAGAGGTGAATGAGGTGTCTGCATAGATTGTCAACCTATGACGAAAGGATAACTTTAATCGGGGTGCGCGTATTGCATTGCGCTCTGGATGCGGCATTCCCATTGACAATAGCAATAGCGAGATAATGGTCAGAATCAATGAAAGCAACCCATTCTCCTGGTTGTCGTTCGCCAAAGGTCTTATTCAGTCCTTTGATGGTGATATCCTTAAACGAAAAGGTTAATTGATGGGGTGGGTATTGTAAGAGCCATTCACCTGGAATATTGGTGCTCAAATTCCCAAAATGGTCAATGTCAATAATTTCGCCAACGATTTGATCTGCCAGTACCTGGGGTTGAGGAAGATCTAACATAACCGGGTTTTCGATATAACTACCCAGTTCAGAAAGAGGCACTCCGTTTGCGAGGTGCGCAGCAACCGGTGCGAAAATATCTCTGCCGTGGAACACATGACTTACATTTTCTAACCAGTATTGTGGTTGATTTAATTCCACACACTCGAAGGGGATGCCCTTTTCTATAACTGCTAACAAAGGAAAAGTGAAGAGTCCGTTATCAGGACCCACAAAATAATGTTCTCCAATTTTAGCCGCAACTGGACGACGCCTGGTGCCTACTCCAGGGTCAACAACTGCAATGTGAATAGTGCCTTGTGGAAAGTAAGGATAAGATCGTTCGAGAATTCGCGCCCCCCGGTAAATATCTTGGGGTGGGATAAGATGGGTAATATCAACAATTTTTACCTCAGGGGCGATTCGATAAATCACCCCCTTCATGATACCTGGATATCCATCTTGTAGGCCAAAATCTGTGAGAATTGTGATAAGTTTCATGGAAAACATTCGTCTGTGGTAGATTTTTATTATTATAACATGCAGGTTTTTTTTACTCCCTGCTTTTACTTCAAAATTCTAAAAAAAACCTTCAATTAATTATCGGCTATGAACTACAGCGATAATACTCCCTTTGAAGGATTGAAGTTCATGCTCAATATGACACTTTACTATTCAGGAAGTGATGAAGACGAATAGACTTGAAGAATAGAAACCTGTATAAAATAGACAAATCACCCTTTTAAGAGGAGAATTATGCATCCCCTTCTTCCTTTTTTTAAACCCCAAGGCGTGGCAATTATTGGAGCGTCTTCTAATCCAACGAAACTCAGTTTTGGGATATTCAGAAATTTGCTTCAATATGGCTATCAGGGAAAAATCTATCCTGTAAACCCAAATGCCAGTGAGATTTTAGGGTTAACTTGCTACCCGGATATTCACAGTGTTCCTGATCCTGTTGATTTGGCAGTCTCTGTTGTAGCGTCTCACTTGACGCCTTCCGTTGTTGAGGCGTGCGGTCAGCGGGGGATAAAAGCGGTTACGATTATCTCTGGCGGATTTCGTGAAATTGGTCCGGAAGGGGAAAAGTTAGAAAGGCAGTGCTTGGAAATTGCCGGCAAGTATGGGATGCGTTTGGTTGGTCCCAATTGTGTGGGAACGATGGATTTGTACTCAGGTTTAAATACTACCTTCATTCATGGAGTTCCTGAGAAAGGGCATATAGGATTCCTTTCTCAGTCCGGTGCCATCTGCGGGGGGATTGTGGACTATGTGAGAGGAAAACACATTGGCTTCTCCAACTTTGTCAGTTTAGGGAATGAAGCGGATGTCACAGAAACAGATATGATTGAATACCTGGCAGAAGATCCGGACACGCGAGTAATCGCCCTTTATGTAGAAGCCATTAAGGACGGAGCCCGTTTCATGAGAGTATGTGAAGAGGTGGGAAAAACCAAGCCTGTTGTCCTGTTAAAAGCAGGAAAAACTCAGGCTGGTGCAAAAGCAGTCTCATCCCATACAGGTTCCATTGCAGGCGCGATCACAGCATACAAAACGGCCTTTAAGCAATCTGGCGTCATTGAAGTTGACACTGTGATTGACCTCTTTGATATTGCCCATGCGCTTACCTGTCAGATGTTACCTCGGGGAAACCGTGCAGTGATTCTCACAAATTCCGGAGGTCCTGCGGCATTAGCCTCTGATAGTCTGGGACTGCATGGGTTCGCTCTGGCGACTCTGGCTCAAGAGACGCAGAATAATTTGCGGAAATTCCTGAATCCCAGCGCTCAGGTGGCAAATCCGGTGGATATGCTGGGAGGTGCAGAACCCGAAGATTATGAGCGGTCATTTCGAGAGATTGCTGGAGACCCAAATGTCGATATTCTAATACCGATCCTGGTTCCACAGGCTTTGATAAAGGCTGAAAAAGTGGCAGAGGCTATTGTCAATGCCAGCAGAGGGGTAAACAAACCAGTCCTTTGCTGCTTCATGGGGGATGAGGCTGTGCAGGAAGCTCGTCGTGTCCTGCATGGAAACGGTATTCCGATGTTTACCTTTCCCGATTCTATAGGACGGGTGTTGGCTTCCATGAGGTTTTATTCTCAATGGATCGAAAAGTCCGGTAAAAAAGTGAACATAGAAATCTCCCGGGATCAGAAAGTCGTAGAAAAAATTTTAGAAAGTTATAGAGATCTTTTATCCATTGGGGAGATAGATACTCGGCCAGTTCTTGAGGCTTATGGGATTCCCGTTGTGGAAGGTGGTTTCGCTGCCTCATTGGAAGAAGCGAAGTTGTTGTATCGGCAGATTGGACCTTCCGTTGTCATCAAAGTTGTTTCTCCTCAAATCCTGCACAAATCTGATGTTGGGGGAATTCGTGTAGGTATTAACAGTGTAGCGGAACTGGAAAGCGCATTTTCCAGTATGATGGAAGATGTAAGAAAGAAATGTCCTGAAGCCCAAATTATGGGTGTTCTGATTGAAAAAATGGCTCCCAAAGGACAGGAGATTATTATTGGAATGAAGCGTGATCCAGTATTTGGTCCTTTGATGATGTTTGGCTTTGGAGGTATTTTTGTTGAGGTGTTTCAAGATGTAGCCTTTCGGGTTGCTCCCATGGATTTACAGGATGCTAAAGATATGATTTTTGAAACAAAATCAGGGAAACTGCTCCAGGGATATCGCAATCTTCCTGAATTCGATGTAGATTCGATCGTCAGTTGTATTCAAAAGTTGGGACAATTGGCTTTAGATTTTCCGCAAATAGCAGAAGTAGAAATTAATCCCTGTCTGGTTTTACCGAAAGGGCATGGTGTTCTGGCATTGGACGGGCGAATCGTGCTGGCTAAGGAGTAGCAAATGAAGCGATTATTATCCGGTAATGAAGCAGTGGCAAGGGGGGCTTGGACTGCAGGGGCAGTTGTGGGGTCAGGTTATCCAGGCACTCCCAGTACAGAGATTCTGGAGACTTTTGCTCTGTATCCTGGTGTATATGCGGAATGGGCTCCGAACGAGAAAGTTGCTCTGGATGTAGCCATCGGTGCGGCTTATGCCGGGCGCAGAGCCTTTGCGACCATGAAACATGTTGGTTTGAACGTGGCTGCAGATTCCCTTTTTTATGCTGCGATGACGGGGATTGAAGCGGGGTTAGTCATTGTCTCTGCGGACGATCCCTCCATGCATTCTTCTCAAAATGAACAGGATAATCGTCAGTACGCTAAATTTGCTCGCATTCCGTGTTTAGACCCTGCAGATAGCCAGGAGGCGCATGATTTTACTATTTCTGCATTCAACTTGAGTGAGCAATTTGATACCCCGGTTTTGTTGAGATTGACTACCCGAGTTTGCCATACCAGCACCACAGTAGAAATAACAGAACAGCGTTTTACCCCTTCAGAACGTATCAAATACCCCCGGAATATTGCAAAATACGTCATGGTTCCGGCAAATGCGCGCCGGCGGCATGGTGTAATTGAGCACCGTATTCAGGAAGTCTCTCAGTATGCAGAAACCTTTCCCCACAATCGAATGGAGATGCGATCTCCCAGGTTGGGAATCATCACCGGTGGGATTGCTTACCAGTATGCCAGAGAAGTCTTTCCAGATGCCAGCATCTTGAAGTTGGGTATGGTTTATCCAGTACCTTCCAAGATGATTAAACAATTTGCGTCTATGGTGGAGCGATTAATTGTATTGGAAGAACTGGATCCTTTTATTGAGCATCAGGTGCGTTTATTGGGGATTGATGTATATCGCGGAAATCAGGACTTGGATTCGTCGAAGAGTATTTTTCCGGTCGTTGGAGAATTGAATGCACAAATTGTCCGCGTTTCTGCTATTGAGGCAGGATTGATTCAAGATATTCATGACCATGAAGGTTTCCAAATCTCTGGTGTGGAATTGCCTCAACGTCCTCCCGTATTGTGTCCCGGTTGTCCTCACAGAGGGGCTTTTTTTGTTTTGAGCAAATTAAAAGTTCCTGTCAATGGGGATATTGGTTGTTATACCCTGGGGCTTACCGAGCCGCTAAACGCGATTCATACCTGTGGTTGCATGGGAGCAAGTATAGGAGTTGCCCATGGGGCTGCTGTAGCGGGCGATCAGGAACGGCATGTGGCAGTCGTTGGGGATTCGACTTTTTTCCATACAGGCATTCCGGCACTTATCAATGTGCTTTACAACCGCAGTAACGTGATCACCATTATCATGGATAATCGGGTTACGGGTATGACCGGGCATCAAGATAATCCCGGTACGGGAAAAACCTTACAGGGAAAAGAGACGGTTGAAGTAGATATTGAGAAGGTAGTTAAGGCGCTTGGTTTTACCCATGTAAAAACTGTGAATGGCTATGATGTTGAGAACATCGAAAAAACTTTAAAGGAATGGATGAAAATGACTGAACCGGCAGTGCTAATCACCCGTGAAGAATGCGCTTTATTGCCTGAAGCCAGAATGAAATATGTACCTTTAGAGGTTATTGAGGAAAAATGTAATGGTTGCACCATGTGTTTTCGGGTAGGATGCCCTGCTATTTCAAAGTCTGAAAAATTGGATCCTCAATACCAGCGTCCCCTGGCAGTTATTGATCCTGCTTTATGCACAGGTTGTGAAATTTGTGCTCAGGTTTGTCCAAGGGATGCTATCTTATTCCGGAATCAGGTTCTTCCAAAAGCAGAAGTCTAATAGAAAAAGGTGCACAAGCATGGAAAATCACCGGTTTGTACTGGTTGGGGTTGGCGGCCAGGGGACGATTCTGGCGAGTAATCTACTCGCAGAAATTGGTTTGCTTCTGGGGCTGGATGTGAAAAAAGCAGAGATTCATGGTATGTCCCAACGAGGTGGAAGTGTGGTTTCCAATGTGGTTTGGGGTAATCCTGTTTATTCTCCTGTAATTGGACAGGGTGAAGCGGACACCTTAATTGCCTTTGAAAAACTGGAAGCCCTTCGATATTTGCCTTTGTTGAAACTATCTGGACGAGTGTTTATCAATTGTCATAAAATTGAACCAATAACAGTATCCTCCGGAAAACAGGTTTATCCGGGAGACACTGTCATTGAAAATGCTCTCAGACAGCGTGCGTCAATGATTCTCTGGATTCCAGCCAATGAAATTGCAGAAAAAATTGGCAATATCCGGGTTGCCAACAGTGTTATGATCGGGGCGGTATTAAAGACGTTAGAAATCGATTTTGAGTACGGAATTAAAGCCTTAGAAAAAGTGATTCAGCCCCAGTACCGGGAGCTGAATCTCCAGGCGTTAACAGCAGGTTTTGAGTGGCAACCAGAATAACAGGGATAAGGGTCAAAGTGGTTCAGCCATACATTTGTGTGTAATCTTCAATGGCTGCCTGGACGATTTGCATGGCTTTTTCGTTGTTGTAAACGTCTTCAATGTAAGTTAAGTTTTCTTTGCCGGGAACAAGTTTATACGTACTGAAATAATGTCTCAATCTTTCAACAAGGACCGGTGGTAATTGTGAAATGTCATTAACGTTTTCCCAATAACTGTCATTTGCAAGAATGGCAATGATTTTATCGTCGGCTTCATCATTATCAATCATGCGCAAGCCACCAACCACCCGAGCGTTCAAGACGACCTCTGATTTGGTAATAGGGCGTTCGCTGATGACGCAAATATCCAGAGGGTCACCATCGCCTTTATATTTATTGGGAAAAATAGATCCAACTGTAGTGCCACAGTAGGTTCGTGGAATAAACCCATATAGAGTAGGTGGCTGTGAGGAGGAACGTTGTGGGCGATCCACCCGAAGGTACCCTGTGACCTTATCAACCTCGTATTTAACCAGGTCAAAAGGGGTAATTTCAATATAAGCATGAACAATCTGGGGAGGGTTTGGCCCAATTTCAAGTCCATGCCAGGGATGAGGACGCCAGCGGTAAAATGGTTTTGGAAAAGTCACAATGTTCCTCCTTGCCAGTTTTCTATATTATAACTGTTCCAGGAGTTATGATGAAACCGGTTTTGATATGTGGTCAGTGTAAAACGAAATTTCCTCTTGACTTCCCTATTTGGAAATGTAATTGCGGTGGAATGCTCGATATTTCCATGGAACTGACTGACAAAAATCAATGGAAGACATCGAAATTGCCAGGTTTGTGGAGGTATCTGCCTTTGATACCCCTTCCTGATAACGAGTGCATTGTTACTCTTGGAGAAGGGTTAACACCGATTACCCACTTCTCTGATAAAAATTATGACATATTGATAAAACAAGAACAATTATTCCCTACAGGATCATATAAAGATCGGGGAGCGGCTGTGATGGTTTCTGCCATTAAAGCCCTGGGCATTGATTCTGTCGTAGAAGACTCTTCAGGAAATGCAGGTTGCGCCATTGCAGCGTATTGTGCAAGGGCAAAGGTAGAATGTTCAATTTACGTTCCCTCATCTACTTCTCCCGCAAAACTCATGCAAATTGCTTCTTATGGTGCCAGGATTGTCAAGGTTGATGGGACCAGGGAAGATACTGCTCGAGCGGCCTGGGAAGCGGCTCAAACCGCTTATTATGCCAGTCATTCATGGAATCCGTTCTTTTTCCAGGGGACAAAAACTTTTGCCTATGAAATTTGGGAACAAACGGAAGGAAATGTTCCCGATGTGATTATTTTACCGGTTGGAAATGGGACATTGTTCTTAGGAGCATATTTTGGATTTTGGGAATTATTAAGCATGGGGTTGATTCAAAAAATTCCTCGCCTGGTTGGGGTGCAAGCCAGTCGTTGTGCTCCACTATTTCACTGGGATGAACACATGGTTTCGGAAGAGATTATAAAAGGACCAACAATTGCAGAAGGGATAGCCATTGTAAAGCCAGTTCGAGGAAAGCAAATTCTTGAGGCAGTTCATGAAACCAATGGATTAATCATTACAGTCGAAGAGGAGGAGATCGTTGGGGCATTGCAGATAGCGGTGAATCATGGTTTCTTTGTAGAACCAACGGGCATAGTCGGGTTAGCAGGCGCTTTGAGGTACTTCAGAGAATACGGTCAATCCGAAACAGTCCTTACTGCATTCACCGGCCATGGGTTGAAATCTCCAGAGAAAATTCAGAGCCTGTTAGATCATGGATTGGTCTTGTAATACGTTTTTCTCGAAAATCTGACGGAAATGATACCCGTAAATTGAGAAAGTAATGGCGAGAGGGAATTTTCGGGGATATTTTAGCAATGTCCAGAAAAACAACTTCCAGAATTCTTTCCGCTCTTTTCCCATAATACCCAGTTCCCAAATAGATCGAAAGAATGCAAGGATTTCTTCTAGATGAATTTGAGTGGAACCTGCTTCGGGAAGACTATAGTTTTCCAGAAACGTTCGTACTCGCATATAAAACCCTTCAGGTTTATACAATTCTTCCAGAAGACTCCGGTATCCAGATTGAAGTGCATTCAGTCCCATTTTGGGAATAATATTCGTCGTGCCGTTAGTATTGTCACCGGAGAGATCCTTGACGATTCTGCCTTGCTTTTCCATGCGTTCATAAAGTTTTGTGCCATAAGGGGCCTGTAGTAATCCCACCATCGCTGTGACGATTCCGCTTTTCTGAATGAACTCAATTTGCTTTTGGAAAATATTAGGAGGGTCGTTATCAAATCCTACAATGAATCCTCCCATCACCTGAAGCCCGTTTTTCTGAAGCGTATGAATGGCTGTAAGCAAATCTCTCTTCAGGTTCTGTTTTTTATTACACTCGTTTAGACTATCTTCTACGGGTGTCTCGATACCAACGAAAACAGAAACAAATCCTGCCTCTCGCATTAAATTCATTAATTCCGGGTCGTCGGCAAGGTTTATGGATGCCTCGGTAATGAAATGGCAACCCTTTTTGTCCTTACGCCATTGAATCAATGCTGGAAGGATTTCTTCTTTAAGGTGTTTTCGATTTCCAATAAAATTGTCGTCCACAAAAAAAATGTTCCTTCGCCATCCCAGTTCGTACATTTTGTCCAGTTCTGCAAGTATTTGTGAGGCACTTTTTGTCCTGGGTTTGTGCCCCAGCATGGCTGTTACATTGCAAAATTCGCAATTGAATGGACATCCTCTCGAATACTGGATACTGAGAGAGTCGTACGCTTTGAGTTCAATTAATTCCCATTTGGGTACAGGAGATAATGCCATTTCTGCAAAGTCGGCTGTTTGATAAATTCGCCTGGCATTTCCGGAAAGAAAATCTTCCAAAAAAAGAGGCAGGGTAATTTCTCCTTCGTTTAAAACAAAATGATCTACCAGAGGAAATTGTTGCCATTCTCCGAGGAAGAGAGGTCCACCTGCAACAATGATTTTCCCGAGATTTTTACAACGTTGAATGACCTCGTGGGCAGATTTCTTTTGCACCACCATGGCGCTGACCATGACAATATCTGCCCATTGAATGTCCTGTATGGTTAGGGGGGAAATGTTTAAATCCAGTATTCGGATTTTCCAGTCTGAAGGCAATAAAGCCGCTATTGTGGCCAGACCTAAAGGAGGGGATGAGGCTTTTTTATGAATGAATTTCAATGCGTGTTTGAAACTCCAAAAAGTTTCAGGAAACTCTGGATACACCAGCAAGGCATTCATATAATCTTCTCCTTTTCTCCCTATCAGGTTAACTCTGTAACACCTTTTATACTGGTGAAAGAAGTAGCATTTGAGGTAATATATGCGGGTAGGTATGTCATATTACCTGTTTTCTGGAGGAATAATGCGGAAATTTCAACGATTTGCATGGGGGGTTCTTTTTTACAATGTGTTAGTCATTGTGTTTGGGGCTTTTGTGCGAGCAACAGGCTCAGGTGCTGGTTGTGGTTCGCATTGGCCTCTTTGCAATGGGGAAGTTGTCCCTCGCGCTCCTCAGGTTGAGACGTTAATTGAGTGGACCCACCGCTTGACTAGCGGAATTTCGGTAATTTTCATTTTGATGTTGGTGTTTTGGGTTTGGAGAAATGTCTGGCAAGAGAAAAACTTACGTTATGCTGTCCTTGCTTCTATGTTTTTCATTTTTACTGAGTCACTGATTGGGGCTGGCTTGGTTCTTTTTGGCTTGGTGGGAGATAATGCATCGGTTGGCAGAGCCATTTCTATGATGGCTCATCTGGTGAACACATTCTTATTGCTGGCAAGTCTGACATGTGTTGCCTGGTTTGCAACTTTTCATACCACAATGAGTGAGAAAAATTACAAAAAAAGGGGAGGATGGCTTGTTGGGGCACTGGGCATGCTGGCACTGGGAGCCTCTGGGGCAATTGCTGCACTTGGCGATACATTATTCCCTTCCAGTTCGTTAATGGAAGGAATTATGATGGATTTTGATCCTTTAGCCCATTTTTTGATCAGGTTAAGAGTTTTTCATCCTGCGATTGCCATAATCGTTGGAGGATATGTAATTATTTTGATTCGGTTTCTAATTAAATCTTTCCGAAGCGCTCAATTTACAAAGATCGGTTATGGTGTCATTGCTTTAATTATCGGGCAATGGCTCTTAGGGATTGTCAATGTGATTACCCTTGCTCCTGTAGGGATACAACTGATTCACTTGCTGTTAACCACTCTGATCTGGATTGGATACGTTATCGTGGGAATATTTTGCTGGGTTGGAAGCGACTTTTCTCTCCGCATCACGGAGCGTCCAATCCATAATTGGATAAACGGGACCCCAACCTAAAAAACCTGCCAGGAAGTGCAAAAGCGCAGTGTCTTTCCCTGGGGTGATGACATAGCGTTTCTTTCCAATACCTTGAATAATGGCTTTGGCAACCTCTTCTGGGCTTACCGGGGCTGCTGCCTCGGAAATTGCTTTGACCACCGGCGGCTTGATTTTATTTTCTTCTTCCAGCATGGGGGTCTCAGTATCTGGAGGATAAACAATCGAGATATTAACGCCGGTGTTCTTCAATTCGAGCCTTAGAGCATCCGATAAGCCTTTAATGGCGAATTTGCTGGCTCCATATGCCGTATATCCGGGTGTTCCAATGAAACCGGCAACAGATGAAATGTTTACAATATATCCCGATTTTCGTTTCAACATGTGAGGGAGTACTGCTTTAATAGTGGCTACAGTCCCCAAATAATTAACGCGAGCAATTTTTTCAAATTCCTCCATGCTGATGTCATTAAAAAACGCCGGCTTTGTAATTCCAGCCGAATTGACGACAATATCTGGAACTCCGAAAGACTCTATCGCTTGTTCAAGCAAAGGAATGTAAACCTCATACTGACTGACATCTGCCTGGATGGGGTTAATAGTTTGGCTGGTAGAAATACATTTTTTTGAAATTTCATTGACTGCCTGGTTTAATTTTTCTTGGTTTCTACCAACGATCACGAGGTTAGAACCCTGTTGGGCGAATGCCTTTGCCAACGCAAGCCCAATTCCACTTGATCCGCCTGTTATTAAAACAAAATGACTTTTATTTGTTTTTGTGTCCATACTGGAAACTTAATGGTGACCACAAGAAGAACACGAACCGCCACCGCAGTTACTGCATCCGGAAGACCCTGTAACCTGACGACCGTCCGATTGCGCAAAAAATACTGATAATACTCTGTTTGTGTTTTGACTTTGACAGTACTTACATGAAATGGGATTGTCTGCCTCCTTCAAAGATCGGAGAGCATCAAATCGTTTTCCACAATCTTTACATTGATATTCGTACAAAGGCATGGCTATTCTCTCCTTGAATACAAACAATCATTCCCCATTATAATAACCCGTGATGAAAACGGAAACCCCATTCGTCAGAACCGGGACAGGAGTAGACCTTGCATTTGCTGTGATGGTCCTGGCAGGATATTTTACTACATTCACCCTGGTTCGCGATTTGTCTTTTGAATGGCTTATCCTGATGATTTTATTGGGTATTGCCTATTTGACCATGGGGGTATATGGTTATGCCCGCGCCGCAAAAGACTCCCGACTTTTAGTGAGATTGGTTTACTTTGGTGTTCAGATTGTTCTTGGCTCTGCATCCATCATTTTTTCAAGGCAGGCAGGTTTTAACGCCATCATTTTGTTGCCCTTAGTTGGCCATAGTGTTTTTTTGCTTCCAGATTTGTGGAAATACGGCATTAATTTTCTGATTGCTATATCCTATGGATTAATTGTTCATATCATCACCTCCTCATGGGATGTAGTATGGTCCAGTCTTCCTGTTTTTGGAGCAGGGCAGGTTTTTATCCTCGTTTTTACTCAAATGATGTTGAATGAGGAGAATGCTCGTCGGGAAATTGAAACGCTGGTTGTACAACTCAAGGAAGCCAATGAGCGATTAAGAGAATTTGCTCTCCAGGCGGAAGAGTTAGCGGTTGTAAAAGAACGTAACCGCTTAGCGAGAGAAATCCATGATGGGTTAGGGCATTACCTGACAACGTTAAATATGCAAATTAAAGCCATAAAAGCAGTTATGGATACTGATCTTGAATCTGCCCATCAATTATTGTCAAAAGCAGAAGGTGTAACACACAAAGCCTTGCTGGATATTCGGCAATCTGTGAGGGCACTGAGGGATCCGGGTTTGCCAATAAAAAATATTGAAGAAGTTATCAGAGATTTGCTTCAAGAATGCGAGCATTCGGGGATTCAAACCAGGATGGAGGTTAAGGGGACATCTCGAAAAATTGATCAGGAATTAAAAGCAGCATTGATTCGCCTTGTTCAAGAAAGCATCAGTAACACTCTGAAACATTCCCGGGCGACTATCTATCAATTGGTTTTGGACTTTCAACCAGATTGTATTGTCCTGGAAATTTATGATAATGGAGTCGGAGTAGATGGAGAGTGTTTAAAGGGAGGATTTGGTATTATTGGAATGCAAGAACGTGTTGCTTTGCTAAAAGGTAAAATGGAAATCTCAACGGCCCCTGGGGCTGGCTTTTCCATAAAAATTGTCCTTCCGGGGTAAAAATGGCTATTCGAGTCTTGATTGTTGACGATCAATCCTTGTTTCGTGAAGGGTTGAGAACATTGCTTTCTGCCCAGAAAGATTTTGAGGTGACTGGAGAAGCCTCTAACGGGGAGGAAGCTTTACGGTTCATCGCCAGTCATCGTCCTCACGTTGTCTTGATGGACTTAAGGATGCCTGTACTGGATGGTGTCCAAGCCACCAGGAGAATTCGCGAGTTGTATCCTGATGTAAGGGTGATTATCCTTACTACTTTTGATGATGATGATCTGGTGTTTGACGGGCTGAGAGCAGGAGCCATTGGTTATTTACTGAAAGATGTTTCGTCCGAAAATTTGTTTGAGGCTGTTCGCGCGGCGTATCGGGGAGAGTATTTCCTTCAGCCTTCCATTACGGCAAAGGTGGTAGCAGAATTTGCTCGTTCCCCAAAATCCCCTGGTACAAAAGTGTCCGATCTGGCTGAACCATTATCGCCACGGGAAATTGAGGTGCTCTTTCTGGTGGCAGAAGGCAAAAGCAATCGAGAAATTGCTGAACAACTGGTCATTACTGAAGGCACTGTCAAGAATCATCTATCCAGTATTTTGAGCAAATTAGGGGCTAAAGATCGTCTGCAGGCAGTTATCCGTGCCAGAGAAGTGGGCATCTTACGATAAATGTGTCATAAAGTATTACTTCAGGCACATTTGAAATCGCTGAATATTCAATATGCTCTATTTATGAGTTTATGGTTTATGATGAGTGAATTTAAAGATCAGGTAAGAGCAGAAATTTCCAACCGTCCAGTTTGGGAAAAGATAAATGGCGCAGGATTCCTTGTGCTTGGATTGATGGCTTTGGTTGCGCAAATCTTTCATATCCCCGTTTTTTGGGGAATTGCTATACTGAGTATGGGGGTGATCTTTTTTACTGGAGGCTGGCGATTTGAGATACCTGTATATGTGTATTTAGGTAGTCTGATTGTAGCAACAGGAGTTGCGATCAGTATTTTGCTGGTTTCGGATCCTGCGTTTCTTCAAACATGGGGGATTAGTTCTGGTGTACTTTCGATCGGGTTTTTAATTTCACCGGTAATGGTTTTTGCCCGATTCAGACGTGTTTTCTGGTGGAGTCTTTTCCCTGCAGCGGTGTTAGGTGGTGGGACTATTGTTCTTTTATTTACATCCTTACAATGGACGGATTTCATTTTTTGGCTTGGTCTCTTTTTGGGCATTGCTTTTATTCTATCGGGTGGATATCTTCGGTTATTGGGGTTAATCATTCCAGGGTGTTTGTTGAGTTCGTTGGGAGTGGGCACTTATTTTGCCTTTGATATGGCTATAAAATCTCCTGTTGTGAGCAGAGTGGGGATATTGCTTGTTTGGTTTGCGGTGGGATGGGCGGTTATCTCGTTTCTTTCCCGTCTGTGGTGTAGCCGCCTGATCTGGTGGCCTCTCATCCCTGCAGGGGTCATTGGAATTGTGGGTTTAGGATTATTTATCGGGGGGGATCCTGACAACGCAGCGTTCTTTATTGGGAACACCAGTGCGGTACTATTCGTTGCTATTGGTTTGTATTTATTTTTAATACGAAAGGGAATGCATTCTTAAAATATTTTCCCTCTTGTAATACCGAAAATCTCTGGTAAGATTAGTGCGCCCCGGAAACAGTGCCGGGGTGTCTTGTGTGTACAGGAAGGTTGTATGTTGGTTAGTAGAGATGATATCAGAAATATTGCGATTATTGCTCATGTTGATCATGGGAAAACCACTTTAGTGGATGGATTGCTTCGCCAGGCAAGGGTTTTTCGAGAAAATCAGTTTGTTATGGAAAGGGTTCTCGATTCAAATGCTTTGGAGAGAGAACGAGGAATCACTATCTTAGCAAAGCATACCGCCGTAGAAATTCCAGACAAGAATGGCAAACTGGTAAAAATTAACATTGTAGATACCCCAGGTCATGCTGACTTTGGCGGTGAAGTTGAACGGGTGATGAACATGGTTGATGGGGTGCTGCTTCTGGTAGACGCCGCCGAGGGTCCCATGCCCCAGACAAGATTTGTTTTGAAAAAGGCTTTAGAAATGGGACACCGCGCCATTGTTGTAATCAATAAAATGGATCGGAAGGATGCTGAGCCGGATCGAGCACTTAATCAAACCTTTGATCTGTTTATCGAATTAGGGGCTTCGGAAGAACAGGCTGAATTTCCAGTCATTTATGCCAATGGATTAACGGGACAGGCGGGTTTAACACCGGAAATGAGTCCTGATCTCCGTCCACTTTTTGATGCAATTTTGGAACATATCCCGGGTCCAAAGGTGGATAATGAAGCCCCATTCCAGTTATTGGTGACAAATCTTTTCTATGATGAATATCGTGGGATGAGTGCGATTGGGAGAATAAACGCCGGCAATATCAATGCCGGGCAATCAATTGCTCGTATCAAACGAAATGGGGAAATTGTTCCTGAAAAGGCACGCTATTTATTTGTCTATCAAGGTTTGGAAAAACGTGAAGTTTCACGAGCAGAAGCAGGGGATATTGTTGTGATTTCCGGGTTGGAAAATATTGAAATTGGAGAAACCCTTGCCGATCCCAATAACCCCATTCCTCTTCCCCCGATTGAAGTAGAAGAGCCAACCGTTCGAATGACATTCGGAGTAAACACTTCACCTTTCGCTGGGAAGGAAGGAAAATGGGGGACTTCACGAAAGTTGAGAGAACGGTTGTTTGAAGAAGCCCGCAATAATGTTGCTCTTCGAGTAGAAGAAACAGATACTTCAGATGCTTTCCTGGTTTCGGGAAGAGGAGAGTTGCAACTGGCAATCTTAATCGAAACCATGCGTAGAGAAGGCTATGAATTTCAGGTGTCTCGTCCTGAAGTCATTTTCCGCCAGGGCCCAAATGGGGAAACGCTCGAACCTTATGAGGAATTGCACATTGATACCAGTCCGGAGACGGTAGGTACAGTAGTTGAGATGCTTGGGGCGCGGCGTGGAAAGATGATTGATATGTCGGATAACTCTGACAATTCAGTTCACCTTACCTATCTTATCCCAACAAGAGGACTCCTTGGCTTCAGATATCAATTTCTGACTGCCACAAAGGGAATGGGGGTGATGAACACGCTCTTCCATGGGTATGAAGAACTGGCTGGCCCTATTCCATCCCGCACGACAAATTCGATTGTGGCGTGGGAAACTGGAGTGACCACAAATTACGGACTAAAAAATGCCGAAGAACGAGGCACCTTATTCGTTGGGCCTGGCGTTCCGGTGTATGAAGGTATGGTGGTTGGAGAAACACAAAGAGGGTCTGAGGTTGTGGTGAATGTCTGTAAGAAAAAGCATCTGACCAATATGCGATCCTCAAATAAAGATATAGAAGTACGGCTTACTCCACCACGAGTTATGAGTCTGGATGAGGCGATTGAATTTCTGGCAGATGATGAATTGCTTGAAGTTACCCCGTTAAATTTTCGAATACGTAAGAAGATTTTGGATACTGAAGAACGCGGAAAACAAGCCAAGAGAGATAAAGAACTGTTTGATTGAGATGCAATCGGGAGGTTATTAACCTCCCGATGATTTTTTCTTTCGTTTTAAAATTTTTTGTTGTATTGCTCGCTTAATTTCAGCATAAAGCATAGAAATCAACAGGATTAGAAGGAATCCAGCAAGTGTCCAACCTAGCGGTGGGTGAATGCTGGTTTCTTCGCCGACAAAGGGGTTCTCAAATGTAGGGGTGGGTTTAAGAAATAAAAAATTCCCCAGAAAACTACGTATTGAATTCAGCAGGTGTTCAATAAGCGCCATGAATAAATTTTACCAGAATCTTGAAATCAACTTTTTGATGTCTGATAAAATGAGTGGGGAAAAAGATACCAGTGGAGGGTAAAAAATGCAACAGGACCCTTTGTTTCAAGAATACGAAAACTTAAAGAAACAAATTCATTATCATAACTACCGATATTTTGTCCTGGACGCCCCTGTTATCAGTGATGCTGAATATGATCGTTTGGTTTTGCGGTTGAAACAGATCGAGTTTTCCCATCCTGAATGGGTTACACCGGATTCTCCCAGCCAGAGAGTCGGGGGAATGCCCTTGGAAAAATTTAATAAAGTGCGCCACCCATCTCCCATTCTCAGCCTGGCAAACGGGTTTACAAAAGCCGATGTTCTGGCATGGATTGAACGGATTCGCAAATTGGATCCTCGTGTTGCAGATGCAGATTTTGTCCTTGAGCCGAAAATTGACGGTTTGACGGTGGTTCTTAATTATCAGAATGGAGTGTTTACTCAAGGTGCTACTCGTGGAGATGGTGAAGTTGGGGAAGATATCACCGCAAATTTGAGAACAATCAGAAGCCTTCCACTGGTGATTCCTGTTAATCCGGATAGCCCTGCTGTGCCTGATTGGCTGGTTGTGCGCGGTGAAGCCTTTATATTCCTAAAAGATTTTGAGGAATTGAATAAAAGACTGGCACAGAGTGGAGAGAAGCCATACTTAAATCCCCGGAATACAGCGGCTGGTTCTTTACGGCAACTGGACCCTTCTTTAACGGCATCTCGTCCAATCAATATTTATGTCTATTCTATTGTGGCTTCGAGTGCTCCTCTTCCTCAGACGCAATGGGACCTTTTACAGACCTTGAAATCCTGGGGCTTCCCAGTTGCCAGAGAAATCAAGTATTGCCGTTCCATAGAAGATGTGCTTAATGAACTGGATACCTGGCTGGAAAAGAGAGATGCCCTTCCTTATGAAGCCGATGGGGTGGTAATTAAGGTGAATAATCTTGAACTTGCTTCCTCGTTGGGGTATGTGGGGAAGGATCCCAGAGGTGCATTGGCGTTTAAATTCCCTGCCAGAGAAGTCACTACCAGACTTCTGGATATCGGGGTCAATGTAGGCAGAACAGGTGTGCTTACACCATACGCGATTTTGGAGCCAGTCGAAATTGGTGGGGTGGTGGTAAAACAGGCAACTCTTCACAACTTTGATTTCATACGCGAAAAAGATATACGGATTGGCGACCATGTAATGGTCAAGAGAGCAGGCGATGTTATTCCGTACGTGATCGGGCCAATCGTAGAAATGCGTACCGGAGAGGAAAAGGTATTTACGCCCCCTGAAGTATGTCCGGCCTGTGGTCAACCCGTTTCTCATGTTGAAGGAGAAGTGGCTTGGTATTGCGTCAATGTAACCTGTCCAGCACAAATTATTCGAAATCTGGAACATTTTGTTTCTCGTGGTGCCATGGATATTGTTGGACTGGGAATTAAGATTGTTGAACAACTGGTAGAAAGTGGTTTGGTGCATAGCCCGGCAGATCTGTATTTTTTGCGAAAAGAAGATCTTTTGAAACTGGAGGGTTTTGCAGACAAAAAGGCTGAAAATATTCTGCAATCAATCAGGGATTCGCGGTCTCGACCATTATCCAGATTGATTAATGCGCTGGGGATTCGAGGTGTGGGCGAGGTAATGGCTGAGGAACTTGCCCGTCATTTTGAGGATCTGGAGCATCTTTCTAATGCTACCGTTGAAGAGTTAATGGAAATTGAGGGTGTGGGACCCAACATTGCAAAATCTATTGTGGATTGGTTCCGTCGTCCGGTAAACCAGGAATTCCTGAAGAAGTTGCGGGAAGCGGGGGTTTGGCCCACAGAACAAAAGCCTTCAGAAATCAGAGAAGAACAACCACTTGCCGGATTGACGTTTGTGGTCACTGGTACTCTTAAGGAGTTCACTCGGGATGGAATAAAATCGTACCTGGAAAGCTTAGGTGCAAAAGTGACCGATAGCGTATCGAAAAACACCTCTTATTTATTGGTCGGAGAAAATCCAGGCTCAAAACTGGAAAAAGCCCGTCAACTGGGAGTGAAACTCATCTCTGAAGAGGAATTGAAGCAAATTATTCGAAAGAACAAATAAAGGTGCCATTGTGAAAAAAATCTTTCTTAAGCCAGGTCGAGAAAAGAGTCTCCTCCAGCGTCATCCCTGGGTATTTTCTGGGGCGATTGAGAAGGTTTCAGGTAATCCCGGGATGGGGGAGACGGTGGCGGTATGTGATCAAAATGGGAATTTCCTTGCATGGGGGGCATACAGCCCTGCTTCTCAAATCCGAGTTCGCCTGTGGTCCTTTAACGAAGAAGAAAAAATTAACGCTGAATTTTTTTATCATCGTATTAAGAATGCGATGTTGGTGAGAGAGAGAACGGTCCCCTTAAGTGAGACAAACGCATTTCGTTGTGTGCATGCTGAATCGGATGGTTTGCCGGGGTTAGTGGTGGATCGATATGCAGACTGGATGGTGGTTCAGTTATTATCAGCCGGGGCGAATTATTGGAAGCAGGAAATCATCTCCATACTATCAGAATTCAATGTAAAGGGAATCTATGAACGCTCGGATGTGGATGTTCGTAGATTGGAAGGTTTGATTGAAACAACGGGAGTACTATGGGGTGAAGATCCACCGTCAAAAGTCTTGATAAAAGAGAACAATTATCAATTTTTTGTGGATATTCAAAAAGGGCAAAAAACCGGTTTTTATCTGGATCAACGGGTGAATCGGGAAAAGGTGAAAAAATATTGCTCGGGAAAAGAAATTCTGAATTGTTTTTGTTATACAGGTGGCTTCACGGTCTATGCACTGGCAGGGGGAGCAAAGCATGTTATCTCGATAGACTCTTCTGAAACCGCTCTCTTATCGGTAACCGAAAATCTACAAATAAATGGACTTCCAACGGAAAAGAATCAATGCCTTGAAGCAGATGTCTTTCTTGCTTTACGTAAGTTTCGTGACGAGGGCCGTGCTTTTGATGTAATAATTCTGGATCCACCCAAATTTGCTTCCACGGCTTCTCAGGCACAGCGAGCAGCAAGAGGATACAAGGATATCAACTTATTAGCGATGAAGTTACTTAATCCCGGAGGAATTTTGGCAACTTTTTCCTGTTCGGGTGGAATATCTCCCGAACTTTTCCAAAAAATTGTTGCCGGCGCTGCAATCGATGCTAAAGCCGATATGCAAGTAATCGAAAGGCTTCATCAAAGTCCTGATCATCCGGTTTCTTTGACCTTCCCGGAAGGTGAGTATCTCAAAGGTTTGATTTGTATGAAAAATCCCACAAACTGATAAAGTCTGTGGGATAGTGGAGATGGCGGGAATTGAACCCGCGTCCGAAAGATTCGACCCTCGGACATCTACGAGCGTAGCTGGTCCTCTATTTCGTCGAGGCCTCAGGATCAGCAGGAAAGGCGCTCGACCAGTCACTAAGGCCCGAAAGCCCTCTTTCGTTCAGTCCGTGACCTTCCTGAACGGCACCCTGACTTTCTTACGCCTACTCAATCTCCGGTCAGGGAGCGGGATTGGTAGACGTCACCCCGTAGGGTGATGAGCCATCGCTGACTAAATTAGGCAGCCAGCGGGAGGGCAGAGTATGTGCGATTGGCACTTTTTTGTGTACTGATTTTACGAGTTCGGTACCTCTCGGCTCGCAGTCCGGGACCAGCCTCTTCCGTCGAAGCCGATCATCCCCAAGGCATTACTA
Organism: Anaerolinea thermophila; assembly: GCF_020723905.1. Classification (GTDB taxonomy): domain Bacteria; phylum Chloroflexota; class Anaerolineae; order Anaerolineales; family Anaerolineaceae; genus Anaerolinea; species Anaerolinea thermophila_A. The sequence continues at coordinate 245,434 of NZ_DYHZ01000005.1, forward strand.
TTATAATGCATTTTCTTCCTAAACGGATTAAAATGTCCTTGTGTCATAATCTCTGCTCTGGAGGAACTATGCTGGTTATTTATAAAAATACTGAAGCAGGATTAGAAGAAATTTCTGAGGCTGTAACTGGCTGCTGGATCAATGTGGTTGATCCAGAGCAAGAGGAAATTGAACAATTGATTGAATTGGGTGTCCCACAGGATTTTATTACCTATGCTTTAGACCTGGACGAACAATCCAGAGCAGAAAAGGAAGATGATGGCACTTTACTGGTTTTATTGCGTATTCCTTATTTTCAAGGCTCAAAAATGGATGTACCATACCGTACAATCCCTTTAGGGATCGTTTTGACCTCTCGCTTTATAGTCACTATTTGCAAACTACAAAACGACATCCTGCAAGAATTTTCCTCAGGTCGAATTAAGGGGCTTTCCACAGCAAAGAGAAATAGATTTACATTGCGGGTTTTGCTTTCGACAGCAAGCAAGTTTTTACTCTACCTCAAGGAAATTAACCGGGTGGTGGATACACTGGAAGATTTAATCACCCTGTCTTCCAGAAATCGAGATATTTTGGAGTTGCTAAAATATCAGAAGAGTCTGGTGTATTTTACTACTGCCTTAAGAGCAAATGAATTAATGATGGAACGCCTTCAACGCTGGCAAATTTTCAAGGCCTATCCGGACGACGAGGATTTATTGGAAGACGTCATTACCGAAAATCGTCAGGCTCTTGAAATGGTCGAAATATCAAGCAACATCTTGAGTTCCATGATGGATGCTTTTGCATCTATGATCTCCAATAATTTGAATGAGGTGATGAAATTTTTAGCATCTATTACTATTGTTTTGAGCATTCCCACCATTGTAACCAGTTATTTTGGAATGAATGTTGCGCTGCCCTTTCAAGATCATCCGTTAGCAGCCTTGTTTATTATTCTGATTTTTATTACCATCTCTTTCATCGTTATTAATATCTTTAGAAAACGAGATTGGTTTTAAACGTTTGGTAGTGGAATGTAAATCATCTTAAGAACAAGTTTTAAGGAGAAAATTTACAGTTATGCCGAACGCATTGATTTCTGTGACAGATAAATCTGGATTGGTGAATTTTTCCCGTGCTCTTCTTGATCTCGGGTGGACGATTTGGGCTTCGGGGGGAACGGCAAGAGAGTTAAGCAGGAATGGTATTGAGGTAAAGGACCTATCAGCATATACAGGAATGCCGGAAATGCTCGGAGGAAGGGTGAAAACGCTTCACCCTGCTATTTTTGCAGGTATTCTTGCAAGGGATAACCCGGAAGACTGTGCTGTTCTTGCACAGAATCATTGGGTTCAATTTGATCTGGTTGTTGTAAATTTATATCCGTTTGAGAAAGTATCTCATGAAAAGGATGTGGATTTATCTATAGCGGTAGAAAACATTGATATTGGAGGAGTTTCTTTACTTCGAGCAGCAGCCAAAAATTTCAGCCGGGTACTTGTTGTAAGTGACCCAAAAGATTATCCACTGGTAATTGATGCTTTAAGAAACCATCAAAACACGGAAGAATTTCGCCGGACTATGGCGTGGAAGGCATTCTGGCGGACCAGTCAATATGATGCGGCTATCACAGGTTTTTTAAGTTCCAGTGAGATGCATATACTCACTCTGTATGTGTCTCAAGAACTTCGATATGGAGAGAATCCTCATCAAAAGGCATTACTTTATACATTTACCCCAGCAAGCAAGCCTTTTGGAGGAAACGTTCTTCAGGGAAAAGAGTTATCTTACAATAACTTGCTTGATATTGATGCAGCGTGGCGGACGGTTTCTTCTTTTGATGAACCTACAGTAGCCATTATCAAACATCTTTCTCCCTGTGGAATTGCCAGTGCAGATGCAATTTCTGAAGCGTATCAAATGGCTTTAGAATGTGATCCGGTTTCTGCGTTTGGGGGCATTGTTGCCAGCAACCGGGAAATTGATGAAGAAACAGCGTCTAGAATGAAGGACTTGTTTATTGAGTGTATTGCATGTCCGAAATTTACCGAAGAAGCAATAAAGATTCTATCCAGGAAAAAGAATTGCCGTCTGGTGGAAATCCCTGCTTTTCCAAAAGCAGCAGATCAGCATGGGGAGTATCGCTCCATTTTTCAGGGAATGCTATACCAGGATGTGGATTATGGTGACCCCGCAGGGACACAATGGAGTGTAGTGACTTCGATACACCCCACGCTTGAACAAATGGAATCACTTCGGTTTGCCTGGAAAGCCTGCCAGCACGTAAAATCAAATGCGATTGTATTGGTGAAGGGAAAATCAACGATTGGAATTGGAGGCGGTCAACCTAATCGAGTGCAAAGTGTTCGCGTAGCCATAGAAAATGCGGGTAAAAAGGCCGAAGGTTCCGTAATGGCTTCAGATGCCTTCTTTCCTTTTCCTGATTCAATTGAGATTGCCGCAAGAGCAGGGGTTAAAGCAATCATTCAACCGGGAGGTTCAGTAAGAGATCAAGAGGTGATTCGTGCTGCAGAAAGCGCGGGAATAGCCATGGTTTTTACTGGAATTAGACATTTCAGGCATTAAGTACTCCTCAAAAAGGAATTTTGCAATTTCCATCAACATATAATTTCGCGTAGCCATTAAGGAACAAAAAATGGAAAACTTTGACAGGCAAGCAGAGTCAATCGATGTGGGGCAAAGATTAAGGACCCTCCGCGAGGAAAGAGATATATCTATTCGAGCACTCGCCCGTATGAGTGGGTTATCAGCAAATGCTTTAAGTATGATTGAGAGGGGATTGACCTCACCATCGGTGAGCACTTTGAACAAACTGGCTGCAGCCCTCAAAGTTCCGGTTACTGCCTTTTTCCGTACACTCCCAGTGAAAGAAGAGATTGTTTTTCGGAAAGCAGGGGAAAGAACCAGGGTTCCTTTCTTGAGGGGAATCATGGAGGGTTTGGGCGGAGAGCATTTCATTGGAAAAGTAGAAGCCTTTTTATTAACCTTAGAAAACGGTGGGAATAGTGGTCCAAACTATATCGTTCACAGCGGACATGAACTGGTATTTTGCTTAAGAGGGAAACTTGAATACGATGTAGAAGGTAAATCATATTTACTTGAATCTGGAGATAGTCTGATCTTTTCTGCAAACTTGAAACACCGCTGGCGCAATTCTGGTACCTCTGTGGTAAACGCCTTAATTGTTATCAGTGGTTTTCATGAAGAAGAATCCCCAGCAGAGTATCATCTCTCAATCTTACCTGAAGAAAATCAACCCTGATAAAAATGAAAAATATATATTCTCTTTTACCTGATAGTGCATCCGTTTCTGAGAACGGAGATTTCATCATCTCCCGCTTTACAATAAAGGAACTTGCAGAAAAGTATGGCACACCTTTGTATATATATGATGCCGTGACTGTTCAAAGAAACATCCAGATTTTAAGGAATTGTTTGAGTAGATATTATCCTGGAGATAGTACTATAACCTACGCAGCAAAAGCCTATTTCTCTTACCCGTTTGCTCAGCATATTGCAAAAATGGGAATAGGAGTTGATATTGTCTCGGAAAATGAACTTCTATTCGCTTTAAAAGCGGGAATCTCACCCCATAAAATTCATCTCCACGGGAATAACAAAACCGATTCAGAACTTGATGGTGCGATTCAATCCAATATTCATGCAATTGTGCTGGATAATTTTGATGATTTAAACAGACTTACCCATTTGTCGACCAGGAATTATTCCGTACCAGTCTGGATCAGAATTAATCCGGAAATTGACGTTAATACACACCCGTATCGCCAGACCGGTCATGCCTTAAGCAAATTTGGATTTACTATCAGCGATGGGCAGGCAGAAAATGCTATTCGTGAACTTCTTTCCAATCCGAAATTTCAATTAAGAGGCATTCATACCCATATCGGGTCTCAGATATTTGATCCGCACACCTATTCAGAAGCAATTCACAAGATGCTTGCGGTAGCTAAGAAAAGCCAGTGGCTGCCAGTTGAAGTTTGTCCCGGGGGTGGGTGGGGTGTTCCATATCATCTTGAAGAAATTGATCTCGACACCGGGATTGAGCACTGGATAAAGGAAATTTCTAAGACTATTCAGGAAGAATATCAAGACACCTCTTTTATCCCACACTTATTTTTAGAACCAGGCAGATGGATTGTTGCGCGCGCAGGAATTGCTGTATACCGGGTGGGAGGTATAAAGTCACTTCCCAATGGAGAGAAATTGCTTGCCATTGATGGGGGGATGGGAGATAATATTCGTCCTTCCCTATATCAGGCAAAATATGAAGCCCTGTTAGCAGAAAATCCTTTAGGAAAACCCGTAACCCGGTATAAGGTAGTGGGAAGGTACTGTGAATCTGGGGATACTCTTTTAGAAGAAATTGATTTGCCGGAAGTTCAAGCGGGCAATCATTTGATTATTCCTGTTGCCGGCGCGTATCATCTCAGTATGGCATCCAACTATAATCTGGTTCCCCGTCCTGCCGTTCTATGGATTGAAAACGGAGAGGTAACTGTACTTCAAAAACGAGAAAATTTATGGGACAGTTGGTGGTGTTAGAGGTTCAACCATCGTTTAGCAATGGACGGCAGATCTTCAGCACTTCCTATTTTCAAAGTGCAGGTGGGTAAACTTTCAATAAATGCCCTTCCATATCTTTTAGTCAGAATCCTTTTATCCAAAACAGCCACAATTCCCCGATCCGATTGCGTACGTATCAATCTGCCAAATCCCTGACGAAATCGGAGAATGGCTTCAGGTAAATGGTATTCGTTAAAAGGGTCTTCGAAGGTTTCCGCACGTGCCGCGACGATTGGATCTGAAGGCACATCAAAAGGTAACTTGGCAATGACAAGAACAGACAAGGCTTCACCGGGAATATCGACGCCCTCCCAGAATGCCCGCGTTCCCAACAATACTGCTTTTTCTGCTTCTCGGAATGTGGCTAATAGAGTGTGAGTTGACGCTCCTTCTCCTTGCTCATAAACCAGGATTCCATGGTCTGCTAATAATGGCGTAATCGCTTGAGAGGTCCGTTTCAACTGGAGATAGGAAGTAAAGAGCACCAGCATTCGTCCCTCGGTTGCTTTAGCCAGACGCACAAGGACGCGTTCAAGTTCACGCTGGTACCCATTGGCATCCGAAGGTTCGGGAATATCATTGACAATATACAATAATGCAGAACTCTCATAGTCGAACGGGGAACCCAGTTGCAATTCATTGGCTTCGTCTGCATATAAACGATTTCGTATGTAATCAAAACCTTCATTGGCAGTAAGAGTAGCCGAGGTCAAAATCACACTGGACTTTTCATGCCAGATATATTGCTCCATCAAGGGTCCAATATGTAAAGGCGCTCCATTGATAGAAATAAAATTCCCATTAGGCTGGATTTCAATCCAATAAATCATATTCTGTTGAGGTTGGGAAATGCAGGCATGAATGTTCAAATCTGTTTCTGCTAATCGGCGATAAATAGATGCCAGCGCGTCTACAGTATCCTGGAGCCCTTCGTTCATCGATTCCCAAAATTCCGAACAGTTCTTATAAATTTCGCTTAAGAGGTTTAACAGGAGTGTAAATGTTTCGTGTGTATTGTCCCATTCAACTTCTACGCTTGTCCAGGATGGTAAAGTGCGTACACTTTCAATAATTCGGATTTCCTGTCCATATCCTCCAAGGGGATGTCCATCCCGTTGATCTTCTAAAAAATCATTTACAGCGTGGAAGAAGTTTTTAACAAAATTTTCCAGCCGAAAAGAGATATCTGTTGCCCGTTCAAACAATTGAGTAAATGCAGCCAAATCCGAAGGTCGAAGGCTTTGCCTGACTTCTGAGAATAACCTGCCCAGTAATCCTGTCGAGGTGCTTCCTAATTCTTTGAGAAGCCGTAAAATATCCGACTGGGAGACCCGGAAACTTAATGCGTTTGTGGTGGCACCTTCTAAATGATGCGCTTCATCTACAATCAGATATTGATAATCTGGTAAAAGCCGATTCCCGGTAGCAATATCGGATAATAAAAGTGCATGGTTGACAATGATCAGGTGAGCACTTTGTGCTGATTGTCTGGCGCGATAGAAAGGACAATTTCCTCCCGTCCTGGCAATACAAACCTCCGCTTTACAGCCTTCATCTTCTGCTGAAATGCGGTTCCAAATCTCTCGTTCAACGGGCCCGTTCAAATTGATTTCGTTTCGGTCTCCGGATTGACTGCTTAATAGCCAAACTAACACTTTGGCTAAAACTCTCATCTCATCAGCGTTGGATGGACCACGCTGACGCAGTGCCTCCAGTCTTCGAGGACATAAATAATTAGATCTGCCTTTTAGCACAACAGCCCGGAGATCAAGATTGAGTGCATTACGCAAATCGGGAATGTCTTTTTTTATTAATTGATCTTGTAGGGTTATCGTATTTGTTGAAATAACTACCCGGGTATTGTTTTGATAGGCAAATATTGCGGCTGGGATTAAATAGGCAAAAGATTTCCCGGTGCCAGTCCCTGCTTCGACCATCAAGTGATACGGAGTAGAAAGAGCCTGACATACTTCTCGAAGCATTTCAACTTGCTGTTGCCGATACTCATATTGCTCAAAGTAATGAGCAAAAGGACCGTGATGTTCGAGCAAACCAGCAATTTCATCAGGGTTAAGGGGGATGGGGCGGTCTACGGTTTCCGTTAGTGGATATACGGGTTCAGAAGCCATTTCAAAAGGCTGATAGCGCTGTCGCTTACTTTTACTTTTCAGTGCATTTGATGAAATTTTATGACTTAGAACATCTCGAAATACAATATGGGCATCCCAGTCCAGCGGTTCGCTCAATTGAACAATTTCAGAGAGAAGTTCTACCGGCAGGTCAGCCGCCATTTCCAGCAGTGAGATAAACAATGCATGAGTTACGCGTGCATCATCCAAAGCGCGATGGGTGGCGGGCAAGAGAATTCCTAAAGACTGAGCCAGAACACCTAAATTGTATCGGCTGGCAGTTGGAAGCAATACAGATGCCAGCTCATACGTATCAATAACGTGATTGTTCCATAAAATACGTTGTTTTTGAAGAAAGGAGAGATCAAAGCGAATGTTATGCCCTACTACCGGGCTGTTGCCAACAAATTGAGCCAAATCCCCAATAACTTCCTGGATAGTTGGGGCTTTGCGCACCATATCATTTGTAATTCCAGTCAATTGGGTGATAAAAGCAGGTATGGTTTTGGTTGGTTTAACCAGAGTAGACCACTCTTCTTCCACGCGCCGGTTCGAAAAACGTACAGCGCCAATCTCAATAATACAATCCTTTTCAGGGTCCAATCCGGTAGTCTCAATGTCAATGGCTACATACATACTCATGTCTGGCATTATACCTTATGAAGCATATCCTTTCTCTCATTTTTAATTTGCTCTATAATCAGAGGCAATGGCAAGTCACCACTGGGAGGAATTATGTACCAGCAAGGCTATGAAGATATTTTTGAAGGGCACCAAATGGGAATTGGCGCCTGGGCATGGGGAGATCGTCTGGTTTGGGGGTATGGAAAGGGATATTCCCTTGCCGATTTGAGAGAAGTATTTGAAATTTCCATTCGATCGGGGATTACTTTTTTTGATACTGCAGAAGTTTATGGTCAGGGAGAGTCTGAAAATATTTTGGGACAATTCCTGGAAACTACACAGCAAAAGATTTTCATTGCTACAAAATTTATGCCTTTTCCCTGGCGTCTCAACCGTCAAGCCCTGATCAATGCGCTTAAGGGTTCTCTCAAGCGTTTGCGAGTAGAGCAGGTTGACCTGTATCAAATTCATCAGCCTTTACCGCCCATAAATATTGAAACGTGGATGGAAGGTATGATTGAGGCAGTTCAGCGAGGGATGACCAGAGCAGTGGGTGTCTCGAACTATGACCTTGATCAAATGCAAAGAGCGTTTGATCGTTTGATTAGGGATGGAATCAGGCTGGCTTCGAATCAGGTTGAATATCACTTGCTGAACCGTAAAATTGAAAAAAGTGGCTTATTACAAAGAGCCAATGAATTAGGAATAAAAATAATTGCCTACAGCCCTCTGGCTATGGGGGTGTTAACAGGAAAATATACTCCTGATTCACCTCCATCCGGAATTCGGGGTGCGCGGTATAACAAAAGGGTATTGCTCAAAATACAGCCTCTACTCAATCTTTTGAAAGAAATTGGTGAGCAACACTACAAAACCCCTGCCAGGTTGCCTTGAATTGGGTAATTTGCAAAGGCGCTTTGCCAATTCCTGGTGCCAAAACACGATCGCAGGCAGAACAAAATGCGGGGGCCATTCATTGGAGGCTTTCTGAAAATGAAGTTGCTTTGTTGGATGAAATCAGCGATCAGGTTACACAAGAATAACCTTTTTATGATATGATTTTGCCTCTATATTTGAAAGAAAGGTGGCAGACTGCATGTCAGAACAAGAACACGTCCGTTACTTACCCTTTCACGCTATTAATGAGTTCATGGTAGATGAGTATCGAGAAAAAGTTATTCGATTTGTGTTCGAAAACCTTGGGGGGGTGAACGCCGCAAGAAAAAATGCGATTCTCTCAATTTTTAAGAAACAGGTAAAAATTCCAGGATTTCGGGACAGTTCACTGGCCCCTCTTCCTCTGAAAATCCGTCATGGAGAAACCTTGTTTGAACGAAATCCTGAATTTGTCGCCCAGGTTCTTCAGGCATGGGCAGAACTTCATGGCGATTTACGGGAAAAAGTTTTTCAAATGTTGACATCTCGTGGATGGAAGAACCTGCTCCCTCCAGAAACAGATCGCTCGAAATTGCCCGGATTTCAGGTGGAATGGCCCAAATCAGAAACTTACGAGGTTCTAGATCAAAGTTTCGCTGAACAAAATCCTGATCTGGAAATCCCCAATGACGATGTTCGGCTCATGGCAGTATGGTTGGTTAATGCCCTGCCTTACGAATTGTTTGAAGAAGATAAGCCTTAAAGAAAAGCCGGGGGTCTTAAAAAACCCTCGGCTTTCCCTTTTATTATTGTTCAGTAAAAACAAATTCTAAAGTAAGAGAAACACCATCTTTGACAATTAAAACTCCAGCAATATTTGGGGGTTCAATTCCCCAATCTGCCATGTAAATGAAGGTGGTGGCTTTGCCCGTTAATTCTTTTCCTCTTAACATGGCTGAGACATCCCATGTTACTGATCGAGTTACTTCCCGAATGGTTAAGTCGCCAACCAGTTGAAAATTTACCAGTTCATTTTCCTTCGGATTCTGGGGAAGTCCCTTAACATCCTTCACCATAAAACGAGCCAGGGGGAATTTTTCCGATTCCAGCCAGCGATTTTGAATTGCAGCGTCTCTTCTGCTGCTGTCGCTTTTTAATGTGCTGATATCCACAATAAATTCGCCAAAAGTGACATTAGATAAATTCTGCGTATCGATTTGGATCTCTCCACTGATTGCACTGGTTTTTCCCACGGCAGTTGCCAAACGATTATTCTGGTTTAAGAAAGTCTCATCCACCGAATAGGAAATAACCGATCTTTGTTTGTCCAGGATAAAATTCCTGGCGGTAACAATTTCCTCGGTATTTTTTATACCTTCAGTCATTTCTACAACAGGCGTTGATGTTGGTGTGGGCAAAGGGGTTTTCGTCGGAGACGCACTTACGCCACCAGCACACCCTGATAAAAAGCCGATAGAAAAGATCAGAAAGACTAAAATAAACTGAATTCTAAATTTGCTTTTCATAAATACTCCAAAAGTATACTAATAAGGTTCTTTATAAAGAGATATTTTACTGGATTTGTGTTTTTTATTGTGTGAGAGAATATTAATCAAGGATTTTGATGAGGACGAAATGATAAATTCACTCAGAAACACGTTTAATCTTCCCGAAAGCCCGATCCTGGCGATTGTAGGGAGCGGAGGTAAAACCTCATTGTTGTTCCGTTTAGCAAAGGAATATTCTCCTTTGGTCATTTTATCCAATACCGCTCATCTAGGAATGTCCCAGGGAGAAAATGCCGATAAAGTGTTTCAGGTCAGCACTTCACAGGAAATTGACAGAATAATCACTTCAGAATTCAAGGGAATTCTGCTAATTACGGGAATGCCGGATAAAAAGGATAGATATACAGGGCTAGACGAAATGATGATTTCTCATCTCATCAAAATCTGTAAAGAAAAAGGCATTCCGTTACTGATCGAAGCCGATGGCTGTCGGGGAAAACCACTTAAAGCACCTGCTCCGTGGGAGCCTCCCATTCCACAGGAAGTAGAACAGGTCATTGTATGCATTGGTGCAAATGGATTTGGGAAGGAGTTGAGTGAAGAATGGGTTTATCGTGTGGATGATTTTGCAAACCTTTCCCACACAGCCTTGGGAGACCCCATCTCTCCAGAAACCATTTTTCAAGTGATAGTTCATCCCTTTGGAGGACAAAAAAATATTCCTCAAAATGCCAGACGGTACCTGCTTATCAATCAGGCGGATCAACCCGATCAGCAGGAATTTGGTGGTGAGATAGCCATTCGGTCCTTAACTGCATATGAGAAATGTGTCATTGCAAGTTTAAATGGCATCGATTTTACAAAGCCAGTGCAAATTCACCGGGTGTATTCACCCGTTGCTGGTGTGATCCTTGCTGCAGGTGAAAGTCGCCGATTTGGTTCTCCAAAACTATTGTTGCAATTGGATGGCGAGCCGTTAATTCGCAGAATTACAAAAGTAGCCCTTCAGGGTTGCTTAAAACCCGTCTCGATAATTCTAGGAGCGTACCCGGAAGTTTCGAAAGTCGTTTCAGATTTAAATGTCAATGTAATTGAAAATCGGTTTTGGCGGCTTGGACAATCCAGTTCGGTTAAAATTGCGATGGAAACACTCTCCAATTCCGTTGATGCAGTAATTTTCTTACTGGGTGATCAACCCTTTATTACCCCGAACATTCTCCAGAAACTGGTGCATGCTTTTTCCATATCTCGGGCGCCAATCATTGCCCCTGTTGTAAATGGGCAGCGGACAAATCCTGTTCTTTTTAGCCGAGAAACATTTTCTTCCCTAAAAGGAATCACTGGAGATACAGGAGGAAGACAATTATTTCAGAAATTCCCTGTCGAATTAATTCCCTGGGATGATGAGAAATTGTTAATTGATATTGACACCATAGAAGACTTATCAAAGTTGGATAACTAACCGTTGAGGTGAATCTCTACATTGAATGATGAGGAGTCGTATCACATTGCTGGATAATGGCTTGTACTTTTTCGAAAAAAGTTTGTGGATGAATATGATGATACAAAGCTGCGTCTTTTATTGTGTCAAAAATACCCATAGGGCAGCCAATGCAAGCCATTCGATACTGAATAAAAAGGCTGGTAGTTTGGGGATATTGGCGGAGTAAATCGTAAATTCTTGTATCTAAACCAATCACAATTCAATTATATTGAAAAATATTCCGAGAGCGCTTTGTTGTAGATCAATCAACTTCCATGTTCTGGTAAATCCTCGGCGATGCACATGAGGAGGTGGCTATTTTTTATAATGATTTTTTCCCTGCTACTAAAAATTATCCCACGGCTTTCCCACTGGGAAAGGAATCGACTGACTGTGTAAAGGGTTGTCCCAACCATTTCTGCCAGATCTTGACGAGTTAATGGCAGATTGATCACAATACCTTCGCTGGTTTTTACACCACTCTGAGCGGCTAGTCGAATCAACATTCTTGCAAGCCGGCGTTCTACCCTTTGAGTAGCGATCTCTTTAAATCTTTGCTGATATTCCTGTAACCGTTCAGCCATGAGGCGCATGGCTTGGAGGGAAATAGCGGGCACAATTTTTAGAATTTCTTCTATAGCATCTCTGTTCCATTTCAATAAGATACTTTCCTGAGTGACTTCGGCGCTTACAGGATATGCAGAAGAAGGAACAAGTGCAACAATGGCAAAGAAATTACCGGGTGTGACCACATGCATTAATACCTGTTGGCCTTCAGGTGTAAGAGAAAATAACCGAATGTGTCCCTTAACAAGAAAGAACAGATTTTCCGCCGGATCTCCTTGAAAAAACAAGAAACTCCCGGCTTCTGCTTTAATAGAAAATGCTTTCTTGTATATAAAAGTGAGATCTTTCTCATTCATGTCCACAAGGAGTGGATTGCTTTTAAGCGTGAGAAATGCATCCATAGTCCGTATAGTTTAACATAAAGGTATCGTTTAGATCTAATCTTGCAGAAATCATTTCCGAAGATTACAATGCCAATGGGAGTGAATTGAACAAATGAGCGAGTATGAAATTTTATACCAAGAAGCCCTGGATTATTTATACAGTTTTGTCGATTACAGCCTCACCAGAAATTTTCGGTACACGCCGGAAAAATTCAATCTTGACCGTATTTTTAAGTTTTTAGAACTGCTTGGAAATCCGCAAGAAAAATACGCCATCTATCATGTGGCTGGCACGAAAGGGAAAGGATCCACATCTGCGTTAATCGCCAGTGCTCTTCAAGCGGAAGGATATCGGGTCGGTTTTTACACCAGCCCACATCTACAAGATTACACCGAAAGGATACAGGTAGATGGTGAACAGATTTCCCATAAGGATTTTGTAGAACTTGTGGGAGAAATTAAGTCCTATGTTGATCAGGTACCACAATTAACCACCTTCGAGATTACCACTGCAATGGCATTCTTATACTTCGCCCGTCAGGAATGTCAGGTAGCCGTTATTGAAGTGGGGTTAGGTGGCAGATTGGATGCAACCAACGTGGTAACCCCTACTGTTTCGGTCATCACCTCACTTTCTATGGATCATATGAATGTACTGGGGGATACTCTTGCAAAGATTGCATTTGAGAAAGCCGGCATCATCAAACCAGGAAAACCTGTTGTGACATCACCGCAACTCCCTGAAGCGATGGCGGTGCTTGAGGAGGTTGCCCGCGAAAGGGGGTCCGAATTGTTTAAAGTGGGGCAGGATTTTCATTTTGCGCCGTGGTCTCACGATCTTGAAGGTCAGACTTTATTTGTATGGAAGGATGATGAACAAGAATCGGTAAATTCCTTTATTGAATCAGGCGGGCATACGGATTGGGAACCTTTACGATTGCGTATTCCGTTGCTTGGTTATCACCAGGTACAAAATGCGGCTACAGCGTATGGCGCTCTGCAAATTGGAAAGCAAAGAGGAGTTTATATTTCAGATTCTTCTATTCAAAAAGGGTTCAGCAACGTTAAATGGCCTGCACGATTTGAAATCTTGAATAAAAACCCCATGCTGATTGTAGACTCAGCGCATAACCGGGATTCTGCATTAAAACTCAGATTAACCCTCGACGATTATTTACCGGGGAAACCTGTAATTCTGATTTTTGGCGTTTCAGAAGATAAAGATATTTCAGGCATGCTTGAAGAACTGCTTCCCAGAGTGAAGCGGGTGATTGCCACACAGTCTGTTCACCCCCGAGCCATGGATGCAACTGCTCTGGTAAAATTGATCCGTCAACATGGCATGCGTGCAGATGCTATTGTTCCGGTTGAAAAAGCCCTATTGACGGCATTGGAAATTGCAGAAACCTCAGAAGCCGTCGTTCTTGCGGCCGGTAGTTTGTTCATTGCTGCGGCTGTAAGGTATGCCTGGCAGCAATACGTGCAACCCCAATTACAAACTTCACATCCATAATGGAATGAGGCTCTTTTATGAAAGAAAATTGGTCTGATTCAGACGCAGAAGAATTTGCAAACCATTTACATCAGCGGACCGAGGAATTGTATAACATCCCTGACGCAGAGCCTGACGATGAGGGACTGATTGAGTGCTCTGCTTTTATCATGCAGGACATGGTAATTTTTCCTCGCATGATTTCGCCTGTATTCATTCTACCTGGTCCCAATCTGGTTGCCGTTTTGGATGCTCAGGCGAATGACGAGACGATGATTGCCATGTTCCTGCAAGACCCTGATGCAGAAGAACCAGCACTAGAGGATTTTCTCCCTATCGGAGTAGAAATTGCTGTCGGACGGTTGCTTTCCCTCTCAGATGGCAAAAGTTCTGCCCTGATTCAGGGACGGCGGCGGGTTGAAATAGTCGAAATTGTTCAGGAAGACCCATACTTAAGGGTTCGGGCTCGTCCAATTCACGAGTCAGTTGAAGTCAATCGGGAAATTGACGCGTTGATGCGCACTTCGCGAGACTTGTTTGAAAAATGCGTACAACTTGATCGCAGTATCCCGGATGAAGCCCATATTTACTCCCTCAATATTCCAGAGCCGGGATGGCTGGCAGATATGATTGCCACCGCAATATCTTTCCCTCTCAAGGAAAGGCAAACTTTGCTCTTGCTGGCAGATCCAAAAGAGCGACTGAAACGGCTTAACTGGTTGCTGGCACAAGAGTTGGATGTTCTGCAACTGGAAGATGAAATTCAAAGCAGGGTACAAAATGAGGTTGATAAAAGCCAGCGAGAGTTTTATCTTCGCGAGCAAATGAAAGCCATCCAGACTGAACTTGGAGAAGGGGATATCTGGATGCGGGATATCGCAGAGCTTCGCGAGCGGATCGAAAAAGCCGGTTTACCCGATGAAGCCCGTAAGGTTGCTGAAAAAGAAGTGGAACGTCTTGCTCAAATGCCTGCAATGGCTCCTGAAGTGGGGATCATCCGAACGTATCTTGAATGGATTCTGGAATTACCCTGGTACCAGGAAACAGAAGATAACCTTGATGTGGAACACGCCGCAAAGGTTCTGGATCAATATCATTTCGGCTTGAAAGATGCCAAAGATCGCATTCTGGAATATATTGCCGTTCGAAGTCTGAAACCCAAACGATCTCGTCAGCCCATTTTGTGTTTTTCAGGTCCTCCAGGCACCGGTAAAACTTCCCTGGGACGTTCCATTGCCGAAGCACTTGGTAGAAATTTTGTCAGAGTTTCACTCGGAGGAGTCAGAGACGAGGCTGAAATTCGTGGACACCGCAGAACATATATTGGTGCTCTTCCTGGAAGAATTTTACAAACCATGCGCCGGGCAGGGACCATTAATCCACTCTTCATGCTGGATGAAATTGACAAACTGGGCGCTGACTTCCGTGGTGATCCTGCAGCCGCCCTTTTAGAAGTACTGGATCCTGAGCAAAACCACGCCTTTTCGGATCATTATCTCGAGATCCCGTATGATTTATCTAAAGTAATGTTCATTACAACTGCTAACTCTTTGGCTTCCATACCGCCAGCACTTCTGGATCGCATGGAAGTGATTGAGTTCCCGGGTTACATTGAAGAGGAAAAACTGGAGATTGCCAGAAGATTCCTGATTCCTCGCCAGATTGAAGAAAGCGGTTTGCAAGATAAAGAGGTTGTCTTCAGAGATAGCGCTATCCGAAGAATTATTCGTGAGTACACTTATGAAGCGGGGGTGCGGAATTTAGAGCGGGAAATCGGGAGAATGTGCCGAAAGATAGCCCGGTTGAAGTCTCAAAAGAAACGCTATCCAACACAATTGACCCCTCAACTGGTTGAAAAATTTTTGGGTCCTCCGCAGTTCTTTGTTACTGAGGCAGAAAGACAGGACGAAGTAGGTGTTGCTACAGCCATGGCGTGGACAGAGACGGGTGGTGAAATTATGCCCGTTGAAGTTCTTATCATGGAAGGTAAAGGAAATCTTCAGATAACAGGGCAAGTTGGCGACATCATGCAAGAGTCTGCCCAGGCAGCTTTGTCTTATCTCAAAGCCCATTGTGCTGACTTTGATTTAGAGCCCTCCATTTTTGAGGGGTTGGATATTCACATCCACGTTCCTGAAGGTGCGGTTCCTAAAGATGGTCCCAGTGCGGGGATTACCATTGCAACTGCGCTGGCATCGGCTTTGACAGAACGAAAGGTTTACCGTGATGTGGGAATGACCGGAGAAATTACATTACGGGGAAGAGTTCTGCCAATTGGGGGAGTACGCGAAAAAATCCTCGCAGCTCATCGGGCAGGATTAAAAACAGTCATTCTCCCTGAGAAAAACAAGAAAGACCTTGTGGATGTCCCTAAAAAAGTGTTATCAGACTTAAAAATTGTGTTTGTCACCCATATTGACGAGGTCTTTCGGGTGGCTCTTCATCCTGCCAGTGAGAATGCCTCACCACCTCGATGGAAGATAAAAAAAGAGGAGAAAAACGAGGAAGAAGAGGAATAAAAAACACGGGACTGTCCTATTTTTCTAAGACAGTCCCGTGTTGCACACAAACATTTTTTTTATCCTTCTGGGGATCTTCTTTCACTTTGTAAAGTTCGGACCCCATTCCGTACCTGGGTCAAAATTCTTTCCAGTTCGGCTTCCAGACGGGTCAGAGACTCTAAAACGTAATCATCGGCTTCTTTCCGTATGGCTGCAGCATCGATATGGGCTTGTTCAATAATCTGTTCCGCTCTGGCTTGTGCTTCTGCTACAATTGAATCTCTCGCAACTAACTGCTCACTTTTCTCTCGTGCCAATGCAATGGTTCGATTTGCTTCTTCCTGCGCCTGTGCCAGAATACGATCTCTTTGAGCCAGAATTTGCTGTGCTTTCTTGATTTCCTCTGGAATAGAGACACGCATCTGATCAATAATGTCCAGCATCCGATCCTCGTTCACCAGTACGCTATGCGTTAAAGGGAACGGTCGGCTTTCATTAAAGAGTTCTTCGAGTCGATCTACCAGGTGCAGGATATCCATTTATTTCCTCCGTGACCTTTTACGATCTTTCCGTTGCAATTTTTATACCGATATTATATGGCAAATTCTTAACTAGTCTCGTATGGGAACCGGTAATAACATGGAAGGGGTCTGTTTGAGTTTGGTTTTCAGAGCAATTTCCACATGTGGGGGAACCATACTGGAAATATCTCCGCCTAACGCTGCAATTTCCCTCACTGTTGTCGAGGAAAGAAATGTATGCTCCTCGTTGGTAATAAGCGCGATCACTTCAATGTCGGGTGCAAGGCGATGGTTTGCAAGAGCCATGCGAAACTCATATTCAAAATCAGAAAAAACCCGCAAGCCTCTGACAATCACTTGAGCCCCATTTTCACGACAGGCATCCACAGTTAATCCGCGATACCCGATCACACGGATTTTTTCCTGTCCGGCGAAGGATTGTTGTACCAGTTCCATTCGCTCTTCAGGGCTAAACAGTAAGTTCTTCAGGGGGCGATCATACACTGCCACAATTAATTCATCGAAGATGCAGGAGGCGCGCAGTGCAATATTGATATGCCCATAATGAATGGGGTCAAAGGTTCCTGGAAAGAAGGCTCGTACCATGATTAACTGATATCTCCTTTGCCATTCTGCCAGAATTCCTCTAACCGTTTTGCTAGTAGAGCATGCTCTGGCAACTGAAGTTCCGGGTCTTTTTGAAAGATGAATTGAGCTTGTTGACGCGCTTTTTCAATAATATGCACATCTGTTAAATTCGCCATTTTCAACTCGGTGAAACCAGCCTGGCGTGTTCCCAAAAACTCTCCGGGTCCCCGTTGCTGCAGGTCACGCTCTGCCAGCACAAAGCCATCATTTGTTTCTACCATGACAGAAAGGCGTTCATTTTCCAGAGCATCATCAGATTCAGGAATCAGCAAACAATACGATTTGGCTGCGCCGCGTCCGACTCTTCCTCTGAACTGATGTAATTGTGCTAATCCGAAACGGTTTGCTCCCTCGATAACCATCACGGTAGCGTTCGGGACATCTACACCAACCTCAATGACGGAGGTGGAAACCAGGATGTGATATTGACCATCTCTAAATCGAGCCATCACTTCATCTTTTTCTTCCGGTTTTAATCTTCCGTGCATCATCCCAATGTTTAGATCGGGGAAGACCTCTTTTTGTAACCGGGAAAATTCCTGTACTACGGACAAACCATCTCCGTTTTCGTTTTGTTCCACCATTGGATAAATAATATATGCCTGATGTCCATTGCTGATCTCATGGCGAATCAGTTGATAGGCTCGTTCTCTTTCCAGTGGATGAAGAACATGTGTTTCCACGGGTTGACGTCCGGGTGGCATTTCATCCATGACCGTCAAATCAAGGTCACCATAAATCGTCAATGCCAGTGAACGTGGGATTGGCGTGGCTGTCATTACCAGGAGGTGAGGATTATTCCCTTTCTTCCTGAGCGCCGCACGTTGTGACACACCAAATCTGTGTTGTTCATCAATAACAACTAACTGTAAATCTTGAAATTGTACTGGATCTTCAATGAGTGCGTGGGTTCCAATTAATAATTTTACTGATCCGTTTTGCAATCCATTCAAAATATCTTCTCTCTCTGCGCCTCGGACATCGCTGGTGAGGAGCCGGATTTGCTCGGGCTGGAGAATAGCAGGCAAATCATCTCCAGATTGGGTCAACACGCGGCTTAAATTTCGATAATGTTGTTCTGCAAGGATACTGGTGGGAGCCATCACAGCAGCCTGGGCTCCATGGTAGGTTACCATGCCAATTGCCATTGCGGCTACAATCGTTTTTCCCGATCCAACATCTCCCTGTAAAAGGCGATCCATGGGTTTTCCAGATGCAAGATCTATTCGGATTTCCTGAATGGCTCTTTTTTGGGCATTGGTTAATTCGTAGGGCAACAGGGCAAGTCTCTGCTCAATCCAGGAGTCTGGTACTTCAAATACCCTTGCTGGGAGAGATTTCCACGAGAGTTTTTGACGTAAAACACCCAGTTGAAGCAGAAAGATTTCGTCAAAAGCCAGGCGCCAACGGGCCTGGTCTAAAGAGTCCTGACTATCCGGAAAATGAGTTTGTGAAATGGCAATTCCCAGCTCAAGCAACTTGAGCGAGGTGCGCACTGAAGTTGGGAGAAAATCCTGAACCTTCGGTGCCCATTGCATGATGGTTTTATACATCAGCCGGCGCAATGTTTTTTGGTTCAACTCGCTGGTCAGGGGATAAACGGGGACAATTCGACTGGTATGCAATTGCTCCCGATCAATTTCCTCGATTTCCGGATCTTTCATCACCAGTTTTCCCAAATACATATCCAGTTTCCCGGAAACCGCTACTTGGGTTCCTTTTGGAAAACGATTGACATACCATAACTTATTGAACCAGGAAAGACGGAGAGTACCGGTTCCATCTGTAATGATGGCTTCAATCAATTGCATTTTTCCATCACGAACCGGTCGCGATGCAATTGCCTGAATCACTCCTAATACAGTTACTTCATCGCCATATTTCAATTTATTGATGGGTTTCAGCCGGCTGTAATCATCATACCGTCTTGGGAAAAAATACAACAAATCTTGAAGCGTCCTGACACCAAATTTTTCGAGAGCATCGGCTGTTTTCTTGCCAACACCGCTCACGCGTTCAAGCGGCGTCTGAAGAATTTTAGAGATTTGAGTATTATCTTCTTCACGGGTTTCTTTCTTCACCGAAGGTTGTTGTGAGCCTTTGGATGAATGTCTGGAAGGATGTTCTACTAGTTGAGCAGGTGCTTTATTAGACGCGCCACAGGTTTCAATTTGAGCGAAAATCTGTTGAATAATTTCTTTACGTTGTTCTGGTTGCAAACGGGGATATTCCTGAAGTTTTTCCACGATGAAAGAAATTAATTCTTCAGGTAACTGATACGCACGGGCTTCTCTTTCCCAATATGGGACAGCCTTATCTAAACCACCCACAACAGCGCGATTCTCATAGTTTTGTTCGCGCTCAAGTTCTAAAAATTTGTTTAATTTTTCCAGTGGAGACTGCATAACTGTATTTTACCGCACTTTAATCCCCCTCAAGAATGACCATTCCTATCGTGCGGGGACCAAATAAAATTGCTGTTGGCAGATTCAAACTGTGTTCGCTAAATGGAACATCCGGAAACATTTCGTGTACATAGTTCCGTAAGATTTGAGTTTCGTGATTGAACGGAGAAATGCCCTGAAGAACCGCAATATGTCTTAATTCCTCAAATTCTTCCAGAAATTCCTGAAAGAAATCCAACGCGCCTCGGACATTTCTCGCTTTTTCAATTGGACTGATTTTCCCCTCTTCAAAGGACAACACCGGCAGCATGTTGAGCATTTCCCCGGCTATCGCTTGAGGTTTCTCCAAAAAACCGGCTTCGTGAAGATAGGAAAGCCCTGCGGTACAAATAAGGGTATAAAGTTTCGGGATGGTTCTCCGTATCTTCTGCTCAATAGTCAATGGATCTTTCCCATGAGCAGCTTCCTGTGCTGCCATTTGTACGAGCAATCCCACTCCTACCGAAATGGTTTGTGAATCGATCAGCGTTATAGGCACCAGGTTTTTTGCGGCTTGCGCGGCTTCTTCTGCCGCTTTGTAAATTGGGGTTAATTCCGACGAGGAAAAAATAGCAATGACATGGGAATATTCAGCGGCATGTTTTTGAAATAATGCATAAAAGGTTTCGGGATCTGGTGCTTTGAGGCGGGGTTTAATTCCGTTCAATGTAGATGAGGGAAGATAATTCCATCGAATTCCTTCCCCTTCCGGATACACTAATCCCCGTAAAGAAACATCATATGGGACAATCCAAACATGTTGATACCCCGGAAATCCAGGGTGGGTGAATTGAGTGGCAGCATCAGTGAGAATGCAAAGGTTGCCCATTCTTCTGTTTTATTCAATTCCGATGATAAACTGGTAGTGGGGTTGCCCCCCTTCCTTCAGTTCCAGCTCCTGTTGAGGATATTTCTCCCGTACCAGGTCTGCAATTCGATTGGCTTCGGTGTGACTGATGTTTTCACCATAAAACATGGTAATCAAATCGTATTCACCAGCCTGAGCCTTCTCAAGAAGTTGTAAGCAGGCATCTTCAATGGTATTGCTGGAGACTACAAGGGTTCCATCCAGCAAACCAATCACAGCCCCTTCCTGCACGTCAACGCCATTCAGATTGACAGAACGGGTAGCCGTAGTAATTTCACCTGTTCGCACTTCTGTGATGGCTTCTTTCATTTCCTCGACCAGTTCACTTAAGTCTCCCTCAGGGTTATATCGGAACATTGCTGCCAATCCCTGGGGGACACTTCGGCTGGGGATGACTTCTACTTTTTTCACGGTTACACTGGCAGCGTTTTGGGCAGCCAGAATGATGTTTTTGTTGTTGGGTAAAATGATGATCTTATCTGTGGGCAAATTTTCAAACGCATTAAGGATTTGTTCTGTACTTGGATTCATAGTTTGCCCGCCCTCAACAATGGCAGAAACGCCAAGGCTGGCAAACACTCGGGAAATTCCTGGGCCGGGGGATACAGCAACCACGGCAACTTGATCCGGTTGAACGGTAGCCAGTTCTAAGCGGGGCGCTTCCACTGTAGCGGGGGTTCTACCTCCCATTTGCTCCAGAAGGTTTTCCATGGCGATTTTACTCCATACGCCAATCTTTGAAATATATTGAATGGGATCATACTGGCGTTCCTGGCTTACATGAATATGCATGCGGTACATTCCATCGCCCTCACCAACCTGTATGGAAGTTCCCATTTCACTGAGGTCGGCGTAAAATCGTTCCAGGTTTAATGGTTGATGAGGTCTGAAGTCAATGACCACCTCAACTTCTTGCCCGGGCTCAATTTCCTCCACTGTCTGTTCAATCTGCATCATGGATAGGGGTTGTACTATATTTAAATTGGTGTCCAAAGGTTGCCCGTTGATGTAACGCAACATTCCCTCCAGAATATAAAACAGACCTTTCCCCCCTGAGTCGACAACGCCGGCCTGTTTGAGAATTGGGAGCAATTCTGGAGTCTTTTTAACTGATTCGTTGGCGGCTTCGACAACTGCTTCAAGGATTTCTTTCAAGTCGCTGGTCCGTTCCCTGGCTTTTCGAGCCGCTTCTGCAGCATCTTTCGCCACGGTTAAAATTGTGCCTTCGACTGGGCGCACCACCCCTTTATAAGCGGTATTCTGCCCCTCAAGCATCGCGGCAACAAACAGATCCGCGTTCATCGTCTCATAGTTATCCAGAGCACGGGCAAAGCCGCGCCAGATTTGAGAAAGGATCACGCCGGAATTCCCTCTTGCTCCCATCAGAGCGCCTTGAGCAATGGCTTTAGCCATTTTTCCAATATTGGTTTCGCCCGACGTTGCTACCTCACTGTAAGCGGCTTGCATTGTCAACAACATATTGGTACCAGTATCACCATCAGGCACAGGAAACACATTTAAGGCATTTACTACCTGCTGGTTAGTTTTCAACCAGGTCATCCCTGCGATCAGTAATTCCTTCAACTTTTGCCCATCAATCCGGCTATCTGAGGACTTTTCCTGAAGATTCGAATCGCTATGATGAGGATGAGTCGTATTTAATTCATCTATGGACATAAAACACTCAATATCTTCCCTTCGCCTGAAACTCAATCCGGATTGCTTACTCGTAAACCACGGACGTGTACATTCACTTGACTCACCGGAATACCAATTGCTTTTTCAACTTGATAGCGAACATTATCCGCTACACTCGAAGCCACCATTTTAATACGAGTTCCGTATTCTACAATGATATAAAGGTCAATCTGAATAGAATTGTTAACATAACGAACGTCAACGCCAAGGGTAGGGTCTTTTACCAAGACTTGAGCCAGACCTTCTGCAAGGTTTTTTGCGGCAAATCCAACCACTCCGTAAGAGGACAAAGCAGCCTGGTATGCGACCGTGGCAATTGCCCGATAACTGACATAAATATTTCCTAATGGATTACTGTCCTTCATATGTGACCCTTTTGAGTTAATAACCCGATTCTTGTATTTCGATACGAGGTGTGGTAAAATTTTCGCTCGTTGAGTTTTGAAACACTCCAGGCAACCTGGCGCAAGGAAGAAAGGAATTGACTATGGCTAAATGTGAAAATTGCGGCAAGAAAACTGTATTTGGACATCGTCGGAGCTTCTCGATGCGTGCGACTAACCGGGCTTTTCGTCCCAATTTGCAGAAAGTTCTGGTGATTGAAAATGGTCGAAAGGTCCATAAAGTCCTGTGCACAAAATGCATCCGTACAATGGTCAAAGCAGCCTGATTTTACCTTCTTTTTCTTTGTTTGTGCAAAAATCGCGGCAATGGCGCCGTGATTTTTGTTTAACTTACACTTTCCCGTAATGCCTTTACTCCAGCGGAAATGCCGTTCGGGTGCTTAAAAATGGCTGTAGCCGAAACAATGACCCTCGCTCCCGCCGAATACACCAGCGGCAGAGTGTTCTGGTCAATTCCACCATCTACCTGAATAGCGGCTTTGCTACGGGCATGTTCTACCATCGAATGCACTTTGCTGATTTTGGGAAGTACCTCTGGCAAAAAAGTCTGTCCAGAAAAGCCTGGATTTACTGTCATCACCAGAATCAAATCGACATGACTGACTACTTCTTCCAGCCAGGATGCAGGCGTTCCCGGGTTCAACACGACACCTGCTTCACAACCTGAAGCATGAATGGTTTGAATCGTGCGGTGAATGTGAGGACAGGTTTCAATCTGGACGGAAAGACGATGCGCTCCAGCCTCTGCATACCAGGGGATCATTCGGTCCGGATTCTCAACCATAAGATGAACATCAAGGGGCAGGTGGGTAATCTTCTTCAACGTAGATACAATAAATGGCCCCATGGTCAGATTGGGGACAAAATGACCATCCATGACATCTACATGAATCTCATCGACGCCCGCGTCTTCAAGTTGTTTTATCTGATCCGCCAGATAGCGGAAATCTGCCGAAAGTACTGAAGCGCACAACCGGAAAACGTTCACTTGACCCACCCAAGCACATTAAGGATATATGAATAAAATGGTAACAACCCAACTCCAAGAACGAGAGCAATAATGGCGAGCACAATAATATCTGGTGTGAATAAGGTGGATGAAGAGGAGCGTAAAGCCTCAGATGGGGAAGGTTTTGATTTTGGTGGGGTATATTCTGCAGGGATGCTGGCTGATGATGGAGAAGCCTGTGGAGGGGTAGTATTGCTCCGTGGGGTTGTGCTTACAACCCGGTTTTGGGGGGCAGCAAATTCAAGCCCTTCAAGCATGCGTGCAAGAATATCTGCATTCCTAAACCTTTGCCGGGGGTCTTTAGACAGGAGTACGAGCAGAATTTCTTCCAATTTTTCAGGAATATCCCTATTCAGGTGCCTTGGTGGAATTGGACGAATATTTGGATCACGGTGCTGTCGGGCTAAATCGGCTGGGGTTTTTCCGGTGTATGGTAATTGCCCTGTAAGCATTTCATAAAAAACAACCCCTAACGAATACACATCACTGTATGGCATGGGGGGCTGCCCTGATGCCTGCTCTGGAGAGAAATATTGAGGAGAACCCCAAATTTCATCCGCCGTTTCATCTGGATGAATACTGGCGATGGCACGCGCAATACCAAAGTCTGTCACTTTCAGATGACCATCTTTAGTAACAAGCATGTTGTGGGGTTTTACATCACAGTGAACTACTCTTGCACGGTGAGCATACCCCACACCTTTGGCAGCCTGGATCATTAATGGCAATGCTTCATGGAGTTCAAAGACACCTTTTTGTCGAATCAGATCTTTAAGGTTCTGCCCTTCAATGTATTCCATTACAATAAACAGGCGCCCGGAATCGTAACCAATATCATAAATGGTGACGATGTTTGGGTGTGAAAGGTTTGCCGCAGCGCGGGCTTCTCTGCGGAATTGCTCTTGAAAGGCTTGATTTCCTGAATATTTTGGGCGTAATAGTTTGATGGCAACCGTTCGTTCCAGCATGCGATCCCTGGCACGATAGACGACAGCCATACCGCCAGAGCCAATTGTCTCTTCAAGCACATAACGGTTTTGGAGCATTGGCGTGGTTGTTGAGTTTGCAGTTCCCATTTAGAGGTGATTATATCACAATCAAGATTCCCACTTTTTAGTTAAGGCATTCCAAAAATATTGGTGCGCAATCAGATATAATAACCAAAATGACTGCATGGGATGGCTCGATGGTATGAGAAAAATCCTTGTTCTTTTTCAAAAACCAATTAACTGGCTCATCGTTGCTTTACCTTTTGCGTTGTTTGCAGAAATATTTCATTGGGGAGATTTCTGGATTTTTATTCTCTCCTGTATTGGGATAGTGCCTCTGGCAGGTTTGATTGGCGAAGCAACTGAGTCTCTGGCAGTCTATACCGGTCCTAAAATTGGTGGGTTGTTGAACGCCACACTCGGCAACGCAGCGGAATTGATTATTACCCTGGTAGCCATCCAGGCGGGTCTTATTGAACTGGTCAAAGCCTCCATTACAGGATCAATTCTGGGAAACCTGCTCCTTGTACTGGGCGCTTCAATTTTTCTGGGTGGACTCAGACACGGAGTACAATCCTTTGACCGTCGCCAAGCCTCAAACCATGCCATTCTTCTCATCATCGTTGTGATTGGGTTGGCAATCCCTTCTTTGTTCAGCCATTCGATTGGTCCTGATGACAGCATTCAGGTAGAGGCATTGAGTATAGGCGTTGCCATTGTTTTGATGATTCTGTATGCTCTGGGACTGGTTTATACTCTGAAAACCGCAAAAAGCCCAATTTCATATCCGCCAACCGAAACTCATACTCAAAACCATGGTTTCACAAAAGTCGAAGCACTGGTATTGCTGACAATTTCTACACTCGGGGTTGTTTGGCTCTCCGAGATGCTGGTAGGAGCCGTTGAACATGTCGTGAGCAATATAGGAGTCTCAGAATTTTTCCTGGGAATTATTCTTATCCCGTTAGTTGGAAATGTGGCGGAGCACCTTGTCGCCGTTCAGGTCGCCCTTAAAAATCAGATGGAGTTGAGTGTGGAAATTGCAGTCTCCTCCAGTTTGCAAATCGCTCTTTTTGTGGCACCTGTACTGGTTTTTGTCAGTCTCTTAATGGGAAATCCACTCACATTGATATTCAATCAGTTTGAGTTGATTGCTCTTATTGCAGCGGTTGTTGTTGCCGCTCTCGTGTCTTCTGATGGAGAATCGAACTGGCTGGAAGGCGTGGCATTGATTGGCGTTTATCTCATTTTGGGTGTTGGATTCTTCTTGTTGCCTTCATAACACCATGAAACGGTTTTCAGGTTTTTCTGTTACTCCCTGGATGCTCATTGGCGCAATTGGTGTTGCCGGAATCCTGTCACTTTTCCTGGTTGCAGGGTTAAGTTTTCTTGCTCAACGATGGGCATCACATCAAAATACTTCACAGAAAGCCATATTGACGGTCATTCCTGCTCCAACAGTGACTCCAACTCCACTATTTATAATTACAGAGACGCCAGAAATTGCCAGCGTAGAGATCAATGGAATCAGTATTGGGGTATATGTTCAAATCTCCGGTACCGGGGGAGACGGGTTAAGATTGCGCTCAGGACCAGGCAAGGAGTTTCCTCCCCTTTTCCTGGGTTATGAATCTGAAGTATTTGAGGTGAAAGACGGTCCGAAATTTTCGGACGGTATTACATGGTGGTATCTGGTTGCCCCATACGATCAAACTCGAAGTGGTTGGGCGGCATCAGATTATCTAAAACTGGTGACGGTAGAATTGGAGAAACCTTCCCAATGAATCAAACAGAATTTCCCCAAAGAATTACTCTTAACAAGAAAGAAAATTTCCTTGAAATTCTCTGGCAAGACGGGCATCTCAGTCAATACCCTCTTCCACTCTTGCGCGCGGCATGTCCCTGTGCTACCTGTCGGGGAGGTCACGAGAACATGCGTTCCGAACCAGACCCTATGGTTTTTGCAGTAAAACTTTCTGATTCCCCTGCTACCAGGATTGATCAGATTGAAGCAACCGGACAATATGCAATAACCATCCACTGGCAGGATGGTCATCATTACGGGATTTACACCTGGCATTATTTGCGTGCCTTATGTCCATGTTCTGAATGCCGGGGAATTATTCACGGGGAAGACACGCCTTCTTCTTGAAGGTATTTTTCAATCGTTTCCGCCAGTTGTCTGGCTCGCACTGGAGCAATGCCAGTGTAACTCTCAATATTTTGACACGCCAGAATTTCTTCCGGGCTAAGGAATTTTATCAGTCTTTCATCGGAAATAAAAAGATTGAAAAGAGGGTTAGGGGCTCCCGAAAGCACTGCAGACCACGCCTTCATGGAGTGTTCCCGGATAATTTCATGCATTTCCTGGCGGTTTGCCCCTTTCTGGACCAGTTTCATCAGCAGTTGCTCGCTTGCAGAAAAGGGAGCAAATGTCTGAAGGTTTCGCTGGATAACATTGAAATTAACTTTCAGCCCTTTGAGAATCCTTATAGAAGTCAATAAAATCTCATCGGTGATGAGAAAGGCTTCTGGAAGGATGGAGCGACGATTGGCACTATCATCCAAGGTCCGTTCCAGTAGTGAATGAGAGGCATTCTCCCACGCAACTTGTGGCAGCGATGCCAGTAAACGAGCCAATGAATCAATTTTTTCAGCCTGGATGGGGTTGCGTTTGAAGGGCATGGCAGAAGACCCAACCTGTTTTTCACTGAATGGTTCGCTCCATTCCCCAAACAATGGAGATTGAAGAATTCGGAGATCAAAAGCAAATTTGTACAACGTAGATCCCAATCCAGCCAGAGAAGAGAGAACCTGATAGTCCTGGATTCGAGGGTAGGTCTGGGTGGTTACTGAAAAGAAAGGTACCCCTAATTCGGTACTCATGCGCTGTTCAAAACGATCAAATTTGTCTATCCCGAAAAGTTCAACGTATGAAGAAGCAGAACCAACGGCACCTTTAAATCCTTTTCCGCGAATCTCATTTTTGAGTTTGTTCAGAATCTGGCTGTGAAACAACAGGTCTTGGGCAAAACCTGCCAGACGATATCCCAGTGTAGTGGGTTCTGCTGGTTGTAAATGGGTGAAGGCAAGGGTTGGGGTATCTGCATAAAGACGTATATTCTGTGCACTTAGGGCGAGTAATTCATTAACCTTCCTGATAAGAATATCGAAAGATTCTTTAAGTCGAATGGCTTCGGCATTATCCTCAATATCCATTGAGGTTGCACCAACATGGAGATATCCTCCTGCGTTAGGACATTGCTCGGCAAAACACTGAAGTTCTGCCATCAGATCGTGGTGGATTTGTCTCTCGATTTCCAGGGAACGTTCGATATTGATTTGATTTTGCTTTTCTTCCAATTCCGCAAGAATTTCCGGGGAAAATAATCCACACTCTGCTTGAACTCTGGCAAGGCATACCCAAATTTTTCGCCAGAGCATTCTTTTGTGTTCTTCACTCCAAATAGCGCGCATTTCGGGGCTGGCGTATCGCCAGCTGAAGGGGGATTGGTAAAGTGTATAATTAGTTAACATCGTAAACCCATCCAATGGTTAGGAAATTGAAAGGTCAAAAGGTAGCATTCTGACAATCTAAAATATATAATTGCTTAACAACACAGAGCATCAGGGTGGCGATTTCTCGGATTTATTGTAACGTTAAATTGGGTAAAGAATGGGAGAGGGATTCTGTGGAAACCCATCGAATAACACAAAGTTTTACACCAGGTTCAGAAGGACAGGATAAACAGCTTCAACCAGGAAGCATGTTAGCCAACCGATACCTCATTCAGGAAGTCGTAGGTATTGGTGGTATGGGGTCAGTTTATCGCGCTCGGGACCTTCACTTTCCAAATGTAGTGAAATTGGTCGCGGTCAAAGAGATGATTAACCAGGCAAGGGATAGCCAGATCCGCCAGACCATTGTACAAAACTTTGAACGAGAAGCAAATATTCTGGCTACCCTGAATCACCCTTCCATCCCAAGGATTTTTGATTACTTTACCCATGATGAACGTTCGTACCTTGTTCTGGAATATATTAATGGGAAAGACCTGGAAGAAATCCTTTCTGAGTCCCCAGGACCTTTGCCGGAAGATCAGGTAGTTGCCTGGGCGATTGAATTGTGTGACGTACTGGCTTACCTGCACAACCACAAACCAGAGCCGATCATCTTCCGGGATATGAAACCCTCCAATGTGATGGTCAACCAGGATGGGCATATTGTACTGATCGACTTTGGTATTGCGAAGATGTTCCGTGCAGGTCAGAAAGGCACCATGATCGGTACAGAGGGTTATTCGCCACCTGAACAGTATCGTGGGGAAGCCACACCCCTGGCAGATATTTATGCTTTGGGAGCAACGCTTCATCACCTGCTCACCAAACGAGATCCGCGCATTGAAACACCATTCACATTCAACGAACGTCCTGTGCGGAAATTCAATCCTTCTGTCTCTCCGGAACTGGAAGCCATTATCAACACAGCCGTTCAATATAACCCTCAGGATCGTTTCCAGAGCGCTGAAGAGATGAAAGAAGCCCTGCTCAATGCTGCCCGAAAGACGGGTGTGCTTTCGCGTATTGCTACAAAGTCATTACTGATCTCAAGCGAGGAAAACACCAAACCTCTGTGGACATTTGAATGCGAGGATGAAATCCGGGGCGGTCCGGCATTTGAAAACGGTCTTATCTATGTGGGCTCGTATGATAATAACCTGTATGCGGTAAATGCTACCGATGGAAAATTCGTGTGGAAATTTCCAACTGAGGGTGGAATTGTTACTCGCCCGGCTTTTGGGGAAGGGTTGGTTATTTTTGGTTCAGAAGATCATCGGATTTATGCATTGAACTCCAGAAGCGGTAAAATCGCCTGGACATATCCTACAGAAGGACCGGTCCGAGGATCTCCGAAGGTTGCAGAAGGACATGCGTTTGTGGGTTCTGATGATGGTTTTCTTTATGCCATCAATCTTACTTCCAGCAGGTTGGTCTGGAAATATGATACCGGTGGACCAGTACGCTCTACCCCGTTTATTGCGAATGATTTGATTTTCTTCGGGTCTGAAACCGGAGATTTATTCTGCATGGATTTCCGTGGCGCTGTGAAGTGGCGCTTTAAAGCCAAGCGGGCCATTTATTCTTCTCCGCTTGTGGTTAAAGGCTCGCTCTTCTTCACATCTCTGGATTCGATTTTGTACTCGATTGATGCTCGCACGGGGTGGGCAATCTGGCGTTTCCGCATGGGAAAAGGGTCGGTATCTTCCCCGTGCAATGTGGAAAGTTACATCATTGTAGGTTCCGCAGATGGATTTATTTACTGCGTAGATGGTGGCACGTCAAAAGAGATCTGGCGATTTAAGACCGATCATCAGGTCAGCGGTTCTCCATTAGTTTATCGAGACTCTATTTATTGCGGTGCCGCAGATGGAAATCTTTATTGTCTGGAGTATCGCACAGGAAGGTTGCGTTGGAAATTCAGCACAGGAGGGGCAATCACCAGTGCGCCAATTGTGTATAATGATATCTTGTACGTGGGTTCTGCCGATCATATTCTATATGCGCTCATTCCATAAAGCGACCAACGGGGAGGAATTGTGCTGGAATTTTTGAAGAAATTTATTGGCAAGAAACCCCAACCAGCGACATCAACGCCTGTGATTGGGATCGAAACGGCTCCATTATCCGAAGAGCAATTGCAATCTGTATTACCTGAAACGGTACACGTTTCGCCTCCACAATATCAGATTGGAATGGGCTTATCGGTAGGCAGACAACGTGAGGTCAACGAAGATACCATATTTGCTCTGTCTGCAACCATTGCTGATGGTGTAAGGGATCTTCCTTTTGGTATTTTTGTATTGGCTGATGGAATGGGGGGGCATGCCAGCGGAGAGGTTGCCAGTGCCGCCGCTGCAAAAACGATGGCGCAGTTTGTTTTGGATAAAATTTCGTCCTGGATGCTATCGGTTGAGCAGGAAGGTGCGGGGGAAAGCATTCAGGAAATTATGGAAAGCGGCGTCCGTGAGGCACATCGCGCGGTATTAAAAGCCGCGCCCGGGGGAGGGACTACCTTGACCGCCGTACTTGCTCTGGGAGAACAAATTACGATTGCCCATGTGGGTGATAGCCGGGTGTACTTTATTTACCCTGATGGGCGCGTACAGATAAAAACTCAAGATCATTCTCTGGTACACAGATTGAAAGAATTGGGGCAAATCACTGACAAAGAAGCCTCCACCCATCCACAAAGAAATATCCTTTATCGGGCATTAGGTCAAACCGAACCCTTCCGCCCTGATATTATTACCTGTGAATTTCCTCATCCGGGGACACTTTTACTTTGCAGTGATGGTCTCTGGGGTGTTTTGCCAGAAGAAAGCATTGCTCATATTGTCAATACTGCTAAAAGTCCTTCTCAAGCCTGTCAAACCCTGGTTGAATCGGCGAATCTTGCAGGAGGACCAGACAACATAAGCGTGATTCTTGCACAGTATCTCTCTTAGCGGAGTAAAGCCTTGAGAGATTATTATTCTATTTTGGGGGTCTCAATTGATGCAACGCCGGAAGAAATCCGGGCGGCTTATTTTGATTTAGCCAAAAGGAATCATCCAGATGTTACGGATGATCCCAAGGCACATGATCGGTTTGTAGAAATTCAGGAAGCCTACGAAGTGCTTTCGAATCCCTCTCGGAAAGCAAAGTACGATGCTTCGTTGCCAGAGGAGATAAAAAAAGGTCCGGCTGTAACCTTAAACGTCCGCACCAGTCGTATGGTCATTCCGAAAATCCAGGAACCTCAATTGTTTTACGCGCTGGTGGATTTAATCTGCACTGCTGAATATGATGTAAAAGAAGCGCCTCCCTTCCATATTTGCCTTGTTCTGGATCGTTCTACTTCAATGCAAGGCGCAAGAATGGACATGGTAAAGTCCAGTGCCATTAATTTGCTTAAACAATTCCGTAAGCAGGATCTGATTTCTGTTGTAGCGTTTAGCGACAGGGCTGAAGTCATCATTCCACCCACTCGTGTGACCGACCTTGCAAAAGATGACCACCGAATCAGCATGTTACAGGTGGGGGGAGGAACGGAAATTTATCAGGGTTTGCAACTGGGTATTGAACAGCTCCGCTCTATTGATCCTCGTTTTATGCGCCAGTTGATTTTGCTGACGGATGGGCACACTTATGGTGATGATGAAGCCTGCATTCAACTGGCTGAAGAAGCCGCACAGGACGGCATTCAAATTAACACCATGGGAATAGGCCATGAGTGGAATGACGATTTGCTGGATAAAATAGCCACCATCAGTGGAGCCAATTCGATTTATGTGACTTCTCCCAAGGATCTCAATAAATTCTTTGAGCAAAAATTGCAGTTGTTGAGCGATACCTATGCCCGGGGATTGTCTCTGGAGTTCACGCTAGGAGAAGGGGTGGAACTGAAATACGCTTTTCGTCTCCATCCAGAGACAACTCCTTTACCGGCCGCCAATCCCCTTCCGTTAGGCTCGCTGATGTATCATAAGAGTATGAGTTTACTCTTTGAATTTGTCATTCACCCAATTACTGCGGAAACTTCCTCCCTCTCAGTTATGACCGGAAAAATTAAAATGGAACTTCCATCCGTCCAATCACTACGCGCTCGTTTGCCCATTCAGATCAAGCGTGTGGTGAGCGAAAATCCGGACCCGGAATCACCTCCTCCTGCTTTAATCGAAGCCCTGGGAAAATTAACCCTTTATCGCATGCAGGAAAAAATTCAAAAAGAGGTAGAGGAAGGACAAATTGATAAAGCCACAAGGAGACTTCATTACCTGGCAACTCAATTGCTTTCTCAAGGAGACCGCGAACTGGCACATGCTGTCCTTTTAGAAGCGGAACACTTACAACAAAGTCGAACTTTTAGCCGCGAGGGGGATAAAAGAATCAAATATGGAACGCGAGCACTCCTTTTACCTTCAGGGATGGAGCATTAGTCTATGATCAAGTGTCCAAATTGCCACCACGAAGAACTTCCAGGCTCTCTCTATTGCAGTGAGTGTGGTACTCAACTGGTTGTTTCTCAAACGACCACAACCCAGCATATTCAACGAAATCCCTCCGAT
Source organism: Anaerolinea thermophila (assembly GCF_020723905.1). Lineage (GTDB taxonomy): Bacteria > Chloroflexota > Anaerolineae > Anaerolineales > Anaerolineaceae > Anaerolinea > Anaerolinea thermophila_A. The sequence continues at coordinate 278,273 of NZ_DYHZ01000005.1, forward strand.
GTTCTGGTGGTTACTCCTCCTTCACAAATGCCACCCAAACCGGGCATTCATCCAGATACTGAAGCGGAATTCAAGGTTTTTCTCAGTTTTGTTGACAGTGGGAAGGTGATTGAGTTGTCTGGACAAACAGAATATACCCTCGGGAGAACATCAGAAGGTCAACCTATTCTTCCTGATATTGATCTTTCCCCTTTTGACGCTTATTCGAAAGGAGTATCGCGTCTTCATGCTGCTTTGAAAATACAAAGCCATCGTGTGGTGATTACCGATCTGGGATCTTCAAATGGTACCAGAGTAAATGGTCAAAAGATCGTTCCTCATGTGGATTATCCGCTAAACCATGGGGATATGATATCTCTGGGGAAATTCGCTTTGCAAATTTTGATCAAAAAATAGAGGTGTGCTATGCCAACGGTATTAATCCACATTATGAACGAAGATCCTGTAGCGGGTGAGGTGGAGCATCTCCCTTCTCCTACTGATAATCTGATTATTCTTAAAAACCCCCGTAAACGAGATGGTAAAGACCTTCATTACCTGGAACCGAATGTTTCTACGGTGATATGGCCCATTTCTCGCATCAATTTCATTGAAGTCCTACCCACAGGCGAAGAAGAAGAAATCATTACTTTCATTCGTGAATAGGTGGTGCATCTGTGCCAGACCAATTTAAAAATCGAAGCATTCTTGTCGTAGATGATGAAGAAAGAATGGTGCGGTTTATCCGCCTGAATCTGGAGCATGATGGCTTTCAGGTCATTTCTGCATACCGTGGATATGAGGCATTAGAAAAAGTTCGAACCGAAATGCCCGATCTGGTATTACTGGATGTCATGCTCCCTGATTTAGATGGTTTTGAGGTTCTCCGGCTGATTCGGGAAAGCAGTAATACCCCTGTGATCATGCTGACCGCAAAAGGAGAAGAAGATGATCGTGTCCGCGGACTTGAACTGGGAGCGGATGATTATGTTACCAAACCTTTTAGTCCACGCGAACTGGTCAGCAGGGTCAGAGCAGTATTACGTAGAGTAGAAGCGGCCAGCCTGACAGCAAAAAATGAAATCATAGAGGTGGATGATCGTTTGAAAATAGACTTCGGCCGTCGTGAAGTATGGGTTGAAGGAAAAACGGTGAAACTCAGACCAACAGAATATCGCCTTCTTTACCATCTGGTGCAAAATGCCGGCTGGGTGATGACCTATGAACAGTTATTGACCAAGGTTTGGGGGTATGAATACCGCGATGAAGAACATTATGTGCGGCTATATATCAACTACCTGAGACAAAAAATTGAGAAAGACCCCTCTAATCCAAAATACATTCTGACCGAAAGAGGGGTAGGGTATCGCTTTGTGGATTTCCGTAAAAATACCGAAGCCGCACAAGGTTAAGTCAGCACTGGACGTCCCATTCTTTTTCTGATATATTGCAGTAAGAAATTGAACCTGTGGAGTGTTTTTTATGATCAATGAACCTATTCATGTAACCGATGCCGCCTTTGAAAAAACGGTACTGCAGTCTTCCTTACCTGTAATTGTAGATTTCTGGGCGCCCTGGTGTGGTCCCTGTAAAATGATCGCCCCTGTGCTGGAAAAAATTGCCAAAGAGTACGCGGGAAAGGTAATCGTGGCAAAAGTGAATACGGATGAAAATCCAGAATGGGCAATGAAATACGGGATTCAGGGTATTCCAACTTTGTTGTTTTTCTCAAATGGGAAGATTGTCCATCGCCAGGTGGGAGCGTTGCCTGAACGAGCCCTCAGGGATATTGTGACTCAGTTCTTAGAGGTGGTTAATTCCACTCAAACCCACTAACTTGAGGTTTTATAAGAAGGCTCCGCCGACAAGGCGGAGTTTTTTTATTGCTGTTGGAGTATAGAAGATATGAGAAAACCAGCAATTTGATCAGCCCCATTGGTTTTCTGTTTTCTACGGGGTAATTGGAGTAACTGGTTTACACTTTCCAGGAGGGATTCTTCCCAGAATAAGTCTTCAGGAATTTCTATACCTCCCATTTCTTCTCTAACAAAACGAGCCAGGGGGGGAGATTCCCGAAATTTAAGGCGAGGAATGTAGCCGTAAGGAACGCCTGTCCAGCAGGCTTCAGCCAGTGTGCTGTAACCAAGTTTTCCGATTACCGCATCGCAAGCATTCATTAGATCGGTATGGTAATAACCGGAACGGTGAGGCAACAAAATTAAGTTTTTTTGTTTTGAAGCAAAACTTGCTCCCCCAGGAACGATGAAATAGGTATCTGGCATTTTCTGAAGCATTTCAACGGGAAACCGGTTACTTTCAATACCCCCCATAGTAATGAGTACAACCGGGGCATTTTGAGGAATCTCAAGGGAAGTACGTATCGCCTCTCTTGAGGTGTAAATAGGCCTGCTTATCGGATCAACAATCAGATGACATGGTTCAGGTTTACAAAAGGGTATTGCCTGGACGTGAAAGGAACACTGGGCGTACAATTCTTTCAAATATTCGATAAAGGGTATAAAACCCGGTTCTTCCGAAAGATATCCTTCGTAAATCCAATCCCAGGTAAAATTTTCAATTAGCACAGAAGGTACATGAATGCGTTTAGCAACCGAAATACCTAAAGGGGAGATGTCACAAAGTATTGCTTTGATTTCTTTTTCCTTTGCCTCTTCAGATAGCTTTACTACCACAGGCTCAGAAATCGGGTAAAAACTTTCCAACGCTCTGAGGGTGGCAGGGAGATCTTCCTGCAAAGAATTGATTTGCACCAACCCAATGTCGCAAGCCAGCGGATGAATTGTATAATTAGTTAGTCGAGAGTCATCGAAAAACCATTGAGGAACAGTTGTGTATACCTCAAACCATAGATCACGTCGTTTTTGTAAGCAAGCCAGCATTACAGCCGTAGCCCTTGCGGCATGTCCAAAGCCATGAGGTGTGATAAAGTAAGCAAGATGGATCATAATAATTAAGCCAGAAGTATAACACTGCATTTCCGTAAGCCAAGGTATTGGATGTGTCTTCAAACCGGGAGGATTGACGATGAAACACAAAACCCACAAATTACTTCCTTTGATTTTTATCTTTTTACTTTCGGGTTGTAATTTACTGGCAACTCCGCAAGTAGATGAAAATCAAATTGCCACTCAAAGTGCTCTAATCATCCAGCAAGCCGCACAAGCCACTGCAACGGCCTATGCAATGGAAACGGAAATGGCAAATATAGCCACCAAAGCGGCGCTATTGGGTGCAACGTTTACACCGACATTTACAGCGGTTCCACCCAGTAGCACTCCATTGCCCACGTCAACATTACCACCAACCCAAACACCCTTGCCTTCTTTTACGCCATTTCCTACATTCACTCCAATTCCTACGGCAACTCCTGTTCCATGCAACCGTGCTGGCTTTGTTGCTGATGTGACCATTCCAGATGGTACAATCATTCCACCCGGAGCAACTTTTACAAAAGTTTGGCGGCTGAAAAATAATGGCACTTGCACCTGGAATACGAATTACTCTGTGGTGTTTTCTGGTGGAGATCGAATGGGTGGGGCTTCTCCAACTCCGCTTACAGCAAACGTCGTGCCAGGAGAAACCATTGACATTTCAATTACCTTTACGGCTCCTACTACTGAAGGGAAATACCGCAGTAACTGGAAACTCCGCGCTGCCGATGGAACAGAATTTGGTTTAGGTTCCAGGAATTCAGCATTCTATGTTGATATTGAGGTAAAAAGCGGTACCTCCGCTTATCCCTTTGACTTTGTCTTAATGGTTTGTTCTGCAGAGTGGAGTAGTGGCGCCGGCACGTTACCTTGTCCCGGAACAGATGGTGATGCAAAAGGTTTTGTGTTAGTTCAGCAAAAACCTCAACTGGAAAGTGGTGTTGTGGATGATGAACCGGCTCTCATTACACAACCTCAGGCAATCACCGATGGCACCCTGAGAGGAAAATTCCCGGGATATAAGGTACAAACCGGGGACAAATTCAAAGCCATCATTGGCTGCAGTTACAACTACAAATCCTGTGATATGCGTTTTCAACTTGATTACCAGATTGGCTCTGACCCTATTCAAACTCTTGCCTACTGGAATGAGGTTTACGATGAAACTTTTCACAGTGTTGAGGTGGATCTCAGTCCGCTCAATGGAAAGACTGTGCGTTTCATCCTCACTGTGTTAGCCAATGGAGAAATGAAGCAAGATCGAGGGATTTGGTTAGCCCCTCGAATCGTTCGATAATGCTCTTGACCAAATTGAAAGTGGAGGATTGAACCGTGAAACCTCAGCCCCAGGTCAGCATCATATTCCTGTATTCAGATCATCTGAATAAGCCCGCTTTTGAAAGCATTCGTCAAGAATTAGAGACTGACCGGCGTGCAATTCTTGAAAAACTTTCAGAGAAGTATTCCATCTGTTCTTATTGGGTTGTGTCTACCAATCAAGATCTTGCCCGTTTTGTGAGTTCATTCCAGTCTGAAGAAAGTGACATTGTCATCTTGCTATACCAGACACAGGTTGAAGAACTGCATGTGCAAGAACTCGTAGATGCTGTAGGTAATAAACCGCTTGTGGCATGGTGTTATCTTCCGTGGAAACGGGCGCCTAAACCGCTCTCTTACGAGGAATACCTCCGTGCTTCTGGAGCGGCTTCGATGTTTGTGGCATTTCATGAATTTCGTAAGCGATTTGTTCCTTATCTTCCCGTCTTTGGTGCAATTCAGGATACAGATTTATTACGAAAATTAGACTCTTTTGTACAGTCGGCAAGAGTCAGAAGCCAGTTACGCCATGCAAAAATCGCTGTCTTAGAACACGCTGGCATCCATACTGAAGAAATTTTCCAAACCATTCAATCTCTTGGAGTCAACCTGCAACGGATCCCTCTTTCTGAATACCAGGATGAAGTGGTAAAGGTTTCGAGTAAGGACATTGCTGAGTATATTCAGCAATTGAAAGAATATGTCCCAGATTTCATGGTGACAATTCCTACGTTACAACATGGAGCCAAATTATCCGTTGCATTAAACCGTCTGGCTTTGCAAAAGAACCTGGATGTTTTTGCCTTACCAGCGCATTCACCGGAAATTCGCCGGGTATTGAAAATTTGCCCGGGGCTTCCACCAGAATGGGGAGATAATCCTCACACCATTTACTTAACCACACTGGATCCTGGTGCAATCCTGGCGAGTTTATTGCTTCGTCTTGTGACCGGGCAAGTTGGTTTTTTGTTCAAAGCATGGTTTTGGGATAAAGCCAGAAACATCCTTGTGGGTGGACATACCGGACTTCAATACCCCAACATCAGCGCTCCTAAACTTTCTCTGGTCTGTGGAGATTATTACTGTAACCGCGCTGATCCTGATGGGGGAGTTCAGTTAGAATTTATTGCAAGATCAGGAAGAGTAACCTTACTTCAGATGGAGCACCGTCCTGAGGGGTGGAAAGCCTTAATCACGTCTGGAATGTGTTTGGAAAGTGAGTTATGGGTAGAGGGACTACCACAGGCAGTAATCCGTCCTGACTGCACTATTGACCATTATCTGGAAGTGGTTTCTGCGAAGGGGAGTGGAAGGAACTGGGTTATGGTTTATGGAAGCATCATGGAGGATTTGATTGCCCTCTTTGAACTGATGCAAATGCCGTTTGATATTATCCAGCAATAAATCGTGGGGTGATTCTGATTAAGTAATATACTAAACCTCTCTTACAGATACAAAAGAGAGGTTTTTTCTTTTTTGGGTGATTGGGTTATAATCAGTCAGCGTATTCTGAAGCGACTAAAGGGATACCGTTTTGTCCTATGCAAATTTTAAACATTGGTCCATTAGAACTGATCATTATCTTCTTGATCATGTTTATATTACTTGGTCCTGAAGGGATGATCAAAACAGCAAGGCAAATTGGCACATGGATTCGCAAAGTCATCCAATCGCCCATTTGGCGAGACATCATGGGGTATTCTCAAGAAATTCGAGAGTTGCCTACCAAAATTGTTCGGGAAACTGGACTGGAAGAAGATCTGGAAGAGATACGGAAATCAACTGAATTAACCGCCAAAGAACTGGAAAAAACAGTTAACGAAACTAACCGCGAGATAAATGAAACCATCAGAGAAACCGGAAAAGTAGAAGTAAACCTTGACTTAAATCCCCCGGCAAAATCAGTGCCACTGGAACCATCGAGTACTCCGCAAAATATTCGTAAAGATGGCTCTGCTACTTCCTCTATTCCTGCAGTCCAGACCTATGATAAGTACAATCAAACGGACGATGATGAGGAAGAAGAGTAATCAAGCAAACTTGGCAAAGAGCACACTCAATAAATATAAAGCAAAAAGGGGAGCCATCAACAACCCCATATTAACCGGGTCAACGGTTGGGGTAATCATTGCAGCAATGACGGCAATGATTACCACTGCATAACGCCACTGCGCTAATAACATTTTTGAATTTACGATTTTGAATTTTGCCAGTACAAATACGATCAGAGGCGTTTCAAAACTCACCCCAATCCAGAACATTAAATTCGTTACAAAGTTAATGTAGTTTGATAGCCGAATAAATGACTGTACCCCTAAAAAAGAAACTAAAAATGGAATTGCAGCAGGAAGCATTACGAAGTAAGCAAATGCTACTCCGGAGAGAAACAAAAACGAAGCAACCGGAATAACAGTGAACAGGATGCGTTTCTCACGGGGCAATAAACCCGGAACAATAAAAGCAAAAATCTGGTATAAGATATAAGGAAGTGCCAGAATGAAACCGCTGAGCAAAGAAACCCGCATGAAGACACCGACATTCTCGGTCACTTCGATAGATACAACGTTTTTAATGCCACCAATTGGACGTGCGAGAATCTCAATGGCGTATTGGGAAAACATGAAACTCAGAAACGTAGTGACGATCAGGGAAAAAAGGGCTTTGAGCAATCGACTACGGAGTTCGTTTACATGTTCCCAGATATCCATTTCTTTGCCAACGGTCATATACGCCCATCCTCTCTACTCAAAGTGGTTGTATTTTATCCCAAGATGAGGGCTTTGGTGAAGGAAATACCGGGAAGGTGGACATGGAAATTACAAGAGATGTTCTCACAAAACTTGCAGAAATAAATGCCGAATTTGTGATTGCCACAATCGTAGCCCATCAGGGATCAACTCCACGTTCCACTGGAACGAAAATGTTGGTCTTCCCAGATGGCAAGATTATGGGAACCATTGGTGGGGGAATGCTGGAAGCCAATGTGATTAAACAAAGTCTCATCGCGTTGAAAGAAAGAAGAGGTGCTCTCCATGCCTACCAATTTACCGGAAAAGATGCCGCGTCAATGGATATGATCTGTGGGGGAGAAGTCACTGTAATGGTGACGTTTATCCCTTCACAGGCGAAAGATTTTATGGAAATCCAGCAAAAACTCAAAAATTGGGAAGAGAAAGGGGAAACTTTTCTGGAAATAACTGGATTCCAGGAAAATGGAAATTGTCTGTTTGGGGGGATCAATCTTACGACAGGGGAGGAAATTGGATGGATTCCGGAAAAAGATGTCTGGAGAGCAGAAGCCAGGACAACATTCATGCAGTTGGAGTGGGGCTACGTTTTTTCAGAATATCACCAGCCGGGGTTCACGGTTTATATTTTTGGTGCCGGGCATGTCGGTCAGTCTGTGGCTTTATTTGCCAAACCCGTCGGATTCCGTGTTGTAGTTGTTGACGATCGGGAAGAGTTTGCCAATCCTGACCGCTTCCCCCAGGCGGATGAAATTCTTGTTCTGCCTTCAATAACCGATGTTTTTCAAAACAGGACATTTAAAGCATCTGATTATATTGTGATTGTTACACGGGGACATTTGCAAGATTATCAGGTGCTGGAGCAGGCTTTACAAACTCACGCTGGTTATATTGGAATGATTGGTAGTCGCAGGAAAAATCAATTGATTTTTCAGACGCTTCGTGAAAAAGGTTTCCCGGAAGAAAAAATCCAGCGGGTACACGCTCCAATTGGATTGGCTATTGGGGCAGAGACCCCCGAAGAAATTGGAATCTCAATTCTTGCAGAGTTGATCCAATTTCGAGCAAACCAGCGGAACCGCTAAGAAACACGCCCGTTTGACTGAATGAGGTCATAATAACGATACAATTGCTGCAATTGAGGGGGCGTGATAAAAATAAATGGACGTACTGCCCTAATTGTAGCAATGGCTTCTTCTACATGCATGCCCTGGTGAATTAAGTACGCCGCTGCCATGGTTGGGGCTCTGCCAACACCAGCACCGCAGTGGATATATACTTTGCCGCCTTTTTGAATTATTCTCTGGATAAATTCAACACCCTGCCTTAATTGCTCTATAGAAGGGGCTTCATCATCAGGTGTGGGTAAATAGCAGTATTCTTCTGGAGCCAATCCAAGGGCTTGATCGTCCTTTTCTTCCCGCATATTGACAACTGCATGAATTCCCTCGGTTTGAAGAAGACGCAAGCCCTGTTTTCGATATTGAGGTCCTACGTAAAGATTAGGGGTAATTTTTGAAAATTGTAAAAGGGGTACTCCCGTCAGGGCAGGTAATCCACGCCCGTAGAGCCATAAAAAAGTTACCCTTACCCCTTGCTCAGTTATTCTGCGGTAAATGATTTGTAGCGCTTTTCCAATCATTTCTTTATTAATTGTCTGACAATTCATAAAAGGTGTTTCATATCAAGTAGGGTGGGGGATACCCCTGGAAATCTTTTGAGCATATGCCCGAACGGAATAAATGCATGAATTAATTATATCTTATGAGAATGGTTTGGCTAACCAAAAACAAGTAATGTCACTAAAATTTCGTGTAGATGATATTCTGTAGTCAGACGAATTATCGGCTATAAGAAAGTTTTGGCTTTTACACAACTTCCAGAGAATGCTCACAAACAAATCGGTGGTTAAGACATTTTTCCCAGGACACACAATAATAAAGAGAATCCAGTTTTTATTTGAATGCGAAGATAGTTACTCTGTCCACTCTATAGAATATCATCCACGGATACGCAAATGATAAATATAAATGACCTTTAATAAACGGAAAGATTTCGCATATGATCGACTTTCTCGCTTCTTCATTCTGTTTATGGTTTTTATGAGATTGTTAGAGACCTGTTTATAGTTTGTGATAATAATACTTATCGAAAACATTATTTTGACAAATGAAAAACCTACCCCCTCTCTTATCCTGACGGTCAGTCAAATAACGATAACTTATAAAATAATGATCCAAAGTCTTTTTTAGATTTACCGCTGAAAAAGAGCAAGGTCGTATTAAACAGATTATTTCCAGTTCTCCCCTACCCTCTTGTAACCATGTTATTTTCTTCAAAATTTTAGGAAGAATATTCACTGGACAGATTACTTAATCCCCCTAAAATTATTTTCAGTTCTTTTTGTGAGGAGACTTTATGGGAAAACACAAACATTCTGGACGAACCCTGTTTGCCCTGGGTTTAGGCTACCTGGTTGATCAAGGCGAAGGGCAATCTATGGGAGTTCTTTCCCCGATCATTCAAAGTATCTGGGGTATTTCTTTCCAGCAAATTGGCATTATGGAAACGCTGCGCAGTATAGCGCAAACGGTGAGCGCGCCTTTCTGGGGGTATGTATCTGATAAATTCTCTCGCAAGAAGGTTCTCATATTTGGAACAGGCGTCTGGGGAATCTGGACAGTTCTTGTTGGGCTGGTGCCCAATTTTTACAGCATGTTGATCATCAGAGCCATTTCAGGCCTGGGGTTGGGTTGTCTGATGCCTGCAACCTTCTCCTTGTTAGGTGATCACTACCCTCAGAATCAACGGGGACGCGCTTTAGGTGTGATCGGCCTGGTGGGTTTGATGGGTACCGTGCTGGGAGTGCTGGCATTGGGGTTTGTTGCTTCTCCTGAACTCTGGAGGTGGGGTTTCATTGGTTTAGGACTGGCAAGTATTCTTTCAGGGATCCTGATCTGGTTGCTGGTGGAAGAGCCACCTCGCGGTTCTGCAGAACCTGAACTGGCAGGTCTGATCACACATGAAGACGAAAAACAATATTCGATTAACTGGAAAGATATGTTCAACACCCTGCGTATTCCTACCATCTGGGCGGCTATTTTGCAGGGAATTACCGGATCAATGCCATGGGTGGTCATGGGGATTTACTTCATCAACTGGATGGTGCGTGAACTGGGATATTCCAACGACATCTCTTTATCTGATCCTAAGGGAAGTGCGCCGTTAGTCTTTGCAGGTGTGGTGGTTAGCGCTGCTATCAGTAATCTTTTAGGCGGTTTTATTGGTGATTTTGCAGAAAAAATCAACCCGAAATACGGTCGTACAATCATCGGACAGTTTTCCGTGTTTATTGGCGTCCCGTTGATGTACATTCTGCTTACTCAAGCCAAAAACTGGAATTTTCTTCAGTTATTCGCGTTTGCGTCCTTTACTGCTCTCCTGATTGGCTGGCCCGGAAGAGGCGCAAAGGAACCCATGATGCAGGCAGTGGTCCCTCCTGAGATGCGCTCCAGCGCATATTCCATTGTGAACTTGATCGAAGGTGGTTTATCCGCGTTTGCCAGTTACATTGCCGGTTCTCTGGCAGATCAAATTGGATTAACTAATGCTCTCCTCTGGACCATCCCATTCCCCTGGGTTATTTGTGGAATACTTTTCACCATCTTCTATTTCACATATCCACGGGATGCAGAAAAAGTTCGACGAATGATGGAACAGCGGCGTGAAGAACTGCTCCTGAAGCATCAGGTAGTTTCGGGAGATTGACAACGAGATAACCACCAGGCAATCATCAAAAGCAGCAGTCCTGCGCTGTCAAATAGAATAAATCGCAGGACTGTTTGTTTTACTGCTTGCATTTGAGGAGATAAGTCCAGAAAAAGAGTGGTTTCCCCTATCACCCCGATGGCTTGCATCAGTACACAGGCAAAAAGTAACATACGTTCTTTCTCTGGCTTCAGCATTGCCAGAAAATAGGGGACATTCCACATGATGAAGAGGATGCCCAGAGATTGAATGACTTTTTCTCCCACTTCTCCGGTTAGCATAAAAGAAGAGAGGTAATCCTGAGGAAATATAAGAAATAAAACTGCTGCCTGGACATTCCAGAGGAATACCACGCTGATTAAGAAACGTGCTGTAGCTTTTTTCATTCACTCTCCTGCATTCCCAGCAAAGTTGATTTTGCCATTAAAATTAACCTCATGGAACATCAAAATCATCGTCATAAAATCCTCTTTGTTTGCACGGGAAACATTTGTCGTTCGCCAATGGCAGAAGCCATTTTTCAACATCTGGTCAAGCACTCGGGTCTGGAAAGTCAGTTTGAGGTAGCCTCAGCCGCTACAACCTCCTGGGAAGTTGGCGAGCCGCCTCATCCGGGGACATTGTCAGTGTTGAAAAAACACGGGATTCCGATTAGCCCAACCAAAAGGGCAGTCAAAATCTCTCCACGGGATCTGGAATATTACGATTATATATTCGTCATGGATAGTGACAATGTTCGGGCATTAAAAGGCTACGAGAAAGTTCAGCGCCTGACAGATTTTGCTCCTTCGGGAAGTCCCCGGGATGTACCCGATCCATACTATACAGGAGATTTTGACGAGGTATATGAACTCATCTATGCTTCCTGTCAGAACTTGCTGAGGTTTTTTCAGCAAAAAATTTCTTCAACATGAGCGAAATTCCACGAGTTGTACAGGAAAGTTTGCTTAAGCACCTCGGATATCCCCCGGATACTCCCATTCGGTCCACATCCGTTTCGGGAGGATGTATTCATCGTGGAATGCACATTGTCATTGAAAACCAGGAATTCTTTCTGAAATGGAATTGCAGTTCTTTAGCCAGCGCTTTCTCATCCGAAGCCGATGGACTTACCCGTTTGTCTCAAAAAGGTGCAATCAAAACCCCTGAAGTGATTGCTTTGGGAAAACCTGAAAAGTCAGGTGGTTGTGGATTTCTTTTGTTGGAGTGGATTTTCGTATCCCCCTCACCTGCTATGAGTGCATTCCAAACCTTTGGTGAGCAACTTGCTTCTCACCATTTAAAAACTGAAGCGAAACCTTTTGGATTGGAAATAGATAATTTTATTGGCAGTACTCCACAACAAAATTGTCCTCACATGAACTGGGTGGAATTTTTCCGTTCCAGGCGGTTAAACCGCCAGTATGAGTTAGCCGCTAAAAACCATTTGCTAACTGAAACCAGACGAAAGCGTCTGCAAAAACTGATTGACCACCTTGACAAATGGCTTCCTGCTGATCCGCCCGCCAGTTTGCTTCATGGAGATTTATGGATAGGAAATGTGCTTTTTGATCGGAAGGGCGTCCCGGTTCTCATCGATCCCGCGGTGTACTATGGAGATAGAGAAGCAGACCTGGCTTTTACAGAGTTGTTTCATGGTTTTCCGCCAGTTTTCTACCAGGCATATCAGAGTGTTTATCCCCTGGATCCAGAATACAGAGAGCGGAGAGACCTCTACAACCTTTACCATTTGTTGAATCATCTGAATATTTTTGGCGAAAGTTATGGCCCTGCGGTTGACCGGGTCTTAATGAAATATGTAGGTTAGGAGAACATCTGCATGATTACACTTTTTGGGGCGACAGGATATACGGGGCGGAAAATTGCCCGGGAATTAGAACTGCGGGGACTTCCGTATCGAATTGCAGGACGGTCTAAAGAGCGATTGGAACAATTATCCAGCACGCTTCCTTCCAGACCTGCCTTTCTGGTAGCAGATGCCCAACAAAGTGAAACACTTCCCCCCCTTTTTAAGGACACTCAATTGCTCATTAATTGCGCCGGACCATTCACCGATTTGGGTGAAAAAGTGGTTCAAATGGCGTCATTTGCCGGGGTAAACTATCTGGATACCACCAATGAACTGGGGTTTGTATATCGTCTCCAAACCTATCATCAAATGGCAAAAACCAACCATTGTTTTCTTTTGCCTGCCTGTGCTTTTGAGATTGCCCTTTCCGATGTTGCCATTGCTAAAATTTTTCAGAAACACCCTGTGCAACATCTTTATGTGGTTTACCATACCCCACAGACAAACATCTCAAAGGGAACTCGTCTTTCTGCTCTGAGAAGTCTAACCACTTCGTGGATTGGCTTTCAGGATGGCAGTTGGAGTGGAGTTGTTCCTGCCGGAAAATCAGCACAGTTTTCATTCTCAACCGGAAATCGTTATGCAATTCAAATCCCCAGCACGGAAATTTTCAGTATTCCCTGGAAATACCCCGTTCGAAATGTAGAGGTGTGGATGACCGTCTCACGGGAATGGGGCTTTTGGGGACCTGTTCTCCTGCCTTATTTTGCCCGATTCATGCGTTCCATTGCGGGAAAGTGGATTTATTCCCTGACTGCAAGCCGGCGCGAATCAGTCCCTGAAGATGATCAAAACAATCCTTTTGAAATTTTAATTGGCTTCCGGGAGAAAACCGAGCAAGCCTGGCGGCAAGCCCGAATTACTGGTAAGGGACCATACTCGCTAACCGCTAAGATTGCAGGCTATGCTGCGTTCTTTTCTTTGAAGTCATCCTCGCTCCCTGAAGGGCTTATTACCCCCTCAACTCTGTTACAGCCGGAAGCGTTTTTTGAGGAAATGCATTCTCAAGGAGTGGAATTTTCTTTTGATTGAGAGGAAGAATGATATCAGGAATTTTACATATCACCCCCAATTCAGAAATTCTTGCTCGAGAAGTGGCTTTCTTCTTGCGCGAGCGGATTCTTGCTGGTTTGAAGCAAAAAGAACGTTTTTCCATTTCCCTTTCGGGTGGAAATACTCCGCGAATGCTCTACCGATTGCTGGCTTCAGAGCCTTTTCTTTCCAGTATCCCATGGAATCAGCTGGACTTTTTCTGGGGGGATGAACGCTGTGTTCCACCCGATCATCCCGACAGCGATTACCTCATGGCAAAGGAAGCCTTTCTGGAAACGGTTACCCGGAACTGGAACCCTGGAATTTACCGCATTGAGGCTGAATTGCCCCCCGCTGAAGCGGCACTGAGATATGAGGAAACCTTACGAGCCTACTTTGCAAACAAGCCTCTGGGATTCGATCTGCTTTTATTGGGCATGGGAGAGGATGGGCATACAGCATCTCTTTTTCCTTTCACCAGAGCGCTGGAAGAACCACAGCGCTGGGTAGTCGATAATTATGTTCCCAAACTGCAAGCCTGGAGGATTACCCTCACGGCACATTTTCTCAATCAAGCCAGAACCACTGTCATTCTTGTCAGCGGGCACTCCAAGCAGAAGGTTTTTTCAGCGATTCAGGCTCCGGATGCTTCTCCCCTGGAATTTCCTGTCCTTTCCATCCAACCCGAAAATGGCGAACTACACTGGTTTGTGGACGAGGATGTGATTAACGGAGATGCGAAGTCGTAAAATTATTGAATGCCTCTCCAACCGGAGTGAGTTCGCCTGTTGATGGATTGACCAGATTGGATACAGGGTATATGGAATCTGCCAGGCTGAACCACGCCCACTGTTGCACAAGACGCCCATCATCCTGCGGATAACCTGTACTCATATCCTGAGCAGTGTTCAGCCATTCAAATGTCTGGGTCAGGTATCTGGATACCCAGTCGGGTGAATACCCAAATTCTTCGGGAAGTAAAATACCCATTTCCGTTATTGCCAGCGGATATTCCCGATAACCATGGTCTTTCATCCACCGGCGGAAGGACATGATTTGCGTCTTGAACAACTCCACATCGCCATGCTGAGAGGGTTCTATTAACAACCCTTGCTTGTCGGATAACCCCACTGGAATCTCAGCCCCCCAATCCCCTTTTTGTTCCTGCAGCACGTATCCATGAACCGTCCAGATATCCACCGGCATGCGATTTCCGGTCAACATTTCGTAATGCACGAGAACGCGCTCCAGGTAACGCAAGCGTAAAGCCGATGGCTGGGTAACGCCGGCAATAGCAATCTGACAGGTTGGATCAGCGGCTTTGAGCGCATCATAAAAGCGAGCATAACGTTCAGCATACGCTTCAGGGGACAGGGCATCCTGGAAGGGATTATCCGGTTCGTTGCCGATGATCCAGACATTACCGGGGTGAGTGCGTGCTATCTCAATGCTTCGATTCAGATCAGGGACATCCCGATCTGGAAAGGTGCGCACCATGAGCCAGTACCGGGGAAGCCGCAAAGCGTGTCGTGGACTGGCGCGCCAGTCCAGATACCAGCCTGCGCCTAACACGTTTGCCCAGTATTCCACCGGCAACGCTTCGGAAACACCTATTCCCACGCGCCAGTTTCCTTGCGGATGGGGATTTGAGCATGCAAGGAGCAGGGTTATCCCGATTAATAACCCTGCTCCCCATGTCCAGTATAATAAGGGAAACACTTTCCCAAGGATGTGAGCATGAAAAAATGGCTGGTTACGGGGTTTGAGCCTTTTGATGGTTCGCATGTCAATCCCTCTGCACAAATTGTAACTGCACTTTCCAGTTTTTATCCAACAGAGTCCTTTCACGGCATCATTTTGCCCGTTGAGACTCGCACAGCGCCAAAGGTATTAGTAGAGGCACTTGAAGCCATTCATCCTGAGGCAGTGCTTTGTCTTGGAGAAGCCGCCGGTCGTACTGCAGTGTCCCTTGAGCGGGTAGCCATTAATTTGCTGGATTTCCGCATTCCCGATAACGCGGGTGAACAAATTACGGACTTGCCGATTGTGCCTGATGGACCGGTTGCGTATTTTTCCAGTCTGCCAGTGCGGCAGATTCGCGATGCGCTGCTGGAAGAAGGCATCCCGGTGGAGTTGTCATATTCCGCAGGGACGTACCTGTGCAATCAGGTTTTCTACACGCTGATGCATTTTCTTTCCCGACATCAATGGAACATTCCCGCGGGCTTTGTCCATGTGCCTTCGTTACCTGAACAGGCTGTCAAACGCCATCCCCTCACGCCTTCCATGAGCGTGGATCTGGATATCCGCGCTATCCGTACAATCATCCAGATGGTGGAAGAAAAGACGCCATGATTCAAAACCTGCTCACCGCTCTCGAACAAAAGGCTTCCGGTAAGATTCTCCTTCTGCTCCTCATGGTGCTTATTCCCTTTAATTTCCTTGTTTTTCCCCTCATGCAGGCAGAACTTTCCTCTCGTTCACTTTCTCCTGAAGTGCAAATGCTGGATGTGCAAATTGGTTATACCCCCAGACAGGCGCAGGAAAAAATCGCTCACCTGGGTGAAACTGGCAGACAGTGGTACCGTGTGATCACGTGGACTGCTGACCTGATTTATCCCGTACTGTACAGTTCCTTTTTTGCGCTTTTGCTGGCATACCTGCTGAAATCTCAGACCACGGGTAACAGGTATCTTTCTCTGGTACCGCTGATTCCCTTTGTCATGGCGGTGATGGATTACGGGGAAAATATCTCCATTACAGTGGCTCTGGGGATATCCAACCCTCCCCTGTCCGTGCTACAGATTGCGGCGGCTTTCTCAGCCCTCAAATGGGCAGGCGCGGTGGTGGTTCTATTCTTTACGATCGGGCTTCTGGGTTACGCCCTTTTCAATGGATTTCAAAGGTTGCGAGGGGATCAGCCATGAAGAAATTCGCCTATATTATTCTCGGGGCAGGCGCGGCGGGGCTCAGCCTTGCCTATCAACTGGTACACAGCAAATTACGGGATCAACCTATCCTCATCATTGATCGGGTGGAAAAGAATCGCAACGACCGCACATGGTGTTTCTGGTCCAATCGGTCTGAGATTTTTTCTTCAATTTTCTACCGCTCCTGGGAAAAAATTGGGTTTATCCAGGAACGATGGCAGAAGGTAATTCCCCTGGGAGATTACCGGTACAACATGATTCGGGGGATTGATTTTTACCAGGAAGTCCGGCAGGTGCTCAATGCCCGCTTAAACGTGGAATGGATCACCGCGCCGGTCACGCAGGTGATTGACACCAGCGAGTTTGCCCTGGTGGTTGCCGGTGGCAGCACCTACCAGGCGGAATGGGTGTTTGACAGCCGTTTTGATCCGCGGGCAATTGAAAAACGTCCCCAAAAGTACCACTACCTCCTGCAACACTTCCTGGGATGGGAAATTGAAACTTCTCAACCGGTGTGGGATCCTGCGGTGCCGGTGCTGTTTGATTTTCGGGTGTCCCAGGAAACGGGCTTCCAGTTCTTTTACACCCTGCCATTCAGCGAACGGCAGGCTCTGGTGGAGTACACTTTCTTTACCCCCACGGTGCTTTCGGATGAGGAATATACCGCTGGGCTTCAAACGTACCTGAAGGAGATCATGGGGTTAGATGCGTACGAAATCCACGCTGTGGAGAAAGGGGTTATCCCTATGACCGACCACCCCCTTCCGCGCAGAGGCGGTGAAAGGATCATGAACATTGGCACCCGCGGCGGCAGGGTCAAACCCTCTTCAGGCTATGCCTTTGCGCGGATTTTACGCGACAGTCGTGAAATTGTCCGCTCACTGGAGAAATACGGGACGCCGTTCCGCATCCCGTCTCCCTCCCGCAGATACGCCTGGTATGACCGCCTGCTCCTGCAGATTCTGTACCGCCAGCCTCAGGCAGGCAAGGACATCTTCACCGCGCTCTTTAAGAATAACCCTCCACATCGTATCTTTCGATTTCTCGATGAGGAGGGCTCACTTTTCGAAAACCTGCAGTTGATTGCTTCTCTGCCGCCGGTGCCATTTCTGAAAGCCTTGTGGCGGGTCAACATCCGGCGGATTATCTAGTCGGCGGGTTTGGTGCCAAACACCACATCCCACAGCGGAGAACTGACCCCAAAACGCGCATTGGGAGTCTTGTAATGATGCTGCATGTGATAGCGCTTCAGGTACTTCCAGATGCCCGAGCGCATGGGGAAGTGATGGGTGGCGTAGTGTGTCAGGTCATAGAAAAGGTATCCCACGATAAAACCGGACATCACCGGAAAGACCCAGTGAGGCAAACCCAGCAATGTGGAGAAAATCAATGAGATGATACCGTACATGACCAGCGCCATGGGGATGCTGACCACTGGCGGCATGACCAGACGGGTCTTGCACTGGGGTTGAGCGTGATGCACCCCATGAAAGAGGAAAAAAATGCGTTCCCACTTCGGGTCTTTGGGCTGATAGTGGAACAGAAAGCGATGCAGGGTGTATTCTGCAAAGGTCCACAGGAAAGCCCCTGCAAGGAAACCGCCGATTAAATACCCCACGCCGCGGGTGGCATATCCCCCGCCCAGGACTTCCAGAACCATGAAGCCCACCGCTACCGGCAGCCAGATCACCACCACAACAACCGGGCTGATGTGAGTGAAGAACTCCAGAAAATCGGATTTGAACAATCGAATGGGGACATTGCTGTGATCAATCGGGTAATGCGCCATCAGGCACCTCCTGTGTATCCGGTATATGAGTATTTTAGTCTGATTCTTCAGAAACACAACCGGGTTAAGACCAATCCTGTGTATCCAGCCGAATTGTGCCCGCCTGACGGATGCTTACCGGATAACAGGACCCTTTGCCAAATACGGCTTCCATGCGTTCCACGTACTCTCTGACCTTCTCCACGGGGACAAAGGCCTGTATGGTGCCGGCAAAACCGCCGCCGTGCACCCGCCAGGCGCCCTGCTCGCCTAACAGAATCTCGCTGAGAGCCTGTGCCAGCGGGATGCCCTGATGTTGAGGCTTGCGGGTGGAATAGCCGTTCTGCAACAACATCCAGGAACTGCGCCCCGATTCGCGCACCAGACGCAGGAAGCGCTCAAACTGATTGGCTTCCAGTGCGGCAACCTGCTCCTCCACCCGCTGATTGTCGTCGAAGAAGTGCAGAGCGCGTAAAATGGCGCGGTCGTGCACCTTTTTACGCAGGGATGCCAGTTGCTCCAGCACTGCTTCCCGGCTGATCTCCCTCAGTACCCGTTTGCCGAAAAACGCAGAAACCGCTTGCATATCCTCACGGATGCTGGCGTAATCATCGGTCAGGTCGGCGTGGTCTCCTCCCGTCTCCACAATGATGACCTCGTAGCCGCTGCGGGAAAAGTCGTATGCCACCTGATGCACCACCGGATGCTGCGGGTCGGCAAAGTCAATGGACACAAAACCGCCCACCGCCGAAGCGGTCTGATCCATCAAGCCGCAGGGTTTGCCGAAAAAGACGTTCTCGGCGTACTGCCCGATTTGCGCACAGGTCAACGCAGGGATGCGCCCGTCGTTGTACAGATGATTGAGGATGGTGGCAACCGCAACCTCAAACGCCGCCGAAGAACTCAACCCCGAGCCCTTGGGGACGCTGCTGGTCATCACCGCGCGAAAACCGCCCACTATAAAACCCAGTTGCGCCATACGCGCGCATACCCCCCGCACCAGCGCGGGGGTGGTGCCCTTTTCGGTGGGGCGCGCGTCCAGTTGACCAACGTTCATACGCACCGATGGATACCCCTCCGAGGCAAGGATGATCTCGCCGTCGGCTGCCGGTGCGGCAATGACTGCCACGTCGCGGTCCACCGCCGCCGCCAGCACCCTGCCCTGATTGTGGTCGGTGTGGTTGCCGCCCACCTCGGTGCGCCCCGGCGTGCTGAACAGGGCAACTTCCTCAAAGTCGGGAAAGGTTTCCTGAAAGCGGGTCAGCAGGTTGACCCAGCGACGCCTTTCCTCCTGCAGACGGGCGGGTTCCTCCCCATACAGAGCGGAAAACCAGCGGGGAGCCGGTGAAGCCGTTAACTGGCGGTGAACAGATGCAAGCGATGCCATAACCTCCTCACGAGCATACACGGTATTGCAGTAATTTTACCTGTGAATGCCCCGGACGCAGAGAAAAATGCCCCCGAACGCCGAAAAAGAAATGCGTTTGAAATGCTCCCTCTGCTCGATCCCTGCTATAGATCCCGTTTTTCGTCCAAATTCCCGAAGGATTCTTCCCCTGGATGCGCACAATGGTAAGCACGTACACCGCCCTGGCGCCAGACTCCCTCCTGACGATACCCCCCCGGATGGGACAGGCGCTGAAGGACCTGCCCCATCATCCCCGCCCGGAGGTTGCCGACACCGCCCGGCGCCTGCTGGAGATGGTGCGCTTCGATTAAGAAGTGCATCTGCCCTCTTGTCATTTGTGGGCATGTGCTTTAAACTTACTCCCCTGGAGCGTGTTCCATGACTGCCAGACTGCATATCCATGAATCCATGTGGTCCACCCCGGACCGTCAGCAACTCTACACCCGCCGCTGGGTGCCTCTGCAGGAAAGCGTGCGCGCCGCCCTGGTCCTGGTGCATGGACTGGGCGAGCACTGTGCGCGCTACGACGCTGTTGCCGCGTTCTTTGCCGGGCAGGGCATCGCCACCTTCGGTTTCGATCACCGCGGGCACGGGCGTTCCAGCGGCAAGCGCGGGCATATCCCCTCTTATGACCTTGTCCTCCAGGACATGGACCATTTCATCGAGGAAGCCCGCCGCGCCTTTGAAGACGTGCCGGTCTTCCTCTACGGGCACAGCATGGGCGGCAACATGGTGCTGTATTATGCTCTGCAGCGCCGACCACAGGCCTTGCGCGGGGTCATCAGCACCAGCCCGGGGCTGGCGGTGGGCACGCCGCTTCCTCTGGCGCTTCGGGCAGTCGCGCGCCTGGTGTACGCACTGGCGCCGTCCTTCACACTACCCAACGGGTTAAACCTGGCCCATCTTTCCCACGACGAGCGAGTCATCGAAGCCTACCGCAACGATCCGCTGGTCACGTCGATGGTCTCTGCCCGGCTGGGGCTGGAGATGATGGACAAAGGCAGGTGGATTCTGGAACACGCTGAAGATTTCCCACTGCCGTTACTGCTCCTGCAGGGCGGCGCGGAGCGCATCGTCTCCCCCGAAGCGGTGCGGGAATTTGCCCGGCGCGTCCCCGCTGATCGCATCACCTACCGCGAGTGGGAGCATCTTTACCACGAACTGCACAACGAGCCGGGAAAAGACCAGGTCCTGCACACCATGCTGGACTGGCTCAACCGGCACATCTCATCCTGAAGGAAGGTTTAATGAAGCATTCTGCCCGCAGTTTCCTGGCTCTGTTGATTCTGGTTTTGTTGTCTGCCTGCAGTGGGGAACCCACCCGCTACCTGACCTACACCATCCGCGCTCAGAACTCCGAAATCTGGATGCTGGACACCTCGAACGAGAAACTGCTCAATCTGAGCAACAAATCCAGCGATGATTTCTGGCAGACCTGGGCGCCCGATGGGCGCTATATGGCGTTTACTTCCGATCGTTCGGGGAATTTCGACCTCTGGATTCTGGATATGAAAGAGGAAAAGGTGTTCAACTACACCAATTCCCCGGAAGACGACGGCTGGCCCGCCTGGTCGCCGGATGGAAAGTACATTGTCTATGCCTCCAACGTGGAGGGCACGTACGACATCTGGCGAATGAACTCGGACGGCACCAACCGCATTAACCTGACGCCGGGCGACGGCGATGACGGCTTGCCCGCCTGGTCGCCGGACAGCCAGCGTATTGTCTTTTCCAGCAACCGCAACGGCAACTACGACCTGTACATCGTCAGCGTGAACGGCGGTTCCCTGGAGCAAATCACCAGCGACGAAGCCGATGACATCATGCCCGCCTGGTCACCCGACGGCAAGAAGATTGCGTTTGTCTCCAAACGCGACGGAAACAGCGAAATTTACCTGTACGATCTCGCTACCAGAGGGGTGACCAACCTGACCAGAAACCCCTACAACGACGAGACACCAGCCTGGTACCCGGATGGAAGCCGAATCCTGTTTGTATCGGAACGGTTTGACAATCAATGGGATGTGTACAGCATGTTGCCTGACGGTAGTGAAGTGCGTCGTCTAACCCACGACGAACTGCAAGAGTTTCACCCGCTCTGGAGACCGTGAGGAGGGTGAAACGCGTCCACAATTTTGGGGAAACTTCTCACTTGACGAATTTTTCCAGTTTCCCCTACAATAGAAGTGTATGGTGAGCATTTTCCGGAAATCGAGCGGAGCACGGGCGGGGCGCAATATTTAAAGCGCCCTGTTTTTTTTCACCCTGAAACCACCGAGGAGCAAACCATGAGCGATTTTCTTTTTCGTGGAAGACTGGTAGATGTAGATCCCGACCTGAACGAACTGATTGACATCGAAGCCGAACGTCAGGTGCGCAAGTTGATTCTCATCCCCAGCGAAAGCACCGCGCCGCAGGCTGTCCGTGAGGCGCTGGGATCGGTCTTTCAGAATCTGTATGCCGAGGGCTATCCGGATGAATCCATGCTGGGATTACCGGAGGCAGAGATTTTGAACTACCCTCAGAGGCTGGCGGAGTACCGCCGCTACTCCGACGCGCGGTACTACAAAGGTGTGGAATACGTGAATATCGTTGAAGCGCTGGCGCGCCGCCGCTGTGCAGAACTGTTTGCCACGCCATCCTTCCCGGCGGAGAAAATTTTTGTCAACGTGCAGCCGCTCTCCGGGGCGCCCGCCAACAATGCCGTGTACACCGCTTTCCTCAACCCGGGCGATACCATTCTGGGAATGAATCTCCTGCATGGCGGGCACCTGACTCATGGATCGTCGGTCAACCGTTCCGGAAAGTGGTACAACGCGGTGCATTACACGGTGGATCCTCAAACCGAACAGATTGACTACGACGCCGTCCTGCAACTGGCACAGGAGCACAAGCCCAGAATCATCATTGCCGGTTATTCCTCGTATCCATGGGTGCCGGACTGGAAGAAATTCCGTGAGATCGCCGACGCAGTGGGGGCAATTTTGCTGGCGGATGTCTCGCACATTGCCGGGTTGATTGCCGCGCAGGTGGTGCCCTCGCCGGTGGGCATTGCTCATGTGGTCACATTCACTACCCACAAGACCCTGTGCGGTCCGCGCGGGGCGTGTATCCTGACCACTGATTCTGCCCTGGCAAAGAAAATTGACCGCGCGGTGTTCCCGGGGGAACAGGGTGGTCCACATGTGCATGCCATTGCCGCGCTGGCTGTGGCGTTGAAAATTGCGCAAAGCGAATCCTTCCGTCAACTGCAGGCGCAAATTGTCAAAAACTGCCAGGCGCTCACCCGGCGCCTGCAGGAGCGCGGACTGCGCATCCCCTTTGGCGGAAGCGATACCCACCTGGGCAACATTGATTGCAAATCCATCGTGGGCGAGGATGGCACGCCGCTTTCAGGCGATATGGCGGCGCGCATTCTGGATATTGCCGGTATCGTGTTGAACCGCAACACCATCCCCGGCGATAAATCTGCCCTCAGCGCTTCGGGTATCCGTTACGGCACGCCGTGGATGACTCAACGCGGGCTGAAGGAAGAGGACATGATCGAGGTCGCCGACATCATTGCCGATATCCTTTTTGCCACCAAACCCTACAGCATTGAGACCCGGCAGGGTTTAGCCCCACGCGCCAAAGTGGACTTTGAGGTCTTTGAGAATGCCCGCCTGCGGGTGCGTGCGCTTGCCGAAAAAGCCAGCACTGACCTCACCACTGGAAAGCACGGCTATCCGCATTTTTACTATGTGGATGATATCGCCGAACATGCCGGAGAGAAGGCGACGGTGGAAATTCAGGGCGGAGCGGTGCATTCATTCGTCAATTACGTCTTCTCCAGCAACACCGAACGCTTGTCCCCCGGACAGGGGCAACGCACATCCCTGTGGACGCCCAGAGGGACCGTTGAGGGGAACCTGTACTGGATTGCCGGTACCGTGTACCGCTTTACTTTTGAACGCTCCCACTTCGGGCTGGTTGCAACCTGGCTGCGTGACCTGTCGGATGGATATGTGGCGTTCGACGCCGATGTCACCCGCCGCCTGCCCGGTCCGATTCTGGTCGCGGAAGTGCCTGTCTACGATGCACCGGTGGTTGATGAACCCGCTGTGGATGAAGCCAAACCGTACTTTATCGGGGCTTCTCCATCCAGCGGACTGCCCGCATTGCCTGATTTTGTCTGGGAAGAGAAGGAAAGCACGGAACTGAAACGCACTCCGCTGAACGCCGCCCATAAACAGATGGGGGCAAAGATGGTGCCGTTTGCCGGCTGGGAAATGCCTGTGCAGTACACCTCGGTGGCGGAAGAACATCTGGCAACGCGCAAAGCCGCGGGATTGTTTGATGTCTCCCATATGGGCGTGTATCAGGTCGAAGGACCGCAAGCCTGCGCTTTCCTGGACAGCGTGTGCGGAAACGACATTGCCGCGCTGCAGGTGGGCGAATCCTGCTACACCCACTTCCTCGATCCCGATGCCAATGTGATTGACGATACGCTGGTGTACCGGCGCGGGGAGGAAGCCTATCTGGTTGTGGTCAACGCCTCAAACGACGATAAAGATTGGGCATGGTTGAACGCAGTCCTTCAGGGAAAGGTGAAGGTGGACCGTGAAAAGCCATGGGTGCGCGCCTTTGGTCAGGGAGCCCGCCTGCGCAACCTGCGCGATCCCAGAGAAGGCAAAGACATGCGCATTGACATTGCCTTACAGGGTCCCCGTTCCCGCGACATCCTCCTGTCGCTTGGGTGCAGTCCGGAAGATCGAAAACGCATCATGGCACTCAAACGCACCGAATTATGCGAAGCCCGGGTTGGCGGATTCGACCTGGTGGTTTCACGCACCGGTTACACCGGCGAGAAGATGGCATTTGAACTGTTCGTCCATCCGGATCAGGCGGTAGAGTTGTGGAATGCTCTGCTGAAAGCCGGTGAGCCTATGGGATTGAAAGCCTGCGGGTTGGGTGCCCGGGATTCTCTGCGCACCGAAGCCGGGTTGCCTCTCTATGGGCACGAAATGGGCGGGCAACTCAATCTGGGGGTTGCCGAAGCCGGGTTTGGATCCTACGTCAAACTGTACAAGCCATGGTTCATCGGGAGGAATGCCTATATCGAGCGGGAGAAACAACGCAAAGGCGTGGTGGTGCGCTTCCGCTTCAACGAAAAAGGTGTCCGCCTGGCACACCTGGGCGATCCGGTAGTGGATCAAAAGGGGCGCGTCATTGGAACGGTCACCTCTTGCTCGATTGACAGCGAAGGCTTTCTCACCGGGCAGGCGTTTGTGGAATTGAAATCGGCAGTGGAAGGCACGCCCATCTGGATTTATCAGAGCGCGCCCAAGACCCCGGGTAAAGCCCCTGCCGAGTTGACCATTGGAGATCGCATTACCCTTCCGACTCCTGCGGTCGTGATAAGCCGCTTCCCGAAACTGGGGTAGGTTTTTACCGGGGGCTTGCGTGTGCATGCCCCCGGTTCATTCTCAAAGGAGGTAAAGATATGGTGACACCCTGGGAGCATCGTTTCGCACAGCGTACGCAACGGATGAAATCCTCTGCCATTCGCGAACTGCTCAAATTGACCGAAGACCCCGAAGTGATCTCTTTTGCTGGCGGATTACCCGCACCAGAAGTATTCCCCGTGGAAGAAATTCTCGAAGCCGCCACAAAAGTCTTACGCGAACAGGGATCGCGCGCCCTTCAATATGGCTCCACCGAAGGGTACACGCCCCTGAGAGAGATGATTGCCCGGCATACCAGCCGCTACGGCATTGAAGTCACTGCAGACAACATCCTGATTACCTCCGGCTCCCAGCAGGCGCTGGATTTGTTGGGCAAGGTATTCATCAACCATGGTGACCGCATTCTGGTCGAAGCACCGACTTATTTGGGGGCGCTGCAGGCCTGGGATATTTACGGCGCGGAGTACGTTCCGGTGCGTTCTGACGATGATGGCATTGTGACGGATGAACTGGAGGGCGCTCTCCGCACCGGTCCAAAGTTCATTTATGTGTTGCCCAACTTCCAGAATCCCACGGGCGTGACAATCTCTTATGAACGGCGCTTGAAACTGGTGGAACTTGCCGATCATTACGGCGTTCCCATCATTGAGGATGATCCCTACGGACAGTTGCGGTTTGAAGGCGAGCATATCCCCGCCATTGAAGTGCTGGACAGCCAGAAACATCACAACGGTGCCTGTTACACCGGTAACGTGATTTATCTGAGCACATTCTCCAAGATTCTTGCTCCAGGTCTGAGGCTTGCCTGGGTGGTAGCCCCACCGGAAGTCATTCGGAAACTGGTCATGGCAAAACAGGGCGCCGATCTCCACACGGCTACGTTTAACCAGATGGTGGCATATGAAGTGGGACGCGGAGGCTTCATTGACCGCCATGTAGAAGTCATCCGAAAAGTGTACCGCGAACGGCGGGATGTCATGCTCAAAGCCCTCGAAGAGAACATGCCGGATGGTGTTGAATGGACCCATCCCAAGGGCGGATTGTTCCTGTGGGTGCGCCTGCCAGAAGGCATGGATACCGCCGAACTTTTCAAGGTCGCCGTAAGCCAGAAGGTCGCTTTTGTGCCCGGCGCGTCCTTCTTCCCCAAAGGCGGGGGAGAAAACACCATGCGCTTGAATTTCTCCAACGCAACTCCTGAAAAAATCGAGGAAGGAATTGCCCGGCTTGCCAAAGCCATCAAAGAGATGCTGGTCAAACAACCTGGATAAAGAAGGGTGATGTAGTCAAAAAGCGGGGCATCATCAAAGAGCCCCGCTTTTTTGATCTCTGCCAAAAAGGATTAATCTATCTCCTGGAGAGGGGTGAGATCAAAGGGAACGCCTACCTCTTTCCCGGCACTGATGAGGGTGTCAACAACTTCCCGCATCAGAGGAATCCCTTCTTTCTGATATTTTTCCGCCAGTTCAAACTCTTTTTCCCCATGAATGTAAATGCGTTCCTGTCCTTCGGCTTTCGGGGCATTTTTCAATCCCTGGATGAGGGCATCCATTTCGGCTTTGAATTCTTCTGGTGGACGGAAAGCGTCTACCCGAATGGCAGCAAAATAATGACCCACATTGGCCGGGCGATCGGATTTCCCTACCTCGGGTCCGGTCGCAGCGCCAGCCAGCACCCCCGCAAAAATATCCACCCACAGTGCCAGCCCATAGCCCTTGTAACCCCGCATCAGGTCTGTGCCGCCCAACGGCAACAGCGCGCCGCCGTTAAGCACTTCTCCCGGGTCGGTGGTGACGTTTCCATTTTTATCAATGCCCCAGCCTTCAGGAATGCGTTTCCCGGCTTTCTGATATACCGTAATACGCCCAATGGGTACAATGCTGGTTGCCATATCCAGCACATAGGGGCGTTCTTTCCCCGCCGGGACGGCAACGGCAATCGGGTTGGTTCCCAGAAAGCGGGTTTTGCCATAGGTGGGGGCTACCAGGGGTTGAGAATTGGTGAAACTGATGCCAATCATGTCATGTTCCAGAGCCATCATGGCATAGTACCCCGCTATTCCATAGTGGTTGCTGTTGCGAACAGTGACCATTCCCACACCGACCTGGCGGGCTTTTTCGATGCACATCTGCATGGCTTTATATCCCACCACATGCCCCAGACCGGTACCGCCGTCCAGTGCCAGTGTGGCAGGAGTTTCTGTCAATACTTTAAGTTGTGGATGGGGATCAATGAGACCTTTCCTCAGGCGGCTGCCATAGTAAGAGTCCAGCCGAATCACGCCGTGAGAGTCAACACCGCGCAAATCGGCGGCAAGCAGTACATCTGCAACGATTTGCGCATCTTCCAGTGGCACATTATGCTTGAGGAAAAAACGAATGATATAATCGCGCAAATCCTCAACCCGGTAGACCAGTCTGGACATTGTTCCCTCCTTGTCGTAGTGAAAAAACTTTTACTGGTATTATAATCACGAAAAGGAAATCCAAGAAAATAAATATCCCTTATTAACTCCAAAAAGGAGATTTTTATATGACTTATCCTCTGATGTTGAGAGAACTGGTCATTCACCTGGATACGGGTGAATATGAAATCAACCGCATTGAAGATCCTCGCATTATAGGGCCGGTAGATTATGGTTGGTCCAGGTATCACACCCATCTGCATATGACAGGACAAAGAGACCCGGCGCTGTTTACTTTTGGGGGCGGTCCACTGGCAGGTTCACGTATTCCCGGCACCAGACGACTGGTCTTTTGTTCTTATTCTCCCCTCTGGGATGGGTTTTACATCAGCAGTATGGGGGGCGCAGCGTATATCCTGCATCGTGTGGGGGTTGATTTTGTATGTTTGAAGGGGGAAGCCAAACAGGACTCCGTTCTGATTCTCAACCATAAGAATGGACAGGTAACCGCACGTCTGGAGCCTATCAATCCAGACAATCTCTGGAATGGTTATGCCAGCCCACAGGGCGAGTGGTTGACAGGGTTCTATGCCCTTCAGCAGGCAGTATTTGATCGGTATAAGGATGAATATGAAGGCGACTGGGTAAGGGTTTTTGCCGTCGGTCCCGGATCTCGCTATACCAATCAGGGAATTATTGGGAGCAATCCCGTTCGACGAGGAATGTTGACTCCCATTGAGGACTGGGCGGGTCGAGGTGGCTTGGGAAGCCGGCTGCTTCAACGTCATCGTATTGCTGCCTGTATTTTTGGGGGAGACTGGATTGATCCAGACCTGCAGGACTCCAAAGAGATTGACGCTTACTTTATGACCTATTACCAGCAATCCATGATTAAAACGGATTTAGGGGCTACGGAAAAATACCGCTATGTCCCGGACTTTCAAACGGGTGGAACGTTTGGCGTTAACATGCTTACTGTGGAAGAAAAACTGTTGAGTTTTAATTACCGTTCCATTTATCAGGATCCATCTGAACGGTTAAAGCAACACAAAGAATTCATTTTGAATCATTACCTGAAGCAGTTCAATGAAGAAATTATCCAACCCAAACAATTTGATCACTGTGGTGAACCATGCTCGGTGGTTTGCAAAAAGTACCAGGGTAAATTCAAAAAAGACTACGAACCCTATCAGGCACTGGGACCTTTGTGCGGTGTTTTTGATCAGCGCGCGGCAGAGGAACTGAACCATTTTGTGGATTCTTTGGGATTGGACGCCATACAAATTGGGGGGACGGTTTCCTGGTTGATGGAGTGCATCGCCGAAGGTCTTGTTCGCCCTGAAGATTTTGATTTGCCTCCTGCGGATCAAATGTCTTTTGATTTTGTTAATGATCCCCATCGTTTTCAGATTGTTGAGGACTCGCTCAAGAATGCGCATTACGCCAGAGAAATTGTTAAACTGCTGATGGACAAAGAAAAGGGCAAAATCTTCCAGAATGGCATCCGTGCTGCTGCATATGCTCTTGACGAAAAATACAGGTACTCACAGCCGGGAAAACGTACCATTGATCGCGCTGTGTTTACCTCTCACGGACGCCAGGGATGCATGACTATCAATCAATACTGGGTTCCGGGAATGCTCAGCCCCATGCCTATGATGGGAAAATACTTTGTCTACTATGGAGTGGAATATCTCCCCCCTCGTGAACTGGGGAAAAAGTGCGTTCATCGAATGGTGTATGAGTTTTTCTCTGAGAACAGCGGTGTATGTCGTTTCCATCGGAAGTGGGTTGAGGCGATTGTAGACGAAATTATCACGGCTCATTACGATCTTGATATAGACTACACGAAACATCAGTTTAACCTTTGCAAGGATATCCATGACCATGAAAGTCCTTCTGTGGTATTCTGGGAGAGCGAACGAAATATTGATCTAATCTGGAAATTCCTGGAGGACTGGAAACTGCGCGGGTTGAACGATCCATCTCTGGAGGACTGGATCAACCGCTTCCGTAATGATAAATATCGGGCCGCGCGGGAATTCTGGGAAGAAATTCGTGAAGGGATTGAAGAAGCCTTTGAAGCCGGAGCCGATCAGATTCCAGAGGTTGCGCCTCCTTACAAGGCAGCCAAACTGGATATTATGGAACAGAAAAGTCAAGGCAAATGACTCAATCGCAGGAGGTATAAAGCAATTCCCGTGGCAATAGCAACATTCAAAGAATTTTTAGAACCAAACATGGGAAGGTAAACGACCGTTTCACACAAATCTAAAATATCCGGGTCTATTCCGGTAACTTCGTTTCCGGAAACCAGCAAAACCGGGCGCCTGTCTTGAAGCGGAAACACCGTTTGGATGGGAAGCGCATTTTCACCCCCTTCCAGGGCAATCAGGTGATATCCGGCAGATTTTACACCCTGCGCCGTGACCAAACCATCGGGATGGTATTCCCAGTTCACAGATTTTTCCGCTCCTAAGGCAGTTTTGGCCACTTGAGGGTTATCGGGCGTTGGAGAAATCCCACAAAGATGAATTTTTTTCACTCCAGCCCCATCGGCAGACCGGAAAATCGCCCCAACATTCCAGGTGGATCGAAGGTTATCCAGGAGGAGTTCAATCGCAGGAAAGGAGGATTTTGGAACGGAAGGGATATTTTTTGGGGAAAAAGTTTTTAGTTGTTCCGCTATAGCGCTACGACAGCGAGGACATTCCCGAACCGCTTTTTCTGCGCCGCTCAAAGTAAATCGCAACCTGCAGGAAGGATTGATGCACTGATACACATAAAACTGTGAATTTTCTGCTTTTTTGCCTTCCATCACAAACCTCGCAATTCAAAAATAAGGATGTTTTGAAACAATTGTAAAGGAAAAAATTATGCCACGAACCAATTCTCATCTCAAAGTGGGTGTTTTTGTAGATGTAGCCAATATTTACATGAATGGCGGACAACGCATGCAATATGATGTCCTGCGACAATTTGCCTGCCGGGATAACTCAGAAGCGATACGCCTGAACGCTTATGTGACCTATGATGTGGAACGCGCAGAAGGTGACGAAGAATATCGCAAAGGGGCACAGAACTTTCACGGCGCATTAAGGGATCTGGGATATAAGGTTATCGTCAAAGAAATTCACTGGTACATTGATGCAAACGGCGTGCGGGTTGCTAAAGCCAACGCTGATCTGGATATGGCTGTGGATGCACTGACCCAGTCGGATTACCTCGATCGAGTCCTGATTGCCAGCGGAGATGGCGATTTCGTACAGGTCGTCCGCGCTTTGCAAAACAAAGGCTGCCGGGTTGAAGTCGTCGGACTGGATAATGTCTCAAACCGCTTAAAAAACGAAGCCGACTTTTTCATCTCAGGCTATCTTATTCCCGATCTGATTCCTGTGGATTATGGCGGAAAATACGAAACGCCCCCTGATTGGGGAGAACTGGGCTCACGGGTACGCGGATGGTGCTACTGGCATTCCGATCAGGGCTATGGTTTCTTCCGCTTCTTGAAGGAAATCAGCCCCAACCTGTGGATTACCGATACCCGCGACCCCGATTCCCCCTATGGAACAGTGTTCTTTCACGATTCGAGTTTGCCTTCTACAGTTAACCCAAATGCCCTCCCCAACCGCAACATGATTTTCGAGTTTGAACTGGCAAAATCCGAAAAAGGAGCCGGAGTTCAGGCAATTGAGATTGAACTGACGACAAGATAAATTTAAGGGGGAGAGTTTCCGTGTCTCTCCCCCTTAAGATTAATCCGCTGGCTGTAAGCGGGATTCTCGGGCTTTGATTTGACGGAGAATCCATTCCTGATCGACAGGCAGACGGGTAACCCGAACCCCAACAGCATGATAAATGGCATTGGTAATCGCCGGGACGGTCGGGATGATGACAATCTCCCCTACCCCTTTTGCACCGTAGGGACCTTCAGATGTGGGGTGCTCCACCACAAATGAAGTAATTTTTGGAAGTAACGCAATCGAGGGAACGCGGTATTTCGCCAGCCGATCGGTAATCACCCTGCCCTGCTCTGTCAGGAAGGCTTCGGTTAAGGCATGCCCGATTCCCATCACCACACCGCCTTCAATTTGCCCCTGCAAGCCCAGAGGATTGACCGCAAAGCCCACATCATTGGCAGTAATGACTTCCAGAACGCGCACCTCGCCGGTGAGCGTGTTGACCTCCACCTCTGCCGCCTGAGCGGCAAAGGAGTATGCAAAGTGCATATCTCCCCCTTCACCGAGCGGTTTCGTCGGAGGCGCCCAGTAGGTGTACTGCACAACCGGCTTTCTGCCCCCCTGACGGACTATCTCATAGACCTGGGTGAGAGGAATCGAGCGGTTTTCCACCTTCGCCAGCCCTTCAATAAACTGAATGTGTTCCGGAGAAGCATCGAAATACTCAGCCAGATGGCTGGTGATCATCTCTCTCAAAGCCGAGGCAGCATAGCGCACTGCATTACCAGTGACATAGGTTTGGCGGGATGCCGTGGTCGGACCGCCATCCGGCGTTCGGTCGGTATCAGACAGTAAAACACTCACCTGTTGCAGTGGCTGTTCCAACTCTTCGGCAGCAATCATTTGCAGAACGGTAGGCAGTCCCTGCCCCAGTTCTGCCGAGGCAGTGCGCACCTCAAAAGTGCCATCGGGCAACAGTTCAACTTCCGCGCCGGCTTTGTCCGGCGCTCCGCCGCCCAGACCGGTGTTTTTATACGCCACCGCAAAACCCCACGCGCGGCGTAGGTGAGGATTTTCTGCATCCACTCGCGCCTCAAAGGGCGCATCCCCTGCCCTGCGCTGGAGTTCCTGCGCCACTTTCTCTATGCATTCCAGCAGGCCCACGCTGTCTTTGAGCACCTGCCCGGTACTGGTAACACTACCCACCCGCAGAGCATTTTTACGGCGCAGTTCGATGGGGTCAATTCCCAATTGATGCGCCAGGGTGTCCATGGTACTTTCAATGGCAAACGCCGACTGAAGGACACCAAACCCGCGGAAGGCTCCCGCAGGCGGATTGTTGGTGTACATGGCATAGCAATCGGCTTTGACATGCGGCACTTCATAGGGTCCGGAGGAGTGAGTGGTGGCACGGGACATCACCTTTTCGCCCAGCGAGGCGTAAGCACCGGTATCCCCAAACAGTTCCGTCTCCACGGCGGTCAGCGTGCCATCTCGTTTTGCCCCCACGCGCACGCGGATCCGGGTGGCATGACGCTTGGGATGTACCAGCAGACTTTCCTGCCGGTCAAAGAGCAGTTTGACCGGTCTGCCGGTTTTCTGCGCCAGAAGCGCGGCATGAATCTGCCCGGCAATGTCTTCTTTCCCGCCAAAGCCGCCGCCGATCAGCATGCCGATGATGTGAACGCGGCTTTCCTCCACCCCCAGCACCTTTGCCACCTGACTGCGATCCGAGTAAGGGATCTGCGAGCCAACGTAAATTTCCATGCGTCCGTCTGCTGTGGGACGGGCAATACTGCACTCCGGCTCGATAAAGGCATGATCGTGCATGGGGGTGTGATACACCTCTTCCAGGACCACGTCTGCCTGAGCAAAGCCCTCGGCGACGTCCCCCTTGCGGACTTTAATGTGCTTGAGCAGATTGCCCTGCGGATGGACTTTAGGCGCATCCGGCTGGAGGGCTTGCACGGGGTCAGAGACTACCGGTAATGGCTCAATGTCCATCTCAATGGCATCCAGTGCCTGAGTGGCCTGTTCGCGCGTTTCCGCAGCCACAATTGCCACAGCATCCCCCACCGTGCGAATGACCTCTCCCATACCGACCAGCACGGGCCAGTCGGAGATCACCAGACCGTGCGTCTTTGCAGCCGGTAAATCTTCAGCGGTCATGACTGCCAGCACACCCGGCATCGTTTTTGCCCTGGAAACATCCAGCCGCCGCAGGATGCCCGCCGGGACGCCCGCCCGCTTGACACGGGCATGAATCATCCCTTCAAATGACAGATCGTCGGTGTATTTCGCGGTTCCGCTGACCTTGGCAATCGCATCCGGACGGGGATGCACCCTGCCTGCCACACGACGCGCCTCGCGGGCTTCGGGAACTTCCGGAGGCTGTACCGGCTGACCGGTCAGAATGGCTTTGCCCGCCGCCTGAATGGCTTGAAGGATGGCGCTGTAACTACCACAGCGGCACAGAGTATCCTTGAGGGCATGGCGAATCTCCTCCTCGCTCGCCGCCGGATTCTTCTCCAGCAGCGCGTAAGCAGTCATGATCTGCCCGGGAGTACAAAAGCCGCACTGCACCGCGCCGTAGAGGACAAAGGCTTGCTGAAGGGGATGTAA
The DNA here is from genome assembly GCF_020723905.1 of Anaerolinea thermophila. Classification (GTDB taxonomy): domain Bacteria; phylum Chloroflexota; class Anaerolineae; order Anaerolineales; family Anaerolineaceae; genus Anaerolinea; species Anaerolinea thermophila_A. Next base: position 312,169 of record NZ_DYHZ01000005.1, read on the forward strand.
AATCTTTACATCGGGGTCACGTCCGGGCGTAGCCAGCCCTTCAATGGTAGTGACCCTGCGTCCGTGGGCTTTGACCGCGGGAAAAGTGCAGGAAAGCACGGCTTCGCCATCCACCAGGACTGTGCAGGCGCCGCATTCGGCTTCATTACAGCCAATTTTCGTCCCCGTCAGCCCCAGACGGTAGCGCAGAACATCCGCCAGCATCTCTCCGGGACGCACCGCCAAAGAAACTTCCTTGCCGTTCACCCAGAACATCAGGTTATCCAGTTCCATTAAACACACTCCTCTGCTCGCTTCCAGGCGGTGAGCAGCACCTTTTCCAGTAACACTTCACTCAGGTGATAGCGGTATTCTGCCGTTGCCCGCGCCGGGCTGGTGCGGAAAGCAAAACACTGCGGCAGCAGGGCTTTGCAGGCAGACAGGACGCCTTCTTCCAGGGGAGTTTTGCCCTGCAGGAATTCCTCGATTTTTTCGGCACGGCGAGGCGTGGAACCGGACGGTCCAGCCGTGAGACGCACCTCAGCCACGACGTTACCCTCCCGTCTGAGCCATACCGCCATATTGAGGATGGGCAGCGCTACCCCCTGCGGACGCATCACCCGCGCAAAGGCGGAGCCTGCTCCCTGTTCTACAACGGGTAGAGAAAACCCCACCAGAATCTCGTGGGTCAGGTCCAGCGCACTGACGCCGGGACCACGGAAAAGGCTGAGCAGGGGAACCTGACGTACACCATCCGGAGAAGCAACCCAGGCTTCGGCACCCAGCGCCACCAGCGCAATCATGCCATCGGCGGCAGGGAGTGCATGGGCAACGTTGCCCCCCAGCGTGGCAACATTGCGCACCTGTGGACCGCCAATCTGCCCGCAGGCTTCCGCCAGCGCGGTGGCAAAGCGGTTGACCGGTTCAGAAGCGGCAATGCGTCCCACCGGAATGGCCGCGCCGATGAAGAGGGCGTTGCCCTGCCTCTCCAGGCGGTTCAGTTCGGGGATGCGGGTTACATCCAGCAGCGTATCTACCGGCGGACGGTGCCCCTGCTGGATTTCCAGCAGCAGATCTGTGCCTCCGGCAACCGGCAGGGCACGACCGTGGGCTTCGCCCAGGGCTTGAACAGCCTCCTGTAAACTTTCAGGAAAAAGATATCGTTTCCACATCGGATCGGCGGGCTCCTTTTGCGGCGGCACTTTTCGTTCGGGCTTCACCCCGGACGCCGGCGCATGCACTGAGCGCCGACCGCCGATCTGTAGTTTGATTATAAACAAAAATCCGCCCCGCAGAAAACTGATATTCATCCGGATTTATTTCCTGAAATTTTTTCAGGTAAATCTAACTGTTTAAATACTTGTAATTTTCCAGTATCGTTTTTAAAATTGTTTCCAACCGGGGGGAATGCCGGAATGCCTGATCTGCCGCCTGGTCTGGAGAAAC
>NZ_DYHZ01000006.1 GCF_020723905.1 Anaerolinea thermophila
CCATCGTCCCTACGTTCAGATGCGGCTTCGTCCGTTCAAATTTCTGCTTCGCCATGTTTCTCCATCTCCTTCAAAAATTCCATTGCAACATGTACATACGGCTGAAAGAGCCCCCAATGGGATTCGAACCCATGACCTTGCCCTTACCAAGGGCACGCTCTACCACCTGAGCTATGAGGGCTTGCCGATATGCACCCTTTCGGGTAAGTTTTTTTCGGCTTTTCAGCCGAAGTGGGCAGTGAAGGATTCGAACCTCCGAAGGGGTGTCCCCAACTGATTTACAGTCAGTCGCCTTTGGCCACTTGGCTAACTGCCCAGATTACCTGAACCCGTTGCGGGCTCGAAAGCGAGACGATCACTGGACCGTCTCACTTGCCAACCTGCAACTGGAGCCGACGACGGGAATCGAACCCGTAACCTACCACTTACAAGGCGGTTGCTCTGCCGATTGAGCTACGTCGGCGCTGGATTGTTAATGATCCGTAAAGCGAGCAGATTATACCAGAGGAACCGCGGAAAGACAAGATGTTTACTGGAGTGTTGTTTTTTCTTCCTGCGTACTCTGCCTGCGGGAGTGGAGTTTATCAAAACTCCGAAGAACCGTCAAGGAAAATGCCTGAAGTTCTCCACCGGCATTTTTTACCGGAATTCCAACCCTCGCCCTTTTCTAGGTTATAATAATTTCGAGATCCTGGAGGTTTCATGGAGATTTTCTGGTACGGACATTCTTGTTTTCGACTGGTTGAACGCGGAATGGCTTCTATTGTAACCGATCCGTTTGATCACCGTGTTGTTGGCTATGAACCACTGAAATTACGCGCTGATGTAGTAACCATCAGCCACGATTCACCCTCACATAATTACGTGGATGGGGTTAAAGGCACTTCTCACGTGATTACCGGGCCCGGCGAATATGAAATTGGCGGTGTTTTTATTACGGGGGTACAAACCAACCACCGAAACGGAAAAGAGGATACTCCCCGCAATACCCTTTATGTATTTGACTATAATGGAATTAATGTGGCTCACTTAGGCGACCTGAACCATGTGCCTTCGCAGACGGAGGTTGAAAGTCTGGGTACAGTACATATTGCCCTGGTTCCCGTAGGAGATGGATCCAGTCTAAACGCCTCCAGGGCCGCCGAAGTCATCAGTCTGCTGGAACCCAATATTGTCATTCCTATGCATTATCACACGCCAGCGTGCAACCTGAAACTGGATTCCTTGAATAAGTTTCTCAAGGAAATGGGGCTTTCGGAAATTGAGACCTTACCCTCTCTCAAGATTTCCGGTACAGCCGGCTTACCGGAAGAAACGCGTGTGATCGTTCTGGATTATCAACACTGATCCATCTGAAGGAGTGTTCCCATGGCATACAAACTGATCATGACCTGGGATATTATCCCCGAACGAGAACAGGAATATTTTGAGTTTGTCGTTCGCGAATTTATTCCCGGTGTCCAGAGGTTAGGATTCGAATTGACGGATGCCTGGGCAACCATTTACGGAGCACGCCCTCAGATTCTGGTTGGAGCAATGTTGCCCACACTGGCTAAAGTCAATAAAGTGTTGCAATCTGAAGAATGGAAACGCTTGAACTCACAATTGCTGGATTTTGTTCAAAACTATGAACAAAAGGTTGTAGAGGCTCATGGTGGTTTCCAGTTTTAGACATGTTTACGCAAGTTTCCCAGCGTTTGCTGGAATGGTATAAAGATCACGCCAGAAATCTTCCCTGGAGGAAAGAGAACCCCGATCCTTATGCTGTACTGGTCTCTGAGATCATGCTTCAGCAAACAAGAGTGGAGACGGTCATCCCATACTATGAACGCTGGATGAACCGTTTTCCCAACCTGGAAACGCTTGCTCAAGCCCCGCTTGAGGAAGTTCTCCGCTACTGGGAAGGGCTGGGGTATTATTCTCGAGCGAGAAACTTACACCGCACCGCTCAGATACTGGTGCAATCCTATCAAGGAATTTTCCCCCAAGAGTTATCTGATTTACAAAAACTTCCAGGAATTGGTATTTACACTGCCGCGGCAATTGCTTCGATTGCTTTTGGGCAAAAGATTGCAGCGGTAGATGGAAACATCCGTCGTGTGCTTTCTCGCTTATTTCAAATTACAGAACCTGTTTCTCTCCCTGAAACTCGAGATAAAATCCAAAACCTTGCCCAACAATGCCTTCCTCCCGATAAGACAGGAGATTACAACCAGGCACTTATGGATTTAGGGGCAACGGTGTGTCTACCCCGTTTTCCTAAATGTGATCTCTGTCCACTGGTTCAGTTGTGTCTGGCATACCAAAATAGAAAACAAAATGAAATCCCCGTAAAAACAGGCAAAAAATCCATTCCCTCTGTGGTGGTCACTGCCGCGATCATTGAAGATAGAGATCGGGTGCTGATTGCCCAACGTCCTGAAAACGGCTTACTGGGAGGGCTCTGGGAGTTTCCCGGAGGAAAAGTCGAAAACGGGGAAACTTTATCCGAATGCCTGAAGCGGGAAATTTTCGAAGAGCTGGGAGTCCTGATCGAAGTTGGACAACTGTTCGGCGTTTACCATCACGCCTATACGCATTTCAAAGTTGTTCTTCATGCCTTTGAAGCACAGATACAAGATTCTCAGCCCCCTCGACCCATTCAGGCTGAGGAGATTCGATGGGTATCCATACCTTCTCTCCAGGAATACCCGATGGGAAAAATTGACCGCTTAATCGCTCGTGAACTTGTGGAGCGAAAATATGGAAACAGAAAGTTTGTGGGTTGAAGAACGATTGCGCATGGTGAAAGAACAAATCGAACAGCGGGGAATTCGCGATCAGCGGGTTCTCCAAGCCATGCGTGAAGTGCCACGTCACCTTTTCGTGCCTGAAGAAGAGCAACCTTACGCCTATGAAGACTGCCCTTTACCCATTGGCTTTGGGCAAACAATCTCACAACCTTATATGGTTGCCATCATGACTGCTCTTCTGGAACTGAAAGGGGATGAAAAAGTTCTGGAAGTGGGCACAGGATCTGGTTATCAGGCTGCCATTCTCAGTCGAATCGTTCGGGAAGTCCACACCATTGAACGCCACCCGGTTTTGGCGCAACGAGCAGAGGAACGCCTCCGCACACTGGGTTATTCCAATGTAAAAGTATATACAGGAGACGGTTCTCTGGGATTACCCGATAAAGCCCCCTTCCAGGGAATTGTTGTCACTGCGGCTGCACCTAAGGTACCTGCCCCTCTTCTGCAACAACTTGCGTTGAATGCATACCTGGTCATTCCTGTAGGGGGACCTGCCGGACAGGAGTTAATGCGCTTGCAAAAGACCTCTCAAGGGGTTGAGCAGGAAGAACTTTTCCCGGTTGCGTTTGTGCCATTGCGCGGCAAGGAAGGCTGGAAAGACAGTCAGTGGTTTCCACGATAGGAACAAAACGAAGGGGCTGCCATTTTCCAGCAACCCCTTTGATTTTTCACAAAGACCGTGAGACTGTCACATAAATCATGGGACGACGTCGCGTTTCACTGTACAAATACTCTCGAACGGTTTCTTCTACAACCCGACGCACATTACCATTGGCACGAGATGCGGACTGAATGATCTTCCGTCGCATTTCTCCCATCAATTCGTTTGCATCTCTGGGTAAAAGGAAGCCCTTCGTTACGATTTCAGGATCATATACAACCGCATTGAACTCTTTGGACATAGTCAAATGAACAAGGACCACCCCATCGCGAGACAGAGCTTCCCGTTCACGCATCAATTCAGGGTCCACATCTCCAACACCAGCACTGTCTACAAAGACATGAGACACAGGAACCTGCTCTTCACTGAGGCGCATCTCGCCGTTTTCAAATTCCAGAACCATTCCATTTTGAATAACCTGAATATTTTCCTCAGGCACACCCACTTCTCGAGCCAGTCTGGCATGTTGCACCAGTTGGCGTAATTCACCATGAATCGGCACAAAATATTTGGGACGGGTTAATTGCAACAGCAATTTCATTTCTTCCTGGCTGGCATGTCCGGAAACATGGACCGGAGCAATGGCTTCATAAATTACGGAAGCACCACGCGCAATCAGGCGATTAACGACGCGATAGACATTTTCCTCATTTCCAGGAATGGGATGGGAGGATAAAACCACAGTATCGCCTTTTTGAATATCAAACAGACGATTGGTACCAAGCGAAAGCCTTCCTAAAATGGAAGTGGGTTCACCCTGTGAACCGGTACACATGATTGTCACCTGGTGAGGAGGTAATGCCAGGATCTGGTCTATCGATACGACAAGATCATCGGGGAAATTCAAATACCCCAATTTGCGCGCCATTTTCATGTTATCGAGCATGCTTGCGCCTACAAAGGCTATTTTTCGTCCATGACGCAGAGCGGCATTAGCCGCCTGTTGCATACGGGAAATTAACGATGCAAAGGAAGCAATAATGATTCGCCCTTTTGCTTCGCTAAAAACCTGGTCGAAGGCGGCGTCAATTGTTTTTTCAGAAGGCGTCCAACCTGGCCGTTCCGAATTCGTTGAATCCGCCAGTAAAGCAAGCACGCCCCTCTTGGAAAATTCCGCCAACTTTGCGTAGTCTGTAGATTTTCCATCCACCGGGGTATGGTCAAATTTATAGTCCCCGGAGTGCACAATTAATCCAGCAGGCGTCTGGATACCCAGCCCTACCCCATCTGGAATCGAATGGCAAACGTGGTAAAACTCAACCTGAAAAGGTCCAATCTGGACCACTTCGCCGGCTTGTACCGTGCGCAGGTCTGCTTTGCTCCCATGTCCATTTCTTCCCAGTTTGACTTCCAGAAGCCCGCGAGTGAGCGGAGTAGCATAAATGGGGGCATTTACCTGGTCGAGAAGATGATGAATGGCTCCAATATGGTCTTCATGACCATGAGTGATCACAATCCCCTTGACTTTTTCATGGTTTTGAGCGAGATAGGTCATGTCGGGAATGATGTAATCAATCCCCAACATATCATTCTCAGGGAACATAAGCCCTGCATCAACTACCAGTATCTCATCATCATACTCATAAACCATCAAATTGCGGCCTACTTCCCCCAGACCGCCCAGAGGAATTACACGAAGTATTCCATTGCTCATAAAAATATTTAACCTCAATGATCTTAATAAAATCGCCCCGGCTTATTTCAGCCAGGGCGTAAACGTCCTGAAATGTCCAAAACCTGCGTTTCAGAGCACCGGTTGCCCGGCTTACTAACAGGTATATTATACCACAAAATCAACCCCAAAAATATTAAGCCATGACCGTAGCACGACCATACAATCTTTCGCGAATGGCGAAAATCTTTCTGCGCAGACGATCATCGCGCTCGATCATGTCAGCAACTTTTTCGCAAGCGTACATAACAGTGGTATGATCCCGTCCACCCAGGGCTTCACCAATTTGCGGTAAAGAAGCGTTCGCTTCCTCTCTCATCAGGTACATAGCCACCTGTCGGGGCAGAGCCACATCACGGGAACGGCTTCTGCCAAGCAGTTCGTCCATCGAAATGCCAAATTCGCTGGCAACCACTTCCAGTACTTGAGAAGATTCCAGATGAGTGCGATTGGGCAGCATATCCGCGAGGGCAGTATGCACCAACTGGGGAGATAAAGGCATTCCCGATAAATCCGAAAATGCCAGTACCCGAGTCAAGGCACCTTCTAATTCTCGAATGTTGGACTGGACTAAGCGAGCAATACTTTCAAGGATCGGGTACGGCACTTCTTTGTTATTCCGTTCCGCCTTTGAACGCAAAATGGCAATCCTTGTTTCCAAATCGGGAGGTTGAATATCAACGGTTAATCCCCATTCGAAACGGGAACGAAGACGTTCTTCGAGGGTGACCAGGGCTTTAGGAGAACGATCGGAAGAAATCACAATCTGTTTATCCTGCCCATGAAGGGTATTGAAGGTATGGAAAAATTCTTCCTGAGTGGACTCTTTTCCCGCAATAAACTGGATGTCATCAATGAGGAGCACATCCATCTTTCGGTAACGCTCACGGAAAGCCTGAGTGGTATGAGAACGAATGGCGTTGATCAAATCGTTGGTAAACTCTTCCGACGACACATAGAGGACTTGCAAACCTCTTGCCTGGGCAGCATTTCCAATGGCATGTAACAGGTGAGTTTTCCCTAATCCAACACCACCATATAGAAAGAGCGGGTTATAGGCTTTGGCAGGACTTTCAGCAACCGCCATACAGGCAGCGTGTGCCATCCGGTTGCTGGTCCCAACAATAAAATTATCAAAGGTGTAGCGAGGGTTGATGGTATTGGGACCATTTCTTGGAGCCACCTGCTGGAAACTCTCAACAAAATTTTCTTCTTCGGGTAGATCCATCTCATCACGATGCCAAACCACGAACCTGACCACTGGAGTTGTGCCAGTCAACCCTTCCAGAATTTTTTGTACAGAACCAGTCAAGCGACTTTCCAGCCAGTCTCGAGCATATGCATTAGGCACGCCGATGATAAATTCTCCCCCTTCAGATGAAATCAACTGTGCATCTTTTACCCACGTATCAAAGGATGCTTTGTTCATTTCCATTTGCAATTGTCCGAGGGTTGCTTGCCATGCTTGCTGTGGGTTCATGCGACACACCTCCAAAGTTTTTTCGGTCAAAGACAATAGGGGCAGATAAACCCGCTGCATTTCTCAAACGCAGCGGGAAAGATCCCTGCATATTCGCCTGTATCCGTTTGGGACGAAACCACCAACCCCTTATCGTCAGTAAAAATTTTATCAAATGGACGGGATTGGAGCAAGTCGAAAAGCCTACGGGCGCTTAAAAAAATACCGAATTTTAAGTTTATGGTTCTTAAAAAAACCTCTTCAAATTTTTTAAGACTTTTTGCTGCCGCTCTTGCCACCTCCCCAATATATACAATTTTGGAAACGGTAACACCACCACATATGGGGTTTACTATCTCATTTTCACTTATGCAGACTAAATATCGGCGTAGAAATTTTTACGTCCTCTTACAAAAGCCCATTCAATCAGTCAGAATCAAAAGCCTCTTTTTGCAATGAAAACTATACGCTATCCAGCATCAGACGGGCTGCCTTGCGACCAATCTCAACCGCAAAATTGGTGCCGCGATCCCAGGGATAAACCTGACTCATACTGGCAAAGAACAGTCCTTTAATGGGAGTTTGTATTGCGGGAATATTTCTGGAATGGTTCAACTCAGGAACAGGTTGAGCATAGGATGTTTTCCATAGCCAGACTTTCTTAATCCAATCAGGTTTGAATTCAGGATTAAATTTGGGAAAAACCTCGATAAAGCGGTTCAGCAACTCATCCTGGCTCAGGCGAAAGTATTCATGATCGGTATCCAGATAATCTCCACAATACACAATATGATCTCCGCCAAAGTATTTAGGATCGAGGTAATTGGTATGTTCCACTAACGCCAGGAAGGGGTAGCCAGCCGATTTAGGAATATTGAACCAGTAATACCCCTGACGAGACAACTGATGTTTGAGGGAAAGAACCAGCACCACCGCCCCCATGCTCTTCAATTCCAGTAATCCCTTCAGGTACTGTTCTGGTAACTCGGGAGCCATACGGGCAAACTGGGACGGTGAAGATGTAACCAGACATTGATCGTATTCCTCTTCTCCGGACCTGGAAAAGATCTTAATGGCACGCCCCTCTCCTGTTGAAATGCTGGACACAGGAGAATTCAGGCGGATATCCACACCCTGACTGCGTAAATAATCAGCCAGACGATCAGCAAAATGTTGAAATCCACCCCTAAATGTGCCAAGTCGAGTCGTCCGCGCCTTTAATCGCGCCCACATCCAAGCCATATTTACTTCTGTATAATGTGGACCGAACTTTCCTTCAAGCAAAGGTTGAAATAGGGTTTGATATAATTCATTCCCATACCATTTTTTCATCCATTCATGGGCTTTTACTTTTTCTAAGGATTTCCATTGTGCCAGATAACGCAGATAAACCGTAACAAGCCCAAAACGAATCATTCCCCAGGGAAATTGAAAACCCGGAAATCGAAGGGCAGCCAGAGGGCTGTCGAGAGGATAAAATGCTCCCTGGTGATAAGCAACGGTCTTGGGACGATTAAAAATGACCTGATCCTGCCATCCTAATTCTTTAATTAATCCCAACATTGCTCGGTCACTTTGAAACCAGTGGTGGTAAAACTTTTCAACAGACCATTCCCAGTGAGGTTCTTTAAATCCGGAAGCCAGACCTCCAACAGTCTCAGCACCCTCATAGATAACGACTTGATGCCCTACTTTTACCAGATCAAAAGCAGCGGACATGCCTCCGAGCCCGGCTCCAATTATGGCAATTCTCATACCTCTCCTGTTTCAATAGATTTCTGATTGGATTGAATATCTTTTCCCCATCGCAATGGTTGCTTAAGGTAATAGTACAACCCTAATAATGTGATCGGGAACCATAAAGCGCCATGAAGTACAAGGGTATACCCTGCGGCTATTTCAGGGGTTACCCCGTAAGCGACGAGAACTGCAATTCCGGGTGTATCAAAAGTCCCAATGTAGCCGGGAGCACTGGGTAAGGTAGTTGCCAGATTGACAACACCGTTCATCAACATCAAAGCAAAAAAGGAAACCTCAAAAGGAAATGCATGCATGACAAACCAGTATTTAGCCGTTTCTAATAGCCAGATAATGACCGTAGTGAAAAAAATCATCAGGGCTTCAACAGGCGACCGTAAGGCTTCCAGACCAGAAAGAAATTTGACCGCAATCGCTAAAATTTTTTCTCTTAACTTTTCCGGAAACCAGCGACTGACGAAGGTCAAAATACTTTCGGTTTGTCGGGGGAACATGGCACACAACAAGAAAAATACTAAAGCGCTGAAAAAAACGGCCGAACCTCCAATCGCAATCGTCCGAATATCGAGATTTCCTCCCAAACCCGCATTATGGGTCAATCGGGTCAATTCGGCGATATTGACGAACACAAATGCAAGCATAACCACGCCATCATAGATTCTTTCAATCAGAATAGTTGCCAGAGAAGCAGAAATGGGGATTCCAGAACGTTGTTTGAGAATCACCGCACGGAGGACTTCACCAGCCCGGGCTGGATATATATTATTTCCCATGTACCCGATGGCTACAATGGGAAACATGGTCGTGGTTGAAATCTTTTTTAAGGGTCGAAGAAGATAATGCCAGCGCCATGCCCGAACCCAAACACCAAGAAAATAAACAGCAACTCCGGGAATTAACCACCAGTAATAAGCGCTTTTTATGGTAATCCAAAGTTCAGATAACTTTAAATTTGCGAGGGCTAAATACAAAAAAAAGGCGCTGATAACAACGCCAACCCAGAATTGCCATCGTTTCATCAGACGCTCACCAGGGAGATAATCATAGAAAGGATAATAATCAGAGATAAACCCAAGAAGATGATCTGATTTCTTCTCCGGGCGGCCTGTTCACGTTGTTTCTTTAACTTCTCGTAATTTGGTTTCATGTAAATCCTCCGTACGAAGATTTATTTTAAGCACTTATTGGTAAAGGGTCAAACGGCTTAAACAGATTTTCTTTCTTTCTAATAAATTTTATAGAAACTTTAATGTACGAATTAGAAATATTGTTCTATAATAATTACTGGTGACGCTAGATGATCAATGTTGCAGAGGTTTTTGTTGGGACAAGAGCACTTGGACCCGGATTAAGAACTGTTATCTGGGTTCAGGGTTGTCCTTTTCATTGTAAGGGTTGTTACTCCCCTGAATGGATTCCCAATATACCTGCTAAATTATACACACCTCAGGACCTTGCTACGCTCGTGCTTTCAAGACCTGATATTGAAGGAATAACATTATCTGGTGGTGAACCATTTATCCAGAGTGAAGAACTGGTGGAATTCTTAACCCTTATAAAAAAGCAATCAAACAAAAATGTTATTTGTTTTTCTGGTTTTCGGTTTTCATTTCTTTTACAGCATCCTTCTCCTTCAGTACAAGGCATGCTGCGGCTTATTGATGTATTGATTGATGGACCTTATGTACAGGAGAAAGAAACCAGTAAAGGATTGAGAGGGTCAACCAACCAACATATATACCACTTTACTTCAACTCTTCTCTTTCATGATTTTATCAATCAAGAAAGAGTTAATGAAATCCACATCTCAGGGAGTGAGTTACTCGCTATCGGTATTCCGAGTCCAGAAATCAAAGCTCTTTTCGGGTTCAACAACAAATGTGGTTCACAGCCAAAGGAGCATCTCTATGAGCGGGCATAAAAGAACAACCGTGACCATCAGTCAAGAAGAATACAGGAAACTTTATGAAGCAGAAATGCTCCTGAAAGGTTTAGATCTACAGTCATCTGGCAAATCCGGACGTCCATCGGTGGAAGCAATCACTTTTCTAAACACCCAGATGGATTACTCTATTCAACGACAGGAACAATTTCTCCGTCTAGGAGAAGCCTTGAGAAATGAAGTTTCAAGTTTAGAAAACAGTACGGCTGAAAACATACGAGACCTTGAATATCATCTTCTTCAGGAAATCCAGCAAAATAACGAAAACGTCTTTGAAACCATGGGAAAATTTGAAGAAGATTTGAAGCGCCTGGAAAATCACTTTGTTAAGGCAAACGAAGACACCCTGAAAATTCTCTGGCAATTTCAACATCAATCCAACGAATTTCTTTACAGGGAAGAAGAGAAAGGCGAATACGTACGTGGATGGCTGGATGATTGCATCCAGGTATTCAACTTTATTCTTGAAAATTATCCAGAAAGTGTTCCGTATATCGAAAATCTTCAAAATGTTCAAACACAGTTGGATTTCGCCATTCAAAATTTCCATCTGGGCTTTTATGATTCAGCACTCAATCTTTCCCAAACCATTTACTTTAATTTATCATCCCTAAGATTAAAACTGGAAAACGAAGGGGTTGAAAAAAGACGTATTCTTGCCGAGATTATCGATGAATTATCCAAATTGCAAAATAACTTAAGGAGAAATCGAAAAATTAAACCCGTTGATTTACAGGGGAATCTGATCGACTCCTATATTTCTGTTGATGAATGGTCTGGCAATACACTATCTCAACTTGAAAGTTATGTTTCGCAATTAATCCAGGAATTTAACAAATATGGAATCCAACAAAGCCTTGAAATTTTGAGAGATTTCAAAGAAAACCAACTTCAATCCCTAAAAAATCAGTTGATCGAAGTTATTCATCAGGCACGTCTTAATGCTTTAAATGCCCACTTAAATTATTTAATCGCTCATGATGTACTGCTTGCGCTGGTTGAGCAGGGATATAAACCAATCGAAGGGGAATACGAATCTGAAGAGATTAAAGACACATATATTGCAAAAGCCGTCGATCCATTGGGGAATCTCGTGGAAATTCAGGTTCAAACAACATCTCCAGAAAAAATTGAACATGATTTACACATCATATCAACCCATAAACAGAATCATTCATTACATGAATTAAGGCAACGAGCAAAAGAAATTCAGAAAAGTCTGAACAAAATCGGCTGGGTAGTTCAGGACCCTATAGAACTACCTAATTCCATTACCAGAACCGTTAAAAGACCATCACAGGTTCGTCTTCCATTAATTAGAGGTGATCACGCATGAAAAGGTTACTGTCTAAAATTAAGGACAAACTTGAACAACGGTTCTTAATTTTGTATGGGTTTGGATTATCCGATTCTTTTCTCACAGAGAATTTCCAGGAATTACAACTGGATCTGGCTTTATTGCACACTCTTAAAGGGTTGGGATATAAAAGAATTTTATACCTGAGCCCGCAAAATCCTCTTCACTTCCTGGATGAAGAATCCAAAATTTTATCCCGTCATATAATCTGGGAAAAACGTCAGGATGTACTGGAGAACAGACATTTATCAGAAATTCAACAGGGTCCTTTTGGAAATATCCATTTTTTCCAGCAAATTGTTAACGAACCTTCAGGCAAAACTGACCCAATTGGTGATATCCATGCGCTCCGATTGGTAGATTATCTGGTACAGGAAATCAATCCGTACAAAACCGCAATTATCATTGATCAGGCTGATATTTTTCTCTCGTATTTTGAAGATCAAAGATCTATGGCAAGTATTATTGGGAAATGGTTGCGTTTGCCCTCCTATAATTCGAGCCAGATTTTTTTTGTAATCTCTTCTCCAGATTTTTCCGATTTAATCAGCCGTATCCAGCAACTTCCTCTTCCTGAACTGACCCTCCTGGCCCATTTTGAAACCCAGGATCCATCTCACCCCTTTATTCTGGTTGAGGGTCCGGAACAAGATGAATGTCATCTTCTTTTACAATATTTCAAAGATCAGAATTCTGTTGATATTCCAGACGAAGAGTTTCGTACACTCAGTGATTGGATGACCGTTGAAAACCAGCCATTAAAGATATGGATGGCTCGTTTATCTCAAATATCATCCTTTTCAATTGAAACAGGCAAACAAAAAGGATGGTTTCAAGCCTTTCACCACGATTCCAGAACAATTGAAGAAAAACTCAACGAATTAATCGGTTTAACCGAAATCAAAACAAGGATTACTGAATTATCAGGTTGGATCCAGGAGAAAAAGAAAACCGGCTCTCCAATAAACCATAACTTTCACATGGTTTTCATTGGTCATCCCGGCACTGGAAAGACCACCATGGCGCGAATCATTGGGGAAATTTTTAAGGATTTAGGCATTTTACAAAAAGGTCACCTGGTTGAAGCAAAAGCAAGTGATCTCATCGCAGAATATGTGGGCGGTACCGCAATCAAAACAAACTCTGTGATTGACAAAGCACAGGGTGGCGTGTTGTTCATTGATGAGGCCTATTCCCTTAGTGCAAAAGATCGAGGTGGATTTGGTCAGGAAGCCATAGAGACCTTATTAATTCGAATGGAAAATGAAAGAAATCGCTTTATTGTGATCCTTGCGGGATATCCTCAAGAAATGAATGATTTTATAGAATCAAATCCAGGGTTGAGCCGAAGGTTTCCAGTTGAAAATCGGTTTTATTTCCCGGATTTTTCTGAAGAAGAACTTTTCATTATTTTACGGAATATGCTAAATGAAAAACAACTAAACCTGACCAGTGAGATGGAAAACCTTCTCAAAGAAGTTATTCATCAAATGGTCATGCAAAAAAACGAACGTTTTGGAAACGCTGGAGAAATGCGCAATTTGTCTGAATCCATCGAAAGAAAGTGCCTTGCAAGATATCACTTTCAGAATTTATCGAGTGAATACTGGATTGCAAAGGAAGATATCAGCGATGAGTACATACGTTATTTAAATGTGTCCAACGAAAATAAACAGTCCGAATTTTTTGAGGCGCTGGAAAAATTAAAAGGTCTTTGGCAAGTTAAAAATTATGTAAGGCAGTTATTTTATAGAGTCCAATTTGAAAAATTGCAAGCCTTATCAAAAGGATCAATAAAACCAGAAGTAAGAATACCTCATCTGGTATTTGTCGGAAATCCCGGAACCGGAAAAACCACCGTTGCCAGATTGATCTCCAGGTTTTTTCATCAAATTGGATTTTTACATAAAGGACACCTGATCGAAGTCACAGCCGCTGATCTAATTGCTGGATATGTTGGACAAACGCCTGAGAAGACCAGTAAGGTTATAAAGTCCTCCCTTGGTGGTGTTTTGTTTATTGATGAAGCATACAGTCTTATTCGGGGATCCAATCGAGATCATTATGGATTGGAAGTGATCGATCTGCTGGTAAAAAACATAGACAGGTATGAAGGTCAACTTTGTATCATCCTGGCTGGTTATCCAGAAGAAATGAGTGATTTTCTCAGAAGCAATCCGGGATTGAAATCTCGTTTTGATGATCCGATTTTCTTTGAAGACCTATCAAATGATCATTTTATTGAAATCCTCAGAGAACTGGCAGAACATGACGGGTTAATCCTACCAGAAGAAGTCATCCGGTACGCCATTCAAGAGATTGAAGCCCGAAAAAAGATACAAGGGAAATCCTTTGGTAATGCGCGCGAAGTAATAAAAGTTTATGAAAAGATGAAAGACCATCTAGCACTACGGGTAATTCCAGAGATTCAGGGTAAAAATAATAACCTGGCTCAAATCCCCGGTTGGAATATATTCCAGGTTGAGGATATTTTAGAATCATCAGAATTTATCCACTTCTCTGAAAATCAAAAATTGTATAGAAATTCGTGAGCCATTAAGAATTGAGAATTAATAAAGAGTGGTCAACACCTTTCTCATATCTGATATTCTGAACTGATACCAATCTCTCTTCTGGATTTCTCTTTTAAAATCAGCAGATTCTCTCAACTCTTCAAAGGATTGAATTGCATCCGACATGAAAATTAAACTATTATTTTTTTCTTCCGGTATTCTCGAATAAATCAATCCAATCATCCACCTCCCAACAGCCCACTGATGATTAAAAGGAGTAAAAGAAGCGCAGGCTTTCTTCAGAAAATCAATGGCTCTTCTGAAATCTCCCATTTGATAAATGGCAACGCCTATTTTTACCCAGATTTCGCCGGTCTCCCCGGGATCCAGATTAGCCCGCCCGAGAGAAGAAAGCCAACGAGAAATTTCATAGGCTTCGGGATACTTTCTTTGTTGAATTTTCTCTTTTAACCTCCCAATGATATGATTGGCTTCGTCACTGATTTTTGAAGGCTCAAATAAATTCAGCCAGTATTCGGCTTCTTCAACTGTGGCTGCCATATCCAGATTGATTTTTTCCAATCTCTCTGAATACCAGAGGTTACCTTTTACATCCCCTATTTGGATTCGGTGAAACTGACAATCCTGAAAAGTTTTCCGTGCCAGAAACCAGTGAGAATAGGCATGAGAATTTTCCTGCAACTCCCACTCAATCATACCCAGCAACCAGTATGTCACCCCCTGTTGATGGGTGCCCGGTCTGAACAATTCAGTTGCTCTTAAGATTTCAGCATAAGCACTCCGCAGGTCTTGTTTTTCAAAAAAGTACCTGGATATGCCCAGATAAATTTCAGCCGCTTGCAACGGTCTTGGAGTGTTTTGAGCCGTTTTTCTTAATTCTCTCAAAAAATCTTCTCGTTCATTGTAGGATAATTTGGGTTCATTCAACTGGAAAAAATTTAATAAATCTGCATTGGATAAATTTGAATGGCTAAACTGATTAAGCCATCCATAAACTTCGTCAAAACCCAAGATCATGGATTATCCTCCTAAAGTTCATCAAAAAAGAGTAGATTTTGACCATCTTGCTGTTTTTCTGACCGATTCCGTGAGTTTATCCAGTTTTCTATCATTTCAGCAGTACGCAAAATCAGCAATTTGCGAATACTTTCTGAAGGCTCTTCTCCCCAGTTAACGTCTTTCAAGGCTTCTGTGAGAGCGATAATCATCTCAGCATGCGCTTCAGCTCTTCCCATCTCCAAGAACACCTGGCGTTTGGCTTCACCATATGCCCTTTGCACCTGAGCATTCCCCAGCCAGTCAGCCGCCCAATAATCAGTTCTCTGCTCATCTACGACAGGGTCAATTTCAAAATGCCCGATATCTACCCAAATTAACTCTGCACCGTTATTCCTCAACGCCGTCCTGGTTGGTCCATATAAGAGAGAATATCGTATCTCTCTCCGAGGGTCAATTCCCGACTCCCTTGGAGCGGTCAGATAATCAATATCATGTTCACTGATAAAGTCTGTGATCCCCCCTACCACCGCACGGCCTACCACGGTCCTCCAGTTATCCGGACCAGCATCAGTTACCGGTAGATTGTAAGCCGAGTTCCACAAAGCCTTTTCGTCAAACGGGTAAGGTTCATCAACCGTTCGCCGTTTTGGACGTCCAAATTGCAACTCAGGAAACAACCGGTATCGGAACTGAATGTCTTTTATTGTCACACGAATTCCATCACGGGTCACTGCAGGAATATCAGAACGGGAATCCTGTTGTTCATCCAGATTGACAATCTGACCAATTGTCTCGAACGGGCGCAGGTAATAACTCTCTCGAATGGATATTCTGGAAGGTCGCCTCAATTCTTTAAACATAACGGCATTTCCCGGCTGGATAACGACATGCCCAGGTCCGCCGATAGCGTCGATTAAATTCACTTCGTTCTTTTCCAGTTTCTTTTCCCCGCCATCAATGATAATACGGGGAACAAACAAAGCAAATAAAGAGGAAATGACGTAACGGATCCCCTGACGCAATCTTGGAAGCGCGTAGATATCCCTCACATAAGAGCCCGCCGCTAATGTCACAAAAATGATCACAGAAACGGGGGCAAGGAAATACCGCGCAGTATGAGGGTTAAAGGCAATGCGGAAAAATTCGATCGGAGGAAACCGCCAGAAATTCTTAATTTCCTCAGATAAATCAGGCTCGAAAAGCCACCCCGCCAAAAACAGGAATATTGAAATGAGAGCAAACAGAAAAAGAATCCTGCTCAATCCCGCTATGCGGTGCTGTACTTGAAAATTACCCGTGGTACGAGGCTGATTCATTTTCTTCCCTCTAATCCCCCTTCTCCAATTCTGCCCTGTAAAAGACGAAGGATTTCCACGGTGTGGGGTGGAAGCAACTGACGAGTTTTAGGATCAGAAGCAGAACTCTCCAGAGCGCGAAGCAGACGCACAGCAACGACTTCGTCAGTTAAATCTTTAGAGTCAAAAATTTCTTTCAGGTGCGTCGCCAGATCAACCTGTGCCTTTGCACGCGCCCTTCCCATGACCCGCATCGCCTCTAACTCCAGGCTTGCCGCGCGAATGGCCGTGTCTCTCTGCCAGGGAGCCCGCCACGACTCCAGACGGTGATGATAAATGGCTTCATTGACCGGATTAATATCTCCAAAGTTACTGCTAATTACCTTGATTCCCCGATCTCGAAGGAGTTTGGGAGTCATCAGAGGAAACACTTCACTGACGATGATTTCTGAAACATGATATACCCTTCTTCTCTGAAAGGGTTCGCCATTTTTCAGGAAGACCATCCGGTATGAAAGCAAGCCGTTATTTCTGACTGTCTGGCGAAGCCGTGCCCGGTATATTGACACACCAGGTGATCTGCCATGTAACTGATATAGCTCATCAAATCGCACCTGAGAAAGGATTTCCCGAAACACGCTTGCAGCAAATCGCGCCGGCAATTCTGTCCATGTCAATAATCGGTCTTCAGAACGAGCCTGAGCAAATACTGCCGCAAAAACCCGATCACGGTCAAATTCAGGCTGGTTCGAAACAGGCGGCAAAGGGGTATAGGGCTTAAAATCTCGATCGCTTAAACCATGGCTAACATGATGAATTTCTCTTCGATCGTTGCGTTCCAGTTCATCTTCAATGGCGACCAACCGGAGGTAATCACGATTCACCTGTTCAAAGCGGACCACCCGTAAATGATCGGCATCCTGTTCTTTGCCTTCATAAGTGACTTCAACTACATCCGGCGGTTGCCCAATTGTAAAAATGCAATTCACATTGGCATACACTTCTATTCCGTCCCGCGTATATGCCGTAACCCCGCGAATCACTCGAAACTGCCGTCGAAGGTCCACAGTGCCGCGAATGCGCTCACGCTTCCGCATAAACACAATCCCGGGACCAAACACGCGTGGGGACTGGGGACGATCTGCCAGACCCAACAACATCTGAACCTGATGGAAAAAATCCTCAAAAGCCCTTCCAATCCCCGGCGGGGGAACCGTTTCTTCCAGCACCACCGCAGAATTAAAGTCCACAACAATCACCCCCGGACCGTTGCGAACATCCTCGCGAGTGCTGATGACTTTTCCGTCCTTCACAAACACCGCGGGACCATGTAAACGCAGGATATACAACATCAGGCGCCAGATGGTGCGCCAGATCTCTTTAGCATTTTGTACCGGCAGGATTGCCTGGGCAGAGATCATCCAGACATAAATAAACCCAATGAGGACAAAACCCGCCAGATTGTATAACACAATGAAAAATGCAATGCGACGTTCAGGATCATTCAGTTTACCAAAGTCCCCAAGTACCTCTAAAAAAAATTTCAACTCTTTTTCAAAACTGATGATAAAAAGGAAAATTAAAAAAACCACCAATCCAATGATGAGCAAAACCCTGTTCTTTCTGTTCGGTTCGCCAAGATACATGGGGATACCTTTTTCAATTCAGAGATAAAAATCCCACTTGGTTAAATCAGTATAGCCCTGATAAATTCCCTTTGTCAAGCAAGGCTGATACCAACTTCTCTGGGATATGGCTTTCAAGCACCTGTTCTTTGAAATGACAGTGAAAATAAAAAACTGGCACCCGTAAGCGAGTGCCAGTTCAATTCAGCGTTTTTTACCCCTGTTTCAAGCCTTTCCAGAATCCTTCAATTACCTCAACGGTGTCGGCAAGGCGTTCAAAATGGGGTAAACCTCTGGAAGGAACCAGACGAACCGCCTGCCAGAAAGGATTCTTCAGCAACACATCGGGTAAGCGTTCAAAAGACGTGTACGGGTCCTGATCATAAAGCACCAGAACCGGAACTTTGAGACGTTCATAGACCAGGGTACGCACCTGCGGAGTAAACAGTTTTCCCGTGATAAAGTAGAGAGGCGCATGCTCAGCACCGGGTTGATGAGCACTGGCGTAGGCATATTCAACAAACCCCGAAGGAATATGTCCAACAAAGGATTGTTTCAGGAATAATTCAATGCTGGTACGAGTAGCCAGTAAATCAAACAATGGACGTGCCCACAAAGGAAGAGTTAACAGCGCATGAGCAATATGCCCAACAGGGAACCCGCTGAGGGCTAAGTCCTTCCGCAGGAAACTTTTCCCTAACCCGGTTGGGGAAATCAACGTCAGAGAAGTAAACCATTCGGGGTGCGAAAGCGCCGCCCGACTGGCAAATTCTCCACTGAGAGATAAAGCAATGACATCCGCCGGCTGTTTTACCTGAGAAGAAAGAAATTCCACCAGAGTTTCTTCATATAACAGGGGGCTGTAGATTCGATCAGAACGTTCGGAAAAGCCAAAACCGGGAAGATCTATCGCATAAACAGGGCGCTGTCCACGGAAATACAGAAACAACGGGGAAACTTCGTAAGAACTTGCGGCGGCATTCACACTGTGAATAAGCACGACAGGACGTCCCGATCCTGATAAATCAACATAGTAATTTACCCTGCCAGCAGACTTGGAGAAGAAAGACTCTCGATTTGCGGGGATGGCTTCAGGCAAAGGGACACGGTGATTAATGCCAAAATGGCTGTACAGGATCCATCCACCCGCAGCCACTGCTGCCCATTTAGCGAAAGATAACCCTGATTTCATATCCCCTGACTTTTGATTTCGGACCGCCATTCTTCACCTCTCAGCAAACTTTTCTGAATTATAACGTGAAACGGGTGAGATTTTCTGATGAAATCCCTCGACATTCCTGCCGAACCAATTCGATACCGGCTGGATCAACAAGGTGGGGCAACTTCCCATGCTCTGGATGTTATTCCTCTATTCTGCAGGTTTCAAATGGAATTCCCCACTGCTTCAGGGTGTCATATGCCGGCAATCTTCTATAGGCACGCTCGATTGCCCAGGTTAGAATATCGGTATCACGGGCAGCAGCAGTACAGAGCCGTTCCGGATTGGGAAAAACGAAAACCCGCGCTAAATCCAGACGATCCGCGTCCCAGCAAGTCTGAACCGTAATATCTTCATGAATCAATCCATCCGAATGGTAACGAATGGCACGAACCAGTAAATCCATCCCTTCATCGTCGAGAGAAAAGAACTTCCCTCTTAAATTCTGAATCCACCTTGCACTTTCCGAACCATGAAGATGATCTGTGCTCTCATTCGTCCTGCAAACATCATGAAATAGCGCAAATAGCGCCACAACATCAGGGCGTGCACCCGTCCGACGCGTTAACCGCATCCCGTTTTCATAAACCCTTGCCCAGTGACAGGGACCATGAATGGAGTAAACCCCAAGACGGAACTCTTGTAATGCTATCTTAACGAGTTCTGGAGAGATGACCGGCTCAAAACCAGACACGAAATTACCCAACTGGTCTTCCATGAAAATGAGTATACAGGAAAAAAAGAACTGATGTTACACTATAGCCACTCAGGGTTATAAAATTTCCTCAACGCTGGAGAGGATGTGTGAGCAAACTGCCCGGTTTTCCAATTCTCAAATTGATTATCCTGATCTCATTGACTTTCTGGATATCTTACAGAGTTTACGCTTCTCCACTTCCCCAGCAGGAAACACCCTATTCTCCGCCCAACCAAACAGGAGAAGCACCTACCGAATCCTATCCATATCCTGCCACCTCTCCAACCCCGACTGGAGGGTCCAACGTCACTTCCACTTCCATTACCCCTACACCTGCTTCAACATCCTCCACACCACTTCTCCCATCCATTACCCCCACTGTCAGGACCGCAACCCCTCAACAAACGTTCATCCATCGATTTGCGACTGAAATGGCAGAACTGGCGCAAGCGCGTATTATTCCAGAGGTAACGGATGTGCTTCCAACGCGCAGTCCGCCAATTACCCCTTCTTTGAAGAATAACCTTCCAGAAACCTCCCCAAAGGAAAACATCAATTTTGCCCGTTTTGGTCTGGGGATCCTGATCTCTCTGGTTTTCACCCTCGGAGCAATGCTGTTATTTCGTCTTCTTCAAAGCGGTGAATTCCGAATTAAGGAATGATGAAAATTTTCAGCATGGCTCTTGCTATGAGGTGATGAGGGCTTTATAATCAGCCCAAAGAGGATTTAAGGAAAAAAAGCAC
Source organism: Anaerolinea thermophila (assembly GCF_020723905.1). Lineage (GTDB taxonomy): Bacteria > Chloroflexota > Anaerolineae > Anaerolineales > Anaerolineaceae > Anaerolinea > Anaerolinea thermophila_A. Next base: position 20,755 of record NZ_DYHZ01000006.1, read on the forward strand.
GTCCTGGAGAAAGATGGATTCATTTCGCACCGAATTATTGCCTGAAGAACAGCCGGCTGAACCAAAGAAAAATCTGGTTTTAAATTTTTTCTGGGAAGTAATTCAGACCGTTGTCATGGCAATGGTCCTGTACTTTCTGGTAGACATGATGATTGGCAGGGTACAGGTTGAAAATATCAGCATGGAACCCACCCTGCAACCCGGAGAGCGACTCATTGTCAATAAATTAGCCTATCGTCTCGGACCTATCAAACGGGGAGATGTTATTGTGTTTCACTATCCCCGCAATCCCAACAGCGATTACATCAAACGGGTCATTGGCTTGCCGGGGGAAACGGTTCGCATTGCGGATGGAACGGTTTATATCAACAATGAACCGATCAAAGAAGAGTACATCTCCGCACCGCCCACCTATTTTGGAGAATGGACGGTACCCGAGGGGCAGGTTTTTGTCCTGGGGGACAATCGCAATCAATCTTTTGACTCCCATTCCTGGGGTTTTGTCCCCCAGGAGTTGATTGTAGGAAAAGCCATCCTGATTTACTGGCCCCCAAATGCCATTCGGGTGTTAAATCAGACCCCCGTCGTCATTGCCGCTGGACAACCATAAGGAGTAACCCATGAAAGAAATTCTCACCCTGCTGGATGAATTTGAAAAAGCACTTCCCCCGCTGATTCTGCCTGAAGAATTGAAACAGGAGAGCCCTTTTTCCAGGTGGATTGACCATACCCTATTGAAACCAGAAGCCACCCCTGCTCAGATTGAGAAATTGTGCGAGGAAGCCAGACACTATCAATTCGCCTCGGTGTGTGTAAATCCAGTTTTTGTTTCTCAGGTTTCAAAAGCGCTTGCCGGATCACCGGTCAAAGTTTGCACAGTGATCGGTTTTCCTCTTGGTGCCACACCCACCCGGGTAAAAGTGTTTGAGACCCGCACCTGTCTGGAAATGGGAGCGCAGGAAATTGATATGGTCTTGCCCATCGGGCTTCTCCGCGCAGGAGATTTTGAGACCGTTCTGGAAGACATTTACAGTGTGGTGGAAGCCGCTCACGCTCAGGATGCTCTGGTGAAGGTAATTCTCGAAACCGCTCTTCTCAACCAGCGAGAAAAAATTGCAGGTTGTCTGCTCAGTCAGAAAGCCAGAGCCGACTTTGTGAAAACCAGCACCGGATTTGGTCCGGGAGGTGCAACTGTTGAAGATATTGAACTGATGCGCAGAGTGGTTGGTCCAGACATGGGGGTTAAAGCCTCCGGAGGCGTGCGCAATTTAGCCATTGCCCGAGCCATGTTGAATGCCGGCGCTAATCGTCTGGGAACCAGTTCTGGCGTTATAATTATGAAGGAACTGGAAGAGGAAACTGCGAAGAAATGAGACGCTCTATGGAACGTTACACGGTGCCATGCACGCAATGCCAGGCTGGACAAATGCATCAGCACTTCATCACCTACTTCACCTGGTTAGGGGATGAATTGATTACGGTGCCTGATTTCCCCGCCTGGATCTGTGACGTGTGTGGTCATCGCGAATATGATCCCGCAGCACTCAATCAGTTGAGTTTGATTCTCAGTCCCAATGCCGGGCGTCCTGTCTCCCGTTCACGGGGAATTCCTCACCACCGTTCGGATAAAAAGGGACAACGTGCAAGTCGCCCATAACTCTCTCAGAAGAGGCTTTTGAAAAACCCATCCTCCCGGATGGGTTTTCTTTTCAGAGGGAAAATTGCATTAAAATAGGTCTCAGTCTGGGAAAACCAGAAAATCCTTTCTCCACGAGGAAGCCATGCGTAGAAAATTTGTAGCCGGAAACTGGAAAATGAATAAAACGGCGGAAGAAGCCCGTCTTCTTCTGAATGAGTTAATTCCCGCTATTCAGCCCCTTTCTCAGGTTGAGCGGGCTGTGTGTCCCCCCTTCCCGTACCTGATGATGGTACGCCACATGGTGGAAGGAACCGGAATCGGGGTTGGGGCGCAAAACATGCACTGGGAAGCCGCAGGGGCATTTACCGGGGAAGTTTCTCCAAACATGGTTGCCGAATTTTGCCAGTATGTCATTCTGGGACACTCTGAACGCCGCACTTATTTTGGAGAAACCAACGAGACTGTGAACCGCAAAGTCAAATCCGCTCTTGCTTCAGGATTAACCCCCATTGTCTGTGTGGGGGAAACCCTGGCAGAAAACGAAGCCAGCAAAACCGCCGAAGTCGTGTGGACGCAAATTACCGAGGGCTTGAAAGACCTTTCTCCCGAAGATGGATTGAAACTGGTCATCGCCTATGAACCGGTCTGGGCAATTGGCACCGGACGCGCCGCCACCGCAGAAGTGGCTCAATCCGTTCACGCCAATGTGGTCCGTCCTGCCCTTGCCCATCTGTTCGGACAGGCGGTTGCCGACCAGATTCGCATTCAATACGGCGGCTCGGTGACAGCAAAGAACGCACCAGAATTGTTCGCCATGCCCGATATTGACGGGGCTCTGGTGGGCGGCGCCAGTTTGAAACCTGCAGAATTTGCAGCAATCGTCCAGGCTGCTGCAGAAGTTTCTGGATAGTTACCCAGAGTATTCATTCATGGGAGAGTTCTCTTTTTGGGGCGGTCTGGCATGGTTGTTTGCCTTGACCGTCCCCTTGCTTTACCTGCAACGTCAGTTGCACCGCGAGATTCAACTGACCTTCTTTCTGATCACCCGTCATCCCACTATCACGATGGGGATTTTTGCGCTGCTGTTTTTACCGGGTGTATTTCTCCATGAAATCAGCCACCTCATCATGGCGTGGATTTTAAGGGTGCCTACAGGGAGGCTCTCGCTTTTGCCACGTTTTTTACCCGATGGAAAAGTGCAACTGGGCTTTGTAGAAACAGATCCTTCGGATATTTTCCGGGACGCGCTGATTGGCGCGGCGCCCTTAATCACTGGTGGTATCCTGGTTGCCTATCTTGGAGCAACCCGTCTGGGCATGCTTCCCCTGTTTGAAGCCATTCGCACATACAACACCGATCTGTTCTGGGCATACCTGATAACTCTGCCCGAGTTACCGGATTTCTGGCTCTGGTTTTATTTGACCTTCACCATCAGCACCACCATGTTTCCATCCGAATCAGACCGGAGGGCATGGCTCCCTGTGCTGGGGATAGCCTGTGGTATGGGTGGACTCGCGTGGCTTTCTGGAGTCGGGGGATGGCTCTCGAGCACACTGGCACCCCTGTTCTCTCAAGCCATCCAGGCGGGGATCATTATTTCCGCCATCAGCCTGGCGCTTCACCTGTTACTGTGGTTCCCCTTTCGATTCCTGCGGGCGATTTTTCAGGGAAACATGAAAATTATTCAATAACGGCAAAATATAGCGCATTTCCAAAGGCAAGAATCAACCGGCGATTTGGGGTAACCACAAAGGCGGTAGGATCCTGCGCCGGGAATGCCACCTGAGGAGGATCGGCATTTCGATATTGCCTCTGGAAGTTCAACTTGCGCTGACTGAACTGATAGACAGCATCTTCCCGGGTATCCAGGATATAGATAAAGGGCTCAGGCAACTGGGTTGCCTGCAAGCGAACAAACTGAGCATCCTCAAAACGTTCCACTTCTCCGGCTCTGCCAGGACGGTCATCACCATATTCGGCAACATTATTACACTCCACCTGAAAGCCAGCGTGGGAGCAAATAGACATGTGTCCATCCTGATGAAGCAGATAAAGATGTTCCACATCCGCAACCAGGTCCACCACATCATTCAGGGGCGGGGTGTTTTCCCCAAAGTACAGTCTGGGCTCATCCACGGGGCTGAAACCAACAGTCTGGTCCGCCTGATAGACATAGACCATATTGGAGATAGGATCCAGCACATATAAAGTGCGATGATTGACTGTAATTTTTTCGATTTTTCCCCAGCCCATTCCCGGGGCTTGTAAAACCATCAGATCCATGGTGGTTGCCCCCGGGGTACAGAACACCAGATTGCCACCTGTATCCATTCCCATCACCGTGGCATTTGACCCTTTTAACTGGGGAGCAGGCGCAATATCGACCAGTGAGGTGATGATTCTGCCTCCTGCCATCCCGGGACCACAGACAAAACTCAAATCCAGTTCGTAATCGCTACCCGAACGCAATAACCGAAACACCCGCCCGCTGGTTTGGTCCAACACATAGACATCATTCAGATAAGCCACCATGCGAGTGATATGCACTTCAGGAGGTAAACCATCCCGAAGTGCCGGACGGAAAGTCAACCGCTTCACCCCGTCTAACTGATCAAGCCCACTTTGCACGCTCTGGCGGATCTTCTGTCCCTCTTCCGAATTTTTTAGAGAACCAGATTTACCCAGCCAGTTAAGGGCTTCCAGATAATCCTGACGTTTGAGCACAGGATCTGACTGACTTTCTGCCCGGGTGAGATACTGGCTGGCGGTAGCCAGGTAAGCGCGATTTTGTTCGTTTCGCCCCCGTTCCAGATAAACTGTTGTGCCGATGGCTGCCATGAGCAAAGGCACAAGCAGGGCAATTGCCAGCATCACCCCCGGTGAAAGGTTCACCTCTACCCCAACTGACCGGGGGAGAAGACGTTGAATTCCCTTTTTAAGGGAACCAATCACTTTTGACCAGCCCTGCCCCAAACGACGCAAAAATTGAGCAAGGCTCTTCAGAAATGGTTGCCATTCAGGTTCAGAGAATACAGGTTGCTGACGCGGCTTCTTCGGAGGAATCGCCTGAGCCTGTTCCGACGGGCTTTGTTCTGGAGGATTATCTTTTAATGGGGCAGGTTTATCGAGAAGTGCATCCGCTTTCTCAGCCGGAACGCGTTCCTCCCCGGGCTGAGAAGAGGCCTCCAGACGCCCCATCCAGCGTTTGCCGCTCAATGAAATGGCTTGAGGTACAACCTGGGGCTCAACTTTCGGCTGTTTTTCTTCAATCTTCTCAGCAACAGGCGGCTCTGGGTTGGCCGGCGCACGCTTCGCAACAGCAGGGACATGCCAGTGCAGGTCCCCTTTTCCAGATGAAATCCGGACCAGACCGCAGGAAAAATTTACCAGATTGCCCTGCAAACGCTGCCGAATCCCCTCCTCCCCTGACTGATTCAGTCCTGCCAGGGCTTCCGGCTGCCAGTACAATTCGGGAACAAGAACCAACAAATCCCTCTCGTTAATCTCTTCCCGAAAGAACCGCACGGTGGGGATTTTTGCCTGTCCAAGAGGGCGCCCGACACTGTCGTACCAGTGCTGAACCCCTTCCTTTTGAACAAGGAGCGCATGAGCCGTGCCACTCACCATAAAATACAAACTTTCTCCACGCACAACCCCCGCCAGCAGACTTCCGGTCAGTGGACTGGTCGTGGAAGGTTGTTTGAGGTTGCGGGAGAGAAGAAAATCGTTCAGGCGTTCTACCAGAGACTTTAACCCGGAGGTGACCGTCCCTTCGGAACGATAATAAGTTTCGCTCAACCGTGCCAGAAGTTCACGCTGCTGATGGCTGGGAAAAGGAATGGTCGAAAACAACACCAGGCGATCGTTTGCGCGTAAACGGGCAGGCTTGACCGGCATGGCCGCATAGAAACCGGGTAATTCCGTTTGCCAGACTCCGGCAGTTAATTGTAAGGGCAGAAAATGCAGGTCAAACAAGGCTCACACTCCGTGACGATGATTATACATAAGAATGTCTGGATTTTGTTACAAAAGCGTGACATTCAAATTACAGTTTTCAAGATTCTCTTGACAGTCTTCCCGCCTTCCTTTACCTTAAAAGTGCGTGAGATTCTATCTTTTTCGAGAAACGGTGCAAGGAATTTGCCATGTTGAACCCAGACAGTGAAAGAAAATCCTCCCCTTCCAGGCGCCGGGGGCAATCTTTTGTGGAACTGGCGCTGGTACTTCCCATCCTCCTGGTGATGTTGCTGGGGCTGGTTGAGGTGGCAGTGTTCGTCGGACGTTATCTGGATGTTCTGGACTTAACCCGCGAAGCCGCCCGTTTTGCCTCTGTAAAAGACCCCTTCTTTATTGACATGCCGGGACACTGGGATTGCTCGGGCAATCAATTTTTCTTTTACTTCCACACTGCCTGCATTTTCTCTCCCCCCAGTGATCAGGAAACAGAAGGGGGGGTGTGCTGGAACCGCCGCTTTGATCACGATAATGACCCCAGCACTCCCATTCACGACCCCTTCTGTAATGGACTTAACCCCTACATTACCCTCGACCTGACAACCGATGATGTGGTCATCAGTGTGTACACCGTGAACGAAGATAACACCGTCAGCCAATCTCATCCGGGACCCCATCCCGACCCGCGTTTTTCGGGAGATTCGGTTATCGACGAGAACGGCAACATCACTTACTTCTGGGCACTCTCCAACCACGACTGGGATACCGCCCACAACGACAACTGGAAAAAGGACTGTGAGGGAAATGTGGTTCGCGAGCGCCCGCATTACACTACCGCCAGCATCCAGCAAATGATCCATGCCAGCAGTGTACTGAACGAGCAGGGTACGCCGGTACCGGCACCGGGAACAAAAGGGTATGTGGCGGTTGAACTGTACTACTGCTATAAACAAGCCCTGAACGTGCCGTTATTCAACGTGATCGTCCCCAACCCGGCAATGATTCACGCCTATACCATCATGCCCATCCCCGCCGCACAGCCGACGGCAACGCCCATTTCTAACCCGTGAGGAGGTTTGCATGGCTCGTGAACGTGGACAGGTTTTAGTCATCTTCGCCGTTTCGCTGGTGGCATTACTGCTTTTTGTAGGACTGGCAGTGGATGCCGGCGTGCTGTACGTGACCTACGGACAATTAAAACGCGCCTCCGATGCCGCCGCAGTCGGTGCAGCAAACAACTTCAAACGCGGGCAAACTGAACTGGAAATGAAAGCCGCCGCCATGGAAATCTACCGTCTGCACAATGTAGACACTTCGGTGCTGGACTTAAACGTGCAGATTTGCGACGATGATGCCGACGGCTTTACCGATGGCACCTACAAATCCGGAAATGACGTCCTCTTTGATGCCAGCCTGCTGGACAGCGATGAACAAAAGGTTGCCAACTTCTTCGAAAAAATCTGCCCTCGCACCGACCCCACGGTAGGCGCCGGACAGCAAGCCGCCTCTCCCCGGAAACTGGTGTACGTTTCAGCCACTCAAAAGGCAAATTTTTACTTCCTCTCCCTGCTGGGGATTACTCATGCCAACCTGCGCACCTACTCGGTAGGCGAAGCGGCTTCGGTGGATCTGGTGATTGTGATTGATACGTCCGAATCCATGGTAGCCGAATGCCAGACTTTCGACGCCAACGGAATTTGCGCCTTCTTCAAGTCTCCCGGCTTTAACAACAATACTCTGGATGATTACGACCCCTACGCACCGGGAAACTGTAATACCATTCCAACGACCTATGCGGGAATCACCGTACAGAATTCCTGCTACCCGCTGGTACAGGCTCAGGTTTCTGCTATTTACCTGGTCCGAACCCTGTATGAAGGCTACGATAATGTAGGTCTGGTGACCTACGACTCGGTGGCAGTGGACCGCATGGGTGGGCTGGTCAACATGATCAACCGTACCGCTATTGAAAATGCCATTGCCAACGTCAAGGTGCACGACGACGCTCCCTACGGACGACTCTGGCCCACCTGGCGCGTGCCCGGACGGTTCAATCCCATCAACCCGGAAGACCGCGATGGAGATGGACAGGACCGCGACACCGCCGCCAGGGTTGGCTACACCTGTTTATTGGATGATGACCGCTGGGATGAATCCATTGACCCGTATGGATGGGGTGGAGTGCCCTGCGACGACGATAACCTGTTTGACGCTTTCAACTGGGTGGATGAAAACACTGACGGCGATAACAACCCCGACTCGAACCCGACATTTTCCAATGCGGATGACACTTACGCCAGGAACTGGCTGGCGACGCGCGATCCGGATGGCGCCGGACCCCTCACCGCCACGCTCTCAGTGACCTCAACCTGCAATGGCTGTGGCATCCGCACGGCTTCAAATCTTCTGCGTCAGTACGGACGTCCCGGCTCAGTGTGGGTAATGGTTTATCTGACCGACGGCGTTGCCAACATGAGCGATACCCCCCGCACAGACAGCAGTATCCCATCGGGTTATCCCAATGGTTTCTGCCAGGGATCGCTCAATCCAGGCAATCCGGGCTTCTGGCCCCCCATGTGCGTGGATCGCAATATCTCCCCGCGGTACTGCATTGACACCAACGCCAGCACCTGCCCGCCTGGATCGGTACATGTGAATATCCCCGATCCACGGTATTCTGGCGCAGACTACGCCCGCGATATGGCAGACGCGGCCGCCCTGACCATCGTTCAGAGCAGTAACCCTCTGGATACGCGCTATAACCCCAACGAGCCAATTGGCAACGACATTGCCATTTACACTATCGGGCTGGGGGCGGTGACCCCGGATAATCCACCTTCCTGGATGGATACCGGTGAAAAGATTTTGCGTTACATGGCAGCAGTGGGCGATGACGGAGACCGAGTCACTGATCCCTGTGCCAGTGTTGGTCCAAAACGGTCCTGCGGCAACTACTACTACGCCCCTACCGGTGATGCCTTGCGCGCTATCTTCGACGATATCGCCAGCCGCATTTACACGAGAATTTCTCACTAAAAGAAAGTGAGGTGGGTTATGAGAATTCGAAAAACCATCCAGGCATTTTTCACTTCCACGCGCCAGCGATTGCGCCCTTCTGCACCCGCGCAGGGCTTGCTGGAGTTTGCCCTGGCTCTGCCGGTCCTGCTCCTGCTGGTGTTCGGCGTCATTGAGTTTGGGCGCATCATGCAGGCATGGCTGGCACTGGAAAACGGTGCCCGCTTTGGCATTCGCTTTGCCATCACCGGCGATTACGATCCAGACTACTGTGATGACGCCATTGCCGCGCTGACTCAGCCCGGGGCAGTTTTTGCCAGTGTGGGACGCACACAACTGGAAGCCCTGGACCATGCAGATGGACGCATTGACTGCATGATCCCCGACAAAATTAACGGCAACCCAGTCCCTCGCTGGGATGAATACACCAGCGCGCTCCAGGACTGGGCGCGCCTGCCGTCCATTCGCGATGCGGCTCTGGCAGGAGCAACGGGAATTGCCTGGGAGGATGATCCAGCGGTTTCCGGCGATTACCTGGCTTACCTGACCTTCCCTCAAAGCACCTTCAGCCAGAACTACCGCGGTAACCCGGCAGCCCCCGGATACCTGAATGTGATGATCTGCTCGAGCCGCGATCAGGGTTTTTTCATGGAAGGACCGCCGCAAGACCCGCATTACTACAACAATGTAATCAGCAATGATCATCTTTATCCCATGGTATGTGTGGATAATCGCGGCGGAACCAAGCGGTATATTGATGACGCTGGCGGGCCCGGAGATCGGGTACGCGTCATCCTGACCTACCGTCACACCCTCATCACCCCCTTCCTGAGTTCGTGGTGGCCCACCCTGCGATTGACCTCCACCCGTGAAGGTCTGGTAGAGAAATTCCGCACCTCCCGCGTGACGGGCTTGACGGGCGGCATTGCCATGGCGCCAACCCGCACCCCCACCCCCACCAACCCGCCAACCTTCACCCCCACCCCCACCCCCATGCATTGCGACAACACCGGCACCATTCTGCTGGAACGCTTCAACAACGTTAATGGCAGTACCATTGCCGACCTGACCGGCAGCGCCAACTATCCGGCTCTCCCGGATGAACGCACCTATCCTACCTCCTTCCGGATAACGCCCAACACCGGCGACAACTACGGCACGCGCTTCCGCGGCTATATCTGTCCACCTTACTCCGGTGAGTACACTTTCTACATCGCCAGCGATGACACCAGCCGCTTACTGCTCAGCCCGGATATGGACGCCTCGCGCGCCGTGCAGATTGCCTACCTGAACACCTACACCTCGCAGGATAACTGGACGGTCAACGATACCCGCCGTTCGGCGCGTATCTGGCTGCAAGGCGGTACTTTCTACTACATCGAAGCCCTGCACAAGGAAGGGACAGGCAGCGATCATCTCTCGGTGGCGTGGTCTGGTCCGGGAATTGGCACCGACCCCACCCTGATTGACGGGCAATATCTGGCACCTGCCGAGCCGGACGTAGTTGCGCCTACCCTGTGTGACGGCACAAAAGGGGTCCTAAGGGAGGACTGGGTTGGCGTCAGTGGCACCAGCGTAAGCAACCTGACCTCTTTAGCAGACTACCCCGCATATCCGACCGACTACGGGTACCTGAGCACCTTCAACTACTCCCGAAACGCAGACAACTACGGCTCCCGTCTGCAGGCTTACCTGTGCGCGCCCTATACGGGAGAGTACACCTTCTGGCTGGCAAGCGACGACAACGGCGTGTTGAACATGAGTCCAGATGAAAACCCCGCCAATAAAGTCACCATTGCCAGAGTGCCGGGGTGGACAAACCAGCGTCAGTACGACAAGTATTCCGAGCAGCAATCCATCACCCTCAACCTGACCGCCGGACAGAAGTACTACATGGAAGCCATCTTCAAAGAGGGCGGCGGCGGCGACCATGTTTCCGTAGCCTGGCGGGGACCGTACATCCCGGTCCAGGAACTGATCCCGCAGAAATACCTCTTGCCGCTCACACCTCAACCCACGCGGACGCCAACAGCTACCCCGACGCCTTCCTGTGACGTGCTGACCTTCAACAGCCCCGATCAACTGTATCTGCATGACGAAAGCAGCCTCTACTATATGAACGCGTTCATGCAGAATAACAGTGCCATTTACCCGGTGATCATTGACCGTATTTCCGGATCGTGGATTGAAAACTGGCACACCATTCCCAGCGAAACCCGTCCGGCAAAGAAACTCACCCTTTATGAATGGAAAAGTGCATCCAGCACAACCACCATTTACACCATCCCATCCGGTGGGCTGGCGCTTGCCAGCGTTCCAACCAACTGGGATCACACCTTCACCACGCCGCACACCATTCCCATCAGCACCAGCGGCAACCTGCGCCTGCGGGTAGATACCAAATGGAAGAAAGCCTCCTTCGTCAAACCGCAACAGCCAACCAACGAGTTCAATTACTACCACGGCGACGACTTCCGCTGGACAGTGTACTACCGGGTGGGTAATCTCTCCTGTCAAGCCACTTTGACGGGAGTGGCAGGTCCAACCGTCACTGCGCAGACCGTGACCGGCACCGGCAGACGGTTCTCTGTGCGGGCAAATGTGTCGGTTGCCAGCGGACGTTCGGTCAATCGCGTGTACTTCACCGTGTTCAACTCAGCCGGGCAGATGGTGCATTATTTCAACACCAACGCCACACCATACTGTCTGTTTGGCAGGAGCGGAAGCAACTGTATTCTGATGGATCCATACGTGGATAAGTGGAATGGCGGTACAACCAACACCACCAGCGACGATATCCTCATCACCAACGATACCTACACCGTCCATATCATCGCTGAAGACAGCGGAGTGACCATCAATGGAACCAAAGTGGGCGTTTACTCCACCCGCATCATCTATACCCTCAATCTGCAGGGCGCAACACCCACGGTGACCTTCACGCCCACCCGCACGAACACACCGCGTCCAACCAACACACCCACCAATACGGCGACCCGCACCAACACACCCACGGTAACCAACACCAGTCCGCCCACATTCACACCCACCCGCACCAACACGCCCAGACCGACAGACACACCTACACCGGGCCCAACCAACACGCCCACCCGCACCAGAACGCCTACCCCATCGCCGACCAAGTGTCTGACCCCACCTGATCTGGGTGGCTGCGGATAGCACCAGAAGCACCATGGCTCACCTGTGCGCCTGGAACGGCGCACAGGTGTTTTTAAAAGAGTGGCATAATAAAGAAGGATGAAACTTTCAGCACGGTTCTGGACTCTCCTGGGGTTCACCATCAGCAGTCTGGTTTTCCTGAGTCTGAGCGGATTGCTCTACCTCCGACCGCCTGATTTATCCCTGCAAAGTCTGGTATGGGCACTAATCGGGCTTGGTTTTTCGCTGGTAATGATGGGCATTCTGGGTTTTGAACTGCTCAGGCGCAGAACGGTTTTGCAGACCTCCTCTTCCCTTTCCGCCTGGCGGGTTTTGCTGCTCGTTTATGTCCTGACGCCCCTGGTTCTGGTGTTTCCGGTCTGGCTGGTGGCGCTTGGTCTGGGAGTTACCCGCTTTCCTGCCGCATTCCTGGATATCCGGAAGTTGTTCTCCCTCCCCACCCCATGGGTGTGGCTTATTCAAGGCAGTCTACTTTTTCTCTTCATGCTTCCCGCCCTTGTTCCCTTTCGGGCACAGGGAATCGATATCCGAAAGCCTTTCCCTTCTGCCCGGATCGCCATCCTTCTGGGATGGATGATGGCGCTGATGACGCTGTTTTGTTATCACCTTGCCATCCGTGTGATCGGCTTTGAGCCAGCGTTGCTCCCCACCCCGGAAGGAATTCAGGCATGGGCGGCAGGCATTCTCGGGGTGATCATCCTGCCCATCTCCGAGCAACTCTTCTTTCGGAAATATCTGTATGGGGCTCTTGTGGAACGGTTTTCCCCTTCACGGGCTCTGTGGATGACGGCGGTGATTTTTGCACTGGTGCAGGGACGCCCGGCGTTGTTCCTGCCGGCTTTCCTTTTTTCTGCATTGCTCCAGTGGCTGATAAATGCCACGGGTGATCTTCGCATGGCAATTCTTGCACATGCCTTTACCAACCTTCTTGCACTGGCAATAAACTGGGCTCTTCTCTTATGAACACCGGGTGGAAAGCGCTACGCGGGTTTATCCTGATCTATCTTCTGCTTTATATCCTGTGGATTTTCTTCCCGGCAGGCGAGCCACAAGAACGGGCGCTGGGGGGGGGATTAGCGCTGTGGTTCACGGGAACTGTAGCAGCGTTGATCGCGCTGGAAACACGGACTCAGATCCCCGAAGGCAATCACCGCAGTCTGTGGACATGGATCAGCGCAGGACTGATATTGTGGTGGGCAGGCGATCTCCTGCGATTGTTCCTTGTTCCAGGCAGAAGCATCCTTTCCCCCCTGCGAGAATCGATATTTACCCTTGGAGCAGGGATGATTTTAATCGGGATATTACAGGCTCCCCGTAAGCCCGTCCAGTCCGCAAGCAAACTACGCCTGTGGCTGGATGTCACCATTAACGCCAGCGCTGTGGTGATTCTTGTCTGGTTGATCCTGCTGAAGCCCGTCATGGAAACCCTGCAAATCACCGGAACATATGGGGTTGCCATCCTTTACCCCATTGCCGACTTAATCCTGCTGATCGTCTTGATACTCATTTTCCAAACCGGTGAAACAGAACACATCCCGCAATCGCTGGGATGGATTGCGGTCGGTTTGCTGGCGTACACGATGAGCGACCTGGCTTATGTGTACCTTGCCAACAGTGGGGCTTATCTTCCGGGAAATCCAATTGACCTGGGCTGGACCCTTGGAGATGGGTGCTTCATCCTTGCCGCATGGATGCAAATCCGCGCGAAACCGGGGGAGATGCCATCCTTTTCTCGAATGAGCCGTTTTCTGATTCAACGGACAAGAAATTACCTCCCGCTGGTCAACGTCATTGCCCTGGGATGGTACACCCTGCTGCTCTGGCAATTCAGCGGCAAATCGGAGCCGCTCGGGTTGTGGGGAACTGTTTTACTGGGACTGGTACTGATCGCCCGACAGGGAATCCTGGCAGGGGAAGTGGAATTCCAGCAATACGCCAATCTGGTCAATCATATTGCCGAGCCAACGTTTATCTGCAATGCCGCTGGACGGTTACGTCTGGCAAATCCCGCTTTCTTACAACTGGCAGGATTTGATTCCCCCGAGAAGATTCCGGGACTTCCACTTCAGCAGGTCTTTCGTCCTTCCGCCGAGGTGACTTTGTGGGTGAAAAATGGACTTCAATCCGGGTGGACAGGGGAAGTGGAAGTGCAACGAATGGACGGTGCCCGCCTTCCCGTCATGCTGGCACTGCGTCCTTTGATTCCCGGAAAAACACTTGCTGGAACGGCACACGACCTGAGCCAGATCAAACAACAACAGATGGCTTTGCAAAAAGCCTATGAAGAAATCGCTCATGCCCATGCCGAACTTGCCAGAATGAATGCCGAACTGGAGCAACGGGTAGCCGAAAAAACTGCCAGTTTGAGTGAAGCCTATCAACAACTGGAGCGCCAAAACCTTGCCCTGCAAAACCTTGACCGGTTGAAGTCGGATTTTGTGTCGCTGGTCTCTCACGAACTGCGCGCACCCCTGACGAACATCAGCGGGGGTATTGAATTGTTGCTTCTGCGCTCAAAACGCCTCCCTCAGGATGCTCGCCAAACCCTGCGTCTGGTTCAATCTGAAATCATCCGGCTAACCCGCTTTGTGGAGTCAATCCTCGACTTGAGCGCACTGAATGCCGGAAAAATGCCGCTTTACCTGGGTCCTGTATCCCTGCATGCCGTTAAGGAAGTGGTAAAACGGCAATTTGCCCATTCCCCCGGATTTGAACGTATTCGCTGGGAGATACCGAATGATTTACCTGACTTTTTAGCCGATGAACAAGCCCTGACCAGTGTTCTCTTCCATCTGCTGGATAACGCAGTGAAATATGCTCCCAGTGGGGATATTGTTGTCAAAGCCTGGGTGGAGGGCAAACAGGGCTTTTTGGAAGTGCGCGACCACGGACAGGGCATTCCAGAAGAGGATATTCCCCTTCTGTTCACCCAGTTCTTCCGCTCCAGAATGAGCGACTCACAAACCACTTACGGTCACGGGCTCGGGTTGTACATGGTTCGCCGCCTTCTCGAAGCAATGAATGGTACAATTAAGGTCAGAAATATGCCCGAGGGGGGAGCCTGTTTTACCTGCTGTCTGCCCGTAGTGCAGATTGAAGCGGGGGAGGACCATGAAGCCGAAAGTATTAATCGTGGATGATGACCCTACACTGCTTCGCTTTCTGCAGGACTATTTAAAATCGGAGTCCTTTGAGGTGCTTGCGGCAAGCAACGGCAACGAAGCCTTGAGGTTAGCCTATCAGGAACATCCCGATATTGTCGTGCTGGATGTGATGATGCCCGGAATGGACGGCTGGGAAGTCTGTTCGCGGCTGCATGAACTCTCCGATATTCCCATTATTCTCCTGACGGCAAAAACTGCGGAAGAAGACAAACTGCGGGGCTTTCAACTGGGTGTGGATGATTACTTGACGAAACCCTTCAGTTTTGCCGAACTCTCGGCACGCATTCGAGCCATCCTTGCGCGCGCTCAACGCAACCTGCCTGCCCAGCGAAAGAATCAGATCACCTTTGGAGAATTCATCATGGACCTGGATAAACGCGAATTATGGCGCGGCAAGGAGCAGTTGATTCCCCTTACTCCCACAGAGTTTCGCTTGCTGGAGCATCTGGCGAGAAATAAAGGCAGAGCCGTTTCCGAACAGGAACTGAGCGAACAGGTGTGGGGCATTTATCTTTCATCAGATCGCTCTGCGGTACGCCGATACATCTGGCTGTTACGACAAAAAATTGAGAGCGACCCCGCCCATCCCCGCTGGATTCGCACCGTGCGCGGTTACGGATATCGCCTGGGAACCGGCACGGATATCCTTACACCTTCCGAATCTTAATTTATAACGTAGAGTGCATCATGAACCTTGAATTTGAGTTTCATTCCAGTTTCACCATGCCCCTGAATCGGGAGTGGTCCGCGTTACTCCCTCACAGTATCTGTCATGTTCCGTTTTTAGACCCTGATTACCTTGCCCTCTGGTGGGATACCCGTGGAGGCGGCGAATGGCAGGACGAGTGCCAGTTAGTCCTGATTACTGCACGAGATGCGGGTCGTCTGGTTGGTATTGCGCCCCTTTTTTACACCCCCAGTTTCAAAGGCAGTCCGCGTTTAATGTTGCTGGGCAGTGTTGAAGTATCGGACTATCTGGATTTTGTGGTTCTTCCCGAGTACCTGTCGGTATTCTGTGAGCAACTATTGCCCTTCCTGCGTCAATTACCGCTTCCTGAATGGCATGTGCTCGATTTATACAATCTCTTTGAAACCTCTCCCACCATCGAAACCCTGAAACAGTCTGCCGGGAAGATGGGTAAAAGCCTTGAAATCGAGAGAGCCTACCGTTGCCCACAGATCTCTCTCCCGGGAGACTGGGAGCAGTACCTTGCCTCGGTGGACAAAAAACAGCGTCACGAAATTCGCCGAAAAATGCGGCGGCTGGAAAACGCCGGTTTTGAGACACGCTGGTACCGGGTGGAAAACGGGGATCATCTGGACGAAGAATTCGATTCCTTTGTCAAACTGATGGAGTTTGACGAGGAGAAAAAGCGCTTTCTCACCCCCCGAATGCGCCAGTTTATGAGGGGCGTTGTCCATTGGGCGTACCAGAAAGGGATTTTACATCTGGCTTTTCTGGAAATTGACGGCATCAAGGCGGCGGCATACCTGGCTTTTGATATGCTGAACCGCCTGTGGATTTATAATTCAGGCATCAATCCTGACTTTGGAGATTTCTCTCCGGGCTGGGTGCTGGTCGCTTACCAGATCCGGTGGGCAAATGAACAACATCGAGAAGCCTTTGACTTCATGCGCGGTGATGAGGAATACAAATACCGCTTTGGGGCTGTGGACCGTCATCTGGACCGGGTCACCATCGACTTCTCCAACTGACCAAAAACCCCCGCTGGATTTGAACCCGGCGGGGGTTTTCTTTCCCTGACCCTATTTCTGCACTTTTTCTTTTTCCAGTTCCTGGAGCAGGGCTTCGTCCTGTTTCAAATTTCGGGTGCGCACGGCAAGACTGATCAGATAGATGACCATGATGCCGAAAATGACACCATAACCTAAAAGCATGTACGAAAGGGTATCGGCTGGACCTTCCATGAAAACCTCCTTCTTATTCTACCGCATCCATTTCAACCGTAATTGTTCCACCCGCTGAGCCAGTTCACCCAAGCGAATGCGATGCCAGAGCAGGCTGATAAACAGAATCGAGAACGCCACCAGACTGACCGCAAAGGTTTGTGCCATGGGTGGGGTCATGGCAAAAGAGCCTGTTACGGTTGGATCGGCTCCGCCAATGACCACAGGATGAATGGTGCGGTAAATCCGGATGGAGAAAAACGTCAGCGGGACGCTGATAAAACCGACAATGGCATACACCGCTCCAAAGCGGGCGCGTTTCTCCGGATCATCAATTCCCTGACGGAGCAACAGGTAGGCAGCATACACCAGTTCCATGATTGTGGCAGTGGTTAACCGGGGATCCCAGGTCCACCAGGTATTCCAGATGGGACGCGCCCAGATCGAACCGGTGATTATGTTAATGAGCATAAACGTCAAGCCAATCTCAATGGCACCAACGCCCACCAGATCCCACCGGGTTTTACGGGTGACCAGATACGCCACTCCTGCCACAACCGCAACCAGAAAACCCAACATACCCACCCATCCGGTGGCGACATGGAAGTAAAACACCTTTTGGACCTCTCCCATAACCCGTTCAACGGGAGCATAGAGGAAAACCATCCCGGTTGCCACAATCATGGCAATAAGTGCCAGGGTATCCAAAAACGTTAACAAGCGGGGTTGTGTCTTCATGTTATTCCTCCACAATAGAATCAAACACCATAAAGGCAATCGCCGTAAAAACGATATCATAGGTAATGAGTAAATTTAACCAGGGTTGAATCTCTTCAAACGGTAAGGTTTGCAGAAAACCCGCCGAAGCCTTTACTGCCGCCACCAGCACCGGAATGACTACCGGGAAAAGCAAAATGGGTAAAAGCATGTCGCGGGTGCGAGTCTGGACCGCCATGGTAGCCAGTAAAGTGCCGATGGCTGTGTAACCTTCTGCACCCAGGAAAATCACCAGCAATAACCCTGGACGGGCAAAGAGATTGATATTGTAAAACACACTGTAAACTGGCAGAACAATGGCGGCAACCACCAGCATGAAGATTAAATTTGCCGCAGTTTTGCCAAAATAAATCGCCGCTCGATCCACGGGAGCAAGCAGTAAACCGTCCAGACATCCACGATCTTTTTCGATGGCAAGAGAACGGTTCAGCCCTAAAGTGCCGGCAAAGATAAAAGTGACCCAGAGAACCCCGGAAGTAATGCTGGCACGGGTGTTGGGTTCAAGATCCAGGGCAAAATTGAAAATAAAAATAACCAGCAATGCAAAGACCAGCATGGCTGAAAGCAACTCACGACTGCGCACTTCCGCCGCCAGATCTTTCCAGAGGACTGCCAGCATGGCACGGAGAAATCCTTTCATTCTACCCCCTTGCCCTCATGATGACCCAGAGCATTTCGATAGAATGTCAACAATCCGTCTTTAGGTATGCTCTCTTTGGGAACAGAAGCGCAGATCACACCGCGCGAGAGGACATCAAAGCGTGAACTCAAGTCCTCCACGCGCGCCAGATCGTGAGAGGTCATGACAATCGTTCGCCCACGCCTGGCTTCTTCCTTCAAAATTTCATCCAGCATCTCACAGGCATCCTGGTCCAGTCCGGTGTGAGGTTCATCCAGCAACAGGACATCCGGGTCATGGAGAATGGCTCTACCAATCGCCAGGCGCTGTTGCATTCCACGGGAGAAGGTTCTGACCAGATCCCTGGCACGTTTTTCCAGCCCAACCTGCCGGAGCACCTCACGGATACGGGATTCCAGCGGGTTCACCCCGTACATCTTCCCAAAAAAGCGGAGGTTCTCCTCAGCAGTTAAATCGCCGTACAGCAAAGGTAAATGGGAAACCACCCCAAGCCTTTGACGAACGGCCGCCGCTTCTCTGGGCAAAGCATAACCTGCGACAAGTACCATCCCCATACTTGGGCTGGATAAGGACGCCAGAATGCGCAGAAAGGTTGTCTTTCCGGCGCCATTGGGACCCAGCAGTGCCACAAACTCTCCGGGTTGTACGGAGAAATTCAAACCCCGAAGAACGACTTTGGGACCAAATCGTTTTACCAAACCTTGCACTTCAATCAATGCATGGTTTTCCATGAAGGGCTACTCTTTCTTTGTACCTCGAATCGCCTCCAGACGTTTTTTCAATTCCATACGGCGTTTTTGATACGCCTTCTCAGGCAATTTGCCTGCCTGATACAAATCGTCCAGGGCAATGATGGCATCTACAAGACTTTCCTCTGTTTCCATCGTGTCAGTGTCGGTTTGATCTTGCTGTCCAAGCCGTCGTTGTCGCAAGAACCAGTAACCTGTGCCGATCAGCGCCATGCCAAATACCCCTGCACCAATGACAAGGGAAATCCATCCGGAGGAATTTGCAGGGCTTCCGCCGGGTTTTCCAGAAAGTTGAATGTCAATCGTAGAACCGGCTTTCAGATTCCCCGCAGTGAACATTTCAAAGGTCATGTCCTGTACATTGCGCTGTCCCATGGGCACCAGTTGTTTACTCTGCAATTTCACCCCCGACTGGGGTAACAATACCACCGCCGCGGTGACATCAAAAGGCATGGTCAGAGTCACACTGGTTTTGCGTTCATAGGGCAATTCATACGAGAATAACACCTGATGCGTGCCCTGTCCCGGAGCAATGGGGGTTAAATCACCAAAGCCATTTTCCAGTGCCACATACCTTGAACCGAGTTCCCCTTCGTCAAATTGCAAACCTGTGGCTCCCTGGGGCAATGGGAATTGCAACGCAGGTTGATCAGGGGAAGCCGGCACGACGACTTTATCCCCCGTATTGGAAAGAATGTAGAGTTCGGCGACCTGAACTTTTCCAGGAATGGAGAAATCGAAGAAAATGTGCAGGCGCTCAACTTTTACTGAAGCGGGGTCCGAAGTGGTTTCAAATACGGTAATTGGCAGATTGATTTCATTTCCCTGAACTTGCGTGCCATGAAATACCTCAGAATTGAAGGTGGTGCCTCCATATGTCGCCTGAGCGATGTAAATCTGTTCGGCGTTGTAAGGAATTTCCTCAAAACGATAGGTGCCATCTGAGCCGCTGGTGGTGGACTTCTCCAGCGCGACCTGCATTCCTTTATAGACGTACAAAGTGACCGGCACTCCGGCTAACACGTCACCTTTGGCATTCGTAACCGTCCCATTGACAATAACAGCCGACAGAGGAAGGTCAGAAACCGAATCGGAAGAAATATCCGGCTGGCTGGCAGGTTCGGGTTGGGAGATTTCGGTTTGCGGCAGAGCCGTAAAAGACAGAGCCCTTAAGTACATGGCAACCTGAGTCATTTCTTCATCGGTCATACCTGCTACAGGAGACATGCCCCCTTTGCCATTCTTCATCACATCTACCAGATCATCCAGGGAGCGATTCGCCAGCAAATCCTGACGGGTAAGGTCGGTGACTGTCCCCATTCCTTTGCCATCTTCTCCGTGACATTCAGCGCAACGGGAAACAAAAGCCGTCTTCCCCTGTTCGACCGCATCCGGGGAAATGCTCATGGAAAGAACGTACGCCACAACATTCCAGCGTTGCCGGTCCGTGAGCGATTCAGAAAACCCGGGCATAAACCGATCCAACCGCCCGGAGGTTACAATGCTATACCAGTCCGCCGGACGAGCCGTTTTGGCTACCTCCAGGCTTCCAACGGGCGGAGGAGGATTGGGTAAATTCATGGCTTGGGGACCATCACCCATCCCCTTTTCCCCGTGACATGGCAGGCATTTTTCCAGGTAGATGGCTTCCCCCTGGTCAGGGTCTGCAGGAACAAGCGGAAACAGCGAAGACTGACTGGCAACCACCGGCTCTGAAGATTGCGGCGCCTGGGGAGTGTAATCCGGCGGGGGGGTGACATCTGCCGCAAGGGACAAGCCGCTACAACCGGTAAGGAATGAAAACAGTACCCATCCAAGAATTAAGAATTGAGAAAATCGACGCATATCACCTCTCTTCAACCGGTACCGATAAAGCATTTCCACATCGGGGGCAGAAACGATCAGATTTCTGAACCGGGTTCCCGCACTTCGAACAAAAGCCGGAGGCTCTTTCCTGACGCTGTTTGCGCCGGAGAAGAATGATTTCTTCAATCTCGTCGGCTGGCTGTGACTGCCCCACTGGTTGAGACGCTGAGATCTCTGAATGAGAGTCATCCAGATGCCTGCTTACACCCATTTCCTGCTCCATCTTTTCCAGCGCACGCAGAACTTCCGCAGCATGTTTGAGCAGTTCTGCACGCATGACCGGATAATCCTCTTGAGGAATTTTTCCAAGCGTATGATCAAAATCCAATTCCTGCAAAGCCTGGGCAAGTCTTTCCTTCTCAGCCAGCAACGCAGAATACCGGTGATCAACCGGGTCTTTCACCAGGGGGGTATGGCTTTCCTTCCTGGATGTAATGAACGGTTGGGCTAAGAAAGCCCCAACAATTACCGCTACGGCAAGAACGATAAGCAACGAACCAGCATCCATCAGTTCACGTTCTCCTGTTATCTGGATAAAAGCGGATCAATGACGCGAATAATTTCCTGAGTAGAGCCAAATGGACCGATTTTGACATACGCCAGTTTGCCGCTCTGGTCAATGATATAAGTTTCAGGAACCCCTCGAATGCGGAACATCTGAGAAACAGAAGTTCTCAAGTCTGGTCCATTAGGATAGGTAATACCAAACTTCTTTAGATATTCCTTAGAGTTGTACTCCGTATCCACATAGGCTAAGCCCAGAAAAACCACTTTCCCGGTATCTTTGTAGTATTGATAGGCTTCTTCCAATTCCCGGGCTTCCTGTTCACAGGGTTTACACCATGATGCCCAGAAATTCAGCACAATGACCTTCCCGACAAAATCTGTACTGCGCAGGCTTTCCCCGTCAAAGGTTGTCATTTGAAATTCGGGGACTTTCTGTCCCACCGTGATGGGACCGCTCATGGAACGTTTCAATCCCCATCCAATCAATGCAAGGAAAGCCAGTAAAATGAGCAAAGAAAGAACAATTGCCCAGACAGGTAGTCTTCGAGGCTCTGTCACAGCAGTCTCGTTCATTTCCATCTACTCCCTTTCTTGTTTCAATGCTTCTTCGATTCGCTTTAACTCTTCTTCGTCAATCTCCGCGGAAGAGGATGACACAATTGAAGCAGAAACAGGTTTTCGCATGGAACGCAAAACCCGTACAGTTACAATTACCGCAATCAAAAACACCACAACCGGCAAGATGTAAACTACCCAGTTCAACCCTCGACGAGGTGGCTCTGCAAGCACGCGGTCGCCATAATGCAGAACAAAATACTCCTTAATTTGTTCCTCTGTTAATCCTTCGATCAACTTCTGGCGAATCAACTCACGCCATTCATTGCAAGCCTGCGTTGGACAGACATCCAGCGGGACATTTTCGCATACCGGGCAGTACAGTTGTTTGGCAATGCGGTTCACCTCGTCATCAGAGGGGGTAGGAACTGGCGTCTGGGCATACCCCACCTGAGCGAAAACTGCCAGAATAACCAGCCCCAAAAAGATCCAAAGGTGCGCTCTTCTCATGCTTATCTCACCTCGCATCATCTATGTTTTTCCCCAGAGTTTTGCTACACTGATTACAATCATGAAACTCCACCAATTTGCCTGTCGGTTGCCTGT
Organism: Anaerolinea thermophila; assembly: GCF_020723905.1. Lineage (GTDB taxonomy): Bacteria > Chloroflexota > Anaerolineae > Anaerolineales > Anaerolineaceae > Anaerolinea > Anaerolinea thermophila_A. Next base: position 43,315 of record NZ_DYHZ01000006.1, read on the forward strand.
TTTGATTCTTCTAACTGCCATCCTTTTACTCACCGGTACCGCCGTACCGGGTCATGGATACCTTCCTTTGCAAGATTTATCTCTTTGTACAGGGTCGCCGCTCGTCTCAGAACTGCTTACACACACTAGCCAAGAACAGTGGGCAACCTGGATACGTCAATTTTCGGGGGGAGAAACGATTGAACTCGAGGGAAAATTCTATCGCATTACCACACGGTTCTCATCCGCGCTTTTTTCTAATGCCCCGAATGCCAGAGCATACGATTACATCCTCCAGTGGCTTTCTTTCTGGTACCCGGAAGAATGGATCAAAGAACATGCCTTCCAATTCAGCGGGGAAACATGGAATAACATCATCCTCACCATTCCAGGTTCGAAAACTCCAGAGGAAATTCTGCTCGCCACTGCCCACCTGGACAGCCTGTCCCCCGATCCGTTGCACCTGGCTCCCGGTGCAGAGGATAATGCCAGCGGCGTGGCAACCCTGATGGAAATGGCGCGCCTGTTCCGGCATTACCGTTTTGCCCGCACCATCCGTCTTATCTGGTTCACCGGTGAAGAACAGGGCTTGATTGGCAGTAAAGCCTATGTGAGGGATTACGGGACTTCCGGTATCGTAGGGGTATTGAATTTTGACATGTTCGGGTACGATAGGGATGAAGACCGATGTTTTGAAATCCATACCGGTACTCAGCCTCAGTCCAGAACGTTGGGAGCATGTATGGAAATGGTTATTTCTGCCCTGAACCTCAATCTGAAGACAGACCTGATTGATGGTTACAACATGACCTTTTCGGATCATACCTCATTCTGGGAAGCCGGTGTACCTGCTCTGGAAGTGCTCGAAAACCATTTTTACAATGCTCCCTCTCTGGGATGTGCCGGAACACGCGATCAAAACCCCAATTACCACACCATTAGGGACACAATAGATACCCTCAATCTCCCGGTTGGCTTTGACATTGCTCAGGCAGGTATCGCCACCACAGCCAGTCTGGCGAGGGTTGAAAACAGGTGCTTTACAACCACTCCTGAAGTGCAACTTCAGCCACTTCACGGCATTTCTCGACTGGTATGGACAGAAATGAAGAATGCCAGCCAGTATCGTGTGCTTCGTGCAAATTCAGGATGCCGTCAGACAGGTCATCTGATTTCCGAAACGCCTTTGTTGAGTTGGGAAGATTCCGAAAGCCTTCTCCCCTTTTCAGGCTACATGGTGGAAGCCGTTTCTTCATTCGGCTGTGTCTCTTTCCCCTCCGCCTGTGTGTGGAATTCCTTTCCGTTCAGACAGAGTCACCCAAACCCTACAAAGAGATAAATTGTTAAGGTGCAAATCCATGCTTGAGTAACTGAAAAAGCAACTCCCTCAGAATACCCGTTCAGGAACGGAAATCGTAGATGGGACCGCCACACGTCTTGGTTCGGGGTCACGATCTGGCCAGGCGGCGATTAACGTACCCAGAATCAATACCAATGCCCCAAACCACATCCAGTTCACTAACGGATTATGGAATACTTTGAAAGTCGCTCCCTGGGAGGATATGGGCTGCCAGTCTACCAGAAGGACATACAGGTCATCCTCCATGGTACTGCGTGTGCCCGGGATGGTCATCGGTTGATTGGCATCCCAATAATAATCTCGCCGGGGATGCAATTCTCCCAGATAACGGTTTCCGCGGTATACATCCATGGTTGCACGGGCTACATTTCTTCCATCGGGCAAATTGAATTCGTCCAACTGTCGGAAAGTCACGGTGTATCCCGCCAGTTGAATGGACTCGCCTGATCGCAAGGTGGCCTGGGTTTCAGTCTGGAACATCTCAATGCCTACCACACCCAACGCCATGAGCACAATACCAAGGTGAATGGTATAGCCTCCATAACGGCGGCGGTTCTTCTGCGCTAACCGCCACAGAGACACCCAGAGGGTTTCGCCAGTGCGTTTCGCGCGGGCAATGACAGCACGGCCATACTCATATAAAGTGACGCTGGAAGTGAACGCTACCAGCCAGAACGCCAGTATTGCCCAACCATTCCGCACCCCTAACCAGATAACCAGAGGAAATGCCAGTACGGATACCAGTGCTGGCTTCCACAAGGCTTTTCCAAGAGTCTTAACAGTAGAATGCCCCCACGCAGATAAGGGCGCAATGCCCATCAAAAGAAGCAGCCCGGCAAACAGGGGGCCGGTAGCCCGTTCATAGAAGGGTGGACCAACCGTAACCTTTTGTCCTGTGAGGAGTTCAGATACCAGTGGAAAAATCACCCCCGAGAAGCATACGATCAGGATGCCCATGAAGAGCAAATTGTTCAGCAGAAACAACGATTCTCGGGAAAGTAGTGAATACAAAACTCCTTCATCGGATAGATCTGCCCATCGGTACAGCAAAAGGGACAGGGAAACAATGAACGTTATGCCAATGAAAACAAAGAACATGGGTCCAATGGCGCTCTGGGCAAAGGCATGTACCGAAGAAAGGACACCGGAGCGCGTCAGGAAGGTCCCAAAAATTACCAGCGCGTAGGTGACAATAATTAAAATCATATTCCAGCGCTTGAACATTCCGCGCTTTTCCTGAATCATCACCGAGTGAAGAAAGGCGGTCCCTGTAAGCCAGGGCATAAAAGCCGCAATTTCAACGGGATCCCAGCCCCAGTAGCCTCCCCAACCGAGGACGTCGTAAGCCCAACGGGCGCCCAGAACCAGCCCCATCGTGAGAAACAACCATGCCACCAGGGTCCAGCGGCGGGTAATGCGGATCCAGCGATCGTCCGTCCGACCGGTTACCAGTGCAGCAATGGCAAAAGCAAAGGGCACAACAAACGACACAAACCCAAGATACAACATGGGGGGATGTATGATCATGCCAGGATGACGCAAAAGCGGGTTCAGCCCGCGCCCATCCTGAGGGATTAAGGGAATTGAACCGGCAGGCTGGAAAAGCGCCTCTACTTCGCCGGTAGGCGTCCCCCAGAAACGATTGAAGGGATTTTCAAAGAAAATAGAGAGACTTAAGAAGAAGGTAAGCGTTACCAGCCCCGTCAGGATCACCCATGGCAGAAACTCTCGATCTCGATCCCACTTCCGCAAGGTTACAGCGGTGGTAAAAGCGGCAAGCAACCATGACCAGAAGATCAGGGAACCCGCTTGCCCACCCCATAATGCCGTGATTTTCAAATAGAGCGGCATTGAGCGACTGGTTACTCCATACACAAAACTGTATTCATACCGATTGGTCAATAATAAAATTAATAAAGAGGCAACCACGACAGTGATCAAAGGAAAGGTGAGCAACATCGCCAGTCGGGCGCTTTCAACCCAGGCAAAAGCCTGTTTGCGCAGTCCCACGATGCTGGCAATAATGCCGTACACAGAAACCAGGAATACAAACACCAGAAAACCAAGACCAATATGGGCAACCATTTTTCTTTTCTCCTGATAGACACAAATTTTGGCGAGATATTTCTCACCAAAATCTGCATATAACGAAAAATTTAGAGAATCATCACAATAAGGTTAATTTCCGTTGTCTGAATTTTCAACCTGTTCCGGCAAGGCTTCCTCATAGCGGGTAGGACATTTCAGCAAAAGTTCTTCTGCATAAAAAACGCCATCCTCTCCAAGGCGCCCGGTCATAATCGCCTGCGCTTCGTTGCGGAGCAAATCGGGCTTTACCCCGTTATAAACGACCTTCAGCCGGGGGCGATTGGGATCCATCACCGCGGCGTGCAGTACTGCCGCCATACCACCCTGAGCATCTATTTCCTTTTGCGAACCAGGCGTATGAGCCACAATAAACTCTAATCGGAGAGTTTGAGGGTCGTACTGAATAGAATCACCGATTACCGCGCCGGAGACCCTTAATTCACGTCCTAAAACGGCACTCCCGCGTTGCTGGATTTCTTCTACCGTCATGAAGTACTGCGCATTGGCAGTTGCGGAAGAAATGATAAGGTAGACTACAGCCGCAATAATCAACAAACCGCCAATCAAAAATTTGACCTTGTTGGCGGAAGTCCGTTGAACGCTCACAGTCTGTTCCACTTGAGGTTGATGTGCCAGATCCATGAAGTTCCTCCTGATGAAAACCTTTTCCCAATTCTCTCTAATTCTGTCACAAAAGGATTAATAAAACGTGAGAAAATGAACCCTGTCGCCCTTTCTGTGAAAAAAATCACAGAAGTGTGGCAAAGTATACCATAAATTGGATAGCATTTGTCACTTTACGGGGGGTGAGATTTTTCCTTGCTTTTTAGGACGCAGTGGTTTCAGAGAACCTACCTGCAACTCTACCGGCACATACCGCTGACTTAAGAGTTGAATCAACACCCTGACCCGCTCTTTACCGGGCAAGCGCACATCGAAAATGGCTTCATATCCGGCAAAGGGACCGTCCTGAATTAAGACCGCTTCCCCGTGTTTCAAGGACTCAAATATTTCTCCACCCGCACGGTTCACTTCATCCACGCGCTTGCGGATGGCTTCAATCAGGTTATCCGGAACTGAGGCGGGTTCGTTTGAAAAGGAGACCACGCCCCGCGCAAAAGGTATCCAGTGAATCGTGGACAATCCCACCTGCTCCAGGTCCAGATGCACAAAAAGGTACCCCGGAAAGTAGGGACGCACCTTCCTTGCTCTGGGGTTCACTGGATTGACCCGGATTTGAGGATAAAACACCTCAATCCCCCGGCTGAGGAACTGCTCACATAACGCCTGTTCTTTATTTGGTTTACTTTGAATGGCATACCATTTTTTGGGCATGTTTTTCTGGCATCATCTAAACATTAAAGTCAATTCTATCGAACGATCAATTTGCCCCTGCCACATCCATTCGTTCTTCCCCTCAATTTTCTGCCAGCCGGTTTCCATCGGAACAACCTGAACAGAATCAGAAAAACGCACCACAATTTTCACGGGCAAATAGACAATTCCGGGTTGCTTTTGAAGTCTCAAAGTATAGTGCTTTCCTTTTTCCTCCGATTTTATCACTGAGGGGGGGATTTGCCATGATACAACAAAATCGGCGTGAGAAGCCGCTGGCACCAGAAGCATCCCGGAAAATTCCGCCCACCCACCATCTCCAGGGCGACTTGTGACCACCCCGGTATAAGGCTCACCGGTAAGCAACTGCTCTTCTGAAATCACAGGAACCTGTGAGGACAACATCCGGCTACCGGCTGGAGACAGGATACGCCAGTAATTCCAGTAACATCGTTGCCTTAATGACTCGTACGTGTCACCATATTCAGCCTGATGTGTGCAAGAGATCCCAGGGAGAGCGTGGTTTTCATATCGCACCTGGAGCGTGGCAACCGGGTTTTCAAGGCTGGTAAGATCCACAGTATATAATAACGAACGCTCTACCAGGGCATCGGCTTTGTTAAAGCCCATATTGGTGTCCACCAGCATCAAAAAATCACCTCTTGCCAGATGCACACCAGCATCTAATCCCGCTGATTGAAGTACCTGCTGTGCATTCCTATCCTCCAGATAAATCATGAAATGTCCGGACGGAATGTCATTTAAAATCACCCACCCAACTTTTGAAAGCGTCTGGAGATCTTCGGACTGGATCAGTTTTTGCTGAATGGCTCTCGCTAATAAACCCATGAATTCCTTGCGCTTTCCCCACCACACTTCATCGGTTTTCCCGTTGTCTGGCGCCCAGGCCTCTACCATCCATTGCATGACATTCCGGGAATCGACTTTTTCCGGCCCTAAAGGTAACTGGACAGGGCCAATAACCTCCAACAAATGCACAATGAAAACCTGATCAAAAGCAATCACCCCGTCCATCCTCTCGCCGGTCGAGAGGGTATACAGTTCAAGCGCCTTTCGAGCAGAGGTGGGAAAATCAGGCGACCAGTTAGCATCACGAGGCATCCAGTAGCCGGCTTTCATGAAATACGCCATTGGTTCCGGAGGTGGCGGATAGGTTACATCCGGATTGTCAATCGCATAGGAATCCTGAATGTCAAAATGGAGAATGTTGCCGTTTTCGAGTTCCAGTTTTCCGATACCAGAAATAAATCCGCCTGTGGCTCGTAATTCTTCGTTGTTCTGCGCAAGCACCAGAAACCGACGGGGGGAATCACTTCCCAGCAATACCGGCAGAGATGGAAACACCTCCATCCCTTTTTCTGCTAAAGCGAACAGAGACTCGTTCTCGATCCAAAGTTTTCTAAATTTTTCAGGAAACCATTCAGGATGTATTTCCCGGCGAATCAAAGCGGCTTCGGTAAACCATTTTTGAGACCGCGACAGAGAAACCCCGCTTTCATTAAGAGAACCTGCAAGGTTTGCAAGCCACACCAGCACCGACTCGCTACTTTCCAGTGATTGCAGGTGGGGCTTTATTTCGGCAGCAAATTCATCCGCGCCACGAGAGAGCGCTACCCCGTACAACATTAAAGGTTCAATCTGAGATAAAGTGTTTCCCCAGCCGGGAAACCATCGCAAACTATCTATCACGGGAAGCACCGGCAACATTGCCCAGTAAATGCCCTCCGTGTGAATTCTCGCCTGATGAACCAGGTGCGGCATCTCTTGAAGAAGAGATTCGCGAGAAGAACGCAGTTGCCGTGCCTGGCCAAGGACACCATACAATCCAAGAGTATGCCAAACCAGAATGGCAATCCAGAGAAGGATAGCAGAAGCAATCCCTATCGAGAGCCAGATACGTAAACGGTATTGCTTCGTTTCTCGTGAATTTTGTATCGATTTCGAAACGCTCAACGACGAAGGTTTGTTGCTATAATGAATTATCATGGCTCACCACACAGGATCCAAAATGGGGACAAAGGCAAGGCGTACTCTTTTCTTGAGCAGTATATTAGCCACCCTGGGCTTGTTTTTTCTTTATCATTCTACTTCGGCTGGCTCTATGATGCAAACTGTGCCCACTGCAGCGCCTTCCGCTACTCCTTCTCCTGCCAGTAAAGATTCTACTCCTGTTCAAACATCTCTTCCCACACAGAGAACCGTTCCTCCTACCCTGGCTGTCCCCAGTCCTTCCCCTCAGACCAATACCCCGATTCAACCCGACGCAGGAGAAACCCCATCCTCATCTGATTCCGCGCCGGCACCCACCGCTGTTGCTCTTGAGAACACCCCTCTCTCACAACAAACTTTGACACCTTTTGTAAATGCTGAAACGGACTCGCCGGGAACCTCGAGCACTTCTGGTATGCTTTCTGCAACCCAGTGGTTGAAATCTTTATATCTGCTCATTTGCGGCATCCTTGTGATAGGAGGCGGCGCTGTGATTGCTGTGATTTATAACCGCCAGAGAAAATCTCAGACCTCTCACAAATAATCCATTTGAAATGGGGGACAAACCATGAAAAAGATTGCTTCAATTTCTTTCCTCATCCTGGGTTTAATCCTGATTCTCCTGGAAACAACCCATGCGGTGCCTTCCCAGGCACAAACCAGCACATCGTTGTATTTGCCTTTGATTCGCCGGGCAGCAACCACATCCTGCCGATTTGGCATTGCCGCGATTCCAGGAAATGGGGGCTACGATGTCTCGCTTAACGCGTTTAAAGTCGGCGGTTTTGTAGATTGGACGAGCGCTCCAAGCCGTACTCTTCCAGGGGATGTCACTTTCCTCAGAGGCATCAATTTAAGAGATCCCTTTGACGATACGGAAGCCGCCCAACGTGCCGCAAGCCTCTCACGAGCCTATCCCGGCAGTTACTGGCAGATTGGCAATGAACCAGACACCACTTACGAAGGACATGGCATCTATCAGGATAACGTGACTGCCAACCAGTACGGTCATCGCTACTACGTCATTGCCAGTGCCATTCGTCAGGCAGACCCCAGCGCAAAACTGGGATTTGGCAGTGTCGTTCAACCCACCCCAGTGCGGTTTCGCTATCTGGAAATGGCTCTGGCAAGGCTCATTTCAGATAGTGGCAGTGCTTCCGCCGCGCATGGATTGATTGACTTTATCAGCATCCATGGATTCATCCTCAATGAAGATGAGGACCATAACGATGACGGAATTATTGATAACAAATGGGGAACAGGAGTACCCAAAGATTACAGCGACCCCTACCTGTACTGCCTGACCACGAATCCAGATGGCACCTGCAAAACCAAAATCCTTCCAGAAGCCCTTACTCCGGCTCAGACCTATGACATTAACCGCTTTAAGACCCGTGTTCAAAACATGCGCCAGTGGATGTACAATAATGGTCTACGAAATAAACCTTTGTGGATTACAGAATACGGGAGCCTTTTACCCCCCATCACCAGACCAGAGGATAATCTGACCACATTACCTGACTCTGTCACAGCGCAATACATGGTGAATACCTTCGACTTCCTGCGAACCGCGACCAGCACAACAACCGGACTTCCCGCTGATGGCAATCGGTTGGTACAACGCTGGTTCTGGTACAGTCTGAATGAACACCGTTACTGGTTCGGCGGATCGTTATATGACCCGGATACCAGTCCCCCACAACTCACTTTGATCGGACAAACGTTCATCAATTACATGGCACCGTTGTTGCCAGAAGAAGGATGTTTGCCCTGATCGGAAAGGGATGATTCTATGTCTTCAGGAAATAAGTTTGTTGTTCTGGTCTTATCTGCCATAGTGCTGACTCTTGCCTTAATTGGCGGCACATGGACACCTACTCAGGGCGCCGCGCAAGGTCAAAGCACACTCCCAACGATCACGCCCACGCGAGAGCCACCGGATACCCCTACCCCTACCCGGGTAGCCCCACCGCCTGCCTTTCCCATCCCTCTGATCTTCATCGTTTCGGTTGTGCCTGGCGAAAGCGTGACCATACGCACTGCCAACTTCCCTCCAAACACTGATTTTGACGTGCTAATGAATTATTACGGCACATTAGGGATTGGCGGCGAGAAGGTGGCAACGGTCAATTCGGGTGCTGGTGGTGTCCTGACATGGACCTTCAACATTCCTGCCTTTCTAAAGGACGCCGCCCGAATTGCGATCCGCCTGCAAAGCAAGACCGGTTATTATTCTTATAACTGGTTCTGGAACAAGCCTACCAGTGGAACGGGACAGGTTCCCCCCAAGCCTTTTGTCATTCCGACTTTCAAAATTGTTGCTGTGGAACGGGATAAAACCGTCACCATCGAAACGGCCAATTTCCCGGCAAACGATACCTTCGACGTGCTGATGAACTACTACGGGACTTTAGGAATTGGCGGAATCAAAGTAGATCAGGTCAGTTCAGGTTCAGGAGGAACGCTGAGTTTTACGTTCAATATACCTGAAGCCTTGCGGGGACAAACCAAAATCGCTATTCGGCTTCAATCTCCGACATCAGGATATTACGCCTATAACTGGTTTTGGAACAATTCCACCTCTGAAGTTTCTGCTTCCCCCAGCCCGGCGCCTTCAGACAGCCCGGTTCCTTCCCTCCCACCCGGCGTCATTCCTACCTTTATAATTCAAAGCGTGGTTCGAGACACCTCGGTAACCATAGTTACCAGCAACTTTCCCCAAAATGATACTTTTGACGTACTGATGAATACCTATGGGACACTGGGAATCAACGGGGTCAAGGTTGACACCATCTCCAGCGGTTCAGGTGGAACATTGACGCTTACCTTCACCATTCCTGAAAGCATGCGAGGAAAAAGCAGGATCGCCATTCGCCTGCAATCAAGCCAGTCCGGTTATTATGCCTACAACTGGTTCTGGAATAACACCTATCCATAACCCCTTGTAGAATGCTTCTTAACAAAAACAGCGGGACTTCCGCTGTTTTTGTATTTTTAATAAGCCCCTTTTCCCAATATGACTGCAGGGATGGTTCGAGCCAGGAGCACAAAATCCTTCCACAAGGAGTAATGTTCAATGTAGTCTAACTCCAGTTGTAAACGCATAGAAATATCCAGGTTTGCCCTCCCCGAAACCTGCATGGGACCAGTCATCCCCGGTTTTACAATCAAGCGTTGACGTTCCCGATCCGAATACCGAAGGACTACAGATAATTCCTCAGGACGGGGACCGACTAAACTCATTTCTCCCTTCAATACGTTCCAGAATTGGGGAAGTTCATCAATGCTCCATCGTCGTAAGAAACGCCCCACGCGGGTTACTCGCGGATCGTCCAATAACTTAAATGCCATTCCCCCGTTTGGAGAAAGCGGCTCCAGAGCCTCCCGGTATTGTTCTGCATTCATCACCATGGTTCGCAATTTCACCATGCGGAAAGGTTTGCCATTTTCTCCCGCTCTCCACTGAACGAAAAACACAGGACCAGGGCTATCCAGTTTAATTGCAAGTGCGCTGAGGAAAAGTATAGGAATCGAAACCCCTAAACCAAGAATTGCTCCCAGCACATCTATTATCCGCTTGAGCAGGCGATCCACCGCGCTCAATCCTTTTTTCTGAATACCCTGCGGCTTTTTTAATATCCCCCAGATAATTCCCGCCAATTGAGCAAACGCACGAACAGGAATCAAAACCAGACTATATGGAAACAATTGAATATCTTTCTTCGCCAGGAACACCCAAAACGGTACCGCCGTGCACCAGAACAATCCCAATGCCATAAGGCTTCCCCATTTCACAACCGGAGCAAAGTAAATCAACGGAGTGCCTAATAAAAACAACCCCAGGAAAATAATTTGCCAGCGTTGCGATGGAAGGGTATGCGAGTCATGAAAAGCCTTCTCGGGAAGCCAGTTGATCATCACCGCTTTCCAGTACCCAATCCAGAATTTTCGGATGAAATATTCCCTGATGGATTTATCATGTCTATGCGAAACTTTAGCGAAGGGCTCAAACACAAGAAGGTACCCCTTCCTCGCCAAGCGGAAGGAAAATTCCTGATCCTCAACCGAAGGAACCGGAAAAATGGAATCAAACCCTCCATTTTCTAAAAACACGTTCCGACGATAAGCAGCAGAGTACGTGTCAATGAAATCGATTGACTCCATTCGCTTCATTCTCTCGTATTTGTACTCATATTCAACCTGAACAAATCTTGAGACCGGCTTATTACTGCCGGTAGAGTAAACGCCCTTTACTCCAACAACCTGAGGGTCTTCAAAACGGCTCAACATGATTTTCAACCAGTTCGAATCGGGGACACAATCCGAATCTGTAAACACCAGAATATCTCCCCGGGCTTCCCGGGCTCCCCGATTCCTTGCCACAGCAGGACCGGTATTCGGTTGAGAGATCACTTTCACGTCTTTAAAAGATCGAGCCATTTCAGCAGTGCGATCAGAAGAGCCATCATCCACAACGATAACTTCATAATCGCCCGGAAACGTCATCCCGTTCTGATGAAGCACAGCCTCAAGGCAAGCATTGATGGTCTCTTCGGCATCTCTGGCTGGAATAATCACGCTGGCTTTCATATTTTCCCCCATTGTTCAAAAAGGATTGCCAGTCCAGAAAAGAGCAATGGAAACACGGTGACAATCCCGTGGAGCACAATAGCAAACGAAAGACTCTGTGAAACCGGAATCTCAAAAAGCGACATTCCCAAAACTACTGCCCCATGGAACGGTCCCAAATTACCCGGAATCAGAGCAGGAATCAGCGCGACGTAAATGAAAACCAGAACCACAATTGCCATGGTAATGTTGAGGGGATAACTCATTGCATGCATGAGGAGAAGGTTGGTTAGAATCATGTTTCCCCAAATAATGAGACTGAGCCCTATGGGTAACAGTCCCCTGGCTAACCGTTTTTTGGTGAACGGCGGAAATTCTACCTGGGCAATGTCATTTCCCAGTACCTGCCGGAATTTTTCCGGCACAAATGGGAAAGTCTTCATTTTAAAGTGACGGATTCCCCAAATCCCAATCCCTAAAATTGCCAGCAGAATTGCGAATACTCCCCAGGAGAGAATCGGCGGAAATGCCATCCAATCAGAAATCAGCGGAGCAAAGGCAAAAGATAGAAGTGAAAGGATGAGAAAATCCAGCCATTTTTCCAGCAGGATGCTCAAGGCGCCTGGCACAATCAGGCTCTTATCCTTCCATCCCAACCAGGAAAACCGGGCAACCTCGCCCCCTCGAAATGGAAGGAGAATATTCACGGCCTGTCCAACCAGAAACGGAGTCATTAATGTTTGAAATGGAATTGCTTTTTGTGTGCTTTCAATAAGGGTAATTAAAACACCCCAGCGTATCATTTTTAATCCCAGCGTCATAACAAAACTGAGAATTGCCAGAATCAGCCACTTCCATTTGATTTCGCCTAAAACGTGAACAACCGATTGCCAGTCTACATTCTGAAGGATGTAAACTATCAAAATACCTGCAATACCTCCCCTCACCAGGAGGTTGATCAACCCTTTTATGGAGAATTTACGTTCAGTTGTTTTGACATGCATATGTCACATATATGGCTGGCTGAGTTTCCACGCTTGTGCGGCAGATGGAGCGATTCGCGTTCAGTTCCAGTAAGAGTTCCCCCCAGGCACTTCCTTCAACTCCAGCAGGAGGATACTGTAAATCTGGATAGGCTTTCTGTAAAGACTGGCGATACCAGGAAAAGGGAGTAAGGGGCAATACGATGAGCCTTATGTCCGGGCGATAAGACAATCCAAAATGATAATACCAGAGAGGGAAGGTATCCTGATCCTTTAACGTAACCACAAAGGCATTCAAAGGGAATGACTGCAATGCCTTCTCAGCAAAAAGGGCAGCATCCTCTTTTCCACGCACGTCAACCTGACGGGCAACCTGAGGTAAATTCCATGCACTCCACAGGAAAAAGATGCCCAACAGCACCCACCCGACTGGAAATGCCTTCCATTTCCACTTTAAGATCTCCATGACTCCAACCGCCAGCCAGATACTCAACACCATCCATGCAGGAATTAAGTAAACCTGCGAATCTTCTACGGCATACCCTAAAGAGAAAAGTACAAAGGCAAGGAAAGTCCATAACAAAATCTTCCCCACACGCCACGGTACGGAAATCACCAAGCCGAAGATCGCCAGGATAACGCCCCACACCCGAAAATCCTTCACCCAGAGGCTGGAAAAAGCGGACAAACGGCTGACGAATTGTCCTGCATTTACATCGAAAATCATGCCCCGATACAGTTTTCCACTCACCAACCACCAGAACCCTTCCCAGTCACTCGCTCCACCCCAATTGACCGGTGGCAATGCCTGTGCTCGAATGGGTAGTACTCCATAAATAAAAAGCCCCAGGCAAAATAAGACTGCCTGGACGCTTGTTTCCTTCAATGACGTCTTTTTCCAGAACGAGAAAAAAGCCCACATCACAACCGGAAACAACAAACCAATGGACACATGGTTGCCTACACCCAGACCAGCCATCACACTGAGCAAACTCAACATCCATAAAGGCACCGATATCTCGCCCAGTAAAGCACTTGCCCACCATATCCAGATCATGACCATCAAGGCATGAAGGCCGTGAACTTCTACAATCAACGCCTGAGACCAAACCAGTGAGGTGGATAGCCAGAGAAAAGCCGCAACAACCCCAACTAAAGAAGCCAGAGATTTTCCCTTCAAAATGACCTTCTCCACCCAAAGGGCAAGGAGACCGGCTGCAAGTGCCATACAAAAAGCAGAGAAAAAAGCCCCTTTCCAATAGGGATTATGGAAGGGAAGTTTTTGAAAAAGTCCCCCTAATACCAGATAGAGGGGATAACCTGTTGGATGAGGGACACCGTTAGTCAAAATGGCTGTTAAAAAATCTCCTGCATCACCTCCTTGATTTTGCCAGGTGTAGCGATCCGGTAAAAAAGGGAAATACAACAAGATGCCCAGCAAAAAACTGACGAAAAAGGGAGAGGAAAATCGCTTCATTGAATGCAATTTTATCTTGAGATAAAACAACGGGGTGACAATCAATCACCCCGTTTTAAGGATTTAAAGCAGATTACTTCGACTTCGGAGGTTTCCAACCCAGTGTAAAGTACCCCCAATCCAGAGTGGAACAGAAGACCTTTCCATACTTCCCTTCTTTTGGCTCAAAGGTCAAATCTTCACAAGGTTGCCATTCTTTCTTTTCGGGGTTGTACCAGAATACACCAAACCGTTCGGGCATGTTATCATGGATCCAGCGCTCATACCAGGTTAATTCAAAGTAAACCTGTTTTTGCCGGCAAGATTGCGTATCGTCCACAATCCCTTTTACATATTGTCGAACCTCCAGTCCTTCTCGCCAGTAATTCAATTGAGAACGGCCGGGCAAATATCGCACTGGAACTTTGCAAATCACTTCTACCGCATCTTCACAGGCAGTTCCCGGTGGATTAATGACCCCACCCCAGATCTCCTTGCTGCTTTTTTCGGGAAATCGTAAGAGCGATAATGTAACTTCCATCTCTTTGCTTAAGGGAGCCTTGACACAATAAAGCGGCGCCCCTTTTCCTTTTGGAGTTGGGGTCGGTTCTGGAGGAGGTGGAGGAGCCACTGTAGTAGGCGCCAGGGTAGGGACCGTCTGCGCACTGGAAATTTGAGGCGCACTCAATCCCCAAAACACGCCGAAAAGAATCCCTATAGCCAAAAAAGCAATTACTTTTTTCCAAGACATAATGCCCCCTATGTTTTTTACAAAACCGGATTGCTTTTATTATAACACGTTCAAATTCTTTTAATGACTATACAGATAAAAAATTCATATCAAAATCCTGAACAAAGCCTCCAGATAAGGTAATTTGACTTCCACACATTGAACCTGCAGGATCTGGTTTTTTACCAGCCCGGGAGAGCCCGGTAATACCGTTTCCCAACCCAGTTCAGGAATCATCACCACTGCTCCTGAAGAACGATGGTCAACTACATGAGCCGCTCCGCTCCAACCGGGATTTTGCAGTAAAAACACCAGTGTCCAGTGCTTTTCGGAAAGAGTTTCAGCCTGTCGAAGGGAAGGCAAGAGAGCCTCGACTTCGCCAATCCGTTCAAGGATTTCCTGCTCAGATAACACACGCTCTTCCCGAAGAGAACGACGAATCTGTTGATGGACAACCAGATCCAGGTACCGCCGTAAAGGGCTTGTTCCCGGTACATAGGCGCTTAATCCCAATCCAGCATGTTCTCCAGGGGATATTCGGTACTGGCTTCGTCGCATCCACCGACGCATGGCGTACATGTCTGCGAGCGTGTTGCCAGTAAGCCGCTGTTCGGGCGGTTCCTGCACACTGAAAGGCACGGGAATGTGTCTTGCTGAACACCATTGTGCCAGCGCCGATCCAGCCAGAATCATGGCTTCCTCCACCATTCTTCGGCTCCGCAGGGACAATACGGGAGAGATGCTGACCCGATAAGACGAATCCACTTTAATCTTCACTTCAGGCAAATCCAGATCAACGGCACCCCGGTTCTGTCGGGATGTGCGATGTTGAGATAGGATGTCCTCAATCTCTGCAAATATAGAAGAATTCATCAGCGTTTCTGCTATTTGATAGGTCAACCGCGTCACCCGCACCCACGAAGGAACAATATCAACGCTCTGAATTTCTCCTGAAGTTGATAATTCAATTCCGATGGAGAGTGCCGGTGAAATTTCCTGTTTGCCCAACCCGAATTTCGAGATGGCATCTTCCGAAAGCATGTGAATAGTGCCTTCAGGAAGATGAAGAGACTCGACGCGCTGGCGGGCTTCCAGATCAGGTGGAGTATCGGGGAAAATTAATGCCGCAGGATCGGCAATATGCACCCAAATCCTCCTTCCTTCCAGACTAACAGCATCATCGGGAACCTCGCTCCCTTCATCGTCTATGGCGTAAGCGGAAAGATGGGTCAGGTCTATTCGCGGTTCGTCCGGAAGAGATGGAAGGGTATAAATCGGAACCTGAAGTGGAACCTGAAGCCGACGGGGATGAGGGTTGTGAGTATCCTTCCAGTAACCAATCTCGAGCAGAAGTTGATGAGCATTCTCGGGGGTCTCGGCTCTTTTTAATTCCTGCAAAACCCTTGATCGTTTGGAAATTCCATATGCGAATTGTTCAACCTCTTTGAGGTAGCGAATGTCCTGTTCAATCCATTGTTTAAGACGAATGCGGTTAAGAAATGCCTGCCATTCCTGCTCCGATTTTTGCTTTGCCCTTTCCTGTTCCTCTTTTTCCCTCACCTCTTCTTCTGACAAAACCTGTATTGCCTCAGGCGTGCCTTTAAATAAATAGCCCTGTAACACAGATTTCCATACTTCCCATGCCGTTTGAGGGGTATAGGTACCAAACGCCAGTTCCGACAACTCAACCAGTGTTGTGGTCATTCCTGCCAGTATTTGCCATGCACCCTGTAAATCCCCAGCAACAGGATGGAGTTCCTTCAAATCCTGGATGGGTCCGGGATGGATGAGCACCACATCCTTTGGGCGCACACGAAATACCTCTCCGTTCGACAACTCAATTTCCCAACGATCGCCTGTTCGGATGACTCTGGCAGGTTCGTTTCGGAATGCTACCAGTGCCCCTGGATGGATATTGTTCATAAGTACCTCGCTTCCAAGAATATCCGTATTTCGGTTGAGTTTCATGAGTTTAACGAATCATGTAAAATACATTAAGTTCATGTGCGCACGCTATTCAACCTTACCGCTTAACCAGATTCTTCAGGGAGATTGCCGGGATATTCTTCCCGACCTTCCCGACCGGTCTGTTGATTTAATTTTTGCCGACCCACCCTACAATCTTCAACTCCAGCAAGATTTATATCGTCCTGATCGTTCGCGGGTGGAGGCTGTTAATGATGCCTGGGATCAGTTCTCCAGTTTTTCAGAATACGACGAATTTTCACAGGCATGGCTGAAGGAATGCCGGCGTGTTCTTAAAGATGACGGGGCTCTGTGGGTGATCGGTACATACCACAATATTTTTCGCATTGGCACTATTTTACAGGATTTAGGCTTCTGGATTTTGAATGATGTAATCTGGATTAAAACCAACCCTATGCCCAATTTCAGAGGTGTGCGATTCACCAACGCACATGAAACGTTGATCTGGGCAGTGAAATCCAGAGATGCCAATTACATCTTTAATCATCACGCCATGAAAGCCCTGAATGATGATCTGCAAATGCGCTCTGACTGGTATATTCCGATTTGCTCCGGTCCCGAGAGAATCCGGATCAATGGAAAGAAAATCCATTCCACCCAGAAACCCGAAGCCCTGTTGTACCGAATCATCCTTGCAACCACCCGTCCCGGCGATGTAATTCTTGATCCGTTTTTTGGCACAGGCACAACCGGAGCCGTTGCTCAACGCCTGGGCAGGAACTGGATTGGGATTGAGCAGGAATTGCAGTACATTCAAGCAGCCCGGGAAAGAATCGCCCGGGTAAATCCAGCCCCAGCAGATGCTCTTTCTTTACCCGTACGCTCCCGGAAAAGCCGTCTTCCCTTTGGAACGCTGGTAGAGCATCATCTGATTAAACCCGGACAGATTCTTTATTTTGACCGAAATCCGGATATCCGAGCCATGGTTTTATCCAACGGACATCTTTCAGTAGATGGTTGGAGCGGATCCATTCATATGGCTGCAGAAAAAATTTGCGGGCGACCAACCAACGGCTGGGAAAGGTGGTACTTCCTCGACGAGCATGGTAACTTTCAACCTGTTGCTGTTTTGAAACAGAAATTTCTTTCCGGTATTTCAAAAGAAGATGACCTGAAGGAAAACCTCTAATGGCTCTCGACATTTCTCGCATTCAAGCCATTTGCTTTGATATTGATGGAACGCTCGGTGATTCGGATGACCAGTGGGTAGAAATGATCTATCATCGGATAACCTTCCTGAAAGGCTGGTTTGGAGAAGAACGATTGCACCAGCTGGCACGCTGGATCGTCATGGAAATCGAATCCCCGGGGAACCTGCTCTACAATTTTCTGGATCGACTTCACCTCGACGATGAAGCCTCAAGGTTGTTTAATTTTTTAGCACGCACATTCCATTCTCCTTCCCCAAAATTCAAGTTGATTCCAGGGGTAGATCGAGCCCTGCATTTGCTGGCACGCCATTATCCTCTCGCCATTGTCAGTGCCAGAGATGAACGCGCAACGCAGAGTTTCCTTCAGCAAGCCGGGCTTGAGACTATCTTTCAGGTGGTGGTTTCTGCGCATACCTGCACGTACACCAAACCTTTTCCAGAACCTGTTCTTTGGGCGGCAGAGAACCTGCACATTCCTCCATCTGCCTGTTTGATGGTGGGAGATACTCCTGTAGATATTCATGCTGGAAAGAAAGCCGGCGCTCAAACTGTGGGAGTCCTGTGTGGGTTCGGAACGGAAAAAGAACTGCTCCGTGCTGGAGCGGATTTGATTCTTCAGACCACCTCAGCATTGCCGGAAATCCTCTTAAGGGAGACATAATTCCATACCAAATGGATTACAAATTCACTGAATAAATTGAAGAATTTCCAATAAACACTAGAATATAAATCAGGTGTTATATCGTACCATCGGGGAAATATGAGCAATATAGATTTAGATAAGACTCGTGAACAACTGGTTACCGACCTCATTAAAGCCCGTGAGCATATTTCCCGTCTACAACGGCAACTGATCGATTACCAGAGCCGGGATATAGCCTATCCAGAGATGATGTTGCAGAGCATCCCGGACGGGATTCTTCTGTTTGACAAGGAGGGCTATCTGGCAGAAGTAAAGCCTTCTCAGGATCCCCTGCTCTCTACCCTGTTTCCGATAGAACATTTGATTGGTCATCAATATACTGAATTTTTTCCTGACGATCTGACCGAAAAGTTCTCCGACGCTGTATCTCAGGCAAGAAAAAAGCCCCAAACCCTCCAGACATTTCTGTATGAAGCGCAATCGCCTGATGGAGTAAAAGTCAGTGTTGAATTCTGGGTCAAGGTTTTCCCTGGTGGGAGTGTGGCATGTTCTTTTCGTCCCTCCCAGACCGAAAGTCAAGCCCCTGAGCAAGATGTTCACCGGCAAAATGTCTTCTACCATAACCTCATTGAAATTACCCGTCAACTTTTAGAAAATGCATCGCCATCTCGCTTCTGGCAGATCCTCACCGAATTAATTCATCAGCACATGGGATTGTACCTGACTCGAACTTACCTCTACCAGTCGGATAGTGAATCTCTTTCTCTTATCGCGGGTACCGGAGACGTAACCATCTCGAGTCAGAGCACCCACCTGACCTTTTCCACCACCAGCCGTTATCCAGCCGTTCGAGCATTTAAACAAAATCAGGTTGTCCTGATAACTAACCCGGCTGCAGAAACCGGTATCCCCCCTAATATCCTTTTGCCGGGTATTCAATTCCTTCTGGAAATTCCTATTGAAGGGGTAGGAGTCCTGGAACTTGCATCTGAGAAAAGCCAGGCATTTGACAGGGATGAACAATTGATGCTTTCCTCTCTTGCACAAATGGTCCGAATGATATGGAAAGTTCTTATAGAAAAAGATGCTTTAGAAAAGCAAAAAGAACTGTTTTTCCTGGAAAAAGAAATCAAAGAGCGCATTCAACAAACGAAAACCATTGACGAAGCCTTGCAGGTGACCTTACAGGAACTGAGTAACGCCCTGGGATTTGAGCGCGCAGAAATCCGCTTAAATATCAACCCGGACAGAAAGGCAGCCTCTGGAAATGAATGAGGGTATTTCCTCCCGGCTCGAAGAGCGGTTGAAACGCCTGCTGGACGAGATAGACATTCCTCCACCTGTTCCAGAAAAGTCGGCTTCCGCTGGAACCATTCCCACACCTGAACCCTTCCCGCAGGAAATCGTTCGAACCTTTTACCCGGGTTTAAACCTCCTCATTCATTCTGAAATGCCTAAAACTTCCACGTTGCCTGCGGTTTCTATTCCTATTGCCACTGAAGATCTTTACATCGGTAAAATTACCCTCTATAAAACGGATAAGCCCCTTCAGGAACACGAAAAGACCCTGATTGAAACGGTTCTCAAGATTCTGGCTTCTCATCTGGGAAAACTTGTCCGACAACCTGAAATGCTCAATGTGTCTGTCAGCACAAAGCAGGGAGAAAAACGCCCTTTTCCCAAGAGCATTATTGAGGAACGCGGGTATTCTTTCTGGAATCATGAAATTGCTCCCCTTTTATCTTCCATTCCTTCCACTCTAGACCCTCTTCTGACCTCCTTAGAATATCAGGATGATCTGGCTGGACAAATCCATCTCAGTCTGCAAGGCATTCCGGACACACAAGAGCATGGTGAATTTTTGAGAGGGGTTTTAAGTACCCTGCAAGAGCATCTGATAAGTCTTTCTTATCAACAATTCTCCAAAAATCTTCTGGAACAACAACTGTCCTGGGAAAATGCATTAGAGAAAATTCTCCATGCCCGCTCCCCTGCGGATGTTCTTACTGTATTTTGCGAAATAATTTCCTCTACCGCAAAAGCGTATCTTCTACATTACATCGAGTCTTCCGGCTTCTTCGAAATCTCATCCCAGTGGAGTTCTCGACCTCAGTCTACATCAGGACTCAGACAAATTGTTGCTGACCCCATCCTTCAGGTAATTACCCATCCTGAAAAAATCCTGCAAATTTCATCAAATACTGAGACTCCCGGGGCATTAAGAGAATTGAAAAACTTTCTCAGCCCTGAAGAGCATTTGCTCGTCATTCCACTGATTTCAGGAGAAACGCCAGAGGGTTGCATTCTGCTAATGTCAACACAAAAACCAGTTATCTGTGAAGAAGACGAAAGAAAACTCCTTCACCTTGCCGGGGTGGCTTCGCTGGTATTACACCGCTTGACGGAGTAAATGTCATTTCTTACCCGCCCAAAGCAGCCCCAGACTGAACAATGCAATCAGAAAAACCCCATATTGATATCGAAAATCGGAAGAAATATTGACCAGCAGCATAATGGATGATTGCAGGATGGGAATCACCCCTACCATGAGTGCCCATCTCCATGAACGCCGTTGCAAGGAAGCCATCCCCCAAATAATGAGAAACACGTAGAAAGCCCCGCCAGCGCTCCACAAGATACCCGCCCCGTGTGTAGAACTCCAGACAAGAAATCGCGCTAAGGGTAAGGTCAAATCGGGTAATACCGGTTGTTCCGTTACCCCATAAGGATTGTCATTAATCCAATGGACATTCCCATCAATGATCTCGATATTGTGATAGAGCGTGGTACACGAAACGCACACCTGCCAGACCAAACCACTACTGCACGCCCAATGCTGAAGGTCTACTTCAGGATTGCGGAGCGCCAATCGAATAAACAGGGAAAGATGACGGGAATGGTTTTGGGCAAACAATTCATGGTTAAAATGATCTGTGAAGTAGATAGGACTGACGTTACAGCAATAGTAAGGCCAGGAGTCCAACGGCATCAGTGCGTTAAGATAGGCTTTTTCTTCATCCGTAAGTGGGGTTCCTCTGGTGATATGGGCACCAAAATGATGAAGAAAAATGGTGTCTCCGAGGACATAACTGTTTCGCTCAACCTGAAAGACATCGTAGAGGGGACCCCGAATTCCCAGCCCCACTGCTGACCCAACAAGCACCGCAAGCCCAATCGTTTTCCAGTAATTCCGGTACAGCGCTAGAAGCACAATGAACACAACGATAAAAATTGCAACGCCGTTATGTCGAAAAAGGAACACGACCGTTGCCATCAAAGATAACCCTAACCCATGACGCTTTTCAGTCAGCCATTTTCCTTCTGATTCTGCAATCAATATACATATTAAGAACAATCCCGCCAGCCCATACGAGTAAGGGACATCCTTCCAGTGAGTGATGGCAAAAACAGGATTGGCAGGCACCAGTGCCAATAGAATGCTCATTCCCCAGCCAGCCCATGCCGAAAGCCCCAGAGATCGCAACTGTCCCACTCCCCATCCAATCAGCATACTGAACGCAATAATTTGCAGGAGCGTCATAGAGGCTGGTGAGTTCCACAATTTTGCCATTCCGGCAGTCAGGAGGGTGTAAATCGCAGGCGCCCAGTCATTAAATTGACCCGTCAAGACCTGGCGCCACTGATCAATAGAATCTTCCGAGAGAATTGCCGGGTAAAACGCCAGCCAGTAAATCAAACCCGTCAGAAAGGGTGGAATACTGTAACCAATCCAAGACAGGAAAGGTACCGGTTGTAACCAGGAATACCGCCGGTGAAGGACAGCATACCCCACCAAAGAAAGTACGCACCAGGTCAGTGCCACCCAGTAAGCCGCGAAAGCCAACCAGGATAATGGTCTGGCGAATGGCTGAGGATTTTCCAGTTTGACAATTATCTGTGAGACTTCTGAAGCATAGAGATTGATCTCACGACTCTGTCCATCCCACTGTACCAGCACTTTTCCGCCTTCCGGACCACCTCGAAACACCAGATACCCTCTATGAAGAAGCCTGCCATACCAGCGTAAACTTCCCGTGTTCCCGGCTGATAAAATCCACCCGTCGTCATTGCGTTGCCATCCTTCGCCCTGAAATTGATGCAGAGGAATGCGATAGCGATTTCCGTCCGATAAGTACTCCATCCAGAGTTGAGAAGATGATTTGGAAGTTCCGTCCTGTGGGATTGGGGTAATCGTTAATTCATGCTTGGGGAAAAGGAAAGCAATCCATTCGGGGCGCATTGGAATGGCAACCATCAACCAGAGGGAAAACCCTGCAGCAAACAGTACCGCAAGAACCCTCTGCCAGATGGGAATCCTTCGCAAAGCGGGGAGATAAATATTTTCCGTCAGAGATTGAGCAATGAATGTTCCCAAAGCGGTCAGGATCACTACAACAAGCCCAAACTTCCAGCCAGAAAGGTCTAACTGGCGCAATACAAGAGCACATACAGTGATTGCAAAGGCTGTTCCTGTACCCAGCCAGATTCCTTGAAGAAGAATTTTTTTCCACCCGCGCATGCACAGCCTCAGTTATGGGAAAGTCCTGTTGAGTATATCACAGGGGTGAAAATCTTCTGCTCAAGCGAAACAAATCGAAATTGTGGTATGCTTTTCTAAAAGAGATTGTAAAAGGTGGACTATGATTGCAGATTTCGCCCGGCGGGTGGTAGAAAACATCCAAAAAACCTTTGTGGGCAAAGAAGAGACGATACGCCTGTTACTGGTTGCAGTATTGTGTGAAGGACATGTCCTCATCGAGGATGTACCTGGAACGGGAAAAACCACACTTGCCCGGGCGTTAGCAACATCACTGGGATGTACGTTCCGCAGGATTCAGTTTACTCCTGACCTTCTTCCCTCAGATATTACCGGCATTTCATGGTTCAACCAGAAAACTCAGGAATTTGAATATCGCCCCGGTCCCATCATGACCCAGATTCTGCTTGCCGATGAGATCAACCGTGCCACCCCACGTACCCAATCAGCATTGCTGGAGGCAATGCAGGAACGTCAGGTTACTGCAGATGGAATCACCCGAAGACTGGAACGCCCCTTTCTGGTTCTGGCGACGCAAAACCCGGTCGAACTGGAAGGTACTTTTCCCCTTCCTGAAGCACAAATTGACCGATTTTTCCTTCGCGTTAGTCTGGG
This sequence comes from Anaerolinea thermophila, assembly GCF_020723905.1. GTDB lineage: Bacteria > Chloroflexota > Anaerolineae > Anaerolineales > Anaerolineaceae > Anaerolinea > Anaerolinea thermophila_A. The sequence continues at coordinate 66,757 of NZ_DYHZ01000006.1, forward strand.
ATATCCCGATCCTTCTGAAGAAAACACCATCCTCACACGCTTTGGTTCCCATGACCCTGTGACGGATTTAAGACCTGTCACACAACCAGAAGAAATTTTCGAAATGATTGCGTTAAGACAGAAAATCCATGTAGAGGCTTCTGTTCAGGATTACATGGTAAAAATTGCAAGAGCCACAAGAGAAGAAGCCGATATCCTTCTGGGAGCAAGTCCACGGGCAACACTGGCTTTGTATCAAGCCTCTCAAGCCATCGCTGGAATACAGGGTAGAGATTATGTGATCCCCGACGATGTAAAAAGCGTCATCGCTCCTGTCCTGGCTCACCGGCTGGTCATTTCCCCTCAGGCGCAACTCCGCGGACGCAACGCTCAAGATCTGATTCATGAACTGGTCTCTCGACTTCCTGTGCCGGTTGAGTCATGAATCCCATCGCCTGGCTTCCCCTGCTTTTCTTCTTGTTCCTGATGGGGATTGCTCTCCAAGCCCAGTGGTTAATTTTTTTCAGCATGACCATTGTGGTTGTGTTTGGCATGGTCCACTACTGGACTACCCATGCGCTGGATCATGTTCATTACCGACGAAGTTTTCGGTACCGTCGTGGTTTCCCCGGCGAAGAGAGCCCTGTAAGCATCGAGATCAGCAATCAGAAAGCCCTCCCTCTCTCCTGGCTTAAGACAGAAGACCCCTGGTCATTGCAGATTGCCCCTACCGATGAGGCTTTGCTGGCACCTTCCCCCATTGAGGGAGAAGGATGGCTCGTGAATGTTGCCAACCTGCGCTGGTTTGCAAAAGTCCGCCGCCAATTCTCAATGCGATTTGGAAAACGAGGAGTGTATTACGTAGGAGAAACACGCCTGTCATCCGGAGATCTCTTTGGCTTAAGCCAGATAGAACGAACCATTCCCAACCGGGAATATCTGACCGTGTTTCCAGCCCTTTTGCCATTTGAAATGCTGGAACTCCAGGCAGAAGATCCATTTGGCGAGGCACGCACCAGGAACACCCTGTTTGAAGATCCGACTCAATTTGCCGGCATTCGCCCATACCGTCCAGAAGACGGCTTTCGACGTATTCACTGGGCTGCAACAGCGCGAAGCGGAGAACTGCAGACAAAAATGCTTCAACCCGTCTCGGCGCACACGCTGGCAGTATGCCTGAATCTATCCACATCGGAGCAATTCTGGCTGGGATATTCTTCTCCATTACTGGAAAAATTAATCAGTGTTGCCGCCACGCTCTGTTATTATGGGGTTCAGCACCGCTACAGTGTTGGACTGTATGCCAACGGCTGTCTTGCAAATTCAGATCAGCCATTCCGGATTCAACCCGGTGAGACCCAACAGCATCTTGCACATCTGTTAGAAGCCCTGGCAGGGATTACTCCCTACATCCCTCAACCATTTGAGGCATTCCTCACCGACTCCCTCCCTCAAATTCCATATGGCACAACGTTACTCATTATCACTGGAATATTGCCGGAGTCTCTGGTAGAAACCCTGATGCGACTCCGCACCATTCGTCGCCGCATTCTTCTCTACAAAATTGGCAGTCCACCCCAGGTAAACATCCCGGGTATTCGAGCCATCCATGTGCCATAAGAGTTGATGTGTTACCAAAACCCTGCCATGAAAACGAAAATCTTCTCCCTGCGTCCGATGGAAATGTGGAAACACTTCCCCCTTTTGTTTCAGGGGGGAATGGAAATGGTTTGGGCATCGCTCTGGTACGCAGGGCTGTTTAGTGAGCAGGTTCGTATCCCCTGGTGGGGCATCTGGCTGATTTTCTGGGGCATCCTCCTCTTCAGTTATGGACTGAGAACCGCAATGATCCACGTCAAGCGATGGGAGATAGCATTTCAATCTGTTTTTCTACTCTGGGCACTCACTGCGGGTATCCTCTCGCTGAAATGGATTTTTTATTTTCAAGTTGGAATTGGATGGAAACCTCTTCTTCTGTCTCCCTGGTATGCGTTGACAGGAGCAGAGGAAAGTTTCCTGCCCTTCTTTCATACCCTGATGATGCCTCTGATTATCCTGCGGGGCATTGCCCTGGCAAATTCCATCCCGGAAATAAGCCAGGTTCTGGTGGATTTTCAAACCGGTCTTGTTGGCATTCTTCTCTTTGGACTGTTCTACCTGCCAGTACAACCCGAATTATCGGCAACAGGGTTATTCCTGTACCTCTGGATCGGATTAGTCACCCTGAGCAGCACCCGTATCTATGGAGTTAGCGCCTTTCGGGGTGGAAAGTTATCCGCTATTAATCCTGCCTGGGTTTTGGGTTTGTTCGTCTTTTCAGGGCTGGTGATTCTTCTGGGATTGCTTTCAGGGGCTCTTTTTAGCAGTTATTTGGGGAAGTTCCTCCTCCAGATTATCATTATTTTGATCGCCATTCTGGGAGGACTGATCATTTTGGTTGCTTTTCCCCTCCTTATTGGAGTCATGCGGCTTTTGATCTGGGTATTTGAACGTTTTGGAGGGCGAATGAACGAGATTCAAAACGCCATCCAAAAAGCACTGGAGCAAACCCAGGCTTATTCGGTTCAATGGATTGAAAGTCAGCAGAAAACCATCAGCACTTTGAAAATTGCCATTCCGCTGCTGGTGTTGCTTGCCGTTCTGGCAGCAGTATGGCTATGGCTCCGTCATCAGAGCCAGTCTCAAAATCTTCAGGAAGAAGAGGAAACCCAAAGCGAACGTCCAGGGCTATCCAATTTATTCTTCTCCAACCGAAAAAGCCGCCAGAAAAAGAGCCGGTTTTCCCCCCAACAATTACTCGCCATTGCCCGTATTCGTAGAATATACCACCAGTTTGAAACCCTGTGCGCACGGGCAGGAACCCCTCGCCCCACCAGCGCCACTCCGTTAGAATTTGCCGAGCAATGTAATGAACACTTCCCTGAAGTGAGAAAAGACGTCCAAATCATCACCCAGATGTATGTACAGGTGAGATATGGTGAAATTCCAGAAACCCCTGAAGCATGGAAACAGGTACTGGAAGCATGGAAAAATGTTGAGCATTTTCTGAAAACAAAAAAGCCTGCTCGAGAGCAGGCTCTGAAGAGAAACACTATCTCTTAACCTTCCCCAAACGCCTTTAAAATTCGAGCAATGTGCATGGCGCCTTTCAGATACAGGTCCAGACGGATATTTTCATTAGGCGCATGCGCCTGAGAACCGGGATGCCCAATTCCCGCCGTCACCACAGGCACATTTAATGTCTCAATAAAGACATGATTTGGTCCCGATCCGCCCACCATCGGAACAATTTGCATGGGTTGCCCATAAGGTTCAACCGCAGCATCCACAACCAGTTTGACGAACGGGTCATCGGGGTCTGTCAAAGCAGGAGACTCCCCACCGAGGAAGGTCACTTCTACATCCTCAAATCCTTCAGCGTCCAGGTGGGCGCGTAATTTTTCGAGAACTTCTTCAGGAGTCTGGTGAGGAACCAGGCGGAAATCCACTTTAGCACTGGCTCTGGCTGGCTGAACCGTTTTGGAACCAGGTCCCTGATAGCCGGAAGTCAGCCCGCAAATTGTGCAGGTAGGTTCATACACCTCAGCAATCTTTAACGGCGTTCCTCCGGTTATTCCTCTCAGAAAAGATTTGACCCCATAACGGGTTTTGTATTCTTCAGCAGGATCGGGTAAGGCTTCCAGAAGAGCAATTTCTCGTTCTGTGGGTTGGCGCACATTGTCATAGAACCCACGGATACGAATGCGCTCGTCCGTGCCTTTCAAAGAATTGAGCGCCCACACCAGCCGCCAGGCGGCATTCGGCATAATCGAACCACCCAACCCTGAATGCATATCCTGGCTGGCAGTTTGAACGCTGAGTTCCACATAACAAATCCCCCGCAAACCCAGATACTGCATGGGGACATCGCGGAAATCTACACCGCCGAACTCCCAGATACATGCATCAGCCTTAAGCAGATCAGCGTGTGAACGCACAAACGGCGCCAGATGGAGGCTGGAGGTTTCCTCTTCCCCTTCCAGAATAAATTTTACTGTACAGGGCAGTTCTCCTTCTTCCGCAAGGAGGGCATCAACGGCAAACAGCCGGCTGGTGAAGTGCCCCTTATCATCGCTAACGCCCCGTGCGAACAACTTACCCTCTCGAATGGTAGGCTCAAAGGGTGGAGTATCCCAGAGTTCCAAAGGTTCAGGGGGTTGAACATCGTAATGGTTGTAGAACAAAATGGTTTTGGGACTTTTTCCTTTGCGCTCCGCATAAACAATTGGGGCGCCATCTGTAGGAAAAATTTTGACCTCAAACCCTCGCTTTTTCAACATCTCAGCAGTCATCTCTGCTGTTTCATGCAAACCCCAGTTTTGCGCGGAAACGCTCGGCTGAGCACAATACCGCGAGAGTTCCTCAATACTCTCATGCAGGTGATTCTGTAGATACAAATCAATTTGAGAAAAACGGGACATACGAGCCTCCTTGATGAAACTTGGTTGTTTTGAGACCTAGAAGGGGAGGAAGTTCAACAAACCTGCCCCTCCATATGCAAACAGGAGCATTTTCAACACTTTCCCAATCCAACAAAACAGCAGGAACCGCCACACCGGCATTCTTAACATTCCAGCAATGATTCCAGCCACATCAAATACCGGATTGGGAACGAAAGCCAGAACCAGCACCGTCCAAACCCCGTAACGCCGCATCCAATACACTAACCGATCATATACATCAGAGCGTTCAACCACGCCCCTGCCGCTGATACCCGCAAGATATCCGGAAAGTTCACCCAGCGCACTGCCCGTTCCTGCCACCACAGCCACCCAAAAGGGATGAAAAACAGCCCCCATTAGAGAAGTAAATAACACCCCCGGTACTGGCAAAATCAGGGTGGCATTACTCAGCAATGAAACCAGGAACAAGCCCGGATACCCCAATCCGGCAAGTTGTTTTACCTGGTCACGATACAGGTAAATGGAAACCGAAAGGACGATTACGAGGAGCAATAAGAGAATTCGGACAATTCGTAATCGCGTCTCCGGTTTCATTCAGCAGGCTGTTCCTCTCCAAGCAGTTTTTCGATTCGAGCAATCACCATATCGAGGGCAACAATGTTCATTCCCCCTTCAGGGATAATGACATCGGCATATCGTTTGGTAGGCTCCACAAACTCTAAATGCATGGGGCGAACCGTTTCCAGATATTGACGAATTACTGACTCGGTTGTTCTGCCCCGTTCGACAATGTCCCGTTGTAATCGTCGAATAAAACGGATATCGGGATCAGTATCCACAAATATTTTCACATCAAAAAGCGCGCGTAAAGCAGGTTCGTAGAAAATCAAGATTCCATCCACCAGAATGATCCGCCGCGGTTCAACCAGAATGGTCTCTTCAGTTCGGGTATGATGCGCAAAATCATACACCGGCATATGGACTGGCTGCCATTGTTTCAGTTGATGAATGTGCTGAATCAGCAAATCCGTCTCCAGCGAGTCCGGATGGTCAAAATTAACTCGCTGCCGTTCTTCCAGAGATAGATGAGTTAAATCCCGATAGTAAGCATCATGAGAGAGGCAGGCGATACGATGACTGCCAACCCGTTCAATGATGCTTTTCACAACAGTTGTTTTTCCAGAGCCGGTTCCACCGGCAATACCAATTACGAGGGGATTCAGGCGTCCTTGCATAATCGAATTATAGCAAATGCTGAGGAAACTACGGGTAGGAAATTAAAAAATGGTCAAGAGTCGTGGTTTGATTGCCTTTTTATGTTATATTCTGGTTATGCCCAGTTTGGATTATGAACTTTTATCGCATGGACGGGCTTCTGCAATTGCAGGAGAGAAAGAAATGGCGCGCCGCTATCTGGAACGCTTCTTGAGACGCTCACCCTCAGAAGAGGAGCGTCTCGAGGCTTTATACTGGCTGAGCGAAGTGGTTGACGACCTCAGGGAAAAACGAGCGCTATTAGAAGAAATTCTGGCAAGCAACATGGGAGATGTTCGCGCGCGCCGGAAATTAGCCATTCTGGATGGAAAAATTAAACCAGAGGAGATTGTTGATCCCGAACACCTTCCTGCTCCCGGGGAAATCCAAACCAATGGCACCCGTTCGTTTACCTGTCCTCAATGTGGCGGCAGGTTGACCTACGCACCTGATGGACAATCTCTGGTGTGTGAGTTTTGTGAAAGCCAGTCCCGAATTCGCCAGCAACGCCCCACAAAAGAAGATGATTTTCTTATTGCCATGGTCACCGCGAAAGCCCAGCGACATCCCATCCAGCACCACGTGGTGGAATGCAAAGGGTGCGGTGCTTCCTTCACGCTACCTCCCCAGGCACTCACCCATGTTTGCCCCTTCTGTCAGACTCCCTATGCCATCGAACAAGTTGAAGTCCGGGAATTAGACGCCCCGGATAGCATCATTCCATTTAGAATTTCCAGGGAAGAGGCACGAAAAATTCTGGTTGCATGGCTACGCGAAAATTCGCCCGAAGAAAAGCCTTCCCTCAAATCCATGTCTGGAGTGTATTTACCGGCATGGGTATTTACCATCGGCGGGCAAATTGACTGGAAAGGCTGGATATTCAAAGAGAAAAAAACGGTGCCTGTTCAAGATCGCCAAATCCTTAACATTCCGGATATCCTCATCCCCGCAGTGAAGGACTTTACGGAATCCCTGAAACCTGTATTTGATTCTTTTTCTCTAAGTGATTTGATTGCATTTGATTCGGGGTACCTCGCCAGTTTTCATGCAGAAACCTTTCAAATTTCCGCTGCCGATGCTTCCCTTCTCGCACGAGAGAAAGCCGTTGAATTGATTCGTGCAAATATTACTGCAAGCGCATTTTCTCAAATTCACGATCTGGCGGTCAAGACACCCAATATTATGGTTGAGTCTTACCGACTGGCTTTATTCCCCGTATGGATGGTGGTGCTTCGTACTGGCTCCACCCAATTCCGGGTGGCAATTAATGGGCAAAACGGAAAATGCTACACAGAGCGGGGAAGCTCATCATCTCACTGGCTGAAAAAGTTACTGGGATTGTGACGAGAGATCATCCAGAATTTTACGGGCAAAAGCCTGGCTGAACGCCATGGTCTCTTCAAAACCCTTTTCCCCTCGCAATAAGGTATGATGTTCACCCGAAACGAAGTGAAACTCCAAAGGAGCCTTTATCAGGCGAGCCAGACGAGCAGTGACCTCAGGACGCACAACAGGATCATATCTGCCCTGAAGGATACAAACCGGCATGGACAAACGCGGCGCTGACCGCTTAACAGAGCGACTCAGAGCACGAAATTGCTCCAGAAATAATAAGGGTACCTGAATCTGTTGCACCATCTTTCGCAAAGAAGGCACATCTACCGGCACATCCGGTGCTGCACGGCGAGCCTCGGCTTTTAACTGCTCAACCCACTGAGGGAAAAGGCGAAATGGATAAATTGCCTGTGGGAGAAACAGACGCACAATCCCGACCAGAAGGCGGATCCCCATGGATTCGGGAATCCAGAAAGGTGCCAGAAGAAGCAATCCATGTGGCTGAGATTTTTCCGCCGCCACAATCGACAACCCTCCCCCCATGGAAAAACCCGCCAGGAGCACTTTCCGCCCCTGGGTTTTGTAATAGGACACTTCCTGCACGATTTTATCTACCCATCTCTGTAACCCGTGCTGATACATGTTGGGCAACTCGGCTCCAAAACCCGGTAACAGCAGGGCTTTGACCGTCCATCCCTGTTGATTGAAAGCCATTGCCCACTCACGGACCTCAGCAGGTGTACCGGGAAAACCGTGAACCAAAACAGCAACCGGATCCCCTCCCTCCAGTATAAATTCCTGATGTTCATCCCCCTTAAGAATGCCTAATTCGGGGAAAACAATTTCCTCTCTGGGTACGTAAATGGCGTGCAAAGCATCAAAAAGCAGGAGGAAACCACCCTGCACCAGGATGCCCAGTCCCATACCACGCCACCACTCATCTCCCCCGCTGGACATCATCCAAATCCCGCCCAAAACATAAAGCACATCCAGTCCTGTATTGACCCAGAGAAACTTTTGAAGACGGGAAGCATCTCGACTGAAACCTTGAAAGTCTGGAGGCGTTTCAATTTTTTTATTTAAGCCGCGCAAGGCAAATAAGGCAATGGCACAATCAATCAATCCCCAGAGCGCACTCTGGAAACCAAAGCCCTTCCAGAACAAAGCAGGGTGTAACAACCCCAAAACAGCGCCAGCAAGGACGCTCAAAGTACCCCAGGCAAACAGGCGATGACTGAGAATTTTCTGGTAATAGTAGATCATCTGGTTTCAGCAAAAACCCAATTCAATCTGGCGATTCTTCTCAAGAACTCTCCGCGTTTAACGCATCCAACAGGTTCAAAATGCTCTCGTTTGAAGGAATGTCCGCCATGGAGTCGCCATAATGGCTATACCGAATAACTCCCTGTTTATCAATCAGGAAAAGCGCAGGCATCCTCCCGAATTTAAATAAACTGACTTCCTGATCATAACGATTGGCTACTCTGGAACGAAGATCGGCGCATCCCGGAAAAGGCATCTCATTCTCTTGCCAGTACTTCCGAAAAGCATTGGGACCATCGGGACCAATGGCAACAATTTCTGCCCCACGCTTGACAAACTCCGCATAATCCTGACGCAACTGCGCCAGATGTTGACGGCAATAGGGTCATATAAACCCACGCAAAAGCACCAGGACTACTGGCTTTTTCCCCCGGAAATCAGATAATCGAATAAGGTTTCCCTGTGTGTCGGTTAATTCAAAGTCAGGTGCTTCCATCATGCGAGACAATCGTTCAGCCATATCCTTCCCCTCCATCCTATTGAAATTTATACCTGCCAAGAAATTCTTCAACTGCTTTCAAAAACTGATCAGGGCATTCTTCCTGTGGAACATGGCCACAATTTGAAAAAACTACCAGTTGCGCCTGAGGAATTTCCTCAGCCAGTTTCAGGCTGAGCGATGTGGGTACGATACGATCATCATCCCCGGTCACGACGAGTACCGGCATGGTCAATTCAGCAAAACGGAGGGAGAGATCTTCACTACCGCTGCCTGCTTTGGTAAACTCCCACAAGGCGCGATCCCAGTTTTCCATATGAAGAGGTTTGCGATATCCTTCTATTACTTCTGGGGTTAATTTCGAAGGATCGTGCCAAGCCATTGAAATCAGGGATTGTCCCTGCTCGCCTGCAAAAGCAGATCTCAACAAATAAGGTCCAATGCGGTTCAATTGAGGAGTGTTCATGAGGGCACGAATGAATGATGACTGAACTCCTCCACCCTGATAAATAGCGGCATCTACCAGAATTAACCCAGAAACTCGTTCGGGATGAGCCAGAGCCATCTGCATTGCCAGCCTGCCCCCCGCTGAGTTTCCAATCAGGATTGCCTGATTGACTCCAAGACGATCCATTAATCCAACCAAAAGAGAAATATTGCCTTCAACGCTGTACGGATTTATACCCTGCCAGTCTTTGGGCATAGGACGGCTGGTCAACCCAAAGGCGGGGCGGTCGTAAGCAATGACCGTACCATGAACAGAAAGTGGTTCCACCACCTCCCGCCAGGAAAACGTACTGGCGCCAAACCCATGAAGCAAAATGATCGCGGGTTCACCGGCACCGTACTTCTTGTAGTGGACCTGAATACCCTGGATCTGGATGAACTGGCTGTCTGGGTCTTTTAATTCATTTACATTCCGGATGTCCTGCAAAGGGGGTACAGGCAAGATCAATGGGACAACCAGCAGTCCTGCCAGCAAAAGCAACAAAATCACCCCAATAACCCTCAATATCCCAGAAATCCGCTTCATAAATCCCCCTCTTTCATACGGGTTAAAAACTCAAGGATGGCTGACACCACCTGTTCTTGCTGCTGTTCGCGAGAAATCTGTGCGGGAAGATCGCCATTCTGATCACCATACCAGCCAAACTGAGCATGGTTCCCTCCGGCAATTTCCACCCAGAGGGTATCTGCCGGTAAAAGAGGGCGAGATGCCAGTACTTTTTCAGGTGTGGCAAGTCCATCCTGAGAAGCATATATGGAGAGAACTTTGAGAGATGATATTTCCCGCAGGTTATCGCTGTTTGCCGGGTACGATGCCAGTAAAATCAGCCCTTCAACTTTATCCGGGTGTTGCTTGATGAAATGAGCCGCCATGGCACCACCCAGAGAATGTCCGCCAACCACCCAATGCTTTACATCTGGATAAGCCCGAATCACATCCAGGGCAACGTCCGGATCAAAAACCGCCAGATTTAAAGGCATGGAGGGAATCACCACCAGGTAGCCTTTCCCGGAAATACTCCGCGCAAGCGGCGCATAGGATCGGGGATCTACTCTGCCGCCGGGGTAGAAAATCAAACCCGTATCCGGTTCCCTCAAAAGCGGGGTGAAAACCAACCAAGATGACTCAGATACAGAAACCTGTTGATCAGACTGGAGTGCATTCATCGCTTCTGGCACAGGCTGCGCAGGCGTGGACCCCCAAATGACAAAACTGCCAATGAACAGAACAAGAATGACCGGCAAAAGCCATAAAATTCGCAGTTTCTTCATATGAAGATTCTACGTCATCCACGGCTATTCGAGAAGATACGCTCTATACAAACCCTGTACAAATATCTTAGAAATGGATTTCTGCAACCTGATCAAAATCAAAGGATAAGGTTTGCGATTCTTCTTCGTCTTCTTCCCAGTCCAGAAAATTCCCTGCTAAACCGCGATCACACAGGGAACGATACACACAGAAACGACAACGCTTTTCTTCAGTGGTGGGAGGAAAGACATCATCCTGTTCAATCCAATCAATCAATTGAAGGATGTCTTGCCTGTCCTTTTCAAACTGTTCTTGAGAATACGGCAAATGCACACTTTTTTCTGGAGCACCAGCAAACCAGTAAATCATCTCCACATCTTGAGGTCTCGGAGATTCCGTTCCAAAAATATTTTTACCGGCTTCCACAAGCACATAGCGATACACGCGTGTTTGCCAGCGCTGTGACAGATGAATGACTTTGGGAACTTTCTCTCCAGTCTTCCAATCCCAAATGATCCAGCGCAATGGATCGGTTTTCATTTGAATGAAATCAAAGCGGGCAAAGAGGCGGTATTGTCTGATCGGAAGACTGAGGGCAAACTCTACTTTTTTCACCTGGCCTACATTCAGTGACGGGTACAGTTGCACAAAGTTATTCCACCACGTATACAAAAGGGGATCGCTCCCGGCAACCTTTTCCAGAAGCGCCAGGTCTAAGCCCACCAGTGCCTGTTGTGCCAGCCGATGAAACTGCTCGCCCAGCAAGCGATGCCTCTCATACTCTTCCAGCGGCTCCACAGGCGGGGCAGGCCAGGCAAGTTGCTCTAAATACCGAAGCCAGAACCGGCGCGGGCAATCGGCATAGTCCTGCAAACTGTGCTGACTGAAAACAAACGATTGTTGGTCTGCCAAACGCTTAACAGGTTGGTTGAGCATTTTGCCTCCACAACTCTTCCAGCGCCATCAAGGCACGCGCAGCATGGTACCGCCCTTTCCTGCCCGTGTTCCAGGTAATCACCAGTTCCTGACGAGCCCGGGTAATACCAACGTAAAGAAGCCGTAATCGCTCTCTGGCATAATCCCGGCGGGCACGGAGGGTAGCAATTCCTTCGTGATACCATTCATACTCATCACGGGAGAAAAGAATGCGCAACTGTTCCAATAACTCCGCCGTTAAATTAAGGTGGTCACGGATAAACCAGTCTTCGGCAATATAGGTATCCTCCGGATCGCCGGCAGGAAAATCATAATTGTTCACTGACATCAGGTAAACCCGATCCCACTCCAATCCTTTGGCTTTATGCATGGTGGCAACAACCACCTTGCCTTTGTAATCATCCGGGTTGAAGTTTAAGTCATCCTTGCTGAAGCCGGCAAAACGGCGCTCATTTTTCACAATTTTATCCAGTTCATCCACATAATCCTTCAACTGCCAGCCCGGGTTCATCGATTTCAAAATATCCAGAGCCCCGGCAAGTTTATGGGCAACAGCCAGATCAGCCGGTGCGGTGAACAGGTCCTGCGCAAGGGTTAGAATCAACTGGTCAATGGGCAATACCACTGCCATGCTCCATCGGCGAAGCAATTCCCGGAAATGACTGCATTCCTCAACCAGAGTGGGATCCGTACTGAGCAGTTTTTCATCGTCCAGAGGGTCTTCCCCGGGGAAAGGAAATACCCACTTTTCCAGCAGGGACTGGCGCTGAATCCATTTTGCCACTCGTTCAATCGTGGGTTTTTCATCCGCTGTGATGGCACGGGCGGATCTCCAGGTTTTGTACAACTCACTCAATTTTATAGCACTGGTTGGTGAAGCCAACCACTCCAATACCTTTTTCAACACCCTCGCGGCTGAGCGTGTCTGAGTGGTGGTTTTTAGCAAGGTATCTACCACCGGAATCTGGTATCTGTTGAGGAATTCAACAAAATCCATGGCTCTTTGATTGCGTGGTACAAGCACAGCCACCGTACGATTCTGATTGTTTTCATCTTCGAGCCATCTTTTGAGGGATTTCACAACTATCTCAAATTCTTGCTGGTCTTCTAACTCCTTCATGAAAAGTGTAATTCCTCGTGGAACATCCGGGGGATTGGGCTTGGGATCATCCGGCTGAGTAGGTTGAATCAGGGGTAGATCCAGACCATTTTTGAGGACATCTTCCTCATCCAGGGTTTGTGACCAGCAAATCAACAGATTCGCCAGGCGAATAATATCAGGCGAAGAACGTCCTGACTCTGGCAATTCTCGTGGAATTACTCCCGGGAGTTTTCGGAAAGATTTCAGGAATTCCGGACTGGCAGTAGTAAAGGTTTCATAGATTGCCTGGTTAGGGTCGCCTACCCTGACCCAGTTTCCCGGGCTTCCCGCCAGTTTTTTGAGAATCTCTTCCTGTAAACGGCTGGAATCCTGGGCTTCATCCTCCAGAATATAGGGCCAGCGGTAACGCAGTTGCTCCAGAAAGACTTCATCTTGCTCAAGAATGGAATACGCCAGATAAATCAGGTCATCAAAATCAACCGCTACACGATATTGAAGGGCTTTCTGGTATTCCGTATATAACTCGCAAGCCACCTCTGCCAGCGCTAACGGCATGGGCAACCTGTCCAGTTCGGTACGCAAACGCTGGGGGGTGATACCCTGGTCTTTACAATAACGAATGGCATTACGGGCTAAATTCGAAATCAGGCCAAAAACATGCTCCCGCATCACCTGTTCCACATCGCGAGGGCTTAAATCGGGCTTCAGATATCCCTCGACCCAGTCCATGTGACTACGAATCCAGAGGCGTGCAATTTCCATCAGGATCCGTTCCGATTCACCCTCATCGAGAATACGGTAATTTTCAGACAAACCCGCCAGCTCGGGGCATTCCCGGACAATGTCATTCGCCAGACCGTGAAGTGTGCGCACAGTGTAACCCATCCCGGGAATAGCCCCAGCCTCATGAATGAACGAGGCAATCCGGCTGGCAAAGTTATCTACAGCGGCATTCACCAGGGTAACTATCAGAACTTCCTGATCATCATCCAAGCCGCCACTGAGGATCAGGTTTGCAGCCAGACGGGAAAGGGTAAAAGTTTTCCCCGCACCAGGCACGGCGGAAATCCCCATCCATCCCCCCTGATAATTCAGGATGGACTGTTGACTGAGGCGCAGACGAACTTCAGTCACGCCGACCTCCGTTAATGAGGACCCGGAAGAGCGCCTTGAGGAGTAATCCGCGCTGCTCAAAACCGGCTTCGTTTAAATCACTGTAAGCGATGAATACCTTTTTCCGGCAACGCCGCAACAACCCGAGCGAGATACGGTACAGGGAATTGCGATTGAGTTTGATTTCTTCTTCCGCAGTCCATTTTCTTGCAGGTTCCCAGCGCCGGCTCAACACAATCGGATGGGTTAAGGGCTGGAAAATGCGTTCGTACCATGTTTTCGCCCCAATATCCAGCCAGAACTGATAGTCCACAATGTAATTGTTCATCAAAAAAGTATGAGCGGGTGCAATAAACACTGCGTTTTGCTCGGAGGGCTGCCAGTTCATCAAGTACAGGGCGGAGATTACACCCTCCTGAACCAGCAACAGGTATTCTTTGCCCAGAGGCATATCTCCGAGGCGATGCTGCACAGCCCGGCGGAACTTCTGGACGGATTCGATAAGATTAGCGGTCACCTGGGCAGCATCCAGGCGAGTGTGAAAGCCAAACCCGGGGCGTGATAAAACCTCATCGAATAACCGGCTGAAGAAAAAGTCCAGTTCGTTTACCGGATGTTCTGCATATGCCTGCAACCACTCAAAAAGAATCTGATAGCGCTCTGCAATGCGATGGGTAATGCGTTCTCGCATGTCCATCTGGATTTTCTCTCCAAAGGGCTGTAAAGTCATGATGCCGTTTTGTCTCCGGTAACAGACTTCTATCAGCAAGTGAGCGCGCGCCCAATCCAAATCTTCAATCGCCAGAAGAAGCGCTTTCTGCAAATCCTGCTTTTCCGGAAGCATCTCCCAGTGAGGATGGGCTAACCTGGCAAGAGTCAACAGACACTGTGCAGCAGGTTCGTCATTCAATGCCCGCGAGGGACGATGAGTCCGATAAGGAATTTGATGCCTTTCCAGCCTGTCAGCAAGCGAAAAACGCAGCGCATCAGATAAGATAGGCGCTAAAATGGCAATTTCTCCTGGTGGAACCCCCTGATTCACCAAAGTTACAACTTTTTCTACTGTCCAGTCCAGCATTTGAGGGAAAAACCGCAGAGATTTTTCAGGCGGTTCGACCACTTCCCTGAAATTCGAGAAAGAAGCTCGGACTACCGGATGACGGGATTCTTTACGCTCTACCGAGTCCCTCATGTGAATTGCCAGATCACGCATCACCTGAGGAGCGGCAGAATATTGCTCAAAGCGGACATCCGTATCGCAAACGGATGCCAGTCGCGCGGCGCTTTCCGGGTCCGCGCCCAGAAAAATGCGAAAACCGGCATCTGTATCCATAATCACCAGAGCAGAGTCTGCCTGAGGAAGCACTTCCAGCAGAAAATCATGTGCCAGAGGGATATCTTCCTCGACATTGTCCACAATCCAGTGGCGATATGAAGCCAGAAGGTATTCCCGACACAGAAGTGTCTTCCACAAATATCTGGAAAACACTTCAATTTGCAGTGAAAAATCCAGCAGGTTATGCTGAAGACAGTATTCTCGAAATTGATTAACGCAAACCTGAACATCATCATAAACGTGCAATTGTTCAGGGGCACCACTCCAGGAAGATTTGAGGCGTTCTGCAATTTCTGTATGGGGAAAACCTGCCAGCGCAGCCTTATTGAGATTATCCAAAATCTGGCTGTACAAACGCGCCCGCTCTACTTTCACTGTCTGGAAAAAGCCCTGATCCAGAAGCGGACGAACCAGAGAAGCCATAAAATATTGAGCGTTTTCAAGCGTCAAGAATGTAGGTGATTGCTCTGGATGAGCAAAACCGGCATCCCTGGCGATCAGGGGCCAGAACAAGCCCACCATCCGTTGAGCCAGCCCGCTGAATGTGGAAACGGTGACCTCACTGCCATTCCCCTGAAATTGGTGCAAAGCCCGATAATAGGGAATACCCAGTGTCCGCTGGGGAACCATGATCATGATGGTATGTCCAGGCACACCCGATTGCAATAAGGCATTCAATCGTTCTATCGCTGCAGTGGTTTTCCCACTGCCTGCAGGTCCCTCAATGAAAGCACGGCAAAGAGGTAAATTAACAACGCGGGTTTGTTCAGAAGTAAGCGAAATCATAACTCGGGTTTACCGGCAGGACGCTCAATTTCTTCAATGGCTTCAAATGGCGTCACCCCACCAAAACTGACTCTTAGAATGCCTAAAAGGTAGCGATCCATGGTGCGCACGGCGGGGTAAATGGCGTTGCGAATATAGCCAGCCGTAAGTTCTTCTTCCATGAAATTCAAACTGCTTTTATAGCGTACCTCTCCATCGGCAAAATCCATTTCAAAGTTTCCAATACGCATTCCGTAATTTGCGCGGGTAATAAATTCTGCGACAGAGGGTCTTACCGCTTCTGGAACCCGAACTGGAGCAACGGCATAAAACAGTAATTCTTCCACATCCGGGACAATGGTGATAAAACAGCGCAAATCTCCATTTTCTCCCGTGTAGCCCATGGTGAAGGAGAATTTTCCTTCAATCCGACGAGGATGCCAGCCATCTTCCTCTAGAAAATCCTGTAGCGTTTCGAAGGCTCTCAGCACATTGGGCGAAATGGGATTCTCTTCGGATGACTCTCCTGACCCTTGATAAGACACATTCCCTCCTTCAGGCAATCTGCTCTAGTTTTGGGTGATGTACTGGATGGCGTACTCTGCATCCGCATACCCCGGGTGCTCTCCCAGGGCTTTTAAGAACATTTTATAGGCTTCTTCCCGTTTTCCCAAGCGATACAGCCCCCAACCTCGCCATAACATGGCTTCTTCCGAATTAGGAGTAATTTTCAAAGCATATTCGGTCAAAGTCATTAATTCGTCCAGACGAAAGTCGTGAAAATAAGCCATAAATGGACCAAACTGATAACGCAACATGCGTTGGGGCAAACCAATTTTGCGTGCCTGATCATATGCCTGAGCGGCTTCATGGTACCGGTCAAAGTAAACCAGATTCGTCCCTAGATTGAACCAGGCAAACGCATTGGATGGATCCTGACGGGTTTCACGCTCTGCCTGTTTCAGCGCGTTCATCCGGTTTTTATCCAGATCCCAATCCTCACCCAAAATTTCTTTGACCGTTTCCTCCTGCTCAGGATAATACAGCACAATATAGACGCGATTAAAGGCTTGCCAGTTTTTATCCAGATCAGCGTACGCAACTTTTATATTAGGGCTGACAAAAGAATCTTGCGCAATAAAAATTTGTTGTTGATCATCATAACCCGTCAATAACAGGTAATGTCCAGCCCAGCGATCATCATTGGGCCAGTAACTCTCCTCCATCATGAAGGTCTCTTCTATCATCACGGGAATGCCCGCAGCAATGAACTGGCGGAGACGATCAATACTCCCTCCTACACGGTATTGAAGCCGTAACCAGCCTACATTGTGAAGGGTATAAAGAGCCAGTTCCTCCACATTCACATTGCGGTCATCCCGCATGGGTTTCACTTCGCTGGCAATGTCTGCCTGAGTCCCTTTCCAACCAAAGAACTTCAAAGCCATTGCCAGAGTAGCAGGACCACAATTGTTAATATCCTGCTTCTCATATTCAGGCTCTGGCAAGAGAACCTGTGGAGGAATCGGTGTTGGGGTCGGGGTGATGGTTGGAGATGGCGTAAGAGAAACCGTTGAAGGAGTTACGAATGCCTGAGACCCCATAGAGGGTGTGGAAGTCCATTGAGGGGTAGCAGTCGGATTCGAAGCAGCCTGGACAATCCGAGGAGTGGGAAGAGGTTTGACCGGATTAATGACCCCCCGCACATAGGCACGGGCAAAATCAAAACGCCAGCCATAACGTACACGAACTCCTGGCAAATTCCATACAACAACCCCAAGGATGATCACACCAATAAAGATGGATAACCCAATAAAAAGGCTTCTCTGTTTAATGCTCATGGGGCAAATTGTACCAGACTTCTCCTTATAGGTTTTCAAACCTTTTCGTGATAAAATGCTGTCAGACATATGCTCACCGATCCCCTTGGCAGAACCATCAGGTACCTGCGTATTTCGGTTACAGACCGATGCAATCTGCGTTGTGTGTACTGTATGCCTCCTCAGGGCATTCCGCTGTCATCACATGACACTATCATGCGCTATGAGGAAATCCTTGAAGTCGTCAAAGTTGCCGCTGAGCAAGGCATCACTGCTATCCGTCTTACAGGCGGAGAACCACTGGCACGAATGGGAATCACCGAACTGGTTCGGATGATCGCCAGTGTTCCCGGCATTCACGATATCAGCATGACCACCAATGGACTCCTGCTGGAACGATTTGCTCAAGAACTCAAAGAAGCCGGTTTAAAGCGTATTAATATCAGTCTGGATACCTTAAAACCGGATCGATTCAGCCGCATCACCCGCGGGGGCTCATTTGAGCAGGTCTGGCGAGGAATTTTAGCCGCTGAAAAGGCCGGGCTAAACCCCATCAAATTAAATACCGTCGTCATGCGCGGGGTAAACGATGACGAACTGAGTGATCTTGCCAGCCTGACACTGGAACATCCATGGCATGTGCGTTTCATTGAGATGATGCCTGTAAACAACCAGGAAGCATGGGATGATGGCTTCCCACCCATCAATCAGATTTTTGTTGCCCTGTCGGAAATTAAACAACGGCTTGCTGTGCTGAACCTAAAACCTGTTCAGGAGAAATCGGGCAATGGCCCGGCACGGGTATTTTCCATTGAAGGGGGGCAGGGCAAAATTGGTTTCATCTCCCCCATCAGTGAGCATTTTTGCGGAGAATGCAACCGGCTACGCCTGACCGCCGATGGCAACCTGCGTCCATGTCTGCTGAGCGATTTGGAGATACCCCTGTTGCCCGCTCTGCGGAAAGGAGAAGACATTCTCCCTTTGCTTCAGCAAGCGGTTCAATTAAAACCCGAGGGACACACTCTCCAACAAAATCAACGTACTTTTACCCGCTGTATGATACAGATTGGCGGATAAAGCGCTAATCAGAGTTTCCCGTGCAAAAATAAACCGCTCTTTCGAGCGGTTATTTTTATCCAGTGCCAAACTGGCGATCGCCTGCGTCCCCTAATCCAGGGACGATATACCCTTTTTCGTTCAAATGATCATCAATTGCCGCAAGGTGAATGGGAACATCAGGGTGATGTTTCTCCATCAAAGCAATTCCTTCAGGAGCGCCTATCAAGCCAACAAATTTGATTTTCTTCACCCCCCAGGTTTTCAAAATATCTGCAGTTGCCACTGCCGATCCACCGGTTGCCAGCATGGGATCCAGAATCAGGCATACCTGAACGCGGGGCTCCACGGGGAGTTTGTTGTAGTACT
Source organism: Anaerolinea thermophila (assembly GCF_020723905.1). Taxonomy (GTDB): domain Bacteria; phylum Chloroflexota; class Anaerolineae; order Anaerolineales; family Anaerolineaceae; genus Anaerolinea; species Anaerolinea thermophila_A. The sequence goes on from NZ_DYHZ01000006.1 coordinate 85,785, forward strand.
GGACAGGTTTCAACGTCTTCTCATCCCGATACACTCCAATATGCCAGACTTCTGAAGAAGGCATGAGTTCCCAAACGCCTTCTACCATACCCAGTCCCGCCCTCAGAATAGGCACCAGCCCAATTTTTTCTTTGAGTTCACGACAATGGGCAATCGCCAGAGGCGTCTGAACGTCTACCGGCATCGTTGCCAGATCACTGGTTGCTTCATAAGTTAAGAGTGCTGCCAGTTCCCGGACCAGTTGGCGAAACTTTTTGGGTTCAGTATTGACATTTCTCAGAATGGAAAGTTTGTGCTGGACCAGAGGATGGTTGGAGATAATTACGGTCATTTCCACCTCCCGGAATTTTTCCCATTATAACGTGAATTGGCAATGACAGGAAAAAGTTATTCATTTCCAGAGAGAAAGAGATGCCGAGATACCATTTGTAAGGATTGGTATAATAGAACCCATGAGCGATACCAGCCAGCGATTTATTTCTCCCAATCCCATGCCAGATGAACCGGTAGATCCAGCCTTAAGACCGGTCAGGCTGCAGGATTTCATTGGACAAGACCAGATTCGGGAAAACCTTTCCATCCTCATCACCGCCGCCCGTCAAAGGAATGAACCGCTGGAGCATGTGCTTTTTTACGGTCCTCCCGGTTTGGGGAAAACCACCCTCGCCCACGTTCTCGCTAATGAGATGGGGGTGAACATTAAAATCACGGCTGGGCCCGCCATTGAAAAAGCGGGAGATTTAGCCGCCATTTTAACCAACCTGAAAGGGGGTGACATTTTATTTATTGACGAGATTCATCGCCTTGGAAAAGCCATTGAAGAGGTGCTTTATCCGGCAATGGAAGACTTTGCGCTGGACATCATGATTGGAAAAGGCCCTGCCGCTCGTTCCATCCGGTTGAAACTGCCACGGTTTACGGTGATTGGTGCGACAACCCGACTTGCTCTCATCTCCGCACCACTGCGAGCCCGATTTGGAGCCGTGTATCGGCTGGATTACTACGATGTGAATGCCATTGAAGCCATCCTTCAGCGGGCAGCCGGACGATTACAAATGAGCGTGGAGCCAGAGGGGTTTCGCGAAATTGCCCGCCGTGCTCGCGGCACTCCGCGAGTAGCCCTGAGATTGCTGCGCCGGGTCCGCGATTTTGCTCAGGTGCGCCATCAGGGTCTGGTTACCCAAGCCATTGCCGCTGAAGCATTGAACCTTTTAAACGTCGATCCACTGGGGTTGGATGATGTGGATCGGCGGGTTCTTTCCACCATTATCCTGAAGTACAACGGCGGTCCTGTTGGATTAAATACCATTGCCGCTTCTATTGGCGAGGAACCTGATACCATTATGGATGTGGTAGAGCCGTATCTTTTACAGTTAGGGTTCCTGGACCGTACTCCTCAGGGCAGAGTAGCCACACAACGCGCCTATGAGCACCTTTCAATTCCTTATTCTCAATCCCCCAATCAACCGGAGTTATTTTGAGAACCTCAGACTTTGACTACGAACTTCCTCCTGAACGCATTGCTCAACATCCAGTTGAGCCTCGTCACGCCTCTCGTTTACTGGTTTTAAACCGCGCAGAGGATTCCATCGAACACACCATTTTCTGGAACATCACCGAATACCTCCGCCCCGGTGATATTCTGGTGGTCAATCAAACCCGGGTGATTCCGGCACGGATTTACGCTCAAAAAGAAACGGGCGGAAAACTGGAAATTTTGCTGTTGCGACGGGTAGATGAATGCACCTGGGAAGTGTTAATCGGAGGGAAACGCCCCCGCAAGGGTAAATCTTTTATTATCAACGAACAGTTAAGGGGAACCATCATCGAAGAACTGGAGGAGTCCCGCCGACTGGTGCAGTTCAATCAACCTGTAGAGCCCCACATTGAGAAAATCGGACAGATGCCTTTGCCCCCGTACATCCATGAGCCGCTGAAAGACCCGGAACGCTATCAAACGGTATTTGCCCGTCAGCCCGGATCTGCCGCCGCTCCCACCGCTGGATTACATTTCACTCCAGAATTGATGGAGCGCATCATCCAGATGGGCGTACACATTGCTGAAGTCACTTTACATGTAGGATTGGACACCTTCATGCCCGTTCATGAAGAGAATCCCACGGAGCACAAAATCCACACCGAGTGGTGTGAACTGACCAGAGAAACAGCGCAGAAAATCAACGCTGCAAAAAAAGAAGGAGGCAGAATTATTGCCGTGGGAACGACCAGCGTTCGCACGCTCGAAACTGCGGCAAAATTTGCTGGAGCAGGCGAATGGGTTGGTGCGGTATCGGGAGCCACGAATCTATACATTCTACCCGGCTACACCTTCCGGGCTGTAGATGCCATGGTGACCAATTTCCACCTGCCTCGTTCGACCCTCATTATGCTGGTGAGCGCTTTTGCCGGCAGGGAACGGATCCTGAACGCTTATAAAGTGGCAATCGAACAAGGGTATCGCTTTTATTCTTTTGGGGATGCCATGCTGATTTTATAGATATTGTTGTTAGAAACCATGACACCTGAAACCGCTCTACAGGAACTCAATCAAACGCTCATTCAATGCAGACGTTGTGAGCGGCTGACGACCTGGCGAGAGTCCATTGCGCAAACCCGCAAAAGGGCTTACCAGAACGAAACTTACTGGGGAAAACCTGTACCGGGTTTTGGCGACCCTCATGCTGAGGTGATGATTGTCGGGCTTGCACCGGGAGCACATGGATCCAACCGCACAGGCAGGATGTTTACCGGCGATTCTTCTGGACACTTTCTCTACGCAGCCCTGTACCGGGCTGGTTTTGCCAGCCAGCCTCACTCTCTGTCCATAACGGATGGATTATCCCTCCGTAGCGTTTATATCACTGCGATTTGCCGGTGCGCCCCGCCCAATAATAAACCCACCCCTCAGGAAATTCAAAACTGCCGTCCTTATCTGGAACAGGAAATTGAGTTATTCCCTCACCTGAAAGGATTTGTGGCGCTGGGAAATTATGCCTTTCAATGGCTTGTTCAATGGTACCGTCAGCATGGAGAAAACGGCACTCGCGAATGGGTATTTGCCCATAATGCCTTTTATCCATCCCAAAACGGACTTCCCTGGTTGCTTGCTTCCTATCATCCCAGTCGGCAAAACACCCAAACCGGAAGATTAACCCAGCAGATGTTTGATGCAATCTGGCAACGGGTCAATGCTCTGCTCGGAGGATAAAATCCATGCCTTTCTCTTACCTCTCCCATCTTGAATGCAGTGAATGCGGTCAGTCTTTTTCATCTCTGGAGCCACAAACCATTTGTCCAACCTGTCAAGCCCCTTTATTTGCCAGATACGACCTGAAATCTCTCTCCGCAAAGGTATCTCCTAAAGAGATGGAGAAAATTGATGGGATGTGGTGCTGGCATGTGGTTTTGCCCGTGCTAAACCCTGAACATGTGGTTACCTTAGGTGAAGGGGGAACACCGATTCTCAAACTTCCGCAACTGGCACCAAGATATTCCCTCAAAGCCCTGTTCTTGAAAGACGAGGGTTTAAACCCTACGGCTTCGTTTAAAGCCAGAGGTCTGTCTGCGGCGGTTTCCAAAGCCAGAGAGTTCGGAATTCAGCGGTTGATGATTCCAACTGCCGGAAATGCAGGAGGAGCCCTGGCGGCTTATGCCAGCCGGGCAGGGATGAGCGCATGGATCGCCATGCCCGAAGACACTCCTCAAGCCAATATCCAGGAAGCAGAAATCACCGGTGCTAAAATCAGTCTGGTACCGGGACTCATCAGCGATGCAGCAAAATTCTTACAATCTCATTCCTCGCATGAGGGATGGTTCGACGTATCTACCTTCAAAGAGCCATATCGGCTGGAAGGAAAGAAAACCATGGGGTATGAGATTGCCCGTCACTTTGATTGGGAATTTCCAGAGGTCATCCTCTATCCTACCGGCGGCGGTACGGGACTGGTTGGAATCTGGAAAGCCTATGAGGAACTGCTCGAATTGGGCTGGCTGAAGAACGATCATCCCCCACGCATCTATGCGGTACAATCCGAGGGATGCGCCCCTGTAGTGAGAGCCTTTCAGAATGGAGAGTCTGATGTAAGGTTCTGGGAAAATGCCCACACACATGCCTCGGGTTTACGTGTACCGCGTCCATTTGCCGGCAAAGCCATTCTGCGTACCCTGAAAAACAGTCATGGTGGAGCCATCGCTGTCAGCGAAGAGGCAATCCGGAAGGCTCAAAAAGACCTTGCCCAATGCGAAGGAATCTTTACAGCCCCTGAAGGGGCGGCAACCCTTGCCGGACTGGAAAAACTGTTAGAGCAGGGTGAAATTGATCCTGAAGAGAGGGTTTTATTGCTGAATACCGGAAGCGGGTTAAAGTATCTTGACGTCCTTCAAAAAGGATGATTGGACTCTTATGAAACAGGCAACTGCTATTGCGCACCCCAACATTGCTTTCATCAAATACTGGGGAAACCGAGATCCAAACCTGCGGATTCCGGAAAACGGCTCGATTTCCATGAATCTGGCAGACCTTTCTGTGAAAACGACAGTTTCCTTTGGAAATGAAGAGGAAGACTGTCTTATCCTGAACGGTACCCCTGCCGATGCCAGCGCTTTGCAACGAGTCAGCCGTTTTCTGGATCTGATTCGTGGTTTAGCGGGAATCCATGAGCGAGCACGGGTGATCAGCGAGAACGACTTCCCGACCGGTGCGGGAATTGCTTCAAGCGCAGCGGCGTTTGCCGCGCTTGCCCTTGCCGCCACCGCCGCGGTTGGATTACATCTTTCGGAAAAGGATTTATCCCGTCTTGCACGCAAAGGTTCAGGCTCTGCCTGCCGTTCCATACCAGGAGGATATGTAGAGTGGCTTCCCGGTGAAACCGATGAGGATTCCTATGCTGTGTCCATTGCTCCTCCAGAGCACTGGGCGCTGACAGACTGTATCGCCATCCTCTCCACGCATCATAAACCGGTAGGCTCAACTGAGGGACATGCCCTTGCCTCTACCAGCCCTCTTCAATCTGCCCGTGTGGCAGACACTCCTCGGCGGCTCAATGTTGTCCGACGCGCTATTCTGGAACGAGATTTCCCCGCCCTGGCAGAAATGATTGAACACGACAGCAATCTCATGCATGCGGTGATGATGACTTCTACCCCACCGTTGTTCTACTGGGAACCGGTTTCATTGACCATCATGAAAGCCGTCCGGGAGTGGAGAGCCTCAGGGTTACCCTGCGGCTATACTCTGGATGCCGGACCCAATGTGCACGTTCTGTGTCCTTCGGAATTTGCCGGGGAAGTCACCAACCATCTGAAAGCCATTCCCGGCGTACAGACTGTCTTACTAGCCAGTGCAGGTGGTCCTGCACGGTTGGTTAAGGAATAAGGTTAAACCCACCCTTTTTTCAGAGGAAAACCATCTTATAATTAAAGTAAAGATTGCCTTTGTCATTGGGCGTCTTACATTGAAAGTACAGGTACAAACGATATGGATGTGACAGGATTACTCAAAAATATCGGGCAAATACTGGAATTTGTCCTGGCTCTGGGAATTTTGATTTTTCTTCACGAACTGGGGCACTTCATTTTTGCAAGGTTGTTTAAGATAGAGGTACTGGAGTTTGGCTTTGGTCTTCCTCCCCGAATGGTCAAACTGTTCACCTGGAAAGGAACAGAGGTCACCCTGAACTGGATACCCTTCGGCGCTTTCGTTCGTCCCAAAGGGGAGAACGATCCTTCCATTCCAGATGGAATGGCTGCTGCCAATCCCTGGAAACGGTTTTTCATTTTACTGGGCGGACCATTAATGAACTTTGTCACTGCCATTGCTATTTTCAGCCTCATGTATATCCTGACAGGTGCTCCGGAAACTCAAAAGGTGCAAATTATTGAGGTCAATTCCGGAAGCCCTGCAGAAATGGCAGGCATGATGCCCGGTGATCTGGTCCTTTCAGTAGAAGGCAGGTCTATCGACTCTATGCAGGCTCTCTCTGAAGCCATCCGCGCCCATCTGGGAGAAGAAGTATCCATTGTGGTTTCTCGAGAAGGACAAATTCTTACTCTGAAGGCTACTCCGCGCCAAAATCCTCCAGAAGGACAGGGTCCACTGGGAATTGTGATGGGAAATCCCATACGCACCATTTCGGTTCCTGAGGCGCTCCCCTATGCCTTGAGAGACACCGCTTCGCAGGCGCGAACGTTGATCTCCTTACCGGTTCTTATTCTGCGCGGTGAAGTGAGTGGTGAACAAACCCGTCTCATTGGACCGGTTGGTATGGAACGAGTGTACCGGGAAGTCCGTCAAATGGATGTTCAGAGCCAGCAGGAAAACCCCAATAATGTCCCTATAAGGACCTTAATCCTTCTGGCAAGCATTTCAATTGGGCTGGGGGTAGCAAATTTATTCCCCATTCCCGCACTGGACGGGGGACGAATTCTCTTCCTGTTACCCGAAATCTTCTTTAAGAAACGCATCCCCCCTGAACAGGAGAATCTTGTTAATCTCATTGGGTTCACCGCACTGATTCTGCTGATGATTTTTATCACCACGCAGGATATTGTGAACCCGATTCAATTGCCTTAGATAGGACTGCAAACATGGCAAGAAAACCCATACCTTTTGATCACGTCATTAAAGCCCTGCTGGATGACAGTACCCCCTTTTCGCCTACGTATCTTCACCGCTTCAGCGATCTGGAAGAAGACGAACTGGACGCCCTCCAGCAGATCTGGCATCAGATTCAACCCACACGAAGATTAGCCCTGCTGAGCGATTTGGAAGAAAATTCTGATGTAGATACCCTGGTATTCTTTGACAATGTTGCCCGCATTGCATTGAACGACGAACATGGCGCGATTAGAGCCCAAGCCATTCGTCTGCTCTGGGCAAGCGACGATGAAAACCTGATTCCGTTGTATTTAAATTTTCTGAGCGACCCCGATGCTGAAGTAAGAGCAGAAGCAGCCGGCGCGCTGGGAAATTTCGTTTATCTTGGAGAACTTGAAGAATTGCCGGAAAATACCCTGCATCAGATTGAGGATCGTTTGATTGACCTGGTTCGAGGAAAAGACGAAACCCTGGTACGCCGCCGGGCTCTGGAAGCACTGGGTTTTTCCAGCCGGAAAGAAATTCCCGCGCTGGTAAGAGAAGCCTACCAGACAAACGATCCCGACTGGGTAGCCAGCGCGTTACTGGCAATGGGACGGTCGTATGATAAAGCGTACGAACCGGAAGTCAAAAGGATGCTGAAACACCCCAAAGCCAATGTCCAGTTGGAAGCCATTCGTGCCGCCGGGGAACTGGAACTCGAATCAGCCCGACGCACCTTACTGGATCTGTTAGAAGAGGAAGCCCAGGATTCCGAAATTCGTTACGCTGTGATCTGGGCGCTTTCACAAATTGGTGGAGAACAGGTGCGTGAGACTCTGGAAAAAATTGCCGACGAAACGGAAGATGACGAAGAACTGGAAATCGTTGAACAGGCGCTGGATAATCTTCAATTGAATGAAGAAATCCCCATGATGATGTTTGACTTTGACATTGAAGACGAAGAAGAACTCAAGAAATTCGGAAGGCAGGTAGATCTTTCCAAACCAGAAGAGGATGACGAGGAAGATTAAGGGGGATGAGGATGAGACCTGGATGGCTCTTCCAGTGGCAAAGGGTTTTCCTGATGATGCTCCTTCCTGTCCTGATGATTGCAAATCGGGGATTTGCTCAATCAGGCATTGCGTTTGAAAATGTCGCTGCCATTCCCGAATTTGGAAAGAGTATCACCTTTCAAGCCACAATTCGTTCGGAAGTGCCGGTAGAAGGGGTTGTTCTCGTCATCCAGAGCGATAAAGCACCGCCAGAAACTTTTCCAATGTCCCTTTCTGAAACCGGAGAAGCGGTCTATCGGCTTGAGACACCTCCACAGAAAATCCGCCCATTCACCCGACTGGAATATCAGTTGCGGGTACGATTACAAAGCGGCACTGAAATTCTCAGCCCAACCTATTCAGTGCTTTACGAAGATACGCGTTTCCCGTGGGAAATCACCTCCAGGGATCTCATCTCCGTTTACTGGTATGAACGCGAATCCGACTTTGGGACAACCGCGTTGAGCATTGCGGAGGAAGGATTGCGCTCCGCTCAGCGCTTGATTCCTGTAACGCTGCAATCTCCCATCACGATTTACGTTTACAATTCATCGCAGGACATTCGGGACGTCTTGCAATCATCCAACCCCTGGATTGCAGGTCACGCTGCACCCGAACATAACCTTGTCCTTGTTTCGATTGCGCCGGGACTGGAAGAACGTCTGGAAATGGAGCGCCAGATACCCCATGAGATCATGCACATTTTACAATATCAATTTCTGGGGGAGAAAATCACCCAGCAGCCTATCTGGTTAATCGAGGGACTGGCATCAGTTGCCGAACTGTATCCCAATCCCGATTACCTTCAGGCGCTGGAGCAAAGCGCACTGGAAAACCGGTTAATCCCAATCAATTCCCTGTGCCAATCCTTCCCACGGGATGCTTCTGGCGCCTTTCTTGCCTACGCGGAAAGCGATTCTTTTGTGCGTTACCTCTATCGAAATTTTGGCGCTACCGGGCTGCAAAATCTGATGGAACAGTACAACAACGGTCTGGAATGTGAAAAAGGGTTTGAGAAAGCATTTGCTTATACACTCACCCAAATGGAAACCCGCTGGAAACAGGAAGAACTGCGAGTGAGCCCGGAAGCGCTGATCTTTCGCAATCTCTCCCCGTATTTGATTGTGTTTCTGGTCTTATTTGGAGCCACCGCCGCCTCTGTCATTCTGGTCAAAACCAGAGGATAACAGAAATTCCTGCTCAAAGGGAAAGACTATGATGGAACAACCTGTTCGTCTGCACGCACTGGTCATCGGGCATGTTCAGGGAGTGGGCTTTCGGGCTTTTGTGTACGAGCGCGCTCAAGCCCTCAATTTGACAGGTTGGGTACGGAACACCTATGATGGGGATGTGGAAGTCACAGCAGAAGGTCCACGGGAAACCCTGGAGACCTTTTTGAACGACCTGCGCCGTGGTCCTCGCAGTGCTCACGTCATTGACGTGCGGGTCCAATGGGAACAAGCCACCGGACAATTCCCCAAATTCAGCATTCTTCCCACCTCTTACAGTTCGTTTTAAAGCCAGGTATCCCTGAAAAAAGGGAAAAGGGCTGTCCGTTATGATCTGGACAGCCCCTGTTTTTCTAAACCGTCAACTTATCGGTTACCGCCCATCATCCCCCGTCCGCCACGGAATACACCCGGATTTTGCGAAGTTCCCCATTGACCGCCCATCATCGGGCAACCACCATTCCCGCCAGCGCGTCCACCACGACCCAACCCACGGGTTTTCATCCAATCAGCCTGTTCCTGGGTGATGACACCATCCGCAACCATGCGATCCAGTGCGGTTGTGCGGGCGTTAATCATCAAAGTACGAAATTCATCCACAGAAAGCCCCTTTTCCTGAGCAATCTGGTAAACGGTTTGCCCTTCGGAAAGACGCGTTTCAAGTTCTTCTTTTGTAAGACCTAACTGCTCTGCCAGGGCGGCATGCATGTACTCTCTCATGGTTTCCCGATACAAACCCGGAGTACCCGTACCCGGCGCAGGCGGTGTTGCCGTTTGGGCGTGAACCAGCGAAACTCCGGCAAGGGAAACAACCCCAACCAGCATCAAAATACTTAAGACCATCCAAACACTCTTTTTCATTTTGTTACCTCCAGATCTTTGAAGTTTCAGGAAATCATTTTCCTGTTGATCTGGATTGATCATACAAAAGAGTTTTGAAGAATTGATGAAGACGATTTGAAGAATGAATGAATTATTCTTCTCCCGCAAGAAGACGGGCGCGCTGGAGAGGTGTCAAATCCGATTCCTCAACCAGTAGAGCCTTCAGTTCAAATACCTGATCACGTAAAGCGGCAGCCCGCTCAAACTCCAAATTGCGCGCGGCTTGTTTCATTTGTTTTTCCAACTCTTGAATCATGCGCTGGAGTTCATTTCTCGGCAAGCCGTGAGGTGTTCCAGTACGATACTCACCGCCCTTTTCAGCGACCATCTGAGGCTGTACGCCCATTTGTTGGGTGATGTCGTGAATGGCTTTTTGAATGCTGACAGGAATAATGCCCATTTTTTCGTTATACGCCATCTGCTTGGCGCGCCGACGATTGGTTTCCTCAATGGCAGTCCGCATGGCGTCAGTCACGTGATCTGCATACATGATCACCTTTCCATGAACATTGCGGGCGGCACGTCCAATCGTTTGAATCAGTGCCGTAGCGGAGCGTAAAAAGCCTTCCTTATCCGCATCCAGAATAGCCACGAGGGAAACTTCAGGTAAATCCAATCCCTCACGAAGCAGGTTAATCCCCACCACTACGTCAAAAACGCCAAGGCGAAGATCACGTAAGATACCCACCCGTTCCAGCGTTTCCACCTCCGAGTGCAGATAATGGACTTTAATGCCCAATTCCATGAGATACTCTGAGAGGTCTTCTGCCATGCGCTTGGTTAAAGTGGTGACCAGAACGCGCTCTCCAACCTCAACCCGCATGCGAATCTCACGTATCAAGTCGTCAATTTGTCCGACTGTAGGTCGCACCTCCACTTCAGGATCAATTAACCCTGTGGGACGGATAATTTGTTCCACAACCTGTTCGGCTCTTGCCATTTCATATGGCCCGGGGGTCGCGGATGTGTAAATCACATACCCCATGTGCTGCTCAAATTCATCGAACTTCAATGGGCGGTTATCCAGCGCAGATGGAAGGCGGAATCCGTAATCCACCAGTACCTGTTTGCGGGACCGGTCGCCGTTGTACATCCCTCGAATTTGCGGAATGGACATGTGAGATTCGTCAATGAACAACAGATACTCACTGGGAAGGTAATCAATCAATGTCCACGGGGGAGAACCCGGTGGACGCTGATCCAGGTGGCGGGAGTAATTCTCAATGCCCGAGCAATAGCCAACTTCCCTGAGCATTTCCAGATCGTAAAGCGTTCGTTGTTCAATGCGCTGGGCTTCGAGTAGTTTTCCCTGAGACTTGAAATAGGCAATCCGTTCTTGAAGTTCCTGTTCAATATCCTGAATGGCTTTTTTCAGAGATTCTTCTTTGGTGACATAGTGTTTCGCCGGGAAAATGCTGATTTGCGTAGGTTGTCCATAGACCTCTCCGGTGAGAGGGTTGAATTCCAGAATTCGTTCCACCTCATCGCCAAAGAATTGAATGCGGTACGCCCGGCGGTCTTCGTATGCCGGGAATACTTCGAGCGTCTCCCCACGAACCCGAAACACCCCTGGACGTAATTCCATGTCGTTTCTCTGATACTGACTCTCCACCAGTATCCGCAGCAAAGCATTACGCCGGTAAATGTGCCCTACTTCCAGAGTGACGGCTTTATTTCCGTACTCTTCCGGGCTACCCAAACCATAAATACAGGACACCGAAGCCACAATAATGACATCCCGTCGAGTCATCAACGCCGTCGTTGCTGAAAGTCGTAACCGTTCAATTTCCTCATTAATGTCGGCATCTTTCTCAATATACAAATCCCGTTGAGGGACGTAAGCCTCGGGCTGGTAGTAATCGTAGTAAGAAACAAAGTACTCTACCGCATTTTCTGGAAAGAACTCTTTGAACTCAGCATACAATTGAGCCGCCAGCGTCTTGTTATGGGCAATGACCAGCGCCGGCATGTTCAACCGGGCAATGATATTTGCCATCGTAAATGTTTTACCCGTTCCTGTCGCCCCCAGAAGCACCTGATGACGCATGCCCTTGCGGATTCCTTCTACAAGTTTCTCAATGGCTTCTGGCTGATCGCCCATGGGCTGGAAAGGCGCGTGAAGTTTAAAATCCATTCTGCTCTCCTTAAGACTTTCCTATTTCAGAAAGCCTGTTCTATTGTATAAAAAACCTGGGGAACCGTCAACGAGCAATTTTTTAAGTTAATAGGACTTAACGAATACTGTAAATCCTTCTTTGGTTAAGTGTTGCATTTCAGTAACACTTTTTCAAACTTCCTCTTGAGGATATTGACTTTTAATTCTGCGGCGATTATGATTCGAATCGTAAAGAATTTTAGTAATTTGTATCTTTTTCAAACTCACGTTTGATTTTGAAAAAGTGGAGGCGATGACTCGAGGACTGTAAATTGGTCGCTTGCTCGAATTTTCGAGCAGAAGCCTCGATGAGCCAATGGCGAAACCGTCCACTTGACACCCGTCAGTGGGCTTTTTCTTTATTCCATAACGCCTTGCAGCATCCTCATGCCCACGGATGAGCGAGAGAGAACAACAGAACAACGCCTTCCGTCAGGATAGAAAGGGAGAAGCAAGTGGCGTCCTTAACGAAAAAAACAGGAATTCCCACAACCGAAAAACACCAATTCCGCATTCTGCACCAGATTGCCACCCCGCAGCAAAAGCATCAGTGGCGTGCGTTAACCATTGCTCTGGTGATTCTGGATGCAATCTCAATTGCTTCTGGTTTTCTGGTGGCTTATCTCATCCGGTTTGAACTCAATCTCCCCATCTTCTTTTCCGTTGAAGAAAGTGTATCCTTGCGTTTTTACCTGTTTTTAGGGATAGTCCTGCTCCCTCTCTGGTTGGGGATTTTTGCCCTCCACGGACTGTACTCTCGCCCTAATCTACTGGGAGGAACCAAAGAGTATTCTCTCCTGTTCAACGCCACCACCATTTCCATGTTTCTCATTATTACCGCAAATTTCCTGATACCGGATTTCATTCTGGCGCGAGGATGGTTACTCCTGACCTGGATTTTTGTATTCCTGTTCTCATTCCTTACACGCTTCCTTTTTCGACGGGCGATTTATTTTCTACGTCGAAAAGGTATGTTCATCAGCAATGCCATCATCGTAGGCACAAATGCGGAAGCCCAACTTCTGGCAAACCAGTTTGATCCACCAAATTCCTCTGGATTAAGAGTGGTAGGCCATATTGATTGCCCTTCCTCATCCTCCAGAGCAATCCCCAACGAAAGCATCCTGGGAGATCTTAACGATATCGAGAAAATCGTCCACGAGAAAAATGTTGAAGAAATCATCATTACTTCAAGTGCAGTAAACGCACAGGATATTGTCAGTTTATTCAAATTGTTTGGGATTGCTGAGGGAGTCAACTTAAGACTTTCTTCGGGTGTGTATGAAATCATTACCACAGGATTGCAGGTTCAGGAAATTGCCTCGGTTCCCCTGGTCAAGGTCAACAAAATTCGGCTAACGGGTTGGGATCAGGTACTCAAAAAGGCTCTTGATCTGGGGCTCTCCTTGCTTTTACTGCCGTTGATTCTTCCCATCGGTGCAATCATTGCACTTTGGATTGCACTGGATTCCAGAGGCCCGGTGTTTCATCGCCGCCGGGTCATGGGGGTCAATGGGCGCACCTTTGATGCATTCAAATTCCGCACCATGTATGTCAACGGGGATGCCATCCTGGATGCCTATCCAGAATTAAAAGCCCAACTGGCTCGAGAGCATAAGTTAAAAGATGATCCCCGGGTCACCCGGGCAGGCAGATTCTTACGCAAAACCAGCCTGGATGAACTCCCTCAAATCATTAATGTTATTAAAGGGGAAATGTCGCTGGTGGGACCAAGGATGATTTCCCCCGAGGAAATGGAGAAGTATCAGGAACATGGGATGAACCTGCTCACTGTGAAACCCGGCATTACCGGTTTGTGGCAGGTGAGCGGGCGTTCTGATGTCTCTTATGATCAGCGCGTCCAGATGGATATGTACTATATCCGAAACTGGAGCATCTGGCTGGATTTGCAAATTCTTTTCAGAACTATTCCGGCTGTCCTCAGCCGTAAAGGGGCATATTAAGCCGTTCCGATAGAGAGGTTATTGTGATTATCGTTCAATCTCCGCTTCGAATCAGTTTCTTTGGTGGTGGAACAGACTTTCCGGATTACTATCTTCAGGAAGAAGGCTGTGTCCTTTCGACTGCAATTGATAAATACATCTTTGTTGTCATTAAACAACGGTATGACGATAAACTGCGTATTGGTTACACACGTACCGAAATGGTAGAGCGGGTGGATGAAATTCAGCATGAACTTATCCGTGAAGCCTTGAAGTTGACGGGTATAGAGAAAGGCGTCGAAATTACCACAATGGGAGATATTCCTGCCGGATCCGGACTAGGATCGTCCAGCGCAGTCACGGTAGGCGCTCTTCATGCCATGTACACTTATTTGAATGAAAACATCCCTGCCGCTCGGCTTGCCAGAGAAGCCTGCGAAATCGAAATCGAACGATTGAAAAAGCCAATTGGGGTTCAAGATCAGTATATTTCAGCATTTGGTGGAATTCGATTCATTGAATTTAAGCGGGACGGTTCTATTCATGTGCATCCGGTTTCGCTGGACCCGGCTGTAAAGCGACACCTGAATGAGAGCCTGCTGATATTTTTCACCGGAGTCACCCGTCAAGCCGATTCGATTCTCACCGAACAACAACAGAACATTCAACAGCGCCTGGTAATCTTACGAGAAATGAAAGACATGGCAAAAACAGCCCGTCAGGAACTACTTCGTGGCAACGTGGATGTGCTGGGAAAACTGCTACATGAGAGCTGGCTGTTGAAAAAGCAACTTGCCAGCGGAATCAGCAATGGCATGATTGAGGAAGCCTACGAATCTGCCCGGTCTGCTGGCGCACTGGGCGGAAAAATCGCTGGTGCTGGAGGAGGTGGTTTTCTGTTGCTTTATTGTCCTTATGAAAAACGGGAAGCCGTGAGATATGCTCTCCGTTCGATGAAGGAACTGCCTGTCCAGTTAGAGCCGGACGGCAGTAAAGTGATTTTCAATTATCGTCGCTAAGTGCAAGATACCTGAGAACAGATATGAACCAGTGCTTCTGCCAGATTATCAAACGTATGGAAAGGAGGCAATTCCGCCACCTGCGGCAATTGGGACTGGTGGTTCCCTCTGCCAGTGCGCACCAGAATGGCTTCGCGAACCCCTGCCGCCCATCCTGCCTGGAGATCGCTCAACGCATCTCCCACCATAAAGGAACGCGACAAATCCAGGTTCATGGCACTGGCAGCTTGCAAGAGCAACCCGGGTTTGGGTTTTCTGCAGGAACAGTTCGCTTCTGGTGCGTGCGGGCACATCCACGTTCCATCTATGCGTCCCCCCATCACCTGGATATAGTCAATCACCCTGCGATTGATTTCCAGAGCCGCTTCCAGGGTAATCAACCCCCGCCCAACCGCAGATTGATTGGTAACCAGAACAATGCGCAACGGGGTGTCTCGAATGGAGCATAACGCATCGACTGCTGCCGGGATAAAGGCCACATCTTCCCAGCAGCGCACATACTGATCACGGTTTTCGATGATGACCCCATCTCGATCCAGAAAAATGGCCGCATCCATGCCCAAACTGTAGCATAAAAGGATACGGCTCGCAAGATCAAGGGGTTTCAAAAAACGAAAGGAAAAGCGTTTCCCGGAAAGGAAACCTTTCCTGTACGGACATAAAAAGGAATTCGCTTCGACAAACAGATTGTCGAAAGGGCGGAGCGCGCCAGAAATCCTTTCTGAATTTGCTCCTGAAGTAGATTGAGATGCTTGTTCAACAATTTCTTGAAAAGAGCGCCGAACGGTTCCCAGAAAAAAACGCGCTGATTTGCGGTTATCAGAAATTGACCTACGCTGAGATAGAAGAGAAAGCCAATCGGATAGCCAATGCCTTGATTTTCTCAGGATTTCGTCGGGGGGACCGCGCAATTCTGCACATTGGCAATACTACAGAAGCCGTTTTATGCATTTTTGGCATCCTCAAGGCTGGCGGGGTGTTCACTGTCTTGCATCCTTCAACCCCACTGGAAAAAGTTGCTTTTATTCTCGAAGAAACTGAAGCAAAAGCGTTCTTTGCAGGCTCAAAACCCGGTGATATCCCACGTTTCTCCTTTGAAAAATATCGCCCATCTATTCTGATTCAGGTTCCCTCGCAAACCTCCCCCAATTTTGAACTTCAGGGATGGATTAAATTCCATGAATTACTGGGCTTTGATTCTGGACGCCCCGATATTCTTTGTATTGATCTGGACCTTGCCACCATTATTTACACATCGGGAAGCACGGGAGAACCAAAAGGGGTGATGTCTGACCATAGCAACGTAGATTTTGCCACCGATTCGATCATCTCTTATCTTCAAAACACCCCAGACGACATTGTGATAAACTTCCTGCCCCTTTCTTTCGACTACGGATTGTACCAGTTGCTCATGACGTTTAAATTTGGTGGAACGCTCGTATTAGAAAAAAGTTTTGCTTTTCCCACAAACATTCTGGAAAAAATACAACGGGAGAAAGTGTCTGGATTTCCCGGAGTACCCACGGTTTATGCCACATTGCTCCAAATGGATTTATCCCCATATGACCTTACCAGTATTCGATACATGACCAATACGGCAGCAGCATTGCAAGTCAGCCAAATCCAGCAAATCCTGCAAAAGTTCCCCTGGGTCAGGTTCTATTCGATGTATGGTCTCACTGAGACGAAACGAACGCTTTACCTTCCCCCAGAGCAATTGAGTCTTCGTCCCAGGTCCGTGGGGATTCCTATCCCGGGAACGGAAGTTTGGATTGTAGATGAACATGGAAACCGGCTTCCTCCCGGGGAGGTAGGGGAGTTAGTGGTGCGAGGGCGTCACGTGATGCGGGGATACTGGAAAGATCCTCAAGCCACCTCAGAGCGCTTTCGTCCGGGAATTTATCCCAACGAGCACGTCTGCTTTACGGGAGACCTGTTTACCTGCGATGAAGAAGGCTATTACTACTTTGTAGCCAGAAAGGATGATGTTATCAAAAGTGGTGGGGAAAAGGTTGCCCCTCTGGAAATTGAAAGAGTCATTTCCCAAATTCCGGGCGTTGTTGAAGTCGCTGCCATTGGTGTTCCCGACCCCATCCTGGGACAGGCTATTGAGGTATACCTCGTATCTCAGAACCCCCACCTGACCAGTAAAGAAGTATTACAGTATTGTGTCCAACATCTTGAGAATTTCAAAGTACCCAAAGAAGTGCATTTTGTACCCGATTTGCCTAAAACAAATAGCGGGAAGATCAATAAGCGAGCATTAAGGGGAGAAATCCCCGCATAACATTCAGACATTTTTTGGTTAAATCAGGAGGTCCCCCATGAATTCCATTGAAGAACAGATTCGATCATACATTGCCCAGAATATTTTATTTTCCACAAATGGGTTCCCCTATCCAGATACAGCCTCGTTTCTGGAAAACGGCATTGTGGACTCAATGAATGTGCTGGAAATTGTGATGTTTGTTGAAGAAAAGTTTAGCATTAAAGTCGAAGATGCAGAAATCATCCCTGAAAATTTTGACTCGGTCGCCCAACTGGCATCCTATATCCGCAGGAAACAATCTCTGGTGCTCAATCAATAAGGTGAGAAGGGGAACATATGAATACTGCTGATTATTTACTTGAACGGGGAAGAGATAATGATGTCGCTCTGGTTCTTCCAGAACACCGGTATACCTACGCTGACATTCGCCAGGGCAGTTCCCGCGTTCTGGCGGCATTGCTTCAATGCGGAGTACAACCGGGCGATCGGGTGGCAATACTGGGAGCCAATTCGTTTTTCTGGGTTTGTTCCTACCTGGCAATTTTGAAAAGTGGCGCAATTGCAGTCCCCCTTGCCACTACCCATACTCCTGAAGAAACTCAAAAATTCATAGCGTTTACTGGAACCCGAATAGTGCTTGCTGAAAAGCGCCTGTATCCAAAATTTCTTGCTTCTTTAGACGGACAAATCGGCACACTTTTCGAGGATATTCTTTCATCTTCCCAATCCGTTTGGGATGTACCTGACCTTCATTTCAACCTCGATCAGGATGCCGCTTTGATGTCCACATCTGGCACTACTGCGCGTCCCCGTGCCGTCAGAGTAACCCACAGGAATATTCAAGCCAACACCAATTCAATTATTGAATACCTTGAACTGGATTCATCGGAACGAATGATGGCAGTGCTCCCCTTTTACTACTGTTTTGGGACCTCCCTGCTCCATACCCATTTGAGGGTGGGTGCCTCTCTGGTCTGCGGTGGGTCATTCACCTATCCAGAAACAGTGCTGGACTTGATGGAAGCAACCCAATGCACGGGATTTGCCGGAGTACCTGCCATTTATCAGACTCTTCTGCGTAATTCCAGTTTTCCGCGAAGAAAATGGACCTATTTGCGAAAACTCCAGCAAGCCGGAGGAAAACTGCAAAACATCTTGATACAAGAATTGATGCACGCCGTGCCTCACGCCAAAATTTTTGTCATGTATGGGCAGACTGAAGCCACAGCCCGATTGTCCTATCTTCCCCCCGATTTATTACCTCATAAACTTGGCTCTATTGGCAAAGGTATTCCAGGGGTAACCCTGCGTGTCCTGAACGAGGAGGGTAAACCGGTAAAACCGGATGAGGTTGGAGAAATTTATGCGCGAGGCGATAATATCTGCCCGGGTTACTGGGATGATCCCGAAGCCACCGCAGAAAAATTTGTCAACGGAGAATTGAAAACAGGTGACTTGGCAACAGTAGATGCCGATGGCTTTTTTTACATTGTGGATCGGAAAGCCGATTTCATCAAAACTTACGGGTATCGGGTCTCCAGCCAGCAAGTTGAAGCGGTGTTGATGGAAATTCCCGATCTGGTTGCCGCCGCAGTGATTGGCGAACCAGACCTTGTTCGTGGAGAAGCCATTTTAGCCTTTGTGGTTCTCCGGGATGGTGCCACGTTAAACGAAAAAGAGATTCTAACCCACTGCGCAAAACGGCTACCCAATTACATGGTGCCCAGGGATGTGTATTTCGTGCCAGTCCTCCCAACCAATGCACATGGAAAAGTGGTTAAAACCGAGTTGCGTAAACAAATTAGTCGAAAAGAGACGCTGTAATGTGTGGAATTGCCGGGGTCATTGCTTCTAACCCGAGCCCCCCTGTTCAACAGGATGTCCTGTTGGGGATGATTTCCATGATTAGCCATCGGGGACCGGATGAGTTTGGGTTGTACCTGAATAAACAGGTGGGGATGGGCAGTGCCCGGCTCAGCATTATTGACCTTAGTGGAGGGCAGCAGCCCATATCCAACGAAGACCAGTCCTTATGGATTGTGTACAACGGAGAGGTATTTAATTACCCGGAGTTGCGCGGACGTTTACAAGCCCTGGGACATACCTTTACCACCCGCACAGATACAGAAGTCATTCTGCACCTGTACGAGGAATATGGAGCGGACTGTCTGAACCTTTTGAACGGGCAATTTGCCATTGCAATCTGGGACGAAAGGAATCGGTCTTTGTTTCTGGCACGGGACCGCCTGGGAATTCGCCCGCTGTATTACACCCAAACCCCTCAAGCCTTTGTGTTTGGCTCAGAAATGAAGAGCATTCTTGCATACCCCGGGATCAATGCTGAAATCAACCGGGATGCTCTTGTAGAGACATTTGTCTTCTGGAGTCCTCAACCGCCCCTCTCCACCTTTTCCAATATCTTCCAGATCCCGCCAGGGCATTTTCTTTTATACCAGGATGAAAAAATCCATCTTCAGCCTTACTGGAGTCTGAACTTCTCTGACAGAGACGAACCTCAGATTCCCATGAAAGTGGCTCTGGAAGAATTGCAACGCCTTTTGCTCGATGCCACCCTGATTCGTTTACGTGCAGATGTCCCGGTTGGAGCCTATCTCTCTGGAGGATTGGATTCCTCCCTCACCACCGCCCTGATTCGAAAATACTCTCAAAGCCGGCTTGAAACGTTCTCAATTGCGTTCTCGGATCCCCAGTATGATGAGAGTGCGTTCCAAAAGAAAATGGCAGAAACCCTGGGAACGCATCACCATGTAGTCTATACCACTTACGAAGATATTGGGCGAAAATTTCCAGAGGTGCTCTGGCACACCGAAACCCCCATCCTCCGAACTGCTCCCGTTCCCATGTACCTGCTTTCAGATCTGGTGCATCAACATGGTTTTAAAGTGGTCATCACAGGAGAAGGAGCCGATGAACTCTTTGGCGGATATGACATTTTCAAAGAAATGATCATTCGCCGCTTTTGGGCGCGCAACCCGGAATCCACCCTGAGACCCAGATTACTGGGTACGCTCTACCCGGAAATTGCCGGACTTTCAGACTCCGCGAGAAATTTTTTCATGGCGTTTTTCAAGATGGACTTAACCGCGACCCAATCGCCTTATTATTCCCACATGATTCGATGGAAGAACGGGATGCGGCTTTTGCGATTCCTTCAACCTCAACCCGCCCAGGAATGGGTGTCACTGGCTCAACGCCTGCCTTTACCGGCAAGGTTCGATTCCTGGAACGCACTTTCAAAAGCCCAGTATCTGGAAATTACCACCTTTCTTTCTTCCTATCTGCTCTCATCCCAGGGCGATCGAGTAGCCATGGCGCATTCTGTAGAAGGCAGGTTTCCCTTCCTGGATTATCGAGTGGTTGAGTTTGCCAATCAATTGCCCGCGGAATGGAAGTTATATGGATTGACAGAGAAATGGATTTTACGGCAAATTGCCCGTAACCTGTTGCCTGAGGAGATCTGGAAAAGGCGAAAGAAACCCTATCGCGCTCCCATCCATAAAAGTTTTTATCATCCCAACCCGCCAGATTACGTAACCGAGATAACCTCCCCCGAGTTCTTAGAGGAAACCAGCCTGTTTAATCCTCTGGCAGTAAACCAGTTATTTCAGAAAGCCTCTCGTGGGATTCCTCTCAGCGAAGTGGAAGACATGGCAATCGCCGGTATCCTTTCCACCCAATTGATTTACAGGCAATTTATTCAACATTTTCCTTCACCCCAAAGGAATCAGTTGCCATTAAACAAAATTAAAGTCATTCGCAGAAATTCAGAAGGGACTATTTTATGAACCACGAAACCATGAAAGCATTTAGCCGACAGACACTGGATCTGGACGTTCCAATAGAAGTGGAACGAATCACCAAATTTTTAAAAGAAGAGGTTCTTCACCGATTAAGAAAACAGGGAGCCGTGGTGGGCATTTCCGGCGGGATCGACTCCTCGGTGGTGTTAGCCCTGTGTGTTCGGGCTTTTGGAGCCCAACGCGTGGTTGGAATTCTGCTGCCTGAAAAGGAATCCAGCCCGGAAAGCACAGAACTGGCTCACACACTGGCAAGACAGTTTGGAGTACAAACGGTGACCGAGGATATATCTCCTGCACTCGAGGGCTTTGGGTGTTATCGCCGCAGAGATGAAGCCATTCAAAGAATCTTTCCTGATTTTGAGCCAAATTGGAAGTCTAAGATTGTCCTGCCCGGAAATCTACTGAAAGAAGATCGATTGAATGTGTTTTCCCTCACTGTCATCAAGCCTGATGGCACTGAGTTAACCAAACGCTTACCGCTGCAGGAATATGCTCAAATCGTTTCGGCTTCTAATTTCAAACAAAGAACGCGGATGGCATTGCTTTATTACCACGCCGAACTGCGCAATTATGCAGTCATTGGAACGCCAAATAAAAATGAGCATGACCTGGGATTTTTTGTCAAGTATGGAGATGGTGGTTCGGATGTGAACCCCATCGCACATCTCTATAAAACTCAGGTTTATCAACTTGCCCGATATCTGGACATTCCCATAGAAATTCAGGAACGCACCCCAACCACCGACACATACCCGGCTGGGAGTACTCAGGAAGAATTCTTCTATCGCATTCCTTTCCACTTGCTGGACTTGATCTGGGCTGGGTACGAAAAACAGGTGCCGGTAAAAGAGATTGCCGAAGCGGCAGAACTGACCGAAGAACAGGTTAACCGAGTCATTGCCGATATCGAACGTAAAAAACGCGCTACCCAATACCTGCGGGCTCACCCCGCCCAACTCGAGTAAACCATATGAAACCTCAAAAGCATTTACTTTCACTCTATATACTTCTTGTCTTCATTCTGTTTTCAGGATGGATACCAGATATCTCTCCGGTGATGGCACAAAGCCGGGTCAACCGCTGGGAAATACCTCAGAACATCTCCAAATCCGGTGAAAGTTTGAATCCCATCCTGGGTGCCGATACAAACGGAGATCTCCATGTCTTCTGGGCAGATCCCCGTTCGGGGGTTTACTATGCCTACACTACCTCAGAAGGCTGGACTTCACCTAAGAAAGCCAGTTTTCCCATCCCTCGAGAGGTGATGACTTCCAATCTGATGTTTCAACATGCCAGCCCAAGACTGGCGCGCAGTATTGGAACTCGTATGTATCTCTTCTGGAAGGATGAAAATTTTTTGGTGTTTAACATTGGCAATGTGAGTGCAGCGGATAAATTATCTTCCTGGTCAGCCACACGCCTGATTGCCCGCTTTGTGACCCATTATGACGTGCAAGTGGATGAGGATGGTATCGTGCACCTGGCATACCTGCAAGCCGAAGATTATGCCAACACGCCAGCAGGTATTTACTATACGCAATCATTAGACTTTGGGGGAACATGGTCACAACCCATTTTGATTTCTGCTTCCAATTATTTTCGCAGTTTATTGCCGGTTATCCGTACCGGACTGGAACCTCCCCAACCTATCACCAATTCTGTGAACCTCTCGATTGCCCGCGTTGGGGAGCAGAAAATCGTATATCTGACATTTGACCAACAACCCAGAAAAAAAGTCTGGGTGGCTCAATCAACGGATGGCGGAAGAGGATGGAGCACACCGATGGAAGTTGATACGGCAAGCAGTTCAGGGGGGATTGCTTATCCAGAAAATATCCATGTGGCTTCCCAAGGCGAGAATGCCGTCCTGGTATGGCAGGTGAGGCAATCTGAAACGGTTTGCTTTACCTATTTCAAACAGACCGACGATGCAGGAAAAACATGGAGTAGCAATCAACGGTTGAACACCCCCTTCCTGACCTGTTCAGAAAAAATAGAAGTTCTGGAAGAACCCGATTCTTTACCCCTGATCTCTTTTTACACCCAAAAATTACTTTACTTTACAACATGGGATGGAACACAGTGGAGTGAAATCATCAACGAGCCGAACGCTTTAAGTTTTACCGATCCAGAAACTTCTACCGGTGTTTCTTTAAACCTGTTTGATCTGATTGCCAGAACGCCCGGAGAAGTGGCACTTGCAGGCATTGACCTCAATGCCAACCATGATGTCTGGGTAAGGACGGGGGGTTTGAAAGATATTTCTTCCTGGCTACCGCAAAACCCGGGATGGAAGCCTTCTCAAATTCTTCAAACCACAGACAGCACGATTACCGATTTACAAATTATCGAAGATCAGCAAAAACGCTGGCATGCTTTCTGGCTTCAGGATGAGATTCTGGACATTCCTCCCGGCACACTGGTCAAACCATCAGCCAGAAGAATTGCCTATTATTCCTATCTCGAGGACACACGCTGGAGTCTGCCTGTATCAATGTTTACCCCATCCTCAAACACAGCTCGTACCACTTCAAGAGAGGATGAACAGATTGCCCGATTAGCGGTGACCGTAGATGCAGAAAATCGTTTCTTCACCATCTGGAAAAATCAGATGGGCGGAGAAGTATTTTTCAGCTGGTGTGCAGGAAAGGCTCCCCTTTCCGTATTAGACTGGTCTCCCCCACGCGTAGTGTACTCTATCCCTGTTGAAGCCACGGATCTATCCATTCAGATGGCTCCAGATCATTCCATCCAAATCCTTTACGCCATCCCCATTAACGAAAACCGCGGGGTTTTCCTGGTTGAGTCAGGAGACATGGGAAAAACCTGGTCAGTGCCTTTGAGTATCCTCAATGGATCCACAAAAGGTTGGGATATTGTCTCTAAACCGGTACTGGTGTATGGTTCTGACGGCAGTTACCATGTCAGCGCAATCAATCAAACCGTTCTGGAAGGGAACCCGGCAAAAGGACTTTACGAAACCCACTCCTTCGACCAGGGAATCTCCTGGACAGAGCCGGAAAAAGTGTCATCCAATACCATTTTATGGCACACACTACTCCCCTACGGAAATAATCTTCATCGGCTCTGGGCAGAAAAAGACACCAGCGACAATGGCACTATCCTGCTCCACCAGATTTCTCAAGATGCCGGTCGCTCATATGGACGGGTTACACGCATCACAGAATGGAACAGTTCCTCTGCCGCCATTCAAGCCACGCTGGATGAAGCCGGTCAAGTCCATCTGGTATTCCTCAATCCACAGCCCTTAGGGAATGAGGAATTAAGATACATGGTGTGGAATGCTTCAGGTTGGGATGAGATTGATGCCCTCGATTTCGGTATCATTCAGGAAAAGAATCAGGACATCCCGATTGATTTTAAAGTGCGAGAGGACGGGGTAGCAGGAGTTCTTCTGGGATTACCTCTTTACAACCCTGAGCAACAAAAAAGTATGACTACCCTTCTGGGGAGTTATCGGAAAGTTGACATTCCCTCTATCCCTATTCTGCCGACGACAGTCCCGATTACCCCTTCATTGCCTGCGCCTACTCCGACTCCGCTTGCTTTACTCACCATTGTTCCGACGTCCACACCGCCTCCTCCGGTTGAAACATCAACCTTAAATCCGAATACGCCTGTTCCGGGTTTAACGTCCCACAATACATATCTGATGATTGGAGGAGCATTCTCTGGACTTCTCATTCTTGTCGTTCTGGTGATCGCCAGATTTCGCCGGTTAAACAAGGATAAACAGAATTCCAAAAATAAGTGAAATTCTTCTCAAGGTAAAACCCATCCGCTACATATAATGAGGGTGATGGCGTTTTATGAAGTTTACTGGTGGTTTTCATTTTGATTAACAGAAATCTAATGAATAGACGACATTTTCTGAAAAAACTGACCTCTCTTTCTCTTTTCCCCTTGTTTCAGGCATTAGGGCTGATCACACTGGCTGGAGGAAATACATCCTGTCAGCCTCAGGGTATAGAACCCGCCCGAGTAGATTCCCTCCCCCAGGACACTTCTATCCCTACACCTTTTCCAACTTCCTCACCACCCCCACCTCCCCTCGCCGTAACGCCAACACCTGTGCAAGTCATCACTGTGGAGGCTACCGTAACCCCTCCCCCGCCTGTCAAAGCCGATTTCGGGCGTCATGTCATTCATGTACACAATTCAAAAGCCACTCACTGGAACAGCCAGAAACGTTACTGGGAATATGTAGACCAGCAAGTGGTTAACCAGATGATGGAGAAAGGGATCACAGCATTGACAGAAACCTCCACTCTGGAAGATGCCTGGAGAACATTACTTCCCGGTTATCAACCTGGAGATGCCATTGCCATCAAGTTGAATTTCAATAACACAATCTGGGAAAACTGCAACGAGGAAAGCGGACAAATCAACGCCCTGCCGCAGCCGGTGAATGCAGTGATTGCAGGGTTGAAATCCATTGGCGTTGAGGAAAAAGATATCTGGTTGTTCGATGGAGTGAACAGGATTATTCCCCAATACTTTGTAGCGGGAATTGCATATCCCAACGTCCGCTACTTCGATCGCTGTCACGAACCGGTCACCTACGATTCGCAAGCCGAATCGGCATTTGTGGCTTTTCATCCCCCTGATGGAGTCCAGATGCCTACCCGCCAGAAAATCGCTGATCTTCTGCTACAGGCACGCTACCTGATCAATATGCCCATCCTCAAAAGCCATGGATGTTCCAGCATCACTTTGGGGTTTAAGAATCATTTGGGCAGCATTGATAATCCCGGGGGACTCCACAGCCATATTTTCCTGGTTTCGGCATGCGGAGGCGGCTTCACCCCTCAGTACAGTCCTCTGGTTGATTTATTCCTGAATCCCAATATTCGGGACAAGACCATTTTGACCATCGGAGACGGGTTGTTTGGGGGAAAAGGCAGTGAGGATACATTCCCCTCCACCTGGTCTACTTTTGGGGGTTCAGTTCCCAACAGTCTGTTCTTTTCAACTGATCCCGTTGCCATTGACAGTGTAATGGCTGACTTCCTGCGCGCAGAACCTGGCGCAGGAGTTATGAGCAAGGCTGATGAATATCTGTTCTTTGCTGAACAGGCAGGACTTGGAAACGCAGAACGAGGCATTCCATGGGGTAAGGGCTATCAGGACATCCTTTACCAGAAAGTCGAAGGATAAACAGAATGAACAAACGTCCTCACCCCCGCATTCTCAGGTTCCTTGTGCTGGTAGTGCTTCTTGGTGGCACGACTTTCATCAGCGGGATGCCCGTTTCTGGCATGATTCCCCCTTCAGCCCTTTCTCAGATAGATCAACCCTCAGGTCCAGTGGATGAAGGCATCCATACCAGTCCAGAAGCCATTCCGACCAGCGAGTGGGCGCAGGTACAACGCGATCCTCAACACACCGGCTATTATCCGGATAATCTTGGAACCAGTTTCCAGATCGCCTGGCGGTATGCTTTCCAACCCGAAAAAGTGTTTCCTCAAGTACAGGCAATTGTCTCTGGAGGCAGGGTATTCGTAGGAACAGAGATGGGGAATATGTATGCCATTAACGCCACAACCGGACAACAGGTATGGAAGACAAACATCGGCTCCCCCATCTTGAACAGCGTGGCAGTAGATGGAGGCAGAGTCTTTTTTGGAGCACTGGATGGCGCCGTTTATGCCCTCAACGCTGCAGATGGTTCACAGGTCTGGAAAAATCAACTGTCTGACTTTCAGGGATTCTCTACTGCACCTGTGGTGGCAGATGGGAAAGTTATGTTAGGCGGACGGAACGGTGTGTTCTACGCGCTGGACCCGAATAATGGACAGGTGTTATGGTCCTATTCTGTGGGAAGTCCCATTCTGCAAACCGCGGCATGGAACAACGGGAAGGTGTATTTTGGCGCAATGGATATGCGCGTATATGCCATTCAATCCGCCAATGGCGTACTGGCCTGGAAAAGCGCTCAACTTCCTGGAATGGCATTTAAGGATTACTGGCCCGTGGTTCTTAATGGCATGGTTTACATTCGACCGATGGGTTACGGGTATGTAGGAATCAGCGACCCGCCCGCACCCAATCAGGCGTTAGACGCCACGATTCAGCAAAACATTCTGGCAGATTACGCCGCCAACCCGCAAAATTACTCGCCAACCCTGTTTCGTCTGTACGAAACAAACGGTCAACAGGCCCCCATGGTCATTCACTATCACTTCCAGACCATGAACGGAGCAACCCCGCCTCCATGTGTAGACCGAGATGGTTATCTCATCATGTCATCATGGACACCACAGGGAGGCTATTCCTCCGGCTGGGCGCGTTTAAATCCTACCTCCCGAATCATGGTGGATGCCCTGGTAGAAACCGGCTCCAGTGAAGGTAGGGGCAATCAAGATGAAACCATGAATGTGACCTGTTCCCGTAATCTCATTCTAGCCATGCACATTCAGGAAGAGAACGCCAATTTCACAGGCTATTTCAACCTGGATACTCGTCAATGGACTCAGATCCCCGCTGGGGCAACCAATCGTCAAATGCAAAACAACACCCAGGGGGGTGGCGGAAATCCTGCGTCAATTGCGAATGGATGGGTGTACCACATAACCTATTACGAACTGGTGGCACGGCGCACCCAGCCATAAGG
The DNA here is from genome assembly GCF_020723905.1 of Anaerolinea thermophila. Lineage (GTDB taxonomy): Bacteria > Chloroflexota > Anaerolineae > Anaerolineales > Anaerolineaceae > Anaerolinea > Anaerolinea thermophila_A. The sequence goes on from NZ_DYHZ01000006.1 coordinate 113,366, forward strand.
ACCCTTATGAAACTGCTCAATGTACTATTCAGCGTAATTCTCTCGATAAACCTGTTGCTTTCAGGCACGGGTTTGCATGCCTTTGCCATGCCCTCTTCTCAATCCCTGAGCCCATCCAACTGGCAAACGGGAGCCACCGGATTGAAAACCACCCAGAATTCCAAAGGACAGACAGCAGGGCTGGGTTTCGTAATTACGAATGGAAACTGGCCCTCTTTAACCCTGCGGGGCGGGGTCATGAACGCGGATGCATCTTATGTAGGTCCACGACTGGCAGGACCAATTGGGATTCCACTGGGACAGATTCGAGTCACTGGCGCAAGCGGTTCCTTTACTTCCCAAAGCACAGACTGGGCGCATAACACGTTAACCTATTCGTACAGCGGCGGAACGCTTCAATTAACTGCCAGCCGGATGAGTGCGGCGGTTGCTCTGCAATCTGGCGCCTCTTCTCTCACCCTTTTTACCGGTAATGTCTCTCGTTATGCATGGAACTCCACACAGGTCAATCGCTTATCCGATGCTCCCATCTATCCCAGGTATGCGGCTTACATCTCTGGTGGAACTCTGCAAGTCAAGACGCTGAGCACCACATCCACATCCCTGAGCGGGATGGAAAGTCAGTGGATGCTGATCTGGTTCGGGAGCAACAGTCATTTTGTGGACAGCCGTAAGCCCCTTTCTTATGACTGGACTCTGCCTACCAGCGATGCGTATCAAGCCGATGCTCCCCTCCTGCTGGTCTTTCAAAACAAGCCAGCGGCAATTAAACATGCTTCAGGAGGAGGAATTGAACTGACCTTTTCTTCCGCTCTGGGCGCCATGAGCATTTTGCCCATTGACGGCAGGTTAACGCGCTCCTCTTCCGAAACAGAAGCCTGGGCAACCAGTTTCCCACAAGCCATGCGGGACAAGATCAATTTTTGGGCGCTGCGTTCCTGCGAGTTTCCATTGACGGCAACAGAGACTTACCAGTACACAGCCTCTTCAGATACCACAAAGATCACAGAAACCTTTACCTTCCTGCCCATTTGCTCGGGCGGTACAAGATTCGCCCCTCTGCCTCCATTCCTTGCCATTGCCATGAACCAGTTGCCCATTCAAATTTCTGCTACAGTCAACAGCAATGGCAACCTCAACACCGAGTTTGGTCCTATGATAGGCATTGACGGGGCTTCCTCGTATTCCTGGAGCATGAGCGGATTGAGAAAATACACCAATGAAACGCGCACTTACCTGAATGGGAGTGTACCCAATGAACTGCGGCAAAAATTAGAAACTGAGGTCCAGAAAATAATTTCATCAGGTCATTACGCTCCATGGATCTTTCTGGATGCTGTACCGGTGCATAAAAGCCGCGGCGATGTGTACTGGGCAAACCCGGCTGATGTCCTTCTCCATTTGATAGAAATTGCTGAGGCTGTAGACAACCCTTCTCTCAAGTCCCAGATACTTCAATATCTCCAAAGCGAACGGAATAATTATCCTCCAGAGACGGTTTACAACCTGAGCATTACCGCTGGAAAAAGGCGAGGACCTTTTTCATACATGGATGGAACGATTCAATATTACTGGAACCCCAATGCCACTCAAGAGGATACCCGTCAAGACTCGTTTCTGAAAGATGTTCCGTTGTATTCATTCTATGCACTGGCACGCTATTACCAGTTCGCTCAGCAATCCTTACCTGCCAGCACCTGGCAAAAAGCCGTTGAAACCCTGGACCGCGATATGCGGGAACAGGATTGGGCTACGTTTTACTGGTTTGCCAACTATCAAGATCGGCGGGTTGCGGTTGAAAATGCGAACCGACACTTTGCAGGCATGATTGGGTTTATTCGTCTCGCCCAGATGTCGAAGGATAGCACCAGCGAGGAACTTGCCCGATGCCTGTTATTAAAAGCCGCTGTCCTGCGCTCGGCTATGGCTCACTATCCCCGCTATCTGGGAAGTGTGGGATTATCCCAACTGCCCCCTTCCCCCACGTGGATGCCCACTTACCGGAGTCATCCATTTATCGGATACCTTTATAACTACGATTGGCGCTCAGCCAACGATGACTCTCGACAGGTAATTTATCTGAATCAGTTTGCGGTGGACCTCAATGACTACAATTACCTTCAGGTGGTCTATAACACGTTACGGGACAGAGATACCTTTACCTACCATGGACAGGATTCGCCCTACCTGGCCGCTTTTCGTGACATTACTCCAGAACTGGGCAGATACCTTAAGGACTGGAATTCTCAGGATGTTTCTGTCGTTCTCAACAAAGTAAAAGCCTTATACCCTCACTGGTTTGCCGCGTTTGCAGAAGGTACGCTGGGATGGGAACACAATTTATCTCATCCCATTGACTCCTTCCAGATATTTATGGCGCACGCATGGATTCTGGACACCCCGGGGAACACGCTCACCCGCTACACAGATATTTCATGGCTTTCAGAAGGTGACTTCTTCTACATACAAAAACTTGCTGAAGCCGTGAAACAATATCGCGGGGTTCAATGGGGAAGTGCAGTCACAGTTCAGGCATGGGCTGTCCCAGGCAACCAGAGTTTGCGATTATACTGGTGGGTTTACCCGGATGAAGATGATGGATATACATGGAGAATTGACATCAGCGGATCGGGTAGTCCCGCTCCGGTCACAGGGATCCCCTTCGCCAATAGAACTTACCTGTTTACAGGATTGTCCAACTATCAGACATATTCCATAACAGTTTCTCTGGTAAATCCAGAAGGAACGATTATTGCCTTTTCACCTGCCATTCAGGTCATGCCCAGCGATTTAATGGTTAATTTACCGCTGGTGTTTAAGGCACCTTAGGAGGCCTTTATGGGTAAAAAAGTATCCAGAAGACGTTTTTTAGCCCTTGTTTCAACCGGGGCACTCTCCACGCTGGTTGGCCTGATGCACCTGAAAGACGAACTGGTTCATGGACAGGGCGGCGCAAACTCCATATTTCTGCCCCTCGTTCTGAAACCCAGCCAGCCAACAGTCACCCCGACACCGGTTACACCCAGCCCAACCCCAACGCCCAGCCCGACGAATACCCTGCCGCCGCCTGGAGGAGCGCGTGTCGTTCATGTGCGCCACACCTCAGTAACCAGCTGGACGGAAAGCCCTTATGATTACTGGAATTACGTCAGTCAAGACAAAGTCGATCTCATGGTTGAAGAGGGATTAAAGACTCTGACCGGGCAGACCAATCTTGCCAGTGCGTGGCAGGTCCTCTTACCCAATTATGTGCAGGGGCAGGGGATTGCCATCAAAGTGAATTTCAACAATGCAATGCAAATGGCATGTGGAAATGAAACAGGACAAATTAATGCCTTGCCTCAAGTCATCAATGCCGTAATCAAAGGACTGAAAGCACGGGGGGTGGTAGAAACGGATATCAAAATTTACGATGGAGTCAACCGCATTTTTCCCCTATATTTTATTAACGCCATTCGCGCGAGATATCCGAATGTACAGTTGTTTCATGCCTGCGCAGATGACGCCCACAAAGTGACGTACAATTCCACCCAATCCAGCGCTTCGGTTCAATTTTCACCGCCCTCCGGAGTACCCAGCCCTGCTCCCCAGAAAATCGCTGATGTGCTGGTAAACGCTTCTTATCTGATTAACATCCCTATTCTGAAACATCATTCCTGTGCAGGAATTACTCTGGGTTTTAAAAATCACTTTGGCACCATCAGCAATCCGGGAGGAGTGCACAGTCATATTTTCTTGAATGATGACTGTGGAGGAGGCTTTTACACCGATTACAGTCCTCTGGTGGATATCTATAAAAATCCAAACATTCGAAACAAAACCATTCTAACCCTGGGCGATGGAATTTTCGGTTGTCTGGAAAGGGAAGATGCCACGCCTTCTTACTGGGCAAAAACATTTGGTGAAGGGGAGTTCCCAAAAAGCCTCTTTTTCTCCAGGGATCCGGTGGCAATTGACAGCGTGATGGCAGATTTTCTCCGTACAGAATCCGGGTATTTCCAGTATGCTGACAAATACCTGGATTTGGCTCAAGATGCAGGACTGGGAACTTACGAACAAGGCGATCCATGGGAGAGTGGATACAGCCAGATTGATTACCAAAAAATCGTCCTGACCTGACCTTCATTTTTCCTGATTAATTATCTTTCCATCCTCTCCTGAACCCCGTTCAGGAAAAGATGGCTTTTTTGAATTCCTCCCAAAGGATTTTCTTCTGTGGCAAAAAGACTTTTCTGGCTCAACGGTATTGCCATTCTGGCTGTAGTCATCAACCATGCCATTGGGTGGGGTTTTACAGCAATGTTCTGGTGGACAGACCGATATCGGGACGTGGCTGTTCCCAATTTCGACGCCATGGATTCCCCCATGTACATCGTCATGGTCATCCTCAAGCAAATTACCCCTTTCAGTTTGCCAGCATTTGTTGCCGTTTCAGGCTACTTTATTGCCTTTGCATCCCGGAGTGGGTTGACCTGGAAGATGATCAGCGCCCGTCTCAAAGGAATTCTCATTCCCTATGCACTCTGGTCTCTGCTGGTCATGCTATTTGACCACCTTCTTTTAGATGCCCCACTGTCCTTCTCAGGCATCCTTACCAGACTGCTCACAGGGAGTGCCAGTCCAGTTTATTATTATGTCCCTCTGATCTGTCAATTGTTCTTGCTCTCCCCATTGCTGGTTCGAGGCATTCGCAGTCCTGGCTGGAATAAAGTCCTTGCCGTGATGGGTGTTTTACAGGGACTTACGATTGTCTGGAGTTATCTGGTCTTGTTCAAAGTGTTCCCCTGGAAACCGGAATGGTTCTTTGGAAACCTGGGGTTTATTTTCACGCTGAGCATTGCGTTAAACCTGCGCGCAGAAGAGATCATCCCCTGGCTCAAAAAATGGCGCAAAGTATGGCTTGGACTCCTGATTGTTTCCACTCCTTTCGCCATTGTTGAAACGGAATGGTTTTACCGTTCTTACGGAATTGACTGGCGTGGTGGGGTGGAGACGTTCTTTGCCACTGCCTTTACCCTCTCTCTTTTGCTTACATTTCTGACTTACGATCACATTGCCCTTCCCCAGTCTGCCATCCTTTATAAACTTGGGCAAAAAGCCTTCGGTATTTACCTCATGCATCCTCTGGTACTGGAAATAACGGCAAAACTGGTCTATCACTTTGCCCCTTCCCTGCTTGGGATTCAGTGGATATTCCAGCCCTTATTGATTGCAACAGGGATCATCATTCCCTGGGTGAGTATGAAACTCATGAGCGCAACCCCATTGCGAAAAGGTTACGCATACGTGTTCGGTTAATCTAGAGGTGATGTGATGCAAACGATACATGTTCAAAAACGAAAAAAACGGTTGGGTTCGTTGTTGCTGATCACAGGGGGACTCCTTGTCGTGATCTTTGTGATCCTGCTGGCTATCCGGATCGTTGGCGGGAAGCCGCTTGGGATTCGATCCTTTGTAGAAATTCAAATCTGGAAAGCCAGCGCGCTGGTTCGTTCTCTTCAATATTCTAAAGAAATTCAAAGCCTGAGCCAGGGAAATTACACCAATGTCATTTTTCTCCACCATTCCGTTGGCGATAACCTCATTCGGCAAACCGATTATCGAGACCGCCTGACACAGGCAGGACTTTCTTTTTGGGATCACGATTATAACTACTACGGGTTGAACGATCCCAACGGACAAAACCTGGGATTTCACTTTAACATTCCCAACGATGATACCGATCCACCGGGACTGGCAAAACTGTTCTCACAACCTGTATATCCACTGCCGATTAATGCAGTCAGTGGACTGATGCAGTACGAGGTTATCATCCTGAAATCCTGTTTTACGGGGAATGTTTTGCCTGATGATCAAAGCGTGGAAAAAACCCGAACGTATTATGAAGTAATGCATCGATTCTTCGAAAAACATCCCGAAAAACTCTTTATCCTCCTCACCACCCCGCCATTAAATTCTGCAGAAGCCGATGAAGCCATGGGCGCAAGAGCGCGCGAAATTGCAGAATGGCTCCAGTCGCCTGAATATTTACGCGGGCTACCCAATGTATACGTGTTTGATCTGTACAGTGCACTCGCAGAGAATGATCCATCTTCTCCCAATTACAATCGGCTCAGGGAAGACTATAAAGAGGGAACCGACAATCATCCAACAATGAATGCCAATCAGGATATCGCTCCCGTACTGGCTGAATTCATTGTTGACTCGATTAACGATTTCCGAGCCAAACAAACCGGGGTTACATCCATTCCATAATGAAAACTAAATCCATTCAATTCTCTCTTTTTCTGATTGCTTTTCTGCTGTTCTGGAACAGTGGTTCGCAGGGCTCCCACCCTGTCCACGCTCAGGGTAGTGCAGTTGCATGGGGAGAACCCATCCCCCTGTCAAATTCTTCCATTCAAGCCTGGCAACCAACCATTGCCGCCGACCTTGCCGGGAATGTCCACATCATGTGGTCCCAATCCACCCAACTGGAACGCCCGGTTGGTTATGGAGATACGCTCTATTACACCCGCTGGGATGGAAAAAAATGGATTACTCCTGTGGATGTACTTGTCTCCCCCGAGACAGGGCTTGGCGCTGAATTCCCGGAAATTACTGTAACCCCTGACGGGACGCTCCATGCAATCTGGGGAACTGGCGGCGTAAACAGTCGTCTGTACTATTCCAGAGCCCCTGCTTGCTGTGCCGAAGACCCACGAAACTGGAGCAAGCCCATCATGATTGGCATCGGGGTAAATGAAACCAGTGCTCTTCTTCATGACTCGGAGGGAAGGCTTTACGGAATGTATGCTTCACTGGATTTCAAAGAACCGGTTTTTCTCCGTTCCGACGATGGCGGGAACACCTGGTCCAAGCCCATCCGAATTGTTTCAGGAATTCGACAAAACGACGAATATACAGCCTACCCAAGAATGGCACTGGATGGGCGCGGGGTTCTTCACGCGGTTTGGACGATCATGCCCTTTCCGGGAAGACGAATTGTTTATGTTCAGTCCCCGGATCGCGGAACGACATGGACTGAGCCCGTCTTCATTGACGAATACAGCCCCGAAAAATATCTGGACGGTTTTGGACCCTTTCTTATCGACGTAGAAGCCGTAGGAGAACAGGAGATTCATCTCACCTGGGACGGTGCTCCGACTGTTGAACGACACCATGTCTGGTCCAAGGATGGCGGAAATACCTGGTCTGAGCCTGACACCTTCATTCCGGAACTGACCGGTGGTGGGCGTGCCCTGTGGAATGACATGGTAGCCGACAGTCAAAACACCCTCCACGCGGTATCCATCAAACAGCCATGGCATGTGCAATGGCTGGGAAATGGCTGGACACCCTCCACTCCTATTGGACAGCGTGGTTTTGCCGAAAACATGCGCATTACTGTGAGTGAGGGGTATATCCTGCATGTCGTCTGGCTTGAGGTGGTGGAAGGCATTCCCAGTGTGGTTTACTATAACCGCGGAATCACCCAGGCGCCACCTCTGCCGAAACAGAATTTGCCCCTCTCTCTTCCCCAGAGCACCAAAACCATTTCAATCTCTCCCACCCATCCATTCGTTGAGACTGTGATTCCAACAATGATCAGCCCTGTTCAGGCAAAACCTCTTGAAAACAACCCCGCGCTTGGAGCGTTTATCAGCCTTGGTGTGGTAGGTGTATTTCTTGCAGGAGCCGTTTACTGGATTTCCAGAAAAAGAGCAAGGTGAAGTACCTATGGATCTTTCGATTGTGATTCCGGTTTACAACAGTGAACACAGTTTACCCGAACTGATTCAGAGGTTAAATGCATCTCTCCCGGGAATGGCAGAACACTATGAAATTCTGCTGGTCAATGACGGCAGCAAAGATGGGAGTTGGGAAACCATTCAACGACTCTCTCAACAGTATCCATGGATACGGGGCATCAACCTGATGCGCAACTACGGACAGCACAATGCTCTCCTGTGTGGCATTCGAACAGCCAGGTATCCAATTACGGTAACCATGGATGACGATTTACAGCATCCTCCGGAAGAAATTCCCCTCCTGCTTGAAAAAATTCGGGAAGGATATCAGGTGGTCTATGGGCGCCCTGTAAAGGAACAGCACAATCTCTGGAGAGACCTGGCTTCTCAGGCAACCAAAATTGCCCTGCAAAGCGCGATGGGCGCAGAGACAGCCCGAAACGTGAGCGCTTTTCGGGCATTTCATACCCAGATTCGTCAGGCATTTTCTCAGTATCAGGGAGCCTACCCTTCAATAGACGTTCTTTTGACCTGGGGAGCCAATCGTTTTACTTCTGTCCCCATTCACTTTCAGCCCCGGCGTTATGGAAATTCTCAATATTCATTTACCAAACTCGTCCGTCATGCGATGAATATGATCACCGGGTTCAGCATTGTCCCCCTGCAGTTAGCCAGTTTGATTGGATTTTCTTTTACTCTGTTCGGGCTTGGGGTACTGGTGTATGTGATAGCAAGATACATCGTTCAGGGCGGAAGCGTGCCCGGATTTCCCTTTTTAGCCTCCATCATTGCCATTTTCTCAGGTGCGCAGTTATTTGCCCTGGGGATCATCGGTGAATATCTTGCCCGTATGCACTTCCGCCTGATGGAACGTCCAACTTACACCATTCAGGAAATGACTGATTCGCAGGAGCATCTCCAGAATGAATCATGAGGATTCAGCACTGGTAGAATTCCTCCCATGGGATTCATCCTTCTTTCAGAAACGGATTGCCCGGATTATACCAAACAGGCTCACCCCCTCCACCATTGAAAGGATCTTTGAGTGGGTAGCCAGCCATCAAATTGATTGTCTTTATTTTCTGGCAGATCCAGAAAGCAAAGAAACCACTGCACTGGCTGAACAAACCGGTTTTCACCTTACCGATATTCGGGTGACGCTGGAACGGCACATCTCAGGGGAAACAGAAATCCCAGCCATGGTACGCCCCGCAGTGGAAAGTGACCTTCCCACACTGAAATGGATTGCCCGTCAGAGCCACCATGATTCCCGGTTTTATTACGACAACCATTTTGCAACGGAACAATGCGATAAATTGTTTGAAATTTGGATTGAGAATAGTTATAATGGATTTGCTAATCAGACTCTGGTTGCTGATCTTAATGGTATTCCCACAGGGTACATTACCTGCCAAGTAGAAGAAAAAGAGGGAAAAATAGGTCTTTTAGCGGTACATCCAGACCATCAGGGTAAAGCGCTAGGGTCTGCATTGGTCAATGTATCTCTGGGCTGGTTTGCGTCACAGGGGGTCAAAGAGGTTTCTGTTGTTACCCAAGGCAGGAACATCCGGGCGCAACGATTGTATCAGCGCTGTGGTTTCATCACTCAATCCATCCAGATCTGGTATCACTGGTGGAACACCCCCAAGAGGCAGGAAACATGAGCATAACCTCGCAGAATATTGTGATTCCATTTAACCGCCTGACCGTGGTGGGGAATGAACTTATCTATTTACAGGAAGCGATTGAAAGCGGACATGTATCGGGTGATGGAACCTTTACCAGACGTTGTCATGCTTATTTAGAACAAACTTTGGAAGTGCCAAAAGTACTGCTGACCACTTCCTGCACCCATGCCCTGGAGATGAGCGCGCTGTTGCTGGAAATTCAGCCGGGGGATGAAGTCATTGTTCCAGACTTCACATTTGTTTCTACCGTCAATGCTTTTGTGTTGCGCGGGGCAAAACCAGTTTTTGTGGACATCCGTCCGGATACCCTCAATCTGGACGAAAGCCTGCTGGAAGCAAAAATCACTTCGAAAACAAAAGCCATCATCCCTGTCCATTACGCCGGAGTCGGGTGCGAGATGGATAGCATCATGGAAATTGCCAACCGGTACAGCATTGCAGTTGTCGAGGATAACGCTCACGGATTGTTTGGAAAATACAAAGGAAAGTACCTGGGCACATTTGGGCAACTGGCTACTCAAAGTTTTCACGAAACCAAGAACTTTTCCTGTGGAGAAGGTGGCGCGTTATTGATCAACGATCCCCGGTTCATCGAACGTGCAGAAATTCTGCGAGAGAAAGGCACGAACCGGAGCCGTTTCTTCCGCGGGCAGGTGGATAAGTACAGCTGGGTAGATATTGGTTCAAGTTACCTGCCTTCAGACATGCTGGCAGGCTTCTTACTGGGGCAACTGGAAGCCCGGGAGTCCATACAATCAAGGCGTAAAGAAATCTGGGAAACCTATTATCAAGAATTGCAATCCTGGGCTGGGCGCAATCAGGTCAGGCTCCCCATCGTACCGGAAACCTGTGAACAAGCCTATCACATGTTCTACCTGTTAATGCCTGATCTTGAAAGCCGGCAAGGGCTTATTCAACACTTGAAAAGCCAGGGAATTCTCAGCGTTTTCCATTATCTCCCTTTGCATTTATCAGAAATGGGCAGGCGCTTTGGAGGACAACCGGGAGATTGTCCAGTTACCGAGGATATCAGTGACCGTTTGATCCGGTTACCTTTTTATTTTTCGCTCAGTTTAGAAGAGCAGGAAAAAGTCATTCAAGCCATTTTCGCGTTTCAAATATAAAACGAGGGAAGTGTACAAGAAAAAGGAGCGGAGTGAAATGATACAAGTGAAATTACATAAAGTCATTACCGTTTTGACGCTGTTGGGGATTCTCATTTCAGGTTTGATGGGAATACCCAATCAAACGGTCAAAGCGCAAGCCACAGTTCAGCGGGCAGACGCTATTGTTCTGGTCAATTCCACCAGTGCCCGGTACTGGGAATTCCAGCAATGGGTTCAGCCTTACCTGGATCAATTCGGCGTTGCCTATACCCTGGTAGATATTTCTTCCTCACCGCTCCCCTCGCAAATTTCCGATTACGCCCTGATCATAATTGGGCATGGGCAACTGGATTTACAAGGCACCTATCTGGACGCATCCGAACACCAGTTGATCACCAATGCCGTCAGCCAGGGAACCGGACTGGTTAATTTTGATTCATTCCTCACCCAAAATGGCACAACCCCTCTCTATGGATTTATTCAGAACATCTTTTCCTTTGGGTACAACAGCGGGATCTCTTCCAACCAGGCTCAGGTGCAATCCCAAGCCTCAATTGGCTCCTATATTTTGCAAAATCAAAACACCAATGCTACCTACACCCTCTTTGGAAGCATTACTCCTCAAGGAATCATTCTGGGGACTAATACATCTGTTTTGCTCTCTCTTGGGAATCAACCGCTCTTAATAGCGGGAATTTATGGTCAGGGGCGAGCCATACAGTGGAGTTCTATAGCCTGGATGAATCCTAATATTTGGGGACCCCTGCAGGGATGGGACGATATAGTATGGCGAAGCATCGTCTGGGCTGCAAGAAAGCCTTTCGTGCTGCAAGCCCTTCCTCCATTCGTGACACTTCGCATTGACGATGTGGAAGGTCCTTTCCCATGGCTGGTTTCGACAGTAAACCAGGGGTTCCGCCCCTGGACAGGAATCTTCCTGGACACAATTACCGATGTGAACACTCTCCGTTCGCTGGCGAATACCGGATCGGTAACAGTATCGATCCATGCAAGAAGCCCCTGGGACTTCTTTTACTTCAACCATGAAGGGGGTGTAAACCTTCCTGACTCTGTGATTAACCAAAATTTTGCAGATGGCAGCGCATGGCACACCCTAAACCAGATTCCGATTTCAAAACTGGTAATCCCCCATTACTACGAAATCGGGACCAACGCATTTAATGGATTGAACAACTGGGGTGTGGAATTTGTAGGTGTCCCTATTCCGCCGGGCCGTTTATATGACGGCAATTGCCTCCAGGCTGGCCCTTATCGAAAATGGGCGGGTACAGATTGTATCGTCACCGACAATCGTCCATTTTACTACGCTGACGATCTGACCATTTCGGGACACCCGGAATTGAATGGCGAATTCATGGTCATGATCAGTGAAATGCGCGGCATCCCTGCATACGAATGGGCACCTGACAATAATGTTTCAGCAACCGTCACCCGCGGGGTAAACCAGATTTCCCGCGCCCTGAACAGTCTGGTACTGGCAACCTTATTCACACATGAGTATTACATTCATAACATCTCATCCGGCAACTGGGACTCCATCCTGTCTGGAATTTATAATGGCGTTCAATTCTATAACCCCGAATTTGTGACGCTGGACTATGCGCTCCAGTACGTCAGAGCACTGCATACCTCCCACATTTCCAGCAGCGTGATTAATCCGGTCAGTGGACTGCTTGAGACAACCTTAAGCGGGCGAACCGATCTGGAAACACGCTTTATGGTCTTCACAGAATCCAACGGACAAATCCAACGATGGTTCCTGCCTGTGCCGGTTTTTAATGGCAATATCACCGTAAGTTATGATTTGGGAGTACCACCTCCCCCAACGGCTACGCCAACAACGATTCCGCTGACACCGACAGCCACTGCGGTTCAACCCACCCCGACATTTACCACACAACCCACCTCAACGCCGAATCCCACCCAGCAACCTACAGCCACCCCAAGCCCTACCCTTTCCCCCACCCCGATTCCCGGGCAACCCATACAAATTAACCTCTATGAGGATCAGCATCAGGATCCAGTACTGGTTACCACTACAAACCTCAACGCGTTAAATGCTACCGATAACCAGTGGACAGAATTTCTCTACGAACCGCGGGGATATCCGGGCATTTTTGCTGGAACAGCAGAACAGCCCCCTCTGATGCGTTTTTATGAAACTGTTCCTTCAGGGACGTATACCCTGATTGCCAACCTGTACAAGCATGCCAACCTCAGATACTTCTGGGGATACAGTGCCACTTCTCCACAACAGTATTCTTATGATGTAACCACCGGCAATAGCGGCGACTTTTACGAGTACACCCTGGGGACAGTAACCATCACCAATGGGCTGTTTGAAATGTTTGTGAATCGGGCTGATATGCTACCTGGATCGAGCACCTACCCGTTTTACGGCTGGTCTTACATTCGACTGATCCCACAGGTGCCGGCAGTGTCCCCTACGCCCACAGCGACCGACACGCCTGTCCCGCCCACTGCCACCCCATTGCCACCCACAGCGACCGACACGCCTGTCCCGCCCACCGCCACCCCATTGCCGCCCACCGCAACGCCCTTGCCACCCACGGCGACCAACACACCCGTCCCGCCCACCGCCACCCCATTGCCGCCCACTGCCACCCCATTGCCGCCCACCGCGACCAACACACCCGTCCCGCCCACCGCCACCCCATTGCCGCCCACCGCAACCAACACACCCGTCCCGCCCACTCCAACACCAACCAGAACCCTTACTTCACCTTCTACAACGCCCACAAGAACGCCCGTACCTACCACCATACGCTTTGATGTGTGGGATGACGCCCATCAAAGCCCTATCCTGACTACAACAACCAATTTCAGTGATCTGATTGCCACGGATAATCAATGGACAGAATTCTTATACGAACCCAGGGGGTATCCGGGAGTTTTTGCCGCGGTCAGTGAACGTCCTCCAGTAGAACGTTTCTATGCTGAAGTGCCCAATGGACGCTACACTTTCTATGCAGGTCTATATCTGCACGCCAATCTGAGATACTACTGGGGATACACAGCCGATAACCCACAAGCGATGAACTTCAGAGCCGCTAATGGAACTCGAGGTGGTTTCAACGAATATAATCTTGGCACCGTCACGGTGACCAACGGCGTTTTTGAGATTTATGTCAACCGCGCTGACCTGTTAACCGGTAAGGGAACATACCCATACTATGGCTGGGCGTGGATTCGCCTGGTCCCTGCGCCGTAAGATTTACTCCGCTAAGCCTCTTCGAAAAGGGCTTGCCGATTAACCGACAAGCCCTTCCTTGATTATGAATTTTCAGGGAATGGTATGAAATCCAACACGCGACTTTTACTGGCGGGATCTCTCCTGATCGGAATTCTCACCCTTTTATTGGGGCAAACCGTCATTTCTATATCGCCGGCACTCACCCATGATACCAGTGTTTATTTAAATGCAGCCTATAACCTGGCACAGGGGAACGGCTTGCGAATAGACATGACATTAACCCCCATGCAAGAATCCTCCCGCCGTTATTGCGACTACATGCCCGGATTCCCTGCATTTCTTTCATTCTTTCTCTGGCTGGGAGTGCCTGAAGGCTTTGTTTTAAGAGGGGTTATCCTTGCAGGCATGCTTTCCATGGTAATGCTGGGAATCGGGCTGATGTGGGAATGGAGCCATCGCTTGATCCCATCCCTGGCAACAGGACTGCTGTTGTTACTCTTCCCACCTCTGGTCAATTATATGACCTACGCCCTGACAGAGTCGTTATACCTTCCCCTAACAATCGGGGTTATTCTGGGTTTGAGCCTGTACTTTCGCAAGACACCCCCATCCAGAAAGGTCTTGATCATCCTTGCCCTGCTCATGGCTTCGATCTCGCTGACTCGTATTGTTGGTCTGCTTCTCGTTGGGATTGTCGGCGCAATGATGCTCATCCGTTCAATCATCCACCGGGAATGGAAACAGGCTGCTGTGGAAACCACTGCCATTTTCCTCTCGCAGGTACCCACATTTCTGGTATTGCTGAGCAATTACCTTCAAACGGGAAAGTTTTACTGCGCCACCAATTCTGCAGGCTGGGAAATTGAACGCACCACTCGAGGGTATCTGCTTCAACTTCTGATCAATCAATTTAAGCCAGATTTAAGCCTGGGATTGGGTTTTCGCAGAGCATTTAGCGCTCTCCCTGTTGAAGTGATCATGATGGCAGGGCTGCTGGCATTCATACTTGCTGGAATAGTCATCTGGAAAACCAGATTGCAGATTCGAGAAGGTTTTCAGAAATGGGTTTCTCTGCCAGTTCTCACCGTACTTCTTTACCTGGCAGGGTATTTTGGTTTTCTCTTTTTATTCGGTAATTCCTGGGCAATGTGGGATTTCCCCCGTTATTTCATTCCCGGTTATCCATTCTTACTTTTGCTAATTGTATTTTTCATTGACTCCCTGTGGCAATCCTGGAAACATTTTTTGCCGAGGACACTTTTGTTCCTGGCAATGGTCTTCCTGATCATTTCTTATGCCCAAATGACCTATCAAAAATTGCCGGAAATGATTACAGGAAGAGGCATTGAGTCTGAACCCATTAAGAATCATCCGGTGTTCACCTATTTGCAACAAAACCTGCAACCTTCTGACCTGTTATTGAGCACCCGAGAACCCACACTATGGTATTATCTCCGAAGACCTGTAAGAAGGGTAGAAAGAATCGAAAATCTTTCCTGTGCTGAACTGCAAAAGCCGCCTTCAGGGGGACGAATGTTCTTCGTTTTGTTTCCGGAAGGTAATTATCAGGGTGACCCGACAAGTGCCGAAAATGAAGCGTGGTTTCGCGGCTGGATAGCCCCCTGCGGCGTCATCATCGAGCACAGAAATTTCAACGAAACTGCAGTGTATATCATTGATTTTCCAGAGTAGAATAGGATAATTATGGTCGAAAATTCTCTTTCGCGATCTGCAACACCTTCACATCACCCACATGTCACTGTGATTGAGGCAACAAAAGGCTGGATATCCCTGGGACTGAAAGACATCTGGGAATATCGAGAACTTTTGTGGCTTCTCATCTGGCGAGAAGTGCGGGGAATGTATCGCCAGACAGCACTGGGGGCTTCGTGGATATTCCTTCGCCCTGTGCTGAATGTGGTCATTCTGACACTGGTTTTCGGTACCTTTGTAAAAGTTCCCAGCGATAATCTCCCTTACGCTCTCTTCTCCCTCTCTGCGTTACTGCCGTGGGGATATTTCTCGAATGCAGTTTTGCGTTCCGCTGGCAGTCTGGTTCAAAATATGGAAATTATCTCAAAAGTGTACTTCCCCCGGATAATTATCGCGATTGCTGGTGTACTTTCTGGACTGGTGGACTTTGCAGCATCTTTCGGGATTTTCCTGTTGTTTATGTTGTATTTCAAAGTCCCGATCCGGATTGAAATCCTCTGGTTGCCTGGTTTCATCCTGGCTTCGATGTTGCTGGCGCTGACTGTAGGTCTCTGGTTGTCAACACTCTCCGTAAGATTTCGAGATGTTTCTTTTGCAATCAACTTTCTGTTACAAGCCATGATGTACCTTTCACCGGTCATTTACCCGGTGAATCAGGTTCCTGAGGCTTTGCGATTTTTCTATCGGTTGAATCCAATGGCAGGTATTATCGAAGGATTTCGATGGTCGCTTCTTGGAATTGGCTCACCTCCAGATATCACCTTCTGGATTTCCATGGGATTGATGTTTGTGGCTATGTTATTAGGAGCCTTTATTTTCCGACGCACTGAACGAACAATTGTGGATTACCTATGAGCGACATTGCAATTCATGTTGATAACCTTTCAAAAAAATATCGCATCGGGCGCAATCAAAATGAGGCTTTGCATAAACCTTCGCCCCTTCGTCATCTTGCCCATTCCATGCGATATTTTCTGGGGGCTTTCTTCCAACCCGAAGAAACCCTCTGGGCATTGAAAAATGTCTCGTTTGAAGTAAAGCAAGGGGACGTCCTCGGAGTCATTGGGAGAAACGGTTCAGGTAAAAGTACCCTGCTCAAACTGCTCTCTCGGGTCACTGAACCTACAACTGGACGTGCAGTTATCTATGGGCGAGTAGGAGCCTTACTTGAGGTAGGTACAGGATTTCATCCCGAATTGACCGGACGGGAAAACGTCTTCTTGAGTGGGGCAATTTTAGGAAT
Source organism: Anaerolinea thermophila (assembly GCF_020723905.1). Classification (GTDB taxonomy): domain Bacteria; phylum Chloroflexota; class Anaerolineae; order Anaerolineales; family Anaerolineaceae; genus Anaerolinea; species Anaerolinea thermophila_A. Next base: position 130,081 of record NZ_DYHZ01000006.1, read on the forward strand.
GAAACGGGCAGAAATTGAGCGGAAGTTTGATGAAATTATAGCCTTCTCTGGAATCGAACGATTTATTGACACACCCATTAAGTATTATTCTTCAGGAATGCGGGTGCGGCTGGGCTTTGCAGTTGCCGCACATCTGGAGCCTGAAGTCCTGCTGATTGACGAAGTTCTTGCAGTGGGTGATGCAGAATTTCAACAAAAATGTCTGGGGAAAATGAGCCAGGTGGCGACTGAAGGACGCACGGTTCTGTTCGTCAGTCACAACATGGCAGCGGTTCAATCCCTGTGCAATCGAGGACTTTACCTGCAAAAAGGGGAAGTTCTGGTGGATGGCACCATCAGCGAGGCAGTGAAGATGTATCTCAAAATCATTGATGAAATTTCTCAGCAAGAAATTTCTGAACGCTCAGACCGAAGCGGATTGGGAAACATCCGCCTGGTTGGAGTGGATATTACAGACCAGAGTCACCTTACAGCCCTCACGCTGATCACCGGGGAACCTGCTCAATTTGTATTCCATCTCTCTCATCTCGAACCTAACACAGTGTTTGAATATCTGGATTTCACCATTTGCGATTTGCAGGGAAATCCGGTAGCCTACTTTAACAGTATTGACTCCAGCCCGGAAGATCAGAAATCCCCCGAACTGCATGATAAGGTCATTTGCTGGATTCACGAATTACCTTTGCTCCCCGGACGTTATCGGATTAACGTTGGGATAAAAGCCAATGGTGAAATGCAGGATCACGTTGAGGCTGCGGCCATTTTTAACGTTGAACAGGGACGATTAAGAGGCCGTCCCATTGATAACCGAAGCCAACGGCTTGGGAGTGTCATCTTTCCTCACCGCTGGATACTCCCGGGATAAATACCACATGAAACAAAAAATCTTATCCAACTTGCTCAGGTTCTACGCCAGATGGGCGGGCACTTTTATCAAACCCTACCCCAATTCCGTCATACTGCTCCCCCCTTACTCTCCAGGGAGTTACGGAGATGCCGCTGTTGTGACTTCATTTGTTGAAAATCTTTCAAAACGTGGAGTCAAACGCATTGCCCTGCTCAATTACCAGGAAGCCGATGACTGGTCTTTCATTAAAGGAGTAGATGAGTTTTTCTGCCTGGAAGATTTTTTCCATTACCAGGCGTGGAAAATCCGCTTCTCCTTTTGTGATACGATCAGTCGGTATGAGCAATTTTTCGTGCTGGGCACAGATGTCATGGATGGGTACTATTCACTTGAGGACTCTCTTAAACGCATTTACCTCGCTAAAATCGGTTCCCAAACCGGACGTCCTACCAGGATTGTAAGTTTCAGTTTTAATGCCCATCCTGAATCTTCCTGTGTAACGGCCTTAAGAGAATTGCCTGCATCGGTCAAACTCTTTGCACGCGATCCTGTTAGCAAAGAGAGGCTCGAAAGGTATCTTCAACGTCCAGTAACCCTGACAGCAGATATTGCATTTCTTCTCGAGCCCCGAAGTGGTGGACAGGTTTCCACCGAGGTGCTCGGGTGGATCAAACAACAACAGGACCAAAATGCTATTGTTGTCGGCATCAATGCCAACCACGTTCTCATTGAGAAATATCCAGCACTCAGCGCGGAGAGACTGGCCAAAGCCTACCAATCTGCCATCCAGGATATCTATAACCGGTTCCCCGAAGTCAGGTTCCTGTTTATCCCGCATGATATCCGCGGCAAAGCCAGTGATGTGGTGATCGCACAGGCAATATTCGATGCGCTTCCAGAATCTATTCAACAAATGAGCAAAATTGTCCCACTGCCGTGTCCAACCGCTGAGATCAAATACATTGTGAGTAAACTGGCATTTGTTCTGAGCGGAAAAATGCATCTTGCCATTGCCTGTCTGAGTCAGGGAATTCCCGTCGCCTGCATTGCCTATCAAGACAAATTTGAAGGGCTGTTTCAGCATTTTGAAATGGACAATATGACAATGGCACCTGAAGAATTACTGGAACCCGGTAAGTTAAGCCAGTTCTTTATTGAACGTTTTATGAAGAGACAAGAACTTGCAAAACAAATCCAGATCCACTTACCCAAAGTGATTGAACTGGCTGAGAAAAATATATCCTCGTGATGAAAAAGATTCTGGTCATTGCAAACATTCTTCCCTTTCCCCCCAAAGACGGCGGGAAAGCCCGTCTGTATCATCTATACAGCCGTCTCTCGAAAAAATATCAAATCACATGGGCATCACCAATCTGGGATGGAGAAGAAGCCTATCTCCAGGGCGTGTCCGGGTTCTGTCATCAGGTCATTCCTTTGCCTAAAGAAGAGAATTTTTCATTCCCCACACAAGGGGGAATGGGATTGTTAAAACGCGTCCTGGCTCATTTGCGCATTCCCAGATTGTTTGAGTTCGCTTTTGGATACGTGAAAGCCCCGGGGGTTTACTGGCTCCCCAAAACTCCCGAACGTCTTGAAGCCATTGAAGGAATTCTTCGCCAGAATCACTTTGACCTCATTATCAGTGAGTTTGAGGGAAACGCAGAACTCATCCCCGAACATGTTGAAATTCCCCGCCTGCTTTCAACACACAATGTGCAATCCAATCTATTCTGGAGAGCAAGGAAAACATTTCCCGGATCCTGGGTGGACCGGTTATTTTTCTTCCCTGAATGGTTGAAAATTATCCATTACGAAAAGAAAAATTATCGCCGATACAACGGCATATTGGCTGTCTCGGAGAAAGACAAACAGATCCTGCAAAAGCGTTGTCGCTCAATACCGGTCAGGTTGATACCCAACGGCGTGGATACAGATTTTTTCACTCCCTCTTCTTCTACTCCCATTCCCCACACCATGGTCTATTTAGGTAATTACGCCTATCCGCCAAATGCCGATGCGGTAAGATATTTCTACACCCAAATCTTTCCCAAAATCCGCGGGCGATTTCCCGATGCCAGGCTCATTCTCATTGGCGCATCCCCGCCGGAAGAACTGATCGGGCAGGAAGGCGTCGAACCGCTTGGATTTGTTGAAGATGTTCGCCCGATTGTCCAACAAGCCGAGGTAATGGTAGTTCCTTTACGCACAGGGGGAGGCACACGGCTGAAAATTCTCGATGGGATGGCAATGGGAAAAGCCATTGTCTCCACATCTCTTGGGGCTGAAGGGCTTGAAGTCACCCATGGTAAAAACATTTTACTGGCGGACACTCCCGAAGCCTTTGCCGAACGTGTCATTGAGGTTATGGAAAATGCCGATTTGCGGAGAACTCTGGAACAAAATGGACGTGCTCTGGTAGAACGCTTATATGATTGGAACGCCATAGCCAGAGAAGCGGAGGAATGGCTGGAAACCATTTTTCAGCAACCTGCCCCGCTTCTTTTGAGGAAAGAGGGAATTAATGCCCAGGGTTAGCATCATCATCCCGACCTATAACAACGCACAATTTTTGCCTTCCACGCTGGAAAGTGTTTTTCAGCAAACTTACCAGGATTACGAGATCATTGTGATTGACGATGGCTCAACCGATAATACCCGGGAAGTCCTTACGCCTTACCAGTCCAAAATCCGGTATCTGTTTCAGGAAAATCAGGAACGGTCAGCCGCGCGGAATTACGGGCTTACGGTCGCACAGGGAGAATTAATTGCCTTTCTGGACTCCGATGATCTCTGGCTCCCTCAAAAACTGGAACGCCAGGTAAAGGTCATGGATGAATATCCCGAAGTGGTTCTGGTATTCTCACAGGCGTATTTTATAAATCCTGAGGGTCAACCTACTGCATTTTGCGGAGATTGGATTGATGGAAAGCCTGCTGAGGGGATTGAGATTCGCTCTTTTTTTGAAGACTTTGCACAGGGTAACGTGGTTTATGGAGGAGGCTCCACATCCCTGGTGCGACGAGAGGCTTTGAACAAAGCAGGAAATTTTGACATTCACATTACGCACGGGGAAGATTGGGATCTCTGGTGGCGTCTTTCCGCCCTGGGACCGTTTGCATACATCCCGGAACCGCTCATTTACTATCGCGTGTTTGGATGGAAAAAACTTCTCCAGAGGCAATCCACTGAAAAAGCCCTTCAAGAACATCTGTATGTAATTGAAAAAAATCTGGGGCATATGCCAGAAGAGATTAAGAACCATTTGCTTCCGCTGGCGCAATGTCATATGACTGTCCTTGCGGCGTTAGGCTCTTATCAATTGGGAGAATTTGAGCGCGCTAAAACCTTCCTCAAGCGGATCGGAGAAATCGATCCGGAATGGGTTTCCCCACAGCGGATTATGTGGCTTGCGGTGGACCGAGCAAAAATCATTGAGAAAGACACTGGCTCATATGACGAAGCCATACACTTCATTCGTGCCATGTTCCAGAATCTCCCTTCAGATATTCAACTGCCGGGCTCATTCCTCCACAAAGCCATTGGTTGGTTGTATATCAGCGGCGCATTTGAACAACATGTGAGAAAAGACACTCAAAAAATCCGCCAGTTGCTATGGAAAGGACTGCCACATGTACCTGGAGCCCTGCTAAACCGGGGAGTGCTATCCATGTCTGTGGAGGCAATTTTGGGGCAAACCCTGGCTAACACCTTCAGAAACCTGATTGGAAAGCGTCATGCCTGAAGTAACCGTCGTCCTTCCCACGTTTAACCGTGCAGACATGATTTTAGACGCCATCCGCAGCGTGCAAGCCCAGACCTTCCAGGACTGGGAAATTGTGGTTGTGGATGACGGCTCTACCGACAACACAAAGGAAATCATTCAGGCACTGGAAGACCCCAGAATCCGCTATCTCTATCAGGAGAACAAGGGCTTACCCGGCGCCAGAAACACAGGGATTCGTAACGCTCGTGCCGAACTGATAGCCTTCCTGGACTCGGACGATGCTTTTCTACCTGAAAAACTGGCATGGCAGGTACAACGGATGGCAACTCAGCCAGATCTCGGACTGGTTGCCGGAGATGTGTTTTTCACGGATGCGCATCTTAAACCCTTGTTTGAAGCCCGCGCATGGGAGTCCCATCCCACTCTGACCCTGAGTGACTGGGTGCTGGGCTGCCCGATCATTGTCTCAGCAACGATGGTTCGGCGTGTCTGGCTGGAAAAGGCAGGATATTTCGACGAAACCATGCGCTACGTGGAAGATTGGGATTTATGGCTTCGATTATCTTACCTGGGCTGCCCTATGGAGTGGTTATCCAAACCCGTTACGCTTTACCGCATTCACGGACAAAATATGGCAAAGCATGCGGCCCTAATGAAGCAAGGCATGTTGAGAATGTTCGATAAATTCTTTTCTATTCCCAATCTTCCTTCGGAGATACTGGACTTAAAAGATCAGGCTTATGCGCATGCCTACCTGAATGGCGCGGCACGGGCTTTTTCGGCTGGAGATTCGATCGAAGGAAAAAACTCGTTACAGAATGCGCTCCGAATCAACCCCACACTGGGGATTGGTGACCCACCCCAGGCGCTCAGTTCGCTTGCCTCTTTTGCACATTCTCCGCAGTGCCATCAACCGGAAATATTTCTTCAATCCCTGATTCAGGGACTGCCAGAGGAAGTGAAGCACTGGAAGCCTCAATACATCCGGGCAATCTTCCATGCTACAGCGGCGTTCGAAAAAGTAAGGCAGGGTAAAAAGAAACAGGTTCCTGTCCATGCTTTAAAAGCGATACTGTTTGACCCAACCTGGCTGAAAAACCGCGGATTAATTGCCATTGCATTGAAATCTCTGATTTCTCCTTCCCCCTCACCCAAGGAGGATGTATGACCAAAGTACTGGTTACCGGTGGTGCAGGTTTTATTGGTTCTCATCTTGTCGATCGGCTTCTTCAAGAAGGGTTTGAAGTGCGTGTACTGGACTTGTTAGACCCTCGGGTTCATCCCAACGGAAAACCATCCTGGATTTCAGGCGAGGCTGAATTTGTTCAGGGAGATGTAAGAGACGCGCAAACACTGGCAAGCGCCCTTCGAGGGGTGCAGTACGTATTTCACGAAGCCGCCTATCAGGATTACATGCCCGACTTTAGCCGGTTTCTCCACGTGAACAGCGTCAGCACTGCGCTCATTCACGAACTGATTCTGGAATACAGATTGAACGTAGAAAAAGTTATCGTTGCTTCCAGCCAGGCTGTTTATGGAGAAGGGCAATACCAGTGTATAAATCCCCACTGTCAGCAATACCAACAGATGGTTCAACCGCCTGCACGCGATGAAGAGCAATTGCAGGAAGGGCGCTGGGAAGTGATCTGTCCATCCTGTCACACAGAGATGAATCCCCTCCGACTGAAGGAAGAATATGCCAATCCATACAACGCCTATGCCATCAGTAAATATGCAGAGGAATTGTCGGCGGTACGTTTAGGAAAACTGCACCACATACCCAGCGTAGCGCTGCGGTATTCCATTGTGCAGGGACCAAGACAATCTCTTTTCAATCAGTACTCAGGGATTTGCAGAATTTTCTCGGTCCGTCTGATGAATGGTTTACCACCCATCATCTACGAAGATGGGCTTCAGACCCGGGATTTCACGCATGTTGCCGATGTTGTGGAAGCCAATATGACCGTATTGAAAGATCCGCGAGCAGATTATCAGGTATTCAATGTCGGGAGCGGTTGCGCCACCACCGTTTTAGAATACGCCCGAGTACTCACCCAACAATTTGGAATGGATGTTGAACCCCTTCTTCCCGGGGAATACCGGCTTGGGGACAATCGCCACAGTGTTTCAGATATTTCTCGATTGCAGGCTCTTGGGTGGCAACCCACAAGAACTCTCCCTCAAATTTTTAAAGATTACCTGGAATGGATTGGCAATCAAGGAAATGTCCTGGATTACTTTAAGACAGCAGAAGCCTTGATGAAACAGGCCGGGGTTGTTCGGAAAGTATCATCTCCCTCTGGTTAATCTGAAAAAGAATGTTTGATTCCATGAAGCCACAATCCCGACAACATATTTACTTTTCTCCCCATCTCGACGATGCCATTTATTCGTGTGGAGGGCGCATCTTCAGACAACGAAGCCACGGTGAAGCCGTAACCGTGCTTAACTTCCTTGCTGGACATCCGACTGAAGGAAGGCTGACTCCTTTTGCACAACAATACCACAACATGTGGGGGAATGCCTCCGATCCAATTGCTTTGCGGCTAGGAGAGGATTCCCGCGCTCTGGGATTATGGGAAGTTCAGGCAATTTACTGGGGTACAAGCGATGCCATCTATCGCAAAGTGAACCAAGAAGCAGTTTATCCAGATTTGTCTGCTTTATTCGGACCTCCCCATCCTGAAGATGCAAAAGCCCTGATGCGCTTTTGGAAAAATGCCTGGCATGATCTTGGATTCTTTCCTGAGCAGGTTCATTTGTATGCACCGCTTGCCGCCGGAAATCATGTAGATCATGTGCTGGTACGGGAATTTGCGAAATGGTTAAAACAACAGGGCTGGCAGGTCTGGTTTTATGAAGACTTCCCTCATGCTTACGACACAACGACTCTTCAAAAAGCGCTAACTGAGTTTGGAGAAGTCCAATGGCATTGTTTCACTGAACTGATTGATGTAAAAGAAAAAGTCAAAGCCATGTGCATGTACGAATCTCAGATTTCCATGATGTTTGCAGATAGAGAAGACATGGAGAAACGGGTAAAAGATTTCACCGCAGAGCGAGCGGCGGCAATCCACTGGGGAGAACGTCTTCGTAAACTTCTAGCCGGCTCAGGCGGTAGACGCGAACGGATCTGGAGGCGTTTTTTTGGATACCGGGCACATGCTGAACGATACTGGAGTTATTCATGATCCCGGCTGACTCAAATCTAAATCCTGCTTTCGTTCCTTCGGTCTCCATCGTCATTCCTGTGTATAACGGAATGCGCACAATACAGACTTGTCTGGATGCCATCTTTCAACAGGACTATCCCAGAGAAAAGTACGAAGTGATTGTGGTGGATAACAACTCTACCGACGGCACACCCGAATTTGTGCAGAAATATCCTGTGAAACTGGTTTTCGAACATCAAATTCAGGGTCCTCATGCGGCAACCAACACGGGCGTAAAAGAAGCCAGGGGGGAAATCCTGGTATTTACCGATAGTGATTGTGTTCCCGAACCAGACTGGTTGAAGCATCTGGTTGCCCCTTTTGCAGATGAAACAGTCGTTGGAACCGGCGGAAGAATTGAAGCCTTTCAACCCTCCACGCCAGTTGAGCGATTTTTGGACCAGATGAAACCCTTCAAGAACGCGTATCAGGCTACTCCCAATTTTCCTGCCGCATTGATTACCGGAAACTGCGCCATTCGGCGAGACGATTTTATTGCCGCCGGGATGTTCAATCCCCATATGTACACTGGAGCAGAGGTGGACTTAAGTTATCGGGTGCAGTTGCAAACAGGGAAACGGGTTGTCTTTGTTCCTGAGGCTGTGGTCTATCACATTTTCAGCCCCACAGTCAAACGGCTGGGAAGGCATTTTTATATCTACGGATATTCCGAAATTTTACTGGGTACCATTTATAAAGATGTTCCGGGTTATCCATGGCCTCCTGCTGAGCAAATCAAAACCATGTTCCGGCAATTCAGAGCCTTACTGACGTATCTGGCATCTTTTGGATTTCGAGTACTTTCTTTTCCTTTCAGGCGCACCATTCCACAGGATTATTTTCTCACCCCCCTCTTCTGGTTTTGGGTTGAATTGAACAACCTGCGTGGAAAAATTGAAGGACTGTGGGTGACTCGTTTTTACCGCCGCAAGTTCTGGGAAAAAGGGGTCAGGGTCATCTAATGCGCATCGCAATCTTTCATAACCTTCCCTCAGGTGGCGCAAAACGCGCCCTCATGGAATGGACCCGTCGGCTGGTCCAGAAACACGAAGTCCATGTTTATACCCTGAACACTGCCGACCATGCATATTGCGATATTCGCCCCATGGTACTTCATCACCTGGTTTACTCCTTTCAACCCCTGCCCCTGTATCAGAGCCCCTTAGGAAGGTTAAACCAACTTCAACGCTGGAGAGATCTGGGAAGACTGACTACGCTCTATCAACGCATGGCGGAACAAATAGATCAGGGAGGATATGATGTGGTCTTTACCCATCCCTGCCTGTTCACCTTCATCCCAATCCTGAATCTCTTTCTGAGCACACCAACTGTTTACTATTTGCATGAGCATTTTCCCAATCAGGTGAACCGAAATTTCGAACGCCCTTACCTGCGTTCTTCTGTCCTGAGAAAAATCGCAGAACCTTTTGACCCTTTCATTCAAATGTATCAAAACCGACTGAGAGCGATACAAGACCAGGCTGTTGCAAAAACGCACCTTTTCCTGGCAAATTCGAATTTCACCTTACGGCAGTTTCAGAAGAGTTACTCGGTTCCCGCCTACCTCAATCGTTATGGCGTCAATACGGAACAATTCCACCCCAACGAAAAAATCAATCGGGAAGGTCACATCCTCTCAGTAGGCGAATTAAGCCCTCGAAAAGGATTCGATTTTCTCATCAAAAGTCTGGCTTACGTTCCGGAAGTTCGCCGTCCTCCATTACGGTTGATCTGTAACATGCAATTAGATGAGGAGAGAGATTATCTGCTTCAGTTGGCAGAACAATATGGTGTACAAATAGAAATTTTCACCAATCTAAACAGCGAACAACTGGCTCAGGAATATCAAAAAGCCCGGTTAGTGGTTTATTCACCAGTTCAGGAACCCTTTGGACTGGTTCCACTGGAAGCCATGGCTTGCGGCACCCCTGTACTGGGGATTGATGAAGGGGGAGTGCCCGAAACAATTGTTGATGGGGTGACCGGACGCCTTGCCCCACGCGATCCCGTCCGGTTTGGTGAAATTTTACAGGAAATGCTCAACCAACCAGACAGATTGAAGAAAATGGGACAAAACGGTGTCGAAATGGTACGTAAGAACTGGACATGGGAACAATCCACTCAGACACTGGAAGAATATCTGATGCAAACCAGTAAGGCAGGAGTCCATTGAAACCGAATATCCTTGCTATCATCTTGAACTGGAATAAACCACAGGATACACTTCGTTGTCTGGAAATGCTGGGTGAGGATATTCCCCGCCTTGTCGTGGATAATGGTTCTGCTCCAGAATCCAGAGAAATTCTGCGCAAAGCCATCCGTGGCGTCCCGATGATCGAATTGCCACAAAATCTCGGTTATGCAGGTGGGAATAATGTCGGGATTCGCTGGGCACTGGAAAACCACTTTGACTGGATTCTTTTGATTAATGAAGATGCAATCCTCACAGGAAGCGACCTTCTCCACCTGATTTCGATTGCAGAAACAGATCCTTTAGCAGGTTTTGCAGGACCTCTCATTCTCCACGCAGACTCTGATCACCTGATCCAGAGTGCCGGTGGACAGTTGAACCGTTTCTGGCATCCTTCTCACAGGGGACAAAATCAGGTCAATCAGGGACAATACGTTCACCCCGAGGAAGTGGACTGGCTGTCGGGTTGTGCGCTCTTAGCCCGTTCGCAAATGATTCGCTCAATCGGATATCTGGATGAAAGTTTCTTCCTGTATGAAGAAGAATTGGACTGGTGCATTCGGGCAAGGCAGGCAGGCTGGAAATGTCTTTTCGTGCCAGAAATTCAAGCCAGGCATGCTGGCGTTCGCCCTGATTATGAACCTCCCCCATACATTACGTATTACATGGTTCGGAATCATTTCCGTTTATTAGCCAAACATCGGGCTGGCTTCCTCCCCTGGGCATATGCCCTGATTCAAAGCCTGCGCACGCTGATCGTCTGGAGTGTGCGCCCTAAATGGCGTTCAAAACGGTTACATCGAGACGCACTCTGGCTGGCAATGAAAGATTTCCTGCAGGGGAAATCGGGACCCCTTTCACAGAACATATAAATCGGAACTCCTATGCGAATTTTATTCTTATCCCGATGGTTTCCATTTCCCCCCAATAACGGTTCAAAATTGAGGATTTACAATCTTCTGCGGTACTTGAGCCAGAATCATTCCATTACCCTGCTTTCTTTTTATGAACCAGACGAGGGCAATCCTGACCTTTCTTCAGCCTCCGCTGTTTGCCAGAGGATTCATACCGTACCCTGGAAGGAATTCCGTCCCACCCACTGGCGGTCCTTACTGGGTTTCTTTCATCCTACCCCCCGCTGGGTTCTGGACACTTACTCAAAAGAAATGGAAAAAATGGTCAGAGACTGCCTTCAGAGTCAAACTTATGATGTAATCATCGCCAGCCAGACCATCATGGCGCCTTATACCCGGAGAATCCAGGGAATCCCCAAAATTTTGGAAGAAGCCGAGGTGGGTGTATTTATCCAGAAAGCCCGGAGTTCATCTCTTCCAAGAAAAATCAGACATTCCCTGACATGGTGGAAATATCGGGCTTATCTCCAGAGTCTGTTTCACGAGTTTGATCGAATAACAGTTGTTTCTCAGGAAGAGAAAAATTACCTCTCGCCGCTTGTCCCCCAAAAAGATCGGGTGGTGGTGATTTCCAACGGGGTATCGCTTAAAGATTACCGTTCTACTGTTGCCCTCCCCAAGCCAGATACGATCATCTTCACAGGATCCTTTCGATATTCTGCCAACCACGAAGCCATGGCTTGGTTTATTTCACAGGTGCTCCCTCTGATTCAGGCACAGATTCCGGATGTTCGACTGATCATTACGGGCGATCCTGCCGGGAAAAGCATTCCTTCCAATCCCAATGTGATTCAGACAGGAGTGGTGGAAGATGTTCGAGAGTGGATTGCCTCTGCATGGGTAGCCATTGCGCCCCTTCAAACAGGAGGGGGAACCAGGTTGAAAATCCTTGAGGCAATGGCACTGCACACTCCTGTCGTTGCTACCACAAAAGGCGCAGAAGGACTGGGTGCAATCTCCCATGTCCACCTGCTTATTGCCGACACCCCTGAAGATTTTGCTAACGCGGTGATTCAGATTTGCCAGAGTCCTGCTCTTCGTGAACAGATTGCCCATTCTGCCTTCGAATTCGTCCAAAACCAATATGACTGGGATATGATCCTGCCTCTTTATCAACAGATGCTGGATGAGATTACCTCCTCTAAAAAAGAAGAAAGAGGTTAATTGCATGTTTCCTCGCTTTTCTCAAAAGTGGCTCAAACTGGATCTCAGCCCTCTGCAAGACTGGCTGGATGAAAACCGAACACGGTTGATTCGGCTTTTTGTGTTCCTCGGTCTGGCGGGATATCTGTTTCTACTCCCCCGTTATGCCATCGGGAAACACCGCCTGCCTCAAATGGTTATCTTTGCTACTTTGGGGATAGGCGGACTGGCTCTTTTGCTGGCAAATCCCGCACTGGCAACCTTACTGATCATCCCTGTCGCCTTAATGGTGCCTTTTGGAATCGGGACTGGAACACAGTCCAATCTCAACGCAGGGATTCTTATCGTGCTGGTATGCGCTGGATTATGGGTGCTCGAGATGATTGTGATTCGCAAGAAGATTAACATCATCCAGTCCAGACCTATCCTGCCTTTGTTTCTGCTCATGCTTGCTTCGGTCGTTTCGTTGGGATTTGGTCAACTGCCCTGGTTCAATATGCCGCAAGCATCTCTGGCGTCTCAAATTGGCGGCATGATGATGTATGTACTGGCAGGGTTAACCTACCTTGTCGCCGCTCATCGTTTATCCCTTCCTGCGCTCAAATGGGCAGTAATTGTATTCCTGGGAGTTGGAGCGGTCTATTTGATTTTGCGTCCATTTACAAATAACTATTATTCCCTTGTTTATCCCGTCGTTCGTCTCTTTGAACCAGGCGCAACGGGGAGCCTGTTTTGGGTGTGGATTCTCAGCATCAGCACCGGACAACTCATTTTCAATCACCGTATGCCCCTGCTGCTAAAAGTTGGATTGGGAGGATTGCTCGTGGCTTTCTTCTACAATTCTCTCATTATCGGACGAGAATGGACCTCTGGATGGCTCCCCCCAATCCTCGGCGCCAGCGCAATCATTTTTGTGGGGTTTCGGCGTACCAGAGTTTTCATCGGGTTGATGGCTATCATTGGTATTATTGCCACTTTCCCCACTTTGCAAACAACAGTCATGGGTGGCAACGAATACAGTCTGGTGACCAGAACAGAGGCCTGGGAAATCCTGTTAAAAATGGTTCAAGTTAACCCGGTTTTTGGCCTGGGACCTGCCAATTATTACTTCTACACCCCCATTTTCCCCATCCGTGGATACTATGTACAGTTCAATTCTCACAATAATTACATTGATTTACTGGTACAGACAGGTATTGTAGGGTTAGGGTTGTTTATCTGGTTCATGGTCGAACAATCTATGTTAGGGTTACGCATGATGACAAGAGTACCGGAAGGGTTTGCCAAAGGGTTAGTGTATGGCATTTTTGGCGGCACTATCGGTACGATTGTGGCAGGAATGTTTGGCGATTGGGTCATTCCCTTTATATACAATGTGGGTTTTAACGGCTTTCGAGCAAGTATTCTCGGCTGGTTCTTCATGGGGGCGCTGGTAGCGCTTGAACAGCACTTTCGCGTGGTTAATGAAAACAAATGAGGTTTTATGGATCTGTCGATTATCATTGTGAGTTGGAATGTAGCCTCTTATCTGGAAAAATGTCTTCAGTCCATATTTGAAAATCCTCCCAATTGTCTTTTTGAAGTGTGGGTAGTGGATAATGCTTCCAGTGATCAGACCATTCAAATGGTACAAAGTTGCTTTCCCCAAGTCAACCTGATTGCCAATACTCAGAATGTGGGGTTTGCTCCTGCAAACAATCAAGCCATCCGCCAGTCCACCGGACGATACGTGCTGTTGCTCAATCCTGATACAATCATTCACCCGCACCCCTTACAAACGCTGGTGCAATTCATGGACACCCACCCTGAAGCAGGTGGGGCTGGTTCGCTTTATCTATCTCCAAACGGTAAAATGCAACATTCCTGCATGCCATTTCCCACCGTGAGGAAGGAATTCTGGCGTCTTTTCCACCTTGACGTATTCTGGCACTATGGCACCTACAATATGAACCACTGGGAACGACATCAAGAGCGCGAAGTGGAAAGCCTCCAGGGAGCCTGCCTGATTTTGCGGCGGACAGTTCTGGATGAGGTTGGGTTATTAGACCCGGAATATTTCATGTATACGGAAGAAGTTGACCTGTGTTATCGTATCCACCAAAAGGGCTGGAAACTGTTCTGGGTTCCCCAAGCCGTCATTACCCATTTTGGGGGACAAAGCACTCGCCAAACCGCCAGAGAAATGTTTCTCTGGCTGTACCGAAGCAAGATCATGTTCATTCGAAAATACTTTGGCGAAAAGGAAGCCCGGCGTTATAAACAGGTCATTCGACTGAGCGCCCTGGTCAGAATCTGGCTGGGACCTTTAACAAGTGTTTTCAAGCCATCTTCTGATTATTTCAGAAAGAATATAGAAAACTATAAAGAACTGCTCAAACAACTTGCAGTGATGTAACCAGGGGGATTATGCTTCCAGGAAAATCGTTTCACGACTGGATACCCATAATAAGAGGAGGTGTTTTATCCTCACAAAAACGAGGCTGGAAGCATCATCTGGAATTCGCATTAAAGTGGCTTCAATTAGCCACCTTAGCGGCAGGCAATAAAGGGTTGCTCAAAGGAAATGAACTGATCAGAAGAAAATGGCATCCGTTGTACCCGGAAATTGCAGGACATACGATCCCCACCTTTCTAAATATTTACCTGCTGACCAGAGATTCTGCCTGGGAGTCTCTGGCACTGGAAAGCGCAACACACCTGCTGAATTACCGCACCAGAGACGGGGGAATTTACTACTGGGAAAGAGAACAACATCCATTTCCGGTAATTTTTGACACTGGACAGGCAATATTTGGGTGGATTTCAGCGTATCTTCATACAGGAAACTCTCTTTTCCTGGATGCCGCCATGCAATCTGGAAACTGGCTGGTGAACCAGCAATCCATGAACGGCTTTTGGGTAAGACATCAACACCCTGGATATTCCAAAGTGATTGATGCCAGAGTTGACTGGGCATTACTGGAATTAAATAAAATCACCGGGGAAAAAGAATATTATGAAGCGGCTCTCCGCAATCTTTGCTGGGTAATTGAGAATCAACAACCAGATGGGTGGTTTGCCCACTGCGGCTTTCGGGCAACAGAGTCACCATTTACCCACTCACTGGCATATACCGCCGAAGGTCTGTTCTTCTGCGGCAAAATCATAAACGATGAACGTCTTTTGCATGCGGCAAAGAAAACCGCTGATGCATTATTAAAACATCAACATCCCAACAGATCGCTGGCGGGGGCATTTGGGGAGCATTGGAAAATTACGGAAAAACCCATTTGCCTGACGGGCAACGCCCAGATGAGCAAACTATGGATGTGCATGGCAAAGGAATTCAATGCTACCCAATATGAAATGGCGGCAAAAAAATTTCTGGAGTTCGTTTGCAGGACACAATACCTGAAAGCAGATTACCCTCAAATTCAGGGAGGCATTGCGGGTTCTTTCCCCATTTATGGGAAATACGAGCGATTCAAGTATCCTGGCTGGGCATGCAAACTTTTTGTTGATGCCCTGCGTACTGTTCAGGAAAATCCTAACGCACAGCGATTCTTAACTTACCGCGGATAGATACCCTTATGACACTTCTTTTTTGGATTATCTGGATAATTCTGCTGATACCAGCGCTTTACTGGTGCGTGCTGGCAATTGCTTCAATTCCTGCTCCTCCCAGATATGCCTGGGAGAAGGAACAACCACAAACCCGTTTTGCCCTTGCTATTCCCGCTCACAATGAAGAAGCCGTCATTGCCGAAACAGTCAAACGACTTCGTGAACTGGATTACCCCCCGCATTTATATTCTATTTTTATTGTGGCAGACCATTGTAAGGATCGAACAGCCGAAAAGGCTCGTGATGCAGGGGCAGTGGTTTTTGAGCGCAATGAAGGACCCCGCTCTGGAAAAGGTGCGGCACTTTCATGGTTGTTCAACAAAATCTTTGAGGATTCATCCATTCAAGCCGTGGTTATATTTGATGCGGATACCAACGTTGACCGAAAATTCTTGAGAGTTATGGATGTTCGCCTCAGAAACGGGGCTCAGGTTGTGCAGGGACAGCACCGCATTCGCAATGAAAACGATGGATGGTTCCCGTTGTTAACCTGGGCAATGTTCCTGATCGACAACCGCTACCAGAACCTCGGAAGGAATAATCTGAGATGTTCAGCCAAGCACATGGGAGATTCTATTTGTTTCCGGGCGGACATCCTGCGTAAACTGGGCTGGGGTGAAGGGTTAACCGAAGATTATCAGTTGCGTCAACGTCTTTTACTGGAAGGCATACGAATCGAATACGAACCCGAAGCCATTGGGCTCGGTGAGGCTCCCCTGAACTGGCAACAAGCCCGTGCACAGCGTGCCCGCTGGTTGAGGGGAACGCGCGACGCCAGCCAGACACTTGCACCTGTTTTACTCAAGGAAGGACTTCGCCGGCGTGATGTGGCAATTTTAGAAGGGGCATTCCAGGCTTATTTTCCCTCCTACTCCACCCTGACCGTCATTGCTGCGTTCTTTCTGGCACTGACCCTGATCGTTGGGTGGACAGGACAACCTGTGCCTTCTTCTCTCCTCACTGCATGGATAGGACTTGTGGGAGGACTCTTTATTTATCCGTTTGGAGGGCTTCTCCTCGAAAGAGCGCCGCTTAAAGCCTACCTCGCCATTCTGACAGGACCTTTGTTTATTCTCTGGAGAACTCTTCTGGCTCTTCAGGCACGGCTGAGCCGAAAACCTGTCGAATGGATTAGAACAGCACATGGACAAGGAAAATGAAACGATCTGCGCTTTTCTGGATCTGTGCCTTAGCCGTCATCCTGAGAGTTGGAGTGGCTGTTTACCTGGGTAATTCCGTGGAAGCCTTGCCCGGTGTTTCAGATCAGTTATCCTATCATCATCTCGCCATCCGGGTAATTGAGGGCCATGGCTTTAGTTTTGATCGCGCCTGGTGGCCTGCTACACGGGCAGGCGAACCGACTGCTCACTGGAGTTTCCTGTATACCTTCTACCTGGCGGGTATTTACGCCCTTTTTGGAGTACAGCCGATAATCGCCCGAATCCTTCAGGCAATCATCGTGGGAATTTTACAGCCCTGGTTGACATACTGGATCGGAAAGAAAATTTTCGGGCATACCGTAGGGCTGTGGGCAGCCTTTCTCAACGCAGTTTATCTTTACTTTATTTACTACGCCGGTACTTTGATGACCGAACCATTTTACATTACAGCCATTTTAGGGGTACTGGCACTTTCCATCCAACTGGCCCAATCCTCTCAATCAGCCAACCAGCAAACTCGAATATCTATTTTGCTGGGGCTGATTTTTGGAATTGCAGTGTTGCTACGCCAGTTATTTCTTTTATTTTTGCCTTTCCTGTTCTTGTGGATCGCCTTTAAAAATAAACAGGAACGCCTTGGATTAAGATGGGCACATGTGATCATCCCCCTGGGTATTCTTTTGGGGATGATTCTTCCCTTCACCCTGTACAATTATGAGCGATTTGGTGAAGTGGTTTTGCTCAATACCAATTCAGGATATGCATTCTTCTGGGGAAATCACCCATACTACGGGACAAAATTCATCCCTATTCTGAGCGAAGAAGAATATCTAGCCCTCCTTCCTGAAGAATTGCTCCACCTGAACGAAGCCGCTCTGGACAAAGCGCTGCTCGGTCTTGGTATACAATATGTGCTGGATGATCCCATTCGCTATCTGTTATTGACTCTCAGCCGCATCCCTCCGTATTTTGATTTTCTCCCCCACAGGGACTCTGGTCTGATCAGCAATCTGACCCGCGTGTTCAGTTTTGGAGTGCTGTTTCCATTCATGTTGACAGGGATGGCACTGGCTGTTAAGAGTACCTATCGCAAATTTTCAACTTTCTTTGCCTCCTCTATCGGCTTATTGCTCCTGTTCTCGCTCGTGTATACCGGTATTCATGTGCTCACATGGACATTGATTCGATACCGCTTACCCGTAGATGCCGTCTGTCTCATCTTTGCCGGGCTGGTCTTTGATCACCTTTCTGCCCTCGCCTTAAAAAAACCTTTGACAACATGAACATTCTCTACTACGTTCCTTATTCTCCCAATCTGGTGCGGGTACGCCCGTACAACTTGATTCGGGCTTTACTCCATCGAGGGCATTCCGTCACTTTAGCCTCGCTGGTTACCCACCCAGCCGACCATGAAGACCTGCAGAAACTGGCTTCTGAAGGCGCCCGTGTTGTTTTTTCCCCTATGTCAAAATGGCAGTCACTGATAAACTGCGTCCTGTATTTACCCAGCCGGTACCCCCTGCAAGCTGTGTATTCCTGGAATGCTTCTCTGGTAAGGCAATTAAAGACGCTCATCGCCGAAGACCATTTTGATGTGATTCATGTGGAGCACCTCCGCGGAGCCAGGGTGGGCATAGCGTTGCGCAACGGAACCACCCTTCCAGTGGTATGGGACAGCGTGGATAACATCAGCCATCTGTTCCGTCAGGCACGAAAAAAAGCGGTTAAAGCCTCGAGTCGATTGATTACCTCCGTAGAACTGTTCCGTACCCCGGCTTACGAAAGATGGTTATGTGAGCAGTTCGATCATACTCTGGTAACCTCTCCCATAGACCGACAAGCCTTTCTGAATTTAAAGCCGAAATTTCCAGAACGGATCAGTGTGTTGCCTAATGGCGTAGATCTGGACTTCTTTACCCCTGGAGCACCCGAGCAACGCCACCAGGAGGAGATTGTCGTAAGCGGAAAGATGAGTTACCACGCCAATATCAGCATGGTTATCCATCTTGTGCAGGACATCATGCCTCTGGTCTGGAATGAGCGTCCAAAAGTAAAGTTGATTATCGCAGGAAAAGATCCACCTCAAACGATTAAGTCCTTCGCCCAAGACCCACGCATTACCGTAACAGGGGAAGTGCCTGACATCCGGCTCTATCTTCAACACGCCACCGTTGCCGTAGCCCCCATTACCTATGGCGCGGGGATTCAGAACAAGGTATTGGAAGCCATGGCATGCGCAACCCCTGTAGTAGCCAGCCCACAGGCAGTACAGGCATTAAACAGTGTGGATGGGAAAGACTTGCTGGTTGCCGAGTCCCCCCAATCATTTGCCGAAAAGATATTACTCTTATTAAACAACCCCTTAGTGCGTGAGGAAATTGGGCAATGTGGGCGCAGATACATCGAACAATACCATTCCTGGAACGCAGTTGCCCAAAACCTTGAAGAGGTTTATGAAAAAGTCATTGAAAATCAACCCCAAAGCCACAGGCGATGAGGCTGACGTGTTGAAATTGAATTACAGTTACCCATATTAATGTCAATGCCAGGCGACAAAGAACGCTTCTTCACGTACAATTGAAAAGAACCTCTAGAAATGATAAGGATCTCGCATGAACATCATAGAATATCTTACCCCGCTCAAGAAATGGTGGTGGTTGCTCGTGGTTGCTACCGTTCTGGCTGCCATCTCGAGTTATGTATATTCACTTCGTCAACCCCCTGTGTATCAGGTACGTACGACCTTGATGGTAGGAAATACCCTCAATGCCCCCAATCCCAGTGGAGGGGAATTTTATCTACAGCAACTTCTGGCAGGAATTTATGCCGATATTGCCTACAGGGAACCTGTCCGCCAGGCGACCATGCAGGCGTTAGGGCTGGATTTTCTGCCGGAGTACACTGTGCGCGCCTTACCCAATTCAACCCTGATTGAGATTGTGGTAACCGATACCGACCCGGTGAGAACAACCGTGGTTGCCAACGAACTGGCAAAGCAACTGATGAATCGCAGTCCCTCTCTGGACGGGAACAGCGACCAGGACCGCGAATTCCTCCAGAATCAATTACAAATCGTGCGCACGCAAATTGAAGAGACTCGCAAGGAACTGGAAAGTTTACAGACACAACTAAGCAATCTGACCAGCGCCCGTCAAATTTCTGAAGTTCAGGCACAGATCCAGTTCCTGGAAAACCGTTTGAATAATTTACAGTCCACCTATGCCGCGCTTCTGTCCAATACCCAACAGGGAGCAACCAATGCCCTCACTGTGATCGAACCAGCGGAGTTACCCACCAGCCCGGTGGGTCCGAATCGGTTGGCAGGCATCCTCCTGGCATCAGGGTTGGGGTTGGTCCTGGCGGCAGGTTCGGCATATCTCATCGAATTTCTTGATGATAC
Source organism: Anaerolinea thermophila (assembly GCF_020723905.1). Classification (GTDB taxonomy): domain Bacteria; phylum Chloroflexota; class Anaerolineae; order Anaerolineales; family Anaerolineaceae; genus Anaerolinea; species Anaerolinea thermophila_A. The sequence continues at coordinate 150,275 of NZ_DYHZ01000006.1, forward strand.
GGTGAAAACGCCTGAAGAAGCCAAAAGGCTGGTATCGTACCCTGTCCTTGGAGAGATTATTGAATTTCCGCCCGAAGCCAATACCTGGAAATACGCACTGGAAGAACCCAGAGCACCGGTCACCAATTCCTTCCGGGTGTTAAGAAACAATCTGGACATGCTTCAGAAGGATTACCCTATCCGCTCATTACTTGTCAGTAGCGCAGGGAAATCCGAGGGAAAGTCCGTTGTGGTGACCAATCTGGCAATTGTGATGGCTCAACGGGATCGCAAAGTCATCTGTGTGGATGCCGATTTTCATCGTCCGGTCATGCACCAGGCTATTCAATACGATAATCATGAAGGATTAAGCGATGTTCTTCTGGGAAGAAAAAGTCTTCAGGAGGTCATTCATCCATGGATTGGAGAAAACCTCATGCTTATTCCTTCTGGAGAACTTCCCGAAGATACTGCCGACCTGCTGGGATCGCGGAAAATGGAGGAAATCATTGAAACCTTAACCCAAATGGCGGATATGGTCATTTTTGATGGTCCTCCTTTCTTTCTGGCCGACGCCTCAATTCTCAGCACGAAGGTGGACGGGCTTCTTCTGGTCATTCGACCGGGATATACCCGCAAAGATGCCATCAAAGCCGTAAAGGAACAAATTGCTCAGTTAAATCTTACCAGGGTTTGGGTAGCATTGAATCGTGTTCCCAAAAAAGAATCCTATTACAGCAGGTATTACCCTTACGAAAATAAAAAGAAATCTTAACCTTTGCAGGGAAAAATTTCATTGATTTTTTCTCGTTTTTGACACATGATAAGGAGGATGAAAAACATCCTCCTTATTTTTTTCGTGTTTCTGTTATTTGCCTCCTGTGCGGCACAACCCTACCCCGAGGGTAACGAGGGTACCCAGGAAGTCCCCCTTCCATCCTCAACAAATCCATCCGGGCAATCTTCTTTCTCCATCTTTCTCCCCACTGTGATGAGACCGGAAGAAAGCCGCTACCGGATTAACGCCCGTTTTCTGCCCGATGAGACCTGGCTGGTCCCCGCCTCAATCTTCTGGTTTGGTAAAGTTAATCGCACCGAAAATTATGTGGATGTACGGGTTGGCTATGGCGATCAAAATTTGAAACTGCATTTTGAGGTTTTCGATCGCATGCTCTGGTATGATACCACTCCAACCACCGAAGAATTAACCCGGTTTGACGCCATCCAGGTCTTTCTTAAGACTTCAGGAGCGAATGGGAACAATCTGGATACCAGTTCTTACCAGTTCGTTGCCCAAAGTCATCCCAATTACCTGAATAAATCCTCATACATGGCATCCTACCGGTGGAATGGACAGCAATGGGTCAATGCCACCATCCCATTTGATATCCGGCTGGCATATGCGGGAGAAGGGGGTTACAACCAGACCAGCAAAGACAACCGCGGCTGGTTCATTGAAGTGTCCATCCCGTACACCAGCCTTGGTATCAGCCAAAAACCGGCTACGGGAACAACCTGGGGAATGGCCGTGATATTACATGACCGCGATGACGCCAGCAGTTCTCTTCACACCCAACAGTGGCCCCCCAACGGAAACCTGAACGTGCCTGCTACGTGGGGAACACTTGGGTTTGGTTTACCCATTTATACTCCGCCATCTTCTATTAATCAGACCACCCTGATCATCCGCGAAGGCTGGAACGCCGCCAAAGTCCCCGATGCCAGTGTAGGAGGCAGCACGGTTTGCGGAGAGGGTACTGATTTCTTCGGCACCTGGGGAGACACGCCAGAGAGTTTCTACGCAAACCGGACAGTGAATAACACCCAGTTCAACATCCAGAATCAAATGGATGTTGCCGACTGGCCCTGCTTTGCCAAATATTATGTGACTTTTCCCCTAAACGCAATCCCAACAGGAAAAGTCATCGTCTCGGCAAAACTGATTCTGCACCATTTTGGCAATTCTGGTGCACCCGGGGAAGCAGAAGACTCTCTTATTCATGTCATGCTGGCTGAGAAAGAATGGGATGAACGCACTCTAACATGGAATAACGCCCCGTTAGCCCTGGAAAATTATGCCGCCGTGTACGTTCCTCCCCTGCTCAGTTACCCCGGAGATATGGGGGTCCGCCGCGAATGGGTGATCACCCCGGCACTGCTCAGGTCTTACCAGAAAGGCGAGCCCTTGAGACTGGTATTGTACTCCTCCGATTCTGCCCGTCACAGTGGAAAGTACTTTTGGGCATCGAATCGTCCAGACCTGGAGGCATCCCGTCCAACGCTGGAAATTATTTACGGAGACCCTGCACCCTAAGCGATGATCCTTAGCAGGACAATGGAAGACGCAAGGTGAATACGGCGCCGCCTTCCGGACGATTTCCGGCTTCCAGTGAACCTCCGTGAGCAATCGCCAGATGCCGCGCAATCGCTAATCCCAAACCAGTACCTTCATGGGAGAGGTTGCGATTCCCGCGGTAAAACCGTTCAAAAATGAAGGGTAAATCTTCGGGAGCGATGCCAGGTCCCGTATCTTCTACCACAAAAGCCATGAAATTACCATCCTGAAGCAATCGCAGACGAATGTTTCCGGCTTCGGGGGTAAAGCGCAGGGCATTACTCAGCAGGTTGTTTAAGATTTGCTCGATCCGCTGTTCATCTCCCCAAACTGCCGGTACAATCCCGGGAAGTTCATTCACTATCTGTAATTGAATGGATTTTCCTTCTGCCTCGGGACGGAACCGTTCATAGACCTTCTGCGCCAGATGAACGGGCGAGATTTCCCGCTTCTCCAGCGGAATTTGCCCTGCATCGGCTAAAGCAAGCATCCTCAAATCTTCGACCAGCCGAGCCAGAAATTCAGTTTGATCCAGAACCGGCTGGAGATTCTCAGGGGTAAGAGGATAGATTCCATCCTGTAAGGCTTCTAAATGGGCGCGTTGAACGGCAATGGGGGTGCGCAATTCATGAGCGATATCCGCTGTCATGGCTTTGCGATTATTTTCTGCCTTTTGCAAAGAGTCTGCCATGTGATTGAATGCCCGCGCAAGAAGCGCCAGTTCATCTTTACCTTTTTCAGGTACCCGAACAGACAAATTCCCCGCCGCCATTTGTTGAGATGCCTGAATTAATGCTTTCAAAGGTGACAGGAACAGATTGGATAAAATCAGTGCCAGCACAACAGCCGTAATGCCGCCAATGACTCCAGCCCAGATACTTGCCTGTGTGAGCCGATTGAGGAGTTGAGCACTGTTCTGTCCACTCATCATCCCGCCTTCAACCAGCAAATACCCGATAATGCGGTTTTGGGCATCCCTCAGAATCACTGCACGGGAGCGATCCAGAAGAGAAATCCTCTTCCCCGACACCCCCTGGGTATCCGCAACAATTTTCCCTGCTTTATCGGCTACGCGAATACTGGATCCCATCATCATTCTTCCCATGCCGCGCCCGCCAGGCAATAAGGCTTCTACCCCTTCCCAGCCGCCATTCTGCTGGTAGTATTCTTCCAGGGTACCTGCCAGATCTTCCACTCCGACCATTCCCCCTCTAAGCATGAAAGATCGTAATTCCCCTATAGATGTGTATTGAAAGATGAGAATGACACTGAGCGCGGTGATAACCGCAACCAGCCCGTACGAAAGAAGCAATTTCACCCTCATGGTTTACCCCTTGCGGAAACGATAACCTACCCCAAAAACCGTCTCAATATACCGGGGATGGCGAGGGTCGTCCTCAATTTTGGCTCGCAGGTTTTTAATATGGGCATCAATGGTACGTTCATACCCTTCATAGGCTACCCCCTGAAGGGATTCCAATAATTGCATCCGGGTAAATACCCGTCCGGGTTGCATCATCAGCGTCGAAAGCAACTGGAATTCTGTAGGGGTCAGAGAAATTTCGCTTTCTCCCTTTCTGACGGTGTGAGTATCCAAATCCACCTCTAAATCTCCTTCATGGAGGATTTGAGAACCACCTGCAGCACGGTTGAAACGCCTTAAGACCGCGCGCACCCGTGCAACCAGTTCTCGAACCGAATATGGCTTGACAATGTAATCATCTGCCCCCAGTTCCAGTCCAATCAAACGGTCTGTTTCCTCCACCCGTGCAGTGACCATAATGAGCGGGACATCGCTCTGGCGGCGGATCTCCCGGGCAACATCCAGACCATCCATTCCCGGGAGGTTCAGGTCGAGCAACACCAGATCGGGTTTATGCTGTTTGAATGAGGTCAAGCCGGTATCGCCACGGGAAGCAACGATGACCTGAAATCCTGCCTTCTCCAGATAAGATTGTGCCACTCTGGCGAGTTCTGTTTCATCCTCAATGAGCAATACGGTAGACATGTTCCCCAATCCCTTTCAGCACTTCCAGCAACCTTGTTTTCCAGGTTTCATCCTGTACCTGGAGCCAGTACGCGTTTTTCCCTGCTCGAATATCGCGTCCAAGGGGAGGAAGTCCTCGTTCAGAGAGACCTTCAGGCAAAGGCGGAAAACGAAGGACAATCTGATCGCCCTCAAAAGAGACAGAAGACAATCCGGCTTTTTGGGCATACAGTTTTATCCGCATCTGGTAAATCAGATTTTTCACCTGCTCAGGAATTGGACCAAAGCGGTCCCGGAATTCTTCTTCCAGCGCATCCAGTTCATCTTCCCGTTCCACATCCGCAAGGCGCCGGTAGAGTTTCAGCCGAAGATTTTGATCAGGGATGTAAGAGACCGGAATACCCATTGCCAGGGGCAAATCTACATTAACAGGATTGGAGATGCCCCCTTTTAATTCCTCTTCGGGAGAAACAGAAATTCCACTGACCTCGCGAATCTGGCGTACGGCTTGTGCCAGTAAACGAGTGTATAAATGAAAGCCAACCGCGGCAATCATGCCATGCTGACGGGTGCCAAGCAGTTCTCCAGCGCCGCGCATTTCCAGATCCCGCATGGCAATAGAATACCCTGAACCCAGTTGCGTATTCTCAGCAATAATTTCCAGGCGTTCCTGTCCTTCAGGGGTGGGCGCTTTTTTGCGGTGGCGGAAGAAGTAAGCATAGGCTCGTTGCGCTCCCCTGCCCACTCTCCCGCGGAGTTGATACAGTTGCGCCAAACCAAACGTGTCTCCGCGATCGACGATCAGGGTGTTGGCATTGGGAATATCTAAGCCGGATTCGATAATTGAAGTACACAGAAGCACATCCAGTTCGCCGCGGGTAAATGCCATCATGACACGGGACAGAGCCTCTTCAGGCATTTGCCCGTGAGCGATTCCAATCCGGGCTTCCGGCACCAATTTCTGGAGATGCCTTTCCATCGCGTGAATCGTTTGCACACGATTGTGAACAAAGAACACCTGCCCACCGCGTTCAATTTCACGTAAAATCGCCTGCCGCACCAGCCGGGGTGAATATGGACCGATGTGGGTGATAATGGGCAAGCGCTCAGCCGGGGGAGTATTGATCTGCGAGATGTCTCTTACCCCCGTCAATGCCATATACAGTGTGCGGGGGATGGGGGTGGCAGTCAGGGTCAGCACATCCACTTCGGTGCGAAGTTTCTTGAAGTATTCTTTATGGGTAACGCCAAAGCGCTGTTCCTCGTCAATGATGACCAGACCCAAATCCTTGAAGGCTACATCAGGTTGGAGCAAGCGATGGGTTCCAATGATGATATCAATCGTGCCATCCCGAAGATGTTGAAGGATGCGTTCCTGTTCTTTTGGGGTGCGAAAGCGGCTGAGCATTTCCACCATGACCGGGAAGGGAGCCAGGCGCTGGCGAAACGTCTCGAAATGTTGCTGAGCAAGCACCGTTGTCGGCACCAGCATGGCAACCTGTTTTCCATCCATAACTGCTTTAAATGCAGCGCGAAGTGCCACTTCCGTTTTTCCATACCCCACATCTCCACACAGTAACCGATCCATGGGACGGGAACGCTCCATATCCTGCTTGACCGCCTGAATGGCTTTGATCTGGTCTTCCGTCTCAATATAGGGGAAACTGGCTTCCAGTTCTTTCTGCCAGACTGTATCCGGAGAAAACGCATGCCCTCTGGCTACCTGTCGTTTGGCGTACAATTCCAGCAATTCTTGCGCAACTTCCAGCACCGACTCTCGTACCCGCTGTTTCACCGAAGCCCATTCGCTCCCGCCTAAATGGGTCAGAGAGGGAGTCTCGCCGCTGGGACCTATATAGCGGGTGAGACGATCTGCCTGATATACCGGGACAAAAATGGTGTCTCCACCCTCGTATTCAATGGCTAAATACTCCCGTTCAATGCCATCTACTGTTCGACGGCTTAAGCCCGCAAACCGCCCGATACCGTAATCCACATGAACGATGTAGTCACCCACTTTAAAGTCGGTGTACTCCGATTCAGGGGCATAAACTGCCTGACGCGCCCGACCTCTCGGCTGAGGACGATCCCACCCGAAGATCTCGCTATCAGTAAACAGGTAGACCTGTTGACCATCATCAAGGGTAAGCACCCAGCCCTCACTTAAAGTACCTTCCAGAAATTCTGGCTGGCAAGAAACCGGGTTTTGTTCAGTTTGTTCTTGCCAGACTTCACGAATCCTCCCTACCTGGCGGGAAAGGATGAAAAATTTCTGACGGTCCGCACATCCTGAGAGCAGGAAGTCCACAAAGGATTTCAGTCGTCCACCAAAACGAGGTCCGGGCTGGAAAGCCTCTGCCAGAGGCGAATTTTCTGTCGCCGTGCCACGTCCCAACTCAATCCAGGGGTACGCGCTGAGGATTTCCCTGATTTCAGAAAAAGAGATATAGGGAACGGGAAAATCTTTTTCCAGAATGCCTTCTGCAAGGCTATCGTGACGGGTTTTTATCGCCTGTTCTTCAATTTCATTGCTGAAAGTTTGCAGTAAATCCAGGTCATCCAGAATTATCAGGACATTTTGCGGGAGAAATTCCAGCACACTTGCAGGCGTGGAGTGCACAACGGGTAAATAGAACTCGTCTAAATCCTGAAGAGAAAGATTCAATTCACTGGCTTTCCCTGGCAGGACCTCCCGCGCTGGAGTAATCAATACCGATTGAATCGGTTGAATTTTTCGCTGGGTAGCCGGATCAAATGTACGCAGGGTTTCAATTTCATCGCCAAAGAATTCTAACCGCACAGGATACGCCTCAGCGGGAGGCCAGATATCCAGAATTCCACCCCGATGTGAGAACTGCCCCGGCTCTAACACCGTATCCATGGATTGATAACCAATTTGCACCCACCAGCGCTTTAATTGCTCCAGAGAAATGGTTTGTCCCTGGCGAATGGGTTTGCTTGCTTTGAGAAACTCCCGCCTTGAGAGCGTCCGGGTCATTACTGCCCGGATTGGGGCAACAATCAACGGGGGGATCTCCGGTTTGGGTACGCCAGGAATGGCGTATTTCGCCAGTAAAGTAAGCACCTGAATTCGATCCCTGCGAACCTGTGCCCCCCAGGCCGCGGGCTCATAAAAGAGCGGTGTAGGTTCCGGGAACAGATAGACCGGCAAATCTTTTGCCCAGAAGGACAATTCATCAAACCAGTACAGGGCATGGTCGGCACGGTCGGTGATCAAAAAAACAGGGCGTTGTAAATCTTCTCGCAGGCTTTCTGCCAGCGGGATTCTGGCAGAGCGCATCAGGGCTAAACCGGGCAAGGGCAATCCAGCCCGCAGATCTTCTAAAAGACTCCGATAAGCCTTAAGGGAACGAATCGAATCGAGCACTTATGTCCCTTCTTTTCCTGAACCATTAAACTCATTCATTGCCGTCTGAATGCCGGCTTCTACGTAACGCAAAGCGGCTTTAACCGCGCGATCCAGCACTTCATCCAGAATTTCCTTTTCTTTTTCGGAAAAATCCTGCAACACATACGCCGCAGGATCCATCTGACCTGGCGGACGACCAATACCAATCCTCAAACGACAAAACTGAGCAGTCCCCAGTTGCTGAATGATGGAACTGACCCCTTTCTGGCCTGCAGATCCGCCTCCCGGGCGAAGCCGCAGGGTTCCCAATGGCAGGTCAAGGTCATCGTGAGCAACCAGAATTTGTTCCGGAGGGATCTTATAAAACTGCGCCAGCCCTTTTACTGATTGACCCGAAAGATTCATATAGGTTTGAGGCTTTGCCAGAATCAGACGTTTGCCAGCATATTGACCGGTAGCAATGAGGGCTTTCGATTGCACCCGCCCCGGGGTGATTAACAGGGCTTTGGCAAGGCGGTCAATGAACATAAAACCGGCGTTGTGACGATTTTCTCGATACTCTCGCCCGGGATTCCCCAATCCCACAATCAGAAAAGGCTTGAGCGGTTCGTCTGTTTGAGAATGATGAAACAACCGCTGAAACATGGATTATCCCCCTTTCCGGAAAAGAACCTGTAACAGGAAATATCCTCCCAAAAGGATAAAAAGCCCAATTGCTACAATTCCTCCTAAGAGGAACGAACGTTGAAGTTTATCGGATGAAATTTCCAGCGGGTTGGCAGGCACAGTGCCCTGTCCTTCTACGCCAGAAGGGGTGTAATCGCCGGGAGCGGTGATGGTCTTTTGCGAACCTACTGCGCCCTGAGGAACCGGTGTGCTGGTTTCAATGGGGGTGTAATTTCGAACCCGTACCTGTTGAACGATGGTTTCAGCCATCCTGCCTTCGGAGAGATACACCCTCACGCGAATACGGTATTGTCCATCGGTAATGGTAGTTGTGTCCCAGGTTGCCAGCGTCCCCCCACGGACAATTTGATCCCCTTTGTCAATCAGAAACCAGGTGTTGGTATCGTCCCTTTGATAGGCAAAAGAAACCTCGTACGATTGGAAGCCTTCCAGGTCAACGTTGCCTGCAATGGTAACCTGCCCCTGAACAGCCTCCCCAGGGCGTGGCGTATCCACAATGACTTGCTGTGCTAAAGGCACAAACCAGCCAGCCACAAGCACCATCCACCAACGAACAAGCCAGAGGATTATTTTGAACATAAGCAAATGTAAAGTTTATCATGAAGCCAGAGAACCTGCAAATTTTTTGACTCGACGGCAAAGGCGTGCTTTTCCTTAAGGGATAGACTATACTGGACCCATGTCTCACGACCGCCTGTATCACGCTCTGCGTCTGTTGGGAAAGCCTTTTCGATATTCCTGTGATGGGACAACCTCTCTACCAGATGGAGAACCTGTGCTACTGGTAGGCAACCATTGTGGTGCCACCGGACCTGTTCAATGCGTCTTATCGCTCCCTCGCCGGGTTTACCCCTGGATTGTGGTGGATATGCTGGACCCCCAACGGATTGTCCCTTACCTGTATCAGGATTTTATTACCACCACCCTGCACCTGAAGGGAACCTTTGGGTGGTTCCTGGCAAAGGCAATTGCTAAAATAGCCCTGCCCCTTCTGCAAGGTCTCGGCTGTATTGCAGTAGATCGCTATGACGTGCGTTTTAGTGGAGCGTTTCGTCGCAGTATGGAATTGTTAGAGACGGGCAAGGCACTGCTGATCTTTCCAGAGGATCCTCTGCTCCCCATCAACCCCCAAACAGGAATGCGCCCTTTTATGAGTGGCTTCCTGTGGCTGTGTGTGCTTTATGAACGAAAAACGGGCAAACGCCTTCCGGTAATTCCCATAGCAATCGTACCTTCTAAAAAGAGCATTGTTCTGGGCGACCCACTGGTTTTTCCGCTTCTTCAATCTCCCAGGGAAGACATGAAGAGACTGGCTCTGGAACTTGAGATAAACATCTCCCGATTACTGAAAAGATAGAATCTACCTTACATAGTCCTTCGATATAATGAAACTGCAAAAGGAGGAAAGCCATGAGCAAACTGGTTACAGTATCGGAAATGCGGGAAATTGAAGCCGAAGCAAATGCAAAAGGATGGACTTACGCCCAAATGATGGAGCGTGCTGGCACGGGAGTAGCGCAACTGGTGCACTCGCTGTATGGATATGAAGAAAACCTCCAGGCGCTCGCACTGGTGGGATCAGGAAATAACGGCGGCGATGCGCTTGTGACGTTGCACTGGCTGGCAAAAGCAGGCTGGAAGGTTCTGGCATATCTGGTACGCCCTCGTCCCGCTGGCGATCCTCTCGTTGAAAAGGTGCTGAATGGCGGTGGAGAAATTGCCCTGGCGTGGGAGGATCCCTCCTTTGCCCGTTTGAATGCATGGCTGGAAGGTTCAACGGTTCTGATTGACGGTGTACTTGGAACCGGAATCCGCCTGCCTCTCCAGGAAGAGGTTGCCCGTGTGCTTGCCCATGTGAAGAATTTGCCCAATCGTCCACCCTGCGTGGCTGTGGATTGTCCTTCCGGGGTAGATTGTGACAGTGGAGAAGCAGCACCCGAGTGCATCCCGGCAGAAATTACCGCCTGTATGGCGGGCGTGAAAATTGGATTGATAAAGTATCCGGCATTTTCTCTTGTTGGCGAAATTCAGGTGATTGATATCGGGTTGCCTTCTGGACTTTCTTCATGGGAAGGTGTTCAAAGAGAAGTGATTGACGAGGAATGGGTCAGCGCCCGATTGCCTGTCCGACCAGTGGAAGGGCACAAAGGTACATTTGGAACCGCTATGATTTGCGGCGGGTGCCTTTCCTACAGCGGAGCGCCCATGCTCGCTGCCGAAGGCGCGGGAAGGAGCGGTGTTGGACTGGTTCAAGTTGCTGTGCCTGCTTCCGTCCATGCCGTGATTGCAGGGAGCAACTGGAATGTAACCTGGGTTCCTCTCCCCGAAGAAAAGGGGTTTATTGCTGCGGAAGCAGCCTCTGTGTTATTCAAATCACTCCAGCGGACCACTGCACTTCTCATCGGTCCCGGGTTCGGACTGGAGCCCGATACCCAGAAATTCCTGCAACGCATACTGGAAGCCAATGAGAAAATCCCGGAAGAGCGTCCAATGGGGTTTTTATCCAGTAAAGACTTATCTGCCCGGAAACCTTCGCACCGCTCCCTACCACCTCTGATTCTCGATGCCGATGGATTGAAATTGTTATCTCAAATTGAGAACTGGCAAACCTTGCTTCCACCCAACAGCATTCTCACGCCTCACCCCGGTGAAATGGCAGTGCTTACCGGTTTAAGCACCAGCCAGATTCAAGCCAACCGAATCAATACGGCGCTGGAATTTGCGCAAAAGTGGAATCAGATTGTGGTTTTGAAAGGCGCATTTACGGTCATTGCTGCCCCGGATGGCAGGCTGGGGTATATCCCCATTGCCACAAACGCACTGGCACACGGTGGCACCGGTGATGTCCTGGCAGGGATCATCACCGCCCTCCGGGCGCAAGGGATGGACAGTTTCGAAGCCGCCTGCGCAGGCGCATGGATCCATGCACAGGCAGGATTGATTGCCGCGCAGGAAACTGGACATCCGGCTTCCGTTCAGGCTACAGATGTGTGTAAAGCCATCCCTGCTGTACTGGAATGGGTCTGGAAAGAAGGCTAAAAAAACCGCCCACAGGCTAGTAACCTGTGGGCGGTTTCAGGCATTACTGAAAGAAAACCAGAAATCCTAAACGGGAGTTTCCCCTTTGGGTTTGGAAACAACGTTCTGAACAACCTCAGTCACTTTGGCTTTCTGCTCTTCCAGAACGGCTTGCCCTTTCTTTGCCAGTTCCTCGGCTTTGCTTAAATACTCTTCTGTGCGCGTTTCAACTTCCTTGCTAACGGTTTGAGCGGTTTCAGAAGCCTTATCCGCCAGTTCAATCGCGCGCTCTTTGATAAGCACACGGGTCTCTTCACCGCTCTGAGGGGCGAAAAGCAGAGAAACCACCGCGCCGGTAACAGCGCCAACAACAAAACCAATCAGGAACGCGCCGAATTCATCTCGATCCGACATATGAAACTCCTTTCGTGCATTTTGCACAACTGTGGACTACTTGCGAGTCATTCGCAAAATCTCTGTGAATTTGCGGATTGCCGCAAGATACTCGTTTAACTTGATCACCGGCTCACTGAGGTTGTCACTTAAGAAAGTAACCGTCCCTTTCAGGGTATTCACCGTTTGATTGGTTGACTGAATGATGGGACGAATTTCGTGATTGATCAGGTTAATCAAAATCGCCAGTTGGACAATTAAGATAACCAGGGCAACCCCAATGACCAGCGATTCAAGCGCCATAAAGATAATAAAGACATCCCGCACACGGGCAGTCGTCTCATTATCCGATTGAATCAGCAAGACTGCGCCGGCAATCAGTCCGGCAAGCAAAACTACTCCCGCAATGATCAGCCCTATCGGTACGCCAGATTTCTTCTCCACATCCGCGGGCGCTGACGGGAGGGTTTCAGACGGTATTTCCTGCGAGGGAGATTCAGGAGAAAATTCACTCATACACTTTATTATACATCATCCTGGAGAGTACACCCTTCAAAAAAGGGTATCTTTTGCGAGAAAAGGGGGATTTTTCACCCAATTTAACCACCCCGGACAGGATGACACAGCAAGTGATCAACGGCATCCGACAATTGACGTAAATTGCTTACCTGAAAGGCTAAATCACAAAACGGGAGATAACGGGGCATGTCTGAATCTCCTGTGCCCCATAACGCGAGCGGATCGGGATTTAACCACACGCAGGTCCTGGCGCGTTTCGCCATCTTCTGAAACAAATCTTCACGGGGAGGATTAAAATTATTTCTCCCGTCTCCCAGTACAATCAAAATCGTGCGGTGATCCAGTAAATCCATATAACCGGCGGCAAACGACTCCAGGGCATTCCCCAGGTCTGTATTGTAATAGCCAGGTGGCATACGGCGTAACACCTGCTGGATAACTTGATTGGGTGCCATGCGCTCAAAATCCGGAGAGATATATTCCAGATGATCAATATAGGCAAAAGAATGGGATTTGCGGATCTGATCTCTCACCATCGAAATGAACGTGAGAAAAAATTCCACGCAGTAACGCATGGAGGTACTGAGATCACAGAGAATCACCAGTTTGGGTTTAAGAGTGTGGTCTCTATGACGTAGTTCGATCGGAATACTTCCATGCTGGAGATTGGCGCGGATCGTTGCCTTTGGATCAAACTGTCCATCCTTTGCCCGGCGCAGACGCAACGCCAGACGGGTTCGCAAAGCAGCAGCCATGCGGCGGACCTCTTCACGGAGTTGGCGTGTCTCGGCTTCAGTTAAATTTTGAAAAAGACGATCCACCAGACTTGCGTTGCCTTTTTGAGGCGGATTCTCCGCCATATTCTGTAGAATTTGCTGTCCCGCAAATTGCCGGATTTGTTCTTGCAGAGCGCGGCGATTCTCTTCCAGAGCTTTCTGGATCTGTGCAACCCGCTGGCGGTTCATTCCCAATTGTTGAAGCAACTCTACCAGTTCCTGAATACTCTGACGCAATTCGGGAAATTGCAGGGCGTTTTCTAATTGCCTTGCCAGATAATTCTGGTAACGCAAATCTGTAAAGTGGGAAGGATTGAACCAGTTATCCAGTTCCTGAAAATCCTGTGAAGAAAGGGGTTTGCCTTCCAGGAGGCGCTCCAGCATCTCGCGTAAACGGAGATTGAAGGCTCTCAAGGCTTCTGCCAGCATTTTGGCTTCGGATTCACTCAATCCTTCAAGGATATTTTGCAAAGGCGGGGGATCGCTGTTCTGGAAAAACATGGGGAAGAGCCGTTCAAACGTCGGGAAATCCTGAGCATCCTTGACCAGTGTTGCTCGAAGCGTCAACCGAAAGGTTTCCCGATCCGTCACACCTAACCACTCTACAGCCCGAAAAGCGTCAGCGCTTTCTGCGAGACTGATGCGCACCCCGCTGGCACGCAAAGCGGCGATAAATTCAACAATTCGGCGTTCCATCTGACACCTTTGTTTAATTTCTCCAGGGAGCAGAAGGAAAGGAATCCGTTTCACTGCGTTGATCTCTGGATGGGCGAGCAAAGAATTGCTGTCTGGCGCGTTGCAAATCGGCTTCATGTTTCAGCAGAACACTCAGGGTGGTTTCCAGGGTTTGCTGATCAAGCGCACTGGCATTCAGTGCCACAAGCGCCTTTGCCCAGTCCAGTGTTTCACTCACCGAGGGGGATTTTCTTAAGTCCATTGTCCGCAAACGTTGAACCAGTTCCACCGCCTGACGGGCAAGTTTTGGCGATAACTCGGGCACTTTGAGACGAATCACCTGAAGTTCCTGCTCCAATGTGGGGTAATCAATGTACAAATAAAGACACCGGCGCTTGAGGGCTTCGCTTAACTCACGGGTGTTGTTGCTGGTGAGTACAACTACAGGCATATGCACGGCTTTTAATGTACCCAATTCCGGAATGGAAACCTGAAAATCGCTCAGCACTTCAAGCAAGAAGGCTTCAAACTCAGCGTCTGCGCGGTCAATTTCATCAATCAACAGGACAACCGGTTTTTCGCTGAGGATGGCTTTCAACAACGGACGCTGGAGTAAAAAGCGCATGGAAAAGAACACATCCTCTTCTTTTTCGAGACGATCAGCGGCTTCCCGTAAAGTGGAGACATCGGAAAGGGTCTGAGAGAGTTTCTCCCGTAAAAGTTGTGTATATAACAACTGTTTGGCGTATTCCCACTCATAAAGGGCTTTGGTCTCGTCCAGCCCTTCGTAGCATTGAAGGCGAATCAATTCTCTGCCCATCGCGTTTGCCAATACTTTTGCCAGTTCCGTTTTTCCTACTCCTGCAGGACCTTCCGCCAGGATGGGTTTTTCCAACTGTAAACTCAGATACACCACTGTAGCCAGTTCATCACTGGCAAGGTATTTCTGGTTTAAGAGCGAGTCTTTCAACATGTTTGGGGAAGTAAAGTGTGTCATAAGCAAACCTTTATTAATTGGATAACAATAGTCAGTATAGCAAGATTTCAGCGAGAATTCCAGCCCCTGTCAAACTAAATTTCATAGAAAAAATCACTCATTTTTTATACAGAACTCCGTGAAAGCCTTTACATACTGGTATACTATTTTTTAAGCCTTTGAGGAGCCCTTTTACCATGGATCATCTTCCTTCAACCGAGTCGCGAAAATCTGATCATATACGTATCAATCTGGAAGAAGATGTCCGTTCTGAACTCACCACTGGTCTGGAACGCTTCTTCTTCATTCATGAGGCATTACCAGAACTGAACCTGGAAGATATTGACCTGCGACTTTCCTTATTTGGAAAGTCATTGAATGCCCCCATTCTCATTTCCTCCATGACAGGAGGAACAGAAAAAGCGGCTCAAATCAATCAGCGTCTGGCTGAAGCGGCACAGGAAACCCGCATCGCCATGGGAGTGGGCTCACAACGGGTTGCGCTGGAAAATGCTCAATGGCGAGATTCATTTCAAATCCGAAAATACGCTCCCGACATCCTGCTCTTTGCCAACATTGGCGCTGTGCAATTGAATTACGGATACACTGTAGAGCATTGCCAGCGAGCCGTGGACATGATTCAAGCCGATGCGTTAATCCTGCACCTGAACTCCATACAGGAAGCCATCCAACCGGAGGGAGACACCCGTTTTGCCGGGCTGATTGATAAAATCGAGCAGGTCTGTAAGAAAATTTCAGTTCCGGTGATTGGCAAAGAAGTGGGATGGGGAATATCTGAAAGGACAGCGCGCATGCTGGTGAATGCCGGTGTTGCGGCAATTGATGTCGCCGGCGCGGGAGGGACTTCCTGGTCCCAGGTTGAGATGTACCGGACGACAGACGAACGGCGGGCGCGAATCGCAGCGGCATTCCGCGATTGGGGCATCCCTACTGCATACTCCATTAAAATGGTCAAACACGCCGTTCCCCAGGTGCCTGTTATCGCTTCCGGTGGATTGAAGTCGGGGGTGGATATTGCAAAATGTATTGCCCTGGGCGCCTGCATGGGTGGAATGGCAGGACCATTTCTCAAAGCAGCAACCCAATCTACAGAAGCAATCATCCATCTTATTGAAGAAATACGCGAAGAGATTCGCATTACCATGTTCGGGGTTGGCGCGGCGAATTTATCGGCTTTATCCCAAACCCCTTTGATTGAGTATTAATTTGAAGGAATGTAAGATGCTTAACCAGATTATTCAGGAAATGTTACCCCGCATCGAAGAAGAACTGCGCCTTGTAATAGAGGCAACCGCCCGTCCTCATTCCGCTCAACTGTCTGGTATGCTTCGGTATCATCTGGGTTGGGAAGGAGAAGGCGCCGGACCGGAAGCGCAAGGGAAACGCATCCGCCCGCTGCTGGTGCTCCTCAGCGCCCGGGCAGTTGATGGAAAGTGGGAACAGGCTCTGCCTGCTGCAGCAGCAGTGGAATTAATTCACAATTTCTCCCTGATTCACGATGATATTCAAGATCAAAGCACCGTGCGACGGGGACGTCCAACCGTGTGGGTAAAGTGGGGCATTGCTCAAGCCATTAATGCCGGCGATACCATGTTCACCCAGGCTTTTTGGGCTTTAAACCGACTGGAAGAAACCGTCTCCCCTGAAACCGCTCTGGAAGCGTCCCGTGTTCTCCAACAGGTGTGCCTGCAACTCACAGAAGGACAATATCTGGATCTGGCTTACGAGCAGGTAGACTTCCTTTCTATTGAGGCTTACTGGCCCATGGTCAGTGGAAAAACCGCCGCCCTCTTAGGGGGATGTATGGAGTTGGGCGGATTGTGCGCTCATGCCACTCCCAATCAGCGCGAGTCTTTACGGGAATTTGGAGAGAACCTGGGACTGGCTTTTCAGGTCCTGGATGACTGGCTGGGAATCTGGGGCGACGCCGCTTTAACGGGCAAGTCTACCGAGAGCGATCTGGTCTCGGGGAAAAAATCTCTTCCTGTACTGTACGGGCTGGCAAACAGCGAGATCTTCTCTCAACGCTGGAGAAGAGGGAAAATTACCAGTGAGGAAGTCAACGACATTGCCGGAATTCTCCGGGAATGCGGCGCAGAGGCTTTCACCCTGAGCACGGCAGAACAATTAACCCAGAAAGCCCTGAACGCTTTGACGAGCGCGTTCCAGGATGACATAAGCCAAGCCAGCCTTTTAAGCGAACTGGCAAAACAATTACTCAGCCGGAAATCCTGACAGACTCGCGCAACCGTTTTCCAAATACCCAAAGGGAGACAACCAGAATCAGCCAGGCAATTATCTGTGCCTGTCGAAAAGGACCAATCCAAAGGCTATCGGCACGGAAGGTTTCCACAATTATCTGTCCGATTGCCGTAAGAATCACAAATAACAGGAACCTGCCTCCGGGCACCTCAAAAAAGAGGCTTGCCTTGAAATTCTTTCGCGGAATCCATACTGCCAGCAGAATCGCCAGAGAAACAACTACCTCATAAATCTGTGTGGGATGCCGACGGGCTCCCCAAAGGTCCACCCCCCAGGCAAGAGTGGTGGGAATGCCAAATTTCTCCCCGCTGGCGACGTGGGATAATCCGATAGCAACTGCGAGAATGCTGAAAAATGTGGTAAGGGCGTCCAGCGTTTGCCAGAACGGCAAGCCTGCTCGTTGAAGATATATGAGGCTCACCAGCAGGGCAGCCAATATCCCGGCTTCTACGGAAAGCATCTGTGGGGTGAGGGATAGAAAGCTCAACGGACTGCTCAAAAATGCCTGGGGGAATTGCAGCGCATAGCCTATTCTTGCCCCCAGCACACCAGAAATCAACCCAATGACTATGAGACGGTACACCTTAGCAGGATCGACTTGAAACCTCAGGGCATGTTTTTCCGTTACATCCATCGCAAACCAGACCCCGAGAAGCAAAATCAATCCCGGTGTTTGTACAGCAAACGGTCCAATGTGAATAACGGGAAGCATTAAGGTTCTCCCTGAGAGAATTTCTCAGCCTGGGCAAGAAGCAGTGCTTCGGGCAACGGTCCACCCACAATCCAATCCCGGATGATACCTTCTTGATCGATAAAAACAGTTGTAGGCAAACCGCTGGTGCGATACACCGATTGAACCTCACCTTGCTCATCAAGCAGTACAGTAAAAGTTACCCCGCTGGATTGAATAAATTCCTGCACACTCGAAAGCACATCCTCGCTGGTAACGTTGACGGCAATCACTTCAACCCCTCTGGACTGATATGCCTGACTCACCCGCTGCAGGGCTGGCATTTCTTCACGGCAGGGCGGACACCAGGAAGCCCAAAAATTTAAGATAATGGCTTTCCCACGGAATTCGCTCAGGCGAACCGTCTCTCCGTCCAATGACTTCAGGGCAAAATCGGGCGCAAGGAACCCCCGATGCGCAATTGCACTCTGCTGTGTGGACCCCGGGATTAGATACGAAGATAACCCAATCCAGAGTGCCGCCAGGAGTGCAACCAGAATGGCAAATCGCCGAAACGTGGCAAAAGAGTTCATAGAGTTATCCTAATAGATGCACAAAACTCTGTCAAGTTGCACTTTTTCTGCGACTTTTATCCTTATGAAGCGCCGGCTTGGAGATAAAATGGAATCAACTGGAAACGATTTGGAATCACCGGGAGAAAGAATGAAAACACCCTTTTCGGTCCTCAGTGTGGATCTAGGCGCAGAAAGTGGGCGGGTGATGGGGATATCGTTTTCTACACAAAGCCTGACTGTGGAAGAAATTTACCGCTTCAAGAATGGCGCTATTCGAACACCTGAGGGGCTGCACTGGGATATTCTCCGTCTCTGGGAAGAAATCCTGCAGGGGCTGGCGCTGGCGAAACGCAGGGATATTCACCCGGCAAGCATGGGTGTAGATGGCTGGGGCGTGGATTTTGCCCTGTTAGACCGCCAGAAAACCCTGATTGGTATCCCCTATCATTATCGGGACAGCCGGACCAATGGAATTCTGTCCAAAGCCTTTCAATGCATACCCAGAGAGGACATTTTCACCCATACCGGGGTTCAATTTATGCCCATCAATACCCTCTATCAATTGCTGGCAATGGTTCTTCAGTCATCTCCCCACCTGGAAATTGCTGAAACCCTGCTGATGATTCCTGATCTGTTTCATTACTGGCTATGTGGGTTTATCGGAAACGAGTTCACAAACGCAACCACATCTCAATGTTTTTCACCCCTTACCGGAACCTGGGCATACCCGATCCTCCGTGCTTTAGGCATCCCCGATCATCTCTTTCAATCCATTGTCCCACCGGGGACAATGCTGGGAACACTGCGTCCGGAAATTTGTGAACAGACGGGTTTATCTTCCATTCCAATCATTGCACCGGCAACCCACGATACCGGTGCAGCGGTGGTAGCGGTACCGGCACAATCATCCCCCTGGGCATGGATCAGTTCGGGGACATGGTCTATTGCAGGGGTAGAAAGCCCTACCCCGGTAATTGACTCCCGTACCCTGGCACTGAATTTTACCAATGAGGGTGGCGCCTTGGGAACATGGCGTCTCTCGAAGAATGTGATGGGACTCTGGCTGGTCCAGGAGTGCCGCCGCATCTGGCAAGCAGAACAGACAGAACCGCTTACCTATGACGAGCTCACCTTTCAGGCATCTCTGGCACAGCCATTCCTGGCATGGATCAACCCCGACCATCCGGATTTTCTTCCCCCCGGGGATTTACCTGCACGGATACGAACGTATTGCGAACGAACCCACCAGAAAATCCCCCAAACGAGAGGAGAGGTGGTGCGCATTATTCTGGAAAGCATGGCTCTCAAATACCGGTGGATCATCGCCCAACTGGAACAGGTGACAGGAAGCGTGATTCAGGTCATCCATATTGTCGGAGGGGGAAGTAAAAACCGACTCTTAAACCAGTTTACCGCCAATGCTACGGGAAAACCCGTCCTGGCAGGGCCTGCAGAAGCAACTACCATTGGCAATGCCATTACCCAGGCAATTGGATTGGGGTATTTCTCTTCAGTGGCAGAAGCGAGAGCATGGGTTCGAGCGTCTTTTCCGATTGAGGCTATTGACCCTGTAGAAACTGAACGCTGGAATGAAGTCTATACGCATTTTTATCAGAGGATGAAGGAAGATGAAAACATATACCTTTAATATCCAGCCATTGCTGGAAATGATGGGCGAAGCTGGCAAACGCCTTTCCGAAATGAATGCCTGTGAAGGAGCGGCTGGAAATCTTTCGATATGCTTTCGTGGAGAGGTTTCCCCCCAAAAGGTGTTCTCAATGGTGGAAGAAATTTCTTTACCCATCCCGGTGCCTGAATTATGCGGCGCCAATCTTTTGGTATCCGGCTCAGGACAACGCCTCAAGGACATCATGGATCATCCTCTGGAAACAGTAGGATTCCTGATAGTCGGTGAGGGAGGACTTACCGGAAAACTCTTCACCTCTCCTCAACGGATGTTTCAACGACTGACCAGTGAATTCAACTCCCATCTGGCAGTTCATGCTACTCTGATGAACGGGAAAAACCTCCATTTTCATGCCATTGTCCATGCTCAACCCCCCTATCTGACCTACCTGAGTCATCTGCCCCAGTACCAGGAAGAATCCACCTTAAACCAACACCTGTTCCGCTGGCAACCCGAAACCATTATCCAGTTCCCTGAAGGGTTCGGCGTATTGCCCTTCCTGGTACCGGGCTCGGAAAATTTGATGCGTGCCAATGTGGAGGCTCTTCAACACCACAAAATAGCCCTCTGGTGTAAACATGGGGTCATGGCTTGTTCAGATGAGTCCATCCTGCGGGCAGTGGATTATATTGAATATGCTGAGGCAGCGGCAAAGTATGAGTATATGAACCTTGCACTGGGCTCTCCTACGGCTGGATTGACAGTGGATGAACTTCTGCAAATCTGCCAAGCCTTTCATGTGCATCAAACCATCTTTCCTCAAACCTCTTAACGCGCTGATTTGGGGAGGAATGTTGTGAAAATAAATGAAAACGAAATTCAACGAGCCTATTCGCTGGCACAGGAGCGATACGCATCTCTCGGGGTAGATACCGAGGACATTCTGAAGAGAATGCAAGGTATTCACCTCAGTTTACATTGCTGGCAGGGCGATGATGTAACCGGTTTTGAAAACCGGGAAGGGCCATTAACGGGTGGAATAGCAGCAACCGGAAATTATCCCGGCAAAGCCAGAAACGCCGATGAACTTCGCGAAGACCTGCAACAGGTTTTCAGGTTGCTTCCAGGAAAACACCGGTTAAATTTACATGCCATTTACGCAGAAACTGGCACCCAGAAAATAGAACGCAATCAGATTCGTCCCGAACACTTTTCCCGCTGGATAGATTGGGGAAAGGAGCACTGTCAGGGATTGGATTTCAATCCGACCTGTTTTTCTCATCCGAAATCCGCAGACGGCTTCACCCTTTCCCATCCGGATACCAGCATCCGTCAGTTCTGGATTGAGCATTGTATTGCGAGTCGAAGCATTGGAGAAACCTTTGGAAGAGCCTTCCATACTCCCAGCATCGTAAATATCTGGATACCGGATGGATACAAAGATACCCCCGCCGACCGTCTTGCTCCCAGACAACGTTTGCTGAACTCCCTGAACCAAATTCTGAGTCACCCTATCTCCAGAGAATATATTCTGGACGCCGTTGAGCCCAAACTGTTTGGAATTGGCTCAGAAAGTTATGTGGTGGGGTCTATGGAATTCTATGTCGGTTATGCCATACGCCGGAACATCCTGCTCACGCTGGATACAGGACATTTTCATCCTACGGAATCGGTTGCCGATAAAATCTCCTCCCTGTTACTCTACCTGGAAGGGATTTTACTTCATGTCAGCCGTGGGGTTCGCTGGGATAGCGATCATGTGGTGATATATAACGAAGAATTGCAAGGATTAATGCAGGAAGTTATTCGCGCCAATGCACTTCAACGGGTATATATCGGGCTGGATTACTTTGACGCCAGCATCAACCGTATTGCCGCATGGGTGATTGGCGCCCGCACCACTTTAAGAGCCCTGCTAAACGCTCTGCTTGAACCCTATCCCCTGCTCCAGCAAGCCGAAAAGGAAGGAAACCTGACTTTACGCCTGGCGCTTCAGGAAGAATTCCAAACCCTCCCCTCGCAGGCTGTCTGGGAGTACTACCTGCTGACTCAGTCCGTCCCTGTTGGGATTTCCTTTATGGAGGAAATCAAAACCTACGAAAGAGAAAAACTCTCCAGACGCATGTAAAAAATTACCGGGTGGGATCAGCCTTTTTCAGACCTTTCCCGGAAGATGTGGCTCAAAGAGGCAAAAGATTGATCCTTTCAAAGCGCGATTGCTGCGGTTGACATGAAAACTCAAGCAGATTCGGACTTGACAAGAATCTAAGGAACGTTACAATTCTGGTAAATTCACCCGATACGTGCAGGAGGAACGCGATGAGCGACACATTCGAGCAGGTCAAAGCCGTGATTATGGACGTAATGAAAATTGACGGCGAAGGGATTACGATGGAAACCCGCTTTGTGGAAGACCTGAAAGCGGATTCAATGGATCAATTCTTCTTAATCGATGGATTCTGCGAAAAGTTCAACATGTCCATCAGTGATGAGGACGCCCGCCAGATCCGCACTGTGGGAGATGCTGTACGATACATTGACGCCCACCGCAGTTAATCCGGTTTCAAGATAATCAAAGACCGCCGGCAGGAAACATCACCGGCGGTCTTTTCGTTTCTTTCTCGTTGTCTCAATTGAGTAAAGCAGGAATCTCTTCGGGGTGATTGGCTACGCGAACACCACTCTTTTCCAGCGCCAGTACTTTATCCCGGGCAGTACCCGTCCCACCTTCTATTATTGCTCCGGCATGCCCCATGCGCTTACCAGGAGGAGCTGATTGACCGGCAATGAATGCTACCACCGGTTTGGTCATATGCCGGGAAATAAATTCAGCGGCTTTTTCCTCATCTGTTCCGCCAATTTCTCCAATCATCACCACCTGATCGGTATGGGGATCGGCTTCAAACAATTCAAGGACATCCACAAAATTCGTCCCGTTGATTGGATCACCGCCAATGCCCACACAGGTGCTGGCTCCCTTGCCAGCCAGTTTGAGCGCATACAATACTTCATAAGTCAACGTACCCGAACGGGAGACAATGCCAACGTTTCCCGGTATTGCAATATTGTTGGGAATGATTCCCACTTTGGCTTCACCGGGTGTCAGCAAGCCGGGGCAGTTGGGGCCGATGAGACGGACGCGCTTTTGATCCAGATAACTGCGTACACGCATCATATCCTGAACCGGAATCCCTTCGGTAATGCAAACAATCAACGAAACCCCCGCATCCGCGGCTTCCAAAATTGCATCGGGAGCAAAACGGGCAGGCACAAAAATCACACTGGTATTGGCGCCAGTCATTTCTACAGCCGAGCGCACCGTGTCAAATACCGGAATTTTTCCATCCAGCACCCACTCCCCCCCTTTACCAGGAGTGACTCCCGCCACCACGTTGGTACCATAAGCCAGCATCTGGGTGGTGTGAAATAAACCTTCGTTGCCAGTAATACCCTGCACAATCAAACGGGTTTGTTTGTTAACCAAAATGCTCATTTTGCTTCCCCTTTCACCACAGATACAGCCTTCTGAGCGGCTTCCAGAAGTGTTTCAGCAGTAATCATGTTTGCCTCAGCCAGAAGTCGACGACCTTCTTCCGCGTTCGTACCCACCAGGCGAACCACCATGGGGATATTGGGTTTCACCTCGGCAAGCGCAGTTAAAATGCCCCGCGCCACCTCATCGCACCGGGTAATCCCGCCAAAAATATTAAAGAGAACGGCTTTGACCTTTGGATCGCTGAGGATAATTCGCAAGGCAGCGGCAACCTTTTCAGCGCCAGCCCCTCCACCGATATCCAGAAAGTTGGCAGGTTCACCGCCACACAGTTTGATGATGTCCATGGTTGCCATTGCAAGCCCTGCGCCATTGACCATACACCCGATCTCGCCATCCAGACTGATGTACGAGAGACCAAACTTACGAGCTTCCACTTCCGCCCAGTCCTCGGCGTCAAGATCGCGCATCTCGGCTAAATCCGGGTGCCGGAACAGGGCATTATCGTCCACAATCATTTTCCCATCCAGCGCAAGGAGTTTCTTATCCGAAGTGATGACCAGAGGGTTGATTTCTGCCAGAGTGGCATCGTTATCGGTATAGGCTTTCCACAATCCATAAGCCACCTCAGCAAAGGAGCGCCATAAAGGACGGGGGAGATCAATACTGACTGCCAGATCTCTGGCTTGATATTCTCGCAACCCCAACAGGGGGTCAATATGAATTTTGATGATTTTCTCGGGAGAAATTCGAGCCACTTCTTCGATATCCACACCACCGGCGGCAGAAGCCATCATCACCGGCCGGCGGGCAGTCCGATCATTGGTAATACCCAGGTAAATTTCCTTCTCAAAATTGACAGCTTCATCGACAAGGATTTTACGAACGGGCAGTCCTTTTATTTCCATCCCCAAAATAGCCGTTGCCAGTTCTTCGGCTTCTTTTGGGGTCTTCGCCAGGCGAATCCCCCCGGCTTTTCCGCGTCCGCCAACCAGCACCTGGGCTTTGATGACAACTTTTCCACCCAGTTCTTCAGCAAAATGCTTTGCTTCGCTTGCCATAGTGGTCATGCGCCCCTTCGGGATCGGCACACCATAGCGGGAAAATATGGCTTTGGATTGATATTCATGCAGTTTCATAAAGAGAAGCCCCTGAAGAATTTTGACTAACCTTATTATTTATAACATAATTCACCGAATACAAATAAAAAGACCCTGTACCTACCGAGTTTTTGTACGTACAGGGTCTTTTCTCATCGTGCCTCGCTTTTATCCCTTCAGAAATGTCTCTAACGCTTCCCGGCTGATGCGATAAGCATTTCCAATTTTACGGGCTTTCAAGTCACCGGCATTAATGGCGGCAAGTACATCTTCTTCAGATACTTTCAAAATCGCAGCCGCCTCCGCGGGGGTCATCACGTCCGGTATTACCGGTGTTGTCTGCCCTCCTGCTGACGACGCGCCAGCACCACCTGCTGAACCCTGCAGGGTATTGGAGAGCAGGTTGCCAATCCCCATTCCAGCACCAATACCAGCGGTCAAGCCGGCACCACCGCTGGGATTCTGAGCAGCATCGCGTAAAGCATCTGCCGCCTGAAGTTGGGTATATGTCTGCATATCCAGCATGCCCATGGCGCGCAGTTCTTCGGCGGATTTTTCGGAGGGTTTAAGGCTGGCAATATAAAAACTCTTCAGGGTTAAGCCAACCGCCGCAAAATCATCCTGCGCTTTTGCCCGCACGGCAGCACCAATTTCTTCGGTTAACCCGATCAGTTCCGCAACGGTGCGCTGGGCAGCAGTCTCTCCAAGAATGTCCTGTAATTTGGAGAGCAGCATGGTGCGCAGGCGGTTCTCAATTTCAGTGGTGGAATACATGTGCTGGGCACCCACCACCTGCGTGACAAACTGCTGTGGGTCGCGCACCTGGAAACTGTAAGTTCCAAAACTCTGGAGCAGAGCCACTCCCAACCCCATGCCCGGATTGCGTACCAGGATTGGTTGAGGGGTACCCCATTTTTTGTCTACGAACTCCCGCATGGAAACGAAGTACACTTCTGCAGTGAACGGTGTGCGGTTGTTAAACGCTTTTCCGAGAAGTTCAGTCAGTAGAGGGACGTTTGCGGTGCTGATGGTATGTCTTCCGGGACCCAGAACATCCAGGGCATGCCCATCGCGGAAAAAGACCGCCCGTTGAGATTCGCGGACGATGACCTGAGAACCAAAACGAAGGTCAGCCACCCCCTGTTCGGGAAAGCGGTGGACGATTTCATCCTGCATCTCATTTGGGTATTCAACAACATCAAAAATTCTAGCCATGGCTTACTCCCACTCTCTTACTCAGACTGTTCTGCCTGATTATGAAGAATCACCTGCACCCGTTTGTCAAAAGCCTCGATGCATTTCTGCGATTCATTCACCAGCGCCCGGATTGCGGTGCCAAGCCCCTCTGTTCCTATTGCGGCTTCGACATTGTCAATAGCGCGTTCAACCGCCTCACCGGTTTCAAATAAAGCCAGGTCATATTGATAAATCAAAGCCAGTTCTTCGGAATTAACTTTGACCGCATCGAAGAATCCCGCATACCCATAAGAAGCGGTGCGAACGCGGTCAATGAAAGTGCGCAACTTGACTGCAGCGCCTTCCAGGTCATCCACCCAGGTTAAACCCCCCTGCGTGAGTAGATCTCGCTGTAAAGCAGAGATTCTTTGAACCAGAGTCTCAAATCGGCTGGCTATGGTCTCACGCAAGAGTTTGTCTGCTGATCTGCGGTTCACGCGGTCCACATACCCCTTAAACCCGGGGATCTTTCCCAACAATTTTCTAAAGGGGTCTTGTTCTTCCAGCACCCGTCCCAAAATGTCACTCATTTTTCCTCCTTGGTTTTATCAACCCAGAATTGATTATAGCGATAATTCATCAAGAAAACAACAAAAGTTCTCTAGGGGATGGTCAAGAAAACATCAATAAAGTTAAGACAAGTTGCAACATTTCTGTAACATGAAATGGTTGCAAATCAAAGAATCGCCCTTATAATTGAGTATAGTATCCTGAAAGATACAAAAATATTTCATAAGGGAGGTCTGCAATTATGTTATTCGCCGCCAGAGAAAAAGGACAGGGTCTTGTTGAGTATGCACTCATTCTGGTTCTTGTCGCTGTAGTCGTCATTGTGATTCTGGCTCTTCTGGGGCCCGCAATCGGAAACATTTTCAGCAACATCATGACCAAAATTTAAGCAGGCAAACTCGTTTTCACCCGCCATGAAGGGACTCGCAGGAGTCCCTTCATGCTTGAAAGCGAGAGTGGCAACATTATTGCAACTATTCCTAATAAAACCGTAAGGTAAATTTTATTGTTATAAAATATGCGTATAATTAGGTTAACTGCTACATAAGACACTGAAGAAAATCTTGAAATTCAATTCCTTTTGTTCAGGAGGATGACATGGCAACAGGTGGGAGACGCCGCGGACGAGCATTTATTCTTATTGCTCTGATCCTGATTTTGCTTCTCGTATTAGCATGGGCAGTGGTCCGCTTCTTTGCGCCACAGCAACTGCCTGCGGCACCGGGCGAAAGTTCGGTACCGCCAACTCCGGTTGAAGAAATGACTTCCATTGTGATTTCAGTACAACCTGTCTCACGTGGTCTGGAATTCAACGAAACGAATGTGACAACCATCCCGTATCCCAAGAAGGATCTGGTTGAGGGTGCATTCATCACCGACATTCAGGAAGTGCTGGGGAAACGTGCCAAGTTTGACATCGAAGCCCGCACCCCCATCACGATGACCATGCTGGTTGATCCCACCATGAAGAATTCGCCAGCGGCATTTCAGATTCCACCTGGTCAGGTTGCCATTACCATTCCGGTGAGCAAATTGTCTTCGGTGGCTTATGGACTGGAACCGGGAGATCATGTCAACGTGATTGTATCCTTATTGCTGGTGGACATTGATCCGGGCTTCCAGTCCAAACTTCCGAACAACACGGGAGTCGTAGTTGCTCCAGGTCCTTCAGGTGAAGGTGGACCTACTACCATTTCTGCTTCGGTCAGTAAAACCGACTCGCTCTCCGGGCGCACAGAACTGGATCCAACTCTTGGACAACCAATTTATGTCATTCCTTCGGAGCCTCAACGCCCTCGCCTGGTAAGCCAAACCTTGATTCAGGATGCCATTGTGCTCCGACTGGGAGACTTCACCACAAGCGATCAGCAAGCCCAGGCTACTGCTCAACAGCAACCCACGCCTGTACCAGCAGGCGGGCAGGCTCAACAGCCCACCGAACCCGCCAAACCGGATACAGTGACCCTGATTGTCTCTCCGCAGGATGCTGTTACGCTGAATTATTTGATGCTGGCAGGAGGACGGTTGAACCTTGTCATGCGCAGTGCCGGGGATAGCCAGCGAATTGCTACAGAACCGGTTACGTTGCAGTTCATTCTGGATCAGTACAACATCCCGAATCCGGCAAAACTGCCTTACGGGTTAGAACCGCGTCTGGATCAGTTCCCAACCACTATTCCGGCATTTCCGAGCACAGGTTCAACCTTCAGTGCAACGCCGCAATAATGAGAAGTAGGGAATTGCAAACTTTACTGGCATGGATTATTGTTAAATCAGATGCCTGAACTCTTCAGGTATCTGAGAGTTTAAGAAGTTAGAGGAGTTTTTATGCCATCTCAGGAAAAAGTCCGGGTGTTGATAGTTGATGACATCTCTGAAACACGGGAAAACATCCGTCGAATGCTTCAGTTTGATGCCAACATTGAAGTAATCGGAGCGGCAAGAACCGGCCGAGAAGCCATCGAACAGGCACAACAACTGAAGCCGGATGTGATCGTGATGGATATCAACATGCCGGACATGGACGGGATTACCGCTACACAGGAAATCAAGCGGAAACTCCCCTTTATTCAGGTGGTGATTTTATCCGTGCAAGGCGATCAATCTTACATGCGCCGTGCGATGCTGGCAGGGGCGCGCGACTTCCTCACCAAACCCCCCATGATTGACGAGTTGACGGATGCCATTCGTCGAGCAGGTGTGTTAGCCCACGAGGAACGCAAAAAGGTTACTCCCGGCTTCCCGGTAGCGCCGGTGGAACCCGGAATCAGCGCGCCCATGCCTTCCTTATTGCCGCGCGGGAAAGTGATTGTCGTTTACAGCCCCAAAGGAGGCACGGGATGCACCACCATTGCGACCAACCTTGCCATCGCATTGAAGTCGGATGAAGAAACTCGAGTTGCATTGATAGATGCAAACCTCGAGTTTGGCGATGTTGCCGTATTCCTGAACGAACAAGGGAAAAACACAATCCTTGACCTGGCACCTCGCGCTGAAGAACTTGACCCCGAAATTGTCCAGAGCGTTATGGTCAATCATCGTTCTTCAGGGCTGGACATTCTGGCTGCTCCCCCTCGTCCAGAACATGCCTCAAAAATCACGGGAGAACAATTCTCCAAGATGATTGATTACTTGAAGAACCTCTACGCATACATCGTCATCGATACAGCCAGTTCTCTCACAGAAGTGGTTCAGGCTGCGCTGGATATTGCACATGTTATCGTGCTGGTCACCACGCAAGACATCCCCTCCATCAAAAACTGTAATCTTTTCCTCGGGTTGGCAGATGCCGTGGGGATGAAACGTGACCGCATCCTGTTCATCATGAATCGCTATGACAAACGAATCAATATTACCCCGGAACGGGTGGGAGAAAGCCTGAGACAACCGGTAGCCACAGCCATTCCTTACGATGAACGATTTATTCCAGCCTCCGTTAATCGGGGGATTCCGTTTATGCTGGATAACAAAGCACAAGCCATTGCAAAATCCATCCAGTCCTTAAGCGATCTGGTAAAGGAAAAGATTGCCAAACTCGAAGCAACTGAAGCAGAACTTTCTGCTAAATAATGGTGGTGACTTTCAAAGGAGGGAAAGCCCATGTCCATTTTAAAGAGAATTCAGGGCAATAATCCACCCCAACAGGGAGGGCAACCTCCCAGTAACGGGAGCGGGATTAATCCGCCCACAGCCCCAAATATGCAAGCCACACGGAGAATCCCAGCCCCGGGAATCCCATCGGCTCAGGATACCTATCAGGACCTGAAATCTCGTGTCCAGAGCAAATTGCTTGCGGGGTTAGATCCAACAGCAGACCCTTCCCGTGTGCCCGAAATGCGCCGAACCATCCAGGAATTATTCGAACAAATCCTCACCGAAGAGAACATTGTGCTCTCCCGACCCGAACGGGCGCGGATGTTTGAGCAAATCGCGGCAGAAATTCTGGGACTGGGTCCTCTGCAATCCCTGCTTGAAGACGACACCATTACCGAAATTATGGTCAACGGTCCCAAAAACGTGTACGTTGAGCGTGGCGGACGCATTTACCGTGCCCCGGTCACTTTTGAGAACAACGAACATGTCATGCGTATCATTGAACGCATCGTTGCTCCTCTGGGACGTAGAATTGACGAGTCTCAACCTTACGTGGACGCCCGCTTGATGGACGGCTCGCGCGTAAATGCGGTCATTCCTCCCATCTCACTGGTGGGTCCGGTACTGACCATTCGTAAGTTTGCGCGTAAGCCCATCACCGTGGAACAATTAATTCAATTCGGCTCCATCACCCCGGAAGCCATCGAATTTCTCAAGGCGTGCGTGATTGCGCGTTTGAACATCGTGGTATCCGGCGGCACGGGCTCCGGAAAGACCACCCTGCTCAACATCCTTTCGGGATTCATTCCATCGGATGAACGCATCATCACCATTGAAAACGCGGCAGAATTGCAGTTACGTCAGGAGCACGTGGTCACGCTAGAGTCGCGCCCACCAAACATCGAAGGCAAGGGTGAGATCACCATCCGTCAACTGGTCATCAATGCCCTGCGCATGCGCCCTGACCGCATTATCGTTGGCGAGTGCCGCGGCGACGAAGCCCTGGATATGTTACAAGCCATGAACACCGGTCATGATGGTTCCATGACCACCGCACACTCGAACAGCCCACGCGACACCCTGGCTCGTCTGGAAACCATGACAATGATGGCTGGTATGGAACTACCGGTTCGCGCCATCCGTGAGCAGGTTTCTTCAGCCATTGACCTGATTGTTCATCAAGAACGTATGCGGGATGGTTCGCGCAAAGTTGTCAATATCACAGAAGTCTCCGGTATGGAAGGAGACGTCATCACCACAACCGATTTGTTCGTCTTTGAACAGGCCGGTTACGAAAATGGGAAGATTATTGGACGTCTGCGTCCCACCGGTTTGCGCCCGAAATTCATGGACAAGATCGAAGCCGCAGGCATTCACCTGCCTGCCACCATCTTTGGGATTGGCGAACGCCGCAGATTCTAACCTCAGGGGGACGCACAACCTCGGAAAGGATGAACCCGTATGGAACAGTTCACAATGATTTTGATCATCGGGGGCGCTGTGGCAGTGATCATGTTAATTGTGGGCATTGTTGTCTCGATCACCAGTGAGCGTTCTCTGGTTGAAGAACGCCTGGGACGGTATATCGAGACCCCTGCTCCGGTTAAAGAACGCCAGACACAGGCGCCTGTGACAGAATGGTTAAACAAACAGGTTGCCGGGTCGTCCTTTGGCGAAAATATTGCCCGTGAACTCGCCCGTGCGGATATTAAACTCAAAGCGGGCGAGTACATCGCCCTGATGATCATCTCCGCTTTCCTGGTCGGCTTCGTTTTCTATTTCCTTGGGGATAAAAACATGCTGGTCGGGTTAGCCGGTTCGGCAATCGGGTTATTCCTGCCCCGCTTCTATGTTAAAAGCCAACAATCGAAAAGGCTGGTGAAATTCAATGAACAACTGCCGGATATGCTCAACCTGATGGTTAACGGGTTGCGGGCAGGGTATTCCACCATGCAGGCACTGGAAGCCGTCAGCAAAGAACTCCCTCCACCCATTTGCGATGAATTTCGCCGGGTTGTTCAGGAGATGCAGTTGGGCGTTCCCATGCAACAGGCACTGGATAACCTGTTGCGGCGCATTCCCAGTGACGACCTTGATCTGGTAGTCACTGCCATTAACGTGCAACGCGAAGTTGGTGGTAACCTGGCAGAGATTCTGGATACAATCTCCTTTACCATCCGGGAGCGTGTACGTATTAAAGGGGAAATCCGCGTTTTGACCACCCAGGTCATGTACTCTGGGCGTTTCCTGGCGATGATGCCAATCTTCGTAATGGGCATTCTGTATCTGCTGAACCGTCCTTACATGATGGAATTTTTCAAACCAGAAAACAACGCCAGTCTCCCATGTGGCTACATTGCACTGGTTTGTGCCGCGATTTTGATTATCAGCGGGTACGTGGTTATGAATAAAATCGGGGATATTGAAGTCTAACGGGAAGAGGAGAGGACCTATGAACCTGATCACCATTATTATCGGTGTTGTTGCGCTGGTGGTTATCGGCGCAGGGGTACTGGTCTACATCGGTCTGCGAAACCCAACCAGCGCAGATGACCGCCTGCTCCAACAACGTCTGGAAGAGTTTAACCAGCGTGGAGAGCAGGTTGACCTGGAAAAAATCGAACTCTCTCTGCCCTTCACCGAACGGGTTATCTACCCGACAGCAAGAAAATTGGGAGAACTGGCAATCCGCTTCACCCCGCAAAATGCCATGCAAGACATCAATCGTAAACTGGAACTGGCAGGCAATCCGGGAAAACTGGATGCAACCGTGTTCCTGGCACTTCAATTCATTGCGGGTGGTTTCTTTGGAGCCGTTCTCTTCCTTGCCATGTACTTTGGACAATCTAACTGGCCCTTTGGACAAAAATTCCTGGTTGTCCTCGGTGGTACCCTGTTGGGTTTCTTCTTCCCGCAAATCTGGCTGACTTCGCGCATTGGGCGCAGGCAAAAAGAGATTCGCAAATCTATGCCAGATGCACTGGACCTGCTCACCATTTGTGTGGAAGCCGGTCTGGGGTTTGATGCCGCCATGGCAAAGGTGGCAGAGAAGTGGGAATCCGAACTTTCCCTGGCATTTGCACGGGTCATCCAGGAAATCCAGTTAGGAAAAACCCGTCGGGACGCCTTGAGAGACATGGCAGACCGTATTGGCATTCCTGAAATGACCAGTTTCGTGGCGGCAGTCATCCAGAGTGAACAACTGGGTGTGAGCATGGCAAAAGTCTTACGCATTCAATCCGATCAAATGCGGGTGAAACGCCGCCAGGCTGCCGAAGAGGAAGCCCACAAAGCGCCGGTGAAGATGCTCATTCCGATGGCTCTGCTCATCTTTCCTTCTTTGATGATTGTGCTGATGACCCCCGCCGCACTGCGGTTGATGAACTCTGCCCTTGCCGGGATGTTTAGATAGAGGGCTGGAAAAGGAGAAGCCCATGATTGTGTCGGGTAGCAAGATGCACCCGGCTGGTTTTCTCTACCACCTTGGCTGGACCGCGGTTGACTGGTTGTTTCCGCCATACTGTATCGACTGCGGGACACTGGGAGAACGCTGGTGTCAGGCCTGTCAGGAGAAAGTGCCCTTCCTGGCTCCTCCTCTCTGTGAACAATGCGGAAGACCTATTGAGCGTGCCGGGCTTTGCCCGGAATGCCAACATGAGCCTTTGCCACTGGACGGCGTGCGCTCCTGTTATGTCTACGAAGGAACCATTCGCGAAGCCATTCACCGCCTGAAATTTGAAAAAGACCTTGGATTAGCGGAAATTTTAGCCAAAGCACTGGTAAAAACGCTCTCTCATGAACACTGGAACATTGAAGTGATTACCAGTGTTCCGGTCAGTTCCACCCGCATGAAAGAACGAGGTTACAATCAGGCAGAAATGCTGGCAGTTCCTCTGGCACTCATTACGGGCATTCCCTATAAGCGTTCTCTACTCAAACGGATCAAAGAGAGCCCCTCTCAAATTGGGCTGGGAAGGCAAGAACGCCAGGAAAATATTCGCGATGCTTTCGTGGCAACAGCCCGGGCAAGCCAATTCTCATCTATACTTGTTATAGATGATGTCATCACCACTGGCTCAACATTGCAATCCTGCGCTCTGGCACTTCGGGAGCAAGGAGTGAAGCAAGTATTTGGGCTCACCCTTGCCAGAGCGATTTCGCGCGATCCGCTGGCTCGCGCAATATCCTAAATCTTTTCTCTAAGGAGGACCATATGACACTCAAGGTCGAAATCTACCCCAAAAATCTTGAACTGACCCCTCACATTGCCGACTACATCACCAAGAAAGCCTCCAAACTGGATCGCTATCTCAGCGATATTGAGGAAACCCGCGTTGACCTCGAGTTTCAGAAATCCATGCGCAACCCTGCCGACCGCCAGGTAGCCCAGATCACCATTCGGGGACGAGGTTATATCCTGCGCACGCAAGAACGCTCCGATGATATCCTGACCGCTTTTGATACCGCCCTGGACAATCTGCAGCGTAAAATGGAACGATATAAAGGGAAACGGGTTCGCGGACGCGGCGACGGTACACCGGCATCTGGTGTTAAGGAAGAGGCTATGGAAATGGAAACGGTAGAAGAAGAGACCCCGCCGTTAATCACCCGACGGAAGACCTTCACCCTGGTGCCGATGGATGAAATGGAAGCCCTGGAGCAAATGAAGGCTCTTGGACATGAGAATTTCTTCGTCTTTTACAACATCAACACGAATTCTGTTAACGTCCTCTACCAACGGCGGGATGGTACATACGGGTTGATTGAAACGCGACTCGGTTAATGTGGTAAAGATTCTCTCTGGAAGGAACATAGGGGCGCTGATAGCGCCCCTTTATCATTGTAATGACTGAGTAAGATATAATTTCTATATGCGCTCTTCACAACTTTACCTCGCTGTTTTCTTTTCCGGTTTAACCACCCTCTCAGCAGAACTGGCGGCAGCGCGTTTGCTGGAAAACCATTTTGGCAACAGCAACCTCATTTACGCCACAATCATCGGTTTAATCCTTATCTACTTGACCTTAGGATACTTTCTGGGCGGGCGCTGGGCTGATCGTTCTCCCCATCCAGACACCTTTCTTCAAATTTTACTGTGGGGTGGGTTCTCCATTGGACTGATTCCACTGGTATCGCGCCCGCTACTGCAAATTGCCAGCCGCGCCTTCGATGCATATCAGATGGGAATGTTAATTGGTGCTTTTGTTGTAGTGATGGTTCTGTTTGTCATTCCCATCACATTACTGGGCACTGCTTCCCCATTTGCCATCCGTCTCGCTATCGAAGAGACTACCAGAGCAGGTCAGGTTTCTGGAAAAATCTATGCCATCTCCACATTGGGATCCTTTATTGGCACGTTTTTGCCGGGATTGTTCCTGATCCCTGCTTTCGGGACATACCGCACATTTATCATCATCAGCGGGTTGCTGATTGTTGTAGCCCTCCTGCTTTATCTCCGACTTTACGGTTTAAGACGCGCTCTTGTTTATGTCTGGATGCCGATTATCCTGGTCCTCCTGGGTATTCTGGGTGTGAGAGGGTTTGACAAGCCCACATCCGGGCTGATTTATGAGACTGAATCTTCATACAACTACATTCAGGTGGTGGAACAGAATGGATACCGTTACCTGCGATTGAATGAAGGACAGGGCATTCATTCCATGTATCATCCCACCGAACTCTTGTACGCAGGACCCTGGGAACAGGTGCTGGTTGCCCCTTATCTGAATACCCCCATTGTTGAACCTGAATCCATCAACAGCATGGCAATTATTGGTTTAGCCGCCGGAACAACCGCACGCCAGGCTGTGAAAGCCTATCCCGGGATCCAAATTGATGGCTTTGAACTGGATCCCAAAATTGTGGAAGCAGGGAAGCGATATTTTGACATGGAACAACCCGGATTAACCGTCTATATTCAGGACGGGCGCTGGGGATTGAGCCACAGCCCTTCTCGATATCAGATTATCAGCCTGGATGCTTACCGCCCTCCCTATATTCCCTGGCACCTGACCACTCAGGAGTTTTTTCAGATTGTTCGTGACCATCTCACCGAGGACGGTGTAGTCGTGATGAATGTAGGTCATGTGCCTGACGACACCCGATTGATTGAAGGGTTATGTACCACACTTGCCTCAGTTTTTCCCAGCGTGTATGTGATGGATCTGCCCCAGACCTTCAATTCGCTCATTTACGCCACGGTGCAACCCACCACGCTTGCCAACCTGGAAACCAACTGGATCGCTCTCCTACAAAGGGAAAACCCTTCCCCATTAATCTTATATCCTCTACAGGTCATGCTTGAGAATATCCGTCCGGCACCTATCAGCGGTATGGTGTTCACTGATGATCACGCCCCGGTAGAATGGATAACCAACGAAATGATCATCCGTTTCTTTTTTGAGGGGGGTATGGAGGTTCTTCAATGAAATTCTGGAAAAATGCAGGCAAAACGATCATTGCAATCAGCATTCCGTTTTTTCTCCTGATGACCGCAATTCGATTGCTTTTAACGCCACTCTATCCTGAAATTGAGTACCGCATGCCGTATTTTCCCCCGGATCCATACGGATTCACGCTGGAAGATCGTTTGAAATGGTCCAAAATTTCCATAGAGTACCTGCTCAATGATGCTGATCTGTCCTTCCTTGCCAGCCAGAAACTGGATGCTCAAACCCCGTTGTACAACGATCGGGAACTGCAACATATGCTGGATGTAAAAATCCTCGTCCAGCAGATGATTACAGTATGGACCATCTTATCCGGGATTTATGTGATTTTACTGGCGTGGGCATGGCGCCGGAGATGGCTTAAAGATCTGTTTGAGGCTTTTTCATGGGGTGGAAGAGGCACGATTGCGCTGATTGTCCTGATTCTGGTCAGCGTTGCGCTCAATTTTAATGCCCTCTTCACGGCTTTTCATCAAGTTTTCTTTGAGGGCAATTCCTGGCTGTTTCTCTACTCAGACTCCCTTATCCGCCTCTTTCCCCTGCCCTTCTGGCGGGATGCGTTCATTTGGGTTGGTGTGTTTGCCTTACTGGTTTCAGTGCTTCTCATCTGGATTGAGAGACGTATTCCCGAAAACACGCCGTAAAAAAAAAGGGCTGTCGCTCATGGACAGCCCTTTTTTTATACCTTATCTGATCACCGAATAGCGGGTGGATTTTCGGAGTCCGCTGCCGGGTTGAACAGATGGAAATTATCCATGTTGAAGACCAGTTGAACGGTATCTCCGATCTTAAAGCGCGTGCGAGGATCTACACGGGCAACATAATTGTTTTTACCGCTGACCATGTAGAGGAAAATTTCATTGCCCATCAATTCAATCACATCCACCTTGCTTTCCACCGGTGCGGCATGAATACCTGGAGGGGCAAAAGTGGGGTTGTGGATATCTTCAGGGCGAATACCAAAAATTACCTGACGATCCACATAGGGCGCATATAGATCCCGCTTTTCTGCCGGAATTTTGACGGCAAAATCGCCTGTGTCGATGATTAACTCGCCCTGCTCCTTGCGTAAGCGCGCAGAGAAGAAGTTCATCGCCGGTGAGCCAATAAAACCGGCTACGAAGAGGTTGGCAGGTTTATCGTACAGGTTTTGCGGGGTATCCAGTTGCTGGAGAATGCCCTTATTCATGACCGCAATGCGGGTTGCCATGGTCATGGCTTCTACCTGATCATGGGTCACGTAGATGAAGGTCGTCTGTAAGCGCTGATGCAGTTTACTGATTTCCGCGCGGGTTTGCACACGCAGTTTCGCATCCAAGTTCGAAAGGGGTTCGTCGAAGAGGAACACCTTTGGCTCTCGAACGATGGCCCGACCAACCGCCACACGCTGTCGCTGACCGCCCGACAGTTCCCGGGGTTTGCGTTTCAAAAGCGTCTCAATCCCAAGAATTTGAGCGGCTTCTTCCACTCGACGTTTGATCTCGTCTTTCGGGAATTTGCGCAATTTCAAACCAAATGCCATGTTATCAAACACCGTCATGTGCGGGTAAAGCGCATAGGACTGGAAGACCATGGCAATATCGCGGTCTTTTGGGGGAATGTCATTGACCACCTGATCGCCAATCAAAATGCGCCCTGAGGTGACCTCTTCAAGCCCTGCCAGACAACGCAACGCGGTGGTCTTACCGCACCCGGACGGACCAACCAGCACCAGAAACTCCCGATCTTCAACTTTAATGTTGAGATCATTCAATGCGACCACATCTCCAAATTTCTTGGTTACATGATCAAAGGTTACACTAGCCACAAGATGTTCCTCCTTTCGGGATTCATATAGTGAGGTTATTATAGAACAGTTTTTGAAAAAGGGGTAAAAAAATCAAGGAGAATTTTCTGGAAAAACCTCAAAAGTTGAATACAATTAGGAACAATGAGCGAAGACGTTACCCCCATCCG
This sequence comes from Anaerolinea thermophila, assembly GCF_020723905.1. Lineage (GTDB taxonomy): Bacteria > Chloroflexota > Anaerolineae > Anaerolineales > Anaerolineaceae > Anaerolinea > Anaerolinea thermophila_A. Next base: position 187,982 of record NZ_DYHZ01000006.1, read on the forward strand.
ACAGCAATACCTGGAAATCAAACGCAAGTATCCTCAAACCATCCTCTTCTTCCGCCTGGGAGATTTTTATGAAACCTTTGATCAGGATGCAGAGATTGCCTCCAAAGAATTAGACATTGTGCTGACCTCCCGTCCAGTGGCGCGCGGTGTGCGCGTACCCATGGCGGGAATTCCATACCACGCTGTGGAAAATTACCTGGCGCGCCTGATCGAAAAAGGATATCATGTTGCGATTTGCGAACAGGTAGGCGATCAGCCGGTCAAAGGATTGTTCCCTCGTGAAGTTGTTCGCGTGGTCACTCCCGGCACGCTCATTGAGCCAACCCTGTTGAAGGGCGATCGCAATAATTATCTGGTCTCGATTGTCGTGGAAGAAAACCATGCCGGCATTGCCTATGTGGATATCAGCACTGGTGAATATGCGGTGACAGAAATTTCCGGATCTGATATTCTTTCTACCCTGCGAGCGGAGTTAATCCGCCTGAATCCGGCGGAAATTCTGGTGCCCGAAAATCTTGATCCTGGCAATGGATTTCCGGGACACCTTACCAGATGGGCGACCTGGCATTTTGAACCTGGAAGGTGTCAGGATGCCCTGCTGACCCACTTTCAGGTAGCCTCGCTGGATGGATTTGGATTGAGAGGAATGCCCAGAGCCATCCGTGCGGCAGGGGCGCTGTTACAATACCTGCGGGAAACCCAGCCCTCTGCGCTCAACCTGCTGACCCGACTTTCCACTTATTCTCTGAGCGAATTCATGGTGCTGGATGTAGCCACCCGGCGCAACCTGGAACTGACGGAAACCCTTCGAAACGGGCAGGTTGAAGGCAGTTTGCTTTCGGTGCTGGATTACACAGTAACCCCCATGGGAAAACGCCTGTTGAGGCAATGGGTGAGCAAGCCATTGCTGGACCTGAAAGCCATCCGGCAACGCCAGGATAAAGTAGAAGCCTTTGTTCAAAATGGACTCTTGCGGGCTGAACTGCGTGCCACAATGCGCAGTCTGGCTGATGTAGAGCGGTTGGTAAACCGCATTATTGCCGGACATGCTACCCCAAGAGACCTTGTTGCTCTGCGAGCAACCCTGCGAATCTTGCCGCACCTGCTGAAGATTCTTTCCACAGATCATCCAGCACTCCAGTCACTGGCAACAGGTATTGCGACCTTCCCGGATATTCTCGATCTTCTGGTGCGAGCCATCACCGATGATCCACCCGCAACTTTACAGAATACAGGTGTGATTCGACCTGGCTACTCGGCAGAACTGGATCATGTCATAGAAGCCTCCCGCCATGCCCGCGAGTGGATCGCCAACCTGGAGAAAGTCGAAAGAGAGCGCACGGGCATCAAGACACTCAAAGTCGGGTACAACAAAGTGTTTGGCTACTACATTGAGGTAAGCCGGGGAAATGCCCATGCGGTTCCACCGGAATACATTCGCAAACAAACTCTCGTCAACGGAGAACGTTTCATCACCCCGGAAATGAAAGAATATGAATCGCTGGTTCTGAATGCCGAGGAACGCATTCGCGAACTGGAAACACGGCTCTTCCGGGAAATTTGCGAGCAGATTCACCAGCAGGGGAACGCCCTCCTCCAGACGGCACGGGTTTTAGCCGAAACCGATGCCCTTCTCTCCCTGAGCGAAGCCGCAGCGCTCAATCAGTATGTCCGTCCTGAGGTGGTGGAAGAAGATGTTCTGGAAATCCACGACGGACGTCACCCGGTGGTGGAGCGTTACCTGAGCGGCGGAGAACGCTTTGTACCCAACGATGCCATTTTTGAACCCGGAGAAATCATCCGCATCATCACCGGGCCAAACATGAGCGGAAAAAGCACGTTCCTGCGTCAGACTGCGTTGATTGTTCTGATGGCGCAAATTGGCAGTTTTGTACCGGCATCCACTGCCCGCATTGGTGTGGTAGACCGCATCTTCACCCGAATTGGCGCACAGGATGAAATTCACGCCGGGCAATCCACCTTTATGGTGGAGATGATTGAAATGGCAAATATTCTCCATCATGCTACCAGACGAAGTCTGCTGATATTAGATGAAATTGGACGCGGCACCAGCACTTACGATGGCGTTTCCATTGCCTGGGCAGTGGTAGAGTACATCCATAACAATCCCGATTTACGAGCGCGCACAATTTTCGCCACTCACTACCACGAGTTAACGCAACTGGCGGAAATTTTACCGGGTGTGCGTAATTACAACGTGGCTGTAAGCGAAGCCGACGGAAAAGTTGTTTTCTTGCATAAAATCACCCCCGGCGGCGCAGATCGTTCTTACGGCATTCATGTGGCGCAACTTGCCGGGCTTCCCAGACCTCTCATCCAGCGTGCCAACGAGATTCTGCGGGAACTGGAACAATCTACCGGTAAGGCGGTGCGCCTTGACCCGGTGACTCCTCAGCAAATGGCGCTGTTTCCGGAAACCAACCCCTTACTGGAGGAACTCAGAGCGCTGGATGTCAACAGCCTCACCCCCATTGAAGCCATCAACAAACTATATGAGTGGAAAAAACGTTTTACTGATTCCCATGAATGAGAGAAAAATTTATAATGCATTATAGAGAAGCGTATCGGTTTACCTCTTTCAGGGTTAACCTTTTGGATTATCCATTTCGAAGCCATTGACTACCACATGAACGCCTGCAATGAGATTCCAATTGGTTTCCCCAACGCCTGGACCTTGGGGACTGTATTTCCTCCCACCAAACCGATCATCCTTCTCCCGTTGAGGTAAAATGCCGGAACCAATGCCTCCTGTTGGGGTTAATAATGGTGATGAAAAGTATCTCTCCTCTTTGGAGTCCATGAATGAGGATGAAGTGATTGCGCTTGCCGCAAGAGGGGATACAGAGGCTTTCAGTGTACTTTACCAGCGTTATGTGAATCGGATTTACAACTACATTTACTATCGCACAGGAAATCCTTTTGAAGCCGAAGATCTCACTTCCCGAGTTTTTCATCGGGCGCTCAACCACATTCAGCGCTATGATAATCGAGGGATCCCCTTTTCAGCATGGCTGTATCGTATCGCGCACAACCTGGTCGCCAACTGGCACCGCGACAGCAATCGTCATCGAGAAGTGCCCATCGAAGATCAACCCCGATTGGTGCATCATGGCGAACCGCCCGAACATGCGGTCATGAATCATCAAGAACTGGAACGATTAATGAAAGTGATTAGAAAATTACCGGCGGAACGTCAGCAGTTGTTAATCCTGAAATTTGTGGAGGGATTATCCAACGCAGAGATTGCCGTAATTATGATGCGGAGTGAAGGAGCCATTAAGAGCCTGTACCATCGCACCCTGCTGGCGTTGCGCAATGAGATAGAAAAAACGGAGGAGTAAAATGTTAAGAATTGTGACAGACGGCGCAACCGATATGCCCGCCTCATGGGTAGAAGAGTATGGGATTAATGTGATCCCACTGCGAATCAGCGTAGGGGAAAAATTGATTACCCCGGGGAAAGGATTTTCGTTTGAAGATTTCTACCGGCTAATCCGCGAGACCCGCATTTTTCCGAAAACATCTTTGCCATCGCCGGGAGAAGTGGTCGAATTTTACCGTCAGATTGCCCAACAGGGAGATACAATTCTCTCACTGCACTTGTCCAGCAAACTCTCGGGAACGTATAACACAATCCGCGCTGCTGCCGATGAATTGAAAAATGAGTTCCGGATTTTTGTGTTTGACTCCAATGCCGGCTCAGCAGCAGTGGGATTCATGTGCCGCGAGGCAAGACTGATGGAACGGGCGGGGTATTCCATCCAGGACATTCTGAAGAGAATGGAACATATCCGCAACAACCTGGTGGTGATTTTTACTCTGGATAACCTGGAGTTTGCCAAACTGAGCGGACGAATCAACGCCCTGCAAAGCGCTCTGGCGTCTCTGCTCAATGTAAAACCGGTCATTATCTTGAAAGAGGGCTTGCTGGAGATGGCTGAGCGAATCCGCACCCGACATCGGGCACTGGAGCACATCTTAAACGAGGTCAGAACTCGCATGGGTAACACGCCGGTTAATGTTGCCATTGTCCACGCCGCGGATCTTCCTACTGCACAACAGTTAAAGGAAAGTATTATGCAAATGTTAAATGTCAAAGAAGCCATCATTACGGATTTATCCATTCCAGTGGCTTCGCATCTCGGACCTGGTACGGTTGGAATTGTGGCATACCCTGCGACTGAGGAGTGATTCGCTATGACATCCACCGCGGAAAGCATTCTCGAAATTGAACGAAAATTACAGGATACCCTGCGGCCCATCCAGCCAGACCCGGCATTCATCGGGGAATTGAATGAACGTCTCATCACCCCCGATAGGGTCATTCTGGAGGTTCAACCAACCCGCTGGCGAGGAGCCGCGCTGTTGAGCATTGGATTGGCAGCAGGGCTGATCCTGATGTGGTTCTTCCAGCGAGGTAGAGGGTAAACCCGGATTAACCTTCGGGCTCGATACCCAGTTTGCGCTTTAACTCTGTCGATCGCGGTTCCACGAGAATACTGCCATCCGGGAAAACAATTGTTGGGACACTCCGGAACCCGTTATTGACGGATTCTACAAATGTTCTTCCTTCCATGTCCTCATCAATGTCCACCCAGCGATATGGGATGTGATACTCATCAAAAATCCGCCGTGCCCGGCGGCTATCCCCACACCATGAAGTTCCATACACAATAATTTCATCGGTCATGTCAGTCATCCTCTCCCTTTCCAAGGAATGCTTCCAGAATTTCACACAACTTTTGGGCTTCCTGAATCACATCAGCCTCAACAGGAAGGCTGAAATTTTCATCCACACGCATGGTCAGGATGCGCAAGGAAGGTTGAATCTCCACTGGAAAATCCTGTTGAGCCAGGAAATTCAAAGCATCCCAGGCATTCAAATGATACGAAACGATCCCTTTACGAATGAGGAATTCCTTTGCCGCTGCACCAGCCGCCCGCCGGGCACATACCCGCGCTCTGCCTTCATTCCCCTGCTGACGAGATATCAGAGCCATTTCCAGTTCCCGGGCGATGTACTGACGTGTTTTTGAGGAAAACCCGCTCATAAATTTCATTATAATATGGGAATGGAATCCGTCCAGATTGTACGATCAAGGCGTAAAACAATTGCCATTCAAATTACCCCTGATGGACAGGTCATTTTGCGCCTGCCGTTGACATATCCCAAAGCCAAGATTCCCGAAATTCTTGCCCAATATCACAACTGGATTGAGGAAAAAGTCCAGAAATTTCAAACCCAGAAAAAGCAGGTTCCGCAACACAAATTCAGCGAAGGGGAAACCTTTCTTTATCTGGGAAAAGAGTACCCTTTGCACCTCACCCATCAGACTTCTCAGCCTCTTTTTTGGAATGAAGATGGGTTCTGGTTGCGCAAAACGGATCCAGAACAAGCCAGAAAATGGTTTCTTTCCTGGTATCAGGAGAAAGCGCTCGCCTATTTCACGGAACGCGCCAGAGCATTCGAGAAGAAATTTACCCATCAAACCTATCAGATCAAATTGAGTAACGCCAGGTCCCGCTGGGGATCTTGCAGTAGCCGAGGGGTCATCCGGTTGTCCTGGCGGTTGATCATGGCACCGCCGGATATTATTGACAGCGTCATCGTCCACGAATTAGCCCATTTTGTCCATCCAAATCACTCGAAAGAATTCTGGAACCTTGTCTCTACGGAATACCCGGATTACAAAAAAGCGCGGAGGTGGTTAAGAAACTTTGGACATTTGCTGGTGATATAAATCCATTCCTGAATTTTTAGGGTAAGATAAAAGCGTGGAATTGAAACCGGGAAAAATTGTCCTTATTGGCTCTGGCGAAACCAGCGCAACGGGGGGAAAAACCTTTGAGTATCTGCTTAAAACCTTAAGGGAATCCCCCAATATCGCCATTCTCGAAACCCCTGCCGGCTTTGAACTTAACTCCGCTCAGGTAGCCGGTAGAATAGCCGATTATCTTGCCCAACGTTTACAAAATTATCACCCTCACATTCAAGTGATTCCTGCCCGTAAGCGGGGAACAGTATTCAGTCCGGACAATCCAGACATCATTCAGCCCCTAGTGAGTGCTGATATGATTTTCTTTGGTCCCGGAAGTCCAACCTATGCGGTGCGGCAACTGGAAAACAGCCTGGCGTGGGAGTGGATCCGTGCAAGGCATCTTCTGGGAGTGGCTCTGGTGGTTGCCAGCGCAGCCACCATCGCACTGGGTTCCCTTGCATTGCCCGTATATGAAATTTTTAAAGTGGGAGAAGAACCTCACTGGAAACCCGGACTGGGATTTTTTGAACCCTTTGGACTCAACCTTGTCATCATTCCCCACTGGAACAACAATCAAGGGGGAAATGACGTGGACACAAGCCGGTGCTTCATTGGAAAACCCCGCTTTGACATCCTTCTTGAGCACCTTCCCCCTCAAACCCCGATTCTTGGCATTGACGAACACACCAGTCTGATCATGGATCTGAACTCTCGAGAAGGACTGGTTATGGGACGCGGTGAGGTGCACTTTGTCCAGAATCATGAAGAACGAACATTTCAGTCTGGAGAAACATTTTCTTTAGAAATCCTCGGACCGGTCCGGTTACCGGATTATCCCCCCAGGCACATTTCTCCAGAAATCTGGACTCAAGCCCTTTCTTTTCACCAGACCGAGGGACAAACCTCAGTCCATGATATTCCACCGGAAATTATGCAACTGGTTGCAGAACGAGAAAAAGCCCGCCGTGAAAAGGACTGGGAGAAATCTGACCGGTTGAGAAAAATGATTCTGGAAAAGGGGTTTGTGGTGAGGGATACCCAGCAGGGAACGGAAGTTCTCCCGGCATAAAAAAGCAGTGGGTTACTCCCACTGCCTGGAAAAAGTCTTTCAACCTCAGGGCAGAATCACCAACCCTGCTGGCGGACAAAGTTTGAGATCACAGGAATATCAAAAGTTTCTCCGCGATTGGCTTTAATACCCAGATAGATATTGAGAATCAACGTGAGCACACTGGTCACACAGCCAATCACAACAAAACTGAGCAGGAAATTAATCACCCACTCCACAACCCCCAGAATCAATGCCTGCATATTGTGACGCTTAATGAAAGGACGATTTTTCTTGTCTTCCAGCAACAAAATGACAATCGGGATAATCGGGGTGAAAATGTATGCCAGCAAAGTCCAGAGTTTATCGTCGCTGGTGACATCCGTCATGGGTTCAAATTGATCGCTCATAGGGTCCTCCAAAAAATTGAGTATGTGGACTAAACTATTTCTCATTGTACAACCATTTTCTCACCCGTCAAACAAAATTCAGGATAATTTTTTACGTTCCCCCTTTTTACGGTTATGATACAATTTGCAAACGATGATACCCAAAACAGTCTTTATGGGTTCCCCAGAGTTTGCTTTGCCAACCCTGAAAGCACTGGCAGAGCGCTATCCCGTGGTTGGCGTTGTTACACAACCCGATCGTCCAGCCGGACGGGGGAATATCCTTACGCCGCCTCCCGTCAAGGTTTTAGCGCAACAACTTGGACTTGAGGTCTTCCAGCCTGATAAATTACGCACTCCTGAAGCAATGGAAAAACTTCGATCATGGAATCCAGATCTGATCGTCGTGGCGGCGTTTGGGCAAATTCTGCGTCAGGAGGTACTGGACCTTCCTTCATACGGATGCATAAATGTGCACGCCTCATTGCTCCCTCGATGGCGGGGAGCATCCCCGATTCAAGCGGCAATTCTACATGGTGATTCAGTCACCGGTGTAACCATTATGAAGATGGATGCCGGCATAGATACCGGTCCTATCCTTGCACAACGTACTGCACCTATCCTGCCAGATGACACTGCCGGAAGCCTCTCCGAACGTCTTGCACAGGAAGGCGCCGATTTACTCATGGAGGTTTTACCGGATTATCTGGAGGGTCGTCTTCAACCCCGTCCTCAGCCGGAAGAAGGGGCAACCTATGCCAAAATGCTGAAGAAGGAAGAGGGTAACCTGAATTTTGAAGAAAGCGTCCATCAACTGGTTAACCGGGTGAGAGCCTATTATCCCTGGCCCAGCGCTTATACGTTCTGGAACGGACAAATGCTGAAAATTCACCGTGCACGGGCAGTGAAGGATCCTCACTCCATTTCAGGACAGCGGCGGATCATTGAGGGATACCCTGCCATTGGCGCATCCGATGGTTGGCTGGTATTACTGGAAGTCCAGCCTGCCGGAAAACGCGCTATGGATGGCAAAGATTTTCTGCGCGGCGCACGCACCTGGAGCGAAACGTAAACATGGCAAAGCCCCATACGCCCAAACTCAAGTTTCTGTGTTTTGGCGCCGGCGCCATTGGTGGATACATTGGAGGAAGTCTAATCCTCGCCGGCCATTCGGTCACTTTTCTTGAACGTCCTGAACAGGCGGAAGCGTTGAAATCCCGGGGATTGGTACTTCAAACCCCGCAAGGCACGTTTTCCATTTTCCCTCTGCAAGTCGTCAGTTCGCTTGAAGAAACAATTACGGCTGGACCCTATGATCTGGGGATACTTGCGGTCAAATCGTATGACACGCAATCTCTACTGGAGACTTTATCGCCGTATGCAGTGGCTTTGCCACCCGTTTTATCGCTTCAAAATGGGGTGGAAAACGAAATGTTCCTTGCCTGCGTTTTTGGCACTGATCGGGTGATTTCAGGGACGGTGACCACAGCGGTGGGAAAACCGGAACCCGGGGTTATCGTGGTGGAACGTCTGCGCGGGGTCGGTATTGCTGATGAGCATCCTCTCGCTCCTACCCTGGCGGGCGTCATGGATGCGGCTGGATTGCGTGCGCGGTTATACACCAATGGCCGTGCCATGAAATGGTCTAAAATGCTGACCAATCTTATGGGCAATGCCACTTCTGCCATTCTGGATATGACTCCGGCAGAAATTTACGCTGACCCCCATCTGACTCGATTGGAAGTTGCCATGCTTCGGGAAGCAGTATCGGTCATGCGTGCCATGAAGATTCCTGTGGTAAACCTGCCGGGAACTCCTGTCAAAGGATTGATTTTTCTTTCCTCCCTGCCTATCTGGCTCAGTCAGCCTTTATGGCAACAAGCCCTGGGAAAAGGACGCGGCGGGAAAATGCCTTCTTTCCAAATTGACCTGAAGAGCGGTAGGGGAAAATCGGAGGTGGAATTCCTTAACGGTGCTGTGGTGCGTTTTGGTCAACAGGCAGGCGTGCCTACTCCCATCAACCAGACCCTGACCCATTTGCTCATGGAAATCACCAGAGGGAATATTCGCTGGGAAGATTTCCGGCATAATCCTGCCGCATTATTGAAAGCATGTGGGTTTCATTCCTGAAAAAACTTGACGCACCTTTCAGTTGCGGTACAATTATTCTTAACCGGGGCGATGGCGGAACCGGCAGACGCAGTGGACTTAAAATCCACCGGTGGCAACACCTTGTGGGTTCGACTCCCACTCGCCCCACCAGAAAACAGCGCTCGAACGAGCGCTGTTTTTTATCAGGCACACGTGCTTAACATCAATTTCCAATGAGACTCAATATCCTCTTCCCAAAATAAACAACACCAGGAATCATTGATAAGAATCCATACAAACCTTGTTGAGAAAGCCCCTTTTCTAAAGAGGGAATCCGTCAATAAAGCCAGATTCCACCGAAAAAGGTTGACAAAAATGGAAAAAAGGCTCTCCAGTTCTTGCGATTCCCCCCGGCGTTTGCTATAATTCCGCTGGTTAACTCTAAGAAGGGCAAGGTTATTATGATTGACGTCAACGATCTGAGAAAAGGTGTTATTTTTGAACTGGATGGTCAGCTCATGCGGGTGCTGGAATACAGCCACCACAAACCCGGGCGCGGCAATGCGGTTATCCGAATTAAAGCCCGCAATTTGAAGACCGGCGCTACCATTGAAAAGACTTTCACATCTGGCGACCGCGTGCAGGATATTCGCCTGGACTATCACACCGTGCAGTACCTGTACAGTGATGAAAACTTCTTCTATTTTATGGATGTGGAAACCTTCGATCAGGTGCCGGTGAGCAAAGAACTGGTTGAGGAATATGCTGGCTTCCTGAAAGAGAATATGGAAGTCAAGTTGACTCTGTATCAGGGACAACCCCTGGACATTGAATTGCCCACCACCGTAGATCTTAAAGTGGTGTATGCCGAACCGGCAGTGCGCGGCGATACTGCCACCGGGGTCACAAAAAAGGTGCGTGTGGAAACCGGTGCGGAAATTGAAACCCCGATTTTCGTCAATGAAGGCGATACCATCCGAGTGGATACCCGCACAGGCACCTACGTGACCCGGGTATAATCTTCTCTATCCCTGAAGCGGTTGAAACCCTGCCTCTACCGGGCAGGGTTTTTCCTAAAAGGAATTGGTGAAATGAAAACTCCGGCTGGAAAGGAATGCCCTTATTTTTATGGAAATTACTTTCGGGGGCGCAAGCAGGAAGAGTGCCGCTTGATTGGAAATAAACCCTCCCCCCACCACTGGAGTCCCGATTTGTGCAAAACCTGCCCGGTGCCAGAGATTGTGCTGGCAAATGCCTGTCCTCACATGCAACTGCAGGCAAACGTTCAATCGCATCTTTTTGGACTGATTCGAAGAATCCAGATTGAGGCATACTGCGAGAAAACCCAAACGGTGGTCAAAGAACCTCATATTGGCTGTGGGCAATGTCACCCGTTTCCCCCATTCATTCAAAAGGAGTAAACAATGGGACTCATTCTTCTGATGGATCTGGACGATACCCTTTTAGAAAACTCCATTGAAAGGTTCCTGCCCGCCTATCTGAAAGCCCTTTCCCGACATCTCGCCAACCATCTCAAACCCGAAGTGCTCATTCAAGAACTGTTGCGCGCTACCGATGCGATGATCGCCAATCAAAATCCTCTCCGCACGCTGGAAGATGTTTTCGATGAAGCCTTTTATCCTGCAGTTGGAGTCAGCAAAGAAGCATTAAAACCGGCTATCCATTCGTTCTATCAGGATATTTTCCCCTCACTCAAACCCCTCACCAGATCCAAGCCCGAAGCCATCGCTTTGATTGAGCAGGCATTAAAGAAGGGCTGGAAGGTGGTGGTTGCTACCAATCCCATTTTTCCGCTTACCGCCATCGAACAGCGCCTGGAATGGGCAGGACTCCCTCCAAAAGAAATACCTTTTGACCTGATAACCTCGTACGAAACCTTCCACTTTGCCAAACCCAACCCGGCATATTATGCGGAAATCCTTGCCCGGATTGGCTGGAAAGATGAAACGGTCGTCATGGTGGGGAACAGCATGACTGAAGACATTCAGCCTGCCAGTCAAATGGGGATTTCCACATTCTGGCTGAGCGAGAAAGCACCCGACGATGGCAATACCACACCATCCGCATGGGGTGGTTTCTCAGAGATGTATTCTTTCCTGAATCAGATTGGAGTTCATACCACACAGCAACAACCCCTTTCTTCCTCCGGGTTGATAGCGTCTCTGCGAGCCACCCTTGCCTTTCTGGATACTCAGCGCAGAACAGTGCCCCTCGCACGCTGGAATCAAAAGCCATCTTCAGCAGAATGGTGTTTTACCGAAATCATCTGTCATTTACGGGACAGTGATCGGGAAGTCAATTTGCCCCGTTTTTGGAAAATTTTGAAAGAAGAAAATCCCTTCCTGCCAGCCGTCAACGCTGATGAATGGTCATCTACAAGGCAGTATTGCGACCAGGAAGAACCGGTGGAAGCGCTAGAGGGATTCATTCAGACGCGCATGGAAATTCTAAACCTGCTAGAAACGCTTCCCCCCGAGTCCTGGGAGCGTCCCGCCCGTCATGCCATCTTTGGACCGACCACCCTTCGTGAACTGGTAACCTTTATGGTAGCCCACGATCGTGATCACATTCAACAAGCCCTCAAGACGCTCGAGAAATAAGCATTTTTGTATAAGAAATAGATAAGATTTTTAGACAACTCTGCAATTCAAATTGATTAGGTGCATGGTCATTGGTATAATCAATTCAAGCATCTAGAAAAGATGCTCTATTGGAGGTATCTGTGAATTCAAGAAATCAGTCCTATCTCATCTATGTACTGCTGTTCATGGCAATTATCATCATTCTGCTGTACCAATTCAATCAGCAGGGCAGCACACAGGATGTACTCACCATTAACCAGGTAGCCGCTGACATTCAGGCAGGTAAAGTTGCCCGCCTGGTGGAAAACGAATACCGCCTCAAAGTGATTTATCAGGACGGCACTCAGCGCGATTCGAACATCGAACCCAACGCTACCCTGGTACAACAATTGCGCGATCTGGGAGTAACTCCCGAGCAACTCTCCCCCACCAAAGTTAAGATTGAAATCCGCCCGCCCAGCGCATGGGTAAATGTGTTGACTGTTCTGGGATATGTTCTGCCATTCCTGTTCCTTGGCGGGGTGTTCTTCTTTATCTTCCGACAAGCACAGGGGAGCAATAATGCCGCAATGTCCTTCGGGAAATCCAGAGCCCGCATGTTCACGGGGGATCATCCAACCGTGACCTTTGACGATGTGGCAGGTGTGGATGAAGCCAAAGAAGAGTTAAAAGAGGTGGTGGAGTTTCTGCGCGAACCCCAGAAGTTCATTCAACTGGGCGCACGCATCCCGAAAGGGGTTTTGCTGGTAGGACCTCCGGGAACGGGTAAAACACTCATCGCCAAAGCCGTATCGGGTGAAGCAGGCGTGCCTTTCTTCTCCATTTCAGGTTCTGAATTCGTGGAAATGTTCGTGGGTGTGGGCGCTTCGCGCGTAAGAGACCTTTTTGATCAGGCGCGCCGCCATTCCCCCTGCATCGTGTTTGTGGATGAAATTGACGCCGTTGGGCGGCACCGCGGCGCTGGTTTAGGGGGAAGCCATGACGAACGCGAGCAAACGCTCAACCAGTTGCTGGTCGAGATGGACGGATTTGATACGGATACCAATATCATCATCATGGCGGCTACAAACCGTCCCGACATCCTTGACCCGGCCCTGCTCCGGCCCGGACGTTTTGACCGGCGGGTAGTGCTGGATCGCCCGGATATGCGCGGACGGGAAGCCATCCTGAAAGTGCATGTCAAAGGGAAACCGCTTGCACCGGATGTGGATTTGAGTGTGATCGCGCGGTCCACACCGGGGTTTGTGGGCGCTGATCTGGAAAACCTGGTCAACGAAGCCGCTATTCTCGCTGCAAGACGCAATAAGAAGGCGATTGGGCGCGAAGAGTTCGAGGAAGCCATTGAACGGGTGATTGCCGGTCCAGAGCGCAAGAGCCGCCTCATCAGCGAAGAGGAAAAGCGCATCGTGGCGTATCACGAAGCGGGACATGCCGTGGTGATGAATGCTCTTCCCGAAGCCGATCCGGTACAGAAAGTGTCCATCATTGCCCGCGGAATGGCAGGCGGCTACACCCTCTCGTTGCCAGAAGAAGACCGCATGCTCCTGCCGCGCAAGAAGATTCTCGCCGATATGATTGGTTTGCTGGGCGGTCGTGCCGCAGAAGAACTGGTTTTTGACGACATCACTTCTGGAGCCTCGAACGACATTGAGCGCGTGACCCAATTAGCCCGGACCATGGTCACCCGTCTGGGTATGAGCGATGCGCTGGGTCCAATGGTCTACGGGCAAAAAGAAGAGTTGATCTTCCTGGGCAGGGAGATTGCTGAACAACGCGATTACTCCGAAGCCATCGCCGAGCAAATTGATCGCGAGGTCCGCCGGCTGGTGAACGAAGCCTACACCAAAGCCAAAGCCATTCTCATGGAACATCGCGACAAGCTGGATGCGGTTGCCCAACGCCTGCTTGAGGTCGAAACCCTCTCACGGGAAGAATTTGAGAAAATCTTCCCTCCGCCGGTGCGAAAACGCAATCCCATCCCGACCATCGCCGGCTCAAACAATAACAACAACTGATAAAAACAAAACCGGGCTGTCCAAGAATAAACAGCCCGGTTTCTTTTCTTGTCACACCTGACGGTACGGTTCTGTCAGCACCCGCCGCAACAATTTCCCCACCGGGGAGCGCGGCAGTCGTTCTAAAAATTCCACTTCGATGGGTACTTTGTAATATACCAGCGATTGTTTGCACCATTCAAAAATTTCTTCAGCCGAGGCAGAATGACCGGGTTTCAATACCACCCATGCTTTGACCGCCTCGCCACGGATAGGATGGGGAATTCCGGCAACACCTGCCTCCAGAACCGCCGGATGGGCAGCAATGACTTCCTCCACCTCGCGAGGCCAGACCTGATAACCGCTGACTTTAATCAGGTCTTTTTTACGATCCAGAATGTAAAAATAGCCATCCTCATCCATCCGGGCAATATCCCCCGTGTACAGCCAGCCGTTCCGAAGGGTTTCCCGAGTTTCTTCCGGACGATTATGATACCCCTGCATCACCTGAGGACCGCGAATAAGCAACTCTCCGACTTCACCAGTGGGCAAATCGGTCTCCCCATCCTCCAGCGAGACAATCCGGCAATCCACATCAGGTAAAGGCAAACCAATAGACCCCGGGCGTTTTTCACCCAGCATGGGGTTGCAATGGGTCGCAGTGGGAGCCTCCGAAAGCCCATACCCCTCCATCAGTTTTGCGCCAGTCAGGGCTTCAAAACGAAGACGAATTTCCTCCAGTAAAGGGGCAGACCCGGAGATGCAAGCCCGAATGGAACGCAGATTAACCTCCCCAGATTGAACCAGAGGATGCTGGTTAATCAAAGCATAAAGGGTTGGCACTCCAGGGAAAAAACTGACCTGGTAGGTCTGGACAGCCTCAAGCAGTTTGGGAAGTTCCCGAGGATTCGGGATCAAGACCATGCGCGCCGCCATGGAAGCCCCTACACTCATACCGACAACCATGCCGTACACGTGATACAGGGGAATTGCCAGTAAGACAGTCTCTCTACCATCTTCCATGCCCGAAAGCCACGCCCGAAACTGCAGAGTGTTGGCAACCAGATTCCGATGCAAGCCCACAGCGGCTTTGGGAATTCCTGCCGTTCCCCCACTGTACTGGAAGATGGCGACATCGTCGGGGGAAACCTGAGCCTTTCTCTCCAACACAACAGGAGCCCAGCGCATCACCTCCTGCAGGGTAAAGGTAGTGCGTACCGGGTCTTTCAGACAGAACGCAGGATCAGGTTGCCATTCCGCAATGGAAAAAGCATCTTCCAGAGAAGTAAAAATCCACTGGCGCACCGGCACATCTTGCGGTAATTGTTCAATTAACGGACGGGAGGATTCTCCCGCAATCACCAGCGCACAACCCGAATCCCGAATCTGATACTCAACCTCGCGGGGTGTATAAGCGGGGTTCATTGCAGAAACCACTCCCCCCGCTTTCAAGGTGGCATAATACGCCAGCACATATTGAGGTACATTGGGCAGGAGAATGCCTACCCTCTCCCCTTTCTGTAAACCCAGCGCAATTAACCCGCGCGCCAACACGTCGGTTAATGCCGACATTCTGGCATAGGAGATGGTTTTACCTTCAAAAATTGTGCAGGGTTGTTCTGGATAACGACTGGCGGCTTCGTCCAAAAAATCGAACACCCGTAAAGAAGGATAGGTGAGGGAATGCGGCACCCCTTCATCATAGTGATTAACCCAGGGACGATTCATGTTGATAAACCTCCATCCACCACAAAATAACAAAGTTCACAATCTCTTCAACCGATACCTGATCCAGATCAAACCAGCGAATCTGGGGGTCTTCTTCGCGGAACCACGCACCCTGCTGGCGGACGTAACGGCGTGTCAGGCGCCTGATTTCAAGAACAGCCTCCTCCAGGGTTTTGGAACCCTGAAGGACTTCAATCAACTGACGATACCCGATTGCCGAAAAAGCAGGCAAATCGGGCGGGTACTTTTCCAGCAAAGCCCGAACCTCTTCCAGAAAACCTCGCTGGAGCATGTCTTCAATTCGGGAGTCAATACGCTCATAAAGCGTTTTGCGATTACGGGTCAAACCCAGAATCTGCACCAGATAGGGCGAGGAAGACTTTCTTCGCTGTTCAGAAAAGCGTCTTCCAGTAGAAAAAATGACTTCCAAAGCCCGAATGGTGCGGCGAACATTCCGAGGGTCAATTCCCTGAGCGGCAACGGGGTCCAGAAGGGCAAGCATGGAATGCATGGCTTCTTTCCCCTCTTCATCAGCCATCCGTTCCAGAACTGAACGCAGAAGAGGATGAGGAGGCTGGGCTGGGGGCTGCCACCCTTCAATGACGGCTTTCACGTACTGCCCTGTACCACCCACCAGAATAGGAAGTTTTCCCCGCGCGTGAATGTCTGCAATTGCCTGCTGAGCGGCTTGCTGAAACAACGCCAGACTCCACACCTCATCGGGATCAGCCACATCCACCAGGTGATGCGGTACTCCCTGACGTTCGACAGGAGCAGGTTTTGCGGTGCCAATATCCATTCCACGATAGAACAGACGGGAATCTGCTGAGACTATTTCAGCGTCCAATCGGCGAGCAATTTCAATAGAAACCTGCGTTTTCCCCACTGCGGTTGGACCCACAATCACCAGCAAGGGCTTATTCCGTAAGGGCATTTTCGAAGTGCTCAATGAGCGGCTCCTTTCCCTTTTCTCGCTCGATTGCCAGAATATCTACCTGCCAGGCAGGTGGTTCAGACACGGCTTTCTGCAGATATGCCTGAATGGCACTGAGCAGGTGAGATTTTTTCTGTGGCGTCAGGGCACTTTCAGGATAACCAAAATCCTGGCTGGTACGGGTTTTCACTTCTACAAAGATCATAGTCTCACCACGCTGAGCCACAATGTCAATCTCACCAAATTCCGTGCGTACGTTCCGCGCCAGGATAATGTATCCCTTCTGGGTTAAGTATTTAACAGCCAGGTCTTCTCCCCATTTACCTAAACGCTGGCGATACGTGTTCATTCCATAAGCCTTTCATATTCCTCAAGCAGGCGCTGAACGGTATATTCAACCCGGAAGGTTTCTCCATGCGTCAGTGTTTGCAGGTGAAATTTCTGGCGCAGACTGGCATCACCACACAACAAAGCAAGTTTTTGAGCAAATTCTTCTTCATCCAGCGTAGTTAAGAAGCCCGTTTCTCCGTCCTTGACAATTTCATCCACGCCGGGCGCATGGACAGCAACAACCGGTACTCCCGCCGCCTGCGCCTCCATCACGGTAAGAGGGTGAACTTCACTCAAAGAGGCAGTCACAAATACATCCGCCAGAGCCAGATAATCGGGAACTTGATCATAAGAGATCTTCCCTGCAAAGATCACGTGTTCCCGGGCATTCTTTTGAGCCACCATTTGTTCCAGAACACCCCGTTCACGGCCATCCCCCGCAAAAACCAGGCAGGTGTCGGGGAAATCTTCGAGATGGTTTAAAAATGCCTGCAGGACGAAACGGGCGTTTTTCTCTGCGCTCAACCGCCCCAGGAATAAAACCATCTTCTTCCCCTGCAACGGTTTATAGAGAGAACAACGTTCTTTTTGTCCTCCGCGCAGGCGTTCGACCTCCACACCGTTTGGAATGATCACTCCCTGAACCTTCAGATTCAGGTGGGAGAGCATTTCCAGTACACTTCGAGAGGGAAAAATAATCCGATCCACTTTTTGATAAAAAGAATGGAGCGCCCGTCTGAGCACATTTTTCTGGAATTTATCGGAGAGAAAAGGAAAATAATAGTCAAAGTACAGATCATAGCGTGTATGGTTGGTAAATACCAGAGGGACATTTAACCCGGAAAGCATACGGGCGACATAGGGACCCGTCAGGAATGGATGATTTAAGTGCACCACATCCATATTTTTCAATAAAGATTGCGCCTGGCGCGAAAAACCAGCCCCGATAAAAAAGCCATTGGGAAGGGCTATCCCGGGGGAATATACTACATTGGATTCCCGGGGGTCAAAAGACGGATCGCCAAAGGAAAAGACATAAACCTCATGCCCCCATCCCTCGAGGACACGTTTCCACAGGGTAATGCAATGCGTTACCCCACTGACATATGGTTTGTATGAATCGGAAACAAAGGCAATGCGCATGATCCACTCAATTCTGTGTGGGGAATTATAACGAAAACCCACAAATTTATTACAGGTATGGAAAACGTTTATCATTTTCCATACTATAATATTTAAAAATTCTTTCTCATCTCATTTGATACTCTGAAAAATATGAAAACAATTGCAATTGCAAATCAAAAAGGGGGAGTGGGTAAAACCACACTCGCTATTAATCTGGCAGCAGGACTTGCAACCCTTGGCAGAAAAGTCTTGTTGATTGACCTTGATCCACAAGCCAGTTTAACTCTTTCAACGATAGGTGAGAGTAGTGGACAATGTATTGCTGAAGTCATTGGCGGTGCTTTACCAGGAAATTTATTGCTGTCAGATATTATCCGCCCACTTAGCGAAAATTTAGATCTTGCTCCTGGAGGACTTTCCCTGTCCATTTCCGAAATCGGCTTGATTACCCGGATGGGACGGGAAAATATCCTCAAGAAAGCCCTTAGCAGCGTAAATCAATACGATGTGGCAATAATAGATTGTGGGCCTTCTTTAGGGTTATTGGTGGAAAATGCCCTGAATGCAGCGGATGGCGTTCTTATTCCCACCCTGCCCACTCCTGTTGACAAACGGGGAGTATCCATTTTCATAGAAAGTCTTAATGCGGTGCGTAGTGAGTTAAACCCCAATCTGATGATTCTGGGATTAGTTATCTGTCAGTATGATCGACGTTTGAAACTACATCAACAAATACTGGAAGAGTTTCAAAACATCCAGTTGCCTATTCTGGCAGTAATTGGACGAAGCATTGAGATAGCCAGAACCGTTGGTGAAGGGAAACCCCTTTCAAGTGGCAGACTTCTGCCCCAAATGCAGGAATTATCCGCTAAGATTGATTTCTGGCTTAGAAACGGTAAATTCGAGTCTTAAGTTATTTTCCATTCAATATCTTGTGAATGATTTGATCCAACCCTTCTGGCGTGCCACCAAGACGTGCAATGACTGCTAAACGAACTTGTTGGAGCACATCCTCATTGGGCTTTTCGTCCTTACACTCCGGATGAGGAGGTGTTTTTTCACCTGCTGGTAAGCGGATTAAACGAATTCCCCGCTCTCTGGCTCTTTCCTGTCCTAAATCGGTGACGACTAAATCATCACCCACATGGATCTCGGTTACGCCCTGATCAGCATGATAATCAATATCTCTGGCAGTCAGGAATTTTTTTGCCATACTGCCTCACTTTCTAAGCAACCCCTTCAATTTCTTTCAACGCTGTGACAGCCGCATCGCGTGCGGCCAGGATATCGGCTTCCGTGCCAGCCATCCATAAACGGCCAAAACGGCCTACGGAACTTATATGCATCAAATTAACTGGGGCGGCTTTTTCGGCTTCGTTAGCAGCCAGATTAATATAAGCCGCAGGAGCACATTCCAGGACCAGCATCGTCTGGCCAGGTACCAACATCATACCTCGTGCAAAGCGATTTAATAATTGTGCCTGATAAGGATTGACATTGGTAATCACCTGAAGGGAAGCAATTTCAGGTTTTTTACGATCGGTGATTTTAAGCCCCAGTTGTTCCAGAACCACCTGGCCTGCCTGAATAACATCTTCCTGGGAGAGCGAATGGATTTCAAACATACCAAATTCGCGCTCAACAATTTGAGCACCCGGTTTAACATCCGTTGCTTTCACTGCAATATCCACCACTCGAAAAACCCAGTTGCCTGGTGCCATCTCCACGTACAGGCTTGCCATTCCTTCAATTGGTAGATCTCCTTGCGTGATAGTGCCTACAAATGCAGCATATTGAGGTTGCATTCGGTCAAGATAGCAATAAGCTCGCAGTTCGAATTGATCCGCCATATGTGCTCCTCGTCAAGAAAGTTGATCGTTCATCGCAATCCCCAGCGGGGTAACAAACAAGGGGTTCCCAGGAACTACCGTTTTTACCCCTGTAATATTTTCGATCACCCTGTCAATTCCTTTAAAAGCGCTGGTCCCCCCCACCAAATAAATACAATCTACAGGGTATGGTTGAATGTGTTGCTGAATAATTGTACCTACCTTCTCCATTACAGGACGAACGATATTAAATAAACGAGTTTGTTCTTCCGGGTTTATTTTTCGGGCTTCGGCTTCGGCAAAGGGGATCTTAAGCGCCCCGGAAATCACCAGGGTAAAGTGAGTACCACCGGTTGGTTCATCTGCAGTGTAGATTACATTACCCTCTTGAATAATGGCAATACCAGTGGTGCCACCGCCAATATCCACCACAGCCCCATTTTTGACTTCCAAAACAGCATTTGCCGCGGTAGGTTCATCCACCAGCGCAGAACAGGTTAACCCTGCTGCTTCAAGAACATAGCGTGTGGCACGCACCTCCGCAATGGGAACACCGGGAGGGTAAGCAGTTGCCGCCGATTGTAATTCAAATCCCAGTCTGCCCTCCAATTCCGCCTTCAACTTACGCACCAGTTCAACCGCCCCACCGAAGTCCACAACCAAGCCATCTCGAACGATTTCAGCATACTGATAGGTTCCGACCAGTGGCTGGTTATCCTCGGTTAATACAAACAGGCTCACGTAAGCCGTTCCCAGATCAACCCCACAGCGAACTCTCCCGCGATATCCATTGATAGAATGGCGCAGGATGGCTTGATCAGCTTCTTTCAGGATAGCATGCAGGTTCGGGTTCATCAGTCTTTACTTTTCCAGTTTTCCAGCAGCGAACAGCAATTCCAGATAATAGACCGCATTGCTCAAGCGATTGACCGCTTTTATCAGTTCAGGTTCTTGCGGTTCAGTGGCTTCATAAACTGTAAAGGCTTCCAATGCAACGATTTCGGTTTCGCGAACCTGGGAACGTAACCAGTTGAGCCAGAGAAGCAACTCGGGGTCCTGTGATCCGGGAACAATATGGGAGATGCCAATACTCTCCTCTGGTGTGTGGGTTGCTTTGCGCAATTCGTCATCGCTTTTGCCATCCATCTCCAATGGAGCAACCTTACGCTGGTTGTATTCGGCGCTAGAAATTTCCCGACAGTAAGCCGCCAGAGTACCTAACAGTTCAGCCAACCGGTTTCGCTTCTCTCTTCTTGCCAGCGCACTCACCAGCAAAAACAGAGCATGAAGGCTGTCCATTTTCCCCCGAAAGCGAATGCGGGGATGGGTTTTTGGAGCAAAATGCTGACTGTCCAGCTGGGTCATGTGATCTGGCTTCGGCTTTACGGGCATTCCACAGGTGGTGCAGCGCGGCAGGTCACCCGTCAAGACAACCGGAAATTCCCCCGGTTTATCCCACGCAGGTTTGGCAGGAGAATCGATTGGTTTAGAATCCGGCAAATTAACCGATTCGCCTTCAAAGGTAACTTCCATGTTCCACTCTTTTATGAAATCCTGCGCAGAAGGTGAAAGCCGTGCATCTGCCGGAAGCCGCACAGTCATCCCTTTTTGGGGCTGCCGGATTTGATTACGAAGTTGGGCTTCAGTTACAATTGGCATAGAAGTAGCCTTTCTTTCCTGCTCAACCCGCCCATTCAGCAGGATAGGTCACATATAAGAACTTCGCCCACTGAGGGGTACTAAATGAAATCTGTGTCCCTTTAGGAATGTAAATGACATCCCCGGGTTTCCCTACGATGGTTCCCTGCGAAGTAACAATGTGCAATTCTCCTTCAATGACAAATTCGATCTCATCGTAGGTAAGAGTCCACGGGAAGCTCCCCTTGTGAAGCGACATAAACCCAGCCGCCATCGGTGAACCATGCTGAGCAGTAATGACATCTTCCAAACGGACATCCATTTCAGGACGATGGATTTCAAAGGGGAATGGAGGCATGGTCAATGAACGCCCATCCACATGTACCACCGAACGGGAAGATGGAGTACTCGGTTGGTTGTTCTGTTCAAGCAATTTTGACACAATTTGGCGGACTTGCTCTTCCAGTCCAACAGAACCCGAAGGGGAAGAGGTAAATGCAGGAACCTGTTGAGGGGAAGACACCTCTTCGGCTTCGATAATGCTCAACCCGACTTCTCGCGCTTGATCTCTCGCCAGCGGGGTGACTAAATCGCCCTTTTTAAGTCGTAACTCCAGGATATTTTGATTTGCCAGATTCTTGATATCCTGCGCTGTATAGCATTTCTTGGGCATGTTCCATCGTCTCCTTTATAACTAGCCACATACTCTTTACCTTTTAGGGCAAAAGGTATAAGTCGAGCAGGCTTTGAGGGTGGGAAAATCCGTTAGGAAAAACGATTTTCCCACCCCTGCAAAAAGACTTGTTCCAATTATTCAGAGACTTTCGGCAAGATCATTTCCACATCACTATGCGGGCGCGGGATGACGTGAACACTGACCAATTCCCCGACCCGTTGCGCCGCTGCAGCGCCGGCATCAGTAGCAGCCTTGACAGCGCCCACATCTCCCCGAACCATAACGGTAACATATCCACCGCCAATGTATTCCTTGCCGATCAATTTCACATTGGCTGCTTTAACCATGGCATCTGCCGCTTCAATGGCACCAACAAGTCCTTTGGTCTCGATCATACCGAGAGCAATCATTTGAATAGTCATAGCAATCTCCTTATGTTGTGTTTTTGGTTCCTCATACGAGTGCGATATCTGAGGAGCTTCATCTTTATTGGATTGTGTCGTTTGGTCACTCAGGCTTTCAGGTGAGACTGCGGCATCCGATGATGGAGAAGCCGTTTCGCTAACCGCCAATGCCTGATGACTGGGCAGACGACAGTACTTTGAACCCGGTATAGCCGGATTCTGGCATCTTTTCCCGCTTTTAGTAATTGCCTGACATTGTGTATCAGCCATCTTGTTTCAGTCTCCTGATAAGCCAGTCCTTCACCGACGAACATCCCACTGGGCGAGGATGCGCCGGACGATCTCCTCAATCTCCGCATTGCTCAAGACTGCCGGAGTACCACTGGCTGTTCCACCTTTTACATCCGGTGCAAGCGTATAAGCCGCTGGCGGGGGTGGGGTAATTTCATAGGCAAGCCGTTTAATGTTCATCAGGTGCGTGGTGGTGATATTGTCGCTAATCACGGCTCCCCCAAGGCCACCGGGAGCCAGCGTCATGGCAGGCACTACTCCGGTTGTCGCACCAATAGCCCCCATCGTTCCCCACGAGTTAACAATGATGCGGAAAGCGGGTTTCTCAATCCCAAATGCCATGATGACTTCCTCATCGCGGGCATGAATGACCAGTGAATGCCCATCCCCACCGTACTTCAGCAGCTGAATACACCTTTCGCAACCTGCACGCCACCCATCCTCCACCATAAAGCCTAACACCGTGGTCAGTTTTTCCCCACTCAAGGGATACTCCCTCCCTACACCGGCAAGATCCACAACCAGCACTCTCGCCCATGAAGGTACCTGAATACCCGCCATTTGAGCCAGTTGTTGTGGGGTCTTACCCACTGCCCTTGGATTCATGACACCCGGGCTTTGGAAGAGAAGTTTTTCAACAGGTGGAACTTCTTCTGGAGACAACCAGTATGCTCCATTTTTCTTCATTTCCTCGCGCAGTTGATCGGCAATCGGGCGGTCAGCGACCACACATTGCTCCGTTGAGCAAATCACCGAACAATCAAAAGCCTTACTGTTGACAATATCGCTTGCCGCTTTAACCACATCAGCGCTACGATCCACGTATACGGGTACGTTCCCGGGTCCCACCCCAATGGCTGGTTTGCCTACGCTATGGGCTGCGCGCACCATACCAGATCCGCCTGTTGCAAGGATTAGTGAAACCGCATAGTGCCGCATTAACTCCTGAGTTCCTTCAAGAGTCACATTCTGCATGCAGGCAACCAACCCTGCAGGCATTCCAACAGCCTCTCCGGCTTCTACCATAACCCGCACGGCTTCAAATGTGCTTCGACGAGCGGCAGGGTGAGGAGCAACCACAATCCCATTTCGAGCCTTCACGGCAATAAGCACTTTGTAAATAGCGGTTGAGGTAGGATTTGTGGAAGGAGTCAGAGCCGCAATCACTCCAACAGGCCAGGCAATTTCCACCACTTTGCGGCTCTCATCCCGGTTAATGACGCCCGTTGTCTTGACGTTCTTGATGGACTCCCACACCGTCTTGCTGGCAAATTCATTCTTTACCTGTTTATGAGCAACAACCCCATAACCAGTCTCTTCATGGGCTAGTTGCGCTAACCTGGCGGCTTCGCGATAGGCAGCCTCAGCCATTGCCGAGCAGATTCGGTCCACTTCTTCTTGCGTAGCAAAGGCAAATGCCCGCTGAGCCTCTCGGCATTGAACAGCAAGTCTGCGCGCTTCCTGAATAGAGCGGAGATCCAGATCGTAATCTTCTGGTAACGCCATAGCACCTCCTTATAGAGGATACGAGCTTAAGCCCTACCCCAAAGGGGTAAAATATTAATACTTCTTCGGATAGCGCGCCACTTCCAGAACTGCATCCTGAAATGCCTGACAGGCTGCTCGACAAGCGCTTTGTGTACCGGAAAGCAGTGCTCCTGAGAAGTTCGTTTCGGATGGTGGTTTCCACCAGACCCTCAATTCCACTTCAGCAGCCTTCAGTGCCGCATCAATGGCATAGGTTGCTTCAATTGGAGGTGCAATCAGGTATGCCAGAGGGGTACCTTCCGGTACACCGGCGGCTTTACTCAGGTAACTGCCGGATCGGGAAATGGTGTGAGGGAAGAACACCAGCGTGTTTTCCTCATTTGCCGAAAGAAAGTAGGCGTACTCAGTGGCATATTCAATGCAAGCGTTCAACCCAGCGCGGGCTTCTGCCGGATTGGGAGCAGCCAAAATGCCAATGATTTCGCCGGATAACGGTCCCGAAGCATGCGCAGAACCAGCGTAAAAGCTGTGAGCATACACGACTTCCACTTCTGCTTTCTTCGTGGCTTCATCCAACGATACATACAGACAATCATCAATATCGCAGGTAATGAGCGCCAGGCTTTTCTGATCGGGACGCAGTCCCAATTCGGCAGCAAAACTGGGATGGACATTGGGAATCAGCCGCGCCGAAAGAATATTCGGACGTACAGGATCTAATATTGCCATAGGATTATCTCCTTTCTTGAAAGATCAGCCTTGTCCGCTGGTTTTAAGTTTCAATTCCACACCACTTGCCTGATATTGCAAGGTCTTCTTAATCATTTCTACGACATAGGCGCCACCTTCCAATGGGTTAGTGCCCCCATGTACCGTAATCATGCAAACCACATCCCGTTCTGCATCGGTCTTTCCGGCAGTTGGGCGCCACCCCATATAGGCACTGAGAGCGTCGGCAATCCCTAACCCGGGGCGTTCACCGATGAGGATGACGACAACATCCGCTCCAATGATGTCATTGACATCATTGATCACGCCCACCCGAGCAAACTTGATGAAGAAAGGCGTGCCCAGGCTGATATTAGCGCTTTTCAACCCTTGAACAATGATTGGATAAATGATGGGGAGGTTATTATTGATCGCAGCAGCGCTAAGACCATCTCCTACCACAATCTGGACTTGGGGTTTTTTGACACATCGTTCGGCAATCGTGCGCTTGGCTTCTTCACTCAACCGTCTACCAAGATCGGGGCGGGTAAGATACTGATTGCGGTCCTGAACCTGTGTCTGAACAGTGAAGAGATCAAATTTATCCAACACTGCTTGATCCACTTCGCCATAGATGGCATCCTGGGTCACGCCGTGATCAGACTGGAAAAGTAAAAGCGTTGACGTTCTAGGTCTTGGACCAGCGCGCCCTACTCCAATTCGGGCAGTTGTGGTTGCCATCAGGTTACGCAGGCCTTCCGGATCATAAGGGTTCTTAACCCCCGGAGCACGACGGTATTCTGGTAAGGTTGGATCGGGCAGGTCAATCACCAGATCCCCGTTGGTTTGCGTTGTCACCTGCGGAGTCGCCGCCTGTCCTGAATTCTTTTTGCTTAATTCATTCAATACTGCCTGAACGATTGCTTCTATATCCATTTTCCCTTGTTCCATAAGAATTCCTCCTTATTTCCGTTGCAGGAAGAATGAAGCATCCCCGGCTTTATCAGTTAATTTGCCATTTTCCATCAAACCGAGTGACTCCATCCATTTTTCAAATTCAGGCGATGGGCGGAGCCCGAGCAGTTGCCGCAACGCAGCAGTATCATGGTAACTGGTGCATTGGTAACTGAGCATCACATCATCACCCATAGGCACCCCCATGAAATAATTACAGCCAGCGGCGGTGAGCAAAACAGCCAGATTTTCAATGTCATTCTGGGTGGCTTTGGCATGGTTGGTGTAGCAAGCATCACACCCCATTGGAATCCCTGTCAGTTTCCCCATGAAGTGGTCTTCCAGCCCGGCGCGGGTAATCTGTACTGCGTCGTACAGATATTCCGGTCCGATAAAGCCAACCACGGTATTCACCTGGAAGGGTTTATAACGCTTTGCCATTCCGTAGATACGGGCTTCCATGGTCAACTGATCCGTGTTGTAGTGAGCATCTGCGGAAAGCGCTGTACCCTGCCCGGTTTCAAAATACATATAGTTCGGTCCGGCTGTCCAGCAATATTTCTTGGCCATGTCATAGGCTTCGTCCATCATAGCAACCGAAACGCCAAAGGCTTCGTTGGCTTTTTGGGAACCGGCAAGGCTTTGGAATACCAAACCAACCGGCGCTCCTCGCCGCATGGCTTCCATTTGAGTGGTAACATGTGCCAGTACGCAGTTTTGGGTTGGAATTTCCCATTTCTGGATGATGTCATAGGTCATATCCAGCAAACGCATGACACTTGCCAGGGAATCATCCACTGGATTGATACCGATGACACTATCACCAGAGCCAAAAGATAGCCCTTCATAAATCGTAGCGCGAATACCTTCCGGCGAATCGGTGGGATGATTGGGCTGGTTGCGGGATGCCAGAGTTCCCTCAAGACCAATGGTGTTATTACAGTGGGCAGTGATGCGGATCTTGCGGGCTGCTACCATCAAGTCCATGTTGGACATCAATTTTGTAACAGCCGCAACCATTTCTGCTGTCAGCCCATTACTGATGCGCTTGATCATGTCGCCCGTTGTGTTATCATCTAGCAGCCATTCACGGAATTGCCCTACCGTCCAATGTTTGATTTCGTTGTAGATGGTTTCATTGACGGAATCCTGAATAACACGAGTTACCTCATCTTCTTCGTAAGGTACAGCGGGGTTGTTACGCAGGGTCTCTAAGGTAACTTCTGCCAGAACATAACGGGCTGCCATTCGCTCAGCAACGCTGTTGGCGGCAATGCCGGCTAATCGGTCTCCCGATTTTTCCTCATTTGCCTTTGCCATCACCTCTTTGATGGAGCCGAACTGATAGGTGCTTCCAAACAACTTTGTTCTTAAGAGCATATAAATCCTCCTTCTCTGAAGCACTTTGAACGAAAGGAAAGGTGCATTGCTTCACCACTAATGATAAAAAATCAATGTTTTTACGGATAACGGGACCACCCGCCCCTCCAGGATGGGTTCTCCTATATCAATGAAATCTCCCTCTGCCAGATTAACCTGATCTACGCTGATCAAAGGCAACCGATCATTCAAAGCATGAATCGTTTGTCCCAGCGCCTGTGCATAATCGGCTTCTGTAACCAATACCAGCGGTCTCCCCGGCTTAAGAGCCTCACTGGTAAATTGCACCAATGCTTTCGCAAGAACTTGCAGGGTGGGATAATCCAGATTAACAGGCAAGTCCAGTGCAACAGCAAAGTTACCTGAATCCTGGTGAAGATCCCAACGCTGTACAGCGTTTTGAATTTGTTCCACAATCTTTTCCGGATGTTGCAGGTCACTACTGGTGAGGTGAGGGCGGATAACAGGTAAGTTTCGCATGGGAAGCAATTTTGGATCGGTGAAGATAGTGCTTCCACTCAAGGTGATGGTTTGGGTGGCTGCCCCAAGGACGGTTGCCCGTAAGGTTTGAACTGGCCTTTCAACCCGCATCTTTCGAATACGTGGATTAAGCCGTAAAGACTGGGCAAGCAAAGGACCAACGTCATTGTGGATGGTCACATCTGCCAGCGATTGAATTTCAACCGGCTGGTAAAAATAGGTGCCCACTCCACCGGAAATAAACAGAACCTTAGATTCTTCTGTGTGGGTGAGAGGAGGAGACAGTTGCAACTGTTTACCCAAATCGCTTTCAATGCCGTGAATCAAGTCAACCACCAAATCTGCCATGCAGTCGCAGAAAGGTTGTAGAGTCTCCAAATCCACCCGTTTTCCCACAAAAATGGGCAACCCCAGCGCTTTGATGATAAGTTGTCCAGGGGGGGCAATGTGTTGAACGATTCCGGATGTTTTCTCGATGACAATTTGCCGCCCCCCGACAGCCAGTGCCGATGAGGAGAGGTGTTCTCCAGAGCGAAAGATGGCTGCATTAGAGGTGCCGCCACCAATATCCACATTGGTGACAGTTGTGTAATTTTCTAAGGAATAAGCAGCCGCACCCGATCCCCTGCCAGCAATTAACGATTCAACATTTGGACCGGCGACGGTTACCACAAATTCACCTGCCAGCGAAGCAATGGCTTTGAGAATCTCCTCAGCGTTTTGTGTGCGGGCAATTTCGCCGGTGATGATCACCGCGCCAGTTTCGACCTGGTGGGGTTGAATGCCGGCTTTCTGGTATTCGGACCGGATGATTTCGCTCAATTTTTGTACATCCACCAAATCGGGGGTTAAAAGGGGAGTAAAGTAGACTGGACTTTCATACAAGACCGATTTACTGCTAACTTGAAAGCGGGGAATCTGTCCTAACCGCGATGTATTGCTCACTGCCAGACGTGAGAATACAAGCTGGGTGGTTGTGGTGCCAACATCAATGCCAACACTGACCATTTCCCGCAAGTCGGTCATAGGGAAAGTCCGCCTTCACTCAACCTTCGACTTTGGGCAAAATCATTTCCACATCGCTGTGTGGGCGCGGAATAACATGCACGCTGACCAGTTCGCCAACCCTCTGGGCTGCAGCTGCGCCGGCATCGGTAGCAGCTTTTACCGCACCGACATCGCCTCGCACCATTACGGTTACATACCCGCCACCAATGTACTCTTTGCCAATCAGTTTGACATTGGCGGCTTTAACCATGGCATCAGCGGCTTCAATGGCGCCAACCAGCCCTTTGGTTTCAATCATTCCCAGAGCAATCATTTGCACTCCGCTCATAAATTACCTCCTTGTTGTAATGGTCATATATGGTTTAAGGGGATTAATCCTGTGACACAGGCTGCGGCTGTGGTGCTGGAACAGTTTGAGGCTTGGGGGCGATCAGCAGGGCAACTCCCACAGCAGTAATACCAGCAGTGAGTTTACCGACGATCATCGGGAAGATCAACTGGGGCTCTACACCGGCGGTAAAGCCAAGATGATCGCCAAAAGTGAAAGCGGCGCTAACCGCGAAAGCCGCGTTGATCACCTTACCGCGATTATCCATATCTTTGAACATGGCAAACATGGGGATATTGTTCGCCAGGGTGGCAATCATACCGGCGGCAGCCACATCGTTCATACCCAGTTTGCGGCCTACAGCTAACAGCGGCTTGCTGAAAACCTTGGTGATGACTTTAACCATGGGGAAAGCGCCCAGAAGGACAATGGCGATGGAGCCGATGATTTGAATGCCGTCCCATACCGGTGCCATTCCGGGGATGACAACAATACCCGTCAGCGTTTCCCAGACGATGGCAGCCAGACCAATGGTGATCATGATTACCACGCCCTTGCCGAAGTACTGAAAGCCCGTGGTCATCTTTTCCGGGAATCGCCACAGCCCAAATGCGATTAATGCCGCAACGATTACAACCGGCAGCAGATTGCCGATGACAATATCGGCACCCCAACCAGCGGTAAAGCCGCCCGCGATGCAACCGATGGGAATGGTGACAATGCCAGCCAGAATACCCAACGCCAGCCACTTGCGATCCTCGACCGGGATCAATCCCAGCGCTACCGGAATGGTGAAGACAATGGTTGGTCCCATCATGGCGCCAAGAATGATACCGGCGTAGAGCCCGGCTTCAGGATTGATGGCTAACTGTTTGGCTAAGGGGTAACCGCCCATGTCGTTGGCAAGCAGGGTGGTGGCAAACATGGCTGGATCGGCGCCAAGGAATTGGTATATGGGTACGATCACCGGTCGTAGAATGTTTGCCAAAACTGGCGCCAGCGAGATAACGCCCACCATCGCCAACCCCAGCGGGCCAAGAGCATTAAAGCCGTTTTCAAACTCCTCTCCCAGCCCAAAGCGGTTCCCTAGAATGCGATCAATAGCGCCCAGAACCATGAAAATCATCATGATCCAGATGATGATGACATTAATGTCCACAGCTCAGATCCTCCTTTGGTTTAAGTATTGGTTTTTGTGTTCAGGTTTGAGTGAAGAAGCAACAAATGGGTTCTTTACCTTATAACCACCCCCTTCCTGATAGAAGGATTCAACCGATCTGGAAAATTAACTCTTACGGAAAACGAGTTCGCCGTCCACCTCAATTGAATCGAGAATGCCAATAATTACTGCATCTACTGGCGTATTAGTCGTTTTGAGTGTTTCTCGTGCGGAACTCCCTTCAACTAGGATCACCAGTTCCCCCTCCCCGGCACCAACTGTATCGGCAACCAGAAATGGTTCTCCATATACCTGGTTATCGGGAGTGGCTTTTTGGGCAACCAGCAACTTTAAGCCAGTTAATTTGGGGTCTTTTGCCGTAGAAACGGCAGATCCAATGATTCGAGCGATTTGCATGGAACCCTCTTTTTTATAGATGAAAAGTTTTTAATGCAACAAAGCAGGAAAATGAATAATCGAGACAAGAAACAATAAAATAATAATTATGTTTATTTTGTTCTTTATTATTTTATGCTATCTATACAATCATTATAGGAATTCAGAAAAAAAAGTCAATAAGCGACCTTGAAGAAACAGACATAACTTTACGTTGGTATCCCATAGACCAACATGCCTACCAGAGTTTGAAGGAGATGTTTTAACAAAAATTGGATGTAAAAAATCACAAAGAATTGTGGTATTCTTTTTAATAATTATCTTAGAAATTTCCTGCTCTTGACCCAACTCAAATCTAGTTACCGAAAGGTATCCCTCTATGAACGAAAAGTTGCTTGAAGAAGTCATTACCATGACCGCGGACAGTTTGAGTGTGTCCAACAGTTATCACTTTCGCGTACCACCCACCACACTCGTTGGAGATGGAATCTCGGTCAAAATTGGGGAGTATCTGGAAGGGCTGGAATGCCACAAGGTGTTGATTGTGACCGACCGTCAAATCGTCCAGCTGGGATTGATGAATGGGGCGCTACGCTCTCTGCGCCGCCACAAGATTGACTTCACTGTTTTTGATGAAGTGTTACCTGATCCTACCAATACAATTGTCAGGCGAGGGGTGGAAGCGTTAAATTCCTGCTGTTGTGATGGAGTGCTAGCATTCGGTGGAGGTTCAGTGATTGATGCAGGAAAGGCGATTGCGGTGTTTGCCAATAATCCCCTTCCTGCCAGAGAAGTGATCAAGAATAACACAAAGTTATCCCCGCGAGGGAAACTGATAGCAGTGCCCACCACTGCCGGTACCGGCTCAGAGGTAACAGATATTGCTGTTATCACCGATGAGGATAATCATATCAAAGTACCACATCAACACCAGCTGTTTATCCCCGATATGGCAATCATTGACCCGCTTCTGACACTGGGTATTCCTCCGGCTATTACGGCGGCTACCGGTATGGATGTGCTAACCCACGCGGTAGAGTCTTATATGGCAAAGGGTGTATGCACACTGGGACAGGCTCTTTCGTATAGCGCCATACAACTGGTTGCTACTTACCTCCCGCTGGCGGTGGGCAATGGAAAAGACCAGTATGCACGCCGCAAGATGGCAGAGGCTTCGTACATGGCAGGTATGTCATTTTCAAACGCCGGACTTGGATTGTGTCATGCGATTGCGCATCAGGTGGGAGCACGATATAAAATTCCGCACGGAGTAGCCAATGCTTTGCTCCTGCCAGAAGTGATGCGCTTTAACATGCTGGTACGGCTGGACTCTTTGCGCGAGATTGCACGGGCTTTTAACCTGCGGGTAGAGCATTTGGACGGCAAGGAAGCTGCGCTGAAAGCGATTGAAGCGGTACGCGAATTGACAGCCGCTATCGGCCTACCTACCCGATTGGAACAGGTAGGTGCCAGGACCTCTGACTTTGCCGCGCTAGCGGCTCAGGCAATGGACGACCCAACCCTCCAAACCAATCCGCGCCAGGTCTGCCAGGCGGATGTGATCGAAGTACTGCAACGCAGTTTTTGAATCTAACCCTGAGTTGATTAAATCGAAACCCGGCCTGGATAAAATCACCCTCCACTGGGAACTAGTCGATTCTGTCCTTCTCATTTCCCTTTACATTCAAACCAACCTGAAACAATCTCTATATACAGGAAATGATTGGTCTTAGAAGAATAATTTTATTAATTTTATATCCTCCACAACTGTTCCATTACAGGGTTTTACAACTTTTTTTCTAAATAGATCTACCTATTATTAATTTTCTTGACACTTTCGATTTTTCTGTTTAAAATGAAAATCACTTTCAATAAGGATAGGAAGCACAGTAAAATGATTTCGGCTTTGTCCAATCAATGGCTCCAGGCGTTACAGGCAGACGGTTGTCGAATCACCCGGTCACGAAAGGTGATTGTGGATCTGTTGCTCAACAGTGACCGCGCTCTGGGACCAATTGAGATTTATGACCTGGCTCGAAAAGAATACCCCGCTCTGGGTCTGGTTACGGTTTACCGCACACTTGAAAAACTGGAAGCCATGGGGTTGATTCAAAGGGTTCATCTCCCAGATGGGTGTCACCGTTATTTAAGATCCACCCAGGGACACGAACATCTTCTGCTCTGCACGCAATGTGGAAAAGTGGTTACTTTCAGCGGAGACGATTTCAGCAAGTTAAGCGACCGGGTCAGCCAGAACACCGGATTTCTGATTCAAGAACACTGGCTCCAACTTTTTGGAGTATGTCCGGATTGCAGGAAACATCTGTAAATTTTTTTTGTTATTCTTTATTGAAAATGATATTCATTATATATCAGGAGGTTTGTGATGAAATTCAGGCAAGTACTTAATTGGATCATGGTTCTGATCCTGATGACAACCGGATTGATGGGGTGTCAGGCAAAGCCAGCCCAACCGGAAGGAAATGCTCGAATTCCGGTAGCCGCTACTACAGGCATCGTTGCCGATGTAGTTCGACAGATTGGAGGAGAATCGATTGAACTGGTTCAGATCATTCCCAACGGAACAGATCCTCACAGTTTTTCTCCTTCCCCGCAGGATTTATCTCAAATCAGTCAGGTAAAAGTGGTGTTTGTCAATGGGGCAGGACTGGAAGAATCCCTCCTGAAAGTCATTGCCAACGCCGTTCCTGATGCGAAACTGGTGGAAGTTTCCAAGAGCAACAATCTTATAGAGGGGCATGAGGATGAAGACTCTCATGGCACTGGAGAAGAAGAACACGCTTTTGATCCCCACACCTGGACAGATCCAAATAATGTGATTCAGTGGGTAGATGTCATTGTAGAAGAACTCTCGCAGATCAATCCTTCCCATCAGGAAACCTACCAGGTAAATGGAGAAGCCTATAAAAAACAATTAATAGACCTGGACCGGTGGATTCAAAATCAGGTATCACAGATTCCTGCGGAAAACCGCAAACTGGTTACCGATCATCTGGCATGGGGATATTTTGCACAACGCTACGGGTTCGAACAAATCGGTGCAATCGTCGCCGGGTTCTCCACCCTCGCCGAACCTTCAGCGCAAGAGATTGCTGCGCTGGAAGATCAGATTCGCGCTCAAAACATCCGGGCAATTTTCGTGGGCAATCAGACCAATCCCGCCCTGGCTAAGCGGATTGCCGATGATACCGGCGCTAAGGTGGTCGTCCTCTATGTCGGCACCCTCAGCAACGCCGAGGGACCAGCGCCAACATACCTGGAATATATCCGGTATAATGTAAATGCCATTGTAAATGCCCTGAAATAAGCAGGTGCACAACCAGTACTGAAGGGGAGGGAAAGCAGGGCTTTCCCTCCCTGTTACGAGTCAAAAGCGAAAAAGGTGAACTTGATGGCAAAATCTACTCAGGGACTCTTTTTCTTCCCTCCTCACCTTCCCCATCAGACAGAAAAGCCGATTGTCAGTGTGAAAGGGGTTAGCCTTTTTTATTCGAACGGGACCGCACTGGAAGATATTCATTTCGATGTCGTGGCAGGCGAAAGGCTGGCAGTGATTGGACCCAACGGTGCTGGTAAAAGCACCCTTTTCAAGATTATTGCCGGCGTATTACCTCCCAGCGAGGGACGGGTCGAAGTGTATGGAAACGAACCAGGGAAACACATCTGTATTGCCTATGTACCGCAAAGAAACCAGGTGGACTGGTCGTTCCCGGTAAATGTAGCCGACGTGGTTATGATGGGACGAATCGGCAAAATTGGCTTCCTCCGCCGTCCCACCAGAAAGGACTGGGAAATTGTTTTTCAGGCGCTGGAAACGGTTCAGTTGCAAGACTATGCGAAGCGCCAAATCCGCCAGTTGTCCGGAGGGCAACAGCAACGCGTTTTTATTGCCCGTGCCCTGGCACAGGAGGCAGAACTCATCCTGATGGATGAACCGTTTACCGGTTTGGATTTCCCCGCTCGCCAGGCAATTCTGAACATTCTCGATATTCTCAAAGAAAAACATGTTACCGTTCTGGTGGCTCTGCATGACCTGAAAACTGCATCAGAATATTTTGACCGGATTCTTTTACTGAATCATCGTCTGATTGCCATAGGAAAACCCTCGGAAGTACTTCTCCCCGAGCACCTTCTTTATGCTTACGGTGGACAGTTGAGTCTGATTCCCACCGAAAAAGGCACCTGGGCAATGGAAGACACCTGTTGCGAGGAAGGAGACCATTTCCATGCTTGAGTGGTTTCTGCAACCTCTTCAATATCCATTTATGGTGCGTGGAATCAGTGCAGCAGTGTTGGTTGGTATCGTCTGCGCAGTGGTTGGTTCGTTTGTCGTCCTGCGAGGGATGGCATTCTTTGGCGACGCCTTAGCCCATGCCATTCTCCCGGGGCTGGCAGTGGGATACCTGATGGGCGGAGGCGACCGTCAGGTGCTTTTCTGGTGGGCACTGGGAACCGCTGTGGTCAGCGGACTTTCCATTGGAGCCGTCTCCCGTTCTACCCGGATTCGCGAAGACACCGCTATCGGAATCATTTTTGCGGGGATGTTTGCTCTGGGAATTGCCCTGATTTCCACGGTGCGGAGTTACACCGTGGACCTGGCTCATTTCCTGTTTGGGGATATTCTGGGTGTCACCCCAACAGACATCCAACTCATTCTCATCTTCAGCGGGGTTGTGATTGGCTTGATTTTCCTGTTTTACAAGGAATTCGTCCTGCTTTCGTTTGATCCCGTGCTGGCAATCACACTGCGTCTACCGGTACGGTTTTTAGAAAATCTCCTGCTGGTGCTCATTGCTATCTCTATCGTGGTTTCACTACAAACAGTTGGCGTGGCGCTGATGGTTGCCATGCTGATCACCCCTGCGGCAACAGCCTATCTGCTCAGTAAACGCCTGCCGGTGATGATGGCTCTGGCTTCGGGCATCGCTTCTTTTTCTGGTATAACCGGATTATATCTCTCCTATTATCTGAACATCGCTTCGGGCGCCGCAATTGTCCTGACCACCACATTGATCTTTTTCCTGGTATGGAGCGGACAATCTCTCTGGCAGCGGATAAGCAAGCAAATTGAATAATGGAAAGCCTGTGTTTCTCCTAACGTGTGTATAATGAATGTTAAGATTCGACATTCATGGGAGGCCGGGCAATGGAAGTATTAGGAATTGATATTGGCGGTTCCGGGATCAAAGGAGCGCCGGTAGATGTGGAAACCGGACAATTGACTGCAGAACGATATCGTTTACCCACCCCTGAAAACGCATTACCCCAAGAAATAGCACTGGTTGTGGCGCAAATCATTGAACACTTTCAGTGGAAAAATGCCGTTGGGGCAGGGTTTCCGGCCGCCATCAAATATGGGGTTGTGCAAACTGCCGCAAATATCCACCCCTCGTGGATCGGAATGAATGCGGGAAATCTCTTCAGCGAAAAAAGCGGCTGCCCGGTCTCTGTTTTGAATGATGCAGACGCCGCCGGGCTGGCAGAAATGACCTTCGGGGCTGGAAAGGACTATTCCAGGGGTGTTGTACTGATGATCACCATCGGTACCGGGATTGGTACAGCCCTGTTTACCGATGGGGTTCTGGTTCCAAACACGGAACTGGGGCATATCGAAATTCGTGGAAAGGATGCAGAACGGCGTTCATCGGATGCTGCCCGTCAGCGGAAAGATTGGACCTGGGCAGAATGGGCAAAGCGCTTGAACGAACACCTCCAACGCCTCGAAGCCCTGTTCTGGCCCGATTTGTTCATCCTCGGCGGAGGGGTCATCAAAAACCATGAAAAGTTCTTCCCTTACCTGAATTTGCGCACGCCATTTGTTCCCGCAAAGTTAGGAAATTTAGCCGGGATTGTAGGTGCGGCCTGGTACGCTCACACAAAAGGCGCATCGTCTTAACTCCTGTCAAATTTCATATGAAAACACAATCAGGGCGGGTATTTGCCCTGATTGTGTTTATTCTATTCGCAGCAAAGAGTTTACTTTCCGGCAGAATAACCAGGACCTTTTGTAAAGAATTCCCGATTGATTTCGATAGCAGGGGTTAAATCAACAACTTCGCCAGCGTGCAGAACCCGGGTAGCTTCCAGATGCACTGGATCGCCATCATGATTGACACCATCATACACCTGATCAAAACCGGGGGTACCCACGGGCATCGAAATGCGCTGTCCCTCTTTGGCTTTGAACTGAGCAGGAACTTCATCCTCAGGGAAAATGGCTTCCCACGGGCATTCCGGGACACAAGCCCCACAATCAATACAGGTATCCGGGTCAATGTAGTACCAGGGCCACTCCTCAACGGGTTGTCCCGGGACAATACATTCGACCGGGCAAACGGTTGCACAGCCTCCATCCCGGAGGCACAGACTGGTGATTACATGGGTCATGACTTCCTCCTTTGGTATCAGGAAATTTTCAGGAATCTATTATCCATTATACCGTTTTTCCGCTTCTTCCCAATTCACCAGATGCCACCAGTTTGCCAGATATTCTGCCCGGCGATTCTGGTATTTCAGGTAGTATGCGTGTTCCCACACATCCACACCGATGATTGGGAACAAACCTTCTGCCAGGGGGGTATCCTGATTGGGAGTAGAGTGAATGACCAGAAGACCATCGGATTTCCTGCTCAGCCATGCCCATCCAGAACCAAAGCGTCCCAGACCGGCTTTTTCAAACTGTTCCTTGAAAGCAGCAAATGAGCCGAAGGTTTTCTCAATCGCTCGGGCTAAATTCCCCACCGGCTCGCCACCACGGTCAGGTCCCATGATTGCCCAGTAGATGTTATGGTTGAAAACGCCGCCACCATTGTTTCGCACGGTCGTGCGAATCTCTTCGGGAATCTGATCAAGATGACTGAGAATTTTTTCCAGAGGCCACTCAAAAAATTGTGAGAATTTTTCCAGCGCTGCATTGAGATTGTTCAAATAGGTCATGTGATGTTTGCTGTAGTGCAGTTCTACGGTTCGAGCATCTATGTACGGCTCAAGTGCATCGTATGCATAGGGGAGAGGGGGAAGTTGAAACGCCATTTTGTCCTCCATAATATATAATGGGTCAGGTTGAAATACGAAATTCAGGGATTTCCCCTGAGAGAATACCACACATATTCTAACCAATAAGATGAGGTTTGTCAAAATTTATTTATGCCTGCTCGCTATAAACCTTTTACATCCCCGCGTCTTCCTCCCTATCTTGTTCTGGTCATTGGGGTTTTCTGTGTATCCACCGCCTCCATACTGATTCGATTGGTTCAGCAGGAAGTTGGTCCTTTAACCATCGCTGCTTACCGGATGATTTTATCGGTGTTGCTTCTCTTTCCACTGGCATGGCAAAAACGAGAGGAATGGCTTTCCATCCCCCGCTCTTCTCTGAAAGCCATGGGATTGGGCGGGCTTTTCCTGGCATTTCACTTTGCTTTCTGGATCACTTCTCTGCGATTAACATCCGTCACCAGTTCGGTTGTACTGGTGACAACCACACCGCTATGGGTGGCTTTGATGTCTCCGTTCTTTCTCAAAGAACATCCCGGTATCAGAACCTGGATTGGACTGTTTATCGGGGTGACCGGTGGAGTGATCGTTAGCCTGGCTCAGGGATGCACCTGGCAAGGTTGGGAAATTTCCTGTCCGGATTTTGCCTCCTTTTTTCAAGGGAAAGCCTTTCTGGGGAATTTCCTTGCCTTGCTTGGCGCCTGGATGGCAGCAGGTTACATGGTAGTGGGAAGGCGAGTGCGCAGTGGATTGTCCCTTATCAGTTATATATTTACTGTATACGGCATCTCAGCGATCCTTCTTTTAGCCTTTGCACTGAGTACAGGACAAACGTTATTCGGTTTCTCCCCGATGATGTATGTGTACCTGCTCGGGCTGGCGGTCATTCCTCAATTGTTGGGGCACAGTTCTTATAACTACGCCCTGGGCTATCTTCCAGCGGCATTTGTCTCTCTCACCATTCTGATGGAGCCAATTGGAGCATCTATTCTGGCAATTTTGATTCTGAAAGAGTTTCCCAATGCGCTGGAGATTATCGGTGGGATCATCATTCTGACAGGAGTTGGCTTGACTTCTTTCCCGGCAAAAAAATGAGCGCCTCCCGGCGCTCATTTTTTGCTATGTCCACTTTTTGACCACTTTAGGGGGTTTCATGTGTTCGGGCAACCGCCCATAGAGATAGTTCATCTCTTTGATTCGGTTCTTGAGGGATTCATCCAGCATGTGGGCTTCATAACGCCAGCCCCAGTTTCCTGATGGACGCCCCGGGTAATTCATACGGGCTTCCGTTCCCAATCTCAAGAAATCCTGCAGAGGAGCCAGTGCAAAGACCGCAACGCTGCTCCACACAGCCCGAATCATATCCCAGGCAATATCCTCTCCAGAACGTGCCAGGTAGCGGCGAATAAAATCCCGTTCTTTTTCAGGCGCGCTGTTATACCAGCCAATGGCTGTGTCATTATCATGGGTTCCGGTATAGGCAACACAGTTTTGAACGTAATTGTGCGGCAGGAAAGGATCATCAGCATCGGACGCAAAGGCGAACTGGAAAATTTTCATACCCGGCAAACCCAGGCGTTCGCGCAATTCAATCACGTCCGGGGTAATTTCTCCCAGATCTTCAGCGATGATTGGCAGCCCCCCCAGCGCATTGCGGATGGCTTCAAACAGGGCGATACCAGGTCCGGGTACCCATCTGCCTTTTTCTGCAGTAGGCATCCCATAGGGAACTTCCCAATATCCGGCAAAACCACGGAAATGGTCCAGACGGACGATATCCACCGTGGCAAAGGTGGCTTTCAGACGCTCTATCCACCAGGCAAAACCCGTCTCCCGGTGGTAATCCCAGCGGTAAAGCGGGTTTCCCCACAGTTGCCCGGTTTCAGAGAAGTAATCTGGGGGAACCCCTGCGACCACCGTAGGCTTTCCAGAATCATCCAGATAAAAGAGGTCGGGATGAGCCCAAACGTCAGCGCTATCATACGCCACAAATATGGGGACATCCCCGATAATTTGAATGCCTTTTTCATGGGCGTATTGACGAAGCGCCTGCCACTGTCGGAAGAATAAGAACTGGCGGAAGGCATGACGCTCTACATCTACTTCATGAGACTGAAGGAAGGCGCGCAGGGCTTCTGGATCACGTTTTCGCAAAGACTCGGGCCAGTAATCCCATGAGGCGCCACCGTGGGCTTCTTTAATGGCCATAAAGAGGCTGAAATCCAGCAACCAGGCGCTCTGCTCCTCTTTGAAAGCCTCAAAAGCGCTCTTTCGTTTCTGAGATGTGGAACGTTTGAAACGTGCATACGCCCGATCGAGAAGTGTCAATTTCCACTGGATGGCAGGCCCATAATCCACGTGACTGGCAGGAAACTCTGGACGGTCAGCAAAGTCTTCGCTGGTCAATAATCCCTCATCCAGCAAAAGCGCCGGGCTGATCAGATACGGATTGCCTGCAAAAGCCGAAAAGCATTGATAGGGAGAATCGCCAAAACCGGTGGGACCTAAAGGCAATATCTGCCAGAGTGAACAACCCGACTCAGCCAGAAAATTCACCCACCGGTAGGCTTCGGGTCCTAAATCACCCATTCCGTCCGGTCCCGGCAAACTGGTTGGATGTAAAAGAATTCCAGAGGAACGCTTAAAGAGGCTCATGATCTACTCCTCAAAAAAATCGGGGTAATTATAACCACAAAAGCCGGTATAGGCGATAGTATTCCAGCGCTGACCGGCTCCAGGAAAAATCCTGCTCCATGGCGTTGCGCTGACGCCTCTCCCACCCTGTCGGGTCTTCAAATGCCACAACAGCACGCCGAATCGCCTCTGCCAGTGCTTCGGGGGTTGCTTCTTTGAATAAAAATCCGGTACTCATCGAAAGGTCGGGGATATCAAAAATGGTATCCTTCAATCCACCGGTGGCTCTTGCCACGGGAATACAACCATAGCGCATGGCAATCATCTGAGCCAGCCCGCAAGGTTCGTACCTTGACGGCATGAGAAGCATATCGGCACCTGCATAGATCTGATGCGAGAGTTTCATATCAAAGCGAATAACTACACGCAATCTGTCCGGGAATTCCCTCTCCAGATCTCGCGCTCTTTCTTCAATCACAGGGTCACCGCTTCCCAGCAGAACCGCCTGCCAGGGAATTTCAGCAATCATGCGCAGGGCATCCAGAGCCAGATCAATGCCTTTCTGACGATCGAATCGCCCGATCAGCCCAAACAAAGGCGCCTTTTCTCCAGGTGCCAGGCTAAGCAAATCAAGAAGGGCTTGTTTGTTTGTCAAACGAGCCTCGGGGTTTTCAGAAGTATATCTCCGCAGGATAAAGGGATCATCTGCCGGATTCCAGATCTGGGTATCCAGTCCATTCAAGATGCCAAATAAGGTAGAAGCACGAGAACGCAGAAAATCTTCCAGACCACAGCCAAACTCCGATGTAAGAATTTCACTGCTATATGTGGGCGAGACCGTATTGAGAAAATCAGCCGCGGAAAGTGCCATAGGAAGGGGTAAAGATTTTCCCCACCACGGCAAACGGTGATCACTGCTGGGTGGAATGTGGTATTCAGGCAACACTTTTTCTGCGCCAGCGCCCATATATGGAAGATTGTGAATGGTGAAGAGGCTCTTTATCTCGCGATAGAAATCATCCTGATGCCGGCGTCTGCTGAGTTCATACACCGCAATTCCGGTATGCCAGTCGTGAGCATGGAAGACGTGAGGTTTCCAGTCCAGTGCTTTGATCATTTCGAGCACTGCCAGCGAGAAAAAGATGTACTTTTCAGCGTCCTGATACGAATCCAGACTGTAAACGGTGCTGGCTCTGGAAATCGGTTCACCATCAATGAGATATACCGGGAATCCGGTCATTTCGGAAGTG
The DNA here is from genome assembly GCF_020723905.1 of Anaerolinea thermophila. GTDB lineage: Bacteria > Chloroflexota > Anaerolineae > Anaerolineales > Anaerolineaceae > Anaerolinea > Anaerolinea thermophila_A. The sequence continues at coordinate 229,641 of NZ_DYHZ01000006.1, forward strand.
TAAACCTGCGCTTCTACAACGCCATCCTGCCTGGGAATCTGAACAGTTAACAGCGGTTCCGGAGCCGCTACATCACGGGAGATAACCGAATGAAAAGGCAAAACCAATCGAACATCCAATGCGTATTCCCCCAGCGCATCCTGAGGGAGAGCAAGAAGCGCTTTGGGAAGAGATCCAGCCACATCTCCTAACCCGCCCACCTTAACAAAGGGATCCGCTTCTGCCGAGACCATCAAAACACGAAATGGTTGTGCCATTTTCTATCCTTTCATTCATTTTATCATGTCGATATAATCTACCGTGACAGGCTCACCTCTACCACCGCTCAGCACCGAGAGCAATTCCACCGCCAGCGCGGTTTTCTTTTGAGCATCTGCCCGGCTCCATGTACGGGATTTGATTTCGAGATACTTTCCCAACTCCGGCTGGACAATGGTGTCCAGATTCACAAAGAATTCCGTATCCTTATAATGAATCAAGAAACGCAGGCGGTCTTTCTGAATCTCCACCTCACGAATCGGCTTAAAGTATTCCCGATAGAAACGCAAGGTATGGGTAGCCGGGGCAAGGTAACGACTGCGGGAGAGCATGACCGATTGGGCGTGGTGCTCATGCGTGCCAATAAGGGTCAAGCGAGTGCGCACATTGGTGACATTGCCTTTTTCGTCAATAAATTCATCTTCACGATAACGTAAAATTCCCTGTTCAGGATCGCTGAAGAAGAAGTAGGTGTCGTATTCCCGATAGTGCCTTTTCCTTTCAATTTCAATCAAGGGCTGTTGCAGTGCTTTGAGGGTAGGCTCCAGGTCATCCACTTTGACTTTAACCTGAATCTCAAAGGATTCTTCCTCCATTGCCCCGCCAATGGCAATTAATTTGGAGAGCACCGATTGCTCACGGTTCATGAGGAAAATATCGATACGTCTGGCATATTCCTGTCCCGCTTTGAGAAGATCTTCTTCCTGCAATGTCAGCAGTTGTCGATCACGCATCAACCAGCGCCCATTGACCATCACATCGGTGACATCGGTCGATTTGGAGGCATAGACTAATTGCGAGTAAACCCCATTGGGATCACGAGAAAAGCGGGGGGAATTGTGTAAGGGAGAAATATCTACCAGGATTAAATCGGCGCGTTTTCCCGGCTCAAGCGAGCCAATCCATTCTCCCATGTGCATAGCCTGTGCCCCCAATCGGGTTGCCATTAACAACGCTGTTTGTGCGGGTAAGGCAGTCGGATCGCCAGTGGAAACTTTGGCTAAAAACGCGGCAAGTCGAATTTCCTCAAACATGTCCAGATCGTTATTCGAAGCCGGCCCATCCGTACCAATACCGACGTTTAAACCAACTTCCAGCATTTTTTGAACAGGGGCTACTCCCGAAGCCAGTTTGAGGTTCGAAGAGGGGTTATGGGCGACACCGGCTCGGGCGTGATAAAGCGTTCGCATCTCCCCTTCATCAATGTGCACGCAATGTGCGGCAAGGACTTTGGCTTCAAACAATCCCTGTTTTTTGACATACGGAATGACCGGCATGCCCTCTGCCCTGCGCATGTTTTCCACTTCCTGAGCGGTTTCACTCAGGTGGGTGTGCAGGGGAACATCAAACTCTGCCGCCAGTTCAGCACAGGCTCGAAGAATTTCATCTGTACATGTGTAGGGAGCATGGGGAGCCACTGCCGGCACAATCAGGGAATGTCCTTTCCAGCGCTCAATAAAATCCCGCGCAAGGGCTAATGACTCTTCATAAGAACCGGCGTCGGGGCTGGGGAATTTCAACACCGTCTGTCCGCAGAGGGCACGCATGCCTGCTTCAGCGGTAGCCCTGGCAACATCTTCTTCAAAATAGTACATGTCGGCAAAAGTTGTCACACCACTGCGAATCATTTCCGCACAGGCAATTTTGGTTCCCAACTGGACAAAATCCGGCGATACGAACTCGCGTTCCACCGGCATCATGTACCCAAGGAGCCACACATCCAGACGTAAATCGTCTGCCAGTCCACGCAATAAAGTCATCGGCACATGGGTATGGGCGTTCACCAGACCCGGCATGAGCACTTTCCCCTGGCAATCGTGAATCTGGGCTGCCTGATATTTTTGCACCAGATCCTTTCTTTCACCCACCGCTACAATGAGATCCCCTTGAACTGCCACCGCCCCATCAGGAATCTGACGCAATTCCTGATCCATCGTCAACACGTAAGCATTGGTTAAGAGCAAATCTACATGTTCCATTCTTTTCCTCACTCAGAAAGAAATCTGCGCAGAAAGTCCAGGGCAATATTTGCAGCCCAGGTCTTCACCAGTGCAGGCGCACCGCCAAACTGGCGTTGTTCTGTCCGATGAACCTCACAGGTCATAATCTCCAGATGAAGAGAAAACGAATCCAGATGTTTGACAAGAGACACGATGTAATAAATATCACGGCTTTCCATTTCTTCCGGGGAAGGAGGGGAAAAGCCATCTTCGGTGCTTTCTACCTGACAGGTGCAGAAAGGATCCAGAGGAGAGTGTCTCAGACGTGTGCACAATTCCCCATCCAGCCCCATCTCAACCATACGGATTCGCCTTTCTCCTTGTTTGAGCCGGGCCGCAAGAATGGCTTCCAGCGTCTCCCCGTCTGCGCCAAAAATCGCCTCCCCACAACGCTGGCGCACCAGCGTTTCCATCTCTGCTATCATACGGGCGGCTTCCTCAGATGTATCCGCTTTGGCAGTGATCCGAATATCACATTGTCCCGGATGAGCAAGTAACCCGACAGTTGGGTTGGACCATGTTTCCAGATCGCCAATCCAGTCATCCAGTTGAGACTCTCCCACACCTGCCGTATGAAGCACCCGCACCTGAATGACGCTGTGGAGTTGATAGCGTTGTTTGAGATAAGGCATCACAGCATGCTGGAACAGAAACTCCATCTCACGGGGAACCCCTGGAAGGCAAATGATACATCGATCCTGCACCTCACAAATAAACGCCGGTGCAGTTCCCACCGGATTGGAAATGGCTATTGCCCCCCGGGGAATAAATGCCTGCCTTTTATTATTTTCAGAAGGCTGACGACCATATTTTTGAAAACGTTCTACAATCTGGTCCCACAATTCCGGGTGAAATTCCAGTTCTACCCCAAGAGCACGGGCAACTGCCTGCCGGGTTGGATCGTCTACAGTAGGTCCCAACCCCCCGGTAGTGATGATAATCTCTGCCCGGCACAATGCTTCCCGGAGGATTCCTGCAATCCGTTCCTCGTTATCTCCAATGGTGGTGGTACGGTATAAATCAATCCCTAAATTCCGCAACTCGCGCGCCAGAAAACGGGTATTCGTGTCCAGAATTTCCCCGAGAAGAAGTTCCGTTCCAATGGTTACAATCTCTGCTACTGGCATAGAATCTCTTTGTTTGCCTTATTGTAGTGTATGCTCTATCGCTTCGCAAGTTCAACATCACAGAGTCTTTACTATTCCCATTTTCTTATGATATACTCATTTAGTGAGTATGAGGCACCGGAAAGCAAGTGATAGTTCCCCTGAATATCCCTTACTGGGTTTTCTGTATTTTCAGCCTCTTCATGGATACGATCTTCATAAGAGGCTGAATGGCACATTGGGAGAAGTATGGGCCCTTCCGCAAAACCAGGTTTACAATATTTTAAAACGTCTGGAACAACAGGGACATATTCAGCAGGTTACGGGAGAGGAAGAGAATCACACACCCAACAAACAGGTGTTTACTCTCACCCCAAGCGGAAAAGCACGCTTTGAAACCTGGTTAATGACCCCTACCCCGGGGAGCGCCAGAGCCCTGCGGATGGAATTCATCTCCCGGCTGTTCTTTGCCACCCAGATTTCCGAAGATTTATACTCGCGCCTGATTCAGGAACAATATCAGGAAATTTATCAATCGTTAGAGCATTTGAAAAAACGATTAGAAGAATGCCCGGCAGAGCAAGTATTTAACCGCATGGGAATTGACCTGCGCCTTCGTCAATTAAAAGCAACTCTGGAATGGCTTGAAACTTTCCATCAGGTTTGCGAAGAGCAATGGACATGACCACCCTCCCGGCAACAAAAGTCCTCTCTCCAACCCAGGTTGAGAGGGTCCCGCCCTTATGGTCACAGTGGGTTCAACACCTCTGGAAAGTATTAGCCCTGCCACTCCTGCTGTTTCTTCTTCTGCCCATTGGAAGCATTTTCTTCCACCTGACTCCAACCGAAATCTGGAGAACTCTGCAAGCCCCACAAGCCCTTCAGGCACTTTCTTTGAGTCTGGCAACGGCAACCACCACCACAGGACTGACATTGTTTGTCGGAACACCCCTTGCCTATTTGATTTACCACAGGCGTTCGCCCTTAACCCGAATTATCGAAACCTTGATTGAACTCCCCTCGGTGCTTCCGCCTTCCGTTGCTGGCGTCGCTCTGTTGCTGACCTTTGGACGGAATGGCTGGCTGGGGCAATCCCTTTCGTTACTGGGCATTCAAATTCCCTTTACCCCCATAGCGGTCGTTCTGGCACAACTTTTCATTGCCTCTCCCCTTTATGTAAAATCCGCGGCGCTGGGGTTTGCCAGTATTGACTGCGAAATTCGCAAAGCCGCCGCGCTGGATGGCGCAAACCGCTGGCAGATTTTACGTTATATCGTGTTCCCTCTTTCATGGCAAGCCATCCTCAGTGGACTGGTACTGACATGGGCAAGAGCCATCGGTGAATTTGGCGCAACGATTTTATTTGCGGGGAACCTGCCCGGGCGCACTCAAACCATGCCAGTTGCCATTTACATTGGATTCGAAACCAGTCTGGAAACGGCTCTAACCCTCTCTGCCATCCTTGTTCTCATTTCCTTTGGAATTCTGGTTTTGCTCAAAAGCATTTTGCACGCCTCAACTTCAGATTAAACTCAAACAGGAATGCCCCTTGGATGCCTTTTTTGCTCTCATCGTTGCTATCCCCATCGGACTGTTAGGCGGGTTGATTGGACTCGGCGGAGCAGAGTTCCGCCTTCCCGTTCTGGTGGGGGTATTCAAACGTTCCGCAAGGCAGGCTGTGCCGATTAATCTGGCTATCAGCCTGATGACTCTTGTCTCCTCGCTCTTCATCCGCTTAAAAGTTCTGCCCGAATTTCCTTACGCCTCTCTCTGGCTTCCAATTGGCACTCTCATTCTGGGCGGGGTTGTTTTTGCCTTTTTAGGCGCCGGGTGGATCAGCCAAATCCCCCTGCACCGGCTGGAAGCACTCATACGATACTTTTTGATCCTGATTGGGGTTTTGCTTCTGATAGAAGGCGTTTTTTCTTTTCCTGTCGGGCATCTTCTTCAAGCCTCGCCATGGGTACAGGGAATTGTCGGCATCCTCTGCGGCGCGATCATCGGAGTGGTCAGCAGTACACTGGGGGTTGCCGGGGGAGAATTAATCATTCCTACCCTGATTTTTATCTTTGGAATCGATGTTAAACTTGCGGGCACTGCCAGTTTAATGATCAGTTTACCAACCGTCGTTACTGGCATTATTCGTTACACCCGCAAAGGTTTGTACCGGGAACGAAAAGAATGGTACACCTTGATTGGTCCAATGGGACTTGGTTCGATTGCCGGGGCTATTTTAGGGGGAATTCTGGTTGGAACAATCTCCGGACAGTGGCTGAAAGTGATTCTGGGACTGGTACTGATCGCATCTGCTGTGCGGATGTTTATACACCATCACCAATCCCAGAATTCACAGAAAGTTGACTTCAAACTGTAGTGCGTTAGAACATCCCTCCAAAAATCACCCACGCCACGCCCAGCGCCAGAAGGGTATTGAAGATTGTGATAATGATAAATGCAATGATAGGACGTATTCCCATGGCGTTGAGTTCTTTTAGCGAAAAGTCCATCCCCATTCCAACAAAGGCAAAGGTAAAGAACCAGTTTTTCAACGCATCAATTGCCGTGCCTTTGCCGCCATCAATCCAGCCTAAAGAATACAGCACCGAAGCCAGAACAAATCCCAAGACGAACTTGGGAAAACGATCCCAGATCAGGCGCGGGCTGGGTTGAATACCCTCACCTGCCTGTTTACGGGCAAAATATACGGCAAGGAGGAATGCTACCAGACCAATCAGGGTATTCTGGGTGGACTTAACGATAGAGGCAATTTTCTGGGCTTCTTCTCCAAAAATCGTACCGGCGCCGACTACCGCCGCAGTGGTATCAATGTTGCCGCCAAACCATGCTCCCGCCACGGCCTGGGGAAGGTGCAGAGCCTGGGCAATTAATGGAGAAATCACCATCATGGGCAAAGCCACCAGAATTACCAGGGTAGCCACATAAGTCACCTGTTCTTTTTTGGCTTGCACAGAGCCTGCCGCGGCAATGGCAGCAGAGACTCCACAAATTGAAACGGCAGAGGACAGCACTGCGCGTAGTTTCTCATCCAGCCCCAATTTTCCCGTAATCCACCAGGAAAACATGAAGACAGACGTTATCATGATCAGAGTTTGAACAATTGCTCCTGCAGCGGCGTGGAGGATAATTTTCAGGTCAATCCCTGCGCCCAGGAGGATCAAACCCACCTTCAAAAACAATTCTGTACGAATGCCTGGTTTGATTTCTTCGTATTTGCCAAACTTCCTGAGTATAAATCCACCCAGCAACCCAACCAGCGCTGCCCACATAGGATATTCCAGCGCTTTCCCGGGGATTTGAAAGGGAAGGGTCATAGGATAAATCCAGCGGGTAAGGCGCCAGGCCACCCATCCCAGCAGTAGTGTCACCAGCAAGCCTGATAAAATGGAGAGAGATTCTGACTTTCTTTCCACTTCTTAACTCCTTAGAATACAATGGGCAAACCGTGTTTGCCAATCCACCCTAAGACTGAAAGAAGAATGATCCCAAAGGCAAGAACTACTGCCAGCCAATCCTCGTTCTTGAGGAAGGAAAATTTCCGAGAGACCATATCCTGCTCCTCTTTTTGATGTGTCGAGAATTATAGTCTTTGTATTTGCGCCAGTCAGAGCAAACAGTACCAGTGTAAGGGAATTGCAAAGATACGGTAATTTGTCGAATAAAAATTGACAGAACACAAGACTCACATTATCTATGCTTTTGAATGCTAAATCCCTGCAGAGACTGGAAATTCACATATACGTAATAGGGGGATTTTTCTCCCTGAAAGACCGGATGAAGGTCATATCTAAATGCTTGACGTTAATTTTTTAACCGATATAATAATATTCGTGTTCTCGAATATTATTTGTTGCCGGTTGAAATACAATCAGCCAAACCAGGCAACGAAAAATGGTTGAGACTCATATTAGCCTAAAACAAGAAGGAGAGATTATGTTAACCATCAAAATCCTCGGATCAGGTTGTTCGAATTGCAAACGTCTGGAAGCATTAGCACGCAAAGTAGCAGGTGATTTAGGTGTCGAAGCAGAATTTGAAAAAGTGACCGATTTCAATGAGATCATGAAATGGCCCATCCTCTCAACTCCGGGTCTGGTGGTCAATGACAAACTGGTCTCTTCTGGAAGGATTCCCTCAGAGAAAGAAATCGCTGAGTGGTTAAAATCGGCTGCTTAAAGCCCGTGGGCAGGATTTTCTGCCCATATTTTTTGGGTAAAGACATTCAAAACAGCGAATAATTACAGAAGGATACCATGGAATCGGTTTTAAGTTATCTCTCTCAACTTCTCTGGTCTGGGTGGACAAGTTTACTGGATTATCTTGCCGCTCATGTGCTTCTTTGCCTAGTACCTGCCTTCATCATCGCCGGGTTCATGAGTTCAATGATTCCCAAGGAAGCCATTACCCGATTTCTCGGTCCCAAGGCGTCCAAGTGGATCAGTTACCCGGTTTCTGCAATTGGAGGGTTTATCCTCGCTGTCTGTTCCTGCACCATTCTGCCATTATTTGCCGGTATCTGGAGACGGGGAGCAGGGCTGGGACCTGCGATTACCTTTCTATTTGTGGGTCCTGCCATCAACATTCTTGCGCTTTCCTACACCGGGGCGGCTATTGGTTTCGATATCGCTGCATCGCGATTGATTCTTTCGATTGCCTTTGGCATCATCATCGGCTTAATCATGGCATGGGTCTTCCGCAAAGAAGAAAATACTCGAGCGGCTGAAATGGCAGAAAACAGCGTGTTTGACCAGCGCGCAAAAATCAAACCAGCCATCTGGATCATGTTCGGGCTACTTATTGCCATTCTGATTGTTGGCACTCTGCAGGTCAAAGGATTGACTCAGGTCTATGCCAGAATTCACATCCCCTTTGAATGGTCTGGAAGCATTGGGGGATGGCTCTCCTCTCTCAATTTGACCGTTCAGGGCGGTCTATTGATTTTGATGCTGATTGTCATTGGATTAACCTCATGGAAAGGCTTCGAGAATATCTTTGAAGGTTTCTCTCGCTGGACATATGCCGCTCTGGCATTGATCGGGCTGACCATTTTGATTGCTGCGCCCAAAGAAGAGTTGGGATCACTGGTGATTGGTATCAACGGGCGCTTTATTGGTGAAATGATCCTCCTGCTCGGCGTGGTCCTTGTTGCCAGCCGCTCATTCACAAGAGAGGAATTAAGTGGCTGGATCTGGGAAACGTGGAAGTTCGTCAAACAAATTTTCCCTCTGTTGATCGTCGGGGTATTTGTTGCAGGAATGGCAAAAGTGATCATCCCGGAAACATGGGTGAGAACCATTGCCGGTCAAAACACCATTCTGGCAAATGTCGTGGGCGTGTTGTTCGGTGTCTTCATGTACTTCCCAACCCTGGTGGAAGTTCCGGTGGCAAAGATGTTCCTTGACCTTGGCATGGCACGCGGTCCTCTTCTGGCTTACCTGCTTGCCGATCCAGAATTATCTTTACAATCTATTCTGGTGTTGAATGGAGTCATGGGCAAGAAGAAAACTGCAGTATACGTATCGCTGGTTGCCGTGTTGAGCACACTTGCTGGATATTTATTTGGAATGTTCATCTCCCGAATATAGGAGGCAAACACTTCTTGAGAGTGTGTTAAGGCTTTCTTTCTATCTGAATGAATCTTCCCTTTGGTATCGCAACAGGATACCGAAGGGAACCGCTTTTACTGAAGGAGTGTATCCATGACTTACTTTTGCGTCATCTGCGGCGAAGAGTTATCGCAGGTAGATATTACCGCGATTTGTACATTTTGCCAGCAGGAAAAGCCGGCACTCTATTTATGCCCCAAGGGCCATTTTACTTGCGATGACTGTCAGTTGGCCGATTGGCCCGAGGTGGTTAAGCGTGTATGTGAAGGCTCCCGGGAGAAAGATCCGGCAAAAATTGCAAATTTAATCATGAAACACCCCATGTCCATCATGCACAGCCCTCAGCATCATATCCTTATTCCGGCTGTGGTATTATCGGCATTGAGGAATACGGGGATTCGCCCCTTGAATCCAGGTCGACTCGAGTCAGCCATAGAGCGAACCAAAGGTATTCCTCTGGGAGTGTGTGGAACACGCGGGGAATGCGGTGCCGCCATCGGAGCAGGAACGGTTGTCTCCATATTGACCGGGGCAACGTTTACAAAAGATCGGGAACGCTCGTTAGCCTTACGAGCCTCCGCAGAGGCTTTAATGGCTATTGCGGAGGCGGGAGGACCCCGCTGCTGCAAGCAAAGCGTCTATCTTACGCTTGAGGTGGTTTCTCATTTTCTCCAGAGAGAATTGAATATTCCTCTCTCCACAGCACCCCAGTGTGATTTTTACCGGCGGAATCCAGAATGTAAAAAGGAACGGTGCAAGTATTATGTCTCCTGAGTGGCGTTTACTTCAGGATGATATTCATGAGGCGCGACATCATTTTGCCGTCGAAGAGGCTATTGCGCGGCTGTTAGATGAAGGAAAAAGTCCCTCAACCTTACGGTTAAGGCGAGTGTATCCAGCCGTATTCGTTGGTGTGCATCAGAATACCTGGGCAGAAGTGGACGTGGAGTACTGCCGTGCCCATGGCATCCAGATTGTACGCCGGATGAATGGCGGCGGTGCTGTTTACCATGAGATGGGAAGTTTTTGTTATTCGGCATTTTTCCCAAGAGAATTCTTTCCTCAAAGTGACACCGAGTTATACCGTCTGTTTGCTAATCCAATCATTCGCACCTGCGCAGATTACGGGATCATTGCTCATTTTGGCGGAAGAAATGACGTACTGGTTGGCGAGCGCAAAATTTACGGCTCCGCACAGTTCTCTTGCTATCGAGCCTTTGTTCAAAGCGGGACATTTCTGGTACAAATGAATTTTGAGGCAATGGAACGAGCCTTAAAACCCCCAAAAGTTAAATTTGCAGGCAAAACCGCTCAATCCATCCGCGAACGGGTGACTTCTCTGACGCAAGAAACCAGACGTGCCATAGATGTTTCAGAGGTAATGGATCGCTTTGTAACACATTTTTCCGAGATATTCGGGATAAAACTTGTACCTGGAACCTTATCTCCAGAGGAAGAAAAACTTGCTCTCGATCTATTTAAGGTAAAGTACAATACAGATGCATGGAACTTTGGTTCTCCTCTTCAATATCAAATTACCGTTGCCGAACGGGCAGAAGAAGGGGTAGTTGTGGTCTCTGCTGATATAGAAGGAGAGAAGATACAAAAAATCGCTATTACAGGGGACTTTTTACTGGGTTTTCGCAAACCGCTGGAAGAACTGGAACTCTCTTTGACAGACAAGTCCGTTTCAGAAGCCCAAACTCTGATTCAACATTCCGCTTTACCCTCTGGAATGCGAGCGACCCTGATCAATCTTATCCACAAAATAGACCGGGAAATGAAAGAAGTTTCTTCTACTCGAAAACAGGAGGATACACATGGACAAAATTGTTAAAGTAGAAGTGCTCATTGCTACTCCCCCTACACGCAAATGCGAACAAACGCTTGAGGTCCTCAGAGAAATTGTTCGCCGTTACCCGGAAGAAACCCGTCTGGTCGTTTTTCGCCGGGGGATTGATTTTGTCCCCGAAGAATTACAGATGAGAGAATATGTTTCCGAAGAGGATTGCCAGCCCAAAGAAGCCAGTTTGCAAATGCGCACGCTCATCACAAAGGGAAGAGCCGTGCCAACTGTCGTAATTGACGGCGAACTGTTCTCCACATTTGAAGTTCCCAGTTTGGAGGACGTTGAAAAAAAGGTGCAGGAAATTCTTGGAAAATCCGGGGAATGAGAGAATGCTGCAAATCCTCTCCCGGAAAACAATCGATCATCCCAGGGAACGGTTTGATTGACGGGTATCCCTTTTCCTTGCTAAAATCCCATAACCTGCTATCATCGCAGAATTTCGTTAAGGAATATTGAATGAAGATCTTGCCCAGATTGAAGCGTAATCCCAGACTCGGGATAGTCCTTCTTGCTTTTATTGCCTTTATCGCCTTAGGTTTGCCTGATGGCTTGCTCGGAGTCGGCTGGCCCTCCATCCGCAACAGTTTTTCTATTCCTCTGGATTCTATTGGAATGCTCCTGACAGCATCCGTTGCCGGATACATGGCATCCAGTTTCATGAGCGGTGTCATGCTTTCTCGCCTGGGCGTTGGAAAAGTCCTTGCCCTCAGTTGCTTCCTTACCGGTCTGGCTTTAATCGGTTATACGCTGGTTCCCGAATGGTGGATGATGGTCTTGCTTGGCGTGATTGCCGGTCTGGGTGCCGGGGCAATTGATGCAGGGCTGAACACCTATGTTGCCGCCCATTTTGGCGAGGGCTTAATGCAGTGGTTGCACGCCAGTTGGGGCGTAGGCATCACCACAGGGCCGATTATCATGACTCTGGGCTTAAGCACCCTGGAGACCTGGCGATTTGGTTACTGGGTCGTGGGCGGTTTTCAAATGGCTCTGGCAGTCGGGTTTGTGTTGACCCTGCCCATGTGGAACCGGAGTCACGGCGAGCCATCCACCCACGAACAAGTTCAGCCAGAAAAGAGGCTTACTGATTACCAGACTCCCATCTCTGAAACACTGCGCAAGTCCTCTGTGTGGTTGAGCGTGTTATTGTTCTTCCTGTATGTGGGGGCAGAAAACTCACTGGGAACCTGGACCTATACCCTGTTGACCGAATCTCGCGGGGTGGATCAAACCCTGGCAGGCTTCTTTGCCGGCAGTTACTGGTTCACCTTTACCATTGGACGCATTCTTGCGGGAGTTGTTGCTCATCGAGTGGGAATCCATAAACTGGTGCTGGGAGGGGTAAGCGGAGCTTTGCTGGGAGCCGCTTTACTCATCTGGAATCCTGCAGAAATTGCCAATGTAATCGCCGTGGCAATGATTGGGATTTCCATTGCGCCAATTTTTCCTGCCATGATGTCCGGCACCAGAATTCGGGTAGGTGATCAACACGCTGCCAATACCATTGGTCTGCAAATGGCAGCCACGGGCTTTGGCATTGCTGTCATTCCCTCCACCATGGGCATACTGGCACGGCGCATCTCCCTAGAAGTGATCCCCGTTTATCTGCTTGTGGTGTATCTGGCTTTACTGGGAGTATATCTTCTGGCAATGAAACCCGAAAAAGCCCCTGCGTCAGAGAATCCCGTCACCCCCATGTCCGGATGAATAAATAAAAAGGCAGTCTTTTTTTCAGACTGCCTTTTGTTTCCAGTCGCGGGGAGTGGATTCGAACCACTGACCTCCGGGTTATGAGGATTAAAGCCCCCAGACTTTTACAGGTGAGGCGCGCTGATGTACACCCTCTATATCTGTTTGAGCAATTGCCAGGTATCTACGAACCATATCCAAGGTTTCATGCCCTAAAATTGCTTGCAGTGTAAAAACGTCTCCACCGTTTCTCAAGAAATTTATTGCGAAAGTATGTCGGAATCGGTGAGGATGAGCATCGTTTACACCAGCCCGGTCACCAATTCGCCGAATAATCAATCTGAGTGCGTCTCGGCTAAGAACATTCCCTTGCTCTGTTTTGAATACATATTTCTCCCTGTCTTTTTGCTCTCCTACATAGTCGCACAGCGCAGAGCGGGTTGTTTCTGAAATCGGCACCAAGCGATCCTTTGAGCCTTTTCCGTGTATATAAATTCCGCTTGGTTTGATATCTTTTACCTTTATTCCACATAATTCAGATGCTCTGATCCCGGTATCTAACAGCAATAAAATGATTGCCCTATCTCGCACACCGGTCTTCAAGCGATTACGACAAGCACGTTTTTCCGGACGAGTGTATTCCTTTGAGGTATCGGTAGATGCAAGCATATTCATAATTTGATCACGGGTGAAAGGGAGAATGGGGCGCTTTTCAGGTTTGGGGGGCTTGATCTGGCGAATAATGTGAACTGTGCAATATCCCATTTCAACCGCCCATGTCCAGAGAGAAGAAAGAGCTGTGTAAATGTTTTTGACTCTTTTTTTTGACAAATCGAGTGATGCCAAATAATGGGCAATTGTCTTTCCTTCAAAATGATCTATGTCAAAATCACCAATTTCCCTATTAAATCGCCGCAGGACGGTTTCATAATCCAGCAAAGTCCAACGGCTCAGACGCTGAGCTCGCTTAAACTCCAAAAACTCGTCAATGCAAGAAGACAGCAAAGGCATATTTCCAACCTCCGTGACTGGTATGATGTTTGTTATTGTTTTGGTTTGGTAGAGATTGGATTTTGCCATTTTCCACCCTTCAAAATGACATCAGATTCGCCAGTAATTTGCTATACTTATTTCCAGTAAAACAAATCCAGCCCCGCCGCTGGCTACGGCGAGGCTGGAGTGGCAACGCGGTTGCGGCGCGTTGCGGCAGAATCCAGCATAACAAACTTTTGCCGCCCGCGCAAATAACCCGTTTGCCGCGGGCGGAGTTTGTTTGATCTTGTTAAGGGAAAATGCTATGGCAAACAACAGAAATGTTCATGTTGTCCCAAAAGGTAATCAATGGGCTGTTAAAAAAGAGGGAAACAAACGCGCTACGTCAATTCATCAGCGAAAAGAAAAGGCAGAAAAACGAGGTCGTGAGGAAGCAAAAAAAGAGCATTCCGAACTGATCATTCATCGGAAAGACGGCACCATACAAGGTAAAGATAGTTATGGTTATGATCCAAACCCACCCAAGGATAGCAAACCTTAGGAATGCCTCTCAACGAATCGGATACCCGCGCTCAACTGATTGATCCTTTGCTCCATCGCGCTGGCTGGACACGCAGCCAGGTGACGCGCGAGCATTATTACCGACCGGACTGGCAGTACGCGCCAGGACGAGTGGTATTGCGCGGCGGTCGGGCTGAACGCGAAAAACCGCGAGTCATGGATTATCTCCTGCGCTATACGGATGCTTTCCCGATTGCGGTGGTGGAAGCCAAAGCCGAAGATATGCCAGCCAACGCCGGGTTAGAACAAGCCAAGCGTTACGCACGAGAGAACAATCTCATGTTTGCGTATGCCACCAATGGACATGAGATTATCGAATGGGATGGATTCAGCGATACCACTCGCATCCTTACAGAATTTCCTTCCCCCGATGAATTGTGGAATCGCTGGGCGTTGAACACTGGCATTCACTCACCGCAGGAGGTGGAAAAGCGAATTGGCGAATTGCGCCCGCGTTACGATGCCGCAGTTGCCGCAGCCCGACAACGCACCCCCCTGTTGCACCCCTATGCGCCACCGAGTCTGACCCACGGTAGCGAACCACGCTACTTCCAGGAGGCTGCCATTCGAGAAACACTGGTACGCATCATGCGAGGGCAGAGACGCATCTTGCTGACCATGGCTACCGGTACGGGAAAAACCTTCACCGCCATGCAAATTGTGTGGAAGCTGATCAAGTCAGGCTGGCTGCATCAGCAAAGAGGGCGCTCCGGCAAGGTGCTATTCCTTGCCGACCGTGAGGTGTTACGCAATCAGGCTTATAATGCCTTCAGCCCTTTTGCCGGTGATCATGGAGATCCACGCTTCATGCTGGATGGCAAACGCCGTTTGAGTTTGCAACACGATTTGTACTTTGGTATTTACCAGACGCTCTGGGCGCAGGATCCCCAGGGAAAGCGTCTGTTTGAAAAATTCCCGCGCGACTTTTTCGATATGGTTATCATTGATGAAGCCCACCGTTCGGGTTTTGGAACCTGGAAAGAGATTCTGGATCACTTTGAAAGTGCCATCCACCTGGGAATGACTGCCACCCCCAAGCAAGATGAAAATGTGGACACCTACGCCTACTTCTGTGCCGAGGAACCAGCCATTCCCATTGATGAACAGGACCCCTCCAAAGGTCTTATTCATAAGCCAGCCTATACCTACAGTTTGGGTCAGGGAATCGAAGACGGTTTTCTGGCTACCTACAAAGTACACCGCGTGCTCAGCAGTGTGGATAAAAGCGGTTTACGAATTTCACAGGTTGTGGAGCAGGGCGCCGAACTGATTGTTCCAGAAGATGCCGAATTGCGTGAGGAGTATCACACCCCCAACTTCGAACGCGAGATCCGTTTGCCCGATCGCACCCAGACGCTGGTCAAACATCTGGCAAATTTGCTGCGTCAGTTTGGACCCCTGCACAAGACGATGGTCTTTTGTGTGGATATGGAACATGCCCAGGAAGTTGCCCGCCTGCTGAATAATGAATTTGCCGATTTGGGGCTGGGTGAAAATTACGCCGTGCCAATTGTTAGTGAAGAGGGCGAACATGCTCAGCGCTGGCTCAACCAGTTTCAGGATAGCGACCGCAGAACGCCGGTGGTGGCAACCACTGCCGAACTCCTCTCCACCGGAGTAGATGTGCCAGCCTGCCGCAACATTGTCTTCCTGAAAACCATCTCGTCCCCCATTCTCTTCAAACAAATCATCGGACGCGGCAGCCGCCTGGACCCGGCAACCGGTAAACTGTGGTTCCGTATCATTGATTACACCAACGCCACCCGCCTGCTCGACCCGCGCTGGGACTGCCCGCCCCGACCGATTGAAACCGCTCGCCCTATCAGCACTCAAACGGGCATCTTGCAGGGCACGGTACGTCTGGCAGATAGTGGGGAAATCCTTCAGGGTGCAAGTGTGGCTGTCATGGCAGCGCCCAATGACCAGCGCGGACCCATCCTGACCGATGAGCAGGGTAAATACCGCTTCGAAGGACTGCCAGTGGGGGAAGTAACGGTTGTCGCATATGGACCGCGCCTGAAACGCCAGCAAAAGACCATCACCACGCAGGATGGTGTTCCCGTTACCGTTGATTTTGACCTCGCTCCGCTGGCAGAAGGAGAGCACCGCCAGATTGTCGTCAGAAATTTAGAGGTGACGATTGCCGAGGAAGCCACCTTCTTTGTCGCAGGGCTGAGCGAGCCGCTGACGTTGGAACAATATGTGGATTATTCTCGCCAGAAGACGCTGGAATTACTGCCCGGTTGGGAACTGCTGGTACAGGCATGGCAGGAGGAAAACCAGAGACAAGAAATCAAGCGGAAGCTGGAACATAGCAATGTTTATCCGGAAGTGCTGGCAGAGGTGCTGAACCAACAGCAAGCGGATACTTTTGATGTCCTGGCATATGTGGCGTTTGGACGCCAGCCCATTCCGACCCGTGAGGAGCGGTTACGCACCTTTGTACAGCGCCACGCCGACTGGTTGAACGCTTTTTCGCCTTTGCAGCGCCAGATCATCGCAGCCCTGCTGGAGCAGTACCGGAATAGCGGGGTAGATGAGATTGCCAACCCACGTGTCTTTCGTCTGCCCGCTTTCAGAACCTGGGGCGGGTTGAATGGTATCAGCCAGCAGTTTGGCGGTGATCAATCCCTGCGCCAGATTGTGTTGGAACTTCAACGTCGTTTGTACCCATAAATCAAAACCTGACAAGGACTCCTTATGGCAAACAATCACCGAATCAACGACAACCTGAGCACCGAGATGTGGCGCGCCTGCGACATCCTGCGCCGCGACAACAACGTGGGCGGGGTGATGCAGTACACCGAACATCTTGCCTGGTTGTTGTTTCTCAAGTTTTTCGATCAGGAAGAAAAAAGACGGGCGCGCGAAGCCGCCTTCCGCGGCGAATCCTATACGCCTATCCTTCCGGCTGATCTGGCGTGGGATGCCTGGGCAAACCCGGAAGCCCTGGGGAAATGGGACTCCAGCAAGGGTGAGCTGGTCACCTTTGTGCGCGCCCGGCTGCTGCCGGGGTTGGCGAGCTTGAATGGTTCACCACTGGCAGAGTCCATCGCGAAACTTTTTTCTGATGAGAGCATGGGTAATCAAGCGGTGGTGCGCAACGTGCCTGTCTGCGCTTCGGATTACAACCTCAAGGATGTGCTGACCATCATCAACGAGATTGACTTCGAGCGTGACGATGACTTCTTCACCATCACCCGCTTTTACGAAGACCTGCTGGCGCGGATGGGGCAGGAGAATCAAATCGCTGGCGAATTTCACACCCCCCGTCCAATCATCCGCTTCATGGTAGAGGTCATTGACCCGCACATAGGCGAAACAGTGTACGACCCCGCTTGTGGTTCGGCGGGTTTTCTGGCGCAAGCCTACCTGCATATGGAAAAGCAAGCCCGCACCCTGGAAGAAGCCGAAATCCTGCAGCAGCGCACCTTTTACGGGCAGGAGAAGAAAGCCCTGGCAGCCCTGCTGGGGACGATGAACCTCGTCCTGCATGGCATTACCACCCCCAATATTACCCGCCGCAACACGCTGGAAGAAGATGTTAAAACAAGCGTTACCGAGCGCTTTGATATTGTTCTGACCAATCCACCCTTTGGCGGCAAGGAAGGACGTCACATTCAGGAAAATTTCCCCGTCCGCAGCAATGCCACCGAACTGCTCTTTCTCCAGCACATTCTCAAAAAGTTGAAGCAAGCCCCCAATGCCCGCGCGGCGGTTGTCGTTCCCGAAGGGACGCTCTTCCGCGGCGGAGCGTTCGCCGAGGTCAAGAAAACGCTGTTAGAGGATTTTCACCTGTCTGCGGTGGTCAGCCTGCCGCCGGGGGCTTTTGCGCCTTATTCGGACGTAAAAACCGCGTTGCTGTTCTTTGAGCGCGCGCAAGGCGTGCTGGAACGCAACCCTCTGGCGCACAACGAGACCTGGTACTACGAACTGCTCCTGCCCGCTGGATTGAAGAAGTTCAGCAAGGGAAGCCCGATTCTGGACGAGCATTTTGACGAAGCCCGCCGCCTGTGGGCGCAGTGGCGCGCTTACCTGCACGGCGAATGCCAGCGCCCCTTCCCTACCGCCGCCGAAGCCCGCCAGCAAAGCCGCAACGGCGAAACCCCGCGGGCGTGGGTGGAAACGCTCGACGACCTGCGCGAGCGCAACTACGACCTGAGCGCCCGCAACCCCTACCAGAACGAACGCGCCGCCCTGCCGCGCCCTGCCGAACTGACCGCCCGCCTGCTGGAACGCCAGCGCGAGGTGCAGGCTGCGTTGGAACGCCTGCACGCCCTGGTAAGCAATGGAGAGGAGGAATAATGGAACGCTGGGAATTGCCGAAAGGGTGGGCGTGGAAGAAACTTAAGACCCTGATAACGGTAATTTATGGCAAAGGCTTATCAGAGAAACTGCGACTAGGCGGAAATGTGCCTGTCTATGGCGCAAACGGTGTTGTGGGCTTCCATAACGCATCAATTACAAAAGGCCAAACGATCGTAATCGGTCGCAAAGGTTCTGCTGGAGCAGTTAACTGGAGCGAGATAGCTTGTTGGCCAATTGATACCACATTTTTTATTGATGAATTTCCAGAAATCCTTTACCCTAAATTTCTTTACCAATTTTTGCGAAGTCAACAAATCGATCGCTTACAACAATCTGCCGCAATTCCGGGCTTAAACCGCGATGTTTTGTATAGTGTAGAAGTCCCCATCCCATACCCCGACGACCCCGCCCGTTCGCTGGCAGAACAGCGCCGCATCGTGGCGCGGCTGGAGGCGCTGCTGGGCGAAGTGCGCACCCTGCGCGAAGAAGTCCAATCCATGCGCCGCGACCTGGCGCAGGTGATGGAATCCGCCCTGGCGGAAGTATTCCCCGATCCACAGGGGGAGGTGAAGGAGGGATGGGGGTGGAGGAAACTCAAAGAAATTGCTCGTGAAGATTCGCAACAAATTATCCCCACTGATTATCCAGAGCAAGAGTTTAATTACTGGGGTTTAGACACTATAGCTAAAAATCAGATAGAAGAACCTTCACCTAATTTTGTTCTTGGCTCTACTATTCAGAGCACATGTGTAAAGTTCACTAAAGAGCATGTTTTATACTGTAAATTAAGACCTTATTTGAACAAGGTCGTAGTTCCTTCTTTGGACGGAATTGGTTCTACAGAGTGGATACCATTAAAACCAAATCCAGAGATCATAAAAAGGAGTTTTCTTGCCTTCTTTCTGCGCTCTCCTTATTTTCTTCAATATGCCACATCAAATGTCGCTGGGGCAAGAATGCCAAGAATGTCTAAAAAAGCATTGAAGGAAGCCTTCGTCCCCATCCCATACCCCGACGACCCCGCCCGTTCGCTGGCAGAACAGCGCCGCATCGCCGCCTACCTGGAACGCATCGCTGAAGAGACCCGCGCCATGGACGATTTGCTGGAGCAAGACCTACGCGACCTTGATGCGCTGGAGCAATCCATTCTCGCCGCGGCGTTTCGGGGAGAGGTTTAGGAGGAATCTTTATGAAACTGAGGAAATTATCTATTAATAATTTTCGCGGAATCCACAATTTAGATTGGACAATTAACAGTGATATGGTGTGCTTGATTGGTCCTGGCGATTCCACCAAAAGTACTATTTTGCTGGCTTTGGAATATCTCTTTTCACCAACCTATAATTTGACAATTAGTGATATCGATTTTTACGAAATGAACGTGAGCGATGATAATCCCATTAAGATTGAAGCAATAGTTACTGGCTTTTCTCAACCTTCAGAATCAGATAACAGTTTAATTTCGGAAGATTCCTTTGGATTGGCGCTAGGATTTTGGGATCCTTTAAATCAATGTCTTTCAGATACACAAAAAGAGCATAATGGCACCCCATTTGAACCAGCCTTAAGGATCAGACTGACCATTGGACGAGATTTAGAACCATCCTGGCAGGTTGTGCGACAGGATGGAGAGCCTCTATCCATTTCTGCTGTCGATCGCCGAAAATTAGGCGTAGCCAGTATTGGGCAATATTTTGATAGCGATCTATCTTGGGGACGTAACTCTGCGTTAACTCGTTTGACTCAAAAAGAGGATTTATCAAAAATACCAAAGATACTTGCCGAGTCTGAACGCGAAATACTCACAGCTCTTAGGGTCGCTGACTTAAGCAGTCTTTCAGGTGCAATTGAAACGGCAAATTCTGCAGCAAAATCGATCGGGCTTAATCTTCAACAACTTCAGGCTGGCATACACCCCATGAAGGTAAACTTAAAACAAGGAGCCATATCGCTTTTTGACGGCAATTTACCTTTCTCACTTCGAGGAGAAGGTAGCCGCCGCTTGATGGCTATGGCTATTCACAAAGCATCTGTACCGGAAGGTGCTGTCATTCTGATAGATGAGATTGAAAACAGCCTTGAACCATACCGCCTACGCCATCTGATACGGCAACTGCGTCCCCAAGTTAATGAAAAACATCAGGTAATTTTTACCACTCATTCACCAGTAGCAGTTGTAGAGTGCAACGCTAGTGAACTTTATGTTGTTCGTTCATGTAGCAATGGAGCAATTCGTATTATTCCGATTGGAGAAGAATTACAAGGTTTAGTTAGAAGTATTCCTGAAGCCTTCCTCTGCCGAAAAGTAGTTGTTTGCGAAGGAAAAACAGAAGCGGGTTTCTTGATAGGGTTGGACATGTATTACTGGCAAGAAAAACACAAGAAACCGGGCACTTCTTTTATCTACCTTTCAATGGCTGAGGCTGGTTGTGTACCTATCGAAAGTCCTAAATGTGGTGGGTCTGAAGCTCCTAAATATGCTGTTCATTTGGCAAAACTCGGATATCAGGTTGCTTATTTTGGCGATTCCGACCGTGACTTGAATCCATCCAAGGAAGAAATGGAGCAGAATGGTGTTGAGAAGGTGTTTTTATGGGAAGAGAATCTTGAAATAGAGCGACGCCTTTGTTTAGACCTATCTGATGATGGGTTAAGCAGGTTCATTAAACTAGCAATCTCATTAAGCGATTCAGAACAATCTTTTTGGGATAAATTAAATAGCCCAAAATTTATAGAAAAATGTTGTCAAGCAAGCATTCAAAACAGAATTGATAGTATCGAAGGTTTATTAAGCAAACCTCGAGAAATGATCGGTTGCTTAGCTGACAAGTGTGAATGGTATAAGCGCATGGATAAAGGTAAAGAACTTGGTCGTTTAGTTTCCGAATACTTAGATGAAATGAATGGGAAACCAACCTCGAACCTGTTGTGTGAACTGGAGCGATGGTGTTATGGCGAGTAACTCATTCAACGAAGTAGTAGAGCTATTGGCGAACGCCGATGAGCCAGTTTCCGTGACGGCTGCGGCAGGGTGCGGGAAAACAGAAGCAATTGTTCGCGCAGTAGAAAAATCAAAAGGTAAGCAACTCATCCTTACCCATACTCACGCCGGAGTTGCATCATTAAAATCACGGTTTCGAAAATATCAAATACCCGAATCGAAATATCGTGTTGCTACAATCGCTAGCTGGCTGTTGAAATATGTTTTATCGTACGGTTCAATGTCAGGCTTTAATAACCCAAGACCCCTTAAGAAAGAATGGAGTGAACTTTATCCTGCTGCTGAAAAGTTATTAATATTTCCTTTCATGAAGGAAGTGATTGAATCCAGCTATAACGGGATATTTATTGATGAATATCAAGACTGTACAATAAGTCAACACAACATAGTCAAAAAACTGTGCGAATTTCTCCCCGTTCGTGTTTTAGGGGATCCTCTGCAAGGGATATTTGGTTTTTCTGACGATCCATTGATTAGTTGGGAAGAAGATGTATTACATTTTTTCAGGCAACTTCCCAATCTCATTAAACCGTATCGTTGGGATCGGGATGGTAATAATCCTCTCCTTGGTGAACAATTGGCTGATATCCGGGAAAGACTTGAGAATAACGAAGTAATTGATCTGAGAAACTTTTCGGAAATCAATTGGAATGAATTTTCTGAACAAAATCAAATTAATGAGCTATCAAAAAATTATAATTCTAACTCTATATTAGGAATTCATACTGGAGAATGGATTGATGTAAATAGGAAAAAAACACCTCTAGATCGTCTTACGGCAAGAAAAATGAGGGGAGAATATCAATGTATTGAGGAAATGGATTGTTATTCCATGATGAACTTTGCAAGGGAATTTTATAAATATTCTGGAATTGTTAATAGATTAAGGCAAAGTATAGAAAATTTTTTATTAGAAGGAATTGCTTATAATGATCTTCCTGAAAATTTACAAAATGAAATACAAAGAGTAAGCCGAATTTCCGAAATACCAGAAATCATTGAAATAGCCCTCAAAACCACACCTGTATTTCGGAAAGAACTTTTTAGAGAAATGCAGAATGCAATAAAAAAGCACTCTACCGGGAAATATTCTTCTTTGGAAGAAGCAGCTTATGTGTCTCGCAATCTCACCCGTGTAAATGGAAGAAAGATTGAAGGAAAAATAATCTCACGAACGCTGCTGATTAAGGGACTTGAGTTTGACCATGCTGTTGTCTTAAACGCCAATCTTCTTGACAGAAATAACTTTTATGTAGCAATTACTCGTGGATCAAAATCCCTAACTGTGTTATCTGAGAGTCCCGTTTTTTCTTTTTGATTTTTTTGCTGCGGCATTAAACGAGAAACCACAAGCCGGGCCGTCCAAAAAGTAAGCCGGGCTGGGTAAGCCCGGCTCTGTGACCCGCAGGGGTGTCGCATCAGCCAGCATAAGCGGCGTTGAGCGCCAGAAACGCCCGCGCCATCCGCTGGAGATGGACGTTTTCAGGTTTCCCTTGGGGGTCGAAACCCTTGCCGTCCGTATTGGCGCACCAGCGCACCCAGCCCTGACCGGCGGGGCCGCTGCCCCATACCTCGGCAAGCGTCTTGTCCTTCATCTTGCCGAAGTGGATGACAGTATCGCCGGGGTTGGCCGCTTCACCCTCGCCAGCCTCAGGCTCGGCTGCCGCCGGTGCAGCAGGCTGCGGGACGGGTGCGGGTTTGGGGACACTGACCTTGCCGTTCCCACTGCCGATGGGAAAATCGCGATGCGACCGGAAACCCAAATAGACACTCTCCTGGAAGCCGATGTTCGACACGGCGTTCCCGATGGCATTCGAGAGAGCGCCCTTCATCGCGTAAGCGATGTTGGCATTCTCGCTTGCACCAGTAGCGTGAACAGAGCAGACGGAAGTGGTATTGCCGTCAATCAGCCGGTACCAAAACCGGAGATGGCTGATGATGGCCACATACACGCCGCGCTCGCCGCCCCGTGCGGTTTCCCGGGTTTCGTAGCGGTAGGTCAGGTTTTGGGGGTCGAACTCGTACCCCCAGCCCCAACCGCACAAGCCGAACACATGGTTGAGCGTCTTGCGCATCCAGTTCGGGTCAATGTCGGTCAGGTCGACCGCGCCCGGCAGTGCCTTGTATGCACCGGCGGGCAGCTCCTGATCCAGCAGTTCGATGGCCTGTTCCAGCGAAAAGCCGGTCAGGGTGAAGATATTGGATAGATTGGACATGATAAACCTCCTTTTGTGGTTTTGAACCGCTCCCGTCCACAGCCGGGAGCAAAATGGGTGTTTTGCCCTGCTGCGTCAGGGGAGCCGCCACACGGTCTCGCTCCATCGCCTACCCTGCGGTAAGCAACAGAGGGAGACCGTGCGGCAGGGAGATTTACCATGCCCTTTCGCCGCTTATGCTGTTGTTAACGTGCTACCCCTTGCGGGAAATCACTCCGCCGGACTTGCACCGGCTGAAAGCACTCTGCGGAGTGGAATTTTCGGTATGGCAGGGCTGGGTAGCCCTGCCGGGGTGTTACCCCCCGGATGGGGGGTTACTCGCTCGCCGATGCCTTCATCTGTTCACGCCAGATCAGCTTGAGCAGGGGAGTAACCTGCTTTTCCCAACCTGGCTCGATCTT
>NZ_DYHZ01000010.1 GCF_020723905.1 Anaerolinea thermophila
CGGATCTGGAGGGCGTTTTGATAGTGTGCCTGGGCGGTTTGGGCGTGGGCGTCCTGGCCGCTGCGCTCATAGCGGTCCAGGAACAGGTTGCCCAGGGAGTGCTGGGTCATGGCCCAGTGGGAGGGGGCGTCGTCGCGGGTGCGGATCTGGAGGGCGTTTTGATAGTGTGCCTGGGCGGTTTGGGCGTGGGCGTCCTCGCCGCTGCGCTCATAGCGGCGTAAAAATAGGTTGCCCAGGGAGTGCTGGGTCATGGCCCATTCCTGTGGATATTGCTCGCGGTTAAAGATCAGGCTGACCTCTGTGAAGGTTTTTTGCGCCTGCTCTGCCCATAGCGTGTTACCTGTCACTTCGTACAGCATTGAGCATGTGTTTGCCAGGTTCACCCGCGCCAGGGCTGCCAGCCGGTGGTTTCCCTTCCGCTCGGCTTCCACAATCAGGTTCTGCCAGCCGCTCAGCGCCTCCCCCCAGAGGGCGGGCTGGTTTTGGGCTTTTTCCTTCAGGGTAAGCAGGCTCTGGAAACGCTGATTCAGTTCGTCTTCCTCCCGCATCTCCGCAAAAGCCTTTTCAGTACCCACCTCGCGGGCGCGGCGCAGGATCTGGAGATGCTCTTCGAAAATGTTTCGGGCTTTTTCGTCATTTTTTTCCTGGGCTGTTTGCACCAGTTGCTCCAGAATTTGCTCCGCCTTATCGCTGAGCAGTTCGGGATGGGCATTGATAAATTCTTCTGTCTTGCTCCATGTTTCTGCGGTAATCATCTTCATAATTGTTGAGTGAAGGGAATCCTCCTCTTCGGTCTGCATTTCCGCAAAAGCCTTTTCGGTACCCACCTCGCGGGCGCGGTGCAGGATCTGGAGGTGCTCTTCGAAAATGTTTCGGGCATTTTCGTCGTTTCTTTCCTGGGCTGATTGCACCAGTTGTTCCAGAATTTGTTCTGCCTCATCGCTGAGCAGTTCGGGATGGGCATTGATAAATTCTTCTGTCTTGGTCCAGGTTTCTGCGGTAATCATCTTCAAAATTGTTGAGCGAAGGGAATCCTCCTCTTCGGTTTGCATCTCCGCAAAAGCCTTTTCGGTACCCACCTCGCGGGCGCGGTGCAGGATCTGGAGGTGCTCTTCGAAAATGTTTCGGGCATTTTCGTCGTTTCTTTCCTGGGCTGATTGCACCAGTTGTTCCAGAATTTGTTCTGCCTCATCGCTGAGCAGTTCGGGATGGGCATTGATAAATTCTTCTGTCTTGGTCCAGGTTTCTGCGGTAATCATCTTCAAAATTGTTGAGCGAAGGGAATCCTCCTCTTCGGTCTGCATCTCCGCAAAAGCCTTTTCAGTACCCACCTCGCGGGCGCGGTGGTGCACGCTCAGGAAAAAGCGTAATCGTTGCTGTGCCTGCGGGCGCGATTCCTGTGCCAGCAGTTCTTCCAGCAGGTGCAGTCCGGCATCCTCCAGCAGTTCGGGGTGTGCTTCCAGCAACTGCCGGTGCTCCTCCGGCGAACGCACCTGCAGGCAGGCAAGCAGTGTCTGCCCCAGGTCCCCGGCTTCCTCGAACAGGCGCTGGATCGCGGGGTTAATCTCTTTGCTTTCCTCAGTTCCCTCTTCAGGCGGCGGTTCTTGCGCCGGTGGGGCGTCTCCGGAGGTCGGTTCCGCGGGCGCGTCCTCCGGCTGGGGGGTGTTCAGGGCGCTTTCCAGGCGCTGGCGCAGGTCAGGGCGGCGCTCCAGCAGGCGGCGCAGGTCTTCCTCGGAGCGTATCTCTTCGCCGCTTTCCTCCAGCAGGGCAATTGCCTCGCGCAGGGAGGGGGGCAGGGCTTCCAGCAGGCGCTGGCGCAGGTCTTCCGGACTGGCGCTGGACAGCGCCACTGGCAGAATCGGGCGCGGGACAATCTGCAGGGTCTCCAGCCAGGCGTCCTGCCAGTCCGCGCCCAGCAAGCCCTGCAGGGCGCCCAGCAAGCCCTGCAGGTGTTCCTGATCCTGCTCGCGGGTGGTGTGTTCTGCCGGGCTGAATAACAGCGGGGCGGGGGCGCCGGGGCGCAGAATCAACAGGGGCGTGTCCACCGTTCCTGCGTTTCCGCACTGCGGGCAGGGCAGGCGGTGCAGGTCGCCGCTGGCGGCGCGCGCCAGCAGGTCGGGGCGTTCGTCGCCGTCCACAATCAACCAGATTTCGGCAGGAAAGGCGTGTCCACACTGAGGGCATGCCAGCGTGGCGGTTTGAGAGATCGAATGGGTCATGATTTCCCCCTACGGGAAGGTGTTTCTTTCATTATAGAAATTTTTTCTCCGCCTGCAACTACCCGGTGGAAAACTGCAACGCAACCGCTATCCGCGCGGCGGGGCTTCCTTCAGCCACACGGTCATCGCCGAAGGACCGCGGTTGCCCCACAGGAAGTAGGGGATGAGGGTCAGGCGGTTGCCGGAGGCGTCTCTGCCCTGAATCAGCAGGATGCGCCCGAGGATGCCGTCATCCCACACCGGTTCGAGCGAATCCGCATCCAGGCGCAGGTGGAAGAGGTCCAGCCCGGGGTGATCCAGGCTCTCGGCGCAGTACACCAGCGGTCCGCGGGAGACGGCCACCCTGCCGCGGTGGTCCTTCAGGCGTGGGGCGGCGCGGCGCAGGCGGATGGGCAGGTCAAAGCGCAGTTCGAGGGTGTCGCCCTCCGCCCAGGGCTGGGAGAGGGCAACAAAGACGGCTTCACGCGGGTCATAGCCGCTGGCGGGGGCAATGCCATCGTGCACGGGCTGAGGGATGGAGAGGAAGAGCGGCTGTCCGTTGAGGGTGAAGCGTGGGTTCTCCGCCCAGGAGGGGATGCGCAGGAGAATCTCCAGCGGGGCGGGCTGGTCGGGGTCGAGCGGCTGCCAGCGGCGCAGGCGCAGGACCACATGTCCGTGCCAGGGCAGTTGCGAGTCCATCTGCAGGGAGAGGCGTACGCGGTTGCCGTTGGCGCAGGCCACTTCCTGTGTGGGCAGGTCGCCGGTCATGTACTGATGCACGTACAGCCTGCCCGGGCGGGCGGCGTAGAGGTACTCTCCCAGCCAGGCAAAGGTGCGCGAGAGGTTGGAAGGACAGCAGGGCACGGCGTACCAGGGGCGGCGCTCCACCCCGCCGCGGCAGGTCAGCGGGTTGTTGTAGAGGTAGGTGGTGCCGTCCAGCCCCATGCCCACGCTGGCGGCGTTGTACAACTGCCACTCGAACAGGTCGCTGTAGCGGGCGTTGCCGGTGATCTGCGCCAGTTCCCAGTTCCAGAACATGCCTGCCAGCGCCGCGCAGGTTTCGGCGTAAGCCGCTTCGGGGTCGAGTTCGTCATCCCTGCCAAAGCCCTCGATGCCCGGGACGGCGCCCAGTCCACCGGTGAGGTACATGCGCCGCAGCACCATGTGCTCCCACAGGCGTTCCTGCGTCTCAAGGTAGCGTTCGTCGCCGGTCAGGCGCATCCAGCGGGCGACGGCGGTGTGCAGGTAGCCAAAGCGCACGGCATGCCCCACCGGCACGGTCTGGCGCTCAATGGGGGCGTGCTGTTGAAAGTACTTGCCCGAAAGGGCGTTCGCGTACCAGCGCAGGGTGGTGTTCCAGGGTTTTTTGTAGGCGTTGCCCGGTGGCAGGACGTAGGGGTGGGCATCCGGGTGAGCGCTCAGGTAAGCCTGCCGCTGTTTCTGCACAAAACGGGCGCGCCGGTTGACGCTGGCGTTCTGCCAGAGCAGTGCCAGCCCGAAGAAGGGCGCCCGTCCGCGGCGTTCCAGAAATGCCTGCGCCATGTCCAGATAGGCGCGTTCGCCGGTGACCTCGTACAGGCGCAGCAGGGCAATCTCGATTTCCTCGTGTCCGGGGGTGTACAGGGGACCTTTATCCCGAAAATCGGCAACGATGCGGTCGGCGGCACGGCGGGCGATCTCCAGCAGGGTGGTCTTGCCGGTGGCGAGGAAGTGCGATACCCCCGCCTCAATGAGGTGCCCGTGGCAGTACAGTTCATGCTCAATTTGCAGGTTTTTCCAGCGCGTTCCGGGGAAGAAAATCTGGTTGTAGGTGAAGAGGTAACCGTCTGGCATCTGTGCCCGCCCCAGCAGGGCGATGAAGCCGTCCACGCGTTCTTCCAGCAAACGGTCGGGGTGGTGCTGCAGGATGCGCGCGGCGGCTTCCAGCCATTTGTAGGCGTCCGAATCGGCGAAGAACCAGCCCTCGCGCAAGCCCTGGGCTTCTCCGGCGGCAATGCGGAAGTTGTGAATACAGCCGGAGGCTTCCAGTTGCTCCCACTGATGATGAATGGCTTGATGAGCGTTGACTTCCAGCCGTTCGTGCCAGAATCCGCGGGTAAGGATGGCGTGCATCGTCTGTCCTCCACAGGATGGGGAATTGGTTTAATATTAATATCGTTTTAAGAAAAGGAGGAGAAAAAACGCTGGAATGATTGCACACTGCCTTTCGGCTCTGTCCGGAAGGGGGTAAGATAAAGAAGGCAGAAATGGAGAAAACGATGGAACAGACATCCGTAACGTTACCGGAATGGACGCAGAAAGCCCGCTATATCAACCTGACTACCTTTCGGCGCAACGGTCAGGCCGTCCCTACGCCGGTGTGGTTTGTGGTCTATGATGGGCGCCTGTATGTCATTACTGATGAGCAGTCGGGCAAAGCCAAACGCATCCGCGCCAACGGAAGGGCGCAGGTAGCACCCAGTGATTTGCGCGGTACGCCGCTGGGGGAATTTGTGCAGGCGCGCGCCCGTGTGGTGCAGGACGAATCCCTGCGCCGGGCGGTGGATGCGGCATTCGACCGCAAGTACGGCCTGCAGAAGAAATTCATGGGGCTGGTGGCACGGCTGAGTTCGCGTCAATCGGGCGATTCCACCTGCTTCATTGAACTGGAACTGGACAGCCCGTCCCGCTGAACGCAAATCCGCCAGCATCCGCCCTCCCGCTTTAAAATTGCAGATACAATCATTAAGCATCATGATTGTGCAAGGAGGGTACTGCCATGCAGGTCGAGATTACGCAGCCCGGGGTGTTGCTGAACCCCGATGGTACGCTGGCGCAGGTGGGCTGGTCGCGTCAACCGCTCCTGGATTGCAATCTGGAACAGGCGCGCTTTTACGCCCTGCGCTTTTTCCAGCGTTTTCGCCTTAAACGCTGGGATTACTACGCCGTGTTCACCCCGCGGCGGTTTTTCTCTGCCACCATTGCTGATCTGGGGTACGCGGGCAATCTGTTTGTGTACACGCTGGATTTCGAGACCGGCGATCTGCACGAGGAGGGTATCGTCGTGCCGCTGGCGCGGGGCATTTCCCTGCCGCGCAACAGTACGGAAGGGGGGAGCCGTTTTGAGAATCGCCGCCTGCAGATGACCTTTGAGGTGTTGCCCACCGAACGTCACCTGCGGGTAGACTGGCAGGACTTCCACGGGGGACGCGGCATCCACGCCGATATCCGCCTGCAGTGCCTGCCCGAATACGAATCCATGAACATCGTCATCCCCATTGGCAAACGCCGCTTCTACTTTAATCGCAAGATCAACTGCCTTCCGGCGCAGGGGGTTATCCGTTACGGGGATGAGGTGGAGCAACTCAATCCGCGCACCTGCCTGGGATCGCTGGACTGGGGGCGCGGGGTGTGGGAATACCGCTCCTACTGGAACTGGGCATCGGCGTCCGGATTCCTGCCTGATGGGCGCACGTTGGGATTGAATCTGGGGTGCGGCTTTGGCGATCTTTCCCGTGCGGACGAAAACGCCCTGATTCTGCAAAACCGCATCCATAAACTGGAGGGGGTGCGCTTTGAATACACATCCGGCGATTACATGAAGCCTTGGCGCTTCCGCGATGCGCAGGGCAGGCTGGATCTGGTGTTTACTCCCTTCAAGGAGCGGGTGGCGCAGACCAATCTGGGCATCATTTTCAGCGAGGTGCATCAGATGTTCGGGCGTTATCAGGGCACAGCCATCACCGATGAGGGTGAGGAAGTACGCATCCACGACCTGATTGGCTTTGCCGAAGAGCATCACGCCCGCTGGTGAAAAGGCATTGCACCAGAACCCTTGCCTCGCGCCCCTCGACGGGATGCCAGTTGGCTTAAAAAAAGAGAGGCGACGATGGGATTTGAACCCATGATCAGGGTCTGGCAGGCTTGCCTCGCGTCCCTCGACGGGGTGCCGGTTGGCTTAAAAAAGGAGAGGCGACGATGGGATTTGAACCCATGATCAGGGTCTGGCAGGCTTGCCTCGCGTCCCTCGACGGGGTGCCGGTTGGCTTAAAAAAGGAGAGGCGACGATGGGATTTGAACCCATGATCAGGGTCTGGCAGGCTTGCCTCGAGTCCCTCGATGGGATGCCAGTTGGCTTAAAAAAGAAGAGGCGACGATGGGATTTGAACCCATGATCAGGGTCTGGCAGGCTTGCCTCGCGTCCCTCGACGGGGTGCCAGTTGGCTTAAAAAAAGAGAGGCGACGATGGGATTTGAACCCATGATCAGGGTTTTGCAGACCCTTGCCTTGCCACTTGGCCACGTCGCCTGATAAAAAGCCGCCCTGTTTCTGGCGGCTCAGAGCGGGCGATGGGACTCGAACCCACGACCTCTTCCTTGGCAAGGAAGCATTCTACCAACTGAACCACGCCCGCATGTCTGTTGTGTGCGTATTTATACCCGAACTCTTTTTTTCCGTCAAGACCCTCAGTGTCATTTTCTCCAACCTTTTTGAAAACCCCTGCTGGTATTCTATGCTAAACTGAATCTGGTTTTAACCCTCTCCTCAGGCAGGATACAAATGAATCCCAATCCTCTCTTGAAAAAACTGGGCTTCTCCGATTCGGATCGGGTGGTTTTGATTCACGCTGACGATGTCGGTATGTGTCAGGCGAGTGTGCAAGCCTTTGCAGACCTGACCGCGTTTGGGCTGGTTTCCTGCGGGGCAGTGATGGTTCCCTGTTCCTGGGCGCCTCTGGCAGGGGCTTATGCTCGAGAGCATCCGGAAGCCGATTTAGGAGTGCACCTGACCCTCACCAGCGAGTGGGAGCATTACCGCTGGGGACCGTTATCCACCCGCGATCCGCGCTCGGGGCTGCTGGATGAACAGGGATATTTCCCCCGCCGCACTGAACCTGTGCAGGAAAAGGGCAATCCACGGGCTGTCAGGCGTGAACTGGAAGCGCAACTGGCGCATGCCCGCGGTTTGGGTATCACTCCCTCTCATGTGGATACGCACATGGGCACCGTGATTCATCCCAGATTTCTGGATGCCTATATTGGCACGGCGCGGAAATACCACCTCCCGGCGATGATTTTACGTCAGGATGAAACTGCCCTGAGGCAAATGGGGTTGAATCCCCTGACGGCAAAGATTGCCGCACGCTGGATTGAACGTCTGGAACGGGAAGGCTTTCCTTTGCTTGATCACATTGTGATGATGCCGCTGGATCAATGGGAAGATCGCCTTGAACTGGCAAAGGAAGTGTTCAAAACGGTAAAACCGGGACTGACCCACTTCATTATTCATCCGGCGGCAGACTCGCCCGAGATACGCGCCATCGCTCCCGATTGGCGGGCACGGGTGGCTGACTGGCAGGTATTCCAGAGCCCGCAACTGCGTCAGTTTCTGCAACAGGAAGGCATTCACGTCATCGGCTACCGTGCCATTCAATCCCTCATGAGGTGATTCCAATGACCTTGCAACCGGTAAAACTTTCGCGTTCCTATAAATTTGTGTGGGGAGTGGCGGCGCTGGGAACTTCTCTGCTTTCGGGAATTTATGGCGCTCTCCTGCCCATTTTCTATCAGGATTACCTGGGGCTGTCCTCCCGATGGATCGGGCTGGCTTCGTTCATTTACGCCGTCTGGAATGCGCTCAACGATCCTTTGTTTGGATATATCACCGATAATACCCGTTCCCGCTGGGGGAGGCGTATTCCCTACATGCGCTTTACTGCGCCCTTCCTGGCATTGACCTTTGTGCTGGTATGGTTGCCCCCGAGTCATGCCGGCGAACCGGCGATCTTCTGGTGGATGCTGGTAACCATGCTTTTATATGATACCTGCTATACCATCGTAGGGCTGGTGTATTCGGCGTTATTGCCCGAGGTGAGCGAGTCGGATGCGGAGCGTAACGATTTACAGGTGTCTTCCTCCCTGTTCGGTTTGCTTGGCACGTTGCTGGGTTTCATGATTCCGGACTTCTTCCGTCCCAAGGCGGGTGGAGGTACGGATTTTCTTCCCCTGCAGATGAGCATGGTGGCTGTGGCGGTGGTTGCCATGCTTTTGATTATTGCCACCACCCTGAAGGTGAAGGAACGCCCGGAATTTACCCGCGTGGACCGTCCCATTCCCCTGGGCGAAGCCATCCGGTTTACCCTGGTGAATCGTTCGTTTCTTGTACTGGTAGCGGCAAATTTCATGTCCATTCTGATGCAATCGCTTCTGCTGGGAGCCATTTACTACATGGCAGATTATCTCCTGCAGATGAATACCCTCATTCTGCTGGCTTGTATTTTTATTCCCCTGATCATTGGCGTTCCGCTGACTCGTCCCATCCGTCAGAGATTTGGCGTGGTAGGTGCTCAGCAGTTATTGTTAATTATTGCGGGAGTTGGTCTGGTGCTGATTACCATTGCGCCCAGGTTTTTGATTCCCATATGTATTGCGGTTGCCGGCTTTGGATTGAGTGGACCGCAAACTCTGACCAATGTATTGTTCGCTCAGGTGGCGGATGAAGACGAACTGCGTTCCGGAGTGCGCCGGGAGGGCGCTTTCTTTGGGGTCAATGCGCTGATCACCAAACCTGCTCAATCCGTGGCGCTGTACCTGTTCCCGCTCATTCTTGAAGCCACGCACTTTGTCAGCCGTGGACAGAATGCGGGTGAAATCTTTCTCAACCAGCCGGAGAGTGCTTTACTGGGAATTCGCTTGCTGGGTGGTTTTATCCCCGGGGTTGCCCTGCTGATTGGAGCGGGATTATTAGCCTTCTTCCCTCTGCGTGGAGAGTATCTTCAGAAAGTCCAGCAGGCGGTGCTGGAACTTCATGCAAAGAAGAAAGAACAACTCGGATAATTCACCTGCCAATTTTTGAAAAACCGGCGTTTCAACGCCGGTTTTTTTATGCTCGTGTCCTTACTGGCATACTCCTTGCACAGAAAAGGATAGTGCCTGCCGGTGTGAAATCTGTCCGGTTTCATCGTATGAGGAAAAAGTTCTATGGAAAAAAGCCAGCAGTTCGTCGAAACGGAAAATGAAATTCTCGTGCAGGAATGTTTAAGGGTAATTGCCAATCTGACCGGCGCAAAACGCGCTCATCTTCATTTTCTTCTGCAGGAGCGAAAATTTGAAAAAGAAGCATTTTTCTGGGCAGACTCTCCAGAAGGACTGCTGGAATGTTCCGAAATGGCAGCAATTCGCCTGGATCATCCCTGGTGGGTGATGAATTTACGCGCTCAGGATTTATTGAAAATTGAGGACTTGACCCGTTTGCCGGAAGAAGTCTCTGCCGATCGTCAAGCCTTACAGCATTACGGCGTTCATAATTTGCTGATTTTGCCCGTCTATGACGGAAAGCGCCTGGCTGGGATGATTCGGCTGGAAAATGTGAGCGAGGACCTTTCCCTGCAGGAAATTGAAATTTCACTTTTACACATTTGCGCCCAATTGATTGTGCGGATGCTCTGTCTGGCGCGGGATTTAGGGGAATTGCGGCGGGATCGTGCCCGGATTGCTCATCATCAGGAATATGATGACCTGACAGGATTACCTAACCGTACCCTCTTTCTTGAGCGGGTCAAGCAGGCATTTGAAGGAAATTCCAGTTTGCTTTTTGCGGTTCTGGTCATAGATATTGACTACTACCAGCTCATCCATGAGCGTTTTGGCAGAGCCATTGCAGAGCGGCTGGTTCAGGCGGCGGTGAACAAAATTCGGTTGAACTTACGTGCAGAAGATCTCATGGCAAGGTTGGGAGAAGATCAGTTTGGGGTTCTGATTCAGGATGTCCAGGATCGTTCTGTAATTGAAATGGTCGCCACACGCATTCTCGAGCGGGTGCGTGAACCCTTTGTGATTGAAGGCGATGAAGTTGCCGTGACTGCCAGTATTGGTATTGCTTTGCGCAATGGGCACCTGCGTACCCCTGAGGAGATATTACAGGAAGCCGGCATCGCCTTGCTGGAAGCCAAACAATCCGGGCGTGGGAAGTGGCTGGTCTTTGATGAGAGCATGCGCGAGGAGTTGATTCGCCGCATGGAAGTGGAGAATGACCTGCGTCGTTCTCTGGAAGAAAACCGTCTCATTCTTCACTATCAGCCCATCACTGAATTGAAATCCGGCAGGCTGATTGGCTTTGAGGCGCTGGTGAGGTGGATTCACCCCCGGAGAGGAATGATCTGGCCCACCGAATTTATCGAAATTTCGGAGAAAACGGGTTTAATTGTGCCATTGGGTTTATGGGTATTACGGCAGGCTTGCTGGCAGATGCACCTGTGGCAGGAACGTTTTCCCATCAATCCTCCATTGATGATCAGTGTGAACATCAGCCCACGTCAGTTGGAAGAGCCGGATTTCAGCGAACAGGTAAAAAAGATATTAGAGGAAACGGGACTTCCTCCCTCATCTTTGCGGCTGGAAATTACCGAACATACTGTTGTCCAGCGAAGTGGTGCATTAATTGAAGCCCTGGATTCGCTACGCACTTTGGGGGTGCAACTGTATATTGATGATTTTGGAACCGGTTATTCTTCTCTGGGGTATCTGGATCGTCTGCCTGTGGACGCCATTAAGATTGATCGTTCCTTTGTCAGCAATCTGGGAAAAGCCAAAAGCAGTCAGGGTGTAGTTCAAGCCATTATCCAGTTAGCCCATGAACTGAACATCGAAGTGGTGGCTGAGGGTGTGGAAACCTTTGAGCAGCATCGTGAACTTAAACGCCTGCAGTGTGAATTCATGCAGGGGTTTTACATTTCAGAGCCCCTTGATGTTCTGGCTGTAGAGCGGTTTATCGCCGGAAGGTCGGGTTTTGTTTTTGGAGCCGATTGATCACGGGCATGCGTTTTGTAAATGCTCATCAAAGGTGCGTGCAAACTGGTGGCGTCCGGAACCGTCGCATGCTGCCCGGAAGTACAGATACGGCGTCTCTGCTGGATAAGCCACTGCCTGAAGAGCGGAAAGCCCTGGATTACAAATTGGGGTGGGGGGTAAGCCTGGATAAAGATAAGTGTTATAGGGCGAATCGATTTTCAGGTCGTCCAGCGTGAGAGGAACTTTCCACCAGGTTCCCCATGCTTCGCCATATCCAAGCGCATATTGCACGGTGGGATCGCTGTCCAGTTTCATGTTTTGTTGTAAGCGGTTATAAAACACGGAGGCAATTAAGGGCTGTTCTTCGGTTACGACTGCTTCTCGCTGAACGATTGATGCCAGGGTCACTGCTTCTACCAGAGAGAGCCCTCGCTGAGCATAGGCATTCCGTAAATCGTCCGTCACGGAGCGTTCAAACTCATGGTAAAACGCCTGTACCATCTCTTCGGCGGTGACATCTCGTAAAAAGCGGTAGGACCCCGGAAACAAAAAACCTTCGTATGAGTCCAGCGGCTCTTCGCCATCTTTTCCCCGTCGGACAACTTCCAGGAACGATTGGGCATCCACGTTCAGTCCGGAAGTGGCTAAAGAGGCGGCAATTTCCTCAGCGCGCCATCCGGGCAGGATATTGAAAGCCACTTCTTGGGATAAGGGGTCTTGTAGTTTTCCGGCAATTTCCAGGGCGTTCATGGCTGCGGAGAGGGTATAACTGCCAGAGCGAATACGGGTATCTCTCCCACTGTAAATCAGATAGGCTCGAAACATCTCCCGATCGCGAATCAACCCTGCGTCATACAGACGGGTAGCCACGGTATTGGCGGTTTCGCCTTCTCTAATCAGGAATTGGATCGGCTGTCCCTCAGGATTTGCAGGAAGGGTCAAGGCATCCTGATGGATCAGCAACTGCAGGGATAAATACGTGCGCTGGATGAGAGGAAGGCCAGGCCGGGGCTCGCCAAAAGCATCGCTTGCCATTTGTGGAATCAGCCCGAATCCTACCAGTAAGACAATCCCTGCAAGGCAGACTGTCCCGAGAAAGGCCGTAACCAGGAAGGTAAAGCAAGCGCGAGATTGCTTTTGACGCGATCGTTTCATTCTTTGAAATCCTCTTCTGTTGTTTCTGGGTAAGCCGGGGGAAGATGCGCTTCCAGATAATCCTGGAGAATGATTACTGCTGCCAGGTCATCCAGATGGCCTCGCCGGAGTTTCCGCGGGACGCCCATCATGCGGCGTGTGTCTTGCGCTTTGCTGGTACTACCGCTTTCATCCCACAGTTCCACTGGAATGGAAGTCTGTTGCTGGATGGCTTCCGCCAGTCGGGCGGATTTTCTGCCTTGAGGGGTAGGATGCCCCATGTCGTCCAGGGCTTGTCCCACGATAATGCGAACTGCCCCCTGCTCAGCGGCAATCTGGGCAATGGTTGCGGCATCAATCGCGCGGGCAACGTGTCGAATGACCCCTAAAGCGCGGGCTATCGTGCCCGTTGGATCGCTGATGGCTAACCCGATACGGACATCCCCCGGATCTACAGCCAGAATGCGCCCCTTCATGGTCGACTCACCTGAATGCGGAATGGGAAAAACGGCAGACGATTCCACCATGTGGGGAACACAACGATTCCAGGATCTTTCTCCAGATCCAGCATTTTGCGAATCCTTTGCTGAGCCGTCTCTACAGGTTGCCCGACAATCTCCCGGGATATCCTTTGAGGTGACCAGATGGGTTCCAGTATCCTGCGTGCAGTGAGGGTGAATTTGACACTACCGTCAGTTCCCCGGGTGGCAGGGCTGTTCTGCTGACAGGAAAGCGTGTTCTCGACCACCTGGAAGTTTTCGGGGCGATTCAGATCCAGAATGGTCTGGCACACTGCGCTCAAGTCTGATTGATGGACGCTCAGTCCGGTGAACCGCATGCGCAGGGTTAGACGGGCAACATCACCCGGCATACCCGCCTCGGGTTCACGGGATTCTTCCAGAATTTCAGCAGGTTGGAGCGATCCATCTACAAAGAGGTGACCTTCCGTAAGTTGAAAGGCAATTTCTTTCCCGGCTGTCTCGGTCAGAATAGCAATCAGTTTTTCTCTGGCTTGCTGGTAGTCTCGAAGTGTCGGTGCAGGCACAGGTTGATCGCTTCCACCCATGGTTGGCTGAGGGTTGTTCACAGTCACCAGTAAACCGGTGGAACCCTCCAGTGCGACGATGGCATTCGCCGGTAGATTCCCGGAACTGCCGGGCAAGACAGCACGAATTCCAACAGTGCGTTTTTGTCCAATACCGGCTGGTAATGTTACAGTTCCCAGAGTCTGGAAAGCCAGAGGGGGAGTCCCGTTCGAGAGAACGGTCGCACCGGCTGGAATCACCACACGCTGATCGGTCAGGTTGGTGAACTCCACCTCACCGGTTGCAGGAGTCTGGGGGAGTGGAGTGTTTCCGGAGGACGGAACCTCAATGCTGCCTTCCACAATGGTTTCCACCTGTTGGGCAGGAAGGACGCCTGCCGAAGGTTTCAGGCTGATATCGGGCACTGCCCGGGTTTCGAAGGCTAAAGCCTGTTCCTGTTGTGGAAGCGGGAGAATCACCTGTGCAGAAGGCACAAATACCGCCAGAAGCGCCAGAACAGAAAGCAAGGCAATAAGGAATACCGCAATCCTCTGCCAGCCTGAGAGGGAAGGTCTGGCGTGAAATTCTTTCAGCATCAGGCGATACTCGTTGGGCGAAATTCTCGGGCGCTCTTTATTCCAGCGGAAAGAAAGACGTTTGCGTGCCCGTGATCTTCGCCATGAACCTCGCTGTGCCTGGATGGGATTGGCAAAACAGGGAATGCCCAGTTCTTTTGCATGACGAATCACTGTGGGAGACTGGCTGACGATACCCAGGGTTGCGCCGAGAGATTGCGCATATCTTTGCAACAGGAGCAAATCCAGAGGACGTTCCAGCGGCGACCCTTTTTGAGGAAATACCACGAGAACCCGCGGGGATTTGTTCCAAGACAGTTTATCCCGGGCGGAGATGACATCGTCATGGGCTTCCAGTTGGATAATGTAGGTTTTCATACAGGGTCTGCCTGTATGAATTATACCTGAGCCTTAAACCCTTTTGTGCAGAGATAAAAACGACTCATTCCCCTGTAGTATAGGAAAGTGCATATTGGAGAATGTTGTTTTGCGATGGTGGAAAGACACTGCCATCCACCCAGGGCATCACAAAACGCCCAAATCCATTAAAAGGATAAACCCCAGACGATTGCACGCCTGTGGTTTTGCTGATAATTGTGTATGTCCCGTCACTGGAGAAAGATGGTGAGAATTCAATTCTTTCCACCCCTTGATCATTCCGAAAGGTGCCTGTCAGAGAGACTTCAGAGTCAATCTCAATGCTACAATCCAGTTCATCTTTTATAAGAAGATGTTCGGAAAAAGAGATATGTCCCTGTCCTTTTAACGTGGCAGGTACTGAGTTTGCTTCACTTTCAAACTCAATTTTCCCTATAGTAGTCCATTTCTGAGAACACACAGAAAAAATTCTGACCTCCAGAGTACCTCTGACATTGCACGGCTCTTCAGCGACCATCAGCGAAGGCGAGAGTCCTCGTTTGCGAATCAGGTCATTAAATTGATGGTTCATGGCTTTGGTAATCCGTCCGCGAATTTGATTGTAGAAAGGTTCGTCCAGTTCCATCCCCTGTACTCCCAGAAGATAAGCCTGCCCTTCGGCATTGAGCAGGCGGACGACGGCGCTCTTATCTGAGTGACAGGGATCAAAGTCCTCCAGTTCTGCCGCAAGCATCTGTTCACCCATTTGAGTAGCCAGTCGGTTTGCCTGTGCCTCCACGGTATTCAATCCCAGAATCCTTGCGTCATAAGCCAGACTTAATACTTCTCTGATTCCTGAAGTATCAGGTTTGATAGGAGAGGATTGATTGCCTTCAGATAAACTCGTGGACAATGCATTCAATTCTTTTTCAATACCGTTTTGTGCCAGTTGAGTGGCAAGGCTCAGAATTTCTTGAGGATTCCCTCCCACTTCAGCCATGGCTTCGGCAAAATCCAGACGCTCTTTCACAGTGACTCGCCAGTTCTCATTGCTTTTGGATTTTTGAGAGGCTGTCATCAGCAGAATCTGGGCTTCCTTGTCTTTCCCCTGCTGATGCAGTTGCCGGGCTTTTTCAAGGGTACCGGTGGTTTCCGATGAATGGGGTGTCTGGCACAGGGAATTTCCGGGCTTAAGAAGTTCTGCGATGGCTTTGGCTTGCTCTTCTCCTAAAGGAATTAACTGCGAAGGCTGGTTTTCGATTTCCTGTAAAGCAAACGGCATATGCGCCAGATGGGTTACTTCTCTTGGAAAGAAGAAGGGCGTTGAACAGGGATGGGTAAATGCCATGCTTTGAGAAGGGGAAGAAGCAGACGTTGAAGCGAGAGTGCTTTGAACGGAAGTCGGATTACAGGCAAACAGCAACAGAATTGCCCCCAGAATTTTTGCAAGCAAATGCCATTTCATTTTCTTTTTACCTCAGGGAAAGTTTATCGGCAATTGGGATTGGGATCGAAATTTACCTCGAATTGCGGTTGAGTGGTGAACACTGTGGCATATGGGATTGTCCGGTCTCCCTCAGGAGTATGAAAGGTGATCGTGCCTTTTCCCGTACTGATAAGAGTTAGTTTTGCTCCTTGAAAATCAGGGTTCAATTCAAAACGGAAAAGCAGTGGATCTTGAATATCTCCGGTACCTGTCGTTGTAGCAGTCTGGAATGTGCCTGTGCCTGCAGTAGGGATCTCTATTTCCACCAGTGTACTCCCTTCCGGTAAGGTGAATTGCACCTTTCCACTTGTCTCGACTGTGACTCCAGCCTCTGGATGACCTGTTACCTCAACGGTTAAGTTCCAGGGTCCAGACAGTCCAAGACAGGTTTCTCCTCTCCCCCGAACGGAGGCGGTGGAGATAAAGTTGTAATCGAAGGTGAAAAAATACCCGACAGATGGGGTAAAAGAAGGAAGAGAGGGGGGCTCGTTCAGGATCTCCGTTGGAGTTGGGGACGGAAATACAGTTAAGGTATGGAGCGGTTGAATTTCTGTGAACAATCCACTGCAACCACTCAGAAGAAACCATAGGATGAACAGAAACCATTTTGAAATCTTGGTCATCCTGATCCCAGCCAGAAAACACAATCTGGATACGTTGATTTAAATAGTTTATTATTATCATATCCCGTTAGAAAGGAAAGTTCAATATATTTTGAAAAAATGTGTGTTTGACTGGATTCAAACGCACATGTACAATCTACCTGAATTCTATTAAGTGGAGTACTGTTCTCATGAAATTGTTTGTACCGGGAAGAATTTGTTTGCTTGGAGAGCATTCAGATTGGGCAGGCGGGTATCGCCGCATCAATGCCGAGATTGAAAAAGGATATGCCATTATCTGTGGCACCAATCAGGGCATTTATGCCGAGGTGGAACCCCACCCGAATAAACTTGTCCTGACTTCGACAACCCCTGAGGGGGAAGTGGTAGGACCTTATGAGATTGACATGACCCCCCAGGCTTTGCTGGAAGAGGCGCAACGGGGTGGTTTCTGGAGTTATGTGGCGGGAGTGGCTTATCAGGTATTGATTAATTACCACGTGCGGGGATTGGTCATCAACAACTACAAAACTGACTTGCCCATTAAAAAAGGGCTATCTTCCAGTGCGGCAATCTGTGTGCTTACGGCGCGGGCATTTAACCGCATTTATGATTTGAAATTAACCGTCCGCGGCGAGATGGAATTAGCCTATCAGGGTGAAATTACCACCCCCTCGCGCTGTGGGCGCATGGATCAGGGGTGCGCTTTTGGAAACCGTCCTGTCCTGATGACTTTCGATGGTGACCGACTTGAGACCAGAGAACTGCGTGTGGACAAGGACATGTATTTTGTTCTGGTGGACCTGCTCTCTCAAAAAGACACCCTGGAAATTCTGAATCGCCTTAACCGTTGCTATCCATTTGCCGAGAATGAAATGGAGCGCAACGTTCAGCAGTTGTTGGGACCCATAAACAAAGAGATTATCCACCGTGCTATCGACGCGCTTCAGCGTTCGGACGCGGAAACCCTGGGCAAGATCATGGTTGAAGCCCAGATGTACTTTGACCGTTACGCCATGCCCGTCTGTCCTGAGGAATTGACCGCTCCCATGCTTCACCGGGTGCTGGACTACGAACCACTCAAACCGCATATTTATGGGTGTAAAGGGGTTGGCTCTCAAGGGGATGGCACGGCTCAGTTTTTATGTCGAAGTGCTGAGGATCAGGAAAAGGTGGTTCAGATCCTCGAACGGGATTTGGGTTTGCCTGCCATGAAACTGACCCTGCATGCAGGACCAAAAGTGAGAAAGGCGGTCATTCCTGCCGCTGGATTTGGAACGCGTCTTTTCCCAGCCACGAAAGCCACCAAGAAAGAACTCTTCCCCATCATTGACCGTGACGGCATTGCCAAACCTGCAATTTTGCTAATCGTCGAAGAAGCCCTGGACGCAGGAATTGAAGAGGTCTTTATCATTGTCCAGCGAGGTGATTTGGAAGATTTCCGGCATTTCTTCAATTCACAGATTTCGATTGAGAACTTCAACAAACTGCCTCCGCATTTCCAGGAATATTCGCGGCGATTGCTTCAAATGGGGCAGCATGTTCATTTTGTGGTGCAGGATAACCAGGAAGGTTTTGGACATGCGGTTTATATCACCAGAGATGTGATTGGCGATGAACCTTTCCTGTTGATGCTGGGAGATCATATTTACCGCTCGAACACTTCAATTTCCTGCGCCCGTCAGATGATTGAAGCCTACAACCAGTACGGAGTCAGTATTGTGGGGTTGAAGCGGACTCCTGAAGAGGATATCAGCAGTTTTGGCGTGGTGAATGGCGTCTGGTTGGAAGAAGATCGGGTGTTGAACATCACCGAGTTTGCTGAAAAGCCTACTCTGGACTATGCCCGAGTCAATCTCCGTACACCCCGAATCCCTGATGGGGAATACCTGACCGTTTTCGGGCAGTACATCATTAAACCCGAAATTTACGATATTCTGGAAACCAGCATTCGCAACAATTTACGGGAACGCGGAGAGTTTCAACTTACTCCTGCGCTGGATCGTCTGCGTCAGATGGATGGGTTTCACGGTTTGATGATTGACGGGCGACGCTTCGATATCGGGATTCCCGAGCATTACCTTCAGACTTTGCAGGAATTTGCCCGTCCGTAAGGCGCAAACTGCGCTTCAGTAAAGTCAATTCCTGAGCAGTGAGGTCTCGCCATTCACCGGGGGAGAGACCTTCCAGGGTGAGTGGGCCGATTGCCACACGCACCAGCCGCAGGGTGGGATGTCCCACTGCGGCGGTCATGTGGCGAATCTGTCGTTTTTTTCCTTCTGAAAGAACGATGCGCAGCCAGGTGGTCGGACCGTGTGGGGTAACAGGCTTGGGACGCGGCGGCAGGTCCGGCTCCGGAATCACCATAGCCTGGCAGCGCCGGGTTTGTCTCCCTTTTACCTCTACCCCTCGGCGCAGTTTTGCCAGGGCTTCGCTGGAAACAATTCCTTCCACCTGCACCAGATACGTTTTGGGATGCTGGTAGCGCGGGTCGGTCAGACGGTGCATTAAAACGCCATCGTTGCTGAGGAAAAGTAACCCTTCGCTGTCCATATCCAGCCGTCCTGCGGGGTACACATCTGGCACAGGAATCCAGTCTTTCAGGGTTGGGCGTCCTTCGGGGTCGGTAAATGCAGTCAGCACCCCGTAAGGCTTGTAAAAGAGGAGGTATCGAAATGATGCGCGTGGGTCCTCTCTGGTTTTCATCCTGTACCACCTTTCTCATGATATTTTAAATGGAGAGTGGACGAAATGGTTATAATTAGAGGAGATTGGTCAAAAACATGAAAAAAATTTCCGTCTTGCTCATTGTCTTCAACCTTGCATTAAGTGGTTGTAATCTGCCGGTTTCCCCTGCAGAGACGCCTGTCCCCACGGCGGATCTGATTGCCACTCAGGTCAGTATTCTGATGACCAGCCAACCGACTTCGACGGTAACACCGACGGATATTGTGCCGCAGGTGGAAACGCCAACTCAGGTGCCTTCTGCCACCTTGCCTGCTCCTTCTCCAACCCCTGTGCCGGGTGATCCGGCTCTCGCTCTGGGCACTCCCTCCTGGCAGGATAATCTGGATACGGCGAAAAACTTTTATCTCTACGAGAATGACAAT
Source organism: Anaerolinea thermophila (assembly GCF_020723905.1). GTDB lineage: Bacteria > Chloroflexota > Anaerolineae > Anaerolineales > Anaerolineaceae > Anaerolinea > Anaerolinea thermophila_A. Next base: position 19,256 of record NZ_DYHZ01000010.1, read on the forward strand.
ACCAGAATTGAAGCCGAAGATGATGGCAGTATTGCCCTGACGGGAAGAAATGCCAATGGCTGGCATGGCTGGACATTGACCTATGCTTCTCCGGCTGTGGATCTGTACGTGGAAGAGGTTTTCCGCACCCGCGATTGTGCAGGGAATGATTTATACGGCATTGTCTTTCGTGCCAGCAAAGAAAACAGCGCTTATTTCTTCGGTGTAACCTGTGATGGGCGTTTCAACCTGTATGCGCGGGATTTTAATAACAACGTGAATGCGGAACTGGTCAGTCTTACGGCAGATGCGGCGATTCGTTCGGGCTCGAATCAGACGAATCGTCTGGGGGTAATGGCAAAAGGGAATGTGATTCGCCTGTATGCCAACGGCGTTCTCCTCAAGGAACTGGAAGATTCAACCTACACCGCGCCGTATTTTGGTGCCTTTGTTGCCGCAAACCAGACCGCGAATTTCCGTGTGGACCTGGATCAAATTTCAATGTGGAAACTGGAATAAAAAAGATGAGTACAACGGTTACCCCTACATTAAGACAGAGAGCCATTCAAATTGCGCGGGAAGTGCTCAAACACAACCCGATTTATCTGGACACAGAGACCACCGGTTTAGGCGCTCAGGATGAAATTATTGAAATCTCCATTGTCAACGATCAGGGGCAGGTGGTCTATGAGAGCCTGGTTCGTCCAACCCGTCCGATTCCTCCGGATGCTATAGCGATACATGGAATCACCAATGAGGAGGTACAGAAAGCCCGCCCCTGGCATATTGTCTGGCAGGAAGTTCGTCCGGTTCTGCTTAATGCCGGCGTGGTGGTGATTTACAACGAAGAGTTTGATCTGCGTATGATGCAACAAACTCATGCACGATTGGGTTTGCCGTGGCGTGATCGTTTCCGCACTTTTGATCTGATGAAACTGTACGCCGAATATTACGGGGAATGGGATCCCAAACGCCGTTCTTATCGGTATCACTCACTGGAAGCGGCAGGAAAGCAGTGTGGCATTGCCCTTCCAAATGCTCATCGTGCCACTGCCGATACGCTTCTCACCCGGGCATTGTTGCATTTCATTGCCGGTGTGCCGTACTAGTTGCTTTGTCATGAATTCAGATAAATTGTTCTTAAAGGTAGTGCCATGAAAAAGATTCCCTCATCTGAAATAACCCCTGAACATGTGTATTTTTCGCGCCGGCGATTCCTTCGGGAAGGGATGTTACTGGCAGGCGCGGCTTTGCTTGCGGCATGTGCTCCTCGAGCGTTGCAGGCAGGTTCTCCTGCTGATGCCACCCCCACGCTTCTTCCGGATCGTCCCAACACTTATGAGGAAATAACGAACTACAATAATTTCTACGAATTCAGTTTTAGCAAAGAAGCCGTTGCCAGACTTTCTGCCGGGCTGGTAACATCCCCCTGGGAAGTGCGGGTGGAAGGTCTGGTGCGCAACCCTGGGGTGTACGATTTGGATCAAATCCGCAAGCAGTTTGATCAGGAAGAGCGTATTTACCGTCTGCGCTGTGTGGAAGGCTGGTCAATGGTTATTCCCTGGGTGGGTTTCCCATTGCACAAACTGCTCAAGGCTGTAGAGCCCACCTCAGATGCCCGCTACGTTCAGTTCACCACCCTGTACGATCCTCAGCAAATGCCGGGTCAGAATAATAAGATGTTTGAATGGCCCTACGTGGAAGGCTTACGAATGGACGAAGCCATGCACGATCTCACGCTCCTCGCCACGGGGATTTATGGCAAAGACCTGCTGCCGCAAAATGGTGCGCCAGTCCGTCTGGTTGTTCCGTGGAAGTACGGATTCAAGAGCATAAAATCCATTGTAAAGATTGAACTTACAGCCGAAATGCCGCCTACTTTCTGGTCGGAAGCCTCGCCGGATGAATATGGCTTTTATGCCAATGTCAACCCTGAGGTGCCGCATCCACGCTGGTCTCAAGCCAGTGAGCGCCGAATTGGAGAATCCGGCAGGCGTCCAACGCTTAAATTTAACGGTTACGAGGAAGTCTCCTCTCTGTACGAGGGTATGGATCTGCGGCGTAACTATTAATCAAAATAAAACGCGGAGCCGTTGATAAGAAATCGGCTCCGTGTTGATTTCACAGGCTCTTCGCTCAGGAGAGTGCCTTTACTGTTTAATGCGCATTTTCTGGATGCGCCGTTGCAGATAAGGCGAGAAGTAACCCTCATAGCGGGCTTGCAGTTCAGGCAATTGCCAGTCGTTGCCGGTCACTTTCCCGCGGCAATTCGGCTCGCCGCAGTGACATTCAAACTCATCGTATGGACTGCTATCACTCATGGCGTAATCAAAGCAGACTTCTTCATCAGGTTCAATGTCCCGCATGGCAACCAGCGCAATTTGGCCAAATAACCCGGCGTTGGGATTGCAGGAATGATTAAACATGTCTGCGGGCTCGTCAATTCCTAGAGGAATAAGGTAAATCCCTTCATCCACCTGAATGCCGTGGGTAGCCTGTTCAACGGGAATCTCATCCAGTTCTTCCTCGGTGACCACTCTTCCGCCCCATACGGTAATCAGTTCTCCCGCAAGAATTTTTTCTCTGGCAAATACACCGTAACCACCCTTATCCGGGCAATGCCGGGCTTCGACTTTGGGGGAAAGGTATGAATAGCGTTCTGGTTGCTTCATGGTTTCTCCGTTCTTGAAGTGTCAAGGCGTTATCATATCAGGGAATCGTTTGAGGTCAAGGGCAAAACCTTTTCCTTTTGTTCTTCCGGAATGACCTGATACACCCGAATCACCAGCCGTTCCCAGGGATCTTTTTCCGGGTCAAACTCCATCACTTCGGCTTCAAGAGGAATTCCCTGGTCAGCGATTCTGGCGGGGACTTCGTTCAGGGTGCGGGGGATGTACCCTACATGATACCCCTGCAACGTATGAACGGCGATGGCGTTTTCGTCATAAGGATTTTGTGGTTCGCGTTCCAGTTTCAATGCAATGCCGGGTTTCAGCGTTTGAGCGACCTTTCTGCGCATCCCGCTGTGATACTGAAAACCGGCAACGCAGGTTTCCAGAAGGACAATTTTTTGTCTGGGTGTTTCCTTCTTTCGGATGATCGGTGGGAGCGATACCCAGACCATCATGCCCAGAAGGGCTTTCAGAAAGTTTCGTCGAGAATCCATGTCATTCCCCCAGAGGAAAAACTTTTTTCAAAAATTTGGATAATTTTATCATGACCTGAAATGACCTTGACCAAAAGTTTTATTTAAATGGATTAATGTTTATTCAGGGCAACGGATTGGGGGAGAGGTAATCCAGCAGATTCCCAACGCTCCGGCGAAACTTCTGTAATCTTTAAGGCAGTCAACAGCAGGGCTTCGGCGCGGTTTTTGAGCGGGCTGCAATCCATCGGAGACTGGTCCAGTTCGGTGAAACTCTGGAAAGTTCTGCGATCCCATGCGCGGCAAGCCCCTCCGCAAAGATAACGGTAGGGACATTCTTTACAGGTCTGGCGGGAATCAACGCTGTGGTGGGACAGGCTTTGAAAGACAGGGGATGCTCTCACTTCCTCTAATCCGCCAGTTTCCAGGACATTCCCCACTTTAAGAGAGGGGAAACTCAGTGCGTAGCAGGGATAGACACTTCCATCCGGTTCAATGTAGAGGTTTTGCCCCAGTCCGCAGGAAGAAGCCGGGGTGAAACCGTATGCCATCCGCTCTTCAGGGCTCATACTGAACCAGACCGCTTCAACGGGGATATCGGGATAGGTATGGGCGGCTCTTCCCAACGGCAGTAAAGGACGAATGCGTACCCGCCGAATGCCCATTGTGCGTGCCAGCGCGCGTACGTGTTCGCCGGGGGCGCTTTTTGCCTGCTCGAGCGGTAGAACCGCTGCAAGGGAGACTTCTGCATTGCCGTGCATTGAGAGCAAGTGCTGCAGATTTTCTACCGTCCGCTGATAGGCTTGATCTCCTCTGCGGGCGTTATGGGTTTGCGGGTCGCCATCCAGGCTGACCACAACTTCATGGGGATAGTTTGCGACTGCCTGCAGTTCTTCATCCGAGAGGGGAGAGACCAGACTGGTGCGTAAAACAATTCGCATAGGCAGTATTTCCGACCGGATGCGGGCGAGGCTCTCCAAAATGGGGAAAATTTCAGGATGAACCAGTGGTTCCCCACCGGTCAGAATGAAATGGCGGAAACCTGCCTGTGAGGCTTGCTTTGCCAGCCGGATGACTGCTGATGCAGGGAACGAAGGGGATGAACGTCCTCCCCGTGCGTAACAGTGATTACAGTGGAGGGGACACTCAAAGGTGAGATGAAGATAGAGGTTATTGCGGATACTTTTGGGTGTGGTCAGGCGCTGATGCAGGTTCTCCAGGGCTTGCCTTGCCTGCCGGGGATTGCCAATCACCCCTGCCGAGGTCAGCCGCTGGAAGGCTTCATCGACGGTTTGGGAGGCTCCCAGCGCCACCACCGCCAGGGTTTGTCGGGCGTGGGCAATGGCTTCTGTGGGATGAGGGCGTCCGCTCATCAAATCCAGCAATGCGCCCCGGCGGAGCAGGTTGGGCGCGGGAGATTCAACCACTTCCTGGAGATTCTCCGGAGAAAATGCCTGGCGGGTTGCCAGTTCGGTGATTTCGGTGAAGATTTGTTGATAGGCTGTGCAATAGGGATCGCGCATCTCGGTGGAAAAGCCTGCCTGGTTTTGCGCCAGCACGTTATAAGGGCAACCCCCCCGGCAAATATCCAGGAAGGCGCAATCCCTGCACCGATTCTGAATGGTATTTTGACGTTGCAGGAAGGCTTGCCAAACAGGGGATTGTTCCATCGCTTCGTGGGATTCCTGGATCGATCCAAGGCGAAAGCGGGGATTTCCGGTAAATCGCTGACAGGGATATACACTTCCATCCGGTCCTACCGCAAGGTATCCTCCCAGACAGTCGCCAAAGGTGCAAATACCGCCCTTTCCCCGTGCAATCGAGCGGGCAATGGCGTCGAGGGTTTCAATGCGCAGTTTGCTCAAGTTTTGCAGGTAATAATGGAGAATTTGCACAAGCAAATCTCCATAGGCTTGAGGGGGTAAAGCCCAGTCCGGTTGTTGGAATGGGGTACCGTTCAACATTGGCTGGGCGGGATGAATGGAAATATTTAACCCTTCCCGGATGAAAAAAGCGAGGATTTCTTCCCAGTGTCTGGCGCTCTGTCGGGTAAAGGTGACAATACACCCTACAGCCAGACCTTTCTGTCGGGCTTTTTCAATTCCCCGCATGGTACGGCGAAAATATCCTTTTCCCCTCTGGGCATCGTTGATGAGTTCCGGTCCATCCAGACTGGTGCCAATAGATACCTGATGCTCGGCGAAAATTTCCAGTAAGGTTTCATTGAGTAACCACAGATTGGATTGCAAATTGAAACGGATGTTTTTATCGGGAGCGCTTTGGCGCAAAAGAGGCAGGGCAGTGCGATAAAATTTTGTTCCTGCGGTTAGGGGTTCACCCCCGTGAAAGGTGATTTCCAGTGCATTGGCTTTTTCCTCTGCTATCCACCGGGCAGTGGATTCCAGGGCCTGTCTGCTCATGATCTCCCCTGTCTGATGGGGACCAAAACAATACTGACAGGATGCGGGACAGCCCAGGGAAGGGACAATCATGCGATGCAGGGTCATATTCATGATTATAATCATCAAAGAGAGAAAGTTTTCAGGAACTTTTCAATTTTTTCGAACGTCTTAAATTTTGAAGGAAAACTGGAAAGGAAATCAGGATGAAAAAGAAACTTTGGTTAATGCCTGTCCTACTGGCTTTGGTTTTAATGTTTACGGCGTGCAATCTTCCAGTTGCCCAGACAAGTGTGCCGGAAAATCTTGCCAGCACACTGGCGGCGCAAACCCTGGAAGCCATGATGACACAACTTGCGGTTACGCCCACCAGAGGGCAGGGTACGCCTCCGCCCACACAGGTTCTTCCGACGGCGACCCCGGCTCCAACGAACACCCCCACGCCCAGTCCTACCGCTACCCCTGTTCCTGTTCCATGTGATGCCGCTGCGTTTGTTGGGGATGTGAATATTCCCGATGGAACGGTAATGGTACCGGGTCAGAAATTTAATAAGACCTGGCGAATCAAGAATACAGGCTCGTGTACGTGGACGAAAGATTATGCTGTCGTCTTTGTGGATGGGAATGCCATGGGTGCGTCTGCCGCGATACCTTTAACGGGCACAGTGGCACCCGGACAGACCGTAGATATTACTATCCCGCTCACCGCGCCTTCTCAACCGGGTACGTATCGCGGCAATTTCAAGTTGCGCAATCCCAATAATATGGTGTTTGGTACAGGAGCGAATGGACAGTTTTCCTTTTATGTGGAAATTAAAGTCGTTCCTCCTGCTACCAGCGATGGCTACAACTTTGTTTACAACTTCTGCAATGCCGAATGGAGCAGTGGTGCGGGCTTTTTGCCTTGCGGCGGCAAAGATGGCGATGCCAGAGGGTTTGTGATCTATCTGGATAAACCCCGCCTGGAGAACGGTCAGGTGGATAATGAACCTGCCCTGTTAACCGCGCCGCAAAATATCAACGATGGGGTTATCCGGGGGAAATACCCTGTCATTAAGGTCAAATCGGGTGACCGTTTCCGGGCTATCATAGGTTGCGAATACAATGCACGTAATTGTAATGTGCGCTTCCAACTGGATTATCAAATTGGCGATGGCGCGATTCAAACGCTGGCATTCTGGAATGAAAGTTATGATGGCAATTTCACCAGCGTAGATGTGGACTTGAACGCACTGGCAGGAAATGACGTTCGTTTCATTCTGACGGTGCTGGCGAATGGCTCTGCTGATGGCGATCGTGCTCTCTGGCTGATGCCGCGAATTTTGAATGTGCCTCCAACGCCAACGCCGACCACGCCGCCGACTCCAACACCATAGCGGTTTATCTCTTTCCCCCTTGCGGCGAAATTTTCTGCAAGGGGGAATTTTGTTTTAATCCGATTGATTTTGTGCGATAATGGATAAAACCCGATTGCTGGAGGAAAATAATGCCTTCCTCGTTTTATTCCGCACGAGTGACGTACGCCAATGGAATTGCTGCATCCGGGGTTCAGGTGCGCCTGTATGATCGGGATGCTCCCGATGGAGAAGATGATGACCTGACGATTACTCCTGGAATGAGTGACGCGCAGGGCTTTTTCACGGTAGGCTACGATCCATCTCGTGCTCGTGATGTTCATCGGGTTCAGCGGGTGGAGCCCCGCAACCCCCCGTGGGACTGGACACCTGTGGAGAGGGAAGTTCTGGAACCCGATCCGCATGATTCATTTCAACCTTATCTGCTATTTACGTATTTATTTCAGGGACGGGAAGTCAAAGCGGTCGCAGATTTAAAGTCTCCACATTATGTTTATGCGCTTCAGGAAATTCAGGAAAAACGTTTTGTCCCATCTATCCATGGATTTCGTTTTATCAATTCATTCCCGGGTTTTTTCCTTCCTTTCAGCATTCCTTTTTTCCCTGAAACCCAGAGCAGTAGCGTGTATGGCTTATGCGGAGGAATGTCCTCTGCCGCGCTGGATTTTTTCTTGATGAATTTGCCCGTTCCATCCCAGACGCAAGTGCCTCCTACCGGAACGCCCCTTCATCAATACCTGTATCAGCGTCAGTTAGATTCCTTTGGTATGTTGGGAGCCGTGATTCGGCGTTTTATTGAATGGATGGGATTGCCGGATGAGGGTGAGAAAGGAACGCTCAAAAGGACACTGGATGAATTTGAGAAAATCCGAACACGTTTGAATCGCTTCAGTCCTGTTCCATTGGGAATTCAATATGTCAAATGGCGGGATACCCATCAGGTCTGGCAGAATCATCAGGTTTTAGCCCTGCATTACACCCGTCCGACAACCGGAGAAATTCACCTGTTTCTGTACGATCCCAATCATCCGGGGCGGGATGATGTGTATATCGAAGCACACAAAGTCTCCGTTGGACAGGGTAAGGAAGGGCTGCGCTGTTTTCAACGGATCGGCAATGAACGTGCCATACCCCTTTACGGATTTTTTGCCCTCCCTTATCAACCGGCGATTCCGCCCGCTATCCTCTTATCGGGTTAACCCGAAATTTCATCCACAATCAAACTGGCGCTTTTCTTTTTTCTTGCTACAATAGAAGTGAAGAATTTAGCCCAAATTCATCCTGTTTGAGTGGAGGTGTGCCTATGTCATCCATGAAGACCACCCTGGAGGGCTACGCCAGTTACCGGGGTCGGGAAGGTCATTGGTCGTTCCTGCTTCATCGTATTACGGGTTTGGGGGTGGTTCTCTTTCTGGCAATTCACATTGTGGATACCTCGTTTGTCTATTTTGCGCCCAAACTCTACGATGAAGTCCTCAATGTGTATCGTTCGACCCTCTTTGGCTTGGGCGAGATAGCGCTGGTTTTTTGCCTTTTCTTCCACGGGGTTAACGGGTTGCGCATAGCCTATCTGGACCTGTTTGCGCCTCAAAACTGGACGATTGAAAAGACGCGTCGTTCCACCTACATCGCCCTCATTGTGACACTGGTATTGTGGTTGCCTTCTGCGGGCATCATGCTGTACAAACTGCTTTACCACAATTATGGGTTATTCGGGGGATAGGAGGATGCCATGACGACGACAACTCGACCGGTAAAAGTTAAACGGACATTTGAGCAAACTGCCTGGTTATGGATGCGTTACAGCGCATTCCTCCTCATTCCGCTGGCATGGGGACACATGATTCTGCAGGATGTGGTGGTGGGGGTGCACAACATTAACGCAGATTATGCCATTCAACGGATTGCCAACCTGGGGTGGAAAATTTACGATATTTTCCTGCTGGGATTTGCCTTTGCTCATGGCATGAACGGTGTGCGGCAGGTACTCCGGGATTATATCCGCAACCCGCAGACGTTTCAGGTAGTCAGCATTATTTTGCTGGTGGTATGGTTCGTCATTACCATGATGGGGGCAATTGCTCTGCTGGCAATTAACCAACCCCTGGGAGGATGAGGAGAAAATAAAGCCTATGGAAAACTTTCATCAGTACGATGTGATCGTCGTTGGTGGTGGTGGTGCTGGATTGATGGCGGCGATGTATGCTTCGCGTACCGCCAAAACCGCAGTGATCAGCAAACTGTATCCGGTTCGTTCCCATACTGGTGCGGCGCAGGGTGGGATTGGTGCCGCGCTGGGCAATCTGGAAGAAGACCGTCCTGAATGGCATACCTTTGATACCGTCAAAGGCTCGGATTATCTGGGAGATCAGGATGCAATTGAATTCATGTGTAATGAAGCCGTTCAGGCAGTTTATGACCTTGAACATATGGGCTTGCCCTTTTCCCGTACGGCAGATGGGCGCATCGCTCAGCGCCCGTTTGGGGGACATACCAATAATGTGACCGGTAAACCAGTACGCCGTTCCTGCTACGCCGCTGACCGCACCGGGCACATGATTTTACAAACGCTCTATCAGCAATGCATCAAGAATCAGATTGTGTTCTACGACGAATTTCAAGCCATGGATGTCTTGATTCGCGATGGTAAGGTAGCCGGGGTGGTTGCCGTTGAACTGGCGACCGGGGAATTGCACGTGTTTCAGGCAAAAGCCGTGGTCATTGCCACAGGCGGGCATGGGCGCATGTGGGAAATTACCTCAAATGCCTACGCTTATACCGGCGATGGCGCGGCAATTGTTGCCCGCCGCGGGATTCCTCTGGAAGATATGGAGTTTTTCCAGTTCCATCCCACGGGCATCTATAAGTTGGGAATCCTCATCACCGAAGCTGTGCGTGGGGAAGGAGGGATTTTATTCAACGGCAAAGGGGAACGCTTCATGGAAAAGTACGCTCCCCGCATCAAGGATCTGGCATCGCGTGATGTGGTCAGCCGTGCCATGTATCTGGAAACCCGTGCCGGCAATGATGTCAACGGTCAGCGTTTCTTCTATCTGGATGTGACTCCCGAAACGGTGAATAAATACGCCGAACTGGACGGTCGCACCCGCCCGGACGGTACTCCCTACCGCGTCACCGCGGAAGAAATCCGCAGTAAGATTCCGGATATCACCGATTTCTGTGTCACATATCTGGGTATTGACCCCACCCGCGAACCGATTCCGGTTCAGCCTACCGCTCACTACGCCATGGGAGGTATCCCGACCAATAAATTCGGCGAGGTAGTGATTGACTCTCAAAATACCGTTCTGCCAGGCTTGTATGCCGCCGGAGAGGTGGCGTGCGTTTCCGTCCATGGAGCAAATCGCCTGGGGACAAACTCGCTGGTAGATTTGATTGTGTTTGGAAAACATTCCGGTTTGCGCGCGGCAGAGTATGCGCTTGGCGCTGACTTCACCCCCCTGCCTGATGATCCCACCGGTTACGTTCGGGAACAAATTGATCGTCTGCGCACAGGGAGCGGCAAAGAACGTGCTGCTCAGATTGGACGGGAATTGCGCTCTACGATGTTCGATCTGGTAGGCGTATTCCGCACCGAAGAAGGGCTTACCCAGGCAATGGAGAAAATTCAGGAACTGCGCGCCCGTTTCCGGGAGGTGCGTGTAGCAGACTCGGGCAAAGTGTTTAACATGGAATTGATGCAAACCTGGGAACTGGGTAATTTGCTGGATCTGGCGCTGGTGACCACCCGTTCGGCGCTGGAACGCCGCGAGAGCCGCGGCGCTCACGCAAGGGATGACTTCCCGGCACGTGATGACGTCAACTGGCTGAAACACACGCTGGCTTGGCTGGAGGGTGATTCGGTGAAACTGGATTACAAACCTGTCGTGATTACCAGGTATCAGCCCAAGGAGCGGACTTACTAGGAGGAGCATATGCAGGTCAAATTGCGTGTTTTCCGCTTCGACCCGGAAAAGGATCAAAAACCCCGCTATGATACTTTCATTATGAATGTGGATCCCAATGATCGGGTCCTGGATTTACTGGAATATGTCAAAGCCGATTTTGATCCCTCGCTGGCTTTGCGCCGTTCCTGCGCCCATGGCGTATGTGGTTCAGATGCCATGCGTGTGAATGGACGCAATTATCTGGCGTGTAAGGTGCTGGTGAAAAACCTCAACGCCGATACCATCACCGTCGAACCCCTTCTGGGGTTGAGGGTCATCAAGGACCTGATTGTAGATATGGGACCGTTCTTTGAGAATTATCGCTCGGTTCTACCTTATCTGATTAACGATGAACCTTTGCCTGCCGACGGGAAAGAGCGTCTGCAAACCCCGGAACAGCAAATGCGCTTTGAAGAAACCACAAAGTGCATTCTCTGTGCGGCGTGTACTACATCCTGTCCTTCCTTCTGGGCGGATGACCGCTACGTTGGACCGGCGGCAATTGTCAATGCCCACCGTTTCATCTTTGATAGCCGTGATCGCGGAGCGGAAAAACGCCTGAATATCCTCAATGAGCAAATCGGGGTATGGCGCTGTCGTACGGCATTCAACTGCACCGAAGCCTGTCCACGGGATATTCATATCACCCAGGCGATTGCTGAAGTGAAGAAAGCCATTATTACCGGCAAAGTTGAATAACGGACAGAAGTACGGTTTAAGGGCTGCCCGGTACTTCTTTCCGGACAGCCCTTTTTTCTTTCAACGGATGGGCAATATTCGCAGGCGGAATGTATCCAATGGTTGTGTGACCCACACCTTGACTTTTTGCGCTTCGGGAATGCTTTCTATCCTTGCGTGAGGGGCTTCTACCAGAAATCCCCTGGGATATTGATACTGCGGCACGTATAATTCAGTGGGAGCGGCAAGGGAAGGATCGGGCTTAAAGATAAATTCCAGAACTTTCGTGCGGATGTCAAAGGCGAGGGATATGGGTTCGCCTGCGGTGGCAATGGGGTATGGGCGCAGGATGGCTTCCAGGGCTCTGCCGCCTGAATGGATATCGGCAGGATTCTTCTGGTCATCGCGGCTGAAGATGGAAAGGTCTTCGTCATTCCATTGATCCCCATGGGCGTGGTCGTTATCGGGACTGTAATTCCAGATAGTATATGAAAGCAGGTTCTCTTCCAGTGCCCTTAACGAGCGGTCCATTGCCTGGATTTGGGCAGAGTAATCTCCCGTACGGTAAGCGCGTTTCCTGGAGAGATCAAAGGGGATTCCCACCTCACCGATGAAAACCGGACAGCCGTTCAGGCGTTCGCGGGCTTCTTCTACGTACCGATGAAGTTGCTGACGGAATGACCGCTGGATGGCTTTCTTGCCAAATACGAACTTCCCGCTGAAGAAATCCACTGAAATCCAGGGATTGTATTCTTTCAAAATGAGGGTAAACCCGTCATACCAGTGTGGGGCATAGACGATATTTTGAGCGTCGTCTGGTTCCCAGCGCGGAGCAGGACTGGAGGGTTCGGTTTCAATAAAAATGATGGCATCGGGCATTTCTTTCCGGATTTCTCGTGCAAAGCGATTGGCAAAGGGACGGTAATAGTCCTGATTGAAGTCCAGAATGTGCCCATCTTTTTCGTAAAAATGGTGAGGACGAATAATTCGGGGTTTTCCGTCGGCGCCAATGTCCCAGACGCCGTTCTGCCGCCAGATATCCTCAAAGCCTTCTTTCCACAGGCGTACTCCCTGGGGATTCAGCAGGCGTTTTCCTACCGGACGGTTGCCGCGCAGGTCAATATCCCAGATATGCACTTCCTGAGGCAAGCCTGAAGCCAGTACCATGGCTTGAAGGGGTGTAGGAAAATCTCCCAGACGAGGGCGTCCACAACAGTGATTTAAATCTTTGACCCCGATGTATCCTTTGGCAGGTTCATTCATGGTGTCGAAGCCAACAACATTGGGCAAATCTTTGAGCGTGTTTGCCACCTTACGTATGGCGGCAATGTAATGGCGTTGCAAAAATTCCTGGGCTGATTCTCCCTCGATGGTCGTAAGCGGGGCAAGATCCTTCCCCGCAAAAAAGAGGGCATACATGGTGGCTGCAGCCAGTTTGTGGGCATTGGTGGGCCAGATCATGCGCGGGAAAGGATCTCCATGGACGGCATGGACAATAGCCGCGCCAGTTTCGTGCAGGCGGGTGAGGTCAAAGCCAACCATTTCCAGAGTCCAGCCGGGAGCGCCATCCCCACCGGTAAACCGTGACCACACATCCTGATGCGGGTCAATAAAAACCTGGATATCGAACTCAGCCGCAATCCGAAGGACTTCGTGAAGATATTCAAGATAGGCTTCGTCGTATATGCCCGGTCCGGCGTGTTCTACGGCTTCCCAGGTGATGAGAAAACGCAGAAAAGTAAATCCCCAGGTCTTGAGGCGCTGGAAGTGTTCGCGGGCTTCTTCTAAAGGAAAAGGACGTCCTATAAACGAGACGTTGCGATGGTCAAAGAAACCTTCTTTTACGTAAGTGGCGCCGTGAGGATAAGGGACTTTACTGCTCCCTGCAAGATTGACCCCGCGGAGCATGAGGGTACGTCCATATGCATCCACAAAACGATTCTTCTCTGTCCTGATTTCCATAACTTCAACTCCCTCTGTTGCATGCAAATAGGCTTTTTAGCAGGTTGGTTTTTGCAAAATGACCAGAGAAAAATCCATCAAAGATCGCTATAATAATTATAGAAGAAGTCCTCCATGGAAAGGAGGTGAATGGTATGTACGCGACGATTTTGAGGGGACAGGTTGGTCGTGAAAATTGGGGGCGTTTACAAACCGAGTATGAAAAACTGTTGCTCTCCAAACCAGAGGAGGTGCTGGAGACTTTTCTGCTCCAGAGTGAAGATCAGCCAAATCTGTGGGAAATTGTGACTCTTTGGCGAAGTGAAAAAGCCTTCAGGAAAGCCGTTGAGGAAAAGAAAACCGAGGCTTGTGAAGCGTTGTTTTGCGATATGGGAAGCGTACCGGAACGACTTCATTTCCATGTACGTAGAGGGTTTGAACGAATTTAGAACTTTACTATAGTAAAAAGGGGCAGAGCAATGCTTCTCTGCCCTTTTTACTTAATTTTGATATGTATATGTAATTTGGTGATATATTACCCTCTGTTTGTGGAAACCTATCACATGACAATCCCCATTGGATTGCTGTATAAGCGAAGAAGCGTAATTTTTCCCCGGAGGCGTGCCTCATGGTAGATTTGTTCATTGGTGCAGGAATCCTGTTCTGTGCCTATAAAGCAATGCAGGAAAATCGCTTGCTGGTTTCTGCTCTCTGGCTGGCGTTGACCAGCGCGCTGGTCTCATGGATGATGTATCGAGTGGGAGCGGCAGAGGTAGCCGTAGTAGAACTCAGCGTTGGCGCCGGTTTGGTTACGGTTCTCTTCGTCTTTGCCATCAACATTGCTGGTGATGAGTCTCTCACCAGGCAATCTCTGGTCCCTCGCCCTCTGGCGTGGTTTGCAGTAGTGTTTTCTATGGGCTTGCTGGTATGGATGATCATGCCTGCCCTGCAAAGCGAACGCATGCGAGCCGTTTTAGAGCAAACCGGGGTGCTGGCAGGGTTGTTCCGCTCCGTGTTGTGGAATGATCGCCGGGTGGACACCCTGATGCAGGTGGTGCTCTTTTTTGCGGGTGCGCTGGCAGTGCTGGGGTTAATTGGCGAACCAAACAAGTCTCGGGAGGAGCGTGAATAATGTTTTACCTTCCCAATATCGTTCTGGTAGTGGTTCTTGCATTGCTGGGAATTGGGATTTACTGTATCCTGATCAGCCGTAATCTCATCAAGATTGTGGTCGGTCTGCAGATTGCCGTCAAAGGGGCTTTTCTGGCGCTGGTGCTGGCTGGAAAACTTGCCAGCCAGATTGACGTGGGACAAAGCATTGCGCTGACGGTGATTGTCGCCGATACCATTGTGGCGGTGGTGGCGCTTGCTCTGGCAGTGCAGATTCGTCGCAAGTTTGGCACGCTGGATGTTCACGCACTTATGTCATTGCGGAGGTGAGCGTTGACAGCAGGCATTCTTCTCCTCACCATTTTCCTGCCCTGGGCTGGTGCCCTTTTTGTCTGGCTGGTGGGCAATGACCGTCCGCGCCTTCAACACAGTCTCGCAGTGGGATTTTCAGTGGCAGGCGGGGTGGCAGGACTGGCTTTGTTAGCACTGGGGTCTCCAGACGAGATGGTCGTCCTTTCGATTGGTGGAGCGTTTGGAAACTTCTCCTTCCGTCCCGATGGCTTGGGAGTCTTCCTGGCGACCATTGCCACGGTGATTGGCTCGCTGGCGGTCATTTTCTCAGTAGATTACATGCGTCATGAAGCCCAGTTGGGACGGTATTACGCGCTCGTGCTTTTCTTCATCGGGAGCATGTCAGGGCTGGTGCTGACGGGTAACCTCTTCCTCATGTTTGCCTTCTGGGAAATGACCGCGCTCTGCTCCTACGCATTGATTTCCTTTTATAACGATGACCCCAAAGCCGTAGCGGGTGGTATTAAAGCCCTGGTGATGACTCAACTGGGCGGCATCGGGTTATTGATTGGGGCGATCCTTTCGTACAGTTATCTGGGCACAGTGGAGATCAATGTGCTTTTAGACAAGGCGGAACTGTTGCCGTCCAATGTGTTGGGCATCATGGCTTTTGGCTTCCTGATTGCTGCGGCGGCGAAATCGGCGCAATTCCCCTTCCAGACCTGGTTACCCGATGCAATGGAAGCGCCTACGCCGGTCAGCGCGCTCATTCATGCCGCCACAATGGTCAATGCAGGGGTGTACCTGCTGGCGCGTTTTTACCCTGCCTTTGCCGGGGTTCCCGGCTGGCAGGAGGCTGTCATGGTGGTGGGCATGCTTTCTGCTTTACTGGCTGGATTGATGGCGCTGGTTGCTACGGATCTGAAACGGGTGCTGGCGTATTCAACCGTAAGCCAGTTAGGTTATATGGTCTATGCGGTGGGAGCCGGAGGAGTGTTTGCCAGTCAGTTTCATCTTTTTTCTCATGCCATTTTCAAAGCCCTGTTGTTCCTCGGGGCAGGGGCTGTCATCCATTCGGCAGGAACGCGGGATATGCGTGAGATGGGAGGGCTGGGAAAGCAGATGCCCTTTGTGCGCACCGTCTTTGTCATTGGGGCTCTGGCTTTGGCGGGAATTCCAGTGCTCAACGGGTTCTGGAGCAAAGAACTGGTCCTGGAGGCGGGCTTGCAAGGCGGTGCCACCTGGATGTTTGGCGTCATGCTCTTTACAGCCGGGTTAACGGCACTCTACACCTTCCGGTGTGTCTGGATGGTCTTCTGGGGCGAACCTCACCATCCTGCTCATCTGCATGATGCCGGTCCTGCCATGAAAACGGCTCTGGCGCCGCTGGCTTTTGGTACGCTTTTCTCATGGCTTCTGGCAGGAAGTTTTTCTCATCTTCTGGAAAAGACATTGCCGTATCACGATATCCACGCAGTCTCTCTGGTTGAAATTCTTGAGGAAGTCATCTTTGCTCCTGCTACCTGGATTGCACTGGGTGTTGTGGCACTGGGTGTGCTTACCTGGGTTTTCCGCGACTCTTTGCGACTTTGGCAGGAAGTGTTTGCTGGAATTGGACAGACGGCTCGTCAGTCTTTTGGCTTTGAATGGCTGAACCAGGCTGTTGTGCGCACCACCATTCAGGTAGCCGAGGATTTGAGAAACCTGCATACAGGTGTTTTGAACTGGAATGTTCTGGCAATTGCTTTGACATTGCTGGTTGTGGTGGTCATTCTTGCATTGGGAGCGTAAATCATGGATGCTGGACGGGCTCTGTTGTTGCTCCTTCTAATCCCTTTTGCGGCTTCTCCTGTCATTTATTTGACCGGGAGATTGAGTGTGTTGAGGCAGGGGACAGGACTGTGGTTGGCTCGCTGGTTCACCCTGATCGTGTACCTGGGAATGGGTTTACCCCTTTACACTCTGGGCAGATACGTCCTGGAACTGGGTCCCGTTGATTTGAAAATTGGCAGAATTGTCCTTCAAATGGACGGGCTTGGTTTATTCCTTGCGGTCACCGTCTGGCTTCTTTCAACGCTGGTGACCATTTTTTCCTTTCCTTACATTCGCGGAGAAGAAGACGAGGAAAAGTACTACGCGCTTTTACCCGCCCTTTCCGCTACGATGATCGGGCTGGGGTGCACTCGCGATTTGTTCAATTTGTGGGTCTGGTTTGAAGCCATGGCAATCACCTCGTACTTGCTGGTTGCCTTTTACCACCACCAGAAAGGGGCTTTGGAGGCGACAGTCAAGTATCTGGTTCAGTCTGCCGTTGGCTCTATCATGATTCTTCATGGCATCTCGCTGGTGTTTGCCAGGACCATGACCCTCGATTTGCAGGAAATCCCACCCCTGATGGCAGATTCCGGTTTATTTGGTCTGGCGGCGGGAGCGCTGTTTGTGGTGGGGTTTGGCGTCAAGATTGCCCTGGCGCCTTTGCATACCTGGCTGCCCGATGCTCACTCCCGCGCTCCCAGCGGAATCAGTGCAATGCTCTCCGGGGTGGTCATT
The DNA here is from genome assembly GCF_020723905.1 of Anaerolinea thermophila. GTDB lineage: Bacteria > Chloroflexota > Anaerolineae > Anaerolineales > Anaerolineaceae > Anaerolinea > Anaerolinea thermophila_A. The sequence goes on from NZ_DYHZ01000010.1 coordinate 36,651, forward strand.
GAAAGTGGTCTGGTGGCATTATTACGCGCTTTGGGGACGCTTTCACAGGCTTCTCCGGCATGGGGAGCGCTGCTTCTGGGCTTTGGCGCGATCAATATATTGATCGGTAACCTCATGGCGCTTCGGCAGGAGGAGGTCAAACGTATGCTGGCGTATTCCAGCGTGGCACAGGTGGGATACATGCTGTTGGGTTTTGGTGTAGCCATGTCCTATGGAATTGCCGATGGCGCAGAAGGCGGTTTTTATCACCTCTTCAACCATGCCCTCATGAAAGGGCTTGCCTTTTTAGCCGTCGGGGCTTTTCTGTATGCCCTCTACATTACAAAAGGCAGTCATGCCCCGCTCATGGTCTCCGATCTGGATGGCGCCAGCAAGAAGTACCCCCTGACCGCATTTGCGCTCAGCATCGCCCTGCTGGCGCTGGGAGGTTTGCCGCCGCTGGCAGGCTTTGTCTCCAAATGGCAAATTTTTGTGGCGGGTGCTGAAGTGCGCAGTACGCCGTTGCTATGGCTGATCATTTTTGCGGGATTGAACAGCGTGCTCTCTCTGGGATATTACGCTCCGCTGATTAATCGCATGTACCGCAATCAGCCATCTGAAGTGGTGCAGGCGGGACAGCCTATTGCGGTTTTAATCTCCCTGCCATTACTCATCCTTACCCTCGCCATTGTGGCAATTGGATTTTTCCCGGGATGGATGGTGCCCTTAAACGCCTCAGCGGCTTCCAGTTTGTTGATGGCATTTGGATTTCGGTAGGAGGTATTGAGGTATGATCTTAACCCCACCTGTTGCGCTTTTGATTTATATTGGAGTTGTTTTGCTGATTGTCTGGTTTGGACGCCAGCTGGCGGGCATTTACCGCCGGGATCCATTAAAAAGCCAGTTATACGCTTCGGGTGAAGAGGCGCCGAGTTTCCTGGCAGCGCCCGGCTATCGTCCTTTCTTCCTGGTTGCTCTGTTTTTTGCTCTGTTGCATTTAGGGATGCTGGTGCTGGGTTTGAGTGAGTTCTCTACCGCATCCGTAATTTATGGAGTCGGTCTGGCGATAGCGTTGCTGGTGTTATTACTTGGATGAGGGATGGGAGGGATGTATTATGGAACAATCCTTGCGGTCGCCGTGGCAGGAAATTCTTGAAAAAGTGCGGGTATGGGCGCGGGTCAATTCTCCCTGGGCAATCCATTACAATAGTGGTTCTTGCAACGGGTGTGATATTGAAATTGTGGCTACACTCACTCCGCGTTATGACCTGGAACGGTTTGGGGTCAAACTGGAAGGCAGTCCTCGCCATGCTGATGTTTTGATTTGTACCGGTCCGGTTACTCGTCAGTCCAGAGACCGCTTGTTGCGCATTTACCATCAAATGCCGGAGCCTAAATTTGTTGTTGCGGTGGGGTCTTGCGGGCTTTCGGGAGGTGTGTTTCACGGGCTATATAACATTGCCGGAGGAATTGATGAGGTTTTACCGGTGGATGTGTTTATTCCTGGTTGCCCGCCGCGCCCTGAAGCCATCATTTATGGGCTGGTACAGTTGCTGGAAGGACTCAGGGGGCGCGAACCTTCTCCCGAAGTTAAAAAGATGCTTCAGAAAACAGCAAAGGAGGAGAGACAATGACCGCCGAAGAAACCCTTCAGCAGGCACAAAAAATCATTGAACCTTTTGTCGTAGAGATGCGCTCTCCGGAATCCTCACGGTTGGATGGAATTGTTTCACCGCAGAATTTAATCCCTGCTTTGCAAGCCCTCAAGGATGCCCACTGGGGATATCTCTCTGCCATTACCGGGCTGGATTACCCCCCTTCGGAAGGAGAGGAAGGGCATCTGGAAGCCCTCTATCATCTGGTGATGGATGGAGCGGTGTTGACCGTGCGGGTGAAAGTGCCCTATTCCCGTCCAGAATTGGAAAGCGTCTGTCAGGTGTATCCGGCGGCTTCGCTTTACGAACGGGAATTGATGGAAATGTTTGGTTTCATCCTCAAAGGAACCCCCAGCACAGACCGCCTTCTGTTATCCGATGACTGGCCCCAAGGGGTGTACCCATTACGAAAATCTTTCCAGAGTGGAAAAGTACAGGAGGAGTCGTTATGACCTCGGAACGGAAATTCATTGTACCCATTGGCCCCCAGCATCCGGCATTGAAAGAACCCGGTCATTTTGAGTTTACTGTGGACGGCGAAATCGTCACGGATGCATCCGTGCGTCTTGGGTATGTGCACCGCGGGATTGAGAAAGGGGCGGAAGAGCGTTCCTATATCCAGGATTTGTACCTGTTTGAGCGGATATGTGGCATTTGCTCCCATGTTCATGCTACGGCATTTGCCCTGGGAGTTGAGCGGCTTGCGGGGGTCGAGGCACCGCTGCGCGCTCAGGCAATCCGCTCGCTGGTAGCAGAAATGGAACGCATTCACAGTCACATGCTCTGGCTTGGTGTGGCGGCGCACGAAGGGGGATTTGATACCCTCTTCATGTACTCGTGGCGCGATCGGGAAATTGTCATGGATTTGCTGGAAGCCTTCACCGGTAACCGGGTGAATTACTCAGTCAATCTGCTGGGCGGGGTAAAGTGTGACGTGAATGAATCCCTGCGGGATCAGATTCTACGAGGCATGGATCAACTGGAAAAGCGCATCCAGCATTATCTCAATGTGGTGACGACCGATCGCACCTTCCTGGCACGCACAGAAGGTGTGGGCAGGATGACCCGGGAGCAAGCCGACCTGTTTGGAGCAGTGGGACCCACTGCCCGGGCTTCCGGCGTTCCCAGGGATGTGCGTGTAGATGCACCTTACGCCTATTATTCAACGGTACCGGTTCGGTTAATCACCGATGAGCGCGGGGATTTGCTGGCGCGGTTTGTGGTTCGCATTAATGAACTCTTTGAAGCCATTCGGGTCATCCGTGAAATTTTGGATCATCTCCCTGAGGGAGAGTTAACCGCGCGCATGCCGCGCCGCATTCCTGCGGGTGAGACCATCAGCCGGGTAGAAGCGCCTCGTGGGGAGTTGTTTTACTTTGTCAAGAGTAACGGTGGAGAAAAGCCTGAACGGGTGAAAGTACGCACACCCAGTCTGTGCAACTGGGGTTCGGTCATGCAGGTGGCTGTAGGACATAAACTGGCAGACATGCCCATGATTCTGGCAGGGATTGACCCGTGTTTTTCCTGCAACGACCGCATGGTTCAACTCAAAAGAAAAGATTCCCAGCAATGGATGAGTTGGGAAGATCTACGCCAATACGGAATCGAGTACTATAAAAAGGTGCTATGAATAACTGGTCTGTACCTCCCTTGATTGCCCTGTTCCTGTTCCCGGGTGGGTTGTTTCTCTTCCTCTGGGGGTTGTTCTACGAGTGGGTGGACCGGAAACTGGTGGCTCGATTGCAGAATCGGGTGGGCCCACGCTGGTATCAGCCGCTTGCCGATCTGGTGAAACTGCTTGCCAAAGAAGAAATTGTCCCTGAGGGAAGTGACCCCACCCTGTTTTATCTCCTACCTGTTCTTGCCCTTGCCTGTGCCATGACCTCGGCGCTTTATCTTCCAATGGCGGGGTTCATGCCGGCATACAGTTTCCGTGGGGATTTGATAGTTGCTCTTTACCTGCTCTCCATGCTGACTATCGGTTTGGGTGTGGCAGGAGCCAATACGCCCAATCGGTTCTCTCTCATTGGAGCAACCCGAACGCTCACGCAGTTATTCTCTTACGAAGCCCCGTTCTTGCTGGCGTTGTTAGGCCCTGCGATTGTGGCTGGCTCGTGGAGAATTTCTGAAATTAACTTCTACACCCAGCAACAACCGCTGTGGATCATGGTGACCCAGCCGATTGGTTTCCTGGTGGCGCTGGTGGGGTTGATGGGGAAACTGGAACTCCCTCCTTTTGATGCGCCGGAAGCCGAAACCGAGATTGTCGCTGGGGCGCTGACGGAATATAGCGGTCGAGGGTATGCTTTGTTTCGGCTGGGCAAGAATGTGGAACTGGTGATTGCTCTCACTCTGGTAGCCACCTTTTATCTGGGAGGGCTGGCAAACCCATTGCAATTTCTGGTAAAAACGCTTGGGCTTCTGGTGTTCCTTGCTGTTTTGCAAACGCTTTTTGCCCGCCTCCGCATTGATCAAACCGTAGGGTTATGGTGGCGGATTGGCGCATTACTGGCAATTGCACAGTTGTTAATCTTATTTGTTATAAATCTGGTTTAAGGAGGCTGTCATGCGGAAACGCCTCGGAACAATGGTAAGCGATGTTTTGCGCTCGGTTTTCAAAAAACCCGCCACGCAGTTATATCCGTTTGAGCGCAAACCTGCGCCGGTTGCGTTTCGTGGAAAACTTATCTGGGAACCGGAAAAGTGCGCCGGGTGTATGCTTTGCGTGAAAGACTGTCCTGCAAATGCCATTGAACTCATTGTGCTGGACAAGGTCAATAAACGCTTTGTCATGCGATATCATGCGGATCGGTGTATTTACTGCGCGCAGTGTGTGGTCAGTTGCCGATTTAAGTGTCTGGACCTTTCTGATGAAGAATGGGAACTGGCATCCACGGGGAAAGAACCTTTCACGGTGTATTATGGAAAAGAAGAGGATATCGCCTTTTTACTGGAAAAAATGGCTCGCGATAACGCTGGAGAGAACGCATCCTGCGAGGAGTGAGGGAGGAAGCCTGGTTTTACTGGGCATCGGGAATCCCCTGAACGGTGACGATGCTGTTGGACCGGAGTTCGTAAAAACATTGACACAGGCGCTCAGGCAGGCAGGGGTTGAAGAGGAGGTGATCAGCGGAGATGCCTCCTCTTTTTTCCATCACAGGCTGATTCTCATCGCCGCAAATCAGTCGCCCGAAAATTTTACCGGTTTGCTCAGGCGCATATCCCCACAGACGGTGATTCTGGTTGATGCAGCCTGGATGAATCGAAAGCCCGGCACCATTTGCGGATTGCGCTGGCATGAAATGACGGGATTTAGCGCATCTACCCATTTGCAACCTCCATCGGTCCTGGCGCAATTTTTGATGCGGGAACTGGATTGTGAGGTTTTGATGCTGGGCATCCAGCCGCAACAGTTAAATTTTGCCGATCCACTCTCGCCGCTGGTTCGCCGCGCACTGAATCGTCTGGCAGATGAATGGCTTGTCTTGCTTCAAAGAAGAAAGTAATCTTTCTTTCATGATCTCTATGAATTGTCACCGGAAGGTTCTGGCATAAAATGGGGGATTATTCCATTCTGATTTCATTGAAAGATACCCTATGGCTGAATTGAGCATTTCTCATCACCAGGAAAAGAAAAAAGCCGCCCTGACTTCTGTGCTTGCGGCAGTGGGATTGACCAGTTTCAAAATCGTTGTGGGAATTTTTACCGGAAGTCTTGGGATTTTAGCCGAAGCCGCCCATTCATCTCTGGATCTGGTTGCCGCGCTGGTGACTTTCTTTGCGGTGCGAATTTCGGGAAAACCCGCAGATGAAGAGCATCTTTACGGACATGGAAAGATCGAAAACCTCTCTGCTCTGTTTGAAACCCTGCTCTTGCTGGCAACCTGCGTCTGGATCGTGTATGAAGCCATTCAGCGTTTATTCTTCCGCTCGGTCGAGGTCGAGGTTTCCATCTGGGCTTTTGTGGTTATGTTTGTATCTATCGTTGTGGATATCAATCGTTCGAAGATGCTGTATGCTGCGGCGCGGAAGCATAACAGTCAGGCATTGGAAGCCGATGCTCTGCACTTTTCCACAGATATCTGGTCTTCCAGCGTGGTGATTTTGGGCTTGATCGGGGTTTGGTTAAGCGAGAAATTCCCTCAACTGGGTTTTCTCCGGCACGCGGACGCAGTGGCTGCAATGGGGGTTGCGCTGATTGTCATTTTCATCAGCCTTGAACTGGGGCGGCGCACGATTAAAGCCTTGATGGATGCCGCACCTCAAGGAGTGGTCAACGACATCAGGGAAGCAGTGGAACAACTTCCGGGAGTTGTAAATTGCCATCAAATTCGGGTGCGTAGTTCGGGAGCCGAAACGTTTGTAGATTGCCATGTGATGGTGGATGGGACATGGTCGTTACAGCGCACTCATGACCTTGCTGATGAAATTGAAGCCGTCATTCAAAAGCGTCTACCGGGTGCCGATGTGACCGTGCATCCTGAACCGGCAATGGTAGAAAAATAAAAACAGGTGAATGTCTGCTGGGAAGATTATCCTAGTGATACCCTTATGGTAAACTATGTGTTTGAGGAATTAGTGGTTTATGCGCTGGATACGAGATTACAAACCGCAACCTGAACATCAACGGCTGTATCGTCAGGCTCTGGTCATTACCCTGGCGGGGAATATTTTGCTTGCAAGCACCAAAGCCCTGGTGGCGTATTTAACCGGAAGCGTCGCCATCTATTCCGATGCCGCGAATTCCATCTCTGATGTGGTGTACTCATTAATGATGGTATTCGGGTTGTGGTTTGCCCAGCGTCCGCCTGATTTGTCTCATCCTCAGGGACATAGCCGCTTCGAGCCGCTGGTGGGGCTCTTTGTGACCGCCTCAATGGCGTATGCAGGTTTTGAGGCGGCGAGAGCCTCTGTCACGCGTTTCATGGCTGGTGGTCTGGCTGTCAGTCCCGATTTACCCACCCTGATTTTATTATTCAGCGCCGGGGTGAAGGTGTGGATGTTCTTCATGATTCGCAATCTGGCAAAGCGCTTAGCCAGTCCTACCCTTGCCACAACGGCAGTTGATCATCTGAGCGATGTTCTAACCTCGGTTGCTGCGTTTGTTGGGGTGGTATTGTCCTCCGTGCTTCATCCTCTGGCAGATCCGATTGCCGGTATGGCGGTTGCCTTATGGATTTTCCGCGCTGTTTTCCGCGCAGCAAAGGAAAACCTTGGCTTTTTGACCGGTGCTGGTGCAGATGAAGAACTGCGCCATAAACTGGTTGAGGTTGCTGAAAGTGTTCCCGGCGTGTTGAGGGTGCATCACCTGATGAGCGAATATACCGGTCCTCAACTGGTAGTGGATTTACATGTCAATGTGAATGGGCAGATGACCCTCAACGAGGCACATCAAATTGCGGATGAAGTGATTGAACGCCTCCAGGCGCTCCCGGAAGTTGACCGTGCTTATGTGCATATAGAACCCGAAGATTACGATTGATCCCTTTGCGTCGCATAATCCGATGGATATTATTCCTCTCCCTCACCCTGTTGCTGGTGTGGTCAGGGGGGATTTTGTTTCTCAGCCAGCGCTACGTCCAACGCCTGCTCCACCCGCCCTGTCTGGATCAAATCACTACCCAGCCGGATCGTTTTCTGAATCAATCTATTCCCCTGCCTTCTGGAAACAGTTTGCGGGCATGGTGGCATCCTCCTCAAAATGGGTTAGCCGTTCTTTTAATTGGCGGGCATGGCTCCAGTCGAGATAACCTGATGTGGGAAGCCGATGTCTTTGCTCGCCATGGCTTTGGCGCGCTTCTAATTGATAGCCGCGTGTGCCGGGGAATGCCAGCCACATTGGGCGTCCGGGAAAGCGAGGATGCTCAGGCAGCGTTAGATTGGTTGCAAAACCAGCCAGGGGTCAAGCAAATCGCCGTCTTTGGCTTTTCGGCAGGCGGTGTAGCAGGGCTGAGGCTTGCGGTCAGAAATCCTCAAGTCGCCGCGGTCATCACCGCGGGAAATTATCCGTCCTTGCAGGAAGAGGTCTTAGAGACCCCTGCCGCTGAGCCGTTCTCTTTACGCTGGCAAATCCAGCAGGGGGTTGCCCTTTTGCTAGAGTTGTACCTTGGAATGCCTTTGAGCCGTGTTCGTCCAGTTGAAGATTTGGAGAAAATCACCCCCCGCCCTGTTCTGCTGATCTTTGGAGAAAAAGAAGCCCGCGAAACCCGCGCTCTGGATCAGTACCATGCCGCCGGAGAACCTAAAATGTTGTGGATTGTTCCCGGGGCAGATCACGGAGAATACAGAGAGGCAGATCCTCAAGCCTATGAAGAAACCCTGATTCGTTTTTTGAATCAATCCTTACCGGTACAGCCATAAGGAAAGCGGTTATGGAGCAAACAGCACGTATTGCACCAGAAACCGCTCCAGTTCCTGATAGTAATTCAGCAAGTTCTCTGACTTTCGAAAACCATGCCCCTCGCCTTCATAGAGGATGTATCGATGCGGCGTTCCGGTTTGCTGCAAGGCTTTCACAATGGATTCAGATTGGTTCGGTGGTACCACCCTGTCTTCGCTCCCCTGGAAGATGATTAATGGATCGCGAATATTGCGGGCATGGAAAACAGGAGACCAGTCGTGGTATTTCTGTGCCGCATCAGGTAACTCTCCCACCAGCGAAGCCGTGTAGCGTGCCTCGAATTTGTGGGTATCCATGTCCAGGGTGAAGAGGTTGCTGACTCCATAGAGACACACTCCCGCCTTGAAGGTGCCGGGATGATGTGCCAGAGCGTTGAGCACGGTGTATCCGCCGGCGCTTCCGCCTTTGATAATAAGGCGCCCGGGATCGGCTAGGCGGCGTTCACCAAGCGCTTCAGCGCAGGTCACGGCATCCTCAACATCTGCTTTTCCCCAGTTCCCCCGCAGGGCGTCCCGATAGCGGCGTCCATAGCCTGTGCTTCCGCGGTAATTGACTTCCACGTAGGCGTATCCCCGGCTGGTAAAGTAAGCCGCTTCGGGGTTGTACGCCAGCGTTGCCTGACTGGTTGGACCTCCATGAATGTTGAGAATGGCAGGTGGTAATCCTTTGCTTTCGCAGTTGGGGTGTGTAGGTGGATAATACAACCCGTAAGCCATTGTCCCGTCCATCGTTTTCCACTGGATGGGTTGGGGAACTGAATAAAATTCCGGCGAGATCATTTCGGTCTCGCTATATGCCAGGACGTGAAACCTGTTGCCATCCAGCAGGACGATTTGAGAGGGGATTTGCGGAGAGGAGGCGATGAATGCCAGCCTTCCATCCATGGGAGAAATGCTGATCTGACTGAGCCATGTGTAGGGGGAGATGGGAATCTCCTCCGGATCTCCATTCAAACCGATTCGATACAGATGGGTTTCCCCTGCCGCATTTTGCAAAACGTAAATGGATTGGCTATCAGGTGCCCATGCCAGGGTGCGCAGTCCCTGCACCCAGGCTGGAAGCATCAGGTGAGCCTGCTGTGGGGTGTAAAGCACCCTTCTTTCTCCGCTGGTAATATGGAAGAGAATCAACCGTTCCCAATCCCCATCGCCTTCAACAAAGCAAAGCCATTGCCCATCGGGGGAGAAGGCGGGCTGGAAAGAGGGTGTGTGTTCATCTCCTCCAATGGTCTGTACTTTGCGGATTGTGGGTGGGGTTCCTTCCAGTTCTGCCAGCATGAGGCGCGTACCATCCCAGGGCATATTGGGGTGATTCCATTCTACCCAGGCAAGGTATTGCCCATGGGGGTGCCATGCCGGTTGCATGTAGAAATCAGCCCCTCGAACCAGTTTTTGGGGCCATTGCTCTCCCTCACTGTCAACGATTCCCAGCACATCGTCTTTGCCATCGCTCCAGACAAAAACCACCCATTTTCCATCAGGAGATACAACGGGAGAGGCACAGGCTCCAAAAGGCGGGGTGATAGGGCGGGGGATTCCGTGCTGAAATGGTTGGGTGTAAATGCGTCCATCTTTTTCGACGAATACAAGGGTATGATCTGCCAGACTGAATTCTCCGCCACCGTAGCCGACCCCTCCGCGCAACGAATGGATGGAATTTAAATCACGACGAACGCCGGTAGGTGTACACAGCACCGGAACAGATTGTCCGGATCGCGATTCGGTCCATACCAGAGCGTTTCCATCAGGGGACCACTGCACATCCTCAAAACGAATCCGCCGGCTGAGTAACTGTGGGGTGATTGGGCTTTCCCAAAGCCCAAATGCCTGTTTGATTTTTGCCATTTTACCCTCCCTTGAGAAAAAACATCACCCGGTAAAGCCCCGGATGATGCATGGAAAGATCCAATCTTACTCTTTCTTTTCCTTCTTCTTTTTATCTTTCTTTTTTTCTTTCTCTTTCTTCTCTTCCTGGTCTGCGACTTTGGTTTCTTTGCGCAGTTCTTTTTCCTGTTCGATAATATCTTCCGGTAATTCTTTGGGTTTCCAGACCTCGATCAGGGACCCTTCGGTATGCTCATTCAATTCAGACCAGTGCTGGATTGGCAGGGTCAGATGCGCAATGACTGAGGTGGGCAGAGAAACCAGTTCACCGCTAAGCATTTGCAGCAGGAATTCCAGCCCGGGATTGTGTCCAATAATCATCACCCGTTCCAGTTCGTCGGGCAGATTTTGCAAGGCGCGAATATAGGTCTCGGCTTCAGCCATGTACAGTTCATCCAGGACTTCAACGGTGTCCGGACATCCGCAGGTTTCACAAAACAGTTGTGCAGTTTGAACAGACCGTCTGGCTGAAGAACAGAGAATTCGTTGAGGAATCAGTTCCTTTTCCTGAATAAACAATCCCATTCTGCGTGAGGCTTTGATTCCTTTTTTGGCAAGTGGTCTTTCGCGGTCTGGCAGAGCAGGATCTTTCCAGGAAGATTTCCCGTGCCGCATGATGAGTAAGGTCTTCATAAGGGCTTGCCTCCCCAAAAAATTTAACAACGGTTAACAGTATAACATAACTGGATGTTAACGCAGGTTAACATCCAGTTTGATCCGGTGAACGGGTCTCAGAAAAGGGTTGGGTTATTTTTCTGGCGCGCCGTTCAAAATCCAGCGTTCAATTCGTGTCAGTTCATCCATGGTAAATTTGCCGGGATGTTGCCCCTTTTGCACTTTCACCAGGAGACTGTTATCAGGATCACCTGGCAAAATCACTGCGCCGCTCGTGCTTCCCTTCATCAGGTTGTTGTAATCCAGCACATTGAGTCCTTTCATGGCGTTGCTCCCATGGCAGGCGTTGCATTTGGCTTTGAAGAGGTCCTGTAAAGTCTGGTAGGTGTCCTGCGTTTTCCCAGATGACGGTACCGGGGTTGGGGTGATATTGGTCTCTATACCGGTGCCGTAACTGGCTGGTTCTTCTTCCGGTTTGGGGGTTGGAGTGGCAAACAGTTTGACCTGTTCTTCCAGCACAGCGCGCAATTTAGGGGCATCAAAACCGGCAAACGTCCATGAGGCTCCATGACAGGCGCTATTGGAACAGAACGAGGTATCGCTTGTGCCCCCGGCATCTTCTACGGTGTGGCATCCGGCGCAGGTCTGATCAAAGACGTTGCGGTGAAGGGTGATCCAGTTCGGATTTTTGTGCGATTCGGGTTCAAATCCTTTGTTGAGTTGCAGATTGGCGGTGATCTGATTGGATGAAGAGACTACAGGGATGGAATGGCACAGATTGCATTCCAGGCGAATGGCTTCCTGTTGGGCTGTCAGATGCTTGCCATCGTGGCATCGGAAACATCCTGGTGAGGTGACGTGTCCGGCGTTGTCCGGATGAGTTTGCCAGTTGACTTTTTGCTCGGGAAAGTTGGTTTGCTGGTAGGTTGCTTTTAAAACTTCAACAGCCTGGTCCAGAAGATTTGCGTTCTGCGCCATAAAGTCGGCATATTGAGTTTGATATTGGGCTTTAAGACCTTCAATGGCTTGAAGGGCTTCTTCCTGGCTGGTGTAACTGGCGCTTAAAATCGCCGTGGCATTTCTCTTGATGGCAGGAATTTCTGCGGAAATCATTCCACGAGCGAGTAATTGATCAATAACTCTGGATGGTTCGGGAATTGCATGGGCAGTACGGTTATGACAGGTGATGCAGTCCATCTTTTGCAACTGCTCTGGCTGGATGGAAGAAGGATTAAATCCGGACTCAATATCAACGTATTCGGTCTTGCTTCCATCGGGGTTTTGAACCATCACATAAGGGATATTCTGGCGTTCCCGATCGACGGCGTAAAAATATACCGGGTTTTCGATGTGCCAGTGGATTCCATATCCCAATCCCTCTCGTTGTGAACCGCCCCCCGTTTTAACAACCAGGAAAATCGAGGTTGGAGTATTGGCTTCGTCTTCAGCAAAGCGTTTGATCTCTACCAGTGTATCGGTGGAGAATTTCTCAGGTTTGTGGCAATTCTCACAGGCATCCCTTGCAGGGCGCATATTTTTAGCCACAATCGGATATTCATACCTTCCAGTAAGCATGGCAGTACCGGTTTGCCAGGAATAAGAAATTTTCCTTCCGATCATTACCGGAAGGCGATCTCGTCCCATGTGGCAGTCTTCGCAGGTTACATTTGTATGTGGCGATGCCTGATAGGTGATGTACTCAGGGGGCATGGTATGGCAGGTCAGCCCACAAAAGGAGGGCGAGTTGCTTTCCTCCCATGCAAAACTGGCAAATCCCATCAGTACTATTACGAGAAAGGCAACCACGATAAAGGGTACAAGGCGAATCCATAATGATGCCGTGGCAGGTGGAAAGAAAAACCGGTTCAGAGCCTGTTTCAGTTTTGGCATGACGATTCTCCTTGTTCTGGCATGTGTAATCTGATATTAAAACTCATTTTACTTTAATCTGTATAGAAAGAAAGTAGAAAAACACCCCGATTTTTCGTCGGGGTGTTTTCAAACAGGTTATGCTGAAAGATTTATGGCCGAACCAGTCCTGTGGTATCGATGGACGGCACTTTGGCTTTCAGGTCCAGGATGGAATCGTACATCGCCTGCAAGACATAGCGGGGATTGTGGGTGTAACCACCTGGGTCTTTCATAGCGTATTGATAGTTATAGGCGGCTTTGAGCAAGCGTGGAGTCCAGGAAGCGTAAGCCACAAGTCCCTTGTCGGAAGTATCGGCTTTGCCATCGCCATCAGCATCGGCGAAGAAATAAGGGTAAGCCACCGGGTTGTAGACAATACCCACTCCCGCCACATCTCTGGCATAAGCCTGGATGGCAGCGTAGAGTTTCTCCTGGTAAGTTTCAATCTCGCCAGCCAGCCCTTCGGTAGCATCGCCGTCACCATCGTAATCTTCTTTGAGCGAGAGGCGAATCTTTTCAGGATCATCCACGCCGTGGCACCCAGTGCAGGCTGCTACTTTGACTTCCAGAGTATGAGAGTCGTGGCAGTCGGTGCACTTGTTCAGGTTGCCTTCGTGCATGAACTGACCGGCATACTCTTTACCCTCGTATTGATAGATGCCCTGTGCATCCTTGCCGAACAGCGTAGCGCCTGCGGCGAAGTAATGGATGTTGCGGAAGCGAATCTTATCGCTGGGGGTGTCTTCATCGAGTCCCTTGAGGGCATTGTTCACGCTGACTGTGGATTCGCGTCCCTGGTGGCAAAGCAAGCACAGATTCGCATCCACTTTTTCGCCAAAGGTGAGTTTGGCGCCGCTGGGGAAGGTAACCGAGTTCACCTCGTAGCGTGCAGGCCAGCTGGCTTCATTGTGGCAGGTGGAGCACTGGAAGCCGTTCGAGGCATGATTGGTGATGTTGGTCCCTTCCTTGAGGAATTGCGGCAAACCGGTCGCGGTATGGCATTTGGCGCATGCGCCTGGAACATTACCTTCTTCAGCATCCCAGTGACGGAACGCCTCGGTGTTGCCAGCAAAGTGTCCGGCATCATCGCGGTGCATCTTGCTCATATCCACCGGTGTGGACAGTTTGGTATTGAGATCCTCAATGGAATCGTAGAGCAATTGGACAATGTACTTGTTGCCGTGAGCATATGCTCCGGGGTCTTTGACAGACAGTTGATAGTTGTAGGCGGCTTTGAGCAGGCGAGGAGTCCAGTTGGAATACGCCACCGGACCTTTATCGCTTGTATCGCCTTTGCCATCGCCATCTGCATCGGCAAAGAAGTACGGGTATGCCGCAGAATCGTACACAATCGCCAGCCCGGCTACTTCTTTAGCATAGGCTTGAATGGCAGTGTACAGCGCCGCCTGCAGCCCTTCGATTTCTCCCGCCATACCTTCTTTGACGTCACCATCGCCGTCGTAATCGGGTGCGGAAGAAATCATGCGGATGCTCTTCAAATCCTCGGCGGTCTTGACCCCTTCGTGACAGAGGGCGCATTGCTCCACCTTAACTTCAGTGGTATGCGGATTGTGGCAACCCAGGCAGGTATTGAAGCCTTCTACATGATCGTTCTTGAAGTCATAGGCTTTGCCATCATACTCATAGCCACCCTTGACTTCGTCGCCATATAAAGTTGCCGCTGCAGCGTAGTAGTGGATATTGATGAAGCCAAAGCGAACCTCTTTGTCACCTTCTTTAATGGGTTGGACAACCGTATCGGGATCGGTCGCCTGGAACTTCTCGATTTGAGCATCCACCTGAACCTTACTGGCGCGACCTTGGTGGCAGACCATACAACGGGCTTCAGCTCCCAGTCCGGTGACTTCGACACCAGAGGGGAATTTCACGCTGGTGAGCACCGCCGCGGCATCGTTATGGCAGGCATTGCAGGTCACTGTAGTGCCAATATCGGCTGGCTTATCCACCTTGCCTGCTTCAGAGCCATCGGCGCCAAGGAAGTCCAGATAACCCGGCGTGCTGTGGCAGGCAGCGCAGGCTACAGGGATCTTTTTGTCTGCGGTTTCGTTCCAGTAGACAAAGGCTAGTGCATTGGCATCGTTATGTGGGGATGCCTTCCATTCCGCCTCAAACGGTGCCTCCATGGCAGGAGGCTGTACAGGGCAGGGTTCGGGCGCCGGACAGGTTGGAACCGGTGCCTGGGTAGGCGCCGGAGTAGGCGTTGCGGCCTGACAAGCCGTCAGGGCAACCAGGGTAACCAGAAGCAATCCAGTGACGAGAAGGAGCTTGATAGTCTGTTTACTCATAGATGCATTCTCCTCAAACAAAATTTCAAAAAGTGGGTAAAAACGGGTAGATACGCTGAAGGATTATGTAATTCCTCATCACCTCCTAATTTGACAGGATATATAAGATTATAGCCAGATTAAAGAAGAGGTGCAAGGTTAAATCAAAATGAGAAATCTGGGAAAAAAGTCATATTTTGTCTTGACGAGAAGGTTTGACATGGTATAATAACCACTGTTGCTGCGGGGTAGAGCAGTGGTAGCTCGTCGGGCTCATAACCCGGAGGTCAGTGGTTCGAATCCACTCCCCGCTACTTCCACAGGGATTCCATCCCTGTACCGCACAGCGCACCCGATGGATCCCTGGGTGCGTTTTGTGTACTTTACCAGAAAAAAAAAGAGGTACCCCTGACACGGGGCGTGACCTGTCCAGGATCCACGCTCGCCTACCCGGCGAGCGAGCGCGCAGATAGACCGGTGGCTAACCCGCCGACCGGTGACCCTGGCCTGCAGGAAGGGTCGTTGCGCCCCGTGTCGGGAATACCTCATGGAGATTTGTCAAGGTTCAGGATGATTCGACCCGTGTAAGTTTTGAGATTGTTGATTATGACTGCCTTACCTGTATTTATACCACTTTCCGAAGCCGCCCGCAAATACGGGCTGGAAGAAGCCTGTTTGCGCCAACTGATTGAGAAAGGTAAAATCAAGGCTGCAATGATCGCAGGTGAGATGGTGGTGAGCGAAGAGGAAGTAAAAAAGCGGGCAGAGCAAGATCTTATCTCCGGCGTAACAAAAGAAGATTTACCGGAGTATCAAAGATTTTCTCAACTGTCGGGTGTTGGAATTGGAATAAACGAGGCTGCAAAAAAATATAACATTCCATATACAACTTTATATAGATGGCTAAAAAGAGGTTTCATTTCAACAATAGGAAGAGACGGACAAAAAGTTCTCATCAATGAGCAGGAAGTAGCTTTTTGCGAATTTTTTTATCGTCCTCACAAACATCGAGGCAAGAAAATTTTTACTTCAAATGGGTTACCATTACAAAAACAATATAAGTCTTTAGTATAAAGCAAAATCGTTATGGAAGAATTAAAGTGCCAATATCCTCAATGTAAAAACAAACCGAAGAAGAAATGCACCAAGTGCGGCAAATTGTTTTGCGAATTACATCTCAGATATGGAAATCCCAGACTTGCATTTGGATCTTTACAAAGTAGTATTGGTAATTATTGTGATGATTGTTGGATGTTATTAGAAAAACAAGGTAGACTTGAAAGAATTTTAGTGCCACTTATAGGAGGGCTAACAATGATTATCATAGCTTTGGCTATTAGATGGTTGTTGTTTTGAGAATTATTATTGTTAACAAATATTTGGCGGGAGATTCTCCCGTTTTTTTTGTCTTAAAACTTATCCATGTTGTTGTTGACAAACATGGATAAGTATGTTATATTCAGCATAGCACCTTCCCAAACCGACATTCAACAGCCTCAAACACAACGCCCCGGCACAGGGCGTTGTGCGCCCGACCGGGGCGTTCCGTGAGCCGTGTTGGTGGCACGCTCACGGTGAGGCAAGCAGGGCATATCTGCTCACCTCGCTGATTATTGTATCACGAGAGAACGGACACCCTGCCAAACCCGGCAGGGTGTTTGTTTAGCGGTGTTGGCTCGTTCAGGCGGTTGGCGCGTAGTGGCAGGTTCGATTCCTGCCCGCCTGAATGGACAGCCGGGAGAGACCGGCAAAGCACCTTACCAACTCGACGACATGGTAAATCCTCCTTTCTCACCTCCTTTCAGCCAGCCGCGCAGAGACGGGGGCGCTGTCCCGCCCCCGTGGTGGGTGCAACTCCCACCCGGCTGGTCTGCCGAACCTGTCGGGGCTGCTGACCCCATCAGCAGGCAGGTGCAGCCCGGCGCACCCTAACCAGTGCCGGGAACAGGCAGGGTGACGGCCCGGAGAGACGGGCAGGGGCAAAGACCTGGCGGTGTATGAGGATAAACCGCCGACTGTCCTGTCCGTGAATGCGACGAGCGGCGCTAACCACCCTCCGACAGCGAAAGCGGGAGAAGGCGCCGATCCGATCCCGTGGTGGTACGGGGATGGACCGGGCGGCAGGACGGCACGGGCAACCGGTGTAGTCAGCAGGTTGAGCGAGGGGTGCGAATTCGAAACCACGCACACACGCAACCACGGCGCAAATAAATGCGATCCCAAAAGAGAAGAAAGGACTTGAGCATGTTAGAACTCCAACTGATTGGCAACCTGGGCAAAGACCCGGAAGGACGTTACACGCAGGAGGGTGTGTTCGTATGCACCTTCCCGGTGGCAGTCTCCACCCGCAAGGACGAAACCGTCTGGGTGGAAGTGAGCGCCTGGCGGGAACTGGGCGAACGCTGCCACCAGTTTCTGGCGAAGGGACGCCAGGTGTTCGTGCGGGGCGTTCCCACCCTGGAAGCCTTCACCCGCAAAAACGGCGAAGCGGGCGCCGCGCTGAAAGTCACCGCGCAGACGGTGCAGTTTCTGGGTGTGAAAGGCGGCGGCGAGGAACGCGGTCACGCCGCTGAAGAAGAGATTCCGTTTTAGGCAGGCAGTCCCTGCCTTTTTTGTTGGGAGGGTGGAATGGAACACGACCTGAACCCGGAGGAACTGGACGAGGTACTGGCGTTTGAAGCCGAGAGGCGCGAGCAGGAAGAGCGCAAGTTTGCCATCCTGTACCGGCTGGAACTGCTCCCGGCGGACGATCCACTGTGGGAGGAGATTACACGGCGGTTGGGAATGAGGTTATGAGACTGGAAGAGGGGACAAAGGCAGTATGAGCGGGAACAAGGCATTGGCGATCCATGATCTTTTGGAAGAGCAGCGGACGAATACATTCGTACCTTTTGCCGAGATGCCTTTTGCCCCGAACCAGTGGGCGGCAATTGCATGCAGTCCTTCGTGGACAGCGCGCATACCTTTGAGACAACCAAACAGAATGAACCAGATTCCAGATGCAGTCAAAAATATAAAGTCGTGTTCGGACGGAGCAGAGGGGAAAGGTAAGCCCAACAGCCACCCGAACCAAAGCCAGGCTATTGAAGCAAATAACACTGACAACCATATGAGACCCAAAATCCGCCAGGCGGGGCG
>NZ_DYHZ01000007.1 GCF_020723905.1 Anaerolinea thermophila
TGGGGGGCGACCCCCTGGGAGAGTAGGTCATCGCCAAAAGACTTTTTCTTTTTAATTCAACCCGCGCTGATCGGTAAATTCCATCTGAATCATCGAACACGTTTTCAATAATTTCCTCTATAATTAATGACAGAAGTTCTCAACCTTTGGGTAGAAAGGTGTTTGTGCTATGACGTTCCATACGATCATCATTGTGGGTAATGTGGGGCGCGAACCTGAAATGCGCTATACCCCCTCCGGACAACCGGTTACCAGTTTTTCTCTGGCTTCAAGTCGTTCCTACACCACTCAACAGGGCGATAAAGTGGAGGAAACCATCTGGTTCCGGGTTTCCGCTTTTGGGAAGTTAGCCGAAACCTGCAATCAGTTCCTCCACAAAGGCAGTAAAGTGCTGGTAGAAGGGCGTCTCACCCCCGATAAAAACGGCTCGCCGCGCGTCTGGACGCGCCAGGATGGGACGGCAGGATCTTCTTACGAGGTTACTGCGACAACTGTGCGCTTCCTCAGCGCTCGAGGAGAAACGGGTGGTGAAGGAACAGGAGATTTGGCGATTCCCGATGTGGGTGACATGGGAGAGGATATCCCGTTCTAGGGGGAGGAGCCGTTCAAAAGCCCATGAATACTCTTCCTGAAATTGCCGAGCGCATTCATCAGGCGCTGGAAGCGCGCACGCGCGCCCGCGATCAGGCATTGAACCAGACGCGCGCCTTAACCCGCCATGCCGCTCACGCTATTCGCGCTGCCCATCGCGAGGAATGGGACATTGCTGGAGAGCAACTGGATCAGGCGCGCCATCTGGTGCGTCAGTTACAGCAAGACCTGGCGCCTTACCCCGAACTGTATTACGCCGGTTACACTCAGGACGCCATTAAGGAATTTGCAGAAGCCAGCATCACCTGTGCGATTATTCAAAATCACCCCCTTCCTTCGCCCGAAGAACTGGGCGTAGAAGAGGTAACCTATCTCAATGGTCTGGCAGAATCTGCGGGCGAACTGCGTCGCCGCTGTCTGGATATCCTCCGCCAGGGCTATTCTCAGGAAGCCGAGCGCCTGCTCTCTTGCATGGATGATATCTATGATGTCCTGGTTACCATGGATTATCCCGATGCAGTCACCAATGGATTGCGTCGTCAGACCGATGTCACCCGCAGTCTGCTGGAGCGGACGCGAGGAGACATTACCTTAAGCCAGCGCGAACAGCATCTGGAGCAGGTGATTCGCGAAGCCATTCAACGCCTGGAAGTCTCACCGCATGACTCGCAGGACGATTCGCGCCTCTGAAATCGGTGCTTATCTGTACTGTCGCCGGGCGTGGTGGTATCGCTTACAGGGGGTTGAACCGGAAAATCGCGAAGCCCTCGGCGAGGGCACGGCATATCACCTTCGACACGGAAAAGAAGTCTGGCTTGCCAGTTTGATACGGCTGGCAGGCTGGATTTTCTTAAGCGGCGCGCTGGTTTTTCTCGTGGTGGGGTTGACCCTGTACCTGCTTCCCTGAAAGGATCATTTTCATGCAGTGGATGGGGCTTGGGCTTCTGCTTTTGCTGCTGGCGGCGTTCTTGCTGTTCTGGTCTCGCCAGCGTTTGCAGTCTGCAGGGTTGCCGTTGGGCAGGATTGTCTCCACCGATACTGCCGGATGGCGTCCGCTGGAAAAGCCGCTCTACGACCCGGAAACCGGATTGACCGGCAAGCCCGATTATGTCGTTAAAGTGGGGGGAGCGCTGGTGCCGGTAGAAGTCAAAAGCGGTTGGGCGCCTGCCGAGCCGTATGACAGTCATATCTTTCAATTAGCCGCTTACTGTCTGCTTCTTGCGCGTACTTCTGGCAAGCGTCCCCCCTATGGATTGATTCATTACCGCAACCGCACTTTTGCTGTGGACTACACCCCCGCGCTGGAGGAAGCCCTGCTTGCCGTGGTTGAAGAAATGCATGCCGATCAACGTCGAACTGCCGTTCACCGCTCGCACGATGAACCGGCACGGTGTGCGCGGTGTGGCTTTCGTTCCGTGTGCGATCAGCGCCTGTAAGCCCGATTTTGATGGTATGCTTAACCCCATGAAACGTTTATGGCGAGCCGTGTGGATTGGCTTGCTTTGCCTGATAGCGTTGAGTGCCTGCACTGCCGGTGCAGAACCATCGGTGGGCAGGACTGCCAGTGTCTTGACCCCCACGAGGGAATTTCCTCTGAACCCAACTTCTACGCCTTCGCTTACTCCTCTGCCGCCGCGAACCACCGCGTTTCCCACACCACGTTTTACGTCTGTGACACCTGTCCCTCCACCCGTAGAATCTCTAGAATTGCCCGATGAGGTTATCGTCTATCTGCTGGCAGGGATGGATCGCACTCAGCCCTTTGTGGGACGAACAGATGCACTCCAACTGATTTTTCTTCATCCCCGCTTTGCCAAAGTTGCCCTGATCTCTCTTGCTCCCGATTTGTTCGTCTATCTGCCCGGGTACTCGATGCAGCGCCTTTCGGCGGCGTACCCACTGGGTGGAATGCGTCTGCTTCGGGAAACGCTGGCGTACAATTTGGGCGTCACGGTGGACGAATGGGCGGTGATGCGCATGGATGACTTTGCCTTCCTCGTGGACGAACTGGGGGGCATCGAAGTGCCTGTCCTGGAAGCCGTTCCGGGCGTGTGTGGAGATCGCATTTATCCGGGGCAGGTGTTCATGAATGGCGAACTGGCGTTATGTTATGCCCGATTGCGACAGCAGGAAAAGGAAACGGCTCGGGGGTTGCGTCAGCAGGCGCTGCTGGAACAAATCCTGCTCCGTCTGGCGCAGGGGGGAAATCTGGTGCGTTTGCCGGGCATTTTTGAGGTCATGGCTCCACGGCTGGAAACCAGCCTGAGCCGTGAAGACGTAGTCAGTCGCGGTGCTCTGGCATTGCGCTTGAGCGATACCCGTCGGCTGGGATATTTTCAAATCGGGGAGAATGCAGCCCGTGTGTGGGAGATTCTGGATAATCCCCGTACCACCGTTTTCCTGCCCGATGAAGAAGCCGTAAGGCGGGTGCTGGAGCAGGCTGTGGCATTTGTCAGCCGCCCGGAGGCATTTTCAGAACGGATTGCCACGCTGGAGTTTGAACTGACCATCTCTCCTACCCCGACGCCATTGCCTACCGATACGCCCATTCCACCCAGCACGTCTACGCCTCTCCCCACGGCAACCCGCACACCGACGCCGGTGGTGATTACGCCCACGAATACTCCCACTTTAGCGCCCTGACGAATTTCCCCCCAGAGCGGGAGGCTCATCATACCGGAGATGGATTTTCTTCGCTTGTTTCCCGGTGGAAAATTTGTTATCTTATACTTGTAAATCGTGGCGGGATGGAGAAGCCTGTGAGCAATCAACCCCACATAAACTGGCAAAACAAGCGGGCACAGTCCGTGGTGCCCGCTTATTTTTTTGCCCGCCGAATCCCATCTAATCCCTATTCTCATTTGTAGAGGAGTGTCCGCATGTCAGGAATGATCAATGAATTTGAAATGGCTCAGCGTCAGTTCGATCATGTTGCGAGTCTGATGCACCTCGACCCACAGGTGGCTGAATTCCTGCGCTGGCCCATGCGCGAGTTTCATTTCCGCATTCCCGTGCGCATGGATGACGGCACCATCCGCACCTTCCAGGGGTTCCGCGTTCAGCACAATGATGCCCGCGGTCCCAATAAGGGCGGCATTCGTTTTCACCCTGCTGAGACTATTGATACCGTGCGTGCGCTTGCCTTCTGGATGACGTGGAAGTGTGCCGTCGCTGATCTGCCGCTGGGCGGCGGAAAAGGCGGCGTGGTGATTGACCCGGCAACCCTCTCGACCGCTGAGAAGGAACGTCTGTGCCGTGGGTATGTAGATATCATGTGGCGCAACCTTGGTCCCCGCACTGATGTCCCTGCTCCCGATGTGGGCACCACCCCGCAAATGATGGGCTGGATGATGGATGAGTACTCCAAACTGGCGGGGCAGTACACCCCGGGTGTGATCACCGGCAAGCCGCTGGGAGGCGGCGGTTCGGCAGGACGCACCGAAGCCACCGGTTACGGTGTCATCTACACCGTGCGCGAAGCCATGAAGATGCTGGGTATTGAACCGCAGGGCACGATTGCAGCCATTCAGGGCTTTGGCAATGTGGCGCAATATGCCGCTATTGGCTTCGTGGAAATGCTTGGCGGTAAAGTTGCCTGTGTTTCGTACTGGGACCGCGAAGACCGCTGCGCTTACACCGTCTCGAAGCCGGGCGGCATTGATCCTCACTTCCTGATGTCCATTACTGATCAATATGGCACCGTTGACAAGAACAAAGCCGTTGCCGCGGGGTATCAGATTGAAGATGGCGATGCCTGGATCACCAAAGAAGCCGATGTGCTCATCCCCGCAGCGCTCTCCGGCACAATCAATGCCGAGACGGTCAAGGGCGTGCATGATCGCGTCAAAATTGTGGCAGAGGGCGCCAATGGACCCACCACTCCGGAAGCGGATGAGGTCTTCAAAGCCCGCAACATTTTTGTCATTCCCGATTTCCTCTGCAATGCTGGCGGCGTGACGGTTTCATACTTTGAGAGCGTCCAGAATGATATGAACTACTACTGGACGAAGGAAGAGGTGCTTACCCGTCTGGATACCAAGATCACCACAGCCTTCCACGGTGTGGTGGAGATGGCGAAAAAACAGGGCGTCTTCATGCGCGATGCCGCTTATATGGTAGCAATTGACAAGGTTGTCAAAGCCATGCAATTGCGCGGCTGGGTCTAAATCTTCAGGCTGAAAGGTCAAAGCGCCTGCCCATCCGGCAGGCGTTTTCTATTTTCCGATTCTCTTAAGGAGATCTTAAAGTGAATCGGATGGTTGCGCCTTGACCGCCTCACGGTTGGGGGTTATAATTCAACCACTGAATTTTGGATTTTCCTATGACCCTTCAGCCAGAAGCCGAGCGCGATCTCATCATTCTTGAACACATTGAACAAAACCCTGATGCCACACAGGCCACACTGGCGGCTCAACTGGGCGTTGCGGTCGGGACGATTAACTGGCATCTCAAACGGTTGATCGAAAAGGGGTATGTCAAAGTGCGCCGCGCCGAGCGGCGCAAATTGCGTTATATCATTACGCCGGAAGGGATTGCCCTGCGTGCCCGCCTGACGATGGATTACATCCAGACTTCTTTCCGCCTGTACCGTCTGGTGCGTCAACGCACCATGGAAGTCCTTGCGCAGGTGGAGGAACGTGGCGTTCGGGCAGTCCGTGTGCTGGGAGAAGGGGATGTGGCTGAGGTGTGCCGGCTGACCTGTCTGGAACGCGGTGTGCAGGTTGTAGAAGACGAGCTTGCGCCTGCGCTCACCATACAGGGGCTGAAAATTGTGCTGACGGGCGATGGATTTGACCGCAATGAGGAGGAAAACCATGCAAGTTGATTCGTTCTGGCAGGGCAAGCGGGTGTGCGTCACCGGTGGGGCAGGTTTTCTGGGACAGTTCGTGCAGAAAAAACTGCGCGAGCGGGGTGTCTCTCAGGAAAACATCTTTGTTCCCCATTATCCGGAGTACGATCTGGTCAAACCAGAGGATGTCCGCCGTGTGTTGGATGACTCCCGCCCGGATGTCATCATTCACCTTGCTGCCCATGTGGGCGGCATTGGCGCAAACCGGGAACATCCCGCCGAGTTCTTCTACGATAACCTGATGATGGGCGTGCAGTTGATGCACGAAGCCTGGAAGCAGGGCGTGAGCAAGTTCGTTGCAATTGGCACTGTGTGCGCTTATCCAAAATTCACGCCTGTGCCTTTCAAGGAAGATGACCTGTGGAATGGTTACCCGGAAGAGACCAATGCTCCTTATGGGCTTGCCAAGAAAATGTTGCTGGTGATGGCGCAGGCATACCGCCAGCAATATGGCTTCAATGCCATCTTCCTTCTGCCAGTAAACCTGTATGGTCCGGGAGATAATTTTGACCTGCAATCCTCTCACGTCATTCCGGCGATGATTCGTAAGTTCATCGAAGCCCAAGAAGCCGGGAAGAATGAGGTGGTGCTGTGGGGCGATGGTTCCCCCACCCGTGAGTTCCTCTATGTGGAGGATGCCGCTGAAGGCATCGTTCGGGCAACCGAAGCCTACGATGGCGCCGATCCGGTCAATCTGGGTTCTGGCTACGAGATTCGCATCCGCGATCTGGCAGAATTGATTGCCCGCCTGACAGGCTACTCGGGAAACATTGTCTGGGACACCACCAAGCCCAACGGTCAACCGCGCCGTGCACTCGATACCACCCGCGCGGAACGCTATTTTGGCTTCCGCGCCCGCACAAACTTTGAGGAAGGGCTGAAGCAGACCATTGACTGGTACCGCCAGAACCGCCACAAGATTGCTTAAGAAGAACCGTACCGGTAATTTGCCGGTGGAGCGAACATGACGACCGTCAAGAATCCATCCTATCCCATCACCTACCTGCGTCCCGCCAGTGGCTGGATGCCGCTGGATCTTGCTGCTCTGTGGGAATATCGTGAGTTGATTTATTTCCTTACCTGGCGGGATATCCGTGTGCGTTACAAGCAAGCCCTGCTGGGAGTGGGGTGGGCAATTCTTCAGCCGGTCTTTCACATGGTGCTGTTTACGGTCATCTTTGGACGCCTTGCCGGGCTGAAGCCCGATGCCGGCATTCCTGAGCAACTCTATCCCATCTTTTCCTTTGCAGCGTTGTTGCCCATGCAGTTGTTCCAGCAAGCCCTGCAGCGTTCCAGCATCAGTCTGGTACAGAACGCCAACCTGCTGACCAAAATTTATTTCCCGCGGCTGATCATTCCCCTTTCAGCGGTGGGTGCGGCGCTGGTAGATTTTTTCTTTGCCATGCTGGTGTTGGGCGGGCTGATGGTGGCGTATCAGGTGCCGGTGACTCCCCGCCTGCTCTGGCTCATTCCGTTGACCTTGCTGGCGGTGCTGGCGGCGCTGGCAATCGGGTTGTGGCTTTCAGCGCTGAATGTGCAGTACCGGGATGTTCAGCATATGATCCCGTTCCTCATTCAGGCATGGATGTATGCCTCTCCGGTAGCCTATTCCATTGATGTGATTCCGCAGTCGGGTATCTGGCGCTGGGTGTATGCGCTCAATCCCATGGCGGGGGTCATTCAGGGGTATCGTTGGGCATTGCTGGATGCCACCCCGCCGGCGGGGTTCCTGTGGGTTTCGGTTGCAGTGGTAGCCGTTTTGCTGATTTCCGGGTTGTATTACTTCCGCGCCATGGAGCGCACCTTTGCGGATATGGTGTAAGATGAGCGATTGGGCAATTCGAGTTGAGCGATTGGGAAAACAATACCGCATTGGAACACTGAACAGTCAGCGTTACCAGACACTGCGCGACGCGATTACCGGTGTGTTCGATCGTTCTGCGCGCTCGGCTGTTTCCGGGCGTATCTGGGCATTGAAGGATGTGTCCTTTGAAGTGCGTCAGGGACAGGTGCTTGGAATCATCGGGCGCAATGGCGCGGGCAAGAGCACCCTGCTCAAAATCCTCTCGCGGGTCACCCAGCCCACCGAGGGTTTTGGAGAAATCCGCGGGCGGGTTGGCTCTTTGCTGGAAGTAGGTACCGGCTTTCATCCTGAACTGACCGGGCGGGAGAATATTTACCTGAACGGCGCCATCCTGGGCATGAAACGGCGCGAAATCGAGCGCAAGTTTGATGAGATTGTGGAGTTCGCCGAAGTCGGCGCTTTCATTGATACCCCCGTAAAGCGCTACTCCAGCGGGATGTATCTGCGTCTGGCGTTTGCTGTGGCTGCACATCTCGAACCGGAGATTCTGGTGGTGGATGAAGTGCTGGCGGTGGGTGATGCCGAGTTTCAGCGCAAATGCCTGGGAAAGATGAGCGATGTGGCTCAGGAAGGGCGCACGGTGCTTTTCGTCAGCCACAACATGAGCGCCATTCTGCGCCTGACACAGGAAGCGCTGGTGATCGAAAAAGGTCGTTTGAAGTTGCGTGCGCCTACTGCCGAAGCCGTGGATTACTACCTCTCGCAGGGGTATTCGCAGGAAGGGCAACGCACCTGGGATGCCGATGAAATCCCGCCCGAGGCGGCGCCTTTCCGCCCTCGTGCTGTGCGTGTACTCAGCGCAGAAGGCAGGGTGACCGATACAGTGCGATCTACTGAGCCCTTCCATATTGAAGTGGAGTACGCTCTGGATGCGCCTATCACCGGCTTGCGGGTGGGCATTTACCTGATGAGTATGCGCGGGGAGTACATCTTCACCTCTTTCGATACCGATGATCCCCAGCGCTTTGAGCGTTACCCGGTGCGGCAGCCCGGGGTGTATGTCAGCCGGTGTACTGTCCCGGCAGACTGGTTGAATGAAGGGCGTTACGCCGTGGGAATCAATGCCAGTTCCTTCCGGGTGCGCCGCTATTTTCAGGATGATCAGGCATTAAGTTTTATGGTGGATGCTACCGGCGCTCCCGGCACGCAGTGGACGGAAGCACGGTTGGGTCCATTGCGTCCGCGTCTGGACTGGAAAATTGAGGTGAAAGCATGAAAGCGGCAGGCAAGCAAGTCATCAAACACTTTTTGGGGCAGATTCCATTCACTGCCGAACTGTACTGGCTCTTGCGTCAGAATGGCAAGCCTATTCGCACGCGCTTTAGCCTGAAGCACCTGCAAACTGAACTGCCCGAGATGGTGCGTCAGGCGGAAGCCATGCATCGGGTAGTGGGAACCAGCAAGAACGTCTTTATTTTTGCCACCCTCCATTACTGGATTGAACACACGGCTTTGTTAGGAATGGCGCTGGCGGCGCAGGGGCATCGGGTGACTCTCGGCTTTTTGCCTTATGCGGAGTGGCAGGAACCCATTAACCTGTTCGATTTGCGTCGGCAAAATGCCTATGCCCGTAAGGTGTTAAGCGGTGCAGAGCCCTGGCTCCATCCGGTTTCTTTCCTGAACACCCGCCCGACGGTGGTACGCCTGCCCGATGAAGTCATGGATGCAGTACGTCTGGTATCCAATTACGATGCTCAGTACACCCTGCAGGTGGAAGAGGTTGATCTGGAGAGCGACATTTACAAACTGCGCCTGGAGCGCAATACCGAAGCCGCCCGCACGCTGTACCCTTACCTCAAAGCCAACCGTCCGGATGTCATCATCGTTCCGAACGGGACCATTCAGGAACTGGGCGTAGCCTACCGGATTGCCCGTATCCTGAACATTCCTGTGGTCACGTATGAATTTGGCGATCAGCGTCAGCGGATCTGGCTGGCGCAAAATGCCGAGGTCATGCGGCAGGAAACCGATGCGCTCTGGGCAGCCCATCAGGGCGCTTCGCTGACCCCGGAGCAACTGGAGCGGATGCGGGCGCTGTTCATGGCGCGTCAGCGTGGGGCGTTGTGGGAAAACTTTGCCCGTCAGTGGCAGGGCACACCGGCACAGGGCGGCAATACCATCCGCCAGCAATTGCATCTGGACGAACGACCTCTGGCGCTTCTGGCAACGAATGTGCTGGGCGATAGTCTTACCCTGGGACGTCAGGTCTTTTCCCAGAGCATGGCGGAATGGATCGAGCGCACGGTGCAGTACTTTGCCGGACGTCCCGATGTGCAACTGGTCATTCGTATTCACCCCGGCGAGGTGCTTACCCATGGGCAGTCCATGATGGACGTGGTCAAGCGCGTTCTACCGCGCCTGCCGGAACACATCCGCCTGATTGGACCGAAAGAAAAGATCAATACCTACGATCTGGTCGAGGTGGCGGATGTAGGGCTGGTTTATACCACCACCGTAGGCATGGAAATGGCGATGTGTGGCTTGCCGGTCATTGTCAGCGGGCAAACACACTACCGCGGCAGAGGTTTTACCTTCGATCCCGATTCGTGGGTGAGTTACTACAAACTGCTGGGACAAATTTTAAGCAAACCCTCCGCGTTCCGTCTCAGCCGCCAGCAGGTGGAAAGCGCCTGGGAGTACGCTTACCGCTTCTTCTTCGATTACCCCCGTCCTTTCCCGTGGCATCTGGTGCGCGCATGGGAAGATTACAAAGCCCGCCCGCTTCAAAGCGTGTTGAGCGATGAAGGACTGGCGCAGTACGGCGATACCTTCCGCTATC
This sequence comes from Anaerolinea thermophila, assembly GCF_020723905.1. GTDB lineage: Bacteria > Chloroflexota > Anaerolineae > Anaerolineales > Anaerolineaceae > Anaerolinea > Anaerolinea thermophila_A. The sequence goes on from NZ_DYHZ01000007.1 coordinate 10,084, forward strand.
TGGTGGGTGATGAAATCAACTGGGAACGCATCCTTCAGGAGAATGCATGAGCGGAGAACCGGTTCGTCAACAGGTGCGATCATTCTACGATGAAATTGGCTGGCAGAAGGAAGCCGATGGGCTGTATCAGAACGCCCGCTACGAGGATTTGCGTCCGGTTTCGGCGGAGTATATTCACCGCTGTCATCTGCGTGTCAATCGTCACCTCGCGCCTGAAGGGCGTTATCTGCTGGATGCCGGTTCAGGTCCGGTACAATATCCTGAATATCTCACCTACTCGCAGGGCTACCAGTACCGTGTCTGCGCCGATTTGTCCATCGTTGCCCTGCAGGAAGCCCGCCGCCGTCTGGGCAACCATGCGCTGTGCGTGGTGGCAGATGTAGCGCATCTCCCCTTTGCCCCGGAAGCCTTTGATGGCGTGGTTTCTCTGCACACCCTGCATCATTTGCCGCTGGAGGAACAGCCCGGTGCGTATCAGGAACTGTTCCGCGTGTTGAAGAGCGGGAAGAAGGGTGTGGTGGTCAACGGATGGACAGACTCGCCACTGATGAGACGCTGGGCGCCGCTGGTCACACTGGCGGAGCGTCTGGGGACATGGCTGGCGCGTCTGCGCGGACGGGCTGTGTCCGCAGAAAAGAAACCCGGAGCCACTCCCTCCCGTCCAACCGGGACGTTCGTGCGCAAACTGGATGCCGCCTGGCTCCGGGAACATCTGGAGGGCAAAATTCCTTACGAAATTTATGTCTGGCGCAGTGTCAGTGTGCGCTGGTTACGGGCTTTGATACACCCCATCACGGCGGGAAAATGGTGGCTCAAATGGCTGTACTGGCTGGAAGAGCGGAATCCGCGCTGGTATGGGGAAAACGGACAGTATCCGATGATCGTGATTTCGAAAGAACGCAGGAGTTAAGCGCATGGACTGGAGTCAAAAAGTTGTCCTGATTACCGGTGGTACCGGTTCCTTTGGCAAGAAATTCGTTGAAATCATGTTGAATGAGTATCATCCCGCCAAGTTGATTATTTACAGTCGGGATGAACTGAAACAGCATGAGATGCGACAGGCGGGGTTCGATCACCCTTCCTTGCGTTACTTCCTCGGCGATGTACGCGACAAAGACCGTCTGCGGCGCGCTTTTGAAGGGGTGAACATTGTGGTGCATGCCGCTGCACTCAAACAGGTGCCCGCCTGCGAGTACAACCCCATGGAAGCCATCAAGACCAACATCCTCGGTAGCAGCAATGTAGTAGACGCCGCTCTGGATACCGGTGTGGAGAAAGTGCTGGCGCTCAGCACCGATAAAGCCGTCAATCCGGTCAACCTGTATGGCGCAACCAAACTGGCGGCGGAGAAACTCATCATCCAGTCGAACGCCTATGCGGGTGGTAAGGTGACCCGCCTCTCATGTGTACGTTACGGCAACGTGGTTGGAAGCCGGGGGAGTGTGGTGCCGGTTTTCCTCAAACAGCGCGAGAACGGCAAAGTCACCGTCACCGATGAACGCATGACCCGTTTCTGGCTGACGCTGGAGCAGGGGGTGCGCTTTGTCATTCGCAGTATTGAACAAATGCGCGGTGGCGAAGTCTTTGTTCCCAAGATTCCCAGCATGTCCATTATGGATCTGGCGCGGGCAGTGGCGCCGGAGAATGACATTGAAATCATCGGGATTCGACCCGGTGAAAAACTGCACGAGGTGCTGGTTTCTGAAGATGAAGCCCGCCATACGGTGGAACTGGAGGATATGTTCGTGGTCATGCCTGCCGAAGCCATCTGGTTTGGGCTGGACTGGCATGATAAGGGCAAACCTCTGCCCGACGGCTTCCGTTATGCCAGCAATAACAATTCCGAGTGGCTGACCATCGAACAGATTCGCGAGATGATTCGCCCCATTGAAGAAGCCCACCGTAAAGGCACGCTGGAGTAGAAACGAATGGGAGAACGGCGTATACGTCTGCTGGTGACGGGAGCGAGCGGTTTGCTGGGCATCAACCTGTGCCTCGATGCAGTGGCTGATTTCGAGGTCACCGGGGTGGTGAACAGCCGCCGTCTGGCAGGCGCGCCGTTTCCTCAAATCCAGGTAGATTTCACACAGCCTGGTTCTGCGGCGAAGATCATTGAGGATATTTGCCCGCAATGGGTGGTGCATTGTGCTGCGCTGGCAGATCTGGACGCCTGCGAGAAAAATCCGGACCTTTCGACACGCCTGAATGCCCATCTGCCCGGAGAGGTGGCAGAAGCCTGCCGAAAGGTGGGAGCGCGCCTGGCACATATTTCCACCGATGCCGTGTTCGACGGCGAACGCGGCGGTTACAGCGAAGAAGACCAGCCCAACCCGCAAAGTGTTTACGCCCGCGATAAATGGCTGGGAGAGCAGGCGGTTCTGCAAGCCAATCCGCAGGCGATTGTGGCACGGGTGAATTTCTATGGGTGGAGTTTACTGGGTCAGCGCAGTCTGGCGGAAAAATTTTTCTATACCCTATCGGCGGGCAGGGGCATGATGGGCTTTACCGATGTGTATTTCTGCCCGCTGGTTAACCGGCACCTTGCACATATTTTGCTGGAAATGCTGGAGAAAGGGTTGGAAGGACTGTACCACGTCTTCAGCAGAGAATGCCAGAGCAAATATGCCTTTGGGGTGGCGCTGGCGAGACGCTTTGGACTGGATGCCGGGCTGATTCGTCCCGTGTCTGTACAGGAAGCCGGTCTTTCAGCGCGCCGCTCTCCCAATCTGACGATGCGTGTAGATAAAATTGAGGCGGCGTTAGGGCATCCCATGCCCGGGCAGGAAGAGGAACTGGAAGCGTTCTATCGTCTGTATCAGGAGGGCTACCCTCAACGATTGCGGACGATGGTTGCTGTGGAGTAAGGTCTAGGTTTGCAGGCTGGAAAGGAGAGTTTCACATGGATATTCAAATTGGCAATCGTCTGGTTGGTTTGAAGCACCCCACCTATTTCATCGCCGATATCGCCGCTAATCACGATGGGAGTCTGGAACGGGCAAAGCAGTTGATTCGCCTGGCAAAAGAAGCCGGAGCGGATGCCGCAAAGTTTCAGAATTTCCGTGCCCCAAAAATTGTTTCGGATTACGGTTTCAAGTCTCTGGGCGGGCAGAAGTCACATCAAGCCACGTGGCGAAAGAGTGTCTTCGAGGTCTATCAGGATGCGTCTATCCCCTTTGAATGGACGTATGAACTGAAAGCCGTATGCGATGAAGTGGGTATTGACTATTTCTCTTCGCCCTATGACTTTGAAGCCACCGATTTCCTTGTGCCTTACATGCCTGCCATCAAAATCGGTTCTGGAGAAATCACCTGGCATGAAGCGCTGGAACACATCGCCCGCAAGGGATTGCCCGTCATCCTCGCGACCGGCGCGTCTGACATTGGCGAAGTTGCCGCGGCAGTGCGTCTGATTCTCTCGATTAACCCGCAACTGGTGTTGATGCAGTGCAATACCAATTACACAGCCAGTCTGGAGAACTTCAACCATGTGCATCTGAACGTGCTCAAAACCTACGGGTTGATGTTCCCGGACGTGGTGCTGGGACTGTCCGATCACACCCCCGGACATGCTGCCGTGCTGGGTGCGGTGGCGCTGGGTGCACGGGTCATTGAAAAACACTTTACCGATGACAACAACCGCGAAGGTCCCGACCATAAGTTTGCCATGAACCCCGATACCTGGGCGCAAATGGTGGAGAACACCCGTCAGTTGGAACGGGCACTGGGCTCGGCGGACAAATTCGTTGCCGAAAACGAGCAGGAAACGGTGGTATTGCAACGGCGGTGCCTGCGCGCGGCGCGGGATCTGCCTGCCGGAACGGTCATCACCCGTGAGGATCTGGACGTTCTGCGTCCGGCGCCCCGTGATGCCATCATACCCTATGACATTCCGCGCGTGCTGGGCAAACGGCTGATTGTGGATAAAGTTGCCGGGCAGGAACTGCGCTGGACCGATCTGGGAGAGTAAATGCGCGTATTGTACTTCACCCGCGCCTACACCCCCCATGATCACCGCTTTCTTTCAGCACTGGCTGAAAGCGGACAGGAGGTGTTTTACCTGCCGCTGGAAAATGATGGCAAAGTGCTGGAAGACCGCCCGCTTCCCCCGCAGGTGGAGCGTCTCCACTGGCGGAGTGGGACGGGACGTTTCCGCTGGCGGGATGCGCCGGCGCGGGTGCTGGAATTGCGTCGTATGCTCCGCGCGTTAAAGCCGGATGTGGTTCACGCAGGTCCGGTGCAAACCTGTGCCTTTCTGTCGGCGCTGGCAGGGGTACACCCGCTGGTGACCATGTCCTGGGGTTCGGATTTGCTCAGAGATGCTTACTCCAGCGGGTGGATGAAACAGGTGACCCGTTTTACCCTGCGCGCCAGCGATGTGCTGGTGGGCGATTGTCTTGCTGTCCGTGATGCCGCTGTGGAGTTTGGCTTTTCTCCTGAGAATGTGGTGCTCTTCCCCTGGGGTGTGGATCTGAATCGCTTCAAGCCTGCCGAAACGCCCTCTGCCCTGCGCGAGCGGCTGGGCTGGCAGGATGCCTTTGTGGTGCTGTCCCTGCGTTCATGGGAGCCAATCTACGGGGTGGAGACGGTGGTGGAAGCCTTTGCGCAAGCCATCCAGGAAGAACCGCGTCTGCGTCTGATTTTGCTGGGGCAGGGTTCGCTGGCGGGGCGCATTCAACAGCGCCTGCATCAGAAACAACTTCATGATGTGGTGTATCTGGGCGGACAGGTCAATCAGGAGGATTTACCACGCTTTTATCAGGCGGCAGATTTGTACGTCAGCGCTTCTCACTCCGATGGCTCTTCGGTCTCGTTGATGGAAGCGCTGGCAAGTGGATTGCCCGTGCTGGTTTCGGACATCCCCGGCAATCGCGAGTGGGTTGTGCCGGGTGAGGTGGGCTGGCTCTTCCCCGTTGACGATGCATACACGCTGGCACAGGGCATTTTGCGGGCAGTGCGTGAGCCGCAAACGTTAGCAGAAATGCGCCTCCGCGCCCGCCACCTTGCCGAAGAACGCGCCGACTGGCGGAAAAACTTCCCGAAACTGCTGGATGCCTATTGCATGGCACTTCGGCGGGTGGGAAAAATGGTGGAGGAAAAGCAAACCGCATGAGCAACACAGTCATCATCATTCAAGCCCGTATGACATCCAGCCGGCTGCCCGGTAAAGTCCTGCTGGATTTGGGCGGACAACCCGCGCTGATGTGGTGTGTGGAACGCTGTAAGCAAGCCCGCTCCGCACAGCGGGTGGTGGTAGCCACCACGACCAATGAATCAGATGAACCTGTGGTAGAACTGTGCCATCAACGTGGCTGGGAGGTCTTCCGCGGCAGTGAATTCGATGTGCTGGATCGTTTTGTGCAGGCGGCGCGTTGGGCAAATGCAGATGTGGTGGTGCGCGTGACCGCCGATTGTCCGCTGATTGACCCTGCCGAAGTGGATCGGGTGGTGGATGCCTTTTTTGCCACCGGCGCCGATTTTGCTGCCAATCGCCTGCCGCCTCCGTGGAAGCGCACCACGCCCGTGGGGCTGGATACTGAAGTGTGCAGGATGACCGCACTGGAACGGGCATGGCGTGAAGCCACCCGGAAATTCGAGCGCGAACACGTCATGCCTTACCTGTATGATGAGCCAGGGCGCTTCCGCGTCCATATTGCCGACTGGGAGCGGGACTTAAGCCATCACCGCTGGACGCTGGATACCCCTGAAGATTACCAGTTCCTGCGCGAGGTTGTCCGCCGGCTGGATCATCGCATGGATGTGCGCTGGCAGGATGTGCTGGCTTTGCTGGAAGCCGAACCTGAATTAATGCAGATCAATGCAGGTGTGCGCCATAAGTCTGGTCTGGAACACGATGCCCGCATGAAATGAGTGTCCGATGAGTCTGATTACCATTTTCACTGCTCCCAAACCCTTTACCGACCCACACATTGCGCTGATTCAGCACAATGCCATCCGTTCCTGGCTGGCGCTGGGTGAGCAGGTAGAGGTCATTCTGCTCGGCGAGGAAGAAGGTCTGGCGGAAGCGGCGGCGCTGTATGGCGTCAGGCATCTTCCGCAGGTGCAACGTACCCCTGCCGGCACGCCGCTGGTCTCGTCCATGTTTGCACTGGCGCGGGAACATTCCACCAGTCCTCTGTTGTGTTGCGTGAATGCCGATATTCTGCTCACCCCTGACCTGCTCACGGTCGGGCAGACCATGCTGGAACGATATGCGCGCTTTTTAGTGGTAGGGCAACGCTGGGATCTGGATGTGCGCGAACCGCTGGATTTTTCTTCAGGTTGGGCGGGGCGCCTGCGTCAGCGTGTTCAGCAGGAAGGCAAGTTGCACAAAGCCACCGGTTCGGATTACTTTCTCTTCCCGCGCGGATGCTTTACGGATATGCCCGCGTTTGCCATTGGACGGGCAGGCTGGGACAACTGGATGATCTACTCCGGGCGCGCTCAGGGCTTTCCGGTGGTAGATGCCACTCATGACCTGTTCATTGTTCATCAGAATCACGATTACCGCCACCTTCCCGGCGGACAGCCCCACTATAAACACCCGGAGACGCTGGAGAACGTGCGTCTTGCCGGTGGCAGACGAGCCATTTTTGAACTCCCTGATGTCAGCCATCGGCTGGTAAATGGGAAACTGGTACGTCCGCCGTTGACCTGGCAACGCTTCTGGCGTGAGGTGGAGGTTTTCCCGCTGGTAAAATGGCATTCGTACCCACTGGCGGTAGGGATGTACTTCTTGCTCCACCCGAAAAAAGCCTACCGCGAGTATCGTGAAGGGAGACTATAAAGCATGCGTATTGGACAGAATCCTGCCAAATTTGTCAAAGAGGTAGCACGCCCGGAGCGTATTACCGTGGCGGTCTTGAACTACATTCCCTTTCTGAGTGGGTTTTACGCCGAAGCGCTGGATGTGCTCAAGGTATGCCTGGAGAGTGCTCGCAACGATCCGGGACTGCCCTTTGACTTAATGGTGTTCGACAATGCTTCCTGCGAAGAAGTGCGACAGTATTTGCTGGACGAGCATCAGGCAGGACGCATTCAGTATCTGTTCCTCTCCGAGAAAAATCTGGGCAAGGGTGGCGCGTGGAACATCATTCTCGCTGGCGCGCCGGGGGAAATCATTGCATACGCCGATAGCGATGTGCTCTTCTTGCCAGGATGGCTCAAACGGTCGGTTGAATTACTGGAAACCTATCCCCGCGTAGGGATGGTTACAGCGCGTCCTTTCCGCACCCGTGAAGAATACATGACTGCCACACTGGAATGGGCTCAACGCACGCCTGAAGTTCAGGTGGAAGAGGGACAACTCATTCCATGGGAAGTTTTTCTGGAATTTGACCTGAGTCTGGGGCAGAGTGAAGAAGAAATCCGCCGGCGCTATGAAAGCACCCGGGATGTGCGCCTGACCTACCACGGCGTACCTGCATTTGCGGGCGCTTCACACTGGCAGTTCACGGCGTGGAAGACTACTTTACAGAACTTCCTGCCCTTCAGCATGGATCGTCCCATGGGACAGGTCAAACAACTGGATGAGCGCATGAATGCGGCTGGCTTCCTGCGCCTGATGACTCCCGAACCGCTGGCAATGAACATGAGCAATACCCTGCGCGGTGTTCAACGGGCGGGTTCTGCACCGGTATCCCAGCCGGTTCGCAGGAAAGTTTCCGCTCTGCTGGAATTCCCACCAGTTAAAAAAGGGTTGCTCTCACTCTACGATTCCATTTTCCGCTGGTATTATGACCGATAAAACGATTTTCATCTCTGCCGATCACGGGCTTTCGATTGTCTATTTTCTGCAAACGGATGTCCTGCCCACGTTGCTGGAAAGCGGCGCTCGTGTAGTCGTCCTGACCGATGACGGTATCCGCGATCAGATTGCCGCCAGGTTTGCCCAGCCCAATCTGATAATCGAGGGGTTGCGCTTCCGTCAGTGCCGCGAGTATTTTGAGAAAAAGGATCACTCTCTGCAGTACTGGGTGCATTTCCTGCGCTGGATGGGTGGTTCCAATCGCATTAACACCAACGCCATGGACGGGCATCTGCGCCAGATGGGACATGAGGCATCGCCACGCGCCAAACGTCTCATGCCTGTCATCCGCGGCTTGACTTACCTTCTGCGCCGTTCCCGGCTTGCCCGGCAGGCTCTGGTCAACTTTCAGCGCCGCTACACGCCCAATATCTATGCCGATTTATTTGAGAAGTATCAGCCGTCGCTGGTGGTTGCCAGTACCCCGGGCTGGCGCTGGGATCGTTACCTGCTCCGCGAAGCCGCCGCGCGCGGTATTCTTACCGCGGCAGTGATTGTCGGCTGGGACAACCCGTCCAGTTACCGGTTGCCAGGTGCACCGGTGGATTGGATCACCTGCTGGAGCGAGATTCAAAAGCAGGAACTGGTGCTGGGTTCGGATTGGAAGCCCGAACGGGTTCATGTGGGTGGCATTCCTTCTTATGATGGTTATTTCCGTGGCACGTGGAAAATGTCCCGTGAGGAATACTTCCGCCTGCATGGGCTGGATCCGAACCGGAAACTGCTTTCTTATGCCTGTTCGTTTGTCACCTTCTCACCCAACTTTGCCAATATCCGTGCGCTGGCTGAACTGGTGAATCAGGATGCCCTGGCAGAACCGGTGCAGTTACTCATCCGCCTGCACCCCAATCATTTCCAGCCGGGGTCGTTGTACGAGCAGGAAGCCAACCGCGTTCGAGAACTGATACGCGACATGCCCCATGTGCATCTGGTGGAGCCGGTGCCGCTGGGCGGAGAACTGGGGTATTATTCCGGCGAGGATATGCCCGAAAAAGCCTCCATGATGGCGTATTCGGATGTCTTTCTGACGGTGTATTCCACCATGGTGGTGGAAACCGCCATTCACGACCGACCCATTGTCAGTGTGTGTATTGACGAGCCGGGCGGATGGAACACGCCGGGCAAATTTTCGCTTTCTTTGCAGGAAATTGGGGAATGGCCCACTCACCTGCGTTTCCGTGCTGCGGGGGCGGGCAGGGTGGCATACAACGCCGGGCAGTTGAAAGAAATCCTTAATCTGTATCTGCGTGCGCCCGAAACCGATTCTGCCCAGCGCCGTCAGTTTATTCAAGATGAATGTACCTTTACCGATGGTTCGGCTGGACGGCGCACGGGGGAGTTTCTTTGCAGGTTGTTGGAAAGAGGTGAGGCATGAAAGTCCTGATTGCCGGCTTTGGTTCAATTGGCAGACGCCACCTGCGCAATCTGCGCGCGCTGGGTGTAGAGGATATTCTGCTTTTGCGGTCGCACCGCAGTACCCTGCCTGATGATGAAATTGCCGGGTTGCCTGTCGAAACCGACATCCATGCAGCGCTGGCGCACCGCCCGGATGCTGTGATTGTTGCCAATCCCACGGCACTGCATTTGCAGGTTGCCATTCCCGCCGCGGAGCAGGGGTGCTCCATTCTCATGGAAAAGCCCATTGCGGACTCCACCGAAGAGATTCCTGCCCTGCGGCAGGCGCTGGAAAGCGGTGGGGGGCAGTTGCTGGTGGGCTTTCAGTTCCGATTTCATCCCACGTTACAGAAGGCGGCGCAGTTACTGGCGGATGGGGCAATTGGACGGGTGGTCTCGGTGCGTTCACACTGGGGAGAGTACCTGCCCAACTGGCATCCATGGGAAGATTATCGCCAGAGTTATGCTGCGCGTCCTGAACTGGGCGGCGGGGTGATTCTCACCCTGTGCCATCCATTTGATTATCTGCGCTGGCTGGCGGGAGAGTATGTGATTGCCTGGGCGGGAGGTGGTACTCTGGGCGATCTGGAATTACAGGTTGAGGATTGTGCCGAAATCGGGTTGAGATTCCACAGCGGCGCGGTGGGCACTCTGCATCTGGATTACCTGCAGCAACCCCCCAGCCACACACTGGAAATCATTGGTACGATGGGGACATTGCAGTGGGATAATTCAGATGCCACCCTGCGGGTCTTTCGTGCGGGCGAGAGCGACTGGCAGGTCTTCCATGCGCCGGAAGGGTTTGAGCGCAACTGGCTCTTCCTGGAGGAAATGCGCCATTTCCTGGCAGTTGCTCGCCGGGAGGTGGTGCCGGTGTGCACGCTGGAAGACGGCGTGCGCGCACTTCAACTGGCGCTGGCGGCGCGTGAAGCCCTGAAAGCAATATAATAGCCTGCCGAAAAGGAGAGACTCGGTATGAAACATGTACGACTTCGTGGGTGGATGGGACTGCTGATGCTGGCAATGCTGTGGTTAAGTGCCTGTGTTTCGCCTGCACCGACAGCCACGCCTGCCCCTCTGCCCACCGATACCCCTCAACCTACGGTGACGGTCCCCCCTACCGCTACTCTCACGCTCACCCCAACCACCACCACAACGCCAACGTTGACCCTGACCCCGACGCTGACCCCTACCCTGGCGCCGTCCTTTGAGCAGGCGAAGGTCATTGAATTGCGTCTGGGGGTTGGCGGATATCAGATGGTTGTGGTGGTGCCTTCTCTCCATGTACCATATAACCTGATTCTGGGCGGAATTCAATTTACCTGTACATTTGATGAGAAGTATGCGGAGCGTTTGTTCTGTTTCGGGCTGGCAAAGCCACCGCTGGATCAATCGCTCACTCTGGCTTTCCTGGACCCCGAAACGGGAAAAGTGGTTTATCAGGGTAAAATCATTCTCGATTCGCGTGCCTTGCCCACGCCGGTGCCTTCTGGATACAGTCAGTATGATTGCCCGGACCGCGGCAAGAACGTTACCTGTGAAATGGAGTGTCGTATAGCACCGGATGGCAATCCCTGTGTGGTTGCCACCTGTTTCGATGCCTGTGGCCCTTACTACTCGGTTCACACCTGTCCGGAGAATGTTTCTCAGTGGACGCTGTGTGATGATAATCTCTGGCGGGAGATGAAATCCCGCTATAACATCCCATAAAAAGGTAGTTGGCAATGAAGAAGTTGTGGGTGATGTTTGTTTTGATTGTGCTCTTCCTGCAAGCCTGTCAGCCTCAGGCAGTGGCAGTGCCTTCTCCGCAGTCGCCAGAACCAGCGGCAACGCTTCGTCCTTCGGCAACTGTTCTCCCTTCGGCTACGGCAACATGGACGCCTACCATGACGCAAACACCCACCCTGACCCCCACCGTTACGCAGATTCCCACTGCCACGCCGGTGGCACAGTTTGAAGATTTGAAAATCCTGGTCCTGGAAAACAAACTGGGCGGCTGGAGTATGCAATGGGTTCTCCCGGGTGTGCAGGTGCCGCTGAAAATGATGCTGGACAACCGCGAATACACCTGCTCGGTGGATGCGAAATATCCCGATCGGTTGTTCTGTCAGGGACTGGCTCAGCCCGCGCTGGATCGTCCGTTGACGCTGGTTTTTCTGAATCCGGAATCCGGTGTAGAGATATACCGTACGAGTTTTATCATTCCAGCGGCGCTGATGTCCCCTCCTACTCCAGTGGGATATGCTCAAACCAATTGCCCTGACCGGGGAAAGAAGGTATCCTGTGAAACAGAATGCCGGATTGCCCCGGATGGCACGCCCTGCATTGTAGCAACCTGTGTGGATGCCTGCGGTCCGTATTTCTCGGTGCATTCCTGCCCCGACGACATGCCGCTCCCCTCGCCTTCATGTAATGCTGAACAGTGGGCGGCGATGAAAAAGAAGTACCAGATTCCGTAAAAGAGGAAGCATGAGCGATATCTTTGAAAAGTTCAGTCTAAAAGGACGCGCTGCCATTGTGACCGGCGGCGCAGGCTTGCTGGGTGTGGAATTCTGCCGCACGCTTGGACAGGCAGGCGCTGCAGTGCTGGTGGCAGACCTGAACGCGGAAGCGGCGTATCAGACGGCAGAAAGCCTTCGCGCCGAAGGCTTGACGGCTTTGCACGCTGCTGTGGATGTCACCCAGCCCGAGTCGGTGCAGGCGATGGTGGAAGCCTGCGTTGAGGAATTTGGATCGCTGGATATCATCGTCAATTCTGCCGCCATGGATCCCAAATTTGACGCTTCGCAGGCGGGCAGGCATACCAATGCCTTTGAGGATTATCCACTGGAGATGTGGAAGCAAGCCCTTGATGTCAACCTGACGGGGGTTTTCCTGTGCTGTCAGGCGGCAGCGCGCCAGATGGTGGCGCAGGGTGGGCGCGGTTCGATTATTAATATTTGCTCGACATACGGTCTGGTGCCCCCCGATCAGCGCATCTACGAAAAGCCCGGTCATCCTAAACAGTTCAAACCCGCTTTTTATACCGCCACCAAAGCCGGCGTGTTGGGGTTGACCAGGTACATTGCTGCTTATTACGCTGGTACGCAGATTCGGGCAAACTGTCTGACTCCTGGCGGCGTGTACAATCATCACGATGAGACTTTTGTGCGCAATTACTCCTATCGCACCATCATGGGGCGCATGGCACAGCGCGATGAGATGAACGGCGCTTTGCTCTTCCTTGCCTCCGATGCTTCTTCTTACATGACCGGCGGTAACGTCATCGTGGATGGGGGGTGGACAGTATGGTAAGCGCAAAGCCCGAAGTCCTGGCGATTATCCCGGCGCGGGGTGGTTCTAAAGGCATCCCCCGTAAGAATATCAAATTGTTCGCCGGACACCCTCTGATTGCGTATTCCATTGCCGCAGGCGTGCAGGCAGAGAGCGTCACCCGTGTGATTGTCTCCACCGACGACGAAGAGATTGCCGCGGTAGCGCGACAGTACGGTGCGGAGGTGCCCTTCCTGCGCCCTGCAGAACTGGCACAGGATCAGACGCTGGATTTACCAGTTTTTCAGCATGCTTTGCGCTGGCTGGAAGAACGCGAAGGGTACCGCCCTGAGGTGGTAGTGCAATTACGTCCTACATCACCGGTTCGCCCGCCTGCGCTGGTGGATGAAGCCGTGCGCATCTTGCTGGAGCACCCCGAAGCCGATTCGGTGCGCGGGGTGGTTCCGGCGGGGCAGAATCCGCATAAGATGTGGCGTATTGACCCGCAAACCGGAGTGATGAAAAATCTGCTGGATGTGCCGGGGGTAGATGAGCCTTACAATGCGCCGCGTCAGATTCTTCCGCCGGTGTACTGGCAAACCGGACACATAGATGCCATTCGCCCGCGTGCCATCCATGCTGGCTCAATGAGCGGAAAAATCATCCTGCCGGTGATGGTGGATCCGGCGTACACGGTGGATATTGACACCCCCAAGGACTGGGCGCGTTCGGAATGGCTGGTGTGGTACAGTGACCTGGAGATTGTCTATCCCGGACGCAGGCGCCGACCACTCCCTCAACGGGTGGATCTGGTGGTGCTGGACTTTGACGGCGTGATGACCGATAACCGGGTCTGGGTAAACGAAGAAGGGCGTGAAATGGTCGCTGCCAATCGTTCGGATAGTTTAGGGCTTGCCTACCTGCGCCGGGAGGGGGTGAAGGTGGTAGTGCTTTCGACCGAAACCAATCCGGTGGTGGCGGCGCGCTGTCGCAAGTTGAACCTTCCGGTATATCAGGGTGTGAATGACAAAGCCGCGGCATTGCCCGGAATTTTGCAGGAGATGGGGGTATCTCCCGAGCATACCATTTACGTTGGCAACGACAGCAATGATGTTCCCTGTTTCCCGCTGGTTGCCTGTGCGCTGGTGGTGGAAGATGCGCAAACGGCGGCACGGCGGGCGGCAGATATTATTCTGACCCGCAGGGGTGGTCACGGCGCGGTGCGGGAAGTCTGTGATATCCTGCTTCAGCGTATGGGAAAGTTTGTATAAATTCAAAGAGGAGTGAAAAATGGCACGAGAAGTAAAAATCGGCAACCGCATGATCGGAGATGGACATCCTACCTACATCGCGGCTGAAATTGGCATCAACCACAATGGCGACCTGGACATTGCCAAGCGCATGATTCTGGAAGCCAAACGCGCCGGAGTGGATTCGGTTAAATTCCAGAAGCGCACCCCGGAGATCTGTGTGCCGCGCGATCAATGGGATATCATGCGCGAAACGCCATGGGGCTACATCAGTTACATTGAATACCGCCGCAAGATGGAATTCGGTCTGGAAGAGTACAGAGAAATTGACCGGTACTGCAAAGAGGTGGGCATTGACTGGTTTGCTTCGGTATGGGATGAGCCTTCGGTGGACTTTCTGGAGCAGTTCGATCCCATTGCGTACAAAGTGCCTTCGGCGGCGCTGACTGACCATGGCTTACTGCGTAAACTGCGTGACATTGGGCGTCCGGTGATCCTCTCAACCGGTATGTCCACCATGGAACAGATTCGTGCCGCGGTGAGCCTGCTGGACATGGATAAACTGGTCATCACCCATGCCACCAGCACTTATCCCTGTGACCCGGAAGAGTTAAACCTGCGCGTCATCGAAAAACTGCGCGCCGAATTCCCCTGCCCGATTGGTTATTCTGGACACGAAGTGGGCTTGATTCCTTCGGTGGTGGCGGTGGCGCTGGGCGCCTGCCTGGTGGAGCGTCACATTACACTGGATCGCGCCATGTGGGGGTCGGATCAGGCGGCTTCGGTTGAGCCACAGGGTTTTGAGCGCCTTGTGAAATACATCCGGGTGACCGAGGCGGCGCTGGGCGATGGCGTCAAACGGGTTTACCCGAGCGAACTGTCCTCGTTGAAGAAACTGCGCCGCTTCCAGTAAGGGAGAGACAGAGTTGAAACGTCTGGTGAAACGCATTGAACACGGCTTGCGCCGCCGCTGGGTGCACGGTCAGGCAAATCTACGCCTGACTGCGCTGGATGAGGCGGTGCGCCGTGCTTCTCCGCGGGACATCGCCACTGCGCCGGTGGTGTTTTTCAATGCTTCTACCCGTCTTCAGGGGTTGAGTCTAAACGCCGGTTTCCAGCGGGTCACTGCCTGGGCGATGCAGATGGCGGGGGTGCCGGTAGTGCATTTTGTCTGTCAGGGGGGGATGAGCCGCTGTGTGTTAGGCACTCAGCCTGATAACCCATCGGCGCTTCCCCCTTGCGCGGAATGTATTGCCCAGTCCCGCGCAGTCTATGCTCACAGTGATGCGCGCTGGTTTTTACCCGCCCCAGAGGAAGCGCTGGCACGGGTGCTTGTCGGTTTGAGCCTGCCAGAGTTGATGAGTTTTGAGTGGCAGGAAGTTCCCCTGGGCGCGCTGTGTCTCCCGGGGTTGCGCTGGGCGTTGCGTCGTCACCATTTGATTGATGACGAGCCTACCCGTTTCCTGTACCGTGAGTATATCCTCTCCGCGTACCGGGTGGCGCAGGCATTCCGCGCTCTGCTGGATGAAGTTCAACCGCAGGCGGTAGTGGTGTTTAATGGGATGTTTTATCCGGAGGCAACCGCCCGCTTTGTGGCGCGTCAGCGTGGCTTGCGGGTTATCTCTCATGAAGTGGGATTGCGTCCGTTTACGGCGTTCTTCACTACCGGTGATGCGACTGCCTATCCCATTGATATCCCCGCGGATTTTTCCTTATCTTCGGAGCAGGAACAGCGCCTGGATGCCTACCTGGAACAGCGACTGCAGGGCAACTTCACCATGGCAGGGGTGCGTTTCTGGCCCCACATGCGCGGGCTGGAGGCGGACATGCTGGAAAAAATTGCCCGTTTCCGTCAGATGGTGCCTGTCTTCACCAACGTGATTTTTGACACCAGCCAGCCGCACTCCAACGTGCTTTTCTCGAACATGTTTGAGTGGCTGGATCGGGTGCTGGAGGTGATCCAGCGACACCCGGAGACGCTTTTTGTCATTCGCGCCCACCCGGACGAGTCCCGCCCGGGAAAAGCCTCGCGGGAAAGTGTGGCACAGTGGGTTGAAGCGTGCGGTGTGAGGCAACTGCCCAATGTCCATTTTGTGGATTCGCACGAGTACATCAGTTCGTATGAGTTGATTCAGCGCGGGAAGTTTGTTGCTCTCTACAATTCCACCATTGGACTGGAAGCCTCATTGATGGGTGCGCCGGTGCTGTGCGCCGGGCGGGCGCGTTTCACCCAGATCCCTACTGTGTTTTTCCCCGCTTCGGCAGAGGAATACCTTTATCAGATGGAGGACTTCCTGCAAGCCGAGTCCATTGCAGTCCCACCGGAGTTCCGCCAGAACGCCCGCCGCTTCCTTTACTATCAACTTTACAAGGTCTCTTTGCCGTTCGATGAGTTTCTTGAGGAAGACGGTATCTGGAACGGCTATGTGCGCATCAAAGACCTGCCGCCGCAAGCCTTTGATCCCCGTCAATCGGCGGTGTTGCAGGTCATCGTCAACGGGATTTTACACGATACCCCCTTTGTGCTGGAAGGATGAACATGACGACAGGATTAAATCGGGTTGTGGCACTGGTGCCCATGCGGCATCACTCTGAGCGCGTACCGGGAAAAAACTATCGCCCACTGGCGGGCAAGCCGTTGTACCGCCACATTCTGGATACTCTGCTGGCGGTTCCCGAAATTGCCGAGGTGGTCATTGATACCGATAGCCCGGTGATTCTGGACGGGCTTGCCCGTGATTACCCGCAGGTGCGCGCCATTGAGCGTCCCATCCATCTGCGGGATGGCGCGATTCCCATGAACGAAATTCTCATGCATGACACTTCGCTGGTGCCTGCCGATTTGTACCTGCAAACGCACAGCACCAATCCGCTTCTGCGTGCGGAGACGCTCTCCCACGCTATTCGTACCCTGCGCGGTGTTTATCCGGCGTATGACTCGCTCTTTGGCGTGACGCGCCTGCAGGTGCGCCTGTGGGATCAGTTAACCCGCCCGATTAATCACAATCCCGCCATTCTTTTGCGCACCCAGGATTTGCCGCCGGTGTACATGGAAAATTCCTGCGTGTACCTGTTCACCCGGCAAACGCTGGAACAGCGCCGAAACCGTCTTGGCGAGCGTCCTTACATGTTTGAAATTCCTCAGGATGAGGCCTGGGACATTGATGAAGAAAGCACGTTCCAGATGGTTGAGTTTCTTTTGCTGGGCAGGCAGGCAAAAAATCAACAAGGATGAGGTGATTCATGCCCACGGTGTTACTCTCTGCGCCTTACATGATCCCGGTGGTGGATCGTTTCCGCCCGGTATTTTCCCATTATGGGGTGGAGTTGATCATTCCGCCGGTGCGAGAACGCCTTGAAGAGGCGGAATTGCTCGAATATGCTGGACAATTTGATGGTGCGATCTGCGGTGACGACCGCTTTACTGCCCGCGTGATAGAACGCTGTCTGCCCCGTTTGAAGGTGATTTCCAAGTGGGGTACGGGTATTGACTCCATTGACCGTCAAGCCGCTCAGCGCCTCGGGGTGCAGGTGCGCAATACCCCTAATGCGTTCACCCTGCCTGTCTCCGACAGTGTCATGGGCTACATTCTGGCGTTTGCCCGGCAGATTCCCTGGATGGATCGAGCGGTCAAAAGCGGCATCTGGGCAAAACTCCCCGGCTATTCGCTTAGCGAGTGCACATTGGGCGTCGTTGGAGTAGGGAACATTGGTAAAGCAGTGATTCGCCGTGCCCGTGCCTTTGGCATGAAGATTTTAGGGAATGACATTGTGCCCATTGCGCCGGATTTCATCCTTGAAAACGGCGTGGAGATGACTTCCCTGGAAGATTTGCTTGAGCGCAGTGATTTTGTAAGCCTCAATGCAGATTTAAATCCCACCAGTTATCATCTCATCAACGCCGGGACTCTGGCGCACATGAAACCCACAGCCGTACTCATTAACACGGCGCGCGGTCCGCTGGTGGATGAACCTGCGTTGATTCGGGCGCTGGAAGAAAAGCGCATTGCTGGCGCGGCGCTGGATGTGTTTGAAATCGAACCACTGCCGGAGGATTCTCCTCTCCGGCGCATGGAAAACGTTTTGCTGGCAGCGCACAATTCCAATTCCAGCCCGGCGGCATGGGAACGGGTCCACTGGAACACCATCCGCAATTTGCTGGATG
Organism: Anaerolinea thermophila; assembly: GCF_020723905.1. Taxonomy (GTDB): domain Bacteria; phylum Chloroflexota; class Anaerolineae; order Anaerolineales; family Anaerolineaceae; genus Anaerolinea; species Anaerolinea thermophila_A. The sequence continues at coordinate 27,950 of NZ_DYHZ01000007.1, forward strand.
GATTGGGCATTCCTCACGATGATCTTGCGCGCTGGATGAAGTCTTAAGAGCCTTTATGCCTCGACGTCTTTCCGATGTCTTCTTCCTCTTGATTGTGCTGGCATACCTCGTTTATGGCGTGGTATTCCTGCTCAAGATGGTTGTGAACATTAATGGTCAGACGTATTTTCTGCTCTTTGATGACGCCACCATTTCGATGACCTATGCCCGTAATCTGGCGCAGGGGTATGGACTGGTGTGGAATCCCGGCGGGGAACGCGTGGAAGGCTACACCAATCTGTTATGGGTGCTGTACATGGCGTTCTTTCATCTGTTCCCCATTCCCGAAAACTGGATGGCGCTTCCCATTCAGGTAACCGGTCTGGTGCTGGTGATTGCCAATCTCTTTGTGGTGCGGCGCATTGCCGGTCGGATTGCTCCTGACAATCCCTGGGTGATGGTGTTGGGAGTGGGGATGACGGCTTTTTATTATCCTCTCACCAACTGGTCCTTGATCGGCACGGAGGTGGGGGTAATTCTGCTGGGGGTGAGCGTTTCGGTCTGGCTGGCGCTGGAAACTCTTGAAGATGGACGTTTCCGCCCGTGGCTGTACCTGTGGATGGGCATTTTGACGCTGGTGCGCATGGATGCGGCGGTGGGCTACCTGACTGTGTGGGCTTTCCTGCTCTGGTTCGATGTGCGCAACCGGCGTTCGCATCTGCTCTGGGGGGCAGGAATGCTTTTCCTTTTTATGGGCGGACAGACCCTCTGGCGGCGCTGGTATTACGGAGAGTGGCTGCCGAACACCTATGTGCTCAAAATGGAGGGGTTGCCAGCCTGGGCGCGCATCCGCCGCGGGGTAATTGCCTTTTACCATTTTGTGCTGGGAATGTTCTTTCCTCTGGTGCTGTTCCCGCTTGCCCTGCCGCTTTTTCGCCGCGATCGGCGGGTGCTCTTGCTGGCGCTGGTCTTTCTGGCGCACTGCGCGTACAGCATCTATGTGGGCGGAGATGCCTGGGAACACCGCGGGGGCGCCAACCGCTTTATCTCGCCGGGAATGCCAGCGTTTTTCCTGCTCTTTGCTTTGACGGCATGGCACTGGGCAGAGTTTCTACTCAAGCAATTGGGGACTCTCTTCCAAGGACTTAAACGACTTATGCCTCTTTTGATGGGTGTAGGTCTGGTGGCATTTGCTGTGCTGTCCCTGCTGATGATGAACCGGCTGGTAAACAATGGCTGGGTGGGCTCCAACCTGCGTCACCCGGAAAAGGGTGCACTGCGCTTTTTCCTGCTATATGAGCGTTCCATTTACGTCCCGGGCAGTTTGCGCTATGCTAAAGATGGTTTGCTGATTCGCGAGATAACGAATCCCGGGGCGAGCGTGGCAATGGTGACGGCGGGGAATATCTGTTATTTTTCCCATCGAACCTGTATTGACCTGCTGGGCAAAGCCGATAAACGCATTGCCCGTTCACCCATTCAGGTTCCCCCGGATGCCGACTGGCAGGTCCTGCGTCCCGGGCATATTAAATTCGATTATTCGTATTCCATTGGTGCCCTCAAGCCCGATGTGGTGGTAGAACTGCTGGAAAGTACCTATGATATTGGAGAGCGGTTTTTAATAGAGTACGAAAAGGTAAAATTGAACGGGCACTGGATGTATTTCCGTAAAGATTCAAAGGCTGTAAACTGGGAGAAGTTATATGCCATACGAGAAGACAGGTGAGACACGTTACATGCTCATAACCGGCGCCGCCGGTGGAATTGGGCGGGCAACCGTCAAGGTGTTTGCCGAAGCCGGATGGGTGGTGATTGGGGTAGATCGCCGTCCTTTTGGCGAGGATTTCCCAAAGAACGGTCTGTTCATTCAGGCGGATATTGCTGACCCGGAAGCCCTGCGGGGAATTTACGATCAGGCGGCGGCATTTACCCATACGCTGGATGCGGTTGTCAACAATGCGGCGATTCAGATTGCCAAACCGCTTCTGGAAACCACCGCAGAAGAATGGGATCTGGTCATGGCTTCTAACCTGCGTTCTGTGTTTTTAGGCGCCAAACTGGGATATCCTCTGCTCAAGGCGGGCGGCGGTGGGGCAATTGTCAACGTATCTTCGGTCCATGCCATTGCCACTTCAGCCAATATTTCTTCCTATGCTGCCAGCAAAGGCGGTTTGCTGGCGCTGACTCGTGCCATGGCAATTGAATTTGCTCCAGATAACATTCGGGTCAATGCCATCCTGCCCGGGGCAGTGGATACCCCCATGTTGCGGATGAGTATGCAACGCGGCAGTCTGACCGGTTCGGATGTGGTGGACCGCCTTGAAAATCTGGCGCGCAAGACCGTTAATGGGCGGGTAGCACAGCCAGAAGAAATTGCCCGTTGTATTTACTTCCTTGCCGACAGCACCCAGTCTTCGTTCATGACGGGGCAGGCGCTGGTGGTGGATGGCGGAGCCACCGCTCGACTCAGTACCGAGTGAGGGAAGCGACCATGCTGGATACGATGAAAAAAGCCATTCCTGTCCCTGTGCGCCGCGCCATTGGCGAGATGCTGGATGCGGTTGACCGCACTGCTCAGATGCCTGCGGCGATGTTTCACCCCTGGAGGCGGGATACTATGGAACGTCTCAGCGCCCTGCATAACCGCCACAAGGGTGAGCGCTGTTTTATCATTGGCAACGGTCCCAGTTTACGCCATACCGATATGAGCAAACTCCGCGGCGAGTACACCCTGGGCATGAACCGTATTTACCTGATGTTCCCAGAACTGGGCTTTCAGACTACTTACTACCTTTCTGTAAACGATCTGGTCATCGAACAGTGTGCCGCTGAAATACAAACCCTGAAGATGCCGCGGTTTGTTTCCTGGAGGGCGCGCCGCTGGCTTACTCCTGAACCTGATCTGTACTTCCTCTGGACCACTTACACCGGTCCCAAATTTGCCACTGATTTGCGCGGCAGACTCTGGGAAGGTGCCACGGTGACCTACACTGCTTTGCAAACGGCTTATTATCTGGGGTTTTCTGAGGTGATTTTGATTGGCGTGGATCATAATTTCACCACGCAGGGGAAGCCCAACACCACAGTGGTTTCTCAGGGCGATGATCCCAATCATTTCTCACCCGCTTACTTCGGCAAGGGCTTCCGCTGGCAGTTGCCCGACCTGGAAACTTCCGAGCGTGCCTACCGAATGGCGCGCGAAGCCTTTGAGCGAGATGGCAGACGGGTGCTCGATGCTACCGTTGGCGGCAAGTTGACCGTTTTCCCCAAAGTGGATTACGAGACCCTCTTCTAGGAGATCATCTCTCATGCCCCCGCTGGTCTCAATCGTCACCCCATCCTTCAATCAGGCGCTCTATCTGGAGCAGACGTTGCGCTCGGTGCTGGAGCAGGATTACCCTGCCATCGAGTATTTTGTGATGGATGGTGGTTCGACCGATGGCAGTGTGGAGATCATTCAACAATACGCCCATCGGCTGGCGGGGTGGGTTTCTGAACCCGATCGGGGACAGGCGGATGCCATCAATAAAGGCTTTTCCCGCGCGCGGGGAGAAATTGTGGCATGGCTCAATTCGGATGATCTCTATTTACCCGGCGCGGTGCGCGCTGCCGTGGAAGCCTTTGAGCGTCATCCCCAGGCGGGGATGGTGTTCGGGGATGTCATCTCTATTGACAGCGAAGGAACCCCTGTCCATGTGATGACCTTTGGGGATTGGACGCTGGATGATTTAATGCAGTTTCGCATCATCAGCCAGCCGGGGGTATTTATCCGCCGTGAGGTGCTTGAACGGGCAGGATTTCTGGACCCCTCTTATCATTTTCTGCTGGATCATCATCTGTGGTTGCGCTGTGCACAGGTTGCGCCGATGGTGTATCTGCGCCAGCGCTTAGCCAGTGCCCGCTTTCATCCGCTGGCGAAGAATGTGGCGCAGGCGGCTCGCTTTGGTCAGGAAGCCTATCGTCTGGTGGACTGGATGGCTCAGGAGCCTGCCCTGGCGGAACGGTTTCGCCGTCTGGAAAAGCCCATTCGGGCGGGAGCGCACCGCCTGAATGCCCGCTACCTGCTGGATGCGGGGCAGATCCGCCCTGCCGCGGCGGCATATACGCGCAGTTTACTGACCCATGCTCCCACAGCGCTGATGGAATGGCGGCGCATTCTGTATGCCTATGCCCGTCTGCTGGTCAATGTGGAAGGACTGAAGCACCTGTATCTGCGTGCCCGGCGGCGGCGCATGAGGTTGTAAACATGGCTCACCGATTGAGCGCCGGGTGGCAGGATCTGCGGGCGGTCTTTTCGCTATCTCCGCTTTCGCGAGATGAACGATGGTACCTGTTGTTCATCTCGCTGGCGGGAATGCTGGTGCGCGTGCCTTTGCTCTCGCGTCCCATGGTGCATGATGAAGCCTACACCTACGTGGCGTTTGCTTCGCGTCCTTTCCTGGCGCTGATTTCCGATTACCATCTTCCCAATAACCACATCTTTCACTCTTTGCTGGTGCACTGGACGACGATGGCGCTGGGAACGCACCCGTGGACGGTGCGCCTGCCCGCCTTCCTTGCCGCAGGGTTGTGCATCCCTGTGCTGGCGGTGCTGGGCGCGCGGATGTACTCCTCCCGCACGGGACTGCTGGCGGCGACTCTGCTGGCGGGTTTGCCGGTTCAGGCTCTCTATGCCACCAATGCGCGCGGATACAGTTTTTATACCCTCCTGACCCTCGTGCTTTTCCTGCTGGCGCAGGCAATTGTGTCTCGTTCCAGCCCTGCCCGTTGGATTCTCATGGTGCTTGTGGCTGGGCTGGGGTTTTGGACGGTGCCGTTCATGGCATATCCCTTTGTGGGAGTGATGCTCTGGCTTTCCCTGGTGCTTTGGGATCGCGAAAACCGTTCCTTTGCTGTGTGGATGCGGAAATTTTCACTTCCGCTGATGGGCGTGGTAGCCGCTACGGGGCTTTTTACGGCGCTGGCGTATTTGCCTGTCGTGTTATGGGGTACGGGGTGGCGTTCGCTGGTGGGGAACGGTTTTGTTCAGCCGCTGGACTGGCATGCCTTCTTCCCAACTGTGCTGGTTCGCCTGCAGGAAACCGCCGATGAATGGACTCTGGGGCTTCCCTCGTGGGTGGGCTGGGTCATCTCAGCCGGAGCGCTCAATTCAATCCTTTTTCACGCCCGTGTCAGTCGAGAACGGTTTTCTCCCCTGTTGATTGTGATGATTGGCGCGGCAGGGGTGGTAATGTTGCAGCGGGCAAATCCCATGGCGCGCCTGTGGACGGCTCTGATCCCGTTCTGGGTGCTGGGCGGGGCGGTTGGATGGTGGCAGGTGTGGAATGTTCTCCGCGGTAAATTGCCCCGCCTCTCCCGCTTTGAATGGATCGCTGGTGTAGTGCTTCTGGCACTTTTGATGACGACTTCTCTTCGTACTGTTTCGCATCTTCACCCGGCGGATGTGCAACCGGTTGCTGACCTTTTGGTTAATGAGAGGGTGGCAAAGCCCTTTGTCGTGGCAGGTACGCCAGATGATGCTCCTTTGTGGTTTTATCTCATGGAAGCGGGGGTGGGGCGGGAGTGGTTTGAAAGCAAACGTATGCACTCGCCCGACACAATATTCATTGTGGTGCGTCCTTCTGAGGGACAAACGCCTCAAAGTGTTCTTGCCGAGCGTGGTCTGGATGATTCGCTTTGCTCACCTTTGCGATTGAGCCTGTGGAATCAGGTGGGCGGTTTACTGGTATTCCGGTGTGAGCCATAGGGATGAGAAAAGGATGCCAGGTATGAGAAATGTCCTGAAGCAATGGCGGAACTCCCGGACAGGAGAAGTTCTCCTTGTGCTGATGTTGCTGGCGGCAGGGCTGTGGATTCGCCTGTATGATCTGGACGATCCGCCGCTGGATTTTCATCCTACCCGGCAACTGCACTCGCTCATTCTGGCGCGGGGGATGTATCTTGCTGACGCGCCCGGTGTTCCCGAATGGCAGAGAGAACGTGCCCGCCTTCAAGCCCGGGCGGAGGGGATCGTTGAACCTCCTGTCATGGAGATGCTGGCGGTGGGCGCCTATCGTTTGCTGGGGAGGGAAGTGCCTCTGGTGGGCAGGTTGTATGCGCTCATGTTCTGGGTGACGGGGGCGCTGGGCGGGTACCTGCTCATGCGCCGCTGGCTTTCTGCGCCGCTTGCGGCTGTGGGGCTGGGTTTCCTGCTCTTTTTCCCTTACGGGGTCATTGCAAGCCGCTCTTTCCAGCCTGATCCGTTGATGGTGGCGCTGATACTCTGGTCTTTGTGGGCATTGACGGGCTGGTGGCAGACGCAATCCTGGCGCTGGTGCATTGCCGCCGGGATTTTGAGCGGGCTGACTCTGCTGATTAAAGCCACCGCTGGGTTTATGCTCTTTTTCCCTCTGGCAGTACTGCTCTGGACTGAAAGGAGTCGCTTTTCCCGCCGCATGGGGGGGCAACTGCTGGCTTTGGGTGGACTGGCGTCTCTTCCCCTGCTGGGGTATTCCCTGTATGGGTGGTTTGTGGTGGGGTATCTTCAACAGCAGATGAGCCTGCGCTTTTTCCCACAGTACTGGATGGATGCGGTGTTTTACCTGCGTTGGGCAAGCCTGCTCACTCAAACCTTTGGACTGGCATGGATGGCGTTTGCCCTGCTGGGGACAATGGTTTTGCCTGTGCCTCTGCGGGCGATCGCGTTTGGAGGATGGATGGGATATGTGGCGTTGGGGCTGGCGCTTCCTCATCATATTTCCACGCACGACTACTACAGTTTGCCTCTTCTTCCCTTCATGGCGCTGGGAATGGCGGGAATGGTTTCAGTATTCCTTCAGCGGCTTGCTGAGCCGCGTCGTCTCTGGCAGGCGGGTATGGCGCTGGTGCTGCTGGGAACTGCGGTCTGGATGCTCTACGAAACCCGCAATACCTTAAGGAAGTCAGATTATCGCGCCGAGCCTGCTTTCTGGCAGTCTCTTGCCGAACAGATGGGGCGCGATGCCCGCGTGATTGGATTGCTCCCCGATTATGGCGCGCGGCTGACCTACTGGGGATGGATCACCCCAACTGCCTGGTGGACGCAGGCAGAGATGGAATTGCGCCGCCGCGCGGGTCAGGATGTAGATGTTCAGGCGTTACTGCAGGAGCAAACCCGTGACAGGGATTATTTTGTCATCACCTTGATGGATGAATGGCAACGTCAGAAAGCCCTGCAGGATTTTCTGGTACAGTATCCTCTGATTCGACAAAGTGATACCTGTTTGATCTTTGATTTGCGCACAAACCGGGGGAACTAAATGGACCCACGTATGAGTCGTCGTACTGGATATGATGCTACCCGCGCGGTGCAGTGGCTGGCTGTCGGTACTTTTTTCATGGCACTGGCTTTTCTGGGCTATCTGGGTACGTATGCGCGTTACTGGGCAGATGATTACTGCTACGGGCTGGTGGCGCGCCAGTCTGGTGTATGGCGGGGGCTGGCGGAGTGGTACACCCTTTCAGGGAACCGCTTTTCGGCATTTGCGCTGGTGGCGTTGCTGGAGCCGCTCGGACTGAATGGCGTGCGCTTTCTCCCTGCGGCGGTGCTGGTGCTATGGGGAGTGAGCACATACCTCTTCTTGGGGGAACTGTTCTCCTTCTTCCGGGTCACCTTTTCACGTCGGGTGATTCTGTTGCTTGCCCTGATGCTGGTGTTCTACAGCGCGTTTCTGGCGCCTGACCGTCTGCAGACGCTTTACTGGCGGATGGGTACGCTCCATTACACCCTGCCTCTGCCCTTGATGTTTCTGACGGGCGCGGGGCTTTTGCGCCTTACCCGCACAGAAATTCCGGGAAAGGGACAGGGGTTATTACTCCTCTTCCCAATGATGTGGTCGTTCTTCATTGGCGGATTTTCGGAGACTACGGGGGCGTTGCAGGTGATGTTCCTTGTCCTGTTAGGGCTGACGGTGTGGAGGAAATCTGCTTCTCTGGAAACGCGCGTCTGGTGGGGATGGCTCTCTGCGCTGTTGGGGGCTGTGCTGGCGCTTGGGGTGATGTTTCTTTCCCCTTCCAATGCCTGGCGGCAGGCAGAACTGCCCCCTCCGCCCGGAATCTGGGAACTGGCTGCCTTTACTTTACGCTATACCCTGGACTTCATCGGATATTCTCTTCGTGGTTTGCCCATCCCCCTTGGAATGCTTGTGCTGACGGTTTGGGGGCTGGTCCTCCTTCAACCGGGGGATCGCATCCCCCTTTCGAAAATGCTAATGGGAATTGGCTTGATTCTGGTGCTTGGGGGAATTCTTCTCCTTGCCAGCATGGCGCCCAGCGTGTATGCTGGATTGCAGTATCCTACCGGGCGAGCGCTGATGCCGGCTCGATTTGTGTTGCTCTCTACCGGTATGGGGGTTGCCATAATGCTGGGATTGGGAATGCGTTCGCCCTATCCTGCGCGAGGGATGTGGCGCTGGCTTGCGCTTGGCGTATTGCTGGCTGGGGCTATTTATCCCATGCGTGGGGTGTTGAACCTGCAGACAGAGTACCAGAACTTGAGCGTTCGCGCGCAACGCTGGGATGAACGTCAGGCACTCATTCTGCAAACCCTTGCCCGTGGAGAACGCTCTCTCATCGTCCGTGAAACCGATGTGGTCATGGGCTTGGAAGACTGGAACGCAGGAGGTAACTGGGTGAGTACCTGCGCAGAACGCTATTATGGTCTGGAACACCTCGAAATTGTGCGTTAAGGAGGGGAGATGACGCTGGTCACAATCGTAACACCTTCGTTCAATCAGGCACGCTTTCTGGAGCAAACCATGCTTTCGGTGCTCAATCAGGACTATCCTCATATCGAGTACATTGTAGTGGATGGCGGTTCTACCGATGGCAGTGTGGAGATCATTCAACGGTATGCCAGTCGGCTTTCCTGGTGGGTATCAGAACCCGATCGGGGACAGACAGATGCTATCAACAAGGGGTTTGCTCACGCACATGGTGAGATTCTGGCATGGCTCAATTCGGATGATACTTACGAACCGGGTGCAGTACGTGCCGCTGTGGAGGCGCTCGAAAAACACCCTGAAGCCGCCATGGTTTATGGAGATGCTCATTACATAGATGAAAACGGCAGGGTGATTGGACGTTTTCCCGCCGCACAAACCGATTACCGCCGGTTGCGCCAAGGATATGTGCACATTCCCCAGCAGGCGGCTTTCTGGCGGGCTTCTTACTGGCGCCAGGTAGGTCCCCTTGACCCGAGCTTTTACTTTGCCATGGATTACGACCTGTGGGTGCGGCTGGCGGCGCTCGCTCCGCTGGTGTATATTCCCGGGCAGGTCTGGGCGAACTTCCGCCTGCATTCGGACGCCAAGACAATTTCAGCGGATGACCGTTGCTGGCCTGAGATGCTGCGGGTGCACCGGCGGCTGGGTGGGGGATGGTTTGCGCCGATTGTCTTCAAGTATTATCTGCGTCGTCTGGTTGCTCCTCTTATCCGCTGGAGAAGAAGGCGCTTATTTACAAACGGCTAACAAAAACCATTTGGTGGGTATAAAATGGTTTTCGATCCTTCGGTCTTATAATACAATACAGGTGGTGCCCTCAGTACATCCGCACTGATAGACTGTCATGCCTGTTCCAAAGGGAGGCTCGCATGGGTAAAGCCCGTCTTTTGATTGTAGAAGATGATGTAGATATCTCCAATATGTTGAAAATCTACTTCACCAGTCAGGGCTATGAAGTAGAAACCGCTTTGCGTGGTAGTGATGCGCTGGAAAAGACACGGCAAAACATGCCCCATTTGATTGTTCTGGACATTATGCTCCCTGATATCAACGGGTACGAGGTTTGCCGTCAACTGCGCACCACCACCCGCACCAGCCATATTCCGGTGATCTTCCTGACCCAGAAAGACGAACGCAGTGACAGACTGCAGGGGCTGGAACTGGGCGCGGACGATTACATCACCAAACCCTTTGATATTGATGAACTGCGCCTGCGCGTTCAGAACGCCATTTCCCGTTCGGAACGTGAGAGTTTGACCGACCCGCAAACAGGGTTGCCCGCAGGACGGATGATCGAAGATCAACTCCGCCAGATGATTCGTCAACCGCGTGGTTGGGCATTCCTTGACGTGCGTATCAATTACTTTGAACCTTTCAAGAATGTCTACGGGTTCATTGCTGGTGGGGATGTTTTACGCTTCACTGCCATGTTGTTGGGCGAGGTAGTGGATGAACTGGGCACTCAGAATGACTTTGTGGGGCATGCGGGCGGCGATAACTTTGTCATTCTCACAGCAGAAGACCGCGCTGAAGTCATCAAACAACGTGCCAAGGAACGGTTTAAAGAGGAAGTTCTCACCCATTACAACTTCATGGATCGTCAGCAGGGCTACATTCTGGCGCCCAACGAAGAAGGAAAGATTGAAACCACCCCGCTGATGACACTGGCGGTGGGTATTGTCTCGCCTGCAACGCACTATTTTGCCGATATCCGGGAAATTACCGAACTGGCGGCAGAAGAGCGGCGGAAAGATGCCGCGAATGAGCGGTAAATCCTTACAGTTGAATGTTTGACGGTTGCAGTGAACGCATTTGATCTGGGGCTGATTTTTATCATCACAGGACTGGTTTTTTTCGGCGTGGTGCGCCTGCTGGCGCAAACTGCCCCGAAAATGCGTCCAGTTCCGGAAGGCGATTTGCTGCACAGTCCCGCCGGCAATGGCGAGGAAGCCGTTCTGGTCGTTGAAGCAGGGGGAAGGGTGCGTTCGCTTAACGAGCGTGCCCGGCAGGTGTTCCAGTTGCGGGAAGATGAAATCCCCGATCTGGAACGTCTGGTGCGTCATGCCCGCCCAGTGGATGCTTTGATGATGTTATGCGCCGGAGAGGGACGGGCGCGTTTTGTCTTAAACGGGCGTTTCGTGGAAGGGGTTTCGTATGCCCTGACCTTTCAACAGGATAAACTGGTACTGGTTTCCCTGCGCTTTCCTGAATTGACCGGATTGACAGAAGGCGGTGAGCAGGGTTTATCGTCTCAAACCCTGCAAACCTTTACCGAACTCACCCGTGCCATGGCGGCGAGCCTTGATCTGGAACAAACCCTCACTGCCGTTCTGGAAGGTGTGGAGAAAATAGTTCCCGCAGATTATCTTGAAGTAGGGGTTTGGGATAGCGAACTTCGCCGATTTGTTTTCTTCCAGTTAAACTGGGTTTCCAGCAGTGAACGGCGTCTGGAACAGGACCCCGTAGGAGGCGCTCCGGGTGAGGGATATACAGGCTTTCTGTATCAGGAACGTGTCCCTCTGCTGATCACTGATATCTCGCGGCGCATGGATGTGCGCCCCGCTGAAGGACGTATGCCGGGCATCCGCTCGTTTATGGGGTTGCCTCTTATGGCAGATGGCGAATTTGTCGGCACACTGGAACTGGGTTCGCGGGTGATCGGCGCATTCCGTGAAGAAGATTTGGGACTGATTCGCCTGCTTGCCGAACAGGCCGCCCTTGCCATCCGCAATGCGCTGGTTTTTCAGGAAGAGAAAAAACGCAGTACCGAATTGAGCCGTTTGTCGCAACTGACGCAGGCTTTTGGCTCCATGCGAGACCCCAAAAGCCTGTTCTCCCGGCTGGTGGAGAACGTTGCCCGGTTGATTAAAGTCCACATAGCGGGTTTTCTGCTCTACCAGGAAGCCCAACGAGTCCTGGAAGCGCAGATTCCTTTCTACGGGTTGCCCGACCAGATTACGGAACTCTACCGCGTCAATGTTGGTATCAACAGCCCGCTGGAAAACGCCCTGCTTGAGCAGGATGTTCTCCTGACGGAAGATGCCAGTACTGACCCGCTGTGGGAAAACCTCGGACTGGCGTTTGTGGCACAAGCCGCCAGTTTACATGAGACGGTGCTGGTGCCTCTGCAATCCGGCGGACGTATGCTTGGCTATCTGCAGGTCTCTAACCGGTTGGAAGGCGGTTCCTTCACCCAGTCTGAGTTAAACCTGCTGATGATTGTCTCCAATCAGGTCGCTTCCATCATTGAGAATGCGCTGCTCGTTCAGCAGTCCCGCCAGCGCGCTCAGCGCGCAGAAGCCTTGCGCCAAATTGTCAGCCTGACCAGTTCTGCTGCCAACCTGGATGAAATTTTGCAGTTCTCCGTTCAGGAACTGGCGCGTTTGCTCCGCGCAGAGGTGGGTGCCGTATTCCTGATGGATCAAGCCCGAACGACGCTCAGTCTTCATCGCAGTTCGTTTGTTGGTCCCGCAGTAGATTTGCCTGAGCGGGTTACCCGTTTACAGGTAGATGATGCGCAATTCCCCTTTACCATCACTGAATCGCAGGAAGTCCTGCGGGTTGGTTTGATTACCGACGAGGTGCCCATCATTCCCTTCTACCGGCACCTGTTGAGTCAGTGGAATGTGCACTCCGTGCTGGCGGTTCCGCTGGTGGTACGCAGTTTGGGAGTGGGTGAATTATGGTTTGGAAATTCCGGAGAAGATGCCTTTGATGCCCTGGATGTTCAGTTAGTTGCCACCGCGGCAGGGCAACTGGCGGGTGCGGTAGAGCAAATTTTCCTGCGCGAACAAACCGACGAAAGTTTGCGCCGCCGGGTGGATCAACTGATGTCCATCACCCGCATCAGCCGTGAACTGAGCAACTCGCTGGACCTGGATGCCATTTTACGGGTCATTCACAGCGAAGCCGTGCGTATCACCGGCGCCGATTGCGGTTCCATTCTGTTCTTCGACCCCAGGCAACCGGAAGAAGGGCTTCCGGTTGTCCGTCGGGTATATGGCGATGCCCACAGCGGTGAATTGACTTCGCTGGAACTGCGGGCTGTGGAGAATCTGCAAGGGGTGCGGGAGGAAGACTTTGTTCAGGCAGGGTTAAACCCGCCCCATGTGGGTGTCCGTTCGGGTCTGGCTGTCCCGATTCTGATTCGGCAGACGCTGGGCGGGGTGATTTCCCTGCACGGATTGCGTCCTGCTCAGTTTGATGAGAATGCTCTGGAGATGGCGCAGTCGTTAGCCGTGCAGGCGGCGGTGGCGTTGCGCAACGCCGTGCAGTTTGAGGATGAGAGCCGTCGCAGCGCTTTGCTCAAGCGCGAACTGGATACCCTGGCGGAACTGCTCGAAGTATCCCGTTTCCTGCGTCCCAATTTGCCGCTGGAAGAATCGCTGGTGGCGATTGGCTCTGCGATTCGTCAGGCAACCCCGTTCCAGGTGAATGTTATCAGTGTCTATGAGCCTTCCGATGGAACGCTTCGGCGGGTGTGTGCGACCGGCTTGACGCTGGAACAGTGGGAAGAGTTGAAGTCGCACGTACAACCGTGGGAGAGCCTGCGTTCTCTCTTGCGTCCCGAGTTCCGTGTGGGCAGTGTGTACTTCATTCCGGCAGATCGCTCTCCGGCAATTCCTGCGGATGTGCACGTGCTGGAATTCGACCAGCCCGTCAGCGATCTGGGAAAAGACGCCTGGAATCCGGAAGATTTCCTGCTCGTCCCGTTGTACGACTCGGCGGGCAACCCGCTGGGCTTGATCAGCGTAGATATGCCTTCCGATGGACGCCGACCTGACCGTCCCACTTTTGAAGCGCTGGAAATCTTTGGCGTGCAAGCCGGTTTGATGATTGAAAGCCACCGCCGCGTTTCCTCGCTGGAAGCGCGTCTGAGCGAACTGGAAGGCGAGCGCGAGCGTCTGACCCGAGCGGCAGAGGCGGCGCGCCTCAACATGCCGGTGCTCTTGCGTCGTGATCTGGAGCACACCCTCGAATTGCAGGACCTGAACCGCCGCATTGAGCGCATCCGCGCCTCGCTGGAAATTGCCGCCCAGGCGAATGCTCAGGACGATGCCTTTGCCGTGTTACGCACGCTGGCGCAGGGACTGCTGACCCGCTTTGCTCTGCAGGTAGCGTTAATCGCCGAGCGCACCCCCTCTGGAGTACGGCTGGTGGAAACGCTGGGTACTGTCCCGGAAGGGTGCAATGTCGAAGCCCTGTTTGGTCAGCGAAATCCGCTCCGGCATTTGCTTCAGACGGGCACAGAGCAGGGCAATGCTCTGCTGGTTGCCAGTGTGGATGCTCACCCGGACTGGCATCAGAGCGCCCTGCTCAACGGGCTGGAAGCAAGAAGTTTTGTGGGATTGTACCTGCCGGGGAGAAGCGGAAAACGCTACGGAGTACTGGTGGTTGGGCGCCGCACGCTGGGCGCATTCTCGGAAGAAGATCGGCGCATCTTTGAACAGTTATCGCGACAGGTCAGCACAGGCTTGCAGAACCTGCAATTGCTGGAAGAGATGCGGCGGCGTCTGGAAGAGGTCAACTACCTGCTGGAGTTCAGCCTTAAACTGAGTACTCTCAAACCTGAAGAAATTTATCGCTCTCTGGTGGAGAGCGTCCGCGAAGTCCTTCCGCAGGCGCAGGCGGGCTGGGTGGGTTTATTCGATCCCGAACGGGCATTGATTCACCCGCAGGTGGCTTCTGGCTATGTGGACAATGAAGCCGCCCTCAAGACTACTTACAGTCTGGTCAGTACCACCGGTTTGCTGGGAGATACACCGCGCCTGCTGATGTTGCGCGTATTGCGCACAGGTGAACCGTTGCGTGTAGCCGAAGTGGATTTCCCGACTCAGTACCACCTCTCTCCAGAAGATTTGTTGAGTTACCGTCAGGCTACCCGCGGACGGTTGCCCATTTCCTGTATGATGTTGCCCTTGCGCCTTGCTGATAAGGTCAGCGGTGTGCTGGTGCTGGAGAACTTTGAACAGCCTGACGCCTTCCATGAAGAAGATGAAGCCCTGGCATATTCTTTCACCCAGCAGGCAGGACTGGCACTGGAGAATGCCCGTCTGTATCAGACGGTAGAGGTGCGCGCTACCCAACTGCAAAGCTTGACGCAGACCTCCAGCCGCCTGACTTCCAGCCTGAAGCGCGAGGAACTGGTTGCGCAATTGCTCGATTTGCTTTCCTCTGTGGTGCCGTACGATACAGCCACCCTCTGGTTGCGGGAAGGCGACTGGCTGACCGTGTTTTCGGCGCGGGGTTTTGAAGACGATCAAAGCCGCATCGGGCTTTCTGCTGCGGTGGAAGACAGCCTGCTCTTTCGCGAGATGGTGGAAACGGGGGCGCCGATTGCCATCAAAGATGTGCGTTCAGATGCCCGCTTCCCCGCACTGGTGCCACCCGATCGTCTCTCATGGTTGGGTATCCCGCTCATTGTCAAGGGTGAAGTGATCGGGCTGATTGCCTGTGAGAAAAAGGAAGCCGGGTTCTTTACCGATGAATATCTTCAGGTGGCGACGACCTTTGCCGGACAGGCGGCGGTGGCGCTGGAAAATGCCCGCCTCTTTGAAGAATCGGTGCGCCGTGCCGCCGAACTGGATCAGCGGTCCCAGCGCCTGGCGTTGCTCAACCGTCTCTCCGGGGAACTGGGACAATCCCTCGATATCCCTTACATTTTGCGTGTCACCGGTCAGCATCTGCAGGAAGCGCTCCGGGCGGACATTGTTGCCTTTGTAATGGCATCTTCTGATGGAGAGAATCTCCTCGAACTGGAAGAGCCGCTTCAGCAGGATCTTACCCTTCCGGTTGTGGTGCAAGATGTGCCCTTACTCAAACATCTGAAAGACACGCAGGGTATTTTCAATTCCGATACCCTGTCGGCGGAGACTGAACTGGGCGACTGGTATGGGCAGTATTTTGAGAAGCGGGGCATTCAGTCGTTGCTGGTTGTGCCGTTGATTGCCGCCAGCACCCTGCATGGCTGGATTCTGTTGCAGAAGCGGGAAGCCTACCGTTTTGCAGTGGCAGAGATCGAACTGGCGCGCACGGTGGCGAATCAGGCGGCAATTGCCATTCAGAACGCCCGCCTGTTTGAGGAAACCCGCAGTCTCACCGAGACGCTTGAAAGACGGGTGGAGGAGCGCACCAGCGAACTGCGCCGCGAGCATCAAAACTCGCAAACCCTGTTGCGGGTCATCAGCGAACTCTCCACCAGTCTGGATATGGATCTGGTGCTTAACCGCGCTCTGGGTGTCATTAACGAGTCGCTCGGTTCGCATGAGAGCCTTGCCTTCATGTTGCAGGGTAATGGAAAGCCGTTCCGTGCAGGCGAAAATCTCGTTGCCGCATGGGAGAGTGCCGGTCGAAAGGTAGCGCTGGAACGCGAGATCACCATGCTGGTAGCAAAAAACCGCAAGGCGCTCCTGCTTTCTGATGTATTAGCCGATCCGCGCTGGCAAATTCCCGCTTCGGAAACGCCCACATACCGCAGTGTGCTGGCGGTTCCCATTATTATGGGCGAGGAGGTGCTTGGCGCGCTTTTGCTCCTGCATCGCGACCCCGGTTACTTCTATGAGAATCAGATTCCGCTGGCAGAAGCCACCGCGCGACAAATTGGTATTGCCATTAATAATGCGGAACTGTTCAACTTGATTCGGGATCAGTCGGAGCATCTGGGCAAGATGTTGCGCGAACAGCAAATTGAAGCCAGCCGCTCGCGCGCTTTGCTCGAAGCCATTGCCGACGGGGTGCTGGTCACCGATGGCGAGGGTAAGATTACCCTCTTCAACGCCTCTGCTGAACGCATACTGGATCTCAGAGCGCAGGATGTGGTTGGGCGTCCGCTGGAGCAGTTTTCCGGTCTGTTTGGACGCACCGGCACCAACTGGTTGCGCACCATCCGGAACTGGTCGAAGGAACCCAAGTCCTACGGTGGTGAATTCTTTGCCGATCAGTTTGATCTGGATAACGGCAAAGTCATTGCGGTGCATCTGGCACCGGTATTCTGGCGTTCTCAATTCCTCGGCACGGTGAGTATCTTCCGCGATATCACCCATGAGGTACAGGTAGATCGCATGAAGTCTGAGTTTGTCGCCAATGTCAGCCATGAACTGCGCACACCGATGACCTCGATCAAGGGCTATGTGGAAATCATGCTGTTGGGTGCTACTGGCGAACTGACCCCGCAACAGCGCCACTTCCTGGAAATTGTCAAGAATAATACCGAGCGCCTTGGGGTTTTAGTTAATGACCTGCTGGATCTGTCACGCATCGAGTCGGGGAAGATCACCCTGAACATGACCGATTTGAACCTGCGCCTGCTGGCAGAAGAGGTGATGGAGTATGTCTCCCGCCGCTCTCAGGAAGAGGAAAAGCCCATGAACTTCTCCCTGGAGGTGGCGGATGATCTGCCGCCCGTGCGTGGAGACGAAGAACGCATCCGTCAGGTGCTGACCAATCTGGTGGTGAACGGTTACAACTACACGCCAGAAAATGGGCACGTGTGGGTGCGGATTTTCCGTAATAACGGTGAAGTCCAGGTGGACGTACAGGATGACGGCATTGGCATCAGCATTGAAGATCAGGACCGCATCTTTGAGCGCTTCTACCGCGGCGAAGATCCGCTGGTGTTGAAAACCGCTGGCACCGGCCTGGGGCTGGCGGTGGCAAAGACCATCGTCACCATGCACAACGGACGAATCTGGTTCAAGAGCAGTGGGATTCGTGGTGAAGGCAGTACATTCTCTTTCACATTACCGATTAATTCTGTGGAGTGAGGCGAAAGAATGGCGAAGATTCTGATTGCCGAAGATGAACCCGATATTCGCGATCTGGTGAAATTTACGCTTGGTTTTGCCGGGCATGAAGTCATAGCGGTGGGGAATGGCGAGGACGCCGTTG
Organism: Anaerolinea thermophila; assembly: GCF_020723905.1. GTDB lineage: Bacteria > Chloroflexota > Anaerolineae > Anaerolineales > Anaerolineaceae > Anaerolinea > Anaerolinea thermophila_A. Next base: position 45,556 of record NZ_DYHZ01000007.1, read on the forward strand.
AGGCGGCGCGCGCTGAGAAACCCGATTTAATCCTCATGGATGTGCGTATGCCGCGCATGACCGGATATGAAGCCTGTGCCGCCATGAAAGCCGATCCTTCCATTGCCCATATTCCTGTGGTGTTCCTGTCTGCAAAAGGGCAGGAATCAGAAATTCAAACCGGGCTCAGCGTGGGGGCTTCGGAGTATTTGCTCAAGCCGTTTGCTCCCATGGAACTGGCTCAGCGGGTATCTGAACTGCTGGAAAAGTACGCAAGTAAAGGATAAGGGAGAACCATGAGCGCAATCCTGCTGGATGGGCAGATGGTGCATTACGAGGTGCTGGGGCGGGGTCGCCCGGTCATCTTCCTGCACGGCTGGATTGGCTCCTGGCGTTACTGGATTCCCACCATGCAGGCGGCGTCCATTGCCTACCGCACCTATGCGCTGGATTTCTGGGGCTATGGCGATAGCGCCAAGGTGCCCGAACGCTACAACCTGGATGCGCAGGTTAACCTGCTGAAAGGGTTCATGGATCAAATGGGTATGGGGCGGGTTGCGCTGATTGGGCATGGATTGGGGGCTACGGTAGCGGTGATGTTTGCTCTGCGCAACCCGGACGTTGTCGATCGCGTTCTGGCGGTATCTTATCCGCTGGATGAGTCCCGCCTTCACCCCCGTTTGCGTACCCAGTCTCCCGAAGAACTGGTGGACTGGCTGCTGGAGCGCAATCCTACCACCGAGCCGGTGCGCGTTGAAGCCGCCAAGACCGATCCGCGAGCCATTCAGGACTCGCTGGAGGGTTTAGCCACCATTGAAGCCCACGAAGCCAGTCAAAAACTGACCTGTGCCTGTCTGCTGGTGTATGGCGAAAAAGATCCTGTTGTCCCGGCACCATCAGATGAAGTCTTCCTGAGTCTGCCGTTCCAGACCCATGGGATTGTGTTTGACCAGTCAGGACATTTTCCCATCCTGGAAGAAAGCAGTAAGTTCAATCGCCTGGTGATGGATTTCCTTTCGCTTGGGGTGGGGGAGAGTCCACGAATGTTGCAGTTGAAGGAAGAATGGAAACGCCGTGTGCGCTAAAGCAAGCCTCTCCAGAAAAATCAAACGCCCTCTGCCTTGCAAAGACCAGAGGGCGTTTGATTTACCAGAGGCGTGTTTTTATAAGCCGGAATAGGTTACGGTTGAGAGATCCCAGGCTTCGTGAATCTTCGGCACATCGCTGATCAAACGCCTGGTGTATGGGTGATGGGGGGTGAGGATAACCTGATCGGCAGAGCCGGATTCGACAATTTTGCCGCGCTCCATGATGTAAACGGTATCCGATACGTAATACGCCAGACCAATGTCGTGGGTGATGAAGATGATGGTCATGCCCACTTCGTCGCGCAGTTTCATTAACATATCCAGAATGGTGGCGCGCGAACAGGCATCAATCATCGAAGTGGGTTCATCGGCGATGAGAATCTTGGGCTTCAGCAGGAAGATGCGGGCAATCATCAGGCGTTGCATTTGCCCGCCCGAAAGTTCGAAGGGGTACTTGTTGGTCAACTCTTTGTATTCCAGGTTGACGAAACTGCATGCCTCGCTCATCAGTTCGATCTTCTTCTCGCGGGGTAACCAGAAATCCCCCCGCATGCGGATACAGTCCAGCAGAAGGGTATCAATCTTATTGAAGATGTTATAGGCGGAATAGGGGTCTTGAAAGATTGCCTGAATGTTCTTCCAGTACTCCCGTTTCTTCCGCTGGGTGCTGATGTCCCGCTTCTTCCCCTGGAAGTAAATTTCCCCTTCGGTGGGGTTGAGAAGCCCTAAAAGCATTTTTGCCAGGGTAGTCTTGCCGCTCCCTGATTCGCCCACGATGGAACACACCTCGCCTGCACGAATTTCAAAATTCACGTGGTCTACCGCAATGGTTTTCTGTTTCCCCCAGCCGAACACTTTGGTCAGGTTTACCCCTTGCAAAACAGTGTCATTCATTTTGGTACACCTTTCTTAATTGTTCCTCAGGAAAGATACAGCGGTAAGCCCGGTTGTTGGCAGCCTCGCGCATATAAATGGATTGCACCCGGCATTCTGCCTGCACGTACTTACAGCGGTCGGCAAAACGGCATCCTTGAGGTGGACGCTTGAGGTTGGGCGGGGCGCCTGGAATGGCGGTTAATTTCACATCCCGCACTCCGCTTTCGGGTACGATGATGGAGCCCATCAAGCCTTTGGAGTAAGGGTGCAGCGGATCAAACACCACCTGTTGAGCTGTCCCCTGTTCAACAATTTGTCCGGCATACATCACCATGATATCGTCGGTGACATTGTAGAGCAGGGGCAGTTCGTGGGTGATAAAGATCATCGCCTTGACCAGTCCCTTCTCCATCATGTCTTTCAGCATCTTAATGACCATTTTCTGCGAGGTCACATCCAGAGCCGAAGAGGGTTCATCGGCAATCAGGACTTTCGGCGAAAGGATAACTGAGGTGGCAATCACCGTGCGCTGTTTCATCCCGCCAGATAGTTCCACCGGATATTTTTGAAGTACCTCAGCAGGCAATCCCAGTTCCTCGAAGCGCTGCCGAGCCATATCGTGGATTTCTTTCTTGGGCACTTTGGGATCGTGAGCGTGAATAACATCCTCAATGAAGTTGATGATCTTCAACGTGGGGTTGAGTGCGTTCATTGCCGCCTGTGGGATATAAGCAATTTCTTTTCCCAATATTTTTCGGCGCACTTCATCAGGGTGCATTTTGGAGATGTTTTGCCCGTCAATGATGATATCGCCGCTGATGTAATGAAGCGGGGCAAAATAATATCCCATCAGGCTCAGGGCAAGGGTAGATTTTCCACACCCGGATTCTCCCGCAATCCCTAAGGACTTGCCTTCTTCCACCTTCAAGGAGACCCGGTCTACGGCATACACATTTTCCCCAAAGCGGGTGACGTACTTTGTGGAGAGTTCTCGAACTTCCAGAATAACTTTTCCCATGTCAACCTCTATTCCCTCAATGCAGGATTGAACACCTGATCCAGACCGGTGTTCATCAGGTTCATCGAGAAGGTAATCAGCGCAATGGTCACCAGTACGGGGAGGTATGCCCACCATTTGCCTAAGACGTGCGCCTGATAAATCATCGCCCAGTTCATCATCAAGCCCAGGGTTGGCACCTCTGTGGTGCGCGGTCCCAGCCCCAGAATGGAAAGCCCCGCTTCTGCCAGAATGCCGGAAGAAATTTGCAGAATCAGCGCCATTACCACGTAGGACATGATGTAGGGCAGGATGTCGTTAAGGATGATGTAAACTGTTGAGTGTCCGGACAGGCGGGAAAGGTTGACGTGGTCGCGGTTGCGCAGGGAGAGTACCTGCGCGCGCACGGCTCTTGCCGTCCACACCCACGAAGTGAACCCGATCACCGTTGCGATGGTTATGGCGCCGCGTTTATCCTGTCCAATGCTGAAGGAAATGAGAATCAGCAGAACGAACGAAGGGATGACAATCAGCAGGTTGGTAAAGAACATGATGATATCATCCACCATGCCGCCAAGGTACCCTGCCAGCAATCCCAGTACCAGACCAATGAGGGTGGCAATCAATCCTGCCACAAAACCGATTTGCAGGGAGACCCCTGCGGCTTTAACCAGTTCGGTCAACACATCGCGGCCAAAGTTATCGGTTCCGAGCGGCAGGACGCGCACGTTAGGCACTTCATTTATATTGGCATAATCGGACTGTTCAATGACCTTGACCTGTTCTAACTGCCCGGTTTGAGCGTTGGGGAGAGCCACAATCAGTCCTTCTGTTGCCAGTAACCCTTTGAGCGAATTGTTAAGCCGCTGGTAATAGCGCATTTTCGCCAGGGTCATTCCCTCGATGTTCTTGTTGGGGTCATAGTTCTTTTCCCATAAATCCAGCAGTTTGGCGGTGTCTTCAATGTCTATTTCCTCTTCGGGAATACCTGCTGCCAGTAAAAATTCCTTCATGTCCTGACGCTCTTTTGGCCCCAGTTTGTCGGCAATGCGTTTGGTGGTGGCATCAGGCAGGTTCAAAGTGTACGGAGAGACGTTCACGGAGTCGTACACGTTGACATAAATTCCGGGCGGGAAGAACGTACCTAAACCAATAATCGCCAGCGGATCATCCGGAACAAGCAGGGGGTAAATCAGCACAATCAGCAGTAAACTGACAAAAATGACAAACCCTGTTACGAATTTTCCGGAACGAAAGACCTGTCGAAGGGTATGGATCATGGCTATCCTCCTTGTTCTTCCGCCTGGGCGGCTTTGATGCGCGGGTCAATGATCCCGTAGAGAATTTCTATCAGGAAGTTGGCAATCAGTGTCATGATGGTGATAATCAGCGTCACTGCTGAAATCAGCGGGTAGTCCTGTCCCATGACGCCGTTGAGCATGGTGTAACCCAGCCCCGGGTAACTGAAGACAATTTCCGCAACCAGCGCGCCGCTTACCATCGTGCCGATGGAAAGCGCCAAACCCGTAATCTGAGGAAGCATGGCGTTGCGGAAGACATAGCGCACAATCACGCGGTCTTTAATCCCGAGGAAGCGCGCATACTTTACATAATCTGCATTCAGTTCATAAATGGACATGGAGCGCATGCCAATGGCTTGCCCCCCGATGATGATCAACACAATGGACCAGAAGGGTAACTGGTAGTGAACAATAACCGACCAGATGAACTCCCAACTGAAATTGGGGATCAGGTTGTATCCGTACCCTCCGGATGTGGGGAACCATTTCAGGTTCACCGCAAAGATGACCATCAGGATGATCGCCATGCCGAATGCAGGGAAATTGCTCACGAAAATGCTGATGGGCATAAGGACTTTATCAAAGCCCTTTTTCAGATACGCCGCCATCGCTCCCAGGGCGTTTCCAATGATCCACCCCACGATGATGGCTGGAAACTGCAGGGCAATCGTCCAGACGATGGAAGCGCGGATAATATCTGCCACCGGTCTGGGATACTGGCTGAAAGACGTCCCGAAATTCCCCTGCAGAATGTTCTTCATGTATATGAGGAACTGCTCGTGGATGGGTTTATTGGTGCCAAATTGCTCGGCGTACCGCTCGTAAACCTCTTTCATGCCGGTGGTATTGGACATACCCTGGGCAATTCTGGCTGTAATGGCGGCTACCGGGTCGCCGGGCATGAGGCGGGGAAGGGTAAAGTTCAAAATAAACGCAAACACAGCGGTGACCAGCAACCAGGCAAGTTTGTTCAAAAAATACCGCAGGTAACTCTTTGACACAGGGCCTCCTCTTTCACCACTCACTCAATCACTCATTTCATTACATATCCATTATATAGTGAACAGCCATGTTCTGGGTTAACAGAACATGGCTGTTCCTGAGGTTATGATTGTTTACGGATTGACGAGTTTGAGGTTATAGAGACCGGCGATGCTCCAGCCATCCGTCAGATTCAACGGTGGAACGGGCGGGTTGGTGCCGTCACCCTGGTGCGGGAAGTTGGTCCACACACCTTCGTACACCGTATGGAAGGACTGCGGGCGATACATGAGGGTGAAGGAAGGAACGTCGGTCAGGTAGATCTCAACCAGGCGCGTGTAGGCTTTCTTGATTTCTTCCTGGTCGGTCATGGTCGGGATCTTCTTGATCAGTTCATCCACCTCGGGGTTCTTGTAGCCGCCCCAGTTGCCGGTCCAGTTGTTGGTGGTCTCGGCGAATTCGGAGGACAGCAGGTTGCGGATGCGGCCCCAGGGCATGGTGGGTCCAGCGCCGGCGCTCCACATCATGAAGATGTCGTAACCCGTCTCGGGCAGCGGCCAGTTGGTGACCACAGTCTGATACACCGACCATTCAGGATAGTTGGTGGTGATGTCAATGCCGATCTTCTTACCGGCGGCAGCAACCACCTCGATGGCGGCTTGCCAGTCAGACCAACCGTTCGGGCAGGTGGCGACGTACTGCAGTTTCTTGCCGTTGTACTCGCGCCAGCCATCGCCGTCGGTGTCCACGATTCCAGCCTCATCCAGCAGTTTCTTGGCGCCTTCGATGTCATTGCCTTCCCACTGCAGGCTCTTGACGGCTTCGCGGTCATAGAGGGCCTGTTCGCCGGGGGTCGGGTTCATCAGTGAGCGCGGAACCTGCTTGAAGGTTGCCGACTGATTGGTCATGGCGTTCGCCACGATGGTGTCGTAATCCACTGCGATGGCAATGGCTTTGCGCACGGCTACCTGATCCAGCCCGTAAGAGCGCAGGTTGTAGAAAGCGGTGGGCAGGCTGGCGCCGATGTTATAGGGCGGTTCGGGCAGGTAGGTGGAGATGGGCAGTCCGTCCTTCAGCCACAGATCCTGGACGTTGGAGTTGAACTGCTGGCTGACATCCACTTCCCCGGCTTTCAGCGCGGTGGTGCCGGCGGCATTGTCCTTGAAGATCACATGGGCGAGGTATTTCGGAGCCGGCAGTTTGCCCCACATGGAGGGATCTTTGCCCCAGTAATTGTCATCGCGCACGAGGACAACCTTGGTTTCATCCGTGTAGAACTTGTGATAGGGACCAGAGTACACCACATCCTCGGCGGGATCGGTGAGGAATTTCGCCGGATCGCCACCGGTGCGCTCTTCCAGTTTCTGGGTCCACGCCTTCTGGAGAACGTAGTTGCTGCTCACGTAAGCCGCAACGATCAGCGGGTTGACGGCTTTCCCGTCTGCGTCCAGTTTGGCTTTGATCACCACCGTCTGAGGATCAACCGCTTCGATGGCTTCGATGTAGTCCTTGTTGGAAGCGCCGGTGGAGGTGTTGTACTTCACATGGGCGTACCAGGTGTAAGCCACGTCTTCAGCGGTCACCGGCGTGCCATCGCTCCAGCGGGCGGCGGGTTTAATCTTGAAGGTGATCTCGGTCATGGCGTCGTTCCAGGACCAGGGCCCATCCGCCAGCAGGGGGTACTGCTTGCCGTCCAGCATGTTGTACAGGTACGGCGTCTCAAACATGGTCACGCGGGCATTGTCACCCTGCGAAATCGCCATGGCGTTGTTGCAGGATGAGGAATACGGGTTCCAGCACACCACCGGACCCCACTGTTGACCGTTGAAGTACAGGGTCTCCTTGCGGGGGAGGGCGGCGGCGATTTCAGCCGCGGACAGTTCCTTGGTGGGCTGCACTTCCGGCGCCTTGGTGGGTTCCTCTTGAGGAGCCTGAGTGGGCGCGGCAGTGGGCTCAGCGGGCGCCGCGGTGGGGGTTGCCGCAGGGGCGCACGAAGCCAGGAGCATGCTGAGCATCAGCAATGCAGACAAAAACCAGGTCAAACGTTTCATGTTCTCTTTCTCCTTCTTGAAGTCAAGTTAAGAAATGGTTGAATTGTTTAGATGAGAGAGATTCGGCTATTTTCTCGGGAGTCCATCACCTCCTTTCATCAGGGAGTAGAAAGCAAAAAGGTTTCCATCTCCCATTATCCGCAGGGAGTATTTTCTGTTAAGGATAACAGAAAACAGCCCTTAAAAATCTTCGCCTGTGTCTGGGAATGGAAAAGGTTTGCCATTTTGCCAATTCAAAATTGAAACGGAAAAACACTCAATGCAGTTTTGCTGTCTTGAATAGACAACCAGATTTCCACAAGATGCCCTGATCCTCTTCAAAAAATGACCCGAAAGGGTATTTTCATCTGAGTTTGTGGAAAACCTTCTAGGATATGTTACACCCTCTCCTGGAAAAAGTCAACAGAATCGCTGGAAATTTGAGTTTTAAAAAAAATATCCTTCGCGCGAAATTGTTTTGAATACACACACTTGACAATCCAGGCGTCTGTAACTATACTGAAAGTGCAAAACGGGGAGCCCGGCGCACCGGGCTGAGAGGAAGACAGAAACGGTCTTCGACCCGCAGAACCTGATCCGGGTAATGCCGGCGGAGGGACGAGCGAGTTGTTTTCAGCGATTTTCCCTTGCCCTCCGCCAGTGGAGGGCTTTTTTGATGGTCTCACAACGCGCTTTAATTGTGGTTTCGGGCACATCCTGTCAGGAAGATGCCCTGCGCCGTTTTCGCCAGCCCGATGATGTCATCATCGCCGTTGATGGGGGAGCGCATCACTGTTTGCGTCTGGGCTGGCGCCCTCATGTGGTTATCGGAGATTTCGATTCCCTTTCCCCCGAATACTTGCAACAGTTTGAACAGGAGGGGGTGCTTCTGCTCCGTTACCCACCGGAAAAAGACGAAACCGATCTGGAACTGGCGCTCCAGTATGCAGTCCAGCGAGGGTATCGCCATATCCGCATCCTTTGCGCGCTGGGAGGCAGGGTGGATCAGACGCTGGCAAATCTCTTTCTGCTGGGCTTGCCTGTGCTGAAAAACCTCGATGTGCGCCTGGAAGATGGAGAGGTTGAAGCCTTCCTGATCGACTCTGAAGCCGAATGGCAGGGTGTACCGGGGGAGACGGTTTCGCTCATCCCGCTGTTTGGTGTGGCGCAGGGAATCTGGACGGAAGGACTGCGTTACCCTCTGCGCGGCGAAACGCTTTACCCGGAGCGGTCGCGGGGAATCAGCAATGAGATGGTGGATCATCAAGCCCGGGTACGCCTGTCTCAGGGGGTATTGTTATGCATCCATTTTCATTCTGATACAGGAGGTTCATGATGTTGCGAATAGTCTGGCTCTGGATACTGGTATTATTGATCGGGGTTACCGCCTGTACACCTCAGACAGCAACTCCGGCGGTAACGTCCGTCTCTCCTGCCGGGCAGCCGGTTGAGTTGCGGGTGATGACGCATGATTCTTTCGCGGTGAGCGAGGATATTGTGCGTGCCTTTGAAGCCGCGCATCAGGTTAAGGTCACCTTCATCAAGTCCGGAGATACTGGTGCAGCCCTCAACCGCGCCGTGCTGACCAGAGAAAATCCCCAGGCGGATGTCTTCTACGGGGTGGATAACACGTTCCTCTCCCGCGCGCTGGATGAGGATATCTTCGAGCCGTATGCTTCCCCTCTGCTGGAAAAAATTCCTGCCGAATTTAAACTGGATCCGACCAATCGCGCTCTACCGGTGGATTATGGGGATGTATGCATCAACTACGATAAAGCCTATTTCAGGGAAAAGAATTTGCCCGTTCCCCAGTCGCTGGAGGAATTGACCAGACCCGAGTATCGCGGATTACTGGTGGTGGAAAATCCGGCGACCTCTTCACCGGGGCTGGCGTTTCTCTTTGCCACCATTGCGCATTTTGGAGAAGAGGGATATCTGGACTACTGGAAAGCCCTGCGCGCCAATGAGGTGGTGGTTGCCAGCGACTGGGAAAGCGCCTACTATACCTACTTCAGCGCTTCATCAGGAAAAGGTCCTCAGCCCATGGTGGTTTCGTATGCATCCAGCCCGGCGGCAGAGGTCATTTTTGCTGAGAAGCCTCTGGAGGATGCGCCTACCGCTTCCCTCACGGCTCCGGGAATGTGTTACCGGCAAATCGAGTTTGTCGGTATCCTCAAGGGCACCCCTCAGCGGAAACTGGCTGAGGCTTTTGTGGATTTCATGCTTGGAAAGACCTTCCAGGAAGACATGCCCTTGCAGATGTTCGTCTTCCCGGTGAATCCGGAGGCGGTGCTCCCCGAGGCTTTTACCCGGTACGCGCAGGTTGCTGAACAGCCCGCCACGCTGGATTCGGCACGGATCGCCGCCAGACGGGAAGCCTGGATCCAGGCATGGACTGAGGCGGTTCTGCGGTGAACGCCGCTCTTGCGCAGTCCTTCCGAAAGTTCCTCGGAGCAGGGTGGGTGATTCTCCCCCTGCTCTTTCTGGGGGTGTTTTTTCTCTATCCGTTAGGCGCAATTTTGGCGCTGGCAGGCAAAGCCGGGTGGCTGGAAGGAATGGGTGAGGCGGTCTGGCGGCAGATTGCCCGCCCTTTAAGTTTTACGGTGTATCAGGCTAGCCTTTCAACGCTCCTGACCCTTCTGCCGGGTTTGCCCATGGCGTGGGTGTTTGCACGTTTCCGTTTTCCCGGCAAACGTTTCCTGCGGGTGTTGATGACCCTGCCCTTCATCCTGCCCACTGTGGTCGTCGTTGCGGGGTTCACCGCTTTGCTCGGTCCACGCGGCTGGTTAAATCTCTGGCTGATGTCCTTCCTGGGGGTTTCAGAGCCACCCATTCGTTTCCTGAACACCCTGGGAGCCATCTTAACGGTGCATGTGTTTTACAACCTTTCGGTGATTGTGCGTGTGGTGAGTGCAGCATGGGCAGGGCTGGATGTGCGCCTGGAGCAGGCGGCGCGTACGCTGGGGGCTTCGCCGTGGCGGACTTTCTGGCGGGTCACCCTTCCTTTGCTTCTCCCTCACATTGCCGGTGCAACTTTACTGGTGTTTCTCTTTGACTTTACCAGTTTTGGCGTGGTGCTGTTGCTGGGGGGACCGCGTTTTGCCACACTGGAGGTGGAAATTTACATCCAGACCATGCAGTTTCTGAATTTACCGCTGGCGGCGGTGCTTTCGGCAGTGCAGTTGCTTTGTACGCTGGCTGTGCTGGCACTCAGTCAGCATCTGACCGCTGGCGCCGGGGTGAGTTTGACCCCGCGGGTTAAGGGGGAGGGTATTTACTTTCCGCGCACCCGGGTACAGCGTCTGGCGGTGGCGTTTTCCGTGCTTTTGCTGATCGTTCTGGTGCTTTTTCCACTGGGGGCGCTGGTGACGCGCTCGCTGGTGCGTCTGGAAGCCAGCCGCGGAGAACGGGGAACAGTCCAGACGGGAGTGACTCTGGATTACTACCGTGAACTGTTCGTTAATCGGCGTGGCTCGCTGTTTTATGTTCCACCGGTAAAAGCGGCGGTGAATTCGCTGGGCTATGCCTTTGCCACCATGTGGATTTCACTGGGGCTGGGATTTCCGGCAGCGTATGCTTTGAATCGGCGGGGGGCAAGCCGGAGGCTACTGGATGCCCTGCTGATGCTGCCTTTGGGCACTTCAGCGGTTTCACTGGGTCTGGGGTATGTGGTGGCATTTCAACGCCCGCCGCTGGATGTTGCCTCTTTTCCGTTGCTGATTCCCATAGCCCACAGCCTGGTAGCGCTTCCTTTCGTGGTGCGCACGCTTCAACCGGCGCTGGCGTCCATTCCGCGCTCCCTGAGAGATGCGGCGGCAGTGCTGGGCGCTTCTCCATGGCGGGTATGGTGGCATGTGGATTTGCCCATTGTCGGGCGGGCGGTGCTGGTCGGGGCGGTGTTTTCTTTTACAGTGTCCATGGGGGAGTTTGGGGCAACGGCGCTGTTAGCGCGTCCCGAAGCCCCCACTTTGCCGGTTGCCATTTACCGTTTTATCTCTCAACCCGGCGCGATGAATTATGGTCAAGCCATGGCAATGTCCACTCTGTTAATGGCGGTGTGTGCACTGGGGATGCTGGCGTTGGAGCGACTTCAACACGATTGAAAACCTTGTATCCAGACCTGATTCGCGAATTTTCGGAACTGCCCGCTATTTGCAGGCGGTTCTTTTTTTTGGGGGAATTCAATAAAATAAAAGTTTTTATTAAAATTATTCAAAATTCTATTGACAAAATTTAATTATGTGCTATACTCTCTTTAGAAACAACAAAGTTGTCAAAATGAATTTCAAGTAGATGGGAGTGGATTGAGGATGGAGGTGCACGCATGAACCCAATGTTGACCAAATGCCCGGTATGCGGCGGAGAGTTGATCGTGACGCGGTTGACCTGCCCCTCATGTGAAACCACGATCGAAGGTCATTTTCAATCTACCGGTGGAGGGCTACAGGGAGCGTTTTCTGCCGAGCAGTTGCGCTGGCTGTTGCCGTTCACCCGTCTGAGTAATGAACAGATGCAGTTTATTCTAACCTTCATCCGTTGTGAGGGGCGATTCAATCGCATGGAAGAAGAACTGGGACTGTCCTATCCGACCCTGCGTAACCGCATGAACGAAATTCTGCGCACAATGGGTTATGAGCCCAGCCGCGAGGAAGGACAACCTGCGCCGGTCAAACTCAGCCCTGAGGAGCGCAAGCGTATTCTGGATGATCTTGATAAGGGCTTGATCACCTTGCAGGAAGCCAAACGACGGCTGAAGGGCATTCGCGAAGAGAGTAAACGCGAAAGTGAAGTGGCAGAGGATTAATGGAGAGGTGAGTCATGGCGACAAATGAAGAACGCATGAAGATTTTGAAAATGGTGGCTGAGGGCAAAATCACCGCAGAAGAAGCCGATCAACTGCTGGAAGCCCTGGAAGAAAGTGAGCGTACATCCGGCGGGGGACGCCCGGGTGTTCCTCCAGTGCCTCCTGCTCCCGAACCACCTTTGTCCTCCGGTCGCAAGCCCCGCTGGCTGCATGTGCGCGTCACCGATACCAACACCGGTCGTGCCCGGGTGAATGTGCGCCTGCCGGTTTCGATGATCAACATTGGTTTGAAGATGGGGAGTAAATTTGCCCCTGAGGTTGAAGGACTCAACATGGAAGACTTGATGCGCATGATTGAACTGGGCGAAATTGGACAAATCGTTGACGTCCATGATGAGGAAGATGGCGAGCACGTAGAAGTGTATCTGGAATAAAAATCCTTACCGTTTCCTCCCCTTTCTTAAAGCAATCTCCTTCCCCACAGGAAGACCCGGTCTTGCGTTCTGCTGTATGACCCTGACCGGGTCCTTTCTTGATGCTCTTTGTGGTTGAGGTGTGTGATGACAGATATTCGTGAAGACTCCAACTGGAAACGCCCCTTTTTTACCATCTGGGTGGGGCAGGCATTTTCGATTGTGGGTTCCATTCTGGTGCAGTTTGCGCTGGTGTGGTGGCTTACTCGCGAGACCGGCTCTGCCACTGTTCTGGCAACAGCAACCATTTTCTCCATGTTGCCCGGTATTTTCATTGGACCATTTTCGGGGGCGCTGGTGGATCGCTGGAATCGGAAAACCATCATGCTGGTTGCCGATAGCCTGATTGCACTGGTGACGGCAGGGCTGGTACTGGTGTTCTGGTTGGGGCAGGTGCAGGTCTGGCATGTGCTGGTGGTGATGTTGATTCGGGCGCTGGGCGGCACTTTCCACTTCCCTGCCATGCAGGCATCCACTTCGCTCATGGTGCCAGAAAAGCACCTCTCGCGGGTAGCGGGCTTGAATCAGGCCTTAAACGGGGTGTTGAATATTGCGGCTCCGCCTCTGGGGGCGCTTCTCATGAGCCTCCTGCCCATTTATCAGGTGCTGGCAATTGACATCCTCACCGCTACCGTGGCAGTCGGTACGCTGGCATTGATTCGCATTCCGCAGCCCGAACGCCGCCCTGAAGGTGCTCTGACTCCTCGCGCGCTGTTGAGCGATGTGCGCGATGGCTTCCGCTATCTCGCCCACTGGCCCGGTATGTTGATCTTGCTGGGGCTGGCTACGCTGGTGAATTTATTGATGAACCCTGCGTTCAGCCTCATGCCCTTGATGGTCACGCGAATTTTCCATGGAGAAGCCATGCACCTTGGGGTGATGAACTCGGCGGAAGGATTAGGGGTGATTCTGGGCGGGCTTGTATTGAGCGTTTGGGGCGGTTTCAAGCGTAAAGTGCACACCTCCATGGCTGGCTTGATCGGAATGGGGCTGGGGGTCATTGTGCTGGGCTCGGCGCCTGCTCAGATGTTTGGGGTTGCCCTGCTGGGAATCGGCATTGCCGGGTTTATGAATCCCATCACCAATGGTCCTTTGTTTGCGCTTTTGCAGGCAAAGATTGCTCCTGAAATGCAGGGGCGGGTATTCAATCTGGTAGGCGCCCTGGCTTCTGCCGCCAGTCCGTTAGGGCTGATGATCGCAGCGCCGGTTGCCGATCATCTGGGCATCCGGTTCTGGTTCTGGATTGCCGGAGCATCCTGTCTGCTGATGGCAGGGGTGGCGCTGTCCATTCCGGCGGTGGTGCATCTGGAAGATCAACCTGCAATGAAGCGGACCGGGATGCCTTCTGCTCTTCCGGTTCAGGAATAGTCCATCCCTTTCCCCAAAATCAACCCCCCCGCAGGCGCTCTTCCTGCGGGGGTTGCAATTTACCAGCTTTCACTCCCCTTTTCCCCGGGGCGGGGGTACAGTCGGGGATGCAGGTGAGCATTGGGCAGGCGCAGGTGGTCGCTGTCTTCATAGTACAGATCGCGATCAATCACACGCCGCTCCTTGGTGGAGAAGATCACTACGTCCGACTCGATGGTGCGGGCAGGGTACACCAGCATTCCCGCGCCAATCCGGCAGTTGTGTCCCACACACCCACCCAGTACAATGCGGTTGGAGTTGCGCAGGGCGCCCGTCCCATCTCTGGCTTTGATGGGAGCCGAAAGCAGGTTAAAATCCGTCCAGGTAGATCCTGCCCCGATGAAGGTATTCCGTCCGACCACGCACATTTGCAGACAGGTGTTTTGGGCGATCAAACTGTTTTCCATTACCGTGGTCATGAACAGCGAGGCGCGGAAGGGCAGGAAAGTGCCATCGCCCACAACCGAAAGCATTAACTGACATCCCTGGGAGATGTTAACATTATCGCCAATGATGCAGTTCTCAATGACGGCATTGGCACCAATGGTGACATTATCGCCGATCGTGGTGGGACCGTGAATGATGGCGTCGGGGTCAATGACGCAGTTGCGTCCGATTTGCACCACTGCTGAGGAACGCAGTAATTGCCGCCCTTCATACAGGGCTGTTCCTAACACCTTTAATTTGAACCATACATCGCGGTTCAGGCGTTCCTCAAAACGGGCTCCCCGCCCGAATAATCCAAACACCTCGTCGGCAATGAAAATGTGTACCCAGGAGTCGATTGCCATCAGACTGCGCAAGGGCACCTGATAAACCAGGTCTCCCTGCGAGGGTGCCATATACAACGGGATGTGGTAGTAACCAATCTCGCGGGAGAGCAGGTCAATCACCAGCGGCTCAGCGCCAGGCTCTGGACCGTTGGGATAGTACCATAAATCGGCAAGGTAAAGATTTCCCGCCGGGGTATAAGAGAGCGAGAGAGGAAGGATGTGTTCTCGAAAGCAGGGATCACTGGCATTGAAGGCGGCGCGCACGGCTTTCCCGCGTTTGCGGGCTTCCTGAATGAAGGCTTCCATGTAGGGAGCATCAAAAAACAAATTATCCCGATAGACGATGCAGGGCTCGTGGACTTGCGGCAGGGGCGCGCCGGGGGGGAGTTCGATTTCTCGGGTGGTGTATGGGGCAAGCACATCCCGTTGAAGCAGCCACAGCGGTTTATTCTGAATGCGTAAATCGCGCGCCGGTTCGTTGAACGGCACGATATGTTGGGGGTTCCGAAGGATGATTTTCAACATGCTCGTTTAATTATTCCAGCGGTTTGCGGGAAATTTCAAACCGACAGCAAGGCGCACCTTTTGTCCTGCACAAAGTTTCGCGGACGGGAAAGAACCGTCCACTGCCCACCCACTGCATGAATTCCTGAAACATTCCGGTGAGCAGGTAGCAGGTGATTGTGTTTGAATGTTCAGCGCATGCAGGTTTCTGAGTGACTTCAATCACCCAGAAATTGTCCTCTTCGCAAATGCTCATCCGCAAGGGCGCCTGTTCTTCCAGAAAACGGGCGATTTGTTCCAGTCCGACCTTGACGCGGCGATTGAAAGGCAACAGGCGATACTCCAGTGAGTACAACCCGAGTGTCTCTCCCCAGCGGCGCAGACCGGTCTGGAATCCACTCCTGCCCATGCGGATTGCCATGCCCTTACCTGTCAGACTGCCAAACCGGTCGTACAGAACACGTTCCAAGGCCTGTAAAAATTTTTTATTACCCGATAGGAAAGCCTCTTGCGGCTCAATGCCAGATACCTCATGCATGCTTTCTACCAGGATTTGATGGATTTCAGATGAAAGAATGGTCTCCATAACCTCATGACTCTGCGGGAGGGATGGGCTCTGCCGGGGCATCCAGAAATTCTTTGATCTTACTCATGCACTCTTTGGGTTCGTCCAGCATGATGAAATGCCCTGCTCTGGGGAAGCGCTCAATGCGGGCATGGGGAACGCCTTTTTTGAGAGGCTCCCACTGACGGGGATGGACGATATTGTCACGGTCTCCGTACATTCCCATCACCGGAATACGAATTTCATTCAGACGGGGGCGCAGGTCAGTGCGCCGCAGGGTGGCAATGCTGATCAGGAAGGATTCCAGCGTCGTCTGGGAGAGGTCGCGATCCATCATATCCGGAAAGCGCGGATCTTTGCAGATGGTGGGGGAGGCAATGCGCATGGCAGCGCGGAAGAGGGGGAAGAAGGTGAACAACAGCCAAGCGATGGGACGGTACCCTGCAAACTTCAGTGGTAATGCCAGCGAAGAACCCGCGATGGGCGAACCAATCACCACGACCTTTTGTGCCAGATGGGGATACTGAATCGCAACCGAAAGGCTCACTGTGCCGCCCATGGAATGCCCGATGAGCGGGGCAGAGAGGATACCCAGTTGATCCATAAATTGAGCCACCAGGCTGATGAAATCCTGCACGTTGTAGGTGTTGCGTTTGGTGCCCGATTCGCCAAATCCCCAGAAATCCAGCGCATAGGTGCGGTAATACTGTCCCAGAAAGGTCATGGTTTCCTGCCAGAGTCCCCACGAACCCAGCCATCCGTGTAAGAGGATGACGGGACGTCCACGCCCATACACTTCATAGTGAAGGATGCCCTGATCGGTAGTGATGGATGACAAGGTCCCCCCTTTGGAACAGGAATTACTTCCCGCCCTCTTCCATTTCAGCCAGAATGGAGTAAAGCAGTTCCAGCAGGACGTTCTTGACCGATTCCTTCTTGTGGGCTACACAGGGGAGGAGTTTGGCTTTGGGTTCCAGACGTAACGCCAGGCGCATATCCTCCAGGTCCCAGGCGTCGGGCAGGTCCTGCTTGTTGGCGGCAACCACGTATGGGGTGGGAGCATAGGCGCGGAAGGTTTGCAGGATACTGCGTGCTTCGCGGAAGGTTTCGGGACGGGTGCTGTCTACCATGACGATAAAGCCCAGCATCCCTTCTGAGAGAATTTCCCACATGAAATCAAACCGCCGCTGTCCCGGTGTGCCAAACAGGTAAAGCACCAGATCGTCATCTACGGTGATGCGTCCAAAATCCATGGCGACGGTCGTGGTTTCTTTGACGCGCTCGGCATCCGAAGAAATTTTACGCTCGGTGGAGACAACATCAATCTCACTGACCGACCGGATGAAGGCTGTCTTGCCAGCGCTGAAGGGACCTGTGACTACCATCTTAACCGTTTGCATGAGTGCTTATCCTAACTCCATGATGAATAGAATAAAGGATTATAAGGAGCGAATCCGGTTGATCAACCGATTCACCAGTGATTTCTGTTCTTCTTTGTCCGGGGTGGGGAACTGGCGCACCGTTTGCTGTGCAGGGGGGCGGGGTGCCGGCGCACCTTCCGGTCGGACAATTTCCACCAGCCCGGCTTGAATTAATCCATATACCACCCGGCGAATTTCCAGGTCGTTCATCTTGGTGGCGCGGGCAATTTGCCGGATGGTATTCCTGGGGTTGACATACGAGACAACCCGCCACTCTTCCAGGCTGAGGTTGACTTTTTGAATGTTGGTGCCGGGGCGGTCTGTAAATTTCAACGCCATATCCAGACTGGGAATTTCTTCCTGCAATTGCTCCCACTCGCGCAACTGCCTTGCGCCTTCAATGATCAGGTTTTCCAGATCCATGCGGATGGTGATTTTGCCATCCGGTGGGGTGACATCCTGATCGAAGCGGAAGAAGCCTTCAACCCACGTGAACAACCGGCGCACCACATCAATGAAATAGGTCTGCAAACTGGTGAGGATGTCATCCTGCGTCAGGTAACCGGCGTTGATGAGAAGCAAACCGAGTTCTTTATCGGTCATGCTGGAGGCGCGTTCCAGCAAGAGGCGGTACTGGCTCTGGGAGATTTTGCGAGTCTTGTACAGAATGGATGCCAGACTGCCGTCCTCGTTGCCCAGTTGGGCATAAGCCAGTTTACCCTGCCGGAAATTGATCCGGGCTGTTTCACCGGGTCCTTCAATGACCAGGAGTCCGGTCTTTTGAGCCAGATTAATCAAATTGAGCAATTGGGTAATGGTAAAATCGCGCAGGTTTCCTTTTAACGCCATAGCGCCTCGTTGAGGTTGGGGCTTGCTTCAATTATATCTGATTTATGCAAAATGCCCATTACGATTGCCTTACAGAAAATTGTCCTGATACCGATGAAAGATGTTTTTTTTTATCATACAATACCGGTAAGCCGACTCTCTGCGGGAATGGTTGAGGCTGGAGATGAAACACTCTTTTTCTGAGGTATGGCAAAAACATGTTCCGGTGATTCTGGACGGAGCAACAGCCACAAATCTTCAACGGCGGGGGTTGCCTCTGGGCGTTCCATCAGACCTGTGGACGCTGGAGCGCCCCGATGAAGTCCTGCGCCTTCATCGAGAATTTCTGATGGCGGGGGCGCAGATCATCTTGACCAATACGTTTGGTTCATCCCGTTTCCGGTTGCGACAGGCAGGCGTGGAGGATCGTTTTGAAGCCACTCTTCAAAAAGCAGTGGCGCTGGCACGTCAGGCAACCCGGGGGGGTGATTTCGTCTGGGTTGCCGCCTCTCTGGGTCCGCTGGGGGAATGGCTGGAGCCTGTAGGGTCCTTGAGCCCTGAACAGGCCCGCGTGTTTTATCGGGAACAGGCGCTGGCGCTGGTACAGGCTGGGGTGGACATGCTGGTGATCGAGACTCAAATGGATTTGCGGGAAGCGCTTGTTGCGGTGGATGCCTGCCGTTCGGTGGGAGAGATCCCGGTGGTTTGTTCCTTTTCCTTTGATGCGCATGGGTGCCTTCTCTCGGGTGAACGTCCGGCGCAGGTGGCGCGGGCTCTGGAATCGAGCGGGGTGTTGGCATTGGGGGTCAATTGCGGATATGGTTTGGAAGGAAATTTACAAGTCCTTGAGGAGATGCGCGCTGTCACCGCCTTGCCGCTCTGGTTCAAGCCCAATGCGGGTTTGCCAGTGCTGGACGAAAAGGGGCAAATCGTGTATCCGGTCACGCCGGAGCAAATGGGGGCATGTGCCCGGCGCGCGGTTCAGATTGGCGCGCAGTTTGTGGGTGGGTGTTGCGGCACCACGCCGGACCATCTTCGCGCCATTGCGCAGGCGCTGAGAAAAGCCCGATGAATCAATAAGGAGAGGTTTCTTCGATATCCAGCCGGTAGCCGACGCCGCGAATAGTTTTGATGAACTGGGGGTGGCGGTAGTCTGTCTCAATGGCGCGGCGAAGCCATGAGATGTGCACATCCAGGGTGCGGGTGTCTTCAGTGTAATCGGTGTTCCAGGCTTGCTGGAAAAGGCTGTTTCGTTCGATGACCTCGCCGGGGTGCTCCATCAAAATCCGCAGGATGGTGACCAGCCGGGGGGTTAAACTGGTCTGTCGGTTGCCCACCCGCACCAATCGCTGGGCGGGGTCCAGCCAGATGGGACCTGCCTGAAGGACGTGTTTGCTTTGCGCGGGAACGAGGGGGCGCAGACGGTTGAGCAACTTCTGCAGGGAGAGAGGAGTGGTCAGCACCACATCTGCCAGCGATTCGCGGGGATTTTTCCCCCCAGATTGCGGGTCTACGATGAGCAGGATGGGGATATCTCCGGCGTGCAGGCGGATAGCATGGCAGATGCGCTTGCCACTGGTGCGCATGGAAGCGGCATCAATGAGAATGACATCGGGGTCAAAAGATTCGATTTGCTCCAAAGCCGCAGAACCATTAGGAACACTTTCAACATCATAGCCTTTGCGGGTTAAACCCGGCAAGAAGGAAGGATGATCGGACCGTTTTCCTTCAATCAGGAGAATTTTGGCTTTATCGGGACTCACAGGTTCTTTTTTCTCCCATGTCGAAGCAAAGTTATGTGCCCTTGCACCCCCGGGCTATCCAGACGGCTTGGCATTGGAGCGTTCAAGGTTGTCCAGACCCAGTTTCATGGCATTATAATCGAAAACCTTAAAAAAATCCAAAGAAATGTTTCCCAATTTTTTAAGATAACCACAGGAGATTTTGTAAACCTCGCTTGCAGGTTTCAGCGCAATCGTGAGACTTGCTTACTTTCTGGTGTTTTCTTCTTCAATCAGTTTAATAATCGCATTCAGCCCTTCTTTGATGGCATTCATTTGAGTCCATCCGATTTGACTGCTCCATTCGTTTTCGATATCTTGAAGAACTTCACGCGCTGCATGATTTAGAGCCTCACCTTTATTGCTTAATCGGACAATACTGGCTCTCCGGTCTTTAGGATCCGGTTGTCGTTCCAGGTATCCCCTGGCTTCCAGGTAGTTCACCAGTTCACTCATGGATTGTTTGGTCATTTGCGCCCGTTCTGCCAGTTCGGTAATGCGCGAACCCTCTGGGTGGATATGCTGGAACACGACAAAATGAGCTGGTCTCAGGTCTGTAAATCCCTTTGCCCGCAATCCGGCATCAATTTTTGCCACAATTGCCTGGAAAGGGATGCGTAACATTGCTCCAAGCATGCGCGGATATTCCTGATTGCTTTCCATCATAGAAAATTCCCTCTTGACAATATAGTCAGGATACCTTACTATTTAGTCAGTTAATCTGACTAAATTGTACTACAGGAGATATAGAGATGGAGTCAAAAACGGGTTTCTTTTTTTCAGAAAGAGGGCAGGGGGTAACCGTCTGGTTCTTGGGTACCCGGATGCAGTTAAGGGCAAATGGCGATCACACCAATGGATCTTTTGGACTCATTGAACAGGTTCTTCCCCCGGGCTTTTCCCCTCCAGTTCATGTCCATCATGGGGAAGATGAAGCCTTCTATCTACTGGAAGGGGAGGCTTCTTTTACCTGTGGCGATGAAACTGTTCACGCTCACCCGGGTACCCTGATCTTCTTTCCTCGTGGTATACCCCACTGGTTTCGAATCACAGGAGACCAGCAGGCACGCTTGATCCAGTTTAATTTCCCTGCAGGGCTCGAAAATTTCTTTATCGAAGCGGGCGAAGTATGCGAAGATTCCAAACCTCATCCCATTACACAGGAAGGCATCGAAAAAATGCTTCACACCGCCATAAAGTATCAGATTGAAATTCTGGGACCTCCTCCTCAGTAGATTCCGGGTAGAATACCCTCCTCAGACCGTGTAATCTTCGCCGGATAGCAGTTGCATCCCCCTTGACGGCATGATAGAATATGCATAGCACTCCTTAGTTAAATTTCCCGTTTGAGGAAGGGTGATCTCATGTCTAAAATGGTTGAGGTGGTCATAGATAGCGTGCGGGTGAGTTTAACGAACCAGCAACGCATCGTTGTCTTACGTGAGGTGAACACCGAACGATATTTACCGATCTGGATTGGACCATACGAAGCAGAAGCCATCACCATTGCCCTGCAGGAAATTGAAGTTGCCCGTCCTCAAACCCACGATTTATTGAAGAACGTCCTTACTGCCCTGAACGCGCGTTTACTGCGCATTGAAGTGGTTGCCCTGCGCGATGAAGTGTTTTTTGGAAATCTCGTGGTAGAAGTCAATGGACGCATTCTGAATATCGACTCTCGCCCATCCGATGCGCTGGCGCTGGCGGTGCGTGCTCATGTACCCATCCTGGTTGCCCGCGAAGTGATGGATGTGGCAGGGGTGACCCCGGAAGATGATCTGCGCAGTGCCACCTCGCGCACCTCGTCGGCTCCGCTGGCTCCGCCCAGCCCGTCTTCAACTGCCGAAACTGAAGTGGATGCCAGTGAAGAGCGCCTCTCCGTGTTTGAGGATTTTCTGGCAAATCTCAATCTGGATAAACTGGAAGATGAAGAGGATGAGGGCGACGAGGACGAAAAACCGGATAAATAACAACAGTCGGTTTGAAACGTGCGCCCCACAACCTTTGTGGGGCGTTTTTTCACCGGAGATGAGAATTTCATCTGGAGCGCCCAAAATCCGATACAATCAAAGCGGGTAAAGAGAGAAATGATGTCTGACTGGATGCCAGAAGAAGATTCTTCAAATCAAATACAGGGTCCGCCCCACAGCCGCGAAGCCGAAGAAGCGGTTCTGGGCGCCATTTTAATTGATCCTGAGGCGTACTACAACATTGCCCAGTTTCTGAGGGCGGAAGATTTTTATCTGGTGCGCAACCGCTGGATTTGGGAAGCCTACACCCGCCTGCATGAACGCCGCATTCCGGTGGACCTGCTCACCCTTCAGCAGGAACTGGAACAGCAGGGCAGGCTGGCAGAAGTGGGGGGATTGCCCTATCTGATGTCGCTGGTCAATCAAACGCCATCCTCCATGAATGCCGAAGCCTATGCCCGCGTGGTCGAAGAACACTCACTGCGCCGCAAGATGATTGCCGCCGCCAATGAAATGGCGCAAATGGCATACGATCGCCGCACCTCGGTGGATACGCTCATTGATCAGGCGGAAAAGTCCATCTTTACGGTGAGTGAGCGCCGCGTGCGTCGGGATTTACAGCCCATCCAGACGGTACTCAGCGAGGTGTACGACCGGGTGGATAAACTCTCCCAGCGCAGTGATGAGATCATGGGCGTGCCCACTGGTCTGGTGGATCTCGACCGCCTCCTGGGTGGATTGCAAAAGTCTGATCTGCTGATTGTCGCCGGACGTCCGGGCATGGGTAAAACCGGCTTTATGCTCTCGGTGATGAAAAACGCCGCCCAGAAATACAAGAAGCATGTTGCCATGTTCTCGCTGGAAATGTCCAACGAGCAACTGGTTCAGCGCCTCATTGCGCAGGAAACCGGCATTGATACCCAGCGCTTGCGTACTGGCAAACTTAACGAAGATGAATGGCCTCGTTTCATTCATGCCATTGAGGTGCTGTCCGAAACCCATATCTTCCTGGACGATACCCCCGCCATCACCCCCATGCAGTTGCGCACCAAGTGCCGCCGTCTGCACATGGAGTACGAACTGGATCTCATCATCGTGGACTACCTGCAGTTAATGAGCGGAGATGTGCGCACCGATAACCGCGTTCAGGAAGTTTCGTACATCTCCCGCAACCTGAAAATTCTGGCGCGCGAACTGAATGTGCCTGTGCTGGCGGCGGCGCAGTTGTCTCGCGCTGTCGAACAGCGCGCTGACAAGCGCCCGGTGCTTTCCGACCTGCGCGAATCGGGTAGTCTGGAACAGGATGCTGATGTGGTCATGTTCATTCATCGCCCGGATGCGCTGGACAAAGACAGCCCGCGCGCCAATCTGGCAGAGATCATCGTTGCCAAGCACCGCAACGGTCCAACTCACGGCGGCATTGAACTGGTCTTCCTGAACAATCTGGCACGTTTTGAAAATGCCGCCCCCGCTCCGGGAGCAGGAAGGAGATAATCCCATGGCGTTTCAAGGCTTTCCATCGGGTAAGGTGCGCATGGTGCCCATCCCGGAGCCGTTCTTTACCGAACTGCTTCCGCAGGTGGATCATCTGGGCGAATTGAAGGTGATTCTTTTTGCGCTATGGTATGTTTCACGCATGGAAGCCCCTATTCGTTTCCTTGCCTACCAGGATTTTGCCCGTGATGAAATGCTGATGCACACACTGGGCGATTGGCATCAACTGGATGATGCGCTTGAGCGGGCGGTGCAGCGTGGCGTGTTTCTGCGGGTGCTTCCAGAGGGACGGGGGCTCAAAGAAGCCCTTTATTTCCTCAACACCCCGCGTGGACGCGCCGCCGTTGAAGCCATCCAGCGCGGTGAATGGCATCCTGAAGAGGAGCCCCATCCGACGGTTACGCTTGTGGTGGAGCGTCCCAACATTTACCGCCTGTATGAAGACAATATCGGTCCGCTCACCCCACTGATTGCCGATCTACTGGAAGAGGCTGAAAAAACCTATCCGCACTCGTGGATCGAAGAGGCGTTTCAAATTGCCGTGGAACGCAATGTGCGCAACTGGAAGTATATCCAGGCAATACTCAAATCTTGGCAGGAGGAAGGTCGGGATGGAGAAAATAGACGGTCCTCTGAAGAGAATCGCCGACGCTATATCGAAGGGAAATACGCCGACTTCATCGAACACTGAACCTCAGCCTTCCACCATGTATCGCGGGGATCCCAATTGCCCGATTTGTGGTGGAATCGGATATGTGCGTCGCGACCTTCCCATTGACCACCCGGATTTCGGGAAGGTGGAAATTTGTTCCTGCCGTTCCGCTGAGGTGGTTCGGGCAACCTTCCAGCGTGCCTACCGCGCCAGTAATTTGCAGGCGCTGGAAAAAATGACCTTTGCCACATTCAATCCGCGGGGGCGACATGGGCAGGGTGATGCCATGGTGCGCTCGCTGGAAAATGCTTACGAACAGGCGCAGAAGTATGCTCATTCGCTCAATGGCTGGCTGTTGCTCATTGGCGGTTATGGGGTGGGGAAGACCCATCTGGCGGCGGCAATTGCCCACGAGGCGGTATCTCTGGGCGTGCCTACCCTTTTCCTCACCGTCCCCGATTTGCTGGACTGGCTGCGCTATGCTTACGATGCCCCCGATGATACATTTGAAGCCCGCTTTGAGGAAATTCGCAACATTCGTTTGCTGGTGCTGGATGATCTCGGAACGCAAAACGCCACTGCCTGGGCGCAGGAAAAACTCTATCAAATCTTCAATCACCGCTACATTCACCGCCTGCCTACGGTGATTACCACCAATCAGGCGCTGGAAGAAATTGAAGGGCGCATTCAATCTCGCCTGCGCGATGTGGAACTGGTCACCACAGTGCGCATTGAGGCGCAGGATTATCGTCAGCCTCTCGAAGATACCACCAGACCGCGTCTGTCTGCTCTGCCGCTCTACAGCCGGATGACCTTTGGTACTTTCCACTTCCGCGAGAAAGAAAAGGGCATCACCCCTGAAGACCGCGCCAACTTGCGCAAAGCCTTTGAGATTGCCTACGAGTTTGCCGAACATCCCCGCGGCTGGCTGGTGCTTTCGGGCGACTATGGCTGTGGCAAGACCCATCTCGCTGCGGCAATTGGCAATTATCAAGCCAGTCTGGGAAATCCCCCTCTGTTTGTGGTGGTTCCCGATTTGCTCGATCACCTGCGCTCTACCTTCAGCCCCACTTCCAATATCTCTTATGATGAGGTGTTTGAAGAGGTGCGTTCGGCTAAGTTGTTGATTCTGGACGATTTGGGTACGCAAAGCGCAACGCCGTGGGCGCGCGAAAAACTCTATCAGATCATCAATCACCGTTACATTGCCGAGTTACCCACCGTGATTACCACCTCCAGCAAGCCCGATGAGATTGATCCGCGCATTCGCAGCCGTATGCTGGATCGCCGCCTGTGCACGTGGTTTGCCATCCAGGCGCCTACTTACCTGCCCTCAGAAGAACGTCGCCCGGTGCGCGGACGGAAGCCTTCCTCTTCCGGCTAATAGCCTCTTTCTGGTTCGTATAGATTAAAGAGTTTTTCTCCCTGAATGTATCGCCGGAGATTGGCGGCAAACAGTGCCATGGCACGTTCGTCATAATGCGCACTGAGCCCTGCAATGTGTGGGCTGATGATGAGGTTGGGGGCTTTCCACAGAGGGCTGGTGGGTGCCAGCGGTTCTTCGGCAAAGACATCCAGCGCCGCGCCGCCCAGCCGTTTATCCTGCAAGGCTTCCAGAAGGGCTGTTTCATCCACTACACCGCCTCGCCCAATGACGACCAGAAACGCTCCGGGTTTGAGCGCCGACAGTTCGCTGGCGCCGATCATCCCCCGTGTCTGAGGGGTAAGTGGCACGGTGATGACCGCAAAGTCGCACTCCCGGAACATGGTTCGCAGTGCCTGATAGGGATAGAGGCGGGTGAAGTAAATTCCCTGAGGATCTCCCAACCCTTCGGGGATGTACTCCTCATCTTGAGGGTGGCGCACATCGCGCTTGCATGCCAGTACCCGTACACCCAGCGGTTGAAGCAGGCGTGCCAGTTCTCGCCCGATGGAGCCATACCCTACAATGCCTACCGTGCTGGAGCGCAGTTCCACGGGACGAAAGCGTTCCCAGCGGTCATGTGCCCATTCCGCGCGGTTTTGAGCGCTCATTAATGCCGGCAGGCGATGCGCCAGTGCCAGCATCATGGTGAGGGCAAACTCAGCGGTCTGTGCCGCCGCCGCGCCGCTGAGGTTGGTGACCTTTAACTCAGGTTTCTGCAAAAGGGGGGAATCTACCGCAAAATCAATGCCGGCAAAATGAAATTGAATCCATCGCAGGGAGGGTACCTGTTCGGGCGCAGGCAGGACGCGGTCGGTGTACAGTACTTCAGTTTTTGCCCACACCTCGGCGGGGATATCCTCCGGGCGGCGGGCTGGTATGATAGAAAGGTTGACGTTGGGGCTGAATTCTCGAATGGGTTCCAGGACCTCTTCCCGCAGAGGGAGGGTGATCAGGATCTCGATGGGGGCACGCAGGTTGATCTCCATGTTTTGATTATACAATTGGAATCGCCTTGAAGACGGCGCCCAGGGAACAGGTTTGGGAACAGCCGGCTTTTCTGAAGACATTTTTGCAATTTTTGGGTAACTTTTCTGTTTTCAAAATATGCTATACTCTCAAAAAGGGGTTGGAAGAGTGCCATGGATGAAACCTCGCGAACCACGCTAACTGCTGTACAACATCAGCCGGGAACTCACCTCGGATCTGGATTTGCGCACGGTGCTTTCGCGGGTGCTGATGCTTTCCAGTCGCCATGTGGGCGCAGAGCGCGCCAGCATCATTGTTCTGGATGGCAATCAGGCGGTGGAGGGGGCGCTCATTGTCAACGATTTTCTTCTGGAGCGCAGCGTTGAGCATTGGAACAATGTATTGCAGGATGGTCTGGCAGGGTGGGTCTTGCGTAACCGCCAGGCAGTGATGCTCAGCGATACCAGCCGGGATGAGCGTTGGGCGCAGCGTCCCGATGATGCGGCTAGCCGAACAGGAGCAAAATCGGCTATTTGTGTGCCTGTGATGGCACGCGAGCAGGTTGTGGGGATTCTCACCATTGTTCACCCCAAACCGCTTTTCTTCAATCAGGAGCATCTCGCGCTGGTGCAGTCTATCGCCGATCAGGCGGGGATTGCCATCTACAATGCGCGTTTGTATAACTCTTTGCAGGCGGTCACCCGCCGCTATCGAGAACTGTTTGACGACAGCATTGATCCGATCTGCATAACCAGTTTGAACGGACAGATCCTGGAAGCCAACCGCCAGGCAATTTCACTGACCGGCTATCCTGCTGAAGTGCTGGCGGAAAAATCCATTCTGGAATTGCTTAAACTTCCCGCCGACTGGTTGAGCGTGAACGCCGAACCTCTTGGGGCAGGGCAGACTTTGCGCCAGGAAGGGTTGCTCTGGACAGCAGATCAATCGGCTGTACCGGTTGAGGTGCATGTGCGCAAAGTGGCGTTTCCCAGCGGAGATGTCCTGCAGTGGATTTTGCAGGACATTACCGAGCGCAAGCAACTGGATGCCCTGCGTGATGACCTGATGGCAATGGTTTATCACGACCTGCGTTCTCCGCTTTCCAATATTATTTCCAGTTTGGAAATGCTGAATATGCTCTTACCGGTGAGCGATGATGAGAACCTGCGGGCTTTGCTCAGCATCGCCATCCGCTCCACCGGGCGTATGCAACGGTTGATTAACACCCTGCTGGATATTTACCGTCTGGAAGCCGGTCAACCTATCACCAATCGAACCAGAACCGAGGTGGCTCCGCTGGTTTATGAAGCGGTGGATACCATTCTGCCGGTAGCCGAGAACAAAGGCCAGCAGGTGGATGTCCAAATCGAACCTAACCTGCCGCCTCTGGATATTGACACGGATATGATTCGCCGTGTGCTGATTAATTTGATGGATAATGCCACCAAATATACCTCCTTCAAGGGAAAAATTTTCCTCTCGGTGTGCCGGAAAGGGGATCGGGTGGAGTTTTCCGTTTGCGATAACGGTCCCGGCATCCCTCCCGATGCGCTGGAAGTCATCTTTGATAAATTTGCCCGTTTGCAATCTGAACGTTTCCCGAAAGGGATTGGTCTGGGACTGGCTTTTTGTCGCCTGGCAGTTCGCTCGCATGGGGGAGAAATCTGGGTGGAAAGCAAAGTGAATGAAGGCAGTTGCTTTACCTTTGCCCTGCCCGTTTCACCCGGTGATGGCGAATCGCCTTCCGGTTAACTGACCTTTGACCCTCTGTTTTGGGGACGGATCCCAGCATATACCTTGCTGTTAAGAAAAGGATTTCTCTCTATGGATCTCCCTTCTGTTTACACCCCCTCCAATTGAACCGGTATGAACACGCAAGCCTCTCTTAAGAAAATTTTGTTAAATGATTATGGCGCTTTTTTAGGCTGGGTGGCTCCCCTTTTTTACCTGGGGGTCATTTTCCTGCAGTTCTTCCTGGGAGAAAATCTGGTCACCATTCAGAGTCTGGCGCTGGTACTGCTTCCGGTTTCCCTGATTTTTCTCGCGGTGCTTTTCTGGCGTGTGTATACCATTCGCCGGGTGTTTGAGGAAGGCACCCAGGTATCTGCTACGGTGGTACGGGTTTCTTTTTATCGCGACCGCGGCAGGGTAGAAGTGGTGTACATGTTTCAGGGCGAGCGATATCTTTCCCGGAATATAGTCGTGAAGAATAAAACGACCCGTGCTCTGGTTGAGGGAATGCCGGTAATCGTACTGGTGGATCAGGGAAACCCGCGCCGTGCATTTATTCGAGAATTGTATGCAGGAGATGAATAAGGATGGAAGTTCGGTTTCAAGGGCGTTACACACCGATATCCATTTTACGAGGGGCTGTTTTACTCTCAGGGTCTTCACCAGTCTGGTATTTTCTGCGTCTGGCGGCTTTCGTTGCATTTCTGGGGCTGTTTGTGGTTTATGGGGTGGACGTATTGACCGCACCGGGAGACTCTTCTGTCCGCTGGATGCGTTTATTTTTCAGGGATAAGCCATTTGCCGGAGTAATTTCTCATCATTTTTTGAGGTGTGTATGCGTCTGGCGCTGATTCCGCTTGCCATTACCCCCCGCAAACGGGAACAGAATTTTCATCGGTTTGAGTGTATTCTGGAAGATGTCCTCCGGCACCAGCCCGATTTGATTTGTCTTCCGGAGTGCGCCTTCACGGGTTATCTCTATGAAGAATCTGACCTGCGCGAATTTGCCGAACCGCTGGATGGGGTTTCCATCTCTGCAATGGCGAATCTTGCCCGCCGGCATGGGGTCTTTCTTGTCTTTGGTTTCCTGGAGCGCACACCCGATGGGGTATACGACTCGGCAGTTTTGCTGAATCCTTTGGGGGAAATCTGCCTGATTCATCGCAAGGTGATGGAACATGCTCCCTTTTTACGTGGGAGGAATGCTTCGGTTGCTGAAACCGAAGTGGGCAAACTGGGACTGCTGATTTGCGGAGACCTCTTTCATGAAGAAGTGCTGGCAACCCTGCCCCGGGATGTGCGCCTGTTACTGGTGCCCATGTCGCGGGGATTTGATGGACGCTCTCCCGACATGCAGCGCTGGGAAAACGAAGAGCGTGCTGCCTACAGCGATGCGATTCGACAGGCAGGCGTACTCACGGCGCTGGTGAACTGCCTGGAACAGAATACCCCTGAAGGGGCGTTTGGCGGGGCAATGCTGGTGAATGCACAGGGCAGGGTGCTGGCGGAATCGCCACACGGGAGTGATATGCCTCTGATCGTGTCTCTTCAGTAATTGGTGGTGATGTCCAGATTGCCTCGCTCGCGGGCGATGAAGTCACAGCGGCGGAAGATGAACACTGAAGCTGTTCCAAACACCAGTGATGCCGCAATCAGCACCAGGAAAAGGGTTTCGTTGGAAAGCGCTGCAAATGTTGGAAAGGCTTGTGCCACTTCTCCCACCAGCGCGCGGCGGAGCAGTTCCAGCCAGTAGGTGATGGGTAGAGCGTACCCCACCGGTCTGAGCCAGACAGGCAGGATCTCCAGTGGAAAGATGGCGCCTGTAAAGAGGAACAGCCCTCCTGCCACCACATCTCCAATATAGTAGGAATGGCGCGCCGTCAACAGGGTGATACCCGCCAGAATCAATCCCAGAAGCGCCATCATGATAATGCCCAGCGCCAGCGAGAGCAGGAACACCCCCCAGTGCACCTGCGCCCAGTTAATGCGGACGTGCAGGAAGAGCACTCCCGCGGCGATGGTGATGATCACCCCGATTGTGGCGATGATAAACTTGGCAACAGCCCGCCCGAACAGATAAAACGGGATGTTCACCGGTGCGACATAGATGTACTTGAGCGTGCGGTAGTGTTCCCGGTCATCAATGATGGTCCACGAAACGCCGCTCAGCACCGCCGGGACATACTGATAAAAGGCATTTCCCAGAAACAGATAGGCAAATACCGGCGAGTCAAACTGTCCCTGGGTGACAATGGCGTACATGATGACCAGAATTGCCGCACCTGCCACTGGCTTGATGATGGAATATGTGGCAAACAGGAAAGGATCCGTCCAGTTGGATTCAATTTGCCAGCCCAGCCAGGCGGCGGTGAGGAAAGAGCGCAGAGGAATCGAACGGTTCATGAGACCTGTATCCTTTTACCGGCGGTTTTCCGTCAACCGCCCTTCCTGAATGGCAAGTTTTTCGATAAACGCCAGTAAATAGCGCGCGCCAATCAGGAATACCACACTGAGCACAATCAGCACGAGGATTTCCACCTCTACGCTGAGAAAGCCCAGTGCCGCTCCGTTGACGAAGATCAACTGGCGCATGGCATCCAGCCCCAGAGTCAACGGGATGAGCGAGGCTCCCGCCGCCGCCCAGAAGCCCAGATTCTTCACCGGAAAGTACATACCCGTGACCAGATAGACGGGTTCCATTGCCAGATTTGCCAGGTGCCACGCTTCCCGGCTGAACAGCAGGAACAAAGAGGCGCTCATCATGCCCAGTCCGTACAAAGCCACCATGCTCAGCGAGAACACTGCAAACAGTTTCCAGAAGGAAACAACAGTGTATTGCACCTGAAACAGCCATGAACCAATCCATAAAATTGCCACTGCGCGGAGCAGGGTTGCCACCAGCCCGCCAATTGCCATGCCCAGCAAAATTGCCATCATACTGGCAGGGGAGATGATGTACAGCGCCAGATTGCCCTGTTCCTTTTCCCAGTACAACTGGCTGGACATGCTCCATAGAATGTTCATCCAGAACGCTGTCATGGCGCCGCCCAGCACGACGAAACCCACATACTCTTCCGGCGCGCGGATGGCGCGGTACACGAAGACGTACGCCGCCACGCTCAGCAGAGGCAGGAAGACATCGAAGAACACCCACGAGCGTTCCCTCTGCATGCCCACCACACGGGGATAGGCTCTGCCCCACACGGTCATCCAGAAAAGACGCGCTCCGCTGGCACGCCGCTCAATCGGCGGGAGCATGGGATTCACCTTCCACCTCCTCCAGACGCTGTCCCACCAGATGGACAAACACATCTTCCAGTGTGGGTTGACGTTTCTCCAATCGCAGAATGCGGGCTTGCGATTCCACCAGCCGGTTCAGCACCGCGGTTAACAGGTTTTCTTCATCCAGAATGAGTTCAAGGCGCAGGGCGCCGTTTTCAAAAGTCTGGTGAAAATGGCGCAGCCCCCCAAGGGTTTTAAATGCCTGTTCTTCCAGAAGGTTTTCCCGCTGTACCCATACCTGAAAGATGGCTTCGTGCTGCAATTGTTGTTTCAGGTTGCCGGGTGTGTCGCATGCCAGTACCCGCCCCTGGTTGATAATCGCCACCCGATCACACAACTCTTCGGCTTCTACCATATAGTGCGTGGTAAGCAGAAGGGTGCGCTGTGGGTTTTCGTCCATCCACCGACGGATGAAGGCACGTACATCGCGCGAGGCGCCCACGTCCAGTCCCAGGGTAGGTTCATCCAGAAAGAGAACCTCCGGGTCGGTGAGGAAACCGCGCACAATGTTCATCTTCTGGCGCAGCCCTGTGGAAAGGTCGGCTGATTTGGTGTTCAGGCGGTCTTTCATGCCCACGATTTCCATCAACATGTCAATACGCCGGTAGGCTTCTTTGCTTTCGATGCCGTAAAACTGTGCGAACATCCACAGGTTTTCACGTACGGTCAGTAAACCGTAGCCCGAGGTTTCACCGCCGGACACCATGTTGATCCGCTTGCGCACTTCTCCAGCCTGAGTGAGCACGTCATACCCTGCCACGCTGGCTTTACCGCTGGTAGGTGCCAGCAGGGTGGTGAGGATCTTAATCAGGGTCGTTTTTCCGGCGCCGTTAGGACCCAGTAATCCAAACAGTTCTCCCCGCTGGACCTCCAGGTTGACATCCTGCAGGGCAACCAGTTCGCGAAAGGCTTCTTTGCGGTTATTGCGGATTTTGTACACCCGCCCGAGGTGTTCGGTGCGAATTGCAGAAGGTTCTTCCATTTCCATTCCGATTCATGAACCCAGTAATGATACGAATGGGGCGCATTCTCGCGCCCCGATGACGCCCGGTTTTCTTTCCATGAGAGATTGTAGAATTTATGTTCTGAATTGTCAAGGTTGAAAAATTACCCTGCTTTCAAGGCGCTATCCGTTCCAGCACCAGCCCCTGGGAATCACGGTATACGATCTTCCAACGTTTCCAGAAATCTTCCGATGGCTGGAAAGGGTCTCCGTGAGGAATCACCACCAGATATTGCGGATCCAGTTGAGGTACCATGTGTTCCCGTCCCAGCGGATACTGCCTTTTGGTGGGGAAGTTGGTGTATCCGGGACCATACAGGTAGTAAAATACGCCGCCTTCAACCTGAATCACTTTATGACGAAGGTTGCGTTGCACGAAATCGTAGGCGCTGTGATATCCATCCACTCCGACCGACTCGCGGAATTCATCTCGCAGGACGATGGCATTCTGGGGGTTCAACCGGTACAGGTCGCGGGTGTAGATGACCAGTCCACACGCAATGAGGATGGCGGGAACAGCAATCCACACCGGCGGGAGACGCTTGAGGACGGCGTTCAGGAAAGGCTCGATCAGCGCCAGCAGGACAACAACCTCGTATGCCACCAGGGCAATCCCCAGCCGCCATGCGGTTTGTGTGGGCACCTGGGTGGTCTTCATAAAGCCCGATTCGGGGGTGAAAATGAACCCGATGAACAGGAGCAGGAAAGCCACAGGAATGCGCCAGTACGGCTTTTTCCTCAGCAGGGTAAGCGCAAGGCTGACGCCGAGGACAACCAGCAGGAAGACAAAATTGCGTGGCAGGTAGTTGTAAAAGTAAGGGTTGGTCAGGTTGTTAGCAATGCTCCATTCATTCATCTCCCATACCCCTTCAGGGAAGATGGTGTGAATGATGAACAGGTTGCGCACTGCCCATAACCCTCCGGGGATGATAAACAGCGCAGAAAAGCCCAGTTCGCGCCAGCGCGGTGTGGTTTTCCATCCTTTGAGCCATTCCCACAGCACTGCAAGCCATAGTGGGGCGACTGCAAACATGCCTCCCGGCTTGGTTGCCAGCACCAGCAGTGTGGCGTATACCAGCCCGGGCAGATGGATACGGCTGTTCTGTGGGGTGCGTCCCAGCGGGGCATGGGCGAATGCGGCAATCACCCCCGTGGCAAGAAAGAGGTCATTCTTGCCGATCATATGGGATTGATCCAGAAAAATATAGAAAGGGTTCCCCCGCACAGTTATGGCTTCGCTGACGAAAATCAATCCGGCAAGAAACATTAAAACCCCATCCGGAAGGGTGGTAGCCCGCCGCGCCAGAAGCCACAGCCCCAGAAAGGCGGTCAGTGCTGTGAGTGCATGGATCAGCCCGAAGAAAGTTTCTTTCCCAGCCAGCAGTAGAGCAAAAGAAAGCATGGATTCATATCCAAATGGAAATTCCCCGTAAGGAATAGACAGATCCCAGACATTGCCGCTTTTGTACAGTTCCACTGCTTTGGGGAAGTGGTATGCGCCGGCATCCCAGTGCAGGGTCTCGCTGACCGGCGAGAGGGGCCAGAGTGCGGTGGGGATAACGGCAATTGCCAGCACCAGTAGTATCCCCGCTACAGCCAGAACGTGGTTAGCCCATGCGGGTAAGGGGCGTTCTTCAGGAAGTTGGGCGAGAAAAGCCTCTCCTCCCCAGCGCCAGTAAATTCGCACTGCCAGAACGGTCAGTAAAACGGTGAGGGGAATGACAGCAATGGCGCGGTAAATCCCGGCAAGCCCCAGTACCTGCGCAGTGAATACCTGTGCAAAGAAGAATGCCAGCAGTCCAGCATAGAGGCTGAGGAAAAAGCGTCTCACAACAATCCTCCTGTGGTTCTGGAAGAAATTGAAAAATGGTACTTTTTCTCAAGCATGATACCACGAAAATCCTTTCCTTCTACAGGAGCAGGCGTAAAATGGAGATGTTTCCCAACGTTTTTTCAAGGAGGATTGCATGGATGAAGTACGCATTGGTGTGATCGGTCTGGGGATGGGGCGCAACCATGTGGCAGGATTTCAGAGCCATCCCCGGGCGCGGGTGGTCGCGGTAGCAGACATGAATGAGCGCTTGCTTCATGAATTGGCTGACCGTTATGGTGTGGAAAAGCGGTATACCAGCGCCGAAGAGATGCTGGAAATGGAGCGTCTGGATGCCGTGAGTATTGCCACGCCGAACAAATTCCACGCACCGCTGACACTGGCGGCACTGGCGGCAGGGTGTCATGTCCTTTGTGAAAAGCCGATGGCAATGAGTGCTTCAGAAGCACGTCAGATGCTGAATGCCGCCCAACAGGCTGGCAAGCGATTGATGATTAACTTTTCTTACCGCTTTACCGAGCAAAGCATGGTGCTCAAACAGCAGGTTGATGCCGGGGTACTGGGTGAAATTTACTTCGGGCGTACTGTCTGGCATCGGCGGCGCGGTTTACCCGGTTTTGGCGGCTGGTTTGGACAAAAAGCCCTTTCAGGTGGAGGACCGCTGATTGATCTGGGAGTGCACCGCCTGGATTTAGCCCTCTGGCTGATGGGGTATCCCCAGCCGGTCTGGGTGATGGGAAGCGCCTATCAATACATCGGTGCAGAACTGGCGCAAAAACAGGGCAAGACCTTTGACGTGGAAGACCTGGCTGCAGGGATGATTCGCTTTGAGAATGGAGCAACCCTGATACTCGAAGCCTCATGGGCAGCAAACATTAAAGAAAGCGAATTCATGGAAACCCGCCTGTATGGGACGCGCGCCGGGCTGGTACAGAGGAATCTGGATGAGGGGTACCGCTTTGAGGCAGAGATTTTCCTTGAGAAGGATGGTGCACACTTTGATATGAAACTGCACCCGCCCTACCCGCCGGTGACCTCGTCGTATTACCATTTTGTGGATTGCCTTCTCACTGGCAAGCCGCACATTGCCACCGGAGAGGAAGGCTTAAAGGTCATGCAGATTCTCGATGCGCTGTATCAAAGCGCCGCGGCGGGCAAGCCGGTAAAAATTGAGAATTGAGAACAACAGAGAGCCCAGATGGCAAACAAAAAACCGGCTTTCTTTGATGGAAGCCGGTTTTTTCCCTCTATATTCAGGCTTTACAACCCGTAAATTTCTCTGTATTTGCTTTCCAGATAACGCAGATACGGCTGGGGCGTGATGCGCGAGCCGGTCACCTTCTCAACCAGTTCCTGCGGTTCGTATAAACGTCCCCAGCGGTGTACGTTGTCCCTTAGCCAGCCCAGCAGGGCGCTAAATTCGCCTTTTTCAATTTGTCCATCCAGGTCGGGAATATCGGCGTGAATCTTTTCCCACAATTGCGCCGAGACCAGATTGCCCAGTGCGTAGGTGGGGAAGTAGCCAAAGTACCCGCTTGACCAGTGAATGTCCTGCAGAACGCCCAGGGCATCGTTGGGCGGGGTGAGCCCCAGGTAGGACTGGAACTTTTCGTTCCAGGCGGCGGGCAGGTCTTTCACTTCCAGACTGCCTTCCAGCAGGGCAATTTCCAGTTCCAGCCTCAGCATGATGTGCAGGTTGTAGGTGGCTTCATCGGCTTCCACGCGGATGAACGAAGGCTGGACTTTGTTAATGGCTTTATAGAAGGCTTCCAGCGGCACGTTGCCCAGTTGAGTGGGGAAGTACTCCTGCAGGCGCGGGTAGAAGAAACGCCAGAACGGTAGAGAACGCCCGACCAGATTCTCCCACATGCGCGATTGAGACTCATGAATTGCCATTGAAGCCCCCTGGCGCAGGGGAGTGCGGTGATAGGCAGGGTCCAGTCCCAGATCGTACAGGGCATGACCGCATTCGTGCATTGTGCCAAAGAGTGCTGTCCCCAGCCGGCGGGTATCCACGCGGGTGGTGATGCGCACATCACCCACGCCAAAACTGGTGGTGAAGGGGTGCGCTGCTTTATCCTGCCGTCCCTTCTGCCAGTCGTAGCCAAAGCGGGTGATGACTTCCACGCCGAAATCCCACTGGGCTTTCTCGGGAAATTCCTGTTGCAGGAAGGAATCATCTACCTGAGGGTGGGCTTGAATGGCTTTGAGCAGGGTAACCTGCCTCGGGCGCACTTCATCAAAGATCGCCTGTACTTCAGCAGTTTTCATGCCCGGTTCAAAATCATCCAGTTGCGGGTCGTACACATGGGTGTATGGTTTGAAGAACTCCGAGTACTCACGGCGCATTTCAACGATGCGTTCCAGATGCGGCTGGAACTGGCGGAAATCTGCCTGCTGGCGGGCTTTCACCCAGGCTTCCTGTGCCAGGGTGGTCACCTCGGTGAACTCTGTGACCCACTTTGCCGGCACACGGGTGCGTTTCTGGTAGTCTCGCAGCGTCACTCGAACCAGGGCCCGCTCGAAAGAATCGGCGGGCAGGTGAGCCGTTTCTTTTTCGAGGTCAGCGAGTAATTCGCCCATCTCGCTGGAAACCCAGCGCTCATGCTCCAGACGCGCCAGCAAAGCCAGTTGACTGCCGCGGTCTTCAGCGCCGCCGGGGGGCATGTAGGTCTGCTGGTCCCAACTGAGGATGGCGGCAGTGGCTGTCAGGTCGGTAATTTCACCTAACAGGGTCTTCAATTTTGCAAGTTTTTCTTCCATGGGACACCTTTCTAAATAAACTGAAGTTGTAAATTTGTCTTCCGCCTTTGGGGTGGAATTCCATTCAAAGGAAGGCGCTCAGGCGCACTTCCAGCGCAGGGGGTCACCCTTCAAAGCGGCAACGACCTCGGTTGCAATGTCATACCCTGCCCGTGCCTGGGCTTCATGAGTCTGGGCGCCCATATGAGGGGTGCAGATGACGTGCGGGTGCATCACCAGCGGGTTGTTTTCGCTGGGCGGTTCGACTGAAAAGACATCCAGGGCGGCGCCGGCAACTTTGCCAGAGTTGAGTGCTGCCAGCAGGGCTTCTTCGTCCACAATGCCGCCGCGCGCAGCATTGATCAGATAAACGCCGTCTTTCATTTTCGCAAACTGTTCATGGCTGAGCAGGTTTCTGGTTTCAGCGGTCAGGGGCAGGTGCAGAGAGAGGAAATCAGAGCGTGCCAGCAGGTCGTCGAGTTCTTCGACCGGTTCACTGCACTGGCACAGTTCGTCTTTGGGGCGGAAACGATCGAACGCCAGCACATGCATGCCGAAAGCCTGGGCGCGTTCGGCTACCGCAGAGCCAATCCGTCCACACCCGATAATGCCCAGGGTTTTCTGATAGAGTTCGTGTCCTTCAAACTCTTTCTTCAGCCATTTTCCCTGTTTCATGCTGGCATCAGCGCGGGGAATTTCGCGCACCAGCGCCAGCATCAATCCCATCGCCAGTTCGGCGACGGAAACGGTGGTTGCCAGTGGAGAGTTGACCACAGTGACGCCGGCGGCGCGGGCAGCGTTGAGGTCAATGTTGTCCACACCAATGCCGGCACGTCCGACTACTTTCAGGCGTTTGCCCGCTTCGAATACGGCCGCATTGACTTTGGTGCGACTGCGCACGATGAGCGCGTCAACCTCGCCCACTTCTTTCAGCAAATCTTCCGGTGAGATGCCACTGCGATCGATCACTTCGGCATGTTCGCGTAAATAGGCTTTGCCTTTTTCTGCCAGCCCATCGGTGATCATGATCTTAAAAGTTGCCATGAGACACTTCTCCTTGGGATGATTTCAT
This sequence comes from Anaerolinea thermophila, assembly GCF_020723905.1. GTDB lineage: Bacteria > Chloroflexota > Anaerolineae > Anaerolineales > Anaerolineaceae > Anaerolinea > Anaerolinea thermophila_A. The sequence continues at coordinate 83,533 of NZ_DYHZ01000007.1, forward strand.
CGAGGGGAGTTCCCCGTTTGATTGTACCCTGAGTTGTGTCATAATTCCAATCCGGTCTTTGCTCACTCTTTCCCGAGGTCCAGATCCTCGATAACTTGCAGACAGGCATCGTCTTGCGGGTTGGGCTGGTACAAAGTGCCAAACCAGGCATCCAGAATTTCCACTGCTACTGGCTCGCTGGTCAGACGCATGGCCAGGCATAACACATTGGCATTGTTCCACTTTCGCGCTCCTCGGGCGGTCTCGGCATCTGCGCACAGCGCGGCGCGAATGCCGCGCACCTTATTGGCGGCAATGCTGACTCCAGTACCTGTCCAGCACAGCAGGATGCCCTCGTCAGCATCCCCGTGCGCCACCGCCCTTGCGGTATCGCGCGCCACCGCTGACCACTGCCAGGTTTCTCCGACTGGCGGTCCAAAGGATTGAATTTCGTGCCCATGCTCGGTGAGGTAAGCCAGCAGACGATCTACGATAGGCAGATGTTCATCCCAGCCTATGGCAATTCGCATATTCCCTCCGGGTTCATGTGATAGACTGATTATAATAAGCATCGGGTTGAGGACGAAAGTGGAATCAGCGCATCTTGTTGAGTACATCCGGCAAAAAATGGCTGAGGTGGAAGCCAGTTATCAGCATCAGTCGGCAGGTTCTTCGTTCTGCCAGATCCAGAAAGATGGACGCGTATCCGGTGGTTTGAAGTACGAAGAAGGGCGTCTGGTTGCGTTGCAGTGGGTTTTGCGCACGCTTCAAAAGCAGGGAGATGCAGGGTTTTTGGCTGTTGCAGCAGAACGGGATCACTGGTTGAAGGCGCTGGCTGATGTGCAGGCAAAATCTCCTCCTCCCATCCTCTGGGTTGCCTATCGCCAGGGCGGGGTGGATGCTCTGACCTGGGTCATGGAAATGATCCGGGCGGAGAAAAGTTTTCCTGAACAGAGCGATGAGATATAATCTACTGCATGGCTGAATTTCGTTTTTCCATCCCCCTTGAAACTCGTTATGGTGACCTTGACCCGCAGTGGCATCTGAATAATGCGCGTTTCCTGACCTTTTTTGAGCATGCCCGCATGGCATATCTGGTGCATCTGGGACTGTGGGACGGCAAGGATTTCTTCAAACTTGGCTTGATTGTTGCCGATGTGCACGTTTCTTACCTGGCGCCAGTAGAAATTTTCCGCAAATGCCGGGTAGAATTGCGCGTTTCCCGTCTGGGCAACAAAAGCATGACCTTTGAATACCGTCTGGTAGATGAAGAGGACGGCACCCTCTACGCCACTGCTGAAACGGTGATGGTCTCTTACGATTATTATGCCCGCAAGAGCATTCCCATTCCTTCCGAATGGCGCGAGAAAATTGCTGCCTTTGAAGGCTTGACCGTCTGAAGAAAGGAACCCGGCATGACTTTACCTGCAATTGATACTGCGGATCTGGTAAGTTTTCTTACCCGATTACTGAACACGCCCAGCCCGACGGGATTCACCCATCGAGCCATCAGCGTGACTGAACAGGCACTGGAAGGGTTGCCCGTTACTCTTCGGCGCACGCGTAAAGGTGCGCTGGTGATTCGCTGGGAAGGCGAGCGCAATACCGCTCCCCGGGGCTTAACCGCGCATGTGGATACCCTTGGAGCAATGGTCAAGGAAATCAAGCCTAACGGACGGCTTAAACTGACCAAAGTGGGCGGGTTTGCCTGGAACACGGTAGAGGGCGAGAACTGCACCGTTTTTACCCGCGGTGGGCGGGAAATCCGCGGGACTCTGCTCCTTACCAAAGCCTCGGCTCACGTGCACAGCAGCGCCGTAAATGACACAAAACGGGAAGATGATGTCATGGAAGTGCGTCTGGACGAGCGTACCACGTCTGCCAGTGAGACCCGTGCGCTGGGAATTGAGGTGGGCGATTTTGTGGCATTCGATCCCCGCGTGGAGGTGATTAACGGGTTTGTACGCTCGCGTCACCTGGATGATAAAGCCTGTGTGGCGTGCATTGTGGCAGCCTTCAAAGCCCTGTATGCTGCCGGGAAGAAGCCCACCCAGACCACCATCGCGCTCATCAGTAATTATGAGGAAGTGGGGCATGGTGCGGCTGCCGGCTTCCCGCCGGAGATGAGCGAACTGCTGGTGGTGGACATGGCGGCTGTGGGGGAGGGGCAAAATTCGGATGAATTTCATGCCTCGCTGTGTGTTAAGGATTCACACGGTCCCTATCATCATGAGATGAGCAACCGTCTGCGAGAGATTGCCGAGGCGCACCAGATTCCCTACAAAGTGGATATCTATCCCTACTACGGTTCGGATGGAGAGGCGTACTGGTATGCGGGTGGTGATGTGGCAGTGGCGCTGATTGGTCCCGGAGTAGACGCTTCCCACAATTATGAGCGCACTCACATCGAGGCGCTGGAAGCCACTGCACGCTGGGTTCTGGCATACCTGCTGGCGGAGTGAGCCATTTTTTGCCAAAGAACGAAGATTTTATGATATAATCGCTGTGCGCTGAGGGAGACGCCTCGCGCCCTCAGGAGGGATGGCCGAGTGGCTTAAGGCGCCTGTCTTGAAAACAGGTGTGGGGCAACCCACCGGGGGTTCGAATCCCTCTCCCTCCGCTCAAAAGATGCACCCGGGGAGGTGCCAGAGAGGTCGAATGGGGCCGCCTGCTAAGTGGTTGTCGGGAGCTAAACTCTCGACCGCGGGTTCGAATCCCGCCCTCCCCGCCAGGAAAAATACACCCGCCGATTCTGGCGGGTTTTAGTTTGGCTGTGCGGGTTCGAACCCCATTGAGGGACACGTCCCGCCCTCCCCGCCAGGAAAAATACACCCGCCGATTCTGGCGGGTTTTAGTTTGGCTGTGCGGGTTCGAACCCCATTGAGGGACACGTCCCGCCCTCCCCGCCAGGAAAAATACACCCGCCGATTCTGGCGGGTTTTAGTTTGGCTGTGCGGGTTCGAACCCTATCTCCTTTTCATTTACGGCAGCGTATTACCGGCTGCCAGATAAATCTCATACCATTCTTCACGGGTAAGGTGGACCTCTGCGGCTTTTACGCTGTCTTTCAACCGTTGCAGGTTGGTCGTACCGATCACCGGTTGCATTCTGGCTGGATGGCGCAACAGCCAGGCGATGGCAATAGTCGTGCTCGATACGCCGTACCGGGCGGCAATTTCATCCATTTTGGCGTTCAGAACCGGGAATTTTTCGTTGCCTACAAAAACGCCTTCGAAGAACCCGTACAGGAAGGGCGACCAGGGCTGAATGGTGATGTCGTGCAACCGACAGTAGTCCAGAACGCTGCCATCGCGGTCATACGCTGCAGGCACATCCATGTTGACGTGCATCCCGTTTGCAATCATGTGAGCATGCATGATGCTCAATTGCAATTGATTGGCGACAACAGGTTGTTTAACAAATTTTTTCAACAGCTCAATCTGCATGGGTTTGTGATTGGATACGCCAAAATACTTCACTTTCCCTTTTGATTGCAGGAGATCAAATGCCTCTGCCACTTCTTCTGGTTCAACCAGTGCATCCGGACGGTGGAGCAGAAGCACATCCAGATAATCGGTTCGCAGGCGCCTGAGAATGCCGTCCACAGAATTAAGAATGTGTTCTTTGGAAAAGTCGTAACAATCCCTGCGGATGCCACACTTGGATTGCAGAATCACCTTTTCACGCACCTGTTCATTCATGTGTATCGCCTGAGCGAAAATTTCCTCACAGGCGCCGTCACCGTAAATATCGGCATGGTCAAAGAAGTTTGCGCCCAGATCCAGAGCCGTCTGGACGAACTCTTCGGCCTGTCGGGGTTGTAATTGATTGATGCGCATGCATCCGATTGCCACCACCGGTACTTCCAGATCGCTGGACCCCAGTCTTATTTTTCTCATATTGCACCTCTCTCTGATCAGTGGAAAAGACTGTCTTTATTGTATATGCTGTTCGTTGTCTGTGTGCGTTTTTCTCAAAACATTGACGCTGATTCAAGGGCGTGATAGAATTTGCTCCGTCGGGCGTGTAGCTCAACGGCAGAGCAGTGGCCTTTTAAGCCATTGGTTCAGGGTTCGAATCCCTGCACGCTCACTTTTTATTTAACGAGGGAATGGTTCATGTAAAAAAGGGGGACAGAGCATTCAATGAGGTGTTGAGATCTGGCTCTGTCCGCTCCTTTTATCTCGAAACGGTTTACTTTTCTTTAGAAACTAATTCTGTCAGGCTCTTTTCCTCGAAAAGAGCCACACCAGTCCTCCCCCTGCCACAGCCAGAATCAGGAATACCCACAGCCACGGCGCAGATGGAGTGCTCTGGGGGCTCGCTTCAGGGGTAGGCGTTGCCACCACGGGTGTAGGCGTTGGGCTGGGGGTAGCGGTAGGGGGATGCGGGGTAGCCGTAGGCGGTAGGGTCGGGCTGGGGGTGAAGGTGGGGGTGACCGGTGGAGTGACCTGTAGCAGAATCCGGTCACCGGGATGGATGATAGACGTGGCGTTCAGCCCGTTCCATACCATCAGGTCGTTTAAACTTACCTCATACAGTCTGGCAATCCATGCCAGGGTTTCGCCACTCTGGACGGTGTGGTAATATTTGCCGTCACTGGCGGGGGTGAGTTTTTCGATGGGCGTCAACGGGCGCGGAGTTGGGCTGGGGGTGATGTTTCCGGGATAGATGATCAACTTTTGCCCGATTTGCAGGGGCCAGTCTGCCTGAATGCCGTTATATGCCAGCAGGGCATCTATGGTAGTACCGTAAGCCTCAGCGATTCGTATCAGAGTCTGATAGGCTTTGACTTCATGAACAATTCTTCCATCGGCATCGGGCGTGGCAATCTGGATCATCCATGCGGGTGTAGGAGTGGCATATCCCGCTGTATTACTGCCGGGGATGAACAACTTTTGTCCTACCTGTAAAGGAGCGTTGCGGGAGATGTTGTTCCAGATTTCCAGGTCCCGGATCGTTACTTTGTATGCCACGGCAATTGCCCACAGCGATTGCCCGTTTTGCACCACGTGAAACACCTTTCCGTCAGCATCCGGTGTAGCCACTTTGACCGGCACGATAATTTGTGGAACACCCGCGTTTACCGGCGTTTCACCCGGTTTTGGGGTGTAATTGGCGGGCGGGCGGTACTCGCCGCAGGATCTCCCTGCCACATAAGCCGCCTGAAGCACATAGTACGTCATGCCATTTGCTGCTTTGGCAACTCCTGCACCTACATGACAGTAGGCTGGATTGACAGCCGGAATCATGTGGTCAGGGTCTGCCCATGCCAGCATAATTTCGTCAATGGTGAATGTGCTGCCGACAGCAAAATTTTCGGTGGCGTAAACTTTCGCGCCCCCGCCATATCCTGCTGATTGCAATCGCCCGGACACGTTACCGATATGCCAGGACATCTGATTCGCTGCCATGATTTCAGCGGTTGCCTGGGCTACGGCATTGATGATGGGGTCTTCAATCAGGGGCGATAGTCCATTCGACACCCGCAGAGTATTCATGGCAAGAATCAGATCGTAAGCGGTAACGCTCGACTGCGGGCTGAAGTTGGCTTTTTCTGCCTGAACCGGCACCGTTGAGTGAAACGAAGCCGCCAGGATGCCAGAGAGAAGGATCAAGCGTATCCAGATGGTTTTCACGCCGTAATTATAACGGGAAAGTCAAGGCTTTTTCGAGCCTCAGTCATGGTAATAAATTGCCATGTTGCCGAGTACCTTCCAGGAGTTTTCGAATACCTCAATGGGAACATCGTAAAACGCGCCATTGCTGATATACCGAAGGTGTGTTTTGCTGTAACCCGTGACCAGAACCGCATGCTCGTATGCCGCCACGATGACGGTGTTGCCTTCTTTGTCGGTATACTCATAAGGCACGCCCCCAACCACATTGCCAATCACCCAGGCAATCACCGGTTGATCGTTTGCCAGTTCGGCTTTCATTTCCTCTACGGACCAGCCTTTCACCGCGCGTGCGGGAAGACCATAACGGTTTAATAAAGCCGCGACCGGTGGAGCATGGACACCATATCCGTAAGGGGGAACCTGTCCCCACGGCGCGTTTACATCGCCTACGAAGCCTTTTTCTGGATTATCCGATCGGGGTAACTCAAACTGAAAGTTGTACTCCGAGATGGTTACACCAAAGTATGCCGCCCAATCGGTAGCGACCGCCGCTTCACAACTCAATGAAAAATATTGAGGATGTCCGGAAATTTTGCGGATGAAATGCTCTTCGGGTAGCGCTGGCGGGGGTGGTTCTGTGGCTGTGGCAGTTGGGGTAGGAGATGGAGGAATGGGAGTGGCAGTCGGTGGGATGGGCTGAAAAGGCGTTGCGGTTTGTGTTGGGCGAGGGGCAAGGGTTGGGGTAGAAAACATTCCCAGTAACGAGGCTCCCGCACCCATTCCGCCCTGCAGGCTTGAACCAGGCAGGGAACCATTTCCTGCCGGAAATCCCAGAGAAGGTTCGCGGGAAGCCGTTTCCATTCCGGTGCAGGTGGTCAGGAAGAGACATATCAGAACGGAGAGGAAACAACGGAATGGGATTGGTTTGGGCATATCCTTCGTGGCGTTCTGAGGAATGAGTTGACCCTTTCATTGTACAGGATTTATCCCGGAGGAGAAGGAAATTTTTCATTGACAAAACCACCTTTCATGGGTAACATTGTTGTCATGATGAATATTCGTTTTGCGCTGCATCATCATACCAGCCTCCACGAACCTTTGGGCGGAGGTCGGTAGCGCTTACCTGTTATACCCCTGAAAGCATACCCCCGGTCCGCCGGGGGTTTTTTTATTCTTGTAAAAAGAAATTGAGGAGTTGATGAATGAATGCGAGGCAATCGAATCAAAATGCAGTGAGGCTTTCTTTACCTTCCAAAGGGAGGCTCGCCGAGGATGCGCTGGCTTTTTTACAATCGTGCGGTTTGAGGGTATATAAACCCAATCCCCGTCAGTATGAAGCCACCATTCCTGCTTTGCCGGATCTGACTGTCCTGTTTCAGCGCCCTGCCGATATTGTGGTGAGTGTACGCGATGGCAGTGTGGATTTTGGAATTACCGGTATTGATGTCATCGAAGAGCGCCGGGGAGAGAACGGCAATGTGATGGTGCTCCATGATGCGCTGGGGTTTGGCGCCTGTGCACTTTGTCTGGCTGTGCCGGAAGCCTGGAGCGGAGTAGAAACTGTGGCGCATTTACGTCAATATGTGGAGCAGTTGGGGCGTCCTCTTCGGGTTGCCACCAAGTATCCGGTGCTGACCGCCCGGTTTTTGCGCGAGGCTGGTATTTCTCATGTGCTCATCTCCGCAGAGGGGACGCTGGAAACCGCTCCCGCCATTGGATATGCGGATATGATCTCGGATCTGGTCTCTTCCGGTCAGACTCTGCGAGATAACCGCCTGCGTCCGCTAACCGATGGCGTGATTCAGCCTTCTCAGGCAGCCCTGATTGCCAATCGTTCCTCACTGCAACGTTCTCCCCAGGCACTGCAAATTGCCCGCCAGTTGCTGGAATACATTGAAGCCTACCTTCGCGCTCGCGATGAAGTTGCCATTTTTGCCAACATGCGGGGCACCTCGCCCGAGGAACTTGCCGCGCGTATCTTTACCCAACCCACTATTGCCGGTTTGCAGGGACCAACGATTTCCCGGGTCATTGTGCGTTCAGGAGATCCTAACTGGTATGCGGTTAATGTGATTGTCCCGCGATCGCGTTTATTCCAGGCCATCAGCGAACTCCGCGCAATTGGCGGAAGCGGCGTTGTGGTGGTGCCGGTCAACTATATTTTTGAAGAAGAACCACCACGTTATACTGCCATGCTCAAATCGCTGGAAGAATTGTAGAGGAGGAAGATATGTTGAGAAAATTAAACGTAGCCGAAGCCCGGGAGACCCTGCTGAAACGGGCTTCACTGGATGAGGTTGAAGTTTCTCCGGTAGTTCTGGAGCGTACTGCCGGGTTATTGGGTGAGCCTCTTTCGCCGGAGCAAGCCGTGACCCGCATTTTGAAAGATGTGCGCCAGCGCGGGGATACTGCCCTGCGGGAGTGGATGCAAAAACTGGATGGCGTGACATTGAACACATTCCGCGTTCCAAAAGAAGATATTCAATCTGCACTTCAGACCCTGAGCGATGCGCAGTTAAATGCCTTGCGCCTTGCCGCCGAGCGCATTCGCCGGTTTCACCAGGCACAGCCGCTGACTTCCTGGTTAACCCAGTCCCTTGGAGGTACACTGGGACAACTGGTGCGCCCCATTCGCCGGGTAGGAGTGTATGTGCCGGCAGGGAGTGCGCCGCTTCCCTCTTCCGTGCTGATGTCTGTCATTCCGGCACAGGTTGCCGGTGTGCCGGAGATTGTTGTGGTGGCTCCCCCTGTGCGCCAGACCGGGAAAGTGGATCCTGTCATTCTGGCGGCATGTGCGCTGTGCGGGGTGGATGAGGTGTATGCGCTGGGAGGCGCGCAAGCCATTGCTGCTCTGGCTTACGGAACTGAAAGCATCCCTCCGGTAGATAAAATTTTCGGCCCCGGCAACCTCTTTGTGACTCTGGCAAAAAAGCAGGTCTTTGGGGTGGTGGGCATTGATGGACTGGCGGGACCCACGGAGACAATGGTGATTGCCGATGACTCCGCTAACCCGGAGTGGGTGGCGGCAGACTTGCTGGCTCAGGCGGAACATGATCCGCTGGCTTCTGCCATTTTGCTGACCCCCTCAGAATCCCTGATTGCTCAGGTTCAGGAAGCCGTCACCCGTCAATTGCGGGAACGCCAGCGCGCAACTATCATTCAGCAATCACTGGAGTTCCGCAGTGGCGCTGTTCTGACCATTGATCTGGAAGAAGCCGTGCGCATTGCCAATGAGTTTGCCCCTGAGCATCTGTGTTTGTCGGTACGCGATCCCTGGGCGCTTGTCCCAAAGATTAACGCCGCGGGTGGCATTTTTGTTGGCGAACACAGTTTCGAAGTCCTTGGGGACTATGTAGCAGGTCCCAGCCATGTCATGCCTACCGGCAGAACTGCCCGCTTTGCTTCTCCATTGAATGTGTGGGATTTTGTCCATCTGATTCACCTTGTGGCTCTGGATGAAGCCACCACGCAAGAAATTGCCCCGGCAGCATCCGTGATTGCCGAGCGGGAAGGGTTAGATGCACATGCTTTCTCTGCGAGGTGCCGATGTTAAGAGGCTCTTCCCGCTTCAATGATTTTCCCCCTTATACCCCCATTGAGCCGTATGAGGTTCTCTCGGCGCGCATGGGCATCCCGATGGAACGCATTGTCAAACTGGATGCCAACGAGAACCCTTATGGACCCTCGCCAAAGGTGCGGGAAGCGCTGGCGTCTTTGCCGTTTGTGCATATTTACCCGGACCCTGAAAGCCGTTCCCTGCGTCAGGCGTTGGCGGATTTCACCGGAGTACCTGCGGAAAATCTCATGGCAGGGGCAGGCGCTGATGAACTGATTGACCTGATTTTACGGGTCATGATTGAGCCGGGTGATTGTGTGCTGACCTTTCCGCCCACTTTTGGCATGTATGCTTTCGATACCCGTCTGAACGCAGGCCAGGTGGTGGAAATTCCCCGCCGGGCAGATTTTTCCATCGACCTTGAACGGGCGCTCGACGCAGTCAGGCGATATCGCCCGCGGGTGATTTTCCTGACTGCGCCTAACAACCCCGATGGGCAACTCCCCCGTTTCGAAGAGGTGGAGGCATTGCTGGCAGGCGATGCTCTGGTGGTGATTGACGAAGCCTACATCGAATTTGCCAGCGCGGGCGGCAGGCTGGGTGAGCGCTTGAGCCGCATTCGGCAGGTGGTTGAGCGGGAAAATCTGGTTGTGCTGCGCACCTTCAGCAAATGGGCGGGGCTGGCGGGGTTGCGGGTTGGTTATGGCGCTTTTCCAAACTGGCTCCTGCCAGTGCTGTGGAAAGCCAAACAGCCCTATAACGTCAACGTTGCCGCCTCTGCTGCCGCGCTTGCCTCATTGCAGGATCTGGACTATCTGGCGGAAAATGTGGAAAAGATTCGCCAGCAGCGTCAGGACCTCTTTGAGCAACTATCTGCCGTTTCTTTCCTGCAGCCTGTGCCTTCAGATGCCAATTTCATCCTTTGCAGGGTGGAAGGAAAAGATGCGCGCGGACTGAAGCAGTCCCTGATGCAAGGGGGAATTTTCATCCGTTATTACGATACCCCTCTCTTGCGGAATTTCATCCGTATTTCTGTCGGACGTCCACAGGATCATGAGGTGTTGATGGACGCGCTCCGCCGATTGGCATAACAGGAGGAACTTATGAAATGTGCCATTGTAGTTTTTGAAGGCTTTTCCAGTCTGGATTTTTACATGTTCGTAGAGCCGCTTCTTTCCCGCAAAAACACGGCTCTGAAAGCGCTGGATATTTGTGCCCGGGTGGGGGAGGTATACGACTCCAGTGATTTGCACGTCTTTGCTTCCCGAATTGCTCCGGATTTGTCCGGTTACGATTGGGTGGTCGTCCCCGGCGGGGAAGGGGTCTGGGCGTTGCTCGACAACCCTGCTTTCCTGCGCTGGTTGGGCACAGCCGCCGATGCCGGGCACATTGTTGCGTTCCGGGAAGGAATTTTGCTGGCATCAGCGGCAGGGTTAATGAGAGGCAAAACCGTTGCATCGCTTCCCGGGTGGGAGGAGCGGCTTCGGCAGTCAGGCGCGATTCCCGTGGTGCAATCCAGCACCATGGATGCCGGTTGCCTCACCGCCGTAGACCGTCAGGCAGTGCTGGCGCTCGGGGAAGCCATTGCCTCGTCCATTGCCCTGAATCAACCTCTCCGTCTGATTCAGGGCGGCTCGGGTGAAGCTGTCTTCTCCTCACGTGAAGTCACCGTAGAGCGCAAAACGGGCGAGACGCAGGTACAGGTACGCCTGAATCTGGATGGCAGTGGAAAGTGCCAGGTCCAAACCGGGTTGGGTTTCTTAAACCACATGCTGGAGCAGGTTGCCGTTCACGGTCTGTTTGATCTGACGCTTCAAGCCAGCGGTGACTTGCAGGTTGATCCGCACCACACGGTAGAAGATGTCGCACTTACGTTGGGCATGGCATTTCAGCAAGCCCTGGGGGAACGGAAAGGCATCGTGCGTATGGCATCGTTTACAACACCGATGGATGAAAGCCTGGCGTTTGTGGCGCTGGATTTTTCCGGCAGACCATTCTGTGTCTTTGATACCGTCTGGACTGCCCCGGAGGTGGGCGGAATTCCTGTGACATTAATTGAACATTTCTTCCAGAGTTTTGCCCAGATGGCTCGCTGTACCCTGCATGCCCGGGTACAGTATGGAAAAGATAATCATCACAAAGCCGAAGCGCTTTTCAAAGCCTTTGCCCGGGCATTAACCCAGGCTGTCCAGGTGGATGCCCGGCGTCAGGGTAAAGTGCCCTCCAGTAAGGGGATGCTGGTTTAGGGGATGGAGGGACAATGTCCGAAGTCATTCTGATTGACGCGGGAACGGGCAATTTGCGTTCTGTTGCCAATGCCCTGCTCCGCCTGAATGTCTCCCTTCGGGTAACCCAGAGCCCTGCCGATTGGAAGGGTCAGCGAGCAGTATTGCCGGGGGTGGGAGCCTTTTCAGCCTTCATGGAGGGTTTACGTCAAAACGGCTGGATTGAGGTGCTGAATGAACATGTTCAGCGCAGATATCCACTGCTGGGAATTTGCGTAGGGATGCAGGCACTTTTTCAATGGAGTGAGGAGGGCGGACAGGTCGCCGGACTGGGCTTGTTGCCCGGACAGGTGAAGCGTTTTCCCTCCCTCGAAGGATTGAAAATTCCTCACACCGGCTGGAATCAGTTGCGGTTTTGCCGTCCTTCGGGTTTGTTTCAAAACCTGACTGAAGGCGAGTATGTGTATTTCAACCATTCTTATTACTGTGTGCCGGAGCGAGAGGAAGATTGCATTGCCCGGACAGATTATGGCTTAACCTTTTGCAGCGCAGTGCAGCGAGATGCTCTTTGGGGAGTGCAGTTTCATCCTGAAAAGAGCCAGACCGTTGGTAAACAGATTCTGGAGAATTTCTTGAGCCTATGAACGCATCCTTCACTATTTTTCCCGCCATTGATTTGCGCGCCGGACAGGTGGTGCGGTTGCAAGAAGGCGATCCGGCGCGCCAAACCGTGTTCAGCCATGATCCTGCAGAAATGGCGTATCGTTTCCTCAGCCAGGGCGCGCGCTGGCTTCACGTGGTCAATCTGGATGGAGCATTTGGTGAGGAGCGCTCGGCGCGCCAGAATCTGCGTGCCATCGAACAGATGCTGGAAATCACACCGGAATTTTCTGCCAGTTTGCAGACAGGCGGGGGCATGCGTTCGCTCCAGTCCATCCGAGAGTTGCTCGTCCGTGGCGTTCGGCGGGTTGTGGTTGGAACGATGGCAATGGAACGCCCTGATTTGCTGGAACAAGCCATCCGGGAATGGGGAGCCGAACGCATTGCCGTCAGCCTGGACGCGCGCGGCGGAATGGTGTATGTACGCGGATGGCAGGAAAGCGGGGGAATTTCAGTTGAAGATGCTGCCCGTCTCATTCAATCCTGTGGGGTTCGCTGGGTGGTGTTCACCGATATTTCCCGGGATGGTATGCAAACCGGACTGGCGCTGGAGCAGGCGAGCGCTCTGGCTGACAGGTTTGGTTTTCAGGTGATTGCCTCAGGGGGAGCGCGCAGTCTTGAGGATGTGCGCCAGGCTCGTGAGCGGGGACTGGCTGGGGTAATTCTCGGGCGCGCGCTTTACGAAGGGGCAATTCTGCTGGAAGAGGTATTGCAGGAGGAAAGATGTTAGCCCGACGCATCATCCCGTGTATGGATATTGCCAACGGACGTATTGTCAAGGGGGTGAACTTTGTTAACCTGCGGGATGCCGGAGATCCGGTGGAGCAGGCACAGATCTATGATCAGGCAGGCGCCGATGAACTGGCGTTTCTGGATATTTCTGCCACGCAGGAAGGGCGGGAAACCGTGCTGGACATGGTGCGCCGTGTTGCCGATGTTGTTTTTTTGCCTTTTACCGTGGGGGGAGGTATCCGCACGGTGGAAGATGTCCGCCGCATCCTGCTGGCAGGCGCCGATAAAGTGACCATCAACTCTGCGGCAGTGCGCAACCCGGATTTGATCAGCGAATGCGCCGACCGCTTTGGCAGTCAATGCATTGTTCTGGCGGTGGATGCCCGGCGGGTCACTCCACTCGCGGAGCCCCCCCGCTGGGAGGTGGTGATTCAGGGAGGGCGCGTGCCCACTGGCAGAGATGTTCTGGAATGGGTTGTAGAAGGGGTGGAACGCGGCGCAGGGGAAATTCTCCTGACCAGCATGGATGCCGATGGCACACGTCAGGGGTTCGACCTTTTACTCACCCGCCAGGTGGCTGAAGCAGTCTCCGTGCCGGTCATTGCCTCTGGTGGGGCAGGAGCCATAGAGCATTTTGCCCGGGTATTGACCGAAGGCAAAGCGGATGCTGCGCTGGCGGCTTCGCTCTTCCATGATGGGTTTTTGCGCATTCCTGAATTAAAACAAGCCCTGTGGGAACAGGGTATTCCCGTGCGGAGGGTCCAGGGATGAAGGAAATTCGTTTCGATGAACGTGGGCTTATCCCTGCTGTTGTGCAGGATGCCCGCACCGGTCAGGTGTTAACCCTGGCGTACATGAACCGCGAATCGTTGCAGAAGACCCTTGAACTGGGTGAGACGGTGTTCTGGTCGCGCAGTCGCCAGCAATTATGGCACAAAGGGGAAACTTCCGGGAACACTCAGCGAGTGGTAAAAATTATGCTGGATTGCGATGGCGATGCGCTACTGGTTCAGGTCATCCCATCGGGACCGGCATGTCATACCGGGGCGGTTTCGTGCTTTTTTCAAAATCTGGAGGGAGAATGAACATACAGGAACTGTACAGGATTATTTGTGAGCGCCGCGATCACCCTGTGCCGCAATCCTATACAGCAAAGTTACTGGCGCAGGGGGAAGATGAAATCCTCAAAAAAATTGGGGAAGAAGCCGTCGAGGTGATTCTGGCAGGAAAAGCCCAGGGAGATCAGCGGTTAATTGAAGAGATTGCCGACCTGACTTACCATACCCTTGTTTTACTGGCAAGCCGGGGACTTACCCCTCAACAGATAGCCAATGAACTGGAGAAACGTCATCGGACTCCCCGTTGATGGAGTACCGCATCGGGCAATAAAAGACCCCACCGTGCCGTGTGCTGCGAAGTTTTGAACCTGCTTTCGCAGGTGGGAGCCGCCCCGGTGGCTTTGCCTTGGCCTAAGCCTATCGCATCGCGCCCGTGAGATTGGCTCCCTTTTTATAGGTGTTGGCTCAAAACCGGTTTTGCGGCATCACGAGCACAGCAGGGCTGATGTAAAGATACCACAATTTAACGGGTTTGGGTAGGTAAAAATTAAGAGCGTCAAGTTACTCTGAGCGAATTTCTCCCCGTAAACGCGCTAATTGCAATTCCAGTTCCTCGCGGCGTTTCTGTGCCGCTTCTTCGACTTCGCGCTTGACCTCTTCTACGTATTCACGGGCTTCTTCGCGAAGTTGTCGCCCAGAAGCCGGGGCTAACAGCAAACCCAGCGCAGCGCCTAAAACCGCGCCGGTTAAAAATCCTAAAACAAGGTTAACTGCTCGGGACATATGTACCACCTCCTCATTATTATTTTACCAAATTCAGTTTGCGAAAGAGAACAGGTGCGAATACGGAAACCCAACTGCCAATCAAAGCATAACGGATATACCGCAGTATATAACTGATGGCGCTGGCATCATCGGGGAAAATTTTACCCAGCCCGTACCACAGAATGATTAAGCCTGCCAGTCCCAGCAGGTATCGCAGAAGGCGTTGTTCCCAGGTGCCTCCGGCAGGTATCCTTCCCCGGCGAATGAGCCATGCCGAGCCCGTTCCAAACCCAAACAGGATTCCTCCCAGCGTGAATCCACCTTCGATATTGCGTGGATCAATGGGAGTGTCGGGAGTTTGTTGTTGTGCCGTCTTCACCCATTCGGCAGGGAGCGTCCAGTCTCCTAACAGGACGTTGCTCAGGGTGATTCCGGCAATCACCACAAGGGAAGCAAGAAAAATCACCATGCCAAGATTGCGCAGGGATTGGCGGCCTGCCCAGCGGAGAATCGCGGGTTCCAGTCGAACAAACAGCCAGACGAGAACAGCCCCAATTGCCCAGCCAGCCAGCACATCCCCGGCAAAATGCATTCCCAGATAGATGCGTGAAAGCCCGATTAATACGATGATTGCGAGACTCAACCACCGAAACCAGCGCCAGATGACCTGTGTGGATGCCAGCCCCCACAGAGCCGCGGCGTTCTGGGCGTGCCCTGAGGGCATCCCGAAGGAGGTCTCGCTGGAAAGCGCTTTCACCTCGGTGCTGACCCAGTACGGACGCGGCGCATGGAATGCCAGTTTTGCCATCCCGTTCACCCAGTTGGTCAGTACCAGCATCCAGCCCAGTCGCATGCCCAGTCTGGGGTCAACGCTCCAGTACAGCGCCGGCATAACGATGAGAAAAAATTCTTCTGTCCCCAGGAAAGAGAAAAACTGCATGATCGGGGCAAGCCATATACCCAGCGACTGAAAGAACAGATTAATGGGGATTTGAAGGTTTTCTAACATGGGATGTTTCCTCAGCAGAGATTGTCTAAGTCGTTGACGGAACCGTTTAACGTATTGTACACTGAGAATATGCGTGAGACGAAAGAACGGATGTGGGATTTTCCGGCAGGCGTGCTGTTCTGGCTGGCGCTTTTCTTTGCGGCTGTGCGGGTGCAAACCACCAACTGGACGGTGAATCTGGGATTAATTCAGGTTGAAGTCTTCCTTTCTGTGACGATCGGTTTAGCCCTGGGGGCAAGCCGTTTTCATCCGCGTTGGAGCACCCTGATGGGGTTTATCTATACCATAACAATTCTTCCATGGACGCTGGCGGGGCTTTTACGTGCGGAAACCTGGCTGGACCGGGTGTTAATCATGGGAAGCCGCCTGCAGAGCGCCATCGTATCGATTGTTCAAAACCAGCCGGTGCGCGATCCTTTCTTTTTTCTGGGATTGATGTGTTTGATTTTCTGGCTGGCGGGAATCATTGGGGGGTATCAACTTGCCCGGTATGGACGTCCCTGGGTGGGATTGAGCCTGGCAGGGATCATGGTGCTGATCGTGGATTATTCCTTCGAAATGTATGCCGCACCCGATACCGGTTCCGCGTTCAGTTTTCTGTACTTTCTGGTAGCGCTGATCCTCATTGGACGGGTCTTTTATGTGAATGCCCATTCCGAATGGAAACGGCGCGGTGAAATGGTGGAAAGCGAAGTGGGTTTTGATATCAGCCGGGGGGCGGCGCTGGTGGCGTTGTTGCTGGTTTTAATGGGCTGGTACAGTCCTGCAGTGGTAAACTCTTTCATCCCCGGAACCAGAGAACAGCGCGAACTCTCCCAGCGCTTCAGCCGATTCCGCGAGCGCATTTCCAACGCGGTATTTTCGCTTAACAGCCCGGCACCGGTGTATGTCGAAAGTCTGGGAGAAACGCTGGCGCTGGGGCAGGGTTCTGAATTGAGCGATGATGAAGTCCTGCGCATCAAAACCGAACGCGGCAGGCTGGCAGGAGGGCGTTTTTACTGGGCGGGGCGCATCTATGATTCCTATCTGGATGGACAGTGGGTGGCAACCGATGTTTCCCCTCAGGGTTTCGGGGCAGGGTATGCGCTGGCTGAATATAACTGGGAAGGGCGTACTGAAATCGGGGTTGACATCACTAATCGCATTTCTCTTTTGCGTACGCTGTATTTTCCGGGTGCCCCCGTGTCTATCAACCGGGTGGTCACGGCAATGGTGGGCCCGGATGGCACAGATGGGCCCGATATCACCGCCTTGATTCTGGATCCACCTCTGGGGGCAGGTGAGTCTTACTCTCTGCGGGTCTCAGTGCCGGTTCCTACTCAGATCCAGTTACAAGCCTCAGCGGATCTTCCTTACCCCGATTGGGTAAAAGAACGCTTTTTGCAATTACCTCCCGATTTTTCGCCGCGCATTCAGCGTCTGGCGATGCAGATTACTGCGGACGCGAATACTCCCTTTGAAAAAGCAGATGCCATTACCCGCTGGTTGCGCACCAGCATTAACTATCAAACCGTCATCCCGCCGATTCCCGAAAATGCAGATCCCATGGAGTGGTTTTTGTTTGATTATCGGGCGGGATTTTGTAATTACTATGCCACTGCTGAGGTATTGATGCTGCGCGCTGTGGGAGTGCCAGCAAGGATGGTGGTGGGTTATGCCGAGGGTACGTATCTGCGCGATGAAGAAGTCTTCTCGGTGATTGGCAAGGATTATCATGCCTGGCCCGAGGTGTATTTCCCCGGCGTAGGATGGGTGCCTTTCGAGCCTACGGCATCACAACCCGAGTTGCGCTTTTCTCTGGGGGAAGGTGAACCTTCGCCGGGAGGTGCTATCATCCCGCCCACGCCGGTTATCCCCAGCGGAGCAGGTCCGGTGGGTGAGGTTGAGCCTCCGACTCTTCTCGAAGAACCGCCTACCCCTGCAGAGGTAGCAGGGCGCTGGTTGAGCGTTCTTCTGGGAGTGGCGGCGGCAACCGCGCTGGCACTGGGTCTGCGCCGCTGGCAAACCACCATTTTGAAAGAAACCCCCTTCCCGGTTTGGCTGGAACGGGTGCTGGAAAAACGCGGTTTCCACCCCCCTGCATGGCTGAAACGCTGGTCAGAGCGTGTTGTACGCACGCCCATGGAACGGCTTTTTGCCGTTGTCCCCGAAATGTTGAGCGTATGGGGAATCCCCCCGAAAGTCGAAATGACCCCTGCCGAGCAGGTGGCGCGCCTGAAAAATGTTTTACCAGAACTGGCTGAACAGGCTCAGGTGTTGCTGGAGGAATATCAGTTCGCCATGTATAGTCAGCGGAGATATAATATATCTCGGGCTCGTCAAGCCGCCGCAACATTGCGGTTACGCGGGTATCAACGCTGGATTGCGCGGCTGATGGGAATTCAGTGAAGCGGAGAGGTCTTCCTTGATTAGTTCTCTGACAACATCCACACTGGTATCGCTGGATGCGCAGTTAGCCGCGCTTATCGCGCTGTTTAATGAAGTTCATTCCTACATTTCCGTACACCGCCCCGCTTTTATCCCCGACCGTGTCTATCAGGCGGTGGGGGAGATGGCGAAAGAACTCCCTGAATTACGCAAACAGGTCAACGCGCTGGAAGGGGAGTGGCGTAACCTGCGCGCTCTGGCGCAGGTGGGACAGGTAGTTAATTCCTCGCTCGAACTGGATCAGGTCTTGCAGGTGGTGATGGACACCATCATCCGCCTGACCGGTGCGGAGCGGGGCTTTTTGATGATGCGCAACGCACACTCCGGCGAACTGGAAGTGCTCATCGGGCGAAACTGGGATCGGGAAACCCTCTCCAAATCTGAGTTTGCTGTCAGCCGCACGATTATCAATCGGGTGATCCGGGAAGGACAACCCATCCTGACCACGGATGCGCAGGAAGATCCCCGCTTTCACACCCAGGATAGCGTTATTTCTCATAATCTACGGGCTATCCTGTGCGTGCCTTTGTGGGTCAAACAGGAACTGGTGGGAGTTATCTATGCCGATAACCGCGTGCGCAGTGGGGTGTTTACCCGCCGTCATCTTGAATTGCTCACGGGATTTGCCCATCAGGCGGCGGTTGCCATCGAGAATGCCCGTCTGTTTGCCTCGGTTCGCCAGACCCTGGATCAGGTTACCCAGTTGAAAACCCTGATGGACAATGTCCTGGCGTCCATTCCCAGTGGAGTGATTACCACCGACCCGGATAAACGCATTTTGCTGTGCAACCGCGCTGCCGCAGAAATTCTTCACCAGCCCATATCTGCTCTCGAAGGGGCAAACCTCACCACCATCTTGCCCGCGCTGGATGAACATGTTCATCAAGTGTTACGGTTTGGACACACCGTGATGGGTTTAGAGATTTTCCCCGAATTGAAGGGCAAAGGACGGGTGGCATTGCGGTTTAATCTCTCCCCTTTACGCAATGAACAGAAAGTTTTACAGGGTGTTGCCATTGTAGTGGAAGACCTGACCGAACAGCGCCGCCTTGAAGCCCAGCAGAGGCTGTTTGAACGCATGGTTTCTCCAGCGGTGATTGAACAGATTGACACTGAAGAAATCAAGCCCGGCGGGCAGAAGCGAGAAATCACTACCCTTTTTGCCGATATTCGCGGATTTACCAGTTATGGCGAAATGGTCTCGCCGGAAGAACTGGTGCAGGTGCTTAACCGTTATCTGGGGCTGGCAGCGGAGATCATTCTTGCCGAAGGGGGCACGGTGGATAAATTCCTCGGCGATGCTGTCATGGCATGGTTCAATGCCCCTGTGCCTCAACCCGATCATGCCTTACGGGCGGTTCGGGCGGGGCTTCGTCTGAAGGAAGCCGTGGAACGGTTGAATCGAGAAATGCCTGTGGCGGCAAAACTCTCTTTTGGTGTGGGAATTCATACAGGCGAAGCCGTTCTGGGGTTGATCGGTACCGAAAAACGCATGGACTACACTGCCATTGGTGATTGTGTGAACACTGCCAGGCGTATTCAGGAAAACGCCAGTGCGGGGCAGGTGCTTATCAGCCGCAGTGTGTACCAGCGGATTGCCGATTCTGTCGAGGTGGGTGGGGTTTTCCCCATCCAGGCGTATGGGAAGCGTCAACCGGTAGTGGTAGTAGAAGTGTTAAAATTAAAGTCGTGAGGGTGTGGATTGAAAATAGATTTACATGTTCATTGTAGCGAACGTTCCTCTTGTGCGGTCAGCGATGCAGACAGTCAAATTCGCGCCGCAATTGAAATGGGGCTGGATGCCCTGGCATTTACCGATCATTTTCGGCTGGTTCCCCCCGATGAGTTAATTGCCCTGAATGAGCGCTTTGCTCCCTTTCGGGTATACAGCGGGATTGAAATTACCGCAGATAAAGAAGACTGGCTTGTCTTTGGCATTCAAGATCCAAAAATTGAACGCCGTTTATGGACTTACCCGGATTTGTGGAATTTTGTACGGGAACGTCAGGGTGTGATGATTTTAGCCCATCCCTTCCGCTGGGAGCCGCTCATTCACGTGGATCTGGCGACCTATCCCCCCGACGGGGTGGAGTTTCGTTCGCACAATACACCTGCTGAACGGGAAGAGGAAATTATCCGGCTGGCTTGCCAGTATGGTCTGGGGCTGTTTCAAAATTCTGACTCTCACCATGTCCGGATGATTGGACAGTTCTACAATGACCTTCCCGGCAGACCGGACAGCGAATCATCTCTGCTGGAAAGTTTACGGGCATTAAAAGCCCTGACCCCCTGTGCAGAAAAGCAACGGAGATGAGGGGGATGCCTCATCTCCGTTGAGGTTAGAATCGCAACGCCCAGATCAGCCACAGAATGATCATCACCACGCCGATACCGGCGCGAATCAACACGGCGCTGCCGCATCCCAACGCCATTCCCGTGGTAGTGTCCAGGGCTTTCCGCCAGTCCCGTTGTCGGTAGTACTCCAATCCGAATAACCCCAGCAGGGCAGCAATCACTCCGCCGAAGGGGGGAAACACAATACTGCCCACAATGCCTAAAACCAGTGCCACCAGGATAGTCGTCCAGGGAGCGCCTTTCTGTCGGGCGCTGGCGCCCATGATGAAGTTATCAATGACGCTCCCCACCAGCATCAGCACAGTCATGACTGCAAAGAAAACCCATCCGGCTGATGAGAAGCCCTCAACGATGCCAAACACCAGCGCAGCAACCCAGATGATAACCAGACCGGGCAGGATGGGAATAATCAGTCCCATCAATCCGAAGAGCATCACCGAGAGGATGATGGCGTAGAAAGAGTACCTTAACAGTTCGTTGAATTCCATAGGATTATTCCGGGCGGATAATGTCCACCCCGCCCATCCATGGACGGAGCACTTCGGGAACAACGATAGAGCCGTCGGCTTGCTGATAGTTTTCCATTACCGCAATCAGCGTGCGCGGTAAGCCCAGCCCCGAACCGTTCAACGTGTGCAAAAGGCGCGGTTTTCCGCCATCTTCCGGGCGGTACTTAATGCCCGCGCGGCGCGCCTGGAAATCTGTATCGTTTGACACCGAAGAAACTTCCAGCCACTCGCCGCAACCGGGCGCCCAAACCTCTAAATCGTAGGTGATTGCCGCGCCAAAGCCCAGATCGCCGGTGCATAATTGCACCACGCGATAAGCCAGCCCCAGTTCGGCGCAGGTTTGTTCGGCATCTGCCAGCATCTTTTGCAATTCGTTCATGGAGTCTTCCGGCTTGCTGTAAATGTACATTTCCACCTTGTCGAACTGATGCCCGCGTTTAATGCCACGCACATCGCGTCCGGCGCTCATCTTCTCCCGGCGGAAGCAGGGGGTGTAAGCGGTGTAGCGCAGAGGCAGTTGTTTTTCTTCCAGCACTTCACCCATGTGCAAGCCCGTCAGCGGAACTTCAGCGGTGGGCACCATCCACAGGTCTTCCTCGATGTCGTGGTAAAGGTTGTCGCGGAACTTGGGGAGTTGTCCGGAGGCGTACAGGGTATCGCCTTTGACCATGAAGGGCAGGTAGGCTTCGCGGTATCCCTGCCGGATGTGCAGATCGAGCATCCAGGCAATCAGAGCGCGTTGCAGGCGCGCGCCTGCGCCGCTCAGCACGTAGAAACGCGAGCCAGTAATTTTTACCCCGCGCTCGAAGTCCAGGATTCCCAGTTTCGGTCCCAATTCCCAGTGGGGCAGGGGGGTGAAGTCAAAAGATTTAGGGGTTCCCACGGTCTTAATGACCTGATTTTGATGTTCGCTTTCCCCGATGGGAATCTCTGGCAGGGGGAGATTGGGAATCTGCGCCAGGGTGCTTTCCAGTTCTTCTTCAATCTTACGCACCGATTCGTCCAGGGCAGTGATTTCATCGCCAACCCGGCGCATGGCTTCGATTTTTGCCTGCCGTTCGGCAGGGTCTTTGGTTTTGCCAATTTCTTTGGATACACTGTTGCGTTCGGCTTTCAGCGCTTCTACCCGTGTCAGCGTGGCACGGCGTTGCTGGTCCAGTTCAATCACACGGTCCACGATGTCCGGGTCCATTTGACGATGGCGCAAAGCCTCACGGACTACTTCCGGGGTTTCCCGAAACAGGTTGATATCTAACATCAGCACCTCCGCTTAAAAAGGATGGTTGTAAATCAAACGCCCCCATCGCGTTGCAGGACGAGGGGGGCGCTCGTGGTGCCACCTGCTTTTGCTGTGAGAAAAGTCACAGCCTCTTTGTGCCGATAACGGGATGCGCCGGTCTTCTTACAGCCCTTCGGGCTCCTGCGAAGACGATCTGTCGCTGAAAGTTCAGCGACTGCCGGGGTGGAGAGTGTTTCCCATCCTGCCGCTTCGCACCATCCGCGGCTCTCTGCAAGGTGGGGCAGACACGCTGTCTCCGGGCGGATCTTTCTACCTGATTATATCACGACTGCAAGGGCTGTTTTATAATTGCTTTCATGCTTGAAGTACGGGAAATCACCAAGCAATATGAAGGCAAACCCCTCCTTCATGGGGTGAGTTTTTCCCTTTCAGAGGGAGAAACCCTGGCGTTGCTGGGACCTTCCGGTAGTGGAAAAAGCACCCTGTTGCGCATCATTGCCGGTCTGGAAGAAGCCGAAGGAGGACAAATCTTCTGGAACGGTGAAGATCTCCGGCATGTTCCGGCGCATCGCCGTGGTTTTGGGTTGATGTTTCAGGACTATGCCCTCTTTCCCCACCTGAATGTCTTTGAGAATGTGGCTTTTGGATTGCGCATGGCGGGGTTGCCGCGTGAAGAAGTCCGGCAACGCGTTGAAGAAGCCCTGAGTCTGGTCAACATGAGTGCGTTTGCAAACAGGCGGGTAACCGATCTCTCGGGTGGAGAACAACAACGGGTGGCATTGGCGCGCGCGCTGGCGCCGCGTCCGCGCCTGCTGATGCTGGATGAGCCTTTAGGGGCTCTGGATCGCACCTTGCGCGAGGAGTTGCTGGAAGACTTGCGTCATCTACTTCATACCACCCGTATCCCTGCCATTTACGTTACCCACGATCAGGAAGAAGCCTTTGCTCTGGCAGACCGGCTGATTTTGCTTCACGAGGGTAAAATTGAGCAGGTGGGTACCCCTCAGGAGGTGTACAGTCACCCGGTTTCTCTGTGGGCGGCGCGTTTCCTGGGACAGGCAAATGTGTTGCCGGGAAGGGTGATTCAGGTGGATCCTCTGGTAGTTGAAACACCGGAAGGGCAGATGGGCGGGGTTCCCGCAGATGGACGTCCATTGAGAGAGGGAGAACCGGTGGTTGTGCTCCTTCAAATGGTGGGGGTCGAACTGGTTGAGCCTCAAAACCCACAAGCGTTGTTCCTCGCTCTGGTGGAAGATGTGACCTTCCGGGGGGACAGTTTTCGGGTGGAACTGATTACCCGGCACAACCGGCGGCTGCTTTTTCACGTCTCTCATGGGGTGCGTGTTGGCGAGACGGTGGGGGTGAAACTTTCC
Source organism: Anaerolinea thermophila (assembly GCF_020723905.1). GTDB lineage: Bacteria > Chloroflexota > Anaerolineae > Anaerolineales > Anaerolineaceae > Anaerolinea > Anaerolinea thermophila_A. The sequence continues at coordinate 107,042 of NZ_DYHZ01000007.1, forward strand.
CGACAGGCAATTCGGATATATCGAGAGGATGGAAGTCAATGAAGCGTGTCATCATTCGAAAACTGGAACCGTCCGGTGAGGAAAAATGGCGTTACCCTGCTATCGTCCTGGAAGAAACGGAAGAGACGGTCCTGGTGGAAGCCACTTTTGACCGCCCGTTATGGCGGATAAAAGATATCTATTTGAACCCTGGAGACCGGTTTGTTGAATTGTATTACCGGCAGCGCTGGTACAACATTTTCCAGGTTCATGCAGGCTCAAGCCAGGCTATAAAGGGATGGTACTGTAATGTTTCGTATCCGCCGGAAATGGTGGATGGGGAAATTCGCTATGTCGATCTGGCGCTGGATTTACTGGTGTACCCGGACGGCACACAACAGGTGCTGGATGAGGATGAATTTGAAACGCTGAACCTGCCCGGGGAGGTCAAAGAGCAAGCCCTGAAAGCGCTGGAGGAACTCAAACGGCTGGTGAATCCGCTTCAAGGGTTTCGTATCGAAAAAACAGGGTAGAGGAAACATCTCTACCCTGTACACAGTCTCAATAAAGGGGGATTAAAGCACCGGGAGCAAGAGGGCAGAGATGGCTCCGCTTTCCTCTAACATCCGGTAAAGTCCCCAGCCAATCAAGCCGGTGGCAACGCAGCAACAGCATAACACTACCAGCACAATCAGCACAATGACCCACCACGCCAGCCCTTTTTTGGGTTGCGCAGGCGGCACTGAGGTACCTGCCGGCGCCGCTGCAGGTTCCGGCGGGGCAAAAGGCGTCTCGACGGGTGCAGGTTCTTCCTGGACGGAGGGCGTGTAAGGCTCCGAACTGGCATCGAGCGGCGGTGGGGTGAACAGTTCCGGGGTTTCGGATTCTCCGGATTCTGGTTGAGCCGGGGGTTCTTCCGGTGTCAGGGCATCAAGCGGTTTGGGTTCGTCACTCATAGGGGGACTCCTTTAATGGTCTAGGTCTTGGGTGCAGATGAAGCCGTGCGGATTTTCCGAAGCCACATCCAGAGGATGGTGGTTGTGATCAATATAAGTATACATGCAATCAGTACCGGCACGACCACTGAAAGGATAGAAAGGATGGTGGAGATAATATCTTCGGCGATGCTGACGGGTACGTTCGCTGTTCCACCACTCACCGCTGTGACTGCCGGGCGAAACACCAGCGATTTCGCAGCATGGACTCCACCAGCAACCAGTATTCCGGCACTAATCGCCAAAATGGGATGTATTTCTTTAATCACGCTGGTGGAGGCGGCAAAGACGATAGCGCCAGCGGCAGGTCGAATGAAGGTTTGAAGGATGTCATTCACATGGTTTACGGCAGGAATTTTATCGGCGAAAAATTCGATGATGGACAGCACTACCAGCAGTCCAATGACCCACCAGGAAGTGAGGGCATCCCATGGCTCATTCAGGCGAAGCCACGGGGTAAATTTTGCCAGCAGGGCAACCATGAGTAAGGGGATATATGCGTTCAACCCCGCGCTGGCAGAAAGCCCGAAAGCCGAAAAAATTTCCATCTTCCACCCTCTTATTCAGAAAACAGATATAAAGAGATTATACCCTTTTGTTTTCTGGATGGATGAATGGTGAAGAAGCACGAGAACTAAAAGAAGGGAGGGATTTTCCACTGGGGGGAGAGGTAAGGTTTGATGCTCTGTTTTTCCAGTTCATGAAGGGGTGTGGCAAGTAACTGGCGGGCAACTTCCGAGATCCGCTCTGCTGATTTTCCTCCATTTTGCAACGGGAGAAGTTTCTTGAGGGTATCCAGATCCATATCGCAAATCACCGGCTTTCCCAGGGCAACTGCGGTAAAAATGGCAGAGGTATTTTGAGCGATTAACATATTGCAGTTGGCAATCATGTGGTGGATATTTCCATCGGTGTAAATGGGGGCATCTGGAAAAAACAGACGGATCTCACGTACTGCATTTGCCACATTTTCGTTGGGATGCAACTTAAATAAGACAGGTTTTCCCTGGGCGTGTTCTTTGACTTTCAGTAAAAACTTCAACCGGTTATGGTATCGCATTGTTTCGCGAGTGGCAGATGTGGCAACCAGAATGTAACCATGCCAGGGAAAATCATTGTGGGTATAAGAAATGGCGTTGTCGAAATTTGGGATACCCGTCACAATGATTTTGGCAGGGTTTACCCCTTTCCGAATAAATACTTCGCGATACCCGTTAGAGGCGACACAAAACCGATGGTAGGCATTTGAGAGCCCTGTAGCGGCAGTGTTGGCAATAAAGCGAGGCAACTTCAGCGTCCGCATCAGGTGGTAACGCCATCCCTCTGGTTCAATCATCCCTTCCTGTACAAGAAGGATGCGTTTTCCGCGGAGATTGCGCTGGATGATCAGGTCCGTTCCCGTGATGACAAGATCGTAATTCCGGGATTTCCCCCCAAAATCTACGGGGAGTTTTTGGGATTTGAGGTAATGCTCCGTATCCCGGCGATGACGTCCCCCCAAAATGGTGAAATGAACCAGTCCCAATTTGCTGAGCAATCCCAGAAAACCATCCGCATAAAATGGCGTGTAATACACATTGCAATCGGATAGGTGCTTCCCAATCTGGTGCATGATGGTTGTCTGGTTGAGAGAACCACCGATCAAAAGGACATTGGGTTTCATAGTTCTCCCTGCGCGGTGTAGAGATGTTATTGATTGCTCATGACACGGGATAATCGTTCAAGCCGTAAAGGATCCTGTGGGTGGTGATTGTGCGTGACCCAGCCAAATTTTCTCAAAAAGAAATGGGGAAGATAATCCCGCATGACGTTAATTCCGTTTAATCCGTTTCCTTTGTAAACGCTGGTGGTTTTGGCTTCAAGGGCGTACCGTAATTCCTGGGCTGTGTTTCCTGAAAAAAGAGTTGCGCCTTGACCAATCATTCTTAAAATATGGGCATCACTGTTACCTACCTGAGCCAGAGGCAGGCTCTGAGATTGTTTTTCTACCACAGGGTTTTGTCGGGTATAAACCAGACCTCCATTGAACGACTCGACACCTACCAGAATGCGACGCACGTCAGGATCCTGAAGTGCATTCCAGATGTCCTTGAAGTCCAGGCTTGAAGTTCCCGGCGCAGTAGGATGTGCGGCAATGCAGATTCCACCCTGCTCCCCTACCCGAAGAACGGTTTCTTTCAAGGAGAGGTGGGGCGGGATGGGTTTCTGAATGAAAAGCGCCAGTACATGCCCGTCTCGTGAAGAGACTTCACATCCCGGAATCACTTCCAGTTGATATTTGGGGGCAAGTTCTAAAGCCTCTAACGCACCACGGATGGCATCGTGGTCGGTGATAGCAATGACATTCAGGTTTGTTTTCGTCTTTACATGTTTGAGGACTGCCGGCACAGAACAGGTGCCATCGTAACTGTAAATGGTGTGAATATGCAAATCTGCTAATCCCATACTTTTTATCCTGATTTTAAGGATTTCATTCTTCTATGAATGTACCCGGTTTTGGTTAACCGGTTTTTAATGCCAGGATAAAGATTGGTATGCATTTGATTAAGATCAGCGAAACATTCTTACCAGTGAATGGTTAATGGGTTTGAGGAGGAAGCAGATTGCACTCCAGGCGGATAAGATTTCGGGCAATGCTTTGGACGGCTTTCAAAGGGGATTCCTCGTGAAGCAATTGCAACTCTTTCAGGGAAAATACAGGGCTAAAGGCCACCCTGGGTGTCAGGGAGGGGATTCGTTTAAACTCCATTTGAGTCCAGATTTGCACAACTTCTGCCGCAATTCGGGCTTTGTAGGGATCTTTCTGGAACTTTATCAAAGGGTGAGCCAGGGCTTCTGGGGTGATCAGATTGCTCAACACAGCCACCTGGACTTGAGTGGCGGGTGCTCTGGAGAGAATGACTTCAATGCTGGGTGACCATTCCTGGATGGTTTGTAAGGCTTTTTCGGGTTCACGGGCAGGATCTGGCTCCAAACGTCCTGCGGCAAGCAGGAACAACACCCCTCTGGATTGCAAATGTTGGATGGCCTGGCGAACAACGTTGGCTTTTGCCAGACGGTCCACACGGCTGGAAAAGATCAAATACGTTGAAAAGGCGGATAATGCCCGGAAAAACGGGCGGTCACTTGCCACAATTTTGATATCGTCTCTTGGAATTTTGGAAAGAACGAGTAAAGCATCAAATGTCCCCGGGTGGTTGGCTATGAGGAGAAGTGGACCTTGCAGGGGAATTTGATCTTCGCCTTTAAAAACCGGGGGGCGCGTTAATCGGGGAAGGAAACGTTTTGTTGCCTCGTGTAACCCAACCCGCTGAATTTCGCTATCGAATGCCCGGGCAAGGGAGGAAATTTCCCGAACGGATGGAGTAAGCAAACGGGTGAGCACCGCAGTAAGCCATTTTGAATTTGCAGAGGAGATTGAGGAAGTGATATCTTCCAGTAAGAGACGTTCAAGAGATGGTTCTATGTTTTGAGGGTAGAAAGGGACAGTTTGTTCTGTATTCATATCCTTAACCTGTCACAACGGGTCCTGCTGTTTCTCAGTATAACCATCCAGGTAATCGTTATGGAAAACAACAGGTAAGTGACAGGTTAAGAGGTGTTAATCCTTAATCACAGTTCTATGGAAGCGGAAATCCTTCCCAGGTACCTGTAAGCCAGAACCGTCCGGCATCTACCAGGGTAATTTGAAGAAGAGCGGTCAGGAATCCCAGTAACAGGAATACCCACAGTTCTTTCCACTGGCTGAAGCGGTTTTCATTTTGTGCGAGCAAAATCCACAGTAATGTATATGCCATACTGAGCAAACCCAGTACACTCAAACCGCTCAATACCGAGAGGGGGTATAGCAATAACGGGATTTCGCTTATGATGGAGAGATCGATGAGGAGCGCCAATCCTGTCAGCGTTGCCCATTCCCGGATGTCAGCCAGAGCGGGTTGCGGAAGGCTTTTTTCCCACACGGTTTGATGAAAAACCGCCCCCAGCACGGTCCCAATACCCATTCCCAGCAGAGTGCCGCTGAACAGACGTATCAGATTGTTGGGCGGGTAGAGAGTGGGCAGGACGGGAAGCACGCTGAAAAAGGAATTGGCGCCATCCACAATAAAGAATAAACCAAACAGGGCAAACAGGATCATCATCCAGCGGGGAGGGAACAGAGCCCGTCTCCCTTTGAGAAGGATGAACATCAGGCTCAAACCGCTTCCAAGAAATGTCCCCGAACAGCGCGCGCAGACCGGAGCAGGGCGGTCGTCCAGCCAGAAGGAACGAGCCGGAGCGCGGTGGCATACGGCGTAGCCAATGGCATCCATTTTTCCCAGCAAACCGGGCGGCGTTTTCACCAGCCAGGTCAGCAAAAGGGCGGCGGTGGCGGCAATCAGCGCAATTTTCCAGCGCAGGGATATGGGCATGGGATGGATTATATCAGAGGCTCTTTCTTAACCAGCAAGACTCTTTATTGGCAGGATTTTGGTTTAAGGGGTATGATAAAGCCCAGTTTATCTCTGAGGTTTTCCTATGGATTGGAAAAAGAATCTTAACCGCATTGTTTTACTGGGTATTGTCTGGGTGTTATTGACCGCCTGTGGACAGGCAACTCCTGCACCGGTTTCTTCCACACCGACGCGGGAACCAGTGGCAACTTTTACGCCTTCTCCTCAACCGCCTACCGCCACGCTTGCTCCCAGCAGTACTCCTGAACCCGTTGCAACAGCAACCCTGATTCCGAATTACCCCCCTGAGGGGTACGGTCCCGGTGGTTTCCCTGCCGACGTTAATCCGTTGACCGGGTTGCGAGTGGCAGATCCAAACCTGTTAAACCGGCGTCCGATTGTGATTAAGGTGGAAAATTTACCCCGCGAGCACCGCCCCCAATACGGGTTGAGCCTTGCGGATCTGGTGTTTGAGTACTACACCGAACAGGGGACAACCCGTTTTGCGGCAGTTTTCTACGGGCAGGATGCTGAAAAGGTGGGTCCCATTCGCTCGGGACGCTTTTTTGATGTTCATGTTGTTCAGATGTACCGGGCGGTTTTCATCTTTGGGAGCGCCTACTCGGCGGTTTTCAACCGTTTTGCCAGTTCCGATTTTGCCTCCCGCATGGTGCTGGAAAATCCCCAATCCTGTCCGGCGTTGTGCCGTTTTGAGCCAGAGGGACGCAATTTCTTAATGGCAAATACCCGTGAACTGGGGGCTTACCTGAAGTCCCGCAATGTGGATAACTCCCGTCAGCCTCTGGATGGGATGTACTTCAATCTGCAAGCCCCTGCAGGTGGTGAGGCGGGTGAGCAGGTCTATGTGCGGTATTCTGGCGCTATTTACAACCGCTGGGACTATGATCCCGCTACCGGGCGATACCTGCGCATTGTGGACGCCAAAGATGATGTCAATCGGAATAACCCCCAGTATGTGCAACTGACCGATGCGCTGACCAATCAGCCTGTTGCCGCCGATACCGTAGTGACCCTGTGTGTTCCCCATGAATACTTCTTCAAGTCGACTGAAATTGAAGTTCTGGATATGAAAATGGATGCCTCCGCCGGTTCCTACCGGGGTTGTGACGGGCAGATTTATTCCGGTGGCACAGGGGCGGCGTATGTTGCCAGAGACGGAAAAATCTACAAAGCCCAGTGGAGTCGTCCCAGGCAGGATGCCCCTTTGACCTTACTGGATGAGCAGGGCAATCTCTTCCCTTTCAAACCGGGGCAGACCTGGTTTGAAGTGATTGGCGCCTCTTCCAAAGTGGAGAAAAGCGACAACGGGTACCGTTTCACCTTTGCCATTGCTCCATAAAATTCTGAAGACACAAGAACATCCCCCTGTGAGCGCTTTACAGGGGGATGTTTTTTTCGAGAGATGGAACAAGAGGGGGGGTTACTTTGCCGGGATGTATGTGACCGCAGTGCGCTGGAACTGTTGAACCGGGAGTACATCAATTAACTCGTACTCGCGGGAACCCAACCCCAGTTTTTCGCCGTATTCCACCACTTTGTAAGGGTCTTTGTGGGGACCGTGGAGCCAGCGCAGAGGATGTCCCTCGCGGGTATGGACTTCCATGGAGGTGGGCACGTTTTCCTCGATGAGGGGTGTTTTGGCGGTCATATCCAGCACTGCCTGATCAATGGCGACGATATCGTCCGAGCCAAAAATGCCCGCATCCGGCAGAATGGGCATGCTGGTAAAGCCGAAACAATCGCATACCGGCGTCATGTGGGTGGCAAGGACGAAATGCACAACTTTCCCGGGTTCAAAGGTCGAGAGAGTAATGCTGGTGCTGATAGCGCAGGCTTCCTGGAAACTGTGGAAGTTGACCGGATCAATCTTCAAACTGCCGGGAGGGGCAACATTCAGACAGCGCCCGCACTGATTGCAGCCTTCGAAGTGCAGGTGTAACCCATCCGGGTTGTCACGGTCCTGGACAATAGCGCCAAACGGGCATGACTCAATGATGGCTTTGCGGGTGGCTTCATCGGGGCAGGCTTCGGGGAACCAGTACTGGTCATAGTGCATCACATCATGCATGGCAGACCGTGTTTTCCCGGACATACATCCCAGCGCCAGGTTTTTGAACGCGCCACCGTACCCGCAGGAGGGATGTCCTTTGGCGTGGGCAAAATTGATAAGGAAGGTGGCGTCCTGAATCAAGCCGCCCAGACGCCATTCTTCAATGCTTTTATAAGGTCGGTGGTGGACGTAGTAGTACTTATCCGCCGGTCCGGATACCGGATAAATCGGGCATCCCAGCGTTTCGGATGTATAACCCCGACTGTGAGAGGCATGCACATCCCATTCTACATCGGCAACGATGGGTTCACCGCCGCCATCCTTCACGGCTTGAACCACTTTTCGAATAAAGACCGGATGAACAGTGGAATACCCGATGTTATTACCGGTGTGCATCTTGATGACCACCAGTTCTTTTTTGACCCGATCTCGCAGATGCAGTTCATCAATAATCAGGTCCAGTTTTGCCGGTAACGTTTCACGGGCTTCCAGTTTTGCCTGGCGGGGTGAACCCCAGAATACTTTGCTTGCCATCTTTCACTCCTTTTAAGCAGAGTAGGATGTAGGGAAAAATATTGAAGAAATACTGTTACCGATAACAGGGAATGGTTTTATTATACAGGACTTCTCAAAAAATGAAAGCGTTTTCGGCAGGTAAAATTTAACGCACGGGGTCACCTTTGAACTGAATGGAATTCAATGTCGCTTCGGTAATTGCCAGCACGGCTTGTCCAAATCGTGCCACACCATCTGCAATGGTCTCTCCCATCAGGCTGGTTGTATCGATGATGCGCTTCTGGAAGTCCTGAAATAGAACAAACAGGCTCTGGCGGGTATTTTCAGGAAGAATGGGTGTTGCCAGGAGCAGGAAGAAGATAAATAACACCACGAGAAAGCCTGACAGGATCCACAGAATAGTTCGGTCTTTCATGTTTGCCTCTTAAAAAAATCAGGTGGAGTTTCCTCCACCTGATTGTACATCCAATCAGCACTCACTGTATCCGCAGGAATAACACTTCCGGCATCCTTCTTCATTCACAACGCTTGCCTGCCCGCACTCCGGGCATAAATCGCCGATTTTGAACAGAGGCAGAGGTGCACTTGCCGGGGATTCCATGTGCATCCCGTTGCCGTTTTGCGGGATCTCTTCCCGACCGCCTGGAGAGGCATGGCGTTCCTGCCACATCTCATAATAGTGTTCCAGCGCCTGAGCAATACCATCGGGCAAAGAGCGCACCCGGTTTGGTCCAAACCCCAGCGAACGTCCGCCGCCAATTCCACTCAACTGGTGAATGACCTCGCGCAAGCGGTCAATGGGAGGAATGGGGGATGCCATACGCAGGATGTAACTGATCAGTCTGCCAATGGCTTCGGAGACAGCAGCGGTATCGGATCCGGCTTTGGCAGAGTTCAGGAAGACCTCGAAGGGTTGTCCGCCGCCGTTTTCGTTGACGGTCACAAACGTCTTGCCCAGCGGGGTGTCAATGTTCAGGGTATATCCCGGTAGAATCTGCGGGCGCGGCTTTTTCGTTTCCTGCCAGAGCATTGCCGGTTGAGGTTCGGGGGATTTCTCTGTATCTTCTTTGCTTTCAGCAGTCCCCTGTTTCTTTTCTGCTGTCTTCAGCGTTTCCAGCACGACTTTCTCGCGGGAGCCGGTGACGTAAACGGTAATGCCTTTGCATCCCAGTTCCCATGCCAGCATGTACGCCGTCGCCACATCTTCTTCGGTAGCGCCTTCGGGGAAGTTAATCGTCTTGCTCAGGGAGTTGTCCACAAAGGCTTGCAGGGCTGCCTGCATGCGTACGTGCTCCTCAGCAGTGATATCTGCCGAAACGACAAACACATTGCGGATGGATTCGGGCAAATCGGTAATATGCTGGCAGGTGCCTTCGCGCATGATTTGCTCCAGGATTTCCTGGCGTTTTTCGGCTTCAATGCCCGCTTTGGCAATGGCTTTTTCGAAGGCAGGCGAGGCATAAATCAACCGCAGGTCTTTGCCGTTGTCGTTCACGTGGCGAATGTATGCCAGAGCAAATACCGGTTCGCACCCATAGCCTTCGCATCCTGCTACTGTGGCAATGGTTCCGGTCGGAGCAATGGTGGTCTGCGCAGCGTTGCGAATACCATGCTTGCGAATGCCTTCGGTGATGGCGTTCCAGTCGAGGGGCGGACGTCCATAATCGTGGACGTACGGCACAATGGACTGTGGCGGCGTCCATTTCAAATTTTCCGGGTCGTAGATACTGCCGTGGATTGCCGGGAATGCCCCGCGCTGTTGTGCCAGTTCGATAGAGGTCTGCATGGCATGGTAGCGGATGAATTCCATCACCTGGGCGGCAAATTCCTGCCCTTCCGGCGAGCCGTAGCGGATGCCGCAGTGGTACATTAAATCGGCAAGCCCCATGATGCCTAACCCAATCCGGCGGGCGCGGATGGCGGCTTCACGGAGTTGCGGCACTGCCGGTACATAAGCGTTGGCTTCCACTACATCGTCCAGGAAAATGGTGGAAAGCACCACACTGTGGCGCAGGCCTTCCCAGTCCACGCTTCCGTTGGGACTCAGATGCTGTGCCAGGTTGATTGAACCCAGACAGCAGTTTTCATACGGTCCCAGGAATTGTTCTCCGCAGGGGTTGGTGGCTTCCAGTTGATAAAGGTGAGGCACGGGATTGGAACGATTGGCGGCATCCAGGAAGAGCACGCCCGGCTCGCCGTTGTGATGGGCTTGTTTGACGATTTTCTGGAACAGATCCCGGGCACGCACTTTTCGGTAGGTGCAAATGGGGATACCTTCTTTTTCTGCTTCTTCTATTGTGCCGCGGAAGGTGCGATAGCGCGGATCGGTGACGTCAGGAAAGCGCAGTTCCCATTCCGCATCTTCTTTTACTGCGCGCATGAAGGCATCGGTTATCCCTACCGAGATGTTGAAGTTGGTGATGGCGTTTTCATCCGTCTTGCAGGTGATGAATTCTTCAATGTCTGGATGGTCAACCCTTAAAACACCCATGTTGGCGCCGCGGCGGGTGCCGCCCTGTGCAATCTCACCAAAGGCGTGATCATACACCCGCAGGAAACCCACCGGGCCGGTTGCCTGTCCTGAGGAGGACTTCACCACCGTACCTTTGGGTCGCAGGCGAGAGAACGAGAATCCATTGCCGCCGCCGGTTTGCTGAATCAGCGCCGCATCCCGCAGAGTTTGGAAAATCCCCATCGGATCGCGTCCCATGTCATCCACAATGGGCAGGACGAAGCAGGCGGCTAACTGCCCCAGGGGAGTGCCGGCGCCGGTGAAGGTTGGGGAGTTGGGAAAGAATTTTTTAGAGGTTAAAAGGATATAGAATTCCCGCGCGCGAGACATGACATCAGGGTTGCCAAAGGCTACTTCAACTCTGGCAATGTTATAAGCCACCCGCCAGAACATTTCATCCACGCTTTCAGCAGGGGAGCCGTCGTCATTGCGGCGGACATAACGGCGAATCAGCACCTGGCGGGCGTTTTCCGTCAGGTCAATTCCTGGCAGGTCTTCCGGTAATGGGGGGATTGGAAACAATCCCGAACGGGTTTGGGTGGAATTACTGGGGTTTGACATTGTTACTCTCCTCATTCAATAAACGGTCTATTTCATTCCGAATGGCATGTAAATCGCCTAATTGAAGATACACAATGGCATAGCGAATGTAGGCAATGTGATCCAATCCACGCAGTCCTTCGATGACCATATCGCCAATGACGCGGGAATTGACTTCGGCTTTACCCATCCGCTGCAGGGTGGTCTCAATCTCCCCCACCAGGCGCTCAATTGCCGAAGCCGGCACAGGGCGCTTTGCGCAGGCAATGCGGATGCCGCGCAGAAGTTTCTCACGGTCAAATTCTTCCCGGGTGCCGTCTTTTTTGATGATCAGAGGCGTTGCCAGCAGGGGTCTCTCCAGCGTGGTAAAACGCTGATGACAGCCCAGACATTCCCGCCTCCGTCGGACAATTCCCCGGTTATCATGAGTGGTGTCCAAAACCTTTGTGTCCTCATTCTGGCAGTATGGACATCGCATAAGTGCTAGCCTCCCTCTTTGAATCAGTTGCGCATCGCCATATATGGTGGTTTTGAAAAATAAATCCCTGTATATACGGGCAAGTAGATTGTAGCATGAGCGAATTTCTGGTACAAGTGTTCCAGTCTTAAAATTACTTCCTAGAAAAAATGTAATGTTTGTGCAATGTACTGCCTGCATACCGATTTCAAAGCCGCCTTCGGGAGATGGGCGAAAAACATGTATGGAAAAGGGATGCAGAAACGCCCTTTTCATCCAGATGTAGGGGAAAGAATTCATGGGAAATACTTCACAATCATTGTTAACAAAACCTTAAGAAATCCTGTCTCTTTGAAAACCTTTTCATCCAGATCAGCGGTTGTTTCTTAAAAAAAGAGGGGCTGTCTGGCTTTCTAAAGCAGACAGCCCCTGCGATTTTTGGGAACAGCATGCCGTTAAATGGGAAAAGTGGGCACGGCACAATGCCCATTCTTCCCGACCACTCTCGCGAGGAAGATGTGGTGGATCAAGACCAACCTGTGCTTAATCCTTTGCCTGAGATCAGGAAAGGATTACCGCTTGCGGTTTCTCAGGAACGCCGGGATGTCAAAATCATCGGTGTTGACAACACGGCTAAAGTCATGTTCCATAGATGCAGGCGTTTGCGTTGCGGTTGGTCTTTCAGATGTGGATGGCGCTGGCGCCGGAGTGCTGGCAGGGCGGGGACGCGGCGCCTGGCTGTTTTCCACCCGCATCGGTCGTTCTGCCGCCGGGCGAACCCCGCTGCGATCAAAACCCGTGGCGATGACCGTAATGCGGATTTCATCGCCAATCTTGGGATCAATCACAGCACCAAAGATGAGGTTGACATCCGGATGCGCGGTTTCTTTGATGATCGCCGCCGCCTGATTGACCTCGAACAGCGTCAGGTCTGGACCGCCGGTGACGTTGAAGAGGATGCCGCGAGCGCCATCAATGGTAATGTCGAGCAACTGGCTGGAGATTGCCATCTCAGCCGCGATGCGGGCGCGATCTTCTCCGCTGGCGTGGCCGACTGCCATCAATGCAGCTCCGCCTTCGGACATGATGGCGCGCACATCGGCAAAGTCGAGGTTGATCAGGCCGGGTACGGTGATCAGTTCGGAAATGCCCTGAATACCCTGCCGCAGGACGTCATCAGCAAGGCGGAAGGCATCCTGCAAACTGGCGCGTTTATCCACCATCTGGAGCAGGCGATCGTTGGGGATGACGATCAGGGTGTCGGCGTGTTCTTTCAGGTTGCCAATGCCTTCCTCGGCAGATTTGGCGCGCCGGGCTCCTTCAAAAGTGAAGGGGCGGGTGACGACGCCAATGGTGAGAGCTCCCACTTCTTTGGCGATCTGCGCGATGATGGGGGCTGCACCCGTGCCGGTGCCGCCGCCCATGCCCGCCGTGACAAAGACCATATCTGCGCCTTTCAAGGCGGAATACAGTTCCTCGGCGGATTCTTCAGCGGCTTTGCGTCCCATCTCCGGGTTGCCGCCCGCGCCCAATCCGCGGGTGACCTTATCGCCAATGCGGATGCGGATGTCGGCTTTGGAGAGCATCAGTGCCTGACCGTCTGTGTTGACGGCGACAAACTCGATACCCTGCAAGCCTTCTTCGATCATGCGGTTGACGGCATTACATCCACCGCCACCGACGCCCACCACTTTGATGCGGGCAAAGGATTCAGACAAAGGTTGGTTCATGTCCATCGTGTGCCTCCTCATTATTGGACTCGAATCTTGATAAGTGTCTCGATCCCCCATTGGGGTAATCTGCTACGGTAACAAACGCTTAAGGAAGGATTTAAGCCAGTCTCCAAATTCGGATGATCCTCCTTTCCTTCGGGAGCGTTTCCCGGTTGCCGCCGGGGTTTCGCTCATCATCATTGCCCAGTTGAGCAGTCCTACACTGGTTGAGTAAGCGGGCGAATTGAGTTGATCGGTCAACCCCAGCAGATTTTCGGGTTTGGCAATCCGCACAGGCAGTCCCATCACCTGGCTTGCCAGGGTGCGAATGCCAGGCAGAAGACTGCTTCCGCCGGTCAAAACCACTCCGGCGGGTAAAAGCCCATCGTATCCGGAGCGTTTGATCTCTTGCAAAATCAGATCGAAAATTTCCTCCACGCGGGCTTCGATGATCATTGCCAGATCGCGGCGGCTGATTTCCACCGGACGCTCTTCCCCGAAGATGCGTGTTGAGAACGTCTCATTTTCAGGGATTTCACTCTGCACGGCATGTCCGTACAGTTTCTTGATCTCCTCGGCTTGTGAGAGCGGCAGGCGCAGACCGTGGGCAATATCGGAGGTGATATGGTTGCCACCAATCCCCAGCACCATGGTGTGCCAGATATCTCCGTCAATGTAAATTGCCATGTCGGTGGTTCCCCCGCCGATATCGCAGACCACCACGCCCATCTGGCGTTCGGTATCCGAGAGCACCACCTCTGCCGACGCCAGCGGGTTTAAGACGAATTGGACCACTTCCACGCCCGAAGCCTGCACACACTGCCGCAGGTTTTCTACGGTTGACGCCGCCGCGGTGATGATGTGGGCTTCCACTTCCAGGCGGTAACCGTGCATTCCGATCGGCATGCGGATACCATCCTGCCCATCCACCACAAATCCGCGCTGGATGACGTGAATAATTTCACGGTTATGCGGTATGGCGACTGCCTGCGCTGCATCCAGTGCCCGGAAGACATCGTCCTGATCGATCACCCGTCCGGCAATTCCGACCACACCACGGCTGTTGACAGATGAGACATGAGATCCTGCCAGACTTACCAGTGCAGAGGTAATCTCCATGCCCGAGGTGCGCTCGGCTTTCTCAATGGACCGGGCGATTGCCTGCGAAGCGGCTTGCAGATCTACGATGGTGCCTTTGCGAATCCCCTGAGAAGGTTCGATGCCAACTCCCAGAATTCGCAAACTGTTTCCACCCTCTACGCGGGCAACCAGGGTACAGACTTTCGTCGTCCCAATATCAATTCCCACCACAATCGGTTCATCCGCCATTTTATTGCTCCATGCGGTAGAAAGGTGCATCTGGATCAGCCACATTTAGCAGAGCGGGGTAAATCCCTTTCTCATACAACTGCTGTGCGATTTGCTCTGCCATGGCATATTTCAGTTCAAAATTGCTCAAATCTTTCCCAATGTAAACCTGTAATCCATCGGGGGCTTTCCAGCCGATCCCGTTCTGGTCATCGTAAGCAATCACAGAGTTTTCGGGCAACAGAGTTGCCAGTCTCTGAATGGTCTGGAGAATCTGTGGATCAATTTGTTCCGGTGTGGTTTTGAGCGCAGGTTTGCTATTACCCGCAGATGCCTTTTCCGGCGTTTCCTCCGCAGATTCCTTTGAGCGGGATTCTTCCGGAGGCACTGCAACGGGCGGTTTGTCATTGGAAAACACAGTTAATAATCCCTCCACGCTCCCCCGCGCCGGGAAGATGAACCCCTTTGCGTCAATCCACATCACCTGATCTTCTTTCTGCCATGCCAGGATGGGACGGCGCTCTGTCACCACGACTTTGACGGTGTTCGGCAGCCCAACCTGTACCTGAACATTTTCCAGATCAGGGAAGAAGCGCAGCAGTTCTTCTTTCACAGCAGTGGCATCCACCTCAACAATTGCGAGGTTGTGCAGATTGACCACAGGCTCAAGGTCGCCGACCGTTAACCGTTCCATGCCTTCGAAGGCGACAGTATCCACCTGGAAGAACGGAGATGCCCACAGGCTGAAGATGCCAATCAGGGCTGCCAGAACCAGCATTGCCGAAAGCGTGCGCCACCCGGGACGTACCACCGGAATAGAGGGCAGGCGCATTTCCACTCCAGGCATTCCCGTCGCAACATAGTAGGTGCGCCGCGGTCGGTGGGTGGCTACCTGCCTATGGATGGGAGTCCCAAAGGTTGCGTTCCGAATGATGACCGGGCGTGCCGGGGTGGCTGTGGTTGCCCGGCGGGAAGCGGTTTCGGTGCGCTGGGCGGTGCGTTGGGCTCTCCGCTGACGCACTTCCTCAATGCGAGAGCGGTTAGGCGATTTGGATTGATTCATTCTCCCCTCCGGTAATGGCGTTGAGTGCGGTCTCGCTCGGCTTTGCGTTCCAGGGCCAGGTCAATCAGGCGGTCAATCAATGCTTCGTAGGGTATTCCACTGGCTTCCCACAGTTTTGGATACATGCTGATGGCGGTGAAGCCCGGAATGGTGTTGATTTCGTTGATGAAGCAGTCTCCGGTGCTTCGATTTACCAGAAAATCTACTCGTGCCATCCCGGCGCAATCAATGGCGCGGTACGCCTGGACTGCCAGCTGGCGAATGGTCTCGGTCATGCTTTCGCTTAACGGCGCGGGGATGAGCAGTTTGGAGGTTTCCATCAGGTACTTGGCTTCGTAACTGTAGAACTCATCTCCGGGCACAATCTCACCCGGCACGGAAGCAATGGGATCCTCATTACCCAGGACACTGACTTCGATTTCGCGGGCATCTGGCACGCCTCTTTCGATGAGAATACGGCGGTCATAGCGTGCCGCTTCCAGTAAGCCTTCGTACAGTTCTGAGCGCGAATGGCACTTGGTGATGCCTACCGATGAGCCCAGATTGGCAGGTTTGGTGAAGAAGGGATAATTCCCCAGTTCTTCCACCCGGGCAATGACGTCTGAAAGGTGTTGCTCAAGGTCTTTGCGGGTTACCAGTACGCAATCGGTTACCGGCAAGCCATGAGCACGCATGACGTCTTTGAAAAGCCCTTTATCCATTCCCACAGCCGAGCCGAGCACTCCCGCACCGACGTACGCGCAATCTGCCATTTCCAGCAATCCCTGCAGGGTGCCGTCTTCGCCAAAGGTGCCATGCAGGACAGGGAAAATCACATCCAGCGTGGTGACTGGTTCCAGCGTTCCGTTGCGGAGGGCATAGAGGACGGTCTCTCCGGGATAGGGGAGCAGGACGGCTGGTGTCAGGTTTTTCACCTGCCCGCTGTGGAGGGCTTCCCATACCTCCTCGCCGGTTACCCAGACACCCTCTAAAGTAATCCCGATTTGGGTGACCTCGTATTTTTCGGGGTTCAGCACGTTCAAGACGGAACGCGATGACATCAGCGAGACCTCATGTTCTCCTGATCTGCCCCCAAAAATGACACCCACGCGCAACTTACGCTCCATGTTGTAGTCCTTTGCTCCTCTCTAGAAATTCTCCCACTCGCCAATGCACTCAATTTCCAGTTCCAGTGCAACGCCAAATCGCTCCAGGACGGTTTTCTGAGCCAGTTGAATCAGTTGCAAAATATCTGCCGCGGATGCTCCTCCAAGGTTGACAAAGAAGTTGGCGTGAATGGGGCTGATTTCTGCATTGCCAATGCGTTTCCCCTTCAATCCTGCCGCTTCAATCAGTCGTCCGGCATAATCGCCGGGGGGATTTTTGAACATGCTCCCCATGGTGGCGCCGGGTGGTTGGGTGGCGCGTCGTCTGGCGCTGAATGTCTCGATGCGTGCCTGCACTTCTTCTACCGTGCTTTGAGTCAGGTTCATCCGCGCTGCCAGGATGACAGCCTTGCTTTTCTGGCGTTTAAAGATGCTGGTTCGATACCCGTACTCCATTTGCCCGGCGCTCCATTCTACCTTACCCAATTCAGGGTGCAAGATTTCTGCCAGCGCCAGATTTCCCGCCATATCCCCCCCGAAGGCACCCGCGTTGCCATATACTGCCCCGCCCACCGTTCCGGGTACGGTTGCAGCCCATTCCAGTCCGCTCAATCCGCGCAGAGCAGTTTGCCGTGCCACGTGTGAGAGGTTTGCACCCGATTCTGCCCATACAGATGGGGGAGTGTGGTGCACGTCAATTTTGATGTTGCGGGCGCGGTTGAACACCACCACTCCACGGTATCCTGCATCGCTGATCAGCAGGTTTGAGCCGCTCCCCAGAATGAGATAGGGTACCTGTAACTCCCACAAAATGCGCACAGCCCGTTCAAGTTGTTCCAGGTCGTGCACTGGCAGGAAGGCATCGGCTGGTCCGCCCACGCGCGCAGTGGTGTACGCCGCCAGCGGGACGTTTTCCTGCAGGGCTTCACCAAAGGCTTCTCTCAAACGGTCCATGGGCAGGACAGGTTTCATGATGGTTAAATCCTCTTGATGCGGTCAATCAAGCGGTTGACCACTTTGGGGTCGTTCTCTGGAGCAGGGGGTTGAGGCTCTTCGTTAACGGCTTTCTTGCTCCGCCGCGGCGGTTCCATTCCGATGGGATCGGGCGGTACCAGTTGCACAGGCAGTGATTGCAGTTCCATGGCATACACACGTTTCAGGTTGTCTTTCGGATTCATCCTTTCCTCCCTTGGCTTAAAACATCGAGCAGTTCGGCAGTCAGTGCATCGGCATCTCCCGCGGATAGCACCAGCACCACATCGCCGGGTTGAACGCGATCGAGTAAGTAATTCCGTGCCGCCTCCAGAGTGGGTTGAAACACTGCCTCCGGGTGTTTCATCCGCTGTACCACCTCGCGGGCAGAAAAACCGGGGTTCTTTTCTCTGGCGGCGTAAATTTCCAGTACCAGAACAGCATCGGCATCGTCAAATGCCTGGCAAAATTCCTTCATCAGGGTCTGGGTGCGGGAGTAGGTGTGGGGTTGCCACACCGCCCAGATGCGTCGCTCAGGATATCTGGCGCGCGCCGCCGCCAGGGTAGTGCGAATCTCAGTCGGGTGATGCGCATAGTCGTCAATCAATACCACCCCGTTTGCTTCGCCGCGCACCTCAAAGCGCCGTCCTGTTCCGTGGAACAGGTGCAGGGCTTCGGCAGCAGGACCGGGCATCAGTTCCAGTTGATCGGCAACCGCAAGCGCCGCCAGAGCGTTCAGCAGGTTGTGTTTTCCCGGCACCTGAAGGTCCAGATGAAGCATGCGGCGGTTTTCTCCGTCGGGCATTTGCTTCCAGATGTCAGCGCTGAAGCCGCCCCGCGAATTGACCGTTGGGTGCTTCAGAAAGTAAGTGTTTTCTTCTCCCTCTCCATAGGTCAGGACTCGGACACCCTTCGGCGCGGAGCGTCCCAGTTCCCGGGTGAGGGGATGGTCGCCGTTCAGCAGAAGCGCCCCGTCGGGTTGAATCTGCTGGATGAAGTCCTGAAAAGCCCTGGTGTACTCTGCCATGGTTGGGAAGCAATCCGGGTGGTCGTGTTCAAGGTACGTGATCACCGCGATGTGGGGGTGCAACCCGAGGAACATGCGGTCGTACTCATCGGCTTCGATGACGAACAGTGAGCCTTTCCCGGCATGGGCATTGGCATGTAAATCCCGTGCAACCCCGCCAATGATGTAAGAGGGGTTCTGCGCCAGGCTGGAAAGCATCCAGGCGATCATTGCGGTGGTTGTGGTTTTTCCGTGGGTACCAGCCACTGCAATCACCTGATACGGTTTCAGCCACTTTTCCAGAAATTCTGCCCGTTTGAGAACGGGAATGCCTGCCTGTTTTGCCGCCATCACTTCCGGATTGTCTTCTGGAATGGCGGAAGAGCGCACCACCAGGGTGGCGCCGGAGATGTTCTCAGCGGCATGCCCGATGAACACGGGAATGCCCATTGCCCGCAACTCGCTGGTAAAGGGAGACTCAGCACGGTCAGAACCGCTGACCGATACGCCCTGTTCCGCCAGCAGACGGGCAATGGCAGATAATCCGCTTCCTCCGATGCCAATGAGATGAATACGCTCCATCAACCTCATCCTTTACAAGAACACAATCAAGACAAAGGCAAATGCCAGCGCTACTGCAAAGAACAGTCCGGGTGGTTTCAGCCAGACGGGCGGCATTTGTTCCAGCAAGTCCAGCGCCGCTAATCCCAGCGGGGTATTGGGATCGGGGGGAACAATAAACTCCCCTGGGTAATTTGCCTGATGCAGGTACCACCAGATGGTTCCTACAAACAGGTAGGCATTGATTGCCCCTAAAAGGAAACCCAGCAGGTAATCCTGCAGTTTTTCACGGGCAAAGCGTCCCCCGGCGGCAAACTTTTGAATATTGGGTGACTGGTATCCAAAGAACACGGCAAGAGTCAGTACAGTAATTCTCAGCCAGAACAGGGTATCGGGATTATTCTTGAGCGTGTCTTTGACAAAGGGCACATAAGTTTCCAGCACGGTGACGATAAAGAATGCCAGAATGGCGCTGAAAGTGACCAGTAATTCTTTTGCCCATCCGCGCATGGCGCCGATGATGGCAAACAGAATCACAAAAAGCCAGAAGAGGGCATTCAAACTGACCATGAATTGCCTCCGTGCTTGGTTTGCGCCAGTGCCCGCACCAGTTCCGCAATTCGTTGAGCGGCGTCAGGGTGGTGGAGTGCTCGCATGGCTTTGCGCATGGTTTCCCGTCGTTCCGGAGATTCCATCAGCGCAAGGATGGTAGGCACCAGTTGATCCGCAAGGCGCTCATTCTCAATCATCACTGCCGCGCCCTGTTCGACCAGATACATGGCGTTCACCTTTTGATACCGCCAAGCATAGGGATACGGCACCAGAATTGCGGGCAATCCAAACAGGGGATACTCCCCCAGAATGGAAGCCCCGGCGCGGGAGATAACCAGATCGGCACATGCCAGGGCAGCGCCCATCTCGTGCAGGTAAGGAAGGGCGGCGTAGCGTGCCTGTTGATCTGCAGAAAGCCTTTCTCGAGCCGTGCGTACTTCCTCCCAGTCCAGTGTCCCGGTCAGGTGGCAGATTTGCGTTTTCTCAAGCAGATCGGGCAGCCCTTTCAGGATGGCGCGATTGATGGATCGGGCGCCTTTGCTCCCACCGGTCACCAGCAGGATGGGCTGATTGACATCTAACCCCAGCAGTTCTGCACCGCGCTCCCGGGTCCATTCCTGGAGATCTCCGCGAACCGGATACCCTGTCACCTCAATGCGGGCTTTGCTGTGTTGGAAGAAGGTTCGTGAAGGCTCTGCCGTCAGCGCGATGGTGGATGCAAAGCGGGAGAGGGTTTTCAAAGCCAGTCCGGGTTCGATGTCAGGGACATACAGCAGGCTGGGAATATGCCGCCCTGCCAGTGCCATGGGCACTGCCAGATACCCGCCGGTGAACAACAGAACTTCGGGCTGAAATTCCTTAAGGATGCGGCGTGAAGCCAGTACCCCGCGCGCCAGCCGAAGCAGATTTCCCGGCAACGCGCGCAACCCCACCCCGTGCACACCCGCGGCGGGAATAGCGGTATAAGGCAGTCCGGCTTTTTTCACCAGGTCTGCCTCCATTCCGCCTTCCCCTCCGACCCACAGGACCGGGTTGGCTTCATTCTTCAGGGCTTGCAGGATGGACAGGGCGGGATACACGCCGCCGCCCGTCCCTCCAGCGCAGATTAACAACCGCACCAAAGTTTTGTTCTCCCTTTTGTTTTTGTTGATTTCCCAGTCGACCAATGTTCAGCAAGATTCCCACACCTGCCAGCGTGGAAACCAGACTGGAACCTCCGTAACTGATAAACGGTAAGGCATTGCCCGCCTGAGGAAGCAGGTTCACCGACACACCAATGTTCAGCATGGCTTCCAGCACAATCCAGATGGTGATGCCTCCGGCAATCAGACGTCCCAGTTCATCCGGGGCATGTCTGGCGATGGTCAATCCACGCCAGAGAAGCACCAGGTATGCAGTAATCAGCAGGAAGGCTCCTACCAGACCGGTTTCCTCAGCAATCACGGCAAAAATGGAGTCGTTGTGAGCAACGGGCAAGCCGGTCAATTTGGTGACGGAGTTTCCAATGCCTACCCCAAAGACCCCACCGCGGATAATGGCTTCCAGTGAACGGCGCACCTGATAATCCGCTTTGACAGGTTCCTGTAGACCGCTCCAGAAGCCCATGACGCGATCTTTACCGGTGGGGTAAAGGTTGATAATCACCCACCCCAAAATCAAAGTGATCACCACCACCAGAGCAATTTGCCGCCATTCTCCTCCTGCCAGGAAGAACAGGACGGCGCCCAGAATAATGATGGTAAACGCCGCTGAAAAGTCTGGCTGGAGCATGATCAGCGCGCCTACAATCCCAAGGATGAAAATCAGAGGGAGCAACCCAAAGGTGATATCGTTAAGCACCTCTTTCTTGGCGTTCAGCCAGACGGCTACATACAGAATGGTTGCCAGTTTGGCGACCTCTGAGGGACGGATTGAGCCTTCATTGAGCGAGCGAGTGGCGCCAAAGGTAATATCTCCGATGACGATGACCGCCAGCAACAGGGCAACGGTACCGCCCATGATCAGCAGGGTGAAGCGCTTATAGAAGTGGTAATCTACAAACATCAAGACCCCTGCACCCAGGAATCCCAGCACTGCCCACATGGATTGGCGAATCAGGAAATAATCCGCATTCTGTTTCAACAATGCCGCAAACAGAGGTCCTGCGGAATACACCATGAGCAAACCGAACAGAACCAGTGTAATGACTACACCGACCAGGACGAAGTCAATGCCGGTTCGAACACTGCGAAATCGTCTGGACATCGAGCGTTGCAGGGATTGATTTACGAAAGTTCCTGTACCCATTTGCGAAACCGCTCGCCCCTTTCTTCAAAGTCTCGAAATTCATCATAACTGGTGCCGCCGGGAGAAAACAGCACCACGTCTCCCTCTTCGGCAACGGACGCGGCTGCCTGAACGGCTTCCTGTACATTCCGGCAAATCTTCAGAGTGTAAGGTCTTCTGCCGGGCTGCACATTCCCAATCGCATGGGCAATTTTCTCGGCGGCTTCTCCAAACACCACCACGTGATCCACCCGTTCGTGGATGAGGGCAGCCAGCGAATCCCAGGGTAATTTCTTATCGCGTCCGCCCAGCATGAGCACCAGTGGCTCATCAAACGAGCGGATGGCGGCAATGGTGCGTTCAGGCGCGGTAGCGATAGAGTCGTTGTACCAGCGCACGCCGTGCCATTCCCGAACCAGTTCGAGGCGGTGAGGAACGCCGCCAAAGCCCTGTACGCCATCCAGTAAGGCTTCTGGAGGAAATCCTGCCGCAATGCCGATGGCGCACGCCGCCAGAACATTGAGCAGATTATGTGTTCCGCGCAGGGCAATTTTGCCCCGCTCGAAAAGGGCTTCTTCGACCATTTCGCCCTGATACCACAGCCAGCCGTTATCGTAAAATGTGCCTTTTCCCTCGGCGGGATGTGCCAGTCCGAAGGATAGCAACTCACCGCGGACTTTATTGCGCAATCCCCAGGCACCGGGGTCTTCACGTCCCAGGACGGCGATATCAGCGGCGCTCTGGAACTCGAGGATGCGTGCTTTGGCGGCAGTGTAGGCTTCCATCGTGCCGTGCCGATCCAGATGATTGGGGGTGATATTCAGCACCGCTGCCACCTGCGGAGAGCGTGTCATCCATTGCAGTTGGAAACTGGAAAGTTCCAATACCACAATGTCGGAAGGCTGAATTTCGTCCAGCCGGTCAATGAGGGGAACGCCTATGTTCCCGCCCACCCAGGCTTTTTGAGGTGCAACCACGGCACGCGAAGCCATGCGCCCTACCAGAGTGGTTGTGGTGGTTTTCCCTGCTGAGCCGGTAATGCCGATGACTTTACAGGGCACATTTTCCATGAAAATCTGCGAGTCATTGGTAATGAGCATCCCTCTACGCAGGGCTTCCTGGACAATGGGCAATGTTTCGGGCACACCGCCGGAGAGACAGAGAAGATCGTGGTTCTCCAGCAGTTCAACAGGATGTCCGCCTGTGACCCAGTGGATGGGATAACCGGCCAGCGCTTCCTGTGCTGAAATCAGTTTCTCAGCAGGATTCTGGTCATTCAGGGTCACCTGTGCCCCTTTCTGGCAGAGGAAACGTGCCAGAGCCTGCCCCTGTCGGGCGGCACCCAGAATGAGTACGCGGGTATCTTTCCAGTTCCTCATCATTGTTTTCTATACCAGTGCAAACGCAATTCCCAGCAAGGCGAACAACAGGTTGACCAACCAGAAACGCTGTACCACCTGTGTTTCGCTCCACCCCAGCAGTTCAAAATGGTGATGGATGGGCGCCATTTTGAAAAAGCGCTTTCCTTTGGTCATCTTGAAATATGTGGTCTGGATGATGACGCTGACGGCTTCGCTGACGGGGATGATGGCGATGAGAGGGAGCAACAGCCATTGCCCGGTCATCAGGGCAACCACTGCCAGGACAGCGCCTAAAGGAAGTGAACCGGTATCTCCCATAATCAACTGCGCCGGGTGCACGTTGAACCAGAGAAAACCAAAGAGCGCTCCAACTACCGTGAAGCAGAAGCGCGCCAGAAATACCTGACCCTGAAAGAGGGCAATGGCGCCATAAGCGGCAAAGGCAGTGGCAGAGATCAGACCGGCAAGTCCATCCAGCCCATCGGTAAAGTTGACGGCGTTGGATGTGCCGACGATGATAAACATCGCAATCGGGATGTACAGCCATCCCAGAGAAATGGGTTCATCAATCGGAGGCCAGTACAGTTCCGGAACTTCCAGGATGTATTTCAAAGCGAAGGCAACGATGAAAGCCAGCACCACCTGAATCAGGAATTTGGTGCGCGCCCGCATTCCTAACCCACGACGGGGACCGCGAATGCCTTCCCAGTCGTCTACTGCGCCAAGTAAACCGTAAGAGAGCAAGACAAGCACCGGCAGGAGCACAGAGCGCCCCAGCACATTCAAACCCAGCAGGGATGCAGCGTTCAACAGCACGGTGAGCAGCACCACTGGCAGGATGAAGAGCACACCGCCCATGGTGGGAGTGCCCATTTTAGTCATGTGATGCGCAGGTCCTTCTACCCGAATGATTTTCCCAATGCGGAAGTGGTGGAGGATGCGCAGGAGAGGGCTTCCCCAGATGACGGTGAGCATGAATGAGAAGAGCATGGAGAGCGCAATCGCCAGGGTTGAATCGCTCATCCAATCACCTCCAGAGCGTTGACGATGCGATCCATGCGTAAACCGTGCGAACCTTTGATCAAGACGATGTCTCCTTCCTTGAGCAGGGGTTTGAGCACTTCAATTGCCTGAGAAGTGTCGGGGACCCAGAAAATCTTTTCCGGTTTCATCCCGGCTTCCCGGGCGGCTCGCGCAATGATTTTACTCAATTCCCCCACAGCCACCAACACATCGGCGACTTCAGCGGCGCGCACACCTACTTTTTCATGACCGCTTTGCTCATACGGTCCTAACTCGAGCATGTCCCCGAGAACAGCAATGCGTCTTCCTTTCATTTCGTGCAGGATTTGCAGAGATGCCAGCGTGGATTCGGGCGAGGCATTGTATGTGTCGTCGAGAATCAAAGCGCCGCTGGAAGAGCGTACAGCAACCAGACGCAACTGAGTTGGAGAGCGCTGTAACCCATGGATGATTTCGCCCCAGGTCAGTCCTTCCACAATGCCCACGGCGGTGGCGCGCAGGGCGGTTTGTACAGAATGATGCCCGATGAGCGGTACACGCACCGAGAAGGACTCCCGTCGGTAATGCAGGCGAAACCGGATGCCTTCCAGCCCCATAGTTTCGATCTCGTCAGCCCAGAGATGCGCCTCAGGGGTTAATCCGTAATAGAGAATGTTCGCCTGGGTTTTGTCTGCCATCCAGCGCACCCAGGGATCATCGTGATTCAGGATGGCATATCCATCGGCAGGCAGGGACTGTACCAGTTCCGATTTTCCCCGGGCAATGGCTTCCTGCGAGCCTGCCCGTTCGGCGTGGACGGTGCCAATGTTGGTGATCACGCCAACTTGCGGTAGGGCAATGTCACACAACAGGGCAATTTCCCCCGGGACGTAAAAGCCCATTTCCAGCACAGCGCATTCGTGCCCTTTCCCCAGACGCAGAATGGTCAGGGGGAGCCCGATTTCGTTATTCAGGTTGCCCGGGCTTTTCAGCGTCCGGTAGCGTTGAGAGAGCACCTCAGCAATCATTTCCTTGGTTGTGGATTTTCCCACACTTCCGGTAATCCCTGTGACCCGGAGATTCAGTTTTCTACGCCAGTGTCGGGCGATTTGCTGGAGCGCCTGGAGCGTGTTGTTCACCCGCAGGCAGAGAGGGTTCCCCGGTGTCCAGGAAGGGGGAAAGGAAAGGGGAGTGTCTGTAGAAACCGCTCTGAGGTCCAGGATGGGGAAGTCCTGAGGAAGGTCTTTTTCCACCAGCGCCAGAAGGGCACCGTTCTGGAAAGCCGCTCCCACAAACTGATGTCCGTCGGTGCGTTCCCCGGGAAGAGCCACAAACAGAGATCCCGGGATGACCTGACGGGAATCAATCGCCGCCTCGCTGATAGCGAGGGGCAGTTCCACGCGTTTGCCGGTCAGAGCTTCCAGAATATCCGTCAGCGTCAACACTTCTTTCCTTCTCCTCTCTAGTGATTGGCAATCTGCCAGCGGACTTCATCCGGGGGAAGGTCCATCAGCACCACTAAACCCTGGACAATATCCCGGAAAAGCGGCGCGGCAACCATGGACCCCCATGGAGAAGAACGCGGTTCCTCCAGCCAGACATATACAATAAATCGCGGATCATCCACCGGTCCCCAGCCGACAAACGAGGCGTTGGTTACGCCATCTTTGTACCCGCCGTGAATCGGGTCGTACACTTCGGCGGTGCCGGTCTTTCCTGCAATGCGGTACCCGGGTACCTGAGCATTTTTATAACTCTCGCTTTCTACCGACTCTGCCAGCATTTGGGAGACGGTGTCAGCGGTTTCGGCTTTGATCGGGCGGCTGATGACCTGTGTGCTGACTTCGTATTTTTCATTGTTTTGAATGATGGCTTTGACGACATGCGGGGCAACTATTTTGCCATGGTTTGCCAGCGCATTCAATGCCGTGATCATTTGCAGGGGAGTGACGGCAATAGCCTGTCCAAAGGAATTGGTGCCCAGATTGATATCGCTCCAATAGGTATCGCCGGGTGTGAAGTAGGGCTGGGTGACTTCGCCAGCCAGATCAATGCCCGTCAGATGTCCAAAGCCAAACCGGTTGACGTACTCATAAAAGCGGGTGGTGCCCATCTGATCGGCAATCCACGCCATGCACACGTTCAGGGAGTAGCGCAGACAACCGGTCATATCTTGCGGTCCCCATGCGCCCCGGTCCCAGTTTCGAATGGCATGTCCTTTGATGTAATAAACGCCGGTATCAAGGAAGGGGGTTGAAGGCTCAACTACCCCCGCATCGATTGCAGATGCCATAGTAATGGGCTTGAACGTCGAACCGGGTTCATAAACAGTATCTATGGCGCGGTTGACGTTCATTTTCTCCCCGAAAACATTCTGAATGTTCCAGTACTCATTCGGGTTGAAGCGTGGACTTACCGCCATTGCCAGAATTTCGCCGCTTTCGGGATCCATGATGATGACGGTGCCCGAAAGAGAACCAGTGTTCTTGACAGCGTCATCCAGTTTTTCCTCAACCATTTTCTGGATGTTGCGGTCAATGGTGGTAATCAGGCTGGCGCCGGGGGGCAGGTTGGGAACTTCGGGAACCAGAGATGGATCAAGAGACCAGCGCACCTTCATAGGTGTCCCGGTCAGGAGGTCGTTGTATTTCTCTTCCAGTCCGTAGTACCCTCTGGCGTCTTCTTCCTGCATGTAAGCATAGAATCCGAGAACATTGCTGGCGAGGGAGCCTTCGGGGTAATACCGCGCCATTGTTCGACTCCACTGTAAGCCACTGAGGGTGGGAGCAATTTCCCCTTTGCGTAACCGCCGCTTCTTGCTTTCTTCTTCAAGCCGTTCTTGTTCTTTTTCCAGTAAGGCAATTTGTTCTGCCGGGACAAAGTTAGCCAGGCGAACGTAGCGGGGAGTTTCCTCGTCTATATTGGTTGAATACGCTTTCAGGGTTTCGAGGATATCCCCATATTTGAGACCCAGATGGGTAGAAAGAACCGTAGCAATGGTTTCCGGGTCTTCGACGTAGCGCAAATCTGCACCAACTTCATAGGTTTCCAGGTTGCCTGCCAGCAAGTTCCCCCAGCGGTCGTAGATGTTCCCTCTAACCGGATAAATGGTTTGTTCGTAGATTCTATAATTCTCCCCCTGTTGCAGAAGTTCAGGCGCCTGGGGGTTTGAAAGAATACGAATCATCCAGATAAAAGCAAACAAGCCCACTGCGGTCAGTAAGGCTCCGGTGATCTGGTAGCGGATAAAAGAGTGTTCTGAGTTCATGGCACCGCACCTCTCGGAATTTTCTCAATTTGAGAAAGCCCCTGGAAAAGAAGATCGGAGAGGGATTGCTGGTAACTGGTTTTGATGAGAATTGGTTCTTCCTGAGAGGAAGGCGGCGGCGGAACTGCCAGAGTCGTTTGTCTGCCGGGGTAGGCAGGGACGGTCATATAAACAATCTCATCCCGGGTAGCAGGACGAAACCCCAGTTTCTTTGCCCGTTCTTCCATCACCTGGACGGATGATCCTGCGGCGATTTCGGTGTTCAACGTGGCAATTCTGTATTGCAGGATTTCTTTCTCATTTTCCAGCCGGTTGATCTGAATAGCCGCTTCTGCCGATTCCACAGAAATGGTCAACGAAATCCATATCACCAGCCCGAAAAGTAACGCCAGAATAAGGAACAGCATTCCTTTTCGTGTGGCTTTACGCCATGGGGCTTGCTGATATGCCTGTTGCAGCGTTTTCTGCACCATTCCCAGTTTTCCTCCCGATTCCCTTTCCCGTTTCATCGGCATTCCTTGCAATACTCATGCCAGAGCCATTTTCTCCGCCACGCGCAACCGGGCACTGCGCGCACGGGGATTTTCCCGAATTTCCTCGTCACTGGCTTCAATGGGGTGACGGGTTACCTCTCGCAAAGTGGCTTTGTGTCCACAGGTGCACACCGGTTGTTCGGGTGGACACAGGCAGTCCCGGCTTTCGCGCCGGAAGAAGTGTTTGACCAGGCGATCTTCCAGTGAGTGGAAGGAAATCACCGCCAGTCTTCCACCTGCCTTCAGGCATTCCACGGCTTGCGGGAGCGCGATTTCTATGGCTTCCAGTTCGTGGTTCACGGCAATGCGTAATGCCTGAAAGGTACGCGTTGCCGGGTGAATGCGCTCCCGTTTTCCCCCCACGACCCGGATGACAACTTCTGCCAGTTCGCGGGTGGTGTGGAGCGGGCGGGATTGCACAATGGCGCGAGCAATTTTGCGGGCATAGCGCTCTTCACCGTACTCCCACAGAATGCGCGCCAGGTCTTCCTCGGGCAACAGGTTGACCAGATCCTCAGCGGTGGTCTCCTGGCGGGGATCGAAACGCATGTCCAGTCTGCCTTCAGCGCTGAAGGAAAACCCCCTTTCGGGTGTGTCCAGTTGCATAGACGAGACTCCCAGGTCAAACACAATCCCATCCACCTGTTCCCATCCCAGAACTGCCAGTTGTTCCTTCAGGGTCACATAAGAGGCTTGCACCAGATGTGCCCGCTCTCCATAAATAGAGAGGCGCTGGCTTGCCAGTGCCAGCGCCTGGGGATCCGGATCCAGACCTAAAAGTTCACCTTGAGGGCTGGAAGTTTCCAGAATGCCAGCGGCGTGACCCCCCGCGCCAACCGTCGCATCCACATACCTGCCGGGGCTGTGTGGACGTAATGCGAGTATAATTTCTTGGTAAAGTACAGGACGATGAGGAAAGGAAGAGAGACTCATGAACTTGCCTCATCGCTCATCGCGTGTGAATTTCAAACGCAGCGAAGCGGTGTTCGTTAACTTCCGCATTTTGAAGTGAGGATTCTTGTTTGCGCCATTCTTCTTGTGCCCAGATTTCAAAGTAATCTCCCACCCCTACCACGACGACTTGATTTTCAATCCGGGCAAATTCCCGCAAATAGGCGGGAATGAGGAAACGCCCCAGTTTATCGAAAACCACAGGAGAGGCTGAGGAAAAGATGAGGCGTTTTAGCGTGCGTGCATCCGGATTGGTCATCCCCAGTTCATTCAGGTATGCCACTACTCGTTCAAAGACCTCGGTCGTGAGCACCATCAGATTGCGATCGAACCCCTGGGTGATGTACGCGCCGCTTTTGATCAATTCCCGGTATTTCGCCGGGATGATCACACGGCTCTTGTCGTCAATGTTGTGCTCAAATCGCCCAAGGAACATATGTTCTAATCCTGTTATATATGCCAAACGCCGGAAAACCCGGCGTCAGTCCCCAACTTTAACCACTTTTTTCCACTCGTATCCACAGTATATCCAAAATTATCCACAAATGCAAGTAGGAAAACCACTTTTTAACCAATTTGCAAGGAAAGGATTCCACCATGACCCTCCAAAACTATCGCTCTCTCTTCTCCGGCCTGGATGTGCCCGTGCCGTTGCTCAACGGCAAACAGTGCGTGTACATCAATCTGGACAATGCTGCTTCAACGCCCCCGTTGAAAGCCGTTGAAGAAGCAATCCAGCGATTTCTCCCTTACTACAGCAGTGTGCATCGCGGAACAGGTTTCAAGAGCCAGTTATCCACACATGCCTATGAAAGCGCTCGCCGGAAGGTCTTAACCTTTCTGGGTGCCAGCGAGGATGAACATGTCTGCATCTTTGGGAAGAACACTACCGAAATGATCAATCGGCTGGCAAAACGCTTTCCCTTTTCTCCTGAACGCGATACCGTGATCGTCAGTTTGATGGAGCACCATTCCAACGATTTGCCCTGGCGGGGGGTGGCAAAAGTTTTACGGGTGGGTTTGCTCCCAGATGGACGTTTGAATGAGGCGCATTTTGATGCCTTGCTTGAACAGTATGGTTCCCGGGTGGCACTGGTGGCGATCAGCGGCGCCAGCAATGTGACTGGATACCTCAATCCCATTCACCGGTTAGCCGAAAAGGCTCATCGGGCGGGGGCGCAGATCATGGTAGATGCTGCGCAACTGGCTCCGCACCGGGCAATCAACATGCTCCCACTGGATGATCCGGCGCATCTGGATTACGTGGTGCTTTCGGCGCACAAAATGTATGCACCCTTTGGCACGGGTGCGCTTGTTGGGCGCAGGGATACCTTTTCCACAGGCGAACCCGATCATCGCGGCGGAGGGCAGGTGGAATTCGTCACCGAAGATGAAGTGGAATGGACCGGTGCACCTGAGCGGGATGAGGCGGGAAGTCCCAATACCATCGGGGCGGTGGCGCTGGCGGCGGCAATGGATCAGTTAATGCGGGTAGGCATGGACGAGGTTGCCCGTCACGAAGCCGAATTGACCGCATACGCATTGGAAAAATTGAACGCCATTCCCTGGATGCGCCTGTTTGGCGACCATGATCCGCAACGGGCTTCCCAGCGTTTAGGGGTGATCCCCCTTCAACTGGAAGGCGTGCCTCATTTTCTGGCGGCGGCGGTGTTGGGTTATGAGTTTGGGATTGGCGTGCGGAGCGGTTGCTTTTGCGCGCACCCGTATTTGCTTCATCTGCTGGAAGTTTCCCCAACCGATGCCGCCCGGGTGCGCAAACGCATCTTGAAAGGAGACCGCCGTGAGATGCCCGGTATGATTCGCGCATCCTTTGGACTTTACAACATAACAGAAGAGATTGATGCTTTTATCGAGGCGCTTACGGCAATCCGCCGCGGGGATTATGAAGGGGTGTATTATCAGGATGTTGCCACGGGAGAATATCAACCGGAGGGCTGGTCGGTGCGTTTTGAAGATTACTTTACCTTTGAGGGATAAGGGAACATGAAGCCGGAACTGTTTGCACTTCTCACCGCAATCTTCTGGGGAGTGGGCGGATATTTTGAAAAGAAAGGATTACATTTGGGTAATCTTCCCCCCACTTTGGGCATTACTATCCGGACGGCGGTAGCGCTGGTGTTGCTGGGCGTGGCAAGTTTTCCGCAGTGGAAGATGATCCCTCAGGCAGGGACAAAGGCTTTACTGTATATGGTTATCGGCGGGGGCGTAGTGGCTGGTGCGGCAGGGATGTTGTGCTTCTACACTGCGCTGAAAGGCGCTCCCCTGACGCGGGTGATGCCCATCGCTTTCACCTCGCCGCTTTTTGGCGCACTGATGGGTATCCTTTTTTCTGGGGAAACGCTCACTCTGAAAACGGTCATCGGGATGGCGCTCACGATTGGCGGAATCATTCTCTTGACTATTGGATGAACCATGTTATCAGTACACAAATTCCCGAATGTCATATCGGCTGATGTGCGGAGTGCCGGTATCTTCGCTGAATGACAGGGCTTGCTCGATGGCTTCTCCCTGTGCAATGCGCTCTTCGGGGGTGAGGGGATGAAGATGTGCCTGGAAAGCGTCCCGGGTATATTCCATCCCCTCTCCTTCTACCAGTTCGGAGAAGTAAATCAGGTCATCGGCGTCCAGTGGCATTGCCTGGAGGGTGCGGATGCTGTCGGTGACATGTTGTTGAGCAAATTGATGCCCGCCTGCGCCGAGCAGCAGGATAATGCCCACAGCAACCCCGCCTCGTTTGATGGCTTGCACGGCTTGCACCACGTCTCCAGCCGTGCCGGGTTTTTTGAGGAAACGCAGTAAGGCGTCGTTTCCGCTTTCCATGCCAATATACACCCGCCGTAGTCCCAGTTCCCGCAAACGGGCATAGTCTTCAGGGGTTTTCTTCTCTGCGCTGAAGCCGTCCAGAAAGGCGTAGATTCCCCCCAGATGTTCCACGTCAAACTGCTCATGTACGGCTTCCATCAGTTCGACCAGCCTGGGCATGGGGATGACCAGTGCATTGGCATCGCCCAGGAAAATGGTACGGCGCAGGCTCAGCCCCTCTCCTAAAAACTCCCGCACGGCTTTCATGTGTTCCCGAAACTCATCGGGTTTTTTAATGCGGAAAGGACGGTCGCGGTAGAAATTGCAAAAGGTGCAGGTGTTGAACGAGCACCCTTCTGCGGCTTGCAGGACAACTGCCATGTACTGATCGGGGGGCAGAATGCCAACAGGACGGTATACGGCATGATATCGGACGACATCCTGACGGTATCGTTGGGGGGTAAATTCAACAGCGCGTCTCAGGAATGCCCATCCGCGTTCATCGAGAGCGGGATTCAGGGTGAGCCGTCCGTCTTGGATGTCGTTCAACAAATCTTCACATACCTGACGTGCGCTTTCCTGTAAACGAGCGCTTTCCTCCTTGGAAAGCCATCGCCGTCCCCTCTGAGTGCTTCCTTCTTCCTGCCATTTTGCCACGATTTTTCCATCCAGCCCCCGGCGGTAAGAGATGTTCTGAACCATCCCGGTCCAGAAACGCCCTTCGCCATCGAATGAAAAAACCCGTGTTTCTTTCCCTGATTGCAGGCTCAGAGTAAGGCAGTTGGGTTTGGTGGAAAGGGTTAGCGATTGTCCGCGCCAGCGGGTGAGAATAACCATGATACGTTCTCCATTTGTGAATGGGTTGATTATATGGTGACTTGAGGGAAGCGGGAATGGTTGTATAACGGCCTGATTCCGGGCGGGAAGATGGGAACGTTATCACCTCTGGTATAATTTTTTTCAAAGAATAGAGGTGAATTTCCCATGCAAGAAGAATTATTAAGAGAGTTACTGCAAGCCGTTCAGCGCGGCGAAGTGGATGTAAACCAGGCGGTGCAGCGTTTACGGCTGTTGCCATTTGAAGCGGTGGGTGGTTTTGCACATCTTGACCAACACCGTTCCATTCGATGTGGGTTCCCCGAAGTGGTTTTCGGGCAGGGAAAAACCCCCCAACAGGTAGTTCAGATTGTACGCCGCCTTTCCGAGCGCAACGATCGTGTTCTGGTTACCCGGGTTACCCCCGAAATGGCAGACACGGTTCGAGAGCAACTTCCTGAACTGGAATACCACCCTGTCCCGCGATTGCTGATTCTCAACCGTTCAAAAGATACACCCAAGCGCCCGGGGATTGTGGTGGCAACCGGCGGTACTGCGGATATCCCGGTTGCTGAAGAAGCCGCCATGACGGCTGAACTGATGGATCATCAGGTGGTGCGCCTGTATGATGTCGGCGTGGCAGGATTGCACCGTTTACTTGGGCATCTGGAAGTGCTTCAGCAGGCGCGGGTGATTGTGGTGGTGGCGGGAATGGAAGGGGCGCTTGCCAGTGTCGTTGGCGGGCTGGTTTCCGCGCCGGTCATTGCTGTGCCAACCAGCGTGGGCTATGGGGCTAATTTCCAGGGACTTTCGGCGCTGTTGACCATGCTGAATTCCTGTGCAACCGGTGTGGCGGTGGTGAACATTGATAACGGTTTTGGGGCGGGGTATCTGGCAGGGCTGATCAATCGTCTGAGCGAACCCGCTGAATAAGGGCTTGTGGATGTAACTATGGATGAATCTCTGCAGGGAAAATATCAAGCCCTCAAGAACTACCTGTCTTCACTGGGATCGGCGGTTGTGGCGTTTTCCGGTGGGGTGGATAGCGGGCTGGTTGCGGTGGTAGCGTATCAGGTGTTGGGCAACCGTATGCTGGCAATCACGCTGCAATCGCCGGTGGAACCTCCTGAAGGCGTTCAGGCGGCGGTTGAAGTTGCCCGGCAGTTTGGTTTTCCTCACCGTGTGATGCCTTATGACGATCTGGAAAAACACGCCTTTGTCGAAAATACTCCAGAACGGTGTTATTTCTGCAAACGCGAGCGGCTGGGGTTGCTGGTTGACCTGGCAAAGCAGGAAGGTTTTTCTGCAGTGCTGGAAGGCAGTAATGTGGATGATTTGCAGGACTATCGCCCGGGGAAACGTGCTGTTCATGAACTGGGGGTGTTGAGCCCGCTCATCGAGACGGGGTTTACCAAAGACGAGGTGCGTGCGCTTTCCCGTGAACTGGGATTGCCCGTGTGGAATCGTCCCAGCGCCCCCTGTCTGGCAACCCGCTTCCCCTATGGGATGCGCATTACCCGCGAGGGACTGAAGCGGGTGGCAAAAGGCGAGGCATTTCTCAAGCAGTTGGGGTTTACGGCTGTCCGGGTGCGCGATTATGGCAGTATGGCGCGTCTGGAAGTTTCACCTGAACAGGTCATTCAACTGGTGGAGCAGCGTGACCAGGTGCATACTTATTTCCGTTCCCTGGGATATGCTCATGTGGCGGTAGATTTGCTGGGATACCGCTCAGGAAGCCTCAATGAAGGGGTGGTGAAATGAAAATAGCCTATGTGGATGCCTTCTCTGGCATCAGTGGAGATATGTTTCTGGGCGCACTGCTGGATGCGGGCGCTTCTCTGGACAGGTTGAACGAAGCCTTGCAGGGTTTACATTTACCCGAAGCCATTCATCTGCGTCTCTCGCAGGTTCAAAAAGGGGCAATGCGGGCTTCACAGGTCCATGTGGAGGTTCAGGATAGCCACCATCATCGTCATCTGAGCGATATTGAGGACATTCTTTCCAGCAGTTCTCTGCCCGATCCTGTGATTCATGCCAGTCTTAAGGTTTTTCGTCTTCTGGCGGAAGCGGAGGGACGGGTGCATGGGATTTCCCCGGAGAAGGTGCATTTCCACGAAGTCGGCGCATTGGATGCAATCGTAGATGTGGTGGGAGTGAATATTTGTCTGCGTGAACTGGGCATTGAACGGTTGTATGCCTCTGCGCTTCCCTGTGGACAGGGCAAAATCACGGCTGAGCACGGGGTGCTTCCCCTGCCAGCCCCGGCAACGCTGGAGATTCTGGCGCACGCGCACGCGCCCCTGACATCGGTTACCTCTCCCTTCGAACTGGTGACCCCAACCGGTGCCGCCCTGCTGGCGGCGCTGGCTACCTTTGAACAGCCTGCCATGCGACTGGAGCGTATCGGTACGGGCGCCGGTCAGCGCGAATTAGCCTGGCCCAACGTCCTGCGGGTGTGGATTGGTACGACCATGCCTGAAAGCGATTTGCCTCTGATATTGATGGAAACCAACATTGACGATATGAACCCTCAAATTCTGGGGGCGGTTCTGACGCAATTGCTCGATGCGGGAGCGCTGGACGTGTTCTTTACACCCATTTATATGAAGAAAAACCGTCCTGCCACACAGGTCTCGGTAATCGCCCGGAAGAGCGAGGAAGCCGCGCTGGCATACCTGCTTCTGCGGCATACAACGACCCTGGGACTTCGGGTTCAGCCCATTTATCGTTTCGAAGCCCAGCGGGAGATACGGGAAGTGCAAACGCCCTTTGGAATCATCCCTCTAAAGGTAAAACTTCTGGACGGCAAACGGGTACTGGCTCAACCCGAATACGAGGTTTGCCTGCAGGTTGCGCAGAATCACAACGTTCCTGTGATGGATGTTCTGCAGGCGGCATTACAGGCAGGGCAGGCATTGCTGGATCAGTAGATTGAGTGACTTATGAGTTCCATGTTTCCTGATTGGATTCAACCCTGCGGTGATACTTCTTTGCTTGTCATCCTGGGGGAAGGAATTTCTGTGTCCATCAACCGGCGGGTGCATGCGCTGGCAAAGGGCTTGAGGGAAAGACAGATTGCCGGTTTGGGGGAGTGCGTCCCCGGGTATGCTACCCTGCGGGTGGATTACGATCCTCTGGTAACTTCTCTGGATGATCTCATACGATCCATCCAATCGGTGCTGGAGTCTTCATATGATGAAAATCTTCTGCCTGCGCGGGAGGTGGTCCTCCCCGTGCATTACGGCGGAGAAGACGGACCTGATTTGCCATTTGTGGCGCAACATACCGGTTTGAGCGAAGACGAGGTGATTCGACGGCATACCGCCGGAGTGTATCCTGTTTTGATGATGGGCTTTCTGCCGGGTTTCCCTTATCTTGGCGGAATGGACGAAAGCCTTGCCACCCCGCGTCTGGAGACGCCCCGTCAGCGGGTGCCGGCAGGCAGTGTGGGGATTGCCGGAAAGCAAACCGGCGTGTATCCGCTTGAGTCTCCGGGAGGATGGCGTATTATTGGCAGGACGCACCTGACCCTTTTTGACGCCTCTAAAGAACCTCCTTTCCTCCTTCAGCCGGGGGATGTGGTGCGCTTTGTGGCAGTGGAGGGATGATCATGGCTTTCTGGGTAGAACAGGCAGGCTGGTTTTCCTCTATTCAGGACCTTGGGCGCACCGGTTACGAACATCTTGGATTGCCTGCAGGCGGCGTCATGGATCCCTTTGCCTGCAGGGTGGCGAATCGTCTGGTTGGAAATGAGGATTCTGCCGCTGTGCTGGAATTTTCCGGCGCGGGTCCTCTACTCTGGGCAGATGCTCCTGCCCTTTTGGCGCTTTGCGGTGGAGGTTTTACTCTCTATGTGGATGGCATGGAAATGCCCCTGTGGACGGCAGTGCGCGTGCGTGGCGGTCAACGGGTAGAGTGCCGCCCTTCTCCGGCAGGTTTCTGGGGGGTGCTGGCAATCTCGGGGGGATGGGATGTTCCCCCTGTGCTGGGTTCTCGTTCCACATTTCTGAAAGCAGGGGTGGGCGGCTTTCAGGGGCGTCTGCTTCACTCGGGCGACTGGCTGTTCTCGGTGCGGGAAGGCTGGGTGCCGGAAGAACGCGCCGGTGCCATGCTGCCTGCTTCTCTGCGTCCGGAATACTCTTTGGAGGCGTTGATTCGAGTCGTGTTGGGTCCTCAGCGCGCGTGGTTTGGAGAAGATGGGGAAAGGCAATTCCTTTCTGCAACCTTTCAGGTCGGTGTCCAGTCTGATCGCCTGGGTTACCGGTTGACGGGGGCTTCTGTTACTCGCCGTTCCGGGGAAATCCTTTCCGAGGGAATGCCCCGCGGCGCGGTTCAGGTTCCGCCGGATGGCAATCCAATTGTGATGATGGCGGATCATCCCACCACCGGTGGGTACCCCAAGATTGCGGGGGTGATTTGCGCCGACTGGGGACGGGTTGCCCAACTTCGTCCCGGCGAAGGCAGGGTGCGCTTTGAAGCCGTGACGGTGGATCAGGCGCATCAGATTTATCGCGAACTTATGGCACGTCTGAACGCCATTGAACAGGAAAATCTCTCGTTCTGGATGCGAGGTTGATATGGATTTGAACTGTGATTTGGGCGAAAGTTTTGGACTCTATCGTCTGGGCAATGATGAAGCCCTGCTCTCAATAGTCACATCGGCGAATATTGCCTGCGGGTTGCATGCGGGCGATCCGCTGGTCATGCAACGGACGGTGCGCATGGCAGTTTCAAAAGGCGTTGCCATTGGCGCTCATCCCGGTTACCCTGACTTACAGGGGTTTGGCAGACGCGAAATGAACCTGAGCGCAGAAGAAGTGGAAGCCTTTGTTTTGTATCAAATTGGAGCCCTGATGGGTTTTGTCCGGGCTGAAGGCGGGGAACTGGTGCATGTCAAACCTCATGGCGCCCTGTACAATCAAGCCGCAAAAGACCGTGCCCTGGCAAGAGCCATTGTTCAGGCTGTGAAACGATTCAGCCGCCAGTTGATTGTGGTAGGGCTGGCAGGCTCGGTACTGGTGGAAGAGGCTCGAGAGGCAGGACTGCCTGCCGCGGCAGAAGGTTTCCCGGATCGGGCTTACAATCCGGATGGAACGCTCAAACCCCGCCGGGAACCGGGCGCTGTGCTGGAGACAGTGGATGCAGTGTGTCAGCAAGCCATCCGTCTGGCAACCCGGGGTGCGGGGGATGGCGCTCAACGCGTGCCGGTAGATACTCTGTGCATCCACGGAGATGGCCCCCATGCGGTGGAATTTGCCGCTGCAGTCCGGGATGCTCTGCAAAAAGCGGGGATTTCACTGCAACCGTTGAAGCCCTGAGGTTTACGGTTATAATCAGGTTAATGCGCAGGTTCCTTAAGGTCCTTCTTGGTGTTGTTTTGAGTCTTTTCGTCCTTGGATTGGCGGCGTTTGTCATACCGCCGGTACGAGAACGCATGCTCTGGCATGTGGATCAATGGCGCATTCGCCTGCAATATGCTCTGCGCCCGCCCGAAAAAGAAATTTTTATCCCTCAAGAACAACCCCAACTGGCCCCCACGGCAATGGTTCCAACGCCAGAAGAAAATCTTTTCCCTTCACCTACCTTCCTGCCCACGACAACCCTGATGCCGGAACCCCCGCTCAATCTCCCTACACCCTCGCCCACGCTACGCCCCCTGCCTGCTTCTGCGCGTTTGGATGGGATCAAGTATTTTGATCAGCACGGGCTCTGGAATTATTGCGCCCCAGCCAATCTGGCGATGGCGCTGTCTTTCTGGGGCTGGCAGGGAGATCGCACTGATGTAGGTGAGTGGGTTAAGCCGTTCGAGAAGGATAAGAACGTCATGCCTTACGAACTGGCAGATTATGTGCGTGAGCAAACTTCATTAAGCGTGGTTCAACGTTATGGAGGTACGCTGGAAACCTTGAAAGCCTTAATCGCAGGCGGATTTCCGGTGCTCATCGAAAAAGGCGCTTATATGACCGATTTGAGCGGCAAAGTGTCCTGGATGGGACATTATGCTGTGGTCAATGGCTATGACGACGCCAGAGGCGAATTTTTGACGCAGGATTCCTACTACGAAGCCAACTACCCCATTTCTTACAATGAACTGGAATCGCAATGGCGGGCATTTAACTTCGTGTTTCTGGTCATTTACCCGCCTGAGCGGGAAAACGAAGTGCTGGACCTGCTCGGACCGCTGTCAGATGAGGAACAAGCCCTTCAGCGAGCGCTTGTCCGCGCTTCGGATGAACTGTATCGCCTTGAGGGGGTGGACCAGTTTTTTGCCTGGTTCAATCGTGGTACCAGCATGGTTGGCTTGAAGGATTTTCTGGGCGCTTCGGCGGCATACGATGAAGCCTTCCGGCTGTATCCTTCATTGCCTGAAGCCCGTCGTCCCTGGCGCATGTTGTGGTATCAAACCGGACCGTACTTTGCGTATTATTACACCGGCCGCTACGCCGATCTGGAGGCTCTGGCAACCCAAACCATAGAATCTGCCAGCGAGCCTTATCTGGAAGAGTCGTTTTACTGGCGGGCAAAAGCCCGTGAAGCGCTGGGAAATACCGAAGGCGCGATTCAAGATTTAAAAACAAGTTTGCAATACCATCCAAATTTCAATCCCTCCATGGCTGCCCTGCTGAATCTGGGGGTGACCCCTTGAGGGAGAGAAAAGGGGGAAGCGCTGTGAAAATTCTACACTTTTCCGATGCTCACATTGACATCATCTCACAGGGAAAACTGGACTCGAAGAGTGGTTTGCCCATTCGAACACTGGATTTTCTGAAGGCGCTGGATCAGATTGTAGATGCCGCCATTGCCGAGCGGGTAGATCTGGTTTTATTTACGGGTGATGCCTACAAAGACCGCACTCCTGTTCCAACCTATCAGCGGGAGTGGGGCAAACGTATGAGGCGTCTTTCTGAAGCCGGTATTTTGACCCTGATGATCACTGGCAACCATGATATTTCTCCATCGCAGAGCCGTGCTCATGCCTTGCAGGAATATGAGACGTTAGGTGTGCCTCACGTGTACGTTTGCTCAAAACCCTCTTTCCTGACCCCCAAAGACCTGGAAGGGCTTCCACTTCAGGTGGTGGCTTTGCCCTGGGTGCCGAAAACCGGCTTTTTGAGCATTCAGGAAAGCAATTTGCCGGATATTGATACCGTAAACCAGAAACTGGAGGAGGTCATTACTCAATTGATCCACTACTGGCTGGAAAACCGGCTGGATCCGAACCTGCCAGCCGTTCTTGCCGCACATGCTTCGGTAGAAGGGGCTCAGTACAGCAGTGAACGCAGTATCATGCTTGGAAATGATGTTACCCTCAGCCGTGGGCTGGTCTGCGATCCCCGCTGGTCGTATGTAGCCCTGGGACACATTCACAAAGCCCAGAATTTGAACGAAGGCAATCATCCCCCGGTAATTTATGCCGGTTCGATCGAACGGGTCAATTTTGGCGAAGCCAGAGAAGAGAAATTTTTTGTACTCATTCATCTGGATGGAAATCGGGTCAGTCAGGTCGAGTGGCGGAAGTTGCAGGGGCGGCGATTCATTGACCGCTCCGTTTCCGTAAGCAAAAGGGAAGGCTTTATGGAAACGATTCTGGAGAAATTCCCCTCTCCGGAAGAGATTGAAGGGTCGGTTTTCCGCCTGACGGTAGATTATCCCGCTGAGTATGAAAAGTTGCTGGACGAAGCCCTCCTGCGGCGCCGTGCTGAGGGCGCGCTGGAGTTCCTGCTGGTTCGGCGCCCTCAGCGAGAGGTTCGCCTGCGCCTTCCGGAAGGAGCGCTGGCGAGCGATATGTCTCCTCTGGAACTTCTGGAAATGTATCTGAAAAGCATTAATGTGGCTTCTGACGAGATTCCTGCCATAAAATCTCTGGCACAGGAGATTCTCTGGGGCGGCGAGTCGGAGGAAAACTAAAGGAGTTCTGTGATTTTCTGGAATATCCTTTTACTTCTGTTCCTGATTCTGTTGAACGGGGGGCTGGCAATGGCAGAAATTGCCATTATTTCTTCCCGCCAGATTCGCCTGCAACAACGGGTGGAGGATGGCGATAGACGCGCTCAAACTGCCCTGGAGTTAATCCGTTCACCGAGCCATTTCCTTTCTACCGTACAGATTGGCATTACTTTGATTGGCATTCTCGCGGGTGCCGTGGGTGGCGCTCAACTGGCTGTTCCACTGGCGGAATGGATTGGACGGGTATCCTGGCTTTTTCCCTACCGGCAGGAACTGGCGCTGATTCTGGTGGTCGTGGTCATCACCTATCTCTCGCTGGTGCTGGGGGAATTATTACCCAAACGTGCCGCCCAACTCAACCCGGAGGAGATTGCCGTGCGGGTGGCTCCCTGGATGCAGGGATTGGGCAAACTGACCCATCCGCTGGTTACCTTGCTGGGTGTCTCCACAGATTTTCTCTTAAAATTGTTTGGCTGGCAGAAAGCCCTCTCTCCTGACCTGACCGAAGAAGAAATCAAGGGCATCATTGAGCAGGGGGTTGAGTCTGGCGTCATTGAACAGCGCGAGACGGACATGATCGAAGGCGTTTTACGCCTTGGCGATCGCCTTGTGAGCGCCTTTATGACCCCGCGCACAGAAATCGAATGGCTTGACGTGGAAGATCCGTGGGAGGTCAATCGAGAGTACATCATCAGCAGTACCCATATTTATTTCCCGGTTGCCCGGGAAAATCTGGATAACGTTCTGGGTATCGTCAATGCCAAGGAATTGCTGGCTGCCTCTCTTGAACAACCGGTGGACTTGAAAGAATATCTCAAACCGGCTTTGTTTCTTCCCGAAAGCACCACAGCGTTGAAAGCCCTTGAAGCCCTGCGCACTGCCAGCGGAAATCTTGCCCTGATTATGGATGAGTATGGCGGTTTGCAGGGGATGATTACCCTGTTCGATTTGATGGAAGCCATTATCGGAGAGATTCCTTTGTATGGCGAAGAAGCCGGGCAGGCGGTTATCCGCCGCGAGGACGGCTCGTTGCTGGTGGATGGATCTTTATCGGTGGATGTGTTCAAGCAATTGCTTCAGGTGGATGAACTGCCCGATGAAGACCGCATCGGGTATCAGACTGTCGCCGGTTTTGTGCTGGCTCAAATGGGCACAATTCCTTCGGTCGGTCAGCATTTTGAATGGAACCGCTATCGCTTTGAAGTGGTGGATCGGGACGGTTTACGCATAGATAAAATTCTGGTGAAGCCCCTATGATACCCAAACGTCTTTACATTGAGGGATTTTTGTCGTACCGCCAGGCGGTAGAGGTGAATCTGGAGGATGTCTCGCTTGCCTGTATTTCAGGCTCAAATGGAGCGGGAAAATCCTCTCTGCTGGATGCCATCACCTGGGCGTTATTTGGCAAAGCCCGCTCGCGGGATGATGCGCTGATCAACAGCACCAGCGATAAAGCCGTTGTCCAGTTTGTCTTTGAATTTGAGAAGGACACCTATCGGGTTGTCCGTATCAAACCGCGCAACAAGAGCACTGTGTTGGAGTTCTGGGTGCTGGATTCAAAAAACCGCGAATGGACGCCTTTGACCAGAGCCACGCTCACTGCTACAGAACAGACCATTCGCAGTGTTCTGCGCATGGATTTTGAGACCTTTGTGAATGCCTCGTTCTTCTTACAGGGTGGAGCTGATCGCTTTGCTCAACAGAATCCTGCAGAACGCAAGAAAATCCTCAGCAGCATTCTGGGACTGGAGATCTGGGAAGAGTACCGGGAGCGCGTTGCCGTGAGACGCAGAGATTCCGACGCGCAGGAAAAGAGCCTTACCAGAGAACTGGCAGAGATCGAACAGGAACTCAAGGAAGAGCCTGCGCGGAAGCAAATGCTGAAAGAGGCTCAAGAGAAACTGAAAAGCCTGACAAAAGAACGGGAGGCGTTGGAAAAGGAATTTCACACCCTCGAACGCCTGAAAACGGCACTGGATGAACAAAAGCATCTTCTGGATGTGCTGAGAAAGCAGGACGCCGATATCGTGGGGCGAATCGAGCGCCTGAAGCGTACGCTGATCGAACAGGAAGAACGCAAAGCCCGGTTGGAAGCGCGCCTCTCCGAAGCCGAAACGGTGGATCAACGCAATGAAGAATACCAGCAGGCGCGCCGGGAACTGGAACGCTGGGAGAAACTGGCGGCAGAGTATCTCCGTCTGGAACAACAGCGGGCGGTGCCCTTACAGCAGATCGCGGCAGCACGGGCAGGGCTGGAGCAGGAAAAAAGCCTGCTGGAACAGCAGGCGCAAAAGATGACCAGAAATGCACTCCGCCAGCAGGAACTGGAAGCCCTGATTCAAGAGGCTCAGGAAAAATGTCGCATTCTGGAGGACAGGGTCCAGTCCCGTCCTGAACTGGAAGCGCAGATCGGCGCTCTGCAGGATGAGATGGCGCAACTCAAAGCCGAAAACGATCAGCGCCGTCAGCAGATGAATGAAATCAAGGATCGTATCGAACGCCTTTCTCATACCAGCGGGGCGGTGTGTCCGCTGTGTGGTCAACCTCTGGGCGAGGAGGACCGCCGAAATCTGGTGGCATCTCTGGAGCAACAGGGAAAGCAACTGGCAGATGCTTATCGGGCGGCGCAGGCATCTCAGAAACAATGCCAGGAACGCGCTCTGGAGGTGCAAACTGCGCTCAAAGAACTGGATCGCATCGAGTCTGAGTGGCAAACGCTCAAGCGTCAGATAGAAGTCCATACTGCAGAAAGAACTCGCCTGCAGGATGAACTGAACCTCTGGCAAAGCGAGGGGGCGCTCCGTTTACAGGAAGTCACCCGTTTGCTGGCTGAGGAATCGTTTGCTGTGGAAGCCCGCGCTTTGCTGGCTCAACTGGATGCCCGGGTGAACGCGCTTCAGTACAATCCCCAACTTCACGAAGAGTGTCGAATCCGGGTGCAGAGCCTTGCCTGGGTGGAAAATGCTTTGCAAGAGGTGCAGACTGCCCGCGCGGAACTGGAGCCGTTAAACCGACAAATTGAGGAAACCCGTCAGCAACTGGCACTGGAGCAACAGAAACGGGAAGAACACCTCAGGGAACTCCGCCGTGCTGAGGAGAAAGTCCAGTCCGATATGGCTCTGCTTCCCGATCTGGATGAATTTGAAAGCAAATTGCGAAAGAAACAACTGGAAGAAAATCAACAGCGGGAAGAGGTTGCCCGTGCTCGCCAATGGGTGCAGACCTTGGAGCAGTTAAAAGGGCGTAAACAGGAGAAGGAGGCTCACCGAAAGGAACTGCTTCTGCGTTTG
This sequence comes from Anaerolinea thermophila, assembly GCF_020723905.1. Lineage (GTDB taxonomy): Bacteria > Chloroflexota > Anaerolineae > Anaerolineales > Anaerolineaceae > Anaerolinea > Anaerolinea thermophila_A. The sequence goes on from NZ_DYHZ01000007.1 coordinate 151,060, forward strand.
CAACGGCTGTCTTTGCTGGAGCGCGCCTGTGGAAAAGATGGCGTGCCGGCATTACTGATTGAACAAGCCCTGCCTCAAATTGAGGAACATGCCAATCAACTCCTCGAGCGGCTTTCTAATGGGATGATGTTGGTGCGTTTCAGTACCCAGCGGGCATTGAAAACCCGAGATGAACAGAAAGAAACCCTGGACATCATCATCAGCGATTCGGTGGGAGAACGCCCCTATGAAATGTTCTCGGGTGGCGAAGCCTTCCGCATTAACTTTGCCATTCGACTGGCGCTCTCCCGCGTGCTGGCGCATCGTTCAGGCGCGCGCCTGCAAACCCTTTTTATTGACGAGGGCTTTGGAAGTCAGGATGCAGATGGACGTCAGCGCCTGATTGAAGCCATTAACCAGATCCGGAATGAGTTTGAGTGCATTTTAGTCATTACCCATCTGGAAGATATGAAAGACGCCTTCCCTGCTCGTATCGAAGTCGAGAAGACATTAAGCGGTTCTCAGGTCAGGGTGATTCAATGAGTGTTTCGATCCCGTATCGTGTGGGAATTCAACAGCGGGTATTGCCTGCGTATCGAGCGGCTTTTTTCGATCGGCTGGCGCAGGTTTGTGAGGGCGGGTTGAGCGTTTTTGCCGGTCAGCCCCGTCCCGAGGAAGCCCTGGGTCAACCCGCAGTTTTGCGCACGGCACAGCATGTACAGGCAAACAATTTGCATCTGGGGACAGGACGGTTGTACACCTGCGTCCAGCGCAATCTCTTTGAGTGGCTGGGGCAGTGGAATCCTGATGTGTTGATAGTCGAAGCCAACCCGCGCTATTTAAGCACCCCTGCCGCGGTGCGGTGGATGCACGCTCGGCACAAACCCGTGATCGGATGGGGGCTGGGTGCGCCGCCTTCGCGCGGTTTCTGGCGGGAAGTGTTGCGGCAACGCTTTCTGTGTTTGTTTGATGCACTCATCACTTACAGCCAGCGCGGGGCAGAACAGTATCTTCGTTTGGGCTTCTCCCCGGATCGGATTTTTGTGGCTCCCAATGCGGTCACTCCCCGTCTGAAAGGAAATCCGCCTGAAAAACCGCCTGCTTTTACCTCCGGGCAGCCGGTACTGCTCTTTGTCGGCAGGTTGCAGGCGCGCAAGCGGGTGGATTTGCTGATTCGTGCATGCGCCGCTTTAGCGCATGAGGTGCGTCCTCGCCTGATCGTGGTCGGGGAAGGTCCTGAACGGCAGGCGCTGGAAGCGCTGGCAAAGACCACCTATCCTGATACACACTTCACCGGCGAAAAGCGGGATGATGAACTGGAACCATACTGGCACATGGCGGATCTGTTTGTCCTGCCCGGAACAGGCGGTCTGGCGGTACAACAAGCCATGGCGCATGCTCTGCCGGTGATGGTGGCGGAAGCCGATGGCACTCAGGAGGATCTGGTCACTCCAGAAAATGGCTGGCGGTTAATCCCTGGAAATCTGGAAGACCTGATTCAGCGTTTGCAGGAAGCCCTTTCCCAGCCAGGACGTTTGCGGGAGATGGGCAAAGCCTCGTATCAGATTGTCGCCGAGCGAGTCAATCTGGATGAAATGGTTGCCGTATTTGCACAAGCCATCCATTCAGCGATGCGTTTGAGAGGGTGAGCATGCACATAATGCTGGTTGCAGATGGACGCAGTCCGATCACCCGGCGATACCTGAACGTACTGCTGGAACTGGGCTTTCGGGTAACGCTGGTTTCCTCATTTCCCTGTGCTCCGGTAGAGGGAGTGGAGGGTTTGTGGGTTCTGCCGGTGGCATTTGGGCGCTTTGCCGGCACGCAATCGGGGGCAGGACTGGATCAACCCCATAAAGCCAATCAGGGGGCACGCAGGGCAGTTGCGCGGTTTCGGAAAGCCTTCCTCTCCATGCGTTACTGGGTTGGTCCGTTGACCCTGCCTTTCTATGCCGGGCACTTAAGACGCATTTACGGGCAGGTGCGCCCGGATGTGGTGCATGCCCTGCGCATTCCCTTTGAGGGCATGATGGCTTCCAGTTTGCCAGATAGCGCTAGATTGATTGTTTCGATCTGGGGTAATGATCTTACTCTTCACGCGCAAGGCTCCTTGTGGATGAAACTGCTCACCCGCCGGGTGTTAAGCCGGGCGCAGGGATTAACAGCAGATGCCTATCGGGATATCCGCCTTGCTCGCACCATGGGCTTCAACCCCTCCTTCCCTTCTGCGGTGTTCCCCGGCGCCGGGGGAATCGACTTGCAAACCATTGAGCGAATCAAGCGGGTGGGTAGTGAACCTCGCTCGGATCCTATCCCGGCTGGTGTGCCGCTGGTCATCAATCCGCGGGGGTTTCGCCCCGGCAGTGTCCGCAACGATGTATTCTTCTCGGCAATTCCGCTGGTGTTGCAACGCAATAACAGAGTGGCTTTCATCTGTCCGGCAATGGCTGGACAGCCTGAAGCCGAGGAGTCCGTGCGGCGGCTGGGAATCCACCGTCAGGTGGTGTTGCTCCCGCATTTGCCGCAGGAAAATTTGTGGGAATTATTTTTACGTGCAACGGTGATGGTCTCCATCAGTCAGCATGACGGTACGCCGAACTCTCTGCTGGAAGCCATGGCAGCAGGGTGTTTCCCTGTAGTGGGAGATATCGAATCCATTCGCGAATGGATTACCCCGGGTGTTAATGGCTTGCTGGTTCCGCCGGATCGCGCCGATCAGACTGCAGAAGCCATTGTGATGGCCCTGGAGAATACAGACCTTCGGGTAAAGGCAAGGGAAATCAACCGCAAACTCATTGAAGAGCGCGCGGAAGTTGGAAAGGTTAAAGAACAAATTTTGGCTTTTTATCAGCGTTTTGCGGGGTAAAAGTCTGTTTTTGAGACCAGGAGCCGCCCCTTCGCTTTAACGCAAGGGCGGCTCCTGGTTTGTTCTCCCCCGGGTTTTCTTTAGCGATTCAGGACGAAAGACAGGATAATCAGAATCACAAAGAAAGTACCTGCCAGTGTGCCGATACGTTTCAGATCCCGAATGATGGGGGTGTAATCCGGGTTGAAATCCGACGCAGTGGCGCGGCGGGAAATGGACCCTGTACCAGAAGCAGGGGTTTGGGGAGCGGTTGCCTCAGCCGTTTGAGAGCGAGAGGCGCTTACACTTCGCTTGAACTTTTTTGCCATATTCTCTACAATCCTCCGTGGTTAAGCAGGTTAAGTTTATCAGTGTCCCTGCAAAGATGCAATAACAACAATGCGTTGATTGTCAATCATGTAAGGGTAGCAGGAAATTAAGGTGGCGATAGGCTCGCGGCTGGGTGCCAGATACTCCACCGCGGTGGGTTCTACAATGTGAATTTGCTGAACCACATACACAAAGGCTTGCTGGGCGGTAGAAATGATGATTTCATCCCCGGGCTTGAGACGGTCCAGATCGCGAAAGATTTCCCCGTAGATGTCATTATGAGCGGAAAGGACAATATTCCCTTTTTCGCCGGGGTTTACCGTGCCGGGATGTTGCCCTACCCCCTTTTTAAGTTGTTCCCAGCCATCGCCCTGCACCACGGGCGCGTCAACTTTAATGGCAGGAATCTGGATGCGAATGGCATGGGTTGGACCGGGTGTTGGCAGGGGGATATTGACCAGGGATTGCACAGATGCCCGTAAATGGGCGGGAATTTCCTCCTCGTTGAAGCGTGCGCCTCCCGGAGCGTTGGGCGGGGTGTGTCCCGAAGGAAGGACCACTGCCGAAATCAGGGGCGTGGGAGTGGGGGAGGGCTGTACCAGTGCAGAAGCCACCTCCTGATTCAAATTGCGAATCAGGTTCATTCCGTTGAGTAAAATCAACGCCAGCCCGAGGACTGCCAGCACTTCAATTGCCAGCAAAATTCGGTCCAGCCAGATTTTCCGCTTCGGAACCGCCACTTCGCCTTCGGAGAGCAACGGTTCGGATGATCCTTCCAGGGGAGAGACAAAAGGCGCCGGTTCAACCATGATGATTCGTCCGGTGCGGCGGTATGCCTCCAGCCTTTTGTGACGTTCCCTGCGGTGCTTTTCAATCAGCAACTGGCGCAGTTCGTCAACGGTTAAATCTTCAATGGAACGATGCCGTGCCACCTTTTTCCCTTTCGCTACCCTCTCAGCCGCATTATACCAAGAATCTCCGGGACCGATTTAATTCCTCCAGATGATTTCAGAGCCATCCTCTCAGCCAGTACACCACAATACCAATGTATTCATGAAGCACGTTGGTGGTCAGTTGCAGGTTGGAACTGGAGGGCAGTAAGGCGATGATCTGAGCAGGAAGGGGAGACTGCCGCAGTTCTTCCCATTCCTGGAACGGCACGGCAAAATCTGCCGGCGCAGGGATGACCTCAACCCCCTGCTTTTCAAAAAGTTTGACCGAACGCGGCATGTGCAAAGCCGAGGTGACCAGAATCACACGATGGATGTTTCGCTCCTTCAGCAAATTCGCACAGTACAGGGCGTTTTCGTATGTGTTTTGAGAGCGGCTTTCTTCCAGAATGGCTTCGGAGGGCACCCCCAGCATTTCCAGTAAGCGACGCATATCTGAGGCGGGGGTGGAGGGTTGTTCCCCCCGAAATTCCACGTTTCCACCCGATACGATTACCAGCGGGGCTTTGCCTTGCCGGTAAAGCGTGGCGGCGTACAGCACCCGATCGCCGGCGGAGTTGACCTCAGGCTGGTTCCTGGGCGGGATGGCAGGTTCAGTCCCTCCGCCCAATACGACAATGGCGGGCGCACTGGAAAGGGAAGACTCAGGGAGGTATTGCCATTCCAGCGAACGCGCCAGCGCCGTAGCCACCCAGCGATTTGAAGCGATCAGCAATATTCCTAAAGCCAGCCCGGCGAGTAGATTCCGCCAGCGGGGGTGTTTTTGCAGAATCAGGCTCAGCGCAAGCAAAATCAACGCCATGCCCAGGGGATAAAGAAACGGAGCCAGGAGTTTGGAGAGAAAGACAAACATATTTGAATTATACAGAAGTTCCCTCAGTGGATTGAAAGCCTTTACAATTGAGAGCCGAACGCAGACTGGAAGGAAAATCACCCTTGCGAAAGGCGAAAATGGGAGTATATTAGAACAGAATTTCTGATTTACTCTGGTATAATAATTTTTTGCACATTTTCCGAAAGTGGGAAGGTGTAGGGTCAGGATTTATGTCTCAAGAATCGATTCGTGTCATTGGCGCGCGGGAACACAACCTCAAGAATATTTCGGTGGAAATTCCGCGCAATAAACTGGTGGTGATTACAGGTTTATCGGGGTCGGGTAAATCTTCTCTGGCGTTCGATACCATTTTTGCTGAAGGTCAACGCCGGTATGTAGAATCCCTATCGGCTTACGCCCGGCAGTTCCTTGGACAAATGGATAAACCTGATGTGGATTCTATCGAAGGGCTTTCTCCAGCCGTTTCCATTGACCAGAAAGCCACTTCCCACAACCCTCGTTCTACCGTCGGCACGGTGACTGAAATTTACGATTATCTGCGTTTGCTGTTTGCCCGTGTGGGTATTCCTCACTGTCCGGTGTGCGGCAGGGAGGTGGTCAAACAATCGGCGCAGGAAATTGTGGATGCCATCGAGCGCATGCCCGAAGGAACACGCCTGCTGGTACTGGCTCCCATCGTTCGGGGCAGGAAAGGTACCTATCAAGCCGTGCTGGACGAAATTCGGAAGGCAGGTTTTGTCCGCGTGCGGGTGGATGGTGTGGTGTACAGCCTTGAAGATGAGATCACTCTGGATCGGTACAAAATGCACACCATTGAGGCAGTGGTGGATCGCATTGTCCTTCAGCGCCCGGAAGACCCCGAAGAAGCCCGGCAGTTTCGTTCCCGTTTGACCGATTCGGTAGAAACAGCCCTCAAAGTCGGTGAGGGATATCTGACCCTGCAAAACCTTTCCGTTGATCCTCCAGTGGATTTGTTCTTCAGCGAACATCTGGCCTGTCCAGAGCATGGAGTCAGCCTTCCGGAGATTGAACCGCGCACCTTTTCGTTTAACACCCCGCACGGCGCCTGTCCCGATTGTCAGGGGCTGGGCAGTCGTCTGGAAATTGACCCGGAACTGATCATCCCCGACCCGGAGCGTTCTCTCAATGATGGCGCGATTGTGGCACTGGAATGGAACGGAACCCGTGAAGGCGGCGGATATTCGTGGCAGATGATTGAAGCCGTTGCCCGCCATTACCACATCAATCTGGACGCGCCGGTAAAGCAAATTCCCCCTGAAAAACTGGAAAAGATTCTATACGGCACAAAAGGGGAAGAGATTACCATCCATTTTGAAGGGCGTAATGGGCGCGAGTCTACCTTCCGGACAGCATTCGAGGGCATCATCCCCAATTTAGAGCGGCGTTACCGCGAGACGAATTCGGATTACATTCGTTCTAAAATTGCTGAGTTCATGACCAACCGCCCCTGTCCAACCTGCAATGGCGCGCGTCTGCGTAAGGAAGCCCTGGCAGTAACGGTGAATGGTGCCAACATCATTGAGGTGACCAACTGGCCCATTCTCAAAACCCTTGAATGGGTGAGGGAACTGGAAGAAGGTTCCGTCTTTACCCCGCGTGAAAAAGCCATCTCTGAGCGGATCTTGAGAGAAATCCGCGCACGTCTGGGGTTCCTGGTCAATGTGGGACTGGATTATCTGACCCTGCGCCGCAGCGCCAGTACTCTCTCGGGCGGGGAAGCGCAGCGGATTCGCCTGGCTACGCAAATTGGCTCCCGTTTGACGGGGGTTCTGTATGTCCTGGATGAGCCATCCATTGGGCTGCATCCTCGTGACAATGGACGTTTGCTGGAAACGCTCAAAGAACTCCGCGATTTAGGCAACACGGTGCTGGTGGTCGAGCATGATGAAGAAACCATCCACTCCGCTGACTGGATTGTGGATCTGGGTCCCGGCGCCGGGGAGCATGGCGGCTGGGTGGTCGCTGAAGGCACCGTCCAGAACATTCTGGAAAATCCCCGTTCTCTTACCGGGGCATATCTTTCTAAACGACTGCGTGTGCCTACACCGGAACACCGCCGTGGTGGGAATGGGAAGAAACTGCGCATTATCGGCGCACGGGCGAATAACCTGAAAAATATTGATGTGGACATTCCACTGGGTAAACTGGTGTGTATTACCGGTGTGTCCGGTTCAGGAAAATCCACCCTGATGGTGGATATTCTCTACAATGCGCTGGCGCGCGATTTGAACGGCGCTCATACCCAGCCCGGTGAGTACGACCGGATTGAGGGGCTGGAGTATCTGGACAAGATCATCAACATTGATCAATCGCCCATTGGACGCACCCCGCGTTCGAACCCCGGTACCTATACGGGTGTATTCGATGAGATTCGCCTGCTTTTTGCGGAACTTCCCGAAAGCAAGATGCGTGGCTATAAAGCCGGGCGCTTTTCCTTCAATGTGCATGGCGGTCGGTGTGAAGCCTGTCAGGGGCAGGGACAGTTGCGCATTGAAATGCAGTTCCTGCCCGATATCTACGTCCCCTGCGATGTGTGTCATGGTACCCGCTTCAATCGGGAAACCTTACAGGTGCGCTTCAAAGGGTTGAACATCGCCGAGGTTCTCGATCAGACGGTGGACAGCGCTCTGGAATTGTTCTCAGCATTCCCCTCGATTGTGAACAAGTTGCGCACCCTTTCGGATGTGGGACTGGGGTATATCCGCATTGGCCAACCTGCCACCACACTATCGGGCGGCGAAGCCCAACGGGTGAAACTGGCACGTGAACTTTCCCGCCGTGCCACGGGGAAGACTCTGTACGTGCTGGATGAGCCTTCTGTGGGATTACACGCCGCAGATGTTCACAAACTGATTGAGGTGCTTCAGCGTCTGGTGGATGCGGGTAACTCTGTGCTGATTATCGAGCATAACCTGGATATTATTAAAGTTGCCGATTATCTGATTGATCTGGGTCCAGAGGGTGGCGACCGTGGCGGCGAATTAATTGCCGTAGGAACCCCGGAAGAAGTATGCCGTAATCCACGCTCTTATACCGGGCAGTATCTGGCGCGCTATCTGTCAGAAGAACAGCAACAGTTGCTCCGACTCGCCTAATCCTCAAAACTCGTGTAGAATTGCCTTTATACATTCATCCTCGCCGTCAGCATCGCAAAACTACTCAGAGAAAATGAAACAGGACAATACTCTATGATACGCAAAGATTCGCCGCAAAGCGTGATTGAATCCTACCGCCGGAAACAGCAAATGGGTCCCTTCATCGTGTGGGGACTGGCTGTGGTTCTGGTGGTGGTAGGAATCATCATTCTGGTGGTGTGGTTTACAGGTCAAAATCGCCCGGCGATAAGCCTGTTTGCCTCACCTACCCCCACGGCAACCCAGACATTGACTCCCACGCCAGTCACCCCCACTTCCACGCCTACCATGACCCCCACGGAGACGCTCACCCCTACCATTACAGAAACTCCTACACCGCAGGGCCCGTTTGAGTACACCGTGCAGGAAGGGGATACCTGCTGGGATATTGCTGTGAAGTTCGAAGCCGATCTGCTGGTCCTTCTTACACTCAATAATTTTGGCAATACCTGCCCGATTAAACCGGGTGACAAGATTCTGGTGCCCCTCAAAGGACAGGAATTGCCCACTGAGACTCCTCTGCCCACTGATCTGCCGCGTGGTCAAAAGATTGAGTACATTGTAAAGACCGGTGAGACGCTGGATCTCATTGCCCGGCGGTTCAACAGTACGGTGGAAGCCATTCTCAAAGAAAATAAACTCACCGACGCCAATAAAATTTCTGCCGGTCAGAAACTGATCATTCCGGTGAACATCGTCACTCCCACTCCCACCCGCGCTCCCACGCGCACACCGACCGCTGGTGGTCCAACGGCAACACCGGTACCGCCGACGGCTACCGCAACACCTTGAAAATGAACTCAGACGCATAGTCAGGGAGAAGGCTTAACCTGCCGCATTTACGGGTTGAGCCTTCTCTCCCTTTCCTTGACCCTATGTTGATGCGTGCTTCCAAATCCTTCTTTCAGACTCTCCCATGGGCAGTGACCACCCTGCTGGTTTTTGCTGCGCTTCTGCGCTTTGGAGAGACAGCGCTGGGTGGATTGCCGGAAGGGTTGGCGAATCTTCTGGAAACCCTCTCAAATTTTTCGGCGGTTTTCCTTGGAATCTTTATTGAAGCCGTCCCCTTTTTGCTGCTGGGCACGCTGGCATCCGGGCTGGTCGAGGTGTTTATCTCACGGGAGGAACTGGTGCGCTGGATTCCTCAGCGCGGGGTGGGCTCTGCGCTTGCCGGAAGCCTGCTGGGGTTGTTCTTTCCCGTATGCGAATGCGGGGTAGTGCCGTTTGCTCGCCGCCTGGTGCGCAAAGGCTTACCCCTTTCGGCAGGAATCGCGCTTTTGCTTGCCGCGCCGGTGGTTAATCCCATCGTTATTGCCAGCACCCTTGCGGCATTTGGGGTGGGTCCTGTGTTTTGGGGCAGGCTGGCAGGGTCTCTCCTGATTGCTTTCATTACCGGGTGGATTTTTTCTCTGGCTCCCCCTCAGGAAGTATTGCGCGATCGTTCCGGGTTGCCCCTGCCGCCGGTTATGGCTTCTCTGGAGCCGATTGCTGTTCCCCCGTTATCGCAACGATTCCGGCAGGTGCTTCTCATTGCCGCAGATGAATTTTTCGAGATGGGGCGCTTTCTTGTGCTGGGCGCATTGCTGGCGGCTTTCATGCAAACCTTCATCCCGCAGGGAGGATTACTTCTTCTGGGACAGGGAGCGGTGCTTTCGGTGTTTGTGATGATTGCGCTGGCGATTTTACTCTCGGTATGCTCCACGGTAGATGCGTTTATTGCCCTGGCATTTACCGGAACCTTTACCACCGGTTCGATTCTGGCGTTTTTAGTGTTTGGTCCCATGGTGGATATCAAATCCACATTGATGTTTCTGCGGGTGTTCAAACCGCGCGCTGTTCTGTATCTGATCCTCCTGCCTTTTTTGATGACCGCCGTGTTGATGATTGGTTTGAATCTTGCGGGAGTCTGGGGATGAAAGAGCGTACCACACGATCCTTTCAGGCGCTGATCATGGCAGGACTGGGGGCTTTCCTGTTATTTCAGGTAGTTAATGGGGGAATCACCTTCTACATTCACCAGCGTTTTGTCTGGCTGGTGGTGGTTGGTGCCATTCTTTTACTGGTGATTGCCCAGACGCTGTTTCAATCCCGCTCCCAGATAAATGAGGATGATCCCCATGAACATTCTGATGGGGAAGACGATGACCATCACCATGTCCTAACGCCCGGCTGGGTGTTGTGGCTGATGATCTTGCCGGTAATGATGGGGGTGCTGTTGCCCCAGCGCGCGCTTTCAGCGAGTGTGATTCAAAACAGGGGCATTCAAACAGGAGGAACGCTATCCTCGAACACTCAGGTGATCCAGGTGCAGGACATTCCGCCCGAACAGCGCACAGTGCTGGACTGGGTGCGCCTGTTCTCTCAAAGCGATACTCGTGCTCAGATTAAGGGTCAACCTGTGGATGTGATCGGTTTTGTGTACCGCGATCCGCGTTTACCCGCCGGTCAGTTCATGGTGGCGCGTTTTACTCTGACCTGTTGCGTAGCCGATGCGTCCGCGCTGGCGTTGATTGTCTCCTGGGAAGATGCAGATTCCCTTGTAGAGAATCGCTGGGTGCGGGTGCGCGGCGTGTTGGATGAGACCCTTCTGGATGGTCACCCCGCGCCTCTGGTTCTGGCAAAGCAGGTGGAAGAAGTTCCTGAACCGTCTCAACCCTATCTGTATCCATGAATCTCTCCCGTTTTGACCGTTTTGTTTGGATGATTCTGTCTGCCCTGCTTCTTGCTCTGGTGGGGATGGCCCTCGCCCTGCCGCTGCTGGGGCTTCCTGATCCTCAACCTGGCTGGGATGAGCAGGGGATTGGGGCGTATGGTCCGCTTTCGATTCAATTCCCCCGCGGGATTGATCCGGAAAGCGCCGAATCAGCCCTGTCCATCACCCCTTCTGTGGGTGGAGAGGTGAAATGGGTGGGCGAGCGTCTTCTCTTTTTCCCTTCTGTGCCGTTTCGTCAGTGGGTAACCTACACCCTCTCACTTCGGGAAGGGGTGCAAGCCAGAGATGGCAGAACGCTGAAGCATGGGCTGATCTGGACCTTTACGGTAAGGTCTCCTCTGCTGGCATATCTTGCTCCCAGCGCTTCGGCGGAGATCTGGGTTCAGGATCTGCTTACCGGAGAGTCCCATGCCCTGACCGACACCGGCGGACGGGTTTTTGATTACACTGTGGCGCCGGATGGCGAGACGCTGGTATATTCGGCATACAACATGCAGAAGGGGATGGATCTCTGGCAGGTACGCCGGGATGGCACCCAAAACCGGAAAATTCTGGACTGCGGTGCCGACTGGTGTCTCAACCCTGCCTTTCATCCACAGGGGACCATTCTGGCTTACAGCCGTCGTCTTGCTCCTCTTCAGGAGGGTGCGCAGCCAGGAGTACCGCGGGTCTGGTTGCTGGATTTGTCTGCCGGGACGACCCAACCGATCAGCCCCGATCCAAATATCAGCGGGTCGGAACCGCTTTGGGCACCCCGTTTCCGGCGTTTAATCATGTGGGACGGCCTTTCCGGCGGGCTTCGTGGCGTGGATCTGGAGGCTCAACAGACTATCCTCATCCCTTCAGAGATGGGAATGAACGCTGTGTGGACGCCGGATGGAAACGCGCTTCTCTTTACCCGATTGATCATCGGTGAAACCACCGCATATGCCGGTGTGTACCGCTATGACTGGGATAAGCAAACCACTGAGAGCGTTTTGGGAGGCGAGCAATCTCCGTGGGATTATGGCGTTCCCGTATTTTCTCCCGACGGAAAATGGATGGCGGTTGGGGTTCGCGAGGTTCTGGGTAGTCCAGCCCGGCAGGTATGGCTTTTCCGTCCGGACGGCACGGCAGGTAATCCCATTCTTCAAGATGCGATGATTAATTTTTCATCTTTCCACTGGAATCCGCAGGGGGATGCTCTTGCGCTTCAGCAAATTACCTTAGGCAGTTCCTCTTCACGCCCGCAGATTGCGGTGTTGAATATAGACAGCCGATCTTTGAGAATTGTCGCAGAAGATGCCACTTTTCCGCAATGGGTGCCGTGATTTACCCGTCAAGGGATAACACCTGTTCGATTTCTTCTCGCACGACCGCATCACCTTCTTCTTTCAACCGTTGAGAGAGAAATTCCCGCACCCGTTGAGAAGAATACTGCCCCAGTGCCCACACAGCGTGTTGACGCACCAGCGGTTCCGGGTCTTCGGTGATGCCTGTCATCAATGCCGGGATGGCGCGTTCGTCCTGTGCATTTCCGAGGGCAATTGCCACGTTGCGTAAATACCCGCGCCGGCGCGGACGTTGAATGGGGCTGTTTTTGAATTTGCGGTTGAAACCGATCGGGTCGAGGAGCATTTCTTCAGCCAGATCCGGCTCCGGGACGCCTTCTCGAGGATAAAAAGCGGGGTAAGGCTCGGCATTCCCAAAGCGCACATTCCAGGGGCACACCTGCTGGCAGACATCGCACCCAAATATCCAGTTTCCCATTTTTTCGCGCAATTCCACTGGAATACTGCCCTTGTTTTCAATGGTGAGGTAAGAAATACACCGGCTGGCGTCCAGGGTGCGATCCGGGCGAATGCACTGGGTTGGGCAGGCATCTATACAACGGGTGCATGTGCCACAGTGATCGGTACTGAACGGCGGGTCTGCTTCGAGGTCTAACTCCAGAAAAATCTCTCCCAGTAAAAAGAACGAGCCTTTGCGGGGGTGGTTCAGGCAGGTGTTTTTTCCAATCCATCCCAGTCCTGCCCGACTGGCAAGATCACGCTCCAGCACAGGACCGGTATCGGTGTACCATTTAGCCTGCGGGGTGGACCCAAGTTTTTGGGTAAGCCATTCCATAAAATCCTGAAACAAACGTGGAAAAACCAGATGATAATCTTCCCCCCAGGCATACGAGGCAATCCGCCCTTTCATGGAAGACTTTTCCGAATCGCTGGCTGGTTTGGGTTGAGCAATCGGCAGGGCAACCAGCACAACCGAACGCGCCGAAGGCAGAATATCCCGGGGGTTTTCCCGCAAGGCTCGGGCGCGCTCGGTTTCCAGATAACTCATGCTGCCGTGTAACCCCGCTTCCACCCATTGGACATATTGAAGGTAATGGGGGGGAGATTCCAGATGGGTGATGCCCACCCCGCTTGCCCCGCGCTCCAGGAAAAATTGTTTGATTTGTGATTCGAGGCTCATGTTTTCAGTATAACAAAAAAGCGTCCTCCGGTTGGAGAACGCTTTTCTATGGCTGTCTGGAAATTCTTACTCGATCACTTCAATGGACAGGAAGACCGAGTAGAAGTTCACTCCCTGATCATTGGTCAGCACCCAGATGGTGTTGGTTTTCCCGGTCTTGTCGGGGGCGGTCAGTTCAAAGACGATTTCCACTGTATCTTTGGGTTTAACCTCTTTGGTCAGGTTGAGGTCATTAGGACTGCCCATTTTGTCCCCGGCGTAATACCGGAAGGTGTACTTGGTAGTCCAGGTGGTGGTTCCCACGTTCTTCAGCACGTACTTGACGAGGAATTTCTCGCCTTTTTTGATTTGCGTCCCGTCGGCGGGCGATTGCGATACCCATTCGGCTTTGTCACCGCTGGTTTGAGCAGGTGGTGCGGCTACTGTGTTTGTGGGAAGGGGTGTTAAACCCGCCGGACCGGTAGGAGAGGGCTGAGGTGTCCCTGCCCCGGGCGTTCCGGTGATTTCAGGTGTCGGTGTGGGTGGAATCATTGTAGGGGTGGGGGTAAAAGTTGGTGGTAAGGGGGTAGGGGAAGGTTGGGCAGCCTGTGTTTGGGCAATTCCCGCCGCGACCGTTTGCGCTGCCTGGGTATAAACTGCATTGGCATCCAGAGTCGGGGCGGCAGGGGTGGCTTGCTGACAGGCAACCAGCCCCAGGGTCGCCAGCAGCAGCACTGCAAAGCCCGCGATGATTTGCTTTTTCAACATACGTACGTCCTCCATTTAAAATTCACAGGGCTGAATTGTCTTACCGGTGAGGGGAATTGTCAAGGGTTGAACGGTTCCAGCAAGTCATCTACGTCCGGGACAGGGAGACTATCGTCCTGAAAGCCATCTTCTCCCCGGAAGGTAAAGTAAGTTACCCGTCCGGGCAGAATGGTCATATTGCGGGTGAAGCGTTCTCCCAGATATTCGATGATGACCTCATAATCCCCGGCGGGAAGGTCACTCAAAACCAGGTTTTCCCGGTAATACGGGTCGCTGTTGACTGCCGATTTTCCGTAAGACCTCACCGTCCATTTCTGATTCGTTTTCCAACTGCGTACAATGACATCCTGTTCGGTAAGCAGGGAACCGTTGGTGTTGCGGAGTTGCCCTACCAGCACTCCCCATCCGATAGGGGGCGAAAGCCAGAGTTCAGGATTGAGGGTGGTAAAGTAACTGTTGCGGTCGGTGCGCACTTCGAAGTGCAGATGAGGGCCGGTTGTCAAACCGGTCACACCCACCCAGCCCAGTACATCTCCTTGCTGGACAATTTGCCCATTGACCACATTTAACCGTTCCATGTGAGCGTACACGGTGTAAAGCCGTTGTCCCTGCCAGCCAAAATCATGGCGGATAGTGACTGCCAGCCCGTAGGGGTCGTTGGGGTTGTTCTGTCCGTAGTACAGCCCGTACCCCGCCCAGACTACTCGCCCACTGCCTGCCGCCAGAACCGGTGTAAAACGCGGCGCGGGGATATCCACGCCGGTGTGGACGATTTCCGAACTGAAGAAAATGCCTCCATAGCGATAGTCGGCCACGGGCCAGTTGACTTCATCGGCGGCAATGGGGCGGGTGAAGTAAAAATGATCGTATGGGCCCGGAGCCCAGGGAACCTCATAAAGGGGCGGGCGCCAAGCGGAGCGCGGCGGAGGTGGGGGCGTGGGAAAGGTAAACCGCACCGGATCGCTCGCTTCCTGCGTTTGAGAGGGATTGATGGACAGGTTTTCACCCGGTTGTTCACCAGAATCAGTGAATTGTGTCTCCTGTCCGGCATGGGCAGGTTCAGCAGCAGGGACTTCCAGATTGGGGTTATATGTACCCGTGCAGGCACTCAACAATGCGAGTGCCAGAAGAAACAGGAAAGCAGAGAATCGGCGGTCAGACAGGCTCATGGTTTTGGAGTTGCCGAGGGGGTAAGGGTACGGGTTGGTGTCCGCGTGAAGGTGGGCGTTCGGGTGGGACGCGGGGTTGCTGTGGGTGGAAGTGTGAAGGTTGGCGTATTCGTATAGGTTGGCATGGAGGTGGGTGTTGCCAGCGCTTCCGGCGGATAAATCTCCTTCATCGCGCTCCACCAGTCCAGGCCATCACGGATGACGAATTGATTGAAGCGAATACCCGGGTAGAACGAACGCCAGTTGGGTTGGGCGGGCAGGCGCTCCCACCGGTAGGATTGCGCCAGTTCGGTTAAATCCACCCAGTAACCTGAAGGCGGTGAAGAAAGCCTGCCTCCCGCCTCGTAAGCAGCCGGGTCGCCCGTGTAGCGGGCTTGCAGATCCCAGACAGGCTCTCGCAGGGGAATACCCATCGAGCCGTCCTGTAGGCGTGTCTTGAGGTACAAACGCCAGTAGGTTTGCCCTTCAAAGTCTTCCCGAACCACCGCCATCCATCCGGCGTTCATGATCAGTGGGTTCAGCGCAAAGGCTCTTCCCGTAT
Source organism: Anaerolinea thermophila (assembly GCF_020723905.1). Classification (GTDB taxonomy): domain Bacteria; phylum Chloroflexota; class Anaerolineae; order Anaerolineales; family Anaerolineaceae; genus Anaerolinea; species Anaerolinea thermophila_A. Next base: position 166,775 of record NZ_DYHZ01000007.1, read on the forward strand.
ATAGCCAGTTTTCATACATGGAAGGTTCATAGGGCGTTGTCAGCGGTACGTAGGCGTTTTCAAGGCTGGCAAGCACATCCCAGCCCGATTCCCGCGCCGCACGCAGACGTAGACCTTGATAGGCTTCATCCACTGCATCATGGATTTTTGCCACCGGGGCGCTGATGTCCGCCAGGTCCACCATGGTTTTCCGTCCTGCCGGTTCGACGAGAGAGACTGCAGGCTGAGTGAGGGGGGCGACAGGGGCAATATCCCCCTGTTGAATGGCTTCCCAAAGCCAGCCCGTTAATGGACCGGACTTCCACACAAGCCCGAAGACCTTTCCCGGAATTTCTTCTGGTGGAATCAGGCGTTGCAGCGAGCCCCGCAGAGAGACCAGCAGGGTATGCTGATTGGGCTGTTCCAGAGCGGTGAACAACCATTGTCCATCGGGAGACCAGGCAACGTCATCGCCAAACCCTGCCGTAAACGCAGGGTCCTGAGGATTCTGGGAATCCCAGGTCAGGATGCGATGCTCGCTATCCTGCCTGGCAGCGTAAGCCAGAAAGCGTCCATCTTTTGACCATACGGGGTTTAAATCGCTGGATCGTGGATTGCGGCTGATGTTGATAAACCGTTCCTCAGGTTTGTCTAAATTGGCAAGCCAGATTTCCGCATCCCCCGTGCGTGTGGAGACAAAGGCGATGGTTCGTCCCCCCGGAGACCATGCCGGATCGCAGTCTGCGGCAGGGTCATCGGTCAGTTGAATGGGAGGCTGGGAGAGATCGTTCAATGACTGAAGATAAATATCCAACTGGTCCTCGCGGTAGGCTTCGTACGCCAGCCACTGTCCATCTGGTGACCAGGACGGGGCGCCTTCGTACTCTGGCGATTGGGTGATTGGCTGAAGGTCTCCGCTGGTCAAATCAAGAATGAAGAGATCCCAAAAGCCGTTTTGATGGGAGGTAAATGCCAGGCGGTTTCCATCGGGACTCAATGCCGGGTGCATCTCGTCCCATTGCGTGTGAGTGATGCGCGTTGGGGGAAGATACTCTGGATGATACGCAAACAGATGAATGCGTTCTCCATCGCGCATGAAGAACAACAACACCCCTTCCTCCTGCAGGGTACGCTGGCGGTCTGGATTCAAAAGGGAAAGAGGAATGGGGGTGATGGTGGGGGTAAGGGTGACTTCAGGTTGAGCGGGTTGGGTGCCGGTGGGTTGGGATGAAATGTCGAAGGTGGGCAGGAAAAATGTGGGTGAGATGCCAGGCATCGTTGGGGCGTTTTGAATGCGCTCCAGCACATTGGGCCAACCCAGCCACGACAGCGCGGCAATGTTCAGTCCAATCAGGAATACCACAATTCCAAATACCAGAGCCAGAGTTAAACGCGAGTTGGATTTCATGGGTGACCTGGGAACATTTTAGCATGAAACAGGGGGTGGCAGGAGAACTTGCAAAGTCACCGAAAGGTTCAGGGGAACAATATCATCGGATCAAATGCCCGAAACAACCCGGAGATGCGCCACAGACAGTACCAGCCCATTTCCTCCACCGTTGCCGAGTTGTCGTAATGTGCCATGCCCGGGAATGTGACTCCCGCAGGCCCAATGCGGGTTTCCAGGTGCAGATGGGCGTTGACCGAGTTGCCGGTGCTTCCCACTTCGCCGATTTTGTCTCCGCACATAACCGATTCCCCTGTTCGCCGGGCAGGCGGAGTGTTCAGGTGCGCATAGAGATGGTAGAGCGACAGAGAGGAGAAATCGCCCTGAAATGAGATTTGTGGACAGAAGAGAGTGCGTGCAGGAATGGGGGTGGGCTGGTTTTGGAAAGACGAAACTGGCAGGAGTTCCCGGATCTCCGCCGGCAGGTCCTTAAGGGGTGTTTCCAGGATGATGGTGTTGCCATAGGGCTTTCGGTTGGAAATGATCCCAGCCACTTTGCCTTCCAAAATGGCATGGACAGGCAAGCCCAGCATGGGTTTTCCCTCAGGCGAGTTCCAGTAGGCGAAGTCCACCCCAAAGTGACCGCCATCATCCCCGGCTGGGGGCGCCTCAAAGGGCGTTTTCAGCAGATCCGGGTCTTGTAAAGCATCTAATGCAATTCCTTCCAGAGGGGAACAGAAGAGATGGCTTTCCTCTGTCTCTGGTGCGTGAGATGGATCTTCTGCCGCAGGTGTAATGGGAAAAGAGAAGGCGCTTTCCGGTGTGGGGGTAAGTTCTACGGTGGCTGTGAAGGAAGAAACCGGCAGAGAGGAAAGTGTGGACGTTGCCTCTGGCTTAGAAGTAGAGACGCATCCCTCCAGAATCAAAGCCAGTGCCGTGAGACAAAGCCACAGGTGTGGCCTTTCAATCCTGTACGGCAGGGAGGCTGAAGGCAACCTGGCGTTGATCCACTTCTCCATATTCCTGATAGGACACGCTCATCGCCAGCACATAATTCGGGTCATCCGAAGGATTGCGGATGTGCAGGGTAAACGCCATGTGGGTATCAATGGTTTCGATGATGTGCGCAGTGGTGACTTCTTCATCCTGCTGGTACAGGGTGGCGGTTAAGTCCGGACGTTCCCGGAATGGGGTGATTTCCACCATCACCCGGATGCGTTGGTTGTCGGGGGCAGGCGCTACTTTCAAATCCACTATGCGCACTTCCTGGGGTGCTCGGGCGTCTTCAGGTGGGTTCAGGTAATTGTAACGGGGCATTTTTTCCTCGAATCAACAAACTCCGCCTTGATTATACCCGGCGGAGTTTGCTTTCGGTGAGGTTTAATGGAAGGTTCAGGCGATTCGACGGGCTTCCATGTAGAAGCGCTTGTCGCGGGCTTCACCCATGGAGAAGGTCTTGCGGGGGAGCACGCCATCCAGAATCACCGTCTTGAACAGGTCATGTTTTGATATGGCAGGCAGATAGAAACCGACATTGCCCAGCTGGGAGCCTAACCGCACTACCACATCATCTCCGTGAACGTAGTCAATCTTTGCGGCGCTGCCAGATTTAAGCCATGCATCCAGGAATCCCTGAAGCGTGCCAACGGGCAGATTGGAGGTCGGGCGGGTGAAAGTCACCAGAGCATATCCCTCAGCCGTGACCATTCCAATGGTTTGCAAAGGGCTGGAGGGATGTTTCACCTGCTCAATCATGGCTGCGGCATGCTCAATGGGGGAAATTTGCACGGTATCCCCAAAGAATTGTTTCAGCGCTTCTGCGGGCGATTCTTTGCACTGGAACAGCACGCGGTGAATGGGTTCAAACTCCAGTCCATGGTCGTGGACGTTTTCGATTTCCACCAGGGCATAGCGTGCCGGGTGATTCATCCCTACCTGCCCTTTGATCTTCTCCCAGATGGCTTTGGCAGTTGCCAGAGAGTGGTTGCCATCCCCCATGGCGAAGAGCAGGACTCCCTTGTCTTCTCCTACCCCGTAGCGGGAACGGAAGGTTTCAGGGTTTGCCAGTGCCCGCAAAGCCGAGATGACCTGTTCCTCACAGGGTCCATCCGGTACTGCCCACGCAGTCAAATGGCCGCTGTCGAACATCAGGTCGGTATCGTACAAACGGGAGAATTTTTTGCGCGCTTCAACCAGCGGTTCGATGACCGTCTGCTGTGGGTCGTCAATCAGCACCAGAATGTGGGGTAGTTCCAGCGGTGCGCCTTCACGGATGCGCATACGCGGGGGAAGACGATCCAGTATCGTGCCTTCCGTAGCCCGAATCAGCGTTTGAGATCCGGCGGAGTAGTCGTAATGCTCCAGATCCAGCGCCATCATCAATCCGTGACGCATACGACCGCTGGATTGGCGTTCCACCAGAATCAACCCGTGATGTGAGACGAATATTCCCTCGTTTAAGTAGCGGCGCATGGTTTGTTGTGTGCTTTGGATGCGCGCCTGTTCTTCCGGGGTACCCAGATACACTTCGGGGAGGATGAGGTGGAAGGTGGAGGGGGAGTCGCCGACCAGGCGGGCTACCTGTTCCCAGTATTCCGGTTCGGAGGTGTACTGGTCGCAGGCAATCACCGCCCATTTTTTCAAATCAATGCCCGGACGGGGCAAAAGAATTTCACCGATTTGAATACCGAGGTCAGGGTATGTGCTCATGTATCCTATTAAAGCATTTTCGGGCGGCATTTGCCAGCCCGAAAATTCCTGATGACACTGGAAAGATGTCACAATTTGGCAGGGCTTAAAGCCCGCTCATAAAAGCAATTCCAACGCAACCCGGTCCGGTATGGGTACCAATGACAGGTGAGACGGGAACAATAACCGCTTCGCTGATATCATCCACGCTGACTTTCTGGCGGGCGCGCTCGAGGAGGCGTTCTGCTTCTTCCTGAGCGTGGGAATGCAGAATAGCAAGGCGGATGGGGCGTTTCCCGCGGGCTTGTTCGGCGAAAATCTCCAGCAGGCGGTCTGTGGCTTTGGACATTGTGCGCACTTTTTCAATGGCTTCAATGCGCCCGTCGCGCAGTTGCAGGATGGGTTTAAGGTTCAGGGCTGTGCCCAGGAAAGCCGCTGCACCTCCAATGCGCCCTCCGCGATGGAGAAATTCAAGGGTGCTGACAAGGAAGAACACCGATACATTTGCCAACCCCCGCAAGGCAATGGCTTTACATTCTTCCAGGCTGGCGCCGCGCGTTGCCGCTCGTGCCGCTTCCAGAACGGCAAAGCCCATGCCCATGGATGTGGTGAGAGAGTCTACAATTTCGATGCGCGCGTCCGGTAACATGGCTTTTGCCTGGAGAGCGGAGTCCATCGTCCCGGACAGTTTGGAACTGATGTGGATGCTGAGAATGTCGTAACCTTCTCCCTGTAAGCGCTCGTACACCTCCTTGAAAGCGGCGGGAGAAGGTTGTGAGGTGGTAGGGAGTTCTTTAGCGTTAGCCAGACGTTCATAAAATTCATTTGGAGTAATATCCACCCCATCCAGATACGTCTTCTCTCCCCAGATGAGATGAAGAGGAACAACCTCAATGCGATGTCCCTTGACCAGTTCAGGGGGTAGATAGGCGGTGCTATCGGTTACAATGGCTACTTTTGACATGCTTCCTCCCAAGGCGTTTTATTTGTGCATTATTTAAACACAGAATTTCCCGTTTCGTTGCGTAGTTGTATAAGGCTTTACAACCGCTTTTCAGCGATGAAAAAGATATTGAAGCCCGTTGAATTTTGCATTAAGATTGAATGGGAGAAGCGGGAGAATCCTTGACCTGCCTGAGGGTGGGTCTTATAATTTTTCGCTCGGGCTTCACCCTAAAAAGGAGTCTGGGAGTAAATTTATGAACATTGATGATGAGCACGGTACGACTGTTCTTCGCCGGGTAGCGGATGAGCCGCCTCGGCGTCGATTTTTGGATGTTCTCATTGGCAAGCCGCTGGCAACTGCCGACGCGCCGCGAGAGACCATCGGAAAAGTGATTGGGTTAGCCGTCTTTGCTTCCGATGCACTTTCCTCAACGGCTTATGCAACACAGGAAATGCTGGTTATTCTGGCGGCAGCGGGAACGATTGCGTTTGGGTATGTATTCCCAATTACGCTGGCCATTGTTTTACTTTTGGCGATTGTCACTTTCTCTTATGAACAAACTATCCATGCCTATCCCAATGGCGGGGGTGCCTATATCGTAGCCCGAGATAACCTCGGTGAAGTTGCTGCAAAAATTGCTGCTGCGGCTCTCCTTTCTGATTACGTTCTGACTGTGGCGGTCTCCATTTCCTCGGGCGTAGCGCAAATTGTATCTGCTTATCCCCATCTGTTTCCCTACCGTGTCTGGATTGCAGTGGGCATGGTGGGCTTTATGATGCTCATCAATTTGCGTGGGGTCCGTGAGTCGGGTATTGTTTTTGCAATTCCTACATATTTCTTTGTGGTTACCATGTTCACTATGGTGATCACAGGGTTGATTCGCTATTTTACCGGTAATCTGGGACTGGTCGTGGATCCTCCAGAACTGGAACTTTTACATGGAGCACAGCCAATTACCCTCTTTTTGATTTTGCGGGCATTTTCCAACGGTACGACGGCATTAACCGGCGTTGAAGCCATTTCGAATGGCATACCTGCTTTTAAAGAGCCGCGTAGCCGCAACGCAGGGATTACCCTTATCTGGATGTCTACTATTTTGGGATCCCTCCTGTTAGGAATTTCATTCCTTGCGGCTCATGTACAGACCATACCTTCGGAGTATGAGACGGTTATCTCTCAACTGGCGCGAACAATTTATGAAAACAGAGGTTTTCTCTACTTAATGACCATCTCTGCCACCACGGTGATCTTGATCATGGCAGCCAATACTGCCTTTGCAGATTTCCCTCGATTGAGCGCATTAACTGCGGTTGATGGGTTACTCCCCCGTCAACTGGCTCAGCGGGGAAGTCGTCTGGTTTTTTCGCGCGGTATAATTGTTTTGGCTTTGGTGGCTTCTCTGTTGATAGTAGTTTTCCAGGCAAGCGTAACGCGATTGATTCCGCTCTATGCTATTGGGGTGTTTCTTTCCTTTACGCTCTCCCAGTCTGGCATGGCGCATCGCTGGTATAAAATCGGCAAACTTTCCCCCGGTCAGGAGATTAAAGAGCGTGGCTCGGTGTTGCGCTATGACCCGAACTGGAAAATCAAAATGCTCATCAATGGCTTTGGGGCAACTGCCACCTTTATAGTGATGTGGATTTTTGCCATCACCAAATTCACCGATGGGGCTTATCTGGTAATCTTCGTCATTGCATTCCTGTTTGGGATGTTCACACTGATTCATAATCACTATTTGAGCGTGGCAAAGAGACTCAGTCTGGATCGATACGGCACTACCCCCCCAAGAATTGTGCGCAATCGGGTCATTTTGCCCATTGGTGGGGTGCACCGCGGAACGCTGGCGGCGTTGCGCTATGCGCGGGCATTGTCTGATGATATTACCGCGGTTCATATTGCTTTAGAGCCGGAAGAAGCCGAGAAAGTCCGCCGAAAGTGGGAAATGTACGGTGATGGCGTGCGTCTGGTGATCATTGAATCCAGTTACCGGGTGTTCATGAAGCCGTTGCTGGATTATATTGAGGAGATTTACGCTTCTCGTCAGCCCAATGAAGTCATCACCATTGTGGTACCGCAGTTCATTTCCTCTAACCGGTGGGCGAATCTTCTCCACATGAATACGGCTGATGCATTACGCGAAGAATTGCTTACCTACAAAGGCATCGTCATTACCAACGTGCCTTATTTGATTGATTGAAAATTCGAGAGGACTTTATGAGAGCCTTGATTGTTGGTTGTGGTCGTTTGGGCGCCGAGTTAGCCTATCGGCTCTACCAGCGCGGACATGAAGTGTCTTTGCTGGACCTGGATGAAAAAGCCTTTGAAATCCTTCCGGCAGATTTTCAGGGGCGTTTTCATGAGGGCAACGCGCTGAATTATGATGTGTTACGGCGATGTGGCATTGAGGACATGGACTCGGTTGCGGTGCTTACCAATTCCGATGTGGTCAATGGCGTGGTGGGGTACTTAGCCGTCAGGGAATTCCACGTACCCAATGTGGTTGTCCGGAACTACGACCCCCGCTACCGCCCGATTCTGGAAGCCTATCATTTACAGATGGTCTCTGCTCTCTCGTGGGGAGCCCAGCGGGTGGAAGAGATGATGTACCATGCCGAAGTGCGGGCGGTTTTTTCGGCAGGGAATGGGGAAGTGGAAGTTTATGAAGTGCTTGTTCCTGAGCATTGCCATGGAAAACGCCTGAAAGAGGTTATAGACTCTTCTATGTGCATTCCTGTGGCGGTTACCCGTGCGGGAAAGGCAACCCTTCCTGACTGGAATATGCTTTTAGAAGCCGGAGATGTCCTGCATTTGAGCGCCACGCTGGAGGGAGCGGAAGCCATTCGGCAGGAATTGCTCCGCAAGGAGGGAAAATAATATGTTTGTGATCATTACCAGTGGCGGACGCACCGGCGCAACGCTGGCAAACATGCTCATCGGCATGGATCATGAGGTAAAAGTTATCGAATGGCGAAAGGATGTTCTCAGCCGCATTCATCGCGAATTGCCCACCGAAGCCATTGTCGAAGGCGATCCGCTGGATTTGAGCGTGCTGGAACTGGCAGGAATCAGACGGGCGGATGTTATTGCAGCAACCACCGTATCGGATGAAGCCAACCTGACGTTGTGTTACCTTGCGCGGGAACTGTATGGTATTAATCGCACCATTGCTCGAGTCAACGATCCGCGCAATGCCTGGCTGTTCGATGAGAAATACCATGTAGATGTAGCCGTCAATCAGGCGGAACTGCTTGCCAGTCTGATCCAGGAAGAAATGTCCCTCGGCGATATGATTACCCTGCTAAAACTGCGCCGTGGACGTTACTCACTGGTGGAAGAAAAGATTCCCGCAGGAGCGCGCGCCATTGGCACAGCCATTAAAGATCTGGATTTGCCCGATCACTGTGTTATCGCGGCAATCATCCGCAAAGGCGAGGTGATGATCCCCCGTGGGGTAACCACGCTGGAAGAAGGTGATGAGGTTCTTGCCGTGACCGACCGGGAGGGTGCTGAAAGCCTGGCGATGCTTTTCTCTGCGAAAAATAGCGAGCAAAATGGCAAAGCCCGCAACGGAGAAAAAACTACTGCGCACGGGTAATTGACCGGTAGAAGGGCTTGCGGTATAATTACGCTTTGCCAGCCGGGAGGCTGAACACTGGAATGGACAACCTCCTCCCGCGTGATCGAAACGTTGGATCCTCAAAGGGATGTTTCGCTTCGATCAGCGCACGGAGGAAACCAAAAATTACGTATTGAAAGGATCGTAAATGTCTACGAAGCGAACCTATCAACCCAAAATTCACCGCCGCCTGCGTGTGCATGGTTTCCGCGCTCGCATGGCTACTGCTGATGGTCGCCAGGTGCTTAAGCGACGCCGTCTAAAAGGGCGCTATCGCCTGACCGTTTCGATGAATAACCACACCAAACGGATTCGCTGGTAATTCCGTCATTGATTGGGGAGACTGCCCCGTTTTCAGGGGTTCAGGAGCATGGGTGAAACGCAGGTTTCGCCTGAGGCACAGGAGCGATTTTGAGCGGGTGCGGCGAGCGGGCAAGACAATTCCGCACCCGCTAGTCCTGTTCGTGGTGGCACCCAATCAACAGAATGTTGTGCGAATCGGAGTGGTGGCGGGGCGTTCCGTTGGTTCAGCGGTCGAGCGAAACCGCGCAAAACGCTGGTTGCGTGCCAGTTTGCAGGAATTTCTTCCGGTGCTCCCGCCGGGGTGGGATCTGGTGGTCTTTGCCCGCCGCCCTGTTCTGGAAGCAGGTTTTTGGAAGACACGAGCCGCAGTGGAAGAATCATTGAAACGCGCGGGGTTGTTGCCGTAAATGGAAAGTATGAACGAAGATTATCCGAATGAACCGCGATTGCGGGATTTGCCCTTAACGGTCTGGAATATCCCGCGATGGATTTTGTTGCTTCTGATTCGAGGGTATCAGAAGTTCGTCTCGCCGGGCTTGCCCTCCAATACCTGTCGGTTTTATCCTTCCTGTTCTCATTACGGCTATCAGGCTGTGTATAAGTATGGCGCCATCAAAGGCGGTTTGATGGCAATTTGGCGGGTACTGCGATGTAACCCATTCAACCCCGGTGGGTATGATCCGGTGCCTTGAAGTGGTATTGTGGATAGAAAGTGACCCTGTGAACATTTCCGGAATATTTATGAAGAAATTGAAAATCCTCCTCTGGTTAGGGCTTGCCATGGTTTTTCTGGCGGCCTGTGCGGGTACACCGTTGAATAACTGGCCTGGCCTGGCGGCAACAGAAGACACAGTTGTCCTGGCATATGGCCAGGTGCATGTGGTTGACGCCAAAACTGGCACAGAGAAATGGAAGTACCCCGAAAAGATAGATAACGCATCATTAATCTTTAGCAATCCCGCAGTGGTTGACAATAAAATCATCGTTGCCTCCTATGCCAATGTCGTGCAGGCACTGGATGCTCAAAGCGGCGCGGTGCTTTGGACTTTTGATACCTTCAAAGGAAAAGGCAAATTTGTGGCTGGTCCTGTGGTTGCAGGTGAGGTGATCCTTGTTCCTTCAACCGATCACCACCTTTACGCGCTGGATTTGAGCGGGAAAATGCTGTGGCGTTTTCAATCGCGAAATGCTCTATGGGCTCCTGCCATTGCGGATGAGGAACATGTGTATCTGGCTGGGCTGGATCATTACCTGTACTCCATTCGCCTTGCGGATGGACAAAAGGAATGGGAAGTGGACCTGGGGGGACCGCTCATTCATGCACCCGGTTCCGATGGCAATGGACGCCTCTACATGACGACCCTGAAAAAAGAAGCCCTTGCCATTGATAAACAGAATGGCAATATTGTCTGGCGCACACCGATTACCGGCAGTGCCTGGGCGGCACCTGTGGTTGCCGATGGCAAAGTGGTCTTTGGAACAGACCAGAAGAAAGCCTACATTTTGAACGCAGAAAATGGTCAGGTGCTGGCTTCTCTGGACGTGTCGGCAGGCATTATCGGTGGACCTGTCCTGTTTGATGGCGTACCGGTGCTGGTCACTGAGGGCGGCGAGGTGTTTCAGATGAAGTGGGACGGAACCCGCGGCTGGACACGCACCATCAAAGGTCAACTGGGAAGCACACCGGTCATTAGCGATGGTCGCCTGGTTGTTTCCGGTTTGCAAATGGAACACCTCATTGTGACCTTCCGTCCAGATGGTACAGAGGATTGGAGCCTTACGGCTTCTAAGTAGGAGTATAAAACATGTGGGATTTACTCATCATCCAGCCGTTTACCAACGTTCTGTTGCTGATTTATTCGTATCTGGGACAGAACTTTGGTGTGGCGATTATCTTGTTTACCTTGCTGATTCGTTTGCTCACTCACCCGCTGATGGTTTCGCAGATCAAAGGTTCGCAAAAAATGATGGAACTGCAGAACCATCCGCGCTATAAAGAACTCCAGGAAAAATACAAGAACGATCGCCAGAAATTACAGGAAGAGCAAGCCAAGTTGATTCAGGAACTTAAAATCAACCCCTTTGCCTCGTGCTTGCCTCTGCTCATTCAGTTCCCCATCATCATTGGGCTTTATCAGAGTCTCTATAAGGCAATGCCCAACACCCCCCATGATTTGCTCAGCCTGACGCGCATACTTTATTCCTTTGTGGATATCAATGCCATTTTGCCCATCAACAATCAATTCTTATGGATGGACCTGAGCCAGCCTGAGCGGTTGTATCTGCCGTTCCTGCCTTTTGGCATTCCGGTTCTGGCAATTGTGGTGGCATTAACCACCTACGTTCAGGGTAAATTGATTACCCCTCCCCCGTCCAATCCAAATGATCAGACAGCCATGATGAGCGGAATGATGAACCTGTATATGCCCTTCTTGATGGGTTACATGGGCTTAACGCTTGCTTCCGGGCTATCCCTTTATTTCATCGTGTCCAATCTCATCGGTATCTTGCAGTATGCCATGCTGGGCAAGGTGAACTGGAAAAACATTCTTCCGTTTCGTAAATCCTCCGGTGAAAAACCGGTTTCCCCCGCGAAATCCGTTGCAACTTCCAGAAAGGGTGGAAAAAAGAAATGAGCCAAGAACAACGCACAACGCTTGAAGTGATTGCCCCCACGGTTGAAGAAGCCATTCAAAAAGGCCTGGAGCAGTTGAAACTGACTGAGGATGCTGTGGATGTGGAAGTCCTGGACTCAGGTAGCCGCGGTTTGTTCGGGATTGGAAGCCGACAGGCTCGCGTGCGTTTAATTGTCAAGGGAGAACAGCCCACTGCAACCACTCCGGCTTCGATTATTGAGGAAGATGTACCCAACCATGAAGAAATCATCTGGGTATCGGAAAAGGTTGTGAGCGATTTGCTGGAGCGCATGCGCATCAAAGCGCGCGTCAAAGCCAGTATCCGCCCGTCAGCCTCAAAGGATGAAGAAGAAACCGTGCTGGTGAACATTGAAGGGGATGACCTGAGCATCCTCATCGGCAGACGCTCAGAGACTCTCAATGCCCTGCAGTACATTGCCAGTTTGATTGTGGGCAGACGTCTGAATCGCTGGATACCCATGATCATTGATGTGCAGGGGTATCGCCAGCGCCGCGAGCGTCAACTGCGAATGCTGGCGCGCCGTATGGCAGATCAGGCGGTGCATACCGGGCGGCGACAGGTGCTGGAACCCATGCCTCCCAACGAGCGCCGGGTGATTCATCTGGAATTGCGCGATCACCCTCTGGTAATTACCGAAAGCATTGGTGAGGATCCGCATCGCAAGGTCACAATTACCCCCAAACGCCATTGATGTCTGCAAAGAAGGAGGAAAGCCGGACTTCGGTCCGGCTTTTGTTTCTATGCTGGAATGGATTCTGAGTACCCACCAGGTTTCTACGCTGGCTTTTGCCTTCCTGATGCTTCTTATTGCCTGGCTCAATGGAGTGATGATGAGGCGTCTGGAAACCTATCCGCCTGCCAGGAAAGTTCCGTTTGTCTCCATTCTCATCCCTGCACGTAATGAAGAGCGAAACATAGAAGCCTGTCTGAACGGATTGCTGAGTCAGGATTATCCTGCTTTTGAAGTGCTGGTGCTGGATGACCATTCCACCGATTCCACACCTCACATTCTGGCAAAGGTTGCGGCACAAGATGCCCGTCTCCGGGTTGTTCAGGGCGCCGATTTGCCGGATGGCTGGCTGGGGAAACACTGGGCTTGTCATCAACTGGCACAACTGGCTCAAGGAGAATGGCTGTTGTTTGCCGATGCAGATACGGTTTTCCATCCTCGTACAGTGAGTGACGCGATTGCCGCGGCAGAATATGAACGGGCTGATTTCCTTACAGCAGTGCCTCATGAACAGATGGTCACGCCGGGTGAACGGCTTCTGGTGCCCTATTTTCTGATTTCGGCTCTCTCTTTTATCCCGGTGTTTCTTTCCCGGTGGATTCGCCATCCCGTATTGACATTTACCATTGGACAGTTCATTCTGATCCAAAAGCAGGCATACCTGGAAACTGGCGGGCATCAAGCCATCCGCGATAACGCGGTGGACGATCTTGCTCTGGGAAAACGTGCCGTAGCCATGGGATTGCGCTGGATCATTGCCGATGGGCGCAACCGTATTACCTGCCGGATGTATCACGGTTTTCGTGAGGCATGGCGGGGTTTCTCCAAAAATATGTTTGCGGCTTTTGGGTATAATGTGGCTGTATATTTGTTCATCTGGCTCTGGTCGGCGGTATTGTTCCTGGAGCCGCTGGTGGTGATCGGCGGGTTTGCACTGGGCTGGGTTTCACCATATTTTCGGTTGGACCTGGCGCTGTTGCACTGGGGTATCATTTTGCTGGTCTGGATGCTGGCGTATCATCGCCTGCGTCTGCCGGTTGGGTTAGCATTGATCTACCCGGTACCTTTTTTGCTCTCGCTGGCGGTTGCCGGACACTCGATGTGGTTGACTTTTCATGGACAGGCTGAATGGAAAGGGCGCAAAGTCCTTCGTCCGAAAATTCGTTGGATCTAGAGGAGCGTATGCGAGCAGTTGATATCATCATCAAGAAGCGGGATAAAGGGGTGCTCACCAAAGAAGAAATTGATTTCTTTGTGGAAGGATTTACCCGTGGAGACATCCCGGATTATCAGGCAGCGGCATTTGCCATGGCAGTCATGCTGAACGGTATGAATGCTGAGGAGACCACCTATCTCACTCTGGCAATGGCGCGTTCCGGGGAGGTGTTGGACCTGAGCGGGGTGGTGGATTTTGTAGTAGATAAACATTCCACCGGCGGTGTCGGAGATAAAACCACGCTGGTAGTGGAACCCGCTGTGGCAACCTGCGGTTTGCCGGTAGGCAAGATGTCCGGGCGAGGGTTGGGATTCACCGGTGGAACGCTGGATAAACTGGAGTCCATTCCCGGGTATCGCACCAATCTGTCTACCGAGGAGTTCATTCACCAGTTGAAGGAAATCGGGCTGGTGCTGACCGGTCAAAGTAAAGACCTGGCTCCTGCCGATGGGAAACTGTACGCACTCCGCGATGTGACTGGCACGGTGCCCTCTATTCCACTGATTGCCTCTTCGGTGATGAGTAAGAAAATCGCTGGCGGTGCTCATGCCATCGTGCTGGATGTCAAAGTAGGGCTGGGTGCCTTCATGGAGACGCTGGAAAGTGCCCGGGAACTCTCTCGTTTAATGGTGGACATTGGACGATTGAGCGGTCGCAAGGTGGTTGCGCTGCTTTCGGATATGAACCAGCCACTGGGACAGGCGGTTGGCAACGCCCTGGAACTGAAAGAAGCCATCGAAACCCTGCATGGCGGCGGTCCGGAAGATTTCCGGGAGCACTGTCTGGTGGTTGCCAGCCACATGCTTAAAGTGGGTGGTAAAGCCACCTCACTGGAAGAAGCCCGCCAGATGGTAGAACAGGTCATTGCTGAAGGAAAGGCATGGGAGAAGTTCCGTCAACTGGTTTCCGCTCAGGGCGGTGATGTCAGTTATGTGGATCATCCTGAGAAACTGCCCTCTGCGCCAGTTGTGGTTCCGGTTCTGGCTCCACAGTCGGGTTATCTGGCACAGGTGCATGCCCGTATGGTCGGCGAAACGGCGGTGGTTCTGGGCGCTGGACGGGCAAAGAAGGAAGATCCGATTGACCATGGTGTCGGTATCATGGTGCATGTTAAGGTGGGCCAGAAGGTAGAGAAAGGACAGCCGTTATTCACTGTTCATGCCCGCACAGAGGAAGACGCCCGCATGGCTGAAGCGCGCTTGCTCGATGCGGTTAAGTGGAGCGAGAAACCGGTGGAACCGTTGCCCTTATTCTATGGAGTGATCGAATGACCTTGCGGGGCAGGTCTGTATCGTCAGGGTTGTCTGATTGAACAGAAATTTCAGTTCTCATGCTTCCGCGCGCTTTCTCAGAAAATTCTTTACCAGAAAATCTTCAGAGCCTTCACGAGCGATGGGATCGCCGTCGAAGGCTCTTTTATCTTTTAGGTTCACTGGCGGGCGTTCCTTCCATTTTGGCGGTCTGGTTTCAGCATCGTCTGGATAACCCATTTATTGCGCTCACTTACCCTCCGCTTATCCTTGCGGGGGTACTGTGGAGTATAGCCCTGCTCTTCAGGCGCGTTCCTTTGTCCTGGATTGAGAAAGCTGTGCTTTTTTCAGTCAGTCTGCTGTTTCTGAGCAAACTGGTTTATCTGTTGTTCTTTCTGGGCAAGGATGCCAGAACCTGGAATGAAGTGGAGGCGGTATTTTGGGTGATTGCCCTGCTGTTTATTCTGGGATACATTGCCATGGAGAGAAGATGGGCGCTGATCTATAGCCTGTCTGTTCTGGCATTTACGGTAGGAGTTGGGCTTGTCCGATTCTGGGGTTACTTCGATGAAACCATGGTCGAATACGTTCGCCTGGAGGCACGGGTTGTGGCAATTTCCTTCTTTTTGTTCATTCTTGCACGAACCCGGGATGAATTCAACCGTACATTGATGACTGCAAATGCCATGCAACAAATGGCGAATACCGATTCCCTGACTTTCCTACCCAACCGTCGGTGGCTCACCCAAACGCTGGAGGAACGCCTTTACCGCAAAAAACGCTTCACGCTGATACTGGTGGATATTGATCACTTCAAACAAATCAACGATACCTACGGGCATGAAGTAGGGGATGCCGTACTCCGGGAGGTGAGTGATTGTCTGCATCATCAGATTCGCGCGGGCGATGTCATCGGGCGATGGGGTGGCGAAGAGTTTTTAATCATTGCCTCAGAAGAAGACGGAGAGGGAGCGTTGCAGTTAGCCTATCGCTTGCGAGAGACTCTGGAGAATTTCAAACTGGAAGCCGGTTTCTCTGTGACCGCATCCTTCGGAGTCTCGCTCAGTCGGGAAGATGATACCATGACAACTCTGCTGAAGAGGGCTGATCTGGCTTTGTAC
The DNA here is from genome assembly GCF_020723905.1 of Anaerolinea thermophila. Lineage (GTDB taxonomy): Bacteria > Chloroflexota > Anaerolineae > Anaerolineales > Anaerolineaceae > Anaerolinea > Anaerolinea thermophila_A. The sequence continues at coordinate 182,669 of NZ_DYHZ01000007.1, forward strand.
CGCGCGAAAAACAATGGTAGAAATCGTGTAGAGTGGGAAGCACCGTAAGTTTTTGATTGACGTGTACCCGCGAGGCTGATATAATTTGACCCGAAAGGCGATGATGGAAACGAGTACGTTTTCCCGCCCTCTGACAGCGAACCCGGAAGTGGTGTGAGCCGGGGCAGAGAGGAAAACGGAAAATCCTTCCGGAGCCGCAACCTGAACGTAAGAGCCGTCTTACCAGTAGGGACGCCGGAATCGCTCACCGTTAGCCGGAGCGCGGGTATCTCTCTCTGAAGATGTACCCGAAAAGAGAGCCCGTCACCTGACGGGAAACAGGGTGGTACCGCGAGTCCCATCTCGTCCCTGTGGCGAGGTGGGCTTTTTGTTAAGTTTTGGAGGAGGTGTATGTTTAAACCTGTTTCACCCAGAGTCAACGTACCTGTGATGGAGGAAGGTGTTTTGCGTTTCTGGAAGAGCCATGACATCTTCCATCAATCTACCCAACTGCGGGAGGGCGCTCCCGAATACGTTTTCTTCGAGGGTCCTCCAACCGCCAACGGCAAACCCGGTGTTCATCATGTGCTGGCGCGGGCGTTCAAGGACGTTTTCCCGCGGTATAAAACCATGCGGGGATACCACGTCATCCGGCGGGGCGGCTGGGATACTCACGGCTTGCCGGTGGAGATTGAGGTAGAGAAGAAACTGGGCTTTACCAATAAACAGCAAATTGAAGATTTCGGCATTGCTCGCTTCAACGAACTGTGCCGGGAATCGGCTTTCACATACATCCAGGACTGGGAACGGCTCACCGAGCGCATTGCCTTTTGGGTGGATCTCGAAAAAGCCTATATTACCTATACTAATGACTATATCGAATCAGTCTGGTGGATTTTAAAGAACTTCTGGGACAAAGGGCTGATTTACCGTGGATATAAAGTGGTGCCGTATTGTCCGCGGTGCGGCACACCCCTTTCAGATCATGAAGTTGCCCTGGGGTATGACGAAGCTACCGACCCCTCGGTATTTGTGCGCATGCCGCTGGTGGATGCGCCAGACACGTCTCTGCTGGTATGGACGACCACCCCATGGACGCTCCCTGCCAATGTGGCGGTTGCGGCTCATCCTGAGGTAGACTATGTGAAAGTAGAGCGGGTATTACCCGAGGGCGGTAAGGAATATCTCATCCTTGCGGAGCCGTTGTTAAGAGCCGTTTTTGGCGATGAAGACGTTCATGTGGTCGAGCGTTTTAAGGGTACAGCCTTACGGGGAAAACGCTATAAGCCTCTGTTCACCTTTATCCCACCGGAGAAACCCGCGCACCGCGTTGTGCTGGCAGATTTTGTGACCATTGAAGACGGTACCGGTCTGGTTCACATTGCTCCGGCATTTGGCGCTGAGGATATGAATGTAGCGCTGGAAGAAGACCTGCCTGTCATCCAGACCGTTGCCTCAGATGGGACCTTCATCGCTGAGGTGAGACCGTGGAGTGGCATGTTCGTCAAAGACGCCGATCCGCACATCACCCGTGATTTGGATGCCCGTGGTTTGCTCTTCCGAGCGGGCACTTACACCCATACTTATCCTTTCTGCTGGCGGTGTTCCACACCGTTACTGTACTATGCCCGCCCAACCTGGTACATTCGCACCAGTCAGTACCGCGACCGTCTGGTGGAATTGAACGAACGTATTAACTGGTATCCAGCCCACATCAAGAATGGACGCTTTGGAAACTGGCTGGAGAATAATATTGACTGGGCTTTGGGTCGCGAGCGCTACTGGGGCACCCCCCTGCCGGTCTGGGAGTGCGAATCCTGTCATCATGAGCACATGGTTGGCTCGGTGAAAGAACTTTCCGAAATGGCGGGACGTGACCTTTCCGGGCTGGACCTGCACCGTCCACACGTGGATGAGGTCGTTCTGAAGTGCCCGGAGTGCGGCGGTAAGATGACCCGTGTTCCGGAATTGATTGATGTGTGGTTCGATTCCGGTTCCATGCCGGTGGCGCAGTGGCATTATCCCTTTGAAAATCAGGAACTTTTCAAAAAGCAGTTCCCCGCCGATTTCATCTGTGAAGCCGTGGATCAAACCCGCGGATGGTTCTACTCTTTGCATGCCATCAGCACCCTGCTGTTTGACTCGGAATGCTATAAGAATGTCATCTGCCTTGGCTTGATTCTGGATAAAAACGGGCAGAAGATGAGCAAATCGCGCGGCAACATTGTTGATCCGTGGGATGTGATCCGTCAGCACGGCGCAGATGCCATGCGCTGGTATCTCTACACGGCAACTCCGCCCGGTCAGGAACGGCGCTTCTCAGCAGAACTGGTTGGCGAAGTGGTGAGCAACTTCACCCTGACCCTTTGGAATACCTATTCCTTTTTTGTGACCTACGCCAATCTGGATGGATGGAAGCCGGAAGCCGGTGTTCCAGTGGAGTACAATTCTCTGGATCGCTGGTTGCTCTCGGCACTTCACGCGCTGGTACGCGATGTCACCGAGGCGCTGGAGCATTATGATGTGCTTGGCGCTACCCGACCGGTGGAAGCCTTTGTGGATCAATTGTCGAACTGGTATTTGCGCCGCTCCCGCCGCCGTTTCTGGAAGAGTGGTTCTGATGCCGATAAGAAAGCCGCCTATGCCACCCTGTATGAAGCGCTGGTAACGTTGAGCAAACTGCTGGCTCCAACCATGCCGTTCCTTGCAGAGGAACTGTATCAGAATCTGGTGCGCTCGGTGGACGAGAATGCGCCGCTTTCGGTGCATATGTGCGACTGGCCCTCATTTGACCCTGCTCGTATTGATGAAGGGCTCAACCGTGAAATGACGCTGGTGATGAAACTGGCATCCTTGGGACATGCCGCCCGCAATAAAGCCAACCGTAAGGTGCGGCAACCCCTGCAAGAAGTGGCTTTTGCAGTGGGGAATGCTGACGAGCAGGACATTCCGCTCAGGTATGCGGATTTGCTGGAAGATGAGTTGAACGTCAAACAGGTGCGTATGCTGAACGCTGCCGGAGAAGCAGTATCCTACAGCCTCAACCCGCTTCCCAAGCAACTGGGGCAGAAGTACGGCAATCGCTTCCCTGCCATTCGTCAGGCTTTGCTGGCGCTGGATGCCGCTCAGGCGGCGCAGGCCCTGCTTGCCGGTCAGTCGCTGACCGTTTCCGTCAACGGTGAAACCTACGAGATTCTCCCTGAAGAAGTGGAGGTTCGGATGCAGGCGCGCAGCGGGTACGCGGTGGCTTCAGAGGGCGCCTATCTGGCGGCGCTCACTACCGACCTCACCCCGGAGTTGATTCGAGAAGGGCTGGCGCGTGAATTTGTGCGCCGTGTGCAGGATTTGCGCAAGAACGCAGGTCTGGATATTGCCGACCGCATTGAAGTGGTCTATCAGGCTTCTGATGGGCTGGCGCAGGCGGTGGAAGCGTTCCGTGATTACATTATGAATGAAACGCTTACCCTCTCCCTCTCCGCTGGCACTATCATGGCTGACATGGCAACCGCTGAGGATTCCTTTGATGGCGAAACGGTTAAGATTGGCTTGCGGAAGGTGAGCCGCTAATTTGCAGTGTACGCAGACGAAACTGCCCGGGGATTTCGGGCAGTTTCATTTTTAAAGAGCGGAGTTACCGGTATAAACATTTGGCTTTCTTTTTTATCAAGAAAACATTACAATTTTTGTATGATTAATCGGTTGCGCTCTACTTCTACCTTTTCCCCATTTCAATGGATGGACTTGCTGGGGGTAGGGGTGTCCTATCTTCTTCTGTGGACCGTGGGGGTCTGGTTCATTCGCCTTGTCATGCCCGAGAACGGGTTAATTGTCTGGAGTATATCTACGCTGGCGTTTTCAGGATACGCCTTTGGGTATCTTCTCAAACACATGCATCTCAATACTCCCCAGAACGGGGACAGGCTCTTTCCCGATCTGGGATGGGCAAATCGCATTACCCTGTTTCGGGCTGGTTTACTCGCCTGGCTCTTTGGGTTCCTTTTCCTTCCATCGCTCGATGGAGTTGTCCGTTGGATACCGGGAATCCTGTATGCTCTGGTCGCTGTTCTGGATTTTGTGGATGGCTGGGTGGCGCGAATCACCCACCGCTCGAGTCGCCTGGGCGAGGCTCTGGACATGCACTGGGACAGCCTTGGCGTACTGATTGCCTGTACTTTGCTGGTGCGTCTGGAACAGGTACCGTTTCCATTTCTTCTGGTGGGGCTTGCCCGTTTCCTGTATGTGGCTGGACTGAGATGGCGCCAGCGAAAGCGCCTGCCCCTCGCGCCTCTCCCGTTCAATCCGTACCGTCGCTACATGGCGGGAATCCAGATGGGCTTCATTGCCGTGGTACTGTTGCCTGTCTTTTCTCCCCCAGCCACTACTGTCGCCGCGTGGCTCTGGATGATACCCTTCCTGACGGCGTTCTTGCGGGACTGGTTGTATGTCAGTATGGCAATGGATGAGCACTCTGATCCGCTTTTCCGCTGGGGAGTTCTGGCGTTCCTCTCGCGCGTTTTTCCCCCGATTTTTCGACTGGTCACAATTCTTTCGGGAGGCTTTTTGCTGGTTTCTCTCCCACCTGACTTTCTCCCATTGTGGGGGCGGGCAATTGTGGTGGGATTATGGCTCATGGTCTTTTCAGGCATTTTGGGCAGAGTTGCTGGTATCGGTTGGATGATCATGGGGGGGCTGGCAATATCCGTCATTCCTCATCAATGGGAAGCATGGGGGGCGCTGGTGGGTGGTTTTGGGATTTTGATGCTGGGTACAGGCAGGTTATCGGTATGGACACCGGAAGAGTGGTTAATTTATCACCGCGCTGGCGAACCTTCCTGAAAGCGGGCTTGATTCTGATCAGCCTCATGCTGGTGGGCGTGGGGTTTTTTGCCTTAAGTGAAAGTCTTGAGGATATCACCCTTTCTGGATTGACTGGGCTCTGGTTGCGCCAACCGGTGCGTTTCTGGCTGATCTGGGCAGGGCTGAACCTGCTCGTCATCCTTTTCTGGGCATGGCGTTGGGGCGTTATTCTGCAGGCGCTGGGATTGCCTGTATCGCTGAAAAAGCGCGTGTTTGCCCGCCTTGCCGGATTTGGATGGAGTTATTTCACGCCCGGGCCTCAAATCGGCGGGGAGCCGGTGCAGGTGTATCTGGTTGCCCGGGACGCGCAACTGCCGTTGTCCAGTGTGATGACTTCTGTTTACCTGGACCGCCTGATAGATGGATTGACCAATTTTGCCGTTCTTGCCGCGGGCGTGTTGATGATTCTGTTCCTGGATATGGAATGGGCAGGAGGAATCCGCTGGTTGAGTTTGAGCACCGGGTTGGTTTTGATCGTTCCTGTGGCGCATTTCCTGTTGTTGATGAGGGGAGAGACACCGTTGACCCGGGTTCTCCTAAAAATTCGTTCCACAGGAAACCCATTCTGGATTGCTGTAAGCCATCAGGTGATTCTCATGGAGTCTCATCTGGGTGATTTTGCGCAGCAGCATACATTGACCCTGATTAAAGCCTTTCTGATCTCTGTCTTATCCTGGCTGGTTTCGATTGGGGAATTTGCCTGGTTGCTCAGTGGTTTGAGTGATCCGCTTTCCCTGCTTCACATGCTGCGCTTTCTGATTCTGGCGCGTTTCTCCTTTTTACTGCCTGTGCCTGCCGCTGTGGGAATATTTGAGTCTGCCATGGTTTTCGCGGCAGTTTCTTTGGGCTTATCGCCAGTCATCGGGGTGGCTTTGGGACTGACCATTCGCATACGCGATGTTCTCCTCGGGCTGATTGGCGTGCTGATTTCTGGAAGTGGGAGTATACGGTCTTTGTTTCATTTCAAAAGAGAGGTGGCAAAATGACAAAACCAAAAATGGTTTCTCGTGTCCTGATGGGTGTGGCTGTTCTGGTGACGGCGGCAGTCCACTTTTACCTGGGGTTTGCCTATAACGCTGTGATCTTCATCTTGAATGCTATAGGGTTTCTGGGGTTGTTTGGTTTGCTGGTGATACCACTCCCCCTGTTTCAATCTAGGCGGCGCTGGGTAAGTCTGGGGCTGATTGGTTACAGCGCCCTGACCATTCTCCTCTGGGCTGTGTTGAATGGCAAACTGGATGCCGCCAGTATCAGCGCCAAACTGGCAGAACTGGTCATTATAATCACGGTGTGGCTGGACCTGCAAAAGGAAAAGCGCAGGTAAAAAATTAAAACGGGGCGTACTGACACGCCCCGTTGAAATGATACACCTTCAGGTTTATTTCTTTTCGGTTTGCCGGGCAACCGCTTCGGCGGCGGCTTTGGCTTTTTCCGGATCCCCCAGGTAGTAATGAGTGATGGGTTTGAGGGAGTCGTCCAGTTCGTACACCAGCGGGATGCCGGTAGGGATATTCAGTTCGACAATATCCTCATCGGTCATGTTGTCCAGGTGTTTGACCAGCGCGCGTAAACTGTTGCCATGGGCGGCAATCAGGACTTTCTCTCCGGCTTTGAGGCGCGGGACAATTTCGCTTTCCCAGTAGGGCATAACGCGCTTGAGGGTCAGTTCCAGCGATTCGCTGGCAGGCAAAAGCGCCGGGTCCACTTTGGCATAGCGGGGGTCGAAGCGGGGATGGCGCGGGTCATCCAGATCCAGCGGGGGTGGGGGGACATTGTAACTGCGGCGCCAGAGGTGAACCTGTTCTTTGCCATACTTTTCAGCCATTTCGGCTTTGTTCAACCCCTGCAAAGCCCCGTAGTGCCGTTCATTCAACTGCCAGGCATTTTTGATGGGAATGTACATCTGATCCAGTTCATCCAGCGCAATCCACAGGGTGCGGATGGCACGCTTCAAAACCGATGTGAAGGCAATATCGAACGTATAACCGGCTTCCCGCAAGAGACGCCCGGCTTCATGGGCTTCCTGAACGCCCTGTTCGGACAGGTCTACGTCTGTCCATCCGGTAAAACGATTTTCAAGGTTCCACGTGCTTTGCCCGTGGCGCAGTAAAACGAGTTTGATCATGGTTACCTCTCCTTAAAGAAACTGCACAGAATGTGCAAACCCTCACAAATATTTGTCGTATTATAACCCGGAATGGCAGAGAGGAGAACCGTCAAAAAGGGACTATCCAGAGGTACAGAGGAGAGCGGAATGAGGCACATGTCCTCATTCCGCTTCACCGTTGTGCCTCTTTTGTCTATTTAACGATCAGGCTGGCTCTAATAATGCAGGTCTTGCTTTTGCGTGATGCGTTTGCGGAACACCCAGTAGGACCAACCCTGATACGCCAGCACAATGGGGACAAAGATTAACGCCACGATGCTCATTATCCGCAGGGTATACGGGCTGGATGCGGCGTTGTAAATGGTCAGACTGTACGCCGGATCCAGTGAGGAAACCATCACCCGGGGGTAGAGAATCAGGAAGATGGTTGCCGTGGCGAACAAAATGGAGAGGGTGGTCATCACGAATGCCCAGCCACTGCGGCGCGTATAGACGAAGTAACCGGCTGCCAGCATGGTAAAGAATACGCCAATCGGGACGGGACCGGGGTTAATGCCTAACTGTTGCAAAACATCGGTGAAGAAGTAAGTGGCGATAATAAACATCACCAGCACCAGCATGGCAGGAAGCCAGATCTTTCGGGCGGCGTCCTGAGCGCGTTTCATCATCTCGCCGTCGGTCTTCAAACTGAGGAACACCGCGCCGTGCAGGATGAACCCCAGCAAAGAGACCAGCCCACCAATCAAAGCGTAGGGATTGAGCAGGTTCCAGAAGCCTCCCACATAATTCATGTTGGCATCAATGGGCACACCTGCCATGATGTTGGTAAAAGCCACCCCGAAGAGCAATGCCGGTATCAGACTGCCCCCAAAAATTGCCCAGTCCCAGAAAGCGCGCCATTTGGGGTTTTCGTCCTTACTGCGGAACTCAAAAGCGACCCCACGCAGGATAAGCGCCAGCAGGATCAGGAACAGGGGAAGGTAAAACCCGCTGAAAAGAGTCGCGTACCAGTGTGGGAACGCCGCAAAGGTTGCTCCACCAGCGGTAATGAGCCATACTTCATTCCCGTCCCAGTGTGGACCAATCGTGTTGATGATTACCCGTCGTTCTTCGTCCTTCTTTCCCAGGAAGGGAAGCAGAATCCCTACACCAAAGTCGAATCCTTCCAGCACGAAGAAGCCCAGATAAAGCACGGCAATCAAAATGAACCAGACTTCATTGAGATTCATATTTCCCTCCTACTCTGCATAGGCTTCATGAAACACCGGCTCTTCCCCTTCAGGGGGAACTTTTCGCGCGTATTTCGCAAGCAGATAGATATCTGCCGCCATTAACACGCCGTACACCACCGTGAATAAAATCAGCGTGGTAAGCACCATGCCTGGGGTCAGATTGGGAGAAAAGGCTTGCTCGGTCTTCATCACCCCATACACCACCCAGGGTTGACGACCCGTCTCTGTCAGAATCCACCCCGTGGTGTTGGCGAGGTATGGAAGGGCGATAGCAAATGGTAGCCATTTTGCCAGACGAGTTCCCGCCAGGGGTTTATTCTTCAATACATACCATAAAGCCAGCGCCATCAGAGCCAGCATGAGGAAACCGGCACCCACCATAATCCGGAAAGTCCAGTATGCGGTGAATACAGAAGGCACATAATAACCCGGTCCGTACAGTTGCTCGTATTCAGCCTGGAGGTTGCGAATTCCTTTGACCTCACCCGTTGGCTGGTTGTATGCCAGGATGGAGAGCAGGTATGGAATGCGCAGGGCAAAGCGGTCTTTGAGATTCTTTTCATCACCCACTGTGAACAGGGAGAAGGATGCCGGATTTTCGCTTTCCCACAGGGCTTCTACTGCCGCCATTTTCATGGGCTGTAATTGCACCATGCGCTGTGCCTGACTGTGTCCCACCAGTATGACCAGGAAGATCGAGATGATGCCGAATACTGCTGCCAAATTAAAAGAACGACGGAACAAATCCTCTTCATTTTTGCGGAAGAGGTGATAAGCGCTGATTCCTGCAACAAAAAATGCCCCTGTGGTAAACCCGGAGAGTACTGTATGGGGGAACTGCGTCCAGACATAGGGGTTGGCGATGAGCGCACCAAAATCGGTCATCACCGCTCGTCCACCTTCCAGTGTATAACCCACGGGATGTTGCATAAAGGAATTGGCAATCAAGATCCACAGGGCAGAAATATTTGAGCCGAGCGCAACCATCCAGATGGTCAATGCATGCAGACCTTTGGATAATTTGTTCCAGCCGAACAACCACAAGCCCAGGAAAGTAGACTCAAGGAAGAACGCCAGCAGGGCTTCAATTGCCAGAGGCGCCCCGAAGATATCACCGACAAACCGGGAATACTCCGACCAGTTCATACCGAATTGAAATTCCTGGACAATGCCGGTGACCACCCCCATGGCAAAGTTGATGACAAATAATGTACCCCAGAATTTTGCCATCCGTTTGTACACTTCCTGCCCCGAGCGCACATAAATGGTTTCCATAATGGCAGTCAGGACAGAAAGCCCCAGAGTTAGAGGCACAAAGAAGAAATGATACACAGATGTGATGGCAAATTGCCATTGAGAAAGGGTTAGCACACTCATATACCAACCTCCCTGTAAAATGGAGTTACTGGATTTCGAACATTTATAGCACACAATACCAATCACAGAAGTTGTGACAAAGCGTCAAAAATCACCAACTAATATGACAATAATCCTCTTCTTGACCTGATTTAAGAACTTTATAAATGGTCTTCAAACCGGGATGGAATTCCCAATTTTTATGTTATAATTTTGACAAGAAAAGCGCATACGTTTGGGGAAGATCAGGGTCGCTCCTGTTCTGTACCGCGGAGCGACTTAAATTGTTAAGAAAGAAGGTTTCTGTTTCTATGGCAAATACCGAAAAGCCAACTGTTGTTGCCGATGATGTGGTCGTCTCGTTGGATTATACCTTGAAGGTGAACGGCGAAGTGCTGGACACCACGGAAGGCAGTGAGCCCATTCAGTTCTTGCAGGGACATCAAAACATTATCCCCGGACTGGAACGCGAACTGTATGGAATGAAAGTTGGGGATACCCGCACGGTTCTGGTCAAAGCCGCCGAAGGCTATGGGGAATACGACCCTGAAGCCGTGATTGACGTCCCCCGCAGTGAATTTCCCGCTGATATTCCTCTGCGTGTTGGGGTGGACCTGACCGTTCGCAATGAAGAAGGCGAACTGCTCGATGCGCGCATTACCAGCGTGGGCAAAGACGTGGTGCAGTTGGACTTCAATCATCCTCTGGCTGGCAAAGACCTCAGTTTTGAGGTGACCATTGTAGATTTGCGCAATGCTGAACCGGAAGAACTGGCTCATGGGCATGTGCATGACGAATTTGACGAAGAAGAACTCGAATTCGAGTTTGACGAAGAAGATTTTGAAGAAGACGACGAAGAAGAACCGGGTAAAAACAATTAACCCCTGATAAACCCTGAATTCAAAACGGATGGCTTTTTGAGCCATCCGTTTTTGATTCGGCTATACTATATGATAGAAACGAGGTGAATGATGAGCCCCACATATTTGAAAAGACTTTTGGGAGAGAACGAGCAGATTCTGCTCACCACCCACCAGCACTGGATTGTGCTGATAGAACAAATTCTGGTTGAAATGGTTCTGGCAGGTATCACCATTTTGCTGGTTACCATTTTCCTCATCACTGGCGGGGGAAATCCGGGGATTGCTCTGGGATATTTGCTGTTAATCATCCCCTTGGTCAGCCTGATTCGAGACGTGCTGAAGTGGTGGAATCACCAGTACATTGTGACCAATCTCCGGGTCATTCAGATCACCGGCATTCTCAATAAAAATGTAACCGACTCTTCTTTGGAAAAGGTGAATGATGTGAAGATGGTGCAATCGGTAATTGGGCGCTTCTTAAATTATGGGGATCTGGAAGTGCTCACCGCCAGTGAAATGGGCGTCAACCGTTTTACGCGGATTGCCAATCCCATTCGGTTTAAGACCACCATGTTGAATGCGAAGATTCGCCTGGACGATCAGATGCGCGAGGGTGCTTCAGACGCTTCAATCTTTACCATTCCCCGTCTGATTGAACAGTTAGACGAACTAAGAAAGAAGGGGTTGATTACTGAGGACGAATTCAATCAGAAGAAAGCCGCTCTTCTGGCAAAAATTTCCTAGGATTTTCCGCTTTCATTTGAACAAAAAACGTGCGGGATGTTCAGAGACACGCCCGCACGTTTTCGTTGCTCTGGGTTGAATGTCAACGGGCGCGCGCCCTGACAGGAGCCGGATTCCACACTGCCATGAGAATAGCCGCTAAAAGGCTCATGATGGCTCCGAAGAAGAAAGGTGCTGAAGCCCCAAATCCATGCCAGTTTCCGACCCCCTGCCAGAGAATCCCTGCAATGACCGATGCGGGGAAATCCAGAATACCCAGAACGGCGTTGTAGGTTCCATAGGCGGTTCCGCGCAGGGTTTCGGGTACCAGGTCGGCTACCATGGCTTTGGTCGTTCCAAAGGCTAAACCGTAATAAACCCCGTAGAGGATATAAAATACCACCACGTGCCAGGCTTGTCTGGCAAGGGCAAACCCCAGATAAATGGCACTGTACACCAGCCATCCTCCGATGATGACCTTACGCCTGCCGATGCGATCCGAAATCGAGCCAGCGGGTGCTGAAAGCAGGGTATATACCAGGTTGAAAGCCGCCAGCATGAGTAAAATGCCCAGCGTGCTCAACCCGCGTTCCTGAGCCCGCAAGACCAGAAAGGCGTCGGAAGAATTTCCAATATCGAAAATTCCCACGATGATCATGAAGATCACAAAGGGTTTACCCAGAGAACGAAAAGCCAGGCGAGGGGCTTCGCCCTGTGCTTTCAAGGGGACATCCTGCGCTCCGACAGCCAGCGAGATAACTGCCAGAATGCCAGGAATGATGCTGATCAATACCACCGTTCGGAATGTCTCTGCACCTAACTGGATTTGATTGGCTTGTCCCCACCACACAAGCCCTGCTGCGATGAGAATGCCCAGAAGAGCCCCAGCCGTATCTGCAGCACGCTGTACGCCAAAAGCCAGCCCGCGGACTTCCGGTTCTACCGAATCGGCAACCAGAGCATCCCGAGGCGCAGTACGGATGCCTTTTCCAACGCGATCGGTCCAGCGGATGGCGGCAATGGCTTCCCATGTAGAGGCAAAGTAAAAGAATGGCTTGGAGATGGCGGATAATCCGTATCCGGCAACGGCAATCCATTTTCTCCCTTTCAGACGATCTGAAAGCCATCCCGAAAACACCTTTAATAAACTGGAAGTGGCTTCGGCAATGCCTTCAATCAAACCGATCACACTGGTTCTGACCCCCAGAACATTTGCCAGAAACAACGGCAAAATGTTCAGCACCATTTCACTGGAAACATCCATAAAGAAACTGGTCAGGCTGACTGCCCAGATATTTCTGGGAAGGCGGCTTATGGTTATGTTTGAGGTGCGGTTTTGCTGGTTCATAAACCCTCCAGATTATTGAATGAAAATGGTTTTACCCCTTTATCATAGTGCCGCTCAGTGTAAAACGTAATAGAAAAAGGATGACGACAGGGTAAATTTTGTGTGTTTTCATCAGATTCATGACAATCGAGATGTTGAACAATCTTCGAAAGTCAGATCCTTTTTCCAAAAGAGCAAAAAAAACAACAGGGGAGAGTTGTTTTTCAAATGGAAAAGCCACAGTTAAATTTGGACAAATGGTTGACAGGGGTTGAAATCGGACTAAAATTATCTGTAATGAATAATATGGTGTTGGAACCTGTTTTCTGTATGTGTTTCTGTCTGATAGGCGCACCACCCTCAGGTTGATGAGGCTTTTCTTCGAATATCTGTTCGGGTGGTTCGCCAATCAATAACTGATAACACGAGCCACCCGAATATTTTTTAGAAGGAGGTTTATTATGAAACCGCTTGAACCCATTGATCACTCAGCCCTTAAGGTCAATCAACTGCTCATTATCATTCTTTTGTTGATTGCTTTCATTTTCAGTGTGCCTGTGCTGGTAGCGCTGGTCTCCGGGTTGATGCTGGGAGGAAGTCTGTTGTGGAAACGCCCGGCGTTTGGCTGGGTGTATCATCGTGTTCTTAAACCACTGGGATGGGTCAAGCCTGACGCAATTCCCGATCACCGCGAACCCCATCTCTTTGCCCAGGGAGTAGGGGGTACATTTCTGGCGGCATCTGCCTTGACGCTCTTTAGCGGGTTCTCTGGAGTGGGCTGGATTCTGTCATGGATTGTCATTGCGCTGGCGGCGCTTAACGTGTTTGGCGGATTCTGCCTCGGATGTGCGATGTATTACTGGTTCAACCGTTTTGGCATTCCCGGCTTTACCCAGTCTCCTCCAGCCGGTACTCTACCTGGCTTTCGTCCGCGCAAAGAAAGTTAAATTTATGGAAGAGATTTTTACTCGTTTACTGATCGCTTTGTTTGCAGGACTTTCGGGTTGGGGAGTGTATGTTTTTTTGAAGTCCCTCTCCCTGAAAAGAGCCCAGAGGATGGCGCCGCCTTTGTCTTATCCCCGAGGGACACCTTTTATCCTGTACTTTACTACGCCTGACTGTGCTCCCTGCCGCACCGTTCAACGACCGGTATTACAGTCTATCAAATCCGCGCTGGGGGATCGTTTCAGGATTGTTGAAGTCAATGCTTATGAACAACCTGAACTGGTACAACGGTATGGCATCCTCTCCATCCCCACGACGTTTGTATTTGACAGTGCCGGTGTGCCCCGTTTTGTCAATCATGGAGTAGCCCGAAAAGAACTATTGCTCCAACAACTGCAACAGGTGATGGATGTGGAACCTTCCTCGCCTGTGTCTCGGACTAGTCATCGTGTGACTTGATGAAGCCGGCTTCCCTGTAAAACGATCAGGATTCCGATCATCATGATTCCCGCTGCCAGATAAAACAGGGGGGCGGGTTTCTCTTGAAAGACCAGATATCCCAGTATGGTAGCAAAAATGGGTTGGGTTAAATTGGTGACGCTGACGACCTGACCGCGGAAAAACTTCAGGGAGTAATTCAGAATGGTATGTCCACCGACAGTTGGGACAATGGCAAGCGCCAGAATATACAGGATATTCGATAATGTATACGGTTTCAGCGGATTGATCCAGAATGTAGCTGTGATCAGGCTGATTAACCCGGCGAAGAAGTACAGCGGTACCATGTAAAGCCACAGAGAGATGCGCCCACCGTTGCGTCTGCCCAGTGCCAGGTATGCGGCAAAAGCCAGCATCGAACCAAAACAAATCAGGTTGCCGCGGAAATGCTCCGGGTTGATGCGAAACGTGAAGCCTGTCAGCAAGATCAGCCCTGTCAGAGTGAGGAATGTTCCAAAAATTTCCACTCGATTGACCCGCTCCTGAAAGAACAACCAGACAAAAAAGGGCATGGCAACCGGGGTCAGGTTGGCAATTAAACTGGCATTGGCAACGGGCGTCATCCGCGCGCCAACTACCCAGGACATAAAATGGACTGCCAGAGCCGCGGCTGGCAGAAACGTCCATGAGAGTTGACGCCATCCATATCCGGGATAGTCTCTCAAATCCCGCAGAAAAAAATGGAAACAGAATGGCAGATGCCAGCAGTAAACGGTAAGATGCCACCAGAAAGGGATGTTCATCGCTGGCTTTAATGAGGATAACTGCCGTTGAGCCACACATCACCCCAAAAAGGAGCAGGAAAAAGCGAAAAACAGGATGGGGAATGTGTCGGGACAAGGTTCCTTTCCTTTACACTTTTGAAAGTTTGGGACCGAACGTTTGCAACAGGATGAGAGGCTCAGAGCGGCTCCGGTTTTCCACTCTTACCCCTTCTTTTGCGGCGCTTTCAGAGACGAAGAACTCATCCTGGGTCAGTTGACCAAAGCGAATCAGGGTAGGGGTTTCCACATTCCACACGCCCAGAACGCCGTGCCCTTGAACAGCAATGACGCTGTAGGCGCCGTCGTCTTTGAGGAGGACGGAACGTCCGGGTAATACCTGAACTTCTTTTGAGGAAAAGAGCGGTGAATTGTAAACCACCCGGTATTGCAAAGCGCCTTCTTCCTGCATCTCTTCCACAGGTCTGACTGGCTCTGGCAAAAGCAGGTGGTTGTGCCGGAACTGTGGGTCGGTGTTGGCTTCCCAGTCGATGAGGGACACAATAAAATCCAGGTCCTGCCGGCGCTCCTCCGGGACGTAATGAGTCAACATCTCCCAGCCAAAGGGGACATCGTTGACCAGTGACTGAAACATGGCATAGATATCACTTGCCCATTGCGGTTCATAGGTGCAAAGGCTTCCCGGAGCATGCAGGATTCCGGCAGGAATATTCCAGCCGGTTCCCAGGCTCAGGCGGTATGCCCGGGAAAGATCCAGAATGCCATTATCTCCCTGATGCCACCGCCGCAGGCAGAATTTGATGTCTCCCGGTGTGGTGCCGGGGTCCAATCCAAAAAACGTATAGGGAAATTCCCCCATATGATTGTTCATCTGCGGTGGAAAGTAATAGGCTTCGGGCTTGGGCGGTTGTCCCACCAGTGCAGCGTGTTCTTTGCGATGGTGGAGGTGAAAAGGCAACGCCTGACGATTGTCGAAAAACTTGGCAAATACGGGAAAAGTCCCGTACCGTTCCCATAAATCCCTTCCGATGAGAGCAGCCCCTAATTCTGCAACCACATCTTTGAAGAGAACCCTTTCGTCGGTATCTTTTTTTCCACATACCACATAACTTAATCCTTCATCGGGCAGGGTGAGTGGACCGTTATCGGCTTTGACCGTTGAGGCAAACCAGCGCTCATCAATGCCGCCGCGATGAGCCCCGTAGGCATACAAATCGGCGGGATGCAGTTTCAGTCTGCCTCCGGGTATGCAAAACGAGCGCGGCACCCAGTTCGGTGCCATGCGTAAAATGCCTTCCCCACCTTGAAAGGCTTTCTCGGCTGTAGAGGTCATGGGGATACTTCTCCTTTCGTATGGCTTCCCATGATTGTACATTACCTCATCAAATCTGAAGATATCCTTTTGTTGAATTGCTCTGAACACCTCTGAATTGTCTTTGCTACTATATAATCGAAATATGACTCAGTTTTACCGTGTTAACCTGGATTCCTGTCATCAAGCCCGTGGAGTTGTGGTGGTGATTGATGTTCTGAGGGCGTTTACCACCGCCGGGTATCTTTTTGAGGCGGGGGTCAAAGAAATTTATCTCACTTCCTCTGTGGAAGAAGCCCTGAACCTGCATCAACTCCTTCCGGAGAGTTTGCTTCTGGGCGAAATTGATGGAATTCCCATTCCAGGGTTTGATCTGGGCAATTCCCCCAGCGAACTTTCCCGCTACGATGTACGCGGCAAAACCATCATTCAACGCACGACGGCTGGTACCCAGGGGGTCATCCGTTGTTTGCACGCAAACACCATTCTCACGGCGGCGCTGACCAATGCCAGAGCCACTGCCATTTATCTCCAGCGCATGGCGCCAGAGGAAATAACCTTTGTTTTAACGGGGCATTTTCCCCACGAGGGTTGGGGGGATGAAGATGTGGTTTGCGCAGATGTTCTGGAAGCCTACCTGCAAAACCGTCCGATCGATTGGAATGAAGTTGCACGGCGAGTGCGCGACTCCCGCTCAGGCAGGCATTACGATGGTACGCGTGAAGCATTCCCTCCCCGTGATCTGGACATGGCGGTGGATTTCAATCGTTTTCCTTTTGCCATGCAGGTGAAAAAAAGGACGGTTTGCCCGTCCTGCAAACCGTCCCTGTCGAATAAATCGGTGCGCCTAATCGGCGGGTTGAACCACAGGTTTGGACTCCCCAAACGGATCGAAAATTTCTTCCATTTCCTGACGGAACTGGCGAGTATAGAGATGGTAATATTTGCCTTTCTGCCGGAGCAGTTCGGCGTGCGTTCCCATTTCCACGATTTTTCCACCCTCAATGACCAGAATGCGATCTGCTCTTTTGATGGTGGAAAGACGGTGCGCGATGACGAAACTGGTGCGTCCTTTCATCATCTGTTCCATGCCTTTTTGAATGAGCGACTCGGTCAACGTGTCAACCGATGAAGTGGCTTCATCCATGACGAAAATTTCTGGATCTGCCAGAATGGCACGGGTGAGGCTGATCAGTTGTTTCTGACCGACCGAGAGGTTGTTCCCACCCTCTCCTACTGGTTCATCGTACCCTTTCTCCAACCGCATGATAAATTCATGAGCACCGGCAAGTTTTGCTGCCCGTTCGATTTCTTCATCGGTGGCGTCCAGTTTTCCGTAGCGCAGGTTTTCGCGGATGGTTCCGGAAAACAGGTGTGGGGTTTGCAAAACCACCCCGATTCGCGATTGAATGGCATGGAGTGAGAAGCGGGTATAGTCAACCCCGCCAATGCGAATCACGCCCTTTTTGGGCTCATAGAAACGGCACAGCAGGTTGACAATGGTGCTTTTGCCGCCGCCAGTCGGTCCTACCAGGGCAATGGTTTCGCCCTGTTTGACCTTGAGGGTGAAATCTTCCAGCACAGGAACGCCGTCTTCGTAATAGAAGGTGACGTGATCGAACTCAATATCCCCGCGGATACTGCCCGGATCGTAAGCCCCTTCACGGTCTGCCACTTCGGGGACGGAATCGAGCAAAGAGAAAATGCGCTCGGCTGATGCGGTGGCGTGCTGAAGTTCGGCAAATACACGAGCCATATCCTGAATGGGCCACATCATAAAAGTAACATAAGAGATAAACGCCTGAATACCGCCGATGGTCAACCCGGCTACTTCAAAACTCCATCCGGCGTACCAGGCAATGAAGCCCACCGCCATGGCAGAAATTAACTGCACGGAGGGCAGGAACAGCGCGCTGAGCCATGCGGCGCGATAGGCGGCTTTGTACATCTCGCCTGTCAACACGGAGAATTCCGCGGCGTTGGCTTCCTCACGGACCAGTGCCTTGACCACCCGTACCCCGGTGATGTTCTCATTAAATTGTCCGGTGATCTTGGAATTGATTTTGCGCACATTGCGGTATTCCTTGAGAATGCGCTTACGGAACTCGGTGGCAACATACGCCATGACTGGCACCATCAGAATGACAATCAGCGCCAGACGCCAGTTGATGTACAGCATGAAGGCAAAAGAGGTCAAAATATTGGTCGCCGCCCAGGTGAGATCCAGCAGTCCCCAGGTGACCAGATCCGCCACCCGGTCGGAATCGGACGTCACTCTCGCCATGATCCAGCCAACCGGCGTGCGGCTGTAATAGGACAGGGACAGGTTCTGGAGATGATTGAACATCTTCTGGCGCAACTCATAGCGGATGCGTTCTCCCAGAATGCCCACCGTGTAGATAAACCCGAAGACAAACAGCGCCTGAGCGACGGTCAAACCGCCGTAAATTGCCAGCATGCGGTACAGATAGGGCAGGTTACTTTCAAGAATCCCGTGATCAATGGCTAACTTGCTGATGTAAGTGAACAGCGCGTCAAAACCGGACACTGCCGCAATCATCACCAGAAACGCCGCCACGGTCCCTTTATGCCCTGCCAGCAAACCGGCAATTCGGCGCAGCGTTTTTCCGGTAAAACGGGTCTCAAATTCTTCTTCCTCGAAGTAGTCAGGAGGCATTGGCAATCTCCTTCTCCAGTTCGGCTTCAATGCGAGTTTGAATGTCGTAAATCTTCCGGTAAAAGCCGTTTTCCTGTGCCAGCAAATCTTCATGTTTGCCGCGTTGAACAATTCTGCCCTGATCCATCACCAGAATCTGGTCGGCTTCCATCACACTTTGAATGCGGTGAGCAATGATGAAGGTAGTGCGACCTTTCATTAACTCCTGCAGGGCGGCGCGGATTTCGGCTTCCGTTTCGGTATCTACTGAAGAGGTAGAATCGTCAAGAATCAAAATACGCGGATTCTTGAGTAGTGTCCGGGCAATGGCAACCCGTTGCTTTTGACCACCGGACAGCGTTACCCCTTTTTCTCCAACCAGCGTGTGATAGCCTCTGGGAAAACTCATGATGACATCATGGATGGCGGCGGCGCGCGCGGCGGCTTCTACCTCTTCCATCGGCACTTCTCGTCCAATCCCGTAGGTGATGTTTTCCAGAATCGAACGCGAGAACAAAAAGGGCTCCTGTTCGACGATCCCTATTTGCTGTCGGAGATAGCGGCGAGGATATCGGGTGATGTCCACCCCATCCAGCAGGATACGCCCTTCGGTGGGATCGTAAAAGCGGGGCAGGAGATTGACCAGTGTGGTCTTCCCCGAACCGGTAGAACCCAGCAGTGCCACAACCTCGCCGGGGCGCACGGAAAAGGTCACATCTTTGAGGATATCCACCCGATCTTCATAGTGAAAACTGACGTGATCAAAAACCACCTCGCCGCGCAGGTTTCCCTGTGGAAGATAGTCCCCTTCATCCAGCGATTCGCGCTCTTCTTTGATAATTTCCATAACGCGATTGAAGGAGACCAGCCCGGTTGAAGTTTGCACGATGAGCCGTCCGAGGTTGCGCATGGGCCAGATGATGTACACCACCAGCCCCATATATGCCAGATAGGTTCCGATGGTAATTTCGCCATTTATCACCATGAGCGCACCTACCAGATAGCCAACCAGCGTTTGTGCGCCGCACAGAATATCGGACGCGGGCCAGAAGAAGGAATGCATGAGGGTCAATTTCTTCCCCCGAGTGAACTTCTCCCGGTTTTCCCGCTCGAATTTTTGAATCTCGTACTGCTGGCGGGCAAAGGCTTTTACCACACGCACACCGGTCAGGTTTTCCTGAAGGGTGGTGGTCAGCACAGCGTCCTGTTCCTGGAAATCTTCATAGGCTTTGGATACCCGTTTGAAAAAGAATGCCGAAGTCAACAGGACAAAGGGTATGACCACAATGGAAATTAACCCCAGTTTGACGTTTAGCTGCAGAATTGCCACAAAATTGATGACGAAGAGCAAAACGATCCTTCCAATCCCAATGGCTTGGTCGGCAAAGAAGCGTCGTACCGCATCCACATCTGAGGTACAGCGCTGAATCAATTCTCCGGTTTGCATCTTCCGATGATAGGAAAAAGGCAGCCGCTGGATGTGATCAAACAGATAGTTACGCAGGCGGCGGGTTGCACCTTCTGCAGTTTGAGCCGTCAATCTCCCGCTGAGAAAACTCAACAACCCTTCGAAAGCCGCCAGGATCACAAACCCCGAAGCCACCATCGCCAGCGGATAGGGGTGCGGTCCAGGCTGAAAGTAGTTATCCACAAAAAAGCGTAACAGAAACGAGGTAGCGGCTTTGGCAAGTGCCGCCAACCCCACTCCTAACGTGGCGCCCAGATAATGCCAGTGGTAACCTGTCATCAGGCGCCAGAGCCCCACAAAACGATTGGGGGTCAACGCGTTTTTAAGGTCATAGGACTGTGATGCAGCAGAGATGGACACGTTGTAAAACTCCTCCCGGTCTGAACGACCGTTTCAAAAACACGAACCATACCCCGAACGACGAAGAGCGCAAATAATGATTTTATCATGGAAAAAGGGAGGATAAGTGCTGATTCACTCACTTTTCCAGAAAAAGGTGAGAGCAAGGGATTGGGGTGGATGCGGTTTGATTCGATTTTCCTGCTTCCGATTTGAAAATGGGTTAGAATCAATGCAGGAATCTCAGCCAAAGGAGTACATATCATGTGTTGCTGTAATGAGAAACGCATCTACACCTCAGAAAAAGCCCCTAAAGCCCTTGCGCCGTATTCCCCGGCAGTGAAAGGGGGCGGGCTCATTTTCATCTCTGGTCAGTTAGGCTTGGATCCTGCCACCAATCAACTGGTGGAAGGAGGATTTGAAGCCGAGTGCCGCCAGGCGCTTCTCAATTTGAAGAATCTGGTGGAAGCGGCTGGATCAACCCTGGATCAGGTAGTCAAGGTGACCGTTTTCCTCAAGGACATCAACGATTTTGCCCGTTTGAACAGCATTTACGCCGAGTTTTTCACTGTCAATCCGCCTGCTCGTTCTGCCTTCCAGGTTGCAGCGTTGCCAAAGAATGCTGCCATTGAGATCGAAGCCATTGCTCTGGCGTCCGATTCGGGATGCTGTCACGAGGATTGTTGCGATTAATTCATGGCAGGGGAGTTGGTCCTTCTGGTGGATGATGAGCCCAGCATCGTCTCCCTGTGCCGGATGTATCTGGAACGGGAGGGGTTTCGGGTGCAGTCGGTGGGAGATGGCGTTGCGGCTCTGGAAGCCGTTCAGAAAGCCCATCCTGCGCTGATGGTGCTGGATGTGATGTTGCCCGGCCTGGATGGGTTTGAAGTCTGTAAGCAGATTCGTTCCCGGAATGAGGCCCTGCCCATTTTGATGTTGACTGCCCGCGACGAGGACTATGACAAAATTCTGGGTCTGGAGTTAGGCGCAGATGATTACATGACCAAGCCGTTCAATCCGCGTGAACTGGTAGCGCGGGTCAAAGCCATTCTGCGGCGCACACGGAACCAGTCATCGGAAGACTCATCGCTCATTCGTGCAGGTAATCTGGTCATTGATCCTGCCCGGTTTGAAGTCCATGTGGGAGACCGGCTCATTCCCTTACGGACGCAGGAGTTTGAAGTGCTCCATGTCCTTGCGCGCCATGCTGGCAGAGTACTGACCCGCGAACAACTGCTTGAGAAAGCCTGGGGTTTTGATTTCTACGGGCAGACCCGGACGGTGGATGTCCATGTTGCCCAACTGCGCCGCAAACTGGCTGGTTCGGGCGTCACCATTGAAACGGTCACCGGTGTTGGGTATAAACTGGTGGGCTGATTCATGTTTTCCTCTCTGCGTTCTCGTTTGTGGTTGAGTTATGCCCTGCTCATCAGCGTCTCGATTGGCGTGGTTGCTGTCACCCTGCTGGTGGCATTTTTACGCAATCCGCTGGTCTATCGTTCCGGACTTCCCCTTTTACGGGAAGCCATGAATGCGGCACAACCTCGAGTGGAGCGGGCGCTTGCGCAGGGCATGGCGGCAGTGGAGAAAGAACTTCAAACTGAAAGTCAACGCACGGGGTTGCGTTATCTTCTGGTGGCTCCGCCGGCGAAACTGCTCTACGATTCAGGAAAAGGCAACGAGGGTGGAATTTCCCTCATTGCTTTGCGCCGTCTCATGGTGAAGGAGAATGAGATTCTCTCCGGGCTGTTTCGGGATCAGGCTGGAACGCGGTGGTTGTATCTTGTTCATCATTTTCCTGAAGGCACGGCACTTGTGATCGCCATGCCTACTCGCCAACTTCCACTTAACACACTGATTCGTAATGAAATGGTGATGCCCGTGATGCTGGCGGGATTGTGCGGGCTGGGTTTATCGGTTGTTCTGGCGTTTAGCATGGGAGCATGGATTACCCGTCCTCTCCAGAAGATGCAAAAAGAAGCCTTGCAACTGGCAGATGGAAAGGCAGTGCAGGTGTCTGAGGAGGGACCTCTGGAAGTCCGAAACCTGGCGCACACCTTAAATGAAATGATGCGCAAAGTACAGGCAAGTCAGCGCGCTCAGCGTGATTTTATTGCCAATGTCTCGCATGACTTGAAAACTCCACTCACTGCCGTTCAGGGTTTTGCTCAGGCAATTCTGGATGGCACCGCTCAAAGCCCGGAAGCCCTCAAAGATGCCGCGCTGGTGATTTACAATGAAGCCTCGCGGATGTATCGTCTGGTGCTGGATTTGCTCACCCTTGCGCGTTTTGAAACGGGTACTGCCGATCTGGTTTTTGAAAAGGTGGATGTACAGGAATTGTTGCGGGAGACGGTCAGGCGGTTTTCTCCGCAGGCACAGAAAGCCGGAATTTACCTGCAATTGAGCGTATCTCCGTTACCGGTGCTGATTGCAGACGGGGAACGCTTGATGCAAGCCCTCTCCAATTTGCTGGATAACGCCTTAAAGTACACTCCCTCAGGCGGAACCGTTTGGGTGAGAGGGATGGTGGAAGGAGAACATCTTTTGCTGGAAGTCCAGGATACGGGAAAAGGCATTCCTCTGGAGGAACAGGAGCGGATTTTCGAGCGGTTTTACCGGGGAAATCGCTCCCGCAGTCAAAATGGAGAGCAGAGTTCCGGTTTGGGGTTACCCATTGTTCGTGAAATCGTTCACGCTCACGGAGGGGAAGTTCGGGTGAGCAGTGAACCGGGGAAGGGGAGCCGGTTCACACTGGTGCTTCCATTGTACAGGAGTGACATTCATTAAGGGAAATAGAAGGGGAGTGAGGGTGAAGATTTCTGTCATTGTGCCGTGCTATAACGAGGAACGCACGATTGCGCACCTTCTGGAGGCTTTATGTCAGCAGACGGTGGGAACCGACGCATTTGAGGTTGTGATTGCCGATGGTATGTCTACCGATGCGACCCGTCAGGTCATCCACGATTATTTGCAAAAGCACCCGGAATTATCCGTTCAGGTGGTGGATAATCCCAGACGACACATTCCGGCGGGATTGAACCGTGCGCTTGAAGTTTCAAGCGGCGATATCGTCATCCGACTGGATGCACACTGCATTCCTGCTCCCGATTATATCGAGCGGTGTGTGGATGCCCTTGAGGCAGGTAAAGGGGATAATGTAGGCGGTGTCTGGCAAATTCAACCGGGCGGTGAGGGGTGGATAGCCCGCTCCATTGCCGCGGCGGCTGGGCATCCTCTGGGCGTGGGCGATGCGCTGTATCGCTTTACCCGTCAGCCTGCGGTTGTGGATACCGTTCCTTTTGGAGCCTTTCGCCGGGAGACGCTTCAGCGGGTGGGGGGCTATGATGAGAGTCTGCTGACAAATGAGGATTACGAGTTAAATACCCGTATCCGGAAACAGGGAGGAATTGTCTATCTTGATCCTGCCATTCGATCGATTTACTTTGCCCGCTCAACACTTTCGGCGCTGGCAAAGCAGTATTTTCGATATGGGTACTGGAAATGGCGGATGCTTCGCCGTTACCCCGGCACGCTTCGCTGGCGTCAGGCGCTTCCTCCGTTGTTTGTGCTCAGCCTTGCACTGCTTCTGCTGGCAGGGGTTTTCTTCCCCCCGCTGTGGCTCTTGTTAGCCATAGAAATCGGGGTATACTTGCTTGCGCTCTGGCTCGGTGCCTTGCCGGTAGCGTGGCGCAGGCGTGACCCCTCGTTATGGCTGGGCATCCCTCTGGCGATCATGACCATGCACCTGTCCTGGGGTAGTGGATTTCTCTGGAGTATGATGAGGAAGTAATGGAAAGAGATTACTCTCGCTGGCGACTTCGTCCTGAAGAACGACGCACCATTCTGGTGATCGGGGATTTTGTGGTTGCTTTGCTGGCGCTGGCAATTGCGCTGATTGCATGGGGACAACGGGACTGGCTGGACTTTTCCCAACTGCTGATGCAGCGCATCCCTCGCTGGTTCTTCCTGCTCCCGCTGGGGTGGTTGCTCCTGAATATCGAGATGTATGATATCCGCCGCGCCGGGCGGAAAGATGAGACCCTAAAGGGTATTTTAATTGCCGCCGGTGTGGGACTGATTCTTTACCTTTTCATTTTCTTCTTCTCTACCCCCGGCGACATGCCCCGCGTAGGGGTAGCCGTGTTTATTGCCGCTGTTACTCTTCTCACCATTGGCTGGCGATTCCTGTATATTCGGGTATTTACTGCCCCCGAATTTTTACGTCGCGTTTTGATTGTAGGAGCCGGGGTGGCAGGAACCACTCTGGCAAATGTGGTCAACGGTATTCATCCCCAGCCCTTTCAGGTCATAGGCTTTATTGATGACGACCCGGAAAAAATCGGCACGGAAGTTGCAGGTTTTCCCGTGGTAGGCGATTCCGCCCATCTCATGGAGTTGATTGAACAGTTCCAGATTACCGATCTGATCTTTGCAATTTCCGGGGATCTGCGCCCCGACACCTTCCGCGTTCTGGTGGAAGCGCAGGAGAAGGGGATTCAAATCACCACCATGATTTCAGCCTATGAACGTCTGTTGGGGCGGATTCCCATTTTCCTGCTTCCTACCGAGTGGATTGTGCGCAGTTTTGTGGATTATGCTCATACCGACTCTTTCTATGAGATGAGTAAGCGCATTCTGGATATTCTGGGCGGTCTGGTCGGTTCGCTGATTACGCTAATCCTTTTCCCATTCATTGGGCTGGCGATCTGGCTGGATAGCGGTTCTCCTGTGGTGTTTACGCAAACCCGTGTGGGGAAAAACGGCAGGGAGTACACGATTTACAAATTTCGCACCATGCGCCAGGATGCGGAGAAAGACGGCAGAGCCCGTGTGACGGTAGAAAACGATGCCCGTATCACCCGTGTGGGAAAAATTTTGCGCAAGAGTCATCTGGATGAACTTCCTCAATTCTTCAATGTCCTGCGCGGTGAGATGAGTCTGGTAGGTCCCCGGGCAGAGCGTCTGGAACTGGTGCTCTCCCTTCAGAAGAAGGTGCCTTTCTATCGGGCACGCTTACTGGTGAAACCCGGAATCACCGGTTGGGCGCAGGTCAATTTCGGGTATGCCGCTACGGTAGAAGATACGGCAATTAAACTGGAGTATGATTTGTATTACATCATGCACCGCAATTTGCTTCTGGATTTGCTCATTCTTCTTCGGACCATCGGTACTGTGGTGGGCTTTAAAGGACAATAATCATGCGTTCCAAACCTGTACCCAGCGTACGAAACCGCTATCTTTTGATGGGCGATCTGATGTTGATCGTCCTTTCGGTATTGGGGAGTTACGCGCTTCGTTTTGAGTTGGGGAATTTCTTCTTCTTTTACCTCCCGTCGGCGTACTGGATGGCGGGAGCGGCGTTGATCATCAAACCTCTGGTTTACTATTTCTTTGGCCTGTATCGCCGTATGTGGATCTACGCCAGCATCCGCGAAGCCTTGATGGTGGTTGCCGCTTCGGTTACGGCATCTGCCTTGCTCGCCGCAACCATGATTACGCTGGCTTCCTTTCGCTTTTTTGTCGGTTTTCCCCGTTCCGTATTGATTATAGATTTCTTACTCTCAGTGTTTGCGGCAGGTGGATTGCGCTTTACCCTGCGCCTGTTAGCCGAAAGCCGTATTAATCAGGCGATACAGGAGGGTGTGGGTTCCCGGCATCCCCAAAAGGTCTTGATTGTCGGCGCAGGCGATGCCGGTGCCCTGGTGGTTCGGGAAATGCAGAAAAATCCACAATTGAACCTGGTGCCGGTGGGTTTCCTGGATGATAATCCAGCCAAACAACGCCAGCAAATTTACGGCGTTCCGGTTGTAGGGACGCTGAGCGACCTTGAAAAGGTCATTGATCAGACGCGGGTGCAACAGGTCATTATTGCCATTCCCTCGGCGGCAGGACGTGTAGTTCGTCTGGTGGCAGATGCCTGCCGCGCCAAAGGGGTACCCTTCCGAACCATGCCCGGCATTTATGAGTTGCTGGGGGGAACCGTCAGTGTAAGTCGTCTGCGCGAAGTGGATATCACCGACCTGTTGCGGCGCAGTCCTGTGCAGATAGATGAGAGCCTGGTTGGCGCAACTCTTTCGGGTAAAGTGGTTCTGGTAACCGGCGCGGGTGGTTCGATTGGCAGGGAACTGTGCCGTCAGGTGGCGCGGTGGGGTCCCAGCGAATTGATACTGCTCGGGCATGGGGAGAACAGCATTTTTGAAGCCCTCATGGAACTGCGGGAAAATTTCCCCTCCCTGCTCTTCCGCCCCGTGATTGCTGATGTGCGCGACTATGGGCGCATACGCACCATCTTTTTGCGCCATCACCCGGAGATCGTCTTCCATGCCGCCGCCCATAAGCACGTCCCCTTGATGGAGTTGAACGTCGAAGAAGCCGTTACGAACAATGTGCTGGGGACGATGAATGTGGTCAGCGCGGCCCTGGAAAGCGGAGTGGAACGCCTGGTGATGATTTCTACCGACAAAGCCATTCGACCGGCGAACATCATGGGCGCAACCAAGCGGTTAGCCGAAATGATCGTTCTGGATGCGGCCCGTCGTTCTGGCAGGTCATATTCGGTGGTGCGCTTTGGTAATGTTTTGGGAAGCCGTGGGAGCGTTGTTCCTCTCTTTAAACGGCAAATAGCCCGCGGTGGACCTGTCACGATTACCCATCCAGAGATGCGCCGTTATTTCATGACCATTCCGGAAGCGGTGCATCTTGTTTTGCAAGCCTCAGCCATGGGAGAAGGAGGGGAGACTTTTGTCCTCAATATGGGCGAGCAAATCCGCATCCTCGATCTGGCAGAAGACTTGATTCGCCTTTCCGGCTTAGAACCGGGTAAGGATATTGAAATTGTCTTTACCGGGATTCGCCCCGGCGAGAAACTGAGTGAAGAACTGTGGGATGAAGGTGTTCCCATTGAGAAGACTGAACACCCGGAAATTTTCCGTGTCAACCCGGACACCTCTGAATTAAGCGGTGAGGAACTGCGTGGACTGGTTGAACAGATTCTCCGGCTTGCTCAGGAAGGGGATACCCACACTTTGATAAACCTTCTGGATGAAACCATACCGGGTGCCGCTATTCGCAGTACCCCGCCGACGGAGTTTACCTCAATTTACTGATGGCTATCGTATCCTCTGCACAGTGGGATGATTTTTTACAGGCTCATCCGCAGGCGCATCTCCTGCAGACCAGTGCCTGGGGAACCCTTAAATCGGCATTTGGGTGGGAACCGGTGTATTTCATTTCGGGAAACGCTGGCGCGCAGGTCCTGTTCCGTCGCTTACCTGCCGGCTTGAGTGTAGCGTACATCCCCCGCGGACCAGTGGGAACCGACTGGATTCCACTCTGGAAGGAACTCATTCCCTATTGCCGCAGACGCCGCGCGCTCATTCTGAAAGTCGAGCCGGATGCCTGGGAGGAAGAAGAGGAGATCCTTACCCCGCAGATGCCCGGGTTTGTTCCGGAAGGCATTCCGGTTCAACCACGCCGAACGATTGTCATTGACCTCCAGGGAAGTGAAGACGACTGGCTGGCTCGGATGAAGCAGAAGACGCGGTACAACATTCGGCTGGCAGAGCGAAAAGGGGTGCTGGTTCAGCCTTCACGGGATGTGGACAGTTTCTACCGCATGATGACCATGACCGGTGCGCGCGATGGCTTTGGCGTGCATTCCCGCGCTTACTATCAACGCGCTTATGAGTTGTTTCATCCACTCGGGATGGCAGAACTGCTGATGGCAACCTACGAAGGCAAACCTCTGGCGGGGTTGATGGTTTTTGCCCGCGGCGAAAGAGCATGGTATTTTTATGGCGCTTCCACGGATGAAGAGCGCAATCGTATGCCCACCTATCTTTTACAGTGGGAAGCCATGCGCTGGGCGGCATCCCGCGGCTGCCGCTGGTATGACCTGTGGGGAGTGCCGGATGAAGCCGAAGAGGTTCTGGAAGCCCGGTTTGAGACTCGCCGGGATGGATTGTGGGGAGTATATCGTTTCAAACGGGGTTTCGGGGGAGTAGTGCGCCGGTCTGCCACAACACGGGAATATCCTCTCTGGCAGCCTCTGTTCCCTTTGTATCGGTGGTGGGAAAAACGGGAGCGCCGGGCATGAGTTCCATGGAGAACTGGAATGAGGTGATTGCCTCTTTGCCGGGAGCGTCCATCCTGCAAACGCGGGAATGGGCGAACATTAAATCTGCCTATGGCTGGGAATCAATTCCTCAAGTGTGGAAATCCGAACAGGGAGACGTTGTTGCGGCGGCGATGGTATTGCGCAGACGGCTCCGGTTCCGTAATGTGCCCTTACCGGTCAGTCTTTTGTATGTGCCGCGCGGTCCTCTGCTGGACTGGTCGAACGAAGCCCTGGTATGTCGGGTGATTGCGGATCTGGAAGCCCTTGCAAAAGCCCAAAAAGCGCTATTTCTCAAGATGGATCCCGAAGTTGTTTTAGGGTGGGGTATACCCGGCAAAGAAGATGCCCGGGAACATTCCATCGGTGTCTGGGTTCAGTCTTTGCTGCAGAGCCGTGGATGGCTGTTTGCCGCAGAACAAGTTCAATTCCGCAATACGGCGGTACTTGATCTCTCAGGGGATGAAGACCGCTGGCTGGCGCGGATGAAACCCAAAACCCGCTACAACCTCCGCCTTGCCGAGCGCAAGGGTGTCAGCGTTCGACAGTGCACGGGAGAGGATCTGGGGTTGCTCTATCGCATGTATGTGGAGACTTCCGTGCGGGATGGTTTTATCATTCGCCCTGAACACTATTACCGGCAGGTGTGGACAACCTTCATGGAGAAAAGGATGTGTTATCCTCTTCTTGCTGAAGTGGAGGGAGAACCTGTTGCTGGACTGGTGTTGTTTGTGTTTGCCGGACGGGCATGGTATTTTTATGGCATGTCCCGGGAGGTTCATCGGGAAAAAATGCCCAATTATCTGCTTCAGTGGGAAGCCATGCGTCTGGCGAAAAGTCTGGGTGCGAAAGAATATGATTTATGGGGGGCGCCGGAAGTGTTTGATGAATCAGATCCCATGTGGGGAGTGTTTCGCTTCAAAGAAGGACTGGGTGCTCAGGTCGTGCGTACCCTGGGTGCATGGGATTTCCCGGTGTATCCTCTGGGGTATCGCTTGTTCACCCACGTGCTTCCTCGCCTGCTGGATGTGATGCGCTGGCGTGCGCGCAGACAATTACGCCGGGAGGTTTCTGTATGATTCCCCGATTGAAACTGGCGGCTTTACCTACTCCTGTTGAGTTTCTGCCGCGTTTAGGGGCGTATTTAGGCGGATTGCGCATTCTGATCAAGCGCGATGACCTCACCGGTGTTGCCTTTGGAGGGAATAAAACTCGCAAGTTAGAACTGGTGCTGGCGGAAGCCCAGAGCGTAGGCGCACGTACCTTGATTACGGTCGGCGCAGTACAGTCCAATCATTGCCGTCAGGTGGCAGCGCTTGCAGCACGGATGGGCTTGAGATGCAAACTGGTGCTTTATGGCGAACCACCGACGCGCCCTTCGGGGAACCTGTTCTTAGACCGCCTGTTTGGTGCAGAAATCATCTGGACGAGCAAAGAAGCCCGTAATGAAACTCTGAATGAGGTTTTTGGAGAATCCTGGGCGCAAGGAGAACGTCCCTATCTGATTCCGCTGGGGGCATCAAATGCGTTAGGAGCAGTGGCATATACCCTCGCTTTCGATGAGATGCTCCAGCAAACCCAATCGGAACGGATTGATTGGATTGTGGTAGCCTCTTCCTCCGGGGGGACACAGGCGGGGCTGGTATTGGGTGCGCACCGGCGTCATTTTCATGGCCGTATCCTGGGGATCAGCATCGATGAGCCGGAGCGGGAATTAAAAGAAGTGGTGGCGTTTCTGGCGCGGGAAGCGTCCGATCGTCTTGGAAAAGAGATCCCCGTTCGCCCTGAGGAAGTTTTTGTCAATGCTGATTATTTGGGGCAGGGTTACGGCATCATGGGTGAGCCAGAAAAAGAAGCCATCACCCTGTTTGCTCAACTGGAAGGGGTATTGCTCGATCCGGTTTATACGGGAAGAGCGGCAGCAGGTTTGATGGATCTGGCGCGGAAGGGCTTTTTCCGTCCGGGAGAGACGATTTTATTCTGGCATACCGGTGGAACGCCCGCATTGTTTGCGGATATATATCAGAACAGATTCCTCAACGAATAACCGGCCGCCAAACGGGGGAATAGTCAAATGCCGGGTCGGTGGTTAACCGAATATTCGTGGCGCCGTTCATTGTCATGAGATAAATATCGTGGTTGGTACCGTCGGGCCAGCCTTCATAGACAACCCAGAAACCGTCCGGTGAGAGGGTGAAACTGCCGACCGGTCCAATATCCACTGTGCCGCTGGCAGGGATACGGAACTCGCGAGGATTCTTTCGATCTTCGTAGCGCATGCCCACCAGTCTTGGCACCTTAGAACCGCCCACAATTTGATTGTAGAGAACGGCTTGCCCATCCCAGGACCAAATTGGAAAGAAATTTGTCACATCTCCGGGCGGACTGAAGCGTACCTGATTGTCTCCATCTTCGCTCATAATCCAGATTTGACTGTTGGAGATGCGCCGGACAAAGGCGATTTGTCGGCTGATGGGGGACCAGGCAGGCTGAAGGTCCGAATAGCGAGATTCCGATATTTCCCGCGCAATCAGGGTTTGCAAATCGATAACAAAGATGCTGGGGCGTCCCGTGCGGAGGGATGTGAATGCCAGTTTCTTTCCATCCGGCGACCATGTGGGGTCGAAATCTCCCTCAGGGCTGGAAGGAAGGGGAACGGGCTCCGATCCATCCAGTGTGAGCAGATAAATGGCGCTGCCTTCGTAAATTTCGCGTTTTCCCGGACACGGGGAGATGAATGCCAGTCTGGTTCCGTCTGGAGACCAGGCTGGTTGACAGGCACCGTTGCGCATATTGGTGATTTGTCTCAGGTTTTGCCCATCTACGCTCATCATCCAGATCTGCATTTGCCCGGTGCGTTCGGAAACAAAGGCAATTTCTGATGCGCCGCCGCCCAATGGAGTGGCAGTCGGGGTGAAGACGGGGGTAGGCGTCTCAGTTGGTGTAGGCGGCACGATCGGGATGAAATTTTCTGTGGCAGTGGGATCGGGTGAAGGCGCTTCACGGGTAGGAGGCGTTTGCTCCATGGCAGGAATGGGAGTGCCTTCCTGAGCGATTTCCAGCGACGGGGTGGCAGAGGCAATTTCTGTTCCGGCAAAAGGTGTAGCGGGATATACACCGGCAAAAAGACTCCGCGTCAGGTCTGGGCGCATGGTAAACAGAAGATAGAAGAAGCCAATTGCCAGAACAAAGACTGGTATCAGGATAGCCGGTTGGAAACGACGACGCTTCATGAAATTGCGTTTAGATTTTTGTTTTCCGTTGGTGGAGGGCTGACTTCCACCATTTTGAGCCATTTCCTGTGCCAGCAACTCAGGCGGAGGGGGAGAAATAGTGGGGCGTTCTTTAAAGAATGCCCCTACTTCGCTGCATTCAATTAAGGCTTGACGGAATTCCTCTGCGCTCTGAAAGCGATCATCCGGGTCAACTTCCAGCGCTTTTTCAATGACTTCTGCAAGGCGGCGGTTGATCTTTGGGCGTAATTTACGAATGTCGGTTAACTGTTCTTTTCCCGTTAAACGGTTCAATCCATCTTCGGGAATAGAACCGGTTAGCGCCGCATACAGGGTAGCCCCAAGGGAATATACGTCACTGCGCTCGTCGGTATGGGATGTTCCGTACTGCTCAGGCGGAGAATAGCCTGGCGTCATGGCGCGGGCGCCAGTCATCGTCACCTGATTCCCTTCCATGATTTTTGCCAGCCCAAAATCAACCAGTACGGCTTGACCTTCGGGGGTGACTTTAATGTTGCCGGGCTTTAGATCCCGATGAATGATTGGCTGATGGCGGGTATGCAGGTAATTGAGTGCCTCACAAACGGAGATGCCAATCAGGATCACTTCATTTTCGGGTAAAACCCCGGAGCGTTCCATCCGCTGACGCAGGTCTTCCCCTTCAATGTAATCCATGACCAGATACTGCCCCTGTCCGGGCAAGACAAAATAATCCGTGACGTGTGGCAGACCCGGGTGTCTTAATCCAGCAAGAATGCGCGCTTCGCGTTCAAATTGACGGCTGTATTCTTCGGTGAGAAATAGATTTTCTTTTACGGCTACGTGAACCCCCAGATGCTCATCCACTGCGCGATATACTGCGCCCATTCCACCTTGACCAAGGATGGACACAATACGATAGCGGTGATTGAGGAGGGTTCCCGCGGCGAGAGGCATGGTTTGATTTTACCTGACGAATGATTTCACTGCAACGAGTTTATTTTAGCAGTTTTTCTGGCTGGGTATTGGGTTCGATGATGATCTTCTTTGCCATTTCCAGACCGGTTAAGTCAGGTGAAAAACCCCAGGTCAACACACCCAGGGCAACGCCGAACCACAGAGTTGCCAGGCGAATTAACACGGTAGCAGTGGAGGCGATTTCAGGAGGGGTGTGGAGTGTAAGAGTCAGCAATCCGGCAATGGAAATTTCTGCCGCGCCCAGTCCACCCGGCAGAGCCGAAACCGCCCCAATGATTGTGGAAAATGCCAGAATGAAAATGGCAGTGTGAAGCAAATGAGCGCTCGGTTCCATTCCCAGCCCGATCAGGATGAAATAGAAACCAATTCCTTCGCCAAGCCAGGAAATCAGTCCCAGACCGACCGCCAGCAAAGCCGCCCCCGGCTGAAACAATGTAAAACTCCCTTCATAAAACTCGCGGATACTCTGGGAAAACCGTTTCAGAAAATGCACCCGTTCAATCTGATCGAGGACCCACAGCGCGGCAGGGCGAATTTGCGAAAGGATCATCACCCCTAAAAGCCCTGCAAGGATGAGGGCAAATCCTGCCCAGTATTCAGGAAAGGCTAAAATACCAACCATCGAAAGGATAAAAACTGCCAGTCCATCGCTCAATCGTTCTGCCAGGACCACTGAGATTCCCCGTCCTACAGGAACTGCTGTTTTCCGCATTAACCAGACCCCTTTCAGCACTTCTCCTACCTTTCCGGGGGTGACAGCCAGGGGAAAACCTGCCAGGAAAATCCGTAAACTGGTAAGCAGGCTCAGACGATGAACGCCAATCTGTTTCAGATAAAAATGCCACTTTATGAATCGGAGGGAATAATTCAACAGGGTAAATCCCAGCGCAATGCCAAAATATTTCACTTTAAATTCCAGAATGGTCGAACTCACATGTTGTAGATCGCCCAGTAAGGCAAGTCCTGACAGCACGACAAGGCCTAACAGCACACCGGGTAAGAGAGCCTGAAACATCGAACGATTCGAAACGCTCATGAATATCCCTCTACTGGGATTATACTGAGAATCATGCCAGATTTCCTTACAGGGTTGTTAACTAAAAGTTATCAATTCTGTCAGGTGATTCTGTAATACAATCAAAATATGTCTCTGGAAAGTTTACAAGAACGTGCTGCGCGTCCGGTGCTGGCAATTGGCGCCGCCGGGTTAGATATGGTGGGGGTGCTTTCCGAACCCGTCACCGAACGTCTTTCTAAACCTGCAAGTATTCGATTTTCCTTTGGGGGCGTTGCCCGAAACGTGGCGGAGAACCTGGCTCGTTTAGGGCATCCTGTGCGGCTGGCTACAGCAGTAGGAGAAGACCCCTTTGGTTCCGATTTGCTTGAGCATACTGCCTCCTGTGGTGTGGATGTGTCTCCCAGTATCCATGTACAGGGGCATGATACCGGCTCTTACCTTGCGGTGTATGATCAGGATGGTACCCTGCAGATGGCGCTGGAGGATATGCAGGTGCTTCAAGCCCTGACGCCCACTTATATTCGCGAACTGGAACCGCTGTTTGAGGATTCCTGTTTGATCTTTGTGGATGCCAATCTGCCGCCCAAAACCCTGAAAGTGCTTTTCCAGCAAGCCCGGCGGCTCAAAGTTCCGGTGTGTGCCGATACCACCTCTGTCGTTCTGGCGGAGCGTTTATTGCCATACCTGAAGCATCTTTTCCTGCTTTCTACCAATAGCAAAGAGGCTTCTGTCCTGACCAACCATACGCCTGATGTGACCGGTCGAGCCAGTGCAATGGAGGTCTCGCGCTTCTTCATCAATCAGGGGGTTGAGGTGGTGCTGATTGCGCTGGCGGCTTTTGGAGTGGTTTATGCCACCTCCGAAACCAGCGGGCATGTCCCAGCCATTCGAACAAAAGTGGTGGATCCCACTGGCGCGGGAGACGCGCTCACAGCCACAACCCTGTTTGGATTACTCAATGATATTCCGCTGGATGATTGTGTCCGTCTGGGCGTCACCGCCGCATCGATGGTGTTGAAACATACCGGTCCAGTTTATCCGGGCATCTCTCTGGAAAGCCTTTACGATCAGTTGATTGGTTGATTCATGGAAAATTTTCTTGTCTCTCCCTCTGTTCAGCAAGCCCTCACTCTGCAGTCGCCCCTGGTAGCGCTGGAGACTGCTGTCGTCACCCATGGCTTGCCTTTTCCCACCAACCTTGAACTGGCGTGTGCTCTCGAACAGGAAGTGCGGGATCAGGGTGCTACCCCGGCAACGATTGGGGTCTTCCGGGGGATTGTTCATGTGGGTGTCTCTGTGGAGGTGCTGGAAAATCTGGCTCGGGAAGAGAGGGTACGAAAAATCAGCGCAAGAGATTTTGGCATTGCTCTGGCGCGGGGAGAAAGCGGCGGAACGACCGTTGCAGGAACGTTGATGGTTGCCCGGAAATTGGGAATTCGTGTTTTTGCCACCGGTGGAATTGGCGGAGTGCACCGTCATGCACCTTTTGATGTCAGCGCTGATTTGAGCGAACTGGGGCGTTCTCCCCTTGTGGTGGTTTGTGCAGGCGCCAAAGCCATTCTGGATTTACCCGCCACGCGCGAAGTGCTCGAAACCCAGGGCGTCCCTGTGCTGGGTTACCAGACCGATGATTTTCCCGCTTTTTATTCCCGCGAGAGCGGCTTAAACGTAGATATTCGTGTAGATACAGCCGAAGAAGTGGTAAAAATTGCCCGGGCACACTGGGAAACGGGAAACATCAGTGCAGTTCTGGTGGTTGTTCCTCCGCCCGCCGAATTTGCTCTTCCCAGAGCGCAAGTGGAAATCTGGATTGAGCAGGCTGTTCAGGAATGTGAGCAGCGCGGGATACACGGCGCAGAGGTCACACCATTCCTGCTGGCGCGAATGACAGAACTCAGCGGTGGCACCAGTTTGCAGGCAAATCTGGCTCTCTTAAGACAGAACGCCCGTATCGGCGCTCAAATTGCCCGGGCGCTTGCCAGTTTCCATAAACGCATAATCTAATCTGCCGAGGTTCTCGAAAACACCTGTCTTTCCCGCTTATGGGCGGGGTGTGGATGTGACCGTGGCGGTAGGCCAGCGCGTATCCGTTGGACGGCGGGTATTGGTGACCGTTGGGGTGAGCGTAATAGTGGGTGTGCGGGTAGGCGTCCCTGTGAATGAAGGCGTGGGCGACGGACGGGTTGGACTTGGACCCGGTGTGGCAGTAGGAACGGGGGTACGGGTAGGTGTCCGGGTTGGTGGCGGCGTAGGTGGTTCCCCTTCCACGGTAAATCGTCCGGAGCGTTTCCATTCTGTGCCGACAAAAATTTGCACCTCATATTCGCCTGGAAGCCATCCCCCTACCGGCTCAATGCACTCAGAATACCCGAAGCCGCCAGTACCGCCATTCCAGGGCAGAGTTTCGAAACATACCAGTTCCCCACCGCGATACCAAAGCGCACTCCACTGGGAGCCAACGGTCATCTGATCGTAACTGAATACAGCATAAATCTGCGTGATCGGATTCTTAAAAACATCTGCCGGATCCACGGGCTGAAAACTCTTGTTCAGTTTGGTTGCAAACACCAGCGGACTGAACACCGCTGAAGGATTCGGGGTGATGGTGGACTGGAACTGCGTTTCCACTGCAGGTGGCATCGCCGGTGTGTTTGTGATAGAGGGGGTATTGGTAATGGTGGGTGTGGGGGTAATGGTCGGGGTCTGGGTAATGGTTGGGGTCAGGGTAACGGTTGGCGTCAGTGTCACGGTTGGGGTAGGGGGGAAGTACCGGTAAGCCACCGGTTCGGCAAAGCGGTTAATCACCACCGCCATGGCAAAAAAAAGGAAAGAAAATGTAACCAGTCGCCATCCCTGACTGAGACGCTGGCGCCGCTTTTGGAAATAGGTGAGGCGGCGTCCTGCCTGAATCGTTCTCCACCCTGTCCAGAAGGATAGAAAGGACAGAAACAGGAATGTAAACGAG
This sequence comes from Anaerolinea thermophila, assembly GCF_020723905.1. Taxonomy (GTDB): domain Bacteria; phylum Chloroflexota; class Anaerolineae; order Anaerolineales; family Anaerolineaceae; genus Anaerolinea; species Anaerolinea thermophila_A. The sequence goes on from NZ_DYHZ01000007.1 coordinate 219,342, forward strand.
GCAACGACCACGCCTGTCTTGATATCCAGATTCATTGAAAAGGATTATAGCACGGTCTGAAAAACTGCTGAAAGAAAGCCATTCAAAACAAGAAGGTTATGGTGCAGGGATGGGTTCCTGAAAAATCAGGCGCGTTCGCTCCATGCGAGTGGTGGTGGGGTCAATTCCCAGGGCAAGAAGCACCTCTTCTGGTCGGGCTGTGGCACTTTCCTTTGCTGAGAGACGCATGAGCAGGATGGGCTTATCTCCTTCAGATGAGGTTGTCAGGGTCAGGGTTTCGATGAGAGGGCGGAGGTCATACGTTTTTTCCCGCCTCACGCGGATAATTTCACGCTGTTCCAGCAGTCCAGCGATCCGATCAGCCACGTCGGAGGGGGCATCTTCGCGGAACTCAATATGGTATTCGGCGGCAAGCACCATGGTTTGCAGGGCAGGCAGGTGAAGCGGAACGATTTCCACCTGTTGAAGGGTTAATCCCGGGGGCGCCGCTCGTTGCAGGCGTTCCTGCACTTCATCCGGCGGAAGCGTCTCGATCAGCCAGACATCTGCGACTTCGCACAGCGAGGTGAATCCCAGTGGTAATGCGCTAGCCAGGTGAAAACGTGGACGGGGGTTAAACCCCTGTGAAAATGCCAGCGGTAATCGGGCGCGTCGAAAAGTACGTTCCCAGACAAGCATCATATCCAGATGGCTTACGTAGCGCAGTTCTGCGCCACGGGCATACCAGAGCCGGTAACGGGTCAATTCGCTCATACTGTTACCTTCTCTTTGATGGGGGTCTTCCTGCGCACCGGTGGGCATTTCCAGGCTTCTGCGGGTGTTTTTGCCCGAATGTCATTAAACGTGGGAAGGATCCCGCAGGCGTAACACTGTCCTCTGCAGTCGTCCCGAAGGGTACCGCTCAGACTGTTCTGGTATTCCTTCTTCAGGTACGAAGGGCGCACGGCAATGCTGATGTGTGACCAGGGGAGTACCTCGTCAAGGTCGCGTTTGCGGTAACTGTAAAAAGCAGGATCGAGTTGGCACTCTTCAAAGGCCTGTATCCAGCGTTCAAAGAGGAAATGTTCCTGCCAGGCATCAAATTTCGCACCAAGTTGCCAGGCACGCAAAATGACCTGTCCGATTCGTCGATCTCCCCGCGAGAGCCAGGCTTCGTGCAGAGTTACTTTGGGATCAACCCAGTTCAATTTGAATCCCTGACCGCGCAACCCCTGCCGCAGTAAGGTTTGTTTGGCTTGAATTTGCTCCATGGTATCCACCGAAACCCACTGGAATGGAGTATGTGGTTTGGGGATAAAGGTGCTTACTCCCGCGTGGACTTTTGCACGTCCACCGCAAATTCTGCGTCCTTCGCGCAACACCGCATGGCACAAATCCATAATGGCTTGCACGTCATCCAGGGTTTCCTCAGGGTGTCCAATCATGAAGTACAACTTGATGGTCGTCCATCCCTGAGAAAAAATAGCGCGGGCGGTTTCCAGAATCTGTTCGTGAGGAATATATTTGTTGATTACTCTGCGCATCCGTTCGGAAGCGGCTTCGGGAGCAAGGGTGAACCCCCCGCTGGGTTTGAGCGATTTCAGTTCTTTCATCAACTCCACGGAGAAAGACTCAATGCGCAGGGAAGGCAAAGACACGGTGATTTTCTGGTCTCCAAAGCGGCTGGCAACGGCTTCTACCAGTTCCCGGATATGCGTATAGTCAGAAGACGCCAGGGAAAGCAGTCCCACTTCTTCATAGCCGGTGGCTTCCAGGGCGGCTTCAATGGCTTGCAGAATTTCTTCCACCGGTCGTTCCCTCACCGGACGGGTGACCATGCCGGCATGGCAGAATCGGCATCCACGGGTGCACCCGCGCATGATTTCAATGGGGATGCGGTTATGTACGATGTCAATAGAAGGGACGATGAACCGTGTTACCGGTGGGGGAAGTTGAGCCACTATCCGTTTGACGACCGGCAAAGGCGCTTCTTCCACCCTGGGCGCGATTCGCCTGACGGTGCCATTGGGGTGATATTCCACCTCGTACAATCGAGGAACATACATACCCGGAATCTTTGCCAGTTTTACCCAGAGAGTCTCGCGGGTTTCACTGCTTTGCTTCCATTCCTGGTAGACATCCACAATTTCATGGATGATTTCCTCACCCTCTCCAATGGCAAAAGCATCAATGAAGGGCGACATGGGTTCCGGGTTAAAAGCGGCGTGCCCACCGGCGATTACCAGAGGATGCCGCTCATTGCGTTCTTCCGCCAGCACAGGCAACCCGGCAAGGTCAAGGATATTCAGCACATTGGTGTACAGGCTCTCATACGGCAGGGTAAACGCCAGAATGTCAAACTGTTGAAGGGGGTGTTTACTCTCAAGAGAGTACAGCGGCATGCCAAGAGATCGCATCTGGCTTTCCATGTCCGTCCATGGAGCGTAGGCGCGTTCTGCCAGTGCGTCTGCGCGGCGGTTGATTTCGTCATACAGAATGGTCAAACCAAGGTTGGGTAAACCCAGATCGTAAATGTCGGGAAAAATCAGGGCAACATGGGTTTGCACACTGTCCCATGGCTTTACGATTTGATTGAGTTCTCCGCCGGTATAACGACCGGGCTTTTGTACTTTTAAGAGGATTCGATCGAGAACCGATTCAATTTGTTCGGGAGGCCAGATAGCCATTAAAACACTCCTTTATACATACCGCCATCTACCGGTAACATGACACCTGTCAAATAGGATGCCGCAGGTGATAACAGGAATACTGCGGCGCGGGCAAATTCTTCGGGTTTTGCAATGCGCCTGAAGGGAGATTCGCCTGCCTGTTTTTCCATTTCCTCGACCACGCTGGTCTGATTGGCTCTGGCGCGGGCTTCCAGCAGTTCGGCAATCCGCTCGGTTTCCACCCATGCGGGAAGGATGGAGTTTACGCGAATGTTCCAGTGTCCCAGTTCCAGTGCCAGGGATTTGGTCAAGCCCACAGTTGCGGCACGTACCGCATTCGACAGAATCAGGTTGGGGATGGGTTGCTTTACCGAGATCGAGGTAATGGTGAGGATAGAAGGGCTTGCGCTTTGCTTCAAAACAGGCAATGCCGCACGGATGAGCCGTACATGCGCCATCAGGCATAAATCAATGGCTCTTTGCCAGTCCTCGTCACTCAGGTCCTCAAAAGTGCCGGGTTTGGGTCCGCCAGTGTTGGTGACCAGCAAATCCAGACCGCCAAAATGTTCCACAGTGTGCTTGACCAGCAGGAATGGAAGGTCTGGAGCCGTAACATCGCCGGGAACTGCCAGCACGGGTGAGCCGGTTTCACGCTGGATTTGCTCTGCGGCGCTGTTCAGGCGAGAGGGATCCCGGCTGTTAAGCACCACCTGAGCGCCTTCCTGTGCCAGAAGTCGGGCAGTGGCAAATCCCAGCCCCCGGCTTGCACCGGTGACCAGAGCAATCTTTCCTCGCAGACTTAAATCCATGGCATCCTTTACATTAACTCAATGTGATGATCCAGTACTTCAATGTCCACAAAGTGATCGTGGATGTCATCCAGCGCTTTTTGGAGCAGGCGCTGGATCTGTACCCGGTCATTGCTTAGGGCGGCACAGGCAAGCAGGGCTTCCTGCCAGTGATCCTGGAGGTCCATTTCAACTGCAGAGACGTTAAACTCACGGTGCAGGCGTGCCAGTACAGGTTTGATGCGTCCACGCTTCTCTTTAAGAGAAGTGCACCCCGGCAACCGAACATGTATCGAAAGAACGCCTACGGGCATAAAATCCACCTGTTTTTGTCCATTTTAATATACCCCCATCCATGTCTATCGTCAAATCTTTGCCGGAAAAAGCACCAGATTTCGGCTCAGGAGTCGATAAACTCGGTCTCGATGTTTTCAGCGTTCAGCCCTTCACTGCTTGCCGAGAGTTCAATTTCGCCGAACAATTCCTGTTGGCTGGCCTGTATGATATGCCTTTTGACCAGTTCCAGCATTGCCAGGAAAGTGACAATCCATTCCAGGCGATCATTGTGAAAAGCAATCAACGTTCGGAAGGAAGTTCTTCCTACATTCCTTAAGTTTTCCAGAATGCTCTGAATCTTCTCGCGAATGGTAATCCGTGGTTTGGAGACTACCTTGCTCAGTGCCGGTAGATCCGGCTGACTGATGAAAATCCCTCGAGCGGCTTGAACGAGATCCTGCAGGGAGACGCCGCTCAGATCTAACCGGGCTTCCACCTTAACGGAGGGTTGACTTAACCGCAGGTAGGTTCGCAGGTTCCTGGATTCGCGTTCGCCTAGTATCTCTGCCAGTTCCTTAAACCGCTTATAGATAATCAGTTGACGTGCCAGTGCCTCGCCGGGGTTTTCTTCTTCCGTGGTTCGAGTTTCTGCGGCGGGGCGTGGGAGCAGAGCGGCAGATTTGATTTGCACCAGCCTTGCCGCAATGACCAGAAAGGCAGATACCTCTGCGGCGTCGTGATCTTCCAGCTGACTCAAGTAGGACAGATACTGATCCGTTACCTGCGCTAGCGCCAGCGTGGTGATGTCCAGTTCGGCGCGTTCGATTAACTCCAGCAGAAGATCCAGGGGTCCCTCGTATACGGGGGTCTGAACCCGGTACCCTTCTGTCTGGAAACCAGCCACCTGAAAACTCACGACGGGTATTATAGCAGATAGACCAGCATCCGGGGAAACTCGGTTATAATACCTTTTGTGTAAAAATTTGTCCTTGAAGACGGGTGTTCTCTGGTGGATAAAGGCGGTTTAACCCACATTGACGAGAGCGGTTCTGCGCACATGGTGGATGTCAGCGGCAAACCGGACACCGAGCGCACGGCAATTGCTCGTGGCGAGGTGATTTTGCGGCCGGAAACGCTGGCTTTAATCCAGCAGGGCCTGATGAAGAAAGGGGATGTGCTTGGTGTGGCGCAAATTGCCGGTATTTTAGGCGCCAAAAAGACTGCTGAGTTGATCCCTCTCTGTCATCCATTGCCCTTGCATCAGGTAGATGTGCAACTGCAAGTTGATGAGTCCCTACCCGGCGTGCGGATCACAGCCCTGGCGCGTACAACCGGTAAAACAGGGGTTGAAATGGAAGCCCTTACAGCGGTGGCGGTTGCTGCATTGACGGTTTATGATATGGTCAAAGCCGTCGAAAAAGGGGCGCGGATTCACAATATCCGTTTGGTGGAAAAACACGGCGGTTTGAGTGGAGATGTAATTAACGAGGAAGCATGAAAATTGTGATTTTATTGTTTGCTTCTTTAAAAGAGCGGGCGGGTTTTTCCCGGAAAGAGTTCGATTTACCAGACGGAAGCACAGTTCGGGACTTCAAGCAGTCACTCAGTCAGACCTTCCCGCATCTTGGGGGAGCGCTGGATCATGCTCTGATTGCCATTAATCAACAGTTCGCTTTTGATGAAGATGTGATTCCGGAAAATGCTGAGGTGGCTTTGTTTCCTCCCGTCAGTGGGGGTACAGAATTGCCGACCGTGGTTAAGGTAACTACTGAGGTGCTGGATCTGGATGACCTTCTGGCGCAGATCACGCTGCCAACCACGGGAGCGGCCTGTTTCTTCACCGGTATGGTAAGGGCAAAGACCCAACGCGGTGAACCGCATGACACTGTGCGGCTCGAATACGAAGCCTACGTGCCGATGGCGGAAGCCAAGATGGTGCAGGTGGCAGAGGAAATTCGTCAGCGCTGGCCCTCCGTGGAGGGGATTGCCATTGTTCAGCGTATTGGACTGCTGGAGGCAGGCACCCCTACTGTGTTGATTGCCTGCACAGCGGCTCATCGAGATACGGGTGTTTTTGAAGCGGCGCGGTATGGCATTGACCGCTTGAAAGAGATTGTCCCAATCTGGAAGAAAGAAATTGGTCCAAATGGGGAAGTTTGGGTTGAAGGGAAATACCACCCGAAACGGGGTGATTAAAACCATTCTAAAGCGATGGCGAACTGAGGGATCGCAAACCGCCGGGTTAGAGAGCGAGCATCCGGGCGGCTTGCGCTCCTCCGGTTCCGGGGAGGGAAAACCGGTGACTGAGAATGCTCTGGCAGAATCGCCGCAGGAATTTGCCAATCGTTTGGGTTTATCCTTCAAGAGTTTTTTCCTGTTGAGTCGGGCGCTGACCCATCGTTCTTACCTCAATGAGCATCCAGAAGCCATTGAGGATAACGAACGTCTGGAGTTTCTGGGCGATGCCGTTCTGGACTTTGTCGTTGGTGCCTGGCTGTACAATCGTTATCCCGATATGCCTGAGGGGGATTTAACCCGCATGCGCTCGGTGCTGGTTTCAACCGAGCAACTGGCTGAATTTGCCCGTAAGGTTGACCTTGGGAGGGCGTTGCGTCTGGGCAAGGGGGAGATGCAGGCTGGCGGGCGGGATCGTCCCGCGTTGTTGTGCGATGCCTTTGAAGCCGTCATTGGCGCTGTTTATCTGGATTCGGGCATTGACGGGGTGCGCCGCTTCATCGAGCCCATGCTGGAAACCGCCGCCGATGAAATTCTCTCCAAGCAAACCATTGAAGATCCTAAAAGCATGCTGCAAGAATGGGCGCAGGGACAGGGTTTTCAGGCGCCGCGTTACATCGTCCGTTCTTCAAGCGGACCGGAACATTCCAAGCAGTTTGAGGTGGATGTGCTCATTAACGGGCAGATTTACGGGTCGGGCATTGGTTCAAGCAAACAAGCCGCTACCAAATCCGCTGCCGCCGACGCGCTCCATCGCCTGGGCTTGCTGGAAGATTGAGATAAGATTCTTATCCTGGACAGGGGATATCCTAATCTTTTTATGCCATTACTGAAATCGCTGGAACTGCACGGATACAAAACCTTTGCCAGCCGCACCCTGTTTGAGTTTCCCGGCATGGTGACGGCAATTGTGGGACCGAATGGCTCGGGAAAATCCAATATTGCGGATGCCGTTCGCTGGGTGCTGGGAGAGCAGTCCTTCAGTTTATTGCGAGGCAGAAAAACCGAGGACATGATCTTCTCCGGTTCAGAGTTACGCCCGCGGGCGGGGATGGCTTCAGCGTCCATTCTCTTCGATAATGAAAGCGGCTGGTTGCCCATTGACTATTCCGAGGTGCTCATCACCCGCCGGGCTTACCGGGATGGTTCGAACGAGTATCTCTTGAACGGTCAACGGGTGCGGTTGAAAGAGATCACTGAACTTCTGGCGCAGTCGGGGCTGGCGGAGCGTACCTACACCATCATCGGACAGGGACTGGTGGATGCTGCGCTTTCGCTGAAACCCGAAGAACGCCGGCGTTTCTTCGAGGAAGCCGCCGGCATTGGGCTGTACCGCAGTCGCCGCGAGGAAGCCCTGCACCGTCTCGATACCACCCGCCGCAATCTGGAACGGGTGCTGGATATCCTCTCCGAACTGGAGCCGCGCCTGAATAGCCTGGAAAAACAAGCCCGACGCGCCATGGAGTACGAGCAAATCCGCGCCGATTTACGTTTGCTCCTGCGAGACTGGTACGGTTACCACTGGCATCGCGTCCAGCGGGAACTGACTCTGGCGCGGGAAGCCCTGCTGGCTCAGGAAGAACGCTTTCAACAGGCGCGGGACCACCTTCTTGAAGAGGAACAGCGCAGTGTGGAGATTCGCCAGCGCCTGAACGAATTGCGCGAAAGCCTGGGAATGCTTCACCGCCAGTCTGCCGAAGCCCATGCGCGCTGGGAAGAGTTCAGCAAGCGCATGGCAGTGCTGGAAGAACGTCAGCGCGCTCTGGTGGATCAGCGGCAACGCACCCGGAACGACCTCGAACGGATGGAGGAAGAGGATCAGGCGCGGCTGGAGAAGCGGCAGAGCCTGGAAGAAGAGTTGACCCGTCTGCAGGAAGAGCAAAAGGAAGCCGAAGAGCGCATGCGCGAAGCCCGAAAGGCGCTGGAAGCCCGCCAGGCAGAGCGCAATCAACTGGAAGCCCGGTTGCGCGATGCCCGTCGCTTGCAGACTCAGGCTGAAACCCGGCAGGTGCAGGTGCGCGCCCATCACACCGAACTGCTGCACCGCATCGAAAATCTCCAAAGCAGTGTACAGTCTCTTCAGCAGGCGCTCAAGCGCGAACAGGATGACCTTCAGCGCGCGCAGGGTCTCCACGCTCAATGGGAGCGCAACCGCGCCCAGGCAGAAGAAGCCCGGAAGAAACTGGAGGAGGGGCTGCGCACGCATCAGCAAACCCTGCGAACCCGTGAGGAGGAACGCCGCGCCCTGCAGGAAGAACGCAATCGCCTGGAAGCCGAAGCCACCCGTCTGCGCGCTCAACTGGAAGTGCTGGAACAGGCGGAGCGTACCTATTCTGGCTTAGCCGAAGGAGCGCGTTTCCTGCTTCAGGAATCGCGCCAGAAACGTCTGCCCGGGGTGTTTCAGGCGATGAGCAGTCACCTCATCGTCCCGGCAGCGTACGAGCAAGCCATTGCCGCCGCGCTGGGTGAACTGGTCAACGCGGTGCTGGTTGAGGGTGTTGGCGATCTGGATGCCGTACTGACTGCCCTGCTTCAGGGCGAGAAGGGACGCGCCGTTCTGGTGCCGCTGGAACACGCCCGTGTGGGCGAAGGTCTGACCGATGTTGCCAATGAAACCGGCGTGATTGGCGTTGCCGCGCAACTGGTGCAGGCGACGCCCTCTCTCCGTGCGGTGGTAGATTTGCTTCTGGGCCAGGTTTTGCTGGTAGAGGATCGCGCAACTGCCCGACGCATGGCGGAGCGCATTCCGCCGCAGGCACGGGTGGTGACTCTGCAGGGAGAGGTGTTTTTCGGCAATGGTGTCATTGTTGCCGGACGTGAGTCCAGGGGGGGCGCCAGCCCGATTGGACGCGCTCGCCGTTTGCAGGAACTGCGCGCGGCCATCGAAGAAAAGCAAACCCACCTTGAGCAGGTGCAATCGGACCTTCGCACCCTCGAAGCCGAAATTACCCGCCTGCGGGAGCAGGAAAAAGAACTGGATCGGCAGGTGCGCGAGGCAAATCAAGCCCTGACACGGGCAACCCAGAGCCTGCAGCAAGCCGCCCTGGAGGTGGAACAGATCCGCCAGCGGCAGGAATACCAGAAAAAACAACTGGCAGGGCTGGAAGCCCAGATTGAAAAAGCGCAAGCCGAAGCCGCACAGGAAGCCCAGACGCTTCAGGAAATTTCCAGGACCGTTGAACAGACCGCCGAGCAGGTGCGCCTGTTAAACCGCTCGCTCTCGGCTCTGCCGCTGGAAGAGATGCAGGCAGAGGTGGCTCACTGGAATACCCGCCTTGCTGTAGCCCAGCGCGCCGTGAACGAGGCGCACAGACGTCTTGAGGAACACCGACAGGCGGAAGAAAGCGCCCGACGCCAGCGGGAGGTGCTTTCCCGGCGACTGGGTGAGGTTGATGTCCTCCTGGGCGAACTGGAGGCCGAGAAAGCGCAGGTGCAGGAACAATCTGCTGAAATCGGCGCCCGCATTGAGGCACTGCGCACCCGGATTGAGCCTGCCGAGGCGCAGGTGCGTCAACTGGAGCAGGAAGCCGCTGAACAGCAAAACCGCCTGATTGCCGCTCAGCAAGCCACCGCCGTGGCAGAACGGCACGTCAACCAGGCTCAACTGGAACTCTCCCGCCAGCGCGAGGCGCTGGACTCCCTGCGCCGCAAGGTGGAGGATGACTTTGGCATTGTGGCGTTTGAGTATCAGGGCGAAGCCGGTCAGGCACCTCTGCCGCTGGAGGGCATGGTGGAACAACTGCCCAGCCTGAGCGAACTGCCTGCCGAACTGGAAGAGAACATCAACCGTCAGCGCGCCTTGCTCCGCCGGATGGGACCGATCAACCCGGAAGTGCAGAACGAATACCGCGCCGTCAAAGAGCGCTACGATTTCCTCAAACAGCAGGTGGCAGATCTGACCAAAGCCGACGAAGACCTCCGCAAGGTGATCGCCGAACTGGATGACTTAATGAAGCGCGAGTTCCGCAAGACCTTCGATGCCGTTGCCTACGAATTTCGCCACATGTTCACGCGCCTGTTTGGGGGTGGCAGCGCCCGTCTGATTCTGACCGAGGGCGAGAGTACCGCCGACATGGGCATTGATATTGAAGCCCGCCTGCCAGGACGCCGCGACCAGGGACTTTCTTTGCTCTCCGGCGGTGAGCGCAGTTTGACCGCCGTGGCGCTGATCTTTTCCCTGCTCAAGGTCTCACCCACGCCCTTCTGCATCATGGACGAGGTGGATGCCATGCTCGACGAAGCCAACGTGGGACGCTTCCGTGATTTGCTCCTCGAACTGGCGCAGAAAACCCAGTTCATCCTCATCACCCACAACCGCAACACCGTGCAGGCGGCAAACGTGATTTACGGCGTCACCATGGGGCGCGATTCTGCCAGTCAGGTCATCAGTCTGCGCCTTGACGAACTCAGCGAAGAATTGGTCAAGTAAAGCAAAAAGGCTGTCCCGGATAACAGGACAGCCTTTTGATTTCTTCAGAAGCGGGCTTTACTGCCCGGTGGAGGGAAGGGCAACCGGCGTGATGGCGGGTTCCTTGGGCGCCACCTCCATCCACAGGTCAAAGGTTTTGACTGTCTCGGTAGATTTTGCCTGATTCAGCCACTCGTCGTATGCTGCCTGTTTCTTCTGGTTGAGTTCCTCATCCGTCAGCGGACGGACTTCGCGGCCCAGCAACTGGATGATGTGGTACCCGAAGGATGTCTGCACCAGCTGGCTGATCTCGCCCACTTTGAGCGCATACACAGCCTCTTCAAATTCCTTCACCATGGTGCCTTTTCCAAACCAGCCCAGATCGCCGCCTTTATTGGCGTTGCTGCTGTCTTTGGAGTACTCTGCCGCCAGTTTCACCCAGTCCTCGCCCTTGTTAAGGCGATCCAGCACCTCTCTGGCGGTTTCCTCAGTCTCCACCAGGATGTGGCGCGCCCACACCTTTTCTTCTTCGCGTGGCAGGTCAGCGCTCAGTGCCTCTGCCAGTTTGCGCTTCAGAATCAGGCGCTTGATGTAATTGCGCAGATGGGTTTCGTCATACCCGAACGCCTGCACCTTGGCTAAGAAATCGCTGTAGGTTTGTTTGTATCCTTCCACCGTGTAGGGGGTCGCCGTTGGCAGAGGGGTGGGAGAAGCCGTTGCCGTAGGGGTGGGACCTTCGGGCGTGGGAGTGGCAGAGGGCTCCGGTGTGGGGGTGACTTCCGGGGTGGGGGTTGCCGGTTCCGGGGTTGCTGTGGGTTCCGGCGTATCCGTCGGCGGGAGCCAGGTTAACTGCTGGGTGGTGAGGGTGGCGGTGGCAAACGGCGTGGCGGTGACGGTGGGGGTGGGTGTGCCGTTGATGAAGAAGCCAAAGGCTTCCTGCATCTCTTTGTCAATTTCCTCTTCGCTCACGGTGATGCCGCGTCGGGCGGCTTCCTGCGCCACCAGCGCATCTTCAATCATCGCATCCAGCACCTGTTTGCCGATGATTTGCGGGTCGGCAAGCGAATTTTCCAGTTCCTGCAGGTAAGAGCCGTAGAACTGCACCAGAATCGGGTTGCTGGCGAGGTTGTTGTACTGTTGAACCTGCAGATAGCGCCAGAACTTCGCCTCGGTCTGGAATTCTTTCACAGTAATCTTTTCCTGACCCACCTGCGCCACCGCGCGGTTCTGCTGGAGCACGGTCTGCTCGAGAATGCCGTAGACAATCAGTCCGACGACCGCAATCAGCACAATCGCCGTGCCGAGGAGCAGGTAACGCCTCTGCATTTTTTCCCGTTCGATGCGGGCGAGATGTTTTCGGTTGGAGATCATCTTCTTTTCCGGTTGCTTTGCCATGGATACCTCAATACAAAAATAGGGCAAGGGTCGGCGTGACCCCTGCCCCGGGATGGAAATGTTTAGGCTTTATTCCTGTTCATCCGATGCCACGAAGGGCAGGAACGCCAGATGGCGGGCGCGTTTGATCGCGGTCGCCAGTTCGCGCTGGTGTTTGGCGCAGGTGCCGGTCTGCCGGCGCGGGCGGATTTTGCCCTCTTCGGTCACGTAGCGGCGCAGCAGATCAACGGCTTTGTAGTCAATCTTGACGTTCTTATCCAGACAGAACTGGCAGAACTTTGGGCGCGCCATGTACCGCCGCACCTGCGGTTGTTCGACATCCATCATCATTTCATCGCTCATGGGTCTTGCTCCATTTAGAAGGGATATTCTTCATCGGCTTCTTCTTCGGAGAGGGCTGTTTCCACAGTCTGATTGACGTCGCGGCGATCTCCCAGCATCATCATCTCGCTGGCGACGATTTCCACCGACACATGCTTGACGCCTTCGCTGTCTTCCCAGCGGCGCGTCTGCAGACGCCCCTCGACGTACACCTGCTGACCCTTGGCAAGGTACTGCTTGCAGATTTCCGCCAGTTGTCCCCATGCCACCACGTTGAACCATTCGGTTTCGGTGTGGCGTTCGCCGTCCACCGAGTTCCAGGTGCGGGTAGTGGCAACCGGGAAGGTGGTCACCGGTTTGCCGGAGGGCGTGTAGCGCATTTCCGGGTCGCGTCCCAGATGACCAATGATCATCACTTTGTTCAGTCCCCGACTCATACCATTTCCTCGTTTAATTCAGTCCTCTCCCACTCCGCTGGCTTATCCAATCGCCGTGATCAGATAGCGCAAAACGGGCTCGGTCAGACGCAGATTGGTGGACAGTTCGTTGACGAACGCGGGGGGCATGGCGACCTGCATATAGACGTAATTGCCCTCCCGCTGTTTGCGGATGGAATACGCCATCGAACGCTTGCCCCAGACGTCGGTCTTTTCCACCGTACCGCCTGCTCCGGTAATCCATCCCTGCACCTTTTCAATCAGGGCAGTACTGGCAGTTTCATCCAGTTCAGGATGGATAATGAAAATCACCTCGTAGTTACGCATGCTGGAATCCTCCTTTCCTTGGGTTTGCCCTCCCTCACAGCCGCAGGCGCGGAGAGGGCGGAAAGTAACAACGCGGTTTGCAGGGCGCAATTGTATCACAGAATCGCAAATTATGGGCGGGATTTTCATCTCTCAGGGGGGAATCATCACCCCCTCCCCTGTAAGAAGGGGAGACCTTCTCTCTGGAAGAAACGCGGAAGATTACCCCTCCTGCGGCCGTTCGGGGGGATAAGGCACGGGTTCTTTCACCGTGCCGCGCCACAGGAATTCGCTCAGGGCTTCGCCGTATGCCCGCTCTGCGGCGCTGTCCGGCGGACGCCGCCAGCCCAGCGCGTCGTACAGGCGGAAGCGGTACAGGTCGAAGGCGGTTTCGATCAGATCGCCGTAGGGCGCGGCGGCAAGCACAGCCTGATGGTAAGCGACCATCATCCAGACGACTGCCACGGGGATTGCCCACGGCGAGATGGCTCCCCACAGCCAAAAGAGCCCGCCCCAGCCGAAGGCTTCCACCCGGCGGTTGAGCGCTGTCCGTGCCAGGATGAGGTCCTCGCGCAGGTCCGACGGCAGAAGCCCCCACAGCCGCGCCCAGCACACCACCGCGTCCAGCCCGTATTTGTCCCGCGGTGCCAGTTCCCGCGCCCGCAGCAGGTTGCCCAGTCGGGTGGGCATCAGGTCTCCCCGCCGCCGCGGGTACTGATGAAGCCAGGTTTCCAGTTCGGTCAGTTCCAGTTGTTCCGCCTCGCTGAGGGCTTCGCCCGTTTTCTTCTTCTGCAGGGCGCGGGCGCGCTCATAGCGCTGATGCCAGCGCCGCGCCAGCGGACGGGTGACCCACAGGCGCAGTTGCCGTCCCCAGTAGCCTTCCAGCGCCCGCAGGAGGGGAAACACGCCCAGGCGCATCAGCAGGGCGCTCCCGATCACCCCGGCAATGGCGGCGAGTGCCAGCGCCCCCTGAAGCCAGGCGCTCAGGTTCAGAAATGCCGTCCAACCCTGCTGTGCCAGCCCCCGCTCCAGCGCCAGCACAGCCCCTCCCAGCCAGAACAGCCCCGCCGGACCGAACAGGTGCTCTGCCCAGCGCTTTGCCAGATCCTCGCCCAGCGATTCCCAGAATTTATCCAGCATGGTCTTTCTTCTGACTGGCGCGAATCATTTTGCGGCGATGACGAGGGCATTCCGGGGGCTCTTCGCCCTCCTGAAGCACCGGCTCATCCTCAGGGCAGTTTTCTTCGGGACACACCCAGCGCTGGCTGGCGTGCAGGAGGCTGATCTGCCCGGGCAGGGTTTCCATGCCGCGCTGATGCTGTTCATGAATCCGGTACTTCTCCTTCAGCCAGTCCTGAGCCGCCGGGGGAAGATCCCGGACGGCATCGTCCAGATCGAACCCGGCTTCGGGGTCGCCGCGCGCCGCGCGATCCAGCAGATCTTGCAGACGCGCCTGTTGCTCCTTTGAGGGCAGGCGCGGCGCAATCCGTTGAACGAATTCTTCCAGCGGAAACAGGTTCTCTTCCGACATGATTTTCCTCCTCCTTCCTTCAGGGGAGACCCACGCAGGCAAAGCCTGCCCAGAAAAACGGATGGGCGAAGTTCGGGCTGTCGCTGAACAGGGTCAGGTAGCGGTGGAACGCCTGCCCCACCTCGCGATCGGGATACTTACGGCAGTAGGAGCGCAGTTCCTCCGGCGGGGTGTCCCTCAGCCACCGCTGTGCCTCGCGCAGGGCTTCGGGGATCGGTTTGCCTGCGCCCTGCCACAGGTCGTAAAAGCGCGTGATCAGCAGGGCGGTGCTCAGGTCGTCCACCGCCCACAGCGAGCCGATCACCCGTGGAACGCCCGCCAGCATCCAGCCCGCCGGCAGGGAGAGGACTTCATCCGGGGCTTTCAACCCGGGGACAGCCGTCTCGCAGGCGGAGAGGATGGCGACCTGCGCCCGCTGGAGGTGCAGGGCATAGACCCGCTTCAGGGAGAGGCTCTGGCTGTTTGCCAGCGCCAGCGCGGCGCGCTGGCTGTCGCCCCAGCCGGCACTGCCGTGGGTGGAAAAGTGCAAAATGCCTGCCTCTGGCAGGGCTTGCTCCACCGCCTGGAGGGTGGCTTTTTTCCCGCGCAGGTGGGTACAGCGCCCCGGGAAGTAGCGCCGCGCCGCCCGCACCTCCCAGGGGGTGAAAATCAGGTCCTCGCGGGGGTTCTCCACCGCCAGCAGGTGCTCTCCGTTGCCGTTCTGATGCTGACGGGCGTGGTAAAGGGCATGCGCGCCGGGCGCGTAGGTAAAGGTCATCCGGTCGAGGGCGTAACCGCCCTGCGGCAGGCGGGCGGCGTGCAGAGGCAGGATGCCCAGCCAGCCCCCGGGGATGAGCACGGCGCGCTCCTCCCCGGAAAGCGCCTCCAGCAGGGGCGCCATCACCGCCTCCCCCAGCCACTCCAGCAGGGCATCCAGTTCATCCTGCCAGGCGGTTTGGAAAATGGGAAAGATTTTTCCCAGATTCAGCCAGTGTTGATAGGCACCCAGATAGGCTCCCGGTACCCGGCGCCTCTTCCCGCCTCCCAGAACCCGCTCGCGCAGGGTTTGCTCGTGGAGGAGCGGCAGGTCCACCGCCTGCGGTTCGCCCTGTGCGCGCACGATCAGGGCAAAACCGCCGTACGGGGTCGCCGCCAGATAGACCAGCGGGGCGTCCTGCGCCTGGTGCTGGATCTCCTCAAAGGGCAGAGATTGAAGGAAATAGCGGAATTCCGGATACGACGAACCGGCTTGCTGGCGAATCTCCCCGGCAACGGCTTTAACGCGCGCTCTTGCCGCAGGCAGGTCCTCAAACCAGCCGGGATGGCGCTCCGCGAAGGGCAGGTTTAGCAGGCGGCGCTCTTCTTCGACCGTTTTTTTCCAGTCTTCATAAAGAGTCTTAAAGCCCAGTGAGGGTAAGCGCTCAACAGCGGCGCTCTGGCGGTAAAGGGCTTCTCGCAGGAGTTGCCCGCGCCCTTCTTCCAGTGCTTCAACGGCTTTCCGGGGATCTGCCGGCTGTTCCTGAAGCCGGGCGAAGGCAGTTCTGATGGGCAAACCCTGCGCCTCCGCCAGCCAGTCTTCCGATCCGCCCGATTCGCTTTGCATTGCCAGCAATTCCTCCAGCGGGACGTGCGCTGCCTGAGCCGATTGCAGCACCCCCTGCCAGTCCCTACAGAGGAAATTCAGGCGAGAGAGTGCCGTAGCGGCGCGGAAAGGGAACACCGCCGGCAGGGGTTTTTCCTCAGCCAGGTGGATTACCTGCTGATAGTGTGCCTGGGCGGTTTGGGCGTGGGCGTCCTGGCCGCTGCGCTCATAGCGGTCCAGGAACAGGTTGCCCAGGGAGTGCTGGGTCATGGCCCAGTGGGAGGGGGCGTCGTCGCGGGTGTATACGAGGAGGGCGTTTTGATAGTGTGCCTGGGCGGTTTGGGCGTGGGCGTCCTCGCCGCTGCGCTCATAGCGGTCCAGGAACAGGTTGCCCAGGGAGTGCTGGGTCATGGCCCAATCGGAGGGGGCGGCGTCGCGGGTGTATACGAGGAGGGCGTTTTGATAGTGTGCCTGGGCGGTTTGGGCGTGGGCGTCCTGGCCGCTGCGCTCATAGCGGTCCAGGAACAGGTTGCCCAGGGAGTGCTGGGTCATGGCCCAATCGGAGGGGGCGGCGTCGCGGGTGCGGATCTGGAGGGCGTTTTGATAGTGTGCCTGGGCGGTTTGGGCGTGGGCGTCCTCGCCGCTGCGCTCATAGCGGCGTAAAAATAGGTTGCCCAGGGAGTGCTGGGTCATGGCCCAATCGGAGGGGGCGGCGTCGCGGGTGTATACGAGGAGGGCGTTTTGATAGTGTGCCTGGGCGGTTTGGGCGTGGGCGTCCTCGCCGCTGCGCTCATAGCGGCGTAAAAATAGGTTGCCCAGGGAGTGCTGGGTCATGGCCCAATCGGAGGGGGCG
>NZ_DYHZ01000001.1:0-112500 GCF_020723905.1 Anaerolinea thermophila
CCATCGTCCCTACGTTCAGATGCGGCTTCGTCCGTTCAAATTTCTGCTTCGCCATAAAAACACTCCTCCAAAATTTCTGGTGAATATCCGGTTATGAATTGAGAATCTTCTGCGCTACGGTGGCGCTCACGGGTGCGTAGTGATCGAACTCCATGGAGAAGACCCCACGTCCCTGAGTGGCTGAGCGCAACTCGGTCGCATATCCGAACATCTCTGCCAGCGGCACCATCGCCCGAACCGCCTGAGCGTTGCCAGGGCGAACTTCCATGCCCTGAATTTCACCACGGCGGGCGTTCAACTGCCCCAGCACATCGCCTAAAAACTCTTCTGGCACCACGACCTCAACCTTCATGATGGGTTCAAGCAAAACGGGCGAACCGCGTTGAATCCCTTCTTTGAAGGCAAAAATCGCCGCCATTTTGAACGACATCTCGTTCGAGTCAACCTCGTGATAGGAGCCGTCAATCAGCGTCACCTTGACATCCGTGACTGGATATCCGGCAAGAACGCCGCTCTCTGCGGCTTCAATCACGCCTTTTTGCACAGCAGGGACAAATTCCTGCGGTACAGCCCCACCGACAACTTTGCTCTCAAACTGAACACCATTCCCCCGCTCGACCGGTTCCATGCTGAGAACCACATGCCCATACATACCTTTTCCACCGGTCTGCTTGACATAGCGGTATTCCACCTTGGGCACCGGCCGGGTGATGGTTTCGCGGTAAGACACCTTGGGTTTCCCCACGTTTGCCTGTACGCGGAACTCCCGCAACATGCGGTCTACCAGCACATCCAGATGCAGTTCGCCCATACCGGAAATAATGGTTTGACCGGTATTTTCATCGGTGCGCACGCGGAAGGTTGGATCTTCTTCTGAAAGTTTGCGCAGGGCTTCTGCCATTTTGTCCTGGTCAGCAGTAGTCTTGGGTTCAATCGCCACCGAGATCACCGGTTCCGGGAACTGGATGCTTTCCAGCAGAATCTGCGCCTGCGGATCACACAGGGTATCGCCAGTAAAGGTGTCTTTCAACCCCAGAACGGCGCCGATATCACCCGCAGGAATTTCCTCCACGTCCTCACGCCGATCCGCATACATGCGCAAGAGGCGCCCAATGCGTTCCTTTCGCCCCTTGCCCGGGTTGTACACCATGGTATTGGTGGTCACCTTCCCCGAGTACACGCGGAAGTAAGCCAGCCGCCCCACATAGGGATCGGTGACAATTTTGAATACCAGCGCGCTCAACGGCGCATCATCGGAAACCGGTCGGGTAATCTCTTCGCCTGTATTGGGATCGGTTCCGCGTACCGGCGGAATATCCAGCGGCGAGGGCAGGTAATCAATGATCGCGTCCAGGACCGGCTGTACGCCTTTATTCTTTAACGAACTCCCGCAGAAAACCGGTGTGGCTCTATTCTCCAGCGTAGCCCGACGCAGTGCCGCTTTCAACTCTTCCACGGTGATTTCCTCACCCTCAAGGAATTTGACCGTAAGGTCATCATCCAGTTCGGCAATACGCTCCACCAGAATGGCGCGCCGTTCTTCGGCTTCATCACGGAGTTCCGCCGGGATTTCCCCATACACGGGTTCGCGGCCCAGTTCATCGCGCCAGGTGATGGCTTGCATGGTCAGCAAGTCCACCACACCAGAAAAGTTGGATTCAGCACCAATGGGGATTTGCATCGGAATCGGGTTGGCGCCCAACCGGTTGCGAATTGATTCAATCGAATACTCATAGGACGCACCGACCCGATCCATTTTGTTGATAAAACAAATACGCGGGACGTTATAACGATCTGCCTGTCGCCAGACAGTTTCGCTTTGTGGTTCTACCCCTTGAGTGGCATCGAACACCACCACACCGCCGTCTAAAACACGCAGGGAGCGCTGAACCTCCGCCGTAAAGTCAATATGACCTGGCGTATCAATGAGGTTAATCTGGTAATCTTTCCACTCGGCTGTGACTGCCGCAGAAACAATCGTAATTCCCCGCTCTCGTTCCTGCACCATCCAATCCGTTACAGTGGTGCCTTCGTCCACCGACCCCAACCGATAGGTTTTACCTGTGTAGAACAGGATCCGCTCGGTAGTCGTGGTCTTCCCTGCGTCAATATGAGCAATGATTCCGATGTTACGGCACCGCTCTAACGGAAATGTTCGAGCCATGCTTCACCTTTTTATACCTTGTAAAACTAAACCCGGAAGTGGGAGAATGCCCGGTTAGCCTCCGCCATCTTGTGGGTTTCTTCGCGCTTGCGCACGGCAGCACCCTGATTGTTATTGGCATCCAGCAGTTCAGCCGCCAACTTTTCAGAGAAAGACTTGCCCGAGCGGGCTTTGGCAGCCTGGATAATCCAGCGCATGGCTAACGTCATGCGGCGGCGCGCAGGAACTTCCAACGGCACCTGATAAGTAGCCCCACCCACGCGGCGCGGACGAACTTCCATGATCGGACCGACGTTCTTAATCGCCTGTTCAAAAATATCCACTGCAGGGCGACCAGTCTTTTCCTGCACCATTTCCAAGGCATCATAGACCAGCCGTGCCGCAAGGCTTTTCTTACCGCGGCGCATGACCCGGTTGATAAACTCCTGCACTAACACGCTGTTATAGCGCACATCCGGATTGATTTCTCGGACTTCAGGTTTGGTACGACGCATATTTCCCTACTCCATGATCCAAAAAGACTATTTCGGCCGCTTCGCGCCGTACTTTGAACGACCCTGGCGCCGCTTGGCAACACCGGTGGTATCCAGCGTGCCGCGAACGATGTGATAACGCACACCCGGCAAGTCTTTCACGCGGCCGCCACGCACCAGCACCACCGAGTGCTCCTGCAACTGATGCCCCTCACCCGGAATATACGCCGTGACTTCGATACCGTTCGTCAGGCGCACGCGGGCAATTTTCCGCAAAGCCGAGTTCGGCTTCTTGGGGGTCATCGTACGGACTACGGTGCAAACCCCACGTTTCTGCGGGGAGCCACCCTCCTTGGGAAGACGGCGCTGCTTGTACACATTGAGAATGTACTGCAGAGCAGGCGCTTTGCTCTTCACCTTTTTCGATTCGCGTCCTTTTCGAATGAGTTGATTGATGGTTGGCACCTTCTTGCCTCCAAAAAATATATATCAGTACGGTTTGATAGCGTTTCTTTTCTCCATAAAGGGAGGCCATCATTTCACCTTGCACAGATGGCCTCGCCTCTATTTCCGTGTCTATGACAGGCAACGGGCAAGGATTATATCACAACTCCCGGGCTATAGCAAGTCATCCTCGCCATCGCCGCTTCCCAGTCCTAAATCCTCACCCAAGCCAAGCAAGCCCGTCTCAATCTTTGGCGGTCGTACACGCTCTTCATCTTTACCAAAGCGCACCACCTCGCCATTTTCCATAATGGCTTCGACCGCTACACCCAGGCTTTGCAGTTCCTTGACCAGCACGCGGAAAGCCGCCGGTATGCTGGGCTCTTCAATGGGTTCGTTCTTGACAATTGCCTCATAGGTGGCGACACGTCCCTGAACATCATCAGATTTCACGGTGAGCATTTCCTGCAGGGTATGTGCCGCACCGTAGGCTTCCAGCGCCCACACTTCCATTTCACCAAAGCGCTGACCACCAAACTGCGCTTTACCACCCAGCGGCTGCTGAGTAACCAGACTGTACGGGCCTGTAGAGCGGGCGTGAACTTTGTCTTCCACCAGGTGGTGCAGTTTCAACATGGTCATCACGCCTACTGTCACCGGCTGATCGTAGTACTCACCGGTCTTACCATCGCGCAGACGTTGTTTGCCCAGCAACGGCATGGGGTTACCGGTCTGGCGCATGTAATCTTCTGCCACCTCACGGATTTTCTCATTGGCAACGTTGCTGACATCCACACCCTGCGATTCCAGCCAGATGCGCAGACAGACTTCAATGGCGTTGAGATCCTTAGACGAGATCGCCGGGGCTTTCAAGCCAACATCCTCAAATTGCAGGATGGAATCAGGGTCATAGCCCTTATCGCGGAGCCACTCAGTGAGGGTAGAGCGGCGAGCATATACCTCATCTTCGCCCAGTCGGTTTATGTCGTATCCGCGCTCACCCAACCATTGCTGAATGTACAAAGTGCGCACTTCATTATCATCCCGGAAATCTTCCGGAGCAGCGCCCTGCTCCTTGGCCATCTGCCAGGCAGCATCAACGGTTTCTTTCCATGCCAGGTCAATCAGATAGGCACGTGCCAGTTCGGCTTCAATTTCGGTTTCGTTTGCACCATCGAAGACAGGGGTAATGGCGCGGAACCCCAGACGCATTGCCGCCCAACCCAGATGAGTTTCAAGCACCTGCCCAATGTTCATACGTCCGGGCACACCCAGGGGGTTAAGGATGATATCCACCGGGGTACCATCTTCAAGGAAGGGCATATCTTCCACCGGCACGACCCGAGAGACCACGCCTTTGTTCCCGTGGCGCCCTGCCATTTTATCTCCCGCAGTGATCTTACGGCGCTGTGCAACCGACACACGCACCATCATATCCACACCGGCAGGCAAATCGGTATTGTCCTGACGGGTGAAGACTTTCACATCCACCACTTTACCCCGCTCGCCATGTGGCATGCGCAGGGAAGTATCTTTCACATCCCGGGACTTTTCACCAAAGATTGCCCGCAACAGGCGCTCTTCAGGAGTGAGTTCTTTTTCACCTTTGGGAGTAATTTTGCCAACCAGAATGTCGTTGGGTCCCACCTCAGCACCGATGCGAATGATGCCGTTTTCGTCCAGATCTTTGATGGCATCCTCACCCACATTCGGAATGTCACGGGTAATCTCTTCCGGTCCCAGTTTGGTGTCGCGGGCTTCGATTTCGTACTTTTCGATGTGGACAGAGGTAAATTTATCTTCCTGAACCAGGCGTTCAGAAATCAGGATGGCGTCTTCAAAGTTTCCGCCCTCCCAGGAAAGGAAAGCCACCACCACGTTTTGACCCAGAGCCAGATTCCCATTGACGGTGGAACTGGAGTCCGCCAGAACATCTCCCTTGCGGACAATCTGTCCCTTACGCACTGCAGGACGCTGATCAATACAGGTGGACTGGTTGGAACGCTGGTATTTGCGTAGTTGATACACCCGCACACCGCTGGGGGTTCGCAGGACAACCTGCCGCCCGTTGACCGAAATCACCTCGCCATCCTCTTCCGCAACCAGCACCTGTCCGGAGTCGCGTGCGGCATACAGTTCCATACCGGTAGAGACAATGGGGATCTCCGGGCGCACCAGAGGAACGGCCTGCGCCTGCATGTTCGATCCCATCAAAGCACGGTTGGCATCATCATGCTCAAGGAAGGGGATAAGCGCAGCGCTGATGCCCACCACCTGATTGGGAGCGACATCCATGTAGTTAATGCTATCCGGTGAGGCTTCGGTGAAGTCTGAGTGATAGCGGCAGGAAATCCGATCCTGAATGAATTCGTTGTATTCGTTGAGCAGGGAGTTCGCCTGCGCAATCATGAATTTATCTTCGGCGTCGGCGGAGAGGTACTCCACATCATCCGACACAAACGGCACCACAAAGATGGTCGATTTGTTCAGTTTCTGGATTGCCGGGAGCATTTCCGCGGTCACGCGTTCACCTTCGCGGGCAATCACCTCACCCGTTTCGGGATCGGTGAGGGTTTCGCGGAGTTTACGTCCTACCAGACGTTCATCTCTGGAAGAGAGCGATTTAATCACCCGGCGATAGGGCGTCTCAATAAAGCCGTATTCGTTCACCCGGGAGAAGGACGCCAGACGTCCAATCAAACCAATGTTTGGACCTTCAGGCGTCTCAATCGGGCAAATTCGGCCATAGTGGGAGTGGTGCACATCGCGGACATCAAATCCTGCCCGTTCACGGCGCAAGCCACCAGGACCCAGCGCCGAGAGAGTGCGCTTATGACGCAGTTCGGCAAGCGGGTTGGTCTGATCCATGAACTGAGATAACTGGCTGGAGCCAAAGAACTCACGCAGTGCCGCCACCACCGGTCGAATGTTGACCAGGCTCATCGGCGTCACCTGTTCCTGATCACGGATGGACATGCGTTCTTTGATGACCCGCTCCATGCGGCGCAGTCCAATGCGCAGTTTGTTCTGGATGAGTTCACCCACCGTCTTGACCCGGCGATTGCCGAGGTGGTCAATATCATCCTTGTCTTCGCGCTCGTTGTTGATAAGGATCATCCGTCGAATCAGATTGAGGATGTCCCACTTGGTAATGGTGCGGTGTGTGACGGGGATTTTATCGGACAAATCCAGTTTCTGATTGAGTTTGTAACGCCCCACCCGCTCCAGATCGTAATGACGCTGGTCAAACAACTGCTCTTCCAGGAACTGGCGGGCGTTTTCCAGGGTAGCGGGGTCTCCCGGGCGCATCCGCTTGAAGAACTCCAGCAACGCCGCCTGAGCAATTGTTAACCCGCCGGTCAAATCCCAAACCGGTTCCTGGCGCATCGTCGAGGCAATAAAGAGACGTTCAGGATTGTTATCCACATCCTGGAAGAGTGCCAGCAGTTCCTCATCCGTCCCTTCCTTAAGGGGACTTTCACCACCAAGACCATCGTCAACTGCCGCCAGAGCGCGCAGGAAAATGGTAATGGGTACGGTGCGCTTGCGGTTGAATTTGAGAATCAGGTAATCATTTTTACGGGTCTCAAATTCCATCCATGCGCCGCGATCGGGAATCAATTTTGCCATTGCCAGGCGGCGCCCTGTGGCACGATCCACGGGAGCGTCAAAATACACGCCCGGCGAGCGGATCAACTGCGAGACAACCACGCGCTCTGTACCATTAATGATGAACGTGCCTTTATCGGTCATTTCCGGGAAATCACCCAGGAAGATTTCCTGCCGGATGGGTTCAGGCACTTCGGGACCAGCCAGCAACACCCCCACGTACAGCGGGCTGGCATAGGTCAAATCCTTTTCCACACACTCTTCAATGGAGTGCTTCGGCTCCCCAAAGCGAATGCGCAGGTTAAACTGCTGAGCCTCCTGCGAACGCCCGGGGAAATACAATTTCATCCCCTTGTTGTAAGATTCAATTGGGGAAATCTCATCAAACAGATCAATCAATCCTTCTTGCTTGAGCCGTTTGAACGAGTCAACCTGAACATCAATCAGATCGGGAAGATCGAAAACAACCGGAATACGCGCGTAAGACTTCGTGGTTGTCAATTCGGAAGCCATGCTTTTCTCCTGCACCTCATACTTTAGACCGGATCCTGTCCTGCGATAAACACAATACGTGCATTTTACGCAAAAGGCAATTATACCCGAACGGATCTGTTTGGGTCAAGAAACTGGACATTCTTTTTTTTCAAATACCCCACTACTTTAATCCGACGAAACCTCACTGTCAAAGCCCGCTAAGGATAAGATCCGCGCTAACCCTCTTTCGATTAAGGAGTCCAACTCGGCGGCAGTTTTTTCATATTCCTCCAGCGAGGCGCCATACGGATCTTCAACAGGCAGGGATTCTCCTGCCATTTCACTCAACAAATAAATTCTTGAAGCCAGATGAGGAAATTCCACCTGTAAGGCTTCTTTGTGACCCGGCTCCATGACCAGAATGAGATCAAACATTTCCAGCAAATAACTGGAGACTGTCTTGGAACGGTGGGCACGAATGTTCAGACCGCGTTTTTCCATGGCGAGAATGGCGTTTTGCGACGCCGCCTGTCCATCGTAAGCCCATGTTCCGGCAGAATCCACCAGCCATTGTTCGGGATGAAGTCCATTTGAGTTCAAGCGCGCCAAAAAGAGCGCCGCTGCCATGGGCGAACGACAGATATTGGCTGTACAAACGAACAACACCGCGGGCATCGGTAATTTTCCTAATGATCATCCATGGAGATAACCTGCTTCTCCCAGCGGTGCCAGTTCCCGAAGCGTTCCTGGAGAATGCGTTTCCCTTCGCCTGGACATTCCAACCCCATCAATTCCAGATCGGCATCCACCATGATTCGCACCAGTTCGCGGAAGCGAACTTTCGGCTCCCAGCCCAGCACAGTACGGGCTTTTGTGGCATCGGCAAGCAGATAATCTACCTCGGTTGGACGGAAGTAACGCGGGTCAATTTTGACGTATTCATGCCAGTCCATATCGAGGTAGCCAAAGGCTTCATCCAGAAATTCACGCACCGTATGGGCTTCACCCGTTCCGATTACAAAGTCATCGGGTTCATCACGGTTGAGCATCATCCACATGGCTTCAACGTATTCCGGAGCATACCCCCAGTCCCGGCGGGAGTCCAGGTTACCCAGGTAAAGCACCTTTTGTTTGCCCGCCCGAATGGATGCCAGCGCGCGGGTAATCTTACGGGTCACAAAAGTTTCTCCACGCCGTGGACTTTCATGGTTAAAGAGAATTCCATTCACTGCAAAAATGTGATAGGCTTCCCGGTAATTGCGGGTGAGCCAGTAGGAATACAGTTTGGCTACAGCGTAGGGGCTGCGCGGTTCAAAGGGGGTGTTTTCATTCTGAGGAGGCTTGGCGCTCCCAAACATCTCACTGGAAGAAGCCTGATAAAAACGAGCCTTAACACCGCTTTTGCGAATGGCTTCCAGAATGCGTGCCGTACCTAACCCGGTGACATCGCCGGTAAACTCCGGCATATCAAAACTCACCCGCACATGGCTTTGAGCGCCAAGATGATAAATCTCATCCGGGCGAATGTTATAAATGATATCCAGCAGAGTATCCGAAGCGGTCAAATCGCCATAATGAAGGTATAAGTGCACCGGATCTCCGTTGGCATGGGGATCACGGTAAATGTGATCGATACGGCGGGTGTTGAAAGTGCTTGCGCGTCGAATCATTCCATGAACTTCGTATCCTTTGGAAAGGAGCAGTTCAGCCAGATACGAACCATCCTGTCCGGTAATCCCCGTGATGAGTGCCTTTTTCAATTTCTTGCCTCCCAAACAAAAGTAGAGCCAGTGCCAGAGTATACCATACTCTGGAAATGTGTTTGGAACAACCTCTCTTCAACTGGTTTCATTCCAATAAATTCCGCAAAGCCTCTTCCAGGTGGGGATACGCAAACACAAACCCCTCCGCCAGTAAGCGGGCAGGCACAACCCGTTGGCCATCCAGCACCAGTGTGCTCATCTCCCCCAGCAAGACACGCAGGGCAAATCCCGGAACCGGAAGCCAGCAGGGTCGGCGAAGTACCTTTGCCAGCGTGCACATGAAATCCTGATTTTGTACGGGAGTAGGTGCAGTCAGGTTATACACCCCCCGGGCAGAGGTTGTCTCAATGAGAAATCGCATGGCACGCACCTGATCCTGAATATGGATCCAGGATATCCATTGCCTTCCAGACCCCAGAGGACCACCCACCCCCAGGCGAACGGGCAACACCATACGATTCAGCACGCCTCCTTCACGCGCCAGCACCACCCCCGTGCGGATGATCACCCGGCGAACTCCCAGATCCTCCACTTCACGGGTAGATTGTTCCCACGCTCTCCCTACCTGAGCAAGAAAATCTTCCCCACCGGGTGCCGCCTCATCCAGCGCTAAATCGCCTGATTGAGTTCCATAGTATCCAATTGCAGAGGACTGAATCAGCACCTCCGGCTTGCGGCTTGCCTGAAAAAATGCCTGCGAGACCATTTTGCCAGCCTGTAACCGGCTCTCCTGGATCCGCTGTTTCTTTTCCTTTGTCCAGCGTCCAGCGCCGATATTTTCTCCTGCAAGATTCACTACCGCCCGGGCATTCTCCATCTCCAGAGGCAAATCTTCCCAGCCAATCTGGCGAAATTGCCCCCCTGAAGCACCTCTTCGAGGGCTTCGGCTGACAATGACCACTTCCCAGCCTGCCGATTGCATTTCTCTGCAAAAGGACTGTCCTATCAACCCACTGCCGCCTGTTACGATGACTGATGGCATAAAAACCTCCGATCTTTTGATTGATATACTACTTTTTATTCCCTGAAAGGGTTCGTGCTATAATTTTGTTATGCACGAACCTGTACTGGTGTTGAATGCCAACTTTGAACCGATTCATGTATGTGACATGCGTCGGGCAGTTGGGCTTTTAATGAGTGAGAAAGCCACCATGGTGGTCAACGGAAGAGGCAACATTCTCACAGTCAGCCGTGTCATCCCACGTCCCTCGGTGATTCGACTGCAAAAAATGATTTCACGCCCCCGCCCGCGGCTGAAACTCACCCGCCGCGAGGTGTTCCGCCGCGATAATTACACCTGTCAATACTGCGGTAAACATACCACCGACCTGACCGTAGATCATGTCATTCCCCGCCATCTGGGCGGAAAACACTGCTGGACCAACGTGGTTGCTGCCTGTCCGGTTTGTAATCATCGCAAAGGTGGACGCACGCTGGAAGAAGCCGGTATGAAATTACTCCGCCCGCCAGCAGAACCTCCCATGTCGGCTCAATATATCTTTGGCAGACACCTGGAAGAAAATAAGGAGTGGGAACAATTCCTGGTGGGCTGGTAATTTCTATCCAGTTCTATCATAACAAAAAACAGGGCGCTGTGTGCGCCCTGTTCGTTTCCGTCAAAGGTTTTTCAAGAGCCGAGTATCGCCAGAACCAGTTGAGGGGTGACGAAGGCTTCAATAAATGCCGCAACCAGAAGCAAGGGAACAACAATCCCTACCATAATCTTTGCCCAATCGGCAAGGGATCTCAATAACACTTCACCAATGGTAAAATCGCGCGCGGGAGTGGCTAAGGCAGCGCCAATTTTCAACACTGCCGCAGTAGCAAAAATCGCCGCAGGTACTTCAAAAATCCCGTGGGGAACGATCATCGCCAGAATAGGGAGAAGAGAAACCTGATTGGTGGAAAGAAACGCTCCCAGAAAGCCTACTGCCGCCATTGTTCCCATGATGGGTAAAGCCCCAACCACGCCAAAGGTGAAGATGCCCAGCACCATAGACAGCAACAACACCCGTAAGTTTTGCCAGAAAATCAACAGAAACATGCCTGGCTGATTTCCCAGCAATGCCTGCCGAAGCCGTTCAATATCGGGCAGGTTTTGTTGTTCAAGTTTGCTGGCGGTCACCAACACAGGATACTGTTGAAGCATATAAGCCCCAATCGCCATTCCCACCAGTGCAATCGCCAGCGTCAGAATCGATGGAACCAGTAATTCCCGAAAAGTGGGAAAAACTTTCTGTACGTACCATTCCGAAAGAGAACGCGCTTCACCCTTGAACTGTTTCCAGAAGACCTGCCATGCCCAGGCAGGTTTGAGCACGTCAATCTCACGCCCCAGCACCTTCTCGCGATTGAAATGGGACACCCCTACCCGGCTCAACAGGACAGCCAAAATGAATGTGCCCAGCAGGACCCACCAGAGGGTCATCTCATTACCCCAGAACATCACCAGCGCTTCCCATTGAATCAGAAAAGCCACAGGTAAAACAATAAACGAGGACAGCAGGTTTGCCGCTCTCACCGAAGTTGCCTGACTGGAAATGACCACCGCCCCTGAAACCATCATGACTGCCTGAATGGTGGTAAGAAGAAAGATTTGTGTCATGATGATGGGCTGCGGGAGGGATATCCCCCGGTTGACCAACCCAACCAGATAGACAATCATGGCAAGATAACTTCCCAGCAAAGGCATGAGTGTTGAGGCAAGTAACTTTCCAACGTAAATTTGCCAGTCCAGCAACGGAGTGTTGAGCAGAGGCTCAATGCTGTTGCGTTCTTTTTCACCGGCAAAGGACTCCAGCGCAATCACCAGCGAAACCGAGATCGGGAAAAAACCCACTACCATGAACAGGAACGGCACCAGACGATCCGCAACAATGGACGCGCCATATTCCGAGGTGAAGTCCAGCATTTCACGAACCGTCCAGTTCATGATGAACGGAAAGCCCAAAGCCAGAATCAGAATGGGGAAAATGATACGCCAGTCGCGAAGTTGATCCCTTAACTCGCGGCGTACTAAAATCCAAACCGGACGAAGTTCAGTCCACATCCTCTTTCTCCATTCGAATTGCCTTTAAGAACACCTCTTCCAGACTACGCGGCACTTCCTGAAATGAGAGGACCTCTACCTGCTGGTGGAACAAGGCTCTGAGCAATTCAGGATTGTTGACCCGGGGATGTGCAACCTGGAACCGCACCCAATCTTCCCCTCTGGCTGTCACAGTAACGCCCTCCGGCAACTGCAGGGCTACCCCATTAAGTGGATGAGCCAGTCGGGCAAGAAACTCAGGGGCTCCCAACTGTTGTTCTTTAACCTCTTCCAGTGCCCCCTGCAAAATGATACGTCCACGATGAATGATTGCAACATCATCAGCCAGTTCTTCCCCTTCCACCAGATTGTGCGTGCACAGTAAAATGGTTCTTCCCTGTCCGCGCATATGGGCGATGGCATTGCGCACGACCCGGGCGGATTCAGGATCCATTGCAGAAGTAGGTTCATCCAGCATCAATACCGGCGGATTATGCAAAATAGCGCGCACCAGAGCCAGTTTCTGGCGCATCCCTTTGGAAAATTCTCCCAAGCGCTTTTTCTCTGTGCCATTCAGTTCGAATTCTTCCAAAAGGGGTCTTGCCCGCCGACGCACCTCGGTTTCGGTCATACCGTAAAGGCTGCCAAAGAATTCCAGATACTCCCATAACGACATACGGGAATACAAGCCATGATGTTCGGTAAGAACGCCTACTGAGGCTCGCACCTTTTGGGCTTCACGAACAATATCATAACCCGCCACCCGCGCGCTTCCCTGTGTGGGTTTAAGGAGGGAAGAAAGCATGCGAATCGTGGTCGTCTTGCCAGCGCCATTTTTCCCCAAAAGCGCCAGCACGCGCCCTTCCGCAACCGAGAAGGAGACCTGATTAACGGCAACAAAATCGTCAAAAACTTTTGTCAGACCCTCAGCATGAATCATCCAAAACCTCTACCATTAATATAAAAGAAAACCGACATAAAAAAGATTACAGTTCCTTATCAGTTCTCCGATGACGCCAGAACAAAATCGCACCAGACACTACAGCCACCGCCAGCATAATCACCTGGTTTGCGTTGAGCGTCCCCCACGGCGCTGGATCCAGACGTAAAAATTCCAGAGCAAAACGCCCAATGCCATAAATCATCGCATACATCAAGAACACATCCCAGGTCTTGAGTTTTCCTGCAAAACGCCTTGATGCCCAGAGCAAGAAGCCCATGTTCAACAGGTTCCAGAGAAACTCATACAGGAACAGAGGATGATAATACTCCACACTGGCATACTGGGGCAAGCGATGAGCAGGGTCTATATAAAGTTTCCATGGCAAATTTGTGGGTGCGCCATACAGTTCCTGGTTGAAATAATTTCCCCACCGTCCAATAGCCTGGGCAAGAGCCAGACCGGGAGCAATTGCATCTGCCCAGACTCCCAGCGGGAATTTCTTGCTCCGCGAATAAATCCATACGGCAATTAAACCGCCAATGACCGCGCCCGGGATTCCCAATCCGCCCCGGCGCAGATTCAGCATATCCAGAGGGTGAGTGAAATAATATGCTGTGGTGATACCCTGTTCCACCATCGAGGCTGGCGGAAGAAGCACATGCCACAACCTCGCCCCAATGATGCCACCGATCAATGCAATGGGCAGTAAATCCCAAGCCAGATCGGGGTTTTCTCCATACCGTCTGGCTTCACGGCTGGCAAGCCAGGTTGCCGCTACAGCACCCAAAACAATCAAAATACCATAGTAATAAATCTTAAACGTACCAATCAAAATCCCGTCGAACTGGATAGACATATGGCTTTTTCCTCCTCATCCTTCTCGTTTTACGGTTGTGCGTTCATACGCCTGTTTACGCACGTGCCATATTCGTTGTAAGGCAGTGATGTTTCCAAAAAAGGCAATCAATGCCAGCGAGATTATCGGTTGATTGAAAATCAACCCCGGCACCAGCACAAGAAAACGTTCGACCCGCGTGAACAATCCAATCTTGGTTTCAAACCCCACCGACTGCGCCCTGGCACGAATGTAAGACACCAGCACCGAACCCGCTGCAGCGAGATAGACCATCAACACCCCCAGCCAGAGGTCCTCCCTTAAAAAATAAATCAGCAAGCCAAGGAAAATGACCAGTTCAGAGTAGCGGTCGGTCACCGAGTCCACAAAAGCGCCAAATTCACTGGACAAACCGCGCAATCGCGCCATCGTTCCATCCAAAGCGTCAATCGGTCCCATCAGTAAAATCACCACACCGCCCGCGGGAATGTGCCCCAGCGCCAGAAGCACTGCCCCAAAGACATTCCCCACCAGTCCCAGGATGGTCATAGTATTGGGCATAATGCCAAGGCGATTGAAGAACATCGCCACTGGTTCGAGCACATTCTTGAAAGTCTTACGGAGAAAATCGGTGAAGGTCACTGGTTCTTTCCTGACAATCTGTTCCACAGTTTCACCTCAATGGGAAAGATAAACATATACCGATAACCGGCACTGCGCCTTATGCTATCTTACCCATGAGGAACTGTCAAGAACCCTGTTCGTTTTCCTCGCCATCTTCCGGCAAGGGTGGCAAAAGTACCTCGCGGTCCTTTCCACCCCCTTGTGAGGGACCCACAATTTCCATCTCTTCCATGAGATCAATCAAACGGGCGGCGCGGGGATATCCAATGCGCATCCGCCGCTGGAGCAAAGAAGCACTGGCACGCCGGGCTTGCCGGACAATACGAATGGCTTCTTCCAGCAAAGCATCGCCTTCTTCCTCAGCGGCATTGACCAGAAACTCCTCCCATGGCACCGGCACTGGTTCTTCAGAAGCAGGCACTTGCTTTTGCCAGTAAGCGATGATGCGCTCCACCTCTTGATCGGCAACCATGACCCCCTGGGCACGCTGGGGAGTACCCACTTCAGGGTTCAGGAAGAGCATATCCCCCTTTCCAAGCAGGGTTTCAGCGCCTACCACATCCAGAATGACACGCGAATCCACCGACGATGCCACGCTGAAGGCAATACGGGCAGGGAAGTTGGCTTTAATTAAACCGGTAATCACATCTGTTGAAGGGCGCTGTGTGGCTACCACCAGATGAATGCCAATGGCACGCGCTTTCTGAGCCAGACGCACCAGCGCCGGCTCGGTGTGTTCTGGAGCCGTCATCATTAGATCTGCCAGTTCATCCACAACCACCACAATTCTCGGCAGGGGAGATTGTCCGCGTTTCTCTGCACGGCGGTTATAGGTTTCCAGATCACGAGCGCGGGCTTGCTCGAGAACTTTGTAACGATTCTCCATCTCTGCCACTGCCCACTGTAGAACAGCCACCATGCGCTCCATTTGAGTCTCAACCTTGCCCAGCAAATGCGGCAACCCATTAAAACGAGAAAGTTCTACCATTTTGGGATCCAGCAGTACCAGACGCAAGCGTTCCGGGGTGTTATTCATCACAAGGCAGGTCACAATGGCAGACACACACACCGATTTTCCGGAACCGGTTGTGCCTGCAATCAATAAATGGGGCATTCGCGCCAGGTCCGCCACCACTGCCTGACCCGAAACATCCTTACCCAGTGCCAGCGCCAGAGGAGAATTCAGGCGCTGGAAGGCTTCATCCTGCATCAGAGAACGCAACCGGACCACGGTATTACGAGGGTTGGGCACTTCAATGCCCACATAGGAACGTCCCGGCACAGGGGCTTCGATTCGTAAACGCTCTGCTGAAAGCGCCATGGCAAGGTCGCGCTGTAAGGCAGAGATTTGAGCGACCCTCACCTTCATATGGGTGACTTCGCCATCAGCCCCCGTCCGCTCCACATAGCCCGGCTCCACCGCATACTGGGTAATGGTGGGGCCCACCCGATAGCCAACCACCTTTACCGGCAATCCAAACTCTGCGAGCACCTGCTCGATACGCAAACCGGTCTCAATAATGGTATCTTCGTCAGGGGCGGCGGATTGTTCCTCCACCAGCAAATCCAGAGGAGGTAAGCGGGAATCGCGCTGTGCCTGTGAAAGGGGTTTATCGGGTTCACTTTCTTCAGAAGGGCGGGTTGAGGTTGACGACAAAGGGCTCTGGACAGCCACTGTTGCTGTAGAAGTGCTCATCGCATCCAGCCATTTTAAAAGTGCCTGAAAACCCCATCCTAAAAGTCCACTGCCATATGATAACAACACCAGCAGGGCAAACAGCAGGACAATGGTAATCCACGGATAGGGGAAAGCCACCTCCAGCAAACTCGCCAGCCCCCATCCGATCACCCCACCATCTTTCCCGCTTTCTGCACGGGTGAGATCCATTCCTCCAAATACTGCCAGTAAGGCTAAAAGGAAAAAAGCACTGGCTTCCAGAGCCAGTGTACGCCCAAGAGAAATATGGGGAAATTCCTGAAAGTAATGGCGGAAGCAAAGCAACCCCAGCAGGATGAAAACTGCCACCATCCCCCAGGCGAGCCAGCCAAAAGCCATGCGGATACTACCCACCCAGGCATCCAGGAGGACACCCCGAGACCATCCTGCCAGACCAAGGAAGGTCATAAAAGCCCATGCCATTAAAAAGATACCCAGAATATCCCATCCAAAACGGCGAAAACGCCCCCACCACTCCATACCAGTTGTGGTTGTGGTTTCTTCGCCAGTTGGAGGAGATCCTGGAGATACCCCTGTGGGCTTGCGTTTTGGTTCTAACTTCATTCGATTCGAACCAGCCCTAAGCCAAGCCGGCGACGCTCGGCATCCAGATGCAGAATGCGCACCTGCACCTTTTGCCCAACCGTCATCACCTTTTCAATGTCCTTTACCCCATCGGGCAGGGACATGGTCGAGATGTGGATCAACCCTTCCACCCCTTCTTTCAGGCGGGCAAAGGCACCAAACCGCATGATCGCGGTCACTTCGGCTTCCACGACATCACCGGGACGGTAAATTTGGGGCAAAGCCTCCCAGGGATTGGGACAAAGCCGCTTGAGGCTGAGCGCTACCCTTCCATTTTCAGCCGAAACCGTTAGCACCAGGGCGCGCACCGGATCGCCCACCCGCAGAATATCAGTCGGGTGTTGCACCCTCCCCCACGACAGTTCGGAGACATGAATTAGCCCTTCCAGACCACCCAAATCCACAAAAGCGCCAAAGTCGGTGACGTTCGTCACAGTTCCATTGACAATTTCGCCCGCGCGCA
The DNA here is from genome assembly GCF_020723905.1 of Anaerolinea thermophila. Taxonomy (GTDB): domain Bacteria; phylum Chloroflexota; class Anaerolineae; order Anaerolineales; family Anaerolineaceae; genus Anaerolinea; species Anaerolinea thermophila_A. The sequence continues at coordinate 17,123 of NZ_DYHZ01000001.1, forward strand.
GGGTGCTGAAAAGTTGCCGGCGTTTCCCCTCGCCAGCCAGCGCCGCGCGTTCTGAAAGGACAATCCTCTCAGACTGCATCTCACATTCAATGACCTTGAGGGAAAGAATCCGCCCCACGTAATTTGCCAGGCTCTGCCTGCGTTGTTCCTCGTCGCCGGGGACACAGGGCATCTCCACCAGATGAGACACCGGTACAAACCCTTGAATATCCTCCCCGCGCACCAAGAGCCCGCCGCGATTGAAGCCGTACACCTCCAGTTTGACAACTTCGTCGTTTTCCAGATACTGGCGTGCTTTTGCCCAGTTGACACTGGCAGAGATTCCCGTGGATTTTGCTCCGGAAGACCTGAGCAGATTTTCTCCATAGACCTGCTCATCCGCAAGCACCGAAGCCCACCAGCCTTCATCCATAGGCATCTCCACTTCCTCAATACTGGCAACTGATCGCCTTACCGCCATTTCTTACCTCCATACCCCATCTCTGTAAGTTGTTAAGAATAAAATACCAACCGCGGCTATTCCTGCTTCTGGTTGGCTCCCTCCCGAGCATCCATTTCCATTTCCAGAATGGCTTTTGCGACGGCTTCAATGGCAACCCGCTGTTTCCGATAAAGATCTGCTTCTGACATGGCTAAACGCATCGCAATATCACGCACCTTGCGCCCTTCAACAAACTTCATTTCCAGAATATTATACAATATCCATTCACCGGTGAACTTTCTTTCGCCCTCGGGTTTTACCTGATCAATGGCTTGCCGGAGCACCGCGCGGAGTGCGTTGGCTTGATTGCCATTATGTTCACGCAGGGCTTCCTGAACAACCCTGTACTTCATCAGGGGATTATTGAGCAATTTAGGACCACCCCAGTAATGCGAAAGCGCTTCCCGCACCCATGTCGCCACATCTTCAGGGGCTTCTGGGACCTCCGCTTGCATGAATTCCTGACGATCATACTGACCTGCAGTGCGAAGACGCTGAATAAAATCTGCCTGAGGAGTAAGGGCTTCCAGAGCGGAAAAAATCCGTTCCTGGAGTTTACGGTCGCGCAGTGCCATCGCCGCCCGATCAATCAACATCCAGATGGTTTCATCCGGCTCAAGCGCTACCTCTTTGCCTTCCACGCCGCTCACCCCAATGAACCCCAGCAGAGGGCTTTCTTCTCCATTATGAAGCGGGAAAAGCCAGTCTCCCTCCCAGATGAAATAGCGGGCTTCTCGGGCTTTTTCCCACTCCGGATAAATCTTCAGAGGAGATTGCGTTGGATCCTCCAGACGTTCAAAACGGGTTTTGCCCTGTGAAAGAATGAACTGGGAGCCGGATTCCAGACCGACCAGATAGGCTCCTTCCGCCTGAGTGCGGTCCATCAAAGCGACCAGAATCATCTCCAGGAACTGACGCAGGTCGTTCCGCGTTACCAGTCTCTCTTCCAGACGCCGTAAAATTTCCAGTTCTTCACGATCGTTTCCTGCAAAGAGAATGCGTTCTCCCAAAGGCGACAGCAGAGTAATGAGATACTCCAGAATCAAAATGGTGGCAACCATTGCAACCGGCACAAGGATGCTGGCGTTGTACCCAAGCACATCACCACCGCGCCGGATTAATGTCACCACGCCCAGCGTTGCCGATGCAGTAAAGGGACCTCGCATCAGCCACTTGAACAGGCGCGCCTTGACCACCCGGTCCGGCATCATCACCCCGAAGAAAGCCACAACATACGCCATAACCACCAGCAAGGTTCCTACCAGAGCATTGACCAGTGCCGCCAAGCCCCAGAACCAGATGGGATGCCGCAAGGGAAAATCAGGGTTATAAGGGAGGAAGGGGAATACCCCTAGAATTAACGCTACCGAACTGAATACCAGATAGAACATGCGGCGCCGACTGGCAGAGAGCGTCGATCGCCGCATGGCACGAACCAGTAAACTGATACCAATCCCACAAAGGGTGATCAGGTAAACGAGAAAAACATTGGTCAGAGGGGTGGGCTGAAAATGGCTGATTTTCCCCTCCACACTGACCACCGGACCAATCAGCCAGCCAAATGGAATGGACAATAAGAAAAGGAAAGAGATAAAATACGCCAGACGCGAAAGGAAACGCCTTCGCCCCCGGCTGGGCTGTCCCGTGGTGGCTAACACGGCATCCGCAAAATGCAGGTAGGTGGCAGGTAGAAAAACCACTCCTGCCCACTGCACCTGCAACCAGAACATTTGGTCCGCACTTGAAGAGGCAATGTTACCCATTGATTCGGCAGTAAACGCCACCACCACGCATACCAGAATCAAGGCAAAAGAGCGAACCACTCGATTGAACAAATTGAACGCCAGAGCATAGAGCAAAAGCGCAAAGGCTGTTATGGCAATCCCGGCAGTGAAAATATCACTGAGCGCTCGAAGGATACCCTGTAGTGCAATCATGCCGTCATTCTGCATACTTTCCCAGCCAGTTCGTTCTCATCAACGCAAAGATTGCGCAAAGAATAAGGCAATGTCTTGATTCGCAAAGTAAGCGTCGCTGAAACCCGAAAATTCATAGCCAAGTTTTTTTGCCAGTTGAATGGCAGGATAATTCTTGGACTGCATTTCCAGCATAATCCGGCGATATCTCCGCTCGAGGGCATAATCCTGCACCGCAATCAAAAGCGCAGTGCCAATGCCCTCACGGCGCAAATCGTGACGCACGATTAAATCTTTTACCCACAAATTGCCCGATGTGATTTCCAGCGCCAGACGAGCAAACCCTACCGGTATACTGGAAAGGCTGGCGGTGAGAAAGATATCTTTGTCGAGCCAGCCTTCCTGAAAAATATCCTCCAGAGAACGGGGGTATTCAACCAGAACTTCCCGCGGAAGACGCACCTCACGAAAACGCACCTGAATCTGCTCTTCCTCCCCACCCCGATCCATTTGCCATACTTTCACAGTATAGTAAGAGGGAACAATCTGGCTGAGCGCCGGGAGATCCGATGATACGGCAGGACGAATGGCTACTTGTGGCATGGCATTCCTTTAAGGTGAATTGATAATCCGTACCTGAATCACACAGGCAGGGAAGACATTGTTCTGGTTATCAGTGACCACCAGGCGCAAACGATAATCTCCGGGGACAATCTGGCTGACATCCCAGTATCCAATCAATGCGTTCACTTTTGGGCGGTTATCCGCAGCAATGGTCACCCAATCTTCCGAGTCCATACTGGCGTACTCATATTTGAAAAACCCCAGATTTGGAACATTCACCGTCCCCTTTAATTCTACAGTTTTTTCAATTTCTTCGCCGGGACGGGGTGAAATCCACTCAATCTGGCCCTCAATACAGCCTTCCTGTGAAGGGGTTACCGTCATGATGAGATTCGATGGGGTAGGCGTACTGGCTTGAGGTGTAGTGAGCGGAGCGAAGGGGGTCTCAAGCACATTGAGGGTTGGGGTTTGAAAAACCGGTTTGCCCATATAAGCAGGAGCAACAAACGAAACCAGAAAGAACTCGGCAAATACCAGCAATACCATCAACCCCATCATGGTGAGAGCGGACAGGATTTTACGGCGGGCAATCTCCCGTTCAATGCCAAAAATGGATTTTCGGTACTCTTCCCAGGCAGATAAAAGCCGCCACAGATAGATTAACGCGACTCCTCCAGCGAGGAAATACACTCCGCTTTCGTACTGCTGAAGAAAACGGATCAGGTCGTCCATAATCCTGTGACGGCATTCAATCCCGACAAATCTGTGATTGCAGATTCAGGGTTAGAGTCTCTGCAATACCCGGGTAATCAGCGTTTCCAGTTTGGGAACAATTTGCTTTCCTGCCTCAAGCACCTCTTCGTGGGTGGTGATGGTATTGCCATCCAGATTGGCTTTATTGCTGATGCCAGAAAACGCCAGAACACGCATACCGGCATGTCTGGCAACAATGGCTTCTGGCACAGTGGACATTCCCACTGCATCCGCACCGATGATGCGCAGGAAACGCAAATCCGCAGGGGTTTCAAAAGAAGGACCGGACAATCCTACATACACCCCTTCCCGCAGGGCAATTCCGGCTTTTTGGGCTTCCTCCCGGGCAATTTGCAACAATTCCCGGTCGTACACCTGACTCATGTCCGGGAATCGAGGACCAAACTCATCCAGATTGGGACCTCGCAACGGATTGAAACCGGTCATTCCCATCAGAGATAAGTGGTCCGTGATAAGCATGACGTCGCCCGGCTCAAACTCCGGGTGAATGGCACCTGCCGCATTGGTCAAAATCACTGTGTTGATTCCCAGACGCTTCATCACCCGAATCGGCAGGGTTACCTCTGCCATGGAATATCCTTCGTAGAAATGAGCGCGCCCCTGTTGTACAAGCACCTGTGTTCCAGCCAGTTCCCCAATGACCAGTCTGCCGGCATGTCCCGGCACGGTAGAGACCGGCCAGTGAGGAATGGTAGGGTACTCAATATATACAGGGTTTCGTATCTGATCCGCCAGCCCTCCTAACCCCGAACCCAGCACCAGTCCGACCACTGGCTGGACATCCAATCGCTGGCGAATGGACTGCGCGGCTTCGTCAATCTCCCTTAACGAGAAAAATTCCGGCATGAATGCTTCTCCTTGAACGCTTTATCCGCATGAAGAATGTGTGGGTTCTCCCCTGCTGGATTATATCAGAGTTTAAAGTGGTCTGAAGAACGCACCAGCAGGGAGGTGTCATGAATTTCTGGTTATAAGAATCTATTCCTTACAAAACTGAAATGAAGCCGAAATGTTACTGTAATTGTGTTTCAACACAGGGTATGCTAGACTTCTAACAGACGATGTTATCAACCGTTCCGCCACTTCATCTCATTGCAGTTTGAGTTCTTTCCTCATGAAACCATCCTCCCTGATTTCTTCTCCCCTCATCACCGGAAAACCGAAAGAGACCGTTCACGCGGAGGTAGAAGGCATTGATGCCGGACATGAGAACAGTGAAGAAGTGCGGCAATTAAAAGCCAGAATCCAGGCTCTGGAACAACAATTACTTCTCCAGCGCATTCAGAATGAACAACTGCTCAGGCTCAACCAGTTCAATCAGCAACTGGAAACGATGGAGGATATTCCTGTCGAAGCACAGCTGGCGGCAAATGTGCTTCATCAAACCCTGCATGCCTCTTTATGCATGGTGCTGGGATTTTCCCCCGCTTCCCAACGCCTGCAACTGCTTGCTGTAGCAGGTCCAGATGCCACGCTGATTCCTCCCGGATTTCAACACAGCATCACCCGCGGTTTGATTGGGCGCGCCATTCGCTCCCGCAAAACGCTGTTACGGCACCATCAAACCGAAGAGCCGCCTTTTAAACTCATTCCCCAGCTGTACCCATCTCAACTGGTCTGCCCTCTGCTGGATAACGGCAATCTGGAGGGGGTGCTGTTTATTGCCTCTCGGGAGATGGAATATTTTTCCCCACAGGACATCCCCTTCGTAGAAGCCCTGGGAATGAGGCTGACCAGCGCATGGTCGTATCAACGCTACCGCAACACGCTGGCAGACCTTGTACAGTCGGCGGCACTACTCACATCCACATTGAACTTAAACCAGTTAATGGAGAAAATTGCCGAAATTGCCCGCCAGAGCACGTATGCACACGCGGGAGTCATTGCGGTGCGTTACGAAGAAACCTGGCGCTGGGCACATGCGGGATCCATAGGCGGAACTGCCCTGAGCGAAACCTTACAGGAAATCGTCAATCATGTCTATCAAACGGGTATAGCCATCCGGGTTCGTGACATCCGCCGAGACCCGCGTACCAGCCATCTGGATCTGCGCGATCCCACCCTGCGTTCCATGCTGGTATCTCCCATCCTGCGGGAAAGTCAGCCTCTCGGGGTCATTTTGACCATTGGGAAAAAGCAGGGACTGAATTTTAATGAACAGGATGAGTTTTTGCTGGACTTAATTGGTACACACGCCGCTGTAGCCATCGAGCGCAGTTTTCTGGATGAAGAACTGCGTTCATCGTTGATGGTTACGCAAATGCTTCATGAACTGAGCATGCGGATCGCTGAGTCGGACGATTTGAACGCAGCGGCGCAGGTCATTGCTCTCACGGCTTACCGCATGTTCCAGGCAAGCGCCTGCGGCATGGTGCTGTATGGATTGGACGGTGAGATGGAGATCAGTTTACAGTATCCATCGGACGATACGGACATTTCCCATCCCATGGAAGTTATTCAGCAAGCCATGCAATCCCGCCAGATTTCCACCCAACGGGTGAACGAATGGGTTTCGCTGATGGCATTTCCGCTCCAGACCCACCGGCGCTGTTACGGCGCGTTGTGGCTGGAATTGATGGAAAGTTCCAGCAGGAACAATCACTATCCTGTTGATGAGGTGAGATTGCTTATCAATCAAGCCAGCATTGCACTGGAGCGATCGATATTACTGGCAGAAACGCGTCGCCAGGCGCATGAACTGGCACAAGCCTTCGATCAACTGGAACGCTCATACGACCAGACACTTCTGGCACTGATGAACTCACTGGACGCCCGCGATCACGAAACCGAACGTCACGTTTTACGGGTGCGCGAGATTGCCCTGAGAATCGCTCAGGAAATGGGTGTATCTCCTGCGGATCAAAAAGCCCTGGAAAGGGGAGCACTTTTACACGATATCGGTAAAATAGGTATTAGTGACACCATTCTTCACAAACCCGACTCATTAAATGAGCATGAATGGCGTCTCATGCGGGAACATCCACTTATTGGGGCGCGCATCATCCGGGAGATTCCATTCCTCAGCAATGCCATCCCCGTCATTGAATATCACCATGAGCGCTGGGATGGAAGCGGTTATCCGAAGGGACTGAAAGGAGAAGAGATTCCCCTGCTGGCGCGAATTTTCTCGGTTGCTGACGTGCTGGATGCTCTGCTCTCCGATCGCCCTTATCGGAAGCGTATTAACGTCGAAGATGCTCTTCAATACATTCGATCGCAATCCGGAAAGCAGTTTGATCCGGCGGTTGTCAATGCTTTGATGCGTTGCCTGCAAAAGAATACTCTGCATCTACTCGAAGCATGAGCCATTTTCTAAGCCGTATTGTACGAGTACCCGAAACCGGCAGAGACCAGCGCCTGTTATTGCCCATTCTTCTGGGCAGCGCCGGGATTGCGTTTTTTTTGTTTGTTTACGGGTATGTAGAAGGTACATCTATCACCCAACGCTGGATCAATGTCCTGAGCGGGTTAGCCCTGTTCGCTTATTTCCTGATTCAAAATCTTTTCCTGAAAACCGACTGGCACCAAAACCCTCTCACTGGCGTGGGGGTGTTCCTTTTTCACGTGGCTTTTGTGCTCTGGTTCACCCTGATTGAACCGTACAGTATTCGCTGGATTCAACTGGCAGTTGCCACTCTCTTCTTTATCAACATCACTATTTTGATGGGGCGGTGGTTTGCTTATGCCGTTCTGGGGATGGTGATCTTCCTGCTTTCCCCGCTGTTCCCAATCAACGTATTTCCCCAAATTTATATCACCTGGGACCGCCCTTTGAGTTTAATTTTATCCGCCACAATCATCAATGAGACATTCCACTGGATGAAAAAACGGATCGAGAAGCAGGTGGAAAGGCTCGAAATTATCAATCAAATGACCCGCAGTCTGGCATTTTCCATCGAGCCTTCTCAGGTCACTTCGTTGATGAGCAGTGCCATTCAATCGGCGCTCAACGCCGATACCTACTATATTGGATTCCTGGAAAACAGTCATCTGCGCCTGGTTTTGCTCTATGACGACGGCGAATTTTTTGAAGATCAACAGGTGGAACTCGAAAACACCTTTTCAGGCTGGGTGGTCATCAACCAGCGTTCTTTGCTGGTAAAGGACATAGACAAAGAAGCCGCCCGGCTGGGAATTACCCTGAAAAGCATCGGTAAGCCGGAACGGAGCCGTTCCTGGATGGGAACCCCGTTACAAACCCATGAGAAACTTTACGGCATGGTAGCGGTGGCTTCATATCAGGTCAATGCTTTCAATGATAGCGATCTGGAATTGCTAGAATCGTTTGCCCAGCAGGCAGCCATTTCACTGGAAAATGCCTTCCATCATCAGGAAGTTGAAACGCGATCCATGCAGGACAGCCTGACCTCCGCATTGAACCACGGAGCATTCCTGCAAAAACTCACCGAAGAATGTCAGAAAGCCTTACGAGGCGGTTATCCGCTCAGTTTAATCATGCTGGATATTGATCATTTCAAGGAATACAACGACCGATACGGGCATCTTGCAGGTGATCAGGTGTTGATCGAAATCACCCAATATATTCAACGATACCTGAAAAGCACCGACTGGGTGGGACGCTGGGGCGGCGAGGAATTTGCCGTCATTTTACCGAACGCCACCATTCTCCAGGCATGGGGAGTAGCCCGCCGCATCCAGAAATCTTTGACGCGCATGGAATTAAAAGATCGAGAAGGGAATCCCATCCCCGCCCCCACCATCAGCCAGGGAATTGCCTGCTTCCCCATGGAAGCGAGTGAAATCTACGCGCTGATTGACCTTGCCGACCAGCGCCTGTATCAGGCAAAAAGCCGCGGACGGGATCAAATCGAAACGCCGTTACCCGTATCCGAAATGGATGAAGAGGTACAACAATAAAAACATGTCCTCATGGATGGAGCCACAAGGACATATGGTTTATTGAGGGGAATATGGTCGCAGTACCTGAGCAAATGCCGCTACGGCGCGATGTATATCCTCATCATTAACCCAGTAATGGGTAACCAGCCGAAAGCGGCGGGTATCCACCCAATCCACTTTGACACCCAATTTTTCCAGTTCTGCCGAAACCTCAGGGGCATCCACGGAAATGCCTTCTTCCAGACACAGATACACCATATTGGTCTGGGGGTGAGGATTTTCCACAACCAGCCCTTTGACTCCGCAAAGCCGTTCGGCAAGCAAACGGGCGCGGTCATGATCTTCTGCCAGACGATCCACCATTTTCTCCAGGGCAATGATGCCAGCCGCAGCAAGAATGCCCGCCTGGCGCATACCGCCTCCTAACTGCTTGCGAATGCGACGTGCCCTGTAAATGAACTCTCGAGAACCACATAAAACCGATCCAACCGGGGCACACAGTCCCTTGCTCAGACAAAAGGTCACCGAGTCGGCATCTCGCACCAGATCTGCCACTGGCACCTGCAAAGCCACCGCCGCGTTGAAAATCCGTGCGCCATCCACATGCAGTTTCAACTGCTTCTCTCGCGCAAAAGCGCCAACCACCTGCATATACTCGGGTGTTAAAACCACCCCGCCACAGCGGTTGTGGGTATTTTCCAGAATAATTAATCGGCTGGTCGGGTAATGGGGGTCATCCTCACGTACAGCCTTGCGTAAGTCATCCAATCGAAGGGTGCCATCAGGCTGATTGGGAACCACAAAAGGGTGCACCCCGCCCAGCGCCGCAGAACCCCCTGCCTCAAAGAGATACGTATGGGAGAGGTGCCCCACAATCATCTCATCGCCGCGACCACAGTGGGTCAAAATGGCGGCAAGGTTGCCCATCGTCCCCGAGGGGATAAACAAGCCCGCTTCTTTTCCCAGTTTTTCTGCGGCAAGTTCTTCCAGACGATTTACGGTGGGATCTTCCCCCATGACATCATCCCCTACCTCTGCCTGTGCCATCGCTTGACGCATTTCGGGGGTAGGATGCGTGACCGTATCCGAACGTAAATCAATGAAACCCTGAATCATAACGTTGTCCTTCCACGCAAAATTTGAAGAACCTGTTCCAGTTCCGGGGGTAAAGGCGCTTCGAACGTGCGCGGAGTTTGCTCCCCCGGCAGTTGAATGGTCAACCGGTAGGCATGAAGGAAATGGCGATCCAGTGGAACCGTGGAATGCTTTCGTCCATACACCAGATCACCCGCTACTGGACAGCCAATAAACGCCAGATGCACGCGAATCTGATGGGTGCGTCCGGTTAACGGATGCACTTCCAGAAGCGCGTGAGATGGAAACTCTTCCCGGGTAAAGTACTCCGTGATTGACTCGCGCCCTTTTTCCGGCGGCACAACTGCCATGCGCTGTCGATTGCGGGGATCACGCCCAATCGGCGCTTCAATTCGCCCGGTTGGCGTTGGGGGATGTCCATCCACCAGCGCCAGATACATTTTCTGAACCCGGCGCAGACGGAATTGATCCTGCAACCAGCGGTGGGCGCGGTCATTCTTTGCCAGTAAGATCAATCCGGATGTATCCTTGTCCAGGCGATGCACCACACCCGGGCGTTCCTCCCCATGAATACCTTCCAGATCGGGAATGTGCGCCAGCGCAGCGTGCACCAGCGTACCGCGATCATGTCCTGCCGAAGGGTGCACGACCATTCCAGCGGGCTTATTGACCAGCACGAGATCTTGATTTTCAAAGAGAATATCCAGGGGAATGGGCTCAGGTTCCAGCGAAGTGGGTTGAGGAGGTGGAACGCGGATCTCTACCTCCATACCGGCTTCTACTGGAAATCCCGTCTTCTGAACCAGTTTACCGGAGACGCGCACAAAACCGTCGCGTATCAGCCCCTGGATTTGAGAACGGCTGAAATCAGGAAAATGGGCAACCAGAAACTTATCCAGACGCCCTTCCTGATGAGATTCACAGGTGAAGACAAAGACCTGATCTTCCATTACTGCACAACCGGATTTTCAGGTGGGCTCTCTCTGGATTCCTGAGCCAGACGGCGTTCACGCCGCTCTTGCAGGTAAACCCCCAGCAGCAGAATAATAACCCCAATGGTGATGCTGGAATCGGCAATATTAAAGACAGGGAACGTGCCAACCGAAATGAAATCGGTGACATATCCCTGATGGAGACGATCAATCATATTTCCCAGTGCGCCGCCCAACTGCAAACTCATGGCAAGGCGCAAACTCCAATCCTGATCCGGCACTCGAGGGTAATACAGGACAATGAAAACAGCAATAATGATGGCTAAAAAGATGAACCAGTCCCCCTTACCCTGAAACAGCCCAAACGCCACACCGGTGTTGTACCAGTGGACAAAGCGGGCATACGGCATCAGCCAGTCCCAGGGCGCCCACATCTCACCCGGTGCAAGGTGGGCGCGAACAAGGGCTTTGGTCCATTGATCCAGCAATATCACTGCTCCAGAAACCAGCAGGAGCATCCAGTAATTTCGCAAGAGTCTCTTCAACAATCTTCCTCCAAGCGTGATGCCCTCCCATTGTACCAAAAAACACCCAATGCGCGGAGCATTGCCGGGAGCAATCACTGGCGCCAAACCCCGGTAGAGGGATACTTGCCTGCGGGTGAACAATGAGGGCTTGCGCCCAGTCACACTCAGCATGTACCCCTTCACGCCACCCGGCTCCCAACAGAGTCAGATACGGTTTCAACCAGTCCAGGTGCCAGTGGGGGTGGGCAGGAACACTCAAATGATACCCCAGACGCGCACGCAATCCTCCCCGTCCCCACGCGCTACCGGTGTAAAAATACAACCCTTCCGGCAAGAACACAGGGGGAAAGCGTCCAACCCGGTACTCTCCAGGTTTCTCTAAAGAAAAGGCGAGAAAATACGTCCCCGGTTCATCAGGGAATGGGAGTGCAACCGTTATCTTCTTCATGCCTTGTGATCCAGGCAAAAGATCGGGAATACCCGCTCTCCGATAGATTATGCCATGGCTTCCAGCAATTCAATGGCACGGCGCACCCGCTTAAGGCAGGTATCCCGCCCGATGATCTCCATACTCTCGAATAAAGGCGGACTGACGGTTTGTCCGGTAACGGCTACCCGCAAAATTCCAAATACCTGCCCCGCCGAGAGCCCCAGTTCCTCCACCAGCGCTCGCATGGGCGGTTCGGCAACCGCAGGCGATACATCTGAAAGGCTTTCCAGCACTTCCAGACTGCGCCGGGCAACCTGTGCCGCTTCTGCCGGAGTCAGTCCTTTGGGAACCAGCGCCGCGGGGTCGGGAACAATTTCGTCTTTGAAGAAAAAGCCCGCCATGGCGACAACATCATCCAAGGTGGTCAGGCGCGGTTGAATGAGCGGAGCAATGCGGAGCAGTTTCTCATCCTCTACTGTGTATCCGGCAGAAATCAGAAACGGTTTGACCCGCTGGGCGAAATCGGGCAGCGCCAGGTGACGAATGTGCAAACCGTTGAAGTGGTCCAGTTTGGTGAAATTGATGGCTGCCGGAGAGGGGTTCAACCCTTCCAGAGAGAATTTTTCAATCAGGTCGGGCATGGTGAAAAATTCGGTGTGGTCGTCGTAACTCCACCCCATCAAAGCAATCCAGTTCACCACGGCTTCAGGAAGATACCCCAGATCTTTAAAATCGGTGACGAAAATGGAGTAGCCATCTTTCATCAAGTCGGCGGCTTCCCGCTTGCTCATTTTCCCCTTTCCGCTGGGCTTAAGGAACACAGAGAGATGAATAAACTCCGGTTCCTGCCACCCAAAAGCGCGGATAATGAGAGCATGCAAGGGGAAGGTTGGCAACCATTCAGCACCCCGGAAGACATGAGTGATCTTCATCAGGTGGTCATCCACCATTGCAGCAAGGTGATACAACGCCAGCCCATCGGATTTGACAATGACGTAATCGTCAATCAGGCGATTCTCCACGGTAATCTCCCCGCGGAGGAGATCCCTCACCACGGTTACACCCTCGCGGGGCGTCTTAAAGCGAATGACGTGACGCTCACCTCGAGCCACTCTACGGGCGGCTTCGTCAGGGTCAATGTTCCGGCAGGTGCCATCGTAATGTGGTTGTTCCTTGCGGGCTTGCTGTTCCTGACGCACTTTTTCCAGGCGTTCGGGGGTGCAGAAACAATAATACGCGTGCCCGCTCTCCACCAGCTGGCGGGCGTAGTGGAGATAAATGTCTTTACGCTCACTCTGGCGGTACGGTCCATAAGGGCCTCCCACATCGGGACCTTCATCCCACTGTAAGCCCAGCCAGTGCATCCCATCAATCAATTCCTGCTCAGCGGTGGGCACATAACGCTTCTGGTCGGTATCCTCAATTCTCAGGATAAACTGCCCCCCGGTTTTCCGTGCCAGCAGGTAGTTATAAAGCGCCGTTCGTCCACTCCCCAGGTGCATCCGTCCGGTAGGGGATGGTGCAAACCGCACCCGCACAGGTTTACTGTAATCGGTCATTCGCTCGCTCCAGTGATCGAATTAGAATTCCAGCACTTTGTGGCGGCTGACAACGCTTTCCACCAATCCAATGCCGAAGGCTAATGATAACATGGAACTGCCACCGTAACTGATAAATGGCAGAGTCAAACCCGTAACCGGAATGACGTTCAGATTCACACCAATATTCACCGCCATTTGAAAGAACAACAACACGCCAAAACCATAAGCGATCAAGGCACCAAAGGGATCAGCGGCAAGTGCAGCAGCGCGGAAACAACGGAGGATGACAAATAACAACAACAAAATGATCACCACCGTACCCACAAAGCCAAATTCTGCCGCCATGGCAGAAAAAATAAAGTCGGTATGGCGCACCTTGAGGAAGCGCAACTGCACCTGCGTGCTGTGTCCATAGCCGCTCCCAAACAACCCTCCAGAACCGATACTGATTAAGGCTTGCTGTACGTTGAAGATGTTCCCATGCCGCGAATTGGGATCCGGAAAGAGAAAGTCCACAATGCGCTTTAACTGATAGTCCTCAATAAAAGGAATTTTTTGCCCGCTAAACAGCATGAAGATAATGACCAGTAAGAGGACAATGGTCACCCCCAGTAAAATCCATAAATACTTGACCGGCAAGCCGCTCACCCACAGCATGGAAAACCAGATGACCATAATCACAATGGAAGTAGAGAGGTTGGGCTGGAGGAGAATCCAGATCACCACGCCAAAAGTGAGCAGAAAACTCTGCAGAATCCAGCGCACATCCTTTTTTCGGTCCTGGGTACGGGCAAAGAAATCTGCCAGCACGATAATCATGATGATTTTTGCCAGTTCAGACGGCTGAATCAAAATCAAGCCGGTATCCAGCCAGCGCGCCGACCCAAAGAAGGCAGTACCAAAGACAAAAATAATTAGAAGAGAAATAATGGCGCCAATGTACAGCACCCGGGATAGCGCCGAAAAATAGCGATAATCCAGGGATGCCATGAATAGAATCACCACAAACCCGATGATGACGTAAATGGTCTGACGCTGAACCAGTTCTGCCAGCACTTCGTTACCGGCAATGGCAGAACGAATCATGGCAATGCCAAAAATGGAAAGGATGACCACCGCCCCTAACAGCCAGTAATCAAAGTGTTTCCATGTCTCACGCTGAATCATACAAGGTACCTTTAAACACCCATTTACAGCCTGAACGCTTATCGTTTCCGGGGGGCGGGCTTGAGTGGAATATCCGCCAGCAAACGATGCTCACGACCTTCCTGAGACATGGTGATATGAACACGGGCTGGATCGATGGCAATGTAGCGCTCGATCACCGCCAGCAAATCATTCTTCAACTGTTCCATCTGAGCCGGCGACAAATCGGTGCGGTCATTAATCAAAACCAGTTTGAGGCGTTCTTTCGCCTGATCGGCGCTCTTGTTTCGTTGACCCATAAGCCAGTCCAGCCACCCTGCCATATCAACTGCCTCCCGAACGCATCATCCTTGCCAGTTTACTGAAGAAGTCCTGGCGATCATCCAGTTTCATCAAGGGGACGTTTTCGCCGTTCAAACGGCGGGCGATATTATGGAACGCCTCACCAGCGCGTGTTTTCCCGTTGAGTGCAATGGGTTGTCCACGGTTGGTGCTGATGATCACATTTTCATCCTCTGGAACGATTCCCAGCAAATCAATTGCCAGCAGTTCCAGCACATCCTCTGGAGAAAGCATCTCGTTGCGTTTGACCATGGCAGGATTAACCCGGTTGAGGATCAAACGGGCAGGTCCTTTTTCTTCTGCCTCCACCAGCCCCACAACCCGATCGGCATCCCGCACTGCAGAGACTTCCGGATTGGTCACCACCACCACCTGGTCTGCGGGGGCAATGGCATTGCGAAAACCGCGCTCAATTCCCGCAGGTGAATCGATACAAATGAAATCGAATTCCGGGCGCAGTTCATCACACAGGCGCACCATATCAGAGGGAGAAAGGGCATTTTTATCCCGGGTCTGCGCGGCAGGGATGAGATACAGTTCAGGCAAGCGTTTATCCCGAATCATTGCCTGGCGCAGACGGCAACGTCCTTCCACCACGTCCACCACATCATAGACAATGCGGTTTTCCAAGCCCAGCACTAAATCCAGATTGCGTAAGCCAATATCCCCATCAATGCACACCACTTTCTTGCCTAAAAGCGCCAGGGCTACCGCCACATTCGCGGTGGTGGTCGTCTTGCCTACGCCACCTTTTCCAGAGGTAAAAGTAATAACGCTTGCTGTCATCTGTGTACTGCTCCCTTATTTCTTCGATTTCCAGGTTTCGACAATGGCTCGTCCCTCTTCTATCCGCACCATTTGCGGTTCAGATTTTCCTTTGCGAGGCGGCAAAGTCACAGGAAAACCGGCTATACGCACACTGGTTGGATCCAGTTCTAATGCACAAATCACTGCCTGCTCATTTCCATCCATACCGGCATGCACACTGCCTTTCAGTTTTCCCCATACCAGAACATTGCCGCCCGCCAACACCTCACCACCGGGGTTAACGTCCCCCAGGATCACAATATGTCCATGATGAGAGACTTTGAATCCCGAACGCACCGTACGTTGCACGAGAATGGCATTTTCTCCCTGGAGATGACTTTCCAGAGGACGGATGGTGCGCTCAGGGCGGGGAGTTGAGAGGCGCGTTGCCAGTCCAAGGGCTTGAGCGTTTTGCTCCGTCACCGGAGAACGGCTGATAACCGCGTAAAGGGTAATGCCCCATTCCGAAAATTGATCGCGGAGAGCCCCCAGTTCAGCGGCATGAACGAGATGGTCACCCACATCCAGAGCCACACGCGCGCCTTTCAAAAAACCCAACCGCTCTTCCATGGTTTGCAGAAGCGCCGGACGGAGTTCTTCCCAGGAACCTTCTGAAAGGGTGATGAGCAACCCATCCCGCACGCCTTTGATGGTGACTGCCTGCCGCCTCTGCATGATCATGGCATTATTTCCCCGCATCAATGGACTTCAACTCAAAGTAGCCTTCCATCACTTTACGCACAATCGGTGCGGCTACGCTTGCACCTTCGCCACCATTATACACGAAAGCCACAACAGCAATTTCCGGGTCATCGTATGGAGCATAGCCAAAATACCAGGAATGTGTGGGCCAGTTCCCGCGGATACACAGCCCCTGCTGATTGGCAATGTTGTCGCAGTACTCAGCGGTGCCGGTTTTTCCGGCTGAGTTCTGCACCGGGCTGTCGGTAAAAACATTTTTGGCTGTTCCTTCGGTGACAACCAGGCGCATGGCTTCTTTCGCCAGCGAAACCACCCACGGCTGGACGGTTTTACGCTCGCCAGTCAGAAGATTGTTCTCATCGTATACCCGAATGACGGGATCCCTGGTGATATCCCACTTCAAACGTGGCTCAAAAGGTTTGACCACATTGCCTTCCGCGTCCAGCACGTCCCGAATCAACGTGGGTTGCATGTACTTTCCATCGTTGGCGAGGATGGCTGCAGAAACCAGCACCTGAAGCGGCGTTGCCAGCACATACCCCTGCCCCATGGAGGCGATGTAGGTATCACCCGTAGTCCAGGACTCACCCTGCGTACGGCGTTTCCAGTCCGGATCGGGGATCAAACCGTTGGCTTCGCCGGGTAATTCAATCCCAGTCAGGATGCCATACCCCAGCGCGCGGGAGTATTCGCCAAGACGCCAGATTCCCAAACCGGAAACACCGTCCGGAGCATACCCACCGCCGATTTTATAGAAATACACATCGCAGGAAAGCGCCACCCCACGCAACCAGTTAACATCGCCATGTCCATTCTGGTCATAACACACATAATCAAATGGCGTACCCGGAGAGTTAGGCAGAGCCTTCTGAATAATGGTGATTTTACCGGGGTCGTTCAGTTCCTGCTCTGGCGTGACCACCCCTTCATTCAGCGCGCCAACTGCCGTAGGTAATTTGAACACTGATCCTGGGGGATGCTCCGCAGAGATGGCATGATTGAAAAGTGGTTTGTTCGGGTCTGCCAGCAGTTGTCTGTAGTAATACTCCGGAATAAACCGCGCCATACGGTTATTCTCATAGGAAGGATAAGAAACCAGCGCCAGAATTTCCCCCGTCTTGGGATTCATGGCGATCACCACGCCGCTGGAGGAACGAATTTTATTTAAACGGCGGTTCCAGTAATCAATCGTGCCTACCAGGGCTTCCTGCGCCACGCTTTGCAGGCGAGTATCCAGCGTCAGGCGGATGGTGTTACCGGGAACAGGTTCAATGGGCGGCTCGAGATTGCGCAATTCTTTCCCGGCTCCATCAACTTCCACCACGCGTTTACCATTCCGCCCCGCCAGAATATCCTGCATGGTGGCTTCAATTCCGGCATACCCCACCTTATCCCGTCCGGAAACCAGACCTTTTTCCTCATAATATTCCTGCTGA
Source organism: Anaerolinea thermophila (assembly GCF_020723905.1). Classification (GTDB taxonomy): domain Bacteria; phylum Chloroflexota; class Anaerolineae; order Anaerolineales; family Anaerolineaceae; genus Anaerolinea; species Anaerolinea thermophila_A. The sequence goes on from NZ_DYHZ01000001.1 coordinate 34,676, forward strand.
CCGGCAGGAACCGGTCCCAGAAAGCCCACTACCACTGCTGTCAAGGAACCGGTGGGATAATCACGGACGGGTTCTGTTTCAATGCCTACTCCGGGCAGATCAGCAGAGCGGGCGCGAATGATCATCGCCGTCTCCGCAGGCACATTGCAGGCAACCCGCATGGGCGAGTAAGGCGCGTTGGTATCGGCGATATAGACGATTTGAGCAATGCCCAGATCGGTCTGGCAGGGTGAGAAGGCTTTAACTGTTTGTTCGTTAATCACCCCCTGGCTGACCGGAATGCCCACCAGTTCGGATAACTTGCGGTACACTTCCTGAACCCGATCATCCAGCGCCGTGTTCAGCGCATCCGGATCGCCGCCGGCAGTGGGATCACCCGGCAGGTAGGCAGGGGTAATGGTTACATGATATGCCGGTACATTACGTGCCAGAATAAAGCCGTTGCGATCCATGATCAAACCCCGCTGGGTCGGGACGCTGATTTCTGTACGGCGGTTTTCATCGGCTCGGGCGGCAAAATCGGCGCCCTGAACGATCTGGTATTCGAACAGTTTATAAATGTAAAATCCCACAATCAAAATGACCAGCGCATACACCACCGCCAGTCGTGATCGCTCCAATCCTTCATGATGAATGGATGGGAAACTCATATTTCCACCTCTTCTGAAACCACAGAACGGCTCACATCTACCGTCAAAGCATATATCGGCAATGCCAGCACAAGATTGAGGAATACAGCCGGTAAAATCACCAGATTCAGGCTTTCCACGATGGAAATTGGCACCTCCTGGGCTTGCAGTGCCAGCATTTGCATGAACAGCATTCCCAGCGAGCCTGCAAGGGTAGTGAGGAGCATTGCCAGTACCGGTGTTTGCCAGACCTGACGCCGGAGAAAGCGCGCAAAGGCAACCACCCCAACATATCCTAGCACCGGAATAAACCAGGGAACGGCTGATACCAGGCCCATTAAAATTCCTGCCATCACTGCCCACTCATAAATGGTTGAAATCCGTTCCTGTAGAGCCAGCGCTGCCAGCACCAAAAGCACTACATCCGCCGTGCCATGGAGCAAGGGGATATTGCTGACCACTACGCTTTGAAAAATGGTCAGGAGAATGACAATGGGAAGTCCCAGCAGAATACCCATTTTTCCTCAAGGAACAGGAGAGACCGGTTGAAGCGGAGAAAGATCTACAGGTGCAAAATTGGTGATGACCAGTACTATTCGGATAGTCCGAAAATCCACAGCGGGTTGAATGAGCGCCGTTTGAAAGAGAGTGGTTTCCTGCTGTCGTAAAGCGGCAACCTGCCCTACCAGAATATTCTCCGGATAATTTCCACCCAAACCAGAGGTCAGGACAACATCCCCGACCTTCAGGCTGGCTTCCTGGGGAAGCATTTCCAGTGTCAGTTCACCAGTGAGTGAACCGCTGAGAATGGCTTCCACCTCACTGTTGGCAATTTTCACATTCACGGCGGCACCCGGATCGGTAATCAACTGCACACGGGCGCCGTTAGCAATGACCGCATCAATTCTGCCTACCAGTCCTTCGGCAGTAACTACCGGCATTCCACGGCGCAAGCCATCATCTGAGCCTTTGTCAATAAAGATGTATTGAAGGAACGGACTGGGGTCGCGTCCAATTACAGAGGCTCCCACAAACCGGTCTCCAGGGCGTGAACGGGCAAAATCCAACAACGCGCTGGTCGTTTGGGCTTTACGGAGTTCCTGTTGCAGTTCAATGACCTGACTGCGTAAGCGGGCATTTTCCTCTTCCAGCAAAGCCACCTGCTGACGCAACGCCGCCATCTCCTGCGGGGAACTGACCAGTTCGTAGAATGCCAGATAACGGGTCATTAACCAGCGTTGTGTTGCAATCCATGGGGCTGAAGCAAGGCGCACCATTGGATTGAGATAGCCCCCCAGTGCCAGGAAAAGCAACCCTGCCACAATCAAAAAGATGACGCCTGTGCGCCAGAATCGTTCCAGGAAACCCGTCATTCTAAAAAGAAGTCAATTTCTTCCCCGAATTATGCCCGGGCGCCGTTTCGTTCTACGGAAGCGAGATAATTACGATAACGATCGAGATTCTCCAATACGATGCCGGCTCCCCGAGCCACACAGGTCATCGGATCTTCCGCTACCCAAACGCGCAATCCCAGTTCTTCACTTAATCGTTCCGATAACCCCTGCAAAAGCGCTCCACCACCTGCCAGACACACACCGGTTTCGATTAAGTCTGCTACAATTTCAGGCGGTGCTTCGTCCAGTGCATCCTTAATGGTATCCACAATCACCTGTAAGGAACCTGAAATTGCCTCACGGATTTCTACCGAGGAAACTTCCAGAGATTCTGGCAAGCCGCTGATAAGATTACGCCCCCGAACGATCATGGTCTTTTCCTGCGGAAGGGGGTATGCTGAGCCAATCTGAATCTTCACCTGCTCCGCCATTCGCTCGCCGATGAACAGGTTGTACTTATTGCGAATGTACTGGATGATGTCCTGATCCAGTTCATCGCCAGCAACCCGCAACGAACGAGAGACTACAATCTCACCCATGGAGATGATGGCAACCTCGGTTGTGCCACCGCCAATATCCACAATCATGGTTCCACGTACTTCCGAGACAGGCAAGCCCGCGCCTAAAGCCGCCGCCCGGGGTTCTTCAACCAGATACACTTCCCGCGCCCCTGCCGCTGAAGCCGCGTCCATCACGGCACGGCGCTCCACTTCGGTAGCCCCCGAGGGGATACCAATCACCACGCGAGGACTGGGCGCAGGCACAATGGATTGCTGATGTGCCTTATCAATGAAGTACTGTAACATGGCGCGGGTGATTTCAAACTCCGAGATAACCCCATCTCGCAGAGGGCGTACAGCAATCACATTCGCGGGAGTCCGTCCAACCATTTCTTTGGCACGCAAACCCACCTCCAGTGGACGACGCGTTGGTTTTTCAATCGTCACCCATGAAGGTTCATTAATCACAATCCCTTTCCCGCGAACATGTACAAGTGTGTTCGCAGTCCCCAGATCAATGCCAATATCCAGGGAGAATAAACCTAAAAGCCACCGAAATGGATCAAACGCCAATGGTTTGTCGCTCCTGTTCTTTACCCAAAAATCTTAAAACACTCCTTGAATGAGGATTATACCATTATTCATCTCCATCTATTTTGTGGAGATTCTTGTTGCTTCGCAACCGCACTTATGATGAATGTCACTTGCCCTTTGACCATTCTAAAACTAGAATGGGATGGAAGGTATTATAAATCCACCACAGGAACAATCCTTTACATTCCCCGGGAGACATCTTTCTATGGTTACTTTGACAATTGATGGCAGAACTGTTGAGGTTCCTGAGGGCACAACGGTGCTACGCGCCGCAGAAAAGGCGGGAATTAAGATTCCTACCCTCTGTGACCACCCCCATTTACAACCCTTTGGCGGTTGTCGTGTTTGTGTTGTGGAAGTAGAAGGTTTGCGCACCCTGCAACCCTCCTGCACACTGCCGGTAAGCCAGAATATGGTGGTGCATACCAACACTCCCAAAGTGCTGGCTGCTCGCAAGTTCGTCCTTACACTTATCTTTAGCGATCGGAACCATTTCTGCCCTTACTGCCAGGTTTCTGGAGGTGATTGCGAACTTCAGAACACCGCACTGGAAATGGGCATGACCCACTGGGACTACCAACCGGCATGGAAGCCGTATCCAGTGGATGCCTCTCATCCCAATCTGGTCATTGATCACAATCGTTGTATCCTGTGCCGGCGTTGCGTACGCGCCTGCGGCGAACTGGTGGGTAATTATACGCTGGGCATTGAGGAACGCGGCGCCAACAGCATGTTGATTGCTGATACCGGCGTGCCATTTGGCGAAAGTACCTGCATCTCCTGCGGCACCTGCTCGCAGGTTTGCCCCACAGGCGCAATCATCGACCGGCGCAGCGCCTATCAAGGGCTGGAAAAAAAGACCGAAAGCACCCATACCGTTTGTGTGCAATGCTCAGTGGGATGTGGTGTGGAAGTGCTTACCCGCGATAACCGTCTTGTACGCATCCTGGGCGACTGGGATGCAACCGTCAACGGCGGTGTGATTTGCAAGATGGGACGCTTTGACCCGCTCGATGACACCCGCGAACGAGTCAAGACTCCACTGGTGCGCAAAGATGGCAAGTTGCAACCCGCTTCGTGGGATGAAGCCCTGGAAGTGATTGCCCGGGAAATCAAAGCCCATCAGGGCAAAGATATAGCCGGGCTGGTTTCTCCGCGACTACCCGCTGAAGCCCTTGCTGCCTTCCATTCCCTGTTCAAAGAGGGATTGCAGGCAGAGATGGTTGCCAGCATGGATGGCAGTGGCCTGGCTTCTCTGCTTGCCGCCGAAACGGGCATCCATGAAGATACGCTGGATGTGCTCCATCGCGCTGACTGTGTGGTCACGGTCGGGTTGGATCTGTACAGTGATCATCAGGTTTTGGGATTCTTCATCAAACGGCGGCTGAACACTTCTACAGCGCTTGTGGTTGTGGACAGCCATGAAAACCGATTTGCCGAGTACGCCCGCGTTGCCCTCAAACCCACGGTGGGAAAGGAAAGCGTTGCCCTGCAAGCCCTGGTGGCAGCCATTCGGGAAGGACACAACGGCGCTTCAGGCAATCTGAGCGAACTGGCAGGCAAAGCCGGAGTCGCTGAAACAGACATTGCTAAAGTCGCGGATATGATTCGCAAATCCGGAACCACCGTATTTGTGTACGGGCAGGGACTGGATGAAAACGCCGCCAAAGCCCTGCTGGAAGTCATCCAACAGGTGGGCGATAATGCCAAACTGGTCAGTGCCAAAGGCGCGGCAAACAGCCTCCTCGCCGGGCAACTGGGACTGTCTAAGCCCTTCAATCCTAAGGGACATCAAGCCGTATTGATTGCACTGGGCGATGACGAACCCTCCAATACCCTCATTCAACAGTTGGAAGGGGTTGAATTCCTTGCGGTGGCTGCCAGCCATGTATCCCGTTTGACGGCAATGGCGAATGTGGTGTTGCCTGTGGAAATGTGGGCAGAGCAGGAAGGCACCTACATCAATCTTGAGGGGCGCGTACAGAAGGCTAAAGCCGCATTGCAACCGACTGAATGGGTGCGCTCCAGCACCGATGCCCTGATGGAACTCGGAAAACTGCTCAAGGTACCCGTAAACACCGACTGGCAGACCGCATTCACATCCAAACCTTCTCCCGTCACTTTGATTGGAGAGCCTGCTTAATGGAATGTATTTGAAAGGAGTGATTGACCATGGCAAAACCTAAACTTGCTTCCGATTGGATGGCAGGATGCGCAGGATGTCACATGTCTTTACTGGATATTGACGAGCGCATTCTGCAAATTGCCGAACTGGTTGATATCCGCGCTACCCCCATTACCGATCTGAAAGAGCCTGATGAAAGCGGCGTGGATGTTGGGATTTTAGAAGGTGGCATCAACAATACTGCAAACGAGGAAGTTGCCCACAAAATGCGTAAACGCTGTAAATTACTGGTAGCCCTGGGCGACTGCGCTGTGTTTGGCGGCGTACCCGCTATGCGTAACTTCTTCAAAATGGAAGAGGTTCTGCGTCGGGCATATATTGAAACCGAAAGCACTGATGAAGAGGGTAAAATTCCCGATGATCCGGAACTCGCCAGAATGACCAGAGTGCGCGCTGTTCACGAAGTGGTACCCGTGGATGTGTTTGTCCCCGGTTGTCCGCCCGATCCGGATGTCATCTTCTATGTGCTCAGCGAACTGGCGCAAGGGCGCATTCCGGAATTAAAAGACGAAAAACTCCAGTGGCATTAGTGAGGAGGGAATAATGGTAGCGCAAAAAATTACCATTGAGCCGGTAACCCGCATTGAAGGACATGCCAAGGTGACCATTCACCTGGATGATACGGGAAAAGTCCAGCGGGCTTACATGCATGTAAATGAATTCCGCGGCTTTGAGAAATTCTGCGAAGGCAGAATGGTTTTTGAAATGCCGTATATCACCCCGCGCATCTGCGGAATCTGCCCGGTCAGCCACCATCTGGCGGCATCCAAAGCCGCAGATATTGTGCTGGGTTGCCCTCCTCCCCGCCCTGCCTCCCTGCTGAGGGAATTGATGCACATGGGGCAAATTGTCCAGAGTCACGGCATGCACTTCTTTGAACTGGCAGGACCTGACCTGCTGCTCGGTTTTGATGCCGATCCCGCCATTCGCAACGTGATTGGCGTGGCGCAGATGAATACGGAACTGGCTGTACGTGCGGTAAACCTGCGCAAGTGGGGTCAGTCCATCATCGCCATCCTGGGCGGCAAACGGGTGCACCCGAATTTCTCAGTACCGGGCGGTGTTAACAAAGCCCTCTCCCCCGCCGAACGGGATGAAATCCTGGCCGGACTGGACGAGTCCATCTCCACCATCCAGACAGGGATTCAAATCATTCGGGATTGGGCTGAAGCGAATATGGAAGACATCCGCAAGTTTGCAGTCTTCCCCACCGGCTACCTGGGCTTGATCACCCCCGAAAACGGACTGGAATTATACGATGGCGAAATCCGCCTTATCGGGCGAGATGGCGTGCAACTGGAGCGCTTCAGCGCTCAGAATTACCTCGACTACATCGCTGAACATGTCGAGTCCTGGTCTTACCTGAAGTTCCCGTATTACAAGAAACTGGGCTGGCCTAACGGGGTGTATCGCGTGGGACCGCTGGGACGCCTGAACATTGCTGAAAAAATTGATACTCCACTGGCAAACGAAGAACTGAAACGCTTTAAAGCCCTCAACCCCGGCAAACCGGTGGAAAATACGCTGTATTACCATTATGCGCGCATGATTGAATGCCTGTTTGCAGCAGAACGAGTGCGCTTCCTGCTGGATGACCCGGACATTCTCAGCACAGATATCCTCAACACCCGCAAAGAGGTAAGAGGTGAAGGCGTGGGCGTTATCGAAGCGCCGCGCGGCACCCTCCTGCACCATTACTGGACGGACCAAAACGGGCAAATCAAGAAAGTCAATCTTATTGTTTCTACGGGTCACAACAACTGGGCAATGAGCGAAGCCGTTGATTCGGTGGCAAAGACCTACATTACCGGTCCAAAGGTCACTGAAGGGATGCTCAACCGTGTTGAAGCGGCAATCCGCGCATACGACCCCTGCCTCTCCTGCTCCACCCATGCCGTCGGGCAAATGCCCATCGTCATGGATGTGGTGGATGCAGAAGGAAATCTGGTGCAAACCCTGCGCCGGGATTAGGATTAGGTTTCTCTCTTGTTGATGACATCCTTCCCTGCAAATACCGGCAGGGAAGGATGCTTTTTTAACCAGGGCATCGAGTATAATACTTCTCCGTGAAAACACTGGTACTGGGATACGGTAATATTGATCGGCAGGATGATGGCGTGGCATGGCACTTTCTGCGCGCGCTTGCAGAGCATTGGGGGTACGTTCTGCCGGAATATCCCGAAGAAAACCCTGTGTTGTCTACCCCCACCCTGGAAATGCACTTTTATCTTCAGTTGATGCCTGAAATGGCAGAGTGGATGGCAGATTTTTCCCGCATCGTCTTTGTGGATGCCCATACCGGCGTTGTCCCCGAAGAAATTCACCTGGAAGAAGTCCAGCCAGTCTTTCAGCCCTCCCCCCTCACCCATCACCTGACGCCGTCTGCATGCCTCTCCCTGACCCATGCCCTTTATGGTAAAAAGCCCAGGGCTGTGCTGCTTTCACTCCGGGGTTATATCTTTGGCTTTGACCGCTCGCTTTCTTCTCAAACCGCAGAACTTATTCCACAGGCACTTCAGGCACTGGAAACCTGGCTGAGGCAATCCTCACAGGAAAATCTTCTTTCAAAACCTTAAAGCGCCACGCTCATGCGGTCTGGTATAATATTCCCTCTGGGTGTATGACCTTAAAAGGATTATAACGAACGGTTATGCTGGAAAAACTGATTGCGATTGAAAACCGATACGAAGAGTTAAACCGCCTTCTGGAAGAAAACGCGGATGATTACCAGAAGGTTATTGAACTTTCCAAAGAGCGCGCCGACCTCGAACCAATCGTGGAAAAAGCACAGGAATATCGAACAGTGCTGAAACAAATTGAGGAAGCGCGCAGTTTACTGGAAAGTGGTGATGAGGAATTACGCGAACTTGCCGAAGCCGATCTGGAAACGCTCGTACCGCGGCAGGAAGCACTGGAAAAAGAGTTGAAGACAATGCTCATCCCCAAAGATCCCCGCGATGAGCGCAACGTGATTGTGGAAATCCGCGCGGGAACGGGCGGCGAGGAAGCTGCGCTGTTCGCGGGAGATTTGTTCCGCATGTACAGCCGTTACGCCGAAAAACGCGGCTGGAGCGTCGAAATCATCTCCCAGAACGAGACCGGTATCGGTGGATACAAAGAAATCATCTTCATGGTTAAAGGGAAAGGCGCTTATTCCAGATTAAAGTACGAATCGGGTGTGCATCGGGTGCAACGAATTCCTGTGACCGAGTCCTCCGGGCGCATTCACACATCCACCGCAACCGTTGCGGTTCTGGCAGAAGTGGATGAAGTGGATGTCCACATTCCCGAATCGGATATTGAAATTGAAGTGTACCGTTCTGCGGGCGCGGGCGGGCAAAACGTGCAGAAGAATTCCACCGCTGTACGCATTACCCATCTACCCACAGGTATCGTGGTTGCCTGTCAGGACGAGCGTTCGCAATTGCAAAATAAATTGCGCGCCCTGAGCATTTTGCGGGCAAAATTGTTCGAAATGGAAGAGCAAAAACGCCAGCAAGAACTGGACGCTACCCGCCGCTCGCAAGTGGGGACGGGCGAACGAGCGGAGAAAATCCGTACCTATAATTTCCCGCAGTCGCGTGTCACCGATCACCGCATTGGCATTTCCTCTTACAACCTGCCCGCTGTGCTGGATGGCGAAATTGACCTGTTCATTGACGAACTGTCCCTGCGCAGTGAGGCAGAACGTCTGGCTGCCGGCTCTGACGAGGATGAAGAATAGCCTGACCCTGGGGGAGTGGCTTCAGCAAGCCCGTGAGACTTTGCAAGCCCTATCCGATACCGCTAGCATCGAAGTACAGGTGCTGGCGGCACATGTTTTAAAGCACCCGCGCACCTGGATTATCACTCATCCGGAAAGGATTTTAACCGCTGAAGAGGAAAATGCGCTTTACGGGTTACTCTCTCAACTGATGAAAGGCGTACCTCTCCCCTACCTGACCGGCAGGCAGGAATTTTTTGGGCTGGAATTCGAGGTAACACCCGACGTCCTTATCCCCCGTCCAGAAACCGAATTACTGGTTGAAACTGCCATTGAATGGTTGAAGAGATTTCCATCGCGCCGCCGGGTCGCTGATGTGGGCACCGGCTCAGGCTGTATTGCCGTGTCCATTGCCCACACCCTGCCAGAAGTACAGGTGCTGGCAACAGACTGCTCTAGAGGCGCTTTGAAGGTGGCTCAATGGAACGCAGAAAAGCACCGGGTCACTTCTCAGATTCGCTGGGTGCAATGCAATTTGCTCACTGCGTGCGCCGGTCCTCTGGATCTGGTATGCGCTAACCTTCCATACATCCCCACACCTGCACTTGCCGAAACTCCACCAGCCCGTTTTGAGCCTGTTTCTGCACTGGACGGAGGATACACCGGCGTGGAAAAAATTGCCGCGCTCCTGCGAGATGCTCCGCGCTGGCTTGCTCCCGGGGGAGGTATTTTGCTGGAAATTCAATGGGATCAGGGCAGGCAGGTTACCGGAGTTGCCCGAGAAGTTTTCCCCACAGCGTCCATTCAAGTGTTACAGGATTTTGCCCATCTGGACCGGGTCGTTCAAATTCAAACCATCCTTTGAGCAGATACATTTCAGAGACTTCTTATCTAATTTTTAATCTTTTTTCAGGCACCCTTAACCTTTTTCCTGTATTTTTAAAGTGCATTCTCCTCTAGAATTCTCCTATGCGGGAATGAGTGGCAGCATTCTCACACAGGGGAATTCTATTTTTTTCACCTTCGCATTCAGAATCTGTCAAAAATTATTTCCCTGACCTTTATTTAGTCTGTTTATGGTTATAATTTTGTTTTGTGTTCTTCTGCACAAGGACACGAAGATTTCTACGCATCAGCACACTCTGAAAGAAGGTTTTTCACCAATGGCTACCATTCAGGTCCACGAAATAACCAAGCGATTTGGTCATCAAACTGCCGTCAATCAGGTGACTTTCAATGTAGAACCCGGAGAAATTTTCGGACTGCTCGGTCCCAATGGCGCCGGAAAAACCACCACCATCCGCATCATTCTGGATATCTTCAAACCCGATAGCGGCTCAGTAGAAGTGCTGGGCGGGAAAATGACCGAAGAAAAGAAAAACCGCATCGGCTACCTGCCAGAAGAACGCGGACTGTATCAGGACATCTCTCTGGAAATGTGCCTGAATTATCTGGTTCGTCTCAAGGGATTAAAACCTTCTCAGGCGGCGCAGCGGGTTGCCGACTTAATGAAGCAATTCGACCTTTATGAACACCGCAAGAAAAAGGTCAAGGAACTGAGCAAGGGCATGCAGCAAAAAGCCCAGATAATTGCTACCCTGGCGCATGAACCGGATTTGATCATTGTGGACGAGCCTTTCAGCGGACTGGATCCGGTCAACACGCAAATGGTGAAAGACCTGTTGCGCGAAGAACGTAATAAGGGAAGGACCATCATCATGTCCACCCATCAGATGCATCAGGTTGAAGAGTTGTGCGACCGGCTGGTATTGATTAATCACGGCAAGGTCATGCTGTATGGCAAGATCAATGAGATTCGTCGAAACTTTGCATCTCACAAGGTCGTGGTACATCCGCTTGGCGAACTTCCCGCATACCTGCCGGGTGTCCTTCAGGTCGAACAGGTCAACTCAGGATATCTGCTACATGTGGACACCGGAACAACCCCGCAAGAAATTTTGAAATCTCTGGTAGAGGCAAACATTCCGCTGGAAAAATTCGAAATTGCCATGCCCACGCTGGATGATATTTTCATTCAGGTGGTCACTGCTCAGGGAGAAGAAGCATGAGAAAAGCATGGATTGTCTTTCTCCACGAATACGTGCGTCATGTTAAAAACAAACGCTTTCTCTTTGGTTTACTCTCATTGCCTTTAGCCATCCTGTTGATGACAGGGGTAGCAATTGCCGCCGTTTTTCTCAGTTTCGATTTCCGTCCGGTTGGGGTGATTGACCGCTCAGGATTATTTCAGGACGCCCAATCATTTAAGGAGATGCCATTCAAGGAGATCTCATTTTTCTTGCAGGTTCTTCCCTATGACGATGAAGAAGCCGCCCGACGGGCACTGGATCAGGGCGACATTCAGGCATTTTTTATCATTGAACCTGATTATCTTACCACCGGGAAGGTACGCTCGATTTCTCAAACAGGCGTGGATTCGATAGTAACAGATGTTGTATCTCAATACCTGCTTACCCATCTGCTGAAAAACGAAAACCCTCTGGTAAAAACCCGCATCCTGGAAGGACCCCGCCTGGAGTTTGAAACCCTGGATGGAAAGGAACCCATAAACAACTCTTCGCTGTTTACGTCTGTCCTGATTTTTCTCTTTGGAATAATCTTTTTCTTTTCGATCAATATCACTGGCAACTATCTTCTGCAAGCCCTGGTGGACGAGAAGGAAAATCGCACCATCGAGATCCTCTTTACCTCACTTTCAACAGATCAGTTGATGATCGGCAAAATTTTTGGGAATTTAAGCGTCGGATTGACCCAAATCTTCTTCTGGTTTGCCATTCCTCTGGCGCTGGGGGTATTTGCCCTGCGAACACTTCCCCTGCCCAACACACTCAACCTAGATCTCTCCGCCATAAGGCTGATGATGTTGCTGGCAGTTCCGGCGTTTATCATGGTATCAGCATTGATGATGCTGGCCGGCGCTACCGCAACGGAAGCCCGCGAAGCCCAACAGGTTGTCGCTCTCTTCAGCATGCTCTTCTTCATCCCACTGTTTATTCTGGACATTCTGATAGAAAATCCTGACAGCCCGCTTTCCATTGGGTTTTCATTTTTCCCCTTTACAGCGCCGCTAATGCTTCCTTTGCGTTCTGTGGTAACCAGGATCCCCTTCTGGCAAATCGCCGTTTCCGAAGGGATTCTGGTGCTGTGTGCGGCAGGCGCTATCTGGCTGGCTAGCCGCGCTTTCCGACTGGGTATGTTGCGGTACGGGAAGAAAGTCACACTGATGGAAATTTTCCGTTCTCGGGTGTCATAAGGAAAGCCCTATGAACAAAACCTGGATCGTCTTGAGACACGAAATCAATACCCTTTTGCACAGCCGATCTTTTCTGCTCGGCGTGTTTTTGTTTCCAGCGTTGGGTTTTTTGATATTACTGGGCGTTGGAATACTCCAAAAAAACATGGAGATTTACACCTCACCTGAGGCGCTGTCAGGAGAAGCACAAAGCGACGTCAAAGGTCTGGTGGATTACAGTGGAATCATCCGTGAGATTCCCGCAGAATTGAAGGGTAGGATGCAACCCTTCAATGATGAGGAAAGTGGTTTACAGGCACTGGAAGCAGGCAAAATTACTGTTTTGTTTGTGGTCTCTGAGGATTACCTGAAAACCGGGAAAGTGAGAAGAATTTCTCCCCGCAGGAATCCTTTCTCCGGCGATTTCCGCGCTTATCCTGTGGACTGGCTGATTGAATACAATCTGTTCAAAGACCGCCCGGATTTGCTTCAACGCCTCGTTCAGCCCATGAATCTTGAGGAAGAAACCCTCTCCTCGAAGAAATCACGACGAGATCAAAATGAACTGCAGGCTTTTGCAATTCCATACGGAACCTCAATGATTTTTTACCTCCTCATTTTCTGGAATTCATCACTCATGTTGAGTAGCGTTAACACCGAAAAGAAAAATCGGGTCATTGAAATTCTGTTGACATCAATCACTCCCCATGAAATAATGGCTGGGAAAATGCTGGGACTGGGCATCATGGGACTTTTTCAAACCCTGATCTGGTTGACTGCCGCCCGTCTGGCGCTTTCCTTTGCAGGACGCTCCATCTCAATTCTTCAAGGGCTTCAGATTCCTCAAGAAATTCTTGTCTGGGGCATTGTGTACTTTCTGCTGGGTTATGCCGTTTTCTCCAGTATGATGGCGTCTATTGGCGCACTGGCGCCTAACCTGAGAGAAGCCTCTCAGGTCACCATTCTGGTTGCCCTCCCTTTATACATTCCATTCCTGTTTCTGAATGTCTTAATTTTCCGCCCGGATTCAATCGTCTCTGTGGCATTAAGTCTGTTCCCGCTCACCTCTCCGGTTGCCATGATAACACGTCTATCAGCAACCGCGGTACCATTCTGGCAGTTGACATTAGCGGCAATTTTGCAGGTGCTGACAGCATGGCTGGTCATCCGCATGGCTGCAGGGATGTTCAGGGCACAAAATTTGCTTTCCGGTCAAACCTTTAACCTGAAAGTGTTCATCAAAGCGCTGGCGGGAAAAGCCTGAGCGCATACAAACTCCTTTTTCAGGATCGAGGAATCCCATGCTGAAATCAAACCGCTTTTTCTCTGTCGCGTTAGTCTTGATTCTGATACTCTCTGCCTGCACGTCGCAAAGCACCCCGACATCCTCCAATACTTTGTCCATCATGGCAGCAACCTCGCTGAGCGAATGCATGAAATCTTTTGAGAAGCGATTCTCCAAAACGAACACCGATACTGCATTATCCTTCAGCTTTGCCCCCTCCCAACAACTGGCACAGCAGATTCTACAAGGCGCCAGCGCCGATCTATTTCTCAGCGCAGATGCCGAACCCGTGCAACAACTGGTGGAGAAAGGATTCATCCATCCAGATGAGCACGGGGAATTCATCGCCAACCGTCTGCTGGTGATAGCCCATTTGCACTCGCCGGTGGTTCGATTACTGGATTTAACAAAGCCAGGAGTCAAAATTCTCCTTGCGAGTCCGGAATCTCCCGCGGGAAAGTATACCCGGCAACTGCTGGATAAACTTGACAGGGAATTTGGAGAAAATTACAAAGAAAAAGTGCTGAAGAATGTGGTCTCTTATGAAAGCACTGTCCGCTCGGTGGTCACCAAAGTGGAATTAGGGGAAGCGGATGCAGGAATTGTTTACCAGAGCGATATTTACCCTTCCTACACAGACAAAGTGCGTCAAATCCTCATTCCCGATTCCATAAATATCACTGCCGCGTATCATTATGGCATCTTAAAAACAGGTTCCCGGCAGGGCGATGCCAGGAACTTCGTGGAACTTCTTTTATCTTCCGAGGGACAGGACCTGTTCCAGCAATGCGGCTTCCTGCCCATTCAGTAAAAGCAAGCCTTATCCTCTGAATTCGCCGGCAACCGGGCGGTCGGGGATTTTCAACCACGTTTCCAGTTGTTGCTCGAGGAACTGGGCAATTTCGGGAGAATCGAAATTGTCCAGCAGTTTTACATCTCTGCCATCCTGCAGGACAGCGTGAAGGGCATAACTCACAGAAGAGCCCTTGGAATTCTCAGTCACTTTTTTCTTGCAATACAACTGGCGAATTTCCGATACCGGCAGGGTTTTCTCCCCCAGCCAGGGAAGCGGCTCAAACCAGACCGCCAGTTCGTCACGGGTCAGTTCCACCACTGTGCGGTTGAAGAAGCCAGTGAGCACCGAATAAGTGAGCCCAACCCCAACTGCCACATGGGCAACGGGAAAACAAATTGCAATCCAGGGAGCTCCGGTGGTGAATGCCATACCGTACCAGAAAACCAGAAAAACATCCCACGCCAGCGCAAAGAAAGCCAGAGGGATATACTTGAGTGAAAACCAGCGGTGAATCATGCGCACCCGGTCTGGCAGGCGTTCGATTTTGACCGATTCAGGCGCTGCAACACGGGGACGAATTTTCCCAACAGTAGATTCGGGCTTCCCGATCAAGTTCTTAAGCAGATATTCGTTACCGCAGTACTGACACTGATACCGTTCTGGCTCCAGCAAAGAAGGCGCCATTTTTGCGCCGCAGGTTGGACAGTTCATCACAATCCATTCTTGTGCCATACACTCTCCTGCCTAAAGTATAAAACAAACGCGGAAGATGCCACTCTACAAAAATGTAAAAGAAAGGTCAAGATGTGATACCATAAAAATAGACCAAAATAAATCATACTTCCTCCGGGATGTGGCATTCATACGGAAAGACCTTAAGAGTGTATTCGAATGAACAGGCTGACTGCACGACAAACCCTACTGATCCTAACGGGCGCTCTCTTGCTCTTCTCCATCATACTCAGCGCCGGACTGACAGGATTAACGTTAAGCCCGGGGTTGATTTACGGAAATCAACGACTGAATCAAACAGAAGACCTCACCGGTAGCCTCCCCGACGCCACGCCACTGCTCGGTTTCTTTCAGGTCGTCCTGGGGCTGGCATTGACCCTGTTCCCTGTTTACCTCGTGTACATGCTCATCCACCCCCAGCGGCGCAAGAAATTGCTCCGCTACCTGGCAGTGTTTGCCCTGTTCCTATTCCTCTTTGAGCGACTGCGGCAAGCCATGAACAACCTGAATCCGGAAGGGTTTGGATTTGCAGGCGGGGAGTCCGGCGCATCGCAGGAAGCCTTGCCCATTCCACCGCTGGCAGATTTTGTAGCCAATCCGCCTTCCTGGCTTGTCAATTCCGTGGCAGTCTTCACGGTCATTTTTATCGCACTTACATTCTTCAGCGTGATCTGGTTGTATTTCCGCAGGCGGGAGAGAACCCGTTACCCGCTGGCTCAGGTGGAATTTGAAGCCTCCAGAGCACTCGAAAACCTGCAATCGGGCGCTGATTTGCGCGAAACCATCATTGAATGCTATCGGAGAATGGTCAAAGTCGTTGCTGAAAGCCGCGGAGTGCAACGGGCAAATGCGGTTACGCCTCATGAATTCATTCAAACTCTTGTCCAGCAAGGATTACCCGAACAACCCGTCTACCGTTTGACCCAACTCTTTGAAGATGCGCGCTACGGTCACTTTTCCAGCACGCCCCGCCAGCAAATGGAAGCCACCGGATGCCTGGAAGAAATTGTTGCGGCGTGTCAACGTACGGAGCAAACCACATGAATCTACCTCGCAAAACGTTCTGGCTGTGGCTGATGCTCTCCGTTGGGGTTGCCGTATTGCTGACGGTAATTTTCCGTCAGCAAATCCGTGCATACCTTGTCGAACCTCTTTCCTATGTGATCTGGTATGCGCAACTCATCATCCATACTGTACCGCAACCGCTGTTCTGGGCGGTCATGATTCTGGGAGGAATGTACCTGATTGGAAAGGCAGTTCTGGAAGGTTTACCTTCTTCAGAACAATTATCCGAACCCCGGGATGGTGTTGCCAGTATGTCCCGGTATCGTTACTGGTTATGGTATTTTGGCGCTTTTTCCAGAAACCGTTTTGCCAGTGAAAACCTGGCACGGCATCTGGCGCATCTGGTCATAGAAATTGTCGGGTATCAGGAACATCTCACCAGCGAGGAAGTGGAAAAGAAAATCCGTGAGGGAACGCTGAATCTGCCGGAGGAAGTACTTACATTTCTGCGCACCCGCCGCCTCACAGCGCCCGAACATCCCACAAACACCCCCAAAGTCTGGATTGAACGCCTGCGTGCCCGGCTTTTCCAGCCTCCCGGAACCATTTCCTCTTCCAATCAGGAAGAAACCATTTATCGCCTGAAAGAGGTGGTCACTTTTATCGAAGAAAGAATTGGAGGATCAAATTGATGTCTGTTCATCCACCCGTCCACGAAGTTGCCAGTTTATCCAAAGCCATCCTCGATGAGGTCAGCAAAGCCATTGTCGGAAAACAGGACGTGCTGGAAAAAATCCTGACCACCTTTCTGGCAGGCGGGCATGTTTTGCTGGAAGACTACCCCGGACTGGCAAAAACCCTGATTGCCAATTCGTTTGCCCAGGTACTGGGTATGACCTTCAAACGCATCCAGTTCACCCCCGATTTGCTTCCGGGAGACATCACCGGAGGATACGTGTATAACCGCGCCAGCAACACCTTTGTGCTCCGCCAGGGTCCGGTTTTCGCCCACATCGTCCTTGCCGATGAAATCAACCGCGCTTCGCCGCGTACACAAGCCGCACTGCTGGAAGCCATGCAGGAATATCAGGTTACACTGGAAGGCGAAACCATGAAACTGCCCGAACCGTTTCTGGTGGTAGCCACTCAAAATCCTATTGAGTACGAAGGCACTTTTCCGCTTCCCGAAGCGCAGTTAGACCGCTTTTTGATTAAACTCTCGGTGGGATACCCCAGCCCGGAAGAAGAACAGGAAATCCTGCGCCGCCGCCGTGACAGACGGCAGGATGCCATTACCCTTCAGCCGGTCACCAACGCAGAGGGATTCCTGCACATGCGCCAGATTATTGAAGAAGTTTACGTGGACCCGGACCTGGAAAAATACATTGTGGATCTGGTGCACCGCACCCGTGTGCACCGGCAGGTTGCCGTAGGTGCCAGCCCGCGTGGAGCCCTGGCACTTCTAAAACTGGGAAGAGCCTTCGCCGCCATCAAGGGTAGAGCCTATGTTCTCCCGGATGACATCAAATCTTTTGCCCGGGTTGCTTTACAACATCGCATCATCCTGCAACCGGATTTGTGGACCACCCCTCAAGCCGTCGAGCGTATTCTGGGAGAGATTCTCAACAGCGTACCCGTTCCCGTTGTGGACTGAGATGAACAGCAGAACAGCCTTCCTGTTGCTTCTGATTTTTGGTTTTCTCATCACCGGGTTGATCAGCCTGAATGGTGCAGTCATTGCCCTGGCCATTCCTCTCCTGGTGTATCTGGGCATCGCCTTGTGGTACAGCCCCACACCACCGGATCTGGTGGCTTTCCGCACGCTTCCTCTGGAAACAGTGTTTCCCGATACGCCGGTCGAGGTAAACATCTTCCTGAAAAACAATGGCGGTGATCTACCAGAAGTTCTCATTGAAGACAACGTCCCCGAAGGGCTGACCGTGCTGGATGGCGAGACCTCCCGGTTTCTGCCTCTTCCTGCTGGCGAGGAAATTCAGTTGTCTTACGTTGTGAAAGGTGGGAGAGGAGATTACCGGTTTACCACTCTTCAGGTCAGTTACCGTGAAGGGGCAGGGTTGTTTGAAGGCAAAATTGCTGTGCAGGCATCCCATCGTTTGATGGTACGTCCGCGTCCCCGCCCTTTGCGCTCCATACCCATTCGTCCGCCGCAAACGCGCGGCTTTGCCGGTCCAATTCCCTCCCGTCAGGGCGGCGTGGGAGTTGATTTCTTCCTGGTTCGCGAATACCAACCCGGAGACCCCATGCGGCGGATTAACTGGAAGGTAACTGCGCGGGAAGAGCAAAATTTATTCACCAATCTCTTCGAACAACAGCGGGTTGCTGACGTCGGTATCATTCTGGATGCACGTGAGCAAAGTTATGGAGGGTCGAACGACCATCTCCTTTTCGAATATGCAGTTGATGCCGCCGCATCCATAGCAGATGCCTTCTTAAGAGACGGCAACCGGGTGGGGATGCTGGTGTACGGGGCAGGGATTGACACCGCCTTCCCCGGTGCGGGAAAAATCCAGCATCAACGCATCCTTCAGGTACTGGCAAGAGCACATCTGGGTAGCAACTACGCACTCGAATCGCTTTCCTATCTGCCTACGCGGTTCTTCCCCCCGCACTCTCAAGTGGTGCTTATCAGCCCTCTCCAACCTCATGACACGGAGATTCTCATCACACTGAGAGCACACGGATATCAGGTGCTGGTTCTCAGTCCCGACCTGATTCGATTCGACGCCGGACAGGTAGCACCGAACTCTCCCGAAGAACTGGCTCTGCGCATTGCTCTCGCTGAACGCAAGTTCGCTTTACAAAAACTCCGTAGGGCGGGCATCCAGGTACTGGATTGGGACGTTACGCTACCCCTGGAGCAGGTGGTGCGTCAAGCCATCCCCTTGCGCCCTCACCTGAGACGTGGAATGGGAATGCCGGTATGAAAGCGCATCACATGCTAACCGCCACCATCATCCTCACGACCCTGTTTCCTGTATGGGGTTTTGTCACACAGGGCATGTACACTGCTGCTGGAATCAACCTAGCACTTGGGTTCCTGTGGCTGGTGCTGAAGTGGAAAACCATATACTGGGCAACCCCTGTTCTCTTTTTGATTGTTTGTATGGAAAATGCCCTGCTCCCCTTCTTTCAAATCTCGCCATTTCTGGCATTGCTCTCCGTGGTATGCGGGCTGGCAAGTTGGGATCTGCATGCATTTGCCAGACGTATGAGCGCTCTGAAAGACCCCGATTTGATCGCCCGCTTTGAACGCCATCACCTGATGCGGTTGGGCCTAACCCTGTTTGGCGGCTTGGTGCTGGGTGCTGCGGGACTAACTATCCACTTTCGTCTGGGATTTTTCGTTGCCTTTTTGCTGGGTATTGCCGCCCTGCTTGCATTCTGGTATCTGATTGTGCAAATCGCCCCTGCGCCTCAACGCCCACCGAGAACTACCTCTTTTCCCAGAGAAAACCAGGAGGAGGAATGACCTATGCGTCTGGGAGGTCCGTTATTTCAATCCTATCATTCCCCTGAAGAATGGGTGGCTGTGGTTCAAAAATACGGGTATCGCGCCGTGTACTGTCCGGTGGATGTAAACACCTCTCTGGAGACGATCCGACAGTACGAAATTGCCGCTCAACGGGCTGATCTGATTATTGCCGAGGTAGGCGCCTGGAGTAATCCGCTCAGCCCCGATGAACAGGAACGCCAGAAAGCCCTCACCCTTTGCAAACAAGCCCTGGCGCTGGCAGATGAAATTGGCGCTCTCTGCGCAGTTAACATTTCCGGTTCCCGCGGGGATAAATGGGACGGTCCAGATCCGCGTAACCTCACCGCAGAAACATTTGATATGATTGTTCAGACCGTGCGCGACATTCTCGACAGCGTGAAGCCCCGCCGGGCATATTACACCCTGGAGCCCATGCCGTGGATGTACCCTGACTCAGTAGACCACTACCTTGACCTCATCCGCGCCATAAACCGCCCTATGTTTGGGGTGCACCTGGACCCCGTTAACCTCATCAACAGCCCCCAGCGATACTTTGAAAATGCCCGCCTGATCAAGGATTGTTTCGAGCGCCTCGGTCCATGGATCAAATCCTGCCATGCTAAAGACATCCTTCTGCGCCCCCATCTCACCACCCATCTGGACGAAGTGCGTCCGGGTCTGGGTGGACTGGATTATCGCACCTTTTTACGAGAAGCCCATCGTTTACCTCAAGATGTCCCGTTGATGCTGGAGCACATGACCGAAGAGAACGATTATTTGCTTGCGGCGCAGTACATTCGGCAGATTGCCTCAGAGGAAGGGTTATCCCTGTAGTCGAAACGATTATGGGTGGAGTGTTGCTTATGGAAGAAGAATACCGGTTGCAACTGCGTCTGGAACAGGCAAAAGAAGTGGTGCGCAGGCTGGAACGCATTTCTGCCGATTCCTGCTGGGCACACCAATCCAGTGGGGTGCGGGGCTCATTGTGGCGCACGATTGAACGGTTGGAAAAAGCCCGCCTTGGAAAAGCCTCCTTTCGCCCGGACGACCTGATCCATCTGGAAAATCTTCTTAATGAAGCCCACGCCATGCTGGTCGCCGCCGCCCGTGAGATTCCTGACCCGCAGGTAAACAATCACCCTTCAGGGCAGGAAACCCCGCCACGTGAAGGGTGATTTTAAACTCCCGGTCAGGTAACAAATCGGTTACTGCACCGCAGACGCTGACTGAACTTCGGAACGCTTCCGCCAGAAGATCAGCACCAATACCACCCCTACCAGAGCCAGTCCAATACCAAATTCATCAATTAAATACGGGCTGAGCGTGGATTGCCCGGTCAGAGGCGTAAACACACCCTGAATGAAAACATTGTGGCTGGCATGGAAAATCACCGCCCCCCAGAAACTCCCCGATTTGAGGCGCATCCAGGCAAGTACAAAACTGATGCCAAGCACCATGAGGGTGAAGCAAATCAATCCCAGCCAGCGCGGTGCGGCTGAATTATGGTATTCAGAGAAGAGAATCAGGGGGTAATGCCACACCGCCCAGATTCCCCCGCTAATCAACGCAGTTGCAGGAAAAGAGGTGAGGCGTGCCAGTTCCGGGACCAGTAAACCACGCCAGCCGATTTCTTCGCCCAGCGCGGCAAAAACAGAACCCAGCATCCCCAGAGTACCCATCATCAGGACATAATTTACAAGGAAACCGGAAGTGGATACCGGCATACCGGTCTGTGCTGCCATTTCCTGCGCCATCGCTTCGCCTTTAAAGGGTGCTGCGCCGCTCAACCAGACGATACCGTATACAATCAATCCATACAGGACCGGCAATCCATACCCCAGCAACAGGAATCGCAGGGGCTTCAGGCTCCATCCCAATCCGCGGATATTCTTCTGAAAAACCATCTGCGTGAGCAATGCAGCAATGCCCGGACACCACATCAAACCAATTGTCCAGCCCTCCAGGTTTCCCGAAACGAAAATGAGCGCATAGAACACACTGCTCAACACGACTGTGAGGACAAGAAAGAGGATGATTTTCTTCTTCGGCAAAGTCATCATAGAGATATCTTCCTCCAGTAATTCGGGTAGATTTCAGCAAAGAAAGCCCTACCCTTCCAGCGTGCCACGTACCCAGTCTCCAATTAACCAGTAACGGAAATCACGCCCCTGGCTGGTCTCAACCGCCCCGACAATACCATATACAGGCACAGCCAGAGGGACCAGTGTAAAGGCGCAGGCAAAGGGGATGAGACACAAGCCCACCAGAATGGCGCTCAACGCCCCAACAATGCCCCAGATGACCCCAACCAGTGCACCAAAACCAACCCATGCCACCAGTTGCAATACCAGCGACTGAAGCGCATGGTAAGCCACGTACCGCGAGCGGTCTTTGTAAGACAGGTAAATCACCAGCGCAACCACCGGGCCCAGCAATCCGGTGAAGAGGTTAATCAGAACGCTTAAATGCGCCAGCATTGCCCAGGTGCGCTCTTCGCTGGTTGTGGGGAAAACAACGTTTGTTTGTTCTGTCATGGTAAACCTCCCGATTATTCTATGAAAGTTTACGCATTTTCCGGTAAGAAGTTGCAAAATTCAAACGATTCAGGAAGAATTGGATATACAATCGAATCAACCCGGGATGGAATTGAGGTTATGAAACTTCATCCACGGATGGGCTTTGACCTCTCAGATATGGTTCCAGGCAGGTTGATTTGACATTCCAGGGAGGCAAGGCTAAAATCAAAAAGCACTGGAGATACTTTCCAAGCATTCCCCATCGGAGGACCGCGTGAGCAGTTGGCCCGGCAAATATGTGATTGGACTTACCGGAAATATTGGCACCGGCAAAAGCGTCGTCCGGCGCATGCTGGAACATCTGGGAGCCTACGGCATTGATGCCGACGCGCTGGCACATCGTGCCATCGCCAAAGGAGCACCGGGGTATCAACCGGTCATTGATCACTTTGGACGCTGGATTTTGACCCCTGAAGGGGAAATTGACCGAGCCAAACTGGCGCGCGTCGTCTTTGCAGATAGCGAAGCCCTGACCCGCCTGGAAAACATCATTCATCCGCTGGTGCGGCAGGGAATTGAGTGGCTGGTACAGCGATCTTCTCAAAAAGTCATCGTCATTGAAGCCATTAAACTCCTCGAAGCAGGTCTCCACAAAATGTGTGACAGTGTATGGGTGACTTATACCCCTCCAGAAATCCAACTGGCGCGGTTGATGCAGTACCGCAAAATGAGCGAAGCCGAAGCCCGTCAGCGCATTGCTGCCCAGCCACCTCAGGAGCAAAAAATCGGCGCTGCCACCGTAGTCATCCGAAACGACGGCACATTTGAGGAAACCTGGAAACAGGTCATGGCAGCATGGAAGCGGCTGGTACCACAAACCCTCGAAGCCGCACAGGAAGTACGCACCCAACCACGCCGCGCTGTTCCTCAGGGGGAAATCACTGTATCTCGCGGAAAGCCAAAAGATTCCGAAGAAATTGCCGGTCTGATCAACCGCCTGCGGAAACCTGCCAGACCTCTCACAAGGGAAGACGTGATGGCGGCGTTTGGTGAAAAAGCATTCCTGATTCTGCGCGTGGGTAATCAGCCCGGCGGTTTGCTGGGCTGGCAGGTGGAAAATCTGGTTGCCCGGACGGTAGATATCCTTCTGGATACATCTCTTCCTGCCGCCGAAGTCTTACCCCCTCTCATTGAAGAAATGGAGCGATCTTCCCGCAACCTGCAATGCGAAGCCTCGCTTATCTTTGCGCCACCGGAACTGGCTTCAGAGGCTTTGTGGAAACCATTGGGTTATGAAAAGCGAACCCCTCAGACCTTAGGCGTTTCGGCATGGCAGGAAGCCGCTGTAGAATCCCTGCGACCGGGGACAACCCTGTTCTTCAAACAACTGCGTGCAGACCGTGTTCTTCGTCCGATTTAAAAAACCGTGACCGACCTTCTGGATCAGATTTATTTTCTTATTGAGCGCCTCACCTGGATGAGCGTGCTGGATATTGCTCTGGTCACTCTGATTATCTTTGTGGTGTTAATCATGGTGCGCGAGACTCAGGCGCTCATCCTCTTGCGCGGGGTCATTCTGCTGGTCATCTTCCTCAGTTTGCTCACCAGTCTGGTAAATCTACCCGCCTTTTCCTGGTTGATCCGCACCATCATGCCTGCCCTGTTATTAGCCATTCCGGTCATCTTTGCGCCGGAGATCCGCCGTGGACTGGAACGTCTTGGGCGGGCCAGTTCTACGCCCATACTGGGAAAGGCACGCCCCTATCCCGGGTTAGAAGATACCATCCGCGCCATCGTCACCGCCGCCATCCGTCTATCCAATCGAGGACATGGTGCATTGATCGTCATTCAGCGCAACGACTCTCTGGAAGAATTCATCTCCACGGGCGTACGGCTCAATGCCCGCGTGACCCCTGAACTGCTATTGCAAATTTTCTACCCCAATACCCCTCTACACGATGGCGCCGCCATCATTGTGGATGATCAGATTGCCGCCGCCGCATGTGTCATGCCGTTATCCTCCAGTGGAATCCTGAACCGCTCCCCCGAACGTCAGATGGGATTGCGGCACCGCGCAGCACTGGGAATTTCTGAGGCGACTGATGCCATTGCTGTGGTGGTTTCAGAGGAAACCGGATTGATTTCTCTGGCGCACAACGGCAGAATGATCCGCCGGCTGGATAGCGAACGGTTGGAAAACATCCTGATGGCGTTTTACATGCCCTCTCAACCTGCACCGACTTTTCTGGACTGGATACGCGGCTTGCTGGGTCAAAACCGTCCTCGGGAGGAACGGTGAAACTCATACGGCAAATCCTGAAATACCTGCCCACTTTTTTCCTCTCGCTGGCTTTAGCCATCGCGGTGTGGATTTCTGCCGTCACTGCCAATGACCCTGTGGAAGTCCGTACCTATCCCTTCCCCATCACCATCGAATACGTCGGGCTGGATCCTGCCATGATTGTCAGCACGCAGGAGTCGCGCTCCCTCACCCTGCGACTCAGCGCTCCGCGTTCAGTATGGGAAAAACTCACTCAGGAACAGATCAACGTGAGAGGATTTATCTATCTGGCAGGACTTTCCTCTGGACAGTACACTCTTCCCGTCCAGGTTCAAATTGACAATGCCCCCGTGCGCATTGTTTCTTATTCTCCTCAAACCCTTTCAATCCAGTTAGACGAACTGGCTACCGTTACCCTACCCATCGGGATTGTACAGCGCGGCGAACCTGCAATTGGCTATGATGCAGGCATTCCGTCTCTCAGTGTGGATCGGGCGACCATTTCCGGCCCGAAATCGGTGGTGGAACGGGTAAAAACCCTGCGGGTGGTGATTGACCTGAACAAAGCCGTCGAGACGATCACTCGCAATTTAACGATCCAGGCTGTGGATGAAAACGGACTGCTGGTAAGCAACCTGACCATCTCCCCCGCTGAAGTCACCGTGGTGCAACCGATTACCCAAAGAGGCGGGTACCGCAATGTGGTAGTAAAGGTGGTCACGACTGGACAGGTCGCCAGCGGATACCGCCTCACCTCCCTCACGGTCTCCCCTCCGGCGGTGACAGTCTTTGCCAGCAACCCGGCGCTGGTGGAGAATCTACCCGGGTACGTGGAAACCAACCCGGTTGACCTGAGCGGGATTACCGATGATCTCGAGGTACGGGTAGCACTCAACCTGCCTGAAGGCATTACCGTTGTAGGGGATCAAACTGTCAGCGTGATTGTGGGTGTCTCCGCCATAGAAGGAAGTCTCACCTTGAGCGACCTTCCGGTAGAAATCATTAATCTCAACCCGGAATATTCGGCACAACTGGCGCCCCGGACAGCCACCATCATTCTCTCCGGTCCCCTCCCCACACTGGATAACCTGAAACCCGGAGAAGTTCGGGTGGTCATTGATCTGGAAGGGGTTACTCCCGGAACCTATAAACTGGTACCGCGGGTAGAAGTACTGGTGGAGTCTTTACGGGTTGAGTCGGTGTTACCGAATTCCATCGAGGTCATTATCACCCGGGGAACACCTACCCCGCGACCGCCCGGACGATAAAAGGGGGACCCTGCACCGCATGAAGCGCTTCATTCTCATCATCTGGGGGGGATTCCTGCTCACGGCTTGTGGTCTGGTGCCGGGGTTGCCTGCTCCAGCAGCGGCACAGGAGCCAACTCCAACACCCCTGCCCACCTCAGTTGCCCCTGCATTCCCAACAATTCCTGATCGTTCCTGTCTGCTGGCAACCCTTGATCCTGTGCGAACGAATCAGGAGCAGGGAAACCTGCTGGCATGGCATCCGGAAGAAAAAACGCTGGCATACGTCTCACCCAAAGGGCGTTCCATCTGGTTTACAGGGAGAGTCCTTCTGGCTCAAGAACCGAATTTTCAAAAACCCGAGGTGCTTTTTGAAAACATCAGCGTGTTCGGGGATTTAACCTGGTCACCCTCCGGAAATCAACTCGCATTTGTAGCCCTGCGCCTGCCCGAGGATGTGTACACCGTCATGGTGACCAACCTGGAAAACGGGCAAACTGTGGACTTGCTTCCGGGAGACCAAGCCACTGCCACATCTGGAAACGGCAGTAAAGGGATTATCGGATGGCTTTCAGAAAGCCAGATCCGCATCATTGCCTCCTGCGGCATAGACTGTGATGTCATGCTGGACATTGATATTCCCAGTGGCAGGGTCGTCCCATATGGGGAAACCATGCGCCACCAGACTGACCGGCTCTCTCCAACCCGTAAGACCATGCCCTTTGATGAAACGCTGTATCCTCCCATGCGATCTCCCAACTGGTCACCGGATGGAAAGAAAGTCATTTACTTCGATGATCTGGACCAGGCGTGGGTTCTCCTGACTGAAGAGAAGGCGCAATACCTTCTCGATATTGGATTGCAAACTCCCTACGAAAGCCACTGGGCAGGCGACAGCCGCACCCTGGCACTGCGTACAGACGACTTCATTTTTCTGTTTGATACGGAATGTCGCTAACGGTGCTTCCGTTGTCCCTGCCCTGATAAATCACTTCCATGACACATTCCTGACAGCGGAAGCGCAAAGTAAGACGGTTACCCAGTTCATCTTCCAGATATAGCGGTTCCTGGAGCCGCTTGGGATTCTTTTGCTTTGGGCAAGCCCCCAGCGCAAAGCGTAAACAAAAACGGGTGGTCATCACCTTTCGACCGCGAAGATCAATCCCGGACTCCGCGGCAGGCTCGATTTCTCGCACGCCATGACGAAGATAAAATGCCCGAGCCAGATGGTTCAGCACATTCCCCTCAAAAGATAGACGCTCAGATGGGAAAATTGCCCCTTCTTCCACCTGCCGCCGCGGGATACGCGGGAAGTTGCGCAACCGTTCCTGACGTAATTGCTCCACCACCTCACGGCGCAGAGCGTTAATGACCTGTACCGGCAGGAAAGGCACTGTCGAAAACCCCATCTGCACGCCTGCGCAGGAAAACTCACTCCCGCCAAGGCTGGCAATTTGCCGCCGGAAAGTTTCCATCATTCCGTCGGGTTTCAATGCTGGAGTCCTCTCGCCACGCCAGACAACTTCGGCACAGTTGCCATCCTCGTCCTCTGCGCGGAGCCAGATTCCCTGCGAGTCCTCTCGCAGGGTGAATTGAACGGCTATTTTGCGCTCTGTACGGCTTTTTTCCAGTTGCTGCAGGAAAACACGGTCATGGTTGCGGTACAGAAGCGTTCCGCGGCGGAGCGCCCCGGTATTTTCCAGCCAGAGTCGTTTCCCCTGCGCTTTCAAGACCACCATTCCCTGCAGGTTTCCACCCGAATCCAGAAAGCAAATGCCGTCACCGGCATGGACTTCGGGCGTGTTTTCTTCCAGCATACAACCATCCTTTGTCACCGCCACAACTTTACCAAGCGGCTCGCCAACCGATTTCGGAGTGAATGGCGATGCCATCTGCGGGTCTCGCCCTTTGAGAAAGTAGGTGGTAAATCCACGGTTGAAGGTCTTGCGCAAACTGGGAGAGAAATCAAAAGTACTTTTTCCTGAAGAGGCTTTGCTGAAAGTTTTTCCATCCAGCAGAGCATCCAGCCGCTGGCGGTAAGCGGCTACCACATTCATCACATAGGCGCGGTCTTTGAGACGCCCCTCAATTTTGAATGAGGTAATCCCCGCATCAAGCAAATCTTGAAGCGAGTCAGAGAGATTCAGGTCTTTCAGGGAGAGCAGGTAGCGATTTCGGACAATTGGCTGACCATCCGCTCCGTACAGGGTATACAGGCGTCGGCAGGGTTGAGCGCATTGACCTCGATTACCACTCCGACCGCCCAGTGCGTAACTGAGGTAGCACTGTCCGCTGTAACTCACGCACAACGCGCCATGCACAAACCCTTCCAGTTCCAGGCTGGTCTGGGCACGGATCTGGCGAATCTGCTCCAGAGAGAGTTCACGCGCCAGAATAACCCGCGAAAAACCAACCTGTTCCAGAAAGCGCACCCGTTCGGGAGTGTGATTGTGCATCTGGGTGCTGGCAAACAATGCCAGCGGTGGTAAATCCATCTCCAGTAAACCCACGTCCTGAATAATCAGGGCATCTGCACCGATTTCGTACAACTTCCAGATGAGATTGCGGGCTTCATCCAGTTCCTCATCGTACAGCAGGGTGTTCACCGTGACATACACCCGCGCCCAGTACCGATGAGCATAGGAAACCAGACGCTCAATGTCCTCCAGGGGATTTCCTGCCGCCTCGCGTGCCCCAAAACGTGTCGCGCCGATATAAACCGCATCCGCACCGCAATTAATCGCGGCAATACCAGTCTCGGCGTCCCGCGCCGGAGCAAGTAATTCCACCGGGGAAGGACGATTTACCATGTCACTTCAATGCCTGCACCCGGCACCACCTCACCCACTTCCCAGGCAGGAACATTCAACTTCTGGGCATCTTGCAGGAATGCTTCACTGCGATCCGGGGGTACAGCAAGGAGCAAACCACCACTGGTCTGGGGATCAAACAGCAACATTTGCTCATGTTCATCCAGACTGGGATCAAACTGAACCCATTGCCCGAAATACAGACGGTTATCGCTGGCGCCACCGGGGAAGATAAACTGGCGGGCATACTTATAAGCGCAGGAAATAAACGGAATCTGTGGATAGCGCAGGCGCATCCCCACACCAGATTCCTGCGCCATTTCCAGCGCATGTCCTAACAGACTGAAGCCGGTGATATCGGTGCCGGCTTTGAGGTCAAATTGCCGGGCAAGGTCTGCCGCCTGGCGGTTCAATTGCTTCATCCAGGTCACGGCTTCCTCGACATCCTGGGGGTCTGCCACACCGCGTTTCAAAGCCGTTGTCACCGTACCAAAACCCAGCGGTTTGGTCAATACCAGACGATCGCCAACCCGCGCGCCATGTTTGGTAAGAATCTTTTCGGGATGGACAAAACCCACAACCACCAGACCAAATTTGGGCTCTTTATCCTGCACGGTATGTCCGCCTGCCACCACCACTCCCGCCTCACGGGCTTTCTCTGCCGCGCCGCGGATAATTTCCCCCAGCAGTTCATGGGGTAACTGCGGGGGAAGCGCAGCAACGTTCAACGCGAGGAAAGGCTCTCCACCCATTGCATAGATGTCCGACAGGCTGTTGGCAGCAGCAATTGCCCCGTAATCGTAAGCATCATCTACAACCGGGGTGAAGAAGTCAGTCGTAATGACCAACGCACGATCATCAGACAGCCGCCAGATGGCAGCATCATCGGGCTGATCTAACCCAATCAGCAGATTGGGAAACTGTTGTGAAGCAAAGACATCCTTGAGAGGGCGCAACACGTGCGCCAGCGTTTCCGCATTCAGTTTGGATGCTCAGCCTGCACAACTGGATAGAGTCGTCAGCCGAATTTTTCGTCCGTTGGTGCCCAGAACTTCGCCTTCGCTCATAACACCTGGCCAGATTTCAATAATGATGAGTAAATTATAACCGTAATTTGACGTCAATTCAGCGTACAATTAAAACCATGGTCCCCATCGAGGCAGTTCTTCGCGAGATTCGTTATGACGGTCCTGGATCCATAGCCTGCCTGGAATGTCCCCGAAAACTGCACGCTCTACCGGGGCAATACTTCCTGGCAAACAGCACTGACGATGAAAGGGAGATCATCCCCTTTGCTCTCTATCCCACCACATGCACTGAAGACTGGCTGTGCCTGGCGCCCTGTCCTGCCCACTGGCAGGCAGGCGATCGCATCCTTCTTCGCGGTCCTTTTGGGAAAGCCTTCCACCTGCCCGCAGATACCCGTAAAGTGGCGCTGTTTGACTGGGATGGGCTGGCATCTTTACTGATGCCGCTCATTCATCAGGCGTTATACCAGCGCAGTGAGGTGGTTTTGTATACCCACACAACGCCCTCAAACCTGCCCCCTGAAGTGGAGGTCCTGCCCCCTGGGCAACTCTCTGAATCTTTTGGGTGGTGCGAAGTCCTTGCAGGCGTCTTATGCCGGGACTCTCTGAGAGACTTTTTCCAGATGACCGGCTGGAGGAACCATTTGCATCTCCCCAGTCATGCTGAAGTGCTGATTCATACTCCCATGCCCTGCGGGGGAACAGCAGAGTGCGGCATCTGCGCCATTTTACTAAAGCAGGGCTGGAAACTGGCTTGTAAGGAAGGTGCGGTATTTTCCATCCATGATCTGGAGGTTGAATGAACATTCTGGCTTTCTTTGCTCATCCGGATGATGAAACCATGCTGTGTGGAGGGACATTAGCCCTGTTAGCCCGTGCGGGCGCTCAGGTGCATTTGCTCATTGCCACCCGCGGCGAAGGCGGAGAAAACGGAGAACCGCCGGTTTGCTCCCGTGAAGAACTCGGCGAAGTCCGTGCAGAGGAAATGCGCTGTGCCGCAAAGCAATTAGGCGCCGCCAGTTTGCGTTTTCTTTCTTACATTGATCCTCTGGTAGGACCAGACAATACCCTCTATGCCTTTACCGAGGACGAAGAAACCCTCACCGCTGAACTGGTAGAAGCCCTCCAAGCCGTGCACGCGGAAGCGCTCATCAGTCATGGAAGCAACGGTGAGTACGGTCATCCCGCCCACCGGTTGTGTCATCGCGCG
The DNA here is from genome assembly GCF_020723905.1 of Anaerolinea thermophila. GTDB lineage: Bacteria > Chloroflexota > Anaerolineae > Anaerolineales > Anaerolineaceae > Anaerolinea > Anaerolinea thermophila_A. The sequence goes on from NZ_DYHZ01000001.1 coordinate 65,337, forward strand.
GCACGCAAAGCCATTGAAAGGCTGGGAACTCAAGCCCCGCTATTCTACACCATTCAGGCAACACATCCGGAACACCCCCGTGTCCGGCTTGCCAACCCAGAAGATCCCGCCCATTTGATTCTGGATACCCAAAGCGTGCATGACATAAAAGTTGCGGCGGCACTGTGTCACCGGACTCAGCATGCTCTGTTCATCCGCAATACCAGCCGTGAACTGGGACGTCCAGTCACTGTACCGGAAGTGATTCGCGACTGGGAGAGTCTGCATCGGGTGTATCCACCCGTCCACAGACTGCCAGTCGAGGACGAATTGACAAATCTTCTGCGGGCAACCGGTTCTGCCCGCGACCCCGTTGAGACATGAGGCGCCAGACATTATCCTTTCCTACCCCCTGGATGAACGCGGCAGGAACGCTGGGGTTTTTGCCTGCCAAAGGGTGGAGCCTGCCAGAAGAGCAGGGCGTTTTTGTCACCAATCCCATCTCCATGGCTCCACGAATGCCTGCCAGCCAGCGTACCGTGCTTTCCGACAGAGGAAGTCTGCTCATGCACAGCGGCTTACCCAACCCGGGATTGGTTTCTGCTCTGCGAAGATATGGGAAACGCTGGGAAAAAGCCCCTCTGCCGGTGTGGATCCATCTCATTCCCCAGTCCCCGGCAGAATGCCGTCAGATGATTCAACAGGTAGAGAATTACACAGCAGTCGATGCTATTGAAATTAGCCTGCCGCCTCACCTTTCTTTAGAGGACAAACAGGCATTTTTTCCTGCGCTGGACAGTGAATTGCCCATTATCCTTGCCCTGCCCCTGAACGAAGGTGAAAATTTTCCCATTCCGCTGGACCGCATCGACGCTGTCACGCTCACCACCCCACGCGGGTTGCTCCCCAGCCCCTCTGGTAGTTTACTAGAAGGCAGGTTGTACAGTTCCGCAATCTTTCCGATGATGGTATATGCGGTAAGGCGTCTTAATCAGCGCGGTGTTCCTGTGATCGTCGGAGCCGGTGTGTACCGGCGCATTCACGCCCGGCACCTGTTACAGGCAGGCGCGCTGGCAATTCAGTTTGATACCGTCCTCTGGAAAGGCTTTTTGAATGATTAAAGTTCCAGCAGGATGGTCACAGGACCATCATTGAGGATTTCCACCAGCATCTCAGCGCCAAACTCGCCCGTTTGAGTGGGAACCCCCTGCTCAGCCAGCGCCCGGGCAAAACAATTCACCAGCGGACGTGCCTTCTCCGGCAATGCCGCATCTGTAAATGAGGGCCGGCGCCCCTTGCGGGCATCTGCGTACAGGGTGAACTGGGAAACAACCAGCGCCTCACCGCCTATATCCCGCACCGATAGATTCATCTTGCCCTGCTCATCTTCAAAAATCCGCAGGAAAGCCACTTTTTCTGCCATCGCCCGGACGGTTTTTTCATCGTCCTGATGCCCAATGCCCGCCAGAATCACCAGACCTTTGCCAATCTGGGCAATTTTCCGTCCATCAACGGTTACGCTCCCTTGTTTTACCCGCTGTAAAACTGCCCGCATACTTTCCTCCAGGGATGAAACAAAGTAAACATGGATGGGCTTAATTTTACCCGAGCAATTCTCAGAAAATGCCGAAAAATCCGATTTCAGGTATACTGATTGCAACTCATGAACTTTAGGTAAAAGGAACTTATTCTTTGCAAAAACCGTCTTGGGAAAAGATTACAAGGAGAACATCCATGAAACGCTGGACCATATCCATCATTCTGCTGGTTACTTTCCTTCTGAGCGGGTGCGTGCTCCCTTCCAGCACGCCGCCCGCCGGTGAAAGCGTCAAACCCACTCTTTCGGACGTGGAGATGCAAACCCAGATCGCTCTGATGCTCACCACCATGCCCACTGCCACACCGGAACAGGTATCTGCGCCAACGGCAACTTTACCAGCGGTGATAACCGCCAGCAAACCTCAACCCACATCCATTCCAACCGCAACGCCTGTGTCTGAAGCGCCTACTCCCACCCCGCTTCCTCCTACTCCGACAGAACTTCCCACCCAGACAGCACCAACCCTTACGGCGACCCCGGCGGGTCCCACGCCTACCATTTCACCGGATGACCCCCGCAACCGGCTGGGTAGCCCTACAGACACTGATTCCATGGACGATTCGACCCGATGGAACTGGCCCACAGGAAGCAGCGAATTCACTTCCATTGAGTTTCGGAATGGACAGATGATTTTAACCGGTTTACAGACTAAACTGGGCTGGCGGATCGCCAATCCGCGCGGAGAAGCGTTCTCTAACCTGTATCTGGAAATGGTGGTGAAAGCCGATTCCTGCACGGGCAATAATCAATTCGGTATGATTGTCCGCGTTCCCGTACTGAAAGACGCCAATCAGGGGTATCTTTTCAGTATCCGCTGTGATGGGAAATATTCCTTACGAAAATGGGATGGTACTGTGGGAGAAAAAGGCACACTGACCCGGTTGAAGGACTGGACAACCAGCACCGCAATAAATACCGGCGCAAATGCCACCAACCGTCTGGGGTTAATGATGATTGGCAACCGCCTGATCATGTACATCAACGGTACGTTGCTGGGTGAAGTCAGTGATGACTCCTTCCTCAGCGGATATTTTGGCGTGTATGCGGCAAGCGGTTCCTCGGCAGAATCTTTCTCCATTGCCGTGGATGAGATGTCTTACTGGCTAAACCCGCAACCTTAATCCTGCAGAATGATGAAAAACAAGCCCCCGCCAGAAGCGGGGGCTTTGTTCCTTCAAAACATGCAACCTTATTGTAGATAATCCAGCGGGTTGACAAAAGCGCCCAGATAACGGATTTCAAAGTGCAGGTGCGGTCCGGTGGAATTACCAGTACTTCCCGCATAGGCGATAACCTGTCCCTTGCTGACGCCCTGTCCGCAGCGCACCAGCAACTGACTGTTGTGGGCATACAGGGTATGGAATCCGTTCCCGTGGTCAATCATCACCATCAAGCCATACCCTCCACCAATAGGACCGGAATACACCACTACCCCGCTGTCGGCGGCATAGATGGGCGCTCCCTGGGCAGCGGCAATATCAATCCCCAGATGCCCGGACCAGAACGTGTTACCGGAGATGGAATGATTGTCAGCGGGCCACATAAAGTATCCTGTTCCATATACATTGACTCCGCTGGTGTCACAGGCGGCGTTGACGGTCTTGTTTGCGCCGGAATTCGCGCGCCAGATGGTTGGCACCACCCACGAACGCATTTCCCGCTGACCGTTGGGAATCATGACCGGTTTACCGGCAACCAGTTTAGGGTCAGCAACATCAATGCGATTAGCGGGCCAGGAAATGATATCTTCTGGAGTGGCTTTGAATTTTCTGGCAACTTCTTCAATGGTTTCTCCAGGTTTTGGCTCGTACAAGACACCATCCACTGCCGGGATGATGAGTTCCTGCCCAATTGAGAGCATATTTGGATTATCGTTCAGCAGGTTGTAGTTTGCCCAAAGCACCGTCTCCGGTTTCAAGTTGAACTGTTTGGCAATGCTGAAAACCGAATCTCCCGCCTGCACCACGTATTTTTGCGGCTCAGTGCGGGGACGAGACGGCACCAGCGTATCCAGTTCTGTTACCCGGGAAACAGACACCGGTTGACGAAAAGTCAAATCCGGTAACGCGGCTTCCGACTGGGAACCAGCGGGCAGAACCTTTGCCAGGTCCATTTGACGGTCTGCGCTGGTACGAGCCGCTTCCACAACACCCACTTTGAGTAAAACGACATAACCCAGCCACGCCACCATCAGTACAGCCAGGATCCAGGATAACCAGTAAGTAAACCCCAGACGAGAAGGATTTTCCTTTTCCGGAGTTTCCGGCAAGGAAGAAACAGAACCTGTCATTTTATGAATCATAGATCCTCGGTCAGAGTCTCCAGGAATTCCATGTTATTGCGCGTTTTGATCATGCGCTGTAAGATGGCTTCCGTTGCCACAGCAGGATCCATTCCCGCCCCCTGAGGAGGATTGCCAATCATTTGCAGATACATGCGGCGCATCAGCCAGACCCGCTGGAGTTCATCGGGACTGAGCAACAAATCTTCACGGCGGGTCGAGGATCGTTCGATATCCAGGGCAGGGAAAATGCGCCGTTCTTGCAGACGCCGCGAGAGGTGCAGTTCCATGTTACCGGTACCTTTAAACTCCTCGTACACGACATCATCCAGACGGGAACCGGTGTCCACCAGGGCAGTTGCAATGATGGTCAACGAACCGCCTTCCTCAAGGTTGCGCGCCGCGCCAAAGAAACGCTTGGGAGGATACAACGCAGATGGATCCATACCCCCGGAGAGCGTGCGCCCGGATGGGGTGACGACAAGGTTGTAAGCCCGCGCCAGCCGGGTAAGCGAGTCCATCAAAATCACCACATCACGCCCGGTTTCGACCAGGCGTTTGGCGCGCTCCAGCGCAATTTCGGCGGCGCGCACGTGACTGGTCACCGGTTCATCGAAGGTAGAAGCAATCACTTCGCCATCTACAGAACGATCCATGTCGGTGACCTCTTCAGGACGCTCACCGATCAAGGTAATCATCAAATGCACTTCCGGATAGTTCTTAGAAATGGCGTTGGCTACCTGCTTCAAAATGGTGGTCTTGCCGGCTTTCGGGGGAGAGACAATCATCCCGCGCTGACCACGTCCAATGGGAGCGATGAGGTTTATCAAGCGGGTCGCCAGGATATTGCGGTCTGTTTCCAGGTCATAGCGCTTGTCGGGGAAAATAGGGGTCAAATTCTCAAAATTTGGACGACGGCGGGCTTCTTCAGCGGGCAAACCATTAATGCTTTCTACTTTGACCAGCCCGTAATGCCGTTCGCCTTCCCGCGGGGGACGTACATGCCCGATAACCAGATCACCGCTACGCAATTCGTACCGGCGCAACTGAGCCTGAGAGACATAGACATCATCAGGACCCACCCGGTAATCACTGCGAAGGAATCCAATGCCTTCGTTCATGATTTCAAGAATGCCCCCACGAACTTCCAAGCCTTCCCGCTCGGCTTCAGCCTGTCGAATTTTAATCAACAGCATTTCCTTTTTGAGACGGTTGGCATTAGGAATATTCAACTCCTCCCCCAACTGTCTCAGCCTGGACAGGGGTTCTTTTTCCAATTCAAGGATATTCATCATAGTTGACGATTGTACTGAACTCCGTTCGATGAGGTTTTAACAGGCGTTTCGACCTGCCAGCGCAGGAAGAGAGGTTGAATTGTCAGGATGGTTCGGGATCAGCGCAGGCTCCTGCCCCCCAATAACCGACAGGGAATGCCTTCAACGAAGTAAAGAAGAAATACTTTGCTCTGAGCGCATTATAGCAAGGATTTATCATTCGCGCAAGTTCCGAAACCACCAAAATTGTACCAATGAGAGGTTTTATGCCAGAAAAAGCCTTTTTTTTCACTGTTGAAAGTTTTTAAGTTGCCGCCCCCCTCCACCGGAAAGAGAGGGGCGGCTTTCTCAGGAGGAGACAGAAACCCTGTAACTGGTTATGGACGAGCCTCCAAAGTGACTTCTACTGTGCGCTCTCGACCGTTACGCAGGATAGTCACATTGACCACATCACCCGGCGAGTGTTGCGCCAGCACATCCTGCAAATCTTTCAAACTGGTTATGGCTTGATCGTCAATGGCAAGGATGACATCTCCGCCTGCCAGCACCATCCGCCCATTGATGGACACCGGGCGGGTTCCGCCCCGCAAACCGGCTTTATCTGCCGGGCTGTCTGCCTGCACGCGCTGGATAAGGATACCCGTGGTGTCTTTAGGCAGTTTCAACCCCTCAACCAGGGCTTCATCCAGCACAATGCCGGTAATGCCCAGATAGACTTCGCCAGAAGCGGCACGGGCGCGGCTGCTACCAGACGGACGAGCCTCCAGAGTCACCGAGATGGTCTTTTCCTTCCCATCACGCAGGATGGTGATGTCCACCGTATCGCCAACGCTGGCTTTTGTTGCGAGGTACGCAATCACATCCTCGATGGTCTGGGTAGGCTCACCGTTGATGGCAGTGATGACATCTCCACCCACCATGGCAGTAATGCCATCCAGTTCCACCCTCTCTTTACTCCCGCGTAAGCCGGCTTTATCAGCAGGGCTATCCGGGGTAACGTCAATAATCAACGCACCACGTTGCTCTGGATCCAGATCCATGGCTCTGGCTATGGATGGGGTGAGCGAAGTGCCGGTAATACCCAGCCAGGCATGTTCATATTTACCATTTGCAATCAAAGAAGGCACAACCTTGCTGACAATTACGGAAGGGATGACGAAACCAATACCTGCGTTGGAACGCGTGGTGGATTCAATCGCCGCGGTTACTCCCAGTACATTGCCCTGCGCATCCACCAGCACGCCGCCCGAGTTCCCCGGGTTAATCGGCGCATCGGTCTGAATAACTTCAGGGATGGAATAGCGTGTTTCCCCGGCGGGCAGAGTTCGCCCTGTAGCGCTGACAATACCTGCCGTCATGGTGTTGGACAAACCAAAGGGATTCCCAATGGCAATGGCTAACTGTCCAACCCGTACCTGTGACGAATCCGCCAGCGTGACCGGTACAAGCCTATTCGCAGAAACGTCCACCTTGATGACCGCAAGGTCGGTGTACGGATCAGCGCCCACCAGTTCAGCGGGGACGGTGTAACCATCGGAGAAGGTTACCTCGATTTTATCCGCCCCCTCCACAACGTGATTGTTGGTAACGATGTGCCCTTCTTGATCCCAGACAAAACCAGAACCCAGCCCTTCCTGAATTTGCGGCGTATCGGGCAAATCACTGAAGGGATCAAAGAAAAACGGGAAATCCGGGAACGAGTGCGGCACCACCGAAACCTCGGTGACCACACGAATACTGACCACTGAAGGATTGACCTTCTGGTACACCTGTTCGAGAGTGCCTTCATAGGCAGCCAGCACTCCACTTGCCCCGGGAGCCACTGCAACAGGTGTGGGGACAGTCTCCTGGGCAAGCGGCGTGGCTTCCTCCGTTTTTGAGGCTTGATTCCCGGTTTTCACGAAGGGAAGGGAATCCACAATTGAAGGAAAAGCATTACACGCTGTTAACGAGAAAACGACCAGGAGAATCAGACCCGTTTTGAAGATTGAACGCCATGATATCTTATCCATAAGCCCTCCTGTAAAGATGGGATTATCGGAAGAACCAGCCAAACACATAGAGCAGGAATGCTCCAAACGCCAGTCCCGCCAGCAGGACGGAGAACAACAGCCAGATCCCTTCCCGTATGCCGCGGAGCCACATGCGGGGACGCCACCATCTCCATCCATACCGCGGGATTCTCCTCCAGAACATCCGGCGCATCATCGTTTCTCACTCCTTTCTGGTTTTTCCAGTTCTGAATATACCGATAGATGAAACATCCGTCTTTAAGAGCCCCTCAAGTTAACCTTATGGTTTCCTTAAGAAAAACTCCCCCAAACGGTATCGTCTGGGGGAAAGAGACAAACCGGAGCAGATGCTTTATTCCTGAAGAGGCAACACAATGGTAAAGGTACTGCCTTCACCTACCTTGCTTTCCACCTCAATCCGCCCACCGTGGGCTTTCACCACGTCCCGGGCAATGCTCAACCCCAAGCCCATGCCTTCTACAAAGCGTTTACCCTGCGTGCCGCGATAAAAGGGTGTAAAAATCTTTTCTAATTCATCAGCCGGAATGCCAGCCCCTGTATCCCGCACAGAAATACGAACTTCGTCCCGGGTTCGAGACACTTCAAAACGAATTTGACCGCCAGCAGGGGTAAATTTGACCGCGTTACTCAGCAAATTCCCCACTGCCTGTCCCATCCGCACAGGATCAATGGAGAGCGGGGGTAAGTCCTCGGGGATAATGGTTTCCCATTGAATCCCCTGTTCTGCCGCATTCACCTGCCATGGAGCAATCAGTTCACTGAGCCACATCCTGAGATCCAGCGGTTTCCTCTCCAGTTCCAGATCTCCGAGCACCTGATCATACAGGTGGGCCAGTTCACTTAAGAGGCTTTGCAGACGTACCAGTTCACCCTCCATCCCATTCAATAACTCTCCCGCCAGGGCTGTGTCATTCACCGCCCCGTTGAGCAAGGCTTGAACCGCCGAGCGCAAAGCCCCTAAAGGACGTCCCAACTCATGCACCAGGTTTGCCAGCAGTTGACGGCGGGCTTGTTCCAGATTTTTCAGACGCTCCGCCAGCACATTCACCGCTTCTACAAGCATGCGGATTTCCTGAGGTCCTCCCATGGGCACGGCTTCGGATGGCTCTCCCTGCGCCAGTTGCCTGACTGCCCGGGTAGCACGACTGAGGGGGCGTTCCAAGCCAACCGCCAGTCTCCAACCGAGCAGGGCACCCACCGCCAATCCCAGCAAAAGGACTCCAGCAATCAGCAGACGTTGTTGCACGAACTGAGCACCAATATCCTCAAACAGATAAGTGATGCGAACCACCCCGATAACTACCCCAAACTGCGTGTCATACACGGGTTCCCATAAATCCAGGGCTTCCCCCCGCAATTGGCGGTTGTAATACACTTTTTGAACGATTTTTCCCTGTTGTGCTTCTTGCAGGGCAGGGTGAATCAGAAAATCAGTCAAATTCTTTAAATCCGCCGGATCGGTAGATGCCAGCAGGCGTCCGCTGGCGCTGAAGAGCATCACCCGCGCCGACAGACGCGGACTGACCTGTGCCAGAATAGTCTGAGCATAGAGAGGGTCGCTCCAGATGCGCAGTTGATCGCGGGTAATTTCCGCGACCAGCGCGGCATTCCCTGAATAGGCTTTAAGCAAACCGGGCAAAAGCACACGGGTTTCCAAAAAATAAATCAGGGCAATGCCAATCAACGGAACGACAATCAAGATGGGGAGCAAATGGCTGAGAATCATGCGAGAGCGTAAAGTTTTCATGATTCCTCCCCTGTTGCCAGTTTATAGCCTACCCCTCTGACAGTCAGAATATAACGCGGGTTTTGAGGATCGTCTTCAATTTTTTCCCGCAACCACCGGATATGGACGTACAGCACCTGTGGTTCGCCGATAAACTCTGCTCCCCAAACCCGTGCCAGAAGTTCATCGGATGGAATCACCTTGCCAGCATCCAGCGCCAGCGTGTAGAGCAAGTCAAACTCACGGGGAGAAAGATCAATGGCTCTGCCGGCACGGTGAACAGAATGACCCGCCGGATCAATTCTCAAATCACCAATTTGAATGGGGTGCGGTTCGACAGATCTTCGTTCCTCGCTACCAGAAACCCGCCGAAGTACGGCTTTAATCCTCGCCAGCAGGACGTTAAAATCGAAAGGCTTGGTAATGTAATCATCTGCACCCAGTTCCAGACCCAGCACCTGATCCAGTTCCCGGCGGCGGGCAGTGACAAAAATAACCGGCGCTTTGATGTCTTCGCGAAAACGACGCAGGGCATCCAACCCATCCATACCCGGAAGGTTGATATCGAGCAACACCAGATCAGGAGGAGTGCGTCTTGCCAGCGCCAATCCATCTTCAGCAGATGCCGCGGTAAGAACCTGAAATCCCGCCTGCTCCAGATTGAATCCCAGACTGCGGCGCATGAGCGCATCGTCATCAATTAACAGGATGTTCTTGCTCATACGATGTATCTTATGACGAGTGGCGTAAATCGTCAACATGCCCGGGTCAGCGAACGGATTGGGGAATGACTTAGCCCGTCCGCGTCAACGGTGAGAAATGGATCAGCGCAATCGTCTCTGGATTGAATGCCCCCAAAAGGGGGGTGAAAGGAGAAGGTTATACCACCGCTGCCAGAACAAACAAAACGATCAAAGAAAAGATCATCAGCCCCAGTCTGACGGAGTAATTCCGGGGTTCAATTTGTCCATTGCGATCCATTTTTCGGATGAGCGGGAACAGACGCCAGTAGAAGGTCAGTGTCGCTACTGCAAGCGCAAGCAGGCTGAAGCGCTGGAGGACAGGATCTCCCAACAGAGCAATTCCGATCAACAAAAAAATGAAGATAAGTTTAACCCCGGCTACCCAGTAAACCAGATACTGGATAAAATCGTGCATTTCCGGAACCTGCCTGGATTTTTCCCATGCAGAGAACACCCCTACTGCATTGGCTCTTTTCGACCCGGGGAAGAAATACAGTGCCAGCACATTGGACATTTCTAAAAGCACAAAAACGAAAATGACAATTCTGGCGATCAATGAATTACCCCTTTTTTGCTCTGGAAGATTTGATGATGCTTTGCGTGGCATACCACCCTGTCAGCATGGCAATGGGAACACCCGCCGGAGAATATGCCCACTGTCCTGCCTGATACACATTCGGAAGAGGGGTCAGCACCGATTTAGGAATATCTTGCAGGGTATGCACCACAGGCGGAAGCGTCTCAAACGACCAGCCTGTAATGGCGCCTTCAGAACTTCCGGCGATTTTTTGAATGGTAAGCGGAGTGGCAGAAAACTTAAAGAGAATATCCTGAGCAATATCCGGATAAATTGATTCTGAAAGAATGCGAATCGTCAGATTTTCACAGGTTTCTTTAAATTCCTCATACCAGCCGGCGCTTTCCACCTTCTTGAGAATCTGGTAATCGAACAGACAACTCACCATGACGCCGGTTTTTCCTTCCGGGGCGAGGGTGGCATCTCGCAAAGCCGGGACCGAAATTTCATAGGTATTCAATCGTAAAAATTTTTCCAGCCAGGCAAGGACTTCCTCTTTCGATTTCTGCTCGAAATCCTGCAAAAGGCAAATCCTTTCTTCCTGATTGGTCGTCCCCAGACCCTGCCGGGATGGCGTATAGAACAGGTGCTCTCCGCCGCGCTGCTGGAAATAAGCAGGCGGGCGGTCAACCCCCAGGTACAGGATAAAGACCGATTCAGCCCCTCTGGAAGCAAGTTTTCGTTGAGATTCGCTGTGAATTCTGGCCGTGGTTTCTTTGTCCAGATGGACTGGATTCAAACTGCGGTACATCGTTTTTAAATCTGCTGCCCAGATCAAATCATCATAGGGATATACATTTCCCCGGGAGTCCACCACTTTTGATTCAGCCGGAAGAATTTCCACAATGTGAGTATTGAGTTTAATCTTTCCGCCCCACTCGAGGACTTTCTCTTCCAGGAGACGGCTCAAAGCCCCGGTCCCGCCCTTTGGATAGAAATAATCCAGGTAAACATAAAAATATCCCAGGGCGAAATGGGTGGGTGTTTTTCTAAAAAAGTGTTGAATCAGGATGTCAATCAACGAGGAGTTGGATGTCAGACTCTGGAGAAAGTCCTCCATCGGCTGGTTGTATTGATTGAGTTTTGCAAGCGCATATAAAAACTTAAATGTCCAGGGAATCAATTTCCTGAAGATAAAGGCTTTATTCCGCTTGAGATCGACAAAATTTGGATTGTCAAATTCGTATAAAACTCTAGTATAGGCAGAGATTTGCGAGATGGTGGCAATGATTTTTTGAATATCCTCTTTGTTCTCCGGATAGAGATGGAACAGGATGCGTTGATATTCCTGTAAATCATCCATCGAGCGAATGGAGAGCAACTGATCCTCAATGCCAATGGAAATCCTGTTTTTCAGAAACTCCCATTCAATTCCCAAATCTTTGAGCATGGGCTTGATGATCCCCGAATTGACAAATGCCCTTGGACCGGAGTCAAAGAAGAAACCCTGACTTTCAAAAGTGCCCACCAGTCCCCCCACGTGGTCATTTTTTTCCAGCAACAACACATCCATGTTTTTGCGGGCTAAATACGCCGCTGCGGTCAAACCCGCCATGCCAGCGCCCACAATGACCACTTTCCTCTTACCTCTCTCCATCCAGACCTCCCAGTTCCATACTGATTTTCCATAATTTCCTGGCAGCATTTTTATCCAGCGCAGGAGGAGCAGGCTCTTCCATAGTTGTCAGGTTAAAAAATTTTCCGGAAATGTTTTCTACCTCTGAGGAAACCCCCAGATAGTAAAGAGACTCTGAGGCAATTTCAATCGGGCGGGCAAAGGGATCAATGAATAACGCCTTGAAGAGTTTATAAAGCCATCCATTGTTTTGGCCACTGTTTGTCTTTACATTGCCGGGGTGCATTGCATTGATGGTCACCCCTGTTCCCTGAAAGTACTCATCGAACACAAGCATGGAAAGCAACTGTGCCAGTTTTGCCGCACCATAACTCTTCAAGCCCGAATAACGGCGTTTGTTCCAGAATAAATCGTCAAAATCCAGCCCGGAAACGGCAAACCGATAGGCTTCAGAATTGACAAAAATAATGCGGCCATGGTTTTGCGACCTGAACTGTTCCAGTAAGGTGTAATTCAAAATAAAGGTGCTCAGGTAATTGGTCTGAAAGACCGCTTCCATGCCATCTTCGGTGAATCTCTTCTTGGTCAAATAAATCCCCGCATTATGGATGAGCACATCAATATTTTTTTCAAGGGCGGCTAACTGCCTGGCAATTGCATGGGTATCGGACAATCGGGAAAAATCCCCAATGAGATAAGAACAATTAACCTGAAATTCACGGCTCAGTTCATCGCAAATTTCTGCCGATCTTTTTTCATTCCGATTAATCAGCACCAAATCTGCGCCGTGAGAGGCATATTTTCTGGCAGTGGCATACCCAATTCCTGAAGTCGCTCCCGTAATCACCACCAGACGATGAGGAAAATCATCCGTACAAATTTTAGGATCTAAACCCAGGTTGTGAATCATGGCAAAGACGTTTGACCATTTATATTCTTTCCTGTACGGATTCATCCCACCTCCCAATTATCTCTATTAAAGGGTTTTCCACTTTAAAAAAAATGTGAGGATGAAGTTTCCCAACCAGGCATACCCCATGGACAGGAAACAAAAGAAACTCACAGTCAATATTATACTTTAGCCATTCATCTAAGATGAACCGATATTTCCTCATAAAAGAATCCCGATTCCAGGATAAATTTTTACCTTTTATCTTCTGTTCGTGAATCCGCTCCTGTGTTATATTTTTGACACATCCCAACAGGAGAAGGCCATGCCCGGAGAACACATCCTTGCCATTGATCATGGAACGCAAAGCGTTCGCGCGCTGGTATTTGATTTACGCGGCAACCTGCTGGCAAAGTCGCGCGTATTGATTGAAGACTACGACACCCCCAACCCCGGATGGGCGGAGAAAGACCCGCAAGACTTCTGGAACGCCGTTTGTCAGGCATGTCAGGCACTCTGGAAAATGCCTGGTGTGTCGCGCGATTCCATTGCTGGCGTGGCTCTAACAACCCAGCGTTCCACCGTCATCAACGTCGATCGCCAGGGAAATCCCCTGCGTCCGGCAATTATCTGGCTGGATCAACGCCGTACCTCGGGGCTGGAGCCGGTGCGCGGATTTTGGGGAGCCGCCTTTGCCCTGACAGGTATGACCGAAACGGTGGCGTACCTGCAATCCGAAGCCGAAGCCAACTGGATTCGCACACATCAGCCAGAAATCTGGCGTCAAACCTACAAATACCTGTTCCTTTCCGGTTATCTTACCTTCCTGCTGACCGGGAATTTTGTAGATTCGGTAGGATGTCAGGTGGGTTACGTCCCTTTCGACTACCGTCGTTTGAACTGGGCGCACCCTTCCGACTGGAAATGGCAAGCCGTTCCCATGGATCCAGCCATCCTGCCAGACCTTGTCCCCCCCACAGGGGTCCTGGGAGAAATCACCCGAAGCGCGTCCGAAGCAACCGGCATTCCTGCGGGATTACCCCTCATTGCTGCCGCGGCAGATAAAGCCTGCGAAGTAATCGGAGCGGGCTGTGTGGACCCCCACATTGCGTGCCTGAGTTATGGAACAACCGCTACGATTAACACCACTCACCGCCGATACATCGAAATTATCCCTCTCATTCCACCCTATCCTGCGGCGGTACCGGGAGCCTACAGTCTTGAATTGCAAATTTACCGCGGGTACTGGATGGTGTCGTGGTTCAAACGAGAATTTGCCCAAAATGAACAGCGCCTTGCTGAAGAGCGCGGCATTGAAGTGGAAGCCCTGTTCGATAATCTGGTCAATTCCGTACCGCCGGGCTCTCTGGGCTTGATGCTTCAACCCTTCTGGTCTCCAGGGTTGAAAGTCCCGGGACCGGAAGCCAAAGGCGCCATCATCGGGTTTGGTGATATTCACACCCGCGCACACCTGTACCGATCCATCCTGGAAGGCGTGGCTTATGCCCTGCGAGAAGGTGCGGAACGCACCTCACGGCGAAGCGGAGTACCCATCACCGAAATCCGTGTGGCAGGGGGTGGCAGTCAAAGTAACGCCGCCATGCAACTCACCGCCGATATTTTTGGACTTCCCGCCACCCGTCCCCATGTTTATGAAGCCTCGGGGCTGGGCGCCGCCATGGATGCCGCAGTAGGGTTGAAACTCCACGGGGATTTTGAAACGGCAGTGCGCGAAATGAGCCATCCGGGTGTGTTGTTTGAGCCTAATCCAGTACATCACCGGGTGTATGATGAACTCTATCAGCGGGTTTACCGGAAGATGTACGAACGCCTTAAGCCGTTGTATGAGGAAATCCGGGAAATCACCGGATATCCTCCGCGCGTTTAATCCTCTCTCAAACGGTATCCAACCCCCGGCTCGGTGAGGATGTAACGGGGTTGATCGGGGTTGGGCTCGATCTTTCGCCGCAGGTTGCTGATATTGACTCGCAACAGATGGGATTCATTTTCATACGCAGGACCCCATACCTGCCGGAGCAACTGGCTGTGCGTCAAGACCCTGCCGGCGTGTTGAACCAGCACTTTGATTAAGTCGTACTCGGTGGGCGTTAACGCCACCCGATTCCCCTGCACGAACACCTCACGCTTTCCTAAATCCACCCGTAAATCTTCCACTTCAAATACCGTATCCTGTTGACCGGGGGTGTGATGTCGGATTGCTACACGAATACGAGCAAGCAATTCTTTGATTCCAAAGGGCTTGGTTAAGTAATCATCGGCGCCTGCATCCAGCGCTACCACTTTGTCATCTTCGCGGTCACGGACAGATAGAATGAGAATCGGAACATTGCTCCACTCACGAATGCGGCGCACCACTTCCACCCCATCCATATCGGGCAGTCCCAGGTCGAGGACCAGAATATCGGGATGATCCGTCATGGTTGCCTGAAGGGCTTCGTTTCCGTTTGCGGCCTCCAGCACTTCGTATCCCAGCGCGGTAAGAGAAGTGCGTAAATAACGGCGGATCGCCTTTTCATCATCTACCACCAGAACACGCAAACCCGTGTCGCTCATTTTGATTCTCCCAACTTTGTAAGGGGTATCGTGAAGGTAAAAATGGCTCCACCCTCCGGGCGATTTTCTGCCCAGATGCGCCCGCCATGGATTTCCACAATGCCTTTGCAAATAGACAAACCCAGCCCGGTTCCTGAAACGCCATCGGGACGCTGAACACGGTAAAACTTCCCAAAGATCCGCTCCAGATCTTCCGGGGGAATTCCTTCTCCGCGGTCAGCAACGGATATCTGTAAGGCTTCATTTACAACCTCGGCTGAGACGGTTATTTCCGAACCGGGCGGAGAATACTTGACGGCATTATCGAGCAGGCGCTCCAGCACCTGTTCGATGAGAACAAAATCCATCTCCACCTCCGGAAGATTGGGGGCAATGCGCGTGAGCACTTTCCTGTCCTGTAATCGGCGCTGAAACTGGGTCAACGCAGTACCAATCAAATCCTGCACATCACAGGGTCTGCGCCGGATACGTAAAGCACCTGCCTCGATGCGGGTCATATCAAGCAAATTGCCAACCAGACGATTCAAACGCTCGGCTTCTTCGCTGGCATTTTCCAGCAGGTCCAGACGAGTCTCGCGATCCATTTCCAAACCGTTCGCCTCGGCTTCCAAAAGGCTGGAGAGCGAGCCTTCCACTGCAGAAAGCGGCGTGCGTAAATCATGAGAGATGGAATTCAATAAAGCAGTCTGGAGTTTTTCAGTCATCTGCAGAACAGCCGCCTGCTGGGCTTGCTGATTCAGACGCACCCGCTCAATTGCCAGCGATGCCAGCCCTGCCACCCCGTCGAGTATTTCACGCTGTTCGGGGAGAAGTGAATAACTGCTCTCTTCCGGTAAAACCACCAGTACACCGATCGGCAATTCATGCGCCATAAGGGGAAGAAATCGCATGGCGGAATCCGCAAAGGTATTGGTTGCCAGTCCTGCAGGGGCACGATGCTCTACCACCCAGCGAGCAATTTGCCAGTCCCGCTCGCTCAACAAGGCAGATCCTTCCACCCGCGCCAGTTTCAACTGCCCCTCTTCCAGGAGCAGAATCATCACCGTTCCACCCATCATCCCGGAGACATGCCGGACAATGCTGTTCATCACGGCTTGTAAATCCAACGCCCCTGCAAGTTCACGGCTCAGCGCATTCAACACAGCAGACTGCACCTGACGCCAGCGCATAGCGCGGGTCTGGCGGCGTACCGCTCTTGCCAGCGAAGCCGTTACCAGTCCCGCCGTTCCCCACCCCAGGAACGTGATCAGGAGGGGAAGATCCGAGCCGTTCAATGCCATTGAGTCGCCATTAAAGAGCCACGCAAAAGCCAGCGTACTTACCCCCGCCGCCAGCAAACCGGCGCTCCGTCCCAGCCAGAATGCCAGGGCAATGACCAGAAGCAGGTACATACCCTCCATACCAATGGCACCGGGTTGCTGACGCAGTCCCAGACCCAGCGCTGTCACCAGCAATACCGCCATGAAAACCACCGCACCATTGCGAAGGTACGCCCACCAGCGCGGCAGAGTTCCCCTGCGGGGGAGGGTCTGGCGTGGTGTATCTACCAGAATGACATCAACTTGAAGATTGGAGCGCAAAAATCTTTCTACGGGAGAAACTCCCAGGCGCATTCGCCACAGGGGATTGCGAGGTTTTCCCAACACCAATCGCGTTACCCCCTGCTGACGGCAAAAGGCTTCAATTCCTTCTGCAATGGACTCTGCAGGCATCATGAGGGTACTGGCGCCATTTTCCTCTGCAAGGCGCATGGCTTTCAACAGACTTGCCCGTTCCTCAGCACGTTCCCCTGCGGCGGTGGGCGTTTCGACATACAGAACAAACCACTCCGCATTTAAGGCGTCTGCCAGCATACGTCCTTCGCGCACCAACCGCTCGGCTTCGGGACGGTTGGAAATACACACACAGATGCGCTCTGCACTTAACGGAGATTTTACGCCCCCCAGTAACGCCCGCGCCTGATCTTCCATCCGCATGGCAGCCCGGCGCATGGTTAACTGGCGCAAAGCCAGCAGGTTGCTTTTATGGCGCAAGGTATCTGCCAGCGTAGCAGGGGTATGGGAATGAAGACGCTCCAGCAATTCCTCGGGCGGTAAATCCACAACTTCCAGTTCATCCGCACGATCCAGCAAACGATCGGGAACCGTCTGTTCGATGCGCTGCCCTGTGATCTCCTCAACGGTATCCTTGAGGCTCTCCACATGCAAAATATTGAGGGTGGTGTACACCGAAATACCCGCCTGGAGCAGTTCTTCCACATCCTGCCAGCGAACCTGATGACGGCTTCCCTCAGGGTTGATTCCCTCCAGTTCATCCATCAACACCAGTTGAGGTCGGCGGCGCAGGATTTCATCCAAATTCAGACCGTCAGGAGAAGGCGGCAATGCTTCCAACCTCTCCAGCAACTGTCTTGCCTCACTCCCATCGGGCAGGTTCACCCATGCCGCCAGCACATCAACCCCCCGGGCTTTCTGCTGGAGGGCATCGGAGAGCATGGCAGTAGTTTTGCCTGCTCCATCTGCGTAACTCAAGAAAATTTTGAGCCTGCCGTGGGTCATGGATTCAAACCTGTTGAATTATACCCACCAAATGCAGAGAAAAATGTGGTTTAATCCATGAAAACGTTTACTTTTTTGAGGAGTTTTCGATGAAGTCTGCATTACAGCCCGCTCTCCAGCGCTGGTTTCCTTTTCTCCAGGATAAAGCCTACCTGGAAGCGCTTCAGTCCATTGCTATCCCCATCATCCTGCAACAAGCCATTTCCTCTGTTCTGAACGCCGTGGATGTGCTTATGCTCGGACAACTGGGGGAAGTTTCCGTTGCTGCGGTCGGACTTGCCAACCAGTTGGGCTTTCTGATGATGTTCGTATTGTTCGGCACAACCAGCGGCGCGGCGGCTTTCATCTCCCAGTACTGGGGGAAACGGGACATTCCCAGCATCCGCCGGGTATTCGGAATCGGGCTGAGCATCTGTCTTCTGGCAAGCCTAACTTTCCTGCTGTTCGTCCAGATCTCCCCAGCCACCGCCCTGCACATTTACACCAGTGACTCGCAGGTCATTGACACAGGCATTCCTTACCTTCGGTTGATCAGTCTGACCTACCCGCTGATTGCCGTTTCGTTTTGTTATGGCATGGTGCACCGCAGTACAGGATGGGTACGTCTGCCCACCACTACGGGTATTATCGCCATTTTGATAAAATCGGGGCTCTCATTCGTGCTGATATTCGGACTGCTGGGTTTTCCCCGTTTGGGCGTTCTGGGAGCCGCCATCGCCACCCTGATTGCGCGAGGTTTGGAAACACTGATCCTGATTCTCTTCACCTACTGGAAACGCCTGCCAGCCGCTGCTTCTCTCAAGGAGATGTACGATTTTAACTTCTCTTACTTAAAAGCCGTTCTGGCGGTGGCTTTCCCGGTCATCCTGAACGAAAGTTTGTGGGCTCTGGGCATCAGTACCTACAACGCTATCTACGCACGTATTGGCACACAGTCCATTGCTGCGTATAACATCGCCTCCACCATTGAAGGCATGGCGTTTGTCCTGTTCATAGGAGTTACTGACGCTACCGCGATTATGATTGGCAATCGGCTGGGCGCCGGGGAACGCGAGACGGCATTCCGTTATGCTGGCTGGTCTTTACGGTTGAATCTCATCGGCGGATTTCTGGTCGGCGGGCTGATTATCCTTGCCTCGTTCTTTATACCCGCCCTGTACAACATCTCCCCCGAGGCAAAACTCTACGCCCGCAACCTTCTGTTGATTATGGGTGCATGCGTGTGGATTCGTACATCCAATATGGTACTGGTGGTGGGAATTTTACGAAGCGGTGGAGATACACGGGTTGGCGCTCTGCTGGATGTAGGCACGCTCTGGGTCATTGGCGTGCCCTCGGCATTGCTGGCAGCGTTTGTGTTCAAGATGGAAATCTACTGGGTTTATCTGCTGGTAATGAGCGAGGAACTGGTCAAACTTTTCATCGGCTACTGGCGCTACCGCTCCAGACGCTGGATGCATGACCTGACCATCATTCAAAAAGAACCACGCCCTCCCCTCATCCCCGCCGAGGAAATCCTTAACGAAGCGGAATGATCTCGTACAGGTACACCCCTTCCTGTTGATAGATGACCTTGAGACGCGGGCAATCTTTGAGATCCTGCGGCTGAAGACTGCCAACTCCTTCACGAAGATACACATGCGTCAATCCGGCTTCCCGTACCAGATCCCAGAATGGCGGGGAACAGCCTTTGAGGGTTTCGGCAGTTTTTGCCCAGCGGTTAAACCGTTCCTGCGTGACTGGATCCGTCCATACATAGGGGACGGGCGGAACAAGGCTGAAACGCCCGGTAAAGGGCAACAACCAGTACCCACCATCCACCCCACGGTAAATATTCCATGACCACAACGCCGCATTGATGTAAAAACGAGCCTGTGGTGGGGTATTCTTTTCTACCCATTCCAAGGCTTTTCGATCCGCAGAGGTGACAAACACCGTACCCTGATTCAAGATGGAGCGGGTCTCCCGAATGCCCCACAGGAAGAAGAGGATCATCACCAGCGCCCACAGGATGGGCTGGATCCATGGCACAGTCTTCCGACCCCATGCCTGGATGGCATCTGAAAGCAAAGCCCCCAGTAAAAGTACCGCAGGGAAAAACACCTGAATCAAATATAAATCGCCGCGAAAAGGACCAAAACGAGGAGCGATGGGCAAACCAAGAAAAAACACCAGGAATCCCCACAGCGCAAACCTTCTCAACAGGGGGTGGCGCAGAGCCAGCAAACCGGCAAATCCCGCCATGCCCATCACCCAGAGATTGTACTGGGGACCGAGATACTGCCAGACATACTTCCAGTCCTGCTGGTTCCATGTGAACGCTGGTGCAGAAATCTGAACATGATTCAGATTGAAAAGAAACGCTGGAATTAGGTAAGGGAAAGCCCCAACACCACCCAAAATGATCCAGCCCAGCCAGGTCCACCGGGAAAGGTCGGTTTGAGAAGGCTGAAGCGCCCCGGTTTCCACCGACTGACGGATCGGCTTTCCCAGAACATCCCCCAGGAAAAGCACCAGCACCCATAAGCCGAAGACCCACAGCGACAAATAATGGGTCAGTGCCAGCCCGGAAACCAGCAAAGCGGCTTTCCAACCGTTGAAACGAGATGGGAAACGCCGGTAGTCCAGCACAGCAGACATTGCCAGCGCCTGCACCAGCAAGCCCATCAGCAAGGTGGTACGCCCCCAGGTCAGGTAATAAGCCGGCATCTGGGTGACAAATCCGCACAGCAAAGCCGCCATACCCGCTGCCAGAGGCGGGATTCTCAAAGCACGCCCCAGGCGATAGATTGCCAGCGCCAGCAAAGCACTGATAACCTGCCCCAATACCAGAACAGCATCGGCAGGGTGCATTCCGGTAATCCAGGCAAACAAAGCCGTAATTAAATGAAAGGGAAAGTAATAATGAAATGGCGCATCCAGATAGGGCGATAATGTTCGCGGCACTCCACCCTGTTCCAGAATCATTCGCACAAAGAAAGTATGATGAACCGAATCGACCCAGGCAGGAAGAACGAGCGGTTTTGCCTGTTCCAGACGGAAAATCAACAATCCCGTAAAGAAAGCCAGACCTGCCAGCACTTTCACGCCATCTTGCCAGAAAACACGCCAGGAAAAAGCCTTCTCTCTCAGCAGTAATGCCACAATCCAGAAGACCAGCGCCAGCGCATACCCGATCAGCGCTCCCCAGGCGCCGGGGAAAAGATTCAGTGACCAGAGCACCATGGCAATCAGAGCGGTCAGGGCAATGCTCAGTCCCACTGCATCCATCATCCGGCAGACCGGATCGGTGTCTTCTGATGGTTGCCATGCCAGAAACGCCGCTCCGGGGAGCAGGAGAATCATCCCACCTGCAAGGATTTCCATCCAGGGTATCATGGTACGTCATTATGGGTATGGAGTGGGTGGCGAAGGTTCAATCGGCGGTTGATATGGGGTTGGCGTAGGAGGCAGAGGTGTGGGTGTCGGGGAAGGATTGGTCGGCACACGGGTGGAGGTAGGCGGCAGCGAGGTTGGGGTTGGAGGAAGAGGAGTTGCCGTAGGTATTCCAACTGTAGAAGTAAAGACAGGCGTGCGGGTCGGAGAACTCACCGGCAAGGTAGAGACAAGGGTGCGGGTCGGGGTATAACTCACAGCCAGCGTAGCCGTCGGAGAAAAAGCCAGCGTGAGGGTAGGCGTCACCAATGCGGTTGGGCTTAAGTCCAGAGAAAACTGCGTGGGTGTAAGAGAAACCAGCAAGGTAGGGGTTACATTTTGTGAGAAAAAGGCTGTCGGGGTAATCGTCGGTACAGGGGTTTGCAGGAAAATACTCAACGTGGGCAACATATTCCCGCCCACAGGCTCACCCAGACGTTCGCGATCCCGAATGGCTTCTTCAACAACTCCCATTTGCAAAGCGCGGAAAGAATAAGCCCGTAAATCAGCGCTGTAGTCGGCACGCAAACCCGAATGCAGGGCAGCAGGGAGAAACGCCGAGGCTTGTACCCACTCAGAAGAAAAGACAAACAGCCCCAGTACGAGCACTCCTGCAAAGAGAATCAGCAGGAATAACAGAATCCAGAGAAGCCACTGACGGCGAGGCTGTTGCTGGGAAGGTGCCAGCGCAGTCATAGCATCGCCTCCCATTTTCCACCCTCTCTGGCTGGGAGCAGGTGATAGACAGTGAGTTTCTCACTCTTTCCACGCACACTCTGCTCGCCCATGGAACGCAGGTGGAATTTCTCGCGGTGCTCCGCCAGAGCCAGGTAAGTGGCTTCGCTGATCAGCACTGCAGAGCCATCAAACAGTTCCCGCGTGAGGGCTTCAATACGTTGGGCAGTGTTCACCGTGTCCCCAATCACCGTGTAATGCAGACGGTCAGAGGTACCCAAACCTCCTGCCATAACCACGCCCGTATGGACACCAATGCCTGTGATCAACTGCGGCTCGCCGCGGGCGCGCCTTTGCAGATTAAATTGCTCGATGGCTTCCAGCATTTCCACTGCCGCCTGACAGGCAGAGAGCGCAGACTGCTTGGGACTGACCAGACGCGGCAAAATGCCAAAGAATGCCAGCACAGCGTCACCATCGAACTTATTGACCACTCCACCATAAGCGGTAATTACAGGCACGATATGCTCAAAATATTCGTTCAACCACTGGAACACCGTGGCAGGATCAACTTTCTCCGACAGCGAGGTAAAACCGCGAATATCGGTCATGAGAATGGTCGCAACCGCCTCCTGCCCTTCCAGACGAAGGTTTCCAGAGGTGAAAGTCTGACGCAACTGTTCGCGCACTTCAGGGCTGACCGTACGTCCCAACAAATCGCGGTAAATTGAGCCTTCCTGCAGTCCTGCCACCATCGTGTTGAACGCCTGAGCCAGCACGGCTAACTCATCGTTCCCCGCGGCATCCACTTTGACTTCCAGATTGCCCTTTGCCACCTCTGCCGAGGCATCCAGCAGGCGGACAATTGGACGGGTGAACAGGTTTGCCAGGAATAAACCGACGAGGATGACCAGAAGGATGCCCGCCAGAACCAGAGAGAAAATCTGCACCTGAGTGGCCTGGCTGGTGCGGATAAGGAAGGCTTTTGCCAGGGAAATTCCCAGAACACCAAGGTCAGAACCGCCACGCACTTCCCAGGGACCCAACACTTCAGTGTAATCCAGCGAAGAAAGGGTGAGATCGCGGGTTAAACTACCCTGTTCCTGCAGACTCAGAATCTGCTGAACCAGTTCTCCCGAAATGGGAGACGACATCCCCGCCGAGAAAAGGGAAGATGCCAGCACCTCCCCATTCAGATCATAAAACGTTGCCGCGCTGAGAGTATCCGCAGACATTTCACGCGACAATGTGGTCAGCGTTTTTCCAACAAGCACCACGCCAACCTGAACGCCCTCCGCATTAAAAACCGGACCGCTGACGTAAAAGGTTTTCCCGAGGGGACCTTCCCCCACGCCGGCAAATTTATCGCCCAGTTCGTCTGTTTCACCGCGCAGGGTGCGCTGAACAAAGTTCCAGGAGGCGTAAACTGCGCTCCCTCTGGTCGATTCATAACTGGCGCCCATGCTTCCGGGAGTCACCATCAGAGTAAGGATGCTTTCGCCGGACAGGTTAAGCAGCGTAATTTCTTCTTCTCTGGCATTCACCGTCACAGGCAATACCAGCAATCGCAATGCCTCAGCATCTCCCTGCTGCAGTGCCGCCGCCACCCCCTCCGTGTTGGCAACCTGACGAAGCGTCCCCAACAGACGATCTTCTTCCTGAACAAACCAGTCCTGGGCTTGCTTCCCTGTGGCATAGAGTTGATTGAGGAAACGGGACTGGTTCGACTCCATGAGGATACGGCTGACGATATACGCGCTTGCCAGCGCAAAGAGCAAAGCCAGCACCAGATACGGGAAAATGATCTTCACCCGCACGGGGACGCGCACCTGAAGCGTGCGCGGAGGAGCAGGAGGTTGCTCAGGGCGTGGTTGCGTCTGTTCGTAAACCCGCTTCAGCGCCTCTTCAATCCACCGCTGAGAAAATGGCTGCCGCAGGAAAACCTGTACCCCTTGCTCGCGGGCTTTTAACTCCCGCTGCAGATCGGGGTACTTGTTGGTCATGATGATCTTGACCTGAGGGTGAAACTGGCGCAAATTCCGCAGAAAAACCCACCACTCATTGCTGGGAAAATGCAGGTCAAAGAAAATCAAATGGGGTTTAACCTGTTGAATCAGCGCCTGGGCTTGCCCCAAATCCCATGCCTGCCAGACTTCATCGCCGCGTTGTTTGAGATAACGCGCTAAAGGCTGTGCAGGGCGCATATCGGATTGGATCAACAAGACACGATTCGCCATAGTCCGCCCTAATTATACTGAGACAAACTATTCTCTAACCTTATAAATTCCTTTCAATTAGGGATGCCAGAAATGTGCCACCCTGAAAAAGGCTGTGCAAGTGCACAGCCCTGAATGATCTAGAGGTACTCCCGAAGATGGCGACTGCGGGTTGGGTGACGCAATTTTCGCAAGGCTTTGGCTTCAATCTGGCGAATGCGCTCACGGGTAACGTTAAAGTATCGGCTGACTTCTTCAAGCGTATGATCTTTGCCATCAATGAGCCCAAAGCGCAATTCCAGAACCTGTCGCTCCCGCTCCGAAAGGATACTCAGAGCGTTCTGCACCTGCTCACGGAGCATCTCCCGAGCGGCAGCGTCCATTGGCTCCAGGGCTTCATCGTCTTCAATGAAATCCCCCAGTTGACTGCTATCCTCATCTCCTACAGGACGTTCCAGGGAGACCGGCTCTTCAGCGGACTGCAATACCCGCTGAACTTTGCTGGTAGCAAAATTCCACCGGCGCATTAATTCGGGATCAATGGGTTTGCCTTCGGCACGGGCTTTGCGGATGGCTTGCGCATCTTCATCAGAGAGAAAACCCGCTTCCAGTGCCAGTTCTTCGGCAGTGGGTTCGCGTCCCAACTGTTGAATCAGCGAGCGTTGAACCCGCAACAGACGGGTGATGGATTCAAACAGGTGCACAGGGATCCGAATGGTGCGGGCTTGCTCGGCAATGTAGCGGCTGATCGACTGGCGAATCCACCATGTGGCATACGTGGAGAACTTGTATCCCCGGGTAGGGTCAAACTTGTTCACCGCACGCAAAAGTCCCAGATTGCCTTCCTGAATTAAATCCAGGAAGGATACCCCCCGCCCCAGATAACGCTTGGCAATGCTCACCACCAGACGCAGATTTGCCCGAATAAGGGTCTGGTTGGCTTCTTCGGCTCGCCGCCGCACGCCTTCAATTTCCTCCGCAAGCACCTCTTCGGAAGGCATATGTTCGGTGAAAAATTCCAACCGCGGTAATTCACGAACTTCCCGAAGATAAGTCATCAGCGGCTGTGCCAGTTGCGGAGGCAAGACATACAGGTTGATGAAAACACTGAAGGCATGTCGCACCAGCCCTTCCCAGAGAGGATCTTTTCCCCATAAGCCATTATCGAGATACGTGCGCAGATAACTGGGTTCACTGGCTTGCCAGTGAGAACGCAGCAATTGGGCTTCCGCCAGAATCAGGCTCAAATCGGGTAATTCTCCTTGCTGGAGGGTGTGGGCATCTTCTTCCAGACGTCCCCATTCGGTCAATAATTCCTTTGCAATCACCTGATAGAGGGACGCATAATAACCCGAGCCATCTTTGGGAGCAATGTGCTTTTCCAGCGCTTCGATATGCCGCAGGGCTTCAATGCGCGCCGCCAGTCGGAACTCACTATCGGCATCCAGTAAATTAATTTGCCCGATTTCCTTCAGGTAAAGCCGAACGGGATCCTCAGAGAACTCCAGCGTTGTCAGCGACTCGTCCAGTAAATCCGCAGGTTCCTCGAGGGCTATTTCCTGCCAGTCTTCCACCAGAGGCTCAACCTCACTGTCCTCCATGAGATCTTTTCCAAGCAAGACCTCTTCTTCCGGTTCCTCGGATAGAGGAAGCACCGCTTCCAGTTCATTTTCATTGGACTCTTCAGGCAGGGGCACCTTCGGGGGTTTGGAAGAGGGACGTTTGACTTTAGAAGAATGCTTGGCACCAGATTTTTGCTCAGACATACGCATAAATATACCACAATTGTCTAAAAAGAGAATTTGAAGGTTAATCCTGTCCCGGAGCGGAGATTCTTTGTTGCAGGTCTTGAGCACGCTTCAGGGCACTGGAAAAACGGCTCTGGTTATACCAGAAAATGGCTTCTTCCAGATGCCCTTGCTGCTCTAAAATCCCGCCGGCGCGCCAGCATCCATTTGAGCCAGGGTCACCATGCACACAGCATTCCTGAAACGCCGTAAGCGCTCTGTCCAAATCGCCCTGATTCTGGCGCTGTGCCCCCAGGCGGCACCATGCCAGTCCATTTTTGGGATCCACACGGGTGACGATTTCGTACAACTCAGTCGCCTGAACCCGATCAAAGCGCTCTTTGACCTCTGCCAGCCACATTAAAGCACTCGGGTTTCGCGGGTACAGCCGGACAACTTCTTCTGCGAGAGACACATCATAGGGCGCCAGTCCTCGCAAAACTTCCAGATATCCCGGCTGACAGCGAATGGCGCGTAGAAGCACCTCATGGCTGAGAAGCGCCCCCTGAGATGACACTGTGGACACTGCCGAAAGCCATAACAGGCGGCAATCCTGAGAGGATGAATCTGCCCACTGGACGGAAAAATGCTTCAACGCTTGGGGATCCTTCTGGACAAGTGTGTGAAGGACTTCCATCCCTGCCCGATTTACCCGCACGGCTTGAGGTAACACCCCACTGATCATCAAAGCCAGAAACAAAAAGAAGAGGAACGTTCCAATGGGGTTTCGTTGAACCCATTTGAGCAATTGGTTTATACTAAATTTTGATGCGCGTCTGGTCTTCTCTTCGTTCAGCATTGCTCTTTCTGGAACTTCCCTTCTTGATGGCATGCGCCGGGTTGGGATTGTTCAACCGATCTGCGCTCATCCTCTCCGTGATTTTTATTCCGATTTTCTGGTTATTGCATGAGCGCGAAGACCGCAAAACCCCTCTGGATGCGCCTGTCTTGATTATTTTACTCACCTTTGCCATTTCGTACTGGGTCAGTCCGCTTCAGGATTGGACAGCCGAACAAATTGCCCGCGCCCTCAGCGGAATTGGGGTTTGCTATGCCCTCGCCCATCAGAAGAAATCATTTGATGGACGGCTTATCCTGTATGGTATGGCGGTTCTCAGTGTCATCCTGGCAGGCGCAGGTTTGCTCACCATTCAATGGGTACCCAACAAAATCCCCATGCTCAATCCCATGGAATGGGTGGGCAATCTCCCCCGCCTGGACGAAGTGGTACACCCCAACGTGTTTGCAGGCAACCTGGCATTGCTTCTGCCAGTCTCGGGAGCCCTTTTCCTGTGGGGCAAAGGATGGCTTCATGTGATACGCGCCCCACTTGCTCTGCTGACTGGAGGTCTGGTGCTTTTCGTGCTGATTCTCACCCTTTCACGAGGGGCGCTGCTGGCGGCAATATCCAGCCTGTTGTTGCTTTTGATCTTGCGCTGGAAATTCCCCGCATTCATCGTTCTGGTTTTGCTGGGGCTGATTCTCTGGCAGGCCTTCCCTGCCATAGAGACCTTTATCAAACCCATTTACTGGTTCAGTTCTGCAGAAGCGTCACTCAATCTCCGCCAGTCTCTGTGGCAACGCGGGCTCTGGCTGGTAGAAATGTTTCCACTGAGCGGGATTGGCATGGGAACCTATGGGCTGGCGGTAAACCACCTTTTTCCCATGCCTTCCCCACTGATACCCACATCTCATGCACACAACCTCTTTATCCAGATCGCCCTGGATACCGGTATTCCCGGACTGCTGGCATGGCTGGCATGCCTCTGGCAATGCATCCAATGCGCGTGGCGTGCCTGGCGCGCACCCTCCACAGTCCCATGGTGGATCCCGGCTTCAGGTGCGGCGGGGCTTGCCGCATTCTGGGTATTACTGTTTCACGGCGCAACCGATGCAGTCACATGGGGCACACGCCCGGCCCTGCTGCTGTGGGTGATCTGGGGATGGATGCTACTGCTGAAGAAAAAGATTGCGGAGCCGTCTCCGTCCGCATAAAGGGGTCAGATCATTTTCAGAAAAATTTCTACGATATGTGGATCGAACTGCTTCCCACTGAGCGAGCGAATGTATTCGATGACTTCTGCGCGGCTCCAGGCTTTACGATAGGGTCTGTCAGAACGCAAAGCATCCCATACATCTACAATGGCAAATAAACGAGCCGCCAGAGGAATCTTTTCCCCCTTCAATCCAAAGGGATACCCGCTCCCGTCCCAGTGTTCGTGATGATAGTAAGGTATTTCCATCGCCTTGCGCAGAAAACTGATATCCGACAACATGCGGTACGCCAGCACCGGGTGCATGCGCATGATTTCGCGCTCTTCTTCGGTCAATTCGCCGGATTTTAAGAGGATGGAATCGGGAATCCCCATCTTGCCAATGTCATGGAGCAACGCCCCACGGCGAATGTGGGCAATCTCTTCTTCAGGAACGCCATAAGCCCGCGCCAGTTCAATGGTCATCTCGGTGACCCGCTGGGTATGACCCTCGGTTTCCTGATCGCGCAATTCCAGCGCGCGACCAGCCTTCGATGGTTTCATCATAGGCTTTGATTAAATCACGGTTGCTTTGTTCCAGTTCATGAAACAATCGAGCATTATCAATCGCAATTGCCGCCTGATGTCCAAAACCTGCCGCCAGCGCCAGATGCTCCTGATTGTAAAATCCCACCTGATGATGATCCAGATTGAGGATACCAATCGGGCGCCCTTCCACCACCAGAGGAATACCCATCCAGCAGGCAACATATTCCGTACCCTTGAGCACCTGCCAGCGGTCAGATTTGCTGGTATCGGGAATAATCATCGGACCTTTTTTTGCCTGTTCGATGGAAGACGTACTCAACTGGTTTAAGTACTTGGGCAATTCCTGTACCAGAGAGGCTGGTAAACCTCTCTGCGCCGCCAGGACAACGTTTTGATTCACAAACAGGAAAATCGAAGCGCTGGTATATTCCACCACCTCGCGGAGATTATCCAGAATGCGTTCCAGTACGGTATTTAAGTCTCGCGTTGCGGTAAGGGCAGCCCCCACCTCGCGCAGTTTTTCCGACTCCAGCCGGCGGCGGCGCTCAGCGGCAACGTAGCGCAAACGGTCAAATGCCAAACTCAAAACGCCCACCAGCGCAGTCATTAAATGCTCATCGGTTTCGGAAAAGGCATTCACCTGATAACTTTCAGCGTTCACCACCCCGATAACTCTTCCCCCCAGTTTAATCGGCACACATAATTCCGAACGCACCTGCGGACGTACTGCTAAATAGTCCGGGTCAAGGCGCACATCGGAAAGGCGGTAAGGGATACCTGTGCGGGCAACCTTTCCTGAAATTCCCTGATCGATGCGGATGGTTTCATAGCGGATATTCTCGTCGCCAGAATACGAAGCAGGATGAACCATAATGGCATCCCCAGCCTCGTTGAGCAATCCCACACCCAGATGATCCAGATGGAAAGCCGTGCGGACAATCTGCACAAAGCGGGTGATGAGTTCATCTTCGTTCTCGCTTTCCACTCCTGCCACAGCCACTGCATACAGGGTTTGCAGTTCAACCAGATTGCGTTGAAGCACCCGCTCTGCCGTCTTGCGGTCGGTGACATCATACACCACCACCAGCACCGCTTCGCGCTGTTCGAATGGCAGAGAGTGAGCATGTTCTTCTACCGAAAGGATGCGACCGTTTTTCAGAACATGACGGCTTTCGCCAGAATGCAACTGTCCAGGAATGCGCTGATTCAGCAAATCTCTTAATGATTTTGCCTCATCTGAATGGTACAAATCCGGCAGGCGCATACTCAGAAACTCATCCCGGGTGTATCCATACAATTTCAATGCAGCAAGGTTGACATCCACAAACTGAAGAGATTGCTGATCATATACATACATGGGCAGAGGATTGTTGAAAAACATTAAGCGAAAACTTTGTTCGCTCTGCCGTAAGGTCTCCTCAGCCAGTTTTCGCGAAGTGATATCAAAGGCAGTGCCCAGACCGGCGGGCTGTCCCTGATATTGAATGAGTGTAGAAGTAAAGTCCAGCCAGCGGGTCTGCCCGCTTTTGGTGAGAATACGAAACTCGTAATGATTGGGCACCTGCTCCCCACGCTGACGCGCCAGGCCGCGTTCTCGCACAACGGCTCGATCATCAGGATGCACGATCTGCCAGAAAGGAATCTGACGCAGTTCCTCCAGCGGGTATTCGGTCAACACTTCACAGGCCGGGTTGAGATAAACAAACCGTTCCCCCCGGTACACGAAAATGGCTGAAGAGGTGCTGAGCGCAAGCGACCGGAAAAGGGATTCGCTTTCTTCGAGAGCACTGAGCGCTTGCTGAATTTTGCGTTCACGATCCATAAGCGCCTGCGCCATGTCGTCAATTGCGCTTCCAAGCCCTCCCAATTCTCCCCATTGATTTGCCATTCCTGTGCGGCTGGTGAAATTTCCAGCCGCAATCTGCTGAGTGGTGCGCACCATCTGACGAAGGCTTCTTAACAAAACCACATCGGAACCAAACCAGGCAAGCAGTGCACTGATCAAAACCACCAGACCCATCAGGAAAGCATCCCGCTCCAGTGTCCGGCTGGCTTCCTGATAAAGGCTGGTTTCCGGAATTCCAAGCAAAAAATAGCCGATCAGTTCACCTGTGGTGTTATAAAAACGCTCCACCCCAAACACTCTCGTTACCTGGTCCAGCGACTGCCCCCGGATCGTGACTTTCGTTGGGTCTTCCTGAAGAGGCGTGAAAATCTGTTCGGGAATGGGACGTCCAACAAAACCGACGGGATCCGGCAGGCGCAGGAGAACAATTGACGAATCATCTGTCAGGGTCATCACGGATTGCGCAGGAAGAGAAGAACGCCGAAACACCTCTCTCATCCAGTCCATGTTCAGGGCGGCAATCATCACCCGGAGAGAACCATCCGAAGTTTTAAAAGGATATGCCACCAGCAATTCTGCCAGTCCGGTAAAAGGGCTGATTCGATACTCGCCCACGGTAAATTGTTTACTGCTCAGCGCATACTGAAACCACTGGCGGTTATGCAGGTCCTCAAATTTCACCTGCATGATATTGCACGTGACCTGACTGTTTTCATCTACCACAAGGAAGAAGTTGTACTGACGGAAGCGCGCCAGTTGATTGGCTAAGACTTGCCGACAAAATTCCGGATCGCCATTCCCCTCCCGTGCCAGGTCGGAGATCACCGCCAGCACCTGACGGGAAGCCTCAACCTGTCGCTCCTGGGCAAGGCTGAGCATTCTAACCATGGACATCATCTCGACAATGGCATTTTCTTCTGCTTTGTGCCGGTTTTCCATTGCACTGAGCAAATTTAACCCAAAGGCGGGCAAGGTCAACACCAGAGCAAACAGAAGGAATGCCAGCCGCAAACGGGAAATGCGAAAAAAACGCTTAAAAATAGACATTAACCCGAATTCAATGTATGGGAAGGTGATTCCATTTTATACTATTTTGACGGTATTCTAAGACTTAAAATCGTAACGAATCACGGAATAATGTTTCTCAGGAAATCCCATCCTGAGAATGGACTCAACCTTTCGTTTATTTTTTAGAGAAAGATATTCGTTGACTTGAATCACTCAGAAATCCATTAGAATTGGATCAGGTTTTGTGTGAATCGAACCGGATGCCGGAATGATTGCCTTTGTCTTTGGTTTGGTGGCTTTTTTATTCTACGCGCTGCTCGCCGCACTGGTGTTGTGGAAGCATTCCGAGCGTACCATCAACAGGTGGTTTTCAGTATATCTGGGCGTAATGGCTTTCTGGAGTTTAGGAATTACGTCTCTGATGCTCCCGGGCCATCCCATCAGCCTCCTGTTTTGGGATCATTTTGCCATTGCCTGCGCTTCTTTTGTGCCGGTGGCATTTTGGGAATTTGTGCAGGTGTACACCGGGAAAAGCCGTCCCGGTTTACGTGGACTGTTTTACAGCGGATATGCCTTTATCCAGGTGCTGAACCTGACCAATCAACTGGTCAGGGGGATTTCCTTTCGATACGCTTTTCCCGTATTTGAATTCACCTGGGGATACTTCCCTCTGCTTGTTCTGGCAGGCTCTGCCGTGAGTATTTCCACACTGGATCTGGTAAAGACTTACCGGGATACTCAAGATCCGCTACAGCGCAATCAAATTAAGTACCTGATGACGGCATCCCTGCTGATCTTTCTGGGAAGTCTGACCTACTTTCCCGGGATGCCCATTCCTTCTATGGATTTCGCGGCAAACTTACTGGCGGCAATTTTGATCGCTTACGCTATCCTGCGTCATCATCTCGCGGATATCAATATTCTCTTTAAAAAGGCTATATTTGGTGTTATTGGCATTATCCTGCTGGCACTCATTTATCTGGTGCTAATTCTAATTTTTACTCTGGTTTTCCGTATCAACTGGTTTGAATCCAGCGCAGGGAGACTTGCCATTGCCCTGCTGGCGGCTGTCGTTGCCATGCTCTCTTACCCGGTGTACATTCAACTGGAGCAAGGGCTGGAACGAATCCTTTATCCACGCCGTTATCGATTTCAGCAATGCCTCAAGGAACTGGAAACGGATATTCAGAACCTGCTGGATGTGCCTGCGCTGTGCCAGAAAGTTGTAGAACAACTTTCAACGGCACTGGAAGGAAACCCGGTAGCCTTCTGGATTCTCAACCGCGCCCAATCGGAATTTATCCTTCAGGCAGAGACAGGGATCAAACGGATGCGCATCTCCCTTCCAACTACCCATCCCTTAATTCAGCGCCTTTCGCAAACAGAAACTCCTCTGTTCTCAAAGGAGTTTCTCCCTCTGGTCGAAGAGACTCCCGCCCTCAAGGACTGTCATCTGGAAGTCCTGTTTCCTCTGAAAAGTCAGCAAAGACTTCGAGGCATGATTGGCATTGGTAAAAAAGAGAATGGGAAAGCCTATTCTCAGGAAGAATTTTCCATCCTCAGCCAATTAATGGAGAAGATTTCTTCCGCCCTGGAAAATGCCATCACACTGCAAGAAGAAAGCCGCCGCCGAGAAGTGGCGGAAATCCTCCAGGCGGTTATCCTGCAAATTACCCCTAACATTCAGTTAGAACAGGTGCTGGATAACATTCTTCTCCACCTTGCCACTCTGATTGAATATGACAGCGCCTGCATCTTTCTGCTTCAAGGAGATCAACTGGTTGCAGTAGCCGCAAGAGGTTTTGCCAGCACAGAAAAAGTACTGGGAAAATCTTATTCTGTCCTGGATGACGCTTTATTTACCCAGATGATACAACTCAGACGTCCGCTTCTGATCCCAGAAGTAAATGAAAGAATCCCTTTTAGAGGATATGGCGGGACACAATCTGTTCGATCCTGGATTGGCGTACCGCTCATTGCTCGCGGGGTGGTGATCGGCTGTCTGACTCTGGATCATTACACCCCCAATGCCTATCATAATCCGGAACAGGCAAGCCTGGTACAGACCTTTGCCAACCATGCCAGCATTGTGATCGAAAATTCACGGTTGATGAAAGTAGAGCGGGAACAACGTCTTCTTGCCGAATCGCTGAGGGAAATTGGCTCCGTTCTAGACAGCACCCTGGACATGGAACGCCTGCTAGACTTGCTGGTAGAGCAGGTTGGAAGGCTTGTCCCCTACTCCGCTGTATTCCTGTATCTGATCGAGAAAAACACCCCGAAGTTGGTGCGCACCCGCGTTCACGAGACCGTCCCTCATGAATTTGCTCAATCACTCCAGAATACCGTGTTTCATCTGGAAAAATCTTCGTATTTTTCGGCACTTTTAGACAGTCATGAGCCGGTAATTCTTCCCGCTATTGAGGAGCATCACACCTGGATTAAGAGTGCCATACCATTAGGCGCATGGATGGGCGCACCCGTCGTATCCAAAAACAAAGCCATTGCCTGCTTTTCGTTCGTTTCTTTGAAACCCAACATCTACACCCAAAACCATGCCAATCTAATGGCGACCTTCTGTAGCGAGGCAGCGCTTGCCCTGCAAAATGCCCGCCTGTTTTCCGAGGTACAGCAATTGGCAACACTGGATGATCTCACCGGAATTCTCAACCGCCGCCAGTTATTTCTGGAAGGGAAAAGAGAATTTTCGCGAGCCAGACGATACAAACGCCCTCTCTCTTTACTGATGATTGATTTAGACCGCTTTAAGGAAATCAATGACACCTTTGGTCATCCGGTGGGCGATGAAGCCTTGAAAACGCTTGCCCACATCTTGCGCAAAGCCATCCGAGAAGTAGATATCTTCGGGAGGTACGGGGGAGAGGAATTTGTGCTGGTTCTACCGGAAACGCGCCGGGAGGAAGCCATCGCCATTGCCGAACGCCTGCGCAACATGGTCGAACAGACTCCCATAAACACCTTATCCGGAGAGTTGCGCATCACCGTGAGCATCGGCGTGGCAGAGCAAACGGAAAATACTCAGACCTTTGAAGAACTGGTGGCACACGCTGACCAGGCTCTGTACCGCGCCAAGCAATCCGGTAGAAATCGAGTGGAGGGTGAGGATGAAGGAAATAAATGATCCTTTATCAGAACAGGATTGGTGGAATGCACCCGAACGGTTAGCCTGGTGGAATTTTTTAGGGTTCTCAGAAGGCGCCATCCACGCACTGGAAAGCATGGCAGAGAGTATTTGCAATTCCCGACAACTAATGGAGGCTTTCAACGCTTTTCACCAAAAAACGGCTCACCAGGGAGACTGGCACTTCGACTGGACTCCCCTCCCCTTTGATCCGCTCATTCAAGAACAGTTAGGGGAAGATACCTCTCTGTTTTACCTGCTGGCATATCTGAGCGCCCTGCCTCACACCTTACAAGCCTATCGCCGCAGGGGAATCCCCATGGAAACCTTTGCCGAAACCATGGCAGATATCCAGTTTTATGTGGAATGGTATGCCCAGCGGCATCATCGCTGGGGGTTTGAACATTTCCCCTGGATTGCCCGTCATCTTTCCGGAAGATTGTTCTCGCTGGGAAGATTGCAGTTCATGCTTCTGCCTTTTCCCGGAAAGGTTACAGCACTGCGGCATCGCCATGACCACCGGATTATCCTTCTGGCAGATCCCCGGCAGCCTTTGCGAGCCGATGGTTATGCGGCTGGTGCAGGCACATCAAACACTCTCATCTCGCCCGAAGAAGTGTGGCATCCTGAGTGGGAAGAAGACACCAGAGGATGGAAAGGTCATCCTGTCTCTCCGCAGGGATACGTCCTGAAGCGTTCTGCGTACTTTTCGCGGGAGGAATGGGAAATCGCCCTGCAGCACGGGGACTGTGTTCTGGATGTTCATATCCCCCAGGGGAAGAGCCTCACTCCGGAAGATTGTCAGCGTTCTCTGGAGAGGGCTTATGAGTTTTTTCCCACGTACTTCCCTGAACAGACTTTTCGGGGGGTATACTGCCACACCTGGATGTTCACTCCCCAACTGGGTCATCTCCTTCCTCCAGAGAGCCGCATTTTGCAGTTTCAACGAGAGTTTTACCTGTACCCTCATCCTGGAAATGAGGGTTTTCTGCTGGAGTTTGTCTTTGGAAGGCGCGAACGTCCCGAAAACAACGCCCCACGGGACACGTCTTTGCAGCGCGCCGTCCTGGACTGGCTTGACCGGGGAGGCGAACTTTTTGACCTGCCGGGGGTGTATTTATATCCTCCCAGCGCATGGGGAAAGCAGTCCCACTGGAGAGACTGGGGAACCTTTGCGCTGGAAGAGTAAATCTCAGCAAATCTTCATCCTTTTTATTGAAACGACCAGCCCCCTGCGGGAGTCTCTGCAGAGGGCTGGTTCTTTCCAGATACCTGTAATGTTTATCTTTAAGGCACGGCGTTCACTACCTGACTCCATCCATGGTCGAAATCGCCCGGCAAGAATCGCAAAGTTCCGGCATCGTTGGAGCGTCCGCTGAAGACCTGCACAGGATATTCCCGCCCTGCCACACGGTAGGCAATCAACACGGTATGTGCGCCCGCCGGAACCCCCTCAAAAGTAAAACGCCCGTTCTCATCGCAGCGGGTGCTCCGATCCAGATCAAGCAAATACACATCAGCAGGAACAGGACGGTGGAAATCATCCACCACCATTCCGGTCAGCGTGCCCTTTCCGGCAAGCCAATCCAGCGCGCCGCTTTGCTTCAGGCGCACCCCACCCAATGCCATCACCACAATCACCAGCGCAGAAATGATGCCCCACAGGATTTTCTTCCTGCGGTGAGGATCGGGCAACTTTTCTGGAATGCCTTTTTTATATAAATCCAGCGAAGGTGACTCTTCAAAAATCATCATGGATCACCTCCTAAGGTTTCCTGCCAGGGGGCAAGGTTTCTATGGGCTGTGGAGGAAGCGTTTTAACGACCGCAGGTGTTGAAGTAGATTTAGACGTTGGGACAGAGGTTGCCGTGGAGACACTTCCACCCTGTGAGGACTGACAGGCAGGGTCCTGTGTGGTAAGGTCCTTGAATTTCAGGGTGGTACCGTTTTTCGTCGCCACCCCTACTCCTCCCTTTTGGTAAGTGGTGTCTTTCACCGTGAGAATGGGTTTGCCGTCCAGATAGGCGGTGAAGGTGTCTCCACGAACATCAATTTGAATGTTGGGAGAGGTAGTCCAGTCATAACCCGCCGGCAATTCGACTTCTCCCAGAGCGGGATTAACACGCACCCCATTCACCCATTTGGTAATAGAGACCACCGGTGGCTTGGTCTTATTTTGCTGTTCGATTTCGAACATGTACCCGCTCAAGCCCTTTTCCGTGCTTTCCGCGCGGAATGCCATGCCAAATCCATTGTTGGCAGGCAGGACATTTTCCACCTGAACACCGGACAGGTCAATGAGATAATCACTTCCGGAATACCCACCCAGCATTCCTGCGCATAACTGACAAACCTGAAACCCGTCTACGCCGGGCTGAATCCCGCCGCGCCAGTTTCCCTCCAGCGCCTGCCAGTTTGCCAGTTGAGCAGCGCTCACCCCACAACTGGCAGGAGAGGTCTTTCCGCTGAGCGCATTGACAATCCGGTCATAAACCTCTCTAAGAGAAACGCCACTGACTGCCAGGACTAACCCTGAGACCACGGCAATCAGCAAAATAATCAAGGCATATTCCAGCAAGCCCTGCCCTTTTTCTCTCGCGCGTCCTTCTCTCATGGTTACCTCCCCAATTCTCCTTCACTAAAAATATATCAAGAAGAAAAGCCCTGACAAGGATTCTTCAAGAAGTGATAGGGAACTGTAAATTCAGAGCAAACGTTTTGAAAGGAGTGTGCTGTGCTTTACGAGCGGTTAACAAAATGTTTTCGTTTGTTCCAACTGGTAAAAATAGCCGTAAAATAAAAAAAACATTTTCCACGCACCATCACGGAACAAATCCTGATAGGGAAAGGTAATCGCCATGCCCGAAAAAATTCTTGTGGTGGATGACGATCCATTGATGCGTCTGATGGTCGTCAAGACCCTTTCGACAGAAGGTTTTGAATTTCTGGAAGCCGAAAACGGGGTACAGGCAGTGGAAAAAGCCATCAGCCACCAACCCGATCTCATCATCATGGACGTTAACATGCCAGAACTGGACGGGTACGAAGCCTGTCAACGCATCCGCTCCAATCCCGTCACCGCGGCAATTCCGGTCATTCTGGTCACTTCCCTTTCCACCGTTGAAGACAAGATCAAAGGATTTGATTCCGGCGCTGACGATTACATTCCCAAGCCGTTTGATCCCAAGGAACTGACCGTACGGGTGAATGTTCTGCTCCGCCGCATTGCCCGCATTAAAGCCACAATCAAAGCACCTGAACCACAACTGGGTAAAGTCATTGCCTTCTTCTCATTAAGGGGAGGTACAGGCACAACGTTGATGGCAACCAACACAGCCATTGCGCTTTCACGACTGTGGGGGATGTCCACGGTGCTGGTGGACCTGGTGCTGGCATGTGGTCAGTGCGCTTTGATGATGAATATCCCTCCGCGCAACTCCTGGGCAGATCTGGCGCGTATTCCGAATGAGGAAATTGATATTGATGTGATCCGGAATGTGCTCCGCCCGCACGATAGCGGAGCCGTGGTACTGGTAGCCCCCAATCACCCTGAGGAAGGGGAATTGATTGATGGTCCCAAAGTGACCCATGTGCTGAACCTCCTAAAACAGGAATATCCTTATGTCATTCTGGATCTACCCCATGAGTTTTGCGATAAAACCCTTGCCGGTCTGGACGCTGCAGATGAAATCTGGCTTTTGATGGCACCGGAGTTAGCCTCGGTGCGTGCCACCCTGCTGGCAATGGAGACCTTCCAGATGTTGAATTACCCTCTGGATCGGGTGCGCCTGATGCTCAACTGGACCTTTGAACGGCATGGGCTGGCACGGAAAGCCATTGAAAAGACACTGAAGCGTGAAATTGATGTGGTCATTCCATATGCATCTGAACCTCTGGTCAAATCCATCAATCTGGGCATTCCCGCTGTGCTGGACGAGGCAAATCCACCTCTGGTTGCCATCTTTGAAAACCTGGCATATTTACTGAGCCGGGAAGACCACAAAAAGACCCCACCTGCAAATCCCACGCCAACCTATCAGCGGGTGATGGAATATCTCGCGGAGAAGAACAGCCATGGATAAAAACAAATTACGAGAACAGGGACAGGGAATTGTCGAATATGCTCTGTTTGTGGCACTTTTGCTGGCAACCATTTTCCTCAGTTTGCAAATGCTGGGAATCAGCCTGCGGGATGCCTTTACCATGGTGTACTGCGGAATCAGCCGTTCCAGTGCCTGCCAGTCGCTGTTCAGCGATGATTTCAACAATCTGAATGCCTGGACCATCGTGAGGGGAATCTGGAAGACGGAAAATGGGAAATTGCTCGCCGGACCGGGGGAAGGACGTATTTTCCGTGAATTGTCTCAGAAAGATTATGTCATTTCGTTGAACGGCGCGCAGTTGTTTCAGGGAAATGGTTACGGCATCTTCTTCCGCGCCACCAATCCCGGCGCAGTCAATGGATATTCCTTCCAGTACGACCCGGGGTACGGCGGGTTTATTTTCCGTAAATGGGTCAATGGAAACGAAATCAGCCCGCCGTTTGCGATTGCCAGAGCGCCCTCTTTTGACTGGTACAGCAAGG
Source organism: Anaerolinea thermophila (assembly GCF_020723905.1). GTDB lineage: Bacteria > Chloroflexota > Anaerolineae > Anaerolineales > Anaerolineaceae > Anaerolinea > Anaerolinea thermophila_A. The sequence goes on from NZ_DYHZ01000001.1 coordinate 104,342, forward strand.
CGCGTAACGTGCAGGTGGTTGTTCAGGGCGACACCTATATTGCCTACGTAGATGGGGTGAAAGTACTGGAAGCCCGTGACAGCACCTATCTGGAAGGGGGCATGGGATTGCGCACCTGGGACAATTCCACAATCAGTGTCGATCAGGTCACAGTGAATTCTGTGAAATAGGTTGAGAGGAGCACATTATGCCGCAGGAACAATCACCTTCTCTGGAAGAATACCGGAAGGGTTTGCCCTCAGAAAAGAAAGAACTTTCTACCGCCGGGAAAAAGCGCTTTCGCCTGGTACTGGTCCTCATGATTGTGCTGGTTGCCGCGCTGGGACTTGCCAATTTTCTTCAGAGTCCCACAGCAAAAATACTTGCCGGGACCGGCACCGTCCAGGGAATCGTGGTCAACAAAGAAGGAAAGCCCTTAAACGCCGACATTTTCATTACCGGCACACAGTGGCAAACCAGTACCAATCCCAATGGCGAATTTGAACTGAACCTTCCTGCAGGAAATTATTCTCTTGTAGTCGCACGGAATGGCATGGGGAACGAATATCCGATTACCGTACAGCGAGGAAAAGTGCAAAATTTAGGGAAAATTGTTCTGGTTTCTACTCCCAGCCCTGGAGATTAAGAATCTAAGAAGCATCCTGCTGAAGAATTTGTTCTAATTCTGCTTTTGCAGTCACAAAAGCCTTGCGGAGCAAAGGAATTTTCTCAGGAGCACCGCTCAGATCACCGTTCCTGCCCATTATTTCCAGGTCTGCCGCCAGTTGAGACACTTCATCTGCTCCTACAGAGGCACTGTTGCCTTTCAGTGTGTGCGCCACCCGGATAAACTGGCTGATATCCTGCTGTTGACAGTAACGCTCGAGGTCATTCAGCATTCCCTCCGCTCCCTGAAGATAACGCACAATAACCTCACGAACAAAGGAATCCCCTTCCGTTCCAAAAAACTTGCGCAACTTTTCTAACGGTGCAGGATTAATCATTGCTTCCCTGTTTTCTAAGGTTTCCTTTAACCCTTAGTCTATCACAGAATAAATTCCAACGGACCTAATCCATTATAATATTCAAAAAACGGTATCTTTTTTAACGGAATTGCATCAAAAAGATAAAATTCAATAAAAGGAGTGTTCCCAAAACTATGCCCACATCCCAACCCCGTCAAGAAATTTTACGCACGCTGCATCCTGGCTGGTTTGGTGCCGTCATGGGCACTGCGATTGTCGCCACGATTTTATCCCTCAATCCAGGAAATTTACCTGGATTCAAACCCGTCCTGCAAGCGGGTGCAATCGGGTTTCATGTTTTTGCTCTGCTGGCAATGACAGGGCTGTTGATTCCCACGGTGATTCGCTGGTTCAGGTTTCCTAAAGAGAGTGTACAGGATATCATCCACCCGGTCTTTGGAGCCATGTTTGCCACCCTGCCCGCGGCTTTGCTGGTGTTAGCCAGCACAACCGCAAGCGTAGGGAAATTATGGCTTTCCCCATCCTTAACAAATCTTCTGTTGATGATTCTTTCCGTGACGGGCACATTGCTGGGTTTTGCAATCAGTATCCTGTTCACCTATGCCCTGTTCCTGAATACAGAAGTGCGTAAAGAACATGCCAACGGAGCCTGGTTCATCCCGCCAGTGGTAAACATCATCATCCCTCTGGCGTTGCTTGCGCTGATTCCACTGGTGCCGGAGGCCTGGAGGAGTTCAGTGTTCGCCCTTTCTGTTGCCTTCTGGGGAGCAGGGTTTTTCCTGTTTCTCATGGTAGCAGCAGTTCTGTATGAACGACTGATCTTCCATGCACTTCCCCCCGCCGGAATGATTCCTTCCCTGTGGATCGGGCTCGGTCCCATCGGTGTGGGCGGCCTGGTGCTTTTGCGTCTGGTTCAAACAGGTGCTGCCTTTCTCAACGAATCCACCCCCATTCTGATGCAGGGCGCTACCATGGCGGCTCTATCACTCTGGGGTTTAGGTATCTGGTGGCTTGGGGTGCTGATCCTGGTTACCACCCGGGTAGAAAAGAACGGGGGAATTCCTTACAGTCCCGGCTGGTGGGGGTACGTCTTCCCGGGCGGGGCTTTTACCGCATTAACGCTTTCGCTCGCACGTACACTGAACTCTTCATTCTTTGAAATCGTGGGGGCTCTATTTACCCTTGGTTTGCTGTTCCTGTGGATAAGAGTGTTCTGGAATACCCTGAAAGCCGTCCAAAACGGGATGGCATGGAAAAGAGGATAACCCGGCAACCCCTGCCCCAAAAGCAGGGGTTGTTTAAAAAAAATCACTCCCTTTTCACTTCTCATTTACAGTAAATTAGATGATAATCAATCTGTTCTCTCTACTGGTCCCCCTTTCAGAGAATTAAAGACAAGATATATCACCTCTGCTCCAGGTAGAAAGGAGATGTTCATTTCTTTTCTATTACAAATTGTTAAATTTTTGCGTAAATTTATTCTAATAAGGTAAAATAAATAGTAATACCCAAGGAGAAAAACATGAAATCGTTCCGTTTGCTTGCTGTTGTTGTGATATTCGGGTTATTGCTAGGCGCGTGTACTCCCTCAGCGCCCCAAACGCCTCAGGAAACTGTCCCACCCGCTACCCCAAAGCCCATCGAACCCACTGCCACTTCTGTGCCAGAAGGATTGGTGTCCAGCGTAGAAGATGTGCGTAAAGCCACCATTCAAATCGAAGCCCAGGGCACGTTCATGGATCCGGAATTTGGCACACTGTACAATGTGGCTGGACGCGGTAGCGGCTTTATCATTGACCCTTCCGGCATCGCTGTCACCAACAATCACGTTGTGACCGGTGCGGCGTTGTTAAAGGTTTTCGTGGCTGGTGAAAGTAAACCCAGAAACGCCAAGGTACTGGGGGTGTCAGAATGCTGGGACCTGGCAGTGATTGATATCGAAGGGGACGGCTATCCCTACATGGAATTTCACAAAGGGGATGTCAATCCGGGGTTGGAAGTATATGCGGCAGGTTTTCCGCTGGGTGATCCTGAATACACCCTGACCAAAGGGATTGTCTCCAAAGCCAGAGCCAGCGGCGAAGTTTCCTGGGCATCGGTGGATTCGGTCATTGAACACGATGCCCGCATCCGCCCGGGAAACTCTGGAGGACCGCTGGTGAATGCTGAGGGGAAAGTGGTAGGCATAAACTATGCAGGCAATGACCGGTATGACTATAACTTTGCCATCAAAGGACAGGATGCTCTTTCGGTGATCGAGACCTTGCGCTCGGGTAAGGATTTTGAATCCATCGGCATCAATGGACAGGCGGTGGTCTCCGAAGATGGCAGTATCAGCGGTATCTGGGTGGCTTCTGTCAAATCCGGATCTCCTGCAGATAAAGCGGGACTGCAACCCGGTGATATCCTGACCCGTATGGAAGGGCTGATTCTGGCAACCGACGGTACCTACTCGGATTACTGCGACATCCTCCGCAGCCATCAGCCGGAGGATACGCTTTCGATTGAGGTCTTGCGGTTTTCCACGGGTGAGGTGTTAGCCGGACAATTAAACGGACGGGCACTGGAAACCAGTTTCTCATTTGCCAATACCCTGGAAGATGATGTATCTGGACAAGGCGGCAGTTATGACCAGTTCGTCACCGTTACCGACAATTACAGCGCCATTCAGGTCAACATTCCCAGCGCGTGGAGCGAAGTGGACGGCTCACCATGGATTTCTGATGGAGATGTGATCGGCGCTTCCATCACCGCTGCAGCAAACCTGGATGCATTCAACAATTCTTTTGATGAATCCGGGGTTTTCTTTGGTGTTTCGGATGACATTGCCAAACTGGGTGGATACATTCAATTGCTCGATGTCTATCGCGGTTCGTTTAAATCCAGTTGCGAGTACGGTGGACGCTACGATTATAAAGACAGTGCATATGAAGGCGCTTATGATGTCTTCAAGAAATGCAACGGCTCCCAAAATGTACTGGTTGTGCTTTCTGCACGTCCGCAGCAATACAAGACGTCCATGCTGATCACCGTAATGGTCAACATGACCAATGATCAGGACGCCGCTGCCTTCGACGAAATTCTACGTACATTTGATGTCATTGGGCCACTTCCATAACTTCATGGAAAAGGTCGTTCAAAAAGCCGGGGCTGGCCTCCGGCTTTTTGATTCCCGTAAATATGACATAATGAAGCATCTCAACTTCTTGATGGAGGAAAACGCTCCATGACAGCGGTATTTCCAACCCAAATCTCCTTTTTCGATCCCCGGGCAACCCTTCTGGAGATAAGCGGAGGGAAGGGGGCGAATCTGGCAAAACTGGCACAGGCAGGATTACCTGTGCCCTCCGGGATTATCCTGACTACCGCAGCCTACCGGCAGTTTGTTACCGCCAATCAACTCGAAGAGTTTATTCGGAACACTCTCAGCGCACTCGCCAGCCCTGTGCTGGAGGATCTGGAACGGGTCTCAAACGCTATCCGGGATGGATTCCGGCAAGGTCGTTTTCCCTCCAGTTTAGCAGCAGAGTTGATGGCATGGTATCGGCAAATGAGCCAACCACCGGTTGCCGTACGCTCTTCTGCCACCACAGAAGATTTACCCGATCTGTCCTTTGCCGGTCAGCAGGACACGTTTTTGAATGTTTTGGGCGAAACCGCGCTTCTGGAAGCAGTGGTGGATTGCTGGAGCAGTCTGTGGACGGCGCGCGCCATAGGTTACCGCATGCGCAATCAACTTCATCAAGACAATCTGGCACTGGCAGTGGTGATCCAACCTATGGTTGAGAGCGAAGTCTCCGGCGTGATGTTCACCGCCAATCCGCTGACCGGTCTCCGGCGCGAGGTGGTGATCAACGCCATTTTTGGGCTGGGCGAAGCCCTAGTCTCCGGGCGCAGTGAACCGGACGAGTATGTCGTTCGCTGGATGGCAAACCCCTCTATTCATTCCAAGCGGATAGGCGCTAAAGCACTGACATTGACAGGTTCACAGGAAGGCGGCTTAAGAGAAGAAATTGCTGAACGTTCCAATCACCCGGCATTAACGGATATACAGGTCCTTACCCTGGCAGAGATGGGTAAACGCATCGAATCATTGTATGGCTTCCCTCAGGATATCGAATGGGCAATCCAGAACGACCAGGTTTTCATTCTCCAGTCGCGTCCCATTACCTCCCTGTATCCCCTCCCTGAAAACCTGCCCGAAGATCCTCTGCACATTCTCTTTTCACTGGGTGCAGTTCAGGGAATGCTTGACCCCATTACACCGCTGGGCAGAGATACGTTTACGATGCTTCTTATTTCCGGAGCCCGATTATTCGGCTATCGCCTTACCCCCAAAAGCCAGCAGGGGCTTTTTACGGCTGGGGAGCGCCTCTGGGTAAACATCACCCCCATGGTGCGCGTTCCATTTGGAAGGAAAGCACTTCACGGCATGCTGGGTATGGTTGAGCCTTCTACCCAGAAACTTCTCGATCTTCTTTTTCAGGAACAGGGACTGCAATCCCCCCATCCCGTTGTGCGTCCTATCACCCGCCTGCATCTGGCACGCTTCTTTCTTCCCGTAGGCGCCAATGTTCTGCTCAATTTGATCGCGCCTCACCTGCGACGCCGGCAGTTAATTTCCACTACAGAGGCGCTTCTTGAAAACCTGGAAAGGCAGTTTCAAGCGGTTGAAGGGTTACCGCCCCAGCAGGCACTGGAAGCCATCCTGAAAATTGCCTCCGGCTACATAGATAGGTACCTGCCCCGCGTATTTATCAGACTGGTTTCAATGGTTGCTACCGGTGTGGGTTCGCTAAACCTCATCCGTATCCTCTGCAGGCGAATCCCCGAAGGTGCCGAAGGTCTTTCCCGGGAACAATGGGCTGATATCCCCCTGGAATTGACCCGCAGTCTTCCCTACAACCCCACAACTGAAATGGATTTGCAGTTGTGGAAAATCGCCCGTCGGGCAAAAGAAGATCCGTCATCGAACCGGGCACTGGAACAGATGTCTGCCAGCGACCTTGCCAGGGCTTACCGGCAAAACCTTCTTCCCGAAGAGTTCCAGAATTTGATTGACCGGTTCTTGCAGCGTTATGGAAAACGGGGATTAGCCGAAATTGACCTGGGAAGGGAACGCTGGAAGGAAGACCCTACCCATATCTTTGAAGTTCTGAAAAGTTTCCAGAAAATCAACAACCATGACCTGACTCCAGAAGAGATTTTTACCAGGGGTGAAGAAAAAGCCCACAATGCCATGAGGATGATTCGGCGCGGTATTGGTTACACCCGGTTGGGCTTTCTTAAGAGACCCCTCATTCATTTTCTTGAAAGCCGATTGCGTGCTTTAATGGGGTTGCGGGAATACCCTAAATTTTTTGCTGTGCGCGTGATGGGCACAATCCGCGAGGCTCTGCTTCATGCAGGCAAGGCATTTGTACTCGATGGATATCTGCATTCCCCTGACGATTTGTTCTTCCTGACCTATGAGGAACTTGCCGAATTTGCCCGTCAGCCAGAAGACCAGAGATGGGGAGAATGTATCCAGCAACGCCGCCAGGCTTATCAGCGCGAGAAACGGCGCAGACAAATCCCCCGTCTCTTGCTCAGCGATGGGCGCGCCTTTTACGAAGGGATTGCCACTACCGAAAGCACCCATACCCGCATTCCGGGCAGTCCGGTTTCTCCGGGTGTGGTGGAAGGCAGGGTGAGGGTTGTGTTGAACCCTCGGGAAGCCAATCTACAACCCGGCGAAATTCTGGTGTGTCCGGGGACAGATCCGTCCTGGACACCATTGTTCCTCTCTGCCGGCGGGCTGGTCATGGAAGTCGGTGGGATGATGACGCATGGAGCAGTGGTTGCCCGGGAATACGGCATTCCGGCTGTAGTGGGTGTCAATCAGGCTACCCGGCGTTTGAAAACCGGTCAGCATATTCGAGTGAACGGCTCCACCGGATGGATTGACCTGCTGGATGAAACACCTTAATCGGCTGAAACGGGCGTTGTTTCGCGCACCGGCACCCGAATCTGGCGGGCAACGATGAAGTTAATCACCGCAATGAATGCCCCGAACAGGAATACGTACTGATAACCAAAGGTGTTCCAGATCACCCCGCCCAACAGAGCAACCGAAATGGAAAAGACGTGATCAATGGTGACGCCAGCGGTGAGGGTGGTTTGCACATGTTCTGGTGTTTTGGCAATCTTTCTCATGTAAGTAGCCCGCGCCATCGTTACCGACATCAGCATTTGATCCAGGAGGAAACACACAATGGTCACCAAAAGGGCAAGGTTTTCGGGCAGGAAAGAGCGCGAAAAGCCATAGCCAACGCAGACAAATGCCAGCAACACTGACTCAGCGGTGATTACAAAACGCTCACCGAAACGATCAATGAGCCAGCCCAGGAAAGGCTGAAAAATAATGCCAATAATCCCACCGATGGTGAAAAGCGTTCCCATCAACTGGGTGGGTTGCTGGAAAATAGACACCAGCACCCAGGGCGCAAAGGTGACAAAAATTTGTTTGCGCGAACCATACAGTACAGTCAATGCGTAGTACAGACGGTACTCTTTGTGTAATTTGAGAAACACCCCCGAAGGCTGGGGACGTCCCTTTTCCATGGTAAACATGAGCAGTGCCGCAAGGAACAGGGCAACAGCAACAATGGTAAAGGTGACCTGAAAATTAAAGTTCAGAAAACGAAATCCCAGCGCCACCAGAAAACTTCCCAAAATAGCGGCAAGGTTGCGGATCGCGTTCAACTGTCCCAGGCGACGGCCAATCTGCCCTTCCTGAGCCAGTTCCATGCCAATGGTAGGCGAAAGCGGCAGGAAAAGATGCATGCCCATGCTGTAAATAAACAGCCAGAGGGACATCACCGCATAACTGGTGGTGAAATATCCCAGCAAAAGGGCACCAATGGCGCTCAGCAGGAATGAGAAAGCGCTCAGGCGGCGACTGCACAGGAACCACAGCAGAGCCGAAACAAAAACCACCAGAAAACCGGGCAATTCTCTGGGAAATTCCAGAAAAGAACGTTGAAAGCCCGTCAACGAAAAACGTGCATCCAGGAAATTATTAAAGGTGGAGTCGTAAATACTGTACGCCATCCCTGCCAGCAGGGAAACGGTGGCAAAGATTTTCAAATTTTGCGGTGTTTGTTTGAAGCGAGTCAGCAAAGACATATGGATGAGCCTCTCCATCACAAACCT
>NZ_DYHZ01000001.1:117500-578383 GCF_020723905.1 Anaerolinea thermophila
ACGCTTACGCCAGCCTTCTCAAAATACTCTTTGTTGTAGAACACGCCCACCAGTTCAGCGGTGATCGGCACGCCGTATAAATTCCCCTCGCCCATGGTTTTTCCGTCAGGGGTAAAGGAATTCCGCGCCACGATACCGGGGGAAAGTTTTTTGTCCCAGCCGTACTTCTTCGCGTAGGGGGTCAGATCCACCAGCAGATTGGCAGCGACCAGAGCGCCCATATCGGAATAACCCTGATTGATTTGAGCAACATCGGGACCATCTGCGGCGCTCAGTCCCAGTTTCGCCCGGGATTTCATCTGGTCAAAGGTCATGGTCTCGCGCTCCACCTTCACGCCGGGATGCGCCGCCTCAAATTCAGCGATCAATTGTTTGGCAACTTCATCTTCCGTCGGACTGACCAGAATATCCCACACCTTCAGCGTAACCTGTTGGGGTTGCTCTGGTTTGGCGGGCTCCGCAGGCTGTTGAGTGGTAGCCGCGGGAGAGCATCCCGCCAGCATTCCAAACACCAGCAAAACGACCAGCAGTGAACAAACAAACCGACTCATGTTTTCCTCCTCTTGTTTCAAACGTAAAATAGAACCGCTTTCCCTAAACCCCTCTCCCGCAGACCCGGGGATCAGGAAAACTTTTGAAGCAAATAATAGTTGGCGGTCACTCGCAACAGTTTGACTACAGCGCCTAACACTCCTGCCCGATATCCCAATCGGGATGGAATCAACACCGGTTGAACGGGAATCACCCCTTCCAAACGCTTCAGGACAGGATCAATCAACAAATCAGCAGAGTTTGAAACGCCGCCGCCCAGCAGGATTAATTCTGGATCCACTACCAGCTGGATGGCAGCAATGGCTTGCGCCAGCCAGTCTACCGTCTCTTCTACCACTTCCATTGCCCAGAGTTCCTGAGCACGAGCGGCTTCAAAGACATCCTCGGCGGTTAAAGATGCAATCATCTCCGCCGGGCGCCTGCCAGTGAGTTTTTGACGGGCACGCTCGGCAATCCCGGTGCCTGAAGCCAGCTGTTCCAGCGCCCCAAATCCGTCCACGGGCTTACCCAAAAAAGAACGGTCTGGAACGAGGTACCCGATTTCCCCCGCCATGAAGTGCGCTCCGGCGTAAAGGCAACCATTTACAATCACACCGGCGCCAATGCCGGTTCCCACTGTAATCAGCACAAGGGTATTGACATCCTGTCCAGCGCCATACCACAGTTCTCCCAGGGCAGCGAGATTCACATCATTCTCCACCACCACGGGCAGACCAAAATAACGCTCCAAACGCGGGCGAAGAGGAAAATCATTCCAGTTCAGAGCGGGCGCCAGCCCCACTTCGCCGCTTTCTGGATGAACCACCCCGGGAACGCCTACGCCCAACCCAAGCAAGTGCTTTCCAGAAGAGGTGGCAATCGAACTGAGATTTTCCAGTAATTTCACCAGCAGGGCATAACTGTCTTCTCCATGGGTCATATGCCCGGTTACATTGACCTCATGGAGGATATTTCCCGCCAAATCGGCAATGGCGCCGTGGACTTTTGTCCCGCCCAGATCCACTCCAACCACCAGATGCCCTGAGGCGTTAAATTCCAGCAATTCCCCCCGGCGTCCTCCCGTTGCCAGGCTGGTTTGAGAGGGGCAAATGAGATCTTCGGCAAGCAAATCATCCACCAGCCGCATTACCGTGGGGAGAGAGATTCCCAGCCGGTTGGCAATCTCCACCCGGGAGATAGGGGCATACTGGCGAATCACCTCCAGGACCGCAGAGCGGTTGATGGCTCGCATTTCACTGGCTGTAATTGTGGCAATCGTACGCATGGCAGAAAATTAAGAAACTAATTAATGATTAATAAGTATTGTAGCCCTTCAAAACAAAAAGTCAAGATGTTTTTGGGATTCTTCCGGAACTGGTTTACCTCTCTTCCGGGTTTTCAAAATCCAGTCTGGCACAATCCTTGCATGATGAGATTCAGAAATGTGTCCAATTTCAATACAAAAATAAGGAACGCAGGGAACGATGCTATAATTTTTAAAAGTCAAACCTCCATGAACACAATCTCTCAATCGCTCCTTGGTTTGTTGATTACCCCGCCAGGTAACCTGATTTATCACCTGGTGCTGGCATTTGTTGTATTTGCCACCCTGCAGGTCGCATTGATTGCCCGGCGGAGTCACGCTCCAGAGGGCAGCGGACGCCTGCTGTTGGGGTTAAATCTGCTCCTGTTGGGGCAATTGGGGTTGTTTGTAGCCAGTGGACTGGCCTGGCAGGGGATAATTTCAGCCACCATTTTTCTGCCAGTGCTGGATCGGGTTATCCTGTTCTGGAGCGTGGCGTGGCTTGGCTGGCTCTGGCTTTTCCCAACCCCATCGCGCCTGGGAGAAATCCTTGTTGGTGTTCTCAATCTGGCGGCAGTGTTTATGTTTTTGCTGTTCTACACCACCTGGCTCCAGGAAGGCAACGGCACTCCCTTTAACGGCTCATGGCAGGATTGGAGCGTTACTCTGGCTATTCTCCTTCTGCTGGTTGCCATGATCATCGGATTAATCTTCCAGCGTAGGGGCAACTGGGGAGTTGGGATCGCCATGTTTGCCCTGATGGGACTGGGAGCGCTTGCCCAATTGTATTTACCCCCAACAGGGGAGCACTTTTCCGGGTATTTACGTCTGGGATTTCTGGCAGGATTGCCGCTATTGCCCAGTCTGCTGGTTCATGTCCAGGTTCAGAGTCAGGTGACTGAATGGGAAGCGGCAGAGCCATATCCAGAAGAACACCTCTCCCCTGCCCATCAGCATGCGCTGGACATTCGCATCATTCATTCCTGGCTGGATTTGAGCCTTTTACAGGACAAAGAAAAACTGCACAGCGGGGTCGCGCGAGCCGTAGCCCAAACCATGCTGGCAGATTTATGTTACGTCGCCCGCATCCCCGACAATGAATTTGCCCCCATCCCGCTCACGGGTGGGTACGACATGGTCAAAGACGAACCCATTCCCCCAACCTATATCGAGCGCACCAAAATCCCTGCCATCACCGCCTCGCTCACAAAAGGGAAGGGACTGCGCGTCAACTTCAGCGAATTTGAACTGCCTGAACTGGATGCGCTTGCTCAAACTCTGGGACTGGAGCGGGCAGGAAACTTCCTGTTGATTCCTCTGGAACACAATCACCAACCCTGGGGTGGACTTTTCCTGCTCACGCCATATTCCGGCAGGGTATGGACAGCCGATGACAGTACTTACCTTGCTACCGAAACCGAAGAGATTGTGCGGTTGCTCCTCGAACGAGAAAAATCATCGCGCGGAGATGATGAACTCCAGCGCCTGCGACAGCAGAATACCCTGCTACAACAGGAACTGGAACAGTTACGCCAGTCTCACCAGAAGATCCTTGAGGAAGTACAATCTCTAAGGAAATCCGCCTCTCCCGAAAGTGCCGGGGCTTCGGCACAGATCGAAACCCTGCTGAAACATCAACGGGAGATGGAAAAAGTGCTGGAAGAACTGCGGGCTGAAAACCGCCGATTGAACGAAGCATTGCGTAGCGCCCAGGCATCGCCGGTTTCGTCGCCCTCCAGTGCTTCCACTCAACTGGAAAAGGAATTGCGCCTTACGCTGGAAGAGGTGGCGCATTTACAAAACCAGTTAGCCAGATCCAATCAGCGCATTCTGGAACTGGAGCGGCGGCTCAGCCTGTCTACCAGCGCCACCCAGGATGATACCGAAGCCATTGCCGTGCTGATTCAAGAACTGCGCCGTCCGATGTCGGCAGTAATGGGGTACACGGATTTACTCCTCGCCGAAACGGTTGGCATCCTGGGCGGGTTACAGCGCAAGTTTCTGGAAAAAGTGCGCAATGCTGCGGAACAAATGCGCACCCTGCTGGATGATCTCATCCAGTTAACCCTGCTCAACCGCGGACCGCTGGAACTGGTCCAGCAGACAGTGGAACTGGATCAGGTACTGGATAATGCCCTGCAAGAACTGGGCTCATTCTTGACCGAGAAGGAACTGCAAATCTCCATTGAATTGCCTGAACATCTACCGCCCGTCTATGCTGACCGGGACGCGCTACACCAGATACTGATCGAACTTCTGAAGAATGCCATTCAGGTCACGCCGCCCCAGAAAGATATCCGGCTGAAGGCAATTCTCCAGCAAGAGGACAGCAGTCATTTTGTGGTGCTTCAGGTGAGCGACCGCGGCGGGGGGATAGCCCCAAAAGATCTACCCAGAGTCTTTGCGCACCGAAAGGACGTTGTTCTTCCCGGCATTGCCGATAGCGGCGTAGGGCTTTCCATTACCAAAACCCTTGTAGAAGCCCATGGAGGGCGCATCTGGGTAGAAAGCAATTTGGAACAGGGAAGCACCACGTTCAGCGTCCTGCTCCCGCTCCATGCGGCAGGGACAAAGGGGAATCCTGAAGAATGAGCAGTCTCAGGCAACTGGTTTCAGGTTTACTTACCGGATTGCTCTCCACCGTGCTGGTGCTGGGAGCACTTTCTCTTTCGGTGATTGAGGGGGGAAATATCATTTTTCTTCCCACCCCAACCGAAACGGCTGTACCGGTAACCCTGCAACCCGGCGAACCCAGCCCCACCCCATACCCTACGGCTACCCCGCTTCCTCCAACCCAGTGCCCCCCGCCCTCTGGATGGGTGCCTTTGACCGTTCAGGGCGGTGACACCCTCATGGATCTGGCTGCTCAGTTTCAAGTTTCCGTAGAAGATTTGAGCAAAGCCAACTGCCTGTTTACTTCACAGTTGACGCCCGGCACGGTGATCTTTGTTCCGCCCCTGCCTACCCCAACTGCCACGCGAGCCTCCGAACCTGAACGTCCCACCGCCACCGAGCCCCAACCCACCGTAAAGGTGTGCGGACCGCCTCCCGGATGGGTGATTTATATCGTCAAACCCGGAGATACCCTTTACCGGCTCAGCCGCATTCTGGGCGTTACGGTGGCAGATCTGCAACTGGCAAATTGCCTGAGCAACCCCAGCGCCATTCAGGCAGGCATGCCCCTTTACGTGCCGTTCCTGCCCATCACGCCAACCTTGACCCCTACACGCACATCCACGAAAACGTCTATACCGCCCAGCACAACCCCGGTACCTCCTTCCCCAACCTTCACCCACACCCCGGTGCCGCCCTCCTTCACCCCTGTTCCACCCAGCCCAACCTTCACCTCTGAACCGCCTACAGCGACTTATACCCCGTCTCCCATCCCCACCGATACGCCTGTCCCCAGCGAGACACCCTCATCCACTCCCTGAACGAGAGATTTTGTGAAGAAAGTACTGGTATTCACCCTCATTCTCATCTTTATCACCCAGGCCTGCGGCCTGCCCATACAGTCTGTTGAAATGGCTTCTTCCACGCCCATGGTCCCCGGGAAACCTTACCAGTTGATCACCCCCGCCCTGGATGCCACGGCTACCCCCACGCCCTTCCAACCTCTTCCCATTACCCCCACTCCAATTCCCACCGCCACCCCAACCCCGGAACCCACCCCCACCCTGGGTATTGAAGCCCCCAACGTGCAGATGACGCGTTCTCCCTTTGGCATTCCCGAAGGAGGAGTCATCTCCAGCGATGTGGTGAACATCCTGATCCTTGGCTCAGATGCCCGTCCCGGCGGGGGATTTCGCACCGATGTCATCGTCCTGGTTTCCATTCACCGCGACGATAACACCATCCGCATGGTGTCTTTCCCCCGGGATCTGTATGTAGATATTCCCGGATGGATGACGAACCGAATCAACACAGCGTTTGCCGCAGGCGGCTTTCATACGCTGGCATCCACCTTCGAATACAACTTTGGCGTGCGTCCCACCTATTACGTGATGACCAATATGCAAGCCTTTGTCAGCATCATTGACAGTATGGGCGGCATCAGCGTCAAAGTTCGGAAGTCGCTCTCGGATAAGTGCGATTTACCGTGGGCTGATGGGCGAGGGTACTGCACCATTGAGGCGCCTGCAACGGTTCCCATGGACGGCAAAACGGCTCTGTGGTACGTGCGCTCACGGTATTCTTCCAGCGATTTCGACCGCCTGCGACGGGCTCAGGAAGTGCTTTACGGGATTTTCCAGAAACTGATGAGTCTGGATGGCATCAGCCGCGCTCCGGAAATTTACGCCGCCTATGTGAATTCTGTGGAAACCAATCTCACCCTGGATTCCCTGCTTACCCTGGTCCCTGTTGCCCAGGAAGTCATGCAAAATCCGGAACGCATCCGCCGGTACACACTCACCCCTGCCGAAGCCGCCCCATATATCACGCCGGAAGGTGCATGGGTTTTATGGCCCAACCTGTATGCCATTCGTGCCATTGTGTACGAAGCGGTGTACCGCTGAAAATTCATCCTTTGGGAAATTTGACAAAAAATCATCCCCGGGGTAGACTAATCTCACCTATACGCAAAGGTTAAGGAGTCCCCATGATACCGGAAACCACTTCCTCCCCGGTTGCCCACCTGACAGTCCATACGCCGCTCATGCCGGCGATTTTAACATGGGAAATTTTCCTGAAAGACCAGGGAAGGTCGCCTCATACCATCAAAGCCTTCATGGGGGACCTGAATTTGCTGGCATCGTTTTTGCCTCCGGATAAAACCCTTGGCTCGATCACCACACAAGATTTAAACCATTTCCTCCAGTGGCTGGAAAAAGGACGCGGCGTTCCCTGCAGTCCAAAGAGTCTGGCAAGGCGTATCACCTCCATCAAAGCCTTTTTCCGGTGGCTTCAACGCAGTGGGGTGCTCCTGAACGATCCCGCCTTACGGGTGATCCAGCAGTCCGTCATCAGCCCATTGCCGGAAGTGCTTACCCCTGAAGAAGTAGATGCCGTTCTGGAAGTAGCACGCACCTGGCGTACTCGCTCCAAACCCGATGCACGCCCTTACACCCTGGTCAAACTTCTGCTGGAAACCGCCATCAAGAAGAGCGAATGTCTTGCCATCACCCGCAATCACATCGATCCGGAAGGCAAAGAGGGTCCGGTCCTGTATGTGCGCTATGCCAGCCCCTCGAACCGTTATAAAGAGCGCAATCTTCCCCTCTCTTCGGAATGGATTGAGGCTTATCAGGAATATCTGGCTCAATATCAGCCTGCCGAGCATATCTTCCCGTGGTCTCCACGGCGTCTGGAATACATACTGGAAGATTTAAGCGAGGCGGCGGGAATTTCCAAACATCTCTCATTCGACATGTGCCGCTGGACCAGCGCCCTGATGGATTGGAAAAACGGGGTAGAAGGGGATCAAATTCGCCAGAAACTGGGGGTTTCCAAGATTCAATGGCGTGAAATTTCCATGAAATTGCGCCAGCTGGCAGAGCAGGGTGGTTAACTTCCCTCTCGCCTCACCTTCAGGTGGTAAATCTTTCCCGTCCCGGGAGTGATTCTATAACGGTGATCCAGCCGAAACCCCGGAATCCAGACCACCTCTCCACGGGCACAGACCAGGGGCCAGCCGTTTCGTAAGCGCCGGGGAAGCCCTGCATCTACCCAGAAATCGGAAATTTTGCGTGATTTTCCCCCCATCCCCAGAGGTTGAAAGCGCTCTCCACGGTGATAGGGACGCACCTCAAACACATCACCGGTTAAATCGCCATCCACAAAGGCTTCCCATCGGCTGACATCATCCCAGGAATCAGGCAAAGCCTTCACTGCCTGAATTTCCACCACCCAATGATTGGGTAAATTCACCCTGCCAGGAACGGAAAGGCTCAATAGCCCGCCATGCAGTATTTGCGGAAATTCGGCAGAAATCTTCTTCGAAAGGGTTTCGTCTTCCAGAATAAGACGCTCTCCCTCCAGACGCATTCCCAGTCCCGCCATGAGATGAATGTGGCGCGATTGAGTCGGCTGACGGATAAACTGCAAAGCCCGTTCCACGGTCTCAAAATCCACATCGCGAATCGCCGGGCGAAGCAAGGGCAAAGCCCAGCGGATCACCCCTCGCTGAAGCCCGGGCGAGAGTTTTTTCAAGCGTTCCCCTGTAAACACAATCTGTGTAGATGACTGCTCCAGCACACACTGATTCCATGCCTGCTGGAATGCATCCTCCAGAATTTCTTCTTCATCTGCCAGAAGCATCGCCGTACGCCAGATGGCTTCTTCGATGCGTGGATTGATGCGCTGCAGAAGAGGCAGAATTTCATAGCGCAGGCGGTTACGGGTATAGCGCAGATCTTGATTGGACGGATCCTCAATCCACACCAGATGACGTTCCCGACAGTACGCCAGCACTTCTTCCCGCCAGATGGAGAGCATGGGACGCACCAGCGGGATGGTAGTCGAAAATTGATTCAGAAAGCCCCGATAGGGCATGCCCATTAACCCCCTGCGCCCGGTACCGCGAATCAGATGCATGAGCACTGTCTCCACCTGATCGCTTGCCGTATGGGCAAC
Source organism: Anaerolinea thermophila (assembly GCF_020723905.1). GTDB lineage: Bacteria > Chloroflexota > Anaerolineae > Anaerolineales > Anaerolineaceae > Anaerolinea > Anaerolinea thermophila_A. Next base: position 125,908 of record NZ_DYHZ01000001.1, read on the forward strand.
AGCAACCGCCTGCGCACCGGTACGCTGAGCCAGCCCAAAGAGAAAAGCGTAGCGGGCTTCTCGCGCGGCTTCTTCAATGGACATGCGTTTTTCCTTTGCCAAAGCCTGCACATCCCCCTGCCCGATTTCCACCCGAAGCCCTCTCTGCTCGCCCTGGTCTCGCACCCAACCGGCTTCACGGGCAGATTCTGGACGCAACTGATGATCAAAATGCGCCACAATCAGGTGAAAACCGGCGCGATGAAGCACATCCATCAGGCAGACGCTATCGGCTCCCCCGGAAACGCCCAGAACCAGTGGCACTTCTGGGGAAATCTGACATACCCTTTGCGCGTTTAGAAGTACTTTTTCCTCAAGGGACATAACAGAAATGATTATATACCGTTTCCCTTAACCTTGAATTTAAGAATGCTATAATCAACTTGATCAAGCGGTATCCATTCTGTCCCAGGTCGAGCCTATGCAACCGCCCGTCATTGGAATCCTGATTTACCCGGGAGACCCTTTCTGGATCCAGACTTATGAAGCCATCCAGCGTGCGAACGAGAAAGTAGGCGCTGAATTCAAAGTATTTAACTTTGCGGAAAACTTTAAAGCGGTTCGCTCGTATGATCCTTATGCCGTTGCGGAGGAAATTCTGGCGCATCGGCTGGATGCCTTCATTTCCACCATCCTTCCTCAGGCAACCACACAGACCCTGTTGAATGCCGGATTACCCATTATCCAGTTGGGTGAAACCACACTGCGTCACCCTCTGCTGGTCACCCCCATCGGATTGCGTGAGGCTGCAAACCTTGCAGGGGAATTTATCGGTAAACAGTTGAATGGTAAAGGGCGGGTGCTGTTCATCGGGGCTTTTATGGAAGACCCGCTTGAAGAAGACCGCGGCGAGAGCCGTCTGGAAGGCTTCAGCATTGCCATGAAGCAATTCCCCGAGATTCAATTCGAAGTCATTGGAGCATACTGGAGTTATGCTCCCGCCTGTGAGGCTTTGCGAGAAGCATTTCAGCACGTGCGCGGACCCGTAGATGCCATCTTTGGCGCCTCGGATTGGGTGGCACTGGCGGCGCGAGATGTCGGACATGAGATGGGCATCTTTGCTCCGCATACTCTTCTGGTAGGGCTTAACGGCGATCCTCTGGCACTGGAAGCCATTGCCAATGGAACCATGACTGCCACTGTGGAAACCTGCGCTGAAGACTTTGGAACGCGTGCGTTACTCATCGCTCGAGACGCCGCCAGCGGAAAACCCTTCCCACCCCACATTTTCCATACTATTCGACTCATCACAGCGGAAAACGTTGCCGCTACGGCAACCCGGAAACTGATTGCCATTGCAGGACTGCCGAACCGGCTGGTCGGTTTCAACCGCGAAAACGAAGTTTTTCGCTTTCATCATCTCGAAACCAGCGCCCGGATCATCCAAAAAATTGGCGCCATTCTCGATCAGGATCAACTGGTCAGCACCATTGCCGATTTGATTCGGGAATCGTACGGCTTTAACGATGTACAGGTGTATCTTCTCCGGCAGGACACGCAAAGTCTGCAACCTCTGATTGGCAGTGAGGCACACATCTCACTCGAACACAGCGGACTGCCCGGAGAGGCATTAAGACGCAATGAAGCCATTTTGATCCCCGATTTTTCATTCAGTCAGCGTTATCAGGCTGACCCCAGTCATCCATGGATACGCTCGCGGGTGCTCCTTCCCATTCATATCGCTCAGGAAGCAATTGGCGTGCTGGACTTGCGCAGGGACCAGCCGACCCCCTCGTTAATTCAACAACAGCAGGGATTACAACTGCTGGCAGATATGCTGGGAATCGCCATTCAAAATGCGCGTCTTTATCAGGAAGCCCGCAACGCCCAGAACACCGCTGAGCGAGCCAATCAGTTAAAAACCCGCCTGCTGGCAAATGTAGGACATGAGATGCGCACCCCGCTCAATGTGATTTTAGGCTATGCGCAATCAGCCCTCACCCGCCACAAGCGCAGTGGACATCACGACGAAGAACTGGAGCGGGATTTGCAAACCATTTCTCAAAGCGGAGAGCACCTTCTGCGCATGATCAACGATTTGCTCGACCTTTCCCGGGCAGAAATCGGTGCTTTGAACATGTACTTCGAGTGGATTGACCCTCGTCCGATCATCCTGGAAGCCTTTGAGACGTTTGCCCGCTCGGATGAGCATCATCCTTCTATCCGATGGCGGGTGGAAGTTCCCGAACGCCTGCCCATCGTACAGGTAGATTCGGCACGGTTGAAGCAAATTCTGTTAAACCTGCTTAGCAATGCGCGCAAATTCACCCACGCGGGAGAGATTGTATTAAGCGCGCAAATTGAACCGCCTTTTTTGCGCATCTCCGTGGCAGATACAGGCGAAGGCATTTCGCTGGAACAGCAAGAACGATTGTTTGAGCCTTTCAGCGCCAGCATGGGAAAGCGCCGTCCCAGCGGCATTGGGCTGGGGTTGAGCATTACCCGTCACCTGATTGCCCTGCACGGGGGAACGATGACGCTGGAAAGCCAACCCGGCAAGGGAAGTACATTTTACATTTATCTGCCCCTGCCAGGTTTAAGCGGCAAAGCCAGCCAGCACCACGAAAAACAAAACCACCTCCCGCCAGCCATGTTCATTTTGAGCACACGGGGAGAAATTTCACCCACCATCCGGGAAATTTGCGCTAACCAGAATTTCGTTCCGGCGTTCATACGTTCCCCCAAAGACCTGGAAGTTCACCTTGAGCATTATCACCCGGTAGCCCTGGCGTGGGATCTGGACTGTGCCAGCACCGAAGACTGGATGCTGTATCAGTGGTTGCACACCCAGGTGGATATGGGAGATCTCCCCTTTCTGCTCTTCCACCATTCCCCGACAGAAACCGGACTGGTGCAGGTGCTGACCAAACCCACCCGTTCCGAAACCCTGCTGGAATGGATTACCGCCCTTGCTCCCAGCCAGCCAGGCAGGCGCGCTTTCCTGATCGTGGATGATGATGCCCAGGCTCGAATGACATATCGCCGTCTCATTGAAACGTATTTTCCTCAAACCGCGGTTCTGGAAGCCTCCAGCGGAGAAGAGGCAATCCAGTGTCTGCAATCACAGACCCCTGCATTGATTCTGCTGGATTTGCTGATGCCGGGGATGAGCGGTTTTGAATTACTGGAACGATTACGCCGCCAGCCTCATACCCGCACTGTGCCGGTGATTGTCATCAGCGGCAAGTTGTTAACCCACGCCGACATTCAGCGGTTGAATTATCCTTACGTCTCGTTCCAGAGTAAGGAAATTCTCACCCCGGAAGAGTGGAAAGAGGTGCTCCAGGAGATTCTGGGACATCCCCACAACGGAGAAAACTCCAGCCCGCTCATCCGGCAGGCACTCGCATTCATTCACCAGAATTACATGCTCCCCATCAGCCGCAAAGACATTGCCCGGTCCGTCAACCTGAGCGAGAATTACTTTACCTCGCTGTTCCGGGAGGAAATGCACCTGACACCATGGGAGTACCTGACCCGTTTGCGCATCCGGATTGCCTGCCGTCTGCTGCAGGAAACCTCATTGAATATCAAAGCCATTGCTTTGCAGGTGGGATTCAGCGATCCTGGCTACTTTACGCGCGTCTTCACCAGATTGATGGGAGACACCCCCCAGAATTATCGCCGGGATGCCTCACGTCAGCCTTTCGCGCGAACGGTGAATTTTCCTAAACTATCAACTTAAAATCCAATTCTGGCGGCAACAATTTTCCTATACTGAAACTGGTAATCTATTACCCCCTGATTTTCTTTTGTATCTCAGGGACAGGCGCTAAAGGTTCCATTCTGGAGGAACATAGATGAAGCCTGCCGTTCTCATTCTGGATGATGACCATCCAACGCTTGAACTGTACACACGGGAACTTTCCGATGAATATGTGGTATTTCCCTGTTCTTCCATCCCAGAAGCCATTCCTCTCCTCACCCAGGAGCATCTTGCGGCAATTGTCTTTGAACCGGCAATGGAGAATGGCGAAGGCTGGGATTTCCTCCAGAAACTGGCAGAATTTTGCATTCCACGGCATATTCCCATCATTTTCTGCAGTACACAGGACGAACACCGTGCCGAAATTCCCCCGGCGGCAGGGAAGTTTCTGGTTAAACCTGTCCTGCCCAATCAACTGGCACAGACGCTTAAGCAAATCCTTCACCAATCTTCTCCTAAATCTAAGGAAATCAGCGCATGAATGGGACTTCAACCACTGACTCGCTTCCTTTGCTGGAAATCAAAGACCTGCGAACGTACTTCTTCCTGGAAAAAGGCACTGTCCGTGCCGTAGACGGCGTTAACCTGTCGCTTCAACGAAAGACCACACTTGGGCTGGTCGGCGAAAGCGGTTGCGGGAAGAGTATCACCGCCATGTCCATCATGCGATTGATTCAGGAACCGCCCGGGAAAATTGTCTCGGGGGAAATTCTGTTGCGCTCCCGCACTTTTGGGCAGGTTCTCGATCTTGCCAAACTGGACCGGCACTCTCAGACAATGCGCGCCATCCGCGGTGGAGAGATTGCCATGGTCTTTCAAGAGCCAATGACGTCTTTGAATCCACTCTACACCATTGGCGACCAGATTGCTGAAGCGGTACAACTTCACCAAAAGGTAAGCAAAAAAGAAGCACTGGAACGTGCGCTGGAGATGCTGGTTAAAGTCCAGATTGCCATGCCCAAGCAACGCCTGCGGGAATATCCCCATCAACTATCGGGGGGCATGCGCCAACGGGTAATGATCGCCATGGCGCTGTCCTGCAATCCTTCCATTTTGATTGCGGATGAGCCCACTACCGCGCTGGACGTGACCGTCCAGGCACAAATCCTCGACTTGATGCGCCAGTTGCAGGAGGATATTGACTCATCCATCATCATGATTACCCACAATCTGGGTGTGGTTTCCCAGATGGCGCATTTTGTGGCCGTGATGTACCTGGGTAAGGTAGTGGAATATGGAACAACCAACGATATCTTCCACCGCAGTCTGCACCCATACACAGTAGGGTTGTTAAATTCTGTGCCCGTTTTGGGAAGAAAAGGGAAGAAAGTCCTCGTCCCCATCGAAGGCATCGTCCCCAGTCCCATGAACATCCCCCCGGGCTGTCCATTCGCCAGCCGCTGTCCCAAAGTCATGCCTAAGTGCCGCGAGGTCAATCCTGAATTGCAGGAAAAAGAGAGCGGGCACTGGGTTTCGTGCTGGCTTTATGAGTAACAACCGGAAAAATCCAGCGTGCGAGGAGGTGATGAAGTCGGAAGAAACCAGAAATTTGAACTGCTTAAGCACCTTTCACCTGTCAAGTTCTTTCGTTCTAAAGGAGAGAGTAAGGATATGAAAAAGAGCATTTTAACACTCGTTTCCCTGCTGGTGATCGCAGCCATGTTGATTTCCTGCGCACCACAGGCAACCCCCACCCCTGAGAAAGTGGTGGAAACGGTCGTCGTTGAGAAAGAGAAAGAAGTCGTCAAGACGGTCGAGGTAGAGAAACTGGTCCTCGCCGGTCCCATCCCCTATCCGGATGCACCCTTGATGGCAGGCATGCGCGAACCCAAGAAATTCGAGATCAACGAAATCGTTGAATTCAAGAAACTGGATAAGTACTGCGAGCCTGACTGGGTGGCCGATCTGGTAAAGGCTGGGAAACTGCCGCCGGTAGAAGAACGTCTGCCCAAAGAGCCGTTTGTGTACAAAGCCGGCTTCATGTCAGATGGGCTGGGCAAGTACGGCGGTGTGTGGCGCGGCGTGTGGGCAGCCCCTACCGAGGGCTGGAACTGGGCGGCTGGCGTGAGCCAGGGATGGTTCGGTATTGAAGCCATTGTTCAGGAAGAGCCGTTGATGACCGGTCCCATGTTCCTGACCAAGAACGTTGAGCCCATCCCGCAACTGGCGAAATCGTGGGAATGGTCGGCGGATGGCACTGAACTGATCATGCGCTTTGTAGAAGGTGCCAAGTGGTCGGATGGCGTGGAATTCACCACCGAAGACATCATGTTCCTGTGGGAAGACAACATCCTCGACCCCAATGTGAACTCTTGGACTCAGGCATCCTTCTGGACCATCGAGGGCAAGCCGATCAAACTCGAAGCACTGGATAAATACACCGTCAAGTGGACCTTCCCGGTGCCCTACCCGCTCTCAATGCTCTACAACATGACCAACCTGATCTTCTCGCCGGGTCCCGCGCACATTCTCAAACCTCTGCACCCGAAATATGGCGGCAAGGATTACCAGTCCTACCGCGATGCCCTGCCCCCCAACAAACTGCCTATCGTTACCATGGGTCCCTGGGTGCCGGTGGAATACAAGACCGACGAGTTCATGGTCATGCGCCGCAATCCGTACTACTGGAAGGTGGACGAGAACGGCTGCCAGTTACCCTACCTGGATGAGGTACAGTGGACCTACTCCAAGACAGGTGTCACCCGCACCCTCAACACCATTGCCGGTACGGCGGATCATTCCAACGTAGAGAACCCCGAAACCTTTGATGAGACAGTCAAGCAAGCCAGCAACCCCAACGCGCCCTTCCGCGTGGAGTGGGGACCTGAAACCCTGGGCTTCTGGCTGGAAGTCAACCAAGCCAAATATACTGGGGTGAAGGATGAACGCGATGCGGCTGTGCGCGACCTGCTGCGCGATGTACGCTTCCGCCGCGCCCTTACCCAGGCGATTGACCGCGATGGTCTGGCGCGTTCGCTGACCAACGGCCCATTCTTCCGCCCCTGGCCCGGCGGTCTGTTCCCCGGTTCCGACTTCTTCAACAAGGAATCGGTGGTGTACTATCCGTTCTCGCCCGATACCAGCCGCGCGTTGCTGAGCGAAATTGGGCTGAAGGACACCGATAACGATGGTATTCTCAACTGGACCGAAGGTCCAATGGCGGGCAAGAACGTCGAAATCAGCATGACCACATGGGAAGACATCTCCGCCGGCGCTACCCTCGGACAGGCGCTGACCCTGCTCTTCCAGGACATTGGCATTAAGGTGAACTTCCGCATCCTGACCAACACAGCCATGGCCGACGCCAATACCAATGGCGAATGGGAAATGCGCATTTCCCGCCCGGGTCAGGCGTTCGCGACACCGAACGTGCGTTGTAAGGAAATTGCCCCCGTCGTCAAAGAATTCTCCTGGCACCGCGAAGGAAGCCAGCCCGAAGAATATGCGGACTATGAGAAGAAGATGGTGGAAATTGCCAACGCCTTCTGTCTGGAACGCGACCCGCAAAAGATGCAGGACCTGATGTTTGAGTACAACAAACTCCACACCGAAAATGTGTACACCATCGGTCTGGTGGTGGGTCGCTACGGGCTGATGCTGAACAAGTACTTCAAGAACGTTCCCATCGGCACACCGCCCTTCCTGTATCAGTGGGACTTCAACAACTTCCTGCCCGAGCAAATCTGGCTGGATGAGCCCGACCGCTGGGTGCTGGGTCAGAAGGAAATTTACCCCAAGAAACTGCCGGGTGTAGATTTCCCCTATCCCGATTTTAGCCAGTAACCTGTAGTTTCCGGGGGGAGGGCAATCCCCTCCCCCCTCATCCTCCTCTGGACTGGAGCCGGTATGATCAGTTACATCTTGCGCCGCCTGTTGCTTTCCATCCCTCTATTACTGGGAATCAGCATTGTTTCCTTTGCTATCATTCAACTGCCACCAGGAGACTTTGCCACCACCTATCAGAACTTCCTGATCAATCAGGCAAACATGTCGCCCGTAGATGCAGAAAAGGCGGCAAACGAGTACCGAAAAATCTACGGTCTGGATCGCCCTGTCTATGAGCAGTATCTCAACTGGATTAAGGGGATCGTCACTGAAGGAAAGTTCGGGTATTCCTTCGCCTATAAGCAAGATGTAGGGCAATTGATTGCCGAACGTCTCCCCCGGACGCTCTTTCTGGCACTCTCTGCCCATCTCATTTCTACCATCTTTGGTATTGTCATCGGCATTTATTCTGCCACGCACAAATACAGCATCGGCGATTACGCAGCCACGGTGTTTGCTTTTATTGGCACAGCGGCGCCGCGGTTTTTTCTGGCAATCATTGCAGTGTATTTCCTGGTCATTGAATTGAAATCTCCTTACGTCAATCGTTTTGTTTCCCCTGAATATTCCTTTGCACCGCTCTCGTGGGCAAAGTTTGTGGACATCCTGAAATATTCCTGGCCCGTCATCGTCATTGCAGGGTTTGGCGGCATTGCCCGCAACATGCGGGTCATGCGCGGGAATTTGCTGGACGTGCTGAACATGCAGTACGTCACCACAGCGCGTTCCAAAGGGCTGAGGGAAGATGTGGTCATCAACAAGCATGCCGTGCCAAACGCACTGCACCCTATCATCATGTATCAGGGTACCGTATTACCTTACATGCTTCAGGGAGAACTGGAAGCCGCCATCGTGCTCAACATGCCTTCGCTGGCACCCATGTTTTACAGTTCGCTGGTTAATCAGGATATTTATGTTTCGGGAGGCTTCCTGCTTATTTACAGCGTCCTGCTGGTGCTCGGCAATTTGATTGCCGATGTCGTACTGGCACTGGTTGATCCGCGCATCCGGTTGAGTTGAGAAAACTTGCGGAGGTTCACATGGCAAACAAAAAACTAAAATCCGCTTCAGCCGTTATCCTGCGCGCCAGAGAACATGAGTCCTATGGAACACTGGTCTGGCGGCGCTTCCGCAAGAGCAAAATCGCCATTTTGGGCGGTTTGATGGTGATCATGTTGATTGTCCTGGCGATTTTTTCCGATTTCTTTGCACCATACGACCCCGTTAGACTCAACATGCGCAGCGGGTACATTCCCCCTCATCGGGTACATTTTATTGATGCCGAGGGTAAATTTCATCTCCGTCCATTCATTTATGGATGGAAACAGGTGCTGGATGAGAACATGTTCCCTAAATGGGTAGAAGACACCTCCAAAGCCTACCCCATTTACTTTTTTGTCCGTGGCTGGGAGTATAAACTGCTGGGCTTTATCCCCATGAACATTCACCTGTATGGCTTGAAAGATCCTGAGGGGATGATCTTTCTGCTCGGCTCGGACAAATTTGGGCGCGATATCTTCTCCCGCTCCTGTCTGGCAGGGCGGATTTCGCTCTCCATGTCCCTGTTCGGTACCATTATCAGTGTGGCAGTGGGCTCTGTGCTGGGGGTCATCTCAGGTTACTTTGGCGGTGCTGTCGACACGTACATGCAACGATTTGTGGAGTTTGTGCAATCCTTCCCCCAGTTGCCATTATGGATGGCGCTGGCAGCAATCATTCCCGACACATGGGATCAGTTTGCTGTCTTTGTGGTCATGTCTTCTATCTTTGCCCTGCTTTCATGGACTCTGCTGGCGCGTGAGGTGCGCGGAAAAGTCCTGTCTCTGCGGGAGACCGATTTCGTCCTTGCCGCTCGAGAAATGGGCGCCTCAGACTGGCGCATCATCTTCCATCACCTGTACCCCAACACACTCAGCCATACCATTGTCGTGCTCACCCTCACCATTCCGACCATCATTCTGGCAGAAAGTTTCCTGAGTTTCCTGGGAATTGGCATTCAGGAACCTCTGGTTTCCTGGGGAGTGATGATGCGCGAAGCACAGACCATCCAGACACTGGGCTTCAATATCTGGATTATCTCTCCGGTGTTCTTCATATTCATAGCGGTGCTGGGGTGGAACTTCCTCGGCGATGGTTTAAGAGACGCCGCAGACCCCTATACCATCCTCTAGAGGCAATCATATGACAATCAGTTCGTTTTCGGACCCAATTCTCGAAGTTAAGAACCTGAAAATGTACTTTCCCATCCGCGGAGGGTTTTTCCAGACCATTAAGGGGTACGTCAAAGCGGTGGACGGCATCAGTTTTTCCGTTCGGGAAAATGAAGTGCTCGGGCTGGTTGGGGAAAGTGGATGTGGAAAAACAACAGCGGGGCGCACCATCCTGAGGTTGTATGACCCCACCGATGGGGAAATCTGGTTCCGCAAGAAAGACGGGGAACGGGTAGAAATTTCTAAATACACCCAAAAACAAATGATGCCCCTGCGCCGTGAAATGCGCATGATCTTTCAAGACCCGTTCAGTTCACTCAATCCGCGCCGCACGGTTAAGGAAATCATCGGCGAACCGCTCATCATCCACAACATTGCCAGGGGAAGAGAACTGGAAGATCGGGTGGCGTATTTGATGACTGCCGTGGGTCTCGACCCCGCTTACATGGATCGCTACCCGCACGAGTTCTCGGGCGGACAACGCCAGCGCATCGGGATTGCCCGTACCCTTTCTCTCAGCCCGCGCCTGATCGTTGCCGACGAACCCGTATCTGCGCTGGATGTGTCCATTCAGGCTCAGGTTCTAAATCTGCTGCAGAATCTGAAAGAAGATCTGGGTTTGACCCTTATCTTTGTGGCGCATGATTTGTCGGTCGTGGAACACATTTCGGACCGCATTGCCGTGATGTATGTGGGAAAAATCGTGGAACTCTCCGAAACCGAAAATGTGCTCTACCACCCCCTCCATCCCTACACTGAAGCACTGGTTTCCGCCATCCCTCCTGCCGACCCCGATATCAAAATGCACCGCATTCCTCTCCAGGGGGACGTACCCAGCCCTGCCAATCCGCCCAAGGGTTGCGTGTTCCACCCACGCTGTCGGTACGCCCGAGACATTTGCAGTCAACAGGAACCCACCTTGCGAGAAGTAGAACCCGGACATTTTGCTTCATGTCACTTTGCCGGAGAATTGAGTCTACGAGGAATTGGAGGAGAATGACATGGACCGGTCACGCATCACTGCCTTTCTCAGTTATTTCGTGCTCTTTTTGGGAAGCCTTTACGTGTTGATCTTTGAACGCCATGATGACTACGCCCGCTACCATGCCCTGCAGGCTCTCGGTCTGGTGTTCTTTGCGGCAGGAGTTTTTTTGGGTTGGGCAGTTCTGGGCTTTCTGGTAGCCTGGATTCCCCTGGTGGGACCTGTGTTGAGCATTTCCATGTTTGCGCTGGTAATTGCAGCATGGATTTTTGCGGTAGTTGCATGGGTGATCGGCATGGCAAACGCCGTACGCGGGTTGATTGCTCCCCTCCCGCTGATCGGACGCTGGGCGGAAAAACTGCCCTTTGGGCAAATTGCATAACTGGATAATGAAAGGATGACTGCATGGCAAAAATTGTACTGATTGGCGCCGGAAGCACCGTCTTCACCCGCAACCTTTGCAACGATATTCTGCTCACCCCGGCGCTTCAAGAAAGTGACATCGTCCTGATGGACATTAACGCCGAGCGATTAAACGCGGCTTACAAACTGGTAGAAGCCTTAATCCAGCAGAGAAAGTTGAAAGCCCACGTTGAGGCGACCCTGGACCGCCGGGAAGCCCTTACCGGCGCGGATTACGTCATCACCACTTTTCAACAAGGGGGATTAGACGCATATCGGCTGGATATTGAAATTCCTCTGAAATACGGCGTTGGACAGTGCGTAGGAGATACGCTGGGACCGGGTGGCGTCTTCCGGGCGTTGCGCACTATTCCGGTCCTGCTCGATATTTGCGATGAGATGGACGATCTCGCTCCAGACGCTTTGCTTCTCAACTACGTCAACCCCATGGCGGCAAATTGCTGGGCAGTGAGCGCCGGTTCAGGACGTCCTTTTGTAGGGTTATGTCACTCGGTACAGGGCACCAGCGAGATGCTGGCACAGTGGGTTCAGGTACCTTATGAGGAAGTGAACTTCCTCTGCGCCGGAATCAATCACCAGGCTTTCTTCCTGGAATTTCGCCGTGGGAAGGAAGACCTTTACCCGGCGCTGTGGAAAGCCATCGAAAAACCTGAAATTTACGAGACCGAACCGGTACGATGCGAATTAATGAAGTATTTTGGTTACTTTGTCACCGAATCCAGCGGACATGCCAGTGAGTACGTGCCCTACTTCCGCAAATCCGTGGAGATGATTGAAAAAGATCTGGTGCCGCGCTTCAAGAGTCCACAGGACTTCTGGTTTGACTTCGGGCGCACCGGTGGCTACCTGCGCCATTGCGAGCGCACCGCTCAAACGTTCCAGCAGGAATTTCAGGAACTGCTCGACGGCGTGCGCACCTTGAGCACTCAGCGAAGTCATGAATATGGTTCGTATATCATCGAAGCCATCGAGACCAACAAACCTGTCAAAATCAACGGCAATGTACCTAACTTTGGGCTGATTACCAACCTGCCGCATGGATGCACGGTAGAAGTGCCCTGTCTGGTAGATGCCAGCGGCATTCAACCGGTCAGCATTGGCGATTTACCCCCTCAACTGGCGGCATTAAACCGCACAAACGTCAATGTACAGGAATTAATTGTGGAAGCCGCCCTCTCTGGCGAAGTGGATGCCGTGTATCATGCCGTGATGCTGGATCCGCTGACCGCGGCAGTGTGCACCCTGCCGCAAATCCATGCCATGGTTCGGGAAATGCTTGAAGCCCAAAAGCCATGGCTGCCACAATTTTCAATCCAATAATTGAACTCAAAAAGAGAAAGGAGACTCGTATGCCCAAAATTGCTTTTATCGGAGCCGGAAGCACGGTCTTTGCTAAAAACCTGCTGGGAGATATCCTCAGTTTTCCGGAACTCGCCAACTCCACCATCGCTTTGATGGATATTGACGAGACTCGCCTGAATACCACCCGGCTGGTCGCAGAACGAATTGCCCGCTCACTGGGAGCCCATCCCACCATAGAAGCCACTACCGACCGACGCAAAGCCATAGCAGGGGCAGATTATGTGATCACCATGTTCCAGATTGGCGGTTACCGCCCCAGCACAGTGATTGACTTTGAAATTCCCAAAAAGTACGGCCTGCGCCAGACCATTGCTGATACCCTGGGCATTGGCGGGATCATGCGCGCCCTGCGCACGATCCCTGTCCTGCTGGATCTGGCAAAAGAGATGGAAGAACTGTGCCCGCATGCCCTCCTGCTTAACTACGTCAATCCCATGGCAATGAACATGTGGGCACTCAACCGCGCCAGCAAGATTCGCAATGTGGGCTTATGCCACTCTGTACAGGGGACGGCAATGCAAATTGCCCATGATATTGGCGTGCCTATCGAGGAAATCAACTACCTGTGCGCAGGCATCAACCACATGGCGTTTTATCTGAAATTTGAGCGCAAAACCCCTCAGGGGGTGGAAGACCTGTACCCGCGCATCCACCAGGTGTACAAAGAAGGACGCGTGCCCGACTGGAACCGCGTGCGCTACGAAATGCTCAAACGACTGGGGTATTTTGTCACCGAGTCCAGTGAGCACTTCAGTGAATATGTGCCGTGGTTTATCAAACGCGATCGTCCCGACCTCATCGAGAAGTTCAACATTCCGCTGGATGAATACATCCGCCGTTGTGAGGTACAAATTGCGGGCTGGGAAGCCACCAAGGACGTGGTGGAGAACCCCGGTTTACCCATCAACATCCCGTTGATTCAGGAAAAACTGCGCGCGGCAGGCGCCACCGATTGGGATATCCAGTGGGTGACCGAGATTGCTTCCAAATTTGACCAGATCGAGAAATCTCACGAATACGGCTCTTACATCATCCACTCTCTGGAAACGGGCATTCCACGGGTAATTTACGGGAACGTGGAAAACCGCGGCTTGATTGACAACCTGCCGCAAGGTTGCACCGTCGAAGTACCCTGTCTGGTGGATAAGAACGGCATCCAGCCCACCAAGATTGGCATGCTCCCGCCGCACCTTGCCGCGCTGATGCAAACCAATATCAACGTGCAAGCCCTGACGGTGGAAGCCGCCCTGACCGGCAAACGCGAGCATATCTACCATGCCGCCATGCTCGATCCGCACACCGCCGCCGAACTGGATCTGGATCAGATCTGGAACCTGGTAGATGATCTGATCGAAGCCCACGGCGATATGTTACCCAAATTCCACTAGCCAACCCCCTTACTCCCCCCACGCGGAGTACTGTCCAAGCGGCGGTACTCCGCATTTTTTCCCAACAGGATGGAATACAGGTAAAATAAACTTCAATATGCCACATCCTGTCACAGGATGAAACATGAAACAGGGACTCTCATGACGCATTGCCATCCTGTTGCCCGCATGATATTGAAATCCCCACCCCACCAGGGTTACCCCCTTCAAAGCAAGGTGACGGTCTGGCTTCTGGGCATCATCCTCCTGCCCGTTTTGCTCTCTGGGTTGACTGCCTGCTCACAAGCCAACCCGCTTTCCGCTATGTTAATGACCCCTGTCATGCCTGTAGAAAGCCCCGTGGTGGATCTCCAGCCTTCGCCTGAGGTTGAAACTGGTTCAGGCGCCACTCCATTCCCTTCGCCATCCCCCACGCCATCCCCCACTCCATCCCCGATGGAATGGGTATGGACGGCAAACTCCATCAGCGGCGACCTGCTGGTGATTGACCCTGCCAGCAACAGCATTGCGGTGATTATTCCCACCGGGCATCAGCCGGACATTATTGCCCCTGGCGAAGGCGCCGTGTGGGCGCTTGACCGCACTACTGACCAGGTCCTGCGTTTCAACCAGACCACTTATCAGATGGAAGCAGTTATTTCCATTCCTCAGGGGGAAACCACCGCACTGGCATGTGGCGAGGGGGGCGTTTGGGTGGGCATAGAAGAACGTCCCCTTACCAGTGTGCTGCGTCCTTATGAAGAATACATCCCCAATGGTGGAGTTATTCGCATTGACCCGGGTACCAGTCAGGTAAACGGGTATGCTGAAGTAGGGAGCGTTATTCGATTAACCACCGGACTGGGGTACGTCTGGGCGATTACCCGCAATACTGTGGATACCCCGTTGTACCGCATCAACCCGCAAACCCTGCAACGGGATGAGATTTCCCTGCATGGTACCCACGACTGGCTCCTGGAAGATGCCATTTTTGCCGATGATGAGAGCCTGTGGATGTTTTCTCAGGGATTCGCCCGCCTGTATCGCATGAACCCGGAAGGCAGGCTGTACAGTATCTTCTCTCTGCGCCAGCAAAAGCCCATTGGCTACGCCGATTTGCGGTCCGCCTACGGTTCATTATGGCTTGCCACACCGTGGGGAGATATCCTTCAATTCGATCCCTCCACCGGCGCGGAGCGGTCCCGAACATCCCTGCGCGTGCCTTTGCAGTCCATCACTGCTGCCGCGGGTTCGATTTGGGTACACGCCCCGGCGGATGGCGCGGTGTACCGACTGGACGCACAGAACGGTGAGGTTCAGGCGCGCATCGAAACGGGCGAGAAACTTCCCCCAACCCCGGTAGTCACCGCAACTCCCATCCAGCGGGCAACCCGCCCCTGCGAGGATGCCCCATACTCCCGGCTCCAGGTGGGGATGCGGGCATTTACTCTGAAAGAACCTGACCTTCCCCAGCGCCTGCACAAAGAACCCGGCAAAGAGAGCGAACGGGTTGGCTGGATCCAGCCCGGCGAGACCGTGACCATTCTGGAAGGACCGACCTGCGCTGAAGGCTGGGTGTGGTGGAAAGTACGAACCGAGCGCGGCGGGTACACAGGCTGGGCGGCAGAGGGAGATGAGAACGAATACTTCCTGAACCCTCTGCGGTAAACAAAGCCGATTTGCGAAGCAAACCCATCTCAAGAAGGGTCAGGCGAAGCCATCCGCGCTGCGGCACGCTGAGAAGCCCAACCCCTGCACCACACTGACTGAACGTGAGCAGGAAGTGCTGAAGTGCATTGCTCATTCCATGAGCAATGCCGAAATTGCCGCTCATCTGGTGGTAAGCGAAAAAACGGTTAAAGGACATGTGAGCAATATTTTGAGCAAACTTCACCTTGCCGATCGAACGCAAGCAGCAATTTATGCATGGAAAGAAGAACTGGTACGCAAGGAAGAATGAAAAAAGGGCTGGGGAGTAATTCGTCCCAGCCCCTTCATTTCCCGTAAACCCGGATTTAGAACCCTTCCAGTTTGGAAAAATCTGCCACCCCACAGGCAAGTGCAGCAATGCGCTGAAGCAATCCCAGACGGTTGGCACGCAAATCGGCATCCTCCGCCATAACCAGCACGGTATCGAAGAAACGATTGATGGCGGGGATCATCGGCAGGAAAGCGGCGAAGAAATCATCCACCGAGCCTGACTGCCGGGGGGCGGCTTCGGCTTGCAACAGGGCATCGTAAAGCGCCCGCTCCTCTACCTCAACAAACCGCTCGGGGCGAACCGGAACCTGTTCTTTCTGATCCCGGGTGATGCGCACACAACGGGCATAAGCCGGAAGAATGACATTCCAGTCTTGACGCTGTACCCAGGCTGTCAATGCCTGAGCGGCTCGGAAGGCTCCATACGGATTGTGGGCTTGTTCCGCCATGACCGCATCCACCACATCATACCGGAAGCCGTAATCTTCAATGAGATGGGTGCGCAAACGCCCATAGATAAATTCCAGGCAGGCATTCTGGCTTTCTTCAGTAGCCTGAATGGGCAATCCCTGCGCAGCCAGCACCAGCCCATGGCGAAGATCGAAAGGAATCTGACGTCCAATCAACACCTGAACCAGACCCAATGCGGCACGACGTTGCGCAAAAGGATCTTTGGTGCCGCTGGGAGCCAGTCCGGCGGCAAATAACCCGGAAAGAGTATCCAGCCGGTCGGCTACGCTCAACAAAATGCCCGGCAGGGTTTCGGGGAGAGCATCCCCCGCATAGCGGGGCAGATAATGCTCAAAGATGGCATCGGCAACACCTTTGGGTTCGCCGGAATGTTCGGCGTAATACCGTCCCATAATCCCCTGCAGGGAGGTCATCTCAATCACCATGTGGGTGACCAGATCGGCTTTGAGCAAATATGCAGCACGGCGGGCAGTAGCCAGGTCCGTTGAGTTTAACCCGAAGAACGGTGCCAGTTTGTCTACAAGCGCTTCAACCCGGCGAGATTTGTCGAGCATCGAACCCAGTTTATACTGGAAGGTTAAAGTGCCCAAACGCGGTAGACGTTCTTCCAGAGTGTACTTTAAGTCTTCCTGAATGAAGAAAGAAGCATCGGCAAAGCGCGCCCCAATCACCTGCGCATTGCCATCGGCGACGACATCCAGATGCTGATCATCTCCATTGCGCACGGCAATAAAGTAAGGCAACAGCCCGCCCTGAGGAGCATACACCGGGAAATAGCGCTGGTGCTTCTTCATCACCGAAATCAAAACCTCCACGGGCAGTTTGAGGTATTCAGGATCAAAATTACCCCGAAGCGCGGTGGGGGCTTCGACCAGTTGGGTCACCTCATCGAGCAAACCTTCATCCAGTTGTGGCAAGCCACCCACTTCGGTCATCAAACGCTGAACCTGCCCGGCAATTGAGGCGCGGCGCTCTTCCGGGTCAAGGAGAATACCCTGAGACCGCAAGGCACTTTGATAATCCGAGGCGGATTTCAGGGTAAAGGTTTCGGGCTGGTAAAAACGCAATCCGCGGGTGATACGATCAGCGCGCAATCCGGCATACTCGAACGGCACCAGCGTATCCCCTAACAATGCCACCAGCCAGCGGATAGGGCGGGAGAACGCCACCTGACTGGCATTCCAGCGCATGGTTTTTTCAAAGCGCAGGGAGGCAATCAAACCGGGCAGGGCTTCGCCGAGCACATCCACGGCGGAACGCCCCTTCTCAAACACCTCAGCCACCACATATTGTCCGCCGTCCATTTCCTGGATTTTGAGGGCAGACACATCCAGACCGCGACTACGGGCAAATCCCTCAGCGGCTTTGGTGGGTTGGCCCTGAGCATCAAAGGCACGGGCAGCAGGCGGTCCTTTTACCACGGTTGTGCGGTCAGGTTGAGCCGGAGATAAATCTTCTACCAGCACTGCCAGCCGGCGGGGTGTTCCCCAAACGCGCACATCGCCATGGCTCAGGCGCAGTTCCTCCAGCAGAGCCGGCACTTTCTCCCGTAACTGCTCCAGCGCGGTCTGCAAATCGGCGGCAGGAAGTTCCTCGGTGCCAATCTCCAGAAGGAACAGTTCCGGCTGGCTAACCCCGCCGGTCTGTACCGCCGGGGCAGATTCTGCCTGAGGCGTTGTGTCTTCTTTGAGCCACGGGAACCCCAGACGTTCGCGCTGTTCCACGTAGGCAACGGCGATTCGGCGGGCGAGGTCACGCATGCGCCCAAAGAGCGCCTGCCGTTCGGTCACCCCGACTGCGCCCCGGGTATCCAGGACGTTAAAGGTGTGGGAACACTTCAGCACATAATCATGAGCAGGCAACACCAACCCTTGCTCGAGCGCAGCATTGGCTTCGGCTTCGTAGAGATTGTACATTTGCCAGAGACGATCTACGTTGGCAACCTCAAAAGAATATTTGCTGTGTTCGTACTCTCCCTGAAGGTTGACATCGCCATACGTGCGGCTGGGGCTCCACTGAATATCGCGGAAATGACGGACCCGCTGGAGCGCCATGGCAATCCGTTCCAACCCGTAAGTAATCTCTACCGATACCGGCTCGAGGACAAAACCGCCCGCCTGCTGGAAGTAGGTGAACTGAGTAATTTCCTGACCGTCCAGCCAGACTTCCCAACCCAGTCCCCACGCACCCAGTGCTGGCGACTCCCAGTTATCCTCGACAAAGCGGATATCGTGTTCGCGCGGATTGATACCCAGCGCCATCAACGATTCGAGGTACAGTTCCTGAGGATTACCCGGATCGGGTTTGAGAATAACCTGAAACTGGTAATGCTGGTTAAGACGGTTGGGATTTTCGCCATAGCGTCCGTCATCGGGACGAACCGACGGTTCCACATATGCCACATTCCAGGGTTCCGGACCCAGCACCCTTAAGTAGGTGGCTGGATTCATGGTGCCTGCGCCAACCTGCTGATTGTAGGGTTGCCAGATAAGACAACCCTTCCTGGACCAGTAATCCTGAAGTTTGAGAATAATTTCTTGAAAAGTCAGCGTTCGATCCATGCCTGCTCCACAACAAAAAATTGCATCCGGATTATACCAGAGGGGAAACTCTGGAAGTTGTTATCAGTTTACGCGACGAATAAATCCCGCCCAGAGTGTCCAGATCAACCCGACGGCGCACACCACCACCATCCCAACCAGTAAAGGACGACGGTTGGTTTCCACAAAGCCATTTACCGCCTGCAAAACAGGATGAGGCGTGGCGGTTGGTGTCAGCGTGGGCATTGGTGTCCTGGTAGGAGAAAGCGTGCGTGTCGGGGTGACAGGTGTAGGGGTACGCGTTGGACGGGGAACAGTGGGGGTAATGGTAGGGGTTACCGTCGCTGTTGGCGCTAAACGGATGATGAGGCGCTGTCCAGGGAAAATCAGGTTTGCCGTTGGGGCTAAACCGTTCAGTGCGCGAATCTCCGCCATACTGACCCCGTAGACTTCTGCAAGGGTGGCCAGGGTCTCGCCTTCCTGTACGATATGGACAATTGAGCCATCCGGCTGTGGGGTAGCGGTGACAATCCCTTGCTGGAATCCCTCCGCATACACAGGAGAGGTCAAAAAGGAAATCCCCAATATGAATAAAACAGTAACCATCCACAAGCGCAAGCGCATGTGCACGATTATAAGCGGAAACGCCTCAATTGGGAAAAGGTCAATGGATTTCAGGGCAAAATCATCGGTTGTCTTTGAGCCTGGTGGATGTAGCGGAGAATCTCGGTAGATTGATTCATACTCTCCAGCAAGCCCGACTGCAATTCCCCATCCGCTTGACCTTCGGCGGCAAGAAATCGAATTTGATCCATTGTTTCTCGAACGTGCAATTCGCGCAGGCGCAGGAGGGTGCGCACCAGTTGTTCAAAGGCTTCCTGCGAGGAAATTTCCTTCTCCCCCAGGGGCTTCAGGTATTCATTCAGTTTTTCCTGAAGGGGTTCGGGGACGAACTGCCGGATGTACTCATCCACTTCGTACTCATCCTGATTCAGTGCATCCAGAATCAATCGTGCCAGTTGCTGATGCTCGGCTTGCTCAAAATCCATGATTCTAAAAGGCGCCAGCCGATTTTGCTGGAGGAATCGATCCAGATCCGGAAGCAGGTCGAGAAAATGCAACAATAGACGCAAAATTTGTTCTTCCAGAGCGCGCATCGGAGGCACCGGAGCCATTGTGGGCGGCTGGCTGGCAGATGGACGAGCCTCCGCGCGTCTGCGGGTGGAAGCACGCTCCGTCCTGGTCATGCTGAGGCCAGCAAAGGCTCGCTCATCTACACGCAAGAGACGAGCCAGGCGCTGACGGTAATCTTCCCGCTCAATGGGACTGGCGACATCCTCAATGAGAGGAAGCACCTGAGCGGCAATCTGGCTTTTGACCTTGGGATCATCCAGATTTTGCCCTGCCGCCAGCGTTTCCATAACGTGAATCACCACCGGACGGGCACTGGCAATCAGGTTTTTCCATGCCTCCGGGTCGCTTAATACCAGATCATCGGGGTCTTTACCTTCCGGCAAAGTTGCCACGCGCAAATCGGCCTGCAGACGGGCTTCGTGGCGCAATAAACCACGGGCATCAAAAACCACTTCGGTGGACTGATCCATTGCCTGGCGGGCAACCTCCAGCCCGCGCAGAGTGGCTTTCTGCCCGGCAGTATCGGGATCAAGCGCCAGCACAATACGGCGGGTAAAACGCTTGAGCAGGCGCAGTTGGTCCTCCGTCAAAGCCGTACCCATGGGCGAAACAGCGTTTTCAAATCCCGCCTGATGGAGTGCAATCACGTCCAGATACCCCTCGACAATGACTGCCTGATCCATCTGACGGATGGCTTTCCGCGCCCTATCCAGCCCATAGAGCAGTTTCCCCTTATCAAACAGTGGCGTTTGCGGAGAGTTGAGGAACTTGGGTAAATCCTGCGGGTTGAGAATGCGCGCACCAAAGCCGGTCATCCTGCCATTGACATCACGGATCGGGATCATGATGCGATGACGGAATCGGTCAAACACACGTCCCTCTTCCGATTCGCTGAGCAATCCCGCCTGGCGGAGATCCTCGATGGAATACTGTTTTGCAGTGAAGTACTTAAGGGCATGATCCCATCCTTCAGGAGCATAGCCCAACCCAAAGGCTTCGATGGTTGCCCGGGATAAGCCTCGCTGAAAAAGATAATTCAAAGCCGGTTTTCCCGTGGGAGTTTCCAGTAAATGGAAGCGATAAAACGTGACCGCTTCTTCCAGCAAAGCGCGCAGGCGTTCGTACTCCTCCCGCTCTTCTTCTTTCTGCGGGGTGATGGCTTCCAGTTTTACCCCCGCTTTTTCTGCCAGGAACTGCAAGGCTTGAGGAAAGTCCCAGCCTTCTTTCTTCATCACAAAGCGGAAAATATCTCCGCCTTCGTTACAGGCTCCGAAACAGCGCCAGGTTCCTGTTTCTGGAAAAACAACGAAGGAAGGCGTACGCGTATTGGGGTGGAATGGACAAAAACCCGTATAGTTCTTTCCGGCGCGGCGCAACTGCACCGTTTCGCTGACTAAATCAACAATGTCAATGCGGGATTTAATTTCATCAATCGCGGTCATGGTTCTGAATCATTCCGGTTGTCTTTCCGCAAGAACAAATACCACAAAAAGCCCAGCCCCACCCCTCCGCCAAAGAGCAGTCCCAGCACCAGACTGATCCAGTCGGATGCATTTTGCTCTGGCAAAGAAGATTCCTGCGAGGATGTCGGAGAAGGTGTGGCAGAATTCTCCGGTTGAACAGAAGACGGTGTACCGGTGATTTCCCCCGTGGTGGTTGCAGTCGCCTCACCCGTTTCTTCCGGGAATAGAGGAGTAGATTGTTCAGGGGGAAGATATCCGCCCTCTGGAGTAGGAAGCACAGTGCCCTGATCGGGCGGTAAATACCCTTCAACGGTAGGCGTAGGCGCTCCGGGGGTACCTGCAGTCAGAGTCAGGGTGCGGGTAGGTGTGCGCGCAGTGCCTGTGCCCGGGGTAGCGGTGCGGGTAGGGGTGAGCGAGAGAACGCGCGTGGGGGTGTTTACCGGTCGAGTGGTGGCGGCGCGGGTGGGAGACGGGAACGGGCGGAATGTGGCAGTAAACGTGGGAACAGGCGTCCAGGTGCGGGTACGGGTAGGAGTAAAGGTGGGCGTAGGCGTATTTGGAACAATCGAAAGGATGTCTGAGTACACATACCCGCCATCCGGTCGCATCACTTTGATACGGTAATAATTCATCACGCCATTGGTACGCCCGCCATCCACAAAGGTGTAATCACTGCCGCTCGTTGCTGAACCTCTGCGGGGGATTAAATCGGAAATGGGGTCAAATGGACCGCTGGCAGACAGGGAACGCAGGACATAAAAACCGCTGATATCGGCTTCGGTGGTGGTGGACCACTGCACCGTCACAGTTCGATCGCTTGCCAGCAGGCGGAAGGTGGCGGGAATGGGCAGACCCACCATGAATGGCGTAAATCCCAGTTCGGTAAATGAGGGTTTTCCACTGGTATCTATGGCAACACGGATTTCATCCTGCTCCATATCGCAGGTAGTGGACTGCCCACTGACACCGCCTGCACCGCTTCCTGCGGGGTTTTGCCCGGTGGTATCCCATCCGGCGGTCAACACGCCAGATGGATCCAGCCACCAGAGGGGGAATTTGCTGGCATTTGAGGACAGTTCACAGTACTGTGTGGATTCAATCACCGCAATACACGCCGCAGAGCGGTTGTACTTGAAGGACAATTCCAGAGTACCGGAGGGCGCAGTGTTCTCCGCAAGGAAGACATCAAAAGCATACCCGCAAGGGTTGGGACTGCCTGTACTGAAAGAGAAGGATGGAATGCTGGAAGGAACATCCGCACCGTGGTTGACCACGTACACATCCACATCACTGCCATCGGAGGAACGCTGAAGTGCAATTTGATTATCGAAAAGGTAGGTTTTTGAGGCTGTCACCGTCAGGCGGGTAGCCCGTACTCCTGCCGAAGTGCTGTTCCGGGCAATCGGCGCGCCCAGGCGGCGGGCAGGATCCAGCGTGCAGTGCGTCTCACTGGCAGACGGTATCACGCCATCGCCCCAGTAATTGTGATTGGCAAGGCGGCTGGCAACCGGCGCTGAAGCGCCTGCCGCGCATTCTACCGCTGAACCACTTCGGTTCTGATGAAGGTTGTTTGCCACCAGCAAAAGCGGCGCTGAACTGGCGCTCCCCCAGTAAAGTGCGTACCCGCTGTTACCAGTGATGTGGTTGTAACGCACGGTAAGAGAAACGCCCACATTTGCTACTGAAATAGCGTCTGCTCCATTCAGTAAATCATTGCTCTCAATCAAGACCGCATCGGTGGTGTTCACCAGAATCAAAGTACGGCTAGGTGATGTACAGGTGCCGTCGTTGATGGTTAAACCGCGCAGGGTTACTCCGGCAGTTACCTCCAGCAAAGGACTGGCGCAGAGACCATCCTCTGCCGTCAGGACAGCGTTTGCCCCACCCTCCAGGGTCATGGGTTTGTTCAGGGTTACACTTTGCTCTTTGAGCATCACCGTACCCAGCACAACAATACGCCCGCCGGCAGGCAGTGCATCGATGGCATCCCGCAAGCCCGTACCCAATCCGCCCACAAAATCGCCCGCGCTGTTCAGGAAACAGGGAGATTGAGTACAGGCAGAAGGAGACCCCGCCAGATACGCCGTCGAACCCGACCATGCCAGCACATTCATCTGGGAGGTGAAGGCTTGACCGGTGCGCGCCCAGGT
The DNA here is from genome assembly GCF_020723905.1 of Anaerolinea thermophila. Taxonomy (GTDB): domain Bacteria; phylum Chloroflexota; class Anaerolineae; order Anaerolineales; family Anaerolineaceae; genus Anaerolinea; species Anaerolinea thermophila_A. The sequence continues at coordinate 149,560 of NZ_DYHZ01000001.1, forward strand.
GCCCGTGCCGGTTGTGTCCTCAAACACACGCATCAACACGCTTCCCGGAGCATTAGCCGTGCGAGCAATACGAAAATGGAGATTCAACGTATCGAAAAAATACCCGGCATTCATCTGCGTTTGTACCGCAACCGCCAGGGAGTAACCGGTCGGAGGAAGCGGATCTTCAGCACAACCGGCTGAAGTGACGTTGGTGTATGAAAGACCGGTAAAACCGCCCGTGCTGTCCACCTGCACAGACGAAGCATCCAGCCAGTTGACAGGCAAATACACACAGACCTTGACATTGGGATTGCTGGAGGCAGGCGCATACTGCCCAACCTCAAAATTCAGGCGGTAACTCAGGCGCTGTCCGGCGGCACACCCCCCTGAGGGACACCCGGAGGGAGCCAGCAAGACCAGCGAGGTAGAGGATTGTTGCGGTGGACTGGCATGTGTCAGCGATGCTCGAAGGAGCATCATTCCCAGTAAAACCAGACCCACCGCCCAGATACGTTTGAAAGGCATAACCTTTTTTCCCTGTGTGTGAGAACTCTATTTTCCTATTGTACCCGGGATTAAGAATGGCGAAAGGAGGTTTTCTGGCACGAAATCGGTTGTAGCACCTTATGAAAACAGATGATCAACCGGATGATACGTTCGACTGGATGGCATCATGACAAAACTATCACCTCTCAATCACAATGGTAAACAATGATGAGGAAACTGTGAACAAATCTTTAAGGAAACTTGACGAAGTGTGTTTGTTCGTTAAAATGAAAACAGATCAATTGCTAAAGGAGTCATTGCCACGATGGGACAACGTCCTGTAAAAATCATCCCGATATTGTTATTGATGACATTCCTTTTCCTGAGCGCGTGTTCTTCCCGTCAGTCCAGCCTGACGGTTAAAGAGCCCTGGGCACGGCTGGGAATTTCCGGTGGAAACAGCGCCATTTATCTGAAAATCGAGAACTCCACCGGAGAAGATGACGCCCTGGTCAGCGCCTCCTGCGATGCGGCAATGATGACCGAACTGCACATGACCCAGATGATGGATGATGGCACCATGAAGATGGAGCCGCAGGAAAAAATCCCTCTGCCCGCCGGGCAAACCGTGGAGTTGAAACCAGGCGGATTGCACATCATGCTGATGAACCTGAAAAAGGATCTGAAAACAGGTGACACATTGACTCTGAAATTGAAATTTGAGAAAAGCGGAACCATTGAAGTCAAAGTGCCCGTGAGAGAACCGTGATCCATGAATGCGATTCGCGCTTTCATTGCCATTGATTTGCCTGAAGATCTGCGCCATCAACTGGGAGACATCATTAATTCTCTTAAGAAGAAAACGCCGCGAGCAGTGCGGTGGGTACCTCCTGAAAACATTCATCTGACCCTGAAGTTCCTCGGGAATGTCTCCCCAACCAACCTGAACACCCTGACGCAGATGCTCCGTCAGGAAGCCTTGCGACACACGCCCATGCAGTTCTCGGTGGGCGGGCTGGGCGCATTCCCCTCCAGACAACGTCCCCGCGTGATCTGGGTAGGCGTGCATGCCCCACCCGCATTGATCGAGTTACAGCGCTGTGTAGATCAGGAAACCGAAGCCCTCGGTTACCCGATGGAGGAGCGCGAGTTCAGTCCACATCTTACTCTGGGAAGGGTAGCCCAGAATGTCACACCCCAGGAATTACGCCAGATTGCCGAGGCATTGTATTACACCCAGGTGGGAGAATTGGGCGTGGTGAGGGTTACTGAAATCCGCCTGTACCGCAGTGATTTACAACCTGGCGGCTCGGTGTACACACCGCTTTTTACTGCCCCCTTAAAACGATAGGAAAACGAAGTTCTCAAATTGTGCTAGAATCATACTCAATCAAAATTTTTGCTACGCGAGGTGAAATCTGGACGCACTGGAAGTTGCCCGCGCAATGGTGCGCGCACTGGAAGAAAAAAAAGGCGAACAAATTGTCTTGATGGACATCCATGAAATTGCCGTTTTTGCCGATTATTTTATTTTATGCAACGGCACCAGCAACCGCATGATTGAAAGTCTGGTCGAAAGTGTCTCTGAAGCCGCACACAAGCAGTTCCATCTGGAAGTCAAGGTAGAAGGATTACCCGATGACGGCTGGATGGTTGTAGACCTGGGGGATGTGGTGATTCATCTGTTTTCTCCCGATCAACGAGAATATTACCGGCTGGAACAACTGTGGGATAAAGGCAAAGTTTTATTGCGCCTGCAATAGTTTTTTCAATCAATCGAAGCATTTTCATTGCCAATCGCCAAAAAACCGGGTAAAATCAACCCTGCAATTGGGGCGTGGTGCAATGGCAGCACACCAGACTTTGGATCTGTGGATCTTGGTTCGAATCCAGGCGCCCCAGCACATTTTTTTAACCCATCCGGTTTTCCAGACAGCAATCTACTGGAAAACCGGATTATAATTTTAATGAAGAGGCACCCTCCCCAACCGCATCTTCGGGCGAGGGTGAAATACTCTCTGGTAATGGAGAACGAAAACGCATGAAGGTTTTACCTATTATTCTTGCCGCTGGTCAGGGGGTGCGCATGCGATCCCGCCTGCCCAAAGTACTGCACCCGCTGGCGGGACGCCCGTTAATTCACCATGCCCTGCGGATTGTGCAACAGGTTGCCGATGTCGCTCCGGTTGTGGTCATTGGTCATCAGGCTGAACAGGTGCGCGCCGCGCTGGATGAATCGGTGCGCACCGCCTTACAGGAAGAACAACTGGGCACCGGTCACGCGGTGATGTCTGCCGAGGCACTGGCGCGCGGCGCAAGCGATCTGGTGTTAATTACCTATGGGGATATGCCCCTCTTACGCCCCGAAACCCTGCGGGCATTGATTGAGGTGCAGAAAAACAATCCCGGTCCGCTTTCCCTGCTGACAGTCGAAATGGAAGATCCGCACGGTTTTGGGCGCATCATCCGAGACGAAGAGGGACGGGTAACTGCCATCGTCGAGGAAGCGGTTGCCACCCCGGAACAGCGTGCCATCCGTGAACTGAACACCGGCGTGTACTGCATCCGCAACGAGTGGCTGTGGGGTGCCCTGCGCAAGATTCAGCGCTCTCCCAAGGGGGAATACTACCTGACCGATCTGGTAGAGATTGCCGTTTCGGAGGGATTGGAAGTGCAAGCCGTGTGCCTGGCGGATTCTGAAGAAGCCTTGGGCATCAATACCCGCGTGCACCTTGCTGAAGCCGAAGCCGTCCTGCGCAAACGCATCGCCCGCCACTGGATGGAAGCCGGCGTGACCATTGTGGATCCTGATTCTACTTATATTGAAGCCGATGTGACCATTGGTATGGATACGGTCATTTACCCCAACACCTACCTGCGCGGAAAAACCAGCGTCGGAGAAAACTGCGTGCTGGGACCGGATACCATCATTGAGGACAGTCAAATCGGTAACAACTGCACAGTTTTAGCATCCGTCATCGAAAGTTCTCTGCTGGAAGAGGATGTGCGCATGGGTCCCTTCTGCCATCTGCGTCCCAAAGCCCATCTTGCCAGAGGGGTTAAGATGGGGAATTTTGGCGAGGTCAAAGCCTCTTACCTGGGACCCGGGGTGCACATGGGGCATTTTTCGTACATTGGCGATGCCGTCATTGGCGCGCACACCAACATCGGTGCGGGAACCATCACCTGCAACTTCGATGGGAAGAACAAGCACCGCACTGAAATTGGCGAAGATGCCTTTATCGGATCAGACACCATGCTGGTGGCACCAGTGAGAATTGGAGCGCGCGCCCGCACTGGCGCTGGCTCGGTAGTAACCCATGACGTGCCCGATGACGAAACAGTGATTGGCGTGCCCGCTCGACCCTTCAAGAAATCCTCGAAAGAGAGTGAACATTAAGGCAATGATGCTTCCTGAGGAAATCCTTTTTCTAGTTGGAGTCATTCTTCTGGATCTGCTCTTTGCGGCAGTGCGGGGAAGCGTGGTCAATGCCCGCCTGCCTTCTTTAATGGAAATGGGCGAGGAACAGCCCGAAAAGGTGCGCGACAGCATGGCTGTTCTGCAAAAACCGCGTCTGCGCACCACCGTTCGGGTGATGCTCTTCTGGTCACATCTTTTCATTTTCTTCCTCGGGCTGATGCTCATGCAGAATCTCTTCCCGCACTCAGGGGTGGGTATCTGGCTGGCAGGACTCTTTTTGATTGGGCTGGTGGTGCTTTTCCTGGAACATCTCATTGAAGGCAGCGTGCTGGAACACGCTGAGGAATGGGCAATGCGATTCACCCCCCTTCTCCGTTTTCTGGATGGACTGTTCAGCCCCTTGACCATTCCCCTGCTCCATCTGCTCGGCTCCCCACAGGCTCTTCAGCAACGCTTTATCTCGGTAACCGAAAGTGAACTGCGTACATGGGTTAAAGAAGGGGAACCGCAGGGAAGCCTGGATCAGGACGAGCGGGAAATGATTTATTCCATCTTCCATTTTGGCGATAAACTGGTGCGCGAGATCATGATTCCACGCATTGATATGTCAGCCGTGGAAATTCAGGCTTCGCTGGAAGAGGTGATTCAAATCCTCACCCGTACCGGGCATTCGCGTTTACCGGTGTATGAAGAAACTGTGGACAATATCGTGGGTTTGCTGTATGCCAAAGACCTCTTAAAAGTGCGATCAGAAGAAGGACAAACTCTTGAAAGGTTGCGGCATCTTTTACGTCCCGCTTACTTTGTCCCGGAAGCAAAGTACGTCAAGGATTTGCTGGAAGAGATGCAGGAACGCCGTATCCATATGGCGATTGTGGTGGATGAATACGGCGGCGTAGCCGGACTGGTGACGCTGGAAGATATCGTGGAAGAGATTGTCGGCGAGATCCGCGACGAATACGATCAGAGTGAGGAACAGCCCTACCAGAAACTTTCAGACGATGAATATCTGTTTCAGGCGCGCATTGATCTGGACGATTTTAATGAGATCATGGGAACGCAGATTGAAAAAGACCTGGCGGATACCATCGGAGGGCTGATGTATGGTCTGATTGGACAGGTGCCTGCGGGAGGGGAAACCGTCCAGATTGAAGATGTCCTGTTGAAAGTGGAGCAGGTCACCGGCAGGCGCATTCGCACGGTGCGGGCAACCCGCATTCATCCTTTGACTGACGAGCATCCCCCAAGCGGAGAAAATAGCCATGAAACTGAGCGATGAACAAAAGCAAACTCTAATTCAAGCCGCGCTTCAGGTTCGGCGCTGGGCTTACGTACCTTACTCGAACTATCGGGTAGGAGCGGCGTTGTTAACTGAGTCGGGAAAAATTTACGATGGGGTTAATGTGGAAAATGCCGCCTATCCAGCAACGATATGCGCGGAACGCACCGCCGTTTTTAAAGCGGTATCGGAAGGAGAACGCCATTTCGTTGCCATTGTTGTGGCGACCGAGAACGGCGGAACCCCCTGTGGGTCCTGCCGACAGGTGCTGGCGGAGTTTGGGCTGGATATTCAGGTGATTGTGGTGGATGCTCAGGGTACCATTCACCTGGAAACCACAGTGAACGAATTACTACCCGGAGCCTTTACCTCCAAACAACTGCCTCCACACGAGTCCTGATTGCTTTTCCGGCAAAATGCCTGCTCCCCCGCGAACTCTTTCTACCGAAGCCGTAGTGTTGCGCCATTCCGACTGGGGAGAAGCCGATCGGGTACTGGTGCTGTTCACCCGCGAACAGGGAAAAGTGCGTGCGCTGGCGAAAGGCGCACGCAAGATGCTCTCCCGTAAAGCAGGACACCTGGAACCATTCACCCATGTGAAAGTCCTGCTGGCGCTGGGGAAGGATTTCTGGATCGTCACGCAGGCAGAAACGCTGAACGCCTTTCTCTCAATTCGGTCTGACCTGTTACGCACCGCTTACGCCGCTCTGGTCATTGAATTGCTGGACCGCTTCACCTCAGACGACGGGGAAAACCCTGCCCTCTTTCAACTGCTGGTAAATACCCTCTCACGCATTGCCAGCCTGGAGGATCCGTTCATTGCCGTTCAATACTATCACCTGCGACTGCTGGATTTAACAGGATTTCGTCCCCAACTCTTCAACTGTTTACGCTGTGGAAAAGAAATTCAACCGGAGAATCAATTCTTTGATTTTCAGGAAGGGGGCGTGATCTGTCCCCGCTGCGCACCACAGGTTCCCACTGCGAGAAGTGTCAGCCTCAACACCCTGAAATACCTGCGCCACCTGCAGCGTTCCCCATTTGAGACAGCCCAACGGGCTGATCCAGCGCCATCCGAACGGAATGAAATGGAAACCCTGTTAGAGGGGTATTTCACCTATCTGCTGGAGCGCAGGCTCAACACCCCTCATTTTTTAAACGAAATTCGCCGCGAAATTGCCTCACGGAGGTAAAGATTTTTCTTTACAACTTCTGTGAGGAATGTTGCAAACGCTGAAGTTCCTCTTCCAGTTGGCGCAATTGTTCCCGTAACTGATCCAGCCTTTCGCCAGGGGAATAAGACGAAGGTTCTGAAGGTTGCTCTGCCCGAAACGGTTCAGCAAACCATCGGGTTAAAAATTTTTCCGCTTCGGCGGCAGACATTTCTCCCTGCTCCACCCATTGACGAATGCGACGTCGCACTGCAAGGTTGAGAAACCCTTCGGGATCAAATGCCGCCAGCAAACGCTCGCGTAACGAATCCAGGGTTTCTTCCCCGGAACGTAACAGACGCAGTAAGACCACCTGGGGAAATAATTCCCCTACCCGCTTCTGTTCCTCCAGCAGGATTTGCATGAATACCAGCGAAGTGATATCCCGCCCGCTATCGTGATCAATCACCTGAACGTCTTCGCCCGATCGCACCATGTGGGCGATCTGTTCGAGGGTAACATAGCAGCGGTTGGCACTGTCGTAGAGTTTGCGATTGCTGTAACGTTTAATAATGGACATTTACGAACCGCCCTGCGCTTTTTTCAGTTCTTCGATTTGACGGCTCAATTCAGCAATACGCGCAGTCAGGGCTTCAATATCGGCTTTGGTCACTCCCTCGCCTGCGGCCTGTTTTTCCATTTGCTGTTTGCGTTCCCTCTCCAGGCGCTCTCGCCGATCCATCACCTCTTTGACCAGTTTCCGGGCATCGGATTCTGCCATTTCTCCGCGCTCTACCAGGCGATCTACAAAGTGGGTGAGTTCATCCTGCGCCAGTGAAGCCGCGCCTACCGCTGCCAGCAGAATGGTGCGGGTAACATCATACAGAGTGCCGCGAGATTTCTTTTCCTCAGACATGATTCACCTCCATTTCGGAATAACGCAATGCGTCATATTCATTATAACGCAATGCGTCATTTCGTCAAGTATGATACAATCAATGCTATCAAGAGGATTCTCCTCATTTTTATAGAATGAAAATCCGAACACTGTATCTCATTCTGGGTGCAATCTTTCTGGGGGTCATTGTCGCGCTGGCAGACTCCTCCTTTCGCAGTTACTCCGAAATCCAACGTTACCGCGAAGTCATCGTCACGGGGGAAATTGCAACCAGCCGGGCGCTCCTTGAGGCTATACGCGAAGAGGTCATACACGAAGACTGGAATACAGCGGGTGCCCTACTGACAGACCTGCTCAGCGTAACCCGTTCCCAACAAATTGCTATCATTGAGTCAGATGGCAGTATTCCTGTGCGGGTGTACACACAACTGGATTTAGAACCCCCCTCTCCCGATTTTATTGAAAGATCTCTCAAAAATCCGGAGTGGGTGGTCTGGGATTTCCAGCAAGATACCGCCTGGATTGGAGTCTCTTTCATTCCTACGCTTTCTTCTCAACCGGTGGTGCTGGCACGCCAGGTCAACCGTTCGCAATCGCTTGAAATGCTGCGGGCTACACACCGCCGCAATATCCTCCTTTCCCTGCTTACCTCGATATTTATCGGGATTGTGATTTATGCCATCGTTCGCATCATCGGCACCAGACCCCTCGAACGGCTGGAAGCCCTTGCCACAGCCGTTCAACAGGGGGATTTGAAGATTCGTGTGCCGCCGCTTCCTTTGTATGAACTGGACCGGCTGGGGAATGTTTTCAACCAGATGCTCGACCGGATCCAATCCCAGCACGAGCAGTTAACCCAAATCAACCAGAATCTGGAACTTGCCGTGCAAGCCAGTGTGGCATCTCTGCAAGAGGTCAACGAGCAGTTGAGCCATCGGGCTGAACAACTGGAATCTCTGAACACGTTAACCGGTATTGCCACTTCTTCGTTGAACTTACAGGAACTGAGCGAAAAAGCCATTCAGTGGATTGTGGAACTGTTCAACGCCCAGATGGGTTGGATTGAAATTTTCGAAACCAGCAGGCTCTATCACGTTCCAGAAGAACTGAAACAGTACCTGATTGCACATGAAAGCGCACTGGAAAGTTTGCGCTATCAAAGCGGTTTAATTTCTGACTGGGGGCAGATCAACCCCGAAAACCCCCTTTATGAGTTGAGAGACACTCTCGCAAAATACGGGATCATTTCCACAATGAGCGCTCTCATCCCCTCTCAGGATGAAATCATCGGCAGGGTGATCATCAGCCACACACAGGCAGATTTCTGGCGGGAGCAGGATTTAGCCATCTTACAGATTGCCGCTGCTCATCTGGGGCAGGTTGCCCAGCGAATTCGTTACGATGAACAAATCCTGGAAAGCAACCGTCTGCTTTCTCTGCTGGTGGAATACACCCGCACCATCAACCGGCAATTGCACACCCCACAGATCTATAGAACCATTCTCAACGAAGCCATTAACCTGACTCACGCCAGCGCAGGGGCTATGCTGAAGTTTCGCAACGGAGAAGCCGTATGCCTGTCTCACTGGGGGATTTCTCATTCTGCCACCCAAAATCAATTACCTGCCCTGCTGGGGAATAAGTTTTCTCTGGAAAAAATCCCCCCCAACGGTTATGCTGAGATTTTCCTCCATCCTGAAAAAGGTTCTCCGCTTGCCGAATTTCGCCATGCTATGGTATGGAATGTTCACCTTGACCCGGAAAATCCCATTTTGCTCATCAGTTTGTATTCAGAAAGCCCTCCACGGATCTCTGCTGCGGTTCGGGATGTAATGCAGGCATTCGCCCGGCATACGGGAACCATTCTGGAAAACGTGCATCTGTTTGAAGCCGAACGGGAACAGCGTGCCATTGCAACTGCCCTTCGGGATGTCTCGGAAGCCCTGACCTCTACACTGGATCTGGATCAGGTCTTCGACCGCATTCTGTTACATCTGGAAAAAATTCTGGATCACGATGCTGCGAACATTATGATGCTCGAAGGGGATACGCTGGTGATGGTGCGCAATCGGGGCATTTCCACCGGATATTTATCCCCCCGTCCTAACTGGCGCAGTCCGCTTACGGCTTTCCGCACCCTGCAAGAGGTAGCCCAGAGTGCCAAAGCCCTCGCCATCCCCGACACACAGCACGATACCCGCTGGGTTTCTTTACCCACTTCGGGTTGGATTCGATCGTTTGCCAGCGCTCCGATTTTGCTCCATGATCAGGTCGTGGGTTTTATCAATGTAGGTAGCAAACGCAAAGGACAGTTCGATCAAAAAACTGCGGCGCTCCTCCAATCGTTTGCCACCCAGGCCTCAATTGCCATTGAAAACGCCCAGTTATATACCCGTGCCCAGCAAACCTTGATGGAAAACAGCACCCTTTTCCGCGCGCTGGAATCCCTCTTCAGCGGTGGCGAGTCACTGGATGAGATTCTGGAGAAGATCGTCGCAACCGTGGTTAACGAGTTTTCTCAATCTCATTGCAGTATTCTACTTGTAAATGAAGATCAATCCCACCTCATGCTCGCCAGAGAAGCAGGCATGATTACCCTGGGATACCATCATCTTCCCCTGAACGGGAAGGGACTTACGGTGGCGTGTTTTCGTTCCGGCAGAATGGTTTATGCTCCTGATGTAAAAGCCGAACCAGATTATTATGAAGCCATCCCCGCGATTCAGTCAGAACTGGTACTGCCGCTTGTTGCCCGGGGCGAGGTGATTGGCGTCCTCAATCTGGAAAGCCCTCACCTGGATGCCTTTGACGAGCGTTCTCGACGTTTACTCAGCATGTTTGCCGACCGCGCGGCACTGGTGATTTCCAATGCCCTGTTCCACGAGAAAACCCGCCGGTATGCCCATCAAATGGCTTTACTCAACGAGATTATTCAAATCTCCTTAAGCCATTCCCGCTTTGAGGATATGCTGAGCGCTATTGTCGAGCGAGTAGCGGCGCTGGTCTCTGCGGATGGCTGTTATATCACCCGATTTGACGAAGAATCTCTTTCTGTGATTCCTGTTGTGGCGTTTGGTCCTGGTTCTGAAGCCTATACCACCATTCATCCAGAGCCTGGAGAACCTAACCTCACCCTGGCATTGATGCGGGAAGGGAAGCCTATTGCCATCGAAGATACGCTGAAAACCTCTTACATTTCCCGGCAGGTGGCAGAAACCTTCCCCGTTCGATCCCTGCTGGGAATTCCCTTAATCATCGAAAATCAAAAATTCGGTGCCATTCTATTCGGAAACAAAGAAGTGTATCGCTGGAGCGCCTCCCAGATTGCCCTGGCAGAGCAAGCGGCATCTCAAATTACCCTGATTCTAGCCCGCCTCCAGTCGCAAAGGCTCGCTGAACAACAGGCGCAGGAATCCGAAAAATTGCGCCGTGTCACAGCCGCTCTGACGACAACCCTGGATAAAACCGAACTCAGCCGGATGATCCTGGAACACCTTGAAAGTCTGTTTGAATGTGACAGCAGTATCCTTTTCCTCATTGAAAGCGAGGGAATGAAGCCCATCGCCTGTCGTAACATTCCTGAGGGAGAAGAGATGTTGAGTCGGGTTTATCCCCTCAGTGATGCCCTCTTTCAGGAAATTCTGCAAACCGCCCAGCCTGTCCTTTTACGAGATGCCCAGTCAGATCCCCGTTTTGAAAACTGGGGCGGCACGGATCAAATCCGTTCATGGATGGGAGTGCCCCTGTTTGCGGGGGATCGAATTTTAGGGACAATCGCCATCGGCAGGTTCAAGATTCGTCCTTTTACTCACCGCGAGCAACTTCTGGCACAGGTTTATGCCAACCAGGCAGGCATGGCGCTGCAAAATGCCATGTTGCATGCCTATCAGCAAGTGCTTGCCATCACCGACCCGCTCACCAACCTGTACAACCGCCGCGGGTTCTACGAACTGGCACGCCATGAAATGGAACGCAGTCGCCGGTTTGGCAGTCCACTGGTAGTGGTGATGGCAGATATTGATCACTTCAAACAGGTCAACGACCAATACGGGCATTCGGTAGGGGATCAGGTGTTACAGGAACTGGCACATCGCCTGAGGGAAACACTCCGGGAAGCCGATTTAATTTGCAGGTATGGGGGGGAAGAGTTTTGTCTGCTGCTTCCTGAGAGTGATCTGCAAAGTGGATACAGCGCGGCTGAACGGGTTCGCCTTGCGATTGCCGAAACACCCTTTCCAATAGAAGAACATCTCATCCCCATCACTATCAGTCTGGGAGTGTCTCGGCTGGAATCTCCCCAGCAGACACTGGAAGAGTTGATTGAACAAGCCGATCAGGCGCTTTTACACGCAAAAGCCTTTGGACGCAACCGCGTGGAAATCTGGCAACAGGATTTGCTTCCTTCCTGAAGGCTTTTGAAGCGCAGGAATCCCCCTTTTTTGCCATCCATCTTCACTGGGATCTGACATTCAGGTTGCAACTTTTTCCCTTGCCTCTCGTATTCATTATGAGACATGGAAAAGGAGGAAAACATGACCAACGAACCTGTGGTTGTGGAAACACGTCGTAACCCTGGCTGTTTGATTCAATTGCTCTGGTTTGCATTTATCGGTTGGTGGCTGGGACAGGCATGGATGGTGATTGCCTGGCTGTTCATGATCAGCATTGTAGGGATCCCCATCGGGATTGTGATGCTGAACATGCTTCCAAAGGTAATTGCCTTACGGGAACCTGCGCGAGAGGTTGCCGTGTATCGCCGTGCTGACGGTACGCTCGTCAAAAGCGAACTGGAACCCCGTCAACTGCCCTTGCTGCTGCGGGCGCTGTATTTCATTCTGATCGGCTGGTGGTTCTCTGCCGTGTGGATGGAAGTGGCTTACCTGCTGTGCGCCACCATTATTGGACTTCCTCTGGGGTTCTGGATGTTTGACCGCATTCCTGCGGTGTTAACTTTAAAGCAATAACCGACTCACCAGAACCACGAAAAACAGGGCAAGCCTTTCATTGAAGGCTCGCCCTGTTTTGATTTCAGCATAAAACCTTATTCCGCCGGGGTGGCTTCTGCCGCCGCTTCGGCTCGAGCGGCAAAGAGGCGCTTCTGCAACCAGAAGGCAACATTGACCAGCCCAATCATCACCGGCACTTCCACCAGCGGTCCAATGACGGCAGTGAAGGCTTCTCCGGAATTGATGCCGAAAACCGCCACCGCCACCGCAATGGCTAACTCAAAGTTGTTGCTTGCTGCAGTGAAGGACAGAGTGGTGGTTTTGCTGTAATCGGCGCCGACCAGTTTGCCCATGCCAAAACTCACCAGGAACATGAGAACAAAGTACAGCAACAACGGCACCGCGATTCTCAGGACATCGCCGGGGATGGTCACAATCAGGTTTCCTTTGAGGCTGAACATCACCACGATGGTGAAGAGAAGCGCCGCCAGCGTAATCGGGCTGATGCGGGGGATAAAGCGGCGATAATACCATTCATCCCCTTTCATCCGCCGCAAGACCATATTGGTGATAAAACCGGCAATAAAGGGAATGCCCAGATAGATGAAAACACTGCGGGCAATTTCGCCAATGGTGACATCCACCACACTTCCCTGCAATCCAAACCAGGTGGGCAGGATGGTAATGAACACATACGCATACACGCTGTAAAACAGCACCTGAAAGATGCTGTTAAACGCAACCAGCCCTGCGGCGTACTCCGTATCACCCTTTGCCAGTTCGTTCCACACAATTACCATGGCGATGCACCGCGCCAGCCCGATCATGATCAGTCCAACCATGTAATGCGGGTAATCCCGCAGGAAAATCACCGCCAGCAGAAACATCAGGATGGGACCAATCACCCAGTTCTGAATGAGCGAGAGAGTGAGGACTTTACGATTACGGAAAACATCTCCCAATTCGTTATAGTGGACTTTGGCAAGAGGCGGGTACATCATCAAAATCAATCCAATGGCAATGGGGATGTTGGTCGTCCCGACTGAGAAACGATTGACAAACTCTTCTACGCCGGGCAAGAAATAGCCGATTCCTACACCTGCTGCCATTGCCAGGAAAATCCACAATGTCAGATAGCGATCCAGCACAGACAATCTTTGAGTGATCGGTTTCTCCATGTTCAACAACTCCTTTGATTTGAATTTTGAATTATGAAAAGATCAGCACATATTTTTTTCATTTTGGGGGTTACACAGGGAGCACAGGCATCCCTCCGCTGGCACACGGGTAAAGACGTCCATTTGTTCCGGAGATATGCCCTGCATCCTCGCCACATCAAAAATGAGGGACAACACTTGAGGATCTTTGAGCCTATAGTAAACAAACCTGCCCTGACGGCGGGCAACAACCATTTGACTTTGCTTCAGCCGCTGAAGGTGCTGAGAAATTGCCGCCTGACGCAGGTGCAGCACGGCTTTAAGGTGACATACACAAACTTCCCGTTCTCCAATTGCCAGTAATATCCCCAGACGGGTTGGCACGGAAAGCACCTCAAAAAATTCGGCAATTTGATCTGAAACCAGAAGGGATATATTCATGGTCAGGAATATATTACAGGAAAAGCACATTGCCTGCAAGCGTCAAAAGGCATATCGAAGTTAAGAAGTTGTTAACAGGTGAATGAGAGTGAGGGCTTCGCGCTCATCAGACGGAAGCCCTCACCACGGAGAAGGAACCCGGTAATGGCAATCAGGACACTTTGATAAACTTGCTCCCGGGCGCTCCGCAAACCGGGCATTTCTCCGGTGCGTTGCGCGGATGCGTGTGACCACAAACCGGACACACATAATAATCATATTCTTCCATGTCAGGACTCAACGACTCCAACGCCTGACGATACAAATTCTCGTGAGTCTTTTCGACCTCCATGGCATACTCAAAAGAAGTCCTGGCGCGTTTATTTCCCTCACGCTCTGCCTGCTCCACAAAAGGCGGGTACATATTCACCCACTCATAGTTCTCACCCTGCATGGCAGACTTCAGATTTTCGGCGGTACTCCCAATGACTCCCATTGCCCGTAAATGATTGAGGGCATGAATCCATTCGGCTTCGGCCGCAGCACGGAACAAACGAGCCACCTGAGGATAGCCCTCTTCTTCGGCTTTCCGGGCAAACGCCAGATACTTGTTACGAGCCTGCGACTCTCCAGCAAAAGCCTCGGCAAGATTTTTCAACGTTTCATCCATTGTACACCTCCCGTATTCTGTATTTGCCTTCATTATGAAACACCTTTTCTTTTCTAACCGGTAACAGGTGTCATGCTTTCAAAAGAACAAAATCATCAAGCGTGCTATAATCGAAACACCCACTTTTGGGAAACGATTTCACGAAGAGCAAACGCAATGAGATTTCTCATCACTGGCGCGGCTGGATTTCTTGGCTCAGCACTGGCAAACCGTCTGGTGCGCGAAGGGCACAGCGTGCGTGGACTGGATGATCTGTCTACCGGCTCGCCTGATGCCCTTCTTCCCGAAGTTCACCTGACCCGGGGCGATATCAACGACCGTCCCAAACTTTGGACGCTCTTGCAGGATGTAGATTGTGTGTACCACCTTGCGGCGCGGGTATCCGTGCCGGAATCGGTTCTTTACCCGAGAGAGTACAATCACGTCAATGTAGGCGGCACCGTAACCCTGATGGAAGCCATGAGAGACGTGGGCGTCCGCAGAGTGGTGTTGATTTCCTCCGGAGCAGTGTATGGCGAGCAGGAACATCAACCTCTTTCAGAGGATGCCCGTCCACAACCACGCTCTCCATACGCCGTGTCCAAACTCTCCGCTGAGTATTATGTAAACACCATTGGCAGGCTGTGGGGCATTGAGACGGTGGTCTTACGCGTGTTCAACGCTTATGGTCCGGGTCAGCATTTACCACCGGTTCATGCGCCGGTCATTCCACACTTCCTGAGACAGGCATGGAACAACGGCACCATTGTGGTTCACGGAGACGGCAATCAGACCCGCGACTACGTCTTTGTGGATGATGTGGTCAACGCCATGGTTGCAGCGGCAAATGCCTCCCGGGTCAATCAGAGAATTATTAATGTGGGGAGCGGCACCGAGACCAGCGTGCGGGAACTGGTTCAACTGATTCTGGAAGTCACCGGCAGTCATCCGCAGGTCATTTACAACCCCCGGAATGACGGAGGCGTTCAGCGCATGTGCGCCGATATCTCTCTGGCGCGGGAGTTGCTGGGATACGTTCCCACCATTGGACTCCGGCAGGGGCTCCAGTTAACCCTTGAACGTGATTCCCGTATCCGCCAGCGTTAATGCCCGGGTTTAGATCTTATTCACATCATGAGCGCCCGATTCGCGGTATCCTGCCTGAGTGATGGGAACAAACTCAGCGTTTTGCCAGAGTTCTTCAATGGTGTGGGCACCGGCGTAACTCAGCCCGGAACGTAATCCGCCCACAAACTGATGCAGGATATCCACCACCGTGCCTCGAGCCGGTACAATGGCTTCCACACCTTCGGGGACAACTTCGCCCCAATCCTCTTCACTGACCTCGCCTTTATCAATGGCTTTACGCTGAATGTTGGCAGTAAGCGAAGCCATACCCCGGACCACCTTATAACGGCGACCTTCACGCACCACCGCAGCGCCAGGACTTTCATCCGTGCCAGCCAGCGCACTTCCCAGCATGACCGTACTGGCGCCTGCCGCCAATGCCTTGACCAGATCGCCTGAATTCCGCACCCCACCATCGGCGATAATGGGCACACCCAGACGGTGTCCTTCGCGGGCACATTCCAGAATAGCGGTGAGTTGAGGAATGCCAAACCCCGTCACCACACGGGTGATGCAAATCGATCCTGCCCCCACGCCCACTTTGACAGCATCGGCTCCGGCTTCTGCCAGATCCCGCACCCCTTCGGGAGTTGCCACATTTCCGGCAATGACAGGAACGGAGAGGCTTTTCTTCAACGTTTTCAACATATCAATCACCAGGTCGGAATGACCGTGGGCAATGTCAATTACCACAACATCTGCCCCGGCTTCTACGCAGGCTTGAGCGCGTTCAACATCTTCAGCACGCGCGCCAACCGCCACGCCCACCATCAAGCGCCCGCGGGCGTCTTTGGTGGCATTGGGATGTTCCTGAATCTTGACAATATCCTGCGCGGTAATCAATCCAATAACCCGATCCTCTTCATCCACCAGAGGCAATTTCTCAATGCGGTGTTCGTGCAGTTTTGCTCGCGCCGATTCCAGGGATTCGTCTTTCCCCGCCACAATCAAACGCTCCCGGGGGGTCATCACCTGACGAACCGGAGCCCCGGCATCCGCCGCCAGCAAGACATCACGGGTGGTCACCATGCCCAGCAATTTTCCTTCGGGAGAAACCACCACCAGACCACCTACTTCGCGTTCTGCCATCAATTCTCGCGCCTGCTGAACCGTGGCATCAGGGTGGATGGTGATGGGATGATCCACGATCATGCTTTCAGCGCGTTTTACTCGCTCTACCATCTCCACCTGCTGGGGAATGGTCATAAAGCGGTGTAAAATGCCAATGCCTCCCTGCCGTGCCATGGTGATTGCCATGCGGCTTTCGGTAACGGTATCCATATTGGCTGAGACAATGGGAATTTTCAGGCGGATTTGCCGGGTGAGATACGAGGAAGTATCCACCTGTTTTCGACTGCGCACGTCCGAGCGGCGCGGCACCAGCAGTACATCATCAAACGTTAAAGCAAAATCTGAGCGAATCTTCATGGGCACACCTCTCCAGAGGAACGCGAAACTTGTTGTACAATACCCACATGTCTGATCAAGCGCTCCCTGTAGAATTTTACGACAGAAATACACTGGATGTAGCCCATTCTTTGCTGGGAATGCGGTTAATTCGTAAATTTGATTCCATCCGACTGGTTGGAGTCATCACTGAGACCGAAGCCTACCGTGGCGAGGAAGACCTTGCCTGCCATGCCCGCGCAGGGCTCACCCCGCGAACTCAGGTGATGTACGGCAGAGCCGGACATGCCTACGTTTATTTCACCTATGGCATGCACTGGCTGTTAAATGTGGTCACCGAAAAAGAAGGATTCCCTGCAGCAGTGCTTATCCGGGCAGTGCGCATTGTGGAAGGTGAAGCGTGGGTTCGGGAAAGACGCAAAGGCGTTCCCCCCAGAAACTGGACGGATGGACCTGCCAAACTGTGCCGCGCTTTTGATATTGATGGCAGCCTCAACGGCGCAGATTTAACAGTAACCGATAATGGCTTGTGGATTGCACAGGGACAAACGATTCCCGAGGAATTTGTCGAACGTACCCCGCGAATTGGCATTAACAGCGTGCCGGAGCCCTGGCGTTCCATCCCCTGGCGATTTCGCGTGCGCGATGAATTCATGGTATAAAAAGAACATGCAATCGGTTCCCGTTTGCGCGCCTGCATTGCCCACTCCCCGACAGTTTGTTGTGAAAGCCCTGCATGTCCGCGAGGGTGCATGGCTTTCCGCCGGTCAGCCGGTGGCTACGCTGATTTCCGGCACAGAAGAGCATACCGTTATGGCACCCCAAGCAGGTTGTATTGCAGGGCTGCATCATCAACCCGAAGATATTCTTCTGTCTGGCGCCGTCATTGGATGGATTCAACAGAACAATTTTATCCGTGCAGACGATTTTGACCCCGACGCCGTGCTGGTATATGGCGGCGGCGGGCACGGGCAGGTTCTGCTGGATCTCATCCGTCAGGCTGGTCGTTTTCATCTGGTGGGTGTGGTGGATGACCGCCTCCCCCGCGGAGATTATCTGCTGGGCGTGCCGGTACTGGGCGGCGGCGAATGCCTGATAGAATGGCGTCAGAAGGGTGTTGCGCTGGCAGTGAACGGCGTAGGAGGCATTGGCAACCCCATGGCGCGAGAAGGGGTATTCACCCAACTGGAACAGGCGGGCTTTTTCTTTCCCACTCTGGTACACCCGCGCGCGCTGGTTGAAGCCGCCGCCACCCTGCATCCGGGTGTGCAGGTGCTGGCAATGGCATACGTGGGACCCTGCGTGGAGGTCGGTTTTGGCTCTCTGCTCAACGTGGGGGCAATTGCATCCCACCACTGTCGTCTGGGACGGGTCACCAATCTATCGCCGGGAGCCACCCTGGCCGGTGGGGTTTCACTGGGAGACTACACGCAAATTGGAATGAACGCCACCGTCAACGTCAACCTGAACATTGGAAAGCACTGTTTAATTGGCAACGGCGCTACCGTGAAAGCCGATGTGCCGGATGGAACCCGGGTCCGCGCCGGTCACATCTGGCCGCCTCTTCATACAACTTCTCAAACCGGAGGTACACATGTTTCGCAAGAATCCCCCACAAACTCCCCCGCCTAGCCCCAATGTTCCCATTGAACGGGTTACCTCGGTTCTGGGACCGGGAATCCTGTGGAAGGGAAACCTGCGCGGCACCGGCGGTATTCGCATTGAAGGGACATTCGAAGGCGACATCACCCTGCGCGGTCTGGTGGTGGTGGGTGAGACCGGCAAAGTGGTGTGTCAAACCCTGCAAGCCAATACGGTGATTGTGGCGGGCACCGTGACCGGCAACATCACCGCTGAAAAACTGGAAATCCGAGGAACCGGGCGTGTGTGGGGCGATGTCATCATCAGCGCACTGGCTACCGAAGAAGGCGGATTTCTGCGGGGTCAGGTGCGAATGGAAGAAAAAATCGAGTTTCCCCTTGAACCTGCCGCTACTGAATCTTCATCGGAGTCTGCCTGAGTCCCATGGAACCTTTCCCTGCCTGGATTGTTATGATTACCGAGTGGCTGGGCGTTATCGCCGTAGCCTGGCTGCTTTCCGCTACCCCACGATTTCGGAAACGCACAGTGGGATTTCGGTATGCCCGCCGTGATGGCATTGTCGCCCTGACTGTGGGCATCGTCCTGGCGCTGATTGGATGGACCTTTGCTTCATCAAGCCCTGGCAGAAGTCTCTGGGAACTCATCCGCCTGCCCGAAGCCGCCCGAACGCTCAATCCCCTGTTCATCCTTTCCCTGATCAGTCTGCTGATCGCACTGGCAGCCCTTTTTCTGCGGGGACAACCGCTTAAGGGCGCTGGCTGGGATCCCATTAACCTGCGCCTGGGGTTGCAAACCGGGCTGGCACTTGCTCTGCTGACTCTCTTCCTGCGCAATCGCGTCATGGATGTGCTGAACGGGCTTTCCCGGGAGGAAATCATCTATCTCCTGGTGGTACTGGGAATTGCCTTAGCCGAAGAAACCGTCTTTCGCGGGTATGTGCAAATGCGGCTGTGCTGGTGGCTGGGAGAAAAGCAGGGGATTCTGGCAACAGCCGCCTTCAACACCCTGTGGCGGCTTCCCCTGCTTCTGGCAGTCGGGGCATACACATCCTTCTGGATTTCTCTGGGAATGATGCTGGGGCAGGCCATTCTTTCCGGATGGCTGATGCAAAAAACCGGCAGTGTGCTGACCACGGTTCTGTATCGTGCAACTTCTCTGTGGATGAACTTTTACCCATGAGTCCTGTCACTTTCTATTCTCAATTATTTACCCAGACGCGGCGGCAGGCGCCCGCCGACCTTGAACGTCCGGGACAACAGTTTCTGGTGCGGGCTGGATATATCCATCCTGTGGCAGGCGGAACGCCTCTTTTACCGCCGCTGGGCGCGCGTGCAATGAACCGCATGCGGGAGAGGTTGCGTGCCGGACTGGAGGCACTGGGAGGAATGGAAATTCTCCTGCCGCCCGCAAGCGACACACAGAACGGAAATGCAGTCTTCCAGTATGATGCCCTGCTGGACTTCCTTTCCGTTCACCTGCGCTCACACCGCCAGTTACCCGCCTTGTGGTATGCAATCAATCAACGCCCTCAAGAAACACCTCAACGCGGAGGGGGATTGCTTTCTTCCCGCTTCCATACCGTGCTGGAAGTCTTCCATTTGAACGGCGAGGAAACCGCGCTGGAACGCGGTTCCGCAGACCTTACCGGTGTTCTGGTGGGTTTTCTGCGAAGACTATCTCTGCCCCTGACCGGGGGAGAAGACCTTCCTTTCGCTGGATTACAGGCCGGACAGGCGTGGATGATTCCAATGGATATTGGCGAAGAAACCATGCTGACCTGTGAGGAATGCGGATACACAGCCGCCCCCAGCACGGCGCGATTTGCCCGTCCTGAGCCTGTTACGGCTTCACCGCTGCCGCTGGAAAAAGTAGCAACCCCGGAATGTAAAACCATTGCAGATCTGGCAAAGTTTCTGGGCATTCCCGAATCTCAGACTGCCAAGGCGGTATTCTTCACTGCCCGGCGCCAGGGGAAAGAAGAACTGATTTTTGCCGTCGTGCGCGGCGACCGCGAGGTCAATGAAGCCGCCATTCGAAGGGTGACCGGCGCTGAAGCACTTTTTCCTGCCCCGGAAGAAGCCATTCGCGCTGCTGGAGCAGAGCCCGGATACGCTTCTCCCATCGGGCTGAAAAGTGTACAGGTGATTGTGGACGTGGAAATTTCCCAAACCCCCAACCTGGTAGCCGGTGCCAACGAGGCGGGATACCACCTCCTCAATACCGTTTACGGGCGCGATTACACTGCCTCCCAGGTTGCCGAAATCGCACTGGCACAGGCTGGATACGCCTGTCCTGAATGCGGTGAACCGCTGAACGAAACTCATGGGCTGATCGTGGGGCGCAGCATGCGCTTTTCTGCTGATTTCATCCGCGAACGGGGATTGAATTATTTCGATACCAGCGGGCAAGCCCGTCCTTTATGGCTGGAAGTGCACACTTTGAATCTGACGCGTGCCTTTGCCTGCCTTGCCGAATTGCAGCAGGATTCCTACGGGTTGATTCTGCCATCACCGGCATCCCCCTTCGATGTTCATGTGGTTGTCCTGCCAGGAAAAGAAAACCATGTGCAAGCGGCTCTGCCCGCCCTGCTGGAACGTCTGGAAGCCATGAATCTGGATGTACTGGTGGATGACCGCGCTGAAAGCCCGGGAGTAAAATTCAACGATGCGGATTTAATCGGCATTCCTGTGCGCCTAACGTTGAGCGAACGCTCGCTTCAGCAGGGTGGCATTGAAGTACGCAGGCGTTCTGCCGGTGAACGCGAGACGATCCCCCTGGAAGATCTTACCCGGTGGATTCGAAATACCATGTCAGCGGGAGAATCATAAGATGAAACGCTACCTGCAGATACTCATCGCCGGACTGAGCATTCTGGCTGTAAGCCTGGCCTGTGCACTGGACACCCCCACCCCATCTCCAACGGGTTCCTCACAGGAAGGCCAGTCCGTCCAGCGCGGTCTGGAGTCTTTTACCAGTTACCGCCGTCAGGCAACTCTTCAATTCAAGGGACAGGACGAAACGGGTGCACCCTTCGAAGCCCAGATGGATTTTCTTGAGCAGGTTAACCGCGACGAAGATGCCACATATCGCATGAGCCGTATTGTTCTTCCCAACCTTCCTCCCGGTTCATTCGAGATGTACCGAATCGGGAAACAGCGATATTTGGTCAGTTCGGAAATCAGCGAGACATTTCCCTGCGTGGCGCTTCCCGAAACAGCAGAGCAGGAAAGTTCAGTTTTGACTTTTGATCGTTTATTTGAAACGATCAGTCTGGGGGAAAAACTGGGAAACCGCACCACATTCAACGGCGTTGAAGCCGACCATTTTAAGGTGGAGGGCCTGAAAATCAATCTGGGAAGCCCGCAGCAGTGGAGCGCCGAGGTATGGACTGATGCCAAACATGGTGCAGTACTGTACTTTAAAGGCACCGCCGATGGAGAATTTGCCATCGAGGGTCACGCTGCCAAAGGCACGCTGACCTGGGAATACTTCCTGCTCGACCTGCAAAACACCCATGTTACCCTTCCCCGGGAATGTGAAAACCTGACCCTGAAAGACTTACCTCTCCCCTTGAAGATCCTGTCGGCAGGCTGGCAGGGCTCTCAATTAACCTTAGAAATTACCCAGTCAGCAGAGGAAGCGGTCAACCAACTCCGCAATGCCCTGAGCCAGAATGGATGGGAACTGACTGCCGACGCTGGAACGGGAGAAATCTTTACCCTCAGTGCCAGCAAAGAAGGGAAAACCATTCAAATCACCATTCGAGCATCCGAAAAAGGCAGCCGGGTGGAAATCACCCTGCCCTGAAAGGTTGTTCATCGTTTCGATTTCTTGAGAGAGGCGTTAAAATTCAACCCATGAGTTCAAAACAACCCCTTGTCCCAATGTCTTCCCCCGACCTGAGCGATGTGGAGAGGGAAGCCGTCCTTGCCGTTCTGCACACGCCCTACCTGAGCATGGGCGAGCGCATCCGACAGTTTGAAGAAGCCATTCGCGCGTTCACCGGGGCGCGCTACGCCATCGGGGTCAATTCAGGCACGGCGGGACTGCACCTGTGCATTCGCGCCGCAGGCATCCAGCCCGGGGATCTGGTTGTTACCACGCCTTTTTCTTTCGTCGCATCCACCAACGTCATTCTGTACGAAAACGCCATCCCCATCTTTGTGGATGTTGACCCGCAAACGGGCAACATGGATGTGGAACAAACCGCGCAAGCCTTACACGACCTGAGCAAGGGTGGTAAAACTGCACAACACTGGCTTCCCCGTCACCTTCCCGTATCTCCGCAACGATTAAAAGCCATCCTGGCAGTGGATGTTTTCGGGCAACCTGCCGATATGGATCCGCTCCGACAGCTTGCCGATCACTATGATTTGCACCTGATCGAAGACGCCTGCGAAGCACTGGGAGCGGAGTATAAAGGACGAAAAGCCGGTATGCTGGGCGATTGCGGGGTATTTGCCTTTTATCCCAACAAGCAAATCACCACTGGCGAAGGCGGTATGATCGTCACCGACGACGAGGAAGCCGCCATGCTGATGATGGCTTTGCGCAATCAGGGTCGCGCTCCCGGCGATACCTGGCTTCAGCATACCTATCTGGGATATAACTACCGCATGGATGAAATGAGCGCAGCCCTGGGCGCGGCGCAGATGACACGGATCGAGGAATTGCTCACCAGGCGCGAACAGGTTGCCCGCTGGTACATGGAGCGCCTTGCCGAAATTCCCGCGGTAGAATTACCTTACGTTGCTCCCCAAACCACCCGCTCTTCCTGGTTTGTGTTTGTGATTCGCCTTGCTCCCGGTATTCAGCGCGAGGAAATAGCCCGGAAACTTGAGGAAAGGGGCATTCCGGTGCGTCCTTACTTCCTGCCAATTCATCTGCAACCGTATCTGGTAGAACGGTTTGGTTACCGACAGGGAGATTACCCCATCACCGAAGATCTGGGAGCGCGTGGACTTGCCCTGCCCTTCTCCGGTGTAATGACCGAAGAACAGGTCGAAATGGTTTGCCGCACCCTCCAATCTGTATTGTAGGGAATGGAACTTCCTGCGCTGTTCAACCCTCCCCGCCGTCGTGGCTTGGTTTTCTTAAGCCTTACTGCACTGGTATTGACCGGTGCGGGGTGGTTAAGCATTGCATTGAGCACCACTCAGCAGGAACAAACCCGGTTTACGGGATTGCTGTTGTTCGGGGTGGTCTTGCTCATCCCCGTGCCGTTAATTCTGTATGGCGCGTACAGTTTACTGCGCGGACAGTACATCCTGGAAAGGGAGGGACTGCGTCTGCGCTGGGGATTGCGCGCCGAGGACATTCCCATGTCCCGCATTGAGTGGGTGCGTCCCATCAAGGAACTGGGGTTTCGCGTTCCTCTGCCGTTCCTGCGTTTTCCCGGGGCGATTCTGGGGAATGTACGCACGCATGAACTGGGTGAGATTGAATTTCTGGCATCGGATGCCGATTCCATTCTGCTCATCGCCACACCAGAGAAAATCTATGCCATTTCACCGGAAAATGTCTCCGCTTTCATGCGCGCCTACCGATATGTTGCCGAACTGGGCAGTTTACAGCCCATCTCCTCACAATCCATCCGTCCGATGGTCTTTCTGGCGCAAATTTGGGACGATCCGCTGGCTCGGCGCCTGATTCTTGCTGGCGGGGCGGCGTTCCTGCTCCTGCTGGCAAGTACAGGCATTGCCATTCTCACCCGCACAAGCATTCCACTGGGATATTCCCCGCAGGGAACCCCGCTGGCACCTGTTCCCTCCATTCAACTGCTTCTTTTACCCGTTCTGGGCTTGATGTTTCTGGGTACGGACTGGATTACAGGCGTGTATTTTTACCGTCAGCAACATACCATCCCTGCGGCTTATCTGTTGTGGGGAACCGGGGCAGTAACGGCTTTCCTGTTTCTCCTGGCTCTGTGGTTTTTTTTATTGAGGGGATAACATTTTTATGCTTGTCAAACTCATTACAGGCATCATCCTTGCAGGTTTAATTTCAGGTGCGGCATATCGAGTGCGCTCGCTCAACCAATCCGGCTTCTGGGCGGCGCTAATCCTTGGAACAATCATCTTCGGTATGGGTGGGCTTGCATGGGCAATTGCCCTGCTGGCTTTTTTTGTTTCGTCCTCGCTCCTTTCCCGGGCAGGAAGACAGCGGAAGAAAACACTGGAAGAAAAATATTCCAAAGGGCATCAGCGTGACGCATGGCAGGTTCTCGCCAACGGTGGGCTGGCAGGTGGGATGGCGCTTCTCCATGCCTTTATGCCCCACTCTCCCCTTCCCTGGGTAGGCTTCATTGCCGCGCTTGCCGCCGCCAATGCAGATACCTGGGCAACAGAACTGGGCTCCCTCAGTCCTTCTGCCCCTCGCCTCATTACCAGTCTGCGCCCGGTGGAACGCGGTACTTCAGGGGGCATCAGCCCGCTGGGAATGCTGGCGGCGCTGGCGGGATCAGCCCTGCTGGCTGTAGTTGGGGTGATCTTCTGGAACGGCTTTATCCTGCCCATTCCTGCAGGGGTACCTTTTACGCTGGTGGATTTGCTGGGTGGTGTGCCTGTTCTGCCTCCCCCCGGCGGCAGGGAGATATGGCTGGTGATCTTCACGCTGAGCGGATGGATTGGCTCTCTGGTGGATTCGCTTCTGGGGGCAACCGTGCAAGCCATCTACTGGTGCCCTGCCTGCGAGAAAGAAACCGAACAGCATCCCTACCATACCTGTGGCGCCCACACCCACAGTTTGCGAGGCTGGACATGGATGAATAACGACATGGTTAATCTGATCTGTACAGTTTCTGCGGCGATATATGCCGTCCTCTTCCTTTGAAAAGGTTATTCGCCGGTGATAAATAAAACGGGCGCTCTCCCAGAAAGCGCCCGTTTTTTCCTCCCATTGAGGTGAAACTAGGGGAAACGTAAAAACGCCGTGGAAGCCAGATCCAGCAATTGCCAGGGGATGAACGCCAGTAACAGAGTTGCCCCTGCCGATACCACTGCCAGCAAATTCACCCACACCTCCCGGCGCGCTTCCGTTTCGCCCGGCTGCATGAACATGACCACCACCACACGCAGGTAGTAATAAGCAGAGAAGAGCGAGGTCAGCAAACCAATCAGCGCCAGCCAGACCAGCCCCCCTTCCAGTGCGGTGCGGAAGAGATAAAACTTCCCCCAGAAACCCAGCGTGGGTGGTACGCCAATATAAGACACCATGGCAATCATCATGGCTACTGCAAGCCATGGGTGTCGCCGCGCCAGCCCGGCGTAATCGGCAATTTGCAAGCCCTTTCCATCCTCTTTTTCCACTGCCGCCACAACTGCCCAGGCAGCAAAACTGGCAAAGAGGTATCCAATCATGTAGAACAGCCCGGCGGCAATGGAATCAGAAGCCACCTCACCCTGTCCGTAAGGAACAAATGCCATGAGTAAGTAACCGGCGCTGGCAATGCTGGAATACGCCAGCAGACGTTTGATATCGGTCTGAACCAGTGCAAGCACATTTCCCACAATCATGGTCAGCGCCGCCAGAACACCCAATACAGGCGAAATTTGCGCTGCAACCGAGGGAAAGGCAATGACAAACACCCGTAGAAGCGCTGCCAGCGCGGCAATCTTCACACTTACCGACATCCAGCCGGTCACCGGCGTAGGCGCTCCCTGATACACATCCGGCGCCCAGGAATGGAACGGCACCACCGCCAGTTTGAATGCCAGTCCCACCAGCAGCAATGCCACCCCCAGCATCAGGAAGACCGTCTGTACAGCCCCGCCCTGAATGGCTGAGACTATGCCCGCCAGGTTAGTGTGCATCGTGGCACCGTACAGGAAAGCCACCCCGTAGAGGAGGAATGCCGAAGAGAAAGCGCCAAGCAGGAAGTATTTGAGCGCGGCTTCTTCCGAGGATATTTTGCCGCGCACCAGTCCAGACATGACATACAGCGGGATTGAGAACAGTTCCAACGCCAGGAAGAGAACGATCAGGTCATACGCCTGGACCATGATCATCATGCCCGCCGTAGAGATAAGCATCAAGGCGCAACACTCACTGCGCTCGATATTCATACGGCGCATGTAGTCATACGAAAGCATGATGGCAAACAGAGAGGAAATTAACAACAGGGTATTGGTGAACGAAGCAAACCCATCCAATACCACCATACCGTTAAAGCCCGTTTGAGAATACCCCGTCAGGGCAAAATTAACCCCCAATCCTGCGGCAGCGCCTATGCCTGATAGAAGAGGGGTGATCCCTTTGCGATTGGTGGGGAGGAACAAATCCACCACCAGCATGATCACGCCCCAAGCCAGCAAAACAATTGCCGGAAGGAGGGTAAGGAAATCGCTCAAAGTCATCATCGTCGCCTCCTTAGCGGATTGCCATCGCCGCAGTCTGAACAGTTGCGAGCAGTTGCGAGACGGTTGGGTTCATCAGGTTGAAGAAGAATGATGGATACAGCCCGATCCACAAAATTACCACCAGGATGGGCAACAGTGTCAGCACTTCGCGGAGATTCATGTCTTTGAGGGAGAGATTCTCAGCGTGTTTGATCGGTCCAAGGAAAACACGCTCAAACATCACCAGCAGATAAACCGCGGCAAGAATGACGCCCAGCGCCCCCAGACCCGCAAACCACGGCGAGCCCAGCGTGCTGGAAGAGAAAGACCCCAGCAGAATGGTGAATTCACCCACAAACCCGTTGAGCGCGGGCAATCCCGCCGAAGAAAGGCTGACAAACAACATCACCGCGCCGAGAACCGGCACTACTTTCCAGATGCCCCCGTAGGCAGACATCTGGCGGGTATGCCGCCGTTCGTACAACATCCCTACCAGCAAGAAGAGCGCGCCGGTGCTCAACCCGTGATTGACCATCTGTAAAATGCTTCCCGCCAATCCCTGCGCTGTCAGGGCAAAAATCCCCAGCATGACAAAGCCCAGATGGCTGACCGAGGAATAAGCAACCAGTTTCTTGACATCCGTCTGAGCAAAGGAAACCACTGCGCCGTAGAGAATGCCCACAACTGCCAGCGCCGCCATGTAAGGCGCCAGTTGGAGCGTGGCTTCCGGAAAGAGGGGGAGGTTAAAGCGCAGGAAACCATAGGACCCCATCTTGAGGAGCACCCCCGCCAGGATGACCGAGCCAGCCGTAGGGGCTTCCACGTGAGCATCGGGCAACCAGGTATGGAGGGGCCACATGGGCACTTTGATGGCAAACGCCAGGGCAAATGCCAGCCACAGCCAGACCTGGGCGCCGGCAAAGGCTTCACGGGCATGAGTCAGTTCACTCAGCGAGAATGTCCCTGACGTCAAGCCCAGATAGAGAATGGCAAGGAGCATTAACACCGAGCCAAACATGGTAAAAAGGAAAAACTTAACCGCGGCATAAATCCGGCGTTCGCCGCCCCAGATGCCAATGAGGAAATACATGGGGATGAGGGTAAATTCCCAGAAGATATAGAACAGCACCAAATCCTGTGCCGTGAAGACGCCCAGCATGCCCGTTTCAAGAAGCAGGAAGAACATCATAAACCCTTTGACCCGCTCCTGAACGGCACTCCACGTCGAAAGCAGTGCCAGCGGCGTAAGGAATGTGGTCAGCAGGACCATGAGCATGCTCAGCCCATCTGCACCCATGGCAAAAGTAATTTGCGAACCAGACAGGCGGAACCAGGGCTGATCAAAGACCAGTTGCAAGCCCCCCTCGCCCATGCGGAACTGTGCCAGTGCCCAAAGCGACAGTCCAAAGGTTACCAGCGAAGTCAACAGCGCCACCCAGCGCAGGGCAGATTTTTGTTCCTCTTTGAGGAAAAGGAGAACCAGAAATCCCACCAGGGGGGAGAAGGTCAGCAAAATCAACGTGTAGTCCATGGGCTCTCCTTAACGCATCCAGATGAGATAAGACAGTATTGCCGCCACACCCAGAACGATGAGCAGGGCATAAGAACGCAGAATACCATTCTGAACCACCCGTAAACCCTCACCGGCACGTACAGAAAGCCACGCCAGCCCGCCAGAAACGGCATCAATCACACCCTGATCCACCGGTGAGGCGAGGAAGTGTGCCAGCGCTTCGTAAGGACGCACAATGATAGCATGGTACAGTTCATCCACTTTCCATTTGTTCGCCATACCGCGCCACAGCACACCCAGACGGGTTAACGGATCGGGTTGTCTGTAATCTGTAAGCGGTTGAATCACAGCATAAATGGCGTAGGCTAACCCCAATCCTCCTAAAGCCACCAGCACGGAAATGAGCGCGGTGAGCGGGGCAAACTCAGAAGGTTGAATGCCTTCCAGAGTGTGCTCCAGCCAGTGCTCCAGCCCCCAACTGCCGGGGAAGTTCAGCAACCCGCCCAGCGCAGAGAGGATTGCCAGCCCCACCAGCGGCAGGGTGATAATGGCGCTGTTTTCCCGCGCCGCGCCTGCCGCGCGCGTGCGCACCGTACCGCCAAAGACCATCACCAGTTGACGCCCCATGTAGAAAGCCGTCAGGAAAGCGGTAATCAGCAAAATCCAGAAAATTGCCAGATGATCCTTCTCTGCGGCGTGCAAAATTTCATCTTTGGAGAAGAAGCCCGACAGAGGAGCAATTCCCGAGAGAGCCAGCGCACCGATCAGGTACACCCAGAAGGTTAAGGGCATGCGATCCTTCAAGCCGCCCATGTTACGCATGTCCTGCGGGTCAAAGTCATCATGCCCGTGCTCATCGGTATGGGCATGTGCGCGGGCATGCCCTGCCTCTATCCCCAGAATGACAGAACCGGCGGCAAGGAACAGCAGGGCTTTGAAGAAGGCGTGCGTGGTAAGGTGGAACATTGCTGCCACACCGGCGCCCATACCTGCCGCCGCCACCATGAACCCTAACTGAGAAATGGTGGAGTACGCCAGAACCCGCTTGATGTCAAACTGGGCAATGGCAATGGTTGCGGCAAAGAACGCCGTCAGCGCGCCAACCCACATCACCACCGTTTGGGCTTCTGGAACCAGACTGTACAGCGGTGTGGAACGTACCACCAGATAAACGCCCGCTGTCACCATCGTGGCGGCATGGATGAGGGCTGAGACTGGCGTCGGACCAGCCATGGCATCGGGCAACCAGACATAGAGGGGAATTTGCGCTGATTTACCCGTCACGCCAAGAAGCATGAAAAGAGTCATTGCCAGAAGCACGCCCGGAGTCGCCGCCGCCAGCACAGGAGCCTGTTCGAACACTCCGGCAAACTCCAGCGTACCAAAATGCTGGAACATCAGGAAGAGTGCGATGAGCAAGCCAAAATCGCCCACACGGTTGACAATGAAGGCTTTCTTCGCCGCCTGCGCGTTGGCAATGCCATCTTTGCCTTTCTCAAACCAGAAGCCTATCAAGAGGTAAGAACATAAGCCAACGCCTTCCCACCCGACAAAGAGCATCAGGTAGTTATCGGCGCTGACCAGAATCATCATCATGGCGATGAAGAGGTTAAAGTACACAAAGAAACGACGATAGCGTCCCGGGTCTCCATTGTGACGCACGTCTTCATGCATGTACCCTGTGGCGTAAATGTGGATAAGCAACCCCACCCCTGAAACCACCAGCATCATGGTCACCGAAAGGGTATCCACGCGGAACGCCCAGTTGACCACAAAATCACCCACCTGAATCCACTGCAGGAACGGCACGCTGGCTCCCTCTGGATGGGCTTGCAGGGCAAAGAAGAGAGACAAGGCAACCCCGAAGGACGCCAGCGTAGCCAGACTGGCTACTGCACCGGAGAACTTCTCACCAAAGCGTTTTCCAAACAGCAGATTCAAAATCAAGCCGATGAGAGGAAAGAAAACCACCCACGGGACGGCTTGAAAGGCAGGCAAAATTTCATTCGCAGTTGAAAGCGGCATGATTCCTCCCAAAATTGCCTTATCCCTTGAGGGTATTCATCTGGTCAATGTCCACACTGCGTTTAGAGCGGAAAATTTCCACCATCAACGCCAAGCCAATGGCAACTTCTGCCGCTGCCACCGTCATTACAAAGAACACTACCACCTGAGCCGAAAGGGCGTTGTACATGCGAGCAAAGGTGATGAAAGCCAGATTGGAGGCGTTAAACATCATTTCAAGCGACATGAAAACCACCAGCGCGTTTCGTCGTAAAAGGACGCCCAGCGCCCCCAACACAAAAAGCACGACAGAGAGGATGAGATAATAAGATGCGGGTACCATGTCACTCCTTTGCCTCCGGTTTTCGATAGAGTTCCCGTCTGTGTGAAATTTCTTCTGAACGGGAAAGCACCACAGCGCCCACCACGGCTACCAGCAAGATGAACGCCACAATTTGAACCGGCAATACATATTGCGAGAACAAGACGCGCCCCACTTCAACCGGTGCGCCAAAGCCTTTTTCCGGCGCCGCCAGCATTCCCAGATCACCCGCCTGTTGGGTGATCGCCAAACCCAAATTTACTGCCAGCACCAGTCCCAGCGCCATGGCAATAAACCGCTGCCAGCGCAACGGTTCTCCCCCGGGCAGACGTTCTGCTCCCAGAAGCATCACCACAAAAAGGAAAAGCACGATCACCGAACCGGCATACACGGTGATTTGAGACAGCGCAATAAACGGAGCCCCCAGAATCAGGTACAAAATGGCGACGGTAGCAAAATTCAGCACCAAAAACAGCGCGGAGTAGATCGCGTTGCGGGTAATCAGCATGCTGATGGCACAACCAACCGCTACAAACGCCAGAACAAAGAAAACGATGATCATTCCATTCCCCTCCTGAAGGAGATACCCCGCCTAATCTTGCGGGTCTTGCATGGCAGGAACTGCGCGCACATAAACCCCCGGCGGCGTTTGCTGAGGGGTGGGTTTTCCACCCTCCGGCACCGGCTCAAGCAACATCTCTTTGGTGTAAATAGACTGATGCCGGTCGGTAAAAGACAACTCATAATTATCGCCCAGCACAATGGCTTCGGTTGGACAGGCATCTTCGCAGAAACCGCAGAAGATACAGCGAAGCATGTTGATTTCATAAACCCGCGCATACCGTTCACCGGGAGAATAGCGCTCTTCGTCGGTGTTCTCCGCTGCCTCAACGAAAATTGCATCTGCAGGGCATGCCGCGGCGCATAACGAGCACCCGATACATTTCTCCAGACCGTTTTCGTAGCGTTTAAGCACATGGCGTCCTTTAAAGCGGGTGCGTACCGGGCGTTTTTCTTCCGGATATTGAATGGTCACTGGCTTTCCAGCCCATTCTTTCAACGTGGTCAGCAAACCTTTGAACATCCACCACCTCCTGATTACTTAACCAGTAAAACCATCGCCGCTGTGACCAGCACTGAAAGCAGAGAAAGCGGGAAAAGCACCTTCCAGCCAAATGCCATCAGACGGTCGTAACGGATCCGCGGCAGAGTTGCTCGAACCCAGATGAACCCAAATAACAACACCAGCGTCTTTGCCAGCAGAACAAAGGGACCCAGGTAAGGTCCAATGACCGGGATCTGATCCACAAAGGGGAAGTGGTAGCCCCCCAGGAACAGAGTGGCGAAGATCATCGAAACAGCAATCATCTTGATGTATTCTGCCATGAAGAACAGGGCAAACTTCATACCGGAATATTCCGAGTGATACCCGGCAGTGAGTTCCTGCTCTGCCTCAGGCATGTCAAACGGCGCCCGGTTGACCTCGGCGTACATGGTAATTGCGAGAATGATTGCCGCTCCCGGCTGGAGAAAGATGAACCAGATTTTCTTCTGCGCTTCAACGATATCCACCAGACTCAGGGAACCAGCCAGCAAAACCGGTACAACGAAACAAAAACCCATCGCGATTTCGTAGGAAATCATCTGTGCAGTGGAACGCAAACCGCCCAGCGTGGCATATTTGTTGTTTGAAGCCCAACCCGCCAGCGTGATGCCATAAACTGAAATCGAAGTAACCGCCATGATATACAGCAAGCCAACATTCACATCCGCCAGATAAAGGGGGACTTTCCTGCCAAATAAATCCACCACCCCACCCCACGGTACCACAGCGGTGACAATCAGCGAGGGAATCACCGTGATAACCGGAGCAAGCACAAACATCACCTTATCGGCATGTGCCGGGATGAGTTCCTCTTTGAAGATGAGTTTCAAGCCATCGGCTACGGGTTGGAGCAAGCCCCATGGTCCGGCGCGGTTCGGCCCAATGCGCGCCTGAAACTTGGCAATCATGCGCCGTTCGAACAGGGTAGTATAGGCAAACCCTGCGGTCATGAACAGCAAAATAAAAACCGATTTCAACACCCACTCAAGGATCATTGCGCCATCCATGTCTGCTACCCTTCCTGTACCTCTGCTTTCACGGCATGAAGTTTTACCCCTCGCGGCGCCAGCGCCGGCACGCCTGCACTGCGCGGATAGAAAGCCACTCCCTGCGGGAGGGTTTCATCCAGCACCAGCGGCAGGGGACCATCCAATCCTTCAACCTGCACCTTCTCCACCCCGCTTAAGCCAACAGCCCGGGCTGTTTCAGGATGGAGGGCAATATGAGCAGAAACCATGCGCTTTTCCAGCAATTGAGAAGGCTTCACTGTTGTTCCGCGGTCGTAAAGGCGATTGAACGGCACCAGCCAGACCATTCCCTGCTGATTCATCGCCGCCAGTTCAAAGGTTCGTTCAGGCAGGCGGTCGTTCCAAAACATCGGGAGTTGCCAGCCTTGCTGTTGACAGAGAGCCGGAAGCGCCACCCCCATGCCCTGACGGTTGTCATACGCCGTTCCGCCGTAGTAGAGGTCACTGCGTCCTACGGGGGGCCATTGCTCTTCCACTTCCGCCAGACGAGGGTAAGTCAGCCCCTGATAGTGAGAGATTTCCGAAGCAATCTGGAGGAAGACTTTCGCAGGTGATGCCATTTCCAGAGCATGTCCTAACTTGCGGGCAACCTGTGCAGTGATGACAAAATCCGCGCGGCAGTCCGGTACAGGATAAATCACCGGGTAGAAACGCTGAACCCGACGTTCGCCGCTGGTAAATGTGCCTTCACGCTCCGCAAAGGATTGGGCAGGGAAGACCACATCTGCACGGCGGGCAGTCTCGGTCAGGAAGAGTTCCTGAACCACCACAAACCCTGCCCGATCCAGCGCCTGTGCCAGAAGCGGGTCATCTCCGGCAGGGTCAGCGGCAGCGATGAGCACAGCCGCAGCCTCGCTCAATGTGCGGGTGTAATTTCCTACCGTATGGAAGCCCATATCCCAGGCACCCTGAGCGTTCCCTTCTTTCCACACCCCCACCAGGCCATTGTTCGGGCGTCCGTAATGTCCGCTCCTGTACAGCAAGGTGGCACAGGCTTGTGCCAGCGCATTGGTACCCAGCAGATCCAGACCCTCCGCTCCATAGAATACCACCAGGTTTTCAGCCTGTGACAACTCCGGCACAGCCCCATCCATGAGCGACTGGATGATGTTCAATTCCTCACCGTAACGGTAGCGCATCACTTTAGCGGCGTAGCGTTCCAGGCGGGTCGGGCGCGCCCCGGCCACCACCAGAACCGCTCCGCGTTCAGCGGCGGCTTTCAGGCGCATCCACCAGATGGGGGCTTCCTCGTGCAGGTCTGCGGCAATCACCAGCACCGCATCCCCTTTGCCCAGCGATCCCAGGTTGCTTCCAGGGGTCAACCCCACCTGTTGAGTCAAATCTCCGCCGCCCATGTGGGTATAGAGGATGGCTTTACCGCGCTGAGCATCTGCCAGTTTACGCAGATTGAACAAATCTTCGTTAGAAAGGCGTCCACCAGCCAGCACCACCAGGTTTTCCCCTGCCTGCTTCAAACCCTGAGCGGCTGCCTCCAGGGCTTCTTCCCATGAAGCCGGGACCAGTTCGCCATTTTTCCGCACCAGTGGCTGGGTGAGACGCTGTGGGCTTTCGACAAAGTGGTAGGCAAATCTACCTTTATCGCAAATCCAGATTTCATTGACCAATTCATTCTGGCGGGGCATGGCGCGTTTGATCACCAGTTTGCCGCCCGAAGCGGCTTCCCGGCGCACGTTGAAGGTCAGGTTGCACCCCACCGGGCAATGCGTACAAATGGACGCCACCGGCTTGAGTTCCCACGGGCGGGCGCCGAAGCGGAAATCTGCCGTGGTCAGCGCACCGACCGGACAGATATCGGTGGTATTGCCCGAGAAATAAGAATCAAAGCCGGGCTCCGAGTAAGTCACAATCTCCAGCGACCTGCCGCGCTGATAAAAACCAATCACCGGGTCATCCACCAGATCCTTCTGGAAGCGCACACAGCGGGCGCACTGAATACAACGCTCGCGATCCAGGTAAATCAATTCGCCCAGCGGAACATGCTTGGCAAGGTGCATTTTTTCCTCAAAGAGGAAGCGGCTCTCAGCGGGACCATACCCCATGGTGAGATTCTGGAGAGGGCATTCGCCGCCCTTGTCGCAAATAGGGCAGTCCAGCGGATGCGAGGTAAGCAGGAACTCCAGCACCTCACGGCGTGCGCTGGCAACCTTCTGATTCTGGGTAATGACCACCATGCCTTCAGAGACCGGCGTGGTGCAGGCGGTTTCCAGTTTAGCACCGAAAGCAATTCTTGGGGTGCCATCGGCTTCCAGAACGGGCTGATTGGTTGCCCGATCCATGACCGGACGCCCGACCTCCACCAGGCACATGCGACACATGCCCACCGGTTCCATCTTGGGATGGTAACAGAACACCGGCACATCAATCCCGATTTTCTTCGCCGCATCCACAATCAACGTGCCCTGGGGGACACGAACCGTTTTACCATCAATCGTCAGGGTTACTTCGTTTGCCATGAAGCCCTCGCAATCCTCAGTCGCCCTGTGTTGCAGGCGCTGTTTGTTTCACCTGATTGAGAAAATCCACACGGAATTGCCCAATACCTGTCTGCACCGCCATGACGGAAAACTCACCCAGCGCGCACAGACATTTTCCGGCAATTTGATTGGCTACGGTTTCCAGTAAATCCACATCGCTTTCGGTGGCTTTACCCGCCATCATGCGCTGAGCAATACGGTTCATCCAGAACGTTCCTTCGCGACAGGGGGTGCACTTTCCACAGGATTCGTGCTTGAAGAAATTGACCGTTCTGGCAACCAGCCATGCCATATTGACCGTTTCGTCGGCAACAATGACCGAAGCCGAACCCAGTTGCGAGCCTATAGCCGCCACGGATTCGTAATCCATGGGGGTATCCAGAATGGTATCATCATTGACAGCAATGATGGCGGAAGAAGCGCCCGCAGGCAATATGGCTTTGACCTTTCTGCCTTCCGGAATGCCGCCGCCGTGAGTGTAAATTAATTCGCGGAAGGTGGTACCCAGCGGCAGTTCGTAATTGCCGGGGCGATTGACATTGCCGGAGAGGCAGAAAATCTTCATTCCGGGGCTTTTCTCGGTGCCAAACCTGCGGTACCACTGCGCCCCGTTTTCCAGAATCGGGGGCAGATTGGCCAGTGTTTCCACATTGTTAACCACCGTGGGCTTACCGTATAATCCATACACCGCCGGAAAAGGCGGGCGAAGGCGAGGTTGCCCCAGTTTTCCTTCCAGCGATTCCAGCAGAGCGGTTTCTTCGCCGCAGATGTATGCCCCTGCACCCAGATGGGTGTAAATACGCAAACTATAGGCTGTGCCAAACAGGTTATCCCCTAACAAGCCGGCTTTTTCCAGTTCGGCAATCTTCTCATCCAGTTGATGAGCAATCTGCCAGAATTCTCCGCGCAGGTAAATATAGGCTACATTTGCCTGCACGGCATAACTGGCAATCATCAGTCCTTCAAGCAACTGGAAAGGGTTGCTTTCCAGAATCTCACGGTCTTTGAACGTGCCCGGCTCAGACTCATCAGCGTTACACACCACGTAATGGGGCCAGATGTTGTTCGGCAGGAAGGACCACTTCACACCGGTCGGGAAACCTGCTCCACCCCGTCCACGCAGTCCGGAGGCTTTGACCTCATTGACCACATCGGCGGGCTGCATTTGAGTGACTACTTTTTTAAGTGCCTCAAAACCGCCGTGTTTCAGGTACACATCCAGTTGATCCAGATTGGGAATCTCGCGATGGCGTAAGAGGATATACTGGCTCATGATTGCGCCTCCTTCTCAGCGCGCACTTTCTCACGCACCTGTTCCATCCACGCCAGGGTCAGTTCCACCGTCTGATTCTCGTGGTATTCGATTTCTCCATCGCCCTGAACCTGAAAGACCGGCGCGCGATGGCATGCCGCCAGACACTTCACCGCTTCCACAGTAAACAGCCCATCCGGGGTGGTTTCCCCTTCGCGGATGCCCAGACGCTGACACAGTTCCTCCAGGAAACGATCAGCACCGCGCAGGGCGCAGGGCAGGTCCGTACAGACCTGAATGCGGTAGCGTCCGGCAGGTTGATCATAATAGAGGGTGTAAAAGCCCACAATCGAGGCGACTTCAGTGGGAGTGATTTCGAGGATTTCAGCGATATCCTCCAACGCCTGACGGGGCACATACCCTTCCTTGCGTTGAGCCAGATACAATAACGGCATGACGGCTGAACGCTTATATTCAGCCGGATACTTTGCCAGAATTTGTTTTACTTCTTCAGGGTAGGTCTGCAATAACTCGTTCACCGGTCCGCATCTCCCAGAACAATGTCAATGCTTCCAATTGCCGCAACCACATCGGCAATGAACTGTCCACGGGTCAAAATGGGCATGACCTGCAAATTGGCAAAAGTCGGCGTGCGGTAATGCACCCGATACGGTTTGGGGCTGCCATCGCTTTCCAGGAAGACTCCCAATTCCCCACGGGGTGATTCGGTTGCCACATACACGCTCCCCCTGGGTGGATAAAAGCCTTCCGTCCAGAGTTTGAAGTGATGAATGAGTGCCTCCATGCTCACGCCAATTTCCGAGCGCGGCGGCGGCACATATTTTCGGTTGTTGCTGCGTACGGGACCATAGGGAAGTTTATCCAGCGCCTGACGGATGATCTTCAGCGATTCATCCATCTCGTCCATGCGCACGGCGTAACGGGCGTACACATCGCCTTCTGTGCGGGTTGGGATGTTGAAATCGTACTGATCATACCCCGAGTAAGGAATGGCTTTACGGATATCATAAGCCATTCCCGCCGCCCGCAATACCGGTCCTGTGACGCCGTAGGCGAGGCACTCTTCCTTCGTAATCACCGCAACGCCTTTGGTGCGATCCAGGAAAAGTTCATTCTCATCCAGCAAGTCATGGTACTTCTCAATTTCGCGGGGCAGTTCATCAATAAATTTGTACACCGCGTCTTCAAACTCCACCGGCACATCCCGCCACAAGCCACCGGGGCGGATGTAGGTGGTCATCATGCGCTGTCCGGAGACCATCTCGAAGATATCCAGAATTTTCTCGCGTTCGCGCATGGTGTAAAGGAAGACGGACATCGCCGCGAGATCGAGTGCCGAGGTACCCAGCCAGAGCAAATGAGAACCAATGCGGGTCAACTCTGCCAGAATAACCCGAATGGCTTGCGCGCGGGGAGGCACATCCAGATCCAGTAGTTTTTCCACCGCCAGGCAGTACACCAGGTTGTTTCCAATCGGGTTGAGGTAATCCAGCCGATCGGTCATTACCTCGGCTTTTTGATAGGTCTTGCTTTCCATTGATTTCTCCACCCCTGTGTGGAGAAAGCCAATGTCGGGAATGCAGTTGACCACGATTTCCCCATCCAGTTCCAGCAACAGACGCAAAACCCCGTGCGTTGAGGGGTGCTGAGGTCCCATGTTCAGCAACATGGTTTCGCCCTGCAATGCCCGCTCGGAAACCAGATGCCTGAGTTCGTCCACCGATACTTCACGGATATTCGTCATAACCACTCTCCGCGATTCATTCCTGAGGGCGTAATTTCCGCTTCAGGACTTCGTCAATATTGAATGAGAACTGCACTTCCTCATATCCCAGAGGATAGTCCTTGCGCAACGGGTGTCCCTGCCAGTCATAGGGCATGAGGATGCGGCGTAAATCGGAATGTCCTTCAAAGGTGATGCCAAACATGTCATACACTTCGCGCTCATACCAGTTGGCGCCCGGGTACACCTTCTCTACCGTCGAAACCGAGGGGTAGTTGCCATTCAGCGGCACACGCAGGCAGATGATGAGCGTTTGAGCCAGTGAGCGAATGTGATACACCACGTGGAAACGCGGCTCCAGTTGCGGGAAGTAATCCACCGCAGTCACATCCACCAGTTGCTCAAATCCATAGTCATCCCGCAAAGACTGTGCCACAGAAACAATGTGCTCGGGAGGCACAATCAGGGTCACCTCGCCCCGGAATTCCTGCACGTCAAGGTTAAAACGGCTCTGTAAGCCTTCTACCACAGTGCGCATTTTCTCGTCCATTCTCAGCCTTCCTTGTCCCTCAGGCCTTAAGCCCACTTGGTCAGTTTTTCTTTGCTTACTTTATCGTGCAGGGTCAACACGCCGTGAATCAATCCTTCAGGGCGGGGGGGACAACCCGCCACGTACACATCCACAGGCACAATTTCATCCACGCCCTGGAGAATGGCATAGTTGTTGAAAACTCCACCACAGGACGCACAATCGCCCATGGCAATCACCCACTTGGGATATGGCATCTGGTCATACAACTGACGCAAAACGGGTGCCATCTTACGACTCACCCGTCCCGCCACAATCATCAAATCCGACTGACGCGGACTGGCACGCATCAGTTCCATACCAAAACGGCTCATGTCGTAATTCGACGCTTGAGCCGCCATCATTTCAATTGCACAGCACGCCAGACCGAACAGCATGGGCCACATGGCATTGGTGCGTGCCCAGTTGACCGCTTCTTCCAGTTTGAGGGTCACCACACCGGCATTTCCAAGTTTTTGCTCTACTCCCATTCCAGCGCTCCTTTCTTCCACGCATACAAATGCGCGACCTCTAAGACCACCACAAACGCAACCATTAAGAGAAAACCGGGAAGACCCAGGTCGCGGAAGGCTACCGCCCAGGGCAGGAAAAACACCACTTCAATGTCAAACAGGATGAACAAAACGGCAATCAGGTAGTAACGCACCGTCATGCGCCGCTGCCCGGGACCGTAGGGCACCATACCCGATTCATAAGGCATGGATTTCTTCTCGCTCGGTCGTTTGGGACCAAATAAGTGTCCCAATGCCACAACCAGAAAAGCGAGAATGACAGAAAACACAATGATGACAACAAGGGGGAGATAATCGGTGAGCATGAAAATCCTTCCAAGCCTTACCCAAATTCTCTACACCAGCAAGTATAACACAGGAATAAATCTGGTGGCAAATTTCACAATGATACGCAGTTCTTATGATGAACAATC
The DNA here is from genome assembly GCF_020723905.1 of Anaerolinea thermophila. GTDB lineage: Bacteria > Chloroflexota > Anaerolineae > Anaerolineales > Anaerolineaceae > Anaerolinea > Anaerolinea thermophila_A. The sequence goes on from NZ_DYHZ01000001.1 coordinate 189,399, forward strand.
AGATTTTTTGAATATGATAAAGAGAATCCTTATGGGTGCAAGCACATGTAGAAAGAAGACTTGCCTTTTTCCCGGGTTGAGTCTATAACCAATCCTGGGTTCCTCAAGCACACAGGGATCAGCAGGCTTTTCAGGGTGCAGGGATTGGAAAAATTCACAGGAGGATTCTGCCATGAAGAATACAGTACGTGTTGGAGTCATTGGAGTTGGACAGATTGGCAAACGTCATCTCGACCTGTACACCAGAGAAATTCAAGGAGTAGAAGTAATTGCCATTGCCGACATAAATGAAAATGAAGCCCGCAAGGTGGCGGAAACCTATCGGATTCCGTATGTGTACACCGATTTCCGTAAACTGCTGGAACGGGACGACATTGAAGCCGTAGATGTATGCCTGCACAATAATTTCCACATGCCGGTGACAGTTGCGGCTTTGCGTGCGGGCAAGCATGTGTACTGTGAAAAGCCCATGGCTGGCGCTTACGTGGATGCCCTGCAGATGTACCGCACCGCCCAGGAAACCGGCAAGATGCTTTCCATTCAACTCAACACCCTGTTTGAAGATGAAGCCAAAGCCGCCCGGTCCCTGATCGATCAGGGCTTGCTGGGACACATTTATCACGCCCGTTCGGTGGGCTTTCGCCGCCGTGGACGCCCATATGTGGATGGATATGGCTCGGCGCAGTTCGTCCAGAAAGCGGTTTGCTCGGGCGGAGCGCTGTACGACCTGGGGGTGTATCACATTGCCGCCATGTTGTGGTTGATTGGGAATCCGCGCGTCCTGCGCGTTTCCGGGGCAACCTATCAGGAAACGGAGATGGATACCGAACGCCGCACAAAGAGCGGGTACGATGTAGAAGAACTGGGTCTGGGGCTCGTGCGCTTTGAGAACAACCTGACCATGGATATCTTCGAAGCATGGGCAGTACACATGGACGGGATGCAGGGTTCAATGATCTTTGGATCGAAAGCCGGCATTTGTCTGCATCCATTTGGCTTTTTCTACAGTCTGGGCGACCTGGACATCAACGCCACTGCCAATATGGGGGGATTCAACTGGCGCCTGCACACCCTGCGAGAAAATGCCGATGGCTACGACAGCGCTCAACATCACTGGGTGGCGGCGCTTCAGGGGCGGGTCCCGCTCCTGCCGACCGCCGAACTGGCACTGAACACCATGTTGATTTCAGAAGGCATTTACCTGTCCCAGAAATGGGGACGGGAAGTCACTGCAGAAGAGGTGGTTGCCGAATCGGTATCTACCGCTGTACCGGTGTAATCTCTGTGTGGAAAATTGCCCGGAAAATCCAGAGGTCTTCATAGTAAAATTTGTGGATATGAACTCTCACAACGCCGCCGCTCATCCCAATCAAAAACCCTTGCGCACCCTGTGGTGGCTTTTCTTCCTGCTGTATGCAAGCATTGGGGTCAGTTTTACGTTTATCAACGTCTACTACGCCTCGATTGGACTTACGGGCACACAGATTGGCTTGCTCAGCACCATCGGCGCTCTGACCAGCATGCTGGGAGCAACACTCTGGGGATACCTGAGCGACCGCACCGGGCAGGCGCGCTTGATTTTATCCATTGGCGGGTTCCTGGCCGGTGGGTTATTTTTTCTTACCCCCTATATGAGAACCTTCACGGCACTCCTGGCACTCACCATTGGCATCGGCGTTTTTACTTCCTCGGCTTTTACCCTGACCGATGCCCTCACCCTTACCCTCCTGGGCGATCAGCGCGGTCACTACGGGCGCTATCGTCTGGGTGGTTCACTGGGATACATCCTGACCGCCTCGCTGGGAGGGTTTGTTTACCAGCGGTTTGGCTTGACGCTGATTTTCCCGGTTTATCTGGTGATCATGATTCTGCTGGGGATCATCGCCCTGCGCCTGCCGGTCATTCAAATTCCTGCCGCTACCCGGCAGAAAGCCTCGCTGAAAGGCATGGTGACCCAGCCAGCCTGGCTGTTATTCATCCTGTGCGTCTTTCTGGTATGGACAGCCAGCGCGGGCTTCCTCAACTTTCTGGGTGTAACCATTCAGGACATGGGCGGAACCAGCAGTTTGATTGGTCTGGCAGGAACCATCGCCGCCATCATGGAAATCCCCTTCATGTACTATAGCGGATGGTTTCTGCAACGCTTTGGGGTCACCCGCATCCTGTGGATTTCCATGGCGTTCTATGCACTGCGGCTGGGATTGTACTCAATCATGCCCTCACCTTACTGGGTGCTGGGAATCAGCGCTTTGAACGGTCCAACCTACGTATTTTTCTGGAACAGTGCTATCAGTTACGCGTTCCAACTGTCTCCGGCGGAGTATAAAGCCACCGCTCAGGGCTTGTTTGTCGCCACCACCAATTTATCTGCCATGGTGGGAGCCCTGCTAAGTGGATGGTTGTATGACACCGCTGGACCCTCGGGGATGTTCCGGATACTGACCCTGTTTTGTTTAGCCGCGTTTGTCCTGTTTGCCTTCAATCGTTCACCCCGGATATCCACTGTATGAGCATTTCACGGACTTCTTCCAACAGTCCAAATATTCTCTTTGCTCTGTACTTTTTAATGTTTGCGGCAGGAGGGATTTACTTCACCTACTTTCTCATTTTCCTGCGGCAAGCCGGATTAGCCAGCCCGCAAATCGGGATTATCAACATGTGCGGCGGGCTGGTAGCGTTTTTTGCCTCGACGTTGTGGGGGTATCTCAGCGACCGCACTGGCAAGGCACGCCTGTTACTGGCTTTTGCCATTGCGACAAATGGCGCGATTTCTTTGCTGTACCCGCTCGCGAAGGCGTTTCCGGCTTTTCTGGCAATTGCCTGCACATTTGCCTTCTTCAATGCCGCCATCATGACCCTGATGGACAGTCTGGCATTAAACTTACTGGGCGACCGCCGTCATGAGTATGGGAAATTCCGTCTTGGCGGCACCTTCGGTTACATCTCTACCACATTGACAATTGGATTTCTCTTTGAGCGCGTGGGACTGCGCTGGATGTTTCCCGTGTATTGCGTCATCATGGGATTGTACGCCCTGCTCACACTGCGTTTACCCGATACCAGCGCCAGCGCGTCCCGTTCGGCTTTGCCCTCGTTCAAAACCCTGGGTACACTCCTGCACCAGCCTGGCTGGGGGGTGTTTCTCATCACCACCTTTCTCATCTGGCTCGCCAGCAGCGGAGCCATCAGTTTTCTGGGCATTAAACTCAAAGGGATGGGAGCCAGCGACAGCCTGGTTGGGATTGTAGCCTCGGCGGCAGCCATTTTTGAGATTCCGTTCATGCTCTACTCCGGCAACATCATGCGCCGGCTGGGTATTACCCGCACCCTCTGGTTTGCTATCATCGGGTATATCGCGCGGGTGTCTTTATACACAGTCATCCCCACCCCGGAATGGGCAATTGCGGTCAATGGGCTGAACGGGGTTTCGTACGTGCTGTACTGGAACGCCGCTCTGCAATTTAACAATCAAAATGCCCCGGAAAATTTGAAAGCCACCGCGCAGGGCATTCTGGTTTCCACCATGAATCTGGCATCTGTTGTCAGCGCCCTGCTGACCGGCGGCTTGTACGACACCCTTGGGGCTAATCCCGTTTATGGCTTGCTGGCAGGTATTTGCGTGCTGGCGTTTATCCTTTTCACCACTGGCAACCACAAGATTTTATTTCCACCGAAAACAGAACCTCAAGCCGTTTCTTTATCCGACCGCACCTGAGCAAGCACATAATCCACCATGCGGGCGGGAATGTTCACTCCGGTGGTGGCAATGCTGTTGCGGAATTCCATGGTGTGGTTGACCTCGTTGACCGTCAACCCCTTTGGGGTTTCGAACAGGTCAATTGCCAGTAATCCCCTGCCCATAGCATGAGCAACCTTGGCGCAAATCTCCGCCAGTTCCGGGGTTACCGGGCAGTTGGTTGCCTGTCCGCCGCGAGCAGTGTTGGTGATCCAGTTTTCCGAATGCCGGTAAATTGCGCCAATGGTATCATCTCCCACCACAAAGGCGCGGATATCCCTGCCGGGTTTTTCGATGTATTCCTGAATGTAGAAAATTTGATGGTGAACCCCGCCAAGCGTGGCTTTATGCTCAATAAAGGCTTCCGCGGAAGAGCGGTCATTCACTTTTGCCAGCAACCTGCCCCAGGAACCCACCACGGGCTTCAGGACACAGGGGTATCCGACTGCCTCGCACGCCGCCAGAGCGGCTTCCTCCGAAAATGCCATCAGCACCCTTGGGGTAGGAATACCTGCCTGCACCAGAATCTGGCTGGTAACGTATTTATCGCCACAACGCTCGGCAACCTCAGGTGTGTTGACCACCGGCACCCCGTGTGCGGCGTAAATTCGGGAAATGTATAAGCCCCGGGAATACGAAACCGAGCGCTCAAACAGCACATCCATTTTCAACGGAGGATGAGCAATATCAAAGAACAAATCCCCATCATTGATCGGGACAACCTCCACATCCGGTCGGCGTGAAAGTTCCTCCAGCAGGTATTTTTCTTCCACCCGCAGACGAGTGTATAAGAAGCCCACCCTGATCATTCCTGCACCTCTTCTTCTAACAGCAATTGTTGAATCACCGCTTCAGCCACTGCCTGTGTGCCCAGCGTCCCGCCCAAATCGGGCGTCACCTGGCGGACTGCAATTACCCGATTGATGGCTTTTTCAAGACGCCGCGCCAACATACCTTCACCCAAATACTCCAGCATCATCGCGGCGCTACCAATTGTCGCCAGCGGATTGGCTTGATCCTTCCCCGCCAGAACAGGGGCACTGCCATGGACAGGCTCAAACACCGCCATTCGTTCTCCTATATTGGCGGAGCATGCCACTCCCAATCCCCCCACCAGCATGGAGGCTTCATCGCTGAGAATATCCCCAAAGAGATTGGTAGTAACGATCACACCGAACGACTGGGGAGCGCGAATCAATTCCATGGCGCAGGTGTCCACCAGCATTTCATCCACCTGTAGGTCGGGATACGCCCTGCCTACCTCCAGGGCTACCCGGCGAAACAATCCACTGGTCTGGCGCATGACATTGGCTTTATGCACAACAGTCACACGGCGCAGATTGCGCTGGCGAGCCTGCTCACAGGCTACGCGCATGATCCGCGCAGACGCCCGACGGGTGATCACCATCTCCGCCACAGCCATCTCTCCATCCTCTTCGACACGTTCCCGTCCCACATACAGGTCTTCGGTATTTTCGCGCACCACCAGCAGATCCACATCCGGGCGGGAGATGGGATGAGGAATGGAACGGCACGGGCGCAAATTGGCAAATAAATCCAGTTCCTGGCGCAGACGCAATACCGGCGAACGGTAATCGGGCACATCGGGTGGAGTCGTTACAGCGCCAAACAGGGCAGCATCTGCCCGACGAATGCAGTCGAGAGTTTCTGCAGGCAGAGGATCACCCCACTGCTGATACGCCTGCCAGCCAATCTCACCCTCCAGCCATTCCCAGCCAATGGGAAGCGCCTCCAATACCCGACGGGCGGCATGAATTACCTCTGGACCAATTCCATCCCCGCCTAACAGGGCAATCCGGTAAGTCTTCATGCCATCAATTCCTCGATATCGTGTTCGCGAAGAAAGCGCACCAGCCCGCCGGCATGGACAATTTTGAGCACAAAGTCTGGTAAGGCGTTGGTGTGGTACACCTTCCCCTGAGTGAGATTGTGAATCTCACCGCGGCTCAAGTCCACCTCCACCTCATCACCTTCCTCAATCTCGGTTGCCTGCGGACACTCGAGGATAGGCAAACCGATATTGATTGCATTGCGGAAGAAAATCCGCGCAAACGAAGGAGCAATGATACACTTCACGCCCGTACCGCGAATGGCTACTGCGGCATGCTCGCGAGAGGAGCCGCACCCAAAGTTCCCTCCCGCCACAATGACATCTCCCGGCTGAACCTGCTGGGCAAAATCCGGACGGATTTCACAAAAGGCTTTTGCTGCCAGTTCGCGCTCGTCAATAGTGATGTTAAACCGTGCGGGGATAATTTCATCAGTATTCAGGTTTTCGCCAAATTTCCAGACTCTTCCCATGTCTTCCTCCATCTACAAATATTTGCGGGGATCAGCAATGCACCCTTCCAGCGCAGTCGCTGCCGCTGCGGCAGGACTGCCCAGATAAATTTCCGCTTCCGGACTTCCCATACGTCCAATGAAATTGCGGTTCATCGTGGTAAACGCCCGCTCCCCCGGCGCAAGTACACCGCCGTGCCTGCCCAGGCAGGCACCACACCCCGGAGCGTTAACCGTACAACCGGCTTGCAGAAACACCTCGATGAGACCATTTGCCATGGCTTTTTCGTAAATTGTCTGACTGGCAGGTGTTACCAGCACGCGGGTAAAGCGATGAACCTGTTTACCGCGGAAAATTCCAGCGGCAATTTCCAAATCCTCATACCGCGCGTTGGTGCAGGTACCAATGTACACTTCATCAATGGGTAAGCCCTCTACCTCCCGCAACGGTTTGACCTGATCCACGTCGGGATGACAGGCTACCTGCGGCTCTAAGGTGCTGACATCCAGTTCCACCACCCGTTCATAACGAGGATGTTCAGCGGCAAAGAGATCAAACGGGGGGCGAGCGCGAGTTTCCCTCATCAGGTACTGGATAGTAACCTCATCGGGGGCAATCAATCCGCATTTTGCGCCCAGTTCTACCGACATATTCGAAAACACCAGGCGCTCGTGAACAGGGAGATTCCGGATATACGAGCCCTCAAACTCCAGCGCGCGATAAGTAGCGCCATCCATTCCCAGCAAACCAGCCAGATACAGCATTACATCTTTGCTGTAAACACCAGGGGCGGTCCTGCCCTCCAGACGAATTAAAATGGTCTCAGGGGTACGGAACCAGCACTTTCCGGTAATCCATGCTGCGCCAATCTCACTGGAACCCAGTCCCGTTGAAAAACAACCCAGGGCGCCATACGTCACCGTGTGAGAATCCGCACCAATCACCACTCCGCCGGGGCGGACAAAGCCCTCTTCGATCATCACCTGATGACACACCCCACGATGATAAAAATGACGAATCCCCTGTTCCCGTATGAAGCGCAGAATCTTTTGCTGGTTTTCAGCGGCTAACAAATTCGGCGCCGGGTAAGCGTGGTCAAAATGGATGACAATCTGATCCACATTGCGAACGGGTTTTCCAATCTCTCGGAAGGCTTTAATTGCCAGCGGAGTGGTGTTATCGTGGCTCATGATGTAGTCCACATCCAGCAAGACAATTTCACCGGCTCGTACCGGTCTACCCGCACGGCGGGAGAAAATTTCTTCCACTAACGTTCCCATGACCATTCCTCCTAAGCAAAACCGTTTTCTGCATGTTTCTTCAGCACCACCCGGGTCTCAGTTTGTTTGACCCCCGACATCGCGCGCAGTTCTTCTATAAAGTTGTTCAGTTCCAGGGTGTTCGGTACCTTGATATAAGCGGCAATATCCTGATCACCGGTAATTTCGTACACGCTGGACACGTATTTAAGGTTTTTCAAACGACGGACTACCGTCCCCGTGTAAACATGGGATTCTACGGAAATCATGACAATGGCATGGATATCTCGTGGAAAGATATCCAGGCGTTTGCCGGTCACCTGTTCGGCAATTTCAACGATATCGGCATCGTGGAGGATTTTGCGCTCATCCCCCACCCGTTTAATCTCTTCCACAATCTTCTCCAGCGATTCGTTGTCCACCTCCACCCCATACTCCGCCAGACGCGCCGCTACCGCCCGCTTTCCGGTATATTTGTCAATGACAATGCGTCGCTCACGTCCCAGAAGCGCCGGGTCAATGCTCTCATAGGTACGGGGGTCTTTCAGCACTCCATTCGTGTGCACTCCCGACTTATGGGAAAAGGCATTCAATCCCGTGACAGGTTTATTTGGGGCAAGGAAAAAACCGGAAACCCGCTCGACATACGCTGAAAGGTGAGGCAAAGCCTGTATATCGTAGTGCTGAACGCCCATCAAGTTGTGCAGGGCAAGGACGGTTTCCGCCAGATCCGGAATACCGGTACGTTCCCCCATACCGTTCACTGTGGTATGGATGCAATCTGCGCCAGCGCGAACGCCCTCCAGAGCATTGGCAAGCGCCAGCCCGTAATCGTTATGACAATGTAAATCCATTTTGCAGGGAAGCAGGCGCTGTTTCAGCGCCGTGATGCGTTCATACATTTCGTGCGGTCGAAGAATTCCCAGTGTGTCAGCAAAACTGATCCGGTCGGCTCCGGCTTCAATGGCGCTGTTGCAGGCACGCACAAGGAACTCAAAATCGGTACGGGAAGCATCTTCCGGGGTATAACGCACCTTCAACCCCAGACTGCGGGCAAATCGAACATGTTCTACAATGACATGGAGTGCCTCCTCCTCGCCCTTGCCCATCTTGGCTTCCAGATGAATGCGCGAAGTCGGGTAAAACACCACCACCCGCTGAACACCGCAGGCATGGGCTTTTTCAATGCCTGAACGGGTTGCCAGAGAGTGAGCCACAATTTCAGCACGCAACCCCAGCGAAGCAATTCTCCGTACAGCTTCAAATACATTTGGAGAGACACTTGGATCGCCCGCCTCAATCATCTCGACCCCCACCCGATCGAGCCAGCGGGCAATCTCCACCTTTTCCTCAACGGTGAAGTTGACGTAAGGGGTTTGCTCTCCCTCTCTCAACGTACTGTCCAGAATTTCCACCATCTCCGGTTCCTCCTTGGCGAGAAAATCAAAAAACTCCCCGGGCTTGGGGAGTTTTCGGCGTAAAAAGAAAGGTTCCTGCTAGTCTGCTTAAACGCCGCTAACCCACTCGCCCGAAGGGTGTGGGAAGGTTGCGCTTGGCGCGCTTATCGGCAGTCAGGCAAAACCAGTGAACCGGGAACATATTGAAGGCAAGTATATCGTCTCTGAAGAGATCGTCAAGAGGGAAAAAGGGTCATTTTTAGGGCAATTTTTTACCCGTTGATAACCCACTCTTCACTTTTTGTTAACAGGATAACGATAAACTTAAACAAAAGGATTGAGGATTTACTATGCACATCATGGTTACAAACGACGACGGCATCAACGCTCCCGGCTTAGTGGCCCTGGCAAATGCTGTAACATCGCTGGGACAGGTGAGTGTGCTTGCCCCCGAACGCAACTGGTCTTCCTCCGGTCATGTGCGCACCCTGGATCGTCCTTTACGGGTCAAGTCTGTTCAAATGGATCATGAACTGGTTGGATTTGCCTGTGACGGCGCCCCTTCCGATTGTGTTGCGCTTGCCAATGCCGGTTTTTTTGATGAGAAAATCAATCTGGTCATTTCGGGCATTAATTCTTCCGCCAATCTGGGGCATGACGTGACCTACTCCGGCACGGTCACCGCAGCCATGGAAGCCGCCATCTGGGGTATTCCAGCCATTGCCTTCAGTCTCGATATTCCAGAGACGCTGGAAACCCCACCCGATTTCTCCACCGCGGCGCAGGTTGCCCGGGAAATCGTTACTGCCACCCTTCAGTATGGGTTACCCCCACACCTTTTATTAAATGTAAACATCCCTTACCTGCCCTTTGATGAGATTCGCGGCGTGCAAATTACCCGTATGGGACTGCGGGTCTATCACGATCAACTGGACAGGCGACTGGATCCACGCGGGCGCCCGTACTACTGGACCATCGGGAGCAGTCCCACCGGCGTACCTGAACGCGGCACCGACATTGGCGCTATCCACGAGGGGTATGTCAGTGTAACACCACTGCAACTGGACCTTACCGCTTTTCACTTCATTCCAGAGATGAACACCTGGCAGTGGAACGGGCTTTCTTCCAGAAAGTTGTAGAAGGAATTTGACGAATTTGACACCAATTTCTCAAATTTCCTTGACTTAATTACAGAGGTGGTTTAGAATACTGTTCAGACAGATGCTGGTTCGTTCGCGTTGGGAAAGCAGGCGGTTCGAGGGCAGTTCATGTCCTCGGGCTTTTTTTATGTAAGAAGGCAGTACCGATGGAACACAAAAAGCATCACCCAATTTTTTTTTATGTCATAAGGAGACAAAAACAATGTCAGAACGTATCCTCGGTACCGTCAAGTGGTTCAACAGCGAAAAAGGCTATGGCTTCATTTCCCGTGAAAACGGACCCGACGTCTTCGTCCACTACAGCGCCATTGAAGGTAATGGCTATCGCTCCCTCAACGAGGGTCAGACCGTTGAATTCAAGGTCGAAAAAGGACCCAAGGGTCTGCAGGCTTCTCAGGTTGTAGTTCGCTAAGTCGAACCTTCCAAAACGGAACCAACACCCCGCCCCACAGGCGGGGTGTTTTATTTCACTCACCAAATCCAGCAAAATTCAGAGAGTTTTCTGCGTATCTATCGGGAAAACTGTGCTAGCATGGAATATCATTCCATGATTGTGCGGATACTTTCACAATTTTTGGATCTGGAGGCATAGCATGAAAGTTTGCGTAGTAGGTGGAAGCGGAAACATCAGCACCAGCATCGTGCGTCTGCTGGTTTCGCTGGGGCATGAAGTGTACTGTTTCAATCGCGGGAAAAGCCGCCCTGTTCCTGAAGGAGCAAAGACCATTATCGGCGACCGGAACGATCGCGAGACCTTTGAAACACTGATGCAATCCTATCGCTTTGATGCGGCAATTGACATGATGTGCTTTACCCGGGAGGACGCCGAGAGCAGTGTGCGCGCCTTCCGCGGGGTAAGCCATTTTGTCCAGTGCTCAACCGTATGCACTTACGGGATTGATTATGACTGGCTTCCTGTAAGCGAGGATCACCCGCTCCGCCCCATCACGCCATACGGGCGCGGCAAGGTGGAAGCCGACCATGTCTTCCTGGAAGCCTACCATCGCGAGGGGTTTCCGGTGACCATCATCAAACCATCCACAACTTACGGACCCATCATGGGATTGCCCCGGCAAATTGCCTGGGATTTTTCGTGGATTGGCCGCACCCGCAAGGGCAAACCCATCGTGGTGTGCGGCGATGGCAATGCCCTGCATCAGTTCCTGCACGTAGATGACGCCGCACCTGCGTTTGTGTATGTGCTTGGGCGGGAACGGTGCCTGGGACAGGTATATAACATGGTAGCACGGGGGTTCACCACCTGGGCAGAATTTCACCGCACCGCCGCAAAAGTATTTGGAAAAGAAGTCGAACTGGTGGGGATCCCGTTTGCCGATTTGAAACGCATGAATGTCCCCGAATTTGGCATTTGCGAAGAAATTTTTGCCCATCACGTCATTTACAGCGCTGAAAAACTCTTCCGCGATGTGCCGGAATTCCAGCCGCGCATCACTCTGGAAGAAGGAATGGCGCAGGTGTTCGAAGTCATGGAACGCGAAGGGCGCATCCCAAACTCGGATTCTTTAAAGTGGGAGGATGAAATCATCGCCCGCTGGAAGAAAATCTACTCGTAAGAGATGTTCTTTGATAACCAAAGGGCGGAGCGCAATCCAAAAGGCTCCGCTCTTTGTCTATACCACCACAGCACTATCTCAACTGACGGCGGAACCGCCAGATGCCCACCAGGAAGAATACCGCCGCAAACCCCAGTAAAACTCCGGATTCCAGCCAGATATCCCGTACACTTCCAGCCCGCAGGGTTAAATCCAGCATACCCTGCATTGCCCATGTGGTAGGGAGAATCTTCACCGCGGTCTGAACGGCTTGAGGGAACAGTTCCAGCGGATACCAGCACCCACCCAGAAGCGCCATGACCATACCCAGCATGATGCTGAGGTTATTCGCCTGTGAAGTTGAGCGCACCATCGTTCCCAGCAAAGTGCCCAGCGCCGCAGCGGAAAGAGCGCTTGCAGTCAGCAACAACGCCAGTCCCAGCGGCTCTCTGCCCCACGGCACCTTCAAAACAACCATCCCAAAGCCAATCAGCAGTGCCATCTGCACAAGTGCCAGAAACACCTGCCCTAAAATTGTGCCCGCCAGAAAAGTCCCCGCGGAGGTAGGGGTGGTCATCAGACGGGCAAGTGTATGACCTTCACGTTCTCCCACCATCAAAACAGAAATACCGAACAGAGGAATAAACACCCAGGTAATCAACTGACCGGCGGAAGAATTGGCGCGGGGATCATAAGGGACGGAGTCAGGCGTGTTTTCCCGAATGACCGCCAGCCGTTCAGGCGCTTCGTTCTGAAGGCGAATCGCCAGACTCCGCGCCTCTTGATAGTACGCCAGGCGCTGAGCCTCATTTTCAAACGGGCGCACCTCTTCTGCCTGTTCTACAGCGAACTGCGCCGCCTGCAGGCTCTGCGTCACCGCTCTTAAGGATTCCTGCACGGAACGACGAGCCGCCAGCGCAATGGTTTGATTGGGTTGTTCGTAAAAAGTCAAAGTAAGGTCTTCACCCTTTTGCTGACGCTCTTCGGTAACGCCCTCAGGGATGAGCATCCAGAACTCAACTTTGCGCTCGCGGAAACGCTGTTCGGCATCCTGGCGGTTTGTCTCTACCGGTCGCACAACAGACGACTTTTCCAGTTGCCGGAGAATCTCGCGCGAGAGAGAGGTTTGGGCTTCATCCACCACCAGTAAAACCGAGCGGTGATCCGCATTTTCAGAGGGCGTTCCCATAGAGAGAACAACTGTAAAAACAATGGGCAGGATCAGGAAGAACAACCACTCTGCCGGCGAAGAAAACCGCAAAAGGATATCTTTTCGAATGATTGCCAGGATCTTCTTCATATCTCCCCCCTACGACTGTAGCAGTTGACGGTTTCGGGAAAACGCCCACACAGACACCGCAAAGAGAACGCCCCCCATGACCAGCAAACCGGTAAGGGTGTGTGAGAGATCCGCAAGCCTGCCGCCGTTTGCCAGAATGGCAAAGCCATCCAGCCCCCAGGCATTTGGCGTTACCCGGGAAAGCAAGAGGAGGAACGGTGGGAATTGTTGGGTGTTGATAAAACTTCCCCCCAGAATGCCAAAGACCAGCATCATCACCGAGCCAACCACGCTCACCTGCCCCGGAGTGCGCGAAAATGCAGTGATCAGCAACCCCCAGCCGGTAGCGGCAAAAGTGGCACACAGGACAAGCGCCAGTACCCCCAGGGCATCGCCCCATTTCAAGCCAAAAATCAAAGTACTGGTTCCAATGAGAATGAGCACTTGAGCCACACCGGTAAGAAATATGCCCAGCATCTTGCCGCCAAAAATTTGTACCACGCTGGTGGGTGTGGTAAGCAGCCTCTGGAGAGTGTGCTGGCGGCGTTCCGCGAGAAACGAACGCCCCCCATAAGATGCAGTGAACATCAGGAACATCAATGCCATCCCCGGAGCCATGTAGGACATGATGTCAAACTGTACCTCTTCCCGGCCCTTCTGATCGCCAATCTGGAGGATGAATCCACCGGTACTGTCGCTTGCCTCCAGCCCCTGGCTCATCTGCTGAGTAACCGTTTCTAACCGGTCATACGGAAGGATTCCAGATTGAAGCATTTGAACAATCGCTGTATTTCCCTTTATACGCTCTGCTTCCACCCGGCTGAGAAATTCGCGCAAAATGGCTTCCACGATTCCTGCGCTGGTAGGGCGGGAAGGGTTGGCATAAAATTCAATCTGCACCGGCTCGGCAAATTGCCATGTGTTGCCACTCTGCGCCGGAATGATACTGCGGGTAAACCCGGCAGGGATGCGCACCACACCTGCGATCCGATCCTCATTGACTGCCTGGCGCGCCGCCTGGACATCCTGCACCACCTGCGGTTCCAGCAAATCTGCCAGTTCACTCGAGGTCATCATTTCGACCAGCGCATTTCCCAGTTCTGCCCCGTCCTCATTAATGATCCACACAGGGATATCGCGAATGCCGGTATTACTGCCTGAAGGCGTTGTCAGCCGACCGGAGATCAGCGCCATGCCCATAATCAGGGCAAAAGGCGCAACCAGCAAGAAAAGCAAGGCGGCGCGGTCACGGAACGCCAGTCGCAAATCTTTCACCGCAATCAACCAGAGGCGTTTCATGTTCCCTCCCTCAATCGCGAAGAGCACGACCGGTCAGATGAAGGAATACGGCTTCCAGGTCAGGTTCTTCTATCTGGAGAGAGCGAATCTTCAAACCGCGCTGGTGCCCCCATTGCATGACTTCGGGCAGAATCTCTTCGGCTTTGTCCACGATCAGGGTCACGGAATGGTTTTCGGCAATGACATGATTCACACCGGCTAATGCATTGAGATCATCCACCAGAGGCGCCAGATGTTGATCTTCACTGAACGAGAGGATGATTTTTTCCTGCTCGCCAATCTGGCGAATCAGTTCAGACAGTGTCCCGATGGCAATCATTTTTCCGTGATCAATAATGCCGATACGATGGGAAAGTTCCTGCGCCTCTTCCATGTAATGGGTGGTGTAGAGGATAGTCACGCCAGAACGATTCAAGTCTTTGACCATGTCCAGAATGGCACGCCGCGATTGGGGGTCAATGCCTACCGTAGGCTCATCCATAAACAGCAAACGGGGAGCATGCAACAATCCCACCCCAATATTCAGACGCCGTTTCATCCCCCCCGAATACGTCTTGACAGGCTGTCGGGCTTTTTCTACCAGCCCCACCCGTTCCAGAATTTCATCCACACGTTGTTTCAGGACTTTGCCTTCCAAGCCCACCATCTGTCCCCAGAAAAGCAGGTTTTCCCGGGCATTAAGATCTTCGTAAAGGGCAATCTCCTGCGGGATCACCCCAATCATGCGGCGAACCTGCATGGGCTCACGGGTGATGGAAAACCCGCCAATCCAGGCCTCGCCGCGTGTTGGGGGAAACAAAGTTGAAAGGATAGAAATGGTGGTCGTCTTCCCTGCACCGTTGGGACCGAGAAGGCTGAAAATCTCTCCTTCTTCGATAGCAAAGGAAATGCCATCCACCGCAAGGACATTCCCATAGGTTTTCACCAGTTCCTGAACCAGAACAATGGCAGACATGGTTCCTCCTGTAACTTCTCCGTTTTTATATACGTAGGAGAGACCAAAAAGTTGTTCTGAAATTTAGCCTTAGCCTGATTGAAACCCGGGAATGCGACGAACGTTCAGGGTTAATCCCAGTGCAAGAATGACAAGAAATCCTATACTCAGCGGCGTAAAATCAATAAACAGGGGTGTTACCAGCATCCCAGCGCGGAGCAACATGACTGGAAAAAGATTGCCCTGTAAACGCACGTACACCCACCCCAGCAGCACGGCATGAAGAAGAATCATCAATACCCGATACGCCAGTTCCTGCCACAGGGAACCAACTGCAGGATTCAACCCATTGAAAACCAGGGGCACCATCCAGAGGGCTTCCAATCCACCTGTCATCAAGACTGCCGCCCAAAAGGGCTGATGTTTCAACAGACGCGAAAAATACCAGCCGCGCCAGCCGGGTTCGCTTCCCAGTGTTCCTCCAAACAGAAAAAGATAAACCCAGGAAGTGAGCACAGTCAACACAAATCTGCCTGCTCCGCCCTCAGGGGAATGAATCTGCGCCGAACCCGTCGCCAGCGCCCAAATGCCCCAGCCTGCCAGCATCAGGAGAGGATATGCCAGAGCGGCGGTAATCCAGATGAGCCAGCCTTTAACAGTTTGTGGCAAAGACACCTGGCGAAGGACCATCCATAAAACAGCGCCGCCAGCCACAAAGAGGATCACCCGCGCTCCCCATCCCAACAGGGAAACCTGAAATGGGGTACTGGAAGCATAAGGCAGACAAATGAAGTACAGCGCGGCGACCGCAAGGATGCTGAGAAGAAGATCCTCCAGCCATCTGCCCTGCATCCAGCGCTGACGGGCTTGCTGATCTACGAACTGAAGCACCAGAACCATCAAAGCCGGCGCAAACGAACCCAACGCCACCCAGTGGCGCAGTGCAATGGCATCCTGTAGATTCAGCCAGCGCGGCACCAGCCAGATAGCCCAGGCAAATAAAAACGTCCCCAGGATGAAAGCGGGCATGGCAAAGTGCTGAACGGTTGGACAAATATCCGGTTTAGAAGAATGTTCCATCTTCCCACCCTCCCGCCTTTCTGACAAGGTTACGCTACCCGACGAATGTCATAAAAACGAACCCCGCAAGGAGGCAGCACATGAGACAGACGCAGCGTACCTTCCAGAACCAGTCGTTGATGGAAGCAGACATCCGGCTCCGCGGCTTGTTTTAATTGCTCCACCTGAACATGGGACAAATACTGCGGCGAGCCCATCGCCTGCCAGGCACGGAAGGCATTGCTGTGTTCTCGATCTACGCGATACCCGATGACTTCATATTCACCCCGCAAACCGTCCAGGATAATTTCCTCTTCGCGATCTCCGCCAGAAAGAGGGTAATCGGAATGGAAATCCGGGTTGACCGGCTCGACAAAATTCCAGGTCAGCACACGCACGTTCCCCTCGGGAGAACGGGTAACCCGCAAAGAAGGCGCCTCGCTCAGCAGTTCTTCATCGTACAACTGGCTGAGGAATCGAAAAGCATGATAAACAGGCTTCTTGATGCCATGCAGGTTGACCAGCCCGTACTTCCCGCTGAACGGCGTCAGTCCCGGACCGGACTCTTCGAAAACATCGGAAATCGCCCAGTAGGAATACACATCCAGTAAACCGCTCAGGTCTTTAATGGTTTGCAGGACAAATGCGGCAGTAAATTCAGAATCCTTGCCGTAGACATCTTCGTGAATGGGAGAGACATTCCACTCCGTGTAGAAGACGGGAAGATGAGGAAAAGCCGACTGACGCACCGCCTGCACGGTCCGCTGAACATCGCGGAGCATGGCTTTTTGCCCTCGCCAGTGAACGCCTGAAAATTCCCCCATCTCAAAAGCGGCATCTGCACAATAATGATGGGTGGAGATAAAATCAATCGGCACCTGATGAGCGGCGCAGTAATCGAGCATCTCTTTCACCCACAGATTGCGGGAGGTTGCCGGTCCACCTACTTTGAGTGAGGGGTGCACCCCCTTCAACGCGCGAGCAGTGAGCGCATACAGGTCAAAGTAGTCTTCCATGCTCCCGGTCCAGAAAATTCCCTGCAGGTCAGGCTCGTTCCAGACCTCAAAATACCACGTCTGTACTTCTTCCAATCCATAGCGCTCTATCAGATGGGTGGCAAATGTGTGGATAAGCAGTTCCCACTCACCGCGATCTCTGGGTGGGGTGACATTGGCACCGTAATGGAATACCGTATGATCACCGCTTGCCAGCGCCCGCGGGGTGAAACTGAGTTCCACAAAAGGTTTTAAGCCAATGGAAAGCCAGAAATCGTAAATTTTATCCAGGTTTTGGAAGTTGAAGACCCGCTCACCCCCCCAGGGGATCTGGTAAATACCAACCAGATCATGGAAAATGGCATGCGACCGTACCGCGCGGAAACCAATTTCTCGTTGAATGGCACGCGCATGCTCACGCCAGTCCTCTCGCAAGGTCAGATATGCATGACAGGAACCAATGCAATTCTGAAAATACCGATCCAGCGGCTGAGCCTCGCCATGAAGGTTGAGATGAATAGATTCCATATCCATACCTTTCTGCATTGGGAATATCAGAGGTGATTATACTTGCTCTTCTATCGGGAAGAAAGAAATAGAGATTTTGTCAAAAACCTATTGACTTTTTCCTGTATTTTTTATACAATAACTTTGTAAGTTCAATAAACAAACAATAACCCCCTATGGAAAAAGCCACCCATCAGCAAACCAAAGTCCATAATCGCAATCTGGTGCTCAAAACCATCTTTGAACACGATTCCATCAGCCGCGCCGAGATTGCCCGGAAAACGCAGTTAACTCGCGCAACGGTTTCGGAACTGGTGAATGAATTGCTGGCTGAAGGGATTGTCGAAGAAGTGGGCACGGGGGCTTCTATAGGGGGAAAATCACCCATCCTGCTCAGCCTGGTGCCCGATTCGCGTTTTCTCATCGGCGTCAATCTGGCGCAGGATCATTTCATCGCCTCAGTGGTGAACTTACGGGGAGATATTAAAGAGACCATTCAGGTTCCGGCTCTTCGACACAACCCCGAAGAAGCCCTGGCGCTGGTGATGAATCTGCTGGAAAGGCTGTTAGCGAAGAACTGGCGTCCCATTGTTGGCATTGGAATTGGCGCGCCCGGGTTGATTCACACCCGACAGGGAATCGTACTGCGGGCAGTCAACCTTGACTGGGAGAATTTCCCGCTGGCACATCTGCTGGAAGAGCGCTTTCACCTGCCCGTTTCCATTCTCAATGACAGCCAGGCGACCGCCATTGGAGAATTCGTTTACGGAAAACATGCCTCGCGCTCCAATCTGGTTGTGGTCAATATCCGCCACGGTATTGGTGCGGGGATTCTCATCAACGGGCGCCTGTTTCAGGGCGATGGCAGTGCGGCGGGGGAAATCGGTCATGTGGTGGTTCGTCCCGAGGGGGATATGTGCCGATGCGGCAAACGGGGATGTCTGGAAACGATTGCCAGCGCAGGAGCAGTCATCCGTCGGTCTGGGGTATCCTCACTGTCTGAAGCGCTGGAACGATGGGGAGATGGAGACCCTGCCCTTCAGTCCATCGTTGCCGAGGCGGGCAATGCACTTGGCGAAGCGCTGGCGCATCTGGTGGGCGCGCTGAACATCCACTGTATCGTGCTGACAGGCGAAATGACCCGTTTTGGCGAAACCTGGCTGGACAATGTGCGTCAATCCATGCAGAAAGCCGCCTTCCATCCACTGGTACAGGATACCTGTCTGGAAATTGGATCCCTGGATTATCGTGCTTGCATTTTAGGAGCGGCAGCATTCATGGTGCTGGAAAATTACGATGTCTTGTTCTTACAGGAGCATTGAAAAGATGAGTTCTACCCTGCCCTTTCCCGAGCCACTGATCAAACCGCCCCTGGATTCAGCCTTCCGACCGGCTGTGCTGGCAAACCATGCCTTTCAGAAACGGCTGAGCGGAGCAGGTGTACCGCTGGCAATTGCTCTGGAGCGAGAAGACGGGCAGGTTTCGCGGTTTGAAACCCGCGTTTTCCCTGATGACCATCCCCTTGCCGTTCAGAACTATTTCTATGTCGAACGTTTATTGAAATTTTTACTGTGGCAAAGAGGCGCTCACACCGTGTACATTGGGGGAAATCTTTCTCTTGCGCAGGAACTTGCCCGTACATATGGAGAGAACGGATCCCGTCATTTCGATGCCCGATTTCTGGGGGAGAAAGTCTATGCTCAGCCATTTCGTCTGCTCCCCTGCGCCTTCGAGGAAGTGCCCACCAGCCGGGAAACCCGCAGATCTCTTGGAAGGCATCTGGAAGGATGCCGCATTGGATTTGACCTGGGTGCATCCGACCGCAAGGTAAGTGCGGTGGTGGACGGCGTGCCGGTGTACAGCGAAGAGGTGATCTGGGAACCGCGCAAACACGCCGATCCAGCGTATCACTACCGCGAAATCCTCACTGCCCTGAAAACTGCCGCCAGCAAAATGCCACGTGTGGATGCCATTGGAGGAAGCGCGGCAGGCATTTATATCCACAACCGCCCACGGGTGGCATCACTCTTTCGCAGTGTACCCGAGGAACACTCTGGAGAAATTTACACACTTTTTGAACGGCTTCAGGCGGAAATGGGCGTCCCGCTGGAAGTCATCAACGATGGTGATGTGACCGCGCTGGCAGGATCCATGGCAATTGGCGAGAACGCTGTGCTGGGGATTGCGCTGGGTTCCAGCGAAGCCGCGGGATATGTGGATCCGCAGGGTGCCATTACAGGATGGTTGAACGAACTGGCATTTGCTCCCATTGATTACAGTCCTTCGGCTCCGGTCGAAGAGTGGTCGGGAGACCGGGGATGCGGCGCCAGTTATCTATCTCAACAGTGCGTATTCCGACTTGCTCCAATGGTGGGCATTGCCCTCCCTCCGGATGTTCCCGATGCCGAACGCCTTGCTTTCGTTCAGAAGTTTCTGCACGAAGGACACGAAGGAGCCGTCCGCATCTGGCAAACCATGGGCATCTATCTGGGATATGCGCTGGCGCATTATGCGGACTTTTACGAGATTAAACACGTGCTCATCCTTGGGCGCTGTACCTCTGGGGAAGGTGGCAATCTGCTCATGGAAGGCGTTCGCTCGGTGTGGCAGGCAGAGTTTCCCCATCTGCTGGAACACATTCAGGTACATTTACCCGATGAAAAAATCCGCCGTGTAGGGCAATCGGTGGCTGCCGCCAGTTTACCCGAACTCATCAAGGAGGACAAACCATGAAGTTCCATCAACCATCCGCAGAAATCTTCATTCCCGACGGTGCACCTGTGGAAGAGGCGCTCGCGCGCACCACGCATTTGTGCATTGCCGCGCATCAGGATGATGTGGAAATTATGGCGGCAGAACCGATTCTGTCCTGTTTTCAACGCCGCGATCAGTGGTTTACTGCCGTCATTGTCACCGATGGACGCGGATCACCGCGCGATGGTATATACGCTCAGACCAGCGACGAGGACATGCGCCTCATTCGTTTCAAGGAACAACGCAAGGCGGCTGTGGTGGGGGAATATTCGGCATTAATCTTCCTGGATTATCCCAGCAAAGCCATCAAAGACAGCACTCTGGAAGCGCCCGTTGCCGATTTGCTCGCTATCCTGCAAGCCACACATCCTCAACAGGTATACACCCACAACCTGGCCGATAAACACGATACCCATGTGGCGGTGGCCCTGAGAACCCTCTCTGCCCTGCGGCGTTTGCCCGTCGAGCAACACCCTCAGCGAGTACTGGGGTGCGAGGTCTGGCGTGGGCTGGACTGGATGGAGGACAATGATAAAGTCGTGCTGGATGTGTCTCAGCATGAAAACCTGCAATATGCCCTCCTGGGGGTGTTTGATTCGCAAATTGCCGGCGGAAAGCGTTACGACCTTGCCACCATGGGACGCCGCCGCGCCAACGCCACCTATTTCGAATCTCATGGGGTGGATCTCTCCACGGGCATGTCCTTTGCTATGGATCTCACCCCATTGTTGCAACAACCCCAACTCTCTCCCACCGAACTGACGCTTACGCTCATCCAGCACTTTCAGGAAGACGTGCTGAAGCGTCTGCAAAGACTGGGAGAATCCCCAACCCCGAAAGGAGGTGATTCCAGGCAACATTGAAGCGATCCATCCACATTTATCTCATCCTTTCACCTGTAACAAGAGATTCAGAAGGAGAAGGAACCATGAAAAAGCATTTGAGTGTTGGATTGACTCTGCTGGTGCTGTTGAGCCTGGTGCTCAGCGCCTGCGGTACGCCTGCCACTCCGACGGCAGAACAACCTGTTGAAAAGCCAGCCGAACCCACTAAAGTTCCTGAACAGCCCGCGGCGGGGGTAACCCTGAAAATTTACCTGCTGGACTACACTCCGGACACCATTGCATGGCTGAAGAGCGAAATCAACCCCGCCTTTGAAGCCGCTCATCCGGGTGTGAAAGTGGAAATCACCGAAGGGTCCTGGTCCGGATGGGATACCACTTTCAGCGGCTTCTTTGCCGCCGGTCAGGGACCAGACATCATCAACCTGGGCTCAGAGATGAACACCCTCTACGGCGAAAGTCTTGCCGACATGGAACCCTACCTGGGCGAAGCCGCCTGGCCCGAGATTAAGAATTTTGGCCCGGCACTGGAAAATGCAAAGTACAAGGGGAAATTACGCGGTTTGCCCATTTTCACCGCCCCGCGCTACGTCTTCTGCCGAACCGACCTGATGGAAAAATCCGGATGGACTAAGGGCACACCCAGGAACTTTGCGGAATGGGTCGAGTTCGCCAAGAAAGCCACCATCATCGATCCAGCAACCAACTCGCTGGTTCAGCAAGCCCTTGTGCCCGTGGATGCCGGCTCCATGGCAGACTGGCAGTGGTGGCTGCTGGTATTCTTCTCGCTGGGCGGAGAACTGTATAAAGCCGACGGCACTCCGAACTTTGACTCGCCAGAAGCCCTGGCAACCACCCGATGGATGCTGGAAATGCGTCAGGCAACTTACGGACCCTATGCCAATGCAGTGGGTTCCCTGCCTACCGGTCAGGGCTCTGTCATTGACGTAAACGATGAGACTGGAAAAGATAACGGTGCAGTCTGCCTGGCACACTCCGGCTGGGCAGCGCCCCCCTTCAACCGCCCGATCTGGGAGAAGATCAGCATTGATCCATTCTATGGCGATCCTGTGAACTTCCCCAAGAGCAAGCCGGTGGTTCTGGCGTTCAATGACTGGCTGGCAGTGCCGGAATACAGCCCCAACAAAGAACTGGCGGCAGACTGGCTCAAACTGGCGTTCACGAAAGAAGCCAACCACAAGTGGAATGAGACCATGGGCTTGATTCCTGCCCGCAACGATGCGCACTATGGCTACGTCACCGATACACCGCAATTGAAGCGGGAAGCCGAACTGGCATCGCAGTACGGGGTAGGATTTGCTGGTATCCTCGAATCGGCGAAGTTGTCCACCATCATGCAAGATGCGCTGGGTAAACTCATCACAGAAGAATTGACCCCCGAGGAAGTGGTGGCGAAGATACAGGAAGAATACTCCGCCGCGTTAGGGAAATAATCCCATGACCCTGATCCGGTGGGAGCAGTTTTTCCTGTTCCCACCGGATTCTTAACCCCGCAGGGAGGCTTGCCCCATGATGAAAAACCCTTACCTGGACACTCTGATGACTGCAGGTTTAACGGTAGTCTTCATCGTCCTGACCAGTTACGGACTGGCAGTACTGGCGCGGCAAATTCAACGCTGGCGTGGTGCATCCCCAAAGGTTCAACAGGATACCTTTGCAGGATACTTATTTGCCGCCCCATGGATTACTGGCTTTCTAATTTTCGTGGTCTTTCCCCTGCTGGCTTCGCTGTACTGGTCATTCACCGATTTCCGGATTGCCTCCGGTGCCAGCCCACAGTGGGTTGGGTTCAGCAATTACGCCCGCTTGCTGTTGAAAGACACCAGTTTTCGAGCCTCCATTGTAAATACCCTTTTTCTGGTCGTCGTTGGTCTGCCGTTACAAATCGCCGTTGCCCTGTTCCTGGCGGTTATTCTGAACCAGAAAGCGCGCGGTGAAAAAATCTTCCGCATGGCATTCTACCTGCCGGTCATTCTCGGTTTTAACGCCGCTGTTTTGCTGTGCTGGCGGCTTATGTTGAACACAGGCACAGGCATTATCAATCAGATCCTGCGCGCTCTGAGCCGTGCCTTTCCGCCCTTTGATTATCTTTTGCGGGCAGGCATCTTTATTCAGGAACTTATCAGCGCGGTTTTCCTCGGGATCGGGAGCGGAAAATTCAACCTGCTGATGAAAATCTGGGAAGCCGGATTCCCACCCCCTAACCGCGTGCCCCTGTGGATTCAAAGCCCGCTGTGGTCAAAGACCTCAGTGATTCTGTTGATGATCTGGGGATGCGGCGCAATGATGATGATTTTTCTGGCAGGTTTAAATAACATCCCAAAAGAACTGCATGAGGCGGCTGAAGTTGATGGCGCCAACCGCTTCCAGCGCTTCTGGAAGATCACCTTCCCTTTGCTCACCCCCTATATTTTCTATAACCTTGTGGTTGGAACCATCAATACCCTGCAGATTTTCGAGCCGATTTACGTGCTGTATCGCGATAACCAGCCACTGGTATCGTCCGCTATTTCCATGGTGTATTATCTCTGGCAGGTCAGTTTCCGTCATTTTGAAATTGGCATGGGGTCTGCCATTTCATGGCTGATCATGCTCCTTATTTTGATTGTCACCCTGATTCAGTTCCGCCTGCAAAACCGCTGGGTAACTTACGAACTTTATTAAGGGAGAAACCATGCGCACCTCTACTCATATTTTCCAGCGAGTTCTGTTGTATTTCCTCCTCACCGGCATGACGGTGCTGATGAGTTTCCCCCTCCTGTGGATGATTTCTTCCTCACTAAAAACTCTGGAAGAAACCAACGCCCCAGGCATCATCTGGATTCCTGCACACCCCACCTTTCAGGCATACCTGCGCCTCTTCCAGAACAGTGATTTCCTGCGCGCATATTTCAACACCGTGTTCTATACCGCGCTGGCGCTCACCGGCACCCTGATTTCCATCGCCTTCGTGGCATATGCTTTCAGCCGGGTGGAGTGGCCCGGCAAGAATCTGGTGTTTTTCCTCATGCTCTCTACCATGATGATTCCCCCCCAGGCTCTGATTGTGCCTCAATATGTGTTCTTCAATAAACTGGGCTGGGTTGGCACCTTCAAACCACTGATCATTCCGGGTTTCTTTGCGGGTGGTGCGGCAATGGTGTTTTTGCTCCGGCAAGCCATGGCGCAAATTCCCAAAGAGTTGGACGAAGCCGCCTTTGTGGATGGCGCCAGTCACCTGCAAATCTGGTGGGAAATCGTCATGCCGTTGATGAAAACCCCGCTGGCAACCGTCGCCACATTCCTGTTTGTTGGTTTCTGGAACAATCTGCTCACCCCGCTGATGTACCTGCAAACGGTGGACCTGTATACCCTGCCGGTGTACGTCTCCACGCTGTACAATATCAATCTGACCGTTCAGCAATGGCCCACCATCATGGCAGCAGCAGTGCTGACTACCGTCCCGCTGATGGTGGTATTTTTCTTCTCCCAGCGCTTCATCCTTGAGGGAGTCGTGGTATCTGGATTGAAAGGGTAGAACACTGAAGAGAGTCGTATGAATCTGCGAGAAGAAATTTTGGAACAACCCGAACGCCTCAGCCATCTGCTGGAAAGCCAGCAAGAGACCGCCCGAAAAATTGCACAAACCATTCGGGAACGGCAGATCCATTATGTGGTCATCGCCGCAAGAGGAACTTCAGACAATGCCGCCCGTTACGCCACCTATCTCTGGGGGGCGTTCAATGCCCTGCCGGTAGCGCTGGCAACGCCTTCCCTCTTCACGTACTATCAGAGTCCGCCGAAAATGCGCGCGGCGCTGGTGGTGGGCATTTCCCAGTCGGGACAATCTCCTGATATCGTGCAGGTTATCGAAGAAGGAAAACGCCAGGGATGCCTGACACTGGCAATCACCAATGCAGCCGATTCCCCCCTGGCACAAACGGCGGAATACCATTTTGACATTTGTGCGGGGGCAGAGAAAGCCGTTGCCGCAACCAAAACCTACACGGCACAGTTGATGGCAATTGCCATGCTTTCTGCCGCGCTTGCCGGCGAGTCTGCCCTCTGGGATGATCTGCACCGTTTGCCTGAATGGTCACAGGCTGTCTTCCAAAACGAGGAAAAAATCGAACAGGCGGTTCAGCGCTATCGCTACATGGAGCGCTGTGCGGTGCTGGGGCGTGGATATAACTATGCCACTGCCTTTGAATGGGCATTGAAACTGAAAGAACTGACTTATGTGGCAGCAGAACCCTATTCCTCCGCAGATTTCCTGCATGGTCCCATTGCCATGGTCCAGGAAGGCTTTCCTGTGCTCATTGCAGCCCCACAGGGAAAAATTTTTCCTTCGGTGTGGCAAACCTTCCAGCAACTGCAACATTTAAGGGCAGAGACGGTGATGATTTCCAACGATCGGCAAGCCCTGCGTCAGGCAACTACCGCCCTGCCCATTCCCGAGGGCGTGCCTGAATGGCTCTCCCCTCTGGTGAGCATCATTCCCGCTCAACTTTTTACTTTTTACCTCACGCTCGCCAAAGGGTACAATCCCGACCGTCCCCGCACGATTTTTAAGGTAACCCGTACCGAATAAAAAGCCCCGCGAGGCAGGTGCCAGGCATCAGTGTGCATGGACACGGCGCAGGTCAGAATGAAGCGTTCCTTGCAGATACGCCTGCAATGCCTTTTCAATGGAGCGCTCCCCTGTCAGAATCACTTCCAGACCCTGTTCCTGGGCGCGGTTAAAGGCAGGAGTACCCATCCCGCCTGCTATTAATACCTCACAATCTTTCAGCAAATCGAACATGGCGTGGGAATGATGCCCACCGTGTTCGTGATGAGGCTCATCCTCATGGTGCAGATGGACTTCTTTTTCACGCAATTCCGCATTCACCACAACCCCATCCTTCACCTCAAGCACTTTGAAAAAGCGCGCCTGTCCAAAATGGGAAAAAATCGTCTCGCCGTCCTGTGTGGGAAAAGCCAGTTTCATGAAAACCTCCGTATATGTTTCCATAAATTGGATGCAACTACCCTGACCTGGTTACATCATTCCTGGAAACACCCCCATAATGGATTGAATCTCTCGCCTGAATATGCTATTCTATGTATAGACAATTCCCCGGCATAGCACGGCTACAAAATCGGGCGGAGAATCAGCGTCAAGCCTGATTTATCAAATTGCCCCCGCCTTCCTCTTGGGTTCTTGAGCAGTGACTCAAATGGAGGTGTGGTATGGCAACGATCACCATTTCACGTCAGTTTGGCAGTGGTGGAGACGAAATCGCCCGCATGGTCGCAGACATGCTGAATTACCGCATGTTTGATAAATGGATGATTCTCAACGCGGCAAAAGAAAGCGGCCTTTCCGAACAGGAAATCATTGATTACAGTGAAGATAACTACCGGGTCCGCGGATTTCTGGAAAGATTATTTGCTCGCACCGCTCCCATTTCGATTACCTACGGGATCGTTGAGGAGCCATACAATGTGCATCTGCTGGAGCAGGAATTAAGCGAAGAAACTGCCCTCCGCCTGGTGCAGAGAGCCGTCCAGAGCGCCCATGCCCAGGGCAATG
This sequence comes from Anaerolinea thermophila, assembly GCF_020723905.1. GTDB lineage: Bacteria > Chloroflexota > Anaerolineae > Anaerolineales > Anaerolineaceae > Anaerolinea > Anaerolinea thermophila_A. The sequence continues at coordinate 216,050 of NZ_DYHZ01000001.1, forward strand.
TGGTGATTGTAGGACGCGGCGGGCAGGTGATCCTGCAAAGCGAACCCAATACTCTGCATGTGCGCATTGAAGCCCCTCTGGAAGACCGCATCCTGCGCGTCAAACAGCAAATCCGTGAACAGAACCATCGTGGTTTTGCCGATATTCAACCCCGCCGTCAGGCGCAGAACCTGATTGAAGAGCGCGACGCGGCATCGGCAGATTATATCAAGCGCTTTTACGAAGCCAACTGGGCAGACCCCATGCTCTATCACATGGTGCTGAACACGGGCAAACTCTCGCTGGAACAGGCGGCTCATCTCATCGTTCAGGCCGTTCATGAACTGGAAAGCCGCTCCCAACAGGCGGCTCAACCCGCCTGATGTTACGCCCCCCGCGATTGCGGGGGGCGTTCTACATGATTCAAAACCAGACTTCAGCCCGGAGTGATTTCTCCTGCAATTACTTTACTTCTATCAGGACTGCCTGCACGACCACCCGGGAAGTATAGTCACGGGTGCGTTCATCATACCCCTGACAGGTAATGAGGGTCAACCACGCCCGTTCTTGATGGCTGAGCACGCTCAGGTCGTTGGGCTGGACACGCTTGACCACCCGCACGGCGTAGCGGTATTCCTGTCCGGCATAGCGGATCGTAATTGTATCGCCCCACTTGAGTTTGCCCAGATTCACGAAGGGACCGGGTTTTCCGTCTGGGCCATAGGCGTGCGCGGTCAAACCGCTATTGCCCTTCCAGGTCGGGAATGCCGTCCCTTCCAGATAGCCAACCTGACTGGTAAGCCAGGTCAAATCCCAGCCTTCCGCGGTCAACGGCACACCCATGATCGGCGCTTTCACTCCCAGCGAGGGGATTTCCAGCACCATGCCCTGATCAGCGTATTGCTTCTCCTGCGGTTGTTCGGGCAGGCGGGTCACCTGTCCAGGCGTAAAGCCAGTCCGGGGCAAAACCACCTCGGGTACCAGCAGAGAGACTTCTCCTGAAGCGCCATAGACATCCACCGACGAACCGGGGACATAAGAGCGTTCCGTCGAACGAGTATTGTACGGCGACTGCGGAATCCCGACATTGCCCGGCAAACTGCTCCAAACCACCTGTGCCACGTTGGTCACACTGTTCCCGGGTTTGATTCCGGTCACCCGCGCACGGAATTGCAGAACAGTTGCCGGTGCATCAGCGGGGAAGACATCCCATGTCGCCACCAGCGTCGGCGCGCCGCTATCCGTCAGCGTCGTGGGCGCCAGACCGCTGACAAACTGCCATGTACCGGGCACATAGGTCAAGCCATAAGGCACCACATCGCTCAATGTAACATCGTAGGCAGGACCTTCGTTATCGGGATGGCGGGAAAGGGTGATTGTGTAAGTCACTTCCTGTCCTTCCAGCGCTTCACGCGGGGTGACCGTCTTTTCCACCATCAGTTTCGGCTCAATGATGCGCACCGGTGTGGCTTCGGCTTCCAGCGATCCGCCTACCCAGGTCCACCGGGCATGGTTGTTGAGAGTCACACCACTCACGTTTTCTGCCGTGTTCAGCACCACCACGCGGTAACGCACCACCAGCGGTTGTGGATCGGGCGAGGTGTTGGTGACGTTGCCAAAATTCAACACCATCCTGCGTCCGGCATCGGCAGGATTGGCGCTTCCCGCCGGCTCAGTGACAATGCTGGCAGTATTGCAAATAGCCGTCAGCGGACCCGCAGAAGCCGTAACGGCGGGATCAGCAGTGATCGACTCACATCCGATGAAGGCAAGTCCGCGATCCAGGGTATCGGTCAGCACCAGATTCTGGACAGCACCGGAAGGAATGTCCAGCGCAATCTCGTAGGTCAGCACTTCGCCCACTGCAACTTCCGGATTCGTGGTAAAGTCCTGATTGGTTTCCACCAGCCGCTTGGCGCTCACCCCAATCTCATCCATATCCGTAGAGGTGTTGTTGTCAGGCGTGGGGTCATCGCCGTTTTCGCCATCATCCCGAACGGTAGCCGTGTTCCAGATGCGCAGAACTTCCGGGTTCAGCGGATCGTCCACCGCCACAGCAAACTGCGCGGTGAAGGTCGCGCCTGCCGCCAGAGTGCCCACATTCAGGGTACACACGCTCCCGGCGCTGTTATCCGGCGTGCAACTCCAGCCTGCTGTGCTGGAGGAAGGTACAAAAGTAGTGCCGCTCGGGACGGTTTCCTCAATCGCCACTCCGGTGGCATGCTGATTGCCCACATTGCGCACCGTCAGCGTGTACACCAGAGTTTCACCCGGTGAAACCAGATCCACGCCATCGCTCTTTTCAATGGTCAAATCGGGTGCTGCACCCAGGGGTGTTGTATCGTTTCCGGTGTTGTTCCCCGGCGTCGGGTCTGCCCCGTTTGCGCCGTCATCGGAGATCACCACCGTGTTCGCTATCTGCGTCACCCCCGCGGGCAGCGGATTGTCCACCGTCACCGCAAACACCGCCGTGCCACTGGCTCCACCCGCCAGCGTCCCCAGACTCAGCGTGCAGGTGCTCCCCGCATTGTTATCAGGCACACATGTCCATCCTGCCGTGCTCGCTCCCGCATTGAACACGCTGTGCGCCGGTACCGTCTCCGTCAGCACCACATTCGTCGCCGCCTGGTTGCCCACGTTCGCATAACTCAACGTGTACGCCACCACATCCCCAGGCGACGCCGTCACCCCGCTGTCTGTCTTGCTCACCGTCAGATCCGGCGCCGCCTCCACCGGTGTGTCATCACTGCCCGTGTTGTTCCCCGGCGTCGGGTCTGTACCATTCGTGCCGTCATCGGAGATCACCACCGTGTTCGCTATCTGCGTCACCCCCGCGGGCAGCGGATTGTCCACCGTCACCGCAAACACCGCCGTGCCACTGGCTCCACCCGCCAGCGTCCCCAGACTCAGCGTGCAGGTGCTCCCCGCATTGTTATCAGGCACACATGTCCATCCTGCCGTGCTCGCTCCCGCATTGAACACGCTGTGCGCCGGTACCGTCTCCGTCAGCACCACATTCGTCGCCGCCTGGTTGCCCACGTTCGCATAACTCAACGTGTACGCCACCACATCCCCAGGCGACGCCGTCACCCCGCTGTCTGTCTTGCTCACCGTCAGATCCGGCGCCGCCTCCACCGGTGTGTCATCACTGCCCGTGTTGTTCCCCGGCGTCGGGTCTGTACCATTCGTGCCGTCATCGGAGATCACCACCGTGTTCGCTATCTGCGTCACCCCCGCGGGCAGCGGATTGTCCACCGTCACCGCAAACACCGCCGTGCCACTGGCTCCACCCGCCAGCGTCCCCAGACTCAGCGTGCAGGTGCTCCCCGCATTGTTATCAGGCACACATGTCCATCCTGCCGTGCTCGCTCCCGCATTGAACACGCTGTGCGCCGGTACCGTCTCCGTCAGCACCACATTCGTCGCCGCCTGGTTGCCCACGTTCGCATAACTCAACGTGTACGCCACCACATCCCCAGGCGACGCCGTCACCCCGCTGTCTGTCTTGCTCACCGTCAGATCCGGCGCCGCCTCCACCGGTGTGTCATCACTGCCCGTGTTGTTCCCCGGCGTCGGGTCTGTACCATTCGTGCCGTCATCGGAGATCACCACCGTGTTCGCTATCTGCGTCACCCCCGCGGGCAGCGGATTGTCCACCGTCACCGCAAACACCGCCGTGCCACTGGCTCCACCCGCCAGCGTCCCCAGACTCAGCGTGCAGGTGCTCCCCGCATTGTTATTGGGCACACATATCCATCCTGCCGTGCTCGCTCCTGCATTGAACACGCTGTGCGCCGGTACCGTCTCCGTCAGCACCACGTTCGTCGCCGCCTGGTTGCCCACATTCGCATAACTCAACGTGTACGCCACCACATCCCCAGGCGTCGCCGTCACCCCGCCGTCTGTCTTGCTCACCGTCAGATCCGGCGCCGCGTCCACCGGTGTGTCATCACTCCCCGTGTTGTTCCCCGGCGTCGGGTCATTGCCATGGGTGCCATCGTCAGCGATATACACCACGTTCTGAATCTGCATTACCCCTGCGGGAAGCGGATTCACCACCTGTACCTGAACGGTCAACGTTCCAGATGCACCGGGATTCAAAGGGCCCAGGTTATATGTACACACACTGCCTGCATTGTTATCGGGCAAACAGGTCCAGCCTGCCGGACCCACAAAGGTAGTGTGATCGGGCACCGTTTCAGAAACCACCACGCCGGTAGCAACACCGTTGCCGGTATTGCTGTAACTCAAGGTGTAGGTCACCGTACCACCCGGTGTGGCGGAAACATCTCCATCGGATTTGGAAATTTGCAGGTCAGGACCGGTGCTGGTCAGAGTGACCGCAGAAGCGCGCACGTAATCATTGACGCCGCCACTTCCGGTGCGTTCGCCGCTATCCGAACCGGAAAGCGAAGTCCACACCAGTCCGGCGTTATTGGTCATGGTTGTGCCAAAACCGGGGGTGGTTACCTGCGCCTGATAGGTAATGACGCCGGTTTGCCCCAGCGGGAGGGTATCCCAGCGCACCAGCAGGTTAGGCGCGCCACTGTCATCCAGCACAGTCGGCGCATATCCGCTGGAAGACAGAGAACCCGGCACATAGGTCAACCCGGCGGGAATAACATCCGTCAAAACCACATCCTGGGCATCGGCAGTGCTGGCGGCGGAGTGCGCAATCGTCAGGGTAAACGTAACCACCTGCCCTAACCCCGGTGTGAGGGTGCTGGCAGTTTTGCTCAGGGCAAGGTCAGGTTCCACGAGCGTCATGGTCACCGGCGTTGCCTGCACCACAGGACCGCTTCCTGCCTGCAGACTGGCAGCGTTGTTCAGGGTCACCCCGTTCTGGTTTGCCAGTTCATTAACCACCACAGCCGTCAAGCGCAAGCGCAGAACATTGTTCGCCGGATCGTTGTCCGGGGCAACCTGAATCGGCTGGTTAAAGGTAAATATCACATCATCGCCACTACTCCCTGCCGAGGCGACAGTCGGATCGGCGCTGTCCACCGTACCGTTGAAACCGGTGAGATCCAGCACACCGCTTCCGCTGACATAGGCAAGACCGGAGGGAAGATCATCGGTAACCACCACAGGCGCCGGGATGGTGCCTTCAGGCAGGGAGACTGCCAGTTCGAAAGTGACCGTTTCTCCAATGGTCAGGCTGGCTCCAGAAGTGTGCCCGGCAGAAGTGGAGATCAATGCTTTGCTCAGGGAGTATCCGGCAGAGGTAAAGTTTGCTGAGGCGCTGGTTTGATAGTCATTAATGCCACCACTGCCATCCCGCTCCCCGCTCACCGTGCCGGAGAGAGAACTCCATACCCCATCGGCTGTATTGGCAACCGTCTGACCCGGGGTAAGTGTATCGTTAAGGGTGGCGGTAAAGGTCACCGTAGCGCTTCCTCCAGGCGGAATGACCGCAATGGTGATATCCAGTGTATTCCCGACAGAAGCATTGGTTACTCCAGAAGCGCCGCCCGCCAGGGTAACATTCACTGAGCCGGTATCCAGCGTCAAAACAGCAGGAAGGGTGTCGGTGAGACGGACATCATATGCCGGGCTGACGTTGGCGCCGCCTGGATTGCTCAGCACCAGAGTATAGGTTGCCACCCCACCGGCGTCGGCTGGCGTGGGCGGCACAACCGTTTTGCTCAGGGTAATGACCGGCTCCACCAGCGTGACCGGATCGCTGGCATTGAGCGTTCTGGATGCCCCGGAAGCGTCTGTGTACGTCAGCGAGGCAGTGTTATTCAAAGATACCCCCTGCTGATTACCCGACACGTTTGCCACCTGAGCGGTGAAGGTCAGGGTCACCGGGCTGGAAGAAATCACCGCGTCGCCAAAGTCAATGCTCAGGGTTACCGGCGCACTGCCGTCATTGGGTGAACTCACCGTAACGCTGACCGGTGCGGTGATTCCCGCACCCACGCTCAAACTGCCTGTCTGGTAAACCAACCCGGCAGGCAGCGTATCGGTGATGGTCAGGTTGCGCAAGGTGCCCAGAGGAGATTGCACGGTAAGCGTGTAGGAAATCACCTGCCCGATGGTAGCCTGAGTCAGACCGCCATCGCTCTTGGTAAAGACAGGCGCCGGACTGGTGAAGGCTGCGGTGGCAGTATCCTGCGTACCATCGTTGGGATAGGGTGTGGTATCGTCATACACCCGTTCGAAAGCGTCACTGCCGTCGTGAGACGACCAGTCAGCATCCACCGTATTGACATGCGCCCCATCCAGATGCAGAGAAGAAAGCGCCACCGCCTGGTAGGTGCACTCAATGAAAGCATCCGGATTCGTTGCCGGGATGTCCCAGGAGCCTGCCGGCACACCTTCAAAGAGCAAATTCGCGCCGTTATCCGTCACCGACACAGCAATGGGAGCAGTGCTTGTGCCATCAAAGAACTGGCAGGATGCCGAACCTGCCTGGTACGCCACCCCCTGCGCCAGCGTATCTACAGCAGTCACGTCATACGCAGGGCTGTTGCCGGTATTGGTGAAGCGCACCGTATAAGTCAATACGTCCCCTGCCTGCACATTTGCATTCGGTGTAACGCTCTTGGTAGTGGTAATGGTCGGTTCAATGATGGTCATGTTCGCGGAAGAAGACGGCACCGCAGGACCATTATAGGTTACCGTGCCGGTGTTGGTGCGAATCACGCCGTCCACATTCCCGGCGATGTTCAGCACCCGTGCGGTGATCTGGATCAGGAAGGCGTTGTTATTCGCCACATTATCAGCGGTTGTGGGCGTATCGCCAAAGTTGAAGGTGATATCGCCGCCGCTTCCACCCGCCTGCGTCACCGTAGGCACAGGCAGAGCGCCATTGTAATCTGCCGCCAGCAAGCCGCCGCTGGACGCGGCAGAGGTGATGATCTGGTACGACTCGACTTCCAAGCCCACAGGGATGTCATCTGTGACCACCAGCGCCTGCGTCACCCCTTCGGGGAGCGTTACCAGCAAGTTGTAAGTCACCAGATCGCCAATGGTGTAAGACGAGGGAGAGACGCTCTTGACAATTTGCGGCGAATTGGTTGCCACAATAACCGCCGTGCTGCTGGCGCGGTAATCATTGTTGGGGTTGGGCGTCTGTGAGCCATCGCGCTCCCCGTAATAATAACCGCCGGGTGGAACAGACCCCGCCAGGGGCGTGCCACTTCCGGGCAAACTGGTGTAGGTGAGGGTAGCCGTATTGTTGATGCTGAAGCCATTCGGCGCCGACGGGCTGATGGTAGCGTCTATGGTAATGGTAATGGTCTGACCGGGATCAAGACAGGTGGCATTCATCGTCATCACCTGTCCGGCAAAACTGGCAGTGGCATTGAAGGGCGTACCCCCTGCACAGGTTGCCCCCTGAGATGAAGTCACGCTGACCGTCCCCGGAACCAGATAACCGTCCAGCGTATCGCTAACCACCAGGTCGAAAGCGGTGACACGATTGGCACCCGATTGTGCCCCAACCGTAATGGTAAAGGTGACGGGGTCACCGGCATCGCCGGAGGCAACCGAAGCGCTTTTGCTGATGGTCAACAAAGGCTCAGCCACCACCACGTTGACCGTGCCAGAGATGGAGTTCGAAGTCCCATTGATATAAGTTCGGGCATAATTTCCTCGCGTATCTCCGGCATCATTCGAGCCGCCGCCGGTATTGTCCACAACAGCGTTGAATTCAATCACCACAAACTCGTTATCGGAATCCGAATCGGCATTGACCAGATTGCCCAGTTTGAAGTAAACATCATTCCCCGTCTGCGATCCACCTGCCAGATCGGCAAAGTTATCCACATTCGAAGAAGTGCTGGGCGTACTGCCGATATTCCCATCTGCCAGCGTGCAGGGCAAAGGCGAAGGCGGGTTTGTGGCATTGGCGGCATTACCGGTGATGGTACAGCCCACAGGAATCGCCGGAACAATCCCCACCCCGGTGGAAGTGAACCCCGCCCCGTTGGACACAAAGGCAATCGTCGCCGTACCATCGTTCAGGAAGGTTAATCCGAGAGGCAGATCATCAAAAACCTGAAAATTGTTCTGGGTTCCTTCGGGGACCGACACCACCAGGCGATACCGCACAATTTCGCCGATTGCCACAGCATTGCCTGAAGTATGCCCCTCGGACGTTGCCACCAGGAATTTGGAGGTCACCGTACTGGCAAAGGAGACATTTGCGGATGCGGAAGACTGGTAATCATTCAGCGGTGCGCCACTGCCATCGCGCTCTTCCGAACTGGTATTGTAGGGCGAGCGATCTCCCGGAGAGCCGCTCAGGCTCGTCCATGTGGTGACAGCCGTATTGGTCACTGCCGGGTTGCCTGCCCGCACCGTGTTATTGACTGTTGCCTGGAAGGTCAATTCACAGGAAGTGTTGCGAGGGAACACGGCAAAGGTCGCCGTCAGGGTAGGAGCCGCAGAATCGTTCAGCACCGGCGCGCCTGCCGAACAGGAAGCCACTGAAAAACTGCCGGGCACATAGGTTAACAGGGCGGGGACCACATCAGTCATGACCACATCGTAGGCATCAGTATCAGTGGCACCGTTGGGATTGGTCAGAGTAATGGTAAAGGTGACCACGTCGCCGGCATCCCGATTACCAGAAGGGAGGCGTGATTTTCCGGTAATAATGTTCGGTTCAATCACGGTCAGGTTGGGCGCAGAAACCGCCCCCAGACTGCCGCCGCTCCATGAAAGCCCGGCCAGGTTATTCAACTGCGTCCCGGATTGATTGCCGGTAACGTTCAACACCACTGCCGTGTAGCGGATGGTGAGCGTTTCCGCCTGAGCATTATCACGATTGGCATTGGTGATGGTGCCCAAATTGAAAGTTACCGTTCCGCCCCCGGCACTCACAGTTGGGTTGGTAGGATCATTACATGCCGCAGCAAACCCACCCGCCAGGTCGGTGGAGAGATCAGGCGAGGCGGCAATGCTGAGACAATCCACAAACGCCAGTCCGCTGTCCAGGGTATCGGTCAGCACCGCAGAGGGGAGCACCCCCTCAGGCACGGTCACAGTGACTTCGTAGGTGACCAGTTCACCGATCACTGCCTGGGTGTTGCCATTGGTCGCCGAATTGATCTCGGTCCCTACCAGCGTTTTGGCTGTGGATGGGCGCGCCACCGAAACGGAAGCCGTTTCGCTCACCCCCGAGGGGACATGATTGGCACCGCCCTCTGAACCGGCAAACGCTGTAAGACGCCCGGTGTTTGTCAGGGTGCTTTGCGCCTGCACCGTACCATCCAGAGTCACATCGAAGGTGATGACCGCAATGTTGCGACCGCTGGTCAGGTCGTAGGGATCCAGTGCGCCTGCCGGATTTGCCGTAGGACCCGGATCATTCAGCACAATACCGGTGGCAAACAGATCGGTTTCCGCTCCGGTGTAACCAATTGCCGCACCCGTTCCATCGGTTACACACAACGAACCCGGCACAAAGGTCATACCGACGGGCAGACTATCGGCTACACGCACATCAAAGGCGCCGTTCAAGCCGCTACCGGTGTTCTCCACCGTAATGGCAAAAGTCACGCGGTCGCCGGCATCCACTCCACCGGTGATATTGCTGTCTATGGGCTGAGAGGCAAGCCCGCTGGAATTCACCGTTCCAGTAAAGCGCGGGCATCCTGCACCGGAGAAGGTCACCCCTGCCGGGGCAACCTGCGCCGGGTTAAACACCGCGCCAGCGTTTTCGGACCAGACTACACCTTTGCGAACGTTCAGAACCGGCTCGGTGAGTTGAATCTGTACAACCGAATCCGCTACACTGTCACCTGCATTGGTTGCGCCTTCATGCCCGCGGACCTGGTTGGTCAGGTACAATCCATCTGCAAAGGGATCAGACCGGACCGTCACGGTGAAGAGTAAATCCACCACGGTGGACTGATTTCGGGTATCATCATAACTGCCATAGGTAAAGCGCAGACTGTTCTCCGAACTGTTGGTGAGGAGCGTGGGAACGATTCCGGAGTAGACGTAGAATGTATCTGCGGGACCAAACTTTGCCTGTCCCGGCGGCGGAGCCGCCGCGCTGACAGTGGGATCAAACGTGGTCACCTCGGTTGCCAGGAATACCGGCAGAGGGAGATAATCAATCAGATACAGATTTTCCACATCACTGGTGGGCAAAACGTAGCGCAGGCGGTACGTTACCGTATCGGCAGGCGCAACCCGCACTGCGGTACACGGCTGAGGGGAACAAGCCACCCCGTTGACGGCGTAAATGGTTTTTTCCACAGTTCCCCGTGGAATAGAGGTTTCTACCTGACTTGAATCCTGTTCATCCTCGCCGGTGGGGGTCAGATTCGCCACATTCAGAACATTGGACATGACCGTAACCAGATTGTTCAGAATGTCACCCTGGTCCACAGAGGGATCGCCAGAAGGATAATTCACCACGAAATTTTCCTGCACCACCGTGCGGAAACGCAGGGTCAATGTGGTGGCGCCGCCGTTAAAGGAGGCGCAATCTGGCGCAGGACCGCCCGTCCCACCGTCGGGAACGCATCCACCCAGCAGGATACGGTCCAGTCCGCGGCTCTGGAGTTCAGAGGACACGCGGAAAGTTACCTCACTGAAGCCTAAAAAGACATTCGGCAGCACGGTGTAGTTGGCGGAGTTCATCGGCGCGCTGGTAGTAGCACCGTGCTCGGTCACCGAGAGCACCGGCGTAAAGGTAGCATCCCACGCCTGACCATCAGAAAACAAATCGTCAATCACCAGATCGGTCAAGGCGAAGAAATCGGAGACCTGTACCTGTAAGGTGTACTCCAGGGTGTCACCGGGGGAGAGCGGCGCCGGAGAGAGATTGGACACTGATTTCTGGATGGCAATGGATTTCAAGGTCAGGGTGTAATCGCTGGGCGGCAGATTGGAGATCACCAATCCACTGGTATCACGCGGGTCCAGCGGTGTCCAGTTGCCCTCTCCACGTGAATCGTTCAGAGAAGGAACATCATCGCCCGTAACGGGGTTGAGAACGGGGTTACCGCCAGCATCATTCAAGGGAGCGTAAAAAGTAAACTCCACTACCGCATCGGCAGTGCCTGCACCACCCGTCACCGATGCCCACTGCACCACCAGATCATTATTGGGGGGGAGTTGCGCACCCGGGGTCACCGGCTGGTCAAGAATCACGGCTCCGCCCGGCGAAATTGAGGTAACCGCCAGAAAAGCCAGATTGGGAGGGAGCAAATCGGTCACCGTCAACCCCGTGATTGTTTGTCCAGCGGCAATGTCCACCGTAATGCGGTACGTACGAGGGAAGTTAGGTCCGGTAGCGGTTTCGTCTTCGGGGCCCAGGTAGGTTTTGGTCACCCGAATGAGAGTCGGAGTGGTGGAAGAGACAGTCCACGCGCCGATAATGGAAGGGTCAGTGGCAGGATCGGAGACAGGCGTCTCCCCAAATTGATAACCGCCGCGCGCCTGAATATTCAGGGGGGTACCCACATCGGCGTAATTGCTCATATTGACATTGACAACGACTTCTACCGGCGGCTGATCGGGAACAAAGGACCCAAACGGCAGAAGCAGCACCACCAGTTGATCGCCGGGGGTGCCGCACACCTGCACAGGTGCACCGCTGGTATCTACCGCATATGGATGTGCCACACATCCAGTCGGGGCAGGGAATGTCAGGACCACAGACGACAACGGCACACCCAGGTAGGTTGCGCCGTTGAATGTCAGTCCATCATCTCCATCCGCTCCGGTTGCCGGAAAGATCAGGTCAATGAAGGGACCATATCCCGGGACTGTGCCATTATTGTCAAAAGTGACCGTGAAGGTAAAGGGCTGTCCCAACATGGTCTCTGCAGAGATATTCAGGGACACGTCGGTGGTAGGCTGAGCCAGAGGACGAGCCTCTACCACCCCCAAAGGCAACACGGTCAACAGGATCAGGACGATTCCCCAGATTGACCCGATTCTCAAAACGGCTTTTCTGTCCATATCCCCTCCCAAGGCAGTTATAGTCTCTTCCGGACCGTATTCGATTTGGCATTAACAATTCAAGTTTACATAAGAACACTCTCCCAAACAGCCAAGAAAAATTACAAAAATATTACAGATATAATTACTTATTGACCTGAATTCATCACAATAACCCTTACTTCATAAGGAGAAAGCGTCAGGGTCAGTTGTTCCTGTGAACGCTCCACGGGGAAATGAAGCAAATCCTCCACCTGCCGGGCAGGGACAGAGACCTGAACCGTGACCGTTTCACTGGTTGGATTGGTCAGGAACCAGGCTTCCTGATTTCCCAAAACACGGCGGCGCAGCAACAAGTCTCCCACCCGTTGAGGACGCACCCCAAACCACCCCAGTAACCGGCGCACAAAGAGACGCGCCTCCGGTTCAATGTGAGCAAAGGCACTGTGCCCAACCGCTGTGCCAATCAGCCATGCCTGTCCGCGCACCCCCACCCGGAAGGCACCCGCCGGACGCCCACGGTACCAGAACACCGGCTGACTGCCCTGATTTTCAATCTGCTGAACCCATACGCTGGCACGCACACGCAAGCCCTCCATGGGTCCGCGCCCTTCGAGGTAGCCCGCTTCGTCCCTCTCCCGCCAATGATGCTCCAGAGGTGACCAGCGCGGAGACTCATCCGGCTCATCCACGAGACGTTGATTCACCACCCGCACGCCAAACAGGTAACGCAAGAGCGGAGAGAACTCGCCGGGAACTGCCCATCCATCTTCCGTCAACATTCCTGTTCCGACTTCACTGACCAGATTGCCTCCTGCAGAGACGTACGCCGAAAGGCGGCGGGCAGTTTCATTTTCCAGAGCCAGCGGCAAAGGCAAAATCAGCGCACGATACCGTTCTGCCAGGGCTTCATCCACAGCCTCGGCAGGAACAAAATCCATTGGGAAGCCCTCCTCCCAGAGCAACCGGTGCCACCCGCGCACACTGTAATGATAATGCTCTCCAAGACCGGGCAGGGTTTCACACACCCGCCGGTTGATATCATCCAGCACAATACCCACCTGTACATCCGCAAGGCGTCCCTGCATGAACAACTCCGCCTGGGATTGAAGTGCCTTTCCCAGCGAAGCAACTTCCCGCATCCGCGGTGAGGACTCCCCCTCACTCTCCAGCAAAGCAAAACCGCGCTCCAGAGGGTTCAGCCCGGGGCGCACCCCCGAAAGTCCTACCCCACTGGCCCCGGCGCTGAGGGCAGTCAGCACCCAGCGCCGCAATTCCTCCGGAGAGGGTGAACTTCCCTCCTGCCAGAGGGTTTGCTCAGGACCTGCCTGAAGCGGAACAACCCGGAACGGGCGGAGATCAGATCCCCAACTGCGTGCGCGGTCGCCCGCATACGCTACGGAAAGCATCCCAGCAAGCGCGGTTCCTCTCTGACGAACGCGCTCTTCCGGGTGCGCTGCAGCATCGTCCCAGCGATGTACAGCCTGACGCGAGGGAAAACAGGACACTCCCGGTAGATCAGCGGGCACACCGGGATGAGGGAACTGACCGGGTAGATCCAGCGAGAGCGCATGTACCGGTCGCTGGCGGGCATCGGCGGAGTGAACAGTCTGCATCAGCCGGTGGAACCACTCCAGACGCCAATTTTCCAGAAAGGCCTGCCATGCCACCCGTTGAGGCACATCTTGCGGCCGCCAGTATTCTGGACGGATCTCTTCCCAGGCGGTGTAAGCCGTCTTCCAGCGCTCGTTGAGGGCATTCAAATCTCCGTATTGTTTCTGGAGCCAGTGAGAGAAGGCTTCAACAGCACGGGCAGAGGGCAGGACATCCATCACGGCTTCGGTCTGGCGAAAATCGGGCACATCCACACCCCATCCGGCAATTTCATCCCAGGTGCTCCATCGCTCCACCACCCTTCCCACGAATTGCGCGAAGGATTCTACGGGGTCAGAGATGTGCCCGGAAACGGTCATCCACCATCCCGACAGAGATGAGACCTGGAATACCGGCAACAGGTCCATGGATAACTGACGGGCTTTGTTCAGCCAGGATTCATACACCTCCCAGCGCCAGTCCTCCTCGCGCGGGGACAGGATGGCGCAGTTGACAGGAAAGTACACCAGATGAATACCCTGCTGGTGAAGAATTTGCAGATCACGATCCAGTTCGCCGGACAAAGGCATCGGTTCACGGTACAGAACCACCCCAAGTGGAAAAAGGGAAGACGGTTGAGATACAGGCATGTTTTTTTCCTCGCGGCTAAGATTGGGAGTATTTTACCCTGCTTGCGGTTCAAAATGCATGTATGATAAAGAATATCCTCAAGTCGAACCGCTACAGGAGGAACTCCATGAGTCATTCTCCCATCTCTCTCCCCTGGGGAAAGGACTCCCTCACCCTGGAATTGCCCCCTTCATGGAACCTGATGGGTGTACTGGGACCCTCTCCCCTGCCCGGTGTAGCCAGTGCGGAAGATGAAACCGCTCGCAGACTGCAGGAAGTCATCGGCAGCCCGTCGCTGGCAGAACTGGCGCGCGACGCCCGACATGTGGTTGTGGTGATTGACGATGGCAGTCGTCCCACTCCCATTGCCCGGTTGTTCCCTGCGGTCATGGCAGAACTGGAGCGCGGCGGCGTTTCAGCAGAACAGGTCACCGTGATTCCGGCGCTGGGAGTGCACCGTCCCATGCAGGCAGAAGAAGTGGCTCAACGCATCGGCGGGGAGTGGATGAGCCGGGTGCAATGGGAAAGCCATGATTGCGATTCTCCAGAACGTCTTGCCTTTTTAGGGACAACCTCGCGGGGCACCCCTGTTTACCTGAACAGGACCGTTGCCGGGGCGGATTTAATTGTTTCCATTGGCTGTATTGAGCCGCACATCATCGCCAGTTTTGGCGGCGGTTATAAAAATCTCATTCCCGGGGTAGCCGGTCGTGCCACCATCGCTCACAATCATGCACTGAACTGCCATCCCTCCACCTTCAACATGGTCGGACAACCCATCGAGCGCAATCCCATGCGCCTTGACCTGGAAGAAGGTGCGCAAATGCTTAAGGGGAAGGTGTTCATTGTCAACGCCGTGCTGAACAGCGCTCTGGAAGTCGTCAAAGTTGTCAGCGGGCACCCTATCCATGCTCACCGCGCGGGTACACAGGTGAGTGCGCAGATTTACGGCGTTCCCATCCCAGCCCCGGCTGATGTGTTGATCACCGCATCCTACCCCATGGATCAGGATCTGCGGCAGGGGGTGAAAGCGCTGGCAAACACCATCCGCGCGCTCAAGCCCGGCGGGGTTATGATCACCACAATCCGCGCCGAAGAAGGGGTAGGCGTATTTGGACTGGCAAACCGCAAATTACCGGTTGGACGCAAAGTCCTCAGACTGCTGGCACCGTTGCTCCTGCCGCGCGTTCCGAAACTTCGCCTGAAAGGCATGGGAGAAGAGGATAAATTCTTCCTTTACTTTGCCCTGCAAGCCATGCTTCAAGGCACGCTCCTGCTTTACGCTCCCACCATCCCGCTGGAAATTCATGAACGGTTGCCGTTCGTCTCCTTCGTCCCCGATCTTCAGACGGCGCTTAACGTGGCAAAACAACGCTTCCCCGAAAAAGCCCATGTGCTGGTCTTCCCTCAGGGGGGAATGACCTATCCAATTCTTCCCGGGTAAGGGTATTGCTACTGGTAAAAGGTCTTTCAGGCGGGGTGAAAAGTCTTATCCCGCCTGAAGTTTTGATGATCGGCTAAACCATGCTGTACGGGCTTCTGGGAACGAACTCCACCACCACCGGACAGTGATCGCTGTACTCCAGCCATTCTGCTGAGGCACCCACCTCCACCCGTTTAAGGCGTCGAATCCAGCGCGCCGGGAAAAATACATAATCAATATGCCCTGCCTGTTCGGCTTTACGCCCCCGAAAAAAAGTGGGGGTCTTCTCCATGCCAGTCTTCTCTCCGGTGGCAAAATGGTAGGCACTGACCAGCCCCAGCGTTTGCAGGTTCGCCGCCAGAACGGCATGATTGCCAATCCGTCCCCGGGGAGTGGAACGTTGATTGCTGTTGAAATCTCCCAGAATGACCGTATCGGCAGAAAGAATGAACTCCCGGTACACCCCCAGCGCCCGGTAAGCCTGCCCGCTGTATGCCAGCCGCCAGTCGGCATGCTTCATTGTCCAGACGGCTATGAGATGAAAAGGGATCGGGGTTTTCACCTCAACCGGAATGGCATAGTGAATGGTGGGATCAAACATTTCGCTGACCTGAAACGACACTCCCGTCCATGAGAAGATTCCGACCCCCCGGGTGGGCTTTTCGCCATACCAGGTTGCACTTATCGGCGCATTTCCCTGCTTCCAGGGAATGCGCTCAAGGCTCTCGCATTCCTGCACCACCGCCACATCGGGACGGAGAGCGGCAAGAGCCGGGTATTTCTTGCGAAACGCCCCCTGACAGTTCCAGGTAACCAGTTTCATCAAGGGCGATTATACCGGTTTTGCTTTTTTTCAGGCACAGGTGAGAAATATTCCCCATATCTATCTCTTAAATTTTGTGCTATTATGATAAAGTAAATCAATTTTATTTATGTTTTCAGCCTTTTCTGAAGGTGAGAAAACAGCCAAGCCGCATAATGGAGGTGCTGGATGGTTGAAGAATTGAACAAAAGTAAATACCGGACGCTCCGCGTCCACGTGCGATTCCCGGATCGAGCAGAAGGTGACAAGACCCCGCCGATCCGGGTTTATTTGTTTGACTCGCAGGGAGCCCTCGCCGACAGTCAGCCTCTCAGTGAAGAAACGGTGAGTTTACGCATCCTGCCCGAACAGAACTACCGTCTGTACGTAGGTCCTGATTTACTGGGAGGTGAAAAAACCCCACCCCATGATTTGCTTTCTCAACTGGTCAAAGCCAGAGCCGTTTTACAGGATGTCATTGCCCCACTGAAGCCTTCTCTCATAGACATTGCCATCTCCAAAGCCATCTTTCGTTGCTGGTGGAAATACTGTGTGGTTGTGCGGGGAAACGTGCGCAAGCAACTCAGTGCGGGAAACTATACCACCATCTGCAAAGGCACAGTCAAAATCTACGAGGTAGATTTCCTGTGCTATATTCAACGCCTGCCCTTCCCCGAACTGGAGAAACTACGCGATGACCTGCTGGATCTGTTGCGGCCGCGTCCGTTCCCGCCCATTCCCGAACCATTTCCCTTCCCCATCCCCGAGCCTCAACCACCCATCCCGCCGATACCCGGACCCGGTCCCGACCCGGTGCCATTCCAGCGCATATCGCTGATTTCTCAGCCCGCAGCGGAAAGCGCACTGTCCAGCACAACCATGATGAAGGCTTCGGCAAATCTTTCAGAAGTAACCTCTCAACTTGCGGTTTTGAAAGGCGATGCCCTTCAACAGGCATTGGTTTCGAACAAGGCAATTCTGGCGCCATACCTTTGCCTCCTCCTGCCGGATTTCTGGTACTGCCTCAGACTGCTGGCAGAAGTGCCCATCCAATCTGATGGATCTTTTTACAAGGAATTGTGCTTCTGGTGCCCTTCGGACATCCCCGACCTGTACTTCCGGGTGACTCAAAACATCGGCGGTGTGGAGAAGACCGTTTACAGCCCGCCGATTTCGTGTAACACCTACTGGAACTACAACGGCACCCCGCCCATTCAAATCACCGTCACTGACCCCGAAGCGGTTGCCTGCCTGGAAGAACCCGACCGTCCTATCCCCGGCGATGAACTGTACGTCTGGCCCACCGCCATTGGCAACATTGACCTGCGCAACATCACCGACCTGGAAGGCAACCCTGCGGTCAGCACAGCCACCACCGGACTGGTCAATGGCACTACCCCCTGGGCGGGAACGCTGGCGTTGCAAATGGTGTTCGATCCACGTCTGAAGACCCACAGCAACGTGCGGTATTATCGCTGGTCTTACAAGTTTGAGGGCGACCCGGATTTCACCCCCATCCGCACAACGGTCACCCACCGCTACATGGTGGTGACCTATGCGCCGCTCACCATTCACCTGGTTCCTGTCACCCTGGGACCCAAAAAGGTCAACGCGACTGATCATCTCTTCGAGGTACCCGATGCCCATCCGGGAGACGGCTGGGTGAACATCAATGACCCGATAGACCGCCCCTTTGCTTACTTTGACAGCACCGGAAATCACCTGCCACCCTTTACCTATATTGACAGCGTCTCCGTGCCACGCCGCACAGGACTGGTGACCTTAATGCTGGAAATGTTTGACGCTAACGGCAATCTGGTATCCTGCTCCAACCTTGGCGGAAGCGGTCCGTTTAAGTTTGTCCTGCCCGACCTGACCACCCCGGACAAATACACCAGCGTCCTGACAGCCAACAACATTACCCCACAGGGTCAGTTGATATTCCGCGTACGGGTGGACAACAATGACACCATTGCACAACTGTCCAACGTGCGCACGCCTGCCGGAACGGCTGATTCCTGCGGCTTCCTGCGCTTCAATGCACTGACCGATCCGGTCAGCGTGGACTACGTGGCTCGCCACCCCAATTCCTTCCTGACATGGTCTTTGAGCATTTCACGCGGTTTGTGCGGTGGAGTAGCCTCCACCAGCGGGTCGGGTAGTTCGCCTGCTCTCCCGCCGCCTCCAACCGCCACCTTTGCCAACGCGGCATCGTACCTGTTGCGCAACCTTGGCGGCAGTTGCGCCGCCTGTAATGATGGCGCGGCGTTTGCCGTCAACCTCTTTACCTATGCCACTGCTACTGACGGGTACGGGCGTCAATCGCAATATGACCGTCACGCCGCCATCGCCTTTGCGCTCATGAAGAGTTAACAAAAAAAACCGATCAACGTGAAGCGACAGTCCTGTAAACAGGCAGGCTGTCGCTTTGCATTCCGGTAAGAGGAGGAGATGATGAGTAATGAAGGGGATATCTATAAATATGAAAGGGGTAATGTTAAAATGGCTCAGCCTCCCGGACATAGGAGGCTGAGCGTTCCGAAGGAGAGAGGAAAATTGGCTTAACTGGCTGGAGGTTCTTCTCCCTGAGAAGGCACAGGCGGTTCAACTGCTGGCTGAGATGACGATCCCGGAGAACCATTTCTGGATGAAGCCGGTTTGCGTTTCCCCAGCAAATACCCGGCGAGGAAGACTGCCGCGGTGACCAGCGCGAAAACCAGCAGACGGGAAGCAAATTGCAGTACACCCAGCCCAAAGGGGAGCGGACTGCCATGGAATCCGCCCTCACGACCGCCGCGGGGGCGCACACCATTCCCATCAGGAACGCCATCAAAGCGTCGGAATTCATCGCCATCCCAGCCACGCATGCGGTATCCTTCCTGCAGAGCAGGGCGCCCTGCCCGGAGCATTGAACCTGCCCAACCGCGATTAACGACCCAGATCACTGCACCTGCGATGACGATGATAGATGCCAGCACCACTAAAATTTTTCCAACCCATTTCAAGACTTTCATGTTTTTTACCTCCTGTTGTAAGTTATGATTTCCGAACCCGTTCCACTTCCACCATCACCGGTTGCGCCTGCGGGGTTGTGCCACGAAGACGCAGTGAGGCAATGGGCGAAACGATATACCGCTTGAACATGGAGACCACCCATTTCCAGTTGAGCGCAAAATGCAAAGCAGTCAGCCATAACACCAGATCTGCCGAGAGCGAATGCAGGATACGCCAGTCCTGATTTTCAATGACGGATACTCCCAGGGCAGGGAAAACCACCCGTGAGATCATCAGTCCACTGACCATCACCGTGACCATTGCCACGAGCAAAAGCGCATCCACCACAAATTTCAGCCGTGAGATATGGAAGAGTTTGCGGAAGAAGGTCTTCAGCACCCCAATCACCCAGTCCCAGTGAAGCAACATATGCACAATCAAAGTGCCCGCCAGCGCCACAGAAAGCCACTCATGAATCTCCAGTCCGGTGACCTCAGGTTCCAGTGCCATAAGGAAAGCGGCAAAAATTCCGGCATCAAGGATAAAGTTAGTTTTGTTCATTGTTTACACTCCTGAATTTTTTATCTGGTTCTGGCTCATCATACAGGCTGAAGATTTAAATTTCATTTAGAACCGATTCAGATTCAAGCAATTCTGGATAAAAACTCTCTTAATCTCTTTGGCAAGATCACCCCCCGGCAGCGCGGGTTTCCAGAAGTTGAATCAGTGGGTCCAGAAACAACCGATTCATCCCCAAACCGCGGCGCTGTGCCATGCGCGTGGGATCGGGTGTAATTTGCTGTCTACCCTCTCCCATCGTTCCCGGCGGCGCCCCGGCACCACCCAAACCGCCCTCCGGCGGTATGCCGCCCGCTCCTCCCGGAAAACCACCGCTACTTTGAACGCGCTGGGCAACGCGGGTGGCCATTTGATCCTGTGTCAATGTCCCGTTTTCTCCCATGGGAGCATTGAAAGAGATACCATATTGCTCCATTAAGGCGCGGAAATCGTCCTGTGTGAGACTCATCGCCTGAATCTGTTGAATCTGTTCTGCAGTCAGGACTTCCTGAATCTGCTCATAGAGTGCCTGAATCTCTTCCGAAGAGGCAGTATCGCTACTGCTGAGCGTTTTCACCGCTTTCCATAAAGGGAGCAATGTCTGGGCTTGCTCAGCGGTGACTGCCCACCGGGTTCCTTCCAGTTTCAGAATTCCAACCGCCAGACGCGTTTCTAAAGACATCTGGGCTGCGTTTTCGTTCCCTGCGGCAAGCGGTGTTTCCATAGCGCTAGACGGTTCCGATGCCCCCCCTGTCGTCGAACAGGCACTCAAGGCAATCTGCAAAGCCAGAACCAAACCCAACCAGACAAACCATTTTTTCGACATTTTTCCTCCAGAGATACAGTTATTCATGGCGCAAGGCTACAATGGGATCCAGATCGGCAGCCTGCTTTGCAGGCAGAAAACCAAAGAAAACACCCACCAGCGCCGCAGACAGGAATGAGAATCCAATCGAGTAAGGCAAAACCACCGTGCGCATCCCGCCCAAGCGTTCGAACAGATAGGCACCGCCGATACCTGCCAGAATTCCCAGCAACCCGCCTACCAGGCTGAGCAACAAGGCTTCCATGAGAAACTGCACCTGAATATCCGCAGGCGCCGCGCCTACTGCCTGACGTAAGCCGATTTCCCTGGTGCGCTCGGTGACGCTGACCAGCATGATATTCATAATGCCAATCCCGCCGACAATCAGCGAGACGCCGGCAACCCACGCCAGCAGGGTGCGGAACGATTCTGTAGTGGATTCCTGCGTGGCGATGATGTCCGCCTGAGTACGGATGGTAAAGTCCAGAGAGTCCAGCGTGACTCCATGGCGGTTTGCCAGCAAGAGAGTTATCTGTTCAATTACTTTATCCATGTCGGCATCCGGGTCCACGGATACAATGATCTGGCGCACGCGATCGCCCATGATCCGGGCAAACTGCGCTGGCATGAACTTTTTGAACACCAGAGTAATGGGTACGTAAATCTGCTGGTCAAAATCCACCCCGGCAACCAGCCCTTTTTCCGCCATCACCCCAATGACAGTCAGTTTGATGGAATTAACCGATACCGTCTGCCCAATGGGATCAGTTTCGCCAAAAAGTTCTCCGGCAACCGTTTTTCCCAACACCACCACCTTGGAGGCACGCTCCAGTTCCGTATCGTTGTAAAATCTGCCCTGTTCCACCCGCACATCGCGGACGGTTGGGAAGTCCGGCGTGGCACCGACCATCATGACATCTTCCAGCGAGGTGTTTTCATACTTGACCGTCACACTGGTCTGCTGTTCTACCGTCACCCCAGCCACACCAGAGATCCGTTCTCGAATAGCCGTCATATCCTCATATACCAGTCCGCCGCGCATGGTTTGAGGTCCGCCGGTAGGACCACCCCGGCTGAAGGCTGAAGAAATAAACACCAGATTGCTCCCCAGACCATTAATGGCTTCAGAGATGGCGGCTTCTGTACCGGCGCTGATGGCAACCATGACAATCACCGCTGCCACACCAATGATGACCCCCAGCATGGTGAGGAAAGAGCGCAGTTTGTTTGCCATCAAACTGTCCCAGGCAATCTTGAGCACTTCGCCGAATATCATGATGACCTCCCTTCACCGGAAGCAAGGCTTTGAGTTTCCCGATGATGACCATTTTTGCGATCTGAGGCTAATTTCCCGTCGCGAATCATCAGCACTCTCCGGGCATGGCGCGCCATATCGGGTTCGTGGGTGACCATGACAATGGTGCGTCCGCGTGAATTCAGGTTGATGAGTAACTGGATGATTTCCTCACTGGCATGGCTATCCAGATTTCCTGTGGGTTCATCCGCCAGAATGAGCAGAGGATCATTGATCAGCGCCCGCGCAATGGCAACCCGTTGTTGCTGACCACCCGATAACTGATTGGGGTAATGATGAGCCCGGTCCGCCAGTCCCACGCTTTCCAAAACGGCAAGGGCTTTTTCTTTCCTTTCGGTATGGCTCAAACGCTCTTCTCGCCGGTACAGCAAAGGCAGGAGAACATTTTCCAGGGCTGTGAGGCGGGGAAGCAGATTGTAAGACTGAAACACAAACCCCAGTTGCCGGCTGCGAATTTCCGCCAGTTGCGCGCGTTTATAGCCACTGACATCCTCACCTGCCAGAATGTACTGTCCCCTGGTCGGGCGGTCCAGGCAGGCAAGGATATTGAGCAAGGTACTCTTCCCGGAACCGCTTGGTCCCATGATGGCAACAAACTCCCCGGAATCGATGGTCAGGTCAATCCCATCCAGCGCAACCACCTGGTTTTCGCCCGAACCGTAAATTTTGACCAGTTGAACAGTCTGGATAATCGGCACGGACTCGCTCATCATTTCGTCTCCACAGTACCGGTGGTTACCACTTCACCCACTGCGATTCCCTCAAGGATCTGAGCATAGGTGGCGTCTTTAATCCCAACCTTCACAACCCGCAAGCGGGGTTTGCCGTCTGTCCCAACCACAAAGACACCGTAGTTGCCATCTCCCAGATCGCGCAGGGCTTCCACAGGAACCAGCACCGCGTCATCCGCGCGGGCAGCGATGATATCCACAGCAGCGTTTAAACCTGCCAGCAGGGGCTGGTTCAAGGTGACCTTGCTCAAATCCAGCGCCACAACCCCTTTCAGCACTTTGTAACCACCTTCGGTGACCAGACTGGGGGAAACCTGCTGAACCGTACCCGGGAAGGTTATGTCTGGCAGGGCATCAAAAATCACTTCAGCAGGATATCCCACTGCCACTTTATCCATATCGGTCTCATCCACAGCAAATTCCACCAGCGGATGGAACAGGTCAATCAGGGTGATGAACGTGCCCGTACCTGCCGGGTCTCCCACTTCACCAGCCACCGAAAGCACCGTACCTGCAAATGGCGCCCGCAGGATTGCTCCTTCGTAGTTCTTTTTCGCCTGCTCGTAGGCAACCTGTGCATTGAGCACCTTACTTTCTGCCTGTGCCAGGGTCGTGGGGTCTATGCCACTGTTGGCTTCCAGTGTTGCCAGTGTGACTCTGGCTTTTTCCAGATTACTCTTAGCAATGACGTATTCCGCCTGTGAAGCGGTGATCTCGTAATCGTAATATCCTGAGCAGTAACGGTAATTGGCATAAGCCTGATCCATGCTTTGTCTGGCTGGTAAAACGCGGGTCAGGTAATCCGCCCCACTGGATTTAAGATCTTCATATCGTTCTTTGGCTTTGAGATAACTATCGTAATAAGCCGTCGTGGTTTCCTCGGAACAGCGGCTCTGTCCCGACTGTTTGAGCGATGCCTGCGCCGTTTGCAAAGCCTTCTCCGCATCCGAAACTGCCAGACGCGCTTTCGCCAGGTTTTCTTCTCCGCTGGCTTTGAGCGTTTCCAGTTCCTGCCGGGCAAGCAAAAGGGTCACCTCGGCAGATTTCATTACCGCTTCCAGCGAGGTGCGGTCTGCCAGTTCAGCCAGCACCTGTCCCTCTTCCACCTGCTGTCCCACAGAGACGTAAACTGCTCCCACAGTCCCACTGACCGGGAAAGACAGTTCGGCAGTTTTTCCAGCGGTGAGGATTCCGGTACCCGAAGCCGAAACCACCAGACTTCCCCGGCGTGCCTGCGCTGTCTGTGTCTGCGGGGTAGCGGCGGCGCTGGCGGTTTGCGTACGGGGCACCCAAACAGCAAAATAGCCCCACCCTGCCAGAACCAGTACAATCACGATAATCAACCCGATGACGAACGGTGGAAGGCGCTTCTTCCCTTGAGACGTGGTTTTCATGGTCATTCCCTTTTCTCAGATTGCGAAATTTCGCCCTCATCATAGCGAGAAGAGATTTAGAATGGATTTAGAAAAAATGAATTTTTGATGTATAAGAAAGGGGAGAAACTTGTTCAGATCTAAACCGCTTCTAAACCAGATTTAAATTTTCGTGTGGTATCTTCGGGACTGACCAAGATTCATGTACAGGAAGGAACAGAATGAGCAAGACCATTTTGGTTGTGGATGACCAGTCCAGCGTACGGCAACTGCTTCAGGAATATCTGACCGAACAGGGATATCGGGTGCTCACCACTACCGATGGTCAGAGTGCTCTGTATCTGGCACGCCACGAAAACCCTGATTTAATCCTGCTGGATATCATGATGCCGCGCATGGACGGATATCAATTTCTGCGACAATTTCGACAGGAACGCCAGACCCCAGTGATCATTATCACCGCGCGCGAAGAAGAAACGGACGCGGTGCTGGGGCTGGATCTCGGCGCGGATGATTACATCATCAAACCCTTCCGCATGCGCGAACTGGCGGCACGCATCCGTGCGATTCTTCGCCGGGGAGAGGAACGTCCCGAACGGCAGGAGACCCTGCGAGCAGGGGATATTGTTCTGGATGAAAGCACCCACACCGTGACGGTAAAAGATCAGCCTGTGTCCCTCACCCCGATTGAATTTGACCTGCTGGCAACCCTGATGCGCTCTCCGGGTAGAGTGTACACCCGTGCCGAACTGGTGGAAATCCTTGCCGACAGTGGATTTGCAGGCATTGATACCACGCTCAACGTTCACGTGCGCAACTTACGCCTTAAGATCGAGCCAGACCCCAAAAATCCCCGTTACATCGAAACCATCTTTGGGGTGGGTTACCGCTTTCGCAAACAACAGGACTGATGCACCATGATGCGTTCGCTTTACTGGAAACTCTCTCTGGCAATCCTTCTGGCAGCGTTTACCACTGCCGGGCTGTTCGCTATTTTCATCCGCGTGACCAGCGCTGACCGGTTAATGCAGTTTGTCATTGACCAGCAACGCACCAAACTGGTGCAGTCGCTGAGCGAGTACTATCAAACTCATGGCTCATGGAAAGACATTCGCCAGAACTGGGGCAATGTGGAACGCCAAACCCTGCCCGAAGAATGGCAACACCCCATCGGCGAGGGGGAAAATCGCGACCCGCTGCCCCCTCAAGTCCGGGAACGTCGGGGATTATTCAGCCTGGCAGATTCCAGCGGGTACGTGCTGGTTTCTGGCGCTCCGGGATATCCAGAAGGCATCCTGCTCGATGAGCAGATGCTGAAGGAAGGCACTCCAATTACCGTGAATGGACAGACGGTGGGCATTCTTCTCTCTCCTCAACGGCTGGTCAATTTTCGTCCGGAAGAAGCCCGCTTTCTCAACCGCGTCAATCAGGCACTGGTAATCGGCGGGGCTGGCGCGTTGCTGATTGCCCTGATCATCGGCGTGTTCCTGGCGCGCACATTGACCCGTCCCATCAAAGATCTGACCCTTGCCGCCACCCGTATGGCGCAGGGGGAACTGGAACAGCAGGTGCAGGTACGTTCCAGGGACGAAATCGGGCAACTGGCACAGGCCTTTAATTTAATGAGCCAGCAAATCGCCCGCGCCAATCAACTGCGCCGACAGATGACCGCAGACATTGCCCATGACCTGCGCACCCCGTTGACAGTCATTGCCGGGTACATCGAATCCATGCGAGACGGCGTCCTGCAACCCACTCCCCAGCGGCTGGACCTGATTTATCAGGAAATCGAGCGTTTGCAGAAGATGGTCAACGACCTGCGGATGCTCTCACAAGCCGATGCGGGGGAACTCAACCTGCACCCACAGCCGGTTCAACCGGTTGCCCTGCTGGAACGCGCGGCGCAACTGTTTCAACACCATGCCAGCCAGGCAGGCATTACCCTCAAGGTGGATGTCCATGAACATACCGATTCCATTCTGGTAGATGAAGACCGCATGATGCAGGTACTGGACAATCTCATCAGCAATGCCTTGCGCTACACTCCTTCTGGGGGGGAAGTGACCCTGCGCGCCAGACAGGACGGCAAACGGGTGCTCTTGCAGGTTGCCGATACCGGTTCCGGGATTCCTGCGGAAGAACTGCCACACATCTTCGAACGCTTTCATCGCGTAGATCCATCCCGGCACAGCGAAAGCGGGGGAAGTGGACTGGGGCTTGCCATCGTGCGGGCGCTGGTTGAAGCACAGGGCGGCAGGGTGAGTGCAGAGTCGGAACCGGGGAAAGGCACCACCATTTCTGTCGAATTTCCCGCTCTGGATTGAGGGCTGAGCCTGTGGTATGATGAGCCGCAAAAGCATTGAGGATTCTTCATGGGCGAAATTGCGGCACTGCTGACATCGGTTTTCTGGGCTTTTTCATCTATTATCCACACATTTGCAGGGCGCAGGGTCGGACCGGGGGTATTGAACCGTGCCCGTTTGCTCTTCGCAGTGATCTGGATTCTGCTAACCCACTGGATTCTACAGGGAACCCCCTTTCCCTTTCACGCCACACCCGAGCGATGGTTCTGGCTGGGGCTTTCTGGCGTGGTGGGGCTGGTGCTGGGAGACTGGTTCCTGTTCTATTCTTACGTCACCATCGGCGCCCGGATGGGTACACTCATCATGGCAAGCGTCCCTATGCTCAGCGCCGTGCTGGCATGGATTTTCCTCGGCGAGACGCTTACGCCCGCCGAAATTTTCGGCATGGTGCTGGTTGTAGCGGGAATCTCCATGGTGATTCTGGACCGCACCAATGGCAATACCCATCTGCCACGGCGGGCATACTGGCTGGGGGTACTGGCAGGGTTTGGCGGCGCACTGGGACAGGCGGGCAACCTCATCCTTGCCAAACCGGGTCTGGCGGGCGATTTTCCTTCCATTTCAGGGGTAGCAATTCGCATGGTCACCGCCACAGTTGTTCTATGGGGGATAACCTTCATAAAGAAAGAGGTGCGCCCTACCCTTGACGCCTTGAAAGATCGGCGTGCCCTGGGACTCATTCTGCTGGGCAGCATGATTGGACCATTTGCCGGGGTGTGGCTTTCCATGGTAGCCATCCAGAACACACTGGTAGGAATTGCCTCTACTTTGATGGCGCTAAGTCCGGTGATTCTTCTGCCGCTCTCACGCTGGTTCTTCCATGAAAGCATTTCCTGGCGGGCGATTGCCGGAACCTTCATCTGCATGGCGGGCACAGCGGCGTTATTTTTGTTATAATTGCCTCTCGTGCATACACAACCTTCAGAGATTGTATTTTCTTCTACCCAGGAAGTCATTGTATATACGCGTCCGCGGGGAAATCCCGGCGCCGACTGGCAGGAACTGGACCGCGGTCCAGGCGTATTCCGCATTCCAGCAGGTCACGAGGTCATGCTTCGACTGCGCAATGTGGACGATGATGACCTGAAGACTCTGGTACGGGAAACAGCCGAATGTCCTGCCATTACCTTCCTGCATCTTGCAGAAAACCGCAAAATCACCGATGAAGGACTGCGCATCCTGCAGGCATTCCGCTTTCTCTCCGGTTTGAACCTGAGTTCCTGCGACCTGACTGATCAGGGGCTGAAAGCGTTGAGCGCATTCCCGCGCCTTTCCCACTTAAATTTATCCTTTTGCAACCGCCTGACCGATGCCGGGCTGAAACATCTGCGCGCTCTGCCCAACCTGAATTACCTGGACCTGCAGGGCTGTTTGAAAATCACCCACGGAGGCATTGCCCGCCTGGGAAGGCGTGACCTGACCATTCACAGATGAACAAAAACCCATCTTATCCTGAGCCTTACGATCCATTAGCCGAAACCCAACCTGCTCCCACCCTCGACTTCGACCCGTTAGCGGCATACCAGCCGATTCGTATCCCGAAAGAAGCGCCGCCCAGGAAAGTTCGCCCCAGAAAATCGCGCGGCTGCTTCGGGTGTGTGAGCCTGCTGGTAATCCTGCTGGTGGTGATCACCAGCGCCATGGTGTTCTTTGCCTTTTTACCCGGCAAAACCCGCGTGCTGATTCTGGGTATTGACCTGAACAGCGACCGCGCCCCCAGAGGAAGTTTTGTGGGGCGGAGCGATACCATCGTCATCCTGCAAGCCGACCCGCTCAAACCGCAGGTCAGCATGCTGTCCATTCCCCGGGATTTATGGGTGGCAATCCCCGGAGTGGGGGAAAACCGCATCAACACCGCCCACTTTTTCGCCGAAGCCAGCCAGGAAGGAAGCGGCGCGCAAGCCGCCATCCAGACCATCGAAGCCAATTTTGGTCTGCGCATTCCCTATTACGTGCGCCTGCGCTTTGAGGGCTTTTCTCAAATTGTGGATGCAATGGGCGGAGTGGACATCACCCTTGAAGAACCCATGGGGGGGCTGGATGCCGGCAAACACCACCTCAACGGCGAAGAAGCGCTGGCATTTGCCCGCAGCCGAAAAGGCGCAGATGACTTCTTCCGGATGCAACAGGGACAGATGGTCGTTGTGGCAGCCATGAAGAAAATGCTCAACCCGCTGACCTGGTGGCGTCTGCCGGTCATTGTTCCGGCTTTCTTCAGCGCGGTAGATACCAATTTACCCGTCTGGCAAATGCCGCGCATCGGCCTTGCCGTACTGCGGGTAGGGGTGGATCACCTGGATCACCGCACCATTACACGAGAAATGGTGCAGCCCTTTGTCACCGAGGGAGGAGCCCAGGTACTGTTACCCCGCTGGGAAGTCATTTTACCGCTGGTCCAGGAAATGTTCGGCATCCCCTAGACTTGCGAAAGAACGCTTAATCCTGCCCGCAGCAAATCCGAGCCCAGGTCTGGTCATCTACCAGCGTAACCACGCGGAACGACTCGGCATACAGCATTTCTTTGCCTTTTGCCCGTTCCGCCGCCCACTGACGGATCATCTCAGCGGGATCCCAGTCACCCATCTGGCTTTTGTGGGCACGCAGGGCTTCA
Organism: Anaerolinea thermophila; assembly: GCF_020723905.1. Classification (GTDB taxonomy): domain Bacteria; phylum Chloroflexota; class Anaerolineae; order Anaerolineales; family Anaerolineaceae; genus Anaerolinea; species Anaerolinea thermophila_A. The sequence goes on from NZ_DYHZ01000001.1 coordinate 245,134, forward strand.
ATTTTTACTTCGATGGTCTCAGTAATGTCCACATACAGATTGGCATGATCCCAGGTCGTCGCATACACCTTGCGCACTTTATGGGCTTTGAAGCCCTCTTCGCGCTCAATCTCCTGAAAGAGGTGCGGTTGTCCGGCAGCGGGGAAAACCGCTTCCAGCGCTGCTAGCGAAGCCGCGCGATGATCGGGGTGATTGATGTACTCTTCTCCCGCCCAGACCACCGTGGGATCCCCCGTCACCACCACTTCCGGGCGAAAACGGCGAATTTCCCGCACCAGTTTTTTGCGCAGTTCCAGCGTGGGTTGCAGCATTCCATCGGGTTCGCGCAGGAAAACAATTTCTTTCACACCGGTAATTTCCGCCGCTTTTCGGGCTTCTTCTTCTCGAATCGCCGCAGCCTGTTCGCGGGTCAGGCTTAAATCGGCAATACCAACATCTCCGCTGGTGCAAAGCACATAACAAATGCGCGTCCCGGCGCGCGCCCAGCGTGCCATTGTTCCCGCACAACTGAATTCAATATCATCGGGGTGTGCGACAATCACCATCGCACTTTCCGGTACATAAAACGCTGAACCTGCCATGTTGCTTCAAAGCCTCCTGTTGTGAAACTGGCATTCATTCTACTCTGCCAAAAAAGAAATTGCAAACTTCAGGCTTTGACAGATTGGCTTTTCAGGAACAGGTTGAGTAAGATTAACACAGGCGGGAAACTTCTCCTGTAAGGAAATAGCCATGACAATTTCCAAATCGTTTTTACGAGAACTGATACACGGGCTTTCCAGCGCCCTTACCCTTGAAGAACTGGACAGCATCCTCCAACAGGAACTGAACCGCTCGCTGAACGATTTTGCCCCCGGACGCACCCCCAGAGAGATTCTGGTCAGCCTGATTCTCACCGCTGAGGAGGAAGGCTGGCTTCCTCTCCTGATCAGCGCCGCCCGCCGATCCCATCCCTACCACCCTGCCCTGGTTGACATTTCGCGCCGCTTCGGGCTGTCTCCCACCGTTACCATTCAGCACAGCGCCAGTACGCCCCGCCCGGCGTCCCGCCAGCGACTGGAGAAAATTTTACGCAATAACCTGCCTTTTCTCGACCCCGCCCGCTGGCGCGAACAAATGGCCCGGGTTGAACAGCAGGTGTGCCGGATTGAAATTGACCTCAACCCGCGGGGAACGGGCTTCCTCATTGCCCCCGAATGGGTGATGACGGCTTACCACGTCGTTCAGGAAATCCATGAAGGGAAAATCTCACCCCGGCAGGTACGGGTGCGCTTTCAGCATTTGCTTCCTCCCCATCAGGCGGTGCCTGCGGCAGGAGATGAATTTGCGCTCAGTAAGGACTGGCTGGTAGACTGGAGCCCGCCCTCACCGGCTGAAGAGGTAGATGCAGAAGAGCCCCTCCCCACTCCCGAGGAAATGGACTACGCCATTCTGCAACTGGCCCAACCGGCAGGGCTTTTGCCGGTTTCCTCCGCCGTTGTCTCTTCACCCCCGCGAGGATGGATTTCTTTACCCGTCGCCTTCCCCGTTGTGAACGAAGCAGACCCTTTGCTCATTGTCCAGCACCCCCTTGGCGCGCCGTTGAAAATTGCTCTGGATACCCAGGGAATTCTGGGATGGAATGTCAACCGCACTCGCCTGCTGTACCGCACCAACACACAGGCTGGCTCTTCCGGCTCACCCTGTTTTACCCTCGACTGGCAGATCATTGCCCTGCATCAACGCCGGTTGAACGGTGCCAATCAGGGCTGTTCCCTTGAAGCAATTGCCCGGCTGTTACAGGAACGCAACATCTCCCTGCCCGAAAGTCTTGACTGAATCTTGAGCCGTCCCAGCCCTCTAACCCGAGAAAACAGGATACAATGACCGTATTTCCATGGAGGTCAAAATGGACGACTCCGCGCTTGCACGTTTATCAGCAGAACAACTTGCCGGGCTTTCGGATGAGCAGAAAGCCATCTTCTGTACGCTTACACCCGACGATCAGGACTTTTTTGCCCGCACCTTTTCCCCAAACGATTTGCCCGGTGCACTGACCCGCAAAGGTGAAATCATGAACCGCCACGCCGAAGAACGAAAGCGCCTGGCTGAGATGCTCGAAGCCCTGCGGAAAGGCGCCCGGGAACATAAACCGGTGGAAGATGAAGCCGAAGGAGCGCTCACCGCGCTGGCGGCGGGGGTGCTGGGAGCAGGTGCAGTTGCCGCAGTAGCCACCGAGGGTTCGGCATCATATCAGGGGGTGGAACCAGATGACCTGATCGCCCCCCTGCAGGCAGAGTTCAACGGGCGCGGCAGTCTGATAACCTTCAGCGGCGATGCCAGCAACCTGACCGGCACCATCAGCCTGCTGACCAACGCAGGCGCCATCCCGGCAATGACCATTCAACTTGTGCGTACCCCCACCGGATGCGATGTAAAGATCAACGACCTCACCCGTCCCGGCATGATTGAAATCGTGAAACAAGGGGGGAAACGTCTGCTGGGACTGGCAGGCGCGGGTCTCTCTCTCCTGCGGGGAGACGTGCGCGGCGCGGATGACCTGTTCGAAAAAGCCAGCCGTGCCCTTTCTGAAGGCGCCGGACTGGCGGAAATTGCCGGTCACCTGCAGTTGAAAGAACGCGCCTGGAAGGTCATCCGCCAGGCTGCGGAAGCGCTGGAAGCGGCTTATCTCAAGCAAAAGCAAGCCGAACGCGCCGAACAACTGGCGCTGGAACGCGCCTGGGATGCCTATTATGCCTGTTCGACCTGCAGTGTTCCCTTTGGTGACGACGATACTGAATGCCGGGTATGTGGAAGCGCTCGACCGGCTCCTCCATCTCAACCCGACCCGCGAAGAAAATAATTTTATTCTTTCCCCTTTCAGGGAGAAGCCGTACGCTGGAAATTCCCCCGCCCGGTTCCCCACAGAATGCGGGCTCCGGCGGTTCCCGGCAAATCGTACACCACCACGCCAGAGTGAGCGGTCATCAAAATTACTTCCAGATCGGGATCAGAATCCACGCTGGCAAGGGTAGGCGCAGCTAACGCCCCGTTCCAGTTGGCATTGAACGGAGCCGGTAGCGATACCTCAAAGAGAGCCGTACCTTCAAAACTGACCATGTGCAGTTTTCCGGTGCGATTGGAACCCTTTGCCGCCCACGAGGCGAACAACACCTCGGCTTTTCCATCGAGATCCAGATCGGCTACCACCGGTTCGCTGGCAAAGCGCAGAACCCCTTCTGAGGGTTGATAAACCTCAAAGGGCCAGTTGCCGTGTTCGGTTTTGTCCAGCCAGAACGCATGCACACGCCCATCATACGACGCAAAGAGAATTTCTTTCACCCCGTCTCCATCCAGATCGGCAACCACCGGGTTGGGTTCAGCACTTTCAATGACGTTATAGTCTTCCGCAATCGGCGCCCCCGTATCCAGCGGATTGGAGCGCCAATCCCATACGCCCACACGGAATCGTGACCGGTCGGCGTTAAAGATAAACGGGGCAATATAACGGCTCTGATAGGGGGATCTGGAACAATCATACATGTTTCCTGCCACCACCACTTCACGAATGCCATCGCCGTTCACATCGGCAATGGCAGCGGGTCCATCGGCAAAGTTGGCACGGTAACTCTCAGCACGAACGCCATCACATGCTCCCCAGCCTCGTTTTTCCACATCCAGGTTTTCCCACACCCCCACCTTTCCCCAACCCTTACCGGGGTAATCGGTATTACTGGCAGGTAATTGATTACCGCTGGCATCATAAGCATTGATGTAATGCACATCCGAAGGTACAACCACCTCAAGCGCGCTGTTGCCGGTGAAATTTCCTGCCGCAGGGTTGGCGTTATATACCCCCCACGCATACCCGCTGTCATTGCTCAGTTGAGGCCAGTTGGCACGGATCTGCCCGCTGGCGTTAAAAACCCAGGTATTCACCGCGCTCCCGTATGCACGGGTAGCCAGAATTTCCATGGGACTGCCGTTGCCGTCCAGATCTGCCACCAGCAATCCGCGCCACTCACCCGTGTGAGGTTTTTGATACCAGCCTGGCTTAAAGCGCCCCTGCAGTGTGTACACCGATACCACCCCACCGGAGTGGGCAGTGATGATTTCCTGCATACCATCACGATCCACGTCCGAAACGGCAATGCCGGGCCAGGTGCGTCCAACGTTGCTCACCCCATCAAACCCTTCGGTGACATCATGCCCGGAACGGGTTTTCCAGAGGATTGCGCCGGTCTCTCCATCTATTGCCCAGATGGAGTAGGCAGAAGCCACAATATCCAGCCTGCCATCCCCATTGACATCCACCACGGCGGGCGAGGAATACCAGCCGGTTTCACACCAGGAGGAATAACACCCCAGGCGTTCAAACTTTAACACCGGCGCAGACAAGCCCCGGCTCACCAGCGGAAGATACAGCGTCGTTCCACCCCCGTTTTGCCCCCTAGCCAGGCCTGACAGGAAAAAAAGCAGCAGCAAACCGGTTCCCAGCACTCCCCATCTACCAAAACGCCGCAAGGATTGATTCATACGTCCGCTTCCTCCAGTCCAATGATAGAAAGGCGCACACTCACATCGCGCAACGCCTCAAAGGTCAAACAGGTGGGAGGAAGCCCATAAGCCTGCCTCACCCGCTCGAACAAGCCCAGGTAACTTTCCGCCACCCGCGCTTCCCAGCGCAGACCCAGGACGCTGGCAATGGCGTGAATTTTCTCTGCATTTTCACCCTCAATTTCCACAAAATTACCAAAAGGCATCTCATCCAGCACCACATGCGCATCCATCAGGCGATAGGTGGTGCGGTACTTCTCATACATTGTGCTCACCCGGTACCCCAGCGCTTCCAGAAGACGACGCGCCGCCTCAAAATCGCTCACCTCTACCTCGATTTCCTGGCGAACACTGACTTCCTGCCCGGGCTGAGCCGCGCCTTTATACGTCAGGACGGCACGGCTATCCCGCCGCAAACGGAGTACGCGCCGCTCGCGAGTCAATGTGCCTTCAGGGGTGTCAAACCGCAGATTGACCTCGTGCACGCGCGGCGCTTCCAGAACGGCACCCGCCTGTTCCAGACGTTTACGTACCGTCTCGAGGGAACGCACCGGAAATTTGGCTTCGACCTCTTGTTCCACCGGCTTAACCTTTTCTCGGGAAAAAATTGTTTTACATCCTGTTAAATGGCTGGCTTTCTTTGATTGTATCTATTTCTGGAATGGAGAGATGAGAAATCTATCTACGAAAACGAGATAAAATTTCCGGGATCATCTCTAACACAAAAGCCGCGTAAAGCAACCCGACCAGGGTCAACACGACAAGAAAACCCAGATTTAAAAGGGCTTCCCCCGAGCGGGAGAAGAACAACACATCTACCCAGTAAAGCCCTGCCCAGAGGACAATTTCGAAAAAGGCTATACGAAACCAGCGGGGTTTGCCCGACAATGTCAATCCTGCCGCACTCAGGGCTAACAGCGCCCATATCACACCAGTGAGTAGCAAATATTCCCAGCCGGGCTGAGCACTGTATCGAATCAGGAAGTCTCGATCCGTCCATGCCCAGATGGCGCGCCCAATGCTTGCCCATGCCAGCCCAAGCAGAATCAGGGTTAAAGCGAACCTGTGGATGCGTATTCCACAACCTCTCGTCGAGGACATCTTTTCACCTCCCATCAGGGCAAAGTCCCCCATTCCAGTTCCCACAGGTGCACATGTCCATCAGCAGAGTCGCTGGCATTCCACAGTTCCACCTGCAACATCGAAACTGACAGAGGATTTTCGAGCCGAAGGGTCACCATGCGTGGGAGAGGATCTTCCGGAAAATCCTGCTCCACCACATGAGGAGACTCTTCCGGCGTCTGCCACAGGCTCAAACGCACCCGGCTGGGTGTGCCGCCAATCCGAAGGCTGACCTGTTCAATGCGTTGAGGAACCGCGAAGGCAATTTTCAGAGTCAATGGGTTAATTCCTGCGGTGCGAATCAGTGTCGAGGGGTTGCGGTCGAATATATGCCGGAGTTCTCCCATATCCAGGCGGGTATGCGAAACCCGCAGGAGCATGCCATCAACCTCCAGCGATTCCTCGACTGGTTTCCTTCGCTCCGCCTGTTCCTGCGCCAGGAGTTCCTGAAAATCCGGGGCATAGCGCAGACGGACAAAGTAAAACCCCGGCGAACCGTCCGGACAGGGAAGTTCCTGTTCCACCTGAACTTCTGAAAAATACCGGCGGGGCAGTTCAAGATATTCCTGCGCCGTCATGACGAAGACCGTCTTTTCCGGGATAAATGGGCGGTAGGTTTCGGTATAAGCCAGATAAGAATTGATTTCCACCGGCGGCGGGTCCTGGGGCAGGAAAAAGCGAGCCAGCACATCCGTGCCGTTTGCCCAGGTGGGAGTCAGCACAACTTTCAAATCGGGTTCGTGTTTTAATCGGGTCTGGATTTCCGCAAACACCTGTCGAGCGCCGTACTGTACTCCATTCAAACCATAATCCCGGGTCCAAAAAGCGCCATGAGTGAGGGCATCGTTGAGCATTGAGACATTCCCTGCCGCCAGCGCCAGGTAGATCAGCACCAGTAAACCATTCCCCCGAACCGGCGCCGGGATGTGATCCATTCGCTGGTTGATGGCGTCAAGAATCTTTTCCATCCCCAGCGCAGTGAACAATGTCAGAGGGATCACCATGCATAGCACCCGGGTAATTCCTTCTCCAACCAGCACTGCCCCCAGGGGAGACACCAGCCACGCCAGGAACACCGTGCGCGCGCGTGTGTCTCCACGAAACATCTGGAATACCGCCCAGACAAAACCCATCACCGTGAAAGGCGCAAGCAGGCGCGGAAAATGTCCGTAGTTTTTCATCACATGGCGGATGATGTCAAAACGAGGCTCTCCCCACCAGTAAGCCGGGCTGAGCAGGTTGAGGTAAATCTCTCCGGCGCGGCGCAGTTTATCCAGCAGGGGTAATTCTGCCAGCCAGTAAGACCCCAGAATCTCCAGATGTTGATTCAAGCCGGCAGGGTGGAGCATCAAAAAACGGATGAAAGGGATGAGCCACACCACCGCCACCGCCGCACTGATGAACGTAACCCGCGGAGTACGCCAGTGCCAGCGCCAGTCCAGAACCACCAGCAGGAGCGACAGCACCGCTATGGTCAGACGCATGGGAGCATAGGCGTAAAACGTCAATGCTGCAAAGGTGACTGCCCACGGGAGCGAAGCCGGATGATCCTGTAAATACCACAGGTAACAAGCCAGAAAAGCCGCAAAGAACGTGGTCCCCAGCGCGGTCTCGAAGGCAGTGCGGGAATGCAAAAACCAGGCCGGTGTGAGGGAAAGAATCAGCACCGCCAGCCAGGGGATACGGCTGGCAAACACCTTATGCATGGTCAGTCCCACTGCCAGCGCAGCGAGGAGCGTCATTACCGCCGCCGTTGCGCGGGTCACCTCGATGGAACGGGGAAACAACAACGTGGGAATAACCTGTAAGTAAACCGACACACTCAGGTTGTACTGCCCACCATTGGGGAAGTAAGTGGGCAGAAATTCGCCGGTGTATCCATGAAAGCCATCGCGAATCAAATCCGAAGCCAGCATGGTCTGGATGGCTTCATCAGAAAAGAAGTACACCGGAAATTGCGCCAGACCGGTCAACCGCACTGCCAGGTAGATTGCCAGCGCCAGCCAGAAGGCAACTGCCGGGAGAATGGTGCGCCAGCGTCCTTCATCCTTTGAGAAGGTGGCTTCATGCCGTTCCAGCACTTCATCGGCTTCGGAACGAATTTCCACCACCAGATTCCCGGATTCCGCCAGTACCCGAACCCGCTTTGCTCCGGCAGGTAAAGGCAAATCCACTTGCAAGGGAGTTCGTCGGCGCAGGATGGACATCTTCGCCTTCAAAAGGATGGATCAGGTACCCCAATCGCGCAGGTAGAGGAAGTCGTATCCCACCGTGCGGTTGCTCACTTTGGCAATAGGCGGGAGCATGCGTTTAAACTGGTTTTTGCGAACCCGCTCGACCACTGCATGAACAAAGCGAGCCTCAAACCCGGCTTCGATGCATTCCTGCGGGGTATAGCGTTCATCCACCAGCAGGTAAAGCAATTTATCCACCTCGGCGTAAGTAAAGCCCAGTTCGCCCTCATCGGTTTGTCCTGTCCATAAATCTGCAGATGGGGGTTTCTGGATGATCACATCCGGAACACCCAAAGAGCGTGCCAGTTGTCGCACCTGCGTTTTGTAGAGATCGCCAATCGGGTTCAATGCACAGGCAGAATCTCCATAGAGAGTGGTGTAACCCAGAAGGATTTCCGTCTTGTTGCCTGTGCCTACCGCCAGCCCGTTGAACGCCGCCGTCTGATCGTAGAGGACAATCATGCGCATGCGCGCCATGATGTTGCCCTTACGCAGGGAATCCATCTCCGGAAAATGGGCAATGAGCGGGTCAACCATTTCAGTAATTTCAAAGGTGTGAGACTGCACCCCCGTGGCTTCAATGACCATTCGGGCATGCTCAAGCGATTCTAGCGAAGAGGTGCGATAGGGCAGACATAGCGCCAGCACGTTCTGCGGACCCAGCGCTTCTGCGGCAAGGAAGCAGGATACTGCCGAGTCGAGTCCACCGGAGAGGTTAATCACCGCCCGCTCAAATCCCATGCGGGTAATTTCACTGCGAATGAAACCGGTAAGGATGCGCCGCACCAGATCCGTGTTAATGCTCAGATTCACCTGTACTTTCATGGCTTACCTCCCGCTGAAATGGGTGCGGTCGCTGACAATCCGGTTGAGTTCCCGCTGAACCAGCGCTGTGCGCTCATCGCGTAACAGTGGCAGACGGGCACGGGTGCGATGCAGTTGATTCAGGTCTACTTCCACCAGTGTAAGGGCTTCTTCAAAGGCAGGACCTTCGGCAAGCAATTCACCGTTCGGATCATAAAGCGCCGCCTGTCCCCAAAAGTTCAAACCATCCTCAAAACCCACCCGATTGGTATGCGCCACAAAACTGGTATAGAGGCTGGCATAGGCACGCAGGATGTGATTGACCCAACGCGATGAGTCCAGCACGTCTTTTCCCGTTACCCCCCTTCCGGGCGAAGCCGACATAAAAATGAACAAATCGGCGCCGTCCAGCCAGAGCAGGTAAGGCGGCGAAGCGTGCCAGAAATCCTCGCAAATCAACATACCCACCCTGCCATAGGCAGTATCAAATGCCTGCACGCTGTCCCCCCAGGCAAAGAAACGTCCTTCATCGAACAATCCGTAGGTAGGCAGGTACACCTTGCGATGCACATGCAGCACCTTGCCGCGGGAAAGATACGCAGCCGCAATGTAAAAGCGATTGCGCACATCCTCTTCAACAAAGCCCACCACAATATCCAGCCGCTGACTTGCCGCCAGTAAAGGCGCAAAAACGGGGTCATCCACCCGCGGACGGCAGGCGACCATCGGGGTCAGATCCTGCAGAACGTACCCCGTCAGGGATAATTCTGGAAAAACCACCAGGTCTGCTCCCCGGGAATTGGCTTCCTCGATGATGGCAAGATGTTTTTCCAGATTTTTCTGCACGTTACCCAGCACAGTATTGATTTGAGCCAGAGCAAGGCATAATTTCATAGGTTTGTTGGTTTTCCTCCTGAACGGCGATGAGCCATAAAATGCAAAATGGTAAAACAGGATAAGAAGAGCAACTCCAAAACCAGATAGACCCACGTATCCACGCGAAGATTGTTCCACCGGGGCATGGGATCTGCCCGAAAGAGGGAAGCCACCAGCCCCACCAGGGTGAGCCAGGTCAATGCCAGACTGGATAGCCAGCCCGAAGGGCGAGGGATGGGAATCAGGGCTTCCATTAACCCGTAAAAAAGGATCAAACTGAACGCCGCGAAGGGCTGAACCGGCACCCGCCAGGTCACCCAGCCCGCCTCATCAGGTGCAGGAACACCCAGCCAGCCAGGCCGGGCAACCGCCCCGTAGGCACAACCTGCCAGCCAGCATCCCAGCCAGCAACTGACTGCCAGCGGCGGTAAGAGCGGGTAAAGCCGATCTGCCATGCGAAAATACGGAACACGAAAGAGCAGAGAAGCCGCCCCAACACCCAGTAATGCGCCGGTAATTGCCCCCGGCGCAGAAAGACCACCCAGCCAGAATTGAAAGATTTCCTGAGGAACCTGCCGAAAGTAAGCGAGATTGACCAGCACATACCCCAGACGCGCACCTGCCAGCGCCCCAAGAATTGCCAGGATGGCGCCATCCAGCCACTGCAGTTCGCGCTGACGGCTGACGCGCCACAGTCCTATTCCTCCGCCGATCATGAGCAGTAGACTGAATTCGTTCACCCAACCTCACCTGTGCGGGTATAACAAAATCATACCACAATCCCCCACCCACACCACGCAGCCATACGTCCGTCATACCAAATTCTGGACAACTTTCCTGTGTAAAAAACTGCGGCGTTCCCGCAAACCGGTGGCAGGAACACCGCAGTACAGCAAGCCTGAACCCGTAACTACTCGTACTTCAACGCCACCACCGGCACCATGGTGGCAGCGCGCAACGCAGGGTATAACCCCGAGAGAATGCCAACCAGCGTGGAGAAAACCAGCGCAAACAGTGGCAGCCAGGGTTCAATATATGCAGCCGGACCGGGCGGCTGCCCCCCAAACTGCACCGGATTGGTAAGGTAACTTGCTGCCAGCACATTAATCACCTGCGCCAGTCCCCATGCCAGCGCCACTCCACCCACACCTCCAATCAAACCAATGCCGCCTGCTTCTCCAAGAAAAATGCTCATCACATCGCGGTTGGTGGCACCAACTGCCTTCATCAAACCAATTTCGCGGGTGCGCTCAAGAATCGCCATGGTCATGGTATTGGCAATGCCAATGGCGGCAACCAGCAGGGCAATGGCGCCAATCCCGCCAAAGACAATCTGAATGATAGTGTAGAAATTATTCGCGCTCTGGATAAACTCCATCGGAGAGTATGCCTGATACCCCAGGTCGTTAATTTGTTTGGAAATCTCGGTGGTTTTTTTGGAGTCGGTGGTCTTGACATAGAGCATGTCATACCCCTCTTTATTGCGATTGATGCGCTTGCCCATCAACCACTCATTCATCTGGGTCAGGTCATCCATGCGCATGATCATACCGTAATCGGTCTCATCCATGCGTTGCTTAATGATGCCAGCAATACGAACCGAGTACACTCGCTCGGTCATGGTGCCATCCTGAGCAAATTTCTGCACCACCAGTTTCAATTGTTTTCCTAAAATTTCTGGTTGCTCCGGTTGAGGCTGTCCGGGGCGCCAGCGCGGATCGTTAAATCCCTTGGCAAGGTATTCTCCCACCAGGGCTTCCCCGCGTTTCAATTCGGCAACCCCTTCTTTCATCTGGAAATTGAACACGCTCAAGTCAGGCGTATCATACGCCATGATGAAAGGGTAGGTTTCCATCCTTCCCGCCACCAGCCGGGCGCCACCCCGCAAAGAATCGCGGGGAATGACCTGTGCCACGCCTTCAATGGCAGAGAGTTCTGCGATAGCCTGAGGGGTGAGCAGTTTCGTCTGAGGCTGCCCTGACCCTCCCGAGCCGCCACCGCCAACCGGTTGACTCATTACCTCTCCATATTTAGGGTACACGGTAATCAGGGTCAGATTGCCTACCTGTGAAAACTGGCGGGTGGCATTGCGCTGCAAGCCGCTGGCAAGTGCCACCAGCACCACTACCGCCGCGGTACCAATCACCACGCCAATCGCGGTGAGTGCTACCCGTCCTTTACGGCGACCCAGGTTATAGAAAACCAACCCCAGATAATCCAGGAATCGCATGGTTTATCCCTTTTCCTTAAATCCCATCATGGACCTTTGAGAGGCGGAACCGGCACGCTTTCAAATTCCTGCACCGGCGCTTCCCCTTCCGGCACAACCGGCTGGGGCAGGGCACTGTCCAGCCCTAACAGCCCACGCATGAAACGCCACACCTTCTGCCAGAAGGTTTCCTGAACAGGCTGCACCGGAATCTCTCCCTCTCCGGACGGCATCCCCGGCTCAATCACGGGCGCGCCTTCCTGCACCACCACCGGGATGATTTGCTCCACCTGACGGGGCTGATTGAAGTCATCGGTGTAATTCAACACCACCTTGATGGTCATCTCCCCTGCCTGCATGGGAGTAAAGGTGGTATCCAGCGTATAGAATCCACCCGGGTCCAGCGCGCCTACCAGCACCGTATTGTTCTGCAATTCCGCTCCTTCTGCGCTGACGGTCATATTGCCCAGCACCACAGTGGTCTTTCCCAGGTTCACCACCTGAATGGGCAGAATATTCGGCTGTCCAGAGAACAGCGGACCGGGATCTCGATAAAAATTCACCTCCAGTACGGGCAGGCGGTAGATCAGCAGCGTTATGATCTGGTCATCTACCAGCCGAAGCCCTTTTGGATCGGTGTACACAAAGGAGATTTTGAGCGTGTACGCACCAGGATTGGCAGATACATTGACGACCAGATCCGAGGTGGTACTCAGGGATGCTCCTGCCGGAACATCTCCCAGAAACACCAGGTTGGAAGACCCTACCGGCGCAAAGACGCTCAAATCGCCCCCAGCGCCGCTCACGCCGCCGGGTTGTGGCGTGCCGCCTGGATCAGGCGCCACGCCACCGCCTAGCACCATCGTCACCGAGCGGGCATCCGCATTCCCCAAATTTCGCACATCCAGAGATAACTTAAAGAGGGAACCGGGCTGAAGCGGGTTGACATCGGTACGATAACTTGAAACCACCAGTTGAGGACGAACCACCGGCGCCAGTGTGGGGGTTGGGCTGGGCGTAGGCGTAAACGCAGCGCGGTAGTAAATCCGCAATTGCAGGGTAATGGTAAAACGCTCGCTGTACTGCGTACCATCCGGACCTGTGTAGGACAGATTGAGCGGGATGGTACCGACCGGCTGCCCCGCAAGACTGGAACTGACCAGGAACCGCTGGGTGACTGTACGATCTCCGCCTGCCGCCAGCATTCCCAAAGCCACAACCCCACCGGTTTCCTGAGGAAGGAATGAGTCATTGATGAAAGAGAGAATCAGGTTGCTGGCATCCTGCGTGGCGCTGATGTTCTTCAACTCCACAAACAGGTTGAAGGAATCGCCAACAGCAATGGTATCTTTATCCAGATAGTAGCCGTTAATGACCACCAGGGGGCGATCCGTCACCGGCGCAGGCGTCTGGGCAAACACACCTTGCCCGGGCATGATCAGCATCAACAGCAAACCGACTAAGAGAATGAGATGGTACCGTCTGGTCATGTAAACACTCCGTTCCAAGAAAGACTGAATCCGTTCAACCCGCGCTCTTTTCTTCCTGCGGAAGCGCGCTGGCTTTCTCAAATTCTTCGCGAGAGACCACCCTGCCATCCAGCAAATAGACGGTGTGGGTGGCAAACCGTAGCATGCGCGGATCGTGGGTGACCACCATCACCGTGCGCCCCTGCTGGTGCAATTCGCTGAGCAACTGCATAATGCTGTACCCCGTCACCGTGTCCAGGTTTCCGGTCGGCTCATCAGCGAGAATCAGACGGGGGTTATGCACCAGCGCACGGGCAATGGCAACCCGTTGCTGCTGTCCACCGGACATCTCCGTAGGGCGGTGTTTCAGGTGGGTGGCAAGCCCTACCTGGGTGAGCAATGCTCGGGCGCGCGTGAGACGCTCGCCAGTGCGAATACCGCTGAAGCGCATTGGAAAAGCCACATTTTCCAGTGCGGTCATACTGGACACCAGATTGAACTGCTGAAACACAAACCCCACCGTACTTCGCCGATACAATGCCAGGGCATTTTCATCCATAACGCTCAAATCCCTGCCATCCACCAGAATCTGTCCACTGGTGGGACGTTCCAGACCTCCCAACAGATACAACAGGGTGCTTTTTCCCGAACCGGAAGGTCCCATCACCACCGTAAACGACCCGGCAGGGATATCCATATCCACCCCGGCAAGGGCATGAACGCGCACCCGTCCCATAATGTAGGTTTTGCGTAATTGACGAATTGAAATGAACACGTCGCCATTCATAGGCTAAAACGGGAAAAATCCGCCGGTTTGCAGTCCGCTTAACTGCGCGCCAATAAAGCCGGGCAACGCCTGTAACACCAGCAAAAGGACAACCGCCACCAGCACTGAAATCACTGTCTTGCCTGTGGAAAGTCCGGAAGTGCGTTTTGCACCCAAAACAAGCAATACCACCTGCCAGACCAGATACAGATCTACAAAGGAAAGCAGAGAAGCAAGGAATACAGCACCGCCGCCGGTTTCTGCCTGAATGAAACCAGAAAGCCCCGGTTTCTGAATGCTGTGTTGGGTGGAAAGCACCGCCACGAGATGCACCAGTTCCCTGACTGCCAGGGGCATCAGGCTCCAACCTGCCACGCTAAACTCAGCAACGCGCGAACCCCGTCCGCCTGCCAGCGTCAGCACCAGGTGCACCAGCGCCGCCAGAATCACCCACGAAAGCCACACCTTTACCACTGCCACCACGGCTGGCAACACATAAATCAACGCAGGAGAAGGGTCAGGCTGGGCATTTTGCATGTACTCCTGCTGCATCTCTGGAGACCAGTACTGAAAATCTGGCGGCGGCTCAACGGGTCTGGCAAGCAGTTCCTGCGTGCGCACCGGACCTGTTGCCAGCACCACTCCCAGAGAAATCACCGTCAGGAACAACACAGGCAGAATCCAGGTTGATACTTCTGTTTGGGCAATCTGATCAAATACCTGACGGGGACGCAGGAGGATGCGCCAGAGCCAGTCCCAGTGCCAGCGTTTCTGGGAGGTCTCCACTACCTCGATTTCTTCGATATTGGACATATCATTTTCCTCTCTGGAAACAGGAATACGAATGGTGGAATTCTCAATATATGTAAAACGAGTGTAACTATGAAAAGGTTCCCATGTCAATGGATTTCAGGTCAAGATTTACTAAAAAAATCTCCCCCTCCAGTTCAGGGGGAGATTTAGAGAGTTTCCCTGATTACCAAAAGGTCAATGGAATCGGTCCCACTGGAAAATTTATTTCGTCACCACCGGCAGGAAGGACAGATTGGTCACCAGCCAGCCGTGTACGCGCACACGTACTGAGCAAACGTTGCCGCCATTGGCTTCGGCTCTCAAAAAATGGGTTGCCTGCACAATCAAGGCAGGTGACTGGAAATGATCGGAAAAGGTTTCTCTATCCAATTCTCTCATGTGAATGCCGTCTTCATTGTAGGTAGTGCCTCCGGAAATGTAAGAATCGTGAATGTAGACATGCAGGAGCCCTTTATCCAATCCGCAGGTGGAGGCTGGCGTAATGAACACATCGGTCACTAGCAGATAGTATCCTGTGGGAACCTGCGTAAATGTCGTCCCTGAAGCATCATGGAAACAGGTAAGGTTTTCAGTACTTCCAGCATTAACATTCGGCACCAAGCAGTAAATCGGGTAACCTACATTTCCCAGAGCAGCCTGTCCTCTGGTCTGAAAGACAAGAAAAACCAGCACGAGCGCAACGATCAACGCCGCGCCCATTAAGCCAAACATTCGCCTGTTCATTTTTCCCTCCCCAAAAAATATACTTTTTAACATAATATATCCATAATTATTAAAATTCAATATCTTCAAGTCATTCCAAACCCTAAACTTCTGCGGAGAGGATACCCTGTGGTATACTCTCGAACGTAAGGAGGACAGAAGCATCATGAGTAACAATGCCTTTGAAGAACTGCAATGGCGCGGATTGATTTTTGATTACATGGAGGGTGTCCCTGAACTGCTGGCGAAGGAAAAGGTGACCGTGTACAACGGCTTTGATCCCACTGCCGACAGTTTACATGTTGGACATACCCTTCCATTGATTGCTCTGGCGCGCCTGCAGCGTTTCGGGCATACCCCAATTGCCGTTGCCGGCGGCGGCACGGGCATGATTGGCGACCCGAGCGGAAAATCCAGCGAGCGGCAATTGCTTTCCCGTGAGCAAATCGAGTACAACGTCTCGTGTATCCAGAAGCAACTGGCGCACTTCCTGGATTTCGAGGTCAAGAGCAACCCCGCCACACTGGTTAACAACGCCGACTGGTTGTTGAAACTGAATCTGGTGGACTTTCTGCGCGAAATCGGCAAGCACTTTACCGTCAATTACATGCTGGCAAAGGATTCGGTCAAAAGCCGTCTGGAACGCGAGGAAGGCATTTCGTTTACAGAATTTTCTTACATGCTTCTGCAGTCTTACGATTTCCTTCACCTGTACGATACCTTCGGATGCAAACTGCAAACCGGCGGCAGCGATCAATGGGGCAACATCACCGCAGGTGCCGAACTGATTCGTCGGGTACGCGGCGGACAGGCTTACGGTATGGTGTATCACCTCATCACCAAAGCCGATGGGACCAAATTTGGCAAGACCGAATCGGGCTCCGTCTGGCTGGATCCGAACAAGACCTCACCATACCGCTTCTACCAGTTCTGGTTGAATACTGACGATCGGGACGTGATCAAGTACCTCAAGTACTTCACCTTCTTCACCCGCGAGGAAATTGAAGGGATGGAGGTCAGCCTTGCCGAACGTCCGGAACAGCGTGAACCGCACCGCGCGCTCGCCCGCGCCATGACGCAGATGATTCATGGCGAAACCGCTCTGGCTCGCGCAGAACAAGCCAGTCAGGCGCTGTTTGGTGGCGAACTGGAAAACCTGAATGCCGCGGAAATCGCCGATATTTTCTCCGAAGTGCCTGCCTGCGAAGTTCCACGCCATCAACTTGAAGGAGAGGGATACCCGCTGGTCGACCTGCTGGTCACCTCCGGGGTTGCCCGCTCCAAAGGCGAAGCACGGCGCAATATTCAGGAAGGGGGCATCTATGTCAACAACCGGCGGGTGGAAGATGTGAACCGTGCCGTCAACCTTCAGGACGCCCTGCAGGGACAGTTTGTGGTTTTGCGAAAAGGGCGTAAAAACTACACCTTGGTTCGTTTGCTGGAGTAAACCTGCTATCCCTCCCAAATATGGGAGGGATTTTGTTTGTGCAAAACGGAAGAATTCAGTACAATAACAGTACTCTATCTGTATGGAGTCAGACCCACTTTCCTTACACCTGCCTGCCCTGAAAAGCGCTCTGGACGCCCGCTCAGGGCTGATTCAACCTCCCTACCGCTCTGCCATTCGCCTGTTCGCCGGTTTTTACGAGGGCTGGGAAGACCTGGTGGTGGATTTGTACGGCGCCACGCTCTTGCTGTGGAACTATGCCGACCATCCTGAGTGGCTCTCCCCTGAAATTCAACAGTCTCTGATCGATTTTTATCGCCAGCATTTGCCTTTCCTGAGGGCAGTTTGGCTCAAGACCCGCCAGGCGCCCGAGCACCAGGGACGCATCGGCACGTTGATCTGGGGAGAACGCCCCGACCGCCGTATTCAGGAACACGGTGTCTGGTATGCCATTGATTTGGGCATGCATCAGGATGCCAGTTTCTATCTGGATACCCGCAACCTGCGCCTGTGGCTCAAAGAGCATGTCACCACCGAAACGGAAGTGCTCAACACCTTTGCTTACACGGGAAGCCTGGGAGTTGCCTGCCTGGCAGGCGGTGCGGCGCGAGTGGTGCAGGTGGACATCAACCGTCAATTCCTCAATCTGGCAAAAGACTCGTACAGTCTGAATGGCTTACCCATCATCAAAGGCGACTTTCTGCAGGAAGATTTCTTCCATGTTGCCGCGCGGATGCGCCGCAACGGTTCGGAGTACGATATTGTCATTATCGATCCGCCCTTCTTCTCCCGCACCGCTGGCGGGGAAGTGAATCTGGTTGAGGAATGCCTGCGGGTGATTAACAAAGCCCGTCCGCTGGTGCGACAAGGGGGCTGGCTGATTGCCGTCAACAACGCCCTCTTCCTGAGCGGAAAGGATTATTACACCTCGTTAAAATCGTTATGTGCGGACGGTTATCTGGCAATTGAAGAACTGCTGGATGTGCCCGAAGATATTACCGGCTACACCAGCACCCGCATCAATCCCCCACCGGTTGACCCCTCACCCTTCAATCACCCCACCAAAATTGCCATTCTGCGGGTATTACGAAAAAAGCCTCTCCGATAATTGACTCTATACAGAGACTCTTTCCCCCTTGACACCCTCTCGAGATAAAATTATTATTCGATATCGTAATATTCGATATGTTTATATTTCCGGGCACTTAACGGAAATCTCATCTTTTACAGAAGACAGGAACAAGATATGAAACGAACTCTGCTCACCCTTCTCATCATTGTCGCACTGGGCATTGGAGGTTACTTTGCCTACACCACCTGGCAAAGCAACCGAGCCGGCACTGCCAATACCTGGCAAACGGTCACTGTAACCCGGGGACCTCTGGTTGCTGTGGTGGGTGCAACTGGAACCGTTCGTGCCAATCAAACTGCCGTGCTGGCATGGCAAACCAGTGGACGGATTGCCGAAATTCACGCTGCGGTAGGGGATGCAGTACAAAAGGATGAGGTGCTGGCAGTGCTGGATGAGAAATCCCTCTCGCAGTCCATCATCCTTGCCAAGGCAGATCTGGTAACTGCCAAACGCAACCTGGAAAACCTGAAAAATTCTCAACTGGCGCAAGCCCAGGCGTATCAAGCTCTGGTAGCGGCACGCAAGGAACTGGAAGATGCGCAACAGAACCGCGCCAGCAAGCAATATGCCCGTGCTCAATCTGATACCATTGAAGTGGCTCGGGCAAATCTGGCACTGGCGGAAGAAGAATTAAAGAAAGCCCAGGACACCTATGATATCTTCAAAGACCGCCCGGAAAGCGACCTGTTGCGAGCACAAGCCCTGACAGCGCTCAACGAAGCCCGCAAGAGGCGGGATCGCGCCAAAGCCAACCTGGAATACCTGACCGGTGGACCGGATGCGCTGGAAATTGAACAGGCCGATGCCCGCCTGCGCCTTGCCGAAGCCAGACTGGCTGACGCTGAACGGGAATGGGAACGGGTCAAGAACGGTCCGGACCCGGATGATATCATGGCGGCTGAGGCACGGGTTGCCGCCATTGAAGCCACGCTGGAACTGATTTCGCTCAAAGCCCCGTTTGACGGTACGGTTACTGAAGTTCGCAGTATGGTGGGCGACTCGGTCAACCCCGGGACAATTTCCTTCCGGATTGACGACCTTTCCCGCCTGCTGGTAGATGTGCAGATTACCGAGGTGGACATCAACCGCATTCAGGTAGGGCAAAATGCCACGCTGACCTTTGACGCCATCCCGGGAAAAGAATATCATGGCAGAGTCACAGAGGTAGGCAGAGTTGGCACCAATGTACAGGGTGTGGTGAACTTCTCCGTCACCCTGGAATTGACCGACCCTGACGAGGCTGTGCGCCCCGGCATGACGGCAGCCGTGAACATCGAAACCGACCGGGTGGAGAATGTCCTGCTGGTTCCCAATCGAGCCGTGCGTCTGCGCGAGTCCAAACGGGTGGTGTACAAACTGATCAACGGAACCCCCACCCCCTTTGAGGTGACGCTGGGATTGACCTCCGACGCCTACAGTCAGGTGCTGAGCGGGGTGAGCGAAGGAGATGTACTGGTGTTGAACCCTCCGGTGCAATTCCAGGCAGGTCCTCCAAGTGGTCGGATAGGGAATTAATATGAGCAGTGAATATGTCATTGAAGCCTACGATTTGACCAAAATTTACCGAATGGGCTCGGTGGAGGTACGCGCGCTGGCAGGGGTCAGCCTGAAGATTCGCCGCGGCGAGATGGTTGCCATCATGGGACCTTCGGGTTCAGGAAAGTCTACCCTGATGAACGTACTGGGTTGCCTGGATCGCCCAACCAGCGGACGGTACATGCTGGATGGTGAAGAAACTTCGAAACTCAACGACGACCAGTTAGCCTCCATCCGCAACCGCAAGGTAGGGTTTGTTTTCCAGTCCTTCAACCTGCTGCCGCGGGTCACCGCTCTGGGCAATGTAGAATTGCCTCTCCGCTACGCAGGGATGACCACAGGGAGAAGCGAGCGCGCAAAAGAAGCCCTGATTGCTGTGGGGCTGGCAGAGCGCCTGTACCATCGTCCCAGCGAACTTTCTGGTGGACAGCAACAACGGGTTGCCATTGCCCGCGCGCTGGTGAACAATCCTGCCATCCTGATGGCAGATGAGCCCACCGGTAATCTGGACTCAAAATCGGGGAAAGAAATCATGGAACTGCTGATCAATCTCAACCGCGAACGCGGGGCAACGGTGATCATCGTCACCCACGATCCCAACGTTGCCGCGCAGACTCAGCGAATCATCCGCCTGATGGATGGGTTGATTGTAGAGGATGGTGCAGTATGATTGTGCTTCAGTCCATCATCGAAGCCCTGCAGAGTTTAACCGCCAATAAACTGCGTTCGGCGCTGACCATCCTGGGCATCGTCATTGGGGTAGCGGCGGTAATTGCCATGCTGGCAGTGGGAAATGGCGCACAATCTGCCATTACCGGCTCGATTTCCGGCATCGGCACCAACCTGCTGTTTGTTTTTACCGGGAATCTTGAGGGGAACATCCGCAATGCCAAACCGCTCACCCTGGGTGATGTAGAAGCCATTCGCGATGCCTTCCAGGCGCCGCACGTCGCCAACGCCGCACCTGCCATTCAGGCTGACCGCGAGGTGTCTTTTGGCGGAGAACGCACCCGTCCCACGTTAATCGGGATTACGCCGGAGTATCTGGAGGTGCGCAATTTTAAATTGAGCGAGGGCGAACCCATTAACGAATCCCACATTCTGGAGCGCGCCTCGGTAGCGCTGATTGGCACAGAAGTTGCCGATAAACTGTTTGGCACACGCGAAGGCATTACCGGGCAGATCATCCGCATTGAGGGACAGCCCTTCCGCATTCTGGGCGTGCTCGAATCCAAAGGGGGTGGTGCCTTTGGCAGTCAGGACAACGTGGTCATGGTGCCTTTCTCCACCGCGCAGGAACGGCTTATCCGCCGAACGCGCGAACGGGTGGATATCATCTTTGTGCAGGCAGTGGATGCCAATTCCGTCTCTCTGGCGGCAGAGGAAGTGGCGCAAATTTTGCGCCAGCGCCACCGCACCGAAGTGGGTGCCGATGACTTCACCATTTTTACCCAGCAGGATTTCATCTCCACTGCGAGGCAAATCACCTCGGTGCTGACCATCTTCCTGGGGGGCATCGCCGCCATCTCATTACTGGTGGGAGGCATCGGCATCATGAATATCATGCTGGTCTCGGTCACCGAGCGCACACGGGAAATTGGCTTACGAAAAGCACTGGGAGCGCGTAAGCGCGATATCCTTATTCAATTCCTCACTGAGTCATCTCTGCTCTCGCTCATCGGTGGGCTGATTGGCATTGCCCTGGGCTGGCTGATCGCCTTTGTGGTTGGGCAGATTGCCGCCGCTAACAACACCGAGTTAAACCCCGTGGTGGGCATGGATGCTATCCTGCTGGCTACCCTCTTCTCTACAGCGGTAGGGCTGTTCTTTGGGATCTACCCCGCCAGCCGCGCCGCCAATCTGGAACCCGTCGAAGCACTGCGGTACGAGTAGTTCTATAAAACCTTTGCAAACGGAACAAAGCCCCTTCTGAAGAGAACATGGACCTCCAGAAGGGGTTTTAACATCTTGCTTTATCGCTATGGAAAGTTTCAGCCTGTCTAACTGGAAGATTGTAAGCAAGCCAGAACATCAGGGAGCAGAAGGTGGGTGGTTGCCAGCGCCTCGCCGCCGTAGATGGTCTCATTGCCCTGCCAGTCGCCAAAAAAACCGCCGGCTTCGCGGAAGATGGGCGGAAAAGGCGCACAATCCCACTCGTTCATGATGGGGTCCAGCATGACCTCGGCTCTGCCGGTTGCCACCAGCAGGTAGCCATAGGCATCTCCCCACCCCCCTCGATGATAAGACGCTGCCTGAATGCGCTGCCAGGCGGCATCCTTGCCGGTTTTCTGGAAATTGTACGGGTCGGTGCTGGTGACCCAGGCTTCTGAAAGACGGGTTACGGTGGAGACCCGTGCCCGCCGACCGTTCCACCAGCAGCCTTCGCCGTCCGCGGCGGCAAGCATTTCATCCATGGCAGGGTAATAGGCAACCCCCACCCGCACCCTGCCTTCAATTTCCAAGCCCAACAGGACGGCGTACAGCGGGATACCTCGCAGGAACGATTTTGTGCCATCAATCGGATCAATGAACCAGCGATGGGTGGCACCCTCGCTCTCCTGAACGCCAAACTCCTCACCCACAATGGCATGACTCGGGAATCGTTTTTCAATGCGCTGGCGAATCAACTGTTCGGATGCGCGATCAGCCAGGGTCACGGGGGAAGAATCGGCTTTGAACTCTGCCTGAACGCCTGTCTGAAAATAAGCCAGAGTGGACCGTCCCGCCAGATAAGCCGTCTCAACAGCGAAATCCAGATAATCGCGAAGTGAAGTGGACATCAAACCCTCCAGAGAGAGATTTTCTGGTGATGATAACATACGAAACAGATTCGGGAAAAGGGGTTGTCAAAATCTTTCCCGAAGAGTACAATTGCCCAAGTTATGGACAGTTCGGGAAGTAGTCGCTTACCTGAGGAACTGCCTCGAACAGAGGTTGCGCTGCAATCGGGCAAGGATTGCAAACAGGGAGTTTAAAGGCTTTCGCGGGATAGGGCTCCCTGCTCAAGATCAGCCGATGATTTGGAGCGCATCGCCTCTGGCGGGGCGCTCCAATCTTTTTAAGAGCGGAGGTGAAACACAATGACCCTATCCACGCGTTCGTTTTCCATGGGGGCGGGTTCGGAACGCCGCTTTGGAATTGCCGATGTGCTGGTGTTGTTTGGACTGGCAGCCCTCCTCTATGCGGGTGTCCGTCTGGCAATCAATGCCCCTCCCAGCGTTCAAGAACCCGTGATTTCCCTGCAACCGCATGTGCTGCCATGGTACGCTCTTCGCTCCGTGAGCCGCATGCTGGCGGCTTACCTGCTTTCGATGGTATTTACGCTGGTGTACGGGCGCGCTGCGGCTTATAACCGCCGCGCCGAACAGGTACTGATTCCTCTGCTCGATGTTTTACAATCGGTACCGATCCTGTCATTCCTGCCGGTGGTCCTGCTGGGGTTGAGGGCAATCTTCCCGGAGCGTTTGGCAGCAGAATTGTCTTCGATTGTGTTGATTTTCACCAGCCAGGTCTGGAACCTGACCTTTGCCTGGTACCAGTCCCTTCGCACCATCCCCAAAGAACTGCGGGAAGCCAGCGCGATTTTCCGGCTCAATACCTGGTTCCAGTTCAAAACGCTGGAACTTCCCTTTGCCGCCATTGCACTGGTATGGAACAGCATGATGAGCTGGGCTGGTGGGTGGTTTTTCCTGATGGCGGCGGAAATCTTTACCGTGGGTGAACAGGATTACCGTCTACCCGGGCTGGGGGCGTACCTGCACGAAGCCGCCAATCAGGGCAACATTACCGCGATTCTCTGGGGAGTATTGGCACTGATACTGACCATCCTGGTTCTGGATCAACTGGTCTGGCGTCCGCTCATGGCATGGACAGAGCGCTTCAAACTGGAGATGGTGGAAAGCGACAATCCCCCTACGTCCTGGTTTTACGACCTGCTCGGGCGCTCGCACATTTTGAACTGGCTCAACCAGCGGATTTTTACACCGCTGGATGAAGCCCTGGACGCGCGCATG
The DNA here is from genome assembly GCF_020723905.1 of Anaerolinea thermophila. Classification (GTDB taxonomy): domain Bacteria; phylum Chloroflexota; class Anaerolineae; order Anaerolineales; family Anaerolineaceae; genus Anaerolinea; species Anaerolinea thermophila_A. Next base: position 268,793 of record NZ_DYHZ01000001.1, read on the forward strand.
GCACGCTGGTTTCCTCCCAAACCCATTAAACCCGTCAACGGGGGAAAACTTACTCCCGTAGAAATCCTCCTGGGTTTGGGGCTGCTGGGGATCATCCTGTACGGGGCAACACAGGCATTCCATTTGCTGTTCAGCATTTCATGGTCCTCGTGGGGGGTGATCGCTCTGGGTGTGGGAGCAACCTTCCTGAGGGTGATGATTTCTTTAATCATTGCGCTGGCATGGACAATCCCTGTGGGGGTTGCCATTGGCACGAACCCCCGCCTGGCGAGTTTCTTCCAGCCACTGGTGCAGGTCATTGCATCTGTTCCGGCAACAGCCATTTTCCCCATCTTTGTGCTTTTACTGATTCAACTACCCGGTGGGCTCAATCTCTCGGCTGTGCTGCTGATGTTGATGGGCACCCAGTGGTACCTGCTGTTTAATGTGATTGCCGGTGCCAGCGCCATTCCCCAGGATTTACGCTATACTGCCCGACTCATCCACCTGAACAAATGGGAACAGTGGCGCACCCTCATCTTACCGGCTTTATTCCCCTATCTTGTCACCGGGATGATTACGGCTTCCGGGGGTGCATGGAACGCCAGCATCGTCTCCGAGTACATCACCTTTGGCGGCAGAGTGGTGAAAACACTGGGGATTGGCGCATTGATTACCCATTCAACCGCCCAGGGAGATTACAGCATGTTGCTGGCATCCACCCTGGCAATGGTGGTCACTGTAGTACTGATTAACCGCCTGTTCTGGCGGCGGATGTATCTGCTGGCTGAAGAACGTTATCGCATGGAGTGAGACAATGAACCTGAATTCGCAAACTTCTCTGGTGGAATTGAAACATGTCCAACAGGTGTATGGCAGTGGCGCACGCCGCTTTACCGCTATTCAAGATATCAACCTGACCATTCGAGAAGGTGAGTTTGTCGCCCTGTTAGGTCCCTCAGGATGTGGCAAAAGTACCCTACTGCGCATCATCACCGGGCTCCAGTCACCCACCGAGGGAGCGGTGTTGTATCGAGGACAGCCCTTAAAGGACGTTAATCCTCACGCCACCATTGTCTTCCAGACCTTTGCGTTGTTCCCATGGCTTACCGTTTATGAGAACGTGGATCTTGCCCTCAAGGTGCGCGGCATTCCTGCTGAAGCGCGCCATAACCGTACCCTTGAACTGCTCGATAAGGTTGGGTTGGATGGTTTTGAAACAGCATATCCCCGCGAACTTTCCGGAGGCATGCGTCAGAAAGTAGGCTTTGCCCGCGCCATTGCCGTTGAACCGGAACTGCTATGCCTGGATGAGCCGTTCTCTGCCCTGGATTTGCTCAGCGCTGAGTCGCTGCGCGGCGAGTTGATGGAATTGTGGCTGAGCGGCAGTATTCCGACCCGGGCGATCTTAATGGTAACGCACAATATTGAGGAAGCAGTGTTTATGGCTGACCGGGTGATCTTGATGGACAAAGAACCCGGACGGGTGGTGGGAACCCTGGAGATTAATCTACCCCATCCGCGCCAGCGCAAATCCCCGGCGTTTCAGGCAGTGGTGGATCAGGTTTACGCTGCACTGGCCGGACAGACCCAACCAGAAGCCGTTGAACTGGGGAGTGCCCCCGGTGAACCCGGCACCACCCGCCGACTGCCGCAGGTGCGCATTAACGAGTTGACCGGTTTGCTGGAACACCTTGTCGAAATTCCCGGAAAGCGCGAGGATATTTACCGCCTTGCTGAGCCGCTTGGAGCCGATTCGGATCACCTGCTGGATCTGATCGAAGCCGAAGAACTGCTCGGGTTTGTTCGAGTGCAACAGGGTGATGTGATTCTGACCGATCTGGGTGAGACCTTTGCCGAAGCGCGCATCCTTGCCCGAAAAGAGATTTTCGCCACCCGCATCCGGCGCCTGCCTATCTTCCGCTGGTTGCTCAGTATGCTTCGCAAGGCGGATGAACAGCGTCTGGAATGGGATGTTGTGCAAGCCGCGCTGGAACTGGAATTCCCGCCGGACGAAGCAGAACGTCAATTGGACACGATTGTAGACTGGGGACGTTATGCTGAGGTGCTGGCTTACGACGACAATGAGGGGATGATCTATCTGGAAATGGAACCCACTGTGGAAAAATAATCTCATTCGTTAAGAGACCAGCCCCCTTGATCGGGGGCTGGTCCGTTGATTTTCAGCAAGATCTATTTCACCGTGATGGTGATGGGCAGGGTGCAGAGGGTTTTGTTCCCGGAAACAATTGACCACGTGGCACTGTACGTTCCCGCTTTGTCCGGCGCCAGCATATCCACGATGATGTTGACAGTTTCGCCGTTGCGGACGGTGGTTTTGAAGTCATATATTGACTTCTTGTGCATGGATGTGCCGCTGACAAACTTGTAATCCACCGAATGTTGATCCCAGTCCTTGCCGCTGGTGTTCTTCACCTGCCAGATGGCGTCAAAGTCCTCACGGGGTTTGAGCGCCTTGCTCGGGCTGGTACTGATGATCTGGCATACCGCGCCGCTGGATGGGGGCGGGGTCGGTGAGATCACCGTACCGCTGGAGACATTCCGGAAAGCATTGTAAGCATACTGCTTCTGTGGGCTGTCCAGCCGGATGGTAATCCAGTCCACGCCCTTGACCGACTCGGGCAAAGTAACCGTAAACTTGAAGGAACCGCCACTGCCGGAATTGATTTTGTCCACGACCACATAATCCTTGAAGAAAGTCTTGAATGGCCCAACCCGTACGGTAAAGGTCTGGTTGGCAGGGAAGCGATAGGCTTGAACGGTTACGGCTTTGTCTTTCTCTACGGCGATAATCTCGATGGAGGGTTTGCCTGTCGTGCTCTGGGTTGGCTGAGCGGTCGGCGTAGCAGTCTTGTTATCAAACCAGTTGTAACTGTAATAACCAGAAGCGCTGTCAATGCGCAGAGCAATCCGGCTCAAGCCTTTGAGGCTTTGAGGAATATTGAAGGTGGCTTCAAAGATTCCATCTGCCCCGGACTTCGCCGTGCCGACAACCGTGCCGCCGATGGCGTAGTTGCCCATCTTATCCATGCGAGCAGTGAATTCGGTGTTCTTGGGCAGATTGCTGGCGCGAATTTTCACCCACTCATCTACTTTCACTTCCAGAATGGTGATAGTGGGAACGCCATCTGCCCGAACAGTGGGGGCAAATGCGGTGAGCATGACCATACTCAACAAGAGCGCGCTCACCAGAAACGATAAGAATTTTTTCGATTGTGCAAACATACATCCTCCTGTGGAATACTCTCCAGAATATCCGTGTGATTGTGGATCAATCTTTATGACGAATCCATGAAGAAAAAGTTCCCCGGAAGTTTTCATTAAAAAAAAGCCCCTCAAGACCTGGTTTCTTGAGGGGTTGGATTTCGTCTGGTAAAAATTTACGCCGAAGCCAGCGTACCCAGCGCATTGGGGGTGCGCGTCAGGCGGATTTCGCTTTCCCGCGCCAGTTCAATGATATGATGCATGATTGTGCTGGAAACCGAACGCACCTGTTCACGGTCTTCGGCATCCCCATGGAAGAACAGGGGTTCGCCTGCGGTCATGGCATACGGGCCGCGCAAATACCAGCGTCCGTATTCCACCTGTCCTTTGACGGTTGAGCGCACGGTATGCACCCGGCTTTTGTCCAGATGAATGCCCACCGGGATCACCGGCGCGCCGCTCGCCAGCGCAAGACGAGCCACCCCTGTACGTGGTTTGCAAAAGCCACCCTCTTCCGGACTCAAAGCGCCTTCGGGGAAGATGATGATGTTGTAACCTTTATCCAGATACTCCAAAGCGCGGTCGATGGCTTGTTGGCCCTCGCCTGCTTTCACCGGGATGTGCCCGGAACGGCGCAGATATGTCCCCAGAATGGGCACCTGAAACAACAGATTGTTGATGAGAATGAAGGATTGCTCTCCCACCATGGCGGCTACAAAGAAGGGATCGGTTGTAGTCGGGTGATTCGGAGCAAAAATTTTGGCTCCGCCTGGAGGGGCGGCACGCCGCTCCACATCCAGATCCAGCATCACATTGGAATAGGTCTTAACGACCGGCTTGGAAGCCCAGTAGAGCAGTTTTTCAGATACCATTTTCAAATCATCTTTCCAGAGGCGTGACAAAATTTCGTTACCGATGACCCCAGCATAACAGACCTGACACGCCAGTGGAACTGCTCCGGGATACATCCTTTTTGAAACCGGTCATATGAGGTTCGAAACAACAGTGGGAGTAAGCCTATGACCTCAGGTTTCATGTAGTATAACCCGGTTTCACGAAATTGGATACGGGCTTGACCTTACAGGTTTGCAAAGCCATATAGATGAATTTCCGGGCATTGCTTCCTCTTGACAGAAAAGGTTCTCGCTCCTATACTTGAACATATGAACAATAATTCATATGTTTTCAAAAAAGAATCCCCAAATTTGCGTTGTGAAGATAACCGTTTGCACGAAGACGCCATCCAGCAGGCACAGGCAGACCTGATTGATGGCTTGACGGCAACCCGCCTGGCGGCGGCGTTCCAGGCGCTGGCAGACCCCAGCCGGGTACGTCTTATCTCGGCACTGCTGAAGCAAGAATTATGCGTCCATGACCTGGCAGCCGTGCTGGGGATGAGCCAGAGCGCTACTTCGCATCAACTGCGGGTCCTGCGCGCATGGGGATTGGTGCGCACTCGCAAAGAAGGGCGTATTGTCTATTATGCTCTGGATGATGATCACATTCGGGAACTGTTTCAACGCGGGCTGGAACACGTCCGCCACCAACATCCCGTTCAACACCCATAGGAGTCTTTCCAGGTATGAAGAAAACCTACCTCATCGAAGGCATGGATTGTGCCGATTGCGCACGACATGTTGAAGAAGGCGTCCAAAAACTTCCCGGGGTGCAGTTCGCCCGGGTTGACTTTGCCACAGCCACCCTGACTCTGGAGGGAGACTGGGATGAATCCGCGGTACATCAGCGGGTACAGGCGCTGGGCTACCGCCTGAAAGATGAGCATCAACCCCCAACCACAAAACCAGAACCCTTCTGGCTGGGGTTAGGACGTTATCTGATTGACCAGGCGGAAACCCGCCTTGCCCTGATCGGGGGTGGGTTGCTCCTTCTTGCAGCCTTGCTTCAATTACTTGCGGGATCGTCTCCGCTTGTTTACCCCATTCAGTTGCTTGCTCTGGGGCTGGCAGGTTATCCCATTGCCCGCAGTGCTCTGGCAAACCTGTTCATCAATCGCAGTATCAGCATTAACCTGTTGATGACCCTTGCTGCCATCGGTGCCGTCATTATTGGCGAGAGCGGAGAAGCGGCAACGCTCATCTTTTTATTTGCGCTGGCAGAAGCGCTGGAAGGCTACACCACCGACCGCGCCCGCCGTACGTTAAGCGGATTGCAAAACCTCACTCCCACCCATGCCCTGCGTCTGGAAGCCGACGGAGAACGCTGGGTGCCGGTGCAGACACTGACTCCGGGCGACCGCGTGCGGGTACGACCGGGAGAACGCATCCCTGCCGATGGCGTGGTGCAATCCGGCGCTTCTGACGTCAACCAGGCACCCATCACTGGAGAAAGTATGCCTGCCTGCAAGCAACCCGGCGATCTGGTCTTCGCCGGGACGGTCAACGGCAGTGGAGCGCTGGAGATTGAAGTTTCCCGCCCGGCAAAAGACAGCACCCTGGCGCGCATCATCCAGATGGTCACCGAAGCACAGGCACGGCGCGCACATCTCCAACGCTGGATTGACCGCTTTGCCGCAGTGTACACCCCCGCTGTGGTGGTCATTGCCTTGCTGGTTGCCATCATCCCGCCGGTGTTGTTCGGTGAACCGTTCTGGAATACCCCGGCAGGACACGGCTGGCTGTACCGCGCACTGGCATTGCTGGTGATTGCCTGCCCATGTGCACTGGTGATCAGCGCGCCGGTGACCATTTTGAGCGGGCTGACCGCCGCCGCCCGCCAGGGGGTGCTGATTAAAGGAGGAGTCTATCTGGAAACCCTCTCGCGGGTCAAACGGATCGCCTTCGATAAAACCGGCACCCTCACCCTGGGCAAACCCGTGCTGACCGACCACCGCGCGGTGGACTGCCCCGGCTGTGAGGACCGCTCCGCCTGCCCTGCCTGCCGTGACGTGCTGGCTCTGGCAGCAGCGCTGGAACGCGCCAGCGCCCATCCACTGGCACATGCCGTGGTTTCCGCCTCGCAAATGCAGGGGATACATCAGCAGTACCCCACCGCCCGGAATTTAATCACCCTCAACGGCGGGGGTATTCAGGGCATTGTCCAGCAGGATGTGATTACGCTGGGCAGTCACGCACTGTTCGACGGGAACTATCCTCACAGCCCAGAACTGTGCACGCAGGTAGAAGCCCTTGAACAACAGGGAGAGACCACCATGCTCCTCTCGCAAAACGGGACGGTGCGCGGTTACCTGGCAGTAGCCGACGAGGTACGCCCGGAAAGTCGTCAGGTCATGGAAGACCTGCGCCGGATGGGGATCCGCACCATCATGCTCACCGGTGATCATCCGGCGGCGGCACAGCGGGTTGCCGGACAGTTGAGTGTGGATGAGGTACGCGCCAGCCTGCTTCCTGAACAAAAGTTACAGGCAGTGGAAGAACTGGCACGTTCGGACGGGACGCTTGCCATGCTGGGAGACGGCATCAACGATACGCCGGCATTAAGCGCGGCGCAGGTGGGCATCGCCGTCGGCGGCACGGGAAACGCTCAAGCCATGGAAACTGCCGATGTAGTTCTGTTAAGCGGCGACCTGAGTAAACTGCCCTACACCCTGCGGCTGGCACGATTCGTCATGCGCATCATCCGCCAGAACGTGGCTTTCTCGCTGGGGGTGAAAGCACTTTTCCTGATTCTGGCAGTGATGGGCACCGCGACGCTGTGGATGGCAGTACTGGCGGACATGGGCGTTTCTCTCCTGGTGATCTTCAATGGTCTGCGTCCTCTGCGCTTCCCGCAAGGCACGTTTCATCCAAACGGGTGAGAGGCGAATCAACATTTTTGATGATGAAAAAAACGGATAAATCCGGTATCCTGTAAGCAGTTCAGGGATGCTTCTCAGGGTGTTTTTTCGGGGAATACTGGTGGAACCTTCTGAACGAACTTACAGGTGATTGGATGGGAGCAAAACGCCGGCAAGCCATGACCGGCGTTTTGCCATTTAACCGATGCTTAACATGGTTTGGACGTGACTTTTCCCGATTTATTCTATAATTCCCTTACCTTCTTTTCAATCCATCCAACGAGAGGAGTTTATGATATTTATGAAACCACAAAGATTTTGGGCGCGCCTCGCCCTGGGAGTGGTATTGTTTGCCTATGTGTTGCTGGGCGGCGTTGCCCCTGCCTTCGCCGACAGTTCAGCGCAAAGCCTGCCCTTTGCGCAGGACTGGAGCAACACCAGCCTGATTACAACAGATGACAACTGGTCGGGGGTACCGGGAATCACGGGGTACCGCGGAGATGGGCTTGTCTCTACAACCGGAGTAGATCCCCAAACGGTTCTGGTTGACGGTACCAGCACACCTGTAGATGTAAATGCCAACCAGACCAATCCCAACACCTTTACTACCGGGGGTGTCACCGAGTTTCACCTCACCGATCCCGTTGTGGCTTTGGCAGGATCGGGCACTGCCAGAGCACCATTTCTGCTCATCAACCTCAATACTACGGGATATGAGTCGATCCGGGTCATGTACAACCTGCGCGATCTGGAAAGCGGTGCAGATAATGCGATTCAGCCCATAGCCCTGCACTACCGCGTGGGCAACAGCGGCAACTTCACCAACGTCCCCGCAGCCTTCGTTGCCGATGCCACCGATGGTCCCAATATTGGCGGTAGAGTCACCTCTGTTGATGTTGTCCTGCCTGCGGCAGTGAACAGTCAACCGCTGGTGCAGATTCGCATCATGACCACCGATGCGGGTGGAAGTGATGAATGGGTTGGCATTGACGATATTCAGATCAGCGGAACGCCGTTAAGCGGCGACCTGGCGCCTTACGTAGCCGCCAGCACCCCGGCAAACGGAGCCAGCGGGGTAGCCCTGGATGCCAACCTGCAGGTGACCTTCTCCGAGCCGGTCACTCTCAGCGATCCATGGTTCAGCCTGTCCTGCAATCGTTCAGGCACCCACACGGCTGTGGTGACGGGGGGACCAACCGAGTACACCCTCAACCCGGATGTGGACTTTGTCTATTCGGAATCCTGCACCCTCACCGTGACCGCCAGCGCGGTTGCCGACCAGGACGAGCCCATCCAGACCATGAGCGCCGACTTTACGGCAACCTTCGCCACCACTGCGCCATCACTGGTATGCGGCGAGCCGTACATTCCCATCAATGCCATCCAGGGGAGCGGACTGACCTCACCTTACCAGAACAGTACCGTGACCACAGAAGGCGTGGTAGCCGCAGTGTTCCAGGGGACAGGCAAACTGGGGGGCTTCTTCCTGAATTCCCTCAACAGCGCTATTGACAGCAACCCGGCAACCTCAGAAGGCATTTTTGTGTATGCCCCATCGGCATCTATCAATGTGGGGGATCGGGTGCGCGTTTCCGGCACGGCGCAGGAATACTCCGGATCGTATGGCGCTATGGCACAGATGACCCAGATTGGCGATTCTCCCACCGTGAATGTATGCTCCAGTGGCGAAACGGTCACCCCCTTCCCGCTGATTCTGCCCCTGCCTGCAGAAGCCGATCCCCAGACCTATCTGGAACGCTATGAGGGTATGCTGGTGACCATCAGCCAGCCGCTCACCGTCCAGCAGAATTACTTCCTGGGGCGCTTTGGGCAGTTGACCCTGGGCACAGGAGGGCGCATCTTCACCCATCTCAACAGCGGCACAGGCTCTTATGCCGACAATCTGCGCCGCATGATCGTGCTGGATGACGGTGCTACGGCTCAAAATCCTGCCCCCATTCCTTACTACGCCAGCGATGGCGCTGTGCGTGCCGGGGATGTGATCCCAACCCTGACAGGCGTCGTGGATCAGGGACGGGTCAACAGCAGTAACACCGGCACTGTCTTCCCAGACGTGTTCTACCGCATCCATCCCACGCTTGCGCCCACCTTTGAGAGCCAGAATCCGCGCCTCCCAACCCCACCCCTTGTGGGCACAGGGATGAATGGCACGGTAAAAGTAGCCGCAATGAACGTGCTGAACTACTTTGTCACCCTCAATCAAACGCCATATCCAGCCGGTTCGCCCTACAATGCCAGCAACACTCCTCGCGGCGCCAACACCGCCACCGAATTCACCCGCCAGCAGGATAAAATTGTGCGCGCGCTGGCAGGGTTAAACGCGGATGTGGTGGGCTTGATTGAAATTGAGTCCTGGACAGGTGCCGATGCGGTCAACAACCTGGTCAGTGCGCTGAACACCTATCTGGGTTCGCCAGTGTACGCCGCTGTGCCCGACCCGGCAACGGGTGTGGGCGGCGATGCCATCAAAGTTGCTCTGATTTACAAGACTGCAACGGTGGAACGGGTGGGCGATTCGCTCAGCACCAGCGCTTCGCCGTTCAACCTGTACCGCTATCCGGTCGCGCAAGCCTTCCGCGACAAAACCACTGGGGAAGTCTTTACCGTGGTGGTCAACCACTTCAAATCCAAGAGTTGTTCCGGCACACCCACCGGCGGAGATGTGGATCTGGGCGAAGGCGTGGGGTGCTATAATGCCACACGCGTTGCCATGTCCAACGCCCTGCTGAACTGGATCAACACCACCCTCATCCCCACCACCGGAGACCCGGATGTCGTTGTCATGGGAGACTTCAACGCTTACGGTGCAGAACAACCCATTCTGACGCTGGAATCTGGCGGGCTGGTGAACACAGGTAAACAGTATGAGGGCGTGGATACCTATTCATACGTGTTCGACGGTATGGCAGGCGCACTGGATCACCTGTTCGTCACCTCTTCGCTGTCCGCCAGGGTCAGCGGCGCCGGGCACTGGCACATTAATGCCGATGAACCTTCGGTGATTGACTACAACACCGAGTTCAAGACGGTGGATCTGTACCAGCCCCATCCCTACCGTTCATCCGACCATGATCCCATTCTGGTGGGGCTGGACTTCCGGTCATACGGGGTAAGTCTTCTGCCCGATAACGATGCCAGATCTGGAGCGGTCAACAGCACCGTGACCTACACGCTCACCCTGCGCAACACCGGCAACATGAGCGATACCTACACCTTTACCTCCGAATTGCTCTCCGGAGAAAACTGGAGTGTGACCCTGCCCGATCCGGTGACTCTGGCAGGAGGCGCTTCCCGGGATGTGACAGTTCAGGTGAGCATCCCCGCTACTGCCAGCATCGGGCAGACCAGCCAGATTCGCGTGACCGCTACCTCTCAGTTCACCTCTGCCATAAGCGCCTCTTCTACCCTGACGACGAGTGTGGGAACTTCTTACGGGGTTACCCTTGCCCCCACCAGCGATGCAAAGAATGGTTTTCCAGGTGATACGGTCACCTTTACGCTCGCTCTGCGCAACACCGGCAACATGAGCGATACCTTTAACTTTAGTTCTGAACTGCTTTCCGGTGAAAACTGGAGCGTGATCCTGCCCGATCCGGTGACTCTGGCGGCAGGCGCCTCCCAGGATGTGACAGTTCAGGTGAGCATCCCCGCTACTGCCAGCGGCGGGCAGACCAGCCAGATTCGTGTGACCGCCACCTCTCAGGCAAACACTGGCACAAGCGCTTCTTCCACTCTGACGACAACCGCTCAGTCGCTGGGGGTAAACTTCATCCCCACCACAGATGAAAAGACTGGCAGACCCGGCGTCACCTTGACCTATATACTGACGCTGGAGAACTCCGGCACAGTGGCAGATACCTACACCCTCAGCGCAATTTATCAAAGCGGCGAGACCTGGGCGCCCACCCTCTCGGATAGTGAAGTCACTCTGAACGCTGGCGCCACCCGCACCATCACCGTGACGGTAACTGTGCCGGCAAACCTGTTGCAGACAAGGCAAAGTGTGTACCGCATCCGGGCGGTTTCTCAGACCCGTTCATTGGTCGTTGCCGAAAGCACCCTGACCAGCCGGGGAGAACCCTACACGTTGTTCATGCCGTTGATCATCCGGTAAATCCAATTTTCATCCTTCATCCCCTCACAAGGGAAAATTCATCCCTTTGTGAGGGGATTTTTTTGGTTTTCCTCTTGACATTGGTCCTAACTGAAACTATACTGTGTGAAAACAAAAACATACCTTCGGGGCAGGGTGAAATTCCCGACCGGTGGTGAAAACCCACGAGCCTGTTTGCCGCAGGCACGACCCGGTGCAATTCCGGGGTCGACGGTACAGTCCGGATGAAAGAAGGTATTCCTGTGAGAACAGTTCCTGTGCATCACAGGCTGAGAAATTGCCCCGAAACCCCTGGTTTCGGGATTTTTTCTCCCCGTCATCCTGCCCCGAAGGGAAACCTTCGGGGTTTTTCATGACAAAACAGGAAGCAACCTCTTTGCCGGTTTCTCATCTTCTGCGGAAGTATGTGCTTCAGCACCGCATGGGATTTGTACTGCTCTCTCTGGCGCTGGGCATCCTTATCTGGCAGGGCATCACCCTCACCGGATGGGTGCCTGCCTACCTTCTCCCGGGACCTTTTGAGGTTGCCGCACGCTTCTGGCGCGCCCTGCTGGATGGCACCATCCCGCGTCACTTCTTTGCCACTCTGCAGGAAGTTGTGCCGGGCTTGCTCCTCGGCAGTGTGACCGCTTCTGTGCTGGGTTATCTCATCGCCAAATCCCACGTACTGGAACGTCTGCTTTCCCCCTACCTGGTTGCCAGCCAGGCAGTGCCGGTTGTTGCCATCGCCCCACTGTTGATCATCTGGTTCGGTCCGGGCATTACCTCAAAAATTCTGATCTGCGCGCTGGTGGTCTTCTTTCCAGTGCTGGTCAATACGGTGGTTGGATTGCGGGCTGTGCCGCAAAACCTGCGCGATTTGATGCGCAGTCTCCGCGCGCGCCCATGGCAGATGGTATGGTATCTGGAAATCCCCGCGGCAATGCCGGTTTTTCTGGGGGGACTGCGCGTGGGCGCCACCCTCTCAGTCATCGGCGCAGTGGTAGGGGAATTTGTGGGAGCCGACCGGGGCTTAGGTTTTCTGATTAATGTGGCACGGGGGCAGTACGATCATCCGCTGGTGTTTGCCGCCGTGCTGACTCTGGTGGGTATGGCACTGGCTCTCTACGGGCTGGTGTTGCTTGCCGAACGCCGCTTTTTACGCTGGCAGATTCCCAATATTCCAAGGTGAGGTATATGAAGTCCAGAATTGTCTCTTTGTTGTTCATCGTTGTCCTTTTATTGTCCGCCTGCTCGCCGCAGCAAAATGCCACCCCCGAAACGTTGATTCCCATCCGTCTGCCCGTGGGGTACATTCCCAACGTTCAGTTTGCCCCTCTGTACGTAGCCATTGAAAAAGGTTACTTCCGTGATGAAGGGCTGGACGTAAGCGTAGATTACAACATGGAAGTGGACAACCTGGCACAGATTGCTGCCGGAAAACTGGATTTTGCCATGATTTCCGGCGATCAGGTCTTGCTGGGACGCGCCAAAGGCATGCCGGTGGTCTATGTCATGGCATGGTACCAGAAGTATCCGGTCGGGATTGTTGCCCCTGTATCGGAAAACATCTTCAAGCCCGAGGATTTGAAAGGGAAACGCATTGGCATTCCCGGGCTGTTTGGTGCCAGTTACATTGGCGCAAAGGCTCTGCTTTCTGCAGGCGGATTGAGCGAGTCGGATGTCACCCTGGACGCAATTGGTTTCAATCAGGTGGAAGGCATCACCTCAGGGCGTGAACAGGCCGCTGTGGTGTATATTGCCAACGAACCCGTGCAATTACGCGCGCTGGGATACGACCTGACCGTTCTGGCGGTTTCAGATTACATGGAACTGGTGTCCAACGGTCTGGTGACCAGTGAAAAAATGGTGCGGGAAAACCCTGAACGGGTAAGGCGAATGGTACGCGCGCTCATCAAAGGGCTGGACGCCACCATTGCCAACCCCGATGAAGCCTATGAGTTGAGCAAAAAACACGTTGAGAATCTGGCTCAGGCAGATGAAAGCGTGCAGAAAGCCGTGTTAACAAGTTCCATTGAATTGTGGAAAGCCGAGCGACTGGGCTATTCCAATCCCAGAGGCTGGGAAAATATGCAGGAAGTCCTGCTGAGCATGGGACTGCTGAGCGAACCACAGGACCTTTCCAAAGCCTTTACGAACGAATTTGTTCCCTGAAAGAGACACAAGATGAGCAATCGGACGATGATGACTTTCGAGGTAGCAAGCCCCTCAACGGCTCTCCAACCTTATCTGAGGGTGGATGACGTAGGCATGCGCTATCCCAACGACAACGGCGGGATAGAAGCCCTGCGTGGGGTGCAATTTGATTTGCATCCTCGCGAGTTTGTCTGTGTGCTGGGACCATCGGGATGCGGGAAAAGCACCCTCCTGCGCATCATCGCCGGTTTGCTCACCCCAACCCATGGAGAGGTGATTTTCTATGCTCCAGCCGCTTCGCGCATCAGTCTTGTTTTTCAGGATGCCAATTTGATGCCCTGGCGCAACGTGCGGGAGAACATCGCCCTGCCGTTGATTTTGCAGGGCATGCCGCGCGCCCATGCCCTCCAGAAAGCCGATGTGTGGCTGGAAATCGTTGGATTACAGGGCTTCGGTGATGCTTTACCGCGTGAACTTTCCGGCGGAATGGCTCAACGCGTTGCCATTGCCCGTTCGCTGATTCAGGAACCGGGCTTGCTCTTACTGGACGAACCGTTTGGTGCGCTGGATGCGCTCACCCGCGAGAAAATGGCAGATGAACTTCTGCGCCTGTGGCAGGAACACCGCACGACCGTGTTGATGGTCACCCATTCTATCAGTGAAGCCATTTTACTGTCTGACCGGGTGCTGGTGTTCAGTTCCCGTCCCGGGCGGGTGGTGCTGGATCTGGACGTCAACCTTCCCCGTCCAAGAGAAGAGGAAATGCGCTACACATCCGAATTTGGAAGGCTGGCGCGCGAATTGCGCCGCGCCATTACCGATTAACTCTCAGCGCTTTTTCGCCAGCGGAAAGAAGGCTGTTTCTGTCCCCCTTCTTTCCGCTTTTTTATTTCGGGGGAAGATAATACCGGTACACGTTGGTCTGGCGGAGTTGAAACCCAACGCGCTGGTACAGCCGATTTGCCGCCTCGCGCGCCGGTCGAGAAGTGAGATTAACCGAATCAGCGCCCAGTTCATGCGCCATGTCAATTGCAGTGCGCGTCAGGGCTTCGCCGAAGCCCTGCCCGCGGGAACCCGCATCCACCACCACGTCCTCAATCCAGGCATGTGTGCCGGAAGGGGTATGAAACACCACCAGAGTGAGCATACCGGTGATTCTGCCGGAATCATCCCGGGAAACCAGCAGAGTGCTGGCTTCGGAATGGACAATGCGTTCCAGCGCCTGCCGGTCAGGAACGGGATGTCCGGGATTTAACTGCGGCATCAGCCTTTGCATGGCTTCCAGCAATTCATCGGTGACAGCATGCACAACTTCAATGGGCATGGGCGGGTTCCTTTCGCAGAGGGGATGTTTTTTGAGGTACAGGTTCGCTCTGTAGAGCGGGTTTTGACAATCGGCGCATCAGCACCCGTGCAATCCGCAGACGGTCCATGGCTTCTACTCGCAGGCTGACGCCGTTTTCCGGGACCAGCACTTCCTCACCAACAGCAGGAATGCATCCCAGTTTTCCTAAAACGTATCCAGCAATGGTATCGTAATTGGGGTCCTGGAGGTGCAAGCCAAAAGTCTCATTGATGTCTTCAATCAAGGTCATACCGTCAATCAAAACACTGCCATCTTTGAGGGATTGAATGGCAGGAGGTTCAGCATCAAACACATCCTGCACATCGCCGACAATTTCTTCCAGCAAGTCCTCCAGCGTGACCAGTCCTGCCGTACCGCCGTATTCATCCAGCACAATGGCAATATGCTGACGACGTTCACGGAAAAGCATGAGCAAATCGTTGACGGGAAGGCTATCTGGAACGAACAGAGCCTCGCGCACCAGATCACGAGCGCACCCATTTTCCAGACGATTTTCAACCCAGCGCGCCATCAAATCTTTGAGGTGCAGGATGCCAATAATCTGATCCAGATTCTCCTCATACACAGGAATCTTGGTCACGCCTTCCCGCACTGCCAGTTCTGCCGCCTCCGTCAGGGGTTGTTCGGCTTCCACCGCGATGATCTCGGTGCGCGGCACAGCCACCTGCCGCACCACCCGCTCGCCAAAATCAATGACCGCGGTGAGCATCTCCCGCTCCGAGTCGTCCACCAGTTGTTCCACCTCCGGGCTGGTGACAATCTGACGCAATTCCTCCACAGAACTTACCAGAGCGTGGGCATGCCCGGTAGACGGGATTCCCAGGATTTTCAAGATGGTGCGGGTTGCCCAGTCGAGCAAATCAATGAAGCCCCGAAAAACACTGACAAACGCATTCATCGGACGCGCCGCCCGCAGAGCAAAGGCTTCGGGATCACGCAGTACCGCAACCTTGGGCACCTGTTCTCCCAACACCACATGTAATCCTGTGACAATGGTAAGGGAAAGCACCAGCGGCAAAACCTCCACCGCCTGCCGCAGGAACATCCATTGAGGTGGAAGCAGGCCCTGTTCAAAAAAAGGCTCAAGCCACGCCTCAAAGGCTTTCTCACCCACCGAACCGAGCGCCAGACTGACCAGTGTGATCCCCAGTTGGGAAGCGGCGATCAAACGGTCGCGAGCCGCTTCATCCTCCAACCAGCGATGCACCAGTTGAAGCGCCGGATGATTCGGATCAGCCAGCAAATCCAGGCGAGACCGGCGGGAAGCCACCACAGCAAACTCAACGCCCACAAAAAAGGCGTTGAGCGCAATTAAAAAGAAAATCAAACCGATCTGAAGAATACTCATACCGTGCGGAGTACTGCGGCGGCGCCATACCCCACTACGGCAGTGGAATCTCCCGTTTCATCCGCCGAGGTACTGTGATGAAGAATGACCACGCGATTCGCTCCCAAAGCACGCGCCGTCCACAGGGTTGCCGCAACCGCCCCCACCCCACAGGCAAAACCCTTTCCGGTCATTTCGGCTTCCAGCAGGGCGGCTGGATCGAACGATTCCAATCGTCGAAGCATCTCGGCATCCAGTTGATGGGCGATTCTCTCCGGATAAAAGTGAGACAGATCGGTGCTGGCAACCAGCAAGGCACAACGGTCTTTGAGGACTTTTGCCAGACACTGCCCCAGTGCCTCCAAAACCTTCGGGGAATGAGAACGCACCATCAACGGAAGCAGGCGGAAATCGCCCTGAAGCGCCACCTGCAGGAAAGGCAGTTCGATCTCCAGCGAATGCTCGCCATCGTATGCCACCCGCGTCAGCGCAAGATGATG
The DNA here is from genome assembly GCF_020723905.1 of Anaerolinea thermophila. GTDB lineage: Bacteria > Chloroflexota > Anaerolineae > Anaerolineales > Anaerolineaceae > Anaerolinea > Anaerolinea thermophila_A. The sequence continues at coordinate 285,215 of NZ_DYHZ01000001.1, forward strand.
CTCTGCCAGTTCCTGCTCCAGGGCTTGTACGGCTTCCCGATCGACGGGGACAACTCCCAGCGGTGTGGCATAGGCTTGATGCGCGGTGGTGATTAAATCGGCAGAGTGCATGGCATGGAAAGGAGAAAGTACCGCCACAACCTCAGGGCTTTGTCCGCGCACTGCGGCAAAGGCATGTCCGGCAGTGCGTCCGGAATAGCGGTGTCCGGCATGGGGAGCCACCACCCCGACCACTTCCCCCTGCAGAGAGGGAAGCCGGGCTTCATTGAGGTACGTTTCTACCTGATGGCGAAGGCGTTGAGCATCGCCGCTGTACCACGTCCCCGCAATGGGGGAAGGCCTGATGTCGGAAACTGCCACCATGGGAACCTCCTTACTGCAGGAAACTCCATGGATTGACGCGGACCCCTGACTCACTCATAATCTCAAAGTGTAAATGCGGACCGGTAGAACGACCGGTGCTGCCCATTGCGCCAATGGTATCTCCCTGAGAAACGCTTGCGCCGCATCCGGCGTAAATTTGGCTCAGGTGCGCGTACAGGGTCTGCCAGCCGTTGCCATGATCAATGACCACCACGTACCCGTAGCCATTCTCATTCCAACCGGAGTACACCACCACACCCGAATCAGCGGCGTAAATGGGATTGCCAATGCGTCCGGCAATGTCAATACCCCAGTGATTGGTTTCCGGGGAATAGTCATACCCCGAGAGCCAGCGTTCAGTGGTGGGCCAGACAAACGAGCCATTGCCGATATAGCCGTCCACCTGTGTGCCGCAGTAGCCGGGACCAAAAATCCTGGCTTTTGCCGGATCGCGGCGGCTGATGAAGGGCGCTGACCAGGAAATGAAATCGCGTTTTCCACCGGGGACAAACACCAGCGTTCCGGGTTCAATATTCGGCTTGGACAGATCGCCCAGTTTAGCGGCGTCCAGATGATTACCGGGCCAGTCAATGATGGTCTCGGGGGTCACACCATAAAATTCGGCGACTTTCAACAGACTGTCGCCTTCGTGCCAGCGATAAAGCACGCCATCCACCGGCAAAATGTTCAGTTTCATGCCAACCTGCAGGCGGTGAGGATCATCGGCAAGCGTTTCAAAGTTACCCCACAGGATGGATTGGGGCTTCAAGCCAAATTTTTCGGCAATTCCGAAAACCGTATCACCCTTTTGTACTTCGTAGGTGATGATCTCAAAACGGGGGCGGGACGGCACATAGGTATCCAGACGCGCCAGGCGGGTAATCCCGTTAGAAACAGAAACCGTAACCGGTTTGAAAACGGGAATTTGCACGGTAGGCGTTGGCGATGGAAGGGGAGCGGCAAGGACAGCCTGTTCAGCGGCTTGCACCTCACCCTTTAAATAGAAACGCGCCATCACCCAGATGACCAGCAAAATCAGGGCAATGGAGACAATTACCGTTCCGGCACGGAGGGCAACCTCCCCCAGTCCCAGACGTAAGATATTTTCCCAGATCAAAGCCCAGCGCGATGCCGGACGCGTTTCCTCTGCGGCTAACCCCGACTCCCCTGTCTCTTCTATCTCAGAAGAAAGGGAAGATGGAAGGTGAGAATCCTCAGTCATTGTTCAGTTGTTCCTCTGCCTAGCATGATAACACATGCAGCTAAGCGGGTCAAGTTAGGAAAAGCCAATGTGTACCCAATCAATCTCCAATAAAATCACCCCTTCACCAATTTGTTCACGATGAAATCGCGATTCTCCCAGATCTTCTGGAAAGCATCAGGGGATTTCAGGCAGATTTCATTTGTCTCTTTCGAGCGGCGTAGAAATACAGCGCAATCAAAGTTGCCACATAGGGCACCATGGCGGTGAATTGAGCAGACACCCGATAGCCCTGCAAAAGCAAGCCCAGACCATCTGAAAAACCAAACAGCAGAGAAATCAGGGCAACCCCCAGCGGGTTTCCGTTGACCAGAATAATCGCCGCCAGAGAAATCCAGCCCCGTCCGGCGGACATGTTTTCGGCAAACAGGTTTACGTATCCCAGCGAAAGAAATGCCCCACCCAGCCCACACAGCACGCCGCTGGCAAGCAAAGAAAGAGCGCGCATACGGCTGGAAGGCACACCACTGGAATCCAGACGGGCAGGATTATACCCCGCTGCGCGCAGGCGCAACCCAAAGCGGGTGTGGAAAATTAAAAAATAGGAGAGGAAGGTAGCAACCACAGCCACCCAGACCATCAGATTCTGCCCGGAGAGAATTTCTCCCACAACAGGGATGTTTTCGATCAGCGGAATGCGAACAGAGGGGATGGGCTGAATCCCGGCATTGGAGAATACCCCTTTGACACTGAAAATTTTACGCAGCATATAGGTGGTTGCCCCCACGGCAAACAGGTTAAGGGCAATGCCGGTGACAAATTCATCGGTCTTCAATATCACCGCAAACAGGATGAAAATCAACGCCAGCAACAAGGCGCCCAAAACCGCCAGCAGGATACCCACAAGCCACGACCCCGTGTAATAAGAACCCAGCACTGCAAAAAACGCGCCGGTCAACAGCATCCCTTCCATGGCAATGTTGAACACCCCGGCATAGAAAGTATAGGCTCCGCCCAGCGCCGCCAGCAAAATGGGCGTGGCGCCAGAAATCATGCCATTAATTAATCCGATGAGAATTTTCATGTACGCGCCTCCCGTGCCCTGCGCCGGGCAGACAGTTGCTCTACCAGCGTGTTGAGATATTCGCGGCTGGCGACAATCACCAGCACCAGGACTGCCTGTAAAACCTGAGAAATTTCATTGGGAACACTGGTGATGAGTTCCATCCCCAACGCACCGGTTTGAATGGCACTGAAAAATAAACCATACAGGAAAGTCGCCAGGATGCCGTTGTTGGCAACAATGGCAATCATGACCCCGTCCCAGGCGTAATTCGCGCCCAGACCCCGGATGAAACGATGCGTGCTTCCCATGACCACCAGACCACCTGCCAGACCTGCCAGAGCGCCCGTCATCAACATCACCGAGACAAAATTCCGGTTAATGTCGCATCCACCGAGCCGCGCAAACAAAGCATTTTGACCGGTGATGCGCCACTCGTAACCGGCTTTCCAGCGGGAGAAGACAAACCACGAAACCAGTACCGCCGCAAACATGAACAGAATCATCGAGTTGAATTCTCCCCATTTGGGCAACCAGCCGCTGGCAGCAATTTGCGGCGTCATGGGAGAAAAAGCGGAAGGGTCTTTGAATGGTTCTGTAATTGCCCAGGCAGTGAAATAATCGGCAATCATGTTGAGCATCAACGTGACGATGAATTCGCTCATATCGAAAAATCGGCGTAACAGCGCTGCAATCCCTGCCCAGATCATACCTCCCAGCATTGCCAGCAAGGCAAGCACGGGGATCATTAACGCGGGCGGCAAATCCAGATAAAGCCCTCCAACCGTGGCAAATAAAGCGCCCATTACCAGTTGACCGGGCTGTCCCAGGTTGACTACCCCGGATGCAAAGGCAATCGCCGCTGAAAGTCCGGGAAGCACCAGCGGCACAGCGTTGCGCAGGGTGGTGGCAAAAGGGTAATACCCGAATAGAGAAAACTGGAAGAGGGCTTGATAGGTTTCCAGCGGATTATAACCCTGCAGGACAAGCAGAACTGCCCCCAACAGCAAAGCCACCAGAATACCAATCAGAGCGTTCAACACTTTTTGTTTCATGGGCTTGTCCGGTGTCCTCCCAACATTAAGGCTCCCACTTCCTGCGGCGTGGTTTGCTCTACGGGCAGGTCTCCCACCAGTTGACCGCGATACAACACCAGAATCCGATCAGAAAGCAGGAAAATTTCTTCCAGATCAGCAGAAATCATCAACACCGCGCGCCCTTCGGCGCGAATTCGCAAAATCTGGTCGTGAATGTATTCCATTGAACCGACATCCAGTCCCCGGGTAGGCTGGTCGAGGAGGACAAAATCACTCTGGAGCATGAGTTCCCGCCCCACAATGACCTTTTGCTGATTTCCTCCCGAAAGGGTGCGAAAGGTGGCGCGCGGCGATGAGACCACCACGGAGAAAGCATCAATCAACTGGCGGGTAAACTGTTGCGCATATCGGGTGTTGAGCAATATCCCTCGCCAGCCCGAAAGGTTTGGATTCAGACGATGATGGGTCATGATGGCATTTTCCCAAACGGAAGCCGTCAAACTGGCACCCATCTTGCCGCGATCCTGCGGGACAAAGGAAATCATCCGGCGTCTCTCAAGAATATCGCAATGGGTGATATCCCTGCCACGGACGAGAATGCGCCCGCTGGTAGGTCGTTGAATACCCATCAGGGTGTTGACCAGTTCAAATTGCCCGTTTCCTTCTACTCCCGCCACGCCGACGATTTCCCCCTCGCGCACTTCAAAATTCAGGTTATCCAATCGGACGCGCCCATGATCTTCGCGCAGGGTGAGGTGCTCCACCTGCAAAACAGGATCGCCGGGAGTCTGCGGCTTCCTCCGGGTGGTGAAAATCACCTCACGTCCCACCATCATCCGTGCCAGTTCCTGGCGGTTGGTGCTGGCGGCATCTACCGTGTCCACCTTTTTGCCCTTGCGCATGACGGTGATGCGGTCGCTGAGTTCCAGCACCTCTTCCAGCCGATGGGAGATGAAGAGAATCGTATGCCCGCCATCCCGCAAGCGGGTCAATTCGGCAAATAATTGAGGAATTTCCTGCGGTGTGAGCACTGCCGTGGGCTCATCCAGAATGAGCACTTCCACATTGCGGTACAGGAGGGTAAGAATTTCCACCTTCTGACGGGCGGCAACAGAAATCTCTTCCACGCGGGCATCCGGATCCAGGTTAAACTGAAACTCATCAATCTTTTGCCGAACCAGTTCGCGGGCACGGCGGCGATCCAATTTGCCCAGCCAGTTAACCGGCTCAACACCCAGAACAATGTTCTCCCAGACAGTGTATTCGGGGATGAGAACGATTTCCTGATGCACCATACCAATGCCCGCGCGAATGGCTTCGCCCGGCTCGCGGAACGATACCGGCTTCCCTTTGAACCAGATTTCACCGGAATTCGCATGGGTCAATCCATAAAGCACCTTCATTAAGGTGCTTTTTCCCGCGCCGTTTTCTCCCACAATCGAATGGATTTCACCACGCCGAAACTCCACGCTGACATCGTCCAATGCCAGGACACTGGGAGGGTACACCTTGACCATGTGGCGCATTTCAATCAGGTTAGAGTCCATGCCCTTCACCCTTAAGCCATGTTTCAGGAAGATGGGTGAAGCACACCGGCTTCACCCATCGGAAATGCGGTATGAAGAGAACCGGCAACCTATTGCCAGACGTTCTGATTGTTGTACATCTCAATCTTCAGAGTGCCGTCCACAATTTGCTGACGGATTGCCAGAACTTTATCCACAATACTTTGAGGCAGCACCTGCACTTTGGCTTCCAGAGCAATATCCACGCCGCCCTGAGCAATGCCGTATTTCAGCACCTGTCCTGGCTTATACGTGCCTTCGTGGATGGTCTTGTACACGTCCTCAATGGCTTTGCCCACGTTTTTAATGTCACTGGCGATGACATAACCGGGTTCCAGGTCGTTCTGGTTGGTATCCACACCGATGGCGTATAACTGGCGCTCACGGGCGGCTTGCAGAACGCCAATACCCGCCGCCGCCGCAACCTGGAAGACCACATCGGCTTTCTGATCGTACAGTTGCAAAGCGGCTTGCTTGCCGCGCGCCGAGTCATCCCATGCGCCGCCGAGGGATTTCTTCAACACCTGAATTTCAGGATCCACCGATTTCGCGCCATTCTCGTAAGCAAAGACAAAAGCGCTCACCACCGGATCCACGTCACCACCCACCACGCCGATGATTTTGTCTGCGTTGATATTGGGAATGCTGGTGTCCAGGGTTGCCAGCCCGGCTACCACGCCAGCAAGATAAGCGCTCTCTTCCTCGATAAAATCCACCGAGGTGATGGTCTTCTTGCTGTTTTCCACCACCGTATCAATGTTGACAAAGATTTTATCGGGATACTGATCGGCAAATTCCTTGAGTTGATCCTCAAAGCCGTAGGAAATGACGAAGATCACATCGGCAAAATCCACCGCCGCGCGCAGAGAGGGTTCATATTTGCCGGCATCGAAATTGCACTCGAGGGTGCGGGTTTCCACCCCATACTGCTTGGCAATATTGTCAATGCCAGCCTTGCCGGAATCGTAGAAAGCGTTATCTCCCAGTGCGCCGTTAATCAGATACACCACCCGTTTGGGCTGTTCCTGGGTTTTAGCGGCAGGGGCACACGCCACCAGACTGAACACAAAAACAGCAATCAAAAGGACAAGAAGCGACTTTTTCATTTTGATTTCTCCTCACACACGAAGTTTGGAATCGAGCAAAACTCGCCAGGAATAAAAAAATTATACTCCCCTCATCCCCCTTTTGATATTGCCATTTGTCCCATTCATTTCACCCATTGGTACCCCCTGGATCCAGTGTTGCTATGATTTCACCTTAAACGCCAGAAAGAGGGCTCTCACCCTCTCCTGTTGCCGGATCCGGGGGAGATTGCCGCGCTCACTGCGCTTGCATATCCCCCTTCACAGTCTCTCATTGACCCTCAGGAATGGGAGCCAGCGGATGAACAGGCAAAGGCACAAACAGCAAACGAGGCTGAAAAGGAACAGGGGGAGGGCTTTCTAACGGCTGAAGGATTTCCTCTGCCGCTCGTTGTACCAGACGGGCATAACGGTCCACGTCCACCATCGAGGGGGCAGGCATGTCCACACTGACGCCCTGACGGGTAAACCAGAAATGCAGGCGCATCCCTGCCCGCACAGCAACTCCCCGCTCTGCCAGCAATCGCGCCGCCTGAGCGGCGGGACCGGGTTTCCGGAAACTCTCCGGCGCCCGGCTTAGTTTCACTGCCACTTTGAGCACCGCAGGAGGAATTTGCCCCCGGCTCAATCGCTGGAGTTCCCGCTGAACCAGGACTCTGGCATCGGCAACCCGCTCGCGGGGATCTTCTGCCTGAGCCAGAATACGTAAAATTTCCCCCTGAACACTGGCGGCAAACGCACAGGTGTCGTGACGGCGCAGGGCAAGCCCCCGCACTTTCAGAGTGCCATCTTCAAAGACGCCAAAGTACCGGTTGGGCACCGGCGTCCTGCCATCCTGCCGGGAGGGCAGGAAAACCAGCCAGCGGTAAATTCCTTCCAGCGTCACCCCAATGGAGGTTCTAGCTTGAATGGCTTCCAGCAGGGGGGCAACATCTTCACGGCACAGCCCACCCTCGCGATGCACGAATAAACTATCCACGTACATATGCAGAACGGTAAAGCCCTGTTCTTCTGCCAGTTCCTTGGCTTGCAGAAGCAGTTCCCGGCTCAGGGCAGTCACCTTTTCATGCGACTCCACCTTCCCAAAGCGCGCATTCTTATATCCCAGATAGCCAAAACACACCACCAGCAGCCATTTCAGCGCGGACTGGCGGGCTTTAAGCCCGGCAATGCGCTCATCTCTCGGATCAAGGGTTTGCAGGCGCTGTTTCAGCGCCAGCCGTTTGCGTAAGAGAGGGGTCAGGGTACGTGGAATCAAGCCGGGCGGGGCATCGGGATGTGCCAGCGTTTCAGGGGAGATATTGGCTTGCACCATAATCGAAGGGTACATGGAGGCAAAATCAATCTCAGCCACATGGCGATACACTCCAACCAGTGGCTGATAGATCATCCCCCCGCGGTCTGCACGAATCAAGTCGCTCAACGTGCGCGGGGATTCGGCTTGCTGTTTGACGGCAGGAATCAACACCCCTTCCTGGAGTGCGGTCAACATCTGCATGGCAGTAATGCCCGCCCCCGGCGACTTGCGCGCGGTTTCCTGCACCCCCAGTTGGGTCACCCGTGCCAGTTCCATGGCGCCTTCCAGCCCAATTTCACCAAACAGGGCAGCGTTGCGCCGGTCGATGTGCCAGCGTCCAAACAGGAAGGCTTGCTCACCGCGATAAAGCACCTGTCCATAGGCAAACAGGGTGCGAGCCGGACGCACTGCTACTGCCATCCCTGGGTCGCGATTGAGATTGAACTCTGGAAACACTTTCTGGAGAAAAGGGAAAAGCCAGGTATCTCCATAATCAGTGAGAATCACATCAGGATCAAAACGGGAGAGCAATGCGCGCAAATTTGCTCCAAACGCCCGCAGAGGCTCAAGGCTCAAACGGTACCGGAACGTCTGAAAGCGCAGATCCAACCAGGCAGGCGGGGACAGGTGAGGATCGTCCGGCAGTTCTACTTCCAGAATCCGCAGGGAGGGAGCAGACGGATCCAGATCCCAGGGCGAGTCCAGAGGACTCAGCATGAGAATCTGTTCGCCATCGGTGGTAAAGCGGCATTGACCCAAAAGATGCACGCCTGTATGCCCCGCCAGCCGGACACCCAGAGGCAGGTCGGCATCGTAGTAATCCAGCAGAGGGAAGTTTCGGCGCAGGTCATGGTACACAGCCTGCGCCGATGCGGGGTCAGGCAGGGTCACCGCCATCACAGGACACTGCCCGCGGAAGAGATCCTTTCGGTCCTGGCGCTCACACGACACAGAACGACTGCTAAGGTAGCGCCATGCCTGACGCAAGTCTGCCCGCCCTCCGGTAACGTAGAAAGTCACAGGGAGGTGCATACGCAAGAGCCAGCGTTTTCCGGTCTGGTCAATCAGCCACAGCATGGGAGTGCCATCCGGGCGCAGGTACACATCCATTAACCAGCCAAGGCATTCAACCTTCATGGTTGCGGCGCAAAAGGGCAATTTCCTGCTGAAGGTGCTGGACTTCCTGTTCCAGAAGCATCACCCGACGCGATTGCTCCAGGAGCATGGCCAGCAGAGCGGCTTCGAACGGCAGGAGCATCTCCGAAGCGGTGATTGCCGCCAGATGCGGGCGAGCAGAAGCCAGCAGAGCATCCAGCAGCAGTTGATCGCTGCGCCGCAGTGCCCGCCGAAAGCCCTGAAGAGCGGCTTCGGTCTCGTTCAACTGCCGGGTGAGCGTTGGTACAGTGCGTCCCATACCTGCTGTTAGAAGAGGGAAAACTGAACGGGCGGCGCAGAAGGCTGAGGTTCGAGCCAGAGCGCATCAGCGCGCTGACAGACGACCTCAAACAACGAATACCGACGCGGGGTAGGTGGGGGAGTCAGGGTGACAATCACCGGCGCCAGCACACGCAGGGAATCGCTCCGTTCTAAACAGCGTTTCAACAGGGATTGCGCCTCCTTCAACGGCAGGGTCTCATCGTAAAAACTTGCCAGCAGATCCAGCAGGATGCAGGGGACAGAGGAGGGAGAACTCTCTTCCAGCAATGCCAGCATCTGATATGCCGTGAACGCCCGCCGCACATAAATGCGCTGACTCACTTCTTCCACAGCAGGAGTATGACGGCGAATCAACCGCGTCAACGGGTAGGCTTGCAGGCGATTACCGCCATCCAGAACCTGTACCGTCCCGCCTAATGCCAGCCGGACAATCAGGGGGGAAATGTGGTCAGCGGCGGCGTGCGTCGCACAGATCACTGCCATCGAACCGGCAGGAAAGGATTGGGAAAGCATGATGTCGTTCATCGCTTTCCATGGTAAGCCATGAAAAGCCTTTTGCCCATTCCCTCTGGGAGGAGAAAGCAGGGGATTTTGTGGTTAACCCGTGGGGGGATTTTCCCAGGATGAAAAATCCCACTCCGCAAGCAGGCGGCGCAGTTCGCTTTTGCTGTGCACTTCAAAGTGAGCCAGCGCATTGCGCAGATGAGTCTTGACCGTTTCGGGAGAGATGCCCATGCGTTGAGCAATTTGCCGGTTGGTGTACCCCAGACAGGCAAGCGCAACTGCCTGCTGCTCCCGCGGAGTAAGCAGTAGCCAGCGCCGCCAGAGATCCTCGCGCAGGTGCATGGTCTGCAAAGCCGTATCAATGAGTTGTTCGGCAAGTTGCGACTCGGGAACTCCCGTCTGCTGTGCAAGCAGGCGCAACAGGTCTTCGGTGCGCTGAGAGACCTCAAAGGTGCGTGCTTGTTTTCCGGGCGCTCTCCACCACCCCCGCAGCCACTCCCACAGGTTCATGATTTCATTGTATTAGAACAAAAGTTCTATGTCAAGAAAAGAAACCCCGCATTTTCCGTATCCCCCTTCCAAGAGTTTTGGATGGCGTTTTCCCCATCGAAAACTTCCTCTACAGGCATTCAAAATGGGGTGTCCGCAGAGGAGCACCCCATTCCGTCATGACCTGTTCTGTGAACGAACTACTGCCGGTTCGGCACTTCACTGAGAAGCGCGGGCAAAGGTGACCACCAGGTGCTTGATTTCCCCATCCCGCCAGAAGATGTGGCGACTGGTCTCGACATCCAGGCGGCGCCCTGCCAGCCGGCGAGAGGTCTCATCGGCAAAGTGAATCTGGATTTCATCGCGCTCGCCCAGTTGCACTGTAACAGGCGTCTGGCAAACAAAAGAGGTGAGCGAACCTGCGGGCAGGTGCAGAGTCTGCTGTTCACCGGATACATCCAGATAGGTGAAAGTGCGCGGGGACAAAAGCAGTTCATCAGTATCCAGAAGAAACGGATTGAAGACCAGTCGCCCTTCTGCAAACTGGACTCCAACCTCCGCCTGACGGGTGAGAATCTCTTCTTTGACCGTACCGGTCATACCGGGCTGGCGAGCGCCGCGTCCTTTGGGGGTATGAGAATAGGGGTCGGTAGGGAAAGCGCCATACTCAGCAGGCGACTTGTGATACCCCAGTCCCGCCCGGATATCCCGGTACGCTGCGCGCAAGCCCTCTGCCGTCTCTTCATGCTGACAGCGCAGGGCAGTCTCCTGAACTGCCAGCAGGAGTTTACTCACCATGTGCCAGTACACGCTGCCCAACCCTTCATAGGCAAAGAAAGTACCGGAACGCCCGGTAAACTCTGCATGCCGGAAGGTAGTTTCAAACAGGTGCTGAATGGCTTCACCTTCCTCTTCTACCAGTTGGGCATACGCCGGATGGCGCTTCAGTGCCTCCAGCGCTTTACGCACATCCTTCACATTTCGCAGGTCACTGGCAAAATGATACAGACCGTGAATATCCCGGGTGAACAGGGTGGTGTCCTGATTCTCCACCAGCAAAGCCGGTAATTTCAAATGGCTGACCTGTTCAGGTACAAGTGTATTCTTTTTCAGGAAGGAAGGCAGTACGCGATCAGGGTAGAGAATGTACGTATGCTGATCGGCACGATAGAGAGCACTGTTACGCAGGCTTTGCAAAAGTTTGAGAGACTCCTCCCCGCTGAGCAAACCGGAAGATAGGATAGACACCTGCCCCTCAAGCATTTCGTACAGGCGGTCTACATAAGCCCGTCCCGGTTCGAGACGCAACAGGTTGTAGGAATGGTAGAGAAAATCTGGACGCCGATTGGCACGCAGGCTGTGATCCACATATTCCTGCGCCATCGCCAGGAACGCCTGTAATTCACTGGCAGACAACTGGCTCAATGCGCCGCTGAAACCGTGATGATAAAGACGCCAGCGGTACTCACTCCCCGACTCGCCCAGCGCATCCATCATGGCACGGCGTTGTTCAGGGGTAAATGTGCCCTCCAGAACAGGATGGAACTGCTTTAACACGGCGGCAATTGCATCGAGCAGGTCTTTCACCTCACTGTGCAGGGTAAAAGCGCCGCTTTCGTGCTGAATCAACTGGCGGAAAAAGGCGAGAAAACGGCGCAGGTATCCAAGCGTGACCACCGAGAGCCCGCGTCCCACCAGGGCATTGTTGGCATCGTTCCACTCAGGGCGCTGGGTATTCATCCAGATACCGCCCTCGGGAACAAAGTTGACCAGTTTTGCCAGCAGCAGGGTGAGCAGTTTCTCAGTGAAGGAAGCATGCACCACATTGCCTTCGGAATCGCACAAAAGACGCGCATCACTCCCACGCTGTTTCACCTCCTGCTCAATACGCCTGTGCAGGGCGTGATCGAACACAATCGTATTGTAAGGATCCTTCTGTAACTCGCTGTAGGGTTTGATGCGATAGGGAACATTGGCATAACTTAAGAACGGTTGATTGAGCCGTTCGCGGATTGCGCCGGGGTAAAACGCCTCGCTGGCTTCCATCAATTTTTGCAGATAGATGATCTGATGATCGCTCCAGTAGCCAATGTTTGCCCAGGGGTTGCCCTCTTCAGGGACTTCCCAATCCAGCCCGGCCCGGTTGATACGGTAGGGGTTATAGCCATCAGCAGTGGTAGCGCACAGGAAGGTGTTGAGCATGGCTTCAATGTATTGGGGATACGAATAAGCCAGCGCTTCCCAGTTCTGGAAGATATCGCGCCAGTTTCCTTCATAATCCAGGCGCAGAGAGCCATCCCGTTTTTTGATATTGATGAAAAAGCGATTCCACGGACGGCTGGGGTCACCATGTCGGCGGCTGAAGGTCAAAGGCAAATACGTGTGAATCAGCCGGCGAAGGTCAGGAGCATCGAGTTCTGCCACGCGGGCATACAGATCGGAAAGATGAATGTTGTCTGGCAGAGCGGCAAAAAATTCCGCGTATGTCTCTGTCAGGTTATGTTGGTGAATATGCACGAAATCCATCAGGTCGGCTTTTTCAATCCAGTAGGAACGGGCAAAAACGCCCCCGCGCATGATGTTGAACAGCACATTGGCATAGTGATGCGTGGTGGCAAGCCCACTTTCAGAGATCTGTAAACCGTCGGCGCTGGCAACAAACTTCTGCAGGTTAAATGTGGTGAAATCAATATCCTGTTCAATAGCCTGCTTTTGCTCTTCAAACGGCAACCGCAGGAAGTCCCGCAGGCGCGCCAGCGCGGCATGATCCAGATGGACATCGGCAACCTGATACCAGTTGATTTCCTCACCAGCCTGCAACCTCACGTGGGCATGGACAAAGTAAGCCCCGCGCTCCCCCCGGACTTCTTTTTCCGGTTCAATTTGCCCTCCAAAGCGGAAAGCGTCTAATTGATTGGAAGAAAGCAGGAAGCCAAGGGGATTAAGCCCCACCTGAAATACAGTGTTCGCCGCCAGCGATTCGCTGGGTTCTGCCAGGTCGGTCAGGCGGGAATTGAGGGTAAAAAGCCCCAGGTTGGTTTCTTCGTCCAATTCACTGCGCTTGTAAGCATCCAGCAGGCAACTGAAGATATTTTGAACACTGGCGCTGACATTGGCGGGCAGGATGTTTTGTAAACCGTCCAGCAACTCCACTTCGCAGGGGGTCTGGAAATGGCTCGCATTGCGCAACCAGGCAGTCTTCACGAAACCAAACCGGTCACTGGTGCGCCAGGCATACCGGAATACCAGTTCCAGAGAATGATTGATTTCTTCAAACACCAGGGCAGTTCCGGGAATATTTTTGTAGAGATTGCGCTCGACGTGGTACTGTCCCTGCTGACGGACGGAAAAGGGCTCCCAGAGCCAGGTTTGGGCGCCGCGGGTCACGCGCAGGATGGTTTTCGGTCCGGTGTTTTCGCTGTTTTCAGTGATTTTATCTTCGGTATAGTAAGGAAACAGCGCCTGATCGGCATGTGCGCGACCGGCAGTCACTCCGCCGGTAGAAGCGACAAACAGCCAGTGATCGGCGCCGCTGACAATGCTCATGAAGAAGGGCGGCATGGCGTCATAATGCTGAATTTTGTAATAAGTCTCCCTCAGCATGGGGACATATCCCCCGATTGGTTCAACAGGCGGGGGAGTGAGCAGGGTTTCTCCAATATAGGTGGGAACACGTTTAGATTTCAGCATGGCAGATTCTCCATCTCACACTCAAAGGGTGGTAATTTTGACCCAATCTACCACAAAGCGCACAGAGTGGTTTTGAATTTCCTGTACGGTAGCAGAAGGCAACCCATAATAGGGTTGATGGACGCCGTTCGTTTTGAAGGGATACGTGCCGCCCAGGGCAAGGTTGAGGATCAGGAATTTTTCATGATCAAAAACCCACGGCCCAAAAAATGAGACCATCGGGCGGGTGATTCGGTAAATCAACTCATCATCCACATAAAACAACAACATCTCCGGCATACACTCAGCCGTGTACACGTGCCATTCAGCAATGCTATCCGGCGGCTGAAAGTATTTTTTATTGACCAGACCAGCCTCACCGGAGTAATTGGGACCATGAACGGCTGCACTGACCCAATCCGGCTCCCCTACTGCCTCCATCACGTCAATTTCGCCGCAGACCGGCCAGGCGCCCTGTGTACCCAATGCCCAGAATGCCGGCCAGGCGCCGCTGATCGCCGGTATCTTCAACCGGGCAGAAACCCGTCCATAGCGAAAGGTGATTTTACCACGCGTGTGTACCCGTCCAGAAACAAAATCAACATGCGCACCCTGTGGCGTGCTGAAACCAGGACGGTAATGTGCCTGCAGAACCAGCGCGCCGTTGCAATCTGCCTCATGATGCGAAACATAGACGGTTTCGGGCGAATCAATGTAAGCCTGCTGTTCATTGTTATATATCTTGCCCGTGACCTCTACATTCCAGACATCCCGATTGAGATGCGTTGCAGTGAAATCGTCAAAGAAGAGTGTTTCAGGGCTGTCTTTCATAAACTCTCACATAATCCACCAGGTACTGGGCGGGGAAGACCGTCTGTGGGCTGACCATGCCACCCAGGGTTCCGCCAACCGCCAGGTTGATAATGAAGAAAAACGGCTGATCAAACACCCAGGGGCGACTGCCCACATCCTCGCGCGTGACGGTGTGGTAGGCTTCCCCATCATAGAACCAGGTAATCTGGTTTTCGTCCCATTCAATGGCATAGGTGTGAAAATCATCGGCAATGTTGTAGGATTGACGATACCACTTACTGAAACCCAGTGCGCCTGAGTAACCCGGACCATGCAGGGTCCCGATAATCAGGTCAGGTTCTCTGCCAACGTATTCCATGATATCAATTTCCCCGCAATCGGGCCATCCCACCTGCTTAAAATTTGAGCCGAGCATCCAGAAAGCGGGCCAGAAACCTTTCCCCTGGGGGACTTTCAGACGGGCTTCCATCCTGCCGTATTGGAATTCCTGCAAACCCTCGCTTTTCAGACGGGCAGAAGTGTAATAAGATCCGTTGTACTTTTCCTGACGCGCTTCAATCACCAGAAGACCGTTTTCAATGCGGGCATTTTCTGGACGATCGGTATAATACTGCATTTCCCCATTTCCCCAGCCATGCCCCCCAATGTCATAGGTCCAGTTGGCACGGTCTATTTTGTCGCCATCAAATTCATCATGCCAGCGCAGAGTCCAGCCTTCGAGCGCAGGAATGGGCGTGGGAGAGGGTTTGAAGAGTGCAGTAGAAGCACAACCTGCGGTATTGATAACCATCACAAAGCAAAGGAGAAGGAGGAGAAAGGTTGAAGTAAATGTGCGTTTCATTGCAAATTCCTGTGAGTGTTTAGCCCTTAACCGAACCGGCGGTCAAACCGGAGACGATATACCGTTGCAGGAAGAGGAACAGAACCAGCATGGGCAGGGTCAGCAGCAGAACTGCAGCAGCCAGCGTGGGCCAGTTGCTTCCATAAACGCCCTGGAAGACAATCAAGCCTCTTGTAATGGGGTAATAATTTTTATTCGTCAGGTAAATGGTAGGCGCAATCACCTCATTCCAGATACCGATGGCATGCAACACGATGACGGTGGCAACGGCAGGTCGAATGAGAGGCAACACGATGGTCCACACAAAGCGAGCATATCCACACCCGTCAATTGCGGCAGCCTCGTCCAGTTCCTTTGGAATGGTTTTGATGTAATTGACAAGGATCACAATCCCAATGGGATTGACAAGGAACAACAGGATATAACCAATCGGGTTGTTATACAATCCCAGATTCAGAATGAGCTGGAACTGCGGAATGAGCGCGGGAGGCAGAAAGAGAGCAATGACAAACAAAGTCAAAATGACCCCGGAGTATTTGACATAGCCGCGCGCTATCGGAAAAGCCACAAAAACGGCAGTAAGAATATAAATGATGGTTGCCGAGAAGGTGTAGAGGATAGAATTCAGCAGGTAGCGGGGGAAATTGGCTTTGATCCACGCTTCCCGGAAGTTTTCAAAATGCAGTTCGGTTGCCAGCGAAGTGGCGTCTTTCATAAAAGAAGGCGTGGTTTTCAGGGATGTATTCACCAGCATCAGAATGGGTCCAATGTACAGCAGTGCAAAGAAGATCATGACCAGATAGGAACCAATCACATCCCAGGGAATTCTTCGCGATTTGAATTTACTTGCGGTTTGAGTGCTCATCCCAGAATCCTCTTTTCTCTGCGCTGCAGGAAGGTTTGGAGCGTCATACCAATGACCAGTACCAGCAGAAACAAGACAATTGAAGCCGCGGCAGCATAACCCTGCCGAAAAGTGGAGGTTACGCTACCCGAGGTTTGGCCAAAGCCAGTCGCATAAATGAGGTAACCAAGCACCTGGGTACCGTTTCGGTAGCCCAGCAATACCAGAAAGAGTTGCCAGGCTTGCAAACTGCCGATTGCATTGAGCAACAGATTGGTATTGACACTGGGGGTAAGCAGCGGCCAGGTCACGTTCTTGAAAACCTGCCAGGCGTTTGCCCCATCAATCCGCGCCGCTTCATACAACTCCACAGGAATGGTTTGCAAACCCGCAATGAATATCATCATGGTGATGCCCATGTTTGCCCAGATTTGCACAAAGATCACCCAGGCAAAGGCTTCGGCAGGCTGACCGCCTAAAAATTCCGAGCGCATGCCGAAAAGCGCCAGAAGTTTTGCCATGGGACCCCCTAACGGGTAGAGAAACAAAGACCACATCAAGCCCTGAATGACTACCCCAAGAATGACCGGCATAAAATAAATGGTGCGGAAAATATTGGTGAATTTAAGTTTCTGATTGACAATCAATGCAACCAGCAGACCCAGCGCGAACTGCACCGTGGTGACCACGAAACTGAAGATCAGCGTTCGTTTAAGCGCATCCAGATTATCAATTGAAGCACGTCCCATGAAAAGAAATTCACGGTAGTTATCGAAGCCAATCCAGTTTACGGGCGCGCCTTTAATACCGGTAGCATCGGTAAAGGAGAAAAAAAAGGTTGCAATGGAAGGTCCAAGCGAGATTAAAAAATAGAAAAACAAACCGGGTAAAAGCAAAAGATAGGGGGTTAACTTCGACCAGCCGCGACCAAAATGGTAAGACATGCAATCACCTTTCCTTTCTGGAAAAAAGGCTGGGCTTCCTGTCAGAGCAGGAAGCCCAGCCTCTGGTAAGGATTACTTCACAGCATCCAGTCCGGCTTGCAGGTCTTCCTGAACCTTATTGGCGAGTTCTACGGGATCATCGAAGGTGCCAAACGGTTTGAAGTACGAAGCCCATGGATTGGCATACTGCCCGGCGCCTTTCGGAGCAACCCAGTACTGTTCGTAACCAACCCGGAAGTTGGCGAGGTAAGGAGCAATCTCCGCACCAATCTTGGTATTCAGTTTCGCGGTGGGCTGGGTGGGAATGAAACCAACAGCATCCACAAACGCCTGGTAATTCGCGGGCTCAGAGAATTCTTTGAGGTACAGCAAAGCGGCGTCTTTGTTAGGCGTGTTGGCGGCAATTGCCCAACCCTGGTCATATTTACCGAACCAGTACTTATTGTCTTCGGGGTTATCCGAACCGGGGAAGGGGATATAGCCCCAGTCGAAATCGGGCTGAGCGGCTTCAATTGCAGGAGCATACCAGCTACCGCCGGGGAACATCGCCACGGCGCCAGAAGCAAAGCGACCGGGCGCAGCATCGCCAGCGATACCGCTCGCGCCTTCTTCCATCATATCGCGAGCATAGACCTGCATCTTGCGCCACATTTCAAGCGATTTTTCGTCATTCCACTTGATTTTACCGGTCCACAACCCCTCTACCAGAGCGGCCT
Source organism: Anaerolinea thermophila (assembly GCF_020723905.1). GTDB lineage: Bacteria > Chloroflexota > Anaerolineae > Anaerolineales > Anaerolineaceae > Anaerolinea > Anaerolinea thermophila_A. The sequence continues at coordinate 303,083 of NZ_DYHZ01000001.1, forward strand.
GATCTGGATAGATGGCACCAAGCAAACCATAGGCGCCCACGAAAATGGGCCAGCCGTCTTTACCGCCAGCGGTCATGCAGGGAATATTGGCGGCTTTGAAGATTTCGCAAGCGGTAACCAGTTCCTGCCAGGTGGTGGGAACTTTGACATTATATTGTTCAAACAACTTCTTGTTGTAATAAATGCCGCTGTAAACCACACGCCCAAGATTGACCGCATACACCTTGCCATTGTAGGTGCCGGCATCCTTGATCGCGTTAGCATCATAGTTCTGAACGAAATCCTGACCGGTCAGGTCCATCAGCAAACCGGCTTCGATCAACTGCTGCCAGTTGGGTGGATCAGCCTGTTTCATGTACGGCTGGACTGCATTGGCAAAGCCAAAGATGTCCAGGACATCAATGTCGTTTGCCGAGAGACGGGTCTGCGAAACCGTGCTGAGGTCATTGGCATTGACAACTGACATGTCAACGGTGATTTCGGGATGCCGCTCCTGGAATTGTTTGTTGAACGATTCCATGAAGGCAACCATGGGCGGGTTTTGGTGAACCAGCACGCGCAGAGTAACTTTTTGTGCAGGCTTCTCACCCTGGGGTTGAGCGCTCTCCGTAGCAGTGGCTTGGGGAGTGCCGCAGGCAGCCAGAAGGGTGGCAAAAACCACCATCAGGCTTAAGACGATAGATATTTTTTTGGACATTGCTTCTTCTCCTTCTACAAGGTTTGGAAAATAGGAGTGGGGTTGATGGAATGACGTACCCTGCTTTCCATTGTAAGGATGAGGCTTTGCCCTTGTCTTGGAGAAAAGCGGCTTTGGAGTGGATAAAACATAGAAACGGGTTTTCACGAGGTAGAGGCAAGAGCATTAAGCACGTCGGAAAGCCTCTGGGGAGCGACCGGTTTCACGATGGAAAATCCGACTGAAGTATCCACTATCACTGAAACCCACCCTCATCGCAATTTCAGTCACACTTAATTCGGTTTCCTTTAACAACTTTTTGGCTTGATGGATGCGGTAACGTTGTAAATACTTGATAGGCGTGGTCCCTAACTCCTGACGAAAGCAGAAGGTGAGATAATCCTCTGAAATATTCACGTATCGGGCAATATCGCTCCGCGTAATCGGCTGGGTGTAATTTTCATGGATAAATAGCATTGCCTTCCGCACCAGTCGCTGTGCTTCCTGGCTCAAACGGCGTCTGCGCTCCAGAACCGCACCGATATGTTCCATGGTTTCATCCATTGCAAACAAGCCTTTTTGCAACACAACTGCCACACCTTCATTCAATCGCGCCATATCGGCATCAGTCAGATCTTTACCCGTAATCACAATGACCGGGATGTTGCTCGCCCAGTGGGCTTCACGCATGGCTTGCAGCACAGCGAAGCCATCCATTTCCGGCATTTGCAGATCCAGCAGAACCAGGTCCACTTTTTCTTTCAGCAAAACATTGAGCGCCTCGCGCCCATTTTGCGCCACAAACACACGATTGGTGGGAGAATGCAGGCGAATCATGCGCACATACATATCCAGCGCATTGACATCATCGTCAACAACCAGAAAAGTGCGCACAGTTTGCGCCGGCGCTTCCGAAAGCGCCAGGTGTTGATCAATGGCGCGCAGGAGCGCTTCGGGTTCAATGGGTTTGGTCAGGTAATTCAGATTGAGCAGTGCTTCACCCTGACCGGAAGCATTGTAAAACATCACTGGAATTTCTCGCGCCGCTACCAGGCTTTTAATGGTCTTCATCGCGTTCCATGCCATGCTGGCTTCATTCTTCACATCCAAAACGATGGCATCTGGCGGGTTGAGTACCAGTTGTGCCTGCCACACTTTTGGCTGGTCAAGCGGTGCCTGAATCAGGTGCACGCCCTGCTGACGCAGCCGTTCTACCAGAGACTGACGGTCTTCGGGAACCTGAAACAACCAGAGAATGGTTTTACCAGTAGATGGCTTTTGGGCAGTGGGGAGAGCGTCATCCGTCGACGGGGAAATTTCAGGCAACTTCACTGTGAAAGTTGCCCCTTCCCCCGGAACGCCGCTCGAAGAGACCTCAATCCTGCCGCCGTGCATTTCTACAAGGGTTTTGCAAATTGCCAGCCCCAGCCCCAAACCGGGATAGCCCCCCTCAACACTGCGTTCGGAGCGGTAAAAGGTGTCAAAAATCCTGGCTTGCTCTTCAGGAGAAATACCCATGCCGGTATCGCGCACGCTGATGCAAACCTGCCCATCCTCTGTCGAAACAGACAGACTGACCTCACCGGTTGCTGTGAATTTAACGGCATTATTGACCAGATTCAGGGCAATCTGGCGCAATCGAACCCGATCGCCCCATACCCAGGGACCATTTTCGGGAAGTTCAGCGCGCCAGGTCAACCCCTTATCCAGAGCCAGTTGATTTCCACTTTCGGCTACCACCCGTAAAGTTTCGCCCAAATTAACGGCTTCAAATTGCAATCGTAACTGTCCCGCATCGCTGGAAGCCAGGTCAATGACATCCCCCAACAACCCGCCCAGGTGCTGGGCATAGGCATGGATTCGCTCCAAATCGCGACGAATGTTCTCAGGCAGGGAAGCGGTTTGTTCCTCGCTCTCTTCCAGAACAAGCCCGCTTAAGCCCACAATCAAATTCAGCGGTGCGCGTAATTCATGGCTGATGGTGGAAAGGAACCGGCTTTTCAGACGATTGGCTTCTTCAGCGGCACGCCGTGCTTCGGTGGCTTGACGGTAGAGACGAGCCGCATTCAGCGTACTGCCCAGTTGTTGCACAATCGCCCCGTATAAATCCATGTGCTCGGTACCGAACGCCATAAAACCAATTTGCCCGCCCGGGATCATCAAAGGAATCAGAGACAACTGAAAAGAGCGATCCTGTGGAAACAGCCCCTCAGGAGGATAATCCTGACTGCGAAAACGACGCAGAGGTTGTTCAGGATCAAGAGCATTACGCAACACACTCCAGGCAAAGGGGTCATCGCCTTCCGGCTCAAATGTAATCACATGGCACAGGTCAATGCCCAGATCAGGCAGGTAGCGAGCAAGGGTCTGGTAAATTTGCTCTTCTTCCAGAGCGGTCAGCAACCGGGCAGTGAGTAAACTTAACCGGCTGGAAGTCCAGCGCTCATGGAGCCCATACAGACGATACTGTCGCTGCATTTGTGCGCTGATTGCCACGCGGGCTTCATCCAGCAACGACTGTCCGAAGGGGTTATTTCCGCGTTCCTTGAGGCTCTGACCAAGCAGGGAAATCGCATCCTGCCAGATATGCGCATCGTCCTGAGTCTGGACGGTGCGCTCCAGGACTTCGCTCAAGGTTGAGAGAAAGGCACGCGGATCTCCAGTATTCAGGCTGGTCTCAAATGCCTCCGTTAAGTTGCGGCAGAGGATAATCGTTTCCTTCTCAGACAGATCGAACACCTGTTTTTGAATGTGCGCGGCAATTTGCTGGAACAGGGGCTGCTGGGGTGAGATGGAAACAGATGCCGCCGATCCTGATCCACAACCACAGGATTGCCGAACGACCAGAGACGTGTTCACCTCAGATAACAGGGGGAGAGGATTGCCAAGAGTCAGATGCTGCCACATCTGTTCCACTGCCTGATAACCCATGTTGAAAAGGGGAACGTGCACGCTCGTCAGAGGAGGCTGCTGAACGGTTCCCTCAAGGCGATTGTCAAAGCCAATCACAGCCACATCTTCGGGAATGCGCAATCCAGCCTGTTTCAAAGCATCCATTGCCCCAATTGCCGATTCATCATTGCTGGCAATCAGGGCATCAAACTCAGCGCCGCTTGCAAGGATTTGTTGAGCACCGGTAAAGCCGCCGTCGTACACATGCCGTCCAAAGACAATCAGTCGCTCGTCCTGCGCCAGCCCAAATTCCGCACAGGCTCTCCGAAACGTATTCAAACGCCTTCCCGTATCCCCTTCCAGGTCGTCCAGAGAACCTGCCAGAAAGGCAATTCGACGGCGTCCGTGTTCGATGAGATGCCGGACCACCGCCATCATTCCAGCAATATTGTTCGCCATGATAGTGGGACCGGACTCTCCAGACCCGATGAATAAAATCGGGAACCCGGTGGCTTGTAATTGTTGAAGGTATTCCGATCGTTCCGGAGAATGCAGAGGGGTGAGAACAATTAAGCCATGCGTATTCCATGGTCCAACAGGGACAAAATCCTGATCCTTTGCAGCAAAGGGCCAGGCTGGACGGTATGGATCGCTGGGACTGGCTGAAGGACCAATACCGCAGCCAAGCAACAAATTGCACTCCAATCTCTGCGCGGCACGACTCATTCCGCGAAAGATGGGCATTAAGTAACTCAGATTTGTGGCTGTACGATAAAATTGCCAGCCGGCTAAAACGCCTATGGTAGGTCGAGAAGTGAAGGAAAAACGCGAGGGATAGCGCATATTTTATCTGACGCAGGGTGTTTTTACTCACCTTACATTTAAAGAATAACATAGAGTACTGACTGGTACAATCTTCTGAAGAGACTTCAACCCTTCTGGCGGGTGAAAGCAATCCGGGCGCAATCCATCCATAGATTTTGTGAGATTATGACGGACAAAACCGATGGGAAACGCTTATGTCATCTGGGGCAAAAAGGTTTTCAGAAAGCCCTGCCATCCCCCTGAAAAGCATACACAAACATGATACAAGCACCCCTCGAACGGTTAAATCCCATGTATATTATCATCAGAAATCAACAGGAGGAACCTGATATGACTCACCCCCAACCTGCGGAATTATTCATCCAGTTTTTCCACAAAGTCCTGCCGGCTTATTCTCCTCAGGCGGATAATCTTCTTTCCCAGATTGATCCCGAAACCCTTTCCTCTTTGAATTTCCGCTACATTTTCTCAGTAGAAAAAATGATTGAAATCAGCCATATGATTGAGGACGCTGTTATGCATGCTCAGCGCCCTGCAGATTTTCATGTCTCCTTCCAACTGTTCTCCCGTCTCCAGGATCAAATAACCCGCTACCAGGAACTTGCCGGGAAGGTTGAATGCTTACGGATATATGGCGTTCCGGATGTCCCTCCCGTAGAATTGCCGAATACCGTTTATATTGACACCTCAAACACTCCTCTCACGAAATACTGGTTTCTGGTTGCCTACGCCCCTGATTTAAGCATGACGCTTGTAGCAGAAGAGATCCCCTCTCCCCTTTCTGCTCCTGCTCAGCGGAGTTATGAAGGGTTTTATACCTTCGAAACCGAGATTGCCTATAAGGTGCTCAACCTGATACATCAGATTTTCCCGGAATCCATTCCTGCTCCCATCCCTCCTGAGTTACTTTAATCTCATGCAGATTGTGGTCATTGGCGCAGGGATAGGCGGACTCACAACTGCCGCTTTGCTTTTGAAAGCCGGGCATCGGGTTACCGTTCTGGAAGCCCAGACCTATCCCGGAGGAAGCGCCGGAACCTTCTTTCACAAAGGCTACCGGTTTGACGCCGGGGCTACCCTGGCTGGAGGATTTCAACCCGGCGGACCTCATACCCGGTTAGCGGAGATACTCGATCTGACCTATCCCACCCGCCCCATTCAAGACGCCGGCTGGGTGGTGCACCTTCCCCATCGCCAGATATTCCAGTGGAGCGACCCGCAAAAGTGGCAGGAAGAAATGAACCGTCATTTTCCCTACAGCCGCTCCTTCTGGAAACTTCAGCGTTTTCTGGCAAACCGGGTCTGGGATTTATCCAGCCGCAGTGTGCCTCTTCCTCCCCAGTCGGTCCGTGAAGGGATTGCCCTGCTGAAAGCGCTCCGTCCCGACACTCTCGGCACAGTTCCTTTCTTTTTCTCCCGTGTTAAAGATGTGTTCCCACGCCAGTGGACGGCTGAGTTTAAGACCTTTGTGGATGCCCAGTTGCTCATTTCTGCTCAAACCACTTCCGAGCATGCCTCCCTGCTGTATGGGAGCGCCGCCATGGATCTGCCACGCCGGGGCATTCACATGGTAGAAGGAGGAATGGGAACACTGTCTTCAGTCCTGGTGGACTGGATTCGCAACCATGGCGGGAGGGTTCTTTTCCGGGAAGAAGTCACTCATGTTGAAGTCCAGAAAGGGCGTGCCCATCAAGTGCGTACCCGCAAGGGAAACACCTATCCCTGCGATGCACTGGTTGCCAATATGACGCCATGGGGTTGGGCAAAGGTACTCGGCGATTCACTTCCAGAGGCGATTCAAAAAGAGATCCAGCAAACCCGGCGAATGTGGGGAGCATTTGTCATCCATCTGGGCGTGGATGCCAGCACAGTCAACACCCCCATCACACACCATCAAATCATCGGCTCCATCGAACAACCGCTGGGAGAAACCAACTCCATCTTTCTTTCCCTCTCCCCCCTGGATGACCCCAGCCGGGCGCCTGAAGGCATGCGCGCGGCAACGCTCTCCACCCACACCGAGCCGCTGGGTTGGTTTTCCTTAAGCGAAGAAGCCTATCAGCGGCGAAAGGCGCAGTACACCGAACAGTGTCTGAGCCTTGTGGAACGGGAATTTCCCGGTTTTCGCTCCGCAATTCGCCTTTGCCTTGCCGGTACGCCCCGAACTTATGCATTCTATACCCGGCGTCCCTGGGGGATGGTGGGAGGTTTTCCACAAACGTCTTTGATCCACATTCGTGGGCCGCAAAGCGGTCTCCCCAATGCATGGCTGGTGGGCGACTCGGTATTCCCGGGGCAATCTACCGCAGGGGTCACACTGGGCGCCATGCGGGTGGCAAATCTCATCTTACAATCCCTGTAACAAAGCATCTGATTTCTGTGTCTCACATCACTTGACCCGGTGTGGGTTTGTTCTATACTGATAAGGAAAGGTGACACTCCCTGATGATGCCGTTCCTGCACCATCACCCATCTACGCTTATCGCAACGCTGGGGAGCGAGCCACAGGTGATTACCGCGGGGCTGGATGTATTGCTGGCAAAAGGGGAAAATATTCAGCGAGTAGAGATCATCCACACCAGCGCATCCGCAGGTCACCCCATCCATGAAGCGGTTGAACGACTCCAACAATCCCGTCAGGATTACAGCGCACCCTTAAGGGAAGCATTCTATTTTCATCCTGTACGGGTCAATGGCAAACCCGTTGTGGATGTGGAAAGTTCCGCTGCCAGTCAGGCGGTATTTCGTTTGCTGTATACCTGTGTGTGGGAAGCCAAACAACGCGAGGATACCGTGCACCTGCTGATTGCCGGCGGAAGGAAGACCATGTCCATTTACGGCATGGTTGTGGCGCAAATGCTTTTTGACGAGACAGATCACCTCTGGCATTTGTTCTCCGAGGGAGAATTTCTGACCTCCAAACGCCTGCACCCTCAGCCAGGCGATCGAGTGGAATTGAGCGAAATTCCGGTCATCCGCTGGAGTGAGATTTCTCCCATTGTAAGCAGTTTGCGTACCATCCGGGATGCTGCCATGGCACTGGAGAGCATCCGCTCTTTCCAGATGGAACGCCGGAGCAAAGAAGTGGAGCGTTTTGTAGAAAGCCAATTGACCCCAGGGGAAAAGCGGGTGGTGGCTTGCCTCCTGGAGGAAGGCGAAGGAGATGAAGATATCGCCGCCCGCCTTCATCTTTCTCCGCGCACGGTGGAACAACACCTGCGATCGGTGTATGCCAAAGCACAGTCCTTTTGGGGGTTGGAGCGAGTCACCCGATCCAGTTTAATTGTGTTGCTCAGTCCATACCGATGGACAAATATAGGGGAAAACCCGCATGACAAGTCATAAGAAATTCGATACACTCAAAATGCTTATGCTGTTCGTCGAAGGGCTGGAGGGGGAAGGACACCAGCCAGGGGGGAAATGACCGACGAGCAGCATTTCCTTTACTATGTGGACTTAAGGAGGGAACGCATGAACGAACAGGTTTTCTACGCGGCGCTGGCAGGACTGTTGCACGACATTGGAAAGTTTGCCCTGCGGGCAGGAGAGGGTGCCACCCGTGTGTGGGATGATTCGGCACAGCGCGACTACAAATACAAACACGCCCTGCTCAGTGAAGATTTTGTTCAAAAATATGTCCCCGAGGTCTGGCAGAGCCAGATTAAACTGGCAGTTGGCGGGCACCACACTCCGCACAACCGTCTGGCGAATGCCGTAGCGCTGGCTGACCGCCTTTCGGCAGGGGAGCGCGCCGACCCCATCCCCAATGAAGAAAAGCGAGACAACCACCCGGCACAGTTGGTCTCCATTTTCTCAGATGTGCATCTTCAAGCAGATAAGGTGGAGGATGTCTACTGGCCCTTAAGAGCCCTGGAATTGAGTGAGAAGAGTCTCTTCCCTACCGGTAAGAAAGATAATCCCTGGAAGGAGTACGAGCAACTGTATAACGATTTCGCCCAACGGGTAAGCAGGTTAAAAGATGCTTTTCAGGGCAGCAACCATCTGCCTCTCTATCTCGAAAGCCTGCTGGCAGAAATGCAGACAGCGCTATGGTGTGTTCCCTCGGCATATTACAACACCAGACCAGACATCAGCCTTTACGATCACAGCCGCATGACCGCCGCACTGACAGCGGCACTGTATGACAGTTCGATGCTGACCGATGAACAGTTGAATGAATTTGCCCGCCAGCCTGAAGCAGTTGACCAGGAACTGGTGGTGCTGGTTGGCGGTGACCTGACCGGCGTGCAGAGTTTTCTTTACACCATCACCTCGCGCGGCGCAGCCAGCGGCCTGCGCGGACGTTCGTTTTATCTGCAATTGCTGGGGCTGGTGATTGCCCGCTTTGTGCTGAATCAACTCGATCTACCCATCACCAACCTGATTTACGCTGGCGGCGGCAATTTTTACCTGATTGCCCGCCGGGAAGACGCTAAAAAACTGCCCGAAATTCAGGCGCAGGTCTCCCGTGCCCTCTTCAACGAGCATCAGGGCGAATTGGGGTTGATTTTGCAGGCACGCCCGCTGAATGGCCAGCACTTTTTCAATGGCAACATTCGCACCGAATGGGACGGGCTGATCGGCCAAATTAACGCCGCCAAGTTGAAGCGTCTGGAAGGGCTGGAGGCGGATCTTGCCCGCGTCTTTGAGCCACATGGTGTGGGTGGAAGTACGCCGCAACAGTGCGCCGTGTGCGGACGGGAGCACTCCGGGGTCAAAGTGAGGCAGGTGGATGAAGGTGTGGCGCAAACGGTCAACAAATGCCCGGTGTGCGAATCCTACGAAGAACTGGGCAAACTGCTGCGCAAGGCACAATACCTGGTGTTACAGCCGTGCAAACCTGACCTGCCAGATCAGATTACCCTGCAAGCCGGACGCGGATGGCAGGAAATGACCCGCCGCTTCGGTTATCAGGTAGAGGTGCTGGAGGAACTCAAGCATGAGCCGCAGGGAATTGTGTTTGCGCTGAACGACAACGCCTGGCACGCCCGCACGCCGCACCCAAGCCGCGCCATTGCCCGCTACCTGCTGGTCAATGTGACGCCGATTCTGACCGAACAGGAGCATAAAGATCTGTACGGCAAGGTAGATGATCTGCCCGTAGCGGGTTCGGTCAAGCCGCTGAGCGTTCTGGAGGAGCAGGCACACGGCATCCGGCGCGTGGGAGTTCTGCGCATGGATGTGGACAACCTCGGCAAAATCTTTGCTGAGGGATTGGGCAAAAATGCCACCCTTTCGCGAATTGCATCGCTCAGTTTTACCATCAGCCTGTTCTTTGAGGGCTGGGTGGGGCAGATTGCCGAACACATGAAGAAAGAATATGGCGAACGTCTGTATTCCATTTACTCCGGCGGTGATGATCTGTTCTTTGTGGGCAGTTGGGATGCGGTGGTGGAATTTGCCATCCGACTGCGGCGCGACCTGAGCCGGTTTACCGGCAACCACCCCGATATTCATCCAAGCGGCGGAATCGTGCTGGTGGGCGGCAAATACCCGCTGTATCAGGCTGCCGAAGAAGCCGGCGCTGCCGAAGAACAGGCAAAGGCATACCGGTGGTGGGAAAACAGCAAAGAGCGGGAAAAAGACGCGCTCAGTTTTCTGGGACAGGCGCTCAACTGGCAGCGGTTTGGCTACCATGACTGTGAGTCACCAGACGAAAATACCGCGCATGCCCTGATGCACCGCTTGAAGGAGATGGTGCAGGATAATCAGAACCGCGCCCTGATTGGCAAACTGATTCGCCTGCACGAGTTATACCTGAACGCCCTGGAAAAACGGCAGAAGAAGGGCGAGGATGTCAACCGGAATCATCAACAGCAGGTCTTGTGGGGGCCCTGGAACTGGCTGGCGGAGTATCACCTCAGCCGCATCAAAGGTGTACCCAAACAAGATGTGGATGAACTGCGCGAACGCCTGAAACGGGATCAATTCCGTAGCATTGAATGGATTGGATTGGCTGCCCGCTGGGCAGAGTTGATAACCCGCAAATCTTGACAGGAGGAATGAGATGAGTGCAATAACCGAAAACGACGTAAAAAAGATCATCACCCAGGATGCAACCGGTGAACTGCTGGTGCGAATGGCAGACAATTTCGGAAAGGAGTTGAAAGAACTGAATCTTTCCACCAGCCAGATTCGCAGCCTGTTCGGAGAGGTGCGTCAGATTCAGGGCGAATGGGCGGTTGCCCGCCAGAAAGGACCGCAGGCAGAGGCTGAGCGCCAGAAGGTGCTGCGCCGGCTGATTCTGCTCAAACCCAAGATGGAATACCGCGCCCGCCGCGAGCGCGGTCAGGCGGTGCGCACGCTGGTGGACGTGCTGAAACCGGCACTGGATGCGGTGACCCAGGCACCAGCCGACAAGCAGGATGAGTACTTCAACCGCTTCGTCGAATTCTTCGAAGCCATTCTTGCCTACCACAAAGCCTATGGCGGTAACTAATACCCCGCACAGTTTCAATTTCAGGAGGTTATGATGAACAACAACAGCATTCAACTCAAAGGGCGCGTTTTGATTCGTTTCGATGTGGTTGCCAAAACCGGGCTGCACATTGGCGGCACCGAATCCGGCATTGAAATTGGCGGGGTGGACAAAACCGTCATCCGCGACCCGCTGACCAACCGCCCCTACATCCCTGGCTCCAGCCTGCGCGGCAAGATGCGCAGTTTGCTGGAAAAGTACAAAGGGCTGAAGCAAAACCAGCGCATTGGACAGGGATACATCCATTCCTGCGGAGCAGACAAGAGCGATACCCTGCAAACCTATCTGAATTGTGATGTCTGCACCACCTTTGGCGTGCCGGGCGAACGCGACTTTGCCACCCCCACCCGCCTGATTGTGCGGGATGTCTTCATGAACGAGGACAGTGCAAGACAACTGGAAGATGCCGGCACCGACCTGCCCTATACCGAGGTGAAGACTGAAGTTTCGATTGACCGGGTCACATCGGCAGCCAACCCACGCCAGATGGAGCGTGTGCCAGCCGGTACCCGTTTCAGCGGGGCGGAACTGGTGTACTCCATCTATGATGGGGCGAACTGCGACGCCAGAAAGGATGTGGAACGCCTGAAAGTGATTGTTGAAGGGCTGCAGTTGTTGCTGGATGATTACCTGGGCGGGCTGGGCAGCCGCGGTTCCGGCAAGGTGGATATCGAAGAGATTTGTGTGGAATGGCGCGGTAAGGATTACAGCGCCAAACCGATCGAACTGGGCAAATTTAAAACGGTTGCAGATTTTGCTGGCGGGCTGGCTTCGCTCCAGCAAACCATCCTTTCTCAGTTATAGGAGGGTGTTATGCCACCCTTTGAAGTGTATGCCCTCAAACTGAAGGGCGCTATACGGGTTGGAAGGCGCGGACTGGAACTGGAAGATACCCTTGCAACCATTCCTTCGGATACGCTGTTCAGTGCGTTGACGTCTGCGCTGACCGCCTGTGGGGAGGATCCAGCGGCTTTCTTACAGCCTTTTCTCAGCGATCCGCCCCAGCCGCCCTTTTTGCTGACTTCCACCTTTCCATACGCCGGCGGGGTACGCTTTTACCCGGCGCCGCTGGACTGGACAGGCACGCTCAGCACAGATAACCTGCGCGATTACGGAAAACGAATCAAAAAAGTCCAGTTTCTGTCTGAAGGGTTATTCCGGCGTCTGCTGCAGGGTGAGCCGCTGGATGAGTTCCTTTTTCCGAAGGAGGAACATCAGCCGCCCGAGAAGGGAGTCACCCTGCAGGGCTGGCAGTTGTGGCTGACGGTGGAAGAAGTCAAATTCCTGCCGCCCGCCATGCAATTGCCAGAAAATAAACGGTTTGCCCTGCGGCGCCAGAAGGTGTGGCAGCGCGCCCGTCAGCCTCACGTCACCGTGGACCGCATCCGTCAAGCATCAGATATTTTCCACACTGTGCAGATTCATTTCCAAAAAGGGTGCGGGTTGTGGTTTGGCGTGCAGTGGCTGGTAGATGAACAGCATCCCAGCCGGGCGCTGTTGCGGCAGGCGGTTGACTATCTGCAATTGAGCGGGCTGGGCGGTAAACGCTCCATCGGCTTTGGCGGATTTGAAGTGTGCGAGGGCTTCCCGCAAAACCTGCCTTGGGAACTGCCCACCGTCCGTCCTGGTGAAGCGGTTTTCCTGCTCAGCCGCTACCACCCGCGCCCTGCGGAACTGCCGGATGCGCTGAAAAATGGCCGCTATCAGTTGATCAGCGTGGGCGGCTGGAGCGACCCCTCTGGCAGGGAAAATTTGTTGCGCCAGCGCGTACTGATGGTCAGCGAAGGCAGCCGCCTGTTTCTGCCCGAATACCCGGCCGGAAATGTATGCGATGTTTCGCCGCGTCAGGCGGGCAGTCTGCCGCACCCCATTTACCGCTACGGGCTGGCTTGCGGGGCAGGGTTGAAGGCGCAAGGAGGTAAACATGCCTGAATATACGCTCTTCGAGGTGCAGGTTTCCACGATCACCCCGTTGCACATCGGCAGCGGAGTGGAACTGCTCAATCAGTATGATTACGCCATTCACAGCGGTCAAACCTGGCGAATTGACCACAACCGTCTGCTGGAAGCGCAGAAGATTGACGACCCGCGCCAGCTGGCGATTATCTCCCAACGACCACCGCAGGAACTGCTCGAAGAGAGCGACTACCGTCCGGACAGCCCCTTCTTCCGCTATGTTCTCAAGGGCGTGCCGCGCGCTACCGGCGAGGGTGCCGTGCTGCGCGAGCAACTTAAGGATGTCTATGACCGCCCGTACCTGCCCGGCAGTTCCCTGAAGGGCGCCCTGCGCACCGCGCTGGCGGCTGGTCTGTGGAAACAGCAGGGCTTACGGTTGGACATCAGCCGCCTGGGTCGGAACCCCAAATTTGCCGCGCAGGAACTGGAACGCTCTCTGCTGGGCGCCAATCCCAACCGGGACCTGCTGCGCGCCCTGCAGATCAGCGACAGTTTGCCATTGCCTGCCAGCCAGACCTTGATGGTTGTGAACGCGCGGGTGATTAACCGCGGCGGCAAACTGGCTTCGCCCATCGAAATGGAAGCCATTCGTCCGGATGTAACCTTTGAACTGACCATGAAAGTGGACACGGCGCTGTTTTCCGAGTGGGCAAAACACGCCGGACTGAAATTCAACGCCGAGAGCGCCCTGCTGGGGCTTCCGGCACTGGTCAACAGACGATCGCTGGAACAGGCGCGCCGTGAAAAAGCCTGGTTTGCGAATATTCCCAATGCCGGGGGACTGATCTCATTCTACGACCAGATCCTGAAAAGCAACCTGAAGCCCAACCAGATGCTGGTGTGTCTGGGCTGGGGCACCGGCTGGGAAAGCAAAACCTTTGGGGAGCAGATGTTTTCCAGCCAGCAGGTGCGCGAGGCGCTGCTGCGGCAGTTCCACATGGCGCGCGGACGACGCAAATCTGAGGACCCCTTCCCCCTCTCACGCCGGGTGGCGGCCTCTTTTAAGAAAGCCGCAGACGGAAGGGTGTATGAAACTCCTGCCCTGCCGCTGGGATGGGTGCTGGTGCAGTTTAAGGTGGTTAAGGGAAACCAATCCCTGTGGAGGTGAATATGACGCATACGGTCATTACGTTTATGAGCGCAACCCCGCGTGAAACTACCTATCAATTTGCATACGATCCAGAAACTTATTCCGGCATGATATTTGGTGAAGCCCTCTTAAGTCGTCGCAGAAAAGAAAAAATGCCCTTTGACCGTCTCTTGTTGTGTGTCACCGATAGTCTGTATGAAGAATTGGAAAAGTTTAATAAAGGGCAGATTGATGATGAAAATAGGCTGCCCTATCTTGAAAAAGTCAAGAAAATATTGAACGATCTCGAAAATGAACCAGATGTTGAAATTCTCAAAATAAAGACAGGCAGAAACACAAACGAAGTTTGGGATATTTTCAACACGGTGACCGAGAGAATTGAAAAGGAAGAGCAGGTTTCGTTTGACATTACCCATGGGCTGCGTTCAATTCCTTTCATGGTCTTTCTTTTTGCCGCATTTCTGAAATCTGCAAAAGATGTGGAAATTAAGGCAATTTTATACGGTGCTGCTGACTTGACGGATAAAACTACAAACGTTGCTCCGGTGATTGACCTGACCCCCTTTGTGGAAATGCTGGACTGGATCAACGCAACCGAGTTCTTTGTAAAAACCGGCAATGCAGAACCGATGGCACACCTGCTTGAAAAGAGAGGGGAGAGAAAACAAAACGAAGCGGCTCGTGTGCTGCGCGATATATCTAAGGCTGCTTCCTTATGCCAGCCTTTCAGCCTCGCAGAAAAAGCTGCCAGATTAGATCAATCTCTGAAAAAAGCCGCCGAATCGTTTTCTCATACCTCTAAACCGTTTTCTATTTTGGCAAATCGCATCGTAGAAGTTTATCAACCGTTCGTCTTGCCAAAATCGATCAATAAAGACCAAATTTTATCAGACAAGGATGCGCTGGATTTTTTGAAGCAGGAATGGCATTTGATTGAATGGTATCGTAAGAATGGACAAATTCTTCAAGCATTTACGCTGGCACGCGAGTACGCTGTTGATCTTGTCATGTGGCGAATTCGAAAATCTATCCATTTTGATCTGAAAAAGCGTGAAGAAACCAGTCAGACCATTACGGAGATAGCCAAACTTTCTCAAAAAGATAGTCAAATCTCTTTGGGCTTGCAATGGCTTCAACAGAATGAAAACGAGGCTAAAGAAGTATCCCAATTCCTTAACGAAATCTTTCAAACGAGAAATGATTTGGCTCACGCGGGACATAAATCCAGCGGGATGAGTTTAAGCACCCTTGAAAAAAAAGAAGCTCTTCTAGACAAACTTGCCCAACAATGCGAGTGCTGGGGCATTCCCTCTCCGGTCGAAGTCCCGCCCTCCGATGCGGGTACACACCCTGATTAGAGGTATTCCCATGCTTTTACTCAACTTTTCTCACCCGCTTACCCCTGCGCAAATGGCGCAGATCGAAGCCCTCACCCAGCAACCTCTGGAAAAGGTGCTGGACTTTGCCGTGCATTTTGATAACAACGAACCTTTTATCCCGCAACTGCGCGCGCTGATGGAGCAAATCCCGCTCACCCCCGCTCAGTGGCAGAATGAGGCGGTTCTCGTCAACCCGCCTTCGCTTAATTTCATCACCGCCCTGCTCCTTGCCGAACTGCACGGGCGCATGGGGTACTTCCCCCCCATCGTGCGTCTGCGCCCCAGGGCGGGCAGTCTACCCCCTCAGTACGAGGTGGCAGAAATCCTGAACCTGAACGAGGTACGCGAACGCGCCCGCGCCAACCGCTACATCTCCGGAGGCAATGGAGCATGAGCGCGGTTTCCCCACTGCTCTCGCTGGTGCTGACCCTGCGCCCCGTGGATAGCGACCGTCCTGAGGGAACTTTGCCGCGCTGGTGGGGACGCGCGGCGCATGCCCTGCTGCTGGACACGGTGCGCCGCGCCGATGCCGCGCTGGCAAAATCGCTCCACGATGAAAGCGCGCTCAAGCCCTTCACCGTCTCCAGTTTGATGGGGCATTTCTCCGGCGGAAAACTCGATTCCCGGCAAACCTGCACCCTGCGCTTCACCGCGCTGATCCCCGAACTGGCGCACATCCTGCTGGACTCCTTCCAGCCCGGGCGCGAAGTACAACTGGACTATCAGAGGTTCCGCATTGAAGCCGTCGCCCAACAGCCCGGGGAACATGCGTGGGCGGGAAACAGCGCCTGGGAAGTCCTGGCAGGAAATTCCATTATGGGGAACACGCCGCCGCGGCGCGTCTCCCTGCTGTTTGCCAGCCCTACCACCTTTCGAGTGAACGAGCGCCTGATCCCCCTGCCACTGCCCGACCTGGTTTTCAACAGTTTACTGCAGCGCTGGAACGCGTATGCCCCGCTGGCATTTCCCGAGGAAGTGCGCCGATACGCCGCTGAATGTCTGCAAATTTCCGCCTACCGCCTGAACAGCGCGGCAGTGCGTACGCAGGAAGACGCCCTGCGCATTGGAGGGGTGGGGCAGGTGACCTTCACCGCCCGCCCCTACGACCGCTACTGGATGAGCATCATCCACACCCTGGCGCAGTTTGCCCTGTATGCCGGGGTGGGAGCCTCCACCACAATGGGACTGGGACAGGCGCGGATGATGATGCCCTCCGAAGATCAACACCGAGAACATTCTGAACCTTAACAACCGAATTTTTTCAAGGGGGAGAAAGACATGCCTCCACTGTATGTCGTCCAGCAAAACAGCAAATTACGCCTGAACAACCGGCGCGTGCAGGTGGAACAGGAAACCGATGAAGGTACGCAGGTGCTGGTCCAGATTCCCATCGGTCAGGTCTCTGAAATTGTGCTGTTCGGCAACATCGGGCTGACCACGCCGCTCATTGATGCTCTGCTCTATGAAGGGATTCCGGTCATCTTTCTGACCCGCGATGGCGATTACCGCGGCTCGCTGAACGGAACGCTGACCCCGCATGTGCCTCTCCGGCGGGCACAGTACCGCGCCCTGGAAAAGCCGGCGTTTATCCTCGAAATGGCAAAAGGGTTGGTGCGCGCCAAGTTGCGTCATCAACGCACCCTGCTGCAACGGCACAACCGTCCCCCGCAATCGGATCCAGAGATTGCTCAAGTGATCGAGCGGATGGGGCAAGCCATAGATGAGGTCGAACGCAAAACCAGTCTTTCCAGTCTGCGCGGGCTGGAAGGAGCGGCTACAGCGGCATACTTCAGCGGCTACCGGCGGCTCTTTGACCCCGAATGGAAGTTTGACGCCCGCCTGAGACGCCCGCCGCCCGATCCGGTCAACGCCCTGCTTTCACTGGGGTACACCCTGCTGGCGCAGGACTGCGCCGCCGCCGTACAGGCGGTGGGACTGGACCCTTACGCCGGTTTCCTTCACGAGGTGGCATACAACCGTCCGGCGCTGGGGTTAGACCTGCTGGAGGAATTTCGCCCACTGGTGGACGGGGTCGTGCTGTGGGTATGTCGTTCGGGTAAGATTCGCCCCGATCAATTTACGCCGGGACCTCCCGAACGCCCGGTTGTGCTGGATGAGACCGGAAAACGCGACTTCATCTACGCCTTTGAAGAACGTATGGACACGCGCTTCACCCATCCACTGGCAAAACAGTCGTTAACGATGCGCCAGTGCCTCATCGAGCAGGCACGCCAGATTGCGCACCGCATTCTGGAAGACCGACCAGGCTATGAGGATATGGGCTTCCGCTGATGAGCGAAGGGCGCAGTTTTTACGTGCTGGCATACGATATCAGCGACGACCGCCGCCGTCTGAAACTGGCGCGGCTGATGGAATCGCTGGGGGTGCGCGTGCAGGGCAGTGTGTTTGAAGCCTACCTGACCGCGCGCGAACTGGAACATCTTTTGCGCCGATGCAGGAAAATCATGAAGACGGAAGAAGACAGTTTGCGCATTTACCGCCTGTGCGCCGCCTGCCGGCAGGAAATCCGAACTGAAGGAAAAGGACATGTGACCCCACCACCGCAGGTCACCGTGATTTAAAAGGATTTTGCGTACCCCCCCTCCATTTCAGGGCATTTCGGGGCATTTTTTCAGGGGGGGTACGCAAAAATCGGGCAGGTGGAAGACGAAACCACTCTGCCGGAGAGAAAGGCATGGAAAAAGACTTGATTTTTGAAAAAAGATGTGCTATTCTGGAAACAGTTCCCCCTGCGGGGGCACTTCTACCGGCAGGTAGTGGATGGGCAAAAGTGCAGTCTGAATCAAAGAAGACCCGAAAGGGTATTAAGACGCATTTCGTGACCAGGTAGAACGGGAACTTCTGGCATTTGGTCTGAATCAAAGAAGACCCGAAAGGGTATTAAGACGCTCCCGCGATTTTCACAGTCTTTAAATCTTTGAAGGTCAGTCTGAATCAAAGAAGACCCGAAAGGGTATTAAGACTCCAGACGGACTGGAAGACGTCTTTCACGTGGCTCTTGGTCTGAATCAAAGAAGACCCGAAAGGGTATTAAGACAGATGAGATTGCTGCATGGTGGCGCAGTCAAGGGATTGTGGGTCTGAATCAAAGAAGACCCGAAAGGGTATTAAGACATCACGGCGGTGAACAGGATGTCACCCCTAGCGTCTGTTTGTCTGAATCAAAGAAGACCCGAAAGGGTATTAAGACATTCTCTCGAAAATTGGGAGAAGGCTTGGCGTGTCGGTCTGAATCAAAGAAGACCCGAAAGGGTATTAAGACGCACGTGACACGGGCTCGCGCGTCGCAAAGCCGCCCATGGGTCTGAATCAAAGAAGACCCGAAAGGGTATTAAGACTTTCTGAGAGGATTTTTCTCAAGTGCTTCCTTGTACAGTCTGAATCAAAGAAGACCCGAAAGGGTATTAAGACGGATAGGGTTTGGAGCGAAATCCTGAAGAGGTGCGACGGTCTGAATCAAAGAAGACCCGAAAGGGTATTAAGACATAAACATCAACCCAATATCTTTCATAGTCTTGCGCAATTAGTCTGAATCAAAGAAGACCCGAAAGGGTATTAAGACTGCAATGAGTAATTCACGCTTTTCGTCCATGTTGCCTCAGAGTCTGAATCAAAGAAGACCCGAAAGGGTATTAAGACTTTATATATAGCGCGATTTTTTTCGTGAGTTCCATTTTTTGTCTGAATCAAAGAAGACCCGAAAGGGTATTAAGACACTCTTATCTCGTCCACGTCATTGCCCCAGTAGGTCGGTCTGAATCAAAGAAGACCCGAAAGGGTATTAAGACGGTTTAGCCGTAGCCGGTGTGTCTGAATCAAAGAAGACCCGAAAGGGTATTAAGACATTTGAGCGATTGCGCTCAAATCATAGCGACCCACAATATGTCTGAATCAAAGAAGACCCGAAAGGGTATTCAAGTAAAAACGGCGAAGGGGGAAAATGACAATCGCCGTCCTGTTCCACAAATATTCAAACCAATCTGATTGGAAAACCTCTTGAAGACCGCGTCGAACACAAAAAAAAAACGGAGCGTGCTCTCCGTTAAGATTCAAAACACGAAAGGAGTTTTCAAGAATGTCTGAAGAACTGCTTTATGAGGCTCAACTCACTGCGTGCACTGCGAAGCGCTGATGGAAGCAGATTACGATCCGCCGTTTCATAACTGTGCAATCTGCGACGAATGCTCCGAGACATACCACAATGATCCACCCGACGAAAACGATCTGGAAGAGTTTGAGGCGTGACCATTGAATAAGCGGAGAAACGATGCAATGCGTCCCCCCGAAAGGAAGTTTTCATGAAAGAGGGCAGAAAAGCGGGGAGGGATGACCGTCTCCGTTACCGGGATCGTTCTGACCCGTTGCCCCTACCCTGCCAGATCGGACATATCCTCTGAGGGCGTGGATTGCATCCAGTAATCTTCCAGGTAAAACGGCACTGCACGGGGATCAACCCACTGGCTGACCAGGGATCGCGTTCCGGCGCATCCCAGGCGTTCCATCAATACGACAAACTGTTCTTCCCAGTCCTGCATCACCGCCTCATGGATCTCCTCCGGCAGACGCAGGAAGGTCTCTTTAAAAGGCGCCAGCGCGTGCATACGCACCGCGGCGTAGAACTGGGCATCGCTCTGATCGGCACGGCGTTCGTTGCGATAACGGGCATCCAGCCATGCCTGAACCGCCCGGAGATGATCCTCGGGCAGGTGCTCAAAAAATGTGTTCATGAAAGCCGTTGCCAGGTGCACCTCCAGCGTGCCGTAACGCACAAATGCCGGAAAAAGATCCAGCGGCAGGGTCGAAGCGCCATGCTGAACCACCCCGCCCATCCCGTAAACCTGCCGTGCCACCTGACCGAGACGCTGGATAGCCTCAAAATCAATGTTCACCGGCGCAAAAGAACCATCCGCAAGGACAATCCCGCCGTGGGCAGAGCCGGTGTGAATGCTCACCTTGCTCAAACCCGCCGCATCGCCGGAAAGCGCGTGGAGCGCGCGCCGGAAAAGATGCATGAAGGCATGCAGTTCCTCTTCAGTAGTGACATGCCCTCCCACCTCGCCAATCTCCCCTCCGAGAGAAAAAGAAACCCCTTCAGGTTGTAGAGAACGGGCAAATGCCACCAGACTGGCGGTCAGGACGGCATTATCGAACTGCTGATCCTGCACCTGAGGATGGCGGAGATCCACCAGCGTGGAGGCATCCAGATCCATGTTGAAGAACCCCGCCAGCACCGCCTCGCGGATAAGCGCCTCAAGGGTGGTCTTTTCCTTCCAGCGCGGACGGTTTGCCGAGGCTTGAAAATGGTCTCCCTGCAGAAAGACCGCACCGCGGTAGCCTTCGGCAATTGCCGCCGCCAGCACGGCAGTGGCATACTCCGCCAGACTTTGCCCCGTCCAGTCCAGTTCCACGCGGGCGATTTCAAAAATGAACATCCCGGCATCCAGGCGGCGGGCAGCGCGAAAGACGGCTCGTGCCCCCTCAAAGGGCAGCACGCGCAAATTGAAGGCTGGAGCAGTCCATGTAGCCAGGACCTCCCCTCGCGCACGCGCCCGGTACAATGCCTCTATGGAAGCAGGAAAAATGCCCAGAGATTGCGCCGCTCCGCGCACCAGAAAACGCGCCCATGCGGCGCGTTCCCCTTTTTCCAGCGCAGAAACTTCCACCAGGCGGTGAACGGTGCGGCGCAGGCGCGGCTCACTGCGCACCTGCACGGTCAAGCCGTCCCATGCAAGGCTGTCTTCGACCAGCGAAAGCAAACCCACAGGTAACAGGCTCATAGGCTCAATCCGTAATTCGGGCTTTCATCCACTCATTGCTGTTGTGGAAATCAGCAACCGCATTCCCGGGATGAACAAGCGCATCAAAGAGCGGACGGTCTTCATCGCTCAGACGCATCTCCAGCACAGGCAATAACTCTTCCAGGTGCTCCAGCGTGCGCGGGCCAATGATCGGCGAGGTAATGCCGGGCTGATCCTTACACCACAACAGCGCCAGTTGAGAGGGGGTCATGCCGCGTTCCTGCGCCATTTGCGCCACTTTCCGGGCAACCTCCACTCCCCGGCGGGTAATGCGCTCCTGGAACATGGCGCCCATCCGTTCGGCGCGGGAACCGCCGGGAATTTCCCCGCTGGAATAGCGTCCGGACAAAATACCGCCCGCCAGCGGCGACCACGGCAGGAGCGCCAGTCCGTACTTTTGCGCCAGCGGCACCAGTTCATTTTCGATGCGTCGGTCCAGCAGGTTATAGGGGGGTTGCTCGCTGATATAACGCGCCAGACCGTACTTCTCGCTAACCGCCAGTGCCTCCATCACCATCCACGCGGGATGGGTGGAGCAACCGATATAACGCACCTTGCCCGAGCGCACCAGATCGTCAAAGGCGCGCAGGGTTTCATCTACAGGAACCTGTAAACCCGGGCGGTGCAGTTGATACAGATCAATATGATCAGTTTGCAGACGGCGCAGGGAGTCTTCGCAGGCTTTCAGAATGTGCAGCCGGGAAACACCGCTCTCATTGGGACCTTCCCCCATCTTCCCGTACACTTTCGTTGCCAGCACAACCGAGTCACGCCTGCCGCTCTCTTTGAGCGCCTTGCCTACAATCACTTCAGACTGCCCGGCATTGTACACATTCGCAGTATCAATGAAGTTAATCCCGGCATCCAGTGCCCGATGAATGATGCGAATAGAGTCCTCTTCTGCCGTAGGACCGCCAAAGTTCATGGCTCCAAGACAAAGCGGTGAAACCATCACCCCAGTTCTACCCAGCATGCGATAGTCCATTTTTGACCCTCCTCAAATAAAGCAGTTACAATTTTAATTATAAGTCAATATTCAAAAAGTTTTCTCACGGCTCTCCTCGTTTCCAACCTGAAATTCACGCCTGCTTCCCTCTTTTTGGACACACAGGCCAGAACCGTTAAAACCAGAGAAAGGAAAATGCCACATGATTGCCGGTCCGCAACCCTTTTCCCATGAAATTCGCATGACGCGAGCGCTGGAAATTGCCCGCAAAGTGCAGGCGCACTTTGGCAGGCGCACCCTTGCCGCGGGACTCTACGGCTCGCTGGCACGCCAGAGCGATGGTCCCTTTTCAGATATTGAGATGCACGTTCTGATTGAGGGAATGGAGCCCGAACAGACGCTGGAATGGTCGGAAGGTCCCTGGAAAGCAGAAGTAAACCTGTACAGCCCGGAAATCTTCCTGGCGCAGGCGGCAGAACTGGACAGCGACTGGTCCATCACCCATGGAGGCTATGCGCATGTGCTGCCGCTTCTGGGGGATGCACAATGGTTTGCCCGGGCTCGAGAGCGCGTCTTCGACCACCCGGAAGAGGAAATCCGCACAGTGCTGGAAGAAGCCCTCATCGGCGATTTATACGAAATCATCGGAAAACTGCGCAACGCACGGGCGACCGGCAGCACCCACAGCGTACCCACCTGTGCCTTTTACGCGGCGCGCTTTTCTGTGTGCATTGCAGGATTGTGGAACCGCCATCTGTACACCAGCAGTTCGGTCCTGTATGACGAAGCCTTACAACTCCCTGACCGCCCGGCAGGGTTTGACGCCTTTCTGCGGCGCATCCTTCAGGGCAACCTGAACGATGCTCAAGCCATTTTCGAAGAAGCCGATGCACTCTGGCTGGGGTTTGAAGAATGGGCAAACGCACACGGATTGACCCTCTACCGTAGGCTGGACGACCTGCTTGCAGAAGTTCAGGATTCTCCGCGAACCTGATCCTCCAGGCAACGGGTCAGTTCCTCGCGCACCATCTGCGGATTGGCTTTGCCCCGCGTCAGGCGCATCACCTGTCCGTAAAACCAGTTGAAGAGGGTTGATTTTCCCGAGCGGTATTTGTCCAGTTCTGCAGGATTTTCGCGCAACACCTGCGCAACGATGCGGGCAATCCACTCCGGATCAGACACCTGTTCCAGCCCCCGTTCTGCAATGATTTGCACGGCAGGCTTGCCCGACATACACATTTCCTGCAAAACTCCCTTGGCAGTATTCAGGTTGATTTGCCCTTCCACCGTGCGATCCAGCAGATCCGCAAAACCCTCCGGAGAAAGGCGCAGGACTTCCAGGGTTTGCCCCTGTTCATTCAGCCGGGCAAGCAATTCCCCCGTCACCCAGGTTGCCGCCATACGTGCGGGGGCTCTTTTCAAGGCACCAACAACGCGGTCAAAGAAATCTGCCAGCGCGGGATCGCTGACCAGCAGGCGCGCTTCAGCGGGAGCCAGCCCCAGGGCTTCCACATACCGGCGTTGACGCTCCCATGGCAGTTCCGGTAAAGCGGCACGAATGGACTCCACCCATTCCGGAGTCACCACCAGCGGAGGCAAATCCGGTTCGGGAAAATAGCGATAGTCGTGGGCTTCTTCCTTGCTTCTCTGAGAAAACGTGATTTCCTGCGCTTCGTCCCATCCCACCGTTTCCTGCTCTACCACCTCACCCCGGGAAAGTTTTCCCACCTGCACCTCAATCTGATAGGCTACAGCGCGTTCGAGGGAGCGAAAACTGTTCAGGTTTTTAATTTCAACCCGCGTGCCCAGGGTGGAACTTCCAGCCGGACGGACGGAAATGTTGGGCTCAATCCGCAGTGCCCCCTTTTCCATATCCCCGGAACTGGCTTGCAGGGTGCGCAACAGGATGCGCAGGGTTTGAGCGTACGCACGCACTTCCTGTGCCGAACGCAAATCCGGCTCGGAGACAATTTCCAGCAGGGGCACTCCGGCGCGGTTCAAATCCACCAGAGAGTACACTTCTCCATCGGCATGAACATGGCTCAGTTTACCGGTATCTTCCTCCAGATGAACCCGGCGAATGCGAATTTCACGCCATCCCGATTCGGTTTCAATGGGCAGAATCCCGTTCACTGCCAGCGGTTGTTCGTACTGCGAAATCTGATACCCTTTGGGCAAGTCGGGATAAAAATAATTCTTCCGGGCAAACACGCTGACCGGATGGATCTGGCATCCCAGCGCCAGAGCAACGCGCAGGGCAAGTTCCACTGCCTGGCGATTGATCACCGGTAAAGTGCCCGGCATTCCGGCACAGATTGGACAAACCGCCACATTGGGCTCCGCCTGTGTCGAATCGACCACCGGGCAGGAACAGAACATTTTGGAACGGGTCAGCAGTTCTGCATGAATTTCCAGACCAATTACAGCCTCAAAGGCGACCATCTTAAAACAAAAGGGAGCGCAAAGGGATTCCCTCCGGCTCCCTTCCTCCTTTCTAAATATTGAAACGGATGTTTAAAATATCGCCATCCTGAACGATATACTCTTTGCCTTCCAGGCGCAGTTTACCGTGGGCTTTGACCTCGTTCACCCCGCCCAGCGCCATGAGATCGTCATACGTCATCACCTCGGCGCGGATAAAACCCTTCTGTAAATCACTGTGAATGACCCCTGCCGCCTCGGGAGCCGTCGCGCCCTTACGAACCGTCCACGCCCGGCATTCATCGGGACCGACGGTGAAGAAGGATTGCAACCCTAACAGGTCGTAGGACAGGCGAATCATCTTATTCAAACTGGGCTCGTCAATGCCGTATTCTTGCAGGAAAGCCGCGGCTTCCTCCGGAGGCAACTGGGCAATTTCCATCTCCAGACGGCACTGTAAAGCCACCACCTTGCTGTGGCGGTGAGGGTAATCCACTACAGGTGGCTGCTGTCCCTCGGAGATGTTGAGAACCACCAGCATGGGCTTACGGCTCAGGAAGCCAAAACTGGAGAGCATTTTTTCTTCTTCGGGGTCCACATCCACATCGCGCAAAGGCTTTTCTGCCACCAGGGCTTCGTGGAAACGCTCAAACAGGGCAATCTCCCGGTCGATGGTGGCTTTATCGCGCCCGCCGCCCTTTTTGCGCTCCTCGTTCAGGCGCTCAAGTTTGCGCTCCACTGAGATCAAATCGTTGAGGATGAGTTCGCTCTCCATGCTCGCCAGATCACGCAAGGGATCAACGCTTCCGGCAGGATGAGGAACGTTTTCGTCCTCAAAACAGCGCACCACCTGAATGAAACCGTCCATCTGCGTCAACTGGTTGAGCAATGCCCCGGAGATGCCCGTTTTTGCCGCGCTCCCCTCCAGCCCGGCAATATCGGCATAGGTCACTTTGGCGTAAATGGTCTTTTTGGGTTTAAACATCTCCGCCAGACGATCCACACGGGGATCCGGCACATCCACCACAGCGGTATGCACCTCCAGTTTACCGGATGCCATTCCGGTAGGCTGATTGCCCCGCGTTAAGGCATTGAAAAGGGTAGTTTTTCCCGATTGAGGTAAGCCAATGATACCTAATTTCATAAATTCAGAACCTTGACCCTTCTGCAAATTTTGTTTATACTCAGTACAGACCGAGCCGAAGTGGCGGAACAGGCAGACGCGCGCGACTCAAAATCGCGTTCCGAAAGGAATGTGGGTTCGATTCCCACCTTCGGCACTGCAATTATAACAAACTACCCATGAAAAACCGCGCGGAGTTGCCGCGCGGTGCACATTTTTAAGAGCCTGAGTCGGGATTAACCGTAACGCTCTTCCTTCCAGACGTCCGCCTCATTGTGATAACCCGCCATCTCCCAGAAGCCGGGACGGTCCTGCGCCATAAACTCCAACCCTCTCAGCCATTTTGCCCCTTTCCAGAGGTAAGGGGTTTTCAGGTCGGGGCGGTCAGGGATAAAACCGATCACCCCGCGCAGAGGGTAACCATGCTCCGGCTCGAGCGGCTTGCCGTCATAGTGAGTAGCCAGCAGGAAATTATCCTGCAAAACCACCTCCAGCGGCAAATTTGCGGTAAAGCCGTATTCAGCGTGTTGCATGACGAAACGCGCGGTCGGCTTCAGACGCAACAGTCCTGAATCAATCAGGGAGCGCACCGAAACCCCTTCCCAAACGGTATCAAATTTGCTCCACTTGGTCACACAGTGCAAATCCATTTTCACCTGCGTTCGGGGCAACTGATTAAATTCCTCCCAGGTCAACCTCAAAGGCTGTTCCACCTCACCCCATATCCGAAAATCCCAGGTAGCAGGATTAAATGTAGGCACCGGTCCGTAATGCAGGACGGGGAACTTCTGGGTCAGCGCCTGTCCGGGGGGTAAACGCCCCGCGGCGCGCATGGCTTCCTCTTCTTGTTTTCGCTTCAGGATGTGATCGAACATGGCAACCTCCAATGCTGATTATACCGGACTCTTTCGCTCCATTTCCAGCAATTCCCGCAGGAAGGCTGTACACCCGATTGTGAAATGTAGAACAATCGTGTATTAACAATCTGGACAATATCAGGTAAAATAAAAGAAACCTTTATGGAAACCAGCCTGCTTACCCGGGAACAATTATTAGATCGTCTGGCAGCATTACACCGCGCCAGTCTTGAACTGGTAAGCGATATCAGCATTGACTCCCTGATTGAACGGATTGCGCATCTGGCTCGCGAACAGGTTGGCGCCCGGTATGCCGCTGTTGGCATTCTGGACGAGAACGGCAACCTTGCCCGCTTCATCCCGGTAGGCATGAGCCATGAAGAGATTGCCCGCATGGCGCACCCGCCGAAAGGTCTGGGATTGATTGGCGCACTGATGCGCGGCACCCAGAGCATTCGCCTGGCACGGATTTCCAATGATCCGCGCAGTGTGGGTTTTCCGCCTCACCACCCTCCCATGGAATCTTTCCTCGGCGTACCTATCCGCCATGCGGATCAGAACCTCGGACAGATTTATTTGACCGACAAAATTGACGCGCCGGAATTCACTGCTGACGATCAGGCGGTCATCGAAATGCTGGCAGCCTATGCCGGAGTAGCCCTTGCGAATGCCCGTCTGTTGCAGAAAATCACCCAGCGTGAAGCGGAACTGACCCGACGCAATGAAAACCTGGCACTGCTCAACGAGATGGCAAGTACGCTGGCAACCTCCAGCGATGTGCGTCAGATTCTGGGCAAGGCGCTGGAGCAATTGATGGACTATCTGGACTTAGAGGTAGGAGAAATCTATCTGCGCGAGGATGACAGCCCGTTCTTAAATCTATGTGTCCATCAAGGGGAAGCCGTTCCGCACTTATGGTTAAGCACCTCTTTTCGTCTGGGTGATGGGATCGTCGGAAATATCGCCCTGGCGCAAACGCCCCGCATTATTGACCTTGCCAGGCCACAAAATCCTGCCGAAACAGAGACCTTCCACCCGGCACTGCTGGAAAGCGATGTCCGCTACCTGGCATGTTTCCCCCTGCAGGGACGCACCGGAACGCTGGGCGTGCTCTGTGCAGGCATCAATCATACCCTCCCCTTTGATGAACTGGAAACCCAGTTCCTCTCGGCAATCAGTTTCTGGGTCAGCACCGCGCTGGAAAACACCTACCTCAACGTGCAACAACGCCGTCTGGCGGTGCTGGAAGAGCGCGAGCGCATTGGCATGGACCTGCACGACGGCATCATCCAGGACATTTACGCAGTCGGGTTGACTCTGGAACACGCCCGCCTGCTGATGAACGACGATCCCGAAGCCGCCAGACAGCGCATTGATCAGGCTATCACCGACTTAAACAACACCATCCGTGATATCCGCGCCTATATCCTGGACCTGCGCCCGCGAAAACTGCACGAAGAGAATCTGATGGACGGATTAAGGCGGCTGGTGGCGGAATTCCGCGCCAACACGCAGGTAGAAGTGCAGTTGCAGGCCATCCCCAATGAAAGTATCAATTTGCCCCAGCCGGCGGCACTGGCGCTCTTTCACATCTGTCAGGAAGCGCTGGCAAACATTGCCAAACATGCCCATGCCCGCCATGTCAGCATTACCCTGTGGACAAGCAATCAGCGCACCCTGCTGGAAATTAACGATGATGGCGTGGGCTTTGACGTAAGCAAAACGCGGCAGGTCATTGGACATGGGTTAGCCAACATGCAAACCCGCGCCCACCAGGCTGGTGGTGAAATCGAGTTTTCCTCCGAGCCCGGAAACGGCACAACCATCCTCGTCTGGGTACCCAACCGATAAATGGCACAGCACCTTCAAGGTCCAGAACGCGCTCAAGCTGTCCGTGGCATGTTCACCCGCATTGCACGGCAATATGACCTCATGAATCGGCTGATGACTGCTGGCATGGATTTGCGCTGGCGGAAAGAAGTCATCCGCCGCGCCCATCTGCGCCCCCACAGCCGGTTGCTGGATCTGGGAACGGGAACAGGCGACCTGGCGCGCGAAGCCCTGCAGCAGGAACCCACCTCTCAGGTTGTGGCTGCCGATTTTACCCTGGAAATGATGCGGGTGGGTCAACAACGCCATTCCCAGCCACAGCAGTGGTGCGATGCAGACGCTCTGCATCTCCCCTTTCCCGATCAAACTTTCGATGCAGTCGTCTCCGGATTCCTGTTAAGAAACGTCATCGATCTGGATACCGCGCTTAAAGAACAGGTGCGGGTGCTCCGTCCGCAGGGATGGATTGTAGCGCTGGACACTACCCGCCCGCAGGAAAACTTTCTTTCTCCCTTTGTGCGCTTTTATATGAAACGGATTATCCCCCTCCTGGGAAGGCTGATTGCCATGGCTCCCGATGCTTACACCTACCTGCCAGAAACCAGTACGGCTTTTCTCAGTGCAGAAGCATTGCAGGCTCGTTTTGAGCAGGCAGGATTGACTCACGCCGGATTCCGCCGGTTGAATTTTGGTACCGTCGCCATCCACTGGGGACAAAAACCGGCTTAACGCCCGAACTTATCGCCGGTGATATACCCCTCCAGGTCATCAATCATCGTCGCCTGCCCTTCGATGACCTTCTTCACCACATCCCCGATAGAGATCACTCCCACCAGTTTCCCTTCCTGAACGACTGGCAGGTGGCGAATGTGAGCACGGGTCATTAATTGCATGCATTCTTCCACCGTCGTCTGAGGGGTAACAGTAATGACCTCTTCGGTCATGAAGGCTTTGATGGGCGCATCCAGCACACAGGCACGATGACGGGCGATTTCCCGGACAATATCGCGTTCAGAGACAATCCCCGCAACACGATCCCCATCCAGGACAAGCAAAGCCCCCACATTCTTCTCTGCCAGCCGCAGGATTGTGGTCAGCAAGGTATCGTCGGGAGAAACCGCCCAGACCTGGCTTCCCTTTTCCCGCAGGATATCCTCAACTCTGGAATACATCGTTCCCTCCACTCCAAAAGATTAATTTATATTATATACAAATCCGATTTTTTGCACCCACACAATCCATTTTGTGATGTTTTTCACAAAAAAATTCCCCCACCGTACAATCACGGCGGGGGAATAAGAGGGGGGACTTGCGCCTCAAGGATTGGCCTGTTTCTGGAGGAAACGCACGTAATTCACCACATCCCAACGCATCTGGGGTTCCGGCAAATTCTGGATGAGGGATGGCATGGCGCCTTCCACCCCATTGGTGATGGTCAAGAACAGTTCCCCGTCGGAGAGGGTAACCGACCTGCCTTCCAGTAAACTGACCGGTTTGCGGGGCTGGAGGAATGCCGCAAAGGGACCATTGCCCTTACCGGTGGCTCCATGGCAGATCTGGCAGTTGATTTCGTACTGGGTTTTGCCCCGCTGAAGAGAGGCTTCATCGGCAGGGACAGGATTGGTCGGCGCACCCAGTTCAGGAATATACGCCGCGCCCTGAATCGGCACCGAGCGGGCAGGCAACGGTAGAGGGTCTTCCTGCGTCCCAAATGAGGGCTGGATTTCCATGAAACTGACCCACTCAATTTTGATGATGTCGTAAGTAAACAGCAACCCCACCAGCAAAGGGGTTACAGCAAGCCCCAAGACAATCAGCAAACGTTTCAGAACAGCCATAGTTTCTTTGCCTCCGCTCGATGAACAATCTCAGCGCCCAGGGCGGTCAGGGCTTCGTGCATTCTGGCATCCAGTTCCGCCGGAGCAGAAAACAACACCCCAATATACCCATCGCTGATGCGCTCATCATATCCCTGCGGCCCATAAGAGGGAGAAATTGTCTCCACAAACACGCCAATGAAGGTGCTGATGAGCAAACCCAGCATGGTCAGTTCAAAAATGGTCACAAACGAGGTCGGGATGGTCTGAAATGCCATACCG
Organism: Anaerolinea thermophila; assembly: GCF_020723905.1. GTDB lineage: Bacteria > Chloroflexota > Anaerolineae > Anaerolineales > Anaerolineaceae > Anaerolinea > Anaerolinea thermophila_A. The sequence continues at coordinate 333,474 of NZ_DYHZ01000001.1, forward strand.
CCTACCCGAATGGGATACAGCAAAGGCGTACCGAAGTTGAAGAACAACGCGGTAAGGAAACCCACCAGCGCTCCGGAAATACCAATCAGTGGAATGCGCGTCCAGGTCATGGGACGTCCAAGCATTTTTTCCTGAAGAGGCGCTCCGGAGATGACCGAAATCTCGTGGTCGGAGATGCCCATCTCCCGCAACACCTGAATGGCTTCTGCGGCTTCGTTTAACTGTTCTTCTTTGAACAGCGCCAGATGAACAATGTCTCGCGGCATATCTCCTCCTTTTTATTCCAGTTCCGAAACCGTTGGAACTCTGGCTTTTCCAATCTGGCGAATCATGTGGGCTTCCTGACCTTCCCGCACTTCCCAGACCGGCACCATGGGGATGAAGCGTGAAGCCAGCATGTAAAGCAGGATGAACAACGCCAGCGTGCCGATGGAAATGATGATCTCAATGCGCGGGACATACGTTCCCCAGTCAAAGGGGAAGCGCTGATGGGCAAGTGTCATGGGAACGATGGTGTAGCGCTCGAAGTACATACCCACGTTGATCAACAGGGTGATGATGAGCATTACCCAGGGCGTGCGGCGAATCCGGCGGTTCCATAACGTCAACCATGGAATCACCACGTTGAACACGATCATTGACCACCAGATCCACGCATCAGGACCGCTGGAATGGAAGAAGAGCACCTTCCGCACCGCTTCGTAGCCGCCATACCAGGAAACCAGATAGTCGTTGAAGAAGAAATACGCCCATGCCATGGAGAACACCAGCAACAGTTTCCCGAGCGCGTCCAGATGTTCTTTGCGGATGAAGTAATCCATGTGCTTGAGCGTGGCGCGCAGGATAACCAGAATGGTCACCACCGCCGAGACACCGGAGAGAATTGCCCCTACGATGAAATAAGGGCCGAAAATGGTAGAGTTCCATACCGGCGTTTGCGAAACAGCAAAGTCCCACGAAACAATGGTATGCACCGAGAACATCACCGGGATGATGGCAAAGGCGAAAATGGTGATGGCTTTACGTAACCGCGCCCATTCTGCCTCGGTGCCTCGCCATCCCAGCGCCAGGGCCTTGTACACCGCATGCCGCCATCCCTTGGTGCGGTCACGCGCCATGGCTAGATCGGGAATGAGCGGCAGATACAGATAAATGGTGCTGGACAACAGATACGTGGTGATTGCCAGAAAATCCCACACCAGTGGAGAGCGGAAATTGGGCCAGAGCCAGCGCGCATTGGGGTAGGGAATCATCCAGTAGAACACCCATACCCGCCCCAGGTGAATGAGCGGGTACAGCGCACCCGCCGCCAGACCAAAGGTGGTCATTAATTCTGCGGCGCGGGTAAACGGACGGCGAAATTCAGCCTTGAAGACCCGCAAAATGGCAGAGACAAACGTACCCGCATGACTGATGCCAATCCAGAACACAAAGGTGACGATGAATACCCCCCAGTACACGGGTTTACGCACCCCGGCAAGCCCGATACCGGTTGCGATCATATAACCCCAGGCGCCGAAGAGGCATACCAGCACTACCACCGCCAGAAACGCCACCACAGCCCAGTAGCGTGGGGTGGTATGCACCATGGACTCCATCACCATGCGGTTGAGTTCCTCGCGAGGGCGAGGGTCAAACATCAACTGCTCACGCAGTTCGGCTTCTTCATCATCAACGCCGTGGATAGGGGTGGACAGAGATTTTGCTTCAACCGCCATAGGTTCCCTCTCCCTTCAAATAGGTGACTTTTGGCTCAGTGCCCAGTTCCTCCAGCAGGGTATAACGCCGCTGATTACGCGCCGCCTTGCTCACCCGGCTGTCCGGATCGCTCAAATCGCCAAAAATAATCGCATCAGTTGGACAGGCCTGTGCGCAGGCAGGGACAATTTCGCCATCCCGGACAGCCCGCCCTTCGGCTTTGGCGCGTTCCTGCCCTTCGTAAATGCGCTGGACACAGAAGGTGCATTTTTCCATCACACCCCGCCGCCGAACGGTCACGTTTGGATTGAGGTAATAATTCATCGGCGTGGGGATTTGCTGACTGTAATCGAACCAGTTGAAACTGCGGGCAATGTAGGGACAGTTGTTGGCGCAGTAACGGGTGCCGATACAGCGGTTGTACACCTGCAGGTTGATTTGTTGTTCTTCGCTGTGCACGGTGGCAAATACCGGACAAACCGGTTCGCAGGGAGCGCGTCCGCACTGCTGGCACATCACCGGCTGATAATGGGGAGAAATATCTGGATACTCCCCCTCCCAGTACCGTTGAACGCGAATCCAGTGCATCCCGCGTCCATAACCGGCATCTTCCTCGCCCGTCCAGGGGATGTTGTTTTCCATGGCGCAGGCGGTCACACAGGCGTTGCATCCCGTGCACACATCCAGATCAATGACCATACCCCAGCGACCTGTTTGCTTTTCTTCAGCCATATTGCTCCTCCTGATGACTTGCTGACACCTTTAATGTTCTCCGTAAACCCCGCTCTTCGATTCCAGCCGGGACAGCGGGCGGCGTTTACCGGTAGGTTCGAGGCGCACTTTTGTATCGCCCACTGCCAGATCTCCGACAGTGTTGGTCAGACTCTGAATGACCTCTGCCGGATTCACTCCGCGCCCCTCAGCAAAACGCCCCAGCGCCGTGTGCCCCTGTCCAAAGGGGACGGCAACCGTATCGGGACGAATGGCGGGGTAGAGATAGGCTACCGCTTCAATCTGCCCGGCAGAGGATACCAGCCGCACAATATCATCGTTATGAATACCCAGTTCTTCAGCCGTTTTGGGGTTAATCTCCACCCAGGTATTCCACATGACTGTGGTCATCGGGTCAGGGGTTTCCTGTAACCAGGGACGGTTGGCGCCACTGCCATCGCCCATCTGCGTGGGATACACCACCAGATGGAAAGTCTTTTCTCCGGCACGCTCGGGTAAAAGCACCTTTGCCGGGACAGTGCTGAGATCCGCCGAATCCGGAGACTCTCCCACATCCTCCCAGTAGCCGCCCTGTTGAAGGAAACGCGCCCAGAAGGTCGCCAGTTCTGGAGCACCACTGCGCTGGAAAACCGGTTGAAGTTTCTGCTGGATGAAGTCTACCTCGTCGGTATAGGGCAAACCCGAAGCGGCGATCAGCACATCCACGGTCGCGCGCGTATCGTACAACGGAACCACCACCGGCTGTGCCGCAGAAATGGCAAACCGCGGAGTGCCCGCCAGCACGCGAACATACCCAAAACCTTCCAGCGGGCTGTGATCGGGGAAGACGTAATCTGCAAACAGGGAAGTCTCATCGGGGAAAGTGGCAAAGGAAATTACCTGCCGGACCTTGCTTAAGGCTTGTTCAAACCCCAGCGATTTGGGGAGTTCAAACAGCGGATTGGCGCCATGGATGAAAAGCGTATCCACCTCTCCCGCCTGCATGCGCTGAATGAGAGTTTGAACCGATTCCAGGGAGTCGGCTTTTTCTTCTCCGGCAATCAGGAACACGCCGCCCGGCTGTCCAACCCGACCCAGCGCCACATTAAGAGCGAAAATTTGCAGGGCGTTTTCAAGCCCACTGGCATGTCCCAGTGCCCCGCCACCCGGTAAAAAGAGGGGACGCTCTGCGCGGGCAATCAACTGCGCCAGATGCTCCAGTTTTTCCTGCGGAATACCGGCGGCTTGAGCGACTGCCTCCACATTGACGCCGCGGTAGTTGTTTTCCAGCATTTCCGGCATACGCACAGCGCCGCTTTCGACAAGCAGTTTGCCCAACGCCATGGCAACCGCGCCCTCTGTGCCTGGGGTGAGGGGGTACCATTCATCTGCGCTTCCGGCAGTGAGGGAAAGACGAGGCTCAAACGCCACCAGATAACCCCGCTTTTTCAGAGGCTCCCCCCTGCGGCGGAAATCGCCGAAGGCACGGCTGTAAGCCACCGGCGAGAGCCAGGTTTCCAGGAAATTCGCGCCAAACGACAGCACCAGATCGGCGTCAGCCAGATCAAAGAACGGTAAAGTGGCTTTCCCAAACACCTGACGGGCGGCTTCTACCAGCGTCGCGCGGGCTTCAAACATGCCCAGAGCACCAAACCGCACAGGCGCAGGCATCCCTTTCGTCCGGGTGAGTTCCTCAACGAAATCAAACACATGATCGGCATTCAAGCCCAGATAAAAGGCTACCCGCTGAGGGTCACCGTTCAATGCAGAACGCACGATTTCAATGGCTTCATCCCAGGAAAGGGCTTCCGTGCGAGCATCTCCGCGCCGGGATCTGCGCACGGGGGTTTTGTAGCGGTCCGGGTTGTACAGCCCCTGCACTGCTGTGAGCCCTCGCGGGCAGAGTTTTCCACGGTTGACCGGGTGCGCCGGATTGCCCTCGGCTTTGATGGCACGTCCCTCAAAGGTACGCATGATCATCCCGCACCCTGCAGGGCATTCGCGGCAGGCGGTGGCATAATAGGTGCTTTTGCCAATCTGGCTGTATTCCGGCATCTCGGTATAAGGGCGCCGCAGGACATAACGGGAAGCCGGACCGCATCCCGTCAGTACCGCTGTGGCGGCAATCCCCAATCCGGTGAGTTTTAGAAAATTTCGGCGGGTAAGTTTCTCGCTCATACCTGTCCTTTCGCGGCTTTTTAGTAATGGCAAAGCGAACAGTCGGAAAGACGCGCCCACTTTTCTTTGGGCTGTTTGCTGTGACAATCCAGACACCAGCCCATATTCTGGCGGGGAATGGGTTGAGCAACGGTCACTTTTTTCATATCCCCGTGGCAGGTTTCACAAGCCACGCCAGCAGCAACATGAGGACGATGATTAAACCGGACGAAATCAGGTTGAATGAAGACCGGCACCCAGGGGATTTCCTCGCCGTTAGCCACATACTGCGCCAGTTTTTGCAGTTCGGGGGAAGTTTTGGTCTTGGCAACCTGCTGATGGCATCCCCAGCACAGACTGGAAGAGGGTAACCCTGCACTTGCCCCCCATTGCGCCCCGGGATGGCAATAAAGACAGGGGATGCCCGCACCCACATGGAAGTTATGCGGAAATTGAATCGGTTGCGGAGGGGGTTGTTGCGTCAGGTAAATACCGCCGACAGCGCCCCCCAGTAAAATCAGCACCACGATGCCTATCGTAATGCGAAACCACGGCTGCAAGTACCATGGAATAAGTTTGGACATGAAACGAGGCTCCTTTCTTCGTCAGGCTCGACTTGCAGAGAATTACTGTTTCTTTCCTCGAATGACCCAGACAATGACAAAAATCACACCAATCAGGAAAACGCCCAGTACGAGCGCAAACCCCAGCCCGGTGAACAACGCCCCAAAGGCGGTGAGCACCCCTGTAAGGACATTTCGGGCAGGACCGCCCGGCTGAGCCGCCGGCGCAGGAGTGGCTTCACCCAGAGAGGGGGACTGCTGGACTTCCATGCCGGAGGGAAGACTCTGGGCATACAGCAAAACATCTCTTCCCTGTTGAGCCGTCCACCCCAATTCATATCCGATCACCATCTCCGTTCCGGGGGTACCGAAACGCGTCTTGTGCAGAAAACGCCACGGATCAAGTTGTGCCAGAGTGCCCAGGGTCGCATCCCGTCCTTCAAAGCGGAAACGCAGGGTGGTGCCATCTTCTCCGTGACAGCGTGCGCATTGCGCCTCATACAGGGCTTTACCACTGGCGGAATCCCCCCCGAGGACTTTGAAGGTCTTTGGGTCAATATACTCGTTGTCGTTGATCAGTGCGGTTTTGAGGAAATGCGCCAGGGCTTTTAAGTCCGATTCAGAAAGATAGGGAGAAAAATCGTGCTGGGGATCTTTTTTACCGCTCAAGGTTGCCACAATGTCCTCTTCGGTGCTTTGAGTGACGGCAGGAAAAACCCCCGGAAAACCGGTATAGCGGTCGCTTCCCTCGCGGTAGGCGCCGTCTTTGCCCTGATAATCCCATCCATGGCAGGAAACACACCGCCACGTTTCGGCTCCACTGCGGGTATTGGTCGTCTGGCGATCCCAGATGGGCATGTTGCCCTGCGGCGGTTGAACCCCTAATGCCGCATACCAGTTATCGTAGAGCAGAGCGCCGCGGGTCACGTCTGAATCTTGCCCCAACGCCCGTGCCTGCACCTGCTCCATCCAGCCAACCAGCACAACCAATCCGACGACCAGAAACAGCAAACCTGCCTTTATCAAGCCCTTGCTTTTCATGGGATGCTCCTTGGCAATGGTCTATCGAATGTTCTTCTCTTCACAAAATTATAACAATTTTGCTCCGAACTATCGAACATTAAGGGGTGATTAATGGGTGATTGGGATGTATGATGTTTTCTCGCCCTGCTGTGATGAAACCCGCCTTTATGAATCTGTAATCATTATGACTCATTTTTGAAAAACAGGTAAAATGAAACTGTGGGCGAATTTCATCTGGTCGATTTAACGCAAATGACCTATGGCGGCGAAGCCATGGGACGTCTGCCCGATGGGCGGGCGGTATTTGTACCGTTTGCACTTGCCGGAGAACGGGTACTGGTGAAGTTAACCGAAGAAAAACGCGGTTTTGCCCGCGCTACCCTGATGGATGTCGTACAGCCCTCGCCGGCACGCATTCGACCCCGCTGTCCGCACTTTGCGCAGTGCGGCGGATGCCATTACCAGCACATGGATTACTCCCTGCAGTTGACGGTCAAGCAATCTATCCTGACGGAGCAACTGCAGCGCATCGGTGGTATTGCGGACCCGCCTGTGCGGTTGATCATCCCCTCACCACAAGCCTGGAACTACCGCAACACCGTGCAGTTTCACCTCACCCCGGATGGGCAACTGGGCTTTCGCGCCACCGACGACCGCACAGTTATTCCCGTTCAGGAATGTCATCTGCCGGAAGAGGCGCTGCTGGAGATCTGGAAGCAAATTCAGGCTGAACCTCTGCCGGACCTGGAACGTCTCTCCCTGCGGCTTGGCGCGGATGGGGAGATTCTGCTGGTTCTGGAAAGTCTGGAGACGAACCCGCCTGCAATTTCAGTAGAAGAACTGCCTGTTTCTGTGGCGCATATGGGACCAGCCGGAACGCTGGTGCTGGCTGGCGATGACCATGTGGTGATGGAAGTGCTGGGACGCCCCTTCCGCGTATCGGCGGGATCTTTCTTCCAGGTGAATACCCCCATGGCAGAAGCCATGGTGAAACATGTCCTCTCTCTGCTGCCTGCAGATCAACCGGGGACGGTGCTGGACGTGTATTGCGGGGTTGGATTGTTCAGCGCATTTCTGGCGCCGCGCGCGCGGAATCTCATTGGCATCGAGTCGGCGCCCAGCGCCTGCGATGATTTTGCCGTCAACCTGGACGAATTTGATCATGTGTCGCTGTACATGGGAACGGCAGAGGAAATTCTGCCGTCCTTACAGGTACATCCCGAAGTCATTGTGGTGGATCCGCCCCGCGCAGGGCTGGAACTGGCAGCCCTGGATGCCATTCTAAGCATGGGCGCCCCCACGATCATTTACATCTCGTGCGACCCCGCCACCCTGGCACGGGACGCCAAACGGCTGATTCGCGGCGGATACCGGCTGGAACAGACTACTCCGTTTGACCTCTTCCCGCAAACCTACCACATTGAAAGCATCAGCCTGTTTCAGCGTTAATCTTCCATAGCCTTTCAGCGTTTTGGGGGTTGACTCTATCAGGAGGTGCAAAATGGTTTCTCCAACCGTTCAACAGCAGGTTTACGCACGGGATATTACCCTGTCGCTTTTAGAACGCTTATTTCCAACTGATCGGTTGGATAGCGTTCGTTTCCGATTATGGGACGGCACTCACTATCCTCAAGGGGATTTTCCCGGTAGTGCCACAATTGTGCTCAACCATCCCGGCGCCCTGCGCGCCATGTTGTTGCCCGGTACCGAGGTCGGGCTGGTGGAAGCCTATCTGTACAATGACTTTGATATTGAAGGGAATATTGAAGCAGTGTTCCCTCTGGCAGAAATACTGGCAGAGCGCACCAACCAGTGGCAGAAGAAACTGGATATCGCCCGGGACCTCTTGCGCCTGCCCAACCAGCAGAATCCGCGCATCAGCAAACGCGGAGCGGCACGACTCTCCGGAAAACCCCATTCCATTGAACGAGACCGACAGGCAGTACGCTACCACTACGACGTTTCCAATGATTTTTACAGCCTCTTCCTGGGGAAGCGCATGGTGTATTCCTGCGCATACTTTGAATCGCCAGACCGGGATCTGGACACCGCGCAGGAACACAAACTGGAATATATCTGCCGAAAATTAAGATTGAAGCCGGGACAAAAGATTCTCGATCTGGGATGTGGCTGGGGTGGACTGGTGATCTACGCCGCCGAGAAATACGGAGTGGACGCCACCGGCATCACCCTCAGTGAACCACAAGCCAGCCTGGCTCAGCAACGCATTGCCGAAGCAGGGTTACAGGCGCGCGCCCGCGTGCGGGTTCAGGACTACCGGGAAGTGGAAGAATGGGAACAATACGATGCGCTGGTCAGCGTAGGGATGTTTGAACATGTGGGCGAGAAACTTTTACCGGTCTATTTTGAGCGGGCATACCGACTGCTCAAACCGGGTGGAGTTTTCCTGAACCACGGGATTGCCCGGCGCGCCATCGAAAAAGGCTGGAATCCGCAATCCTTCTCGAATGCTTACGTCTTTCCCGATGGTGAACTGGTGCCCATTTCCACCACCCTGCGCGCCGCCGAAGAGGCTGGCTTTGAAGTGCGCGATGTGGAAAGCCTGCGCGAACACTATGCCCTGACGCTCAGACACTGGGTTGCCCGTCTGGAGGCGCATCACGCAGAAGCCCTGCAGTTTGTGGAAGAGCCCACCTACCGGGTCTGGCGCATCTACATGTCCGGTTCGGCGCACGGCTTTGCCACCGGGCGATTGAACATCTATCAAAGTTTGCTGGTGAAACCTGCCGCTCAGGGCGCAAGCGGGTTCCCCCTGACCCGGCGCGACTGGTATGATGCAGGGTGATGAAAAAAATAATCCTCAAAGAAACTTGACTTGAAACCCAAATCTTGCTAGGATGAATACGGTAAACATTTCATTTCTGCAAGGTCAGGGAAAACCTTTTCCACTGAAAGCGTCTGCGTTTCGATCATCTTTTCTCTCCCGGCAAGAAGAGCACCTCTCTTCTTGTTTTGTGGTGTCCCAGAAAGGAGGTGGTTCAGCGAAATTCCCGGCAAGGCGTGCCTGCATCATCACCTGATTCAATCTGTTTCTCTAGTAATTCTTTCGCTAAACGAGGAGACACTCACGTATGAAACCCCAAAAACTTCTTTGGAATGTTCTTTCTGTCATCATGGTTGTGGCGCTGGTGTTTGGGTGGAACTCCCCTGCGCCGGTCGTAGCGCAATCCAGCGGTCCGACGGAACGACCGCAGTTTAAGGCTGAACGCCTTTCTGGCGAAGTTTCTACCGATGCGGTGGAGCGGCTGAGTCAGAAGAGCGGTATTGTGGATATTGTCGTTGAACTGGAAGGCGAACCAACCGCGGTGACCTTTGCCAAAGCCCGCGAGACCATGGGTCTGGAAAGCGCTAACGAACTGGCTGCCAGTCGTCTGCAGGCTTTGCAGGCGGCACAGGCAACCCTGCTTTCCAGAATGACCGCGGCGGGCATTGGGCAAAAGGTGCTTTTCCAGACCCAGCGCGTCTTCAACGGCATTTACATGAAAGTCGATGCCAGCAAAGTGCGCGAAATTTCCAGACTGCCGGGCGTCAAGGGCGTATATCCGCTGGTGCCCAAGGAACTGGATAACAACTACAGCGTACCGCTGATCGGCGCCCCGCAGGTCTGGCAGAATTACTTTGTGCGAGGCGAAGGCGTCAAGGTCGGCATCATTGATACCGGTATTGACTACCTGCACACCGACTTCGGTGGTCCAGGCACCGGTTATGACACCAACGACTTCACCGTTGATGAACCCGGCTTTGCCGATGGTTACCCCAGTGCCAAAGTGGTGGGCGGCTACGACTTTGCGGGCGATGCCTACGATGCCAGCAATCCTGCCAGCGTGCCTCAACCCGACCCTGACCCGATGGACTGCAACGGACATGGTTCGCATGTAGCCGGCACTGTGGCTGGATTTGGCACCAACACCGATGGCACCACCTACACGGGTGGTTACAGCACTACCACACCGTTTACCACTGCCATGGACATCGGTCCGGGCGTAGCGCCGCTGGCAAAACTGTATGCCCTGCGCGTTTTCGGGTGCAGTGGCTCCACCAATCTGACCGATGCTGCTATCGAATGGGCAACCGACCCGAACGGTGACGGTAAATTCGATGACCGCCTGGATGTCATCAACATGTCACTGGGGTCCTCCTATGGGTCCGAATTTGACACCTCAGCGGTGGCATCCAACAACGCCGCGCTGGTGGGGGTAATTGTGGTGGCTTCGGCAGGCAACAGTGCGGATACCCACTATATCACCGGAGCGCCGGGCGTGGCAACCCGCGCCATCAGTGTGGCTTCGTCACAGGATGCCGGAAACATCAACACCACCAGCCAGTTCCGTGTGAATACCGGTAGTCTGGCGGGCCTTCACCCGGCTCTGGAAGCCGCCTTTGGGCCTGATCTGGCAGTGGTAGGCGACGTTACCGCCGATCTTGCTTACGATTCAACCAACCCCCTGGGGTGCAACGCATTCGCCCCGGGAACCTTTACAGGTAAAGTTGCCCTGATCAGTCGTGGAACCTGTACCTTTGTTGCCAAGGTCAAGAATGCCCAGAACGCTGGCGCTGTAGCGGTGATCGTGTTCAACAATGCAGCGGGTGAACCCTTTGTCATGGGCGGAAGCGATCCCACTATCACCATTCCTTCGGTAATGACCAGCCTTCCTGTTGGAAATGCATTGATTACCGCACTGGGCTCTGAAACCGTAAACGTGACCCTCTCCGCGCAGTGGCGATACACCCGCCGTGCCGATGCCGGTCCCAATCCTGCGCTGGTTGACCTCCCATCTTCCTTCACCAGCCGCGGGCCGCGCCGGGTGGATTCCGCCCTTAAGCCGGACATCTCCGCCCCCGGCGATACAATTTACTCGGTTGCGGTGAGAACCGGAAAATACGGCACCAGCATGAGCGGCACGTCCATGGCGGCGCCGCACATGACCGGCGTGATGGCTTTGATGCGCCAGTGGAAACCCACCTGGACGGTGGAAGAACTCAAAGCCAATGTGATGAACACCGCCAGTTATGACATCACCCCCGGAGCCACTAAATTTGCGCCGCAACGGGTAGGCGCCGGGCGGGTGAATGTACCAGCCGCATTGACCAACGAGGTCGTCCTCTACAACGCGCAGGATGCAGGCGCCGTGAGCGTTTCGTTCGGTGCGCCGCAGGTTACCGCGCTGACCTCCTGGACCAAGACGGTGCGGGTGGTGAACAAGGGCGGCACTGCCGTGACCTACACACCCTCGATCGTCCAGCGCACACAGGTTCCCGGCGTGACCTTTGAACTGCTCGATAGCAGTGATGCGCCGCTGACCAGCCTGACCGTGCCGGCAGGCGGAAGTGTGGAATTCAAACTGAAGATGACCGCAGACCCTGCCGGAATGACCCACCCGCGCGATGCCACGATGAGTTCCGCCCAGACGATCTCCAGGTTCTGGATGGCAGAAGCCAGCGGGTTGATCGTATTGACCCCAGCCAGCGGTACGGCGTTGCGCCTGCCTTACTACGCCGCCCCGCGCCCGGCTTCCACCCTGCGCGCCGCTTCGAGCAGTGTGACAGTGGACGGAACTGGTTACGCTGAGGTGACCACCACCGGTACGAATGTTGATACCAGTAGCATTGCCGCACCGCCCGTCGGAGAAATTGCTCTGATCACCGCCTTTGAACTGATGGGTACCAGCCCCAACGAGAATCTGAACACCGGCAATCCGGCACTGGAAGCAGTGCTGGACGGCGCCGACCTGAAGTACATTGGCGCAATGACCGATGCCCACCTCTACCCGACAACCGGTGTGGAAGATCCTGATGCGGTGATGTATTTTGGCATTGCCACCCACGGGCAGTGGTCCACGCTCAACGAAGTTGAATTCGACATTTACATTGACGTGAATCAGGACGGTGTTGACGACTACGTGCTCTTTACCTGGAACTACGGGCGGGCAACAGGCGGTAGCAACCCCACCGATACATTTGTGACGGTGCTGTACAATCTCTCTACCGGAAGCATGATGGTCGAATCCTATGTGAATGCCGTATCCCCCGCTTATCTGGACACCGTCGTTTTCAATAACAGCGTGGTGGTCCTGCCGGTGTACACGGCAGATTTCCTCACCAGCGCCGACAGCGAGTTCGACTTCTACGTGGTCACCTTTGCCCGCGAAGCGGATAACGCAGTGGATGTGAGTGACGTCATGACCTATGACGCAGCCCATCCGGCGCTGGATACCTCGGGTGGATTCACGGGCTTGCCGGTCTGGTTCTACGGTGACGACATCCCCGTGCAGGTGGACTACACCGTCGGACGTGATGCTGGCGACCTGCTCCTGCTCTACCATCACAACGCCGAGGATGCCACGGTCAAACGGGCTGAGGTGGTAAAGGTATTTGACCGCTTCACCTATGTGCCGGTTATCCTGAAGTAATTCCTCTTGTATTTCACCTCAATCCCCTCGAGAATTCCCTCGAGGGGATTGATTTTTTTCATCCGGATTCGGTCTATAATCTTAACATGCTCATCCACTCTGCCCGTCAACTGCTCACGTTTGCCGGGGGACCGCAACGGGGAAAAGCGCTGGGAAACCCTGGCATCATTGAAGATGGCGCACTGCTCATTCGGGGTGAACAGATTGCCGATGTTGGCACAACTGCCGACCTGCTGGCAAAATATCCCACCGAACCCCGCCTGGATGCCCGGGGAAAAGTGGTCATGCCGGGGTTTGTGGACCCACACACCCATCTGGTTTTCGCCGGCGACCGCGCTGTTGAGTTCGAGATGCGCCTGCAGGGCAAAACGTATCTGGAAATCCTGCAAGCCGGCGGGGGAATTCTCTCCACCGTGCGGGCAACGCGCTCTGCCAGCCTTGAAACACTGGTCGCCTTAGCCGCCGAACGCGCCGGGGTGATGTTACGTCACGGCACCACCACTGCTGAAGCCAAAACCGGGTACGGGCTGGAATGGCAATCTGAATTGCGTCAAATGGAAGCCCTGCTTCGTCTGGACGAACTTAACCGGCTGGAAATTCACCCCACCTTTCTGGCGGCGCACGCCATCCCTGAAGAGTACCGTGACACCCCCAATGAATACGTCGATCAAATTTGTAATATGATGTTACCGGAACTGCGCCGCTGGTGGATTCGTCACGCCAATGCCCGCCCGCTCCCTTTTGTGGATGTATTCTGTGAACGGGGCGCGTTTACTCTGCCGCAGTCCCGCCGGATTCTCGAAACCGCCCGCGCATTGGGCTTCCCGCTCAAAATCCACGCGGATGAGTTTGAAAATCTGGGCGCCGCAGGCATGGCTATGGAACTGGGTGCTGTCTCGGTAGATCATCTGGTGAAGACCTCACCCGAGGAAATTGAACGCCTGGGCACAAGCCAGACCGTTGCCGTAAGCCTTCCCTGCACACCCTTTGGACTGGCAGAATCGGAATACACCCCTGCCAGAGCCATTCTGGAAGCCAATGGCATCCTTGCGCTTGCCAGCGATTTCAATCCCGGCACTGCCTGGTGCGGTAACATGCAGTTCGTCATTGCGCTGGCGTGCCGGTACCTGAAACTCACCCCGGCGCAAGCCATTGCCGCGGCAACCATCAATGCGGCGGCGGCAATTCGACAGGAACACCGCATCGGCTCGCTGGAGGTGGGCAAGCAGGCGGACGTGCTCATCCTCTCCGTGGACGATTACCGTCATCTGGGGTACCGCTTCGGGGTCAATCTGGTTGAACAGGTCATCAAACGTGGGAAGGTCATGAAATGAACCGTGGAGCGTTAGTCATCGGGTTGGGCGGAATCGGCGCGCAGATCGTAGCGCGCCTGCGCCAGAAACTTGCCATTGAGCCATCTTCCCTGGAAACGCGGATTCAAATGTTAGCCCTCGATCGGCACCAACCCACAGGGACGACCGGCAAACTGCCGCAAACTCACGCTTTTCTGACCCGCCTCGATGCGGCGAAAGGTCAGGCAGAGTCAGCGCAGCAAACCCGCGGTGGGGTAAGAACCCTGTTTGTGGAGGATCTTCAGCGGGGCAGCGCTTCCCAGGTCCTGGGGATTCTGAACGAAGCGCTTGAAGCCCTCAAACAAAAAGAAGTACACCGGCTGGACGTATTCATTGTCGCCAGCACTTTTGGCTTGACGGGAAGCGCCTGGGCTGTGGATATGGCGCACCTGTGCCGCTACCTTGCTTCCGGGATGAAACCCCGGGTGACAGGCGTCTTTCTGACACCGGAAGCCCTGCAAACCAGCCTGCCCATCCAGCGCGAACACCGCCTGCGTCACTTTGTGGTGCTTAAAGAACTGGAAGCCTTGCAGCGAGAACGCCCGTGGAACAAACCCTATCCGCTGTATTCCTCCTCTCCTGTGGAGGAGGTCCCCACTGGGCTAAACCAGCGTCCTTTCGATAGCGTGCAGATTCTGGATTGCAACGCCCGCGAATTGCCTGCCGAAGTGCACGCCATCCCGACCGCTGCCGACATCCTTTTCTACCAGATGGATGCTCAGGTCAGCGCTGTGCTGGAAGAAGCCGCTGAATATTCGCCCTATCGGGGAAACGCCTGCTTCGATACGGTGGGCGTGTATTCGATCGTCCATCCCAGCCACCATTTGCTGAATCAAGCCCGTTATCAATTGATCCTGGACTGTTTGCAAACCTTCCTGCCGGTAGAATGCGATCCCATCAGCGAGGTTCCTCTTCATCTGGTTGAACCGCTGGCCCTTCGCCCGGATTCGCCTTACGGGAAACTGAGCGAGTGGCTGAAAGGACTTCACCGTTCGGGGATTTTGCAGGATATCGTCCAGGTTGCCGAAATTCCTGCCAATCAATGGGAAGCGCAACGCGAACGCCTGAAAACCCGTGGGCTGACTGCCTGGAAAATGGTCCTGTATCAGGCGGAGGGCGCAGAACATGCCTTACCTTCCGGCGCCGAGATGCCCGAAAGCCTTCAACCCTTCCGCGAGGCGCACTGGAATATTTTCCTGCACGCCCTGGTTGAACGCCTTACCACCCCGGACCCCAAAATGGGAACGCCGGGGCTTTACCTGGAACGTCTGCTGGAAGCGGCACGGCGATATGTCGCCGATTTACAGGCTATTTTAAACCTCTGGGAAAAACAGGGTGAAAAGGCTGAGGATGAAACGCTCCGTCAGCAAATTCGCGAGGCGCAACAGCAGTGGGAATCGCGCCGCCGTTCCTTCACCGGTAAATTAATTCCAGGACACGTGCAGGATGCTGAACGTCAATTTCTGGAACTCAAACAAAAGCAGGTCTTCTATCATCAGCGGGAGGTGGTGGTAAAAACCATTCTGGAAATTGCCGAAAAAATGGCAACCCTGCTGGAGAAACTGAACGGTTTCTACCAGAACCTGCTCCAGGCGTTAATTTTCCATCCAGACAGCGTCTATAACATTGCCCGTATAGAACTGGCTGGATTGAAACGCGAACTGGAGAAAGAAGAACGCATCCCTTCCCGGGAACTGGTCATTGATGAGCACTTTGAGCGTCATCGCCTTCAATCCGTCAAACAGGGTTTTCTGGAAGAGTTTCCGGCACAGATCGAACAATTCCTGCACTCTGGCGTGATCCGCGCTGAATGGGAACAGGGCGGGTTTTGCATTCCTCTTCCTGTAGAACGTGCCTCAGACAGCGAAGGCGAGGAACTGGATTTGAGCGATCCCCGTTTATCGCCCGAAGCCCTTGCCAGCCACCTCATCCGTATGCTGGGAGAGACCTTTTCGACATGGTTGCTTCGTGAACAGCCCGGCAACACCGTGTTGAGTTTTCTCCATTACCTCTCCAGCCGTGCAGATTTGATTGCTCAACGCATGGCGCAAAAAAGTGAGCCGCTTCTGCGCACCATCTCACCGGTGCAGAACCTGCGCAGTTTCCTGTTCATGCCGGCATCCAGCATTCCTCTGGAAAGTCCTTATCCGCTTTCTTTACGTGGGGAACTGCATGCACTCATCGGGGATATCTACCTGATTCAAGCCGAAAACCCCAGCAATCTTGCCCTGTTCAGGGTATACCACGGGATTAGTCTGGATCAAATGTGGACACTGGAAGAAAATGAGCCCCGCCCTCTCAACCCTGCCGAACTCAAGCCCCACATTCTATGGATTGTTTGATATCCTGACCTTCCCCGGTATAATCCACCCAGCAAGGAGACCTTTTTATGCCCACCATTGAACAGGCGCGCGGCTGGTACGTCGGCGCCGACAGCGTACACGATTTTGACCACATCCTGCGAGTTTATCAGACCGCCCAACGTCTGGGCACCCTTGAAGGCGCCGACTGGGAAATTCTGCACGCGGCAGTACTTTTGCACGACGCCGTGGGAAGCGCGCCGGGAGAAACAGCCCGCAAGGAACATCACCTTGCCTCGGCGGAATTTGCCGCCCTCGTATTGCGCGCCGAAGGGTGGAGCACAGAACGCATTGAAGCCGTTCAGCACTGCATCCGCGCCCACCGCTATCGCGGAACTGGAGAAACTCCCCGAACTGTTGAAGCCAGAGTGCTGTTCGACGCCGATAAACTGGACGTGCTCGGCGCAGTCGGCGTGGCACGGGTCATTGCCTACGCCGCACTGAATGGACAGCCCTTTTACGCGGAACCTTCCCGGCAATTCCTGGAAACCGGCACCCTCGAACCCGGAGAGCCACACAGCGCCTACCATGAATACCTGTTCAAATTGAGGAAAATCAAAGAGCGCCTGTTCACTGCCAGCGCACGCCAGATGGCTGAGGAACGTGATGCCTATTTGCGGGAATTTTTCGAACGATTTGCCCGCGAATCACGCGGTGAAGCCTAGATCAATCCCGACAGCCGCGCACTGATATCCCACAGTTGCGCGCATACCTCGCGGTCTTCCGCCAGCGGATGACAGGGAGCCATCTGTCCATGCTCAAAATATTTTCCCGTCACCCCTTCCAGATCTGGCGCCGTGACCAGAAATACGCTGGTTGCCGCCCCTTCCTCCAGAGAAGACCCTTGCAGGGAAGGGAACGCCTCGCGAAGCATTTTGGTGGCAACCACGCCCGGATGAAGGCTGTTCGAGGTCACCCCTTTGCCCTCCATGCGGCGCGCCAGTTCTGCTGCAAAGAGCACATTCATGAGTTTGCTGGCGGCATACGCGCGGGAACCCGTGTACCCCTGCTCCATTTGCAGGTCTTCCAGATTCAGACGTCCGTTGCGGTGCATGACCGAACTCACCGTCACCACACGCGCCGGCGCGCTGGACTGTAATAACCCAAGAAGAAGATTGGTGAGCAGAAAATGCGCCAGATGATTGACGGCAAAATTCATTTCGAAACCGTCGCGGCTGAGCAGGCGCTGATGGAGAAATACCCCGGCGTTGTTGACAAGAGCATCCAGACGCGGTGTGAGGGAAAGCACCACCCGCGCCAGTTGACGCACCTCCTCCAGCGAACTGAAATCGGCATTCAGGCAGGTGATATCTGCCTGCGGCACCTGGCGGAGAATCTCCCGTCTGGCTTCTTCCCCCCGCCGGAGATTGCGTCCATGGAGAAATACGCGCCATCCTCTGCGCGCCAGTTCCAGAGCGGTTTGCTTTCCAATACCATCCGTTGAGCCGGTAATTAAGACGGTTTTCATCGTGTCAGTGCATTTTCCAGTATAGAGAGTTATTTAAAAAAAGAGGCGGAGAGGGTGGGATTCGAACCCACGGTACCTTGCGGTACACGCGCTCTCCAGGCGCGCGCGTTAGGCCAGACTACGCTACCTCTCCAGACTCGCCTTTTTCGTGTGGCGGGCGATATTATACCATAATTTTTACGAAGATTGGTCCTCAGACTGCGAGAGGGTGCTCAAATCGCCTGTACGGCTCCAGCGCACCTGATTGCGATTGAAGAGGTCAATCAAGGTACGGCGGGTGAAGAGGTGACGGTGACGTACTGGACCCCGCAGGGCAAACTGATAAGCCAGATCGGCTACCTCAAACGCAGCCTGAGGACGCCCCATGGCGGCGGCGTTCTGCGCCCGTTCCTGCAACAAACGCCGGTCATCCATCAACCAGTGCGCCATGACCTCCAGTACTTCCAGGTCACTGCGGGCTAAATCGCCCGCTCCTCCTCTAACAACCAGTTCGGCATTGCCCGTTTCCTGTCCGGGGATGACATCAATCAACATCATCGGACAGCCCGCCGCCAGCGATTCGGTCACGATCAGTCCGCCGGCTTTGGTCATCACACAATCTGCCGCCAGAAGCATATCGGGCATGTTGGTGACGAACTCATAGAGGTGCACCGGCACATGCCACTCAACTTCCTGAAGTTGCGCGTAAAGATTTTCGTCTTTGCCTGCCACCACGGCTAACTGTAATGGCGCGCCAAAATGGTTGAGCACGTTGAGGGAATCCAGCAAACGATCCACCCGGCGACTGCCCACCGCCAGAACAGTGGTCAAATCTTCCCGCCAGCCCAGGGCGCGCCTCAAGGAAAGTTTATCTCTCCCTTCCCTGCGGTTCAGCGCCGGATTGACCGGAATGCCGGTAATGTAGACCTGTTCCGGGCTTAACCCGTAGTTAATGGCTAAATCGCGCACGATTTCATTGGGTACCAGACAGGCATCCACGGCTTTGTTGAACCACATGCGGTGCACGGTTGCCAGATCGGTCACCACTGTGAGCAGAGGAATATCGCGCCCGAACATGATGAAGATGGCTTCCAGCGGGCTCAGGTACATGGGGTAGGTGGTGATGATCACGTCGGGTTGGGTCTCGCGCACCAGGTCAAGCATGACTTCGTAAAGCAATACGGTAAAAGCGCTTTCTACAATGGCGCTGGTGATGATCGTATCGCTGGCATCGTAACCCAGTTTGTACAGTTCGGGCACGCGGCGCACCAGACGATCATAATCCGCCTGTGAATCGCGCAGGAAAAATGGCGTGCGGCGGTCATCGAGAGGATTGACCACAATGGTTTCCACCAGATCCCCGTACTTCTGCTTCAACGCCATGTCCACAGCATTTGCGGCACTGCGATGCCCAAAACCAGCATCCGCAGTCAGAATCAGCACCCGTTTTTTTTCACCGTTTCCCATGGAAAAATTCCTCCTCATCCAGTAACTCTTCTCGTATCATACTCAATGCCTTGTGAGCGGAAAGGGCTTTGTTCTGGAGACGGTCTCCCTGCCAGAGAAAACGCTCCACCCGCCGGGTGGCAGGCGTTTCCACCGCAATCCACACCAGCCCTACCGGTTTTTCAGGCGTCCCGCCGCCGGGACCGACAATGCCCGTCACGCCAACGCCAACCAGTCTCTCCAGAGCCACCTGATCGGCAAACAAA
Source organism: Anaerolinea thermophila (assembly GCF_020723905.1). Lineage (GTDB taxonomy): Bacteria > Chloroflexota > Anaerolineae > Anaerolineales > Anaerolineaceae > Anaerolinea > Anaerolinea thermophila_A. The sequence goes on from NZ_DYHZ01000001.1 coordinate 352,928, forward strand.
TGCCGGACGCCTGTTGCCATGGCACAGGCTACTTCCTTGCTCACCGCCCCAAATTGCATCAGAATTGTTTCAGGAACATTGAGCAAAGTTTGCTTGACCCCGTTGGCGTAAGCAACAATGCCCCCCAGATAATAATCCGAAGAGCCCGGGATGTCTGTAATCCAGTTGCCAATCAGACCGCCAGTACAGGACTCTGCCGTGACAAGATACCAGCCACGCTGGCGTAACAGAACCCCAACTTCCTGAGACAGACTCAGAATTTCTTTTTCAGTCACCATAGTCAATTGATGATAACACAACCCTTACCCAATCCTGCAATTTAAGAGCGTTCAATGGACAAATTGTCTCTTAAAGTATTCGCCTTGCGGAAGCGCAAAAACCTGCAGGGAGAAACTGCACGCCGGCTCTTGCAAAACAACTTCTTCCCCGAGGAGTAAAAACGCCCCGCGTTGATACGGGGCGTTGAACGCAGTCAAAACAGGTCACCATGTGCTGAGAGTATGGGAAAGATCCCGAAGCGCCGGATACAACTGCCGGTAACCCTGATAGGCTTTCTGGTAAAAGGCTACCCCCTCAGGCCGCGGAGCGGTAGAACCGGTAATGCGGATGGCAGAAGAACAGGCATCGTCCACGGTCTTCCAGACTCCTGCTCCCACGGCAGCCAGGAGCGCCGCGCCGTAAGCCGCGCCTTCGGTGGTATTGACCGTCACCAGTTCGGCATCAAACACATCCGCAAGAATCTGCCGCCACAGCAGACTGCGGGCACCGCCGCCAGAAACCCTCACCTGCTCAATATGCGTTAAGCCGGATGATTTCATCAATTCAAAGCCATCCCGCAAGCCAAACGCCACACCTTCCAGCACAGCACGGGTCATATGGGCGCGGGTGTGCCGGACTGTCAAGCCCACAAACGCGCCGCGCGCCAGCGGATCAGGATGGGGCGTGCGTTCTCCGGTCAGATAAGGCAGGAAAAGCAAACCCTCGCTCCCCATGGGCACATCGGTAGCAGGCTCCAGCAAGTCGTCATATGAGACTCCCGGGGCAAGGGCATCGCGGAACCAGCGCAGGCTTCCCGCGGCGGAAAGCATCACACCCATGAGATGCCAGCGGCCCGGCACCGAGTGGCAGAAAGCATGCAGGCGCCCCTCTGGCTCGATGAATGGCTCACCGGTTGTGGCAAAGACCACCCCTGAAGTTCCCAGGGTCAGGGCAACAATGCCCGGCTGAACCGCGCCCACTCCTACGGCTTGCGCCGCCTGATCACCCCCGCCCGCCATGACCGGCGTTCCCGCTTTCAGGCCGGTGACACGGGCTGCCTCGGCATTCAGGCGACCGGTAATTTGCGGGCCTTCAAAGGTTTTGGGCAACCACTCCCGTGGAATCTCCAGCGCGTTGAGCACTTCATCTGACCAGGTGCGCTGACGTAAGTCAAACAAAATGGTCCCTGCCCCATCCGCGCAATCCACGGCAAACTCGCCAGTCAGGCAGTAGCGCACATAATCCTTTGGCAGAAGAATGTGACGCACGCGGGCATAGATGTCCGGTTCGTTCTCACGCACCCAGAGGATTTTTGGCGCGGTAAAACCGGTGAGGGCATCATTACCGGTAATCTGAATCAGCCGGGACTTGCCCAGACGCTCACGAATCTCATCGCACTGCCGGGCCGTGCGCTGATCATTCCACAAAATCGCCGGGCGCAGGACGTTGCCCTCTTCATCCAGCAGGGTCAGCCCGTGCATTTGACCGGTTAGCCCAATCCCCAGCACGGTACTGCCATCCACGCCGCATTGTTGCAGGACCTTGCGGATACTGTTCACTGTACCCGCCCACCAGTCCTGCGGGTCCTGCTCGCTCCACAGGGGGAAGGGGGTGTAGAGCGGTTGCTCGGTGGTTGCCGTACCCACCACCTGACCCTGTTCGTCCATCAACAGGGCTTTTACGCCGGTTGTAGAGACATCAATTCCCAGAAAGTACGTCATGATTGAACCTCCAGAAATTACAGGGGTAAAAACTCGCTTAAAAAGGCTAACTTGGCTTCGCTCTGATAAGTGCCTCCGCCCTCATGGTTGTTGAACTCGTACACCCGCATTTGCTTGAATCCGGCATAATGATTGTAAGCGGCGTACACCGTCGAAGGCGGGCAAATGGTATCCATTAAGCCCACCGAGAAGAGAGCGGCGGCTCTGGCACGGGCGGCAAAATTCATGCCGTCAAAGTACGCCAGCGTCTGGAAAACCCGCTCGACCTTATCACGGTGGGTTTTACAGTAATTCGCAATCTCAGCGTAGGGATACGTATCCACCAGTTGGGTAGCACGGCGGAAGTGGCAGAGGAAAGGCACATCCGGCATTGCCACGCGCACCTCCGGGCACAGCCCGGCAACCGCCAGGGTGATTCCCCCACCCTGACTCCCTCCGGTGATGGCAATCCTGCTGGAATCCACCTCAGGGCAGGCTTGCGCCGCCTCCACAGCACGCACCGCATCGGTAAATACCCGGCGGTAGTAGTAGGTGTACGGGCTTAAGATGCCGCGGGTCATGAAACCGGGATATTGCGGGTTAGTTCCCTCCGGCTCCGGATCGGGAGTATCGCCGGGCTGCCAGGCACTCCCCTGTCCGCGCGTATCCATGACCAGGGTAGCATAACCACAGGAGGGCCAGAAAAGCCAGTTGAAAGGCGAGCCACGCCCACCGCCATAACCAATATACTCCACCACACAGGGCAGTTTGCCCTGCCGGTTCACCGGCAACAACAGCCAGCCTTTGATGGTTTGTCCACCATAACCGGAAAAAGAGACATCATACGCCTCCAGCGTCTTCAACCCGACTTCCACCCGCTCAAAACGGGCGTTGAGGGGGAACTGACGGGCTTCGCTGAGAGTGGTCTGCCAGAAGGCATCGAAGTCTTCCGGCTCTCCGCGCGCGGGCTGATACCTTTGCAGTTCTTCAAAGGAAAGGTCAAAAAACGCCATGGTTTTCCTCCGGCTGATTCAGAAACAGAACAGGATGAACGATAACATTCTCATTAAAGCACGATTTTTGTGCAAGAGAAGGCAGAAACGCCCATTTTTTAAGAAAATACCCTGATCTTGCCGTTCAGAAAACTACCCATTAACAAAGATTGTCATTGAGCATTTCCATCCCTATCTTTTTCCCGGGCAATGAAGAGATTAAAACCGGCAACGCTGTTCTCAGGGATGAGGCGGAACAAGGCTGTTTTACCTCTGGAAAAATTTCCCTGAACAGCCGAAAATTCTTGACATTCAGGAAAACACGCCTTATACTCAATGCGAACGTTCGCACGAACATTTTGGGAGGAAACAAAAAGAGATGAATCCCCCTAAACGCGCCACGCTGAAAGAAGTTGCCCGTCTCGCCGGGGTCAGTTACCAGACGGTATCCAAAGTGCTGAACGGTCAGGTGCAGTTACCTGCGGCAACCGAAGCCCGTATCTGGGAAGCCGTGCAAGCGTTGAATTACATCCCCAACCATACCGCGCGCAGTTTACGCTCCCGGCGCAGTCATACCATCGCCTATTGCTGGGCGCCTACGGCAACAGGGCAGGCAAACCCCATTCTGGACGAATTGCTCCAGTCCATGGTGCAGGCGGCAGAACGACAGGGATATTACCTGCTTTGTTTCCCCAATCAGCCTGACCCCCAACGCCTGCGCGAAGCCTACCGGGAGTTAATTGATTCGGGCAGGGTGGACGGTTTTATCCTGTCCAGCGTGGAGTATGAAGACCCGCGCATCCTGTATCTGATGGAACGGCGTTTCCCCTTTGTGGCATTCGGACGGTCCAACCCGGAGTATCAGTTTCCCAGCATTGATATTGACGGCGGGCTGGGGATGCTGAAAGTGGTGCGGCATCTGGTCGAACGCGGACACCGCCGCATTGCCGCGCTCACCTGGCCCCCCGAATCGCGGGTCGGCGCGAACCGCATTGCCGGATTCCTGCAGGGGCTAATCGAAGCCGGCATTCCCCCCGTTCCGGAATGGATGGAACGCGGCGAGGGCGTGCCTGCTTTCGGATATCAAGCCACCCTGCGTCTGCTTGCGCTTCCAGAATCCATGCGCCCAACAGCAATTGTAGCCTTCAACGATGCGATGGCGCTGGGCGCAGTGCGTGCGGCACAGCAACTGGGCTACCGGGTAGGGAGCGAGATTGCCATCACCGGCTTTGACGACACCCCCCTTGCCCGTTACACCATTCCTCCCCTCACCTCCGTTCGCCAGCCCATCTGGGAAGTCGGCGAGCGACTGGTCAACCGCCTCATTACCCTGTTAGACCATCCAGATATTTCCTCCCCGTATTGCGAGTTGATTGAACCCGAACTGATCATCCGCGCCTCCAGCACGGGAGAAGAAATCCCTCTGGATCAAGATCACCCTTATCTTTACCCATAGAAAGGAATCTGTATGTCATCTTCTCTGTGGACTGTTACCGAAGAGACGTTCAACCCCCAGACACTGCATCACAGTGAAACGGTCTTCACTTCTGGGAACGGTTATCTGGAAAGCCGCGGAGCCTTCGAGGAAGGTTATCCCGGCGAACGCCGCACCACCTTCCTGCACGGCGTATTCGACGACATTCCCATTAGTTTTACAGAACTGGTCAATGCTCCCGACTGGCTGGAACTGCACCTCTTTCTGGACGGGGAATTCTTCCGTCTGGATCGCGGGCAAATTCTCACCTACCGGCGGACGCTGGATTTGCGCAACGGGCGGGTAAGCCGAACGGTGCGCTGGCGCAGTCCACAGGGGAAAACCACCCGATTGGAATTTGAACGATTTGCCTCGCTTGCCGATGAACATGTGCTGATTCTACGGGTGCAAATCACCCCGGAAGATTACAGCGGCACGCTGGAAGTGCGCGCTGGCTGGAGCGGGGATGTGGATAACCTGAACTACAAACACTGGGAGTGGCTGGCACAACAGGCAACTCCGGAAATTTGCGCTCTGCACGTACGCACCCAGGCAACCCGTGTGGAACTGGGAGCGGCGTCCCGGCTGACGCTGACGCCCGATTTGCCCGCCGAAATCTCCGCCTGGGATGTGCATAATCACCCCACTCAGGTGCTGAAGACCTCCCTTGAACAGGGAAAGCCGCTGACCGTTGAAAAAACCGCGGTGTATTTCACCTCACGGGATGTGGACAACCCCTACCATGCAGCGCAGGAAAAACTGCTCAGCCTGCCCGTTCCGGCATGGGATGCCCTGTGGGAACCGCACACCCGCGCCTGGGAAGAAGACTGGCAAGCCTGCGATGTGGAAATCGAAGGCGACGATGAAGCCCAGATTGCCGTGCGATTCAGCCTTTTCCAGTTGCTGGCGGCGGCTCCGCGCCATGATGAACGGGTTTCCATTGGAGCCAAAACCCTGAGCGGTTATGGCTACCGAGGACATGTCTTCTGGGATACCGAAATCTTCATGTTGCCGTTCTTCACCTACACCCGCCCGCACATTGCCCGCAATTTACTGTCCTACCGCTATCACAACCTTGAAGGGGCACGGAAAAAAGCACGGGCAGGTGGCTTTCAGGGCGCACAATTCCCCTGGGAAAGCGCTGCCACGGGTGAAGAAGTCACCCCGACCTGGGTGCCGCATTTTGCCGACCGGACTCAGGTGGTGCGCATCTGGACGGGAGACATCGAAATCCACATCTCATCCATGGTGTGCTACGGCATCTGGCAGTACTGGAAAGCCACTGGCGATGAAGACTTTTTGCTGGAACGCGGTGCGCAAATTTTCTTTGAAGTGGCACGCTTCTGGGCAAGCCGGGCTGAGTGGAACGAACACACCGGTAAATACGAGTTCAATGATGTGATTGGACCGGATGAGTACCACGATCACGTGAACAACAACGCTTTCACCAACGCCTTTGCCCGCTGGACGCTGGAAAAAGCCGTGTGGCTGTTCGATTACCTTAAACAAAACCATCCCGGGGTTGCGGAAGGCTACATCCAGAATCTGCAAATGACTCCGGAAGAACTACAGCGGTGGCAGGAAGTTGCCCGGCGCATTGATTACGCAGTTGACCCGGAGACCGGACTGGTGGAGCAATTCAAGGGCTACTTCCAGCGTCGCGATGTGGACCTGCAAGCCATGGAGCCGCGCACCGAATCGGTGCAGGTGATATTTGGCATCGAAGGCACCAATGAAACCCAGGTGCTCAAACAGCCCGATGTCTTGATGCTGGCTTATCTCTTGCCCGAACTGTTCGATAAGAAATCGCTACAGGTAAACTACGACTACTACACCCCCCGCACCGATCATACCTATGGATCTTCGCTGGGTCCCTCAATCCAGGCCATCATGGCATGCCGGGTGGGCAAACAGGAAGACGCTTACGAACATTTCATGCGTGCCGCCCGCGCCGATTTACGGGACGTGCGCGGTAATGCTGGCGATGGCATTCACGGGGCATCTGCTGGCGGGGTGTGGCAGGCGGTGGTCTTTGGCTTTGGCGGTTTGCAATTCCACAACGGTACATGGACGGTAACCCCGCACCTGCCGCATCACTGGAAACGGCTGGTCTTCCGCTTTACCTGGCGTGGAAAATCTTATGTCATTGATCTGCCCAACAAAGGTCCATTTTCGTCGGAGGAAGCATGATTCGCGCGGTGTTGTTTGATCTGGACGGGGTGCTGACCGACACTTCAGAATACCATTACCTTGCCTGGAAGCGTCTGGCAGATGAACTGGGCATCCCTTTCGACCGTGAGGATAACGAAGCCCTGCGCGGGGTTTCCCGACGGGAGTCGCTGGTACTGTTGCTGAAAGGACGCCCTGCCACAGAAGAAGAGATGCAGGAATGGATGGATCGGAAAAACCGATATTATGTGGAATCCATCTCTCAAATGACTCCGGACAACCTCTTGCCGGGCGCGCTGGATCTGCTCCATGAACTGCGGGAGAACGGCTATAAAACTGCCATTGTCTCATCGAGCAAGAACACCCCCATGGTGCTGGAACGGTTAAACATCGCCAATTTGATGGACACTGTGGTAGACGGCAACGCACCAGCCCGCAGTAAACCCGCACCCGATTTATTCCTGCTGGCGGCAGAACGGTTGGGAGTCAGCCCTCAGGAATGTCTGGTGGTCGAGGATGCCGCAGCCGGTATTGATGCCGCCCGCGCCGCCGGGATGCGCACTCTGGGACTGGGACCGCGGGAGCGGGTAGGGCATGCCGACCTGGTATTGCCCGACCTGAAGGGGGTACACCTCTCCGATTTAAAGCCCGTACTGGAATAGCAATTAAAAATAAAGAGCCTCGCCAGTTTAAGCGGAAACCGGGAGGCTCTTTTGATTCTATTTACGAGAGGATTATGCGTTGCCGTGCACTCTGGCAAGCAAATCGGCAACCACTGCCTCGGCAGGGGCGGGCAGACTGGCTTCCTGGAAGCCCAACACGCTGACCAGGGGCATATCCATCAGGAATCCCATCATGTCCATGCCGATCAGTTCATTGGATTCTTCCCCGCCCCCCATCGTGCGCGCCATTTCGCGGCGCATTTGATCAAACATCGGTCCAAAGACTGCCTTACCGCGAGGATCCGCCAGCCATTCTCGCACAGTGGACTCCATATTTAGAATGCAGGGCAGTTCCAGTGTCGATTCAAGAGTTACCGTCAGGGTGTGGCGAATGTCCACAGAAGAAGCGCCGATGAGAATATCAAACTCGCCGCTCTCGGTAATCCACTGGTGATATTCAGGATGGTAAAAGGCAAAGGCGCGGAAATCCAGCGGGATGGCAACTGTTTTGGTCTCGCCGGGCTGGAGTTCCACTTTGGCAAAGCCCTTCAATTCCTTGACCGGACGGGACAGAGATGCCTGACGATCATGCACATACACCTGGACGGTCTCCTTGCCCGCCATCTTGCCAGTATTGGTCACATCCACGTACACAGTCACGCCATCCACGTCGCGGAAGGTCGTTGCAGACACGCGCGGGTTGCTGTATGCAAAGGTCGTGTAGGAAAGCCCGTACCCAAAGGGGAAGAGCACGGGAACATCTCTGGCATCGTAGTATCGGTAACCAATGTACAGTCCCTCTCCATAGCGCACCTTGCCGGCTTCGCCGGGCCAGTTGAGGTAAGCGGGGGTATCTGCCAGACGCACCGGGAAGGTTTCCGCCAGTTTTCCGGATGGATTCACCTTACCGAAGAGGATATCCGCAATGGCACCGGCGCCCGCCTGTCCCATCATCCACGCCTCAAGCACTGCGGCAACGCCGTCAATCCACTCACTCATCACCACCGGTGCACCATTGTTCAGAATCACCACCGTGCCGGGTTGCTCCTTCGCCACCGCCTGGATAAGGGCAATCTGCTGTCGGGAGAGATCCAGGTCCTGGCGGTCATAACCCTCCGATTCTTTGGAGGGCGGCAGAGCCACAAAAATGAGCGCCACATCGGCTTCACGGGCTACCCGAACGGCTTCGTCAATCATCTCGGGATGCAAACTTTCATCCGCTGCGTACCCTTCCACAAAAGTCCACTGAATCCCCTCGCCTTGCTTCCGCAGTTCATCCAGCGGCACATCCACCCGCGTGGGGTTGATGTTTGAACTGCCGCCGCCCTGGAAATAGGGCTCCCGGGCAGAGCGACCAATGACCGCAACTTTGCTGACCTCTCTCAAGGGCAATATGCCGTTGTTTTTCAACAGCACCATGCCTTCGGCGGCAATCTCACGCGCCAGCCTATGATGGGCATCTGCATCAAAAGCGCCGCCTTTCGGCGTACGGAGGGCTTTATCCACCAGACGCAACACGCGGCGGACGGACTCGTTGAGCGCTTCTTCGGAAAGTTGCCCGGATTTGACTGCCTCAACCAGAGCGCGCACATGCGCGGGCTTGGGACCCGGCATTTGAAGATCCAGTCCACCCGCAAGAGATTTCACCCGATCGCGCACCGCTCCCCAGTCCGAGACCACCACGCCCTCGAAACCCCATTCCTCTTTGAGGATTTCCGTCAACAGGTGGCGGTGTTCGGATGCAAATGTGCCGTTGACCTTGTTGTAAGCGCACATCACCGTCCAGGGTCTGGCACGCTTGACCGCCGCTTCAAAAGCAGGAAGGTAAATCTCCCTCAGGGTGCGCTCATCTACTTCAGCGCTGATGGTGAAGCGTTCAAACTCCTGATTGTTGGCGGCATAATGCTTGATGGACGTACCAACACCCTTGCTCTGAATGCCGTTGATCAGAGCAACCGCCATCTCCCCCGCCAGATAGGGATCCTCCGAAAAATACTCAAAATTACGCCCGCCCAGAGGAGATCGTTTCATGTTCACACCGGGACCCAGCAAGATATCCACGTTCAGGGCAATGGCTTCTTCCGCCATGGCTTCTCCCATGCGCTGAAGAAGCGCAGGATTCCAGGTGGAAGCCGTACAGGATGCCGTGGGGAAGCAGGTGGCAGGCAGGCTCTTCGCAGAGAGGGTGTTCGGGTCCGAGGCACGCCGCACGCCGTGGGGACCATCGGTCATCACAATAGAGGGAACGCCCAGGCGCTCGATTGCCAGGGTACTCCAGGGGGTTGCGCCAGTGCAAAAGGCGGCTTTTTCCTCCAGCGTCATTTGAGAGAGGATGGCTTCAATATCTAACATGGGTTACTCCTTCTTAAGAACGGGAACAGATTTGAACGCTAACACAGCGAGAAACTGACTTGATGATACAATAATTACTTACAAAACACAAGGTAAGTAAGTTAAAAACTTTTCTCAGCCCTGCACATTAAATTTTCCCACACCGGGTGTGGAAATGCAAACTTTTTTTCATTGAATGAAGCGCTGGATGTGGAGTTTCCCCCTTGACATTCCCCCGCTTTCGCAGATAATAAACCTCAACAACCTGACACCTTAAGTGAAAAGGCTGAGACGGAGGAAAGTAGGCGGGTGGGCACCGTCAGAGAGGCAGGGGCACAGGCTGGAACCCCGCCCGGAAGAAGCCCGCGCGAAGTTCCCTCCCGAGCCGTCCGGGGGAAAGCCCTGAGATCCCTCAGCGCGAGTAGTTCGGACCGCACACCCGGCGTTAACGGGTTACCAATCGCCCGGGTGGGCTGTTGGGAAAGTGGGTCAGAGAGATTCTGACCAAGATGGGTGGTACCGCGGGAAACCATTCCCGTCCCATGCAGGGGCGGGAATTTTTTCATCAACAACCCTTCACCGGAATGGGAGGAAGAATGGACGAACTGCAAGAACTGGAACGCATCCGTCAGGAGGGGCTGGAACGACTGGCAGAGGCAAACGATGCCGCCAGCCTGGAAGCCTGGCGGGTTGCTTACCTGGGACGGAATGCCCCGGTCATGCAGGTTTTCAGCCGCCTGGGGCAGGCGCCCAGAGAACTGCGCCCGCAAATTGGTCAAAGCGCCAATGCCGTCAAACAGGCGCTGGAAGCGGCGTATCAGGAAAAACTGGAAGCCGTGCGCCGCGCTGCACTGGAAGAGGAATTGACCCGCCAGAAACTGGATGTGACCCTGCCCGGTCGGCGTCCGTTTCTGGGTCGCTACCACATTGAAACCCAGACGATGCGGGAAATTTTACGCATTTTCACTTCAATGGGCTTTCAGGTGTACAGTTCCCCGGATATCGAAACGGATGAGTACAACTTCACCTACCTGAACATCCCCCCGCATCACCCCGCGCGGGACATGTGGGACACCTTCTATCTGACCACACCGGGCTTACTGCTGCGTACCCACACTTCACCGGGACAGATTCACGCCATGCGTCAGTTTGCTCCGGAGCCGGTACGGGTGGTGCTGCCAGGTATGTGCTACCGGTATGAACAGGCTGGTGCCCGCAAAGATATCCAGTTCACCCAGGTGGAATTACTCGCCGTAGGGTACGATATCACCTTTGCGGACCTGAAAGGCACTTTACAGGATTTTGCCGATCGCATTTTCGGCGAACGCCTGCGCACCCGTCTGCGCCCATCCTACTTCCCCTTCACCGAGCCCAGCGCAGAAATGGACGTGGAATGCGTCATCTGTCACGGGAAGGGATGCAGTGTGTGCAAAGGCTCCGGATGGCTGGAGATCATGGGATGCGGCATGGTGCATCCGGTTGTCCTGCAACATGGCGGCTACGACCCGGCAAAGTTCACCGGCTTTGCCGCCGGCATGGGTCCCGGGCGCATTGCCATGTTGCGCCACGCCATTCAGGATATTCGTTCCCTTTATGAAAATGATGTCAGATTTCTGGAGCAGTTCTAACTATGAAAGTCGTCCTTTCCTGGCTGAAAGAATTTGTGGATATTGACCTCAACCTTGAGGAACTGGCGCGCACGCTGACCATGGCAGGGCTGGAGGTGGAGGAAATCCAACTGGTTGGACTGCCCATGCCCCCGGCTGAGCGCCACGAATTTCACTACAGCGGGTTGACATGGGAGCCCGATAAAATCGTCGTTGCCCGGATTGACGAGGTGATGCCCCACCCCAACGCCGATCGTCTGGTCCTGTGCCGCCTGCACGACGGTCAGCAGGAACATATTGTGTTGACCGGCGCCCCCAACCTGTTCGAGTATAAAGGCAAAGGGCCATTGCCCCAGCCGCTCAAAGTCGCCTATGCGAAAGAAGGCGCCCGGATTTACGATGGACACCAACCCGGGCAGGTGCTGACCACCTTAAAGCGCGCCAAGATTCGCGGCGTGGAATCCTATTCCATGGTGTGCTCTGAAAAAGAACTGGGCATTTCTGAGGAACACGAGGGCATCATCATCCTCGACCCGGATGCCCCAACCGGTATGCCACTGGTGGAATACATGGGCGATGCTGTTCTGGATGTATCCATCCTGCCCAGCATGGCGCGGTGCGCCTCGATCCTCGGCGTTGCCCGTGAGGTGGCAGCCCTGACCGGCAAGCCCCTGCGCCTGCCCCGTGCCACCCTGCCTGCAACAGGCGAAAGCATCCTGGGCAAAGCCTCCATTCAGATTACCGAACCCGAATACAACCCGCGCTTTGTGCTGGGGTTGATTCGCAATGTGCGCATCCAGCCCAGCCCGTACAGGGTACAATTACGCCTGCGTCTGGCGGGCATGCGCCCCATCAACAACATCGTGGACGCCACCAACTACGTCATGCTGGAAATTGGCGAACCCCTGCACGCTTTTGACTATCAGGCGCTGGTGCGGCGCGCTCAAGGCAACCCGCCTACCATCATCACCCGCCGCGCCAGACCCGGCGAAACCCTGACCACACTGGATGGCGTGGAACGCAAACTGGACGACTTCACCGTGCTGGTGTGCGATACGGCAGGTGCGCTTTCCATTGCCGGCGTGATGGGCGGTGCCGAAACCGAGGTGACCGAACAGACCACCGATGTACTGCTCGAAGGCGCCTCCTGGAATTTCATCAACATTCGCAAGACGGTTGCCGCGCAAAAACTCAATTCTGAAGCCGCCTACCGCTTCTCGCGCGGCGTCCATCCGGCGCTGGCACCTGAAGGGGTGAAACTGGGACTGGAACGCATGGCGTTGTGGAGCGGTGGAGAGATTGCCGCTGACCTCATTGACGCCTACCCTGTGCCCCACAAAGACCCGCAGGTTGACCTCACCGCTGCGGAGATCCGCCGCGCTCTGGGCATCCCGCTGAGCCTTGATGAGGCAGAAAACCTGCTCAGTCGGCTGGGATTCACCTGCCAGATCGAAGGCGATGTGCTTCATGTGCAGACTCCGCCTCATCGGCTGGACATTGGTGAGGGTCTGGTGGGCAAAGCCGACCTGATCGAGGAAATTGCCCGCCTGTACGGCTTTGACCGCATTCCGGCGCGCCGCCTGGCAGATCCTCTGCCCTCCCTGCAGGAAGACCCGAATCTAGCCCCCACCGATAAAGTGCGGGATGCGCTCGTCCGCCTTGGCTTACAGGAAGTCATCACCTACCGCATGACCACCCCTGAACGCGAGCATCGTCTGTATCTGGACGACGCCCCCGAGCGCAACGCTCCTTATCTGACGCTGGCAAACCCCATCTCGCTGGATCGCAGTGTGATGCGGCGCAGTTTGCTGGCTTCGGTCATGGAGATTGCCGAGCGCAATACCCGCCTGCGCGAACGTCTGGCTTTATTCGAAATCGGTCCGGTTTTCCTTCCTGTGGAAGGGCAACCCCGCCCCGACGAGGATTGGAGGGTTGCTCTGGTACTGACCGGAACCCGACAGCCGCCGGCATGGGACCGCAAAGAAGCCACCCCCATGGATTTCTACGACTTCAAAGGCATCCTCGAAGGGCTTCTGGAAGCCCTGCACATCCCGGATGTGACCTTCCGCGCGGCGCAAACCAGTACCTTCCACCCCGGCAAGTGCGCCGAGGCGCTTTCCGGCGATCGGGTGCTGGGCGTGTTTGGCGAACTGCATCCCAAAGTAAAAGAGCATTTTGACTTCGGACCTGCGCCGGTGCTGGCAGGCGATTTCTCGCTGAAAGCCCTGCTGGAGAGCATGCCGGTGGCTTACGAAGTTGGCGCCGTGCCCGCCTTCCCGCCGGTTCTGGAAGACCTGGCTGTTGTTGTGGATGAATCCATCCCTGCAGCGCGGGTCGAAGAAGTCCTGCGGCAGGGCGGCGGTAAACTGCTCACCGCCGTACGGCTGTTCGATATCTACCGCGGCGAGCAAATCGGCGCCGGGAAGAAGAGCCTGGCATACCGTCTGACCTATCAAGCCCTCGACCGCACCCTGACCGACAAGGATGCCACTTCGATTCGCCAGCGCATCATCCGCCGATTGGAGCAGGAACTGGGCGCAAAGATTCGGGGTTAGCGTGAACGACAATGAGGTGCTGGCATACAACCGCCGGGCGTGGAATCGTCAGGTGGAGCAGGGAAACTGCTGGACGATTCCCGTGACCCATGAACAGGTAGAAGCCGCCCGTCGTGGGGAGTGGAGTATTTTTCTTACCCCGCTTATTCCCGTCCCCCGCGGGTGGTTTCCGCCTGCTGGTGCAGAGATTCTCTGCCTTGCCTCGGGCGGCGGACAGCAGGGTCCTTTGCTTGCCGCGGCAGGTTACCGTGTGACCGTGTTCGACCTTTCAGACGCGCAGTTGAACCGCGATCGCGAAGTGGCTGAGCGCGAAGGCTTGAACATCCGGCTGGTGCAGGGCGATATGCGGGATTTATCGGCATTTGCCGATGAATCTTTCGATACCATCGTCCATCCGGTCTCCAACTGCTTTTGTCCCGAGGTGCGTCCGGTGTGGCGCGAAGCATACCGGGTCCTGCGGCGTGGAGGCAGTTTGCTGGCGGGGTTTAACAACCCGGCGGTTTATCTGTTTGATACAACCGCCCTTTGGGAACAGCGCCGTCTGGAAGTGCGCTGGAAAATCCCTTATGACGATCTCCATGGGCTGAGCGAAGAAGAAAAACAGAAATACCGCGAAAAGGGGATTCCCCTGGAATTCAGTCATACATACAATGACCTGATTGGCGGTCAACTGGAAGCGGGCTTTGCCCTCACAGGCTTCTACGAAGACCGCAACCCTCCCGGAGAGGACGTTCTGAGCGAATACCTGCCGTGGTACTTTGCAACCCGAGCGGTCAAACTCAACTGACCTCATCCTCCCCCGACGGATTTCGGGGGAGGATGCTTTTTACGCCGGCAGACGCCTTCTGATTCATTCTCCCAGTTCGTTCCACACCGCCTGGAGAAATGCGCCCTTCTCCGGCAGTACTCCTTTGCGAATCTCGATGCGATGCAGGCGTTTCGTCCATTCCACCAGCAGGGTATCCTCCCCGCCCTTCTCCGAAGGAATGCGTTCGAGCGAGTACACCCCCGAGACATCCGAGGAAAGAATCAGCACACGGTAGGGGCGATACACCAGGGCAACAAAATAGGCTTCTCCAAACGATTTTGGCTCTGGCAGGGTGATGAGATAAATGGTGGTGCGGCGGTTGGGCTGATAGGTCAAATAATTCAAGCCAAAAGAATCGCGCAATCCCGTTGAACCGACCCGCTTTCCAGCCTCATCCCAGTAAAACCGCAACAGGCGTGTGCCGTCGCGTTCCAGCAAACGCACAAAAGTATCCGGGTTGCGATGAAACAACTCAGGCAATGCCTCATTTACAAATGCCTGTGACTGGGTTTTCTCATTCATAGAGCGGTTCCTCAATTTTGATTATAACGGCTAGCGGGACGATTTTTAAGAATGTGTACAAAAACAGTATCCTTGTTACCCTCCCAATAATTTGACCTGAAGGATGAGATTTTGTACAATGAAAACGTGAGAGCGTGGTACCTGACCGCTTTACCGTTAGGATTCTTCCGTCCCGATCACGATCCGCCACCGGGGAGGCGCCTTTCGTGAAGCGGATTCATGTTCCGGATCATTCTTTTTTATTTCTATGCCAAAGGAGTGTACACATGTCCCCGGTAGCATTTCCTGCCAATAAACGTGCCCCGATTTACCGAGATATCCCCGATGAAAAATGGAATGACTGGCGCTGGCAATTGAGCCACCGCCTGAACAGCGCGGAGGATTTTGAACAGGTACTGCGCCTGACCGACAGCGAGCGCAAAGCCCTGAATACACAGGGATTATTCCGCGTGGATATTACCCCCTATTTTGTCTCGCTCATCAACCCGGATGACCCCGAGGATCCCATCCGCAAGCAGGTCATCCCCCGCGCGGAAGAGATTGTGCCGTTCACCGGCATGATGGAAGATTCTCTGGCGGAAGACCGCCATTCACCGGTGCCGGGACTGGTGCACCGCTACCCCGATCGCGTGCTGATGCTGGTGACCACCCAGTGCGCCTCATACTGCCGGTACTGCACCCGCTCGCGCATTGTGGGGGACCCCAGCGCTACCTTCTCCCGCGCCGAATTTGAGATGCAGATTGAATACCTCAAACGCACCCCTCAGGTGCGCGATGTCCTCCTCTCCGGCGGTGACCCGTTAACGCTGGCACCCAAACTGCTGGAAGAACTGCTCCAGCGTCTGCGAGAAATTGAGCACATCGAGATCATCCGCATTGGCAGCCGGGTGCCGGTATTCCTGCCTCAGCGCATCACCCAGGAATTTTGCGATATGCTGGCAAAGTATCATCCGGTGTGGATGAACATTCACGTCAATCATCCTAACGAAATTACCCAGGAACTGGCAGATGCCTGCGATCGCCTGACACGGGCAGGTGTGCCGCTGGGCAATCAGAGCGTCCTGCTGGCAGGCGTCAACGATTGCGTGCACATCCAGCGCAAACTGGTGCAGGACCTGGTGCGCATCCGCGTGCGCCCGTATTATCTGTATCAATGCGACCTGGTGGAAGGCGCAGGGCACTTCCGTACCCCGGTAGCCAAAGGCATTGAAATCATCGAAGGACTGCGCGGACACACTTCCGGGTATGCCGTGCCTACGTACGTCGTGGATGCCCCTGGCGGCGGTGGCAAGATTCCCGTGATGCCCAATTACCTCATCAGCATGTCCGACCATAAAATCATCCTGCGCAACTACGAGGGGTACATCACGACCTACGAAGAGCCCATCACCTATCAACCTCACGACCCGAAAACCTGCCCGTACTGCCAGAACAAGCGCCCCGAACCCGGGCAGACGGGCATTACCGGCTTACTGGACGGCGATGCCATGTTCATCAAACCCGAGCACTTTGACGAACTGCACAACCGCGGCGGCGGTCTGCACCGTCTGCGTGCGGATTCGGAAAAATGGAAACCTTTGGGAATTGGCAGCGGCGAAGAAATGTAACCTGCCTTTTTCCACCTGCACGAGGAGGATAACATGCACTACCGCAGAATGGGACGTTCCGGTCTCAAACTCAGTGAAATCAGTCTGGGCGCCTGGGTGACCTTTGGCAATCAGGTTGACGAAAAAACTGCCACCGATCTCATCCATGCTGCCTACGATCAGGGCATCAATTTCTTTGACAACGCCGACGTGTATGCCGGTGGAGAAGCCGAAGTGCTCATGGGGCGTGCCATTCGTGGCTTGCCCAGAGAAGCGCTGGTGCTTTCCAGCAAGGTCTTCTGGCCCACCATGCCGGGACCCAACGGGCGCGGACTTTCCCGCAAGCATGTAATGGAATCCGTACATGCCTCGCTGAAACGCATGCAGGTGGAGTACTTTGACCTGTACTTCTGCCACCGCTACGACCCGGATACGCCGGTAGAGGAAGTGGTATGGGTGATGAACGACCTGATTCGTCAGGGCAAAATCCTCTACTGGGGCACATCGGAATGGGAACCGCACCAGATCATGGAAGCCATCGGGGTTGCACGCGCCCTGAACCTGATCGGTCCCAGCGTGGAACAGCCTCAATACAACATGTTCCACCGCAAGCGGGTGGAGAACTTCCTCGCGCCGGTTTGCCGGGATTACGGCATTGGTTTGACCACCTTCAGCCCGTTGTACTTTGGCATCCTCAGCGGCAAATACAACGAGGGCATCCCGGCAGGCAGTCGCGCATCCATGGAAAACATGGCATGGCTGAGGGATTTAATCACCCCGGAGCGCATCGCCATTGTGCGGCAACTCACCGAACTTGCCAGCGAACTGGACGCCACCACCGCTCAACTTGCCATTGCCTGGATCCTGCGCCGAAAAGAGGTCAGCGCGGTCATCACCGGTGCATCCAGCCTGGAGCAAATGGACGAAAACCTGGGCGCCGCCGAAATTGCTGAAAAACTCGATGACGATTTGCTGGAGCGCATCGAAAACATTTTAGGGAATTTCCCCGAGTAAGGATTGTGGGTTAAACACAGATCCCTCTCTCCAGCCTGCTCGAGAGAGGGATTTTTTCATCTCTGCATTGATGGCTTAAGCCGGTTTGATCAGACGCAGCGCCACCCAATCGTTAATTTGACGCTGTTCGACAAACTTCAAGTTTTTCTGAGCGGCGGCAAGCAAGACATCCGGCGCCTGCGTATCCAGAATGCCGCTAAGCACCAGCGTCCCGCCGGGGCTGACCAGATCCGCCAGACCGGTATCAAACAGACGAATGATGACCGGCGCCAGAATATTTGCCAGTACCAGCGGGGCTTGCTTAAGACTGAAGTTTCCCGCCAGAATCTCGCTTACCGACCCCTGCCCGATCTCCATCCGATCCAGCACCCCATTGGCTTCGGCATTTTCGCGGGTAGAAATCACCGCCGCCTGATCAATATCCACTGCCAGGGCATGGCTGGCGCCCAGTTTCAGCGCACCAATGGATAAAATTCCCGAACCACAGCCCACATCAATCACCGGCTGACCGGGGATGACCGTCTCCTCCAGAAAAGCCATGCACAACTGTGTGGTGGGATGCGTGCCAGTGCCAAACGCCATGCTCGGGTCAATCTTGACCGGGATACGGGTCTCGCCGCGGTCGGGCGCTATCCATGCGGGCAAAATGAGCAAACGCTCTCCCACCGGAATGGGGCGGTAGTGCTGTTTCCATGCCGCCATCCAGTCTTCGTCCTGAATGGTACGGAAGGATGGTTCCGGAAGAGGTTGAATCTGTCCAAGATGCCACAGGGCTTCGGTTACCTTCTGGCGGGTTTCTTCGATATGTTCATCAATGGGAAGGTAACCGTACACCTTCACCGGACCGTACGGGGTACCTTCATCTTCCGCATCGTTGTACCGTACGGCACTTTCCACCACCACGCCACCGGAGACGAAACGGCTCAGCACTTCCGAAACGGCTTCACCCAGTTCCGGATCAACAGTGATGGACACTTCCAGCCAGTGGGGAGCATTGGACATACACACCTCTCAAGAGAAAAGTTAAAGGGCGCTTCGCCAGCGCCCTGTGATAGTTTGTTTTAGAAGAAGTCTCGCAAGCGCTCAAAGAAACTCTTTTCCTGCGGCTTGACCTCACTGCCCAGGGTCTGGGCTAATTGCTCAAACAGACGCCGCTGTTCCGGCGTAAGACGACTGGGAACTTCCACATTTACGATGACCAGTTGATCGCCGCGTCCGTTGGAGCGCAGGTGAGGAACGCCTTTGCCTTTCAGGGTGAAAACTTTGCCGGGTTGTGTTCCCGGCGGGATGTTCAGGGTGGTTTTCCCGTCAATGGTCGGAATCTCCACCTCAGCGCCCAGCGTAGCCTGAGCCACATTGATATTCAGGTTCAGCAGAATATCATCCTGTTTGCGGCGGAAGAAGGGATGCGGTTTGACCTGAATTTCGATATAGAGGTTGCCGTTAGGACCACCATTAATGCCGGGTTGTCCTTCGCCCGCCAGGCGAATTTGCTGTCCGTTGTCAATCCCTGCCGGTACTGCCACCACTTTTCGCACCGTCTTGCGTTCCAGACCGCGCCCCCGACAGGTTCGGCAGGGGGTATCAATGACCTCTCCGGCGCCATTGCAGGTCGGACAGGTAATTACCTGAACCATCGAGCCCAGGATGGTCTGCCGCACCTGCCGCACTTCGCCGCGCCCACCACAGGTAACACAGCGCTGTGGGCGAGTTCCGGGTTCAGCGCCGCTTCCCCGGCAGGCAGAGCAAATTTCATCGCGGGTAAACTCCACCTCTTTTTCACAGCCGAAAATGGCTTCTTCAAAGGTGAGGGTGAGCGTGGCATTCAAATCGGCGCCGCGGCGGGGGGCATTGCGGCTGGACCGCCGGCTTCCCATCCCCATGCCGAAACCAAACAGTTCTTCAAAGATGTCGCTCAGATCGATGGTTGAAAAGTCGGGCATTCCGCCCATGCCGTTCAAACCGGCATGTCCGTAGCGGTCATAGGCGGCGCGTTTTTCAGCATCCGAGAGTACCGCATAGGCTTCATTGATTTCCTTAAACTTCTCTTCCGCATCCGGACTTTTGTTCACGTCCGGATGATACTGACGCGCCAGGTTCCGGAAGGCAGATTTAATCTCCTCCGGGGTGGCGGTTCGCGGAACACCCAAAACTTCGTAGTAATCTCTCTGTGTCATAGTCATCACTAAGCGAGTGGTCCTGAAAGAGAAGACCACTCGCTGAATTGTATCATGATTGCAGGGATTCCCCTCAGGGCAGATTTACCCCGAGAGGAATCCCGTCTTATGGATTACAGATTTTTAAACTCGCCGTCCACAACATTGTCGCCGGGTTGGGTTTCGCCGGTGCCACCACCGGAGCCATCTCCACCCGCAGGCGTACCGCCCTGATACATGCTGGCGCCCACTTTTTGCACCAGTTGCATCAATGCATCCGATTTGGAGCGGATATCGGCAATGTTGTCGCTGTTCATGGCATTGCGCACCTGAACGATTTGCTCATTTAACTGCTTCTTCAAGTCTTCAGGGATCTTCTCTCCCTGTTCGCGGAGCAGTTTTTCAGCGGTGTAGATGACATTATCTGCCTGATTACGGGTTTCGATCAACTCTTTACGGCGGCGGTCTTCCTCTGCATGGGCTTCGGCTTCCTTGCGCATGCGCTCGATCTCGGCTTCGGAGAGGCCCGAAGACGCCGTGATGAAGATGTGCTGACTGCGACCGGTGGCCTTATCCATAGCGGTCACCTTGAGGATGCCGTTGGCATCAATGTCGAATGTGACCTCGATTTGCGGGACGCCGCGCGGGGCAGGCGGAATGCCATCCAGAATAAAGCGCCCCAGCGACTTGTTGTCGGCTGCCATGGGACGCTCGCCCTGTACCACGTGGATTTCCACCTGAGTTTGTCCATCCGAAGCGGTGGAGAAAATCTGGCTCTTGCGGGTGGGAATGGTGGTGTTGCGTTCAATCAACGGGGTAGCCACACCACCCAGCGTCTCTACGGAGAGGGTCAGCGGGGTAACGTCCAGCAAGAGGATGTCTTTCACCTCGCCGCCCAGCACGCCCGCCTGAATTGCCGCACCCACAGCCACGACCTCATCGGGGTTAACGCCCTTGTGAGGCTCCTTGCCAAACATACGGCGCACGGCTTCCTGGACTGCCGGCATGCGGGTCATTCCGCCCACCAGCACCACCTCGTGCACGTCGCCGGGCTGTAAACCGGCATCCGCCAGAGCGCGGCGAACCGGTTCGAGCGTGCGCTCGACCAGATCGCCGGTAAGTTGCTCCAGTTTGGCGCGGGTGAGACTCATGACGAGATGTTTCGGACCGGTGGCATCGGCAGTAATGTAAGGCAGGTTGATCTCGGTCTGCAACATGCTGGAGAGTTCAATCTTTGCCTTCTCAGAGGCTTCCCTAAGACGCTGGAGCGCCTGCCGGTCATTGCGCAGATCAATGCCCGTCTCGTTCTTGAATTCATTAATGAGGTAGTCCATGATGCGCTGGTCAAAGTCATCGCCGCCCAGGAAGGTGTCCCCACTGGTGGAACGCACCTGGAAGACACCATCGCCCACATCGAGGACGGAAATATCGAAGGTTCCGCCGCCCAGGTCGTACACCGCAATGACCTCGTTCTTCTTTTTATCCAACCCGTAAGCCAGAGAAGAGGCGGTCGGCTCGTTGATGATGCGCAAGACTTCCAGACCGGCAATCTTTCCGGCATCTTTGGTGGCATTGCGCTGGGCATCGTTGAAGTACGCCGGGACGGTAATCACCGCCTGAGTTACCGGCTCGCCCAGGTAGGCTTCGGCATCGGCTTTGATTTTCGCCAGAATCATGGCGGAGATTTCCGGAGGCGAGTACTCGCGCCCGTCCAAAATAACGCGCACATCCCCATTGGGAGCCTTGGTCACTTTGTAGGGAACACGGCTGATGGTGCGCTGGACCTCGGGATCATCATACTTGCGCCCCATAAAGCGCTTGATAGAGAAAATGGTATTCTCCGGATTGATGATGGCCTGATTACGCGCGGGACGTCCAACCAGACGTTCGTGGTTCTTGTTGTACGCCACCACCGAAGGCACCAGACGCTCCCCTTCAGCCGAAGGAATGACGACCGGCTCACCGCCCATCATGACGGCAGCCACAGAGTTGGTAGTTCCCAGATCAATTCCAATGATTTTTCCCATGGTAAATTATGCCTCCTATCGCGCAACTCGCACCCTTGCGGGTCGTAAAACACGGTCTCCGAGTGTATACCCATCCTGCAACACTTCGATAATCTGCCCGCTTTCGTGATCCGGGCTGTCTTCATAGGTAATGGCTTCGTGCCGCATGGGGTCAAACATCTCCTGCTCAGCGGGGATGCGATGAATCCCTTCGGCATCGAGAATGCTCTGCAGTTTGCGATAGATCAGTTCAATCCCATCTGCCCAGGAAGCAGCTTCGCCATCCCTGGGACGCATCTTCATCGCACGGCTGAGATCATCCAGAATAAGCAGGTACTTCTTGAGGATTTCGCCAGTAATATTCTGGGTCAAACTTGCCTGTTCCCGCTCAATGCGCCGTTTGTAATTGGAAAAATCTGCCCGTTCACGCGCCCAGCCTTCGAAATACTCCTTTTGTTTCCCTTCCAGTTCGCGGATGTATTCCTCCAGCGCCCTGACGCGTTCGCGCAGGGCTTCAACCTCTTCTTTTAAGGCGTCTTTTTCCGCTGTCTCGGCGGGTTGAGATCCCTGCTCCCTGTTCGGCGAAGCGGCAGGTTGGGCTTCCGGCACAACGCCTTCCGCTTCTTGTTTCATTTCTTCCTGTTTCACTGTTTTACTCCGTTTGCTCATGGTATCACCCACGCATTGTGTCAGTTGGTATGATGTTCATCTTCCACCAGCGTTTCAGCGACCAGATCGCTGAGCAATCCAGCCAGAAAACGCAGCGTGGAAATGGTACGTCCATACGCCATCCGCATCGGTCCCAGCACCCCCAGCGTACCCGTCGCCTGCCCCGGCACCCCGTAACGGGTCAATAAGAGCGAACTCTGCCGGAGATCTTCCCAGGTGCCCTCACCGCCGATCAGCACCTGAACGCCACCTACAGCGTTGGTTGCAAATACCGTGCGAGCCAGCAGTTCCTGCAACAGGGTGCGTTCTTCCAGCAGACGCAACGCTCGACGGGCTTCTTCGGAATTGGAAAATTCCGGCTCTGCCAGCACATTGGTCAAGCCATCGGTAAAGATTTCTCCCGAAATAGTGCGTTCGGTTTTGTAAAGGTCGTCAATGACGTAGCCCAGGATGTCGTATGCCAGCCCGTCAAAGTGACTACGCAGGGCGCGAATGCTGTCGGCGTCGCGGTCTTGCAGTTGACGGGAAATCCGATCTGCCACCTCAGAAAGTTTCTCCTGTGGCACCGGCTCCGAGAGGGTGAGGATGCGCTGACGGATTTCGCCACCGACGATGACCAGCACCATCAGCACCTGACGCCCGCGGGTGGAGATTAATTCCAGATGCTTCAGGCGGGCTCGCTCCGGATGAGGAGCGGTCACCAGAGACGCGGCACGGGACTGATGCGCCAGCACGCTGGCGGCAAGGCGCATCCACTGCTCCACATCCGTGCCCATCTGATAGAACTGATGGGTAATGGTGTGTCGCATGGAATCGGGAAGGGCTGTTTCCTGCATCAACCGACCCACAAAAAAGCGATAGCCCTCTTCGGTAGGCACCCGCCCCGCCGAAGTATGCGGCTGACGCAGGTAGCCCATTTCGGTCAGCGCCGCCAGTTCGTTGCGCACCGTGGCAGAGGACATATCCAGTTTGTACTGCTCCACCAGGGTAAGCGAACTCACCGGCATGGCTGTACGCACATATTCATGCACCACCAGCGCCAGCAAAAATTTTTGTCGTTCGGTTGGTTCCCGGTTCATGGTTCTCACTCTAAATTTAGCACTCTAGCGGGTAGAGTGCTAAATTATCGAAAACAATCATACCATGCTCAAAGGTCATCGTCAAGCAGAGTGTCTTTTCTTTAATAAATTTCTGATATATCGCTTACATACCCTTTCCGCGGGCTTCTTCCGTACGATCTGTGGCTGGCGGCGGCTCCGGAGAAAGCGCAGAAATTTCAGCCCGCAGTTCGGGAGTCATCTGGATGTTCAAAGATTGAAGCGAATCTTCCAGTTGAGATAGATTGCGGGCACCGATGATGGGAGCGGTTACCGCGGGATGACTGCCCACCCACGCCACCGCCAGCGCCGCCGGAGAAAAACCTCGTTCCCGCGCAAAGCGCACAAAACGCTCGGCGACCTCATACATCCATGCATCACTGTACCGTACCTGATAAATGGGATGGTCCACCAGTCTACCCTGTTCAGGGCGAGTGGTGGCGCCGTATTTCCCCGTCAGCAAACCGGCTCCCAGCGGGCTGTAAGGAATCACCCCTAACCCTTCCGAAAGCGCCATGGGGAGAATTTCCACCTCTGCCTGACGCTTGACCAGATTGTACATAGGCTGGATGACCGCAAACGGCGCCCACCCATAGCGCGCCGAGATGCCCAGCGCCTTGGCAATTTGCCAGGCGGCGAAGTTGCTGGCGCCCAGATAAAGCACCTTGCCCGCCTGCACCAGATCATCCAGCGCCCGCAGCGTTTCTTCGAGCGGGGTCAGTTCGTCAAAGCGGTGAATGAAATACACATCCAGATAATCGGTGCCCAGCCGACGCAGGCTTTGCTCAATGTTCAACAAAATGTTCCGGCGGGTTGCCCCACGGGCATTGACATCCTGACTGGGCGGGAAATACACCTTGCTGGTCAGAATGACCTCATGGCGATGCCCCCGGGTGAAACGCCCCAGCAGTTCCTCGGATTTGCCGCCGTTATACACATTGGCGCAGTCGAAAAAATTAATGCCCACATCCCGGCAACGACGATACAACGCCGCGGAAGTCTCTTCATCGGCATCCCCGCCAAAGGTCATCGTGCCAAAACACAACTGGCTGACCCGCACACCTGTCTTTCCAAGCAAACGATATTCCATGAACCAGACCTCCTGTACGCACTCAACAATAAGAAGATTGTAGCACAGGCAAAATATTCCATACCCTGAACACGCACTGCAACGAATAAGGTATAATTTTCCCTGACCGATTTGCAAATCTACTCGTGTACCCCTGACAGGAAAACACCCCCATGGATCTTGAACAATTACAGAAACGAATCGAATGGTTGGAAGGCGAGCGCCGCAAAGACAAAGCCATCATTGACACGCTGGAACAGCGGCTGGCAAACCTGGAAGCCGGTTTGCCCGACGTCCAGGGCAGGGTTAAAGAACTGGAAGCAGAAGTTGCCCGGCTGAGCACCCTTGGAAGCCGTTTTGATCAACTGGATGCCGCCATTCTTCAGGTGCGCAGTGAATTTACCCGTACCATTGAGAACATTGAACGCTTGCGCGCCGAGTACAACCGTGACATGGAAAAAGTGCGCCAGGATGATCTGGATACCTTCAACCGCGCCATCGGCGAACTGCGCAAGAACATCGAAATTCTGCCCGAACTGCGCAAAAACCTTCAGGCGCGGGTGGAAGAAGATTTCCGCCTCTCCCGCCTGATCGAAGGACTGGAAGTCAAACTGGTCGAGTCCCGACGCTCCGAAGAAGAGTACCGCCGGGCGCAAAAACTCATTGAAGAAGCCCAGCGGCAGGAAACCAAACGTATGACCGATTTGCAGGGAGAGGTCTCTGCCATTCGGAAACGGCTGGAAGAACTGCGCGGCAAAGTGGAACTGCTCGCCGATGGTAGTCGAAAACTGGAAACCCGCCTGACCGAAATCCAATCTGCCGAGAGCGAACGACGCCAGGCACAGACTGCTTTCATCGATAAAGTGAACATGATACAGGTTGAGCGCGAACGCATCTGGAAAGACTGGCAGTCGCGGTTTGAAGCCATCGAGCGGCTGGCTCAGGGGCTCGATTCGCAGGCACAGGCACTGGACACGACCCATCGCGCGGTTAAACGCGCTCAGGAAGCGTTTGAGGAAATCACCCAAAAGTTTGAGCGTCGCATCAATGAGATTACCGAAATGCAGCGCCTCACGGAAGAGCGGTTCCGCCAGGAATGGATGACCTTCCGCGCCGACGATCAGAAACGCTGGACGAATTACACCCTGGTGCAGGAAGAACAACTGCGCGAAAGCGCCCGCCAGAACGAACGCATTCAGGATCAGTTGACGGCTTTACAGGACGCTTTACAGGACATCAACGATACCCTGCACAATATTACGCTGGAAACGCAGAAACGCCTGCAGACTCTACTGGCGCTTACACACCAGTGGATGGAGGAATACGACCGCACCTTCGGTCGTAGCAGTTAAGAGAAGACATGCGCGTCATTGGCACCGCCGGGCACGTTGATCATGGCAAATCCACGCTGGTTGCCGCCCTCACCGGCATTCACCCCGACCGGTTGAAGGAAGAGCAGGAGCGGGAGATGACCATTGATCTCGGCTTTGCCTGGATGACCCTGCCCTCAGGTGAGGCGGTTGGGATTGTGGACGTGCCGGGGCATCGCGACTTCATCGAAAATATGCTGGCAGGGGTAGGTGGTATTGATGCGGCATTATTCGTTGTGGCAGTAGATGAAGGCATCATGCCGCAAACCCGCGAACACCTTGCCATCCTGGATTTGCTTCAAATTCCTGCAGGGGTCATTGCGCTGACCAAAGCCGACCTCGCTCCTGACGCTGAATGGCTGGAATGGGTGCGTGCAGACGTACAAAACACCCTGCGCGGCACCGTCCTGGAAAACGCTCCCATTGTTCCAGTTTCTGCCCGCACGGGAGAGGGACTTCCCCACCTCATCACCGCTCTGGAAGCCTGTCTGGCGCAACAACCACCCCGCCCGGACCTCAAACGCCCCCGCCTGCCCATTGACCGCGTCTTCACCATTTCCGGGTTTGGCACCATTGTCACCGGCACCCTGCTGGATGGAAGTTTTCGGGTCGGCGATGAGGTAGAAATCCTGCCGGGCGGACTGCGCGGGCGCATCCGCGGGTTGCAAACCCACAAGATGAAAGAGCAAATTGCCGTCCCGGGAAGCCGCACCGCCATCAACATCAGCGGGGTAAATATGGAAGAGATCCGCCGCGGACAGGTGGTCACCCACCCGGGGACGTACCAGCCCTCGCAGGTGCTGGACGTCCATTTTCGCCTGCTCCCCGATCTCGAACTGCCTCTACGCCATTCCAGCGAAGTCAAACTGTTCCTCGGTAGTTCCGAAGTCATTGCGCGGGTACGTCTGCTGGGAAACGATGTGCTGAACCCCGGCGAAGAAGGCTGGCTTCAACTGGTCTTGCGCGAACCGGTGGTAACCGTGCGCGGCGACCGTTACATTCTGCGGCGCCCCTCGCCCGCCGAAACCCTGGGTGGCGGCGAGGTGCTGGATCCGCACCCGGCAAAACTGTACCGGCGGTTCGATGAAACAGTTCTTCAGCGGCTCCATGCCCTGCGAGAGGGCAATCCTGCTGAAATCATCCTTGAAGCCTTTCAACGCGCGGGCATTGCGTCGGTTCGAGAAACCCTTACCCGTACCCGCCTGGGCGCTGAACGTCTGGCGCCGGCTCTGCAAGACCTGTTCGATCAAAAGGCACTGATTGGGCTGGAAGAAGGCGCTTACTCCCCGGAATGCGACCTGCTGGCGGCTACTCAGGAACACTGGCAAAACGAATGCAACCGTCTGCGCAAAGAAATGCAGGCATTCCACGCGCGTTTTCCATTAAGACGCGGCATTCCTCGCGAGGAACTGAAAAGCCGTCTGAAAATGTCGGCACGGGTATTCAATGCCTGCCTGAGACGCTGGTTACAGGAAGGCCATCTCCGCGAGGAGGCATCTTTTCTGGCTTTGCCAGAGTTTCAGGTGCGCTTCAGCCCTCAGCAACAAACGCTCATCGCTGGCCTGATGAACCGGTTTGCCTCCGCTCCCTTCACCCCCCCTTCGGTTAAAGAAGCACAGGCAGAAGTGGGCGAAGAAATCTATCAGGCTCTGGTGGAAAGCGGCAGACTGGTGCAGGTTTCCCCCGAGGTGGTCTTTCGCAAAGAGGACTACGACGCCATGCTGGACTGGGTCAAACGCCACTTTCAGCATTCCCCCACCCTGACCGTAATTGAGTTTCGCGATGCCCTGAACACCACCCGGAAATATGCCCTGGGCTTTCTGGAACACCTGGACGCCATCGGCATCACCGTTCGAGAGGGCGATTTCCGTAAATTGCGCTGATGGAGTTTGCGAAAATACGTCCGTGCTGGTATGATTGGGCACGTGACGCGATGTATACCCGTTGACCCATGCGCGCCGGCGCTTGATGCTCTTCAGGAAGCCGCTGAATGCCTGAAAAGCGGCGGGCTGGTGGCTTTTCCCACCGAAACCGTCTACGGGCTGGGCGGCAATGCCCTGGATGGTAGAGCCGTCCAGCGCATCTTTGAAGCCAAAGGGCGCCCTGCAACCGACCCGCTCATCGTACATCTTCCGGCAGTAGAGGCACTCCCCATGGTGGTAAAGTCCATCCCGGATGTGGTCTCCACTCTGGCAGAACACTTCTGGCCCGGTCCTCTGACGCTCATCCTGCCCCGTGGAGAAAAGGTGCCCCTTTCGGTAACCGCCGGGTTGGATACCGTCGCTGTGCGGGTGCCATCTCACCCGGTGGCGCAGGCGCTGTTACGGGTCAGCGGATTAGCCATTGCCGCACCCTCCGCCAACCGTTTTGGCGGCGTGAGTCCCACCACCGCAGGGCATGTGTTGCGGGACTTAGAAGGGCGTATTGACATGGTCCTGGATGGCGGCGCCACGCCGATCGGTGTGGAATCGACCGTGCTGGATATCAGCACCGCTGTGCCGCGCATTCTGCGTCCGGGGGGCGTCTCCCGCGAAGCCCTCGAGGCAGTTCTGGGACCGGTTGATTTGCTCGAACGCAAAGCCTCTCAAGAGGAAGCGCAGGCATCACCGGGCTTGCTGGAAAAACACTACGCCCCTCACCATGCCCGCTTAATCCTTGTGGAAATTCCTCAGAACGAGGGGTTGCAGGAAGCCTTTGCCCATCTTGTCACCCAGGCAGAACAATCTGGAGCGCGGGTAGGAGCGCTGATCGCCGATGAAGACCTGGCATGGCTGGAAACACAATTTCCTGCCATGGCGCGGCTGGCACTGGGCTCGCTGAACGACCCGGGGACCGTTGCACGCAACCTGTATGCCGGAATGCGCGCCATGGACGAAGCCGGTATGGACGTGATTCTGGTGCGCGATTTTGGTACTGCCGGATTGGGGCTGGCTATTCGGGACCGGCTGTACCGCGCCGCCAGTCAGATTGTCCGCCACATTGCCCAAAACGGCGCTTGACAGACTCCCCATTCATCAGTATAATTCCCCTTCGCCCCGGGCAGGTCACTGGCTGGGGTAAAAATCTGTTTCCCCAACTTCCCCTTGGGTCGGCGGGAAAGAAAAGATCGCGGATACCAAGGCGAAGTGAAGATTGAGGAGTGTGTATGAAGTACGCAATTGTTGAATCGGGCGGCAAACAGTACAAAGCCGTCGAAGGCGACACGATTGAAGTGGACCTGCTCAAGGTAGAACCGGGGCAGTCGGTCAAACTGGATCGTGTCCTGTTGCTCGTGGATGGCGAGCAGGTGTCGGTGGGTGCGCCGGTCGTGAAAGGCGCAGCGGTGAATGCAACCGTGGTCGAGCACTTCAAGGGACCCAAACTGATCAACTTCCATTATCGCCCCAAGAAGCGCATTCGCGTCAAGACGGGTCACCGCCAAACGTATACCCGTTTGCTGGTAAATTCGATTGAAGCGGAGTAAGAGATATGGCGCACAAGAAAGGTGGCGGCTCAAGCCGCAATGGACGTGACAGCAATTCCCAACGCCTCGGCGTGAAACGCTATGCGGGGCAGAAAGTGCTCTCGGGCAACATTTTAGTTCGCCAGCGCGGCACCCGCATTAAACCCGGGCTGAACGTGAAGGTCGGAAAAGACGATACCCTCTTCGCTGTAGCAGATGGTATCGTGGTGTACCAGACCTTACCCAACGGGCGCAAGATGGTTTCGGTTATCCCCGAACCACAAGCCCCTGTGGCTGAGTAATTCATTACCTCGCATCCGGCACCGTCCTGCCGTTTCCGAAAACAGACGGATTGCCGGTCGAAAGGAAAAGAGCATGAAGAAAGACATTCATCCCACGTACTACCCCGACGCTCAGGTGATCTGCGCCTGCGGCAACACCTGGACGACCGGTTCGACCAAAAAAGTCATCCGCACAGAAATTTGCTCCAAGTGCCACCCCTTCTACACCGGTGAGCAGACGCGCATCGTGGACACCGAAGGGCAGGTTGATCGCTTCTACCGCAAACTGCAGGCGCGTCAGTCCTTCGTGGAACAGCAAAAAGCCCGCGAAGAAGCCCGCACCTCGCTGGAGCGCCCCATCGCCTCGCTCAATCTGGGCACCCGCCCCACCGAAGCGCTGGCAAAAGCCGGCATCACCACGGTCGGACAGGTGCTTGCCCTCCTGGAACAGGGCGAAGCGGCTCTGCTCAATATCGAAGGCTTTGGACGCAAATCCCTCATTGATATGAAGAAGACCCTGCGCAGTCTGGGCTATCAGTTGCCCGCCGCGGCAGATGAAATCGTTGTGTAGTTCCTCCTCCTTGTCTCATGAAAGAACGTGCCCCCTCAACCGGGGCATGTTCTTTTAAAGGGTAAAAAAACCGTTCTTGTCTTGCGCAGTCTGCCCATGGCACTGGTATTCCACCCGTTTTATCCTTTCAAACTTCCCTCCTTGATCTCGTACTGGGGGAGCGCGGTGATTTCACTGAGCCGAAATTTTCCAACGAGAAGGGAATGAGGTGATATTCCGGTTCGATCACCGGCAGGTGGCGGCAGTGGAGTTCATCCGCTGGCTGTTTGAGCATTACGCCATTGCCGATATTGAGGTCAGGCTCCTTCTCTGGAAGAGACCATCCGGCATATCTACAACGAACGCCTGTTGATGGGAAGTTTGACGGAATAAAGGGCTACTCTCTACCCTCACCTACCGCCACTGCCATTGCCACCGCATGGGTGCGCCCGTGGCTGATGCTCACCGACCAGACCGTCAATCCCAGCAACCGGGCAATCTCTGCGGCTTTGCCATGGAGATGGAGAACGGGAGCGCCGCTGGGGTCGCGGCGAATCTCGATTTCCTGCCATGAAACCGGTCCAATCCCTGTACCCAGGGCTTTGGAAACGGCCTCTTTGGCGGCAAAACGCCCGGCAAGGCTGGCATACGATCCCCGCGCCAGTTCAATCTCCAGCGGCGTGAACACCCGTCGAATGAAGCGCTCCCGAATGGCAGGGTTGACCTGTTCGAGGCGTTGAATTTCCACAATATCCACACCGGTTCGCAGAATCATGTCACTCCATCGGAGGTCCCGCGCTGACA
This sequence comes from Anaerolinea thermophila, assembly GCF_020723905.1. Lineage (GTDB taxonomy): Bacteria > Chloroflexota > Anaerolineae > Anaerolineales > Anaerolineaceae > Anaerolinea > Anaerolinea thermophila_A. The sequence continues at coordinate 384,050 of NZ_DYHZ01000001.1, forward strand.
ATGGCAAATCGTTCCGGATCCAGCCAGCGGCGGGAAACTTCCAGAATCTGTTCCGGAGTTACGCTTTCTACCAGCGCAGGATAGCGTTTGTAATAATCCAACCCCAGATTGAAGCGTTCGAGGTTCAAAATGGCGTGGGCAACCCCCGCATTGGACTCCAGCGAGAGCGGCAATCGCCCCAGATAGTGCGACTGGCTGTCCCGCAGTTCTTCCCAACTGACCGGCTCAGAAATGAAACGCCGGATCTCCGCCAGGATGAGGTCAATTGCCCGCTGAAGGTTGGAAGGATTGACCCCGGCAGTCACTTCCCAGGTGCCGGCGTCCTTCCAGGCGTTTAAACTGGTACTGGCTTCGTAGGCTAAGCCTTCCTGTTCCCGTACCACATTGCCGATCCGCCCCATCAGCCCAAACTGCCCGAGGATGTTGTTTCCCAGGGAGGCAGGCATGAAATCGGGAGAAAGGCGCGAAGGTCCCAGTGTCCCCATGACCAGTTCAGTCTGCACCTTACCCGGCAGAGAAATGTGCCGCCGAACCGTTTGCTCCAGTGGTGGGATGGAAGGAATTTCCGGGAAAGAAGGCTGAAGCGGATTGACCCAATCTCCCAGACAGCGTTGAACTTCTTCAACCGCCCGACTGGCAGATACCGCTCCCACAATCACCACCGTCATCCCGCGCGGTCCAAAGGTGTGGTGATGGAACGCCAGCAAATCCTCGCGGGTGATGGAAGCAATGGTCTCACGGGTTCCATCGGTGGGTTTGCCAAAGGGATGATTGGGGAAAAGAATTTCATCAAACATCATCTCTGCCCGGTCGGCAGGGTCCTGATCGCGGATGGCAAGACCGGTGAGGATCTGTCGTCGCAAACGCTCAACCTGCTTTACTGGAAAGCGCGGGGTGCGGAGACACTCTGCCAGAAGGCTCAACAGCAGAGGCAAATCTTCTGCCAGCGCGCGCCCGCCAAAGTTAATGTTGTACACACTGGCGCCGAACCCCAGAGAAGCGCCAACCGTCTCAAGACGATTGAATATGTGCTGAAAATGGTGGCGTTCCGTCCCACGCATCAGCCCCAGCGCGGTAAAATGCGCCAGTCCAGGTTTCTCAGGCGGGTCGAACAGTCCACCCGCCGGCAGATATCCGCTGAGCGTGACGGAGGCGCTCTCAAAATTGCTGCGCGCCAGCACCACAATGCCATTGGGCAATTCCACGCGGGTGATATCTTCCGGACCCGGCAGGGTTTGAAGAATTTCAGGGCGCACCAGTCTCATGAAACACCTCCGGGGTGATTGTCCTCCGGAATGTAAAACCCCACCACCCTTCCCTGAGGATTGAGCACCTGTTGCGCCACCCGTTGCACATCCATGGGAGTGACACGGCTGATGCGCTCCAGATAATCCACAAACCAGTCGTAATGGTCAAACATCTCAGCATACCCCAGCCAGAAGGCTTGATTGGTGATATTCTCGCTCCCATAGGCGAAGAGAGCGCGAGCCTGTTTAATGGCGCGCTGAATTTCCTTCGGGGTTACCGGCGTTTCCATGATTCTCAAGATTTGCTCGTCAAAGGCTTTCAGCGTTTCTTCAGGGCGATACACCGGCGGAAGCGTGATGGTGATTTCAAAGAGGAAGGGGTCAATGGTGGCTTGCACCCCGCCGCCGACGCCCACCGCCAGTTCTTTCTCTACCAGCGCCCGATACAGCCGGCTGGTTTTGTTGGAAATCCCCCCCCCGCCAAACATGTTCAAACTGGCAGGTCCGGAGAGCAAACTGTCAATTACCATCAGCACGGCAAAGTCGGGATGCGCGGCAGGAAGGGCACGATAAGCAACCTGGATATAGGCGGTTTCCCCCGGACCGTGAACCTCCAGACGGCGCTCTCCCGAAGGGGGTGGCTCAATGGGGACATTGCGCGGGGGAACATCTCCCGCCGGAATGCCCTCATACGCCTCGCGCACGCGCTGGAGCATCTCCTCAATACGGAAATCGCCAGCAATGGCTACCAGGGCATTGTTGGGCACATAATACTGACGGTAATGCTGATATAAATCCTCACGGGTAATTTGAAGCAAATCCTCGCGGTTTCCAATCACCTCGTTCCGGTAAGGATGGTGTCGGAAACTTGCCTGTTGCACCGCCCGCCCTAACTGAAAAAGCGGTTCGTTTTCATTGCCCTCCAGTTCAGAGAGGATCACCGTGCGTTCCGCCTCAACCATTGCCGGGTCAAACACGCTGTTGACCATACGGTCGGCTTCCAGTTCCAGCGCCAGTCCAATCCGGTCAGCGGGCAGGGTTTCGTAATAGGTGGTCCAATCCATATAGGTAAAGGCATTCCAGACACCACCCTCCCGCGAAATGGCTTTATCCAGAATAGAGGGAGGGAAACGCGGGGTACCTTTAAACTGCAAATGCTCCACCCAGTGAGATAAGCCCGTCTTTCCCGGCATTTCGTTTCTGGATCCAACACGATACCAGACCCAGTGGCTGATCAGCGGTGCGGTGTGAATCTCCTTCAGATGAACGGTTAAACCGTTGGAGAGTTTCGTCAGGAAAGCAGGTGAGTCCATGTGACCTTTTTGAGGGTGAATCATCGAAAGAGTGAATCGCACAGCGAACCTGCGGCTGACCGGCACAACAGTTCGCCCCAAGAATCCGGCAGGTCATCCAGCATTTTATAGTAGGGGCGTACCACTTCCTGCAAGCCCACAAAGGGCTGATGTAGTTCGGTCTGACTGAGCGGAATGTCCACCTGAACGTTGAGATTGACCGGAATCATCTGATCCACCGGCACATCCAGGTTGAGCGCCACAGGCAGGCGGGTTCCGGCAGGCAGGACAATATCCGCCGGAGCGTTGCGAATGGTCAGCCCGCCGGTGCTCAATTCGCGCACCGTGGCGCCCTGCAGGAAAGTGTCTTCGGTCAGGACCACTTCGGTTTCAGTCTCCAGGGGCAGGGTAAAGCGCGCGGGAACTTCGGTGCTGACAGGGATGGTGGTGCGGATGTGTGCCTGATCCATGAGAATGAAGTTGCGGTAAAGCCCGCCCAGCACCTGTTCCTGCACCACCCGCTTGAGGGTGAATAACTGAGATGCCAGCACCAGCAAAACCGCAATCAGAATCAGGTTAATCACCAGAGAGAGGATGCTGGCAATCGTCCAAAATGCTGGAGCAATTTTGAGCGCGGAAAGAGAAAACGCAGGTTTGGAAGAATTTTCCGGAAGAGGTTGTGTGCTGTTCATAGTTAATTTATAGCATGACTTTTGAAAACGACCTGAGTAACCAATCGGGGTATAATACATCCAATACGTGCTCAATAGCACAGGGAGGGTTTGCCTGGTGGAAAAGATTCAACCGCTTACAACACATCTGGTAGCAGTCATCGGCGCCGGTCCGGCAGGATTGTTTGCATCCCGCGAACTGGCAGAGAATGGGGTCAGGGTCTTTCTGTTCAACCGGGACATCAAACCGGGGGGGCTGGCTGAATACGGCATTTACCCCACCAAACTGCGAATGAAAACCGGATTGCGCACCCAGTTCAAACAAATTCTGGAACGGGATGGCATTGAGTATTACGGGAATGTGATCATTGGCAAACAGGGCGATTTCACCCTGGAGCAGTTGAAAGAGATGGGGTTCAGCGCTCTGCTGGTTGCCGTGGGGGCACAGGGGACCAAACGTCTGGGGATTCCCGGGGAAAACTTACGCGGTGTGTATCACGCCAAAGATATCGTCTATCACTACAATCGCCTGCCGCCCTACAGTGAAATGACCTTTGACATTGGGAAGCGCGTGGCTGTGATTGGCGTGGGAAATGTCATGCTGGATATTGCCCAGTGGCTGCTGCGCGTTCGCCACGTGGATGAGGTGATTGCGGTTGCCCGCCGGGGACCGGCTGAAGTCAAGTTCGATCCCAGGGAACTGGAGCATGTGATTAACTGCCTGGATGTGAATGCAGTGGAGATGGAACTGAACCGCGTCACCCCACAAATGGTGAGCCTTGGGCAGGATCCCAATCAAATGCGCGCGCTGATTCGTGCTTTGCTGGAAAAAGATCATGTGGAAGAGGGCTGTGGAGGTTCTTCCTTCCGTTTACAGTTTCTTGCCTCCCCTGTGCGCATTCTTGGAGATGAGAACGGACATGTGCGCGGATTGGAAGTGGAACAAACCATGCTCTATCGCCAGGAAAACGGCGAGGTGGTTGCCCGGGGTATGGGCAAGTACATCACGCTGGATGTGGATACGGTCATCTTTGCAATCGGCGACCGTGTAGATCCTTCTCTGGGGTTACCCGTGGAAGGGAACGAATTTGTCAAGAATCCGCAACCACGCTTCCCGGTAGAAGGCATCAGTTACGAAGCCTATGATCCTGCCACACAAAGCCCTGTAGAGGGTGTGTTTGTGGCAGGCTGGGCGCGAAAAGCCAGCACCGGACTGGTGGGCATTGCCCGGAAGGATGGCATCAACGCCGCACGGGCGGTTTTGCAATACCTGAAGACATTACCCTTCCCTGCTTCCCTGGACCTGGATGCCATTCGTAACCGGATCTTAAGTCTGCCTCATCCGGTTGTTACGTATCCATACCTCAAGCGGCTGGAGGAAGCGGAACGCCAGCGCGCTCAGGAACTGGGGGTGGAAGATTTCAAGTTTGAGCACAATCTGGAGATGCTGGAAGCCATGGGGTTGATTCGGTCTCTGGCACAGGGTTCGTGACCTTCATTGAAAACGTTTTCGCAACCTCGCTGGACTGGCGAGGTTGTTCTTTTATGCACATCTGCAACTCAATTTCAATATTCAAAACAACTTTTGTCTGTTACGATAATCATAGAGCGGTAAGGTAACTTTTTTATAACCTGCTGAAAATTAAGTCATTTTAGATATTCAATAGACAGATTTTGGTTATTGGGTTGGAGCCGTACCTATGAATATCAAATTTCCCTCAATCCGTGATTTGTTTGATCAAGCCATTGCAGTGCAAAAGGCATCGGAAGCCTTTTATGCACGATTGACGGCTTTGTTTACTTATCATTCCTCCGAAATTTCCGAGTTCTGGAATCGTTTTGCCGAAGAAGATCATGCCGCTGCGCTCTTCCTTGAGACCGTCCGCAAACGGCTTCCTCAAGAAAGGCTGGAACAAAACGCAGATCCGGGGATTTATGAGCGGGTCAAGAAATGTCTGGAAGAAACGCTGGCATTGACCGGAGAACCCATTGAGAATCTGGAAGATGCTTACCGGATCGCCCTAAAACTGGAAAGTTCGGAAAGCCACGCCATTTATGAATTTATGGTGTTAAACTTTGCCCCGCAAGAAATTACCCAGCCGTTGGGAGGCACTCATTTGAAAACCCACGAACGAATTGACCGATTGAAACAACAACTTCCCCATGCCTTTCGCACATCTTCAGCCCGGAAAAAGGTCTCTGCTGACCCGGGGTAAACCAGAACAATCCCGCCTCATCCCGTGCAGGGAAAAACACTATTTTTTCAAAGCGGCTTGCCATAGACATCCGCATGGTTTTTGGTTTACCGCCGGTCTTTTTTTCGGAGAGCGAAGGGACCATATCAGGGAAAGGGCTTTTCTTCAAGGCAGAGAAAGCCATCAGTGGGGGAAGGGGATTTAATCGCCCATGATAGCCGATTGATTTACAATTAATCTGCCATGAACCGCCTTCCAGTAAATGCATGGATTTTTTCTACGGAAACGCTTTCGCAATCGCCGTATTCTGACGCCATCCAGACCATTCTCAACGCCGCCCTCAGGGCAATGGACCCCGCGCAGGCAACGGGTAGATTCATGCGACGGGAAGGAAATACCCTGCTTCTCAAAGAAAAACGATGGAATCTCTCTGCGTTTCGGCGGGTACGCCTGCTTGCCGTGGGCAAAGCCGCCGAACCCATGGCACTGGCGGCTGCGGATATCCTCGGGACATTTTTACACGATGGATTGATCGTCATCAGAAGCGGTTCCCGTTCAAACCAGCCCATTCCACCTCAAATCACCTGTCTGGAATCGGGACATCCCATCCCGGATGAACGCAGTGTGCAGGCAGGAAAGCAAATTTTCGAGTTCCTGAGCGATTCTACCCCCGAAGATTTCTATGTGATTTTGATCTCCGGCGGGGCATCTGCGCTGGTAACGTTACCCCTCGTGGGGGTATCGCTGAATGACCTGCAACATCTCACCCAACTGCTCCTGCGCTCCGGGGCAGATATCCGCCAAATCAACACCCTGCGGAAACACCTTGACCTCCTGAAAGGCGGGGGGATGGCTCGCCTGCTGGCACCCGCAGAAGCGGCATGTCTGGTGCTCTCCGATGTGCTGGGCGATCCGCTGGAGGTCATCGCATCCGGTCCCACCGTTCCAGACCCCAGCACCTACGCCGATGCATGGAGCATCCTCCACCAGTACGACCTTGTACCGGCAATTCCTGACGGAATCAAAGCGGTTTTACAGGCTGGGCTGAATGGAAATCTTCCCGAAACGCCCAAACCCGGCGACCCCATCTTTGAGAGGGTGTTCACCACCGTCATCGGGAGCAACCGGCTGGCGGCAGAAGCGGCATGCAGTCAAGCCCAAACCGCAGGCTTCCACGCCGCCATCCTCACTACCTTCTTGCAGGGCGAAGCCTCAACGGCGGGACAGTTTCTTGCCGCTATTGCCCGCGAAGAAGCCCTGCACGCATCTCCCCTGCCTTTACCCACCTGCCTGATTTGCGGCGGTGAAACCACCGTTACGGTGAGAGGGGATGGCAGGGGAGGAAGAAATCAGGAACTGGCACTGGGGGCTGTAGAAGGCATGGACGGCTTAAACGCGCTGCTGATCACCCTGGCAACCGACGGCAGCGATGGTCCTACCGATGCCGCCGGGGCTGTGGTTAACGGGGAAACCCTCAGCCGCGCCCGCTCGCTGGGGATGAATCCTGCCGAATTTCTGCGGCGCAATGATGCCTATGCCTTCTTTCAACCGTTGGGCGATTTAATCAAGATCGGTCCAACCCGCACCAATGTAAACGATCTGGCGCTGGTATTCGTCTGGGAAAATCAGGGACGGGCTTCCACCAGCGCCTCAACGGAAGAAATAGGCGCGCCAGCACTGTAAACCACCCCCTCAAAGGGGATGCGCTGAGAGTCCCGGACGGGAACGTCCACCCGGCGAATGCCTGCCGGTTTCCCGGATTCACCGAACGCCTGAAGCGCCACCCAGAGGGTTTGAGGCAGTGCTGAGGTCTCTTCCAGCAGAATATTCCCCCGCAGAACTGCACTCATCCCATCCGGGGCAATTTGCACGGCTTCCACCTCAAGCGTGGCAGGCAGGTAGCGCGTATCTTCGGCAGGGACGGGGTGCGCCATGCGCAGTTCAACCGCCATTTGAGGCGATTCGGGGAACGGCGCCGGGAAATACGCGCTCAACACAATGCGTTTACCTGCAGGCAGGAGGTTGAGCGGGGCATATGCCAGGCGCTCCAGCACCTCTCCCTGCGCGCTGTTTGAAACGCGAATAACCGCCACCACATCTTCCAATGCCTGGCTCAGGGGGTTGAATACCGTCACAAAGCACCACGCGCCGCCATCCAGAGCAGGATAGCACACGGGTTCGCTGAGGGTTAACGGTTGCGGGGTAGGCGTGGGCACCTGACCGGTGGGCGTAGGCAGTCCCACTGCGGGAATCAGCAACACCGTCCCCACGCTCATCGCCCGTGGATTCACCGTGGGGTTGGCTTCCAGCAGGACCTGCGGAGCAATGCCATAACGAAGGGCAATGCCAAACATGTCCTCGCCTTTCTGTACCACATGGCGAATTGGGGTGGGCGTGGGCGAAGGCAGAGGCTGAGTCCAGGTGGGCGATGCCCGTGGGGAGGGCGTGGGCGTGGCAGTGTGATAGGGTCTCAACGTCCCGGCGCGGGTTGGTGTAACTGGAACATTTTCATCGGGGATTGGAGAAGACGTGCATCCCGTCCCCCAGAAAATAAGAAGTCCCAGCAGACTTCCGATGAGCCATCGGTGGAAGAATCTCATACGGTTTCTTCAGGAGGGGTGACCTTCAGCAAGGTCAGGAAAGAATCAAACACAGCGCTCATCTTCACCTGTTCAGGATGAAAGAGCCACTGAATCTGCAGTCCATCCATCAAAGCCAGCACCATTGCCGTCAGGTGTTCTGCTGGCACATCGGTGCGGATTTCGCCCTTCTGCTGGGCTTTTTGGAGCAAAGTCATCATGCTTTCGCGCACCTGCTGGTAACGCTGTGAAAAATACCCATGGGCGGGATGTTCCGGTTGAATGCTTTCGGCGGCTAACACGATAAACAACTGCACCAGACCCGGCACGGTTTCGTTGTGCGCCACCAGCGCACGCAAGCCTTCCATCAAGGGCAGACGCTCTTCCAGAATCGCCTGACCAAAGCGTTCATGATCCACACGGTCGCGCTCTTCCAGGACAGCAATCAGCAGATGTTCCTTGCTGGGAAAGTGATGCAGAAGCCCCGGCTCGCTCATACCCACGGCTTGGGCAATCTCGGCTAATTTGGCGCCGCGATAGCCGTATTCGGCAAACAACCGTGACGCCTCGCGGATAATCTTTTCCCGGCTGGCGCGGCGGCGTTCCGCCTGCGTGCGCCGTGGGGCGGTTTTTTCTGTCATGGGGCTAATTATAACTCAGCCAGTCACGCACTTCAGGGAAAAAGCACCTTTGCCGGTCCTGACAACCCCCACACCAGCAAGCCCGCCAGCGTCACCAGTGCAAGGCTGTGGAAGAGGACAAAGCGCAGCACTTCCCCTTCTCTGCCCTTCAGGTTGACTGCCGTACCTGCCACAACAATACTCTGTGTATTGATCATCTTCCCCATCACCCCGCCGGCAGTGTTGGCGGCAGACATCCACACCTCCGAAAAACCCAGTTGCCCGGCGGTGATGCGCTGAAGACTGCCAAACAACACATTCGATGAGGTATCCGAGCCGGTAATGAACACCCCCAACCAGCCCAGCCAGGTGCCAAAAAACGGATAAAAGCCGCCTGTATAGGCAAAAGCCAGCCCCATGGCGGCATCCATGCCCGCGTAACGCAAGACAAAGCCCATTGCCATCATGGTGCTCAAACTCAACAGCGATACTTTTACCCGTTTGAGCGTCTGCCCGTACTGGCGCAGAAGTTCCCCGGGACGATACCCCATGAGCAATCCTGCCACAATCCCTGCCAGCAAAATTGCCGTCCCGGAAGCCGAAAGCCATGGCAGTTGAAAGACCGCATCCTGCACCACAGGCTGGGGAACCACCGGCGGAACCCGCTGGACCAGTCCGTGCAGTCCCGGCACCGGGATGCGAATCAGTGTCCATGCATCCAGAAACGAGCGTACCTGAGGGATGCCCCAGAGGAATACCAGAACGGTCAGGATGATCCACGGCATCCACGCCCGCCAGACCTGACGGGAAGTCAATCCTCCTGAAGGGGTGGATACATTCTCACTCATCTCATGGCGAGGCTTCCACACTCTCAGAAACAGCACCAGTGCCCCCATCGAAGCCACCGAAGAAAAGATGTTCACCAGCCAGGGACCATGAAAGAACGCCACCAGCACCTGTACTCCGGCAAAAGTGCCCCCGGCAACCAGCAAAGCAGGCGCCACTTCCAGCATGCGCTTCCATCCCACCCAAGCCGCCACCATCCAGAAGGGGATGAGCAGATTAAAGAGCGTTAACTGGAGCGCGGTAGCGCGGGTCAGGGATTGCAAATCCAGACCGGTAACGGTTTGCAGAGCAATCAACGGGATACCCAAACCTGCATACGGGACAGGCGCGGTATTCGCCAGCAGAGAAAGCCCGGCGGCAGTGATCGGAGAGAAACCTAATCCCACCAGCAATGAAGCCGAGACCGCCACCGGCGTGCCAAAACCCGCGGCGCCTTCCAGAAACGCACCCAGGCAAAACGCCACCAGCACCAGTTGCAAACGTCGGTCGGAGGTAAGGTGCATCAGACTCTGTTGAAGAGTTTGAAACAGCCCTTTCTGTTCAGTCAGGCGGAAAAGGAAAAGAACATTAAGGACAATCCACCCCACAGGGAGAAAGCCATACGCCACACCAAACACAGCGCTGGCAAATGCCATGCCAGCGGGCATACCAAATACCCCCACCGCCAGCAGAAGCGCCGCCGCCAGCCCAAGAGCGGCGGCATAAAGCACCCTCAGTCGAAAAACGCCCAGTGCCACCAGTAAGAGCGCGGCAGGCAAAAATGCCACCAGCGCAGAAAGAAAAGGAGATTGAAAAGGGTCATAAACCTGTGTCCACATTGCTAAAAATTACTCCTCTAAATGGATTAAACCGGCACGCCGGGCTTCTTCGCGTGCCTTATGCACCTCTTCCAGCGTCACCCGCCGGTTGAGGAGCGGGAATCGGCTGGCGAGATATTCGGGGCGGTACTGTCCCATCACATTGACATAGGTACGGGGTGAAATTTCCTGTGCCAGAAAGGTCATCACGGCACGGGTGCCCGCCAGACCATGAGGCAAAACCAGATGCCGAACCAGCAACCCCCGTTCGGCAAGCCCCCGGGCATTGATCTGTAAATCTCCCACCTGACGGTGCATCTCCCGCACAGCAGCGCGGTTCACCCGGGGATAATCTTTCGCGCCCGAGTACTGGTGCGCGCTGGCAGAGTCGGCATATTTCATATCGGGCATGTAGATATCCACCACCCCATCCAGCAACTGCAGGGCTTCCAGGGCGTCGTATCCGCCTGTGTTGTACACCAGTGGAAGGCGCAACCCCGCCTGTGCCGCCAGATACACCGCCGCTAAGATCTGCGGCACCACATGACTGGGAGAGACCAGATTGATGTTATGACACCCCATCGCCTGCAGGCGCAGGAAAATCTGCGCTAACTGCTCGGGAGTGACTTCCATGCCCTCATCGCTCTGGCTGATTTCGTAATTCTGACAATACACACAGCGCAAATTACAGCGGTTGAAAAAGACTGTCCCCGAGCCTTTCCAGCCGCTCAGCGGGCGTTCTTCTCCGTAGTGCGGACCGTAACTGGCAACCCGCGCCAGTTCTCCGGTGTGACACACCCCCAGTTTTCCCGCCAATCGGTTGACACGACAACGGCGCGGACACCACTCACAGGATTCAAGCCCTGCGTAAGCGCGCTTCACCCGTTCCTGAAGTTCTCCGCTCTCCAGTAAAGCAACATAAGACGGAACAAATGCGGTCATCCGGCTTATTGTAATTCAGAGTCATATCTATTGGGAATGAAGTCACAAAGAAAATCCATCGCTGTTATATCCCACAATATGACTCCAGATAGTTCTGCTTTCTTCAGATAACCCTTATCCTATGGGACAGGAGATAACTCTATGGATACTTTAACGTTACCCGTACTTGAAACCAAACCAACCTTCGAAACGCCGCCGTCCGTTCAAAGACTGCCCACCATGAAAGAACTGAACCCCCTGCTTTTGCCTTTCCAGAAGCCGGAGTGGAAACCTGCCATCTGGCAACTGGTGAATACCCTGGTGCCGTTCTTTGCTTTGCTTGGACTGATGGGAGCCAGTTTACAGGTAAGTTACTGGCTGACCCTTCTGCTGGCACTGCCCACGGCTGGATTTCTGGTACGCCTTTTCATCCTTTTTCACGACTGCGGACACAACTCATTTACCCCATCCCGCAAAGCCAACAAAATCATCGGTTTTATTCTGGGTGTCATTACCCTGACGCCATCGGAACAGTGGTGGAAGTCCCATGCCATCCATCATGCCACCAGCGGAAACCTGGATAAGCGCGGTGTGGGTGATGTCACCACCCTGACAGTGGAAGAATACCGCGCCAAACCCTGGATTGAGCGCATGGGTTACGCTTTATTCCGCTTTCCCTTCATCATGTTCGGTCTGGGACCAATCTGGATGTTCATCATCTCCCATCGTTTTGCCCTGCCACGCTTTTCCAAAAAGGAAACCATGAGCGTGGTGTGGACCAACGTGGCACTGGTCTTTTACCTCGGCGGCATCAGTTTGCTGTTTGGCGGGGTATGGAACATGGTAAAAGTGATCCTGCCCGTATTCTGGCTCGCAGGAATGTTCGGCATCTGGCTGTTCTACGTTCAGCATCAATTTGATGGCGTGTACTGGGCACCCGATACCGAATGGGATTATGTGGCTTCGGCATTGAAGGGAGCCTCGTATTACCGTCTGCCGCGGATTTTACAGTTCTTCTCGGGCAACATCGGGTTTCACCACATTCACCACCTCAGCCCGCGCATTCCCAATTATCAACTGGAAGCCTGCTACAAAAGCAATCCCATTTTCCAGATTGAAGTGACTGAGATTGGCTTTCTGGAAGCCGTCAAGACGGTGCGATTGAAACTCATCGACACCGCCCGCAACAATCAGATGGTGACCTTCCAAGACATATTGGGTTGAGTAATCCTGCCGGTAAACGCAACCGCCGAAGGCTCACTCCCTCGGCGGTTGTATTTTTTAATGGCGCTTATGGCGCTTTTTGCCACTTCGTGGGGAAGAAACCTCTGTGTTGCCGCTCCCGTTTCCGCGCACAGGCAGAGCCTCTTCGCTTTGCGCAGAAGATGAACCGGAAGGAACCGTCTCGCGCGGTCGGATGTTGAACATGCGGGCAATCACTCCCATGCGAATGTCGCCCAGCAACTGCGAGAACATCTCCGAAGCACGACTCTTGTATTGCACCAGCGGATCGCGCTGAGCATAGGCTTCCAGTCCAATGGAAACACGCAGGGCTTCCACCCGCGTCAGGTAGTCCACCCACAGTTCCGAAATGACGCTGAGCAGGAGAGAACGGTGAATTTCATTGGCGCGCCACCAGCCCAGGATTTCTTTCAGGATGTCGCGCTGTTCTTCTGTAAGCGTCTCCACCGGCGCGTCCAGGGCTTCTTCACCGAGGGATTCCACAATGTAGGGGTGGAGACGGGCATCCAGTTGACGCAGGGTCTGGCGCATCTGGGTAAGGGTGTAGTAGTCCACCTCGCCGTAGATGTCCTCAAGAAATTCCTGCGCTCCCTGCAAGTGCTCCAACACCTGCTGCGTGATGGTACTGGGATCGGCATCGCCCAGCATCTTCGCCGCCAGATACACCCAGCGCAGGCGGGTGGTTTGCTGAATGCCCTGCCGGTGAGTGCGGGGGTCAAACACCTTGCGCGTACCGGTAGAAATACGGGTCAACAGGTTCAGGATGAGTTGCTCATCCTGCCAGTCCGTATTGTCATCCCGCGCCTGGAGCGCGTTATCGAGATCACCGACCACCTGTCCGCTGGCGCCAAACAAACGTTCCCGCATCCGCGCGAGGAAGGCTTCCACTTCACCCATCAGGGCTTCGCTGGCTTCTTCCCAGTCCATGCCGCTGAACCGGTTCGGTCGCAGGTTAAGCGTCTCTCCCAGACGGCGCTCGACAGCGCCAATGACGCGGCTGAGATTCAGGTTGAACAGATAGGTCTCAATTTGCTCATGCAGATAGTCTTTGAGCCGGTCAGGATCGCTGTCAAGCCAGCGCAGGGCTTCACCACTCAGACGGAAGTTAGGCAGGCGCGCCAGCGTGACCAGTTCTTCGGCGTATTCTGCCGGACGACGCTGAGGCATTTCTTCTTTGCGGTCATCAAGGGTATCGAAGAAGTTCTCCACCCCTTCCATGCGTTCCGCCACCTGCGCTTCGATGGATTCGCCTGTTTTCTCCAGCAAATCCTGCAAGGAATGAATGAGATGCTGACTCTCGGCTTCAAAGGCTTCTTCTGCAATCCCCAGTACGGCATTGCGAAATTGTCCCTGAGAAGGACTGGACTTCAACCGTTCCTGCACCTCATCCACCAGCAGGCGCAGGGTAAAGGATGGGTAAATCCGATCGCCCCACTGCATGGGCGGCTGAACATCCTCAAGAAATGCCAGCAACTTCCAGGGTCCTTCATCCTGCTTCAGCGCTTGAGGGACGCGCTCCGCCAGTTCGGTTTTGAGCATCTCCTCGATATCCTCGCTCAAATCCACCTTGGTAAAGACGCGGTCGCGCTGTTCATAGATGCGTTTGCGCTGGGTATTGAGCACATCGTCGTATTCCAGCAGGTGTTTACGCACGTCAAAGTTTGCCCCTTCAACGCGTTCCTGCGATTGCTCCACCAGCCGTCCCACCACTCCGCTTTCAATCGGCATACTCTCGTCAATGTTAAGCCGTTGCATCAATGCGGTTACCTGTTGACCCCCAAACAGGCGCATGAGTTCATCATCCAGCGCCAGATAAAAGCGCGATGATCCCGGGTCGCCCTGGCGGGCAGCACGACCGCGCAACTGATTATCAATACGGCGGGCTTCGTGGCGTTCGGAGCCAATCACATGCAATCCGCCCAGTTCGCGGACTTTTTCCATCTCTTCCATGTACTTCAGGAAAGCGCGCACCTGTTCATCATAAATGCCATATTCTTCGGGGGACATCTGCAGGAGGGCTTGACGGCGCTCTTCATTGGTCATGTTATAGGCGTCATACCCCGCGCGTGCCAGTACCCGGTTGGTATCGCCAAGGATTTCTTCATCCAGTTCGCCGCCCAGTTTGATGTCTACGCCGCGCCCTGCCATGTTGGTTGCAATGGTCACCGCGCCAAAGGCACCCGCGCGGGCAATGATCTGGGACTCCTCATCATGTTTGCGGGCATTCAACACCTGATGGGGAATGCCGCCCTGCAAGGCGCGCTGAAGACGGCTCAGGTCGTGCCCTTCCACGCCCAGAATACGGGCAAGGCGCTGAATATTTTGCGGTTCTTCCACATTGAAGGACATGGGCAGGTTGAGCGTGCGTGCCAACTGGCGCAGTTCACCGGTCTCGATTTCTTCCAGTTTACGGTAAAGCGGTTGCAGTTCGGGAATCGCCCGTTCGATGATTTCAATTTTGCGCGTTTCAATGTACAGGTCGCGCAAAAGTTGAATCTGCGCCAGTTTGCGCAGGTAATCTGCATCCAATCGGCGGGAAAGCCGCTCGGAGTGTTCCACCGAGGTGGTTCCCACCAGTTGCGGTCTGCCAATCACGTAATACTTGAGGATTTCCATGGTGATGGCGCGCAGTTTGGCTTCCTCGGTGCGGAACACCATATCGGGGTAATCCTTGCGCTTCCAGAAGATGGGACGCTTCTGCGGGTCATCACGGCGCGCGTAGTAGGTAAATTTGTACCCTTCGGGGTCTTTGGCTTCCACCGGTGTATAAGGCGAATTGGGACGGCTGGCAAGATATTCCAGATTGGTAGGGATGGGAAGCACTTCGAGTTTATAGATTTTGTAGAACTCTTCGGACTCCGTCTCCGCTGTACCGCTCATGCCAGCCAGTTTCTGATACATGCGGAAGTAATTCTGGATGGTGATGGTAGCGTAGGTGACATTCTCAGGTTCCACCTTGACGCCCTCTTTGGCTTCCACCGCCTGATGCAAGCCCTCTGACCAGCGTCTGCCAGGCATGAGGCGCCCGGTAAATTCGTCAATGATGATGACCTTGCCACCCTGCACCAGATAATCCTTATTCCGTTTGTAGAGGAACTGCGCCCGCAAGGCTTGCTCCAGATACCCCAGCAGACGGGCTTGCTCAGGGTTGATATCTTCAGGGCGCTCAGGGTCTCGCAGTGGCTCTCCGAGCAGGGCTTCTACATGGGCTTCTCCCACCTCGGTCAGGGTGACGGTGCGGTTCTTCTCGTCAATTTCGTAATCTTCCGGATTTAACTGCTTGACCACTGCCGCCATGCGCACATACCATGCCGAATCATCCTGCGCCGGGCCCGAAATAATCAGCGGGGTACGGGCTTCGTCAATGAGGATATTGTCCACCTCATCCACGATGGCATAGTAATGCCCGCGCTGAACACGGTCTTCCAGGCGCATGGCAAGATTATCGCGGAGGTAGTCGAAGCCAAATTCACTGTTCGTGCCGTAAGTGATATCGGCTTTGTAGGCTTCAGCGCGCGAGACCATCTGCAGTTGATGCTGATCTTCGTGCGGTGAGGTCTTGCTCAGGTCCACCAGAAAGGCGCTGCGACCGTTATCGGTGCGCGCCGCCATCTGCAGCACGCCCACGCTCATGCCCAGCGCCTGATAAATGGGCGCCATCCAGCGAGCATCGCGGCGTGCCAGATAATCATTCACTGTAACCAGGTGCACCCCGCGTCCGGTGAGCGCGTTCAGATACAACGGCAGGGTTGCCACCAGGGTTTTCCCTTCGCCTGTGCGCATTTCAGCAATGCGCCCGTAGTGAAGCACCATACCGCCAATCAACTGCACGTCATAATGACGCAAGCCAATGGTGCGTTTGGACGCCTCGCGGACCGCCGCAAATGCCTGCGGCAGGATCTCGTTCAGGGCGGTTTGCTCCGCCTGATAACGCTCGTTTTCGTCCTCAATGCCCTCCACAGCGGCGCGGATTCTCGCGCGGAACTCTTCGGTCTTGGCGCGCAGGGCGTCATCGCTCAGTTTTTCATATTCGGCTTCCAGCGCATTGATCTGCTCAACAATCTGCGCCAGCCGTTCAATTTCTCGTCTGTTCGGATCTAACCCTAAAAAATTGACCAGTTTTTTAAACATACCCAAAACCTCTGATGCTGGATTATAGCACAGCGCAGCCCCCTTATTTACGTTGGGTGTCCGGGAAAAAATTAAGCAATTTCTCACCCAAAAGAGTCAAAATTTTGTCAACGTTCTTCCTCTCCCCGTTGAATTCTTCTATAATTCAATTATGGCATCCCCCCTTCCTTCCACGGTCTTGACCTGCACCCAGTGCGGTGGCGAGTTGCATCCCGATGAGGGACAAATTTTCCTCACCTGCCCGTACTGTAGCGCCACTGTGTACGTGGACAAAAGCCGCGTGGTGTTTCACTGGTATGTGGCACCCACACTGGACGAAGCCCAGGCCCGCGCCGCCCTGCATCGCTGGATGTCGGGAAACGAGACGGTCAAGGATCTGGATAAAAAGTCGCAGGTGGTAGAAGTCCAGTTTCAGTATTTTCCTCTGTGGTACTTTCGGGTGAAAGAAAACAGCAGGGAGTCCATTCGTCTCCAGCCCGCTGCGGCAACCGCACAAACCGAAGTGACGCACCTGCAAATCCCTGCGGGCGATTTGCGCCGCTATGAGCCTTCCCTCGACCCGCAAGCCGTCTCCCCAACCGTGCCCCTGGAGGCAGCGCTGGAATGGGTAAGCCAAAAGCAGGAGAAAATTGCAGTGGTAGAAAGCGCGCTTGTTCACGTCCCCCTGTACGTCTTTCGTTATATATTTCAGGGTAAACCCTTTACCGCAGTAGTGGATGGCTCCAGTGCGCGGGTGCTGGCAAACATTTACCCTGCCAAAGACGAACTACCCTACCGCATCGTTGGAGGCGTTGCGGCGGGCGTGTATCTGTGTCTGGCAATGATCCCGGTCTTCATGGGCATTACCGGCGGGGGCGAGGACGCCACAGCAGGCTTCTTTGTTTGTACCGGACTGGGCATCCTCATTGCCCCACTCCTGCTGGTGTGGGCTTTGTGGGTGGCGGCGAAAGTATGAGCACACAGGCACTCCATGGATTAACCTGTCCGCGATGTGGCGGCACCGTTCCCATCCCGGAAGGGCAACGGCTGGTCATCTGTCCGTACTGCGATCTCCGATCGGTGATCAGCGGGGAAGAGGGCGTTCGGCGTTATCAGGTGCCTTTGCGTGTGGAACACGAGGCAGCCGAAAAAGCCTTTCGTGCGTTCCTCTCCAGCAGTCCATCCATCGCCCCGGGGGTTGCCCGCCAGGCGCAATTGAGCGAGATGTTTCTGGTGTACCTGCCCTTCTGGTCAGCATGGGGAAAGGGGGTAGCATGGGCATTTGGTCAGCAGAGAGTCGGATCAGGGGATGATGCCCGCTACGAGCCCCGCGAACGCCGCGCCACCGCCGAACTCAACTGGACACAGGTTGCCTGCGATGTCGGTGAATTTGGCGTGCAACGGATTGAACTCAAGGGCTGTCCGCTGGAACCCTTCGACCCGGAAGCCCTGCACCGCAAGGGAATGGTGTTTGAGCCCATCGGCTCGCCCCAGCAAGCCCTGAAGGACGCACAACAATCCTTTAAAACTCATATTCAGGAAAAAGTATCCCTCTCCAAAACCGCACAGGTGTTCACCCGCATTCTTAATCCCCGTCTGGGACTGGTGTACTACCCCGTCTGGGTGGTGCGCTACCTGCACCGGCAACGCGCCTATCAGGTCGTAATTGATGGATTTCACGGCACTGTGCTGTACGGAAAAGCCCCCGGCAACCTGCTCATGCGCGCGCTCACGCTGATCGCGGGTATGGCTTTCGGCGCGATGCTTGCAGTAGACATTCCTGCGCTGATTCTGTCCATCTCAGACAGCGAAGATATCGTGGGGATTGCCCTGATCGCCTTTGGCGGCGGGCTTGCGCTCATGTATGGTGGGTATCACCGCTTCCGTCACGGCGAACACTACGAGTATCACCGTTTTAAAGGCACATCCTCTTCTTTGCTGGAACTGGGGGAAAACACCGACCTGTCGCAATTCTTAAAAGCCCTTCGGGAGTGGAACTCATGACACAGCCTGTGCGCTTGATTCCTCTGTTATGTCCGCATTGCCAGACCCCCATCCCAGCCCAGCCCGATGAGGTGGCATGGGTGTGCAGTAACTGTCAGAAGGGGGCACTGCTGGATGAAAAAAAGGGCGCTGTGCCGCTGAATGTGTTTTTTCATGCCAGCCTTGCGGCAGGCAAAAAAGGCGCGCCGTTCTGGGTCACCCGCGGCAAAGTTACCTTTCAGGAGCGAATCACCTATCAGGGAAATGAGCAAAAAGCCATGCAGGATTTCTGGGCAGAATCCCGTCTCTTTGCCATTCCAGCCTTCGCCCTGCCCCTGGAAGAAGCCGTTGTCATGGGGGTTAAATTTTTACACCAGCCCATCCCCATGGAGATGGGCAAACCCGCGCCTTTCCCACCCATTGTGGTTCCCCCGCAGGATGTGCATCCGCTGGCGGAATTTATCGTCATGAGCGTGGAAGCCGAACGCAAAGACGCCCTGAAACACCTGAAATTCACCCTGACACTGGAGCCTTTACAATGCTGGATTCTCCCCGTCTGAAACTGCGCTTACTGATTGCGCTGAGCCTTCTCGCCTTCCTGCTGGTTGCCTGCGAAGAGCCTGCTCCCTCTTCCACTGGCATTCAGGCTTACTTCACCAACCCCGCTTCTTCCTCTCAGAATCAAGCCCTTCAGGATGCCCTGCTGGACTCCCTGAACAATGCCCGCACTTCAGTGGATATTGCCATGTACAATTTCAATCTCCTCGAAGCCGGCAATGCTTTGCGCAAAGCCCGCAGCAACGGGGCAGCAGTGCGCATCGTTGTGGACTCGGACGCCATGGACAACAAACTGCTCCAGCAACTGCGCCGGGAAGGATTTGAGGTGCTGGGGGATCGGCGGGAAGGGCTGATGCACAACAAATTTATCGTCATTGACGGCAAAACCGTCTGGACGGGTTCGCTCAACCTGACCTACGGCGGACTGACCAATGACGAAAACAACCTGGTCCGGATTGAATCTCCCGACCTGGCGGAACGCTACACCGAAGAGTTCAATGAAATGTTTGAAGAGGATCTTTTTGGAGGCGGCACCCCTCTGGGTGAGCGTAGCGCCCTGACCCTCAATGGTAACCGGGCATGGTTGTACTTTTCTCCGGAGGATGTGCCCTCGCAAGCCATTCTGGAACGCATCCAACAAACCCAGACTTCCATTAACATGCTGGCATACGCCTTTACCCTGAACGACTTGCGCGACGCCCTGCTGGAATCGGCTCACCGGGGGCTGGATGTACGCATCGTCTTCGACGCAGGTCAATCCACTGCCACAGGGAGCGAATACCAAACGCTGAAAAACGCCGGTCTGGATGTCCGTCTGGATGGGAGTTCTGGTCTGATGCACCACAAGGTGATCATTCTGGACGGCAAAACCGTAATTTTTGGCTCGTACAATTTCACCCGCAGTGCTGATGTCAACAACGATGAAAATGTGCTCATTGTGGAGAACGCGGAACTGGCAAAGCAGTTTACCCGCACCTTTGAGCGGATTTACACCCAGGCTCAACCTTAACAACAGGTTAAGCGGGCAGGATTTCTCATCCAAAGGCACTGGAAAAGCATATAATCAAAAAGGTATATCATTCTTTTCTGGAGACTCTCATGAAACAATGGAAAACCCCTCCCGCGATGATTATTGACCCCTCAAAAACCTACTACGCCATCATCGAAACCGAACGGGGAAACATTGAACTGGAACTCTATCCCCAGTACGCTCCCAAAACGGTGAACAACTTTGTGTTTCTGGCGCAGGAAGGCTTTTATGACGGTGCTGCCTTTCATCGCGTGATTGCCAATTTTGTCATCCAGGGCGGAGACCCCACCGGGACCGGCGCCGGTGGCCCGGGTTACCGTTTTGAGGATGAGGTCAAAAATAACCCCCTCAAACATGAACGCGGGGTCATCTCCATGGCAAACGCGGGTCCCAACACCAACGGCAGTCAGTTTTTCATCACTCACTCACCACAACCGCACCTGAACGGGCGTCACACCGTCTTTGGCAAAGTGATTAAGGGAATGGAAGTGGTGGACGCCATCCGCCAGGGAGATAAGATGCTGAAGGTGACCGTCCGCGCCGGGTAGAAAGAATCTTCTCGAGCGCACGCCATGTCCTTTCTGGAGACGTTACTCGAACGATACGAACTGCCCCGCCTGATTCTGTCTTTTGTCTTCGTGGTAGCCGGGCTGGGGATGGCATATCTGCTCGGGCAGGTGCATACCCTGAACTGTCAACGCACACAGGGACGCCAGCACTGCCAGATTGCCGTCTCATGGATGGGTATTGTTCCGCTTCGTCAAGAAACCCTCAACCCCCTTCAAGGCGCCCGGGTGGATGAATCCTGCGATGAGGATGGCTGTACCTATCGGGTCGTCCTGCGCACCGGTAGCGGAGACGTGCCTCTGGGGGTTGGTTACTCCTCGGGTCTGAAATCCAAAGAGGACATGGCAGAAACCATTCAAGCCTTTGTGGCAAACCCTTCTCAGCCTGATTTAAAGGTGCAAACCGGGGGTGGGCTGTGGATAGCGTTTCCCCTGGTGTTCTTCATGGTAGGGCTCTGGATGGGCATTTCTCCAGTGATTTCATCCTTCCTGCCTTCCCGGGATGATACCCCCCTCTAGATGGATGCAACCTTTGGGAACGAAATCCGTAGAAAATACAGGAACAACCGAAACCGGTTGAGAAGAGGTGATCAGATATGGAAAATCCGCAGGAAACTTCCTCATCATCTACTCCCAAAAACAGTTGGGATGAGGTTGCCAGCGAAATAAGCGCGCTGGGCAACAGCCTTGCCAAAGCCTTCTCCGCGCTATGGAGTCGGGTGGAAACCAGCGAGGAAGCCCATCAAATCAAAGAAGGGCTGGAATCGGCGCTTCAGCAGGTGGAACAAGCCCTGCAGGAAGCCGCACAAACCCCCGAAGCGCAGGAAGTCAAGGTTCATGCCCGCAACACCCTCGAAAGTCTGCGCGCGGCGGGAGAACAAACCATTCAGGAAGTCCAGCCCCAAATCGTAGAAGGTTTACAAAAAGTCAATGAGGAACTGGAAAAACTCATCGAGCAGTTAAGGCAGAAATAACGCTTCGGCGAGTTTTTTAGATTTTTTCCAAAGGAGAGAGACAGATGAAACGCATTCGTTTTCCGATTGCGGCATGGATTGCCATGCTTATCATCGGCGTTTGCCTGCTGGGACTTCAAGTTCAGCCTGTGCAGGCGGCAGTGATTGATGAAGACGGCAACGTCGGCGCGAAAGAAGTGATTCAGGATGACCTGATTATCGGGGGACAAAACGTCATCATTGACGGTACGGTTAACGGCGCCGTGCTGGCTGCAGGCGAGCGCATCGTCGTCAATGGTACCATCAACGGCGATCTTTTCGCATGGGGGCAAAGCGTGCTGCTTGCCGAGAACGGGAAGGTGAGCGGAAATGTGTTCATTGGAGCACAATCCAGCGAGGTTCGCGGCAAGGTTGGCGGGAGTGTATTCACCGGTGCCACCTCCATGCTTCTGGGAAGCCAGGCGCGCATTGACCGCAACCTGTACTTTGGCGGCTACAGTTTGGAAACCCTCAGCGGCTCGGTGATTAAAATTGACGCGCTGGTGGGTGCCTATCAAATCATTCATGCAGGCGAAATTCAACAGAACCTCAAAGGTGGCGTTGCCGGCGCCGACCTGAAAGGTAAAGTGGGAAAAGATGTGAGCCTGGATGTCGCCGCACCGGGGGAAATGGGCTCCAATTTCTGGATGTTCGGGTTTCAACCCGGTATGCCGCGCGCCATTGAACCCGGTCTGCGGGTTGCGCCAGAAGCCATCATCGGTGGCAATTTGACCTACACCAGCCCCGCCGAACAAGCCAGCGCCATTCAGGCGCGTCCCAAAGGGCAGGTGATTTATCAGACACCCACCCCGGAAGAAAGCATGCGCTCGAAATCCCCTCTTCAGCGCTGGGAGGAACACCCCTTGCTGAAAACCCTGCTCCATCTGGTGCGGAATCTCATTGTCCTGCTGATTCTGGGCGGACTGGCGCTCTGGCTGATTCCGGGGCTGTTCCAGAAGACAGTGGAAGCGGCAAATGCAAAACCTCTGCCTGCCGCAGGCGTGGGCATTCTAACCCTGTTGGGAGGGTATGCCGGCGCGATTCTGGTGGGACTGCTGATTCTTGCCGTCGGCGTGATCCTCAGTCTGGTCACTCTGGGCGGGCTGAGCAATGCCATCTTCGGGATTGGGTTCTCGGCACTTGCCCTGGCGGTGGCAATCTTCACCCTGCTGGTGGGATACGGCAGTAAACTGGTGGTGTCGTTCTGGGTGGGCAAACTCCTGCTCGAAAAAACCGCCCCACAGACCCGCAACATGTCTACATGGGCACTGGTTCTGGGCGTGGCGCTCTACGCCATCGTACGCGCCATTCCCTTCCTGGGATGGCTTGCTGGCTTGATTGCCACCCTGATCGGGCTGGGGGCAATGTGGTTCACCTATCAGAACAGGAAAACCCCTGCAGCCGAGCCAGTACCTGCACCGCTCCCTGAACAGGGATAAGTTCATCGCATTTTCATTCAAAAGGCTTGGAACCCCCCAAGCCTTTTTGTTTCCCCTTCTTAACAATCACCCTTAAGGAGGATGGACAATTAACCGGGAACGGGATTAGACTTTACTAAACGAACGTTCAGTAAAAAAGAGGAGCAATGGACAATCGACAAAGAAACCGAATCCTGCTGGTGCTGTTTTTTGGCGTCTTAATGGGCGCACTGGATATCGCCATTCTGGGACCTGCTCTGCCCTCCATCCGCAAGCAGTTCGCCGTGAATGAGCGCACGCTGGCGTGGATTTTCAGCAGTTATGTGCTGATGCAATTAATCAGCACCCCGTGGATGGCGAAACTGTCTGACCTGTATGGCAGACGCTGGATTTACATGCTGGATATTGCTTTATTTGCTTCCGGTTCGCTTCTGGTGGCGCTTGCTCCGGCATTCTGGGTGGTGCTTCTGGGGCGCGCCATTCAGGGCTTCGGCGCTGGGGGCATCTTCCCGGTTGCCAGCGCAGTGATCGGTGATACCTTCCCGCCCGAAAAACGGGGAAGCGCGCTGGGGATGATTGGAGCGGTCTTCGGTCTTGCATTCCTGATCGGTCCTCTGCTGGGCGGGGTCATTCTGGCAGTGGCATCGTGGCACTGGTTATTTTTGATCAACCTTCCCATTGCACTGTTCATCCTGATCTTTGCCGCCCGCCTTCTGCCGGTCAGTCGTCCGGAAAAAACCAGCCGACTGGACTCGGTTGGGTTACTGCTCCTCAGTCTGACGCTGGTTTCGCTGACAATTGGCATCAATCAACTGGACTCCAGCCAGTTCTTCACCAGCATTCTGCAAATCCAGGTGGGTGGGCTTATTTTGCTTGCCCTGCTCCTGCTGGCGGTCTTAATTCAATACGAAAAGCGGGTGGACTCTCCTTTACTGCCTGCCCGCCTGTTCAACCGCCGTCAACTGGGGCTGGCTTACACCCTCTCGTGGGGCGCAGGCTTTACCGAAGCCAGTCTGGTATTTGTGCCGCTCATGGCGGTCAGCGGACTGATGTCTCAGGGAATCACCGAGAAGAACGCCACATGGCTGTTGATACCGGCGGTGCTGGCAATGATGATCGGAGCGCCGCTCAGCGGACGGATGCTGGATAAATTCGGCTCGCGTTCAGTAATTCTCACCGGCACAGCCGTGATGAGTCTTGGATTTCTCATGTTGAGCGCTCTGGGGACAAACCTGTTCTGGTTCACCTTCTCCGGAATATGGATTGGAGTGGGGCTGAGCGCCCTGCTGGGTGCTCCCCTCCGCTATATCATGCTGAATGAAGCCCTTCCAGAGGAGCGCTCGCTGGCACAGGGGATCATTACGCTGTTTTCCAGCATCGGTCAACTGACCGGAAGTGCCTTCATCGGCGCGCTTGCCGCATCATTTGGAAAAGCCGACACATTTGCAGGATACCGGGCAGCGTTTGGATTTGTGCTCTTTATCAGTGTGGCAATGCTGGCAAGCGCCATGTGGCTGAAAAAGCGCCAGGACGAGTTATCCGGGGAAAGTACTTATGTCCGCACTGGCTCACCCGCAGGCGAAGATGCGACCGCGCATTCTTGAAGAAGCCACCCGTCAGTTCGTAGAGCGCGGCTTTGACGGCGTCTCCATCCGCGACCTTGCCAGAGCCTGCGAGGTAACCAATGCCGCGCTTTACTATCACTTTCCAGATAAAGAGCATCTATTTCTGGAAGTACTGGAACACGGGCTGGAAAAATTTACCCGATTGCTTTCGGAAGCCCGGAGCAAATATCCTGCTTCCACGCGGGACTGTCTGCGCGAATTCATCCTTGGGATCTTTGCGTACATTCCGCCCGAGACGCGCGGCATCATCCGCCTTGCCTCGCAGGAAATGGATAAATTTTCTCCCGAGAACCGTGAAAAATTCCGGGAAGTGTATGCCCGTGAATTTCTGTACCCTCTCGAAGCGATCATTGAGGAAGGACAAAAGCGGGGAGAAATCCGCCCCTTCCCTCCCGAACTGCTGGTATGGGCATTTCTGGGAATCTTTTATCCCTTTTTGAACCAGCGCCAGTTTGCTCTCACTCCTGAAGCCATTGATTTGCTGTTAAGCATGTTCTGGGAAGGGGTTGCCCCCTGATGCTCTCTCTGAAGGCAATTACTTTGTGAAATTTTTTGCACGCGGAATTGACATAACCTCAATGGAGCGGTATAATCGCCTTCCGTGACAATTATCCCGGGAGAGGTAAGGTAAAGACGATGGAATCGGAAGTAACCACTCAAGGGGTCGAAAATACCCCCCAAATTCAACCCAAACAGCACTTTCGGGCGAAAGTGCTCAAAGTTTCGCTGGCAGGAGCGGCAGTTGACCTGGGAATCGGTCAGCCGGCATTCCTGCACATCTCACAGATTCAGCCATTAGATGATGAGCCCATCAAGCGGGTCAGCGACGTCCTGCAGGAAGGGCAGGAAATTGATGTGTGGGTGAAACGCGTCAAAGAAGGACGCATTGAAGTCACCACCTTCAAACCGCTGGATCTGGAATGGCGCGACCTGAAAAAAGGGATGGTCGTCAAGGGGAAAGTCGTGCGCCTGGAAAAATTTGGCGCTTTTGTAGAAATCGGCGCGGAACGCCCTGCCCTGCTGCACATTTCGGAAATGGCGCACGGATACGTGCGCGAGCCTTCCGAAGTGGTTAAAGAAGGCGACGAAATTGAAGCGCAGGTCATTGACTTCAACCGCAAGAAGCGCCAGATTAAATTGAGCCGCAAGGCGCTGTTGCCCGAACCCGTCAAAGAGGAAGAACCCATCCAGGCATTCATCGAAGCCCCCAAACGCGAACGCCCCAAAGATCGCGATAAGGACAAAGAGAAAGACAAAGAAAAGGCTCAGCGGCGCAAGAAAGCCAAAGCCCCTCGCTCGCGGGAAGAGGACACCATCAGCGTGGATGCTCTGCTCGAATCGCTGGGCGAAGAACCTCAGCCTGAGGTTGAAACCGCAATGGCAATTGCCTGGCGAGAGGCAATGGAACGCGCCAAAGCCCGCAAAGCCGAAGAGAAAGGGCGCAAGAAAGCCGCCTCTCAGGAACAGGAAGATATCCTTGCCCGCACTCTGGAAAACAAAGTGCAGACTTCCTGAAAAAGGCTGCCTGCCTCTCCTCTCCCATCGGGAAGAAAGAGACACCCCAAAACGGGGTGTTTTCTTTTGTGGACAGATTTTTATGGTAAACTTTTGACAGGTTTATACACCCCCATCAGAATATCGTTCCATGATGGTGAGAAAAGCAATGAAAACCGGGGATTCATTTCGTGAAATCAAAGTGGGGAGAAGCCGGGGGCGCGGCTCTCCCCGCTTCTCTTTTGTGAGGAGGGTGAAAGGGTGACAACCAAGTACATTTTCTTTACCGGTGGCGTGGTCAGTTCGGTAGGCAAAGGGGTGACTGCCGCCGCCATGGGACGATTGCTCAAGGAACGCGGTTTCTCCGTAGCCGTACAGAAACTTGACCCCTATATTAACGTCGATCCGGGGACGATGAGCCCCTATCAACATGGGGAAGTGTATGTACTGGACGACGGCGCAGAAACCGATCTGGATTTAGGGCACTACGAACGCTTCATTGATATCCGCCTGAACCGGGTTTGCAATGTGACTACCGGACAGGTATATGCCGAGGTTATCAGCCGCGAACGACGCGGCGATTACCTGGGCGGCACGATTCAGGTCATTCCGCACATTACCAACGAGATCAAGCGCCGTATCGGGCTGGTAGGGCGCACAACCGGCGCTGAAATTGTCCTGGTCGAAGTCGGCGGCACCGTGGGCGATATTGAGAGTCTGCCGTTTCTGGAAGCCATCCGCCAGTTGCGTTTCGATGTGGGACGCGAAAACACCTTTTACATCCATGTCACCTGGCTCCCCTACATTGGCGCTACCGGAGAGTTGAAGACCAAACCCACCCAGCACTCGGTCGCCGAATTGCGCTCCATCGGCATCCAACCTGATATGATCATCGCCCGCTCCGATTATCCGGTGGAAGCCAGTTTGTGCGAAAAGATTGCCCTGTTTTGCGACGTAGAAAAACGCGCCGTGGTCCCCATGGTCACCATGCCGATTCTGTACGAGGTTCCGCTGGCGCTGGAAAAAGCGCAGGTAGGAGAGTACCTGCTGGGACGGCTGGGATTGGAAGCCCGCCGCAAGCCCGACTGGACGGACTGGGAAAGGCTTGTCGAACGGGTCAAGATGCCCAAACCCACCGTGACGATTGCGCTGGTGGGCAAGTATGTAGAACTGCACGATGCATATATGAGCGTGCGGGAAGCGCTGCGTCATGCCGCGCTACATCTTGGCGTGGAACTGGATATCCGCTGGATTCACTCTGCCGAACTGGAAAAAGGCAAAGGATGGGAAGAAATCAAAGCCGCTTCCGGGGTGCTGGTGCCGGGCGGTTTTGGCAGTCGCGGCATTGAGGGCAAAATTCAGGCAATTCACCATGCCCGCACCCAGAAAATCCCCTATCTGGGGCTGTGTCTGGGCATGCAGTTAATGGTCATCGAATTTGGGCGCCACATTTTCGGCACCGATGAGGTCAACTCGACCGAGTTTGACCGCTCCACCCCCTACCCGGTCATTGACCTGATGCCCGAACAGCACGGTGTCACCGATATGGGCGGAACCATGCGTCTGGGATTGTACCCGTGTATTTTACAGCCGGGCAGTCTGGCACATGCCTGCTACGGCGTGGATCGGGTGGAAGAGCGCCACCGCCATCGTTTTGAATTCAACAATGCCTATCGGAAAATTTTTGAGGAACACGGGATGCGCTTTTCAGGACTTTCTCCCGATGGGCGTCTGGTGGAAATTGCTGAAGTTGTCGATCATCCCTTCATGGTTGCAACCCAGTTCCATCCCGAATTTCTCTCCCGTCCCAACCGCCCGCATCCGCTGTTTTTAGGTTTCGTAAAAGCCGCCGCCGAGCGTGCTGGCGTCCTCCCTGAAGCATAAGGGGAGTTTGTTTGCTTTTTCACATTCTGTATTATACTTACCGAGGCAATCAAAGCCCGGAATAATCATCAGAAAGGATGTTAAGAGATGGATACAATTATTGAGTCAATCGTCGCTACCGAAATTCTGGATTCGCGCGGTAACCCGACCGTGGAAGTGGAAGTGGTGCTTGCGGATGGGTCATGGGGACGCGCCGCCGTACCCTCTGGCGCTTCCACCGGTGTTCACGAGGCACTGGAACTGCGCGATGGGGATAAATCCCGCTATCTGGGTAAAGGCGTAACCAAAGCCGTTGAAAACGTCAACACGGTCATCGCCGATGAACTGCTCGGCTGGGACGCCCTGGAGCAGAAAGCCATTGACCAGCAACTGCTGGCGCTGGACGGCACCCCCAACAAATCCAAACTGGGCGCCAACGCCATTCTGGGCACCAGTCTTGCCGTAGCCAAAGCCGCCGCAAACGCGCTGGGACTGCCCCTCTACCGCTACATTGGCGGCGTGTATGCTCATGTACTTCCCGTTCCGATGATGAACATTCTGAACGGCGGTGCCCACACCGGCTGGCAGTCCACCGATGCACAGGAATTCATGGTCATGCCGTTTGGCGCACCCACCTTCGCCGAAGGTCTGCGCTGGGGCGCTGAAGTTTACCATGCCCTCAAATCGGTGTTGAAATCGCGCGGTTATACCACGCTGGTTGGAGACGAAGGCGGTTACGCTCCCGCGCTGAAAGCCAATGTGGAAGCCGTGGAAGTCATTCTGGAAGCCATTCAAAAAGCCGGTTTCAAGCCCGGCGAGCAAATTGCCATTGCCCTCGATCCCGCCGCCTCAGAACTGTACGATGAACAGACCGGAAAGTACAACCTGCGCAAAGAAGGCAAGATGCTCTCTGGTGAAGAGATGGTGGCTTTCTGGAAGTCATGGGTGGATCAATACCCCATCGTCTCTCTCGAGGATGGACTGGCAGAAGACGACTGGGCATCCTGGCAGATCCTTACCGCTGAACTGGGCGACCGCATTCAGATTGTGGGGGATGACTTGCTGGTGACCAACCCTGCCCGCGTCCGCCGCGCCATTCAGGAAAAATCTGCCAATGCCCTGCTGGTCAAACTGAATCAGATTGGCTCACTGACCGAGACCATCGAAGCCGTAGAGTTGTGCCACCGCAATGGCTGGCGCGCTGTCTGCTCGCACCGCTCCGGCGAGACCGAAGACTCCACCATTGCCGACCTGGCTGTGGCGCTGAATATGGGGCAAATCAAGACCGGCGCTCCCGCCCGCTCCGACCGCGTTGCCAAGTACAATCAACTTCTACGCATCGAAGCCGAACTGGGCGACACCGCCAGGTACGCCGGCTGGGACGCTCTGCGAGTCCGCCCACCCTTTGCTGGCTAATCCTCACCTTCCCGTCTAAGGTTAAAACTCCCACCCCGAACAAGGGTGGGAGTTTTTTATGAGAGTCTCCTCATCTGACAAACATTATACATGTATAGCGTTTGTATTGGTTTTTCTCCACAAACCGGTAAAATAAGGTCATCGTTCAATCCATTCTTACAGGTTCAACAAGAAGGAGAATTAAAGATGAACCGTATCACCCTGTTTTCCCTGTTTATCGCACTCGCCCTGATTCTGGCAGCGTGTGCCCCTGCCGCTACCCCGGCACCCTCACCCACCCCGCTTCCGCCCACGCCTATGCCTCAACCTACCCCAACGGAAGCCCCCAAGACCATCGTTGATCTTGCTGTCGCGGATGGCCGTTTCAACACCCTGGTCGCCGCTGTGCAAGCCGCCGGGCTGGTAGACACTTTGAAAGGGGAAGGTCCCTTCACCGTGTTTGCCCCCACCGATGACGCTTTTGCCAAACTGCCCGCCGGGACACTGGATGAACTGCTCAAACCCGAAAACAAGCAAAAACTGACCGACATTCTGACCTACCACGTTGTGGCTGGAAAGGTCATGGCGGCAGATGTGGTCAAATTGAGCGAAGCCGAGACCCTCCTGGGTACGCCGGTAATGATTAAAGTGGATGGCAACATGGTCAAGATCAATGACGCCACCGTGGTGATCACCGACGTAGTAGGTAGCAATGGCGTGATCCATGTGATTGACAGCGTGCTTTTACCCCCTGCTGACATCGTTGACAGCGCGCTTGCCGATAAGCGCTTCAGCACCTTAGCCGCAGCAATCCAGGCAGCCGGGCTGGTGGACACCCTCAAAGGCAAAGGACCCTTCACCGTTCTCGCTCCCACCGATGATGCTTTTGCCAAACTGCCCGCCGGGACTCTGGATGAACTGCTCAAACCCGAGAATAAAGATACCCTGATCAAAATTTTGACCTACCACGTCATTCCGGGACGGTATAACAGCGCTTCGCTCTCTTCGCAGAAAGAAATTGCCACCGTTGAAGGCAACACTGTTGACCTGAAAGTCGATGGCAAAACCCTCAAAGTCAATGATGCAAACGTTATTGTCGCCGATGTTCTGGCACGAAACGGCATCATTCACGCCATTGACACTGTCATCCTGCCTCCCAAGGACATTGTGGATACCGCAGTTGAAAATGGCAGTTTCAACACTCTGGCTGCCGCCCTGCAAGCCGCCGGTTTAGTGGATACTCTGAAAGGCAAAGGACCCTTCACCGTCTTTGCCCCCACGGATGAAGCCTTTGCCAAACTGCCTGCCGGAACCGTTGAGACTCTGCTCAAACCCGAGAATAAAGATCTGCTGGTGAAAATTCTGACCTACCATGTCGTGCCGGGCAAACTGAAAGCCGCCGATGTGCTGGCTGCCAGTGAACTCAAGACCGTGCAGGGCTTCCCCGTGCAGATTCGCACCGAAGACGGTAAAGCCTTCGTGGACAATGCTCAGATCGTTCTGACCGATGTCAAAGCCTCAAATGGCGTCATTCATGTGATTGACACGGTCATTATTCCACCGGATGACATTGTAGACACGGCTATCAAAGATGGTCGCTTCAAGACTCTGGTCGCCGCCGTGCAAGCCGCCGGGCTGGTGGAAACGCTGAAAGGCGAAGGTCCCTTTACCGTGTTTGCCCCCACCGATCAGGCATTTGCCAAACTGCCCGCTGGCACGCTGACCACGCTGTTGAAACCCGAAAACAAACAGCAACTGGCAGACATTCTCACCTACCATGTGGTGGCTGGTAAGTTACCCGCGGCTCAGGTCGTCAAACAGTTCGAGATCAAAACAGTACAGGGTCAACCCGTGCTCGTCAAAGTGGATGGAGATAAAGTCTTCATCAACAATGCTCAGGTGATCATTACGGACGTTCGTGCGGGCAACGGCATTATCCACGTCATCGACGCGGTCATCCTGCCCCCCAAGGACATTGTTGACACCGCCGCAGGAGATGCGCGCTTCAAGACTCTGGTTGCCGCCGTGCAAGCCGCCGGTCTGGTGGAAACGCTGAAAGGCGAAGGTCCCTTCACTGTATTCGCTCCCACCGATCAGGCGTTTGCTAAACTGCCCGCTGGCACACTGGATGAACTGCTCAAACCCGAAAACAAGCAAAAACTGACCGACATTCTGACCTACCATGTGGTCTCAGGCAAAGTGTATGCCAAAGACGTAGTCAACCTGAAAGAAGCCACCACCGTACTGGGTAAGAATGTCACCATCAAGGTGATGGACGGCAAGGTGTACATCAACGACGCTCAGGTCATCATTACCGACATTCTCTGCTCCAACGGCGTGATTCACGTGATTGACACGGTCATTCTGCCGCCGCAATAAAGCCATCTCCTCCCGCCTGGAACAGGCGGTGAATCCCCCCGGATGAGTGCAGAGAATTTCATCTGCACTCATCCTTTCATTACAATTGTCACACAAATCATATCAGAGAGGTATTTTATGGAAACCACAGACTTAACCGGAAAAACCATCTTAATCACAGGCGCCACCGACGGCATTGGCAGAGAAACTGCCCGGCAACTTGCCAGACTGGGCGCACACATCATCCTCACCGGCAGAAACCCGCAGAAAGCCGAAGCCGCTGTTCAGGAACTTCGTCAATCTACAGGTAACCCCCACATTGAATTTCTCATCGCAGATCTTTCGAGTCAGCGGCAGATTCGAGCCCTCGCGGAGACTGTCAAAGGGAAAATCTCCTCTTTATATGCCCTGATCAACAATGCCGGCGCAATTTTCATGCAACGGCAGGTGAGCGAGGATGGTATTGAAATGACCTTTGCTCTGAATCACCTGGGGTATTTCTCACTCACCCTACTTCTGCTGGATGTGTTGAAAGGTAGCGCTCCCGCCCGTATCATCAACGTGTCCTCCGCCGCACATCGCGGCGCCAGACTCGACTTTGAGGATTTACAGAACGAACGCTCGTATCAGGGATGGCGGGTGTACAGTCAGTCCAAACTGGCTAACCTGCTCTTCACCTATGAACTGGCGCGCCGCCTGGAGGGAAGTGGAATCACCGTCAACGCGCTCCATCCGGGGTTTGTGGCAACCCGGTTTGGAAGGAGCAATGGTGGCATCTTCGATCCGCTCTTCCGCCTGTTTCAATTCGCTGCCATTTCACCCGAAGAAGGCGCGCGCACCAGCGTGTACCTTGCCGCTTCCCAAGAGGTAGAGGGCGTGAGCGGGAAATATTTCGAAAAATGCAGGGCGGTTCCCTCATCGCCGGAGTCGTACGACCTCGCCTCTGCCCGACGCCTGTGGGAAATCAGTCTGCAGATGACTGGACTCAGCGAGCCAGAAATTTTGCGCTCCCCAGCCGCCGAATCACCCGCTTAATTGGACAATTTATGTGTATAATGGATTAAAAATTTCTCCCTGGAGTTATCCATGGCATACGACCGTTTCGGGCGAAACATTCACTATCTGCGCATCAGTGTGACCGATCACTGCAACCTGCGCTGTGTGTACTGTATGCCAGAAGATATGACCTTCCGCCCAAATGCAGAGATGATGCAGGATGACGAACTGCTCCTTCTTGTGCGTCTCTTTGCCAGTTTAGGAATCGATAAAATCCGCCTGACCGGTGGAGAGCCAACCGTGCGCGCCCACATCGTCCGCCTGGTGCGGGAGATTGCCTCCACGCCGGGCATTCGCACGGTGACGATGACCACTAACGGCATCCTGCTGGGAAAACTGGCAAAACCGCTCAAAGAAGCCGGGCTTCAACGGGTGAACATCAGTCTGGATACACTTGACCCCGGCAAATTCCGCCGTCTGACCCGCTGGGGAACCTTTGAGCAGGTCTGGGAAGGCATCCGCGCTGCCGAAGAAGCCGGCCTGACTCCCATCAAAATTAACGCCGTGGTGGTGCGGGGATACAATGAAAAAGATGTGGTTGACCTGGCACAATTGACCTTTGAACACGACTGGCAGGTGCGCTTCATCGAAATGATGCCCTTTGCGGGCGCCACCGAACTTCAACAAACGCAGGTGGTCACCACCCGCGAGATGATTGAGCGCATTGAACAGGGGCTGGGAAAACTGGAAGCGGTGCGGGATGGAGAACTGGATGGGGAGGCGCGTATCTACCGCCTGCCCGGCGCCAGAGGCGAGGTAGGATTCATCTCAACCGTTTCGATGCCCTTCTGCGCCTCCTGCACCCGCGCCCGACTGACCGCCGATGGCAAGTTGCGCCTGTGCCTGTTGCGGGAAAAAGAAGTGGACCTGCTCACCCCTTTACGGGAGGGCGCCAGTCCTGCTGATTTACGCCGCATGATTCTGGACGGCATCTGGCAAAAGCCGTGGGGACACGGCTTAGCGGAAGGCAGCGTTCCGCTCAACCGGGTGATGAGCGAAATTGGCGGATAAGAAAAAAGCCCTGTCTCAGGGCTTTTTTCGTCGTTTTTCCAGATACATCATGCGGTCAGACCGATTGAAAAGGGTATCTATTTCATTGGGGTTTTCTGCCACTGCCCAGCCACAGGAAAGTGAGAGGGAAAGTTCGGGCTGGCGAATGTTGTAGAGGTTCTGAAGAGAGCGAATCCGCTCCACTACCTGTTCAGCAGCGTACTCATCGGCAGGAGCCAGTAGAATGGCAAATTCATCCCCTCCCAAGCGTGCCACCACATCATCTGCCCGGCAGGCGTGATGGAGCAGATCCACAGTCTGACGGAGCAGATTGTCGCCTGCTTCATGCCCTTTCTGATCATTGATGATCTTCAGTCCATCCACATCTACCATCACCATCGCCACAGGGAAACGCCTGCCCAGTTGCATGCGGCGCAGTTCCAAATCGAAGTACGCACGATTATAAGCACCCGTCAAGCCATCCTGCATGGAAAAGCGCTGAAGTTCCTGCTCGCGCTTCATTTGCTCGGTAAAGTCATGGAACAACCAGACGCGGTACAGTCCGTCCATCCTGGGCAATTGAAGCACACGGGAGCGGCACTCCAGCCAGCGTCCACTGGTGGTTTCATACACTTCCAGACTTTCGCCCGAGGTTTCCTGAATGGTTCGATCCAGAAAATGCAAAAAACGATCCGGATGGCGCATCAAACGCGCCATTTTTCCCCGCCAGCCAATTAAACCTGTGTCAAAAGTCTGTTCGGGAATTCCAAAGGTTTGAATCAGAGAGTTGGAGCGGTAGATGACCCTGCCCATAGGGTCAGTAATCATCATGCCATTGTGATGATCGGAGAGGGTCGCTTCCAGCAGAGCAAGATTACATTGAAGTTTTTGCTTTTCCTCAAAAAAGCGGGTTACATCCTGCAGGGTCACCAGACGAACACCCGGAAAGCCGGGTTTCCAGCCGGAACGGCTCACCCGCACATGCACATAACGGGCAGGCTGGATAGTATCCAGGTGGAGATCCAGATTCATCACCGAAGACGCCGAGGCGCGCCGCAGGGTCTGCTCCAGAGCAGAGCCAAAAATTTCGCCGACCGGCTGGTTTCTGAGGGCTACGCGCGCTTTACCCACCCATCCAGCACCCGCCTCATTGATATCCAGGAGCGTGGCATTTCCATCCACCATCAGAACGGCAATATCCATTTGATTCAGCACGCCATCCTCATCCATGAGCGACAGCCTTTGTTCGCGGGATATTGCCATGGCAAGCGGCAGGAAAGCCCAGCCCACAACCGTCAGAAGATTTCCCCCGTGAAGAAAAAAAAGGCCGGCAAGGATAACAAAAACCAATATCCCCCCCACTCCTGCCCACCATACTGGAAGGGGGGGGCGCTTACTCCGAAGATTCATTTTGTACCCTCGTGTACAAATAACAAGATGAAAACAAAATCCTTATGAATTTTCTTATAGTGTACAAAAAAACGCTTTACGATTCAATAATAAATACAGGCAATTCTCAAATTTATTTATACACTTAATCCGCTGGGCTGGTACACCCGCAGGTTGAGGAGCGGGAAAAAATCTTTAGAACGGGCAGGCTGGTGTTCCATCTCCAGGGCATGAATGGTTTCGCGGTACTGGCGGGCATTGGCGCGAATCTGCCTCATGGCACGGCGGGTCAACTGATCGGCAGCATGATTCTTTCGCCGCGGCGTCCACGTCCACAGTAAACGATGAAAACGGTTTGCCAGGCGTTGTGCGCGGCGATACAGCGGACGGGTGCTGGGAGAGTTCACCGCTGCCCGACCCACCATTTGATCAATGACCGAACGTGCGTCTCCAATGATTTCTACGGCTTCGTCCTCTGCGCCCATATCCAGCAGGGCTTCCAGTCCTTCAATCAAGCCAAGATACTCGGCAATGTTGGAACTGGCGTCGGAACGGCGCATGTACCCCCCATGTCCGCGGGCAATGGGTTTGCCGTTCCGGCTGATCACCCAACCGTAACACATGACTCCCGCATGAGGGTCACTGCCCCCTTCCTGAGTCACTGGACGATACAGACCGTCAAAACGAAGTGTCAGCATAGGCTCCTTTCCCGACTTAAGCGACACGGTCGGCGGGCAAGGGTCGCCGCCGACCGTGTTTTTTTTCGTTGAAGGGTAAATCGTCGTCTTCGGAACAACATCATCTTACCCCCATTATGGCAAAGGACGCCAAAAAGTCAATAAAAAAGAGTTAACAACCGGTTATCAATTTGTAAATTCCACCCCGACAAAGCGCTCAAATCCACTCGAACAGAGTGATTTCCGGCATACACTGAAACCGCAAAGGAAGGGTGGTCGTGCCCAACCCCCGATTGGTGTACAGAAACATCTTCCCCACGCGATACAGTCCCAGCGGGTAACGCCGCCCCATCTCCGGTAATAACATGGCTCCCAGAAGAGGCAAACGCACCTGTCCACCGTGCGAGTGTCCGCTCAACTGGAGAGAAAACCGCCCCAGAAAGGCGCTGTAATCTGCACCGTCGGGTTCGTGAAGAAGCAAAACAGCAGGTTTACCCGGTGGTAAAGACTCCGCCAGTTCCCTCACCCCACCCCATTGTGCAAGGAGACTGCCGCTCCCGGCAAGAATTAAGTCATCCCCTCCCAGAGAAAGCGATTCCCAGCGGTTATCCAGAAGGTGAACACGGCTCTGTTGAAAAATATCCAGCAGTTTCTGCCGCTCCGCACCATAATCGTGATTGCCCCTCACCGCGTATACCGGGAACCATTTCGCCAGTTCAGGGAGAAATTCCTGTAAATCCTGGAGAGCGCGCTGGATACTGCCTCCCCGCGTGAGGTAATCCCCCGTCATCACAACCAGATCAGGTTTGAGTTCGTTAAGACGCTTCAGGACAACCTGTGCCTGTTCCAGCGTATAAAAACCGCCAAAATGCAAATCGCTGATTTGCGCCACACGCTTTCCCCGCCAGGCACTGCCGAGTTCAGGCAGGGAAAGTGGCTGGCGCACGACTTCGATCTGGTAAGGCTCCAGCAAAGCGGCATCCAGTCCCGACGCAGCGCATACAGTTCCTGCTAAACCACCGGCGAGCAATTGCAATGCCTTCCGGCGTGAAATTTTCCTATCCATTGCACGCATTATACCGAAAAATCCCTTTCCGTTGATTTTTTGGATGCAGATTCACCTGTACACACCCCAGCCAATCCCCGCTCTGCTTTACAACTTTGCAAACTGGCAATTTCGAAAGCCGTAATGGTATCTGGTTTTTCTATAATTAACAGTGAACCTCACCCGTTACGGTGATTCTTGCAGACATGCCTGCGGCAAACACAAACCCTGCTCAGGCAAATCACCTGAAAAATTACCAGCCTGGCTGGCAATATGCACTCTCAGAATCTCACAGAGTAGAAAACCTCGATGGCAATGAATGAATTCCCTTCTATGGTCATGCAATCCCCCTCTCTCAACCCTTCACCCCTCCTCAACCGATGGCAAGGGGCGCGGCTGGGGCTGTTGTTTGAGTGGAGAGACGGTTCATCCCCTTCGGTCACGCCCAACTTCTGGGCTTCTCTATGCCAGAAGGCAGGCGCACGTTATGCTGTCTTCAGCCCCTCTTCTCAGGATGAACTCTCCGATGAAGACGCCAACTACTTCCAAACCGTCCTGAGCATCTGCGCCCGTCAGAACTTGCTGACAGGGTTTTCCACGACTGCCGCCAGTGTGGATCTGATGAGCCGCTGGCAACATCTGGAAGCCCTGCAGATTGCCTGGACACCGCCGCATGATTCTGTCCCAAGCCCAAAAGAAGGAAACGAAGCCCTGTTCAGCAACCATCGCCACCGGGCTGCGCCAGATTTCCTCACTCTGGAGCGGGATATGGGTGAATGGCTTGCCCCTCACGCCTGGGAAACACTGGACTGGTTGACACTTGACCCTGATGATCCCCTGCATTCTCCCATGCGTTCCCTGCGCACATTGATTCACCTGCTCGTGCGCACTGCCGTCCGCGGCGGCAATCTACTGCTCAGTGTACCGGTATCGTCTCAAGGCGTTGAAAATCGCCTCCAGCGCCGTCTGGAGCAACTGGGGAACTGGCTTCGCCTTTACGGTCATACCCTGTATGACACGCAGGCAGGTCCATACCCTCCGCAACTGTGGGGCGGATGTACATGGCGGGAGAATTGTCTTTATGTGCACGTCCTTGACTGGGTGGATGAAGAGGTTACATTCCCCCTGCCAAACGGTCACATTCGCAAAGTGACCTGCCTGACTGCCGCTTCGGTTGGCATCCAGCGCACCCCCACCACCCTCTCCATTCGGGTGCCTCCGGAAGATCAACAGGAAGCGGACACGATCATCGAAATCGAAGTGGATCAGCCCTGGGCTTAAGAAAAAAATCAGCGGAGTCGCCAGAAACGACTCCGCTGACGGCTTATTCTCGGGAGAAAAACGCTCTTTTCAGGCGTTTACCGGCACCACATCCACCACCTCAGACTGGGCTGTGCGCCCGGTCAAGCGGCGGAAGACCAGCGTCCATGCCGTTTCCAGATAGGCGGTGAGAACCCCGTTGAGGAAGATAAATACCGGCAGGTAAAGGCACAGTAAGACGATGGTGACAATCATGCCGGTACTGCCAAACGCCTGCCCACCATTCATCATCACCGAGCCGAGGAACGGCGCCACGGCGATGAGAAACGGGATGCCCAGGATGATGCGCACCACCAGACTCCCCAGTCCCAGCACCAGCCCCATGACGATGTACTCGCCCAGATGCGCCATGAAAATCTGCCAGGCCCGCGAGATTGCCCCACCGATGGAAAGGTTCTCTGACACCATGGCAACAATGACCTGTTCCACCCAGACCTGCAACAGCCACGCCAGAGGGATGAGCAGGCACAGGAACGGCAACAGACAAATCAGCCCGATTCCCAGCGTCATAACCGTGCCGAGAGCAACAAAGATGCCCAGCGCCACGCCTACAATCAGGAAAATAACGAAAAGCAGGAAGGAAAATCCCAGTACGCGCCAGAAGTACTCCCCGCTTTCCGACCATAACTCTGCAAAGGAGAGTTTCACAGCGCCTTCATCGGCTTTCCACGCACCGCGAATCAAGCCAATTCGTCCGTAAGTTCCCAGCACCAGAAAGATCAACACCAGAGCGAGGACTACCAGAATGATGAGCCCCACGACCCAGAGGTTTTGATTAACCCATTCCTCCAGGCGGTAGCCAAAAACATCCGGTGTGGTGGAGCGGTAATCCTCTCGATAATTCGTACCCGGGTTGCCTCCACCCCCAAGGAACCCCGCCAGAATGCCGAAAACCCAGAGCACTTTGTGCTTCCAGATGATCTGCCACGCTTTCGATAGTACTTCTCCGTAACTCATGCGCCCTCCATTATGTTTTTACCAGAACGCCAGCAGCGTCTGGATGTCATGCTACTTCAATATACGTTATTCCCACTCAATGGTTGCAGGAGGTTTACTGGTCAGATCGTACACCACGCGATTGACCCCGGGCACCTCATTGACAATACGGCTGGCAATTCTGGAAAGCAGTTCGTGGGGAATCCGCGCCCAATCTGCAGTCATGAAATCTTCGGTGGTCACGGCGCGCAGAGCAACCACTTCCTGATAGGTGCGCGAGTCGCCCATCACCCCGACCGAACGCACCGGCAAGAGCACAGCAAACGCCTGGGCAATAGAACCGGGTTCATCCATCAGACGCTGATTGAGTAACCCGGCGGCGGTCAACTCCCCGGTAAAAATGGCATCGGCTTCGCGAAGACGCTCCAGCCGTTCCCAGGTAATTTCCCCAAGACAGCGCACTGCCAGACCCGGTCCCGGGAAGGGTTGACGCCACACCAGTTCCGGAGGTAACCCCAGCGCCTCGCCGACCAGACGAACCTCATCTTTGAACAGGTATCTCAACGGCTCCACCAGTTGGAAAGTCATATCCTCAGGCAAACCGCCCACGTTATGATGGCTTTTGATTTTATGGGCTTTCTGGCGGTCAGGCGCGCTCGATTCAACCACATCGGGATAAATGGTGCCCTGCACCAGGAAAGGCGGATTGCCCAGTTGCCGGGCTTGACTCTCAAAAATGCGGATGAAGGTTTCGCCAATTCTTTTTCGTTTCACTTCAGGATCAGTAACCCCTTCGAGACGATCCAGAAACTCTTCCACCGCATTTACGGTGATGAGCCGGACACCCAGATTCTTGCGAAAGGCTGTCTCCACCTGTTCCCGCTCGCCCTTGCGGAGCATGCCGGTATCCACGAACACCGCAGTCAGTTGATCGCCCACCGCACGGTGGACCAGCGCAGTTGCGACGCTGGAATCCACCCCGCCACTCACCGCCGAAAGGACGGGAGCCGTGCCTACCTGCTCCCGCACACGGCGCACCCCCTCGGCGATGATCGATTCGGAGGTCCATTCCTGCTTTGCGCCACAAATATCCACCACAAAACGGCGCAAGATTTCTTTGCCAATGGGGGTATGATGCACCTCAGGATGAAATTGCACTCCAAACCAGCGGCGCTCCAGATGCGCCATCGCCGCGTAGGGGCTTCCTTCACTGCTGGCAAGCGCTACAAAACCCGGCGGTAACTGTTCAATGCGGTCCCCGTGGGACATCCACACAGAATGCTCTCCCGAAGGAATCAGCGGATTTTCCTGCAGAGTGTGCAGGAAGGCATGACCGTACTCCCGGGTGAGCGCCTGCGCCACCACACCGCCCAGGGCA
This sequence comes from Anaerolinea thermophila, assembly GCF_020723905.1. GTDB lineage: Bacteria > Chloroflexota > Anaerolineae > Anaerolineales > Anaerolineaceae > Anaerolinea > Anaerolinea thermophila_A. Next base: position 424,643 of record NZ_DYHZ01000001.1, read on the forward strand.
TGGGTGAGCAACTGCATCCCGTAGCAAATTCCCAGAATGGGCAGGTCCGTTTCCAGCAAACCGGCAGGAAGCACAGGAGCATCCTTTTCGTACACTGAACGAGGACCTCCGGAAAGAATCACGCCTTTGGGATGAACAGCAAGGATTCTTTCCAGCGAGACATCCCAGGGCAGATACTCGCTGTACACCTGTAATTCCCGCACCCGCCGGGCAATCAATTGAGTGTACTGAGAACCATAATCCAGAACAACAATGGTGTCCACCGCCATCCTGCCTCTCATAAGTCACCGGCAAAATAAATGCCGGTTTCGTCCATACGCTCAATCACCGCCAAGGAGTGGATGGGAACGTTGAGATGCGCCAGCGCTGCCCGCCCACCTTCAAAAACCTTTTCGATGAGCGTACCAATGCCCACCACCTGCGACCCCGCCGCCTGCGCCAGCCGCACCAGCCCCAGGATGGTGGCACCGGACGCCAGAAAGTCGTCAATGATAAGCACCCGCTCACCGGCTGATAGATATTCCGGCGAGACGATTAACTCGGTCATCACCCCCTTGGTGTGGGAGGGCGCCACGGTCAGATACACCGTATCGGGCATGGTGATGGGCTTGCTTTTCCGGGCATACACCACCGGCAGATTCATGTGACGCCCGGTCATCAGCGCGGGAGCAATGCCGGAAATTTCTGCAGTGAGGATGCGCGTGGCGCCCACACCGGCAAACCGGCGGGCGAATTCCTCCCCGCAGGCGTCCATCAGAGCCGGATCCACCTGATGGTTGATAAAGTTATCCACCTTGAGGATGCCCCTTCCGAGATACTTACCATCCTTCAAAATCCGCTGTTTGAGTGCTTCCATCTTTCCTTCCTCGCTTTAAAAGAATTGTCCGGTCAGAGGAGACCGGTATAGACAACTTTTGCCCCCATTTTACATCCGGATAAACGAGAATGCAATTCCATGCAGGGATGAAATTCCTTTTATGAACGCTTGCTTTCATCCCCAATCTGTGGTTTACTGAATCCATGCTGGAACTGAAAACGAAACTTCCGGGCGAAGGCATTCTGGCGCTGGTAGGAGCAGGCGAATACCAGCCCGAGATGGAAGCCGTGGACAGGTATCTGCTTTCTCTGCTGAATGAACCCGCCAGAGTGATTTGCCTGCCAACCGCCGCAGGCACTGAGGGACAAAAACGCGTGCAGTTCTGGATGGATCAGGGCATGGCACACTTCCGGCGTCTGGGAGTGGAACAGGTTCAGGCATTGCCCCTCACAGATCGAAAAGACGCGTTTCATTCGCCCTTTGTCGAGCAACTCCAGCAGGCAAATTTTGTCTATCTTTCCGGGGGTAAACCGGCGTATTTATATCAAACGCTGGCAAACACTCCTGCATGGGACGCCATTCAGGGCGTCCTGCAAAAAGGAGGAGTGGTGGCAGGCTGCAGTGCCGGCGCGATGATCTTTGGAGAGCGCGTCCTTGCATCACCCGCTGGCACAGGAACCTTTCAGGGATTCGGGTACGTGCAAAATGCCTGCATCATCCCCCACTACGATGAGATTCCCCGCCTCATGCTGGAGAGCGCCGCCATCCTGCTCCGTCAGTGGCTCTTTTTGGGCATTGAGGGCTTTACAGCCCTGATTTTCACCCCGCAAGGCACCTGCGTGCGGGGAAGAGGGAAAGTCGAACTGCGCTTTGCGGGCGAGCGGCTGCCTCGCTTTGAACGCGATGGCATGTGGTAACCCGGTTCATGCAGAGCCGCGCTTTCTCAGCCATTCCAGGAGCATTTCCCGCGTCCAGGTGTTGATGACCTGTGGTGCGGTCAACCATGCCCGGCGCGCCACCGAAACGCCAAAAACCATTTCTTCCATCCCCACCGGAGCATGGGCATCGGTATTGATGACAACGGGAATGCCCAGTGAAGCCGCATGACGCACATGCACATCGTCGGCATCCAGGCGGTACGGACTGGCGTTAATCTCCAATGCCGCTCCGGAAGCCTGCAGGGCGGGATAAACCTGCCCCCAGTCCAGATCAGCCCCGGCGCGGTCGGGTAAGAGCCTGCCGGTGGGGTGTGCCAGAATGTCCACATGGGGATTGCTCAGGGCATTCAGGACCCGCGCGGTAATCTGCTCGCGGGGTTGGCGCAGACTGGCATGCAGTGAAGCGATAACGAGATCCAGTTGTGCCAGCACTTCGTCGGGATAATCCAGCGTGCCATCCGCGCGGATGTCCACCTCGGCGCCGTGCAAAATAAGAATCTGTTTCCCCCATCGCTGGCGCACCGCTTCCACTTCTTCTCGCTGGCGCAGGACATCTTCCGGTTTCATCCCACGCACAATCCCCATATAACTGGAATGGTCGGTGATAGCGATCACTTCATATCCACGGGAAACAGCGGCGCGCACCATCTCTTCGATACTGACCGCGCCATCCGACCAGGTGGAATGGGTGTGCAATTCCATATGGATATCCCGCACTTCGACCAGATGGGGCAGACGTCCTTCGCGGGCAGCCTCCACCTCACCGCGGTCTTCGCGCAGTTCAGGGGGAATCCATGCCAGTCCAAGCGCCGCATAGCCTTCTTCTTCGCTGGCAATCCGGCGCAGATTGCCTTGCTCATCCGCCAAACCGCGCTCGGAGAGCGACCATCCCTGTCGCTGCGCCAGTTCACGCATGCGCACGTTGTGGTCTTTCGAGCCGGTAGCGTACATCCACAACGCCCCGAAGGATTCGGGCGGCTGTGCCCAGATTTGAATGCGGGCACCATCCTGCAATTCCACACTGGACTTGTTTTCCCCCTGCCCCAGCACCCGTTTCACATCAGGATGATGCACAAAAGCCTCCATCAGCGGTGCAGAGTCGCGCGTTGCCACCACCAGATCAAGGTCACCCACCGTTTCCTTCCAGCGGCGGAGACTGCCCGCCGGTTCAGCCCGTTCCACACCGGGCTGAGCCCGAAGCCACTCCAGCCAGCGATTTGCCAGCGTCCAGGCGCGCGCCAGCGTCATGCGCTGACTGCGCTGAGCCAGTGCGGCAATGCCATCCAGAATGGCTTTTTCCGATTTTTCTCCCATGCCAGGCAGAGAACGCAATCGTCCCTCTCGAGCGGCTTTTTCCAGTTCTGCCAGGGTAGTGATGTGCAGGGTCTTCCAGAACAGCGCCGCTTTGCGCGGTCCAACGCCGGGAATACGCAGCAGGTCCAGCAAGGTGGGCGGGACTTCCTGTTCCAGACGCTCCAGAAAGCCCAGTTTCCCCGTGGTGAGCAGTTCTTCGATTTTCTCGGCAATGGCTTTGCCAATTCCGGGAACCTGAGTGAGTTCTCCCCGTTGCGCCAGCAGGCTGGCTTCCTCGCCCAGAGAGCGCAAACTCTCAGCGGCTCGCTCATAAGCGCGGATTTTAAAGACCATTTCGTCTTGAATTTTCATCAAATTGGCGATGCGTTCAAAAACATCCGCCAGTTCTGCATTGGTCATGTGCTTTTTCTCGTCCATACTTAATAGGGTATCACAATCCGTAAGAAAGAGGATGGAGGAATTCTCTGGAAAAAAAATCGGTCCAGACATCATCCCTTCTGAGGATATTCACTCACCCAATCTTTGACGTATACTATAAATACAACCAAAAATAAGGAGGGTTGCCATGATTGAAAAACTTCCCTTTGGACGCACCGGGCACCTCAGCACGCGTACCCTGTTTGGCGCGGCGGCTTTCTGGAATGTGACACAGGAAGAGGCTGACCGCACGATGGAAATTCTGATGCAGTACGGTGTCAACCACATTGATACTGCGGCATCCTATGGCGATTCAGAGATCCGTCTGGGCCCGTGGATAGAAAAATACCGTGACCAATTTTTCCTGGCAACCAAAACCGGCGAACGCACCCGCGAGAAAGCCCGCGAGGAAATTTATCGTTCGCTGGAGCGCCTGCGCACCGACCACGTGGATCTGATTCAATTGCATGCGGTCATCGAAGACGGGGAACTGGAACAAGCCCTGGGTCCCGGCGGCGCACTGGAAGCCGCACTGGAAGCCCGTGAAGAAGGTCTGGTGAAGTTTATCGGCATCACCAGTCATACGTTACACGCGCCGGTCATTCATCTGCGTGCGCTGGAATGTTTCGACTTTGACTCGATACTGCTCCCCTGCAATTTCATGCTACTGCAGAACCCCGAATATGCCGAAAACTTCCACAGGGTGCTTACCCTGTGCCGCGAGAAGAATGTGGCGGTGCAGTGCATCAAGACTTTACAGCGCCGTCCTTATGGAGATGGACCACACACGCATGCCACCTGGTACCAGCCATTCGATGAACCACAAGCCGTTCAAATGGCGGTTCACTGGGCGCTGGCAATTCCCGGGATTTTCATTAACACAGTGGGCGATATCCACGTGCTCCCATTGATGCTGGAAGCCGCCGCCAACCCCAAGCCCGCCCCATCGGATGATGAAATGAGAGAACTGATGTCTCGATATGAAGCCGCCCCCCTGTGGGCGTAAGCGCGTTCACCCACCTTCAAATTCCATGCATGCACAAGAAGGGAGAAACCATATGATTCAAACCGTTCGACACATTCTGGAGGTGAAAGGCACAGACGTATGGTCCATTGGACCCAACGCCACTGTGTTTGACGCCTTGCGCATGATGGCAGATAAAGACGTAGGCGCCCTGCTGGTCATGGAAGACGACAAAGTGGTGGGCATCATCTCCGAGCGGGACTACGCCCGAAAAATCATTCTGCACGGGAAATCATCCAAAGAAACGCTGGTGCGCGAAATCATGAGCACCAGCCTGTATACCATACATCCCGATCAAACCGTAGAAGAAGCCATGGAACTCATGACCAACAAGCGCGTCCGGCATCTACCCGTCATGGATGGCGATAAACTGGAGGGGATGATCTCGATTGGCGATGTGGTGAAAAACATCATCTACCGGCAACGCGAAATCATCAAGAGCATGTCTCAAAAGTAAAACGGGCATCCGTCCAACCGGCGGCAAGTCCCGGCTTAAAATGCCGGAGTTTGCCGCTTTTTTATAGTACAATCGAGCGCGTGGACTCACTGGAACATCTCAACCCCCAACAACGCGCCGCCGTCACGGCGCCATCCGGACCGGTGCTGGTGCTGGCTGGCCCGGGTTCAGGCAAGACGCGGGTGCTCACCTACCGGATTGGCTACCTGCTCAGCCAGTTAGGCGTTGCCCCCCATCACATTCTGGCAGTGACCTTTACCAACAAAGCGGCGCGGGAGATGCAAACCCGCGTAGAAAAACTGCTCGGACACACCCTCCAGGGCATGTGGCTGGGCACCTTCCACGCCATTTGCGCCCGCATCCTGCGCCGGGAACAGCAATACCTGCCGCTGGATGCCAGTTTTGTCATCTTCGACGAAGATGACCAGCAGGCGCTGATCAAACGTGCCCTGCGGGAACTCAACCTGGATGAAAAACTGTACCGTCCTACCAGTGTCCACGCCGCTATTTCCAACGCCAAAAACAACCTGATTTTGCCCGAAGACTATCCCGTTGGCACCTACCGCGATGAAGTGGTAGCGCGGGTGTACAAACGCTACCAGGAACTGCTCATCTCCAGCAATGCGGTGGATTTTGATGACCTTCTGCTATACGCATGGAAACTGCTGAACGATTTTCCCGCCGTGCGGGAGCAATATGCCCGCCGTTTCGAGCATATTCTGGTGGATGAGTTTCAGGATACCAACCTGGCGCAGTATGAACTGGTGAAACTGCTTGCCTCATCCCATCGCAACCTGTTCGTGGTGGGCGATGAAGATCAGTCCATCTACCGCTGGCGCGGGGCAGATTACCGCAACGTCCTGCGTTTTGAAGAAGACTTCCCCGACCGTCAAAAGGTTCTGCTGGAGCAAAACTACCGCTCCACCCAGCGGGTGCTGGATGCCGCCCAGGCGGTGATTAACCGCAACCGAAACCGCACTCCCAAACGGCTCAAATCTACCCCTGAACATGGTGAAGGGGAAAAACTGGTCCTGTACGAAGCCGTGGATGATTACGGCGAAGCCGCTTTTGTGGTAGATACCATCCAGCAACTGGTGGCAGGCGGAAAAGCCCGCCCCGGGGATTTTGCCATCATGTACCGTACCAATGCCCAGTCCCGCCTTCTGGAAGAAGCCTTTCTGCGGGCAGGCATGCCTTACCGCCTGGTGGGCGCCATGCGTTTCTATGGACGGCGCGAAGTCAAGGACATGATTGCCTACCTGCGGCTGGTGCAAAATCCCGCCGATGAAGCCAGCCTTGGACGGGTCATCAACGTACCGCCCCGCGGCATTGGCGAAAAATCGCAACTTGCCCTGCAACTGGAAGCCCAACGCGCCGGTCGCAGTGCAGGGCTGATTTTGATGGAACTGGGACAGTTAGGCAAAGACTCCCCTCACTGGCAGGCGCTGGGACGCAACGCCAGTTTGCTGGCAGATTTTGGCGCCTTGCTGGGAGAATGGCACCGCCTCAAGGATGAAATCTCCCTGCCTTCGCTTTTCCAGCGCATCCTGAATGACCTCTCGTACCGGGAATACATTGACGACAACACCGAAGAAGGGCACAGCCGCTGGGAAAACGTGCAGGAATTGCTGCGCATTGCCTACGAATATGAAGAAAAGGGGCTGACGGCTTTTCTGGAAAATCTGGCGCTGGTTTCCGATCAGGATACCCTGCCCGAAAACGTAGAAGCCCCCACGCTGTTGACCCTGCACGCCGCCAAAGGGCTGGAATTCCCCATCGTCTTCATCACCGGGCTGGACGACGGCTTGATTCCTCACAACCGCTCTCTGGACGATCCCGAAGCCATGGCAGAGGAGCGCCGCCTTTTCTATGTGGGACTGACGCGGGCAGAGAAACGGGTGTATCTGGTACGCGCCGCCCAGCGCAGCACCTATGGCTCTTTCCAGGATTCCATCCCCTCGCGCTTCCTGAAAGACATTCCCGCTGACCTGATTCAGCAGGACGGGCGCGGGCGCCGCATGGGCAAATCCTGGCAATCCGACTCACACCGCGGCTGGGATCATTCCTATAACGGGACATGGGGGAGCCGTCCGGAAAAAGTAAAACCCTCTCATGCGCCCATTTTACAGCCGCGTTTCCGGCCGGGCATGCGGGTCAGACATCCATCCTGGGGAGAAGGTCTGGTCGTGGATAGCCGCATTCAGGACGACGATGAGACCGTGGATATCTTCTTCGACAGCGTGGGGTTCAAACGCGTGATTGCCTCGATTGCCAGTCTCGAAATTCTATCCTGAAAATCGCCCCCATGCTTTCTCAGGGGTAATTGTATAATAAAAAGAAGCCTTTCAGGAGCACTGAGAAGCGCTGTTGCCTCGTCCCTGCTGAGCGGGTTTGGGTTCACCATTGAAAGGCCTCGAATGTCTGAAAAAGACTCCTCGCCCGGCCTCGGTCGAGGAATGATGTCCCATGAAACCCCGGGCAAAAGAATGGGAAAACCATGAGCAAAATGCCAGAGCCGTCCATCCTCCTGTTTGTTTTGGAGCAATTCTTCCCCCGCCAGGAATGCCTTGCCATTGAGCCCATTGAGAACGGTCATATTCACCGGACTGTTGCCGCGCAGATACAAACCCCGCGGGGCACGCAGGAAGTGGTGCTCCAGCGCATCAACCGGCATGTTTTTCCACACCCTGAACAGGTGATGGAAAACATTTTACAGGTCACCCATCATCTGCAGCAGAGTTACCTTGCCGAAGGGCAAAACCCTGAAAGGCGAGTATTGCATTTCTTTGCCACACCCCGGGGAGATTATCTGGTGCACGATCCGGAAGGCGGAATCTGGAGAGCCGCCCGGAGAATCACCGGCGCACGCACTTACGAAACCACCCAGGACTTCAAAATCCTCTTTGAAGTGGCACGAGCCTTTGGGGATTTCCAGTACCGGCTGGCTTCGCTGGAAGGAACCCGTTTACATGAAACCATTCCTCAATTTCATCACACCCGCAAACGGGTGAACGACTTTTTCCATGCCGTTGAACAGGATGCCTGCAACCGGGCTTTACAGGTCCGTCAGGAAATTGAGTTTTTACAGCGCCGCGAAGCCGATGCCGATATTATCACCGACGCACTGGCTCAGGGACGCCTTCCCACCCGCATTACCCATAACGACACCAAAATCAACAATGTGCTTCTGGACCGTACCAGCGGCGAGGCTCTGTGTGTGATTGACCTCGACACCGTCATGCCCGGGTCGCTTCTATTCGACTTTGGCGACCTGATCCGCTCTGCGGCAAGCACCGCACTGGAGGATGAAATCCATCTCTCGCGGGTACATTTCGACATTCCCCGCTTCATCCAGTTAGCGCGCGGCTTTCTGAGCGCCCTCCGTCAGACACTCACCCCCCTGGAATGGGAACTGCTGGCATTTGCTCCCCGCTTGATTACCTACGAGCAAGCCCTGCGTTTCCTGACCGACTACCTGCAGGGAGATGTGTATTATCGGGTGATGTACTCCGAACACAACCTGCATCGGACGCGCACTCAGATTCGTCTGCTTCAGGAAATGGAACAGCAGGCAGGCACAATGGAAAGCATCCTTGAACGGTGCAAAACCGATTCAACCCTCGGGAGGTTCTCATGAAGGTTCTTCATATCGTTCCCCAACCCATCTCAATGACCCTGCAACCCGACACATTCCAGTTTACCGCCGAGACCGCCCTGGTAGCCGGGACAGGCGCGGAAGAAGTAACCGCACTGGCGCATTTGCAACTGGAACAGGCCGGGCTGGATTTGCCGCTGGGAGAAGAAGGCGCCCAGGGCAAAGTGATTTTTGAACTCATTCCCGACCTCAATCTGCCCGGCAGTGAAGGATACCATCTCAGCATTACCCCGGAGGAGATTCGCATCCGCGCGCGGGAAGCCGCGGGGCTGTTTTACGGACTTCAGAGTTTGCGGCAAATGGTTCTGGCTTCTCAGGAAGATTTTCGTCTGCCCTGCGTGGAAATTGAAGATTACCCGCGTTTCCGCTGGCGGGGCGCCATGCTGGATGTCTCCCGCCACTTCATGCCCAAATCTTTTGTGATGAAGTTCATTGACCTGCTGGCACTGCACAAACTGAACACCTTCCACTGGCATCTCACCGATGACCAGGGCTGGCGCATCGAAATCAAACGCTACCCCCGCCTGACCGAAGTGGGCTCCAGGCGGAAAGAGACCATCATCGGGCGCCCCAGCTGGACAGACCCCGCTGAAGACCGCTTTGACGGCATTCCCCACGGAGGTTTTTACACCCAGGAAGAGATTCGCGAGGTGGTGGAATACGCCCACCAGCGCTTTGTCAACATCGTCCCGGAAATCGAAATGCCCGGGCACAGCACCGCCGCCATCGCCGCCTACCCCGAACTGGGAAATACCGGTCGTCCGGTTGAGGTAGCCACCCGCTGGGGAATTTTTGAAGATATTTTTAACGTGGAAGAGAGCACCTTCCGCTTCCTGCAAAATGTGCTGGATGAAGTCATGGACCTCTTCCCTTCTCCCTTCATTCACATTGGAGGAGATGAAGTGCCCAAACAGCAGTGGCGAGAAAGCCCGCGCGTTCAACAGAGGATGCGCGAACTGGGTATCTCCAGTGAGGAAGAACTGCAATCGTACTTCGTGCGCCGGATGGACGCCTTCCTGTTTGCCCGCGGCAGGCATCTGATCGGCTGGGACGAGATTCTCGAGGGCGGACTGGCGCCCGGCGCGGCGGTGATGTCCTGGCGCGGAGAAGCCGGCGGGATTGCCGCGGCACAGGCAGGACATGAGGTGGTCATGGCGCCCAATACCTGCACCTATCTGGATTACTATCAGGGACAGCCCGAGCGGGAGCCGCTTGCCATCGGTGGCTTCATCCCGCTGGAGAAAGTGTACGCGTATGAACCCATCCCGGCGGAAATCCCCCCCGATAAAGCCCATCTCATTCTGGGAGCGCAGGCGCAGTTATGGACGGAATACATGCCCACCCCGGAGCATGTGGAATACATGGCTTTTCCACGGCTGTGCGCGCTGAGCGAAGTCGTCTGGAGCCGCCCCGAACAAAAAAACTTTGAGCAGTTCATGGAACGACTGCGCACCCATGTAAGCCGCCTGGAGCGTTTAGGGGTGAACTACCGCAAGTTGGAAGATTAAAACCTTTCAAATTTGTAAGGGTTTTGGCGACTCTTTTTGGCAGGGTTTTCGTTTCCATTAATAAGAGAACCCTGCCATTTCTTTTGCAGAAAAAATCATGTCAGAGACATCAACCATTCCTCTTCTCATCCTGAGAGCCCAACGCGGAAACCGGGAGGCTACGGCGCGGTTATATGAACTGTACCACGACGAAATCTACCGTTTTCTGGCGTACCGGACGGGGGATGCGGATTCTGCCGCAGATCTGACAGGGGATGTTTTCCTGAAAATGGTGGAGGCTCTCCCTCACTATCGCTCGAATGGCGTGCCCTTCCGGGCATGGCTTTACCAGATTGCCCGCAACCTTGCCATTGACCATTACCGTCGGGGAAAATCTCACCCGCAGGAAAACCTTTCGGAGCAACACCAGGCATCGGCACAAAGCCCTGAAGAGGCAGTACAGTCTCATCATCAAATCCGTGATCTGTACCTTGCCTTACAGCGTCTTCCTGAGGATCAGCGCGACGTGCTCGTTCTGCGTTTTTTGAACGGGCTTCCGCTGGCAGAAGTAGCGCGCATTCTGCACCGCAGTGAGGACGCCATCAAAGGGCTTCAACGGCGAGGCTTGATGGCTCTTCGTGAAGAACTGAAATTGTTGGAGGTTCCAAATGTCTGAACAGGATACCGCACTCCAGGAGTATTTACAACGGATGGAAGAAGGCGCCCCGCTGGAGGAGATCCTCTCCTCTCTGCCACCGCAACACGCGAACCTGGCGCCCCTGCTCCAGACCGCCAGCACGCTGAAGCGCTTTCCCCATCCCGGCATGTCTCCCCATCGTTCTAGAGAACAGCGCGAGCGCGTCCTGCGCCCGCTGCGCCGATGGGAATGGCAGTTCCTTAACTTCCGCATTCAGCCTGCTGTGGCAATCGTTGTGGCAGTACTGCTGATAGCGTTTGCCAGTGTGATGCTGATACGTCCCACCAGCGTTCACACCGCCACCCTTCTGGAGGTGCAGGGCGTGGTGGAAGTCCTCCGCAATGGGGAATGGCAACCCGTGAGCGAAGGGGAACGGGTACAGGAAGGGGAACACATTCGCACCCGAGCCGATTCAAGCGCGGTTCTGCTTTACCCGGAGGGTTCACGCACCACCCTGAATGCGGATACCACCCTTGAACTTGCCACGTTAAACACCCAGGGGGGTAAGGTCTTGCAGTTGCGCCTGGAACAAACCAGTGGAGAAACCCGCCATTCGGTTGTGCCTTTCCGCAATTCGTCCGCCTTCTTTGAGGTCAACACCCCTTCAGGGAAAGCCGTTGTTCACGGTACCATCTTCTCGGTGCTGGTTAACGACCAGATGTTCAGCCGGATTGCAGTGGAACGCGGTGTGGTTCAGGTGGTCAGCCCCAGAGAAGATGTGAAATTGACCGCTGGACAGGTAACGGTGGTGGATGATAGCGGAGAAGTGGACGACCCGGCAGTAGACTTCTTCATCCAGGGGCAAATCAGCACCATTTCCGGGGATGTGTGGACGATCGCCGGACTGAACATCCTCGTTCCTCCCGACCTTGCGGCGACGCTCTCCTATCAGGTTGGCGATTGGGTACGGGTCTGGGGGCGCATTCTCCCCGACGGCACCCGGGTTGCTGACCGCTTTGATTACGCCGTCAATGATAAAGAGAAATTGCGCTTTACCGGCGTGGTGGAAAGCATGGCGGCAGATCAATGGGTGATCAGCGGCATTCCGGTGTACATCAATGCCGAGACCGAGATTGAAGGCACACCGCAGGTGGGAGATGTTGTCCATGTGGCTTTCATCATCTTGGAAGACGGCACATGGCTGGCAAAAGAAATTGAACAGGTGGAAGAAGAAGAACAACCCACACCCACCACCGAGCCTTCGGAAACCCCCGAACTGACCCTGACACCGGAAATCACCCCTACGTTGGAAGCAACCCCAACCGTTGAACCGACCCAGGGAACCCGCGCCGGATGCGATGCCGGAGACAAACAGCATCCTGAAGGACTGCGCCTTGCCGAACGTTACGGCGTGCCTTATGAAGAGATCATGGGGTGGTTCTGCAGGGGATATGGATTTGGAGAAATTGATCTGGCATACGAAATGTCCGTGCAGAGCGGAATGCCTGTAACCGATATCTTTGCCATGCGCGAAAGCGGTATGGGCTGGGGCAACATCAAGAAAGCCGTAGAAGTCACCGCCACCCCCGAAGTCAGAGGGAAACCTGAGAAAACCCCCAAGCCCAAAATCACGCCGCCCGGGAAGAAGCCCAAACCCTGACCGGTAGGAAGAGGGGAAACTCCGGTTATAATACCTGGCAGTCTGGCGTTCCAGACTGCCAGGTATGTTTTTGAAGGAAATGGCATGACCCTGCTGAAGATCTCCCGAATGATCGAACTGTCTCACCCCATTCACCCCGCCATTCCCCAATGGCAGGGCGATCCCCCGGTTGAGTTTATCCCCCACACAGACATTGAAACCGCGGGGTATTTCCTGCGCGCCTTCTCGATGGGTGAGCACAGCGCCACCCACCTCAACGCACCTGCCAGTTTCGTCCCCGGCGGGCGCAGTGTGGATGAAATTCCTGCCCATCAACTCCTCTTGCCGGTCGTGGTCATCCATGCCGTCCACCCTGCCAGCGAAAACGGGGATTTTGCCCTCTCACTTGAGGATCTCATGGCATGGGAACATCAGCATGGCACCATTCCGACAGGCACGCTGGTGCTTCTGCATACAGGCTGGTCAAGATTCTGGGACACCCCCCAACGGTATTTTGGATGGGATGAAAACCGCATTCCCCACTTCCCGGGGTTTGACACAGAATGCGCCCGGTTCCTCATGACCCGACGAAAGGTTGCCGGGCTGGGTTGCGATACCCCCGGCGTAGAGCCCGCCCGGGATATCACTTTCAGTGTGAACCGGTGTATTGCCGAACAGAACGGGCTGGCGCTGGAAAATCTGACCAACCTGCATGAACTGCCTCCCACCGGAGCATGGGTGTTGATTGGACGGTTAGCGCTGGTGGGCGGGAGCGGCTCTCCTGCCTGTGTTCTGGGATTGCTACCCTGAGGGCTTAGAAAACATCAGCGCTGTCTTCTATCCGATGATGTTGTTTCTGGGTATACATGGCAGAATCGGCTCGCCGGAAGGTTTCCAGCAGTGGCTCTCCGGGTTGAGAGATGGCTAACCCCATCGAGACACGCACCCAATCAGCAATGGGATTATCCGGATCGAGCATGGATTGGAGCGTCTCTTGAATGCGTTCCACCACGGCTTCGCCGGCGCGTTCATCCGCATCGTTCAGAATCACCACAAATTCATCGCCCCCCACGCGTGCCGCCATATCCTCAGAGCGTATGCTGGCTTGAATGGCTTGCGCCACCAGACGGATGTACTCATCCCCTTTGAGATGCCCAAAGGTATCGTTGACCCGTTTCAGATGATCCAGATCCAGCGCAATGATGCAAACCGGCGTATGATGCGGCGCGCGGTAACTGATGCGCTCTTCAAACATTCTGCGGTTATACAATCCTGTCAGCGAGTCGCGGGTGTTCTGATAAACCAGGATATTCTCAATCCGACGGCGCTCGGAAAGTTCATCGTTCAACGAAGCATACAGCAAAGCCAGTTCAACCATTTGTTGAATACCACCGGAGACAATCTCTAACGTTTGCACTTCAATAGGGGTAAACGGCTGATCTCCTCGCCCCACGATCAGAAGCGAGCCAGACGAACGGGAGGGAATTTGATGAAGCAGTAAGAGATGTTCGATGTTTTCGTTCATCAGACCGGCTACAAAAGGCGGCTGGGTATCCAGTTGAGACAGAGTGACCGGAACAATGCGATCGGAATTTCCATAAAACATCTTCATGAAAACATCTGATTGCGGGTCAAGGCGCTCGGGGAAAGACATCTCCCGCATGGAATATACTGCCCTGACCTCCATACGTGCGCTGGCATGTTCCCGCATTAACAACATCACCAGTGAAGCCTTCAAAGACTGCCCCAGTTCGCGGCACAGTTGCTCCAGCGACGTCTCAGGGTCATGAATTTGCAACAAACGGTTCAGCAGAGACAGGCGCTCCAGGTTCAGGCGCAGTTCCTGCTCGGTTTGACGGCGCTCGGCAATCTCCTGTTCCAGTTCAGTGGTCCGTACCCGTACCCGCTCTTCCAGTTGTTCTGCCATGCGCTGAAGTTCCAGCATGGCATGTTTGCGGCGGGCGGTTTCCAGTTCCAGCGCCTGATTCCGCTCTTCCAGTTGGGTTTCGCGGGTCTTAATTTGCTCAAACATGCCATTGAAGGCATTCGCCAGGGCTCCCAGTTCATCTTCCCTGTCAATGGAAAGATGAATGCGCCGTTCGCCCTGCTTCCACCGCTCAATCGCCTGACGGAGTTGCTCCAGAGGGGTAAATACCAGCAGTCGTAAATACCACCGGCTCCAGTAAGTCAGTCCAAAGAACAAAACCAGTACACCGGCGCCCAGCACGCCAATCGCCTGAAGAGATGCTTTTCTGACCTGCTGGAAAGGCACTTCCGAAACCACCACCCAGGCAGGCTCCTGCATCGGCGCGGTAACTGCCAGCACTTCACCGCCTTCCAGACTGGTGATTCTGCCTGACCATGCCGGGTTACCGTTCCGTTTTACCGCCTCCCAGAGAGGCAGTTCCTGAACCGAAGAACGGATCCATGCCCGATTGGGATGCGCCAGGACTTCGCCATTCTCTTTGATGATCCAGGTGAGAATGGGATAATCTTTTGATCGAGTGAGAACCCGGTTGAGAAATACATCCACACGAATCAACCCGGCAATCACTCCGCCGTTTTCCGCAGGAATCGCCATCAGCAGCAGGAAATCTCCATCATGAGATGGCTGGGCACTGCTGAGGTAACGCTCCCCACGCAATGCCGCCTGAAACCAGACCGACTGGCGCACGGTAAAGAGGTTTCCCATGACGGCTTCACCCGAGGATTGATGAAGCACCACCTTGCCGGAATCATCCACCCACACAATTTCTTTAAAGGCTACGTAATCCCTCAAAATTTGCCGGGTAAATGAGGCGGTCCGCTCATCTTCAGGGTTTAAAACCGAAAGGCTTCTCAAGACCCGTTCATAAACCGAGAGAAAGGACTCAACATTGGAAACCGTTTCATGATTGAGATCCTGCAAATAGGCATTCCACAGACTCTCCTGACGAACGCGCAGGAAAATAAATACCAAAAATGCCATACTGATAAACACGACCAGCAAAAGCGTCCCCAGCCATGCCATCATCCGCATACGGAGCGAGCGATAAAAAAGAGGCGGCAATACTCTTAAGCGCATCGGTAACACCTCACGGGATGTCCATGTAACGGTGCCAGAGTTCCAGATAGCGTTTTTCTCCCTGAGGGGAAAGCGGCAGAATCATTTCCGCCTGTTCCAGAATGGCATTATCCGGAAAAATCAGCGGATTCTGGCGAATCTCCGGGGAGATGTCTTTCCAGGCTTCCATGTTTGGGGTGGCATAATGATTGAAATTTGCAATCTCCGCGGCAATATCCGGACGCATGAGAAAGTTCAGAAAGAGTTCTGCCGCATCCCGTTCGGCGCAGGATTGCGGAATGACAAAACTCTCGTACCACAGCATTGTGCCTTCTTCAGGAATGACCATGGAGACGTCCGGAGTTTGCTCACCTGCCTCAACCCAGTCATAGGCAAACGCCATGGCAAGCGGGGTTTCCCCCTCCAGCACCAGATCCAGCGGAGTGGTCAACCCCAGGTCTTCCACAAAGACCGCCCGGCGTTTCAGTTCTGCCAGATGCTGAAAAGCCTGTTCCAGTTCTGCCGGGTCTTCAGTATTGACCGAATATCCCAGAGACTTCAGGGCAATGCCCACCAGTTCCCGCGTATCGCCGCGGTAGAGCGCCACCTGAGGAGAAAGCGTCTCATCCCACAGGTCACTCCAGCGGGTGGCGGGACGGGAAAGCAAATCGGTGCGCGCCAGCAAACCGATGATGCCCCAGTTATAGGGAATGGAGTAATGATTTTCCGGGTCAAACGTCAGAAAACGAAAGTCGGGGGAAATGTATTTGTAGTTGGGCAGGCGATCCTGCCGGAGCGGGAGCAACCATCCTGCTTCTTTGAGAGCAGAGATATAGCGCACATCCAGATTCGCCACATCCACCCGCTCGCCGGAACGAATGATCTGCACTGCTTCTTCTAAAGCATCATACGTGCGGTAAACGACCTTTACCCCCTGTTCCTGTTCAAACTGATCCAGGACAGCGGCGGGAACATCATTTTCCCAGTTTAAAAAAACCAGTTCGCGCTGGACAGAGGATGAAGAAACCATAGAAGGCGCGAACTGACAGCCCGCCAGAAACACAGACAGGAAGGCAAATCCCAGCCTT
Organism: Anaerolinea thermophila; assembly: GCF_020723905.1. Taxonomy (GTDB): domain Bacteria; phylum Chloroflexota; class Anaerolineae; order Anaerolineales; family Anaerolineaceae; genus Anaerolinea; species Anaerolinea thermophila_A. The sequence continues at coordinate 441,159 of NZ_DYHZ01000001.1, forward strand.
CGAATGGTTTTAAAACATAATTTGAGTTCTCCCCCCATGTTCCTCCCCCCGGAATAAACCCCAACCCCGAATAATCTGACATTCGCGGTTGGATATTCTTATTTTACCCTAATCTTATTCTGAAAGGTCTTTTCAGTTTTGGAAAGAGTGAAAAAACTCCCCCAGATGACCGTTGTACGACAGCAAAGCCGTGTAGTCCGGTACCACCGCAAGGACGCCCGGCAGGGAGATCAACTGCTCCGGCGGGTAGGTGGTGGATAGGGCAATGCCCGCCATCCCGGCGCGGTGAGCAGCCTCCAACCCCAGCGGCGAATCTTCAAATACCAGACATTTGGAGGACTGAACGTCTAACCGTTCGGCGGCTTTGAGAAAAATTTCCGGGTGTGGTTTGCCCTGTTTTACCTGATCACCGGTGACCAGCACATCAAAGTAGCGCTGGATCTGCAATCCTTCCAGAACAAAGTGAGCATTCTCCACACCCGCGCTGGTGGCTAGAGCAACCCTGACGCCTTTCTGCTTTGCCAGGGCAAGCAGGCGAGTCAACCCGGGGACTTCCTTCATCAGCGGGCGGTAGCGCGAACGATACAGGGCTTCTTTTTGCTTTGCCAGGGTGCGAATCTCCGCATCGCTCAAATCGGGGCGCACAAAATCCCGCAAGATATCGCTGTTGACCCTGCCCACCGCGCGCTGTAAGAATTGCTGCTCATCCAGTTGTACCCCTAACGAGTGTAAAAACTCCCGCCAGATCTCAATGTGGAACGCCATGTTGTCCAGCAGGGTTCCATCCATGTCAAAAATAAAGGCTTTCCAGTTCATGCGCCCGATTATACCCCGGTTTGAGATGCGTTATCATTTCGGGAACTCTGGTTTTACCTGAAGCGTCATTAAATCTGTATAATCAAAGTAAAGATTCGCTAACCTGCTGGGTTTATCATTCTTTCCCATGACAGGATGGATACGAAAGGAACGAGATGATTTCTTCATGCCTTCGCCCAAAATCGCCAGTATTTGTGCTGGCGTCGGTCATTCTGCTGATCAGCATGGCATGTTCCCTGCCTGCCTGGTTACCCGGACGGACACAACCTGCTTCCACCTCAGTCCTCCCAACCCAGCCCCCCGCCCCCGCTCAAAGCGACAAACCCCGCTTTCAGGAAGATTTACCTCCCGCCATTGTTGAAACCGATCCCTTCATCGGCAGTGAGATTGCTCCCACCTCCAGTTTGACCTTTTACTTTAACCAGCCTGTGGAGCGCCTCAGTGTGGAAGGGGCTTTCCGCGGCAGTCCGCCGCTGGCAGGGCGCTTTGAGTGGCTGGATGACGCCACTGTGCGCTTCATTCCCGATCAGCCATGGACGCCGGGCGCCGATATCGAGATTACCCTCGAGACAAGCGCGCGCGCCGCAAACGGCAAAGCCCTGCAGGAAGCCATCACTCTGCGATTCCGCGTCGCTACCGCGCTCCACGTGGCAGAGCGCATCCCTGCGCCGGGTTCTGTGGACATACGCCCCGATTCGGCTGTCATGGTGACCTTCAACCGTCCTGTTGTGTCACTGGGCGCGGACCTGCAAAGCCTGCCCCCTGCTTTCACGCTCTCCCCTGTGGCGGACGGGCGCGGCGAATGGCTCAATACCAGTACCTACATCTTTTACCCCGAACCGGCGCTCGAAGGCGGCAGGGAGTACAATGTTCAGATCAATCCTGACCTGCAGAGCGTGGAAGGGCTTCCGCTGGATTTAAGCGCCCTGCAACCCGCCGAATGGCGGTTTACCACCGCATTGCCTGCGGTCATCTCCCTCGAATACGATCAAAACGGCAACACAGAACAACTGGAACTGGATGGGAAAATTACCCTGAAGTTCAATCAGCCCATGGATACCGCCAGCGTGGCTGAAAACCTGCGCCTGCTCACTCCCGGCGGAGCCCCTGTCGAGGGAAGAGTGGATTGGGATGAGGAAAAGACCACCTTCACCTTTCAACCGGCAAGACTGCTGGCGCGCAATACCGTTTACACTCTAGCACTGGCTTCCGAAACCCGCTCACGGGGCGGACAACCGCTGGGACGCCCGTACACGCTTTCCCTCCTCACCCTGCAGGATTTTGCCCTCTCCACCACCACACCCGCGCCGGGAATGCCCATGAATGTGACCTGGGGCTACGGCTACGGTTCATTGATCTTTACCTCGCCGCTGGACCGCTCCCAGGACCTGAAGCGCCTGATCCGCTTCGATCCCCCGGTTCCCTCGCTGACCGTGTACTATGAAGGCGCTTATTCCATTGGCTACAACGGCGTGTTTGCGCCATCTACCACGTACACCATCTCTGTGGATGGCAACCTGCGCGACCGCTACGGGCAGGTTCTGGGCAACTCGCTTGCCCTGAAAATGGAGACCGAGCGCATTCCCCCTTCGCTGATTCTGGAAGCCCCTTCGGACTTTTCTCAAATCGTCTTCCTGCCAGCGGGCAACCCCGTCACCCCGGCACGGGTGACCGGATTGTCTTCGGTAAGGTTCACTTTATCCGGGATGGAGGTGGAAGAATTCCTCACTTCCATGATCCTGAATGAAATTCCGCCGAATCTGCGTGGTCGTTCTTTCACCCGCACCTTTGACCTTGCCCCCGACCAGAGCCGGAGAGTCAACCTGAACATCTCGCCAGATGAGAGACCGCTTGCGCCGGGTATTTATCTGCTGAATGTTTCTGCGCCAGGACCCTATCAGCGAACCCCGTCCTTTTATTATCTGATCAGTTCGCGCATTCACCTCACGTTGAAGGTCAGCCTCGATCAGGCACATCTCTGGGCGGTAAGCCTGCCGGATGAAAGCCCTGTGGAGGGACTGCGGATTTCCATCGGGCAGGCAACGCTCGATTCTCACAACATTTTAGGGGAATGCGTCACCGACGCACAGGGCATCTGTACAGTGAACCTGCCTTATTCCTCAGAACCGCCCTCCGATTTGTTTGCCGTCAGCGGGAGACCGGGGGATGCAGACTTTTCCATTGCCACAACCGAAATGCGCTCTGCGGCATCCCCGTGGGAAGCGGGTATTTCTCAAGTGTATGGGTCCAGACAGGAATTTGCTTACCTGTACACCGACCGCCCCATTTACCGTCCCGGTCAAACCGTGCACTTCAAAGGCATTTTCCGCTATCAGAACGATTACCGCTACACCCTGCCGAAGCCCGGCGAAGTCGAAGTCCAGATTCTCGCTCCATACGATGGACTGGGGAGCCGCTCGCCAACCTCGACCATGCGTCTGCCGCTCAGCCCAAACGGCACATGGAACGGAGAATTCACCCTGCCGGACGATGCTCCCGAAGGCTGGTACACCATACAGGTTCCGGAATGGGAAGCCAGCCAGGATTTCCAGGTGGCTTATTACCGCAAACCACTGTTCGACCTCAGTCTGACGCCCCAGAACACCGATATTCTGCTCGGAGAGGATGTGCAGGCAATCCTCTCGGCGCAGTACTATTTTGGTGCGCCGGTATCGAATCTGTCGTTCCACTGGACGCTCAACGCCATAGAAGACGTTCCTTACCTGCCCGGTGGATACCGGGTGGGTGCCTACAATCCCGGCTGGATGCGCATGTACACGGGCATCCCCTATCCCTTCACCTACATCGCTGATGGCAATGGCACCTCCGGAAAGGACGGCACCGCCGAGATCCGCATCCCGGCTGACCAGTTGACGCCATTAAACCCCACTCAGCGTTACCGCTTGATCCTATATGTGTACGCCAGCGATGAAAGCCAGTTCAGCGTGAGCGCGCAGGCTGAAATATTCCTGCATCCAGAAAACTTTGAAATTGGCGCCAGACCCGAAAACTGGAGCGTGCGCGCCGGTGATCCGGCTGGCTTTTCCATCCATACTGTGGACTGGGAAGGCAAGCCCAGCGGAAATCATGACCTCACGGCAGTCTTCAGCCGCATGGAATGGCAGGCGGTGGAAGGCGACTCGCTGTTTGGCTTTCCCGAGTACCAGCGCGTCCTCACCCCCGTGGCTGGCACCGACCTGCGCACCGATGAGCGCGGCATGGCACGGGTGGAGTTCACCCCGCCGGAAGCCGGCACATACCTGCTGACCCTGCAGAGCGGACGGGCGCTTACCGAAGTGATGATCTGGGTCAGTGGAGCGGGCGCACCGCTCATCAGCGCCAGTCCTAACCGGGGCATTCCCATTGAGCGGGACGCGGAAGAATACGCCCCCGGTGATAGCGCCGTATTGAGCATTCCCAACCCCTTCAGCAGTGATGCTCTGGCGCTGATCACCATTGAGCGCGCACGAGTTCTGCGTTCCTACGTGGTAAGGCTGGAATCAGGGATCGCCACGTTCCGCGTACCCATTGAAGAACGAGACGCGCCCAAGGTGTTTGCCTCGGTGATTGTGCTGGGGCGCACCCCCGACGGACAACCCGACTTCCGTGCCGGATACGTGGACCTTCCCGTCAAACGAGATGCCCTGCTGTTGAACGTGGAAATTGGCATACCCACCTCGCCCGCCGCGCCGGGGCAGGAAGTGACCCTCGAGGTGAGGCTGACCGATTCGGCTGGCATGCCGGTGCAGGGAGAATTTTCGCTGGCAATGGTGGATAAAGCCGTGCTGGCGCTCAGCCCGGAGAAAAAACCTCTGATAGAAGATGTCTTTTACGGAGAGGTGTATCTGAACGTCAGAACCCACCTGCCGCTGGCGCACGCCACTCCTCATCCCCTCACAACCAGCCTGGGGCGAGGCGGCGGGGGTCCCGGTGGAGCGGATTACGCTACTGGAGCCCGCAGTCGGTTTGAGGATACAGCGGTCTGGTTTGCTGCCGTAGAAACCGATGAGCAGGGACGCGCGTCCCTGCCCGTACGCCTGCCCGATAACCTGACCACCTGGGTGGTGGATGTGCGCGGCATCACCGGCGATTCGCGGGTGGGGAGCGGCACTGCCGAACTGATTGTCAGCCGCCCCGTGCTGGTGATACCGGTTGTCCCGCGCTTTCTGGTGGTGGGAGATCATCTGCAAATCGGCGCCGTGGTGGTCAACAACACCGATCAAGCCCGCACGGCACAGGTGAGTTTGAATGCCGCCGGTTTGACCCTCGACGATCCCACCCGGTCCACCCAGACGGTGGACCTGCCTGCCGGCGGGCGGGCGCGGATGGACTGGTGGGTGAAGGTAGAGGATGTACCCTCCATTGATCCGGTGTTCCGGGTCATCTCAGACGCATACAGTGACGCCACCCGCGCCGAACTGGCGCCCATTCCGGTGTACCGCTTTACCGCCTACCAGACGTACGCCACCGCCGGAGTGCTGGCGCAGGGTGGGGAACGGTTAGAGGTGGTGAGCCTGCCGCGCACCTTCCAACCCACCGGCGGGGAACTTCGCATTGAACTCAGCCCTTCGCTGGCGGGGAGCGTATTGAGCGCGCTGGATGCCTTCAAGGCGTATCCCGATGACTGGAACGAGGCGGTGGTGTCCCGTCTCATGGCAAACCTTGCCGCCTACCGGGCATTGAAAGATTTCAACCTGCCCACTCCCGACCTGAAAAACCGCCTCGAGAAAGCCATTCGCGCCGACCTGCGCACCCTGATTCAAAACGAACGCTACAACGGCTACTGGGGATGGTCTCCTGACGATTCTCAGGGAGATCCCCGCCTGACCGCTTACGCCCTGCTGGCACTCCACTTTGCCTCTCAGCAGGACTATTCCATTGACGCCGACCTTCTCGAACGGGTGCAGAACTGGCTCACAAAGAACAGCGCCGGAGTGGAGATCACCGGGGAAACCGATGCCTTTACTCTGGAAAACACCGTATTTCAGGGATACGTCCTCAGTCTGTGGGGGAACGATCCGCTCGGAATGCGAAATCTTTACCCCTTCCGCAACCGTCTCTCGCCTGCCGGGCGGACTTTCCTGGCTCTGGCGATGGAAAATCTCAATCCGGGAGATGAAAACGCCCGAACGCTCATTCAGGAACTGCTGGCAGGCGCCGGGCGAAGTGCCAGCGGCGCTTTCTGGCAGGGCACAGGGGAGTTTAACCTGATCGGACAAACGCCCATTGTCAACACCGCCGTGGTCATTTACGGGCTGGCGCGCTTCGAGCCCTCCAGCACGCTGATCCCCGATGCTGTGCGCTACCTGGTCATGAACCGTCAGCCCGACGGCGGCTGGTATTGCGCTTACGATACAGCCTGGACAATTCTTGCTCTGACGGAAGCCCTGCGCTCCACCGGCGATGTGCGTGCCCGATTCACTTACTCGGCGGAATTGAACGGCAGTGTGGTGGCTTCAGGGAGCGCCAGCACGCCCGCTGATGCGCTCAACCCGGTCACCGCCACAATCCCACTGAGCGATTTGCTCACCGAAACCCCCAACGCCCTGCGCATCCGCCGTGAACCGGGCGACGGCAGGCTGTACTACCGCACCTATCTGATTGTGGGACGGAATGCCGCCGAAGCGCCGCCCGTTTCCCGGGGACTGTTCATCCAGCGGGAGTATTTCGACAGCACCCAGCCCTGCACCGGGCAAACCTGTCAGCCTGTTCAGGAAATTACCCGCGGATTGAGCACCGAACTGCTGGTACGCCTGACCATCACCGTGCCGCAGGACCTGTACAACGTGGTGGTGGAAGACACCTTCCCCGCCGGCGCTGAAGCCCTCAACCCGCGGCTGAAGACTTCGCAGAGAATCTCCGACCAGAATTCACCTCTTTACGATCTGCAAAGCCCCCTGCGGGATGGCTGGGGCTGGTGGTGGTTCAATGCTCCACGCATCAGCGACCGGAGCATTCGCTGGTTTGCCCCGTACCTGCCTGCCGGCACCTACACGCTTCTTTACCGCCTGATTCCTACCTTTGGCGGCGATTTTCAGGTGATTCCGGCGCGTGCCTATTCGGTTTACTTTCCGGAAATAGAAGGGAGAAGTTCAGGGAGCCTGCTCATCATCCGCTAGAGCAGAGAAATAGCCCAGTTCAACCAGCGCTTCCAGCACTTTATCCTCTGCGCCGCGCCGCACCAGCACCACCGTTGGGGAAAGTTCCTCCCCCAGAAAGCGGGCGGCGCGGGAGCGTTTCAACGCCGCCAGCACCTCAGGAGAAGCAACCCGGAGAAGGGTGGCATGTTGAAGGCGGGCCTGGGTTCCGACGCTTTCCCAGCGTTCCAGCCCCTGCACCAGCGCAGGGGGAATGAGGGACTTCTCGACCTGTTTTCGAAACAGGGCAATCAGCATCCGCGGACGCAATCCCTGCGCAGTGGCGCGTTCCAGGCTGCGGGCGGTGATGCGGTTGCGGTACTCATTCCCGGAGATTTCCTCCCACTCGCAGAAACGGGCAATCTGGTAGCGGACAGCGCGAGACAGGGAACGCCCGGCAAACACCGCTCCCGAAGACAGCACCTTCAATTTGCCGTCTTCTGCCGGTAAGCCGTTTGGGGCAACGCCCTGAAGCAGGTTCTCCGCCCACGCCGACAGGCGAAAGGCGCTCACCTCGCCACCGGGAGCAAACCGCGCCAGATCCACCACCCCCAGAGGGTGCAGAATATCGGTCAGAATAAAGCGAAGAAGCGCTCCATCCACCTCATCCCATGAGGAAATCCCCCGCAGATACACGCCATCGGACGCGCGGCGGATAAACCACGAATCGTAATCCCCCGCCGGGCGCTGGAAATCGGGGTCTTCCTCCCGAAAGGCGCGCACAAACGCCGAAAGGCTCCACCATGTGCCAGCGGGGAGCGATTGCAACCGTTCCAGCACTTTCTGGCGAGCACGCAGGACATCGTTCTGCCACTCACCCTCACAAATCAGGCCGGGCATCAGGCGCAGTTCATTGAAAGTCTCTGAAGATTTCCAGGCTGAAACGAGCAGGGCAAGCGCCTCTCCACGCGGCGCTTCCAGAAACACCCGCACCGGCTCGGCAAGCGGCTGTCCCTGCGGGTCAAGCAACCCCGCCGCATGCAGAAAGCCCTGCCATAAGGAAACGGCTGAGGGATGCATCAGATGGCGGTTGCGTTCCTCTTCGCCCAAACCAGCCCGCAGTGCCGCCAGAAGCGTGCACAGATCATCCAGCAAGTCATCCCGCACCGGTTGCAGATACGCCACCTCCCCTGGCGATGCCGGTCGTCCAAACGGGCGCTCATCGGGCTGTGTCAGGGGATGGAGGTAATCCAGCAGGTCATCCGGGATATAGGCAAACTCAACCGGTTCTTTTTCGCCGGGCTGATGAAGAAACGCCCTGCCAATCATGGCGCGATACCAGAGTACCTCGGCAGGGGAGATGGGATTCAGGTCCGGACGCTCTTTCTCCCGTTTACCGGGTCCAAAGGGGCGCACTTCACCAAAGCGCCGGGTGAACACTGCCCACGAAAGCCGCCCGCCATTTTGCGCCAGTACCTGCAGGGCTTGACGGGCGCGTTCCGGCAGGGTTTCCAGCACCTCATCGCGCCACTCATGCTGAAGGATTCCCTGAATGACCTCATTCAACACGGTGACGCGATCATCACCGTGCAGTTCGATGCCCCAGGCCTGCGCCACCATTTTCAGAAAGCTCAGATCCCGTCCGCTGAGCACATCCATGAGCAAAGGCATGTCATCCCTCCAGGGCGGGTGCCACCACCCGAATGGCAGAAGGCACGGCTTCCACCGTCAACTGGCGCACGGTGGAGTGATAAGCGGCATAAATCTCACCATCGGTGTGGATGAAGAGCGGACGGTCGCTGTGCAGTTCCAGATGGCGCAGTTGCCCCAGACGCACATAAGAAAGATGAGCCTGTGTGCCTTTCAGGAAATACGGGATGGTGTAGAGCATCATCATGCGGGGGATGGTGCTCACAGCGCAAAAATCAATTGCGCCATCACACACACTGGCGCGGGGAGCAATCAGAAAGCCGCCGCCTTCCCGTCTGCCGTTGCCCAAAACAGTCATCAAGAGCGTGTCTTCCCACTCTTCCCTGTCGGTGCGAAAACGCACCCAGTAGGGGGTGTAATCGAGCAGAACGGCTTGCAGGAGGGCAAGAAAGTACACCAGAAACCCCTGAAAGACGGGAATGCGCCGGGAGCGAATATTGATGACCGCATCAAAGCCAATGCCCAGCGAGTTGACCCAGTACTCTTCGTGTCCACGGTTGTCGCGGATACGGGCAATATCCACCGTGTGGGCTGGGGATTGAAACGCCTGCCGCAGGGCAATCTCCGGATCGGCGGACACGCCAAGGCTATGCGCAAAGTCATTGCCAGTGCCTACCGGCACGATGGCAAGCACAGGTCGTTTCTCAGGGGGAAGTTTCATCAACCCGTTGACGATTTCATGCACGGTGCCATCGCCGCCCATGGCAATGATGGTTTCCACACCATCCTCGCCTGCCTGCCGGGCAAGTTCAACCGCGTGGGTGGGATACACCGTCCCCGTCCACTCCGCGCCGCCCAGTTCGGTCAGCAGAGGACGTAACGACGAGGCAATTGCCCAGGAACGCCCAAAATTGGCAATGGGGTTAAAGATGATTCTGACCCGTTTTCCGGGCATAGAAACGTGGTTTTACTCCTGTGAAGCCAGAATCAGAATGGTAACGCTTTGATTATAAATCATGGGGGCGTGGTTAATTGCCGGGCGGGCAATCTGTCCGAGGGAATAGCCGCCCACCACCGGGATACTTCCCAGCGTGTCCTGAATTGCCGCCATAATCTGCCCGGAACGCACACTGAACAATTGTAGCCAGGCAAGATCCACCAGCGCCAGAGCGATCAGGGGGCGCGCCGGACCGATTTCATCCAGAGCGTGGCGCACCGCCGCTTCGGCAGAGTCCAGGCAGGCCTGCGCATCGCCCAGCATGAGATGTGCCACGCTTCCGGAAGGCACTGCCGCGCTCATGCGCAAACTGCCGTCCACTTCCACCCGAAGGGGAGAACGCACCAGCAGGTTGCCGTTGCTTTCAATGCCCAGCGGATACAGGCGCACCACCTCGTTGAGCGGGGGGTACGCCCACTCACGGGCTTCATGTCCGAAATATTGAACGTACAAATCCACGGCGGGACGGTCATCAATGGTCTGAATCCACACATCGCGGGTTTTGCCAATGGTGGCGTGTATGCCGGTATCGCGCCAGCCATGCCCGCTACCGGTACCGAGGCGAAAACGCCCACCCAGCGTGACCGTGGCAAGCGCGCTATGCCCGGACTGCGCCCGTCCCACCACAGCGGCTTTTCCAGATGAATATCCACCTGACGCCAGCCCACCGCCCACAGCAACCGGCAAATCTGCCAGCATGGAGCAGAGCGGTGCCAGTGTACCGTTGACGCCGTCAGCGGCAAGAAGCACCGCCTGCGGGAGCATCAAATCTGCACGGAAATGGCGCATCACCTGACGGGCAGTTTCGGCACTGTCCAGCGCAAAGGTATTCCAGAAATGCGTCTGTGCCTTAAGATCACCGCCTGCCACCAGCGCCACCGCCACCGAACGGGGCACTTCCCGATCGCCCGCCAGTGGGCGCACCGTACTCATCCCCCAGAGGGGTGTTTCTCCCAGCAGGCTTGCCATGCCGCTGGTCACTTCACTCAGGTCAAATTCTTCAGAGGCAAACACAATCCCCAGCACGGGGCGCAGTGCCCCCAGTTGATCCAGCGCTTTCTGCGTGGCTTTCATGGCGGCATCCCGCCCATCCAAACCCTGACCTACGCCATAAACTGCAATTCTCGTCATGGACATCCCTCATTACTGCTGGGAGATGGGCACGGTAAAGTGGAAGGTTGTGCCTTTCCGGAACTCACTCTCGAACCAGATGGTTCCACCCTGCATTTCCACCAGACTCTTGGTAATGTTCAATCCCAGCCCTGTGCCGGGCACTTCGCGCGTCTTGGGGTCTTCAGAACGGAAGAACTTCTGGAAAATCTTTTTCTGGTCTTCTTCGCTGATGCCAATGCCATCATCCTTCACCCACACATGAATGACCTCCGGGACACCTTCGGGATTCCAGATGTTCCTGGCACGCTCGGCAGCAACCAGAATATGCCCACCCTGCGGCGTGTACTTATGGGCGTTGCTGACCAGATTGACCAGCACCTGCTCCAGACGGGTACGGTCTGCCCATGCGGGGGGTAAATCGGAAGGAATGGAGATTTCCAGCGTTTGTTTCTTCTCATCAATTTGACGGCGGGTGGAGCGCACCACCCCTTCCACCACTTCAGCCAGCGAGACGGCTTTGAACTCCAGGCGCAGGCGCCCAACCTCGATTTTCGAGAGGTCGTTCAGGTCAGATACCAGCGTATTCATACGCTCAATGTTGGCACGGATGGTATTGAGGAAATTCGCCTGGGCATCGTTGACCGGACCAACTGCACCTGCGGCAAGCAATTCGGTGTAGCCTTTTACCGAAGTCATCGGGTTCTTCAGTTCGTGCGCTACAAAGGACACAAATTCGCTCTTGGCAAGGTTGGCGTTCTGCACCGCCTGATACAACTGTGCGTTGAAAATGGCAATGGAAGCGTGATCGCTCAGGCGAGAGAGGAAATCCACCACTTCTTCCGACGCCAGTTCCGGCGAGGTGCTTTCCAGCAAAATCACACCGATGGTGTTGGTTTCGCGACGAATGGGGATGAGAATTTGAGAGCGGGCATGCCGCAGCAGACGGGCGCCATCCTCTTCTGTCAGGCTACGGCGCATGGGAATGGCTTCCCTCAGTGCGTCATCGAGATTGTACTCATCCAGCGGGAGCGGAGCATTCTGGAAAGGCTCCAGTTCATCCGTATATCCCTGAGACGCCATGATGCGCAAGCCATTTTCCTGTAAAACGCCGATCAGACCGGCCTGCGCGCCACTGCGGCGCATCGCCCACTCCAGGGTGGTACGCATGGCGCGGGTGGTATCCAGGCTGGTGTTTAATTCGCGATCAATGCGCTGCATGATAGAGAGTTCTTCCACGCGTTCTGCCAGTGCCTGATCGGTCATGGTGTAGAGGCGGGCGTTTTCAATGGCAACCGCCGCCTGCGCGGCAAACGCCGAGAGCAGGTCCTGATCGTCACGGGTGAAGGGAGAGCCATCTTTCTTGTTGATGACCTCAATAACCCCGATGACCTTGTCCTTGACCATCAGAGGGATTGCCAGCAACGCGCGGGTGAAATACCCCGTCTGCCGATCGGTTTGACTGAACCATTCCGGATATTTGCTGACATCATTGACGATAATGGGCTGACGACTTTTCACGGCCTGTCCTACCACTCCCTTGCCGGGGGGCAGGCGGCGATTGAGCAGTGTATTCGCCACCGGGCTGACCACCACGCGGAAGACCAGTTCCTCGGTGGCTTCGTCAATCAGCAAGAGACTGCCGGCATCGCAGGAAAGGATATCCACCGCCGAACGCAGGATGTTCTGAAGCAACGGCTCCAGTTCCAGCGTGGAGGTCAACTGGCGGGTCATCTCGTTGAGGGTGGTCAACTGCAAGGCACGGCGCTCGGTCTCTTCCAGCAGGCGGGCTTTGACGATAGCCCCCGCCACCTGATTGGCAATGGACTGCGCCAGATTTTCCTGTTCGGGGGTGTACTCCACCCGGGGGTCATGGCTGAATAAACTCATTGCCCCAATGGTACGCGCACCGGTATTCAGCGGCACGACCAGACAGGCAAATACTCCCGGACGGGGTTCGCCTACCCCGCGGCGCTGAACTTCACGGTTGTAATCGTCGGTGCGGATGGAACGCTGAAGGCGAATGACTTCCTGCTCCAGCGCCTGCCCTGCAGGAACAGGTTTGTTTTCCCGGGCAGAAATGCGCTCATCCTGCTCCAGATAAAACGCATACGTAAAGGTGTCGTTTTGCTCATCGTGGAGCATGATGCGGAACTCATCGCAGGTAATGATCTGGCTGGTTTGGGCATAGATTAACTCAAGAATATCATCCAGCCCCGGGGTAACGTTGACGCCCTGCGCCACACGGGTGAGTACGTTCATCTGGCGCACACGGTTTTCCATGTTTGCCAGTACCTGAGCGCGTTCGATTGCCAGCGCCGCCTGATCACAAAGCGCTTCGGCAAAGCCCAATTCGCGCGGGGTGTAGGGCTCGCCCGTGACGCGCTCGCCCAACACCACCCAGCCGGAGAGGCGCTCTCTGCCTGGCAGGGGGATGAACAGGGTGGCTCCCAGCAGTTCGATTCGTGCCCGCTCCGCCTGCATGGCAACCGGGATACTTTCCTGATCGTTGTACATCACCGGACCGCGCCTCGCCACCAGCATCTGCACCAGCGGGCTGGAAGGAGCAAAGCGCAAATCACTGGTCACTTTGCCATCGGAAGTGGCGGTTGCCACGTACTGATCGCTCAATGCGTCATAAACAAAGATGTGTAACCGTGCAGGGGTGAGAGCCTCTTCCAGATAACGGCGCAAAATGTTCAGGATGGCTTTCAACTCCACCGCGCGGGTCAATTCGCCGGAGAAGGTTTGCAGACGTTCCTGGAATACCTGCTGACCGCGGAAGAAGACCGCATCCACAGCATGCTGGAGGGAATTACGCAGAGGCACAAAAACCAGCGCCAGGATGAAAAAGACCAGCCCCAGCAGCACCGGTTGATTCACATTCAAAACCTGCCCGGTAATCAGCGACAATCCAGACACCAGCAAGGCATACCCTACGGCAATCAGCACCGCCATGCCGCCGTACAGCAACGCGCGGCTGATGATGAATTCCGTCTGGGTAAGCCGGTAGCGTTGAATGGTGTACCCAATGACCACCGGGAAGATAACCAGAGGCAGTAAAACCAGCGCAGAAGGGGCGTCCATCGGACGGAACAGGCTGAGGATCCAGTACAGCACCAGCGGGGTAAACCCAACCACGCCGCTTAACAGCGCGTGGCGGAGTTGCTCGCGTTCCACCGGAGTCAGGACACGCTGGCGGCGGAACAGCATCCACCCCAGCGCAAACAGAGCAGAAATCGCCAGCAGAAGGATTAACCCTTGAAACCCCAGAGAGAACGTATCCTTCTCCGACTGGAGGTATCCCTGTACCGCCAGCCCAAAAGCCGCCAGCCCCGGCAGGAACACCGCCCACCGGATCCAGCCCATTCGATACAGCAAAACATCTTCGCGGGGAAAATGAAGGGTGACTCCAACCGCTGCCCCCCCAGCCAGCGCCAGCGAGAGCAACCAGAAAGGCACAAATCGCTGAACGGTACCCCAATCCACCAGTCCGGCACAGGCAACCGAGACAGAAAGGAAGAAAAACGCCAGCCATCTTCCTGAGGCACGCCCCCGGCGCACCCAGAACATCCATGCCGCCGCCACCCAGTACACCAGTCCCACCAGCAGGGCGGCAAAAAACGTCTGCCGGGTCTGTGCCACCTTCATCTGTGCAGGAGAGAGGCGCAGAGAAAGCGTCTCGTTATTTCGCAAGACCTGAACAGTCAGTTCGGCTTCGGGAGAGGTATTCCGCAGAGCGGCGTACCATTCCGCACGGGACTTTACCGGCACGCCATTGACGCTCAGAATACGGTCACCCGCCTGCAAATCCGCCGACAGGAAGGGGGCACTCCGGATGACGACCAGTGACGGGGAAAGAGACAGCCGAGCCGGGGCGGGCAGCTTTCGATCCAGCGCCCGCGCGGCGCCATTAATCACCAAACCCAGCGCCACAACCAGATAGAGGAGCAAAACAACCAGCGGAAGCCAGTCTCGCACCGGTTGTCCTCGCAGCATCCAGCGATTTTGTACCGTTACAGGCTGATCCATGCTGTTATTATAGTGCTTCTTCTCCCGGATTGTCAGCCCGTCAATGCCTGCCCTGCGGGTTCTTGCAAAAGTGTAAGGTAATTACTTGCTCGCAAGAATGCGCTCGCGCTGAAAAGAGCGAATCGCCAGCCATAAAAAAACTGCCGTAAAAAGCAGGGTGGTCAGCAGAAGTACAATAACTTCCAGCGAAGTAACCGGCTCACCTCGCAACAGGCGATTCGACAGAATGGAATGCCCAAAACCCGGAATGGCAACCTGAAGCAAATCGGTGGGGTTAGGAACAAACGCCAGCACCACGCTGGGAATGCCTACCACAAACGGCAAAACCGCCAGAAAAGTCTGGGCTTCTTTGTAACTGCGGGCAAAACTGGCAATAAACGCCTGGAGAACCGCCGCAAAGGCTGTCTCTGGAATGCAAAGAAGGAAAATGAAGAACATCGAAGATGCGCTGAGGGTCATCGAAAACCCGATGGACTCTTCAATGGGAAGCACCTGAAACCCCAGCCAGAAAACAAACAGGCTCAACCCGACAGTCATCACCGCAAAGGAAAAAGAAGTGAGAACTTTCCCGATAAGCAGGGAAGAGCGGCGAACGGGATTAATCAACAGCGGCTCCAGCGTATTGCGCTCCCGCTCCCCCACCAGACTATCCACAATCACCCCCGCACCAGCCGAAAACACCACAAGGGCGATAAAGAAAGGAAGCATACTCATAAAGAGGAGGGCGGAGGACTGCGGTGTGGCAACATCCTGAATATTTGGAATGAGGGGCATCAGGATGAGCGGGTCAATACCGCGCGCCATCAGACGCAGACTCGTCACCTGTCTGCTGTAGGTCTCAATCAATCTAATGACCCTGTTCATCACCAGCAGATTGGACTGCCGCGATGTGTCCATTACCAGCTGGACGGGGGCGGGGCGCCCTTCGCGAAAAGCCTGAGCATACTCTTCCGTAAGGATCAACCCCATTTTGACTTTGCCCTGACGAACTTCCTCAGCCAGGTCCCCACTGGCCGGGACGATTTCAATGTTACTGGCTTCCAGATACTGCATCAAAGCAGGAGCGTACTGCTGTCCAATGACATGCAGCGGCTCGGGGTTTTCTTCATTGAAAGACAGCATTGTCTTCCCCAATAACAGTACCATCGCCAGCATAAACACGGGAGTAAACAAGCCATTTGCCAAAGCGCTCACCACTGCCCGTTGATCGCGGATATGATCCACCCACTCTTTGCGAAACACAATCCAGATGATGTTCATTCTTCCAGACCCTCCGCACTGCCAATGGCTGCGACAAAAGCATCTTCAAGGTTTTCAGTGCCCATCTGTTGACGAATTTCCTCTTTTGTACCGTTCAACACAACCTGCCCGTGCGCAATCACCACCAGGCGGTCGCACAGGAGTGAAACTTCCTGCATGATGTGACTGGAAAAGACCACGCACTTACCTTCATCCCGCAAACGGCGAATCAGCGTACGCATTGCCCGTGTTGCCATCACGTCCAGCCCGTTAGTGGGCTCATCGAGCAAAATGTTTTGCGGGTTGTGGAGCAAGGCGCGCGCAATGGAAACTTTGACCCGCTGTCCATTGGAAAAGCCCTCGGTACGGCGATCAATAAATTCCTGCATGTCGAGTAATTTGCACAGTTCTTCAATGCGGTTTTCCAGCGCTTCCCCTTCCATGCCGCGCAGACGCCCAAAGTAGCGAATGTTTTCGCGCGCGGTCAGACGCACGTACAAGCCGTGCGCCTCGGTCAGTGCCCCCAGGTGGCGCAGCACTTCCAGTGGCTGGCGCACGGCATCTATCCCATCCACCGTGACTGTACCGCTGTCGGGCTTGAGCAGAGTGTAAATGATGCGCAGGGTGGTGGTCTTCCCCGCTCCGTTAGGACCTAACAGACCGGTAATCTGTCCGTCCTGAGCAGTGAAAGAGACGTCCTGAACCGCCTGCACTTTTCCAAAGGATTTCTTCAAATGTTCGGTTTGAATCATGGTTTACGGCTACAGTTCAATCTGTGAAAGGAAGAAAGGCATGACGGCATGCCGCTCCAGGCAGGCAGTATCTACGGCTTCGATGCTCCCTTTCTCAATCACCTGACGGGTCAGGCTCAATCCACAGGTGGAAGTAAAATTCCCGTGACCCTCCTTTGGGAACACCACATGCAGAGATTGGGGAAAGAACTTTGCCGCCTGCTCCCCGTTAGCGGGCGGGGTCACGGGGTCCGCTTCTCCCGAAATCAGCAAGACAGGGATATCCAAAGTGGGATAAGGTTGTCGAAATGCTTCCTGCGGGGGGATATCCAGTATCTGGCAGGCAGTGCGCCAGAGGGGAAGCACATCCTGAAAATAATACTCTCCCTGTTCACCCTCTGCACGGATGAAAGGGACATCTTCCTGACAGATAACGGTATAGAAAAAGCCCTCCTCTACTCCCTGATCCTGACTCAGCAGATACACTGCCTGCGCCGCCATCGGACGGTAATCTCCCTGCGCAGCGGAGTGAATCATCCACGGCATCAAAATAGTGAACTGCGACTGGTAACTGATCATGCGAATCAGCGAAGCCACCGTGATTCGATTGAGGATAACCTTCTGATCTTTTCCTGTGCTGGGATGGGGAATAACAACCTCAACCGGATTGCGCTGCAGAGACTCCATGACCTTCTGGAAATCACCCCGCAGGTCGGGGAAAGCCTGACGACAGGCTTCCTCCTGCGCACAGCGTTCAAAAATCCGTTCCAGCGACTGCTGGGCATCCCGCCTGACCGTCTCTCCCAGCACCCAGTCTGGTGGGACAACCCCGTCCAGAATCATCGTGCGCACCTGTTGAGGGTACAGGCGGGCATACTCCTGTGCCAGCCGTGTGCCATAGGACACTCCCAGCAGGTTGATCCGGTCATAGCCCAGTTTCTGGCGGACGATTTCCAGATCCATTGCCGAAACAGTGGTGTTGTAAAAGCGCAGGTCGGCATCCCACTGCTGAGTGCATTCTCGCAGTGAGGTTTGCATCTCTTCCTGCGCTTTATCGAGATCCAGCACATCGCCGCGATTCCAGAGGTCGGGTAGTTGTTCATCAGACGGACAGGACAACGGAGCCGAAGAACCCGTCCCGCGTTGATCGACCAGAACCAGATCCCGCTTGAGGTTTAAGCGTTCCAGAGAGGTCAACATGGCTACAAAAGCGGTGGTAGAAGCCTGTCCGGGACCGCCCGCCAGCAAAAAAATCGGGTCTGGGTCAGGATTGGTGCTTCTGGCTTTGACGACCGCCACATGGAGAGGAATCTGCTTTCCACCCGGATTGGAAGGATTCTCCGGTACCCGCAGATCGGCGCACTTTGCCTGTTGAATAATGGGCACAACTTCTGACTGCAGGGAGCAATCCTGTAAAGGCACTGTGGGGGTAGACACCATGGGAGAACGCGCCGGCATACCGGAACATCCGGAAAGGAAAATCATCCCGGCAAGAATCAGATTGCCCAGCATCCGCCGGTTCACTGCTTCCAGCACGAGAAGATATATCACGCTGATGACGATCAAGCCAATCAACCCCACCCGGGCATCATACTGCTGAATGGTGAACAGCGCCGGGGTAGGAATGGCACTGGATGGAAAGGTCACGAAAATGCCGGCATACCAGTTATTTGCCAGATGCCACCCCAACGCCAGTTCCAGACCGCCGGAGCGCAGGGTGACCCAGCCCAGCAAAATTCCCATGATGAAATACATGGGAACCGTCCAGTCGGCGCCGTACTCAGATACTTCCGGATTGCTCAAATGCAGTATGGTGAAAAACACTGCCGGAATAAGCAAAGGCAACCACACCGAACGCGCACGCACCCCAATCCCCTGCATGAGATACCCGCGGAAGAGCAATTCTTCTGCGGCAATTTGAATGGGGGTGAGGACAATCGCAAAGGGCAGGAAAGTGAAAAAGGCTCCTGGTTCAAACGTCCAGCGGTAATTGCCGGGTTGCAAGAGCGCCAGTACTCCGTCCATGAATCCGCACAGCACCAGCCAGAAGAAAGCCGAGGTCAGAAACAAACGCCAGCGGAAACGCCCGGCAGGGGCAATCAGGCTCTTAAAAGGACGACGATGCAGGAAACGCAACGCCAGCCAGATTGCCAGAATTACCCCAGAGAACGGCAGCATGGTTACCGTGAGTAAGACGGGGGCGGGTAGATCCATCAGATTCACAGCGGCGGATGGATTGATCAGCAGGACTGGCACGTAAAGGATGAGGGTAAACACCACCATGAATACAAACGCCAATCCCAGAGTAATCCAGTAAAACGTCCAGTGATCCCGTCCCTGGCGGGCTTCATTGAAGAAAGGTTGGTTGAGAAGCGTATTCATCACCCTCCTCTTTGATTCTCAAGATATTTTATTATACTGAGAGATAAAGAGAGACTGAGATCAGGTATGAGTAATAATTCCCTCTGCTTTGTACCGGGAAAAGGCGAACCGCCTCATTTGCCGTTAGGGCGTTTCCTGCCTCCACTGCCGGAAGGCATGGCAGAAGAATGGCTCTCCCGGCTTGCTCACCCCGGGGATTGGATTCTCGATCCTTTCGGGGCTTCTCCATGGCTGGCGCTGGAAGCGGCACGTGCCGGATTCCGGGTGTTGTTTTGCACCCGAAACCCCATCATTGCCTCCATGGTGGAGGTGCTGTCGCAGGCACCCGAAGAGGGAGAATGGAAAGCCGCTCTGGCGTCTCTGGGAGCGGCACGCACCGCCGATGAACGTCTGGAACGGCATCTCCTCAGGCTTTACCGCACTCTGTGTCCTTCCTGCGGCGCAGAGATTCCCGCACGCGGATATGTCTGGAGCCGCGGCGCCAGTCAACCTGCCATGCGCATCCTTTCCTGTCCCCATTGCGGCATGGAGGGGGAGTTTCCCCTTGAAGCCCACGACCTGCAAGCCCTGCGCCTGCCGGGGAGCGATGCGCTGGCGCGCGCCCGCGCCATTGCCCGGGTGGCAGAACCCCATGACACTCATTATGAGGCTGTCCACGCCGCGCTGGAGATGTTCCTGCCGCGCCCCCTGTACGCCCTGACCACCCTGATCAACAAAACCGAAGGGCTGACCATCAGCGAATCACGGCGCCGGCTCCTGTACGCCCTGCTTATCAGCGCCTGCGATGCCGCCAGCGCGCTCTGGCATCATCCCGGCGGACTGGCGCGCCCGCGTCAGTTGAGCATGCCCGCCCAGTTCCGGGAGCACAACCTGTGGCAGGTGATGGAAGAAGCCATCTCCACATGGATGCAGGCGCAAACACCGGTAGCCTTTGCCCGCTACCCGCATCTCCCGCCAGAAAACGGGGGTATTTGCCTGTACACAGATTCGATCCGCACCCTGCTGCCTTTGCCCGGGTCTCTGACTCCCCGCACCGTACTCACCGTCTTTCCCCGCCCCAACCAGGCTTTCTGGACGCTCTCAGCCCTGTGGTCGGGGTGGTTGTGGGGACGTGAAGCGGCTCAATCGCTCCATGCGGCACTGGCGCGAAAACGCTTCGACTGGAACTGGCACACCTCAGCGCTTTATCACGTGCTTTCTCCTCTCTGCCGTTCCCTTCCTGAAGAGACGCCGGTAGCCGGATTGCTCACCGAAACCGTGCCCGGTTTCCTGGCAGCGGTGATCTCTGCCATGTCTGCCAGCGGGTTTATGCTTCAGGGATGGGCGCTGCAGGACGAAAGCGAAGCGGGACACATGCTGTGGAAACGGGGACAGCCCCTTTCCGAACGCTCGCTGTTCAAGCCAGAAACCCTGTTTGTCGAAGGAATAGAAGCCTGCATGGCGGCACGCGCCGAGCCGATTTCGTACCTGATGGCATACACCGCCGGAATTGCCCGCGCCACTCAGTCCGGGGTCCTTTTCCCCGAAGGAAAGCCGCCGCCCTCAGACGCCATCACAGCGCTGCAGAATCAATTCAGCAAGGCAATTTCTCAACCCCACACCTTTAAACGCTACGCCGGATCGGCACAGGACGAAGAACGCAGTCTGTGGTATCTGGCAACACCACCAGAAGACCTGCCCCTGCCCCTCGCCGACCGGGTGGAGCAAACCATTGTCCGCACCCTGTTGCAGCATCCGGGCATTTCCCGATTTGACCTGGAAAACCTGCTGTTTCAGGAATTTCCCGGTGAGCAAACCCCCTCTTCAGAGTGGATTGGCGCCGTTCTGGAATCCTACGGGGAGGAAATAGCCGATGCGCGCGGTCACTGGCAACTTTCTCCGGCAGAACAACCCCGCAACCGCCGCGCCGACCTGAACGAAATTTTCCACATGCTGACCGAACTGGGTACGCGCCTGGGATTCCGTGTGAGTGGGGATAATCCGCTGATATGGACACCCCGCGAGTACGGGGCGGTGTATCTGTTCTACCTGCTGGCTTCCTCGATGGTAAGCCGGTATGCCCTTGCCACGCCTGCCGCGCCTGCCCGTCAATCTGTGATGGTCTTCCCCGGCAGCCGCGCCCGCCTGCTACGCCTGAAGTTAAAGCGCGACCCGCGTCTGGCAGAAGCCATGCGGGGCTGGCATTTGCTCAAGTTTCGGCATGTGCGCAATCTGTACGAACGATCCGGTCTCACCCTGCAGGAATGGGAAAACCTGCTGGATGCCGATCCGCCTTTCTTTGAACAAGCCGAGCAAATCCGCCTGCTTTAGGCGGTGGTCTCCCTGCGCATCCAGTTGAACAGGAGAATGAAAACCTGTATGCCGTTGAAGGTGCGTTCCTGATTGCCTGAAAGGCGCACACGGGAACGGAACTTCACCCCCGACCAGAAACTGTACTCTTCCTGCAAGTCCAGCCCACGCACGGCAGTCAGCGGGTGGCGCTGGCGAGACATCCCCTCGGAAAAAATCAGGGTGTACCCCTCCAGGCGAACGGGTTGCGTCATCGAGGCAGGACGCCACATCGCCGCAGGGAAACGTTTGAGCAGATCGCGCAACAGCACATCCAGCCCGCGCATCTGGGTTGGGAAGGTCAGGCGGTGTTTTCGCCCTTTACCCACCAGGCGAATCTCCAGATCGTTAAACTGAATTTCTTCCACCTCATCCCATGACATGGAATTTTCTTTACCGATCCAGCGGCGCAGGCGCAAGCCATCGGGCAACACATCCACCCAGATCAAATCGGCATACAGACTGAGCAAGACCAGACCATCCATCACCACGGCAACAATGGTCCAGAAAACCGTCTGGCTGGCAAATCCCAGCAGGGATGCCAGCACCAGAAAGACGCGAATCAGGTTAATCTCGAGCGAAAATGCGGGCTTGAGGGTGTTCATCCTTCTAAAGTCACCTGCCTTCCATCCTCAGTGGTAAACACAGCACTGCGCAATTCCCGGATGAGCGTATCCAGATCGCGGAGGATGGTATCATAATCCAGCGAGCCTCGCTGATACTGCTGACGGATAAATTCTACCCGGTTCTTTGCCTGCCTCAACATGGCCTGGATATCTTGAGAGGTGGAATTCCCCATACCAAAGCGCGCTTCAAGACCCTCCCACCGACGGGTCAGATCTTCAACCTCGCGCTCCCGTTGAATGACTTCCTGTTCTTCACGATCAGCCTCTCGAAGGGCTTGCTCCAGTTGTTGCTCCAGCCGGTCCAGTTCCCGCGTAATATCTCCCAGCAGTTTTACCGCTTCTGTGGGAGAACAGGTGCGCTCGCGCAGAGCCTGATGGCGGTTCAACAGGTTGTGATATTGAGAAACCAGTTCTGCAAACGACTGACGGTGGGGAGGCCAGGTACGCCTGCCCGATGCCCGCCTGCCGGCCTGCTGGAGCAGTTCCTGCACGGCTTTAAGCCCCTGCTGGACTTCCTGATGGGAGGAAAGCACATCTCTGGATAAGTTTTCCAGCGCCTGCGCCGATGCCGTTACCGCCTGCCACTCATTACTGCGGCGTTTTAGTTCCCCTGCCAGTTCGCTGAACCCCATCCCGGCGGGGTTGAACGAAGGGGGAGCGCTCAGACGCCCCGCCAGCGTACGCGCATCCTGCACGGCGCGGTCCTGAATTTTTGCCACCTCATCCAGTTGAGCGAGCATCTTCTCCAGACGTCCTGCCTGCGTGGTGACCTCCTGATTCAGTTTTTCCAGCCAGAGGATCAGAGATCGGTTGAATTCATCCAACAAGACCTGCGCCTGAGAAACCTTCTTCTCTACCGCGCCATGTGAGGGCTGGTTCAATTCCACCTGCTTGAGTGGAATCTCGGTACTGAGGCGTTTCAATTCTGAGGATGCCAGATCGCGCAGGAAAGGCTGATCGTTCAGGAGCAGGATGAGATGGTCAATGGTTTTGAGCGCACGGTTCAGGTCTTCCTGAGCGCTATTCTGTTTCTCGCGGAGTTCATCGAGCCGGGCTTTGGCTTGCTGGAATCGGGGACGCAACTTCTCATGGAGAGATTTCAACGTCTGGGCTTCCTGCAAACGGGTTTTTAAAATCGTCTCCGGAAGAGGCGCAGAAACATCAGCAGGTACCACCTGTGCCTGCAGGCGGCTGATTTCCTTATACTCTCCATCCAGTTCGTTAAAGCGTTCCTCTTTCCGCCAGTTGACCGGATCGAAGGTGCGGATTGCCTCGATGATGGGCTGAACCGAGGCAAGATAGGTTCTTCCCTCTGCCAGATGGGGGTGCTGAAGCAGTTTAATCAATTCAGTGTGCGTGCTGACGCTGTCCTGAATCCCTTCCAGCAGGCGGGCAGTTTCCTCGCGGAGTTTTGCTCCCTTCACTAGCGCCTGATCAATCTCGTCGGGTGTGCGGCGGCGCTCCCGATTGCCCAGCGTTTCCATTTGTTCGGAGTGTTTTTCCCACAGAGGGCGACTTGCCTGCCACTGGATGGGGTACACCTTCCGCTGTTCGCTCTTTTCCATGAGTTCCTGAGCCTGCTGATGCAGAGTCTCAATCTCCAGCAGTACCCGATCCAGTTCGGTAAGGGCTCTGGTAGCGCGATCGTACCGCTCTGCCGCCTGGATAATTTTCTGATCCAGTTGTTCGGCATCGCGGGCAATGGCACTCAGATCATCAACCTGCGGTTGCGACAGGCGTTGATTCAGATCCTTTGCCTGCTGCCGAACCTGATCCAGGACTTCAATAAATTCGTTGATGATCAGACTGGGAGGAGGAGTCTCCAGGACAGTGCGGAAATGCCTGGCGCGGTTGCGTAAATTCTCGTACGCATCCAGCGCGCGCTGATAGTCCTGCCACCATGCCCGCACTCGCGGGAGCCATTCGTCCAGCACGGGCTCAATGTGCTCCAAACGCGCGTACGCCATGGTGACTGCCTCGCGGATTTCCACACGATCCTCGGGAGGAGCAGGGGCAAGCAATTCTGCGGGCAATTGCTGGCGTAGATTGAGCAGTTGCTCAAGAGCATCCTCGGCTCGAAGGACGTTCTCCCCCTGAACGCCTGCTTCTTTTAACTTGCCGAGTAAACTCTGGAATTCATCCATCTTGCTTGCCGCCTGAAAGACCCGCTTATGAATTTGTTCGGGCAACCGGCGCAAGCGATCCACCAGACGTTCGCAATCTTTCAGAGAGGTTTCCAGGTTGTTTTGGGCGCCGCGCAACTGCTTTGCCAGGACATGGTTTTCCTGAGCCTCTGGAAAGGCGCGGAGCAGTTGCTGAAAGGGCGTACCGGGAATGGTGTTCAGACGGTCGTAGAGGGTGTTGAGGATGTTCTCCACATCCCGCCTTTGCAGGTCCGCTTTCTGCATGCGTTCCATCAATTCCTGTACGGTGCCAATATACGGCTGGCGTTGAATGGGGGTGTATTCCTGAATCGCCAGCACAACACCCCGTACCCGCTCATTCACTTCGTTAAGGTACGTTTCTATGATCGAAACCGTCTCATCTACCTCACGCGTCCATTTCAGATAGAGAAACAACACGGTTCCGAGCGCTGCCAGCAGGAACAACGCCAGACCAATCAAAATGGAAACCAAAAGGGCCACATCCATAAGTTTTCCCTGATATGTTTATTATGATACTCGATTTAATAAAACTGGTATAAGCCTTTACCATCAGAGTTTTGGGCTCCGCAGCGCCGGAACCGGAAAAAGGAAGTGTTTTTATCCTGCCCGGTAAAGGGTTTCCGGGCGATTATGCCTTTCGTCTTAAAAACATTTCCCGCCTGTCACACCATTCTGGCAACAGAGTTGACTTTTTATTTCTCCCTTTATATACTTAAGACAGTTGTCCAAAGGCTTTCGACAAATGACAACCACTCCCTTCAGCCTTTTTTCCATTTTTTTCAAAGGAGGAGGTTTATTGAGTTTTTCACATAAATCCTGGTCGTTCTATGAGATTTTCCCCGTACAAATTTATTTTCCCTGAAATTTGATTTTGAGGAGGAGAAACATGTCAAAAAAATGGATCATTAAAACCCTGTGGATGCTGGTGGTTTTCTCGCTGCTCTTGACGGCTTGCGGAACACCGGCAACGCCCACCGCAACCCAGCCACCTGCAGAACCACCCCAGCCCACCGAAGCGCAACCCCAGGCTGAAGCCCCGACCAGCACCCCGGAATATCAGTGGGGGGAATGGCGCAATACCGATCCCTATCGCCCTTATGATGAGCGCATTACTGTTTCGGTGGTGAAGGGCGGACAGGAAAGCGCTGGCACCTTACCCGCTGGAGAGACCATTGAAAACAACCGGGCACTGAAATACATTGAAGACACCCTGAACATTGACGTCGTGTTCAAGTGGGTGGTGACCAGCGATGCCTATCTGGATAAACTCAATCTGGCAATTGCCAGCCAGGACATTCCCGATGTGATGATCGTGGATGCTGTGCAGTTACAACAATTGACCGAAGCCGATGCCATTGAAGATCTCACCCCCTACATTGAAAAATACGCTAACAAAGACATTCTGGAGAACTACGCACAGACCAAAGGCGTAGCTCTGCAAGCCGCCACGATTAATGGCAAAATCATGGGCATTCCCAATGTCCAGCCACAGGCAGACGCCCCCATCATGGCATTCGTGCGCAAGGACTGGCTGGATAAACTGGGACTGCAACCGCCCAAAACCGTAGAGGACATTGAAAAAATTGCCCGCGCCTTCATTGAGCAGGACCCGGACGGTAACGGCGTCGCCGATACGTACGGCTTGACCGGCACGATGAACCCCATCAACGTGCCCAGCAACCTGCACGGCTTCGATGCCTTCTTCAATGCTTACGGTGCTTTCCCGGAACTTTTCTACCGCAATAGTGAAGGCAAGATTATCTACGGATCCGTTCAGCCAGAGGTCAAAGAAGCGCTGGCGCTCATCGCCCGGTGGTACAAAGAGGGCATTATTGATCCCGAATTTGCCACCAAAGACGGTGGAAAGTCCAATGAAATCGTCGTCAGCGGAAAAGCCGGCATCATGATGGGACCCTGGTGGATCCCCTGGTGGCCCCTGGTAGACTCGGTCACCAACGACCCCAACGCCGACTGGCAGCCTTACCTGATTCAGGACAAGAACGGTCAGTACACCTTCTCGATGGGCGATTACACCTACAGTTTCGTTGTGGTGCGCAAAGGCTACCCCCACCCTGAAGTTGCCCTCAAGATTTTAAATGTCCAGAACGACCTGAGTTATGGATTGAACAATGCTCCGCAGTACTACCCCAACTTCAACGAAATCTGGGGGCTGTTGTTCCCCATTCCCTTCCTCATCGAACAACCTTACGTAGTGGAACGCATGGGGCGGGAGTATAAAGCCGCACTGGATGGGACGCTCGATCCCAGCACCTTTGGCGATGCCATGAAACTCGAATTCGAACAAATCAAAGCCGACGTAGCGGCACCGCGCAGTAATCCATCCAACTGGGCAACCCGCATGGCGCGCCTGGATGCCGCTTTACTGCTGGCGCAGGGATACAACGAGGTGCGCACCGACCCGGTAGCCGCGCGCGTACTGGCGAACGATCCCAACTGGCCCTCGCTGAAGAAGATGGAAGAGGAAACCTTCCTTCAAATCATGACTGGCGCTCGTCCGCTGGATGACTTCGACAAGTTCGTAGAGGACTGGTATAAGAGCGGCGGGCAGGCATTACTGGATAAAATGAATCAGTAAGCCTCAAACCACAATCTGCGCACATGGATTGGTGAAGAGTGGAGCCGTTCAACAAATAAAACCTGTGGAGAAGCGCTCCACTCTTCCTTTCTAAAAAATTCCACTATGATTAATGAAATCGGCTTCTCTTTAACGTCCTGCTCTTAAGGCAAAGATATGCAGAAATATTCGGACCGTCTCAGTTACTACGTGATGATTCTGCCGGGTCTGGTCTTGTTGATCGCCTTTACCTTTGTGCCCCTGTTTTATTCGGTCATTGCCTTCCAAAAATTCAATCCGGCGCTGGGTATCCAGAATTCCCCATGGGTGGGTTTGGAGAATTTTCTCTACATCTTCCGCGTCCGCGATGCGCAGCAGGTGTTTTTCAACACTGTCTTCATCGCGGTGATGAAAATCATCCTGCTGGAACTGGCAGCGATAACCTTTGCCCTGCTCTTAAATGATTTACGTTTCCTGCGCGTCAAACGGGCTGTACAAACCATGGTTTACCTGCCGCACTTTCTCTCATGGGTGATTCTGGCAGGAATTTTGCGCACCATTCTGGCACGCAATGGACTGCTGAACGACTTCTTGGGTCTCTTCGGCATTGGACCCGTCTATTTTCTGGGCAGACCAGATGTCTTCCCGTGGGTGATCATCCTTTCCGATGTCTGGAAGGAATTTGGTTTTGAAGCCATCCTGTACCTCGCAGCGCTGACCGCCATTGACCCCACCCTTTATGAGGTCGCCGAACTGGACGGTGCCAACCGCTTTCAAAAGATGTGGTACATCTCCGTTCCCGGCATCCTGCCCACCATTGTGCTGGTCGCCAGCCTCAGCCTTGGCAACATCCTTAACGCTGGTTTTGATCAGATTTTCAATCTGTACAGTCCGATTGTGTACTCTACCGGCGATATCCTGGACACCTACGTCTATCGAGTAGGGCTGATTCAGGGACAGTACAGTATCGGCACAGCCGTGGGGTTATTGAAAACGGTTGTCTCGCTCATTTTAATTGGCATTTCTTACTGGATTGCGGGCAAGTTCGCCAACTACCGCATCTTTTAGCAAGGGGAACGCTTATGATTACCTCAAAAAGATTACAGGACCGCCTCATTGACGGATTAATCGCCCTCTTCCTGCTGACACTGGGCATTTCCACATTGCTTCCTCTTATCAACACCCTGGCTATTTCACTCAGTGAGCGCGCCGCTGTCAGTGCAGGGATGGTCAAACTGACCCCGGTAGGATTCAACTTAACGGCTTACGAGTACATTCTTCAAGATATGAAATTCTGGCGTGCTTTTGGAATTTCCGTTTTGCGCGTGGTGCTGGGCGGCTTACTGAACTTTACGCTGGCAGTGCTGACGGCGTTCCCCCTCTCCCGAAGTGAAAAAGCCTTCCCTGGACGCAATATCTTCATCTGGATGTTTGTGTTTGGCATGATCTTGAATGTGGGCATCGTGCCGTGGTATCTGACCATTGCCCAGTACAAACTCATTGATACCATCTGGGCGCTGGTTTTACCAGGGGCTGTCCCCATCTGGAATGTCATCATTTTGATGAACTTCTTTCGCAATATTCCCAAAGAACTGGATGAAGCCGCCCGAATTGATGGCGCCAGTCCGTGGCAACTGCTCTGGCATATTTACCTGCCAACTTCTCTTCCGGCGCTGGCAACCATTACCCTGTTCTCCATCGTCGGGCACTGGAACTCTTTCTTCGATGGGTTGATTTTAATGAACAACCCGGACAATTATCCGCTTCAGACCTACATTCAGCAACTGGTGATCGCCGACCGTCCCATTCTTCACGGCGGTCAGGCGCAGTTGATGGTAAAACTATCCAATGCCACCCTCAATGCGGCAAAATTATTCGTGGCAATGATCCCGATTCTGATCATCTACCCCTTCCTGCAACGGTACTTTGTGAAGGGGATCATGCTGGGGGCAGTCAAGGAATAAACCTCGCTGCCCCCGCAGGGGAATTTTTTACCCAAAGTGGAGAATATAGCGCGAGATTCCGTGGATGAACAGGCGCGCTGAAGCGCCTGCCTCGCGGTCGGTATCGCCGTTTTCTAAACCGATCACCTGCGGATACCAGCCTTTCTCGTCCAGAATTTTAACCGGGGGCGTCCAGCGGTGCGGCTGGCTCAGGTCCGGGGTAAAACTGATGTAAATGCCATCCTGTGCCCAACGGGGGTCAATGGCTCGATTCATCAGAATGACGTACTGTTGAAGAACACGATTCCAGTGGACGGAAGGTCCCCAGAAGGTATCGGGGTTGGCGCTGTACCAGTCGGCATGCACTGGAATCACCGGCGTGACCTTTCCAAGCAGTCCAGGCTGGCTCCAGTCTCCCTCATACCACTTATACACGCGCCCCACAGGGCAGGTCCGGTCCTCAAAGCGCATCCGGGCAATGGAAATGCCCTGCTGAGTCACATCGCGGTAATACGTTCCGAAAAGAAAGTAAAAGTACCCCTGCTGGCGGTCCAGGATAACGCTGAAATCGCCGTTTCCACCGGCAAACCAGTAATTGTGATTCTCCAGATTGAGTGTCTCCGGTCCTCCATTAAGAACAATGCCCAAATCATCCCAGGTTTTCCCATTATCATGGGAAACCACCGCCCCAATCATCGGCGCGGTGAGGGGGAACTGCCGTCCTTTTTGATACTCCTCTCCGATTAAATGAGCCGGTTCATTGTGATACCAGCCGTACAGAGTGCCATCCCCATCCGGGAAGACCGACTCAATCCAGCGCCCTCCATCTCGAAACGCCGTGTACGTAATTTCACCAATGCGCTCCAGATGATACAGGTCCCTGCCGGCAGAGAGCACCGGATGCCCGGTTGAGGTCAACACATGCAGTCGATTGTCCTTCCACCAGCAAGGGCTGTTGCAATCCGCGGCGCTGGGGAAACGCAACTCTTCCGCTTCTTCAATCCCGATGCTGATGCCGTTCACGTGAATTTGTTGAATATGAGACATCCTTCCTCCTTTAACTGTCTTTTTTATTTGTTGAAACGATTTTGAGCAGGAGAGATTCCTCCTCCTGCAGGAAATCCACTTCCAGACCTTCTTCCATCAGACTGCGTCCTGTCCGATACCACTCTACCTCCCCTTCCAGTCCAAAGACGCGGTAGCGGCGACTCGCCTGCAAGTCCGCCAGCCGAATTACCCGCCGGGGTTCACCGCCGGGCAGGCGGAAAACGAACAGCAGATGTTCGCTCTCATCCGGCAGGGAATACTGGAAGGCCGCCCAGCGATCTCCCATACCGCTACGTAGCGGTTGCGTCGTTAACCGGTGCAGGTCTCCGTCACGGATGAAACGGCGCACCTCGTTTTGATATAAACGGTTGTGCTGAGCCACACGCTCTGCCAGCCATGCGGGTAACTCAGAGAGTTTCTGGGAAAGCCCGTACCAACCCAGCATGGAAATACGGGTGTAGTAATCCCACTTTGCGCGGGTCAAAGCCGGGTCCAGAGGGTCAAAACGCTGTTGAGGGGGAGGGTCTATATTGCGCCAGTGACTGTATGTCCAGTGCAAAAGCACACTGGGGGCAAGCATGGTACTGGCGCCCCAGAAAATTTGCAAATCGTGCACCGCCCAGTCCGGGTCAGAAAGAAAAGTCATGTGAGTCTGGCGCAACATGCCCAGATCAATGCGTAGTCCGCCTGAAGAGCAATTTTCCAGCACCACATCGGGGAACTCCTGACGAAGGCGGGTAAGCATCTGATAGTAGCCGCGATAGTGCTCATACAGCCCGTCCCCTTCCTGGTGCCCGTGGTCGGTGCGGTTACATCCCGCTCCGGGATCGAGGTTGAAATCCAGTTTGATCCAGTCGCATCCCCATTCCCGAATCAGGCGGGACAGGGTTTGAAACGCCCACTCCTGCGCCGCGGGATTCCCCATACACACATAACCCAGGGGAACGCCGTCCCGTCGGGCAGGCAGGTCCGGACGGTCACGGGAAAGGCTGGCTTTCTCGCCAAGTGCTTCAATTTCGCACCAGATTCCAAACTTCATTCCCAGCGCATGAACCGCATCAGAAAGGAAACGAATGCCGTGCGGGAAACGCCGGGTGTTGACCCGGTGCCAGTCGCCGCGATAGTCGTACCAGAATGTGCCCGCATCCCCAGGTCCAAACCATCCGGCATCCAGCGTACATACCTCAAAGCCCAGTTCGGCGGCTTTGCGGGCATTGGCTAAAAACACCTCTTCGTTAATTTCCACATCCTCGTAGGGCCACCAGTGATTCCATTCAACCGGTAACTGGAGAGACAGCGCATTGCGCGGATACCAGAAACGCCTGCCCACCCGGCTCAAATGCCGGGAAATTTCGTTTAGATCCTGTCCCATGACCAGCACCAGCGGGACACCATGGACGGCTTCACCGGGCTTTAATCGTTTGGAAAAGAGCCAGTCGTGCAAACCGCCGCTGAAGCGGAGCGCTCCGCCCTGCAAGGGCTCAAAGCGCATCACCCAGTTCCCCGACCAGGCAACTGCTGCTGAAAGCACCTCACCTTGCGGTGAAACCAGCGCCGTCCAGGGATGATGTCCCTTCGACGAGCGACCAGAACGCGACTCCAGCACAAATGGCTGGTATGGCTTGAAGGTCAACGGTTCAAATTCGCTCCCCCAGTTCCCGCTGAAGCCCATCAGGGTGAGGTCCTCTGCCTTGAGGGTCAAGTCCAGAGAATCGATGCGTTCCACCACAATTTCAACATCCCCATTGTTGACAAGGCGCGGTTCCACCTCCATCAGCGGAAAGCCAGCGTACACCCGCACAGTTTGATGCAGTTCCCATCCCTGCCCTTCAAACCGAAAAACCGTCTGCCGAATCCCCGGAACGGGCTGGCTTTCTTCCTTCCCCAGACAGGTCAGTTCCTGAGCAGTGTAATGCCTGCCGTTGACCGTAACCCCCAAAAACGCGGAAGGCTGAGACGGGGTAAGCCACTCACAGATTTTGCCCCTCAACCCGTTAAGAGAGAATGAAGAACCGGAAATTTCAAAAGAAAACGCACAACCGCTTTCACCCACCGAGAGAACGGCTTTATTCCTCATCCAGTGCTCCTTGAGAGATGTTTGTCGAGGATTCGCCATGGAGTTTCTGCAAACGGATTTGCTGAATGCGTTGATTCAAAAAGGCAATGGACTGCTCGTCAATCTGGAAATTGACCACCACATCGGGCATGCGTTTGCACCACTCCTGGATTGGATCGGCGCTGGTATGGGTTACGATCAGGTGATCGCACCACTCTACCAGTTTCCGCACGCGTTCGGGATCCTCGGTGGAAGCGGCTTCGATTTGCCACTCCGGTCGGTAACCATACAGGATATGCTGAATGGTGACAGCCGTATTTTGATTGGTGCAAATCACTGCAATCCGCTCTTTGGGCAGACGGGCAATCTTTAACAGGGAATCTGCCGTGAGGCGGGTATCAATACCCACAACTTTGCTGGCAGGAAAGCCCTGCTGGCGGATAGCATTCGTCAGTTCGGCTAAATGGTGATAGGTGGTGATGATCAAATCTCTGGTATTTAACACGGCGGCTGGATTTTTGTAGAAATGGGAAATGTTCTTGTACTCCACCGGCAGGTTTAACACTTCATTCAGGCGCTTGCCCATTTCGGTGGTGTCATAATCGTTGCATTCATAGAAGATCATCTCCACCATGGACTGTCCATATACTTCGCTAACGGCTTTGCGCTGAATCTCCACAAGTTCTTCAGAAGAAAGCCCGGCCGCCATCCCCTGCCAGGTGAGTTCCACAAACTGGCTGTAAAAATAGTTTAGCAACTCATTCTTGGTAATCCCCTGTCCGCCCTCCCTGCGCCGCACGATGTACCCATGCCAGCCACTGGGAGATAATTCAATCACCCCCATGTCCAGAAGCATCTGGTAGGCTTTGTTGACCGTGTTGCGGTTCGAGCCAATTTCCAGTGCCAGTTTCCGCACAGGGGGCAAACGGTCGCCCGGAGCATACAATCCACTGTTGATACGCCGCAAAATTGCCTGCACTACGGCTTCAGCACTGACAGGTTCGCGCGCCATGGAATATCTCCTCGTTGTCTAAAGACACAGACAAATGACATAACACGAGTATAAATTCAGGTCAAATTTCTGTCAACCGCAGCAAGACTCCGAAGAAGGGGGCACATCGCATGGACTGTTTTCGTTCACACTCACACCAGTTGAGGGATTGTTTCTCTTCCAGGATCCGCTTCCACACGGATGGGACACTGTGATCATTCAACACTGTACCACTGAAGCGGGCACTTTCAAACGGGTTCACCACCCGGGAAAGTGAGAATCCAGTCCTCGCAAGCCGTAACTTTCCAACACGACGGACACCTTTGCTATAATAGTCTTCAGGTTTTCTTATTATTTCCGAAAGATATCCTATGGCTCAAACTGTTCTCATCAGCGGTGCATCCTCAGGAATTGGCAGGGCAACCGCTCTGCGTTTTGCCCGTGAAGGCTGGGATGTGGGATTACTTGCCCGCCGCGAGGCGCTTTTACAGGAACTGCTTGCCGAACTGCCTGCCGGCAACCACTTTCTATGTGCGGGGGACTACCAGGATGCCGCTACCAGCCAGCAACTGGAAAATGCCATTCAAGCGCACTGGGGAAAACTGGATGCGCTGGTCAACTGCGCCGGGGTATTTACCCCGGTGAACCCGCTGGAGGCGCCCCTGGAGGAGTGGCGCAGGTCCTTCGATATGATGGTGAACGGCGCCATGCGGCTTTCCAGCCTGGCAGCCCGTTTCATGAACAACGGAGGGCGCATTATTCATGTCACATCCATTCACGGAGAACGCGCCGAGCGGGGCGCCAGCGCGTACAGCATGGCAAAAGCCGCCATCAATCAGTTATGCCGGGCGCTGGCGCTGGAACTGGCAGACCGCGGGATTCTGGTCAATGCCATAGCACCGGGTTTTGTAGATACCCCAATGAGCGTGGTTGACGGAGTCAACGAACTGCAAAGCGAGTGGTTTCGCAAAAATTACGTCGAAGGGCACCATCTCCCTCTGCGGAGGGCGGCAAAACCGGAGGAAATTGCCGGAGTGGCATTTTTCCTGGCAGGGCCAGATGCTTCCTACATTACAGGACAGGTCATTACCGTAGATGGGGGATTGACGATCACCTTCTGAGTAAGACAGGGTGAAAACCGATACCTGTCAACCTGATTCGCAAAGCGCGCTCTCCCGCTCCACCTCAACCGATATAAGAATTTCATAAAAACCTGTACCCTGTGTATTGACACATTCTTTAAGAAATGCATACAATGAAAGGGATGGAATACAAAGATTACTACCAGATTCTAGGCGTAAACCGGAACGCCACCGACGACGAAATCAAAAAGGCGTTCCGCAAACTGGCTTTAAAGTATCACCCTGACCGCAATCCGGGCAACAAACAGGCCGAAGAAAAATTCAAAGAAATTAACGAGGCTTATGAAGTGCTGAGTGACCCGGAGAAGCGGCGGCGATACGATCAACTGGGCGATTCGTACTTCCGCTGGCAACAGTCGGGAGCCCCTGGTGGATTCGACTGGAGCCAGTGGGCTTCCCAGCCGGGTGGCGTACGCGTCGAGGTTGGCGATCTGGATGATCTCTTCGGGGGAGGGTTCTCGGAATTCTTCCAGACCTTCTTCCGGGGATATGGCAGACCCGCCGGCACCGCTTCGTCAGGGACCCGCACCCGTACCCGTACGGCACGTCCCGCTCCGATTGAGTACCCCATCCAGATCACTTTTGAAGAAGCCTACCGCGGCGGAGAGCGCACGCTGGAAATTGATGGGCGGCGGGTACAGGTGAAAATTCCTGCTGGCGCCGACAACGGCACCAAAATCCGCATGGCAGGAATGGGACAGGCGATGCCTGACGG
Source organism: Anaerolinea thermophila (assembly GCF_020723905.1). GTDB lineage: Bacteria > Chloroflexota > Anaerolineae > Anaerolineales > Anaerolineaceae > Anaerolinea > Anaerolinea thermophila_A. The sequence goes on from NZ_DYHZ01000001.1 coordinate 475,781, forward strand.
CACACGGGGAGACCTGTATCTGGTTGTGGAGGTCACCCCTGATCCGCGCTTCGAGCGCAAGGGCAACGACCTCTACACCGAGTTTGATCTGGACCTTTACACGGCTGTGCTGGGAGGCGAAGCCCGTCTCCAGACGCCCGATGGAACCGTACTGCTCACCATTCCCGCAGGTACACAACCGGGACAGACATTCCGACTGGCAGGCAGAGGGATGCCGGTCTTAAAGAATCCTTCACAACGTGGGGATCTGTATGCCCGCGCACGGGTTTCTCTCCCCCGCCAACTGACTCCTGAGCAGCGCGCTTTATTTGAACAACTGGCGCGCCTCAAATAGCCAGGGGTCTGCCCAGCCTTATCTTTTCACAAATAGAGGTGGTATGAAACATCGCTTTCCCCTGGTTTTAGGACTCACGATTGTCATCCTGTTTACCCTTGCCTGCCGCTTCACCCTTCCAGAAAGGGTCCAAACCCTCCCCAGCCCAACTCCCGGGATGCCGGTCACCGAAAAGGCTCCCGCGGCGCAACCACCCGCCAGCGTCTTCGTTCCCGACCTGGTCTCGCAACAGGACCGGTTGGTGGCGCTGTATGAACAGGTCAACCCGGGGGTGGTCAGCATACAGGTGCTGACAGAGGCCGGCGGGAGCCAGGGATCTGGCTTCGTGTATGACCGTGAAGGGCACATTATCACCAATTACCATGTGGTAGAGGGCGCAACCGATCTGGAAGTGGATTTTCCCTCCGGAATCAAGGTGCGCGGCAAGGTGATTGGGACAGACCCCGATTCAGATCTGGCAGTGGTTAAAGTCAACGTTCCTGCGGAGGACCTTCATCCTCTCACCCTGGGCAGTGGCGAAGCCGTCAAAGTGGGGCAAACAGTGGTTGCCATTGGCAACCCCTTTGGATTATCCAGCACCATGACGCTGGGCATCGTCTCTGCCAAGGGACGCACACTGGAATCGCTCCGCGAAGCGCCGCAGGGGGGCTTTTTCTCCACTGGCGGCTTGATTCAAACCGATGCCGCCATCAATCCGGGAAATTCTGGAGGTCCTTTGCTGAATCTGAATGGAGAGGTCATCGGCGTCAACCGCGCCATCCGCACCACCAGCATGACGGCACTGGGAGAGCCCACCAACAGCGGAATTGGGTTTGCGGTTAATGTTGACATTGTGGCGCGAGTTGTGCCAGAATTGATTAAGAACGGGAAATACGATTATCCCTACCTGGGGGTGAGCAGTCAGGAGGAAATTACCCTGATGATGCAGGAAGCGTTAGGATTACCCCGCGCAACAGGAGCGTACGTTCTCGAAGTCCGTCCCAACAGCCCGGCAGCCCGGGCAGGGTTGCGCGCGGGGACGCGTTCCTCATCCATCCCCGGTTTGCCTGCTGGCGGCGATTTAATCATCGCCGTAGATGGACGTCCGGTGCGCGTATTTGGCGATCTGCTCAGTTATCTGATGATCTACAAGCGCCCCGGCGATACCGTCGTTCTCACCATTCTGCGCGATAACAAAGAAATGGAGGTGACTGTCACACTGGATAAGCGACCTTAAAACTGTTTGCCATACCACCGTGAGGCGGAAGATTTGTTCTTTCAACAATCTGAATAAGGAGGTTGCCATGTTTACCGAACAGGACTTGCGGGAACTGGTTGAATTTGTGGCACCAGCACCGGTGCTCAGTCTGTACCTCAACACTGACCCATCCGAAGGCAACGCGGATTTTCACCGGTTGCGGGCGCGCAGCATGCTCAAAGACATCAACCTTCCGCAGGATGTAGAGGCAATCCACCGCTACTTAGATTTTGAGTACCCCTTTACAGGGGGAGGAGTGGCGATTTTCTCATGCGCACAGGTGGGCTTTTTCCGCGGTATTCCGCTGGCGGTACCTGTGCGCAATGCGATTCATGTGGGAGATCGTCCCAGCGTAAAAATTCTTGCCGGGCTTCTGGATAGTTACGGCGGGTACGGCGTTGTACTGGTGGACAAACAGGGCGCTCGCCTGTTCTACTTCCACCTGGGCACGCTGGTGGAGCAGGAAGGCATCATGGGAGAAGCCATCAAGCAGGTCAAACGCGGCGGGGCTTCTTCGTTCCCCGGTAGAAGGGGTGGAGTTGCCGGGCGAACCCGCGCCGTAGAAGAGCAGATAGAGCGCAACATGAAGGAAACTGTGGAATACGCCACCAATTTCTTTGAACATCACAAGGTGCGCCGCATCCTCATCGCGGGCACCGATGAAAATGTCCAGCAGTTCCGTTCCCATCTGCCCAAATCCTGGTTGAGTCTGGTAGTGGGCTCCTTCCCGATGAGCATGACCGCCAGTCACGCCGAAGTGCTCCAGCGCGCCATGCAGGTTGCCAATGAAGCCGAAAAACACCGCGAAGAGCGCCTGATCGAAGACCTGATCACCTTCGCGGCAAAAGGCACAAATGCCGTTGTGGGACTTGAAGAAACCCTGCAAGCCGTCAACCAGGGACGCGTACAAACGCTGGTCATCTCAGAGGGCTTCCGCAAGGTAGGATACCGCGAACGAGACACCGACTTCCTGACCACGCAACCCTCAGAGGAAGGCCTTCAGGATGGACGCTACGTTAAGGTATTCGATGTGGTTGAACTGGCAGTCAACCACACCCTGCGATCCGGCGGGGATGTGGATGTGGTCATGCAGGCAGAGAAACTGGAAAAAGCCGGAAATATTGGCGCGTTCCTGCGCTTCTAAGCCCGATTAAACTCCAAAGCCCCCTCCCGTTTTGCCGGGGAGGGGGCTTTTGTTTACCTTCCGGTTACTTTTTCAATTTTTCCACGATCAGCAGGATTTCACTGGTCAGGCGTTCGAGGTCCTGCTCTGCCAGGCGCGCGTCCCGCCCCAGATCTGCCCGCGTTAATTCGATAAGGGTAGAGAGCGTTTTAGGGTCTGCCAGTTTCTGGGTTTCCAGAACCGGGTACGCCTGTTTGAGCAAATCCTCTGCCTGATTCAACGACATACGGGCATCGGAAAGGTTGCGATTGGCAACGTGCAACCGCGCCAGCGTCACCGGATACAGCCCTTCCAGCAGCGCCGCGCGGGCTTCGGCTTTTCGGGCATCCAGCACTTCTTTTTCCGTGCGCTGGAGTTTCTCCTGGGTATCTCTCAATTCAACTGTGGTGCGCGCCAGGGTTTCCTGCAGGGAACGCACCTCAGCGCGAACCGGCTGGTAGAGCAGCAGGTACACCGTCAGCACACCAAGCGCGTAAAACGCCACAATGAAACCCACTGCCCGCAACACAGGACGGACGACACGACCGGTGCGGGTCTCAGCACTGAAAAGATGCCGGAAGAAGCGTCCCAGCCATGAACCCTTTTGGGCTGGTTTTGCCGCTTCGAGTTTGACGGCTTTGACTGGTTCCGGTTCAGACTGTTCAGGGGAGACAGTTGACTCTGGAGGAAGATTTTCACTCTCGCTCATCGCTGTTCTCCTTTTTCTGGAGCAGGACGCCATGGATACGGCATGGGCACGTACTCCACCGAAGGACGGCGCTGAATGGTTTGCGGGTAGAGATTCATCAACTGGTACACCTCCTGCGGCATATCGGTGCTGATGTTCAATCCCAGTTCACGGGCTTCTTCCACCGTGATGGGGTAGTCATGCGTCCAACGCCCGCTGGGCAGTTCCGCCGCCAGCCGTTCAGCCACTTCAGGGGAATAATGACAGCAGGCAATGCGCCGCACAGTGTCTTTGACCTGCTTCATGGCTTTCTGAGCCACATCCGCAAGGATGAGCGTCTGGTCGTCCACGCGGTTAATGTCTTTTTGCTCCAGCACCTTCAGGATGGACGCCGCCGGATACTGCCCCAGTTGAGGATCTACCGGTCCCAGCACCGCGTTTTCATCCATCACAATCTGGTTCGCCGCCAGGGCAATCAACGTTCCACCGGACATGGCATAATGGGGAACGAAGACCGTCACCGGAGCAGGATGGCGCGAAAGGGCATTGGCAATTTGCTCGGCGGCAAGCACCAGCCCTCCCGGGGTATGCAGAATGATATCAATGGGCACTTTCGGGTCGGTCAGTTTGATTGCCCGGAGAACCTGTTCAGAGTCATCAATATCAATATATCTGCCAACCGGGAAACCCAGCAGAGACATGCTCTCCTGACGATGGATGAGCCCAATCACCCGTGAACCGCGTTTGATTTCCAGACGGCGAAGCAGATTCAGACGGGTACTGGCGACAATCTGCTGACGCACCATGGGCGCCAGGCTGGAGACGATAAGGAAAATCCAGAACAAATTCAGCAGGTCCATGGGATCTTCTCTCCTTCAAGCCTCAATATGGGAAAAACTCATCCGGATACCAGGAGCGATACCTTCTCCCAGCCGCAAACGGACGGGCAAGCAATAACCCTGCCACAAACCCGCCAATATGCGCCCACCACGCCACTCCACCACCGGCAACCCCGCTGACCGTGGCAAGCGCCGCAACACCGGAAAACAACTGCGAAATGAACCAGAAGCCCAGATAAATAAAAGAGGGAATTTCAACAAACCACGGCAGGAAGAATACCGGCACAAAGGTAATCACCCGCGAGCCGGGGAAGAAGAGGAAATACGCTCCCAGCACCGCGGCAATAGCGCCACTGGCGCCAATAGCAGGAACGCGGGAAGCAGGATCCACAAAGGCTTGCGCCAGTCCCGCCAGCACCCCGCCCAAAAGGTAAAACAGCAGAAACCGTCCTGAACCCATGCGGTCTTCCACGTTATCGCCGAAGATGAAAAGTGTCCACATGTTGCTCAGGAAGTGCACCCAGCCACCGTGTAGAAACATGTGAGTGAAAAGCGGCATCCAGGTAAAAGGATCAAAGAGGTCGAAGCGTGCAGGAACCAGACCAAAGCGAAAAATAAACCGATCCAGACGATACGGTCCCAGACTCAACTCCAGCATGAACACCAGGGTGTTGGCAATGATGATGAGCCACATGACCACAGGGAACGAACGGGAGTGAACAGTATCTTTGATTGGGAACATAAAATATATCCTCTCAGGGATAATTATATGGCATTTTTGCTTCGCACAAACTGCGCATTCTCCGTTAAAATCAATAGGGCAGGTACTGATCCCCAACCGCCTGCCCGGATGGGAGACCTTGCGTGTTAAGTATTGAGACCGCTGCTTTTCATTACCCGTTTGTCTTCCTGGAAGAAGATTCTTCCACCGTCGAGATTAATCTCGAACTCGAAAAACCGCTTCCCTGCTCTACTCAACCTCAGGAAAGCGGTTTTTATCGTCCCGGACGGATTCACTTTGCCCGGGATGGACATCACCCCCTGGAACTGGTGCTTTACCATAACCCGGCGACGGCTCGTTTCATTTACCTGCACGAGCAACCCGCCGATGCCCATTTGCTTCGCATTGTCGGTCTAAAAGAAACCCTCCCTGCTGAACGCATGATTACCCTGCCGGGGCAGTTGTGCCTCGGCGCAGCACGGACTGCAGTCATCGGGGAAGCCATTCAGGGTCTTTTTACTGCGCCCCCCTTGCAGGAAAGTTTGCGCCAGTACACTCAGGAACAAATTGCCGTCTTCCCCATTGCGCGAGAGGGGTTGAAATACCAGATTGCCGAAGCCCTGTTCACCACACAGGGATATTACTGTGACGAAATCCTTCTGGATGCCCACCATGTCTTTGACCATACCGTGCCCCTGTACAACCGTAAGGTGGAAATGACCCTCTTCAAGGATAAGGACCTTGAGCCGGCGCAACGGAATGCAGTCAAGGTTGCCATCATCGGCGACAGCATTGCCAGCGGACTGGTAATGCGGGAAGTCATTGAACACATCCGACGGCGATTCCCCGCCCTGGAACGGGTAGAGGTGATTGCTCCACTGGCAACAGTGCGCGGATTGACGCGGCTGACGCGCACCTCTTTCAACGGGAGCATCCCCGTGCGCGCCCATGTGTTTGAAACCCTGCTCAACGCCCTGCCACCCGATTACTACTACTCGGCGCACTTTAACATCCCCGAACTGCACATCCGCCCCGATTTGGAACATGCCTACCGGCAGTGGTGGGGCATGGATGCCGCCGGACAGTGGATTGCCGATACCGCCTGCGCCGGGTATGGCTGGAGCGAGGTCTTTTACTCTCCCCGCAAGCAAATTCAGATGATTAATGAAGAACTCCATCGGCGGCACGGGATGACCCTCGCCGAGATTCTGCGCCGCAATTTGCAATGAGTCAGCCTGACCGTTCTCCCCTGCATCAAATTGCCCGCGCCGCCGGTACGGTGATGAGCGCCTACATCCTGGTACAGATTGCCGGTCTGGTGCGGGGCATTTTGATTTACCGCGCTTTTGGCACCTCGAGTGAACTGGATTCGTTCAACGCCGCCAACCGGGTTGCGGAACTGCTTTTCAACCTGATGGCAGGCGGTGCATTAGGCTCTGCCTTCATTCCCACCTTCACCGGATTACTGGCAAAGGAAAACCGCCAGCGGGCATGGCAACTGGCTTCGGCAATTGCCACCCTGTTGTTCGGGGTGCTCAGCCTTATCTGCCTGGTGGTCTTCATTTTTGCGCCGCAGGTGGTGCGGCACGGCTTATTCATCCTCTCGCCAGAGCGCTCCATCGGACAGGAAGACATGACCGTCTCCCTTTTGCGCTTGCTGTTGCCTACGGTGGTCATCTTTGGTTTGAGCGGGCTGGTGATGGGCATTTTAAACGCGCATCAGCGCTTCTGGTTGCCAGCGCTGGCGCCCGCCATGTACTCGCTGGGGCAAATCGGCGGGGTGCTGTTCCTGCCGGCCGGAATGGGCATTTACCGGCTTGCCGCTGGTGCATTGATCGGCTCCCTCCTGCACTTACTGGTTCAATTTCCAGACCTGTTGAAACTGGGCGGACGCTTTAAACCCATGATTGGGCTGGACATGCCTGAAGTCCGCGAGGTCGGTAAACTCATGGCACCGCGAGTGCTGGGCGCGGCAGTGGTGCAGATCAACTTCATTGTCAACACTGTTCTGGCGCTCAGCCTTGCCGAAGGCAGCGTCTCCGCGGTGACGCTGGCGTTCACCTGGATGCTCATGCCGCAGGCGATCATCGCCCAGTCCATTGCCATCGCTGCCCTGCCCACCTTCTCCGCGCAGGTGGCACTGGGCAAACTGGATGAACTGCGCTCCTCCCTGGCTGGGGCGCTCCGCGGAGTGATCTTCCTTTCCCTGCCCGCCGCGGTTGGGCTGATTCTCATCCGCACGCCGTTGATTCGTTTCCTGTATGAAGGGGGCAGTTTCACCGCCCGGTCCACCGAAATGGTCACGTGGGCACTGCTCTGGTATGCAGTGGGACTACCCGCCCACTGTCTGCTGGAAGTGTTGGTACGGGCATTTTACGCCCTGCACGATACGCGCACGCCGGTGGGGGTGGGCGTGGCGGCAATGGCGTTGAACATTGCTTTGAGTTTCCTCTTCACCGGGCTGTTTGCCCGCATCGGGTGGATGCCGCATGGCGGGCTGGCACTGGCAAATTCGCTGGCTACCCTGCTGGAAATGCTCACCCTGCTAATTTGGCTTCGAAAGCGCCTGCAAGGGCTGGAAGGACGCCGTGTGCTGGGAGCCCTGCTCTCTGCCAGCGCAGGCTCGCTGGTGCTGGCAGGCGGAATTACCCTCTTCCTGCGCTGGACATCCCTGCCGGATGTTCTTCACATAGCGGGAAGCGCCGTTCTCGGGCTGGGGGTGTATGGAGTGCTTCTGATCGTCTTACAAGTGCCAGAAACGCACACCCTGAGGCGCGCAGTCCTGCAAAAAGTGCCTTTTCTCCATCGCCGGTAAACCTTTCACAGGAAAAGTCCGCGGAAAGGGATATAATGACTGTGTATCCCACTTCTGCTCACAGGTGAACCCATGCGCAAGTTTTTTGAAGAATTCCTGAAAAAGACCGCCTATGAATCCCTTTCGCCTTCACCCCAGGAACAGGGCATCCCTCAACCGCCTGTAGAACTGCCTTACCCGGATGGAGCAGGCCTCATTCCTCTGCCCGCTCCAGAGACGTGGAACATTCCATCGGCGGATTTACGCCAGACCATAGAACAGCGCCGCACCCGCCGTCATTATGAACCGGTTGCGCTCACGCTGGAACAACTGGCGTATTTGCTATGGCTGACCCAGGGAGTGCAGAAAAAATCCACGCGTGGGGTAACGCTGCGCACCGTCCCTTCGGCAGGAGCGCGCCACGCTTTTGAGACCGTTCTGCTGATCAACCTTGTGGAAGGGCTGGAACCCGGCCTGTACCGTTATGTGGCAACTCAACATGCCCTGATCCGTCTGGAGGCTCCCGAGGACATCCGCGAACGGATGACCATCGCCTGCTGGAATCAGGAACAGGTTCGGCAGAGCGCAGTGACCTTCCTGTGGGTTGCCGTCACCGAACGCATGGCATGGCGGTACGTGGAGAGGTCCATGCGTTACCTGCATCTGGACGCCGGTCATGTGTGCCAGAATCTCTATCTGGCGGCAGAATCGATTGGCTTCGGCGTTTGCGCTATTGCCGCCTTCCACGATCAAAAGGTCAATGACCTGCTCCATCTGGATGGGGTGGATCAATTTGTAATCTACGTTGCCAGCGTAGGAAAACCCGCCATCAACCGATAATTCAGGGAATTTCAAGGCTCATTCCAACAGAGAGGGGGGCATCAGCCGCCCATGCGTTCGCCGCCGCGATTTGCTCCGGCGGCGTGCGCCATTTCATGGCAAGGAGCGGCAGGGTGTCGCCCACTTCCACAATGGTCTGAACAGGCTGCCCGTCCAGTTGCTTTTGTCGCCAGCGCCAGCGGAACACCTCAAAGCCGCCGTGTCCGGTGCGTCCATTAACCCGGTCCTCTGCCCACTCATTGCGCAGGATGCCTGTTTCCAGATCATGGGTGTTGTACAGCACCACCCGCTCGATGGCAAAATGCAGGGCAGGCTCCACCCACACGCGGTTGGTAACGGTATAGACATTGCCGTGACTGTCCACTTCGGTCACCAGCACTACATGGTCAAAGCCATCGCCTTTCCCGTACAGGTAAAGCACATCCCCTGCCGCAAGCGGGAACAGCCCGAAATCGAACGTGCCTGCCGGTTCAGCGAATCGTCGAATCAGGTAGGTGTCCGGCGGGAAGAGCGACCACGGTCTGCCGTTGACGTTTGGCTTGGGGAGCCAGAACGTTTTGGGTCCTTCGCTCCAGTCGCCGTAACCGGGCGGGAAGGACTGCGCATCGTACAGGATGGACCATGCCAGAGGACCGCACATGGTGCGGGGACCTTCATTTTCGCCATCCCCCAGCCAGTTGATTCGAAAAGCCACCTGATAAGCCTGTTCGGTTGTCTCCGCCAGATAGGCATTGGCGACGGTTGCCCAGTCGGGTACCTCCCAGTGGGCTTGTTCCATTGTTCCGGCAGGGAGATCAGGCGCCACGCCTGAAGTCACCATCCACCGGCAGGGGGTGAGTTTCATTGTGGGAAGGATGCCTTCATCCCCTTCCGGCTGAGCCGTCGGGCTGAGCCAGTAGGCGCGCACATACTCCCCCCACACCCCATCCTGCGCCCGGGGGGTGAAAGGCACCGCCAGAATTTCCAGACCGCCCTGTGAACCACGGCGAAGCCATGCGGAAAATCCGGCAACATGGAGCGCATTCAGGGCTTTCTGAATCTGATAACGCGGGCGCACATCGGTGACTTCAAAGGCATAGACCCCATCCTGGCTGAGCAGGGCTTCTTTTTTTTCCGGATGCCAGACGCGAACCAGCGCGCGTTTTGCCAGCGGACGCTGCCATCCCAGTAAAGAGTCGGCATAGGCAAGCCATTGCTCCGGGGTTTCGCTCCGTTGCACTTCCTCCGCACGGCAACCGGCAGGTTCCTGCCAGAATGATTGCGCAGGTTCTTCCGTGCGGACAGGTTGAGAAGAGGATGGCGCCAGCGGCTCTTCCGGGAAAGGAGTGAGCAGGTCAGACGTGGGAACGACCTCCGTCGAGGATAACGGAACAGTTGCAGTAACCGAAGGAAGCGCGGCAGAGTTTTCCAACGGGAGAGAGGAACAGGAAACTGCCACCAGAAGGAAAAGCCCTCCTGCCAGCATACACCCTCCCCGCCATACCTGTCGCTTAAAAAAAGCCATCATGTTTCGAAGGTTTCCCAACTTGCGCGTATAATTTCCATCATCTCGTTCCCCTGATTTTAACACACCCCCGATAAGGACATTCCCCATGGAACAACCCTATCCCATTCTCGAATTTGACCCCGACCCCACTGCCATCCTTAACCCGCACTGCCCATCCTGCGAGGCAGTACAAAGCACACGGGCAGTACTGTGCTTCTTTGCCGACATTCTCAAGGAAAGTGTGGAGAGAGGCGAACTGCGCGTCATCGGCATGCTGGGTTCAGAAATCGGCGAAAACCCCATCTACCTGCACGAAACTCCCACCCGTCCGCCGGTGATCGTCATCCATCCCGGCGTTGGCGCTCCGCTGGCGGCAGGTTTTCTGGAAGAAATTCTCTCCATGGGGGTGGAAAAAGTCATCGTCTACGGAGGATGCGGGGTGCTTAAACCCGAAATTCGGGTTGGCGATGCACTGATTCCCGTGGAAGCCGTGCGAGATGAAGGCACCTCCTATCATTATCTTCCTCCTTCACGGAGCGTATCCGCTTCGCTCCAGGCGGTGCAGGCGCTGGAGCAGGTCTGCCGCGCCATGGGCGTGCATTACCGCACCACCAAAACCTGGACAACCGATGCTTTTTACCGTGAAACGCCTGCCAAACGCGCCCGACGGCTTGCTGAAGGATGTGAAATTGTGGAAATGGAAGCGGCGGCGCTGTTTGCGGTGGCGCGGTTCCGCAAGGTGACGCTGGGGCAGATTGTGTACGGCGGAGATCTGGTGCTTCCTGAAGGCTGGGACAGCAGAGCGTGGAACTCCCGCCGGGGCGCGCGGCGGTTGCTGTACGAGATTGCGCTGGAGGCGGTGCGGCAATGTTAACCTCTTCCCCTCAGGAACGCATCATCCTGCGCCCTTTCCAGCCGCAGGATCAACAACCAGCCCGTGAACTGGTACTGGAAGGTCTGGTGGAACACTGGGGGTTTCTTGACCCCACCCTCAACCCGGATTTGAACAATATTGCTCTTACCTATGCGAAAGGCTTGTTCCTGACCGCATGGCAGGGAAAGACGCTGGTCGGAACCGGGGCGTTCCTGCCGGTAGACGGGGAGACCGTGCAGATTGTGCGCATGTCGGTGCGGAAAAGCCACCGGCGGTTGGGACTGGGAAAGCGTATTCTGGAAGCCCTGCTGCAGGAAGCAACACGCCGGGGATACCGGCGTGCCATTCTCGAAACCACCGCCACGTGGACGGAAGTGATTGCCTTTTACCTGCAATGCGGATTCGCCATCACCCATTATGCGGATGGCGATGTGTACTTTGAGCGCTGGCTTTAGCCATACAACTGGCGATGCACGGCACTGAGCGCGCGCACCTGTTCAGCCGCATGGTAGGAAGAACGCACCAGCGGACCGCTCTCCACCCACTTGAAGCCAATTTGATAACCAAACTCGCGCAGTTCTTCAAACTCTTCAGGGTGATAGTAGCGTGAAATGGGCAGATGCTGGCGGCTTGGCTGGAGGTACTGTCCAATGGTCAAAATGTCCACCCCCCAAGAGCGCAAATCTTCCATGACGGCTTTGACTTCATCCATGGTCTCGCCCAGACCCACCATGATGCCCGACTTGGTGAGCACATCCGGATCCATCTGTTTTGCGTGGGTCAGGGTAGCGCGCGCCCACTCATAGCGATCCTGTGGCTGGACCAGTCTAAACAACCGTGGGACGGTCTCCACATTGTGGTTGAGGATTTCGGGGCGGGCATTCATGACAATGCGCAGGGCTTCCGCACTGCCCTTGAAATCCGGAATCAACACCTCGATGGAACAGCCGGGGTGAATTTCGCGAATGCGTTGAATGACCATGGCAAAGATAGGCGCGCCGCCGTCGTGGCGGTCATCGCGGTTGACGCTGGTAATCACGGCATGCTTCAAATTCATGGCTTTGACGGCTTGCGCCACCCGCTCAGGCTCCAGAAAATCCAGTGCCGCGGGCTTCCCCCGTTTGATGTCGCAGAAGCCGCAGGTACGGGTGCAGACATCCCCTAACATTAAAAAGGTTGCCGTGCCAGATCCCCAGCATTCGCCCATGTTGGGACAACCGGCTTCCTCGCACACAGTGTGCAGGGCTTTTTGACGCATTAATTTTTGCAACCATTCGTAAGTCTCTCCCGATGGGGCGCGAACGCGAATCCAGGAAGGACGACGAATGGGTGTCGTATCCATTTTTTGCGGATCTACCCGATCGCGGGTTGCATCAACCATGACTGTGACCTCCTCATCCGTTGGGTGGATTGTATCAGGGGGGCAAAGCGCTGTCAACTCGAGGTATAGCATTAATGCAACAAAATTTCTCCAAAATAAAAAGAGGGCGGAGAATACCTTTTTCCGGCGCACCCATTCCAGGTACAATGGGTTATGTTTCTGAAAAGGATATACCCATGACCGCGAAGCGACTCAAACAACCCAACTCGCGCCACTGTTTCGTGTGTGGCATCGAAAATCCTGTCGGATTGAAACTGAAGATTTATCAAGTAGAAGAAGGTGTCATCGAGACCACCTACACCGCGCCGGAACATTTTCAGGGCTATCCCGGCGTATTGCACGGCGGCATCATCGCCACCCTGCTGGATGAAATCAGCGGACGGGCACACATGGGCGATCCCTCTCAACCGCGCTTCATGTACACCGGCAAACTGGAAGTGATCTACCGCAAAAATGTGCCCATCGGCAAACCCCTGCGGATTGTCGGGAAAAAACTGGAAAACCGGGGACGCGCCGCACAGGCGTGGGCAGGGATTTACGATGAGGAAGGCAACCTGCTAGCCGAAGGCACCACCCTGCTCTTCGACATCCCTCCTCACATGCTTCCATTGAAGGATCTGGAAGAACTGGGCTGGAAGGTCTATCCGGATTAATTCACCCGTTTCACAATCAGACGGATGCCCTCCACCCGCACCACCTCTACCCGTGCGCCGCGTGGAATGGGTACCGTCGGATCCACATTCTCAGCAGTCCAGAGTTCACTGCCCAGTTGCACATTCCCTACGGGATTCAGGTCACTGCGGGCATAACCTGTCTGCCCAACCAGCGATTCCTGCCCGATACGGATAGGCGCGCGCTGCGCGCGCAGGGCAAAAGCCATCGCCGCCATGAAGACCACCCCCAGAGTAACCCCCGTGCCAATCACCAGAGGCACCGAGACGCGCGGCGTACCGGGGATGTTGGGGGAGTTGAAAAGCACCAGCGCCCCCACAATGAACGAGGCAACCCCGGCGGCAGTCAGCGCACCGTGTGTGGGTGATTGAATATCCAGCACAAACAGAATAAACGCCATCACCAGGAAGATGATCCCAAACCAGTTAACCGGCAGGATGCCCAGTCCAAACACTGCCAGGGTGACGCAAACCGCCCCAATGAACCCCGCCACCCAGCCACCCGGGCTGGACAGTTCAATGAGGATTGCCTGCACACCAATTGAAAGCAACAGGAAGACCAGATTGGGATTTGCCAGCACCACCAGCACCTGTTCCATGAAGGTCAGCGGCACTTCCACAACCACAGCGCCGGCGGTGCGCAGGGTGCGCTGACTGTCGCCAAACTCAATGGAAAGCCCATCCAGTTTGCGGAGCAGGGTGGGCAAATCGGGAGCAACCAGATCCACAAGACCATTTTCCACCGCTTCACTGGCTGAGACGGCGCGGGCGTTTTCAATCATTTCCTCCGCCAGCCGTACAGCAGACTCACCGCGCCGCAGGGTCAAACCACGCGCGCTGGCTTTGAGGATTTCCTTAACCTTGCTTTCCATGGTCTCACCGATATCCTCGCCCTGACCGCCCACCGGGCTGGCGGCACCAATTGAGGTCTCGGGAGCCATGGCAGCGGCATGTCCCGCCAGGGTCAGCATGGCGCCTGCTGAAGCCGCCATCGCTCCTGCAGGCGAAACGTACACCACCACCGGAACCGGACTGTTACGGATTTGCTGAATCAGGCGGTTCATGACATCAATTTGCCCGCCGGGCGTATCCAGTTCCAGAATCAGCGCTTCGGCGCCGCGCTCCTCTGCCGTGCGCATGGCACGCTTGAGGGTTTCCTGCCAGATGGGATTGAGCGGACCTTCCAGGCGAACCGTGACCACTACCGGCAAATCGCCCTGAGCGTACAGGGGAGCGGCTGTGCCCAGCCAGCCCCACGCCAACAGCACCAGAATGACCAGACGTACCCAGTTCAGCCTACCCATAACGTCCTCCACTTCCATTATAAGGCAAATAAGGGGGAAAACCTTTACCGGACTGTACCTCGTACAAACATGGCGCGAACAGATTTCCCGGCTGAGGTTTACGGCTCCCACTGGAAATGGATCAACGCGGTCAGGTAGGGTTTGCCATCTAACACTTCTACCGCCACCATCCAGATGCGCCAGTCCAGTTCCACACCGGCAGAGCCGGGCTTAAGCACTTTAAAGACATTGTAATTTTGCACCGACACAGGGATCACAGAGGAATCCAGCAATCCCGGGACTGTGCGCTCATTACAACGCACCTCGTGGGAATGAAGAAAAGCATCCTCCAGGGCAGGAAGAACGGCTTCCTGAAAAGAACCGCTGGTCTCCAGACCGCTGGCAGGGTGCATACCCCAGTTGTGCGAATACGTGCTGGTGAACACCCAGCGAGCATGCCCGGCATCAAAGCGGATGGGTTTTCCCGAACGCCACAACCACACTGTCATACCATGCACCGGACTGACCAGATCTGCCAGTTGTCTGCCGTCCCGCTGACGGATGGCTTGTTCGAGCGCGCCAAGCACCGCCTGTCTTTCTGTAGCAGCACAGAAGTCCTCAGATGGAATCCATGGGGTCAGAAAGAAAGCGTTGACCCAGCCGCGCACTTTAGCATCCGAGCCGCGCTGGATTTCTACCCAGCGAGCGCCATCCACCTGCTGAGAGGCACCGGTGAGGTACACATCCGTTGCCGTGGGTGGCAAAGCCGCCACCACCCGCGCCTGCACACCCGCCTCCGCACGGACATTCAGACGGTCTCCCTCCTGCACTTCAACCACCGCATAAGGTCCCTGCATGTGCGGGGTTGGGGTAAACATGGAAAGCGTTGGAACAAACGTCGCAGTTGCCCCTGACAGGGTTGGTGTGGGGGATGGGTTAATAGCCGGGGTTGACGGAATTGTCGGAGATGGCATCGTCGTCCCCGTGACCGTGGGGGCAGGCACAGGAGTTAACCGCTGACAGGCAGAAAAGAGCAAAAGAAGACAGCCCAAAGTCAGAGAAATAATGCGGTTGCGCATACCATGCCTTTCTAAAATGAGCATAGCATGACAGAAAGGGGAAAACAAGAGTGTTTCCGGATGGCATTGCTGTATTGTCCTGTTTTTTCATTCCGCTTTATAAAAAACAGTCACTGACTCCCAATGAACTGCCACACATTCTTGACCGGGCTTTCGCGGCTTTTTTCTTCCCCTGTTCAACCTGCTATTCCAACTCATGTCTGAGGTTTGTTAAGCGGTAGGGTTGTAAGTTCCCTGTGCTTGTGCCATAATAGTTCAAACAGAGCATATCTGCCTTCAGTGGGGATATTGGAGAGGAAAGCATGATTCAGACATTTAACTTCAAAAAATTGAGCGCTTTTTTCATCATTGCCTTGATGTTTGTGTGCATTGCTGGTTGCAGTACTGCGCCAGGCACCCCAACTGAATCCGCCGATGCAACCCCCATCCTGCCTGAAGATACTACGTTGAGCGCCTCGGCTGAATTTGTACCGGAGCGCAGCGCGACCCTGAGTTTTGTTAACGGTGCTCAGAATGTCCGGATTCTGGTGAAACCGGGTGAGACTGTATCCGAAGGGCAATTACTTGCCACTTCAGACACTGCACAACTGCAAATTTCTGTTGACCTTGCAGAGGCTTCTGTTCGTCGGGCAGAAGTTGCCTTAGAACAACTGAAAAGCCTGCCCCAGCCAGAATCGGTGGCGGCTGCCAAAGCAGCCCTTGCCAATGCGCGGGTGAATTATGACCGTCTGGACCGCGCCGGTGCCCGCAAAATCGAGCTGGATGCAGCCCAGGCGCAGGTGGATAGCGCTCAGGCAGCTCTGGATGCTGTATTAGCCGGGGCAGATCAAAATCAGATCCGCCTTGCCGAAATAGACTTAAGCACAGCCCAACTTGCCTTGAAACAGGCACAGATTGCACTTGAAAAAGCCGAAATTCGCGCTCCTTTTGCTGGAACCGTTATTGAAGTGTATGGTCACGATTATGAAAATCTGTCGCCTTCTCAGCCTGTCCTCTTGCTGGCAGATCTTTCCTCGATGCAATTACATACCACGGATCTCAGTGAGGTGGACGTCGTACGAGTTAAAGTCGGTGACCCGGTATCCGTGACCATGGACGCTTTACCGGGTACCAGCCTCATCGGAACCGTAATCCGAATTGCGGAAAAGGCTTCTCCGGGCTCTGGCGTTTACTATACGGTGATCATCGAAATTCCCCAACTTCCTGAATCGATTCGCTGGGGAATGAGCGCCTTTGTGACGTTCACTCAGGCGCCATAAATTCACTCAAACTGAATGGCTTCGAGGATGGGGGTACGCGCTGCCTGTAAGGCAGGTAGCAGGGCTGCCAGTTGAGAGACCACCAGAGCAATCACCAGCGAAAAAATCAATCCCTCTGGTGCCATCACAAATGCCAGTTTATACCCCGACATAGCCGCCATGCCAAACAAAAACAGGCGTGTAAGCAGAATTCCTAAAACAATTCCGAAAACACCGCCCAGCAATCCCATGATGCCCGCCTCCGCCAGAACCATTCGCGCCACCTGGTTGCGCGTCAGCCCAATTGCACGCAACATACCGATTTCACGGCGACGTTCGATGACACTCATGGTAAGCGTATTAACCACCCCCAGAGATGCCACCACGATAGAGATGACCGCCAGTACGTCGAACATGATGAAAGCCTGATCCAGAAGACTGAAGGCACGTTTACGCAGAGAATCGTTCAATTCAAGAATCAACCGATAGCGTTTACCTAATTGACGGTCAATCCGTTTCTCCACCTCTGCCGCATCTTCGCCCGGCTGGACACGCACCAGAAACGTGTTGGCATCATTGACACGAAAATAACGGCGCATATCTGCCCATGATCCCGTAATCATTTGCCCATTATTGTAAAAATCCACCACAACCGCAGCAATGGAAAAGGGATGCCATCCCGAGCGTGTGCGCATGTAGATTGTATCCCCCGGTTTCAGCCCATATTTCTCGGATAACACACTGGAAAGAAAAACCGCATCTCCCTGAGCCAGCCGCTGTACGGCTTCCGCCGGGTTTGTCTGACCTTCACTGAAGACAAAGCCGGTTACCTGAGTATAGGATACCGGGTCAACTGCCATAAGCGTGGTCTCCTGCACATCACTGCTGGCGGTTTTCCATTGCACAGGCAGATAACGTACCGGCGCAGCCATAGCCACACCCGGTATTGCTCTCAACTGACTGCCAACCGTGCTTCGTAAGGGTACTGCCGAATTGACATAAATATCGCCGCCCAGATACGCCTCCATCCAGAGGCGTAAATCTGAAACGAAGGATTCGGTCATCCCCCGAACCACCAGAATCATGGCTACTCCTACCAGAAGCGCCCCAACCGTGATCGTGGAGCGCAAACGGGAGCGTTCAATGTTCCGGCTCCCGAGTGTTCCGCTGGAACCGTACAACAATTTCACCACTGGCTGCATCATACGCTCCCAGGGAGTGATTCCTGCAGGCAGGATTAACGTAACGCCCAGAAAGAGCAGGAACACAGTCAGACTACCCAGACGGAACATCGGGTCGTATGCAAAGGGGTTCCACAACAGGATAGCCACAGAGGAAGCCAGCAGCACCACACCCGGTTTCCAACCGTTAACCAGCAGCCAGCCTTCCCGTGACTTGCCGCGGATGCGTAAGGCTTCAATTGGAGAAACATTCCCAGCCTGTCTTGCCGGCAACATGGCTCCCAGCAAGGTTACCCCTATGCCCAGCACCAGACTGGTCAAAACGGCGGATACTGGAATGGGCATCCGAACCAGGTCAATATTTAACAACCCGCTCATCAACTGGCTTAACCCCCGGGAGAGTAAAATTCCCAGCGCCAGCCCCAGAAATGAGCCAGCCAGACCCAGCACCAGCGCTTCCAACAGCATCTGCGCGGTGATTTGCGCCTTTGTCATCCCCACCGTCCGTAGCATACCGAATTCACGAGTGCGCTCCACCACCGTCATGGCAAAGGCGTTGTAAATCAGGTACGCACCTACGAATAAGGCAACCCCGCTCAGAAAATTCAAACCGATCTGGTAGTTATTCAACATTTCAGTAGTTCGGCGTCCCTGGCTGGCAGGCGACACAACCGAAGCACGTGTACCTAACCGTTGCTGTACATTCCGGGCAAGTAGATTCAGTTGAGCGGTGCTGGTATATGATTCTTCAACCAGTACATCTATCTGATCCACTTCGCCCGCGCGATCAAACATGCGCTGAACCGTCCTCAAAGGAGCAACGCCAAATGCCCCGTTATTGGTCAACCCCGCCCCTTCTTTTGCGATCAACCCCACCAGCAATACCCGTTCCACACCGTACGGGGTAAGGATTCCAATGCGCTGTCCCACTTTCAAATCGTTATCCTCGGCAAAGTTCTCTACCAGAACAATTTCATTGGCTTCGGGAGAACTGGAAAGGAAACGTCCAGACGTCACACGGTACTCACGGGCTCGCAGTTCTGCCGCGGCATCCACCCCGTGGATGATCATTCCGCCTGCATTAGCGCCAAAAAAACTTAATCCCACCTGTTCCGGCGCCGATTGACTGGCAAGAGAAGTGGTCACCTTCAGCACCGGCACTGCCTGTTGAACACCCGCCACCCGGCTCACGGCAGATACCATTTGCTCCGGCAGGGATTCACCCCCAGACACTGCCGGGATAATGGAGAGCCGCGCTGAACCGGAAGTATTGACCAGTAAACGCTGCACTGCATCCAGAGCGCTCTGGTTGGTTACGCTGATCGAAAGCATGCCTGCAACCCCAAGGGTAATCCCAAACATACTTAACAAGACCCGTGCAGGGCGCAAACGGAAAGAGCGCAGTAAGAGTAAGCGAATCAGCCTCATGAAAGCCTCATTCTGACAATTCCAGGTGTTCCATGATCTCTACAATTTGACGGTAACGCTTCGGCAGGTCATCTTCCGACGAAAACTGGATTTCCTGGTTGATTTGACCATCTTTGATAAAGACTACCCGATCAGCATAGGCCGCAGCACGAGGGTCATGGGTGACCATGACAATTGTCTGTCCCAGTTCAGTACAAGAACGGCGCAACAACTCCATCATTGCCTTGCTGGTTTTCGAATCCAGGTTTCCGGTGGGTTCATCTGCAAGAAGAATAGCCGGCTGGTTGATCAGCGCACGCGCCAGCGCTACCCGTTGCTGTTCTCCACCGGAAAGTTGATCCGGACGGTGATGACGACGGTCGGTTAAACCGATTAAATCCAGCAACCGCACCAGAAATCCTTCATACTTGCGCGGATCCTGCCCATCAATGATCACGGGTAACAAAATATTCTCTTCTGCAGTAAGGGTGGGTAACAAATTAAAAAACTGAAACACAAAACCAATATTTCTGCGCCGCATCAGGGTTACCTGTTTATCCGACAGTCCCGAAAGTTGTTGTCCTGATAGAATCACGACTCCCCCCGAAGGCTGATCCAGTCCACCGAGCAGGTGTAGCAAGGTTGATTTCCCGCTGCCCGAAGGCCCCATAATTGCCACAAATTCACCGGCACTGACTGAAAAATTCACCCCTGCCAGTGCACGTACCGTTACCTTACCCAGTTCATATGTCTTGTGCAAATTCTGCGCTTCAAGAATTTTCATTTTTTACCCCCTCTACGGAGATGTCGAGCAATAAGACCTCACCCTGATACCCATCCACTGCTACAAGCATACCATCTTTCAGGAGCGTTGCCCCTTGAACAGATACAACTGCCGGGATATGGTATTCACGGGCGATAATGGAACTGTGAGAGAGGATCCCGCCTGATTCTGCCACCACAGCACCCGCGCGGGCAAAAAGCGGTGTCCAGCCCACATCTGTAAAGGGCACCACCAGCACATCACCCTGCTGCACTTTATGGAAATCTTCCAGACCTTTCACCACCTTCACCGGTCCACGGTAATAACCTTGCGAAGTCGGTGTCCCCTTTAGCCTTGAAACCTGCATGGGCATTGCCGGGGGCGGTTGTTCACCGTAGATAATGGCGGGCAGTTGCATGTCTTCCAGCGAGGCAATTTCTGCCTTTCTCCGGTCGGGCTTCTGGTCAATCACTTCTCCTGCCTGTTCCGGATGCAAAATTGCCTGGCGAATTTCAGAAAATTCAAGGTAAAAGATATCTTCACGCTGTTTCAGCCAGCCTTGCCGGATAAAATGATCTGCGATTGCCAGAAAACAGGGTCGGAACAATCCATATCCATACGTATACAGGGAACTGATCTGCTCTCGAAAGGCCCGGTAATACTGTGCCCTGCGAAGGATGAATTTCAAAAGGGCGCGACGAATGCCCCGCACAGGCAAATCATCAAAATCAACGGTTTTAGGCAAAACCGGGGAATCTTTGTGGTCAATTTCAAGCAATCTCAAGATGATTGTTGGGTTTTCCCGCCAGGGAACCGCTGAAAAATCGTTACCGCTGTCGCTCAAATGACCAAACCGCTTCAAAAAGGCAGAGACTTCATCCCGCAGGCTACCCAATTCATCCATTTGCTGAAATTCCTCGTAGGTGCAGGTTTGTAATCGCTGGCGGGTTTCCTCTGGCAATGTTCTCCAATGCTGGCGCAATGATTGTAAAAAGGTATTGGGGTCATACTGGCGGATGTCTTCCATGCCTTTATATTCGTCAAATTCCTCGGGAGCAATTCCCATGCGCCGGATAGACCTGGTGAACAGATTATGATAAAGCGACATCAGGAGCGGTCCAACAACGTTAAAATACGCTAACCGCTGGACAACAGTAAATAAGCGGTCAATCTCTGCCAGTAATTCCTCTGGCTTTTTTTTGCCAACCGATTCCACTTCAAAGGAGTAGATTCCTTCACGCAATTTCGGAAAGTGCCGGTTGATCTTCCGTTCAAAATTCAATTTATCCCAGATAAAACCGATCAACCTTGGTATGTGCTTTATCATTTTGGGGTTTAGCCGAAATTTTTGTCTGGGGGTATCAGGGGGTAAGATCCCCATCATCCGCTCAAGAACATCCGGTGGCATTCCAACCAGATCAAAAATTCGGGCGAGCGTTGTTGTATTGAAGTACGCCCGGTAGTAAAACGACTTTGCCAGATCTTCCGGTTGGATGCCGTGATCACCCACCATTTCAGCCAGCAACCGTACCCAGACTGTATTCACCAGGGGGATATTCACGGACCAGATCAGGGGTTTAACAATCCCCGGAATCATCTCACGCGCCATACGGTTGGAATAGATATTGACTGTTTTCAATCCGGTGATTTCACGAACCTGAATCCAGAAGAGCCTTTCTCCATCAAACACCCATTCGGTATCCACAACCTGTTTAAACGCCCTGGAAATTTTTTGCACACCTTCTGCAATTTCCGTAACCCTTTGCAAGGGCAGGTATGGACTTTCAGGTTGTTCCAGCCATACACCACGACGGTTTACCCAGCGCTGAGGTGTGATTCCTTCCTGAACAAGGAAGGTGCCTTCCCCCTGTACTGCCTCTACCACTACTTCCTCAATACCGGTAAGCGGGTTGCAACTGAAGGCTACCCCGGAAACCACCGGTTTCACCATTTCCTGTAAGATGACAGCCATGTGTAATGGTTCATCGTTACGCTGTAACTTTTGCCGGTACTCATCCACCTGAAACGACTTTGCTGTAGCCCAGACCTGCCAGATGGCTTGCAAAACATTGTCCACCCCTCTTACATTCAGCACGGTCTTAAATTGACCGGCGTAAGAGCGTTCCAGCGTATCTTCAATATCGGCTGAGGAACGCACGGCATATAACCGCTTTGGTTGAATCACCTGATTCAATGTCTGTTGTAATTCTTGAATCAAGGTGATGTCATCCGCCAGATAACGCAGATATGCTTCCCAGGGAATAACCCAGGTGAGAGGGATGCAAAACCCTTTATCTGCCAGACGGCGCAGGTTACGCGCCTTGTTACCCACCGTTGACGGTAACCTGCGATCTGATAACGAGAGGAGAATCGGTGCGGATGGCATGTAATGTCAATCCCTGGGTTTCGTTGTCTTCAGGAAGTACTTCTGGATCATACGGCCCATGGGGAATTTTTGCATGGCTTCATCAATGTTGACTTTGCCAGACTTCCGATCGCGGAAATAACCGCTCAATTCAGGAATTGCCGCAAAGCCAAGCAAGAGATTAGCAACCAGTACAAAGATAATCATCGCGGGGTCGCCGCGTACCAGCCACACCCATAAAACCATCAACCAGGTCCCGGCAACCATAACGATTACTGCATCACGCAGGACAACCAGTCCCAGAAACATTGACAGAGCATTGCTCACCAGTACCCCCAGTGGATCCATCACCAGAAAAGCCCCCAGCACTGGAGAAAGGCCATAACCCCCACGGAAACGATGGTACAGGGGCCAGATATGCCCGGCAATTGCCCCTGCCCCGGCAAACAGATAATAGATTTGATCGGGGAAAATGAGCCTGAAAATCAGCGTTGGCACAAAGGCTTTGATAATATCCAGCAATGCAATGATGCCTCCCCATTTTGCGCCCAGCACAATAGACGCGGTTGTAGCACCGACTGCCCTTAACCTGTGTCCATCACCCGAATCCAGGGGAATCTGAACCTGGTTGAGGTCCTGTTCTGGTTTGAGCGTGCGTGCAATGAGACGGGCAAAGGAGATTGAGCCGATCAGATAGCCTGAAAGAACTGCCAGCAATAAAAGAGAGGAATCCATAATTTCTCCCCGCTCAAAATGTTTTTTCCTTTGTAGCATTTTATACAGCGTTAATCAACAGGTTGTGCAACCCAAAAAGGTTGAATGTCTGTACACCATCTGCGCCATCGGGTTTCAACACGCTCAAGGGGTTTTGTACAGGATCCTGAAAAAACCATTTGCAGGAGCAGAAGGAAGAGAAAGTGTTTTTTCGGAGTTGTTTATCCTGCTTATCCAGAGGTGTTTACTGCCTTCCAATGAGTAACACGGCATCTTTCCCAGTGCTTTAGCGGCTTTCGTTTAGCCTGCTGTTCACCTCAAGGCAAAAACCCGGTGTTTCCGGATGGCATTGCTGTATTTTTCTATCTTCTTCATCTTTTCCCAAAAAAAAACGGGTAGAATCAGAGGAAACGTTTACCCGTTGCAGGAGAACCATGAAGGCATCATCGCAAAACAAGTGGCTGGCATTACTGGGACTGGGAATGGGGGTGTTTATGGCAACGCTGGACGCCAGCATTGTCAACATCTCCCTGCCTACACTGGTTCGGGTCTTCAACACCAGTTTTGCCACCGTGCAGTGGGTGGTTTTGAGTTACGTCGTGGTGCTGGCATCGTTGATGCTGGGAATCGCCCGCCTGGGTGACATGCGGGATAAGAAACGCATTTACCTGACAGGACTGGGGTTGTTCACTTTCAGTTCCTTCCTGTGTGGGCTCTCCCCCTCCATCGGCTGGTTGATTGGCTTCCGCGCTTTGCAGGGACTGGGAGCCGTGATGATGCAGGCTCTGGGAAACGCGCTGGTCACCCAGATTGTCTCCCCCTCCGAGCGCGGACGCGCGCTGGGCTTGATGGGAACGACTGTCTCAGTGGGGATTGCTATCGGTCCCCCGCTGGGAGGACTGCTGATCGGCTCGATTGGCTGGCAGTCGGTCTTCTGGGTCAACGTACCGGTTGGGATTCTCACCGCGCTGGCAGTGTTGCGCTTTGTACCTGCCTGCCCGCCTCCCAACCCTCATCAACGCTTTGACGCTGTGGGTGCGCTGGTGCTCTTCTTCACCCTCGGCGCTTACGCGCTGGGAATGACCCTCGGTCAGGATGCCGGTTTCTCCAGTCCCACAGTGCGGGCGCTTCTGCTCAGCGCTCTGGCGGGCTTGCTGGTGTTCATCCTCATCGAGAAACGCGTTCCTCAACCCATGCTGGATCTCAACCTCTTCCGCAACCCCTTTTTCTCCATCAACCTGATGATGGGGTTTCTGGTGTTTGTGGTGCTGGCGGGCGGTTTCATCATGCCCTTTTACCTGGAAAACGTGAAAGGCTTTTCGGTGCAGATGACCGGACTGTTCCTCATGGCAAATCCGATTCTGATGGGCATCACTGCACCCATTGCCGGTTCTCTTTCCGACCGCTTTGGCTCGCGGGTAATCAGCCTGATGGGATTGCTCCTGATCGTGGCAGGTTGTATCGCCTTCGGCACCCTGCGCGCCGATACCAACACCTTTGGCATCCTCTGGCGGTTGGGAGTGCTGGGGCTGGGAATGGGTATGTTCCAGTCGCCCAACAACAGCGCCATCATGGGCGCAGTCCCGCGAGAGCGGCTGGGTGTGGCGTCGGGGCTGATCGGTCTGTCGCGTACGCTGGGCAACTCCACCGGCTTACCCCTGATGGGCAGTCTTTTCACGGCACAGGTGCTGGCAAGCCGGTTCTATCAGTCTGGAGTGGAAATCACCCGGGCTGAGCCACAGGCCCTTGTGGACGGCATAACCGGCATGTACCACATTGCCGCGGGAGTCGTCTTGCTCTCCGCACTGCTGGCTTCTCTTGCCCTGTGGATGGACACCCGCCGCAAACGCGCCGCGCACTCCATTCAGCCCACTCAGGGGTAATGGATTTGATTTTTCTTCCACCGCAGGGGTTCATCCCCTGCGTTTTTGTTGTACACTATCCTCATGAAATCTCCACGCTGGTACGATTATCTCACCATTAACCTGTACTGGTTCGGGCTGAACATCCGCAATAACGCGGTAGGCGGAGTGTTCCTGCCCTATCTGCTCGCCGCCTTCGTTGCCGAAGACGTGCGCAACACCGCACTGGGCACCATTCGCACGGCCGGGCTGGTGATTGCCATGCTGGTACAACCGGCTATGGGCATCCTCAGCGATCGCAACACCTCGCGTTTTGGGCGCAGACGTCCCTTCATTTTTGTTGGCGTTCTGCTGGATTTGCTGTGTCTGGCGTTCATTGCGGTATCGTGGAACTACACCTCCCTGCTGATTGCCATTCTGCTCATTCAGTTCACCGCCAACATCTCGCATGGCGCGGTACAGGGCTTGATTCCCGACCTTATCCCCGAAGAAAAGCGCGGCATCGCCTCTGGCGTCAAGGGCTTCATGGAGTTGATCCCTCTTCTGCTGGTCTCCCTGATCATTGCGCGCATCGTCAGCAATGGAGGGTTCACCCTGGCGGTTTGGATTGTGGGCGGCGCGCACCTGCTGATCATGCTCCTCACCATGGTGCTGGTCAAGGAGACGCCCCTGAAAGAAAAGCCTGATATTCCTCTGGCGCCCACAATGATTCGCGTGCTGGGCATGCTGGCAGGCATTCTGGCGGGTGCCGGCGGTGGACTGGCGGCAGGCGGAGCACTGGGCGGTCTGGTCTGGCTACTGGCTCACTTTCTCTTCCAGTCCCCGGCAGCATCCATCCTGGGAATCGGGGTGGGCTGTGCCGCGGCAATGATCATTGCCGTTGGAGCGGGAGTGTGGACGGGTGCCAGCGCCACTCTGGGCTGGAAGGCAGCGCGCGAACAAAGTCCTTTCATCTGGTGGATTGTCAACCGCCTGTTCTTCTTCTCCGCGCTGACTTCCATTCAATCCTTCTCCCTGTTCTTCCTGATGTATGTCTTTCACATCACCCGCGAGGAAGCCGTGCGCCTGAATGGAGAACTGTTCACCGTGGTGGGTATTTTCACCCTGCTGGCAACCCTGCCGGGTGGGGTGCTTTCCGACCGCTTTGGAAGGCGCAAACTGGTGGGCATCAGCGGAGCGGTGGGGGCTCTGGGCGCGCTCATCCTGCTCACCACGATTTTTACCCCACGTTTGCCCCTGATTTATGTGGCAGGCATCCTGCTGGGATCTGCCACCGGATTGTTCTACGCCACCTCGTGGGCGCTGGGGGTAAGCCTGGTGCCGGAAGACCAGGCCGGGCGCTATCTGGGGGTTTCCAACCTGGCAGGGGCAGGCGCGGGCATGGTCGGCACTGGCATTGGCGGACCGATTGCCGACTGGATCAACCGCATCCAGCCCGGCATGGGGTATTTCGTCATCTTTGGAGCCTACGCCCTCTTACTGATTTTGAGCGTGGTCACCCTGCGATGGGTGCAATCGAAACCCTCTTCGTCTGAAACGTAGAGAGATGAGAGAAATTATCGGTGAGGGAAAATCCATGGACAACAAAAGAATTACCATAGCCTTTGGCGACGGTATTGGACCGGAGATTATGCGGGCAGTCCTGCGCATCCTGCAGGCAGCGCAAGCCCCGCTGGAGTGGGATGTCATCGAAATTGGCGAAGCGGTATACCGTCGGGGTGTGCTTTCGGGCATCCCCCCGGAAGCGTGGGATGTCATCCGCGCCAACCGCGTTTTGCTCAAAGCGCCGGTGACCACTCCACAGGGAGGCGGTTACAAGAGCATCAACGTGACTCTACGCAAGACACTGGGGTTGTTTGCCAATGTACGTCCCTGCAAAGCCTACACCCCATTCGTCGCCTCGGCGCACCCGCTCATGGATCTGGTGATCATCCGCGAAAATGAAGAAGACCTGTACGGTGGAATTGAGCATCAGCAAACCGTGGAAATGACGCAGGTGCTCAAACTCATCAGCCATCCGGGGACAGAGAGCATCGTGCGCTATGCTTTTGAGTACGCCCGCGCCTACGGACGCCGCAAAGTGACCTGCATGACCAAAGACAACATCATGAAGATCACCGATGGGCTGTTTCACCGCATCTTCAACGCCGTAGCCGAAGAATACCCCGACATTCAAGCCGAGCATCAAATCGTGGACATTGGGGCGGCGCGGGTTGCCGCCCAGCCCGAAACGCTGGATGTGATTGTCACGCCCAATCTCTACGGCGATATTCTCTCGGACGTCGCGGCACAACTGGCAGGCTCGGTGGGGCTGGCGGGGTCGTCCAACATCGGGCGAGAAATGGCAATGTTCGAAGCCATTCATGGATCAGCCCCCGATATTGCCGGGAAAGGCATTGCCAACCCTTCCGGGCTGCTGCAGGCGGCCGTGCAAATGCTGGTACATCTGGGTCTGGGAGAAACAGCGCAAACCATCGAAAACGCCTGGCTGTGTACGCTGGAAGACGGCATCCACACCGCGGATATCTACCGCGAAGGGCTGAGTCAAAAACGGGTGGGAACGGAAGCCTTCACAGATGCCATCATCGAACGCCTCGGCAGAGCCCCGGAACGCCTGCAGCCCTCGCGCTTCCGCAACACCGGCATTGAGATCCGCTTCAGCGTGCCGCGTCCCTGCTGTAAAGAACTGGTGGGGGTAGATGTGTTCCTCGACTGGGACGAATCTGACCGCAACCCCGACGTGCTGGGCAGAAAAGTTGAAGCGTTAAGCGGGAACGGCCTTTCTCTGAGGATGATCACCAACCGTGGAGTTAAGGTGTACCCGGGCGGACTGCCCGAAACCTTCTGCTCTGACCACTGGCGCTGCCGCTTCCTGGCACAGGAGGGGCAAAAGGCGGAATATAATCAGATCCTCGATTTGTTGAGACGGTTCAACGAAGCCGGGCTGGAAGTCATTAAAACCGAAAATCTCTACACCTTTGACGGCGTGCCCGGCTATTCTGCCGGACAGGGGGAGTAAACTTCAGACCAGATTGAAAGAGAAACAGGGCAGGAAAAACCTGCCCTGTTTCGATCAAGAGATCACGTCAAAGGATTACTTGAAGATGGCAGGGATGTAAGCCCGCGGCGTGACGTACTGGAGACGTCCTTCAATCTGCGGGTTGATTGGTTTGACCGTGCCGGGATCCTGCAGGTATTCAATGACGGCATCGCGCACGTAGTACTGCGTGTCGTTCTCGATCTGGCTGAGTGGCCAGAGGGAAACGCCGCTGTCGTTGAAGTTGCACGAACCGGCTGCCAGGTAGTTCACCGTGGAAACCCGGTAGTATTTGCTGGCATCGTTGAAGTCCACCCGATGTTCTACGCCGCTGGTATCGGTGAAGTACAGCGCCACCACATTGTTACCGCTTGGCAGGGCAGGATAGGTATCGTTGTAGATAATGCGCCCACCCTTATTGATGTCCAGCATGCAGGTGGTGTAGTACGAGTATCCGCCTGCGCCGGGCACGTACTTATAGTAGTAGTAGTTGCGGTAAGCGCGTTCAAGGACGGCTTTCAACTGTGGACCGTTCATGCGCAGGGTCACCAGCGAGTTCTCATAGGGCATGAGGGTGAACATGTTCGCCACCGTCAGCGTGACCGGATTGCTCGGGCTGGCGGTTGTTGCCACCACCTGATTGGTCATCGCACCGGAGAGGTGGAAGTCAACCGTCACACCTTCCTTGCGCAGTTTCCACACCGAGGCATCTGCCTGCAGGTTGGCGGCATTGGTTTCTTCGGTGTACGCCGTGCGGGCATCAATGGGGGTAATGGTATCGCCCAGCGTGGTGTTGTTGTACGCCGTCAGCAGGGCATTGTAGGGATCCACAATGGCTTTGATGGTCGGGTCTTCGGTGACCGCAGTACCCACGGAGATGTATTTCCCTGTGCGGGAAACCACGTCGTAGGTCGCGCCGCCGGTGAGGGATTTGGCGCGCAAGCCCAGGACCACCTCACCCAGATAGGTATTGTAGCGGTACGCCTGGGTCACCAGCACCGGTTTGCCATCCGGATTGCCGAGGATCGTCGGCAGGTATTTGTAGGGACCAAAGCCCTTGGAAGGATCGGTGTGGCTGTGACCGCCAATGATGGCATCCAGTCCGCTCACCTGCGCGGCAAGATAGGTGTCCACGTTGGTGTCCACCTCTACGCTCGCAGGATTCTCGGTGAAGCCGATATGGGTCAGGGCAATCACCACATCACTGCTGGACCGCAGCATGGGCGCGTAGGATTGCGCCGTGGTGATGGGGTTCGGGAAGGTCAAGCCCGGAATGTTGGACGGCAGTTCGTAATTGGAGATACGGTGGTTGCCGATGCCCAGGATAGACACCCGGATGTTTTCCGGTCCCACAATCTTGCGCACATACGGCAGAACGGGCACCTTGTTCAACCCGTAGGAGCCGTCATCCTGAATGTTGGCTTGCAACATGGGGAAGTTGGCATCCTGCAGGGTTGAGACAAACACATCCTTCCCAAAGTTAAACTCGTGATTGCCCAGCGTCATGGCGTCATAGCCCATAGCGTTGAAGGCTTTAATGAGCGGGTTCATGCGCAGTTCAGCGGGCAGAGACGTGCCATCCGCAGCATACCCCAGAGCGGCGGTCTTGAAGTAATACATCATCGAGTCGCCCTGGATGTTATCGCCTGCCGTCAGCAGAAGGGTGCGGGTGGGGTTAAAGGTACGTTCCTGTTTAATGATGGTTGCCAGTTGCGTATACCCCTGGAAAGAACCACTCTTGAGCAGGCGACCGTGCGAATCATTGTGATGGAGGATGGTCACCGGGATGATCGGATCGGTATCGAAGGTGTCATCGCCATCACGGGCAATACGCCCATCCACCGTGCGATCATAGGGCGACTTGGTGGGATCAACATCCGGGTTGTAATGATTCTTCATCCAGTTATTGACCTGATTGAGCATGTCGCCCCAGTAGGAAAGCACTTTGAAGTACTTGAAGGGGGTGAAGCCATCCTGACCGGCAGGAGCCAGGAATTCATTGGTGGCTACGCGGTAGGTTTTGTTGGCATCAATGGGCACCCAGGCGGAGGTGGCTTTGTCCCAGACCTGAATGTCGTACGCGCCCCAAGCCCAGGTGGTTCCAGCAGTCACATAGCGGTAGAACTTGTAGCGGATGCCGGAAACCTGCAAAGCGCCCTTGAAGAGCGTGGCAGACTGGTTGAGCAGTTCAACAATCTGAGCGCCGGTCATCTCTCCGACCACCGTCTGATTGCCAAACGGCAGAATGTTGAACATCTTGCCATACGTCACCAGACAGGGATAGGAAGGACAATCGCTTGCTGTGATATCGGCGCGCAAGCCACCCGGGTTGTTGAAGACCATGTCCACATCGTTGGCAGGCTCGGCATCGTTGTTGAGTTCGTTGTAGATGGCATCGTTGACCATCTCACCCATCAAGCCGTTGCCGTTGTAATCCCGCACAATGGGCACATTGGTATAGAAGATGGGTTCATTGATGAGCGCCTGATACGCCGGATCATTGACATAACCCTCCACCAGCGCCTTAATCGTGGGATCTTCTGCTCCGGTCGTGCTCACCGCATGTTTCGTCCACGTCATGGAGATGGCACCCGTGGTGCGGTTGACGGTGAAGTCCACCTGCCCCACCTTACGACCGGCATAATGCGCCTGCACCACCATTGTGTTGCCCACCATGGTCGCGGTGGCTAAATCCGTGTGGCTGTGCCCGCCAATGATCAGGTTGACCGGTTTGCCAGCAGTGTTGAGTTTCTGTGCCAGCGTCTGATCGCCATACACGGTGAAGCCGTAGCCATACCCGCCGTCGGTGTAGCCATTGTGCGAGAGCACCACAATGACATCCGAGGCGGCATCCAGCGCATCATAATAGTGCAGAATAGAGTCAGCCGGATCTTTGAAGCACAACCCTGCTGTGGCTTCCGCGATGGTGATGTAGGGAGTTTCAATCGAGGAAACGCCGATCACGCCCACGCGCAGAGGGGTGGTAGCCGTGGGAATTTCGTACACATGATACGGCTCGGTCACAAAGGAGGGCAGATCCCAACCCGCCGAAGCGCAGTCGCTGGCAGTACCCTTCAGCACAATATTGGCGGCAATGAAGGGGAATTCTTTGGTATTGGGATCGCCATCATCCGTGGTCGCTTGAGCCACACGCTGCGAAAGGATCGTTTGCCCCCAGTCAAACTCGTGGTTCCCGAAGGTGACGCCATCATACCCGATTGTCTTGTAGTAGGCGATGGTGGGTTCACCTTTCTGAATATTGGAGAGCAGGCTCCCCTGCATGATATCGCCGGCATCGAGCAGAAGCACCTGCTGTCCCAGAGCCGCTTTTGCCGCGCGAATATTATTGATCACCGCGGCAACCCGCGCCGCCCCCGGATTGGATCCGGAAAGTTCCAGGTTGCCATGGAAGTCATTGGTGTGAAGGATGGTGAACTGGACAATGTCGCTGGACTGAGCCATTGCCGCCGAGGGCAGCATAAGGCTCAGAACCAGAATCAGGGCAAATACCCGATAGAACAATTTAGACATAATCTGTACCCTCCCGAGAATTCGAAAGAATGTGTTTTGAAACCGGAACGAACCTTCAACGGAAAATCTGGAACGCCTTCGTGTGACTGTCTCACCTCCTTTCCTGTCCCCTTCTACCTGCACAACCCGATTGTTGCTCCAAGAAAATCTACCCCGCTTCATCAGAGTGGAGCGGGTTTTTACTGTCGTTTTCCCGGAATCAATCGCGTGAAGGGAACGTCTACATGAATCATGGCGTATTAATCATTATAGAACTTTTTTACGAAAGGGCAAATTTTTGTTATTTCTGTCAGAGAAAATTCATGACAATTTTACGGTTATTAAGAGAATTCTGGGATAATGACCTGTCAATATCTGGTTAAGGGTTTCTTAAACTGAGCGCAACCTTGCCCCGCAATTCATGCTACACTAACAGTATGCAATCTCTCGCGGAAATGATGGCAAAAATTGAAAACGCCCGTCCTGCCCTTTCTCAGATGGATGGATTTGCCGACTTTGAAGCCCGGTATCTGGCGCTCAGTGATGAACTGCTGGCAGGCACACCGGAAGAAACACTGCTCCCCCGCCTGACAGCGCTCTTACAGGCGTTCCCCCATATTGCTCAATCCGTTGGGCTGGAAACAGCCATTTCAACCCCCGAGCCAGATGAAGAACTGCCTTCCTCCGCAGTTGATTCTGCTTCCCATGTCTACCCTGGAGGTGTTTCCATGACAACCCCTGTTCCTGAACCTGCTCCCCGCAATCCCGTCTCATTCAAGGTTGAAGATATCATCACCATTTTTAAAGAGGTGGTGACCGCCATTATTGCCATCCTGCTGGTGGCAACCACAGTTCGCATGTTGTGGGTCTCTCTGCAACTGGTGGGCGATGAAATGCGCATCAATCAAGCCCGCGAATTGATTATGGTGATGACCGGACTGGTTGGCGCAGTCATCGGCTACTACTTCGGGCGCATCCCTGCCGATGCCCGCGCGGCGCAAGCCATTCAACAAGCCCAGCAAGCCACCGAAGAGCGCACTGAGATCAGCGCTCAGGCTGAAGTCCTTGCCGAGTCGGTCGAAAAGGTGATACGACGTCTGCCCGGAGAAGCCGCCACCCTGCGCGGCGAAGGCGGAACGCCGCTTGCAGGCGAACTTGAAGACCTGCAGGAGAGTATTCAACGACTGCGAACGCTGAGCCGCAGGCGTTAACCTCTACGGGTTGGATGTTCCATGGAACTGCCCATTTCCCGGGATTTTGTTGCGCTTTCCTGCGACCTGCCAATTTCGCTGGGGCTGGAAATCCTGCGTTCTTCCGGAGCACATTTTCTGGTGCTGTTTCGTCAAAAGGACAGTCAGGAGTACTACTATCTTTTCTACCGCGAAGAAGTAGAGTTTCAGGCACAGCGTTATCCGCCCGATGCCCCGCTGGAGCGCGTCCTCGACCTGCACGAATGGCGTGCCGACACCGTCACCGAGGTTGCCGGGTTTCCCCGTGAACTCCCCGAGCGGTTGATTGTGCTGGATCACGGCACAGTGGCAGGGGTGTTTGCTCCCCCTCTTGCCCGGGCTGGTAGAGACGATTTGGAAACCGGCGCAGAAGCCTCTACATCAGCAGGCGGGGAGATGGAAGCCCTGCCGGTGCTGATTCCCCTGCAAGCCCGCGCCGACCTTCCCGGCAGCGCCCGAGTCGGAGAAACCATTTCTCTGGAAGTGATCATTTCGTCCCTCGAACAGGAAGCATCTGCCGGGGCGTTAACCTTTTCCGCAGCGCAGGGTGCAACGCTTCAGATCACGGTGCAGGCGCGCCGCGGACTGGAGGTGACAGGGGATGCCTCTCAATCCTTTGTTCTTTCCGCGCCGCCGGTGCACTGGGAACATACGTTTACCCTGCGCGCCACCCGGGAAGGCACAGCCGAGGCACGGGTGCTGATCTTTGGCGCCGGTGTGCTGATGGGGTATCTCAGTCTGCGCACCGAGGTGCAGGCGGTATCGGAAAGTCCTGAAACCGCCTCACTCTCATCTACACGCACCAGTCTGCCCACCGTTCAGGTGAGCGCACCGGATTTGCAAATCGTCATCCTTGAGGAAAATGACGGCAATCAACGGGGCTTTACCCTGCTGGTCAACGCCGCCGACCCGACGCTGGGCATCAATTTTGCCACCTTCGGTCCAATTTATTTTCAGAGCGATCCGGGGCGGTATTTTGAGACCTTCTACCGCGAGATCGATTCGCTGTATCGCCTGCCCGACCGGCAAACCGCTCAAACCCTGTTGAAAGCCTGCGGAACCACGCTTTTTACCAGCCTTTTCCCTGCCGATGTACAGCAACTGCTGTGGAGCATCCGCGAGCGCATCCAGAGCGTGCTGATTCAATCCACTGAGCCCTGGATTCCATGGGAATTATGCGCCCTGCGCGGGGTAGAACATGGGCAGGTACAGGAAGGTCCGTTCTTCAGTCAGGCGTACGCCGTGACCCGCTGGATCCCGGGGATTTCGCTCAAGAGCATGCTGAACCTGAGCCGGATCGGGGTGGTGATTCCGCTGAATTCCGGGCTACCTTTTGCAGAAGAAGAATGGCAGTTCCTGCAATTGCTGGCAGGGAACGGGCGCCGGGTAGAGCGCCTCCCGGCACGGTTTTTGCCCCTCGTTCAGGCGTTCACAGCCGGTGAATACACCGCCTGGCATTTCAGCGGTCACGGGGTGATGCGCGCTGGCGATCCTCTGCGCGCTGAGATGATCCTTGAAGAACCGCCTGCTTTCACCCCCATGTTGTTAAGCGGCGCGCTGGCAAACGTTGGAAAAACCAGCCCGCTGGTTTTCCTCAATGCCTGTCAGATTGGACAGAGCGGTATGGCACTGACCGAGACAGGAGGCTGGGCACAGCAGTTCATCCGCGCCGGGGCGGCGGCTTTCATCGGGGCGTACTGGTCGGTGCAGGATTCTGGTGCAAAAGCCTTTGCTCAGGCTCTGTACCGCCATCTGCTGAATGGTGAAACGCTGGGGCAGTCCGCGCTCGCCGCGCGGCAGGAAATTCTGCCCGGTCACCCCCTCACGGCACTGGCATACACGGTTTTTGGACATCCCAACGCTGTTTGCGCGGGTTAAAAATTTCCTTACAGGAGCAACGTACCTATGACCACCCAAATCTTTGCTGATCGTCTTCGTACGCTGGGGTCCATCGAACCCACACTGTTTGGCGGTTTCCTCGAACACATGGGGCGCGCCATTTATCAGGGCATTTACGAGCCCGGTTCTCCGCTTGCCGACGAACGCGGTTTCCGCCGCGATGTTCTGCAAGCCCTGCGCGAACTGGCGCCCACCATCATCCGCTATCCGGGTGGGAATTTCCTGAGCGGGTACCACTGGATGGATGGAATTGGTCCGAAAGAACAGCGTCCACGCCGCCGCGAACTGGCATGGAAATCCATCGAAACCAATCAGTTTGGCGTGGATGAATTCATCGAGTACTGCCGGGAACTGAATACCCAACCCATGCTGGGGGTGAATCTGGGCACCGGAACGCTGGATGAAGCCGGCGCGCTGGTGGAGTACTGCAACGCGCCCCGGGGAACGTATTACGCGGACCTGCGCGCCCGTTACGGTCATCCGGAACCGTACGGGGTCAGGGTATGGTGCCTTGGCAATGAGATGGACGGACCATGGCAAATCGGTCATCTGGAAGCGCATGAATACGCGCGTAAAGCCCTGGAAACCGCCAAGGTCATGAAATGGCAGGATGCCTCCATTCAACTGGTGCTGTGCGGCTCATCCGGCGCAACCATGCCCACCTTCCCGGAATGGGATCGCATTGCCCTGGAGGAATGCTGGGAACAGGTGGATTACCTCTCCCTGCACCAGTACGTGGGCAATCATCATCAGGACACGCAGAACTATCTGGGGTTGACCCGTTTCTTTGAGTACCACCTGCAAACTTTAGAGGGCACCCTGCGCTACGTCAAAGCCAGAAAACGCTCCAGACACGACGTTTATCTGTCCTGGGATGAGTGGAACGTGTGGTACAAGGCACAGGAAGTGGACGGTCAATGGACGGAAGCGCCCCACTTAATCGAGGAAGTCTATAACCTCGAAGATGCGCTGGTGGTGGCGTTATGGATGAACGTCTTCCTGCGCTTCAGCCATGTGCTGAAAATCGCCTGCATGGCGCAACTGGTCAACATCATCGCCCCCATCCTCACCCATCCGGATGGACTGGTGCGGCAGACCATTTACTACCCCTTCCAGTTATTCCGCCGGTACGCCAGCGGGAAATCTCTGGATTTGCTGGTACAGTCGCCGCAGGTGGAAACCCGCGAGTTTGGAGAGGTGCCGCTGATTGACGCCGCAGGAAGTTACGATGAGGAAAGCGGACGCACCACCCTGTTCCTTGTCAACCGCAGCCTGAGCGAAGCCGAAACGGTAGACCTGCACTTTGCGGGATGGACGCCGGGCGCGGCGGCGCGATTGATTTGCCTGACCGGCAAGGATCCAAAGGAAGCCAATACCTTCGAGAATCCCACAGCGATTGTTCCGCAGGATGCCGGCATGCTGCCCCTTCAGGACGGAAAAGCCACTCTCAAGGTGCCGCCGCTTTCCCTTACAGTGATTGCCTTCGGCGGCTAATCCCCCTGCAGAGACGCGGGAGCAGGCTCACGGGCTTGCTCCCGCCCTTTCCAGAAGAACGCCCAGTAAAGGTACGTGGACAGGGTGTAGAGGATGAGGGTGATCAGGAAGGGGGGATGAAACCCATAGTGTTTTTGCAGCCATCCGCTGATGATCGGTGAAAATGCCCAGCCAAAATTGTTTGCCATGCTTACCAGACTGGCAACGGTCGCGCGCGCCTGCGGCTCGCAGTGCTCCATGACGAAGGTTTGATACACCGGTCCGCTCATGTTCATCAGCGCCAGACGAATGAAATATGCCCCCGCGCTGACCACAAACCACGGCGCAAACCCCAGCACGGCAAGAAACGGAATGCTCAGCGCCTGGGTGATGACCACCAGTTCGATTTTTCCGTAACGTTCTGCCAGCGGTGGAGCGATCATTAAACCGGCTCCCATTGCCAGCGACCCCCATGCAAACAGGGTGCCGATAACCGGATCGGGCTGATGGTGGACCTGCCGGAAGAAGACGTTCATGAAGGGCATGAACATGCCCGCCCCGATGGACGTTGCCAGCATGGGCACAATCAGGCGGGAGAAAAGCCCGGCATTCTGGCGAATGTACGCCAGCGAAGCAAAACCCGAACGTGGGGTATTGGTGCGAATGGGCTTCAGGAATGTCAGCGGCAGGGTGGCTCCCAGCGAGGCAAAGGCAATCACCAGCAGAGAAGCGCCGTACGCCGCCGTGGAAGTGGCAGGCACCCCCTGCAACGCTCCCATCCAGGTGGGAAGATACCCGCCAATCCAGTTCCCCACGAAGGCAGATGCCATCATCAAGCCGGAACTGAAACTGAAGAGATAGGTGCGTTCTTCTTCCCCGCTGTTTTCCATCAGGAAAGGACCGGAGGTCACCCCGGATAAACTCTGTCCCAACCCCATGAGGATGTTGGCAAGAAGCAGTACAGAAACCGAAGGCACCAGGACCACCAGGGCAACCGTCGCGGCAGTGAGCAGATAGCCCAGAATCAGCGAGGGTTTGCGCCCCAGACGATCTGCCAGATATCCCATGGGGAGAGCGGCAAGCAGTGCGGTGAGGCTGGAAGCGGTGACCAGCATCCCCAGAATGGCTTGATCCAACCCCCGGCTGAGCACGTAGAAATTGAACAGCAGACGGTACACGCCCATCGCCGCACCGGAAAGCACCACCGAAGCCAGGTACAGGCGGGCATTGGGCTGGAAAGCGGCTAAGCGCTGAGCATACAGGCGTAACACTGCGCTGGTGCGGCGCAGAGTGAAGCGAGGTTGCATCTTGGGTCACTCCTCAGGGGAATTGAGAGAATGCAGATAATCTTCCAGCGCCTCCAGCGCCGTTTGAAGCGCCCCTTCGCGCAGGGCATAGCGGCGCTCGGCGCCGGGTAGAAGGGTGATCTCTACCAGACCGGCAAGGCGGAGGATGTTGAGGTGATGCACCACGGTAGGAGCGCGCAGACGCAGTAAACGCGCCAGTTCGCTGGGGGTACGCGGAGATTGTGCCATAAGCCGCAGAATGGCAAGGCGGGAAGGATCGGCAAGTGCTTTGAGGGCATCCACCAGTACCTCGGGGGCCATGTTCTGCGGAGAAAGACAGGCTTCGGTGGTGCGGGCGCCGAATAAAATCAGCAAACTGCCGGGACGCACCCGCCCGTAAAAGACCAGCGGGGTGGTCCAGAATGAGGGGATCAGGATGACCTCATCCAGAGAAGCGAATTCGGCAAAGTGCACCCCGCGGGAGAGTTCATCCACCAGCGCCTCGGGGGAAAGGCGGCCTGCCAGTTCCTGCGCCCGCTCCAGGGCGCGGCGCAAAGTGGGACGGATGCGCTCCTCTTCTTCGGCAAAGAAGACTTCGTAATAGGTTTGCAGGGCTTGCAGATAGGCTTCGCCAAATTCCGCCGGGCGCGCCCAGGCTTCAGCAAGGTGTTCAAGGGTCTGGGTGTTAAAAGAAATTCCCCTGCGCTGATAGTGACTGCGGATTACCTCCAGTTCGGCTGGAACCCACGACTGGCGCCGGGTGATCTTGCCCAGGGTTTCGATGATCTGCGGTGAGTGCTCCGGTGAGTACGTCAATGCGGGCAGGCGCTCGGCGGGGGGGAGAAGCGCCAGTGCGGAGAGAGCGTCTGCGGCGGTGCGGGCTCCAGCCGACTGAAGGTATAACCAGTGCAGGGGAACGGGTAGGAACGACTGGACTTTTTCAAGGAACTCACGCTGTGCCGCGGGGAGCCTGGAACGAACCCCCGCTGCCCGGGCAGGTCTGAGCCCGAACTGATTGGGACGGTGCAGCACATACAGGCTGACAAATAAATCGTATGCGGTGGACTCGTCCCATTGAAGTGCTGGCATTGCGGTCACAGGTTGTTAGATAATCGTCTAACGCATTAGATAATAATCTAATTCTCAACAAAAGTCAAGGGATTCGCAAAAAAATCCCCCCATTTTCTGGGGGGAAAAGGGGGAGATGGGGGAAAATCGGGAAATCAGGGCTTGCGCAGGCGTTCATCCACCCGCACCCGGATGCGCCGATAGGTTTCTGTCAAATCTTCAGGGATGACGCGGGTCTCGCCTATGGTGGACATAAAGTTGGTATCGCCCTGCCAGCGCGGAACGATGTGGAGATGAACATGTTCGGCGATGCCCGCGCCCGCCGCCGCGCCAATGTTCGCCCCTAAGTTGAAGGCTTCGGGGTGGTATTCATCGCGCAGGAGGATCATCATCTCGGTCATCAGTTCCATCATCTCACTGCGGGTGGCAGAGTCCAGTTTTTCCAGTGAATCCACGTGGGCAACGGGTACGACCATTACATGCCCGGTGGTATAGGGATAGCGGTTCAAAATCACAAACGATTTTTCGCCCCGCCAGACGATTAAATTCTCCACCCCGTCGGGCTGACGCAAGGCATCACAAAAAATACAGGTTTCAGTTTTGTTGTTATCCATCATGTACCTCATTCGCCACGGAGACCACAGCGTTTGCATCACACCTCCCCGTACCTGTAGAATTGCCAACCGTCTGCCCTCACCCACTTGACCCCGCCGCACCTTCAGAGCAGAACCAGGTTTGTACAATTTTAACACATTCCTCCGGAATGAAAAAAGACGGCTTGTTCAGCCGTCTTCTTTTTCAGGGCATTCCCTCTAACGCCGGCACCCGCCCTCGCCGATCTTTCCAGCGACGGGCAAAACGGATCAATCCAACCAGAAAGCCCAATCCATAACTGAGGTGCAGGATGGCAAAGACGAGAGGCAGGAGGGGAAAATACCGCCATCCCCGCCGCGATGCCGTGATGACAGATGCCAGCAGGTTGGCGAGAAGATACCCCCCCGGCACAATCAGCGCCATCCAGCGGACACCCGGAATGAACGCCATGACCCCCGACCCGGCAAGGGCAAGCACAAAAAGCGGCGGCACAAACTGACGCAGGCGCATCTGGCGGGGGTGTTTTTGCAACACCCGCACCTTCCAGTAGCCATATTGAAAATACTGGCGCCAAAGACCCCCTGGCGAACTACGCACAGTATATTCAGAACGGATTCTTGGGGAGAGTAATATTTTCCCCCCCATCGCTCTGGTTCGATAATTGAATTCATCATCCTGATCGCGAATTAATTCTTCATCAAATAATCCCGCCGCACGAAAATGATCTCGACGCCAACACCCCATATAGACGGTGTCAACCCATTCTTCCCGATTTGAATAATGAAAACGTGCCCCACCCACTCCAAACGGCGAACTGGTGACATGTGCAACCACTTCTCCAAAAAAAGTGGTTCCATGTCCATCCATTCTTCCGCCCACATTATCTGCTCCACTCTGCAAGATCGCTATCACACACTCACGAACATAATCGGGAGCGATTCGGGTATGCCCATCCACCCGCACAATGATTTCCCCTCTGGCTTCACGAATACCGATGTTCAACCCCGTCGGGACGATTCCACCCGGATTATCCAGAAGACGGATACTGGGAGGAGCAGGGTGCTCGTCTATGATTCGTTGAACTCGATCGCGCGTCCCATCGGTTGACCTTCCATCTATCACCAGAATTTCCAGGCGATCGGCGGGGTAATCCTGCGCCAGCACCGCCTGAAGACAACGCTCAATGTAGCGCGCCTCATTGCGGATGGGGATGAGAACAGAAACAAAGGGAAATTCGTTACAGGTCATTTTTTGACCAGCAATCCAATATTATGTGTGCGTAAAAAAGAAATCTTCCTTAACACCGGGTATAGAAAAGGCGTGGCTTTTCCAAACCGACGCGCCAGTGGGGGTAACAGGGTTACCGTTCGAAGTGTGAGAATAAACCCCGGGAACAATCCTTCAATGTCCTCTCGCTTCACCCCCCGTACGTGCGGATTGGTGGGATTGTTGTAGCGAAAGTCGTACCACAGGATAGCGCCACCCCTCTTGAGGACACGGATTGCTTCCCGGGCAACATTTTGACGCATTTGCGCATCCAGGATAGAACTGAATACGGTGAAGAACAATACCAGATCGAACATTTCATCCGGATATGGAAGGTTTTCCGCATTTACGCACTCAAAGTGCATTTGAGGATAACTCACACGTGCTTCCTCAATGCGGTCCACGAGCAGGTCCACTCCGTATAAATCAGACGGATTTGCCCCCCATTCCAGAAGATCAGCAAGTACTTTCCCGCTTCCACAGCCCACTTCCAGAATCTTCTTCCCCTGAAGAGGAAGAAAACCTGCCTGACCCAGCATTTCATAAGCGGCTTTTTGCCTCTCCCGGTAAATTGCCGCATTACCCGGGTTTTCCTGTCGCCACAAAACCTGACGCCGGGCTTCACGATACTCCTGATATACCTTACGAATACGTTCAACCTCAGGATTGTCCATCACTCACCCTGGAAATGACCATGCGAAATTTTCCTGCCCGGGTACGGGGAATTTCCTGTACCGGCTCAACCATCACTTTGACTTCTTTTCCCAGTCGCTGTTGCACCCGGCGAACAATATCCTCAACAT
Source organism: Anaerolinea thermophila (assembly GCF_020723905.1). Lineage (GTDB taxonomy): Bacteria > Chloroflexota > Anaerolineae > Anaerolineales > Anaerolineaceae > Anaerolinea > Anaerolinea thermophila_A. Next base: position 516,865 of record NZ_DYHZ01000001.1, read on the forward strand.
CAGCGTTGCCAAACTCCTCAGTTGGCACCACTCATGCCTCTTCATTAATGTATTTTTGACACCACGGACTGAAACTTACCATTGGGACCGCGGGGAATGGTATCCACCCTTTCTAAGGTAATGTGCATCTCTTCACCTACCCGCTGACGTAAACGGTGAATAATTTCTTTTTCAGTTGCATCAGAAAACCCTTTATCAGCAACGTATCGAACATGTAAGGTATATAAATCCAATTGAATAACTTGCCCTTCCTGCACTGGGAGATTGTAAAAAACCGGATTGATCCAAAATATTTTTCTTCCGTCTGGCAGGGTAATCATATCATTTGCCCGACCATAAATTTCGCCCAAAAGAGGTAAATTTCTACCACATCTACATGCCTCTCCTGAACCTAAAGAACCGCGATCTCCAACCCGGTAGCGAATAAAAGGCATATGAGGATTGAGAAGTCCTGTAATAATGAATTCTCCTTCAGTATTATCATGACATATCTCTCCATTTTCTGAAAGAATCTCCAGAATCCCTGCTTCAGGCCAAATATGCATCTTTCCATACTCGCACTCACTTGCCCCAAAAATATATTCTCCCATACCATATGTATTTCTCACCGGGCAATGAAAAGCAAGACTCATTATTTGACGTGCCCTAGGCGTAAGCATCTCCGCATTTGAGATAATCACTTTAAGAGGGGGAGGATTTAAGCCCTGATCCAAAATAAATGAAGCAAGGAGCCCTGCTGAAGAAGGATAAACCACTAAATGAGAAATCCTATGCTTGATAAGCGCATCCACATAATCCTTTGCACGGTCAGAATGGAGATGAAATGTAGAGAGATATAACTGGTTTAAGGAAAAGTTATAAACCCAGTAAGGAGGAATGTATTGTTCAACTGGGGTAACCAGTTGTCCTCCCATAATTCCCCAAGGATCATGAATTGAGACCCCATTCCAGCGCCTGATTCGACACTCATAAAGAGCATACCATAAATGCAATGAATCCCTATCCATATAAACAGATAAAGGAGTTCCTGTCGTTCCACTTGTATGGTCTTCAAACAGGAATTGAGGATGCACCTCAGATACAAAAGCCTTCGGGTTCTTTTTTACCTCACTTTTCTCCAGGACCTGCCAGTTTTCCAACACCTCCCATGAAGCGCGATCGCCCTGGCGGCGGCGGTGTGACCATTGTTCACGGTAGTATGGCACCTGCGTGGCGGCATGGTGGAGCATCCATGCCAGGCGCTCCTCCTGCCACGCCTTCCAGCGTTCGGCGCTCCAGGTTTCGCGTTCCAGCGCCTCTTCAACCAGACGTTCGGTCTCGGGTCCATAGCGCCACCAGCGCAGGTAGGCTCCGCGAGCGCTGGCAGCCAGCACCCGCAGCGGATAGGGCAGGGAGTGGTAAAAGGAAAGAAGATTAGACATTAGAAATGACATCCGAAAACACTTTTTCCCACATGGGCAAAACCACGTCCCAGTCGAACTGTTCGGCTTTGCGGCGGGCATTGCGGGAGAGGTGTTCCGCCAGCCCGGGTTCGGTGAGAATGCGCTGCACAGCCCCTGCCATCGCCTGCGCATCCCCGGGGGGCACAAGCAGAGCGTCTTTTCCATCATCCAGCAGATACGGAATGCCTCCCACACTGGTGCTGACCACACACAGACCACAGGCAAGGGCTTCCAGTACGCTGACAGGGGTATTATCCACATCCGTTGTATTCAAAAAAATCTCCCCCTGAGAAAGCCATTCAGGCACTTCCCGTTTGGGTACACCCGGCACAATCCGAACAGCGTTCTGCAGTCCCATCTTTTCGATCTCCTGAAGCGTTTCCTGTAAAGCGCCATCCCCTTTATCCGGTCCAATCATGGTCAGATGAATCTCCGGAAAGGATTGCCGTAAAAGCGCAAGAACGCGGGGAGCCATCTGGGGACGATAGATGCGGTGAAACGCACGCAGCCAGATCAACCGTGGGGAAACCGATGAACGCAGCCGAAAAGGATATTTCCCCACCTCCAGTGGATTGGGAATAACCAGAATGTCTTCTCGATAGGGACGCAGGGCTTCCTGCAGGTAGCGGGAAGGGGCGACCACTACCTTTGCCCCGCTCAGGAGGCGCCGCATCCGCCCCGGATGGCGGCGGGCAAAACGGGGCAGATTTCCACCATGCAGAACCAGCACAAACGGCTTCTTCAGCATCCGCAGGAACAAAACGACCGCCTCCGCCCAGAGGAAAGCCGCCCCACTGTACACCTCTACCAGCGCCACCGCACAGGCATTGCGTTTCTGCCACACCGTGAACAGCATATCCAGCAGGCGCAGAAAGCGGTTGAAAACGTGGGAGGTTTCCTCCACCTGCCAGCCGCGGGCACGCAGGCGTTCGGCAAGGTCTTCGCCTACCGCCCGTGTTCCACCGCGGGCTGAGAGATAATTGCCGATGAATAAAAGGGCCGGGAAAGAGGCTTTTTCAGGAGTGAGAGGGGACATCGGGACGAGAAACCTCATGAGGAGTACGCCATCCAGTCTCGCAGCCTCAAGAAAATTACATTATCTGGCAAAAAGTCTGTAATCCAGAGAACAAAATGGAGCGGAAAATCGTATCGAAGATAAATTTTCAGTCGGTTCCAGGAAAAGCCCATCGTTTGATTTCCTCAACCATCAAAGGGATTTGCGACTCCAGCGTAACCTTTTCCGCCAGTTCCAACCCTTGTGAAATACATTTTTTCCTGAGCATGGGGTCATGAATCAACGAATAAACTGCATCCACCAGCATGTCAGGACGATTGGGTGGAATAAGAACCGCTGCACCCTCAATAAAGTGAGGGATAGATCCCACGCGCGTTGCCACCACCGGTAAACTGTGCGCCATGGCTTCCCAGATAGAACGGGGAAAACCTTCAAAATCAGATTTAGAAGCCAGCACAAATATATCAGCCCGACGATAATACGCAAACAGTTTCTCGCCCAGCGGAATATGCCCATGGAGAAACAGACGATCCGAAACACCGTGCCTTTGTGCCTGTTCCTTCATCTCTTCTACCACCGGGTCGCCCTTCACCTCTCCACCCACCACATCCAGAACCACATCTTCTCCCTGTTTCACCAGTTGTGCCAGAGCCTCAACCATTTCCAGCAGCCCCTTAGCACGATCCAGACGCCCCACATACAACAGTCGAACAGGACGAGAGGCACAGGTATCCTCCCTCCGGTAGAAATCCCCTTCGTGTAAGGTCGTTGTACGGATTTCCACCAGACGGGGCACCAGCGACCTGTATTCAAAATATAATTTCCGGCTATTGACAAAAGTCAGACTGCGGCGGGCAACCCGCAATTGCTGAGAAGAGTTCCAACGGGCAAACAGGCGGATGGCTTCTTTTCGCCAGCGCGGCTGGGGCAAATCATCCACGCCAGACAGGTAATCCCCAACCAGAAGAAGGGCTATGGGCACTTTTCCGGCAGCGCTTGCCATTGCCGGAAGCAGGGGGGAAGGTCCCCGCAGAAGGAGCGCATCCAGTTCATCGCGCCGCTCCCGCAGGGATGCAGCGTATTGCCTACCAAGCAAGACCCTCAGAGGTACCGGCAACCGCTTTCCAATATTCACCCACTCAACGTTAGGAGAAAGGATGGGGTAATCCATCAAAGTCACTTCTGAGGGAAGAGGTTCATGCAAAAAGCAAACAACCTTCTCAGAAAACGACGCCAGTGAATCCACAAAACGTCCCTGATAACCGGGCATGTACAGGATGCCATCTTGCTTCATTGCCGGCACGTGATAATAAAACCCAAGGCGCATCAGGTCCCCCTTTCCAGCCTCTGCGAAGTTTCAATGACCGCCGCAACCAGTCCGTACATCAGCCAGGTGCCCGTGTTGGTCAATCCAGAAAGCGCCCAGAGATGCAGACTCATCCCTATAAAACCGGCGTACATTCCCAATCCCCACAGCGCCCGGCGCCGCGCCAGCCGTACCACCGCCCGGGCACCGCGAATCACAAGAATGCCCAGCAAAAGGACAAACGGAACACTACCTGCCAGCCCGTTTTCTGCCAGAAAAGAAAGATACGAATTATGGGAAGATTTGACATCAAAATGCGATTGCGGTGCATATGAGAGTACACGGGGAATCTCCAGCGGCACCGATTCCTTGGTCCAGCGGTACACCCCTACCCCAATCAGTGGGGACCGGGCAAACAGGCGGATTCCCTTTTGATTCATCAACAATCGAATGGCATAAGATTTATCCTCATCCAGTTTCTGCAGGGTGGCAAAGCGCTGATTGACCGCCCCCACCACCTGCTCGGGAGCCGCCAGCAACAGAACCAGGAACACTCCCACCAGCATCAGGATACTGATCACTCTGCCCAGATAGCGCGGGTAGGCAATCACCAGCAGGATCAGAAAAACCAGCAACCCTACCAGCAACCCAAACCACGAACCACGCGAGCCGTTGATCGCCACCACACTCCACAACGCAAGCAAGGCTATCCCCCATCCCCAGCGTCGCAAGCCACGCGCTTGAAAAAAGCACGCCAGCAACAATGGAGAAAAGGTGGAAAACAGCCAGCCATAGGTATTCTGAGAGAAGAATTTCGTCCCCGTCCATGCGCCGATATTCCCCAGCGTGGCAATTTCATACCAGCGCAGGAGTGCCGTGCCGGTCAACCCCAGTGCCATTGCCACCATTAAACGTCCCCCCATTCCAGGACAGGAAGCCACATACCCGGTAATGACAAACACCACCAGCCAGTAGGCATAGCGGATGAGACCCACAACGCCGTCCCGGTCAAAATCAGTGCCGCCGCTGAGCAGACCGTTGAGGGTGGCGGCGAGAAAAATCCCCCCCCAGATGGCTGCTGCCAGCCCAATCCAGAGCCGATGACGATGGAACCAAGCCTCCTGCGGTCGCAGGAACACCTCCAGCGCCACCAGAAAGAACAGCGGCGCGGAGATGGACAATCCCAGCAGAGGCACATCCCACAGGGGAATGGCAACATAAGCGCAGATCAGGGTGAAGAGAGACAGTGAAAATTGCGATAAAGAACGTTTCACCAGATGCCGCTACCCCATTTTTTGAGCCTGAGCGAGAGCCTGTTCAGCTTCTGCCCACCAGTCTATGTGTGGGGTCAGCACCTGTGATGTTGGGTTCTGAAAAATTCCCCGCACTGCCCCAACTGTGTACCCCAGAGCATACTGAACGCGATACAACCTAAACCCTGTAATGGCTTTTGCCCATAACCATACTGCATTAAACAGGTAACTGCGTAAAAGATACAAGCGATCGGATATTTGAGGAGATGAATCTCCCCGATAAATATTATTCAACAAACGCCGGCTGTAGGCTACAGCCCGGGCTTTTTTATACGGATCTACAGGATATGCCTTTGGGGTATCTTCTCCAGGGTGCAGAAATACGGCACACGAAGCGTAAAGCAGTTTGCCATACCGAAGCACTCGCCTTGCAAGAAAGGTATCTTCTCCCATACCACAACCGATATGGGTCAGGGCAAATAAATCCTCCGAGAAACAATCCGGCAATAGAGCGTTCATGCGAAATGCCATGGCTCCTCCTCGCAACCATTCCACATTGTGGTAATCCTTCCCATCCTCTGGTGGCAACTTGCGATCCCCGGCGGGGGTGAGCGCACCGGTAAGGAATTTGCGAGACGGGTAAACCGGGTGAAAAAGGCTTCTGCCGCCTTTATTGGATTGCTCTGAATGACCTTTTCCCATAACAATTCTGGCTGTCACTGCCACCACGCCTGGGTCGCTGAATAAGGGGGCAAGCATCTTCTCAACCGCATCGGGCTGTTCAATTCTCAGGTCATCATCCAGATAAAGAAGAAACGGCACCCCCTGGTCTTTTGCTACCCGCCACCCTAGGTAGCGCTGGTAAGCAAGATTGGGATGATTGGAAGGAACATAATATACAGGGAAAGGTGCACTGGCTTTCCATTTAGAAAGCATATCAAAAACTTTTGTGGGGTTCGGGTCACCATCAACAATAATCAACACATCGGGCAAAATCTGCCGAAGCAAATCCTGTAAAAGTTGTTGAAGTAAGTGAACCCGTCGATATGTACAAATACAGAGAGCATAGTTTGAAAACATAGAATAACTGCTTCACCACAATTTCTGATAAAAAGCAATATTACGAGAGAGCCATTCATCTTTATCGAATCTTTCAATCACTCTTTTTCGCGCGTTTATTCCTAAATCTACCGCCCACCGAGGATTTTTCAATAACATTACAACTTTTTCAGCGATATCTAAAGGGTCATACGGGTTACACAGCAAACCACTAATACCATCTTCAATAACTTCCGGTCCAGAAGTCCGGTTGGTAAGCACGACGGCTTTTCCCACAGCCATCGCTTCCAGTGGAGCAATTGGAAATGCTTCTGCTTTAGAAGGAAATACCGCAATGAAAGTTTGTCTGAGTAAAGTAAGAAGTTCATTCCTGTTTACATGACCAGTAAAGACGAATTGATCCCGTATCCCTTCAGGTATCCTGTTCTTAAATTCTTCAATTCGGATAGGCGTAGACTTTCCTACAATATAAACCTTACAAGGCGAAAACTTTTGACAAACCAAAATCATGGCATTCAAAAATTCGTCAATTCCTTTCCGCCACACCAGAGAACCAATAAAGATAATCCCATCCGAAGAAATTGATTGTTGCAAATTGGGAGTAAAAAACTGCGAATCTACTGCGTTATGAATAACATCGAAGGAACGGTTTTTTAATCCAAACTGTTCGATAGTCTTTCGTCCCGTATAGTCCGAAACGGCCACAATGGATTGAGCGCGAGACAATTGCTGTTTTTCAAAAAAATAGGTAAGGCGCGACGCACGCTGTACACCCATTTCAAGGTCAAAGTGAAGTGCTGAACCATTTAAGCGACAAACCAGTGGAACCAGTCTTGGAGCGCCAAGTGCAAGGGGCCCCTGATAATCGGGAGTCTCAATAATCTGAAAGGGATGTCTGAGATGAATTTTCTTTACCCAAACATAAAGCCATAGCCTGTCAAAAAGCATACCCACGCGCCTACCTACCAGTGGAACCGTGGAAGAAAGACGCACAACATCAACCCCTTTCAAAACTTCTTTTCTGGCTGTAAACAGAGGTATTTTATCTTGAGGATGCACCCCTACAATAGTGACCTGATATCCCTTTTGTACCAGGTTTTCCGCAAGGTCACGGGTCATCGTCCCAATCCCACCATGAAGAGAAGGAGGGTACTCTTCACAAATATAACCAATGTGAGCCCCCATGCTTTCAATTTCCTTTACAGTTGATAAATATGAGAGTACATTTCTACAAATTGGGTAACCACTCTGTCAATCGAAAAATGCTGAACGACTCTTTGGCGAGCGTTTTTGCCCATCTGGATGAGCAAATCCGGGTTACTGAGTAAATACTCAATTTTATCTGCAAAATCCTTCGCGTCTCTTCTGCGAGCAATCATACCAGTTACTCCATCCTGGATATTTTCTGGAAGCCCCCCCGCATCGGAGCACACTACCGGCAAACCACACGCCTGTGCCTGAAGCACGCTATTATTAAACCCCTCATTTACACTACCCAATACGTAAAGATCTGCTTTTTGCATCCATTGTTTCTTGACCTCTGGTTTTGACCAGCCCAACAGATGAACATGTTCTTCCAGATGTAAATCTTTTATGGTGTATAGAACTGAATGCTCCTGATCACCTGTTCCTGAAATGTAGTAGTGAATTCTCCAACCCTTGTCCAACAAAATACGAATCGCCTCCAATAAGTATTCAAATCCCTTTATCCAATACAAACGGGCAGCGGTATAAAAAAGCCATTCATCATTTTTTCCCTTTGCCGGTTTGGGGTATTGGCTGGGATGGTAAAAATTAATATCAACCATGGGAGATATTATCGAATAATTTGGCTTAAGGAATCCTTGATGTTGTGCTTCTACATACAAATGGCGGGAAATAAAATGCAACCAATCGGCGTTTTCAAACAAAGGAGAAAACAACCCGGGGTAAAAGATTAAGTCCTGTCCCCGAAAACTTACCAGGGTTTTAGCATGAAATAATTCTCCCAATTCAAACCGTCTGAGCGCAATTCTCGGATAGTTAAAATGCACAATATCAAATTGCATGTTACCCCACGGGAAATATTCAGTAATTTTGCGGAAAGAACTTCTCCAAACTTTTTCGTATTTCTGGACAGTTCTCATTAAAAACATCACTCGGACAGGTTGAAATAAGAACCAAATGCTTTTTTGATAATTCTCCAAAGGAACTTTTGTTGGAGAGCGTAAGTTACCAAGCACATGCACCCGATTGGTAAAAAACGAGGCGGTAAGCCCTTCATCTACGCTTGTTTGCAAGTCTTTGCTTTCTGTGAAAATATGAATATCTATTCCAGAGTCAAGCAATCCTTTTACCCACCTTCCAATATGATCATGGGAAGGATCGAGAAAAGAAGTGGAAACAATGGCAACTTTCATAGTGTGAATAAATTATAAATAGAATAAAAATAGAGTCATTCCAACCTGTCCAAAATATCGAGAAACGACAAAACAAGACTGTGAAAACAGCACCTGTGCGCAATAGTCTCCCCATACATTATGGGTACAAATACACTGACGACACGAATTTTACCCACTTAGCGCCTCTTGATAAAATGAAGCAAACTCGGTGGCATGACGTTCCGCTGAAAATAGCAATTTAGCCCTTTCGTAAGCAGCGGTGCGCAGTCTCTCCATCAAATGGAAATCTTGAACAAGAATCAATTTTTCTGGCCATAAATGGGGAGAAAACGGAGGAAGAAGCACTCCTGTTACCCCATCATCAATAATTTCCCGGGTACCACCAACACTGGTTGCAAACACTGGCACGCCATTCACAACCGCCTCAATCAGAGAATTGCTTAACCCTTCAGCAATTGAAGATTGAATATATGCATGCGCTGCTCGCATGTGGATTTGAATGTCTCCATACCCCAGTTTGCCGGGGAAAACTATATCCGAATCAAGTCCCATCATTTTACGCAAATACAACAGATGATCCATCTCAGGGCCATCCCCTGCCAGGATTAGTTGAGCCATAAAACCTGTTTTTTGCAGTCTATTCAATGCAAAAATTAACTGGTCAAAACCTTTGTGCCATACCATTCTTCCAGTGGAAAGAAAATGGTACATACCTTTTGGTTGTGAAGAAGAGTACTCTGGCAAGTTTTCAGGAATGGGAAGGGTTGTATAAATGGTTTTAATCGTCTTGCAAACTCCGTACCATTCTTTGACCAGATTTCCCAGTGCATTGCACACACTGTGAATAGAGGTGGCATTTTCAAGGGTTTGAATAAAAATCTCTTTCTGCTTCACCGATTGAAGCGGAAAAACCTGGACATCACTTCCTCTCAGACTGATCGTATAAGGCACCCCCAGCATATCAGGAATCCATGCCATGGATGCTGCCAGACCGGCATTATGAAAATGGATCAGATCCGGACACAGCCGATCAAAAAAACCCAGTATTACCTTGTTGGATAATGCTTTCTCCGGGCTTGCAATACTTCGGAAGGTTAACCAGCGAGTACTGATAATTTTATCAGGAAGACTCAAGTGATTAAAGTTAGGCATGATTGAGGCGGGTAAGTTTAGAGAGGGCAATGCAAGGCTGGCAGAGCCAGAATAGTCATAACTGCGTGCCACCAGATGAACAAAGATACCATGTTCAACCAGTGACTGAATATGCCTTTGGATAAAGGTTTCTGGTGGGAAAGTATTAGATACTTCGATAATTTTCATGAGCCTTTTACCCCTTAAAAAACCCTTTCAAATCCCTTTCACCTGCTTGTTAAAAATCCTGTCTTGCTGGGTGTAAAACTGCGCCCGGTAACAAAATAAAAGTTGCACTAACTAAAATTCCCGCTTTGCCCCTCGAAGTTCCAATCAGAACTATCAGAAATGGCAATTTGAATGTTACCTAAACACCATTTGATTAAGGCATTCATATTTCACAAAGCGTAAAAAAAACAAGCACAATATCAGCAAAATAGTTGTCGGCTTGATCAATTCAGATATCCATGAAAATCCCCTAACCGCTTCTGTGATATTTTCTGCGGATTGATACAGATTCTGCCTTTTTCGACATGTCTTAAGTCAGCCGCAGAGAATTAATAAAATCAAGCAATTCATCTGCCACACGTTGATAGGAGAAAAATGAATGAGCGCGTTCTGCTGCTTTCTGCCCAAATTGTTCACGAATCGAGGAACTGGATAATACCTCAAGCGCGCGGGACAATTCCTGTTCTGCGTTTAACGGGTCAATCAAAATACCGGTATCCTCGATGACTTCTGGATTCCCCCCCACCCGGGTAGCAATACAGGGAATCCCAAATCCCATGGACTCCATCAGAAATAATGAATTGGCTTCTCCTTCTTCAGGCATTGAAAGCAATACAGAAATATCTGCCGCTGAATAAAGAAATTGGAGATTTTCCCGGTCCAGCCATCCTGGATATTGGACAACATAATCTGGAAGGTGAGAAGATAATTTTTTCAATTCATCAACAAGCTGGAAATTTCCGTAAGTTTCTCTCGCAGGATCCCCTGCAATAACCAGACGAAGTTTAGGATTCTTCTGATATGCATTTAAGAAGCCCTTTACCAATGGCATCAGTCCTTTAGTGGGTTGCAACCTGCCCGCATATATAATCAAAATTTCTTCCGGGCGAATTCTCCACTGGCGTCTTGCAACCTCTCTCAAAGCGTTTCTCTTTTCAGGGTGAGCCCACTCTAAATCTATGGCGTTCAATATTACTCTATATGGAATGTTACATTGCCCAAATTTTGCTTTCAAACCTTCAACCACGGATTTCGTGATAAACACAATTCCATCGAATCTGGTTTCCAATTCATTCCACTGTTGAAAATTAATATTATTGTGTAAAATGCTCCCGTGATAATAATAAACATGTTTCGAATGAGGGAGAAATTTCGCAGCCAGCAAAGCCAGTTTCAAATCCACATGAGTAATAATAAAAGTGGGGCGGATTTTTTTGGCTATTTGCAGCGCATGGAAATAACGAGAACAAATCTCAGGATTAGCCACTCTAAAAATTTTTTTACGAACACGGTACGGAATAAACGAAAACACATTTTTATAACGAGAATCGGCATGATAGTATATAGACGGATCGTAAATTAAATTTTTTAAACGATTATCCCAGAAGGATATCACTTTAATATTTTCCTGATCGAGTAATAGACGGATTGGATGGTCAATCAAATCTACTATCCCATGGTGATCACCCAGTGGAGGAAGGGTTTTTTTATTACTAACAAGGATAAGAATTGTCTCTTTAGAACTTTCCCGGGTGAAACTCTTGACCATTTTTCTGACTTCAGTCTTCAATCTCAATCTCCCATCGGGGATGAAAATACACGACTCCGATGCGAGGATCGGGGGGTCTACCTGACTCATACACATCCGCCTCTATAACCGAAAATCTCAGACACCCCATCAAAGCATCTACATCTTTGGGTTCATCCCCTAACCAGATATCTACGGTATATTGCCCCTGAAGAAGCGGAACATGCGGGACTACACAAGTAAGGGTAGCAGAATGGTACGGACGATCAATTCGGCGTAATTCAACCCTCCTTGTATTGAGTCCACCCACCGTTCCTCTTGAAGCATGATGGATAGTGATCCCCAAAAACGGTTTCGATAAATGTCTTCCCTGTGGACAGGAATATTTAACCTTAATAATCAAATCGGAACCCATTGGGACCGTATCAGTATTTTCTCCTCTAGCATTTACTAATTTTACAGAAGTAATGTAAGGTAACGCCCATTTTGGACGGTATTCATTCAGATCGATTTTCTCAACAGATGGGACCCTCAAGTATTCTTCAATTACCTTTGAAGATTGCTCTCTCAATTTTATGGTTCCATTTTCCAAAAAAATACTCGTCGGGCACAGATTTACCACCGCCGCCATATTGTGACTGACGAAGAGCACCGTCCTGCCCTCCTGAGAAGACACCTCGCCCATTTTCCCCAGGCACTTTTTCTGAAACTCAGCATCGCCCACCGCCAGCACCTCATCCACCAGGAGGATCTCCGCATCCAGATGGGCGGCGACTGCAAAGGCAAGGCGCACATACATTCCGCTGGAGTAGCGCTTCACCGGGGTATCAATGAAGGGCTCAATCTCTGCAAAGGCGACGATTTCATCGAACTTGCGGTCAATCTCACGGCGGGACATGCCGAGGATGGCGCCATTGAGGTAAATATTCTCCCGTCCGGTCAGTTCGGGATGGAAGCCGGTGCCCACCTCCAGCAAACTGGCAATGCGTCCTTTCACCTTCACCCTGCCCTCGGTGGGCGCGGTGATGCGCGAAAGAATCTTGAGCAGGGTGCTCTTCCCGGCTCCATTGCGCCCGATGATGCCCAACACTTCTCCCTGCTCCACGGTGAACGAAACATCCTTCAGCGCCCAGATGATCTCACCATCGCGGTTACCGTGGTCTTCCTGTCCAATCTTCAGCAGGGGGTTGGGCTTACCGCGCAATTTTGCCCACCACACTTCTAAATCGCGTGCAAAGGTGCCCGTGCCAATTTGACCGAGGCGATAGGCTTTGGAAAGGTGTTCAACAGAGATTACAGTACCCATTGTTATCCGAAGTAAACTCTAGCGATGTACCAGGCATAAACAAATTGACTGGCTATTAAACCAACCAATACCATAACCACTAACCAAGGTTTAGACAAAAGAGCATTACGCCATTCAGGAAACGAGGCAAAAATACCCACAAACGGGATTACTAATAGCCGACTGAACCGAACTGCCGCCCAAATTTCACTCTGGTTTAGAAAAACAAAAAGAAGAGCGACTCCCAGTATAAGTGCCACTCCATAAGGAGAGTAAACCGATTTCTTTTGAACCTGTATTACCAATAAGGAAAATGTAAACACAGCGAAAGCCCAGAGAAGAATACCTTTGATTAAAGACTTTTCCCCTCCCTGTAATAAGGTTCCAATCAAACCATCCAGAACAGGTAAATGACTTCTGGAAGATACCTCTACCTGTAAATTACTGGAAAATATCCATGTAAGAGAATGATGATATGTTGCCCCTAAAGCCCACAATAATCCTATAGGCAGTCCCAGCAACAGGAAAAACGGTAAAAATTCTTTTATTGCCAGTTTTTTTGAGGAAAGAAGATATGCAATAACTATTAATCCTACAAATAACCACATTGCTTTATGAGTAATCAGAGATATTCCAAAGAAAAGTCCGGCAAAAAACATGCGTTTTGAAATCAGGAAAAGAAACCCAGCGAGGAAGAAAAATATCGCAGGAATATCTGCTAATGGAACCACAGTGTAAGTTAAGCCAACAAAGGGCCATAAACCAAACAAAAGGACCCCTAAATTTGAAATTTGAGCGTCCAGACCCATTTTCTTGAAAATCTGGACTAACACCACAGCACTGCCCAGAAACGAAATCAAATTAATGCCTGTCATCAAGAATACTGGTTGAAGTAACCCAAAAGTAACCAGGCGGAAAAGAGCAATGAGAAGAGGATACCCAGGAACATGAAATGAGTGATAAGGCGTTTTCCAAGATAAACTATTGTTCCAGTAATCTAAAACATCCGACTGCATAAAGTTATGGTGCAGTACTGAACTCATAAAAATAGATAAAAACAGAAAAAGAAAAAGGAGAAAAATCAAAACTGAACGGGAGTTTTTAAGCATGGGCTTTCCTTATCGATATAGACTATACCAATTCTGGTGATGTAACCATTCATCTCCTCCTGCTTACACCGTATCCATGAACGTCTGCTCGACACGGTTAAAGATCACCGCACCGATGAACACCAGCACCACCATGAAGAGAAAACTGTACAGCAACTGCCCCGGGCTTACCGTACCGGCGCCCAGGAAAGCAAAACGGAAGGCTTCAACAATGGGCGTCATGGGGTTTGCCTGCAGAAGCGGCTGAAAACGCGCCGGGATGGACGAAACCGGATAAATCACCGGCGTGGCGTACATGAGCAACTGCACGCCAAACTGCACCAGAAAGCGCAGGTCACGGTATTTGGTGGTCAGCGAAGAAATGATGATGCCAAACCCCAGTCCCAGCCCAGCCATCATCAGCACCAGGATGGGCGAAAGCGCCACCCATGCCCAGTTCATGTGGATGGGCGTACCCCGCAGGATAAAGAAAACCACAAACCCCAGGAAAAGCACAAACTGCATCAGAAAAGTGATCAGATTGGAAATGAGGATGGATACCGGAACCGCCATGCGGGGGAAATACACCTTGCCGAACAGGCTGGCATTCTGCACGAAGGTATTGGATGTCTTGTTCAAACACTCGGCAAAGTAAGACCAGATCACCGTTCCAGACATGTAAAAAAGGAACTGCGGCAACCCATCCGTGGGCAGACTGGCAATCCTGCCAAAAATGACCGTGAAGGTAATGGTGGTCAACAGCGGCTGAATCAGGTACCACAGCGGACCCAGAATAGTTTGCTTATACGCCGCCACAAAATCCCGGCGCACAAAGAGCAGAACCAGGTCGCGGTAACGCCACAGTTCACCCAGACGTAAATCCAGCAGGTTGCGCTGGGGCTGAATAATCAGGTCCCAGTTCTCGCTGGTTTGGGGAGTTATAGAAGAAGGTTTAATGGTCATATCCGTTGATATCTATCGGTTGGCGGGCGCGCTCCGCCCTTTCGACAGGAGACGCGCTCCAGCCGGGAGTCATCCTTTCTGTGAGGCGCCGGCTCGCTTTCGTCTTCCCGGACAAAAGACCAGCGGCGCGTTATATCTCAGAAAAAACTTACCTTTAAAACCAGAACCCTGCCGATACCCCTATCCATCCCCCGCTTTCTGCCAGCAGGGGAGGCATCAAGAAAAAGCCTCTCCCCTCAGAGGCTTCATCTGCCTGCTACAGAATGGAAAAGCCCAATGGAAATCCCATATCCCAAGCCCTGAACCCGGAAGATGTGCAATGTGAAATGGTAAACTTCTGTGAGACCTGCCCCAATGATACCCCCATAGATATTGTGGGCTTCTGAAAACGCTTTAAGGAAATTCTAATGCAACCCGACGAATATGGCAAGTTACAAAAGCGTTAAATTCTTAATACCCAAAGACCAGCGGGCAGGGTACAATTAAGCCCACATGGAAATGCCTTCTCTATTTCCCAGCCCCACCCTGAGCGTCAGCGAACTGACCCGCCTCATCCGCACCCTGCTGGAAAGCGAACCTGCCCTGAGCGAAATCTGGGTGGCGGGAGAAATTTCCAACTTCACCCGCGCTGCCTCGGGGCACATGTACTTCACCCTCAAAGACAGCGGCGCGGCTCTGAAATGTGTCATCTGGCGGAATGCCGCACGCACCCTGCGGGTGGCTTTGCAGGATGGAATGGCAATCGAAGCCTTTGGT
This sequence comes from Anaerolinea thermophila, assembly GCF_020723905.1. Lineage (GTDB taxonomy): Bacteria > Chloroflexota > Anaerolineae > Anaerolineales > Anaerolineaceae > Anaerolinea > Anaerolinea thermophila_A. The sequence goes on from NZ_DYHZ01000001.1 coordinate 532,300, forward strand.
TCGATCGGGGTGTACGAACAGGGCGGGAACTATCAGTTCTACATCACCGCAGTGCGACCGGCAGGGGAAGGCTGGCTGTACCAGCAGTTCCTGCGCCTGAAAGCCCGACTGGAAGCCGAAGGATTGTTTGCCGAAGAGCGCAAACGTCCCATTCCGCCCTTTCCCAGACGCATTGGCGTGGTCACCTCGCCCACCGGCGCCGCCCTGCAGGACATCCTCAACACCCTGCAGAGGCGCTACCCGCTGGTGGAAGTCGTTCTGGCTCCCTCAGCCGTGCAGGGGGAGGAAGCCCCACTGGAACTGGTGCGCGCGCTCGAAGCGCTCAACCGCATTCCCGACCTGGATGTGATTCTGCTGGCGCGGGGCGGAGGCTCCATAGAAGATCTGTGGGCGTTCAACGATGAAAGCGTGGTGCGCGCCGTTGCCGCCTCGCGCGTACCGGTCATCACCGGCGTGGGACACGAAACCGACTTCACTCTGGTGGATTTTGCCGCCGATCTGCGCGCGCCCACCCCGACCGGCGCCGCCACCCTTGCCACCCCCGACCGCACCGATTTGCTCATCCAGATGGAACGCATGCTTCAGCGGCTGAACCGCCTGGCAGTTCAACGGCTGAAACAGGAAAGCGACCGTCTGCGTCAAATAGACCTGCGCCTGCGGCGCGTCTCACCGGTGCGGCGCGTGGAAGACAACCGTCAGCGGCTGGATACCGCCCTCCTGCGTCTGCAAAATGCCGCCTCACGCCAGATTGCCCTGCGGCAGGCGCACCTGCAAGCCCTGACCGCACATCTGAGCGCGCTCAATCCGCTGGCAGTGCTGGATCGCGGTTACGCCCTGATTGAAAGCCCGCAGGGCAACATCCTCACCCGCGCCCGGCAAGCGCACCCCGGAGATGCCATCCACATCCATCTGGCAGATGGCAAACTGGCGGCAACGGTGGAAAAAGTCCTGCTTCATCCTGCCGAGGGAGAGAAATAATGGAACCGTCTCATGATTTTGAAACGCTCTCGTTTGAAGACGCCATGCGCGAACTGGAAGCCATTCTCGAAAAACTGGAAACCGCCCAACCCTCTCTGGAAGAGACTCTGAGCCTGTATGAACGCGGGCAGGCGCTGGCAAAACACTGCGCCACGTTGCTGGAACAGGCGGAAGTGCGCATTCAAATGCTCAACGGGAGCAACGGAACTGAATTGGGATAGGAAACATGTTCCAGGAGTTGCTTTCCAACCACGTCTTATGGATCAGCCTGATTGCCTGGGGGCTGGCGCAATTCCTCAAGCCATTTCTGGAGTTTCTAGAAACACGCCGCTGGGTGTGGGGTTTATGGTTTTCCAGCGGCGGCATGCCCAGTTCACACTCTGCCCTCATCGTCAGTGCCATGGTTGCCATTGGACTGTTCCATGGCTTTGATACCCCCCTCTTCGCGCTTGCCGTGGCAATGGCAATGATCGTCCTCTACGACGCCGCCGGGGTGCGTCGCGAAGCCGGAAAACACGCCGAGCGCATCAATCTGCTCATTGAAGAGTTCCTTGCCGGACATCCCATCAGCGAACAGGAACTGAAAGAGGTCATCGGGCACACCCCGGGCGAGGTAGTTGCCGGGGTGGTGCTGGGCATCCTGTGCGCCATCATTGGCTTTGGGGTGTGGGGCTAAGGCAGAGGAGCATCCTTGAAAATGGGGAAAAGGATGAGGCGGTAAGGCGTATAACGCAGGCACACCGCGGGCGTCAGGCGCAGTTCAAAGCGCGTCACTCTGCCGGTAACGCTAATCGACGAATCCACCACCTTCAAACGCCAGATTCCCTGCGCCGGCATGCCATCCAGCACGCGCAAAGGCGACTCAGGCTGGAACGAGCCGGTGAACGGGGGTCTCCCCTGACTGATGGGGATACGGGCTTCATCGTCAAAAATCGTATTTATAAAGTTATCGCCATATGCTCCGCGCTGGTTTGCCAGCAGAATTTCCCTGGTATCCGGCGCAATCAGGGAGATTGTCAGATCGCCTGTATAGGTATGCTCGATATTCACCAGCACATCCACATCAAAAATCTGGAACTCATCAGTCACCTCCAGCGGCACCTCCACACCGCTGGGATTGTTATCGGGAATTGTAAAAGAGCCTTCCATGAGGTGTGTCATTTGCCCGCCCGGTTGTGCCGCAGCAGGGATGCCCAGCGTCCTCCGCCACCATTCCTGCTGACCGGAAAGCACCTGTAAAGTTACTTCCGGCGCCAGAAAACAGTCATTGTCCAGACTCAACCGGATTCGCAAGGGGGTGAGATTCTCGCGTGCCTCACCCGCAGGGATGGCGGGAAAATCGGATTGTCCCTGTGAGATGCTCACATCACCCGCCGTATCGAGCAGCGCGGCATGCACGGCATCTGCCTGCGCCGCGCCAACATTGCGCAGGGTTATCCAGATGTCCCCTGTCTCGCCGGGTTGCAGAACGCCATCAAGGTTGCCCGTTACCTCCTGAATGCGCACGGCATCCATCACCAGCAAGGCTTGAGGCGGAACCACTTCGGCATTGCTGATCACCAAGGCAAAATCCTGGTCGGTTGGGTCGCTGTTGCCCGGCACGCCGTCTCCCGCCAGTTGACGCGCCATCACCCGCACCCGAAACACACCTTCTCCGGCGCGCTCCAGCGTCACCCGCTCCACGTTGTTGAGTCTATCCGCCGACCCTCCGGGGCTGGAGAACGCCCCCGCAAAATGATTGCCGTTAAACTGCGCACCCTGAGCGGTGACCAGCAAATCCAGATCGTTGACCAGCGCTATTCCCGCCCAGGGGGTGCCGGGGGCATCTGTCCACACCAGCGTCACCGCCAGCGGCTGGTCCGGATTGAGCGGGCGCAGGTACATCTCAATCATCTGCCCGCTTTCGGTAAGCAGGAGGTCCTGATCCCGGAGCACCCATCCGGGGGCATTCAAAATGTTTTCCAGGGCAGGCATTCCCCATCCCTGCCCCGTCGAAGGAAGATCCTGTCCGGCATCCACGCCTGTCAGGTAACGGGCTGAATGGATGATCAGGGCTTTCAGCATGGCCGGGCTGGGAGACTGCCCCGACGACAGCACCCGCTGATAGTACTCGTACAGCAGTTGCGCCATACCCGCCACCGCAGGCGTCGAATGGCTGGTGCCGGAAGACCAGGTAAACAACGTCTGGCTGGTAGGGTAATACTTTGGACCGCATACCGAATTGCCGTTATACGCAGGATCGCGGGAAGCCGCGCCCTGCACATGCGTACCCGGCGCAACCACATCGGGCTTGGCGCGCCCATCCTGCGTTGGACCACGGGATGAGAAAGCGGCGATATCATCGGCACTGTCGCTGTCCATCCACAAACAGCCATCCAGCACACCATGATCGCGGGGATTTTCCGTTGCTCCAACAGTCAGGACGTTTTTAGCAGTTCCCGGCGTAGAAATGGAAGTCGCATACGGTCCGCGGTTGCCTGCGGCAAAGACGTGAAGCATTTCCTGATTCCCTGCCACCGAAGGCAGGGCATCGCGCGTCAGGGCATCATACGCCTGGGAATCGACGGTATAGGCTCCGTCATCACGTCCACCCCAGGAATTGCTGGTCAGGCGCGCGCCCTGCTGATAGGCTGGCTGGAGAATGCCGCTGTATGACCCCGAACACCGCGTCCAGTCAAACCCACCCGCATTGGAAAAGAGTTTGGTTGCCGCAACCCTGCCAAAAGGCGAAACGCCCAGCCCCAGTTGAAATCCGCCCGTTTCGTAACTTTGCGTCTCGGCATCGTATCCTGCCAGAATGCCGACGTTGATCGTTCCATGTCCACCCACATTGTTCCCCAGAGGATCGCTCGTACAGTTGTGGATATACGTCACCCGATCCGGATTAACGGGAGAGCCAAAGCGGTAAAAGTTCGGATGCAGAGAAGCGTCGGCATTCCCGGCATCCAGACCATCATCCATCACATCCACCAGCGGGTACGCTTCCGGACTGGTGGGAAATCCCTGCGCGGTCAACCAATCCAGATACCCGGGGGATTCGGCAACTACCTTCCCAGAGGAAAGCGCATAATTGCCCGCCAGCACCTGCCCCTGAATTTCATCCAGCAGTTCAGGAATCAGCAAAGGTTCCACATTAACCACTCCGGGAAGAGCCGCCGCTTCGCGCAATCGCCCGGCAGGCAGACGCAGGCGCAAATTGACCAGGTTCATCACCTGCTCCCGCTCGCCATACCGCGCCAGCGCCCAGCCTTCCAGTTTCTCCAGCATGGCATCCAGATTTTCCGCACCCGCAAACACCTGCACGGTGACATCCACCTCTCCCTGTGGAGCAGGCCTGGCATCCGGACGCAGGGCAGGCGCCAGCCGATAGTAGGGATGATACGCCCCCTGCCAGTTCACGGCTTTTGCCGTAGAAATATCCAGAGCAGAAAGACGCTGATCGGGAGCGCTCCCGTACACCAGCCAGGCTTGATCGGGGACATACGCAACTGGTATCAACCCGGCTCGCTGCAGTCCCGCCAGCCACTCATCGCGCACAGGCGCGGCAAACTGCACCAGCCATAACTGCGCCTCCCCGCTGACAACCAAGGGCTGACGCCACCCCTGCGGCAAGATGGGTTCTACCCTTTCTGCCGATGGATCAAGCGTTACCCCACGCAAATACACTTTTGGGACAAGTATCTGGAACGAAGCAGGCAGTTGGTTCTGCGCCCGCGGCACCCGCCACACAGAAAACATTCCGTAATCGGCGATTTCTTCTGCGCCCTGTTCTGCCAGCAGGCGGGCATCCCCGGAAGAAGAAACCTCAACCAGCAAAGATGCCTCCTCAGGTTGTCCCTGTGCATCGGCGCCTCCCACCATGCTGACCGCAACCCATAAAAACAGCCATACCAGCACCAGCACAGACCTGAGGGAACGACTCACGGTTAAACCTTTCTGTCAGAAACAGGAAACCCGTTGGTAGGGATTATTTTCAATTATACCTTTGAGAAGTGAAAATGCTCAGGCAAGTGTTTATATTTGTTTATAAATACTCTCTAATAAGAACTATTCTCTAAAGAATATCAAAATCACCCTTTTGGGTGATAGAAACTATCCCTCAAAGTTGGACAATACAGAAGAAAAACGCAGTAAAATTGTTGATGATTGGGTAATTAATACCCGAATGATTGCAACTTTTGCAAAATAAACACATCCAAATCAGTAGAAACCCTTTCAAGAAAGTGAGGAAAAATCCCATGTCTGAACAAACACAAGTTTCCACCTTCCCGCGTTTGAACGAACCCGCTCCCGAATTTGAAGCCGTAACCACTCACGGCGTTCTGCGCCTTTCCGATTTCCGCGACCGCTGGTTAATTCTCTTCTCACACCCTGCCGATTTTACGCCGGTATGCACCACCGAATTCATCGCTTTTGCCGAGATTTATCCCGAACTGCAAAAGCGCGGTGTGGATTTGCTCGGTTTGAGCATTGACAGCGTGTACTCGCACATTGCCTGGGTGCGCAACATCGAAGAGAAGACCGGCGTTAAGATTCCCTTCCCGGTGATTGCCGACCTGAACAAAGAAGTGGCGACCCTCTACGGCATGATCCAGCCCGGCGCCAGCAAGACCGAAGCCGTCCGCGCCGTCTTTATCATTGACCCCAAAGGCATTCTGCGGGCAATGATTTACTACCCGCTGACCACCGGTCGCAACATGGATGAAATCCTGCGCCTGATTGACGCTCTGCAAACCAGCGATCAGTACGGTGTAGCCACCCCTGCCAACTGGAGACCCGGCGATAAGGTCATCGTCCCGGCACCCAAGACCGTGGACGCGGTGGATGTGACCCCCAAACCCGGCTACGAAGTGATTGACTGGTATCTGGTCAAGAAAGAATTGAAGTAACCTATGGCGTGCGTCAATCCGGATGGTACCCTGACCCCTTCAGCGCTGGCGGTGCTTAAGGCAGTGAAGCAAGCCCCGCAAACCGCCGAGGCGCTGGCGGCGCTGGTGGGTTTGCCCCTCTTCCGCGTACGCAGCAGTCTGCGCGAATTGCGCGAAGCCGGGTTACTCATCGAAAGTGGGGGCGTCTATCACCTCACCCCTCAGGGTGAGGAAACCCTGAAAAAACAGGGCTGAGTAAATTTCTGAACCATTTGGGAGCCTGATATGAAAACAGGCTCCCGTTTTTTAAGAAGGAATTTTCTGCAAGACAATGCTGCCATCCTGAACCGTCAGCCTCACTGCGCCGGATGGGAGGTGGAGCACCTCTCCAGCATGGATCACCTGATAGCCATCCAGAGATAACTGTGCCGTTCCTTCTGCCGGCTCTATCTGGAATATGAGACGGTCTTCCGTCTCCACAATTCCTGTCACCTCGCTGGTCAAATAATCAATACACACCCCAGCGCGCGCCTGCCACTCCAGTGGCAAAATCAACCCCCGGCGTGCGGGCAGGCAGAGAGGCAACCCGCCAAATAATTCCTGCCCCTGCAATGAGATTCGCGCTTCCACCGGATCATCCTGGTAATTGTTGACGAACAGGAACCTGCCGTTTTCCCCTTCGCTCAGGCGCACATCCAGCCAGTCGCTCAATTCAAACTGTGATGGGCAATCCATACGGACAGCCATGCGGTGCAGGACTTCGAGATCTTCCAGCGTATTTGCCGGGAACGCCGCACCCAGCATCATAACCTGCCCGGCGCCCAGAGAACGAATAAAGCCCACCGCTTCCCCCTGTTGATTAAAGGCAAAGACCTCGTCAAAATCGCCCTCAAAACGCTCCACAAAAGATGCAGGGATGTCCGGCAAATCCCAGATCCGAATAGAAGCACCTTCAAACGGCTCAGCATCGTAGATTGCGCGAATGCCCAGCGCATCCCTGAGCAGGGTACAGGGACGATGAAGGAAATCCTCCTCGCACATGCGCCCCACCAGAATCAACCTGCCGCCTTGTTGCACATACTCCACCAGTTTTTGTTGAACAGAAGCATCGCACTGCTTCTCCATCATGACCCATAAAACAGGAAAACGGGCTGGAGTCAGAGTTGCCCGGCTGAGTTCCACCGCATTGAACGGACGATGGATCAGTGCCAATCCGCGGGCGATAAAATCAAACAAAACCACCTCTCGCTGATGGGTAAGCACATCCGTCTGTGGACGGGTAGCGGGATGATTCACCTCGGTCATAAAGTAGTCCAGTACAAACCCAACTGTGGTGATCACACGGGGCTTTGCCAGCGTCAAATCCTCCCCATATGCCTGAAGCACCCGTGAAAGTCTGGGGTAGCGGTGGTAATGCCGCCGCAGGGAGCCGTCCTTTCGCACCGGGTGTCCCCAGTCATGCCGTTTGACCGGGCTGAGAACAGGATGATTTTCCCCATCAAAAAACAGGTAATGGTTGAACGCCCGCATGCCCACCGACAGACACAGACGGGTATGCAAATCGTAGAAAGAAGTCTGTGCACCGCCAAAATCCTGATTTCCTCCTGCCTGAAACTCAATGGAAAAGAGCGGCTGGCAGGGATTCTGCAGGGCTCTGGTCATTTCGTTGACCAGCAAGAGTTGATGAAAATTGCCTTCCCCAATCTCCAGCGGGTACACATCTGTAGCGCTGAGCATACCCGGAATCTCCATGACTTCCACCAGTTGAGACAAGCCAATGGGAAAGGTCTTACCGCCATTCCCAAACCCATGGATATTGATGACCGGCGGCACCTCCATTCCACAGGCTCGAGCTTGCTCCCAAAGCCATCCGGCATACTCCCGCAGATAATGCCGGTAGAACCGGCGGTATTCCTCCACAACCCATCTGCCGTACACCGCGCTGGGCGATTGCATTTCCTGCCGGAGAAAATCCTCCAACCCCTCTAACGGTACGCCTGCGGGGATATTTTTTCCATATATTTCCCGCAAGTACGTCGCAAAACGCGAAAGCGTGTCGGGATGGATATCCAGCAGATTCCGCACCCAGTGAATCATGCCCATTTCGTTATCTAACTGCACCAGCAAAATGTTTCCCCCGTGGGTCACCTGCCGCGGCGTCAACACCCCAAACACTGCCCGATACCAGGTCTGGACGCAGGTAAGAAAGTCCGGGTGCAGGTAAGTGACAATATTCTGAGGCTTGCCATCCTGCCCGATCAAAGCCACCTGCGGGTACCGTTCAAACACCCATGCAGGAATACCTTCGTTTCGGGTCTCTGCCATAATGTAGGGTCCCGGACGGGCAATGATCCACAACCCCATCTGCGTTGCCAGATCCAGAAAACCCTGCAAATTGCGCAGAGGATGGGTATGCCCATCCAGATCTATTTCATCGGGATCCGGCTGATGCCACAACCACGGAATATAACTGGCAACGGCATTAAACCCGGCCTGTTTCAGCAAGCCTAAACGATGCTCCCACTGATCGGATGGGGTACGGAAATAATGAAACTCACCTGCCTGCAAAAGAACCGGATGATCATCCAGCCAGAACTGCCCGTCCTTAACCGAGAAGTTTGCCATGAGTTTATTCCTTTCTAGAGGTAAAGCCCAGAATCCCCAGGGCTTTCTGAACGAGCGGGCTGTTTGTATACACGTCCCATACCAACCCCGTCAGATAGTTCTCGAGCATGATCATGGAAAGACCTTTGTTAAACCCATACAGCGCCTGACTGTACCACGGCGGAAGTACGTCCAGATTGTAAGCATCATAGAAGCCGTATTTTCCCCACGTCTGTGGGTGGTGATGATAAAGATACTCTGCCATTGCCAGCACTTCCTCTGGCGCAAAGGGAAGGGAAGCCAGCGCTCCAGAAATGGAGACCGTACCATCATGCTCGGGTTCCTGCAAGGCAGGGGCGCTTCCAAAAACCCGGTACCCATGCGGACTATCGCCTGCGTTCAACCCCCAGGAATGGGCGTGATAGGTGCGATAGCGATGCGCATTCTGCATGCAAAAGGCTCGGTTGGCAAGCGTTGCCAGACGGGAATTTTCAAACCAGTCAACGCCATCCGGGTCCAGCAGCGAGCGGACATCCAGCCATGCCTCACTCAACTGGTAACAGAACAGGTTACCACCCGGATTGATGATGATAGACTTTCCCTCAAACTCTCCCGTGTGTCGAGTAAACCCGGCATACAGAGCGCGGGCAGTCTCTGAATGGAGGAATGGCGCGGCTTGCAGATACATCATCTTTTGCTCTGCCGCCATATCCCATTGATGGATAAAACCCGGATCACCGCCAACGTAATCCCCATCCCAATCCGGATTGTACGCCATGCGGAAGAGGGTCTTATTGTCTTTTTCAAACACGATAAACTGCCAGTCCACACGATGAAGAAGAGCCCCGGCAAGGTCATTTGTTTCTACATCGTCAAAATACGCCGCTGCAGTGATCACGCCGTTCAGGCAAATCGCCGTATCAATGGTGGAGTACTCGCACTTCCCGTGCCGCCCTGCGGTTTCCAGATCCAGAAAATGGGCAAAAAAACCGCGGTGGTGCGGAACATGCTCCAGCAGAGTGTGCAGGGTGCGGCGGACAATTTGAAGCGCCTGAGCGCGGCTTAACCGGCTGTGTTCATATGCAAGGACCCAGCCGGTCAGGGCAAACCCCACACTGGCAATGGAAGCAATCTGCGGGGTTTTTGTCGTATCCACTGCCAGCCCAAATCCACGACTGGATGGATTCAAATTGGTGGTTTGCAGGAAAAAGTCAATCGAGCCGTTGAGTTCCTGTTCGATAATCTGCCGGGCTTTCATGTTGAGCCTCACCTTGAGAAGAGGAAGAACGAAGCAGAGATGACCGACGCACAATCAAGCGGGTGGGCATGCGTTCCATGGTGATGGACTTTTCTTCTTCCAGAAAGTCAATTAACTGCCGCGCGGCTTTGCTTCCCCACAGATGACGAGACATATTGACCGACGAAAGCGGCGGGTTAAGAAACGGCGCCAGGACAATATCATCGAAGCCAACCACGCCCACATCTTCAGGAATGCGCAACCCGTGTGCCTGAAAGGCTTTCATCAGCCCGATTGCCATCTGGTCATTGGCACAGAAAACCGCCTCAGGGACATCATGATTTTCAATCATCTGCAAAGCGGCTTGATAACCCGATTTTTCGTTGAAATCGCCCTGATAGATACGATACTGAACCTGGTGCTTATCGGCTTCTTCCATGAACGTGAGCATACGCTCACGGTTGTCAAAGGAATCCCCGGCACCGGAGACGAAGTGCACCAGCCGCGCTCCCTGCTCTACCAGATGCGCCATCACCTCCCGGACGCCGTTAACGTTATCAATCAGTAGAGGGAATAAATAATCCACCTTGAGGAAACGATCCAGCGCTACAATGGGAAAACGCTGCGAAGCAAGCCGTATGAGAGTTTCACTGGGAATGCGGGTGTCAAAGACGATTGCGCCGTCCACCTGGCGCTGAGTTAAAATCTTGCTGATGGTGCGGCTCGCCGGGCATACAATTAAGTCGTACTGTGTTTCCAGCGCCACCGCATGGATGCCGTCCAGAATTTGTTCAAAGAACAACCCGCCAAACCCGGAAATGAACACGCCGATCGTATGGGTTTTGCGCTTCTTCAGATGGCGCGCAAAGGCATTGGGATGGTAATTCAGTTCCTCAGCGGCTTTGAGCACGCGCTGGCGAGTTTCTTCGCTGATGGTCCCGGTTCCGTTCAGGGCATAGGAAGCCGCAGCAATGCTTACCCGGGCATACTTTGCCACATCCTTAATGGTCACGCCGTCTTTTTTAGCCATGTTTTTCCAGATTTAAACGCTCCAGTCCTTTCAGAATGATGGGGTTCTGCATCATAATTCGCCAGACAATCTCATCTTCATAGTTTGCCAGCATCAGGAGCGAAATGCCTTTATCAATACCAATTACATCACTGGCATACCATTTTCTGGTCAAATTATATGCATCCTTAAACCCGTAACGCCCTTTGAGGGCTTCAATGGTGTAGTAATTCTGCATGGCGCGCAGGGAATCTTGTGGGGTAAAGACAATCGAGCCAATCGCTCCAGCAGGGGGGATGGTATCGTCCACCAGATGGGCTTTATTGTCATATCCTGAGGGGGGAGCGCCGTACCTGCCCTCATACCCGTTGGGCCCATCGCAGGCGGTTAACCCCCAGGCGTCTGGTCCCAGGGTCAGGTATTTTGCATCCATAGTTTCGGCATAACGCACCTGCGCCAGCGAGGCTTGCACCGAATTTTCAAACCAGTTCACCCCTTTCTGATCTGTGTAGTTGCGAAAATCCAGCCAGGCATGGCTGAACTGATAGGTAAAGAGGGAGCCAAACCATGAGTGAATGAACGGTTTAACCCCTTCTCCGTATTTCGCCACGTGGCGGGTAAAAGTATAGTAGGGTCTGGCATCCACGGGATGGGTATCGGACCCAGCTGCCAGCACGTAAAGCATCAACTGTTCGGCGTAAAAATCCCAGTGCCCTTCAAAACCTTTTTCGGGGCGGTAAGCCATGTAAAACATCTGCCGGGATTCGTCCAGAAACCATCCCCAGTTGACCGCATCGTACAGGCGCCGGGCTTTTTGTTCAATTTCCCCACCAAAGTACTGACCGACGGAAAGCACTCCCATGAACAGGATTGCCGTATCAATGCTGGAAACCTCGCTCTCCCACGCCCGCTTACCGGATTGCATATCCAGAAAATGATAGTAAAAGCCTTCTGTCCGCTCCAGATTTTCCAGCGTATCCAGTGTGCGGGTCACCCGTTCAAAAGCCTGTTCGTAGGAAATGTACCCCTTTTCCACGCCAACGATGTAAGCCGTCAATCCAAATCCCAGCGAGGCAATACTGGCAATGCCCTCTGAACCGGGGTAGCGGTCTCGAATCAACCCATAAGCGGGGCTGTCAGGATCGGTATTTGCCTGTTCCCAGAAGAAATCGAAAGCGCCTTTCATCTCATAAGCCACAATTTCTTCCGGGTCTACCGGTACCGGCGTAAGCGTCGACGTTGGAGAAGGCTCTGCCGTGGAAGTGACGGTGAGTACAACCTGCGTGAAAGTAGGCTCGGGGGTGAACGAAAGCACAGGTGACATCGTAGTCCGTGTGGCAGGAGTCGCACAGGCAGAGAGCACAAGCGCCACCGACAGAAGGGAAACAAAAAGTTTATTCACCGGTAATTCCCGTCCTTTCTACGGATTCGACAAACCATTTTTGCATGACAAAATACATCAACAACAGCGGCAGGATATTGAGGAATGTGCCGCTCATCTTCACCGCTTCATTGATGCGGTCAAAAATGTTGACCATACCTGGCGGATAGAGATTTTCATACGCCTGAGTGAATTTTGCCAGTTGCATCGGCAGGGTCTGAATCCCGCCCTCGAGGAAAATGACCGTCAGGTACGTTTCGTTCCAATACCACACAATGGAGAAGATGATTGAAATAACATAGGCTGGGATAGCCGTTGGCACGGCAATACGTGCAAAGACCAGCCAGTCTGAGGCTCCATCCAGGCGAGCGGCTTCTTCCAGCACTTTGGGCATGGATACAAACATCTGATAAAAAATCAGGATGAAGATAGCACTACGATATCCCTGTCCAAAAGTTGCCGGAAGAAGGAGCGAGAGGATATTGCCCAGCAATCCCAACTGGCGGTAGGTGAGCATCTGCGGGATGACAGTGGTTTGCGGCGGGATGATGAAGGTTGCCAGAATCAGCCCCATGATGAGATGCTTCCCCGGAAACCGGTAACGCGCCAGCCCATAACCGATTACCGAGCACACCAGCGTTTGAATGAGCGATGGAGCCACACTGACCAGAATGGTATTCACCAGGTTGACGGGGTAGTTCAACACCCGGAAGGCTTTGACATAATTCCCCAGATACAACTCGCTGGGGACCCATTGCACCATGGGATTGAGCAAATCCTGCGGGCTTTTGATGCTGGTGACGAACATGAACAACAACGGGTAAAGATAGACAAAACCAATGGCAATGAGAAGCAGGTAAAGAAACAGGGTAAAAAGCGCCCCATAACTGGTACGGCTTCCCAGAAGCCACAGTCGAATGCGTTCTTTGTTAACCGTAAACCTCATGGCAACCTCCTCACCGCTCCCTTGTGCCAAAGGTCAACCCGGCATAAACCACACCCAGCAGCACCACCAGCGCCAGGAAGAAAATATACGACATGGCGCTGGCATAACCAATGCCACCCTGTACATCATAAGTGCGGGAGTAGATATAGCGAATCACCTCATTTTCGGAAAAGTGCGACAGGGTAATGATGGTATAAACCGCATTGACAATGGTGGTTGACGTTAACGAGGGCAGGGTGATTTTCCAGAACGATTCCCAAGCCGAGGCGCCATCAATTGCGGCGGCTTCATAGATACTGCGGTCAATTTTCTGGAATCCTGCCAGATAAATCAGGATTTGCACCCCTGAAAACCAGAGGATGAGGATAAACGAAGTCAGCAGGTACTCTGCTGGATTACGCAGAAAAGCAGGCAACTGTTGCAGAAACTGCGTCACCGCCGCCGAGGAGGCTACCTGCGGTGCAGATGCCGCCCCCTGCGCGGTCAGTTCTTTGATGACCGGTCCGCTGGTAATGACCACCGGCAGGAAGAAAATCGTGCGGAACACCCCCCGCAACTTAAAGCGCAGGTTGAGCAAAAGCGCAATGATCATCGAGAAAATCAACACCACCGGCACAGAGACTAGCGTTTTGATCACATATTCAATGAGAAGTTCCACAAAGTTTGGATCGGTAAACAGAGCGCGGGTGTAATTTTGCCACTCCCGATAATCCATCACTATGCCCGTTGCCATAACAGTGACTTCATTCAAACTGTAACGCAAGGTTTCCACCAGTGGAGCCAGGGTGAACACCAGAAAGCCAACGATCCAGATGAGTACAAAGGTATAGCCATGCAGAGCTTCGCGAGCACGGTGCGACATCTCTCCACGGAGCAGTTTACGGATGTTCATGGCACACCTCCCACACTCAGATTCTCCACCAGGATCGCATCCCGCGGCGGGAAAGTCACCCCTTCCACCTGAAAAGGCTGATCCGTGTAATTCACCCCAATTTGTTTTCCATTGCTGTAGGTCACCAGTACCACGCCTTCCTGCAGTACCGTGCGAGAGACAATGCTTGCTCCGCGCACCGCACCCAGACGAGTGTTGAGCCAGTCATACACCCGTTCGATTTCCGCACGCCATTGATGAATGGAGGAAGTGTAAATCCAGCGCGAACGGGTTTCGAGGATTTTTGCCGTTTCTTGATAGGTAACAAAGAAGGATGGATATACGCCATAATCTGCATGACGCAACAGGTCTTCCTGAAGGTCAGGAGAAAAATTCAACGCCTGCCCGTAATATGGCACAAACCCGGAAAGGGCGATTTGCAGGAAAGGCACGGTATCGGTAGTGTAAAGATAACCACTACTGGAGGATGGAAGATCATACACGGCAGAAGTAACGCCCCACAGATAATCGTTCGGCGCGTACAAACCTACCGGAGTTGGCAAACCGCTTAACAGGTCCTGGTAAGCCGTGATGGTCTGCTCACGGTTCAAAGGTGGCCTGGTGCGAAAATCGCTGTAGAGAAGCGTGCCAATCCCGTCCAGCGCCAGCCCCAGGGGGGGATCCTCAAAGAAATCATCCGCCAGCGAGGTCAGACGTTCTTGAATGGCATCCAGGTTCAAATAATACTGCTTTTTAAAGCGGTTGTACCCTTCCAGATTAAGGTTGGCAATGGAACGAGCCAGATCAAACCGGGGGGAGTACCCCGGCTCTCCCAAATAAGCCGCCTGCGCGTCAAAATAGAGCGAGAGACGCCCTCCCTGTGCATGAACCTGTTCTGCCAGCGCGCGCAGGTCTGATTGCGAACCCAGAGCAGATTCCAGTTTCAGCGCGCTCGGGAACATGCTCGAAGGTCCCAGCGGTTGCCAGCCGTACAGGATCACCTCAGGATGACTGACCTGAAGTGTCTCCACAATCTGACGGGCCTGCTCAAATGTAGTCATCGGGATGGCTTCATTCCAGAGGAGAACCTTCCTGCGCTCAGCAGTAAGAAACTCCAGGCGAATGCCAATGCGATCATCCAGAATGGGACTGGCTTTGAGCATACCCTTTTGCCGTAAATACTGCTGGTAACTGCGCGCCATACCCACGTAATCGCTATCGCCTCCGGTGAGGAAGCGGTAGTGCAACACCACATCAAAAGCGTTGGTCTGCGGCTGCAGGGCAGTCACCCCCGCACCGGCACGGTTGGTAGGCTGGAAATAACTCTCATTGTAAATAAACGCATAGTGGAGAAAATTAAACGAGGTAATGATACCCGCAGGGTGAGCCTGGATCTCGGCGTAACCCGCACCGCGTTCCAGAACGGCAAGATAAGCATTTTGATGATACCCGTGCACCATTCCTATCACCGGAACCGAAACGCGGAAGGGACGACGCAAATCCGGGTCAAAAGCCATGCGGGTACTCATGCCCAAATCGGCGCCGTACACCCTGCCGTAAAACATATTCTTGGCTTTGGTCTGTGCGCTGAAGCGGATGAGCGCGCCAGCACCATCGGGCAGGAACATGTAGCCGGGCACTTCATCTCTGCGGGTAGCGGCAAAGAAGGGATATACATACAGCATACCCAGTTTAAACTCCGCCCTGTCCTGGCGAATACGATCAAAAGGTATCTCTACCCGCACACCGTCTTCTTCAAGGATCAGATTAACACCGATAGTAATTCCCGGATCGGTAAATGTCACCAGTGCCTCAACGCCTTGCGCCACAGGGCTCACTTCCAGAGTGTGTTTGGCGTTTGTGATGGAAGCCCGTTTGGGAGTGGCTTTCTGGTCGAGGTAATCAATACTGATACCGCTCTGAGCAAACGCCGTCCAGGTCTTATTCAAACGATCATCACGGGTAACCTCGTCCAGGTTGGAGTGCCACACATACCCGCTCCGCCGATCCACCACCTTGAACGCCAGACGCTCGAAATCCACGAACAGGCGGAAAGTCTCATTTTCCGCAACCATGCGGTAGGATTCAGGGATATCCTGTCGAATCTGCCAGTCGGTGCGGAGGGTATCCACATGCGTGTACTGGTTGGTGGAATAGGCATCGGGCAGGCGCATGGCTTGAAGCGGCTGAACACCGAGGCTGAACACCAGCACCGCAAGCAAAACCACTCTCCCGAAAAAGAATTTTGCTTTAGCCACGGAGCCTGACCTCCTGCAAAATGCTTTGAATGAAGTCGAACAGTTGCCCAAAAAGGACATACAGAATGTAACCTGTCAGCAGGAACATGCCCATCGTAAAGAGGGTGATGAGAATGTTGCGCACGGTTTCAGAGAACGAGTAGTTGTGAATTTCCATCACCATCAGGAAGAGCATTAACCCTACCCAGGCATACATTAACTGCGTGGAGAAGGTGAAAATGAACACCTCGTTCAGGGTCAGAACATTCGAAAGCAAGGCAATGGGCAATGAAAACAGTGCGTAAGGGAACAAACTGTACGCCGTACCAATGACCACATCGCGAATCCTGCCTTCGCCGTCGCTGATGGTCGAGACCAGGTAGTTGGCAGCGTTCCACAGGAAAATCAACCCGACGGTGTAAAGAATTTCATTCTCCACCCGGATAAACGCCGGCGAAGGATATGGGTTAAAGGGAAACGCCGTAAGATACAGCGAGAGAATCCGTGCAATCACCACCCACGCATAGAGGACAAAAGCAAAGCGCAAACTACCACGCAGATTCTTTTTGATGTAGTAAAAACTGTCGGCAGGCTGTTTGATAAAACGGAAGAGGAACACGAAATCGTCAACCCATTTATAGCGCAACAGTCCGTTCAACCAGGCACGCACAGGGTCCAGCCAGCGCTTCCGCCGTTCCAGGCGTTGGAAAATGCTCTGCGCCAGCGAGAATACCATCACCCCCACAATGAAAGGCGAAAGGTACTTTTGCAGGATGACATTGCGCAATTCCCAGAAGGCTTGCGAGTAACCCTGGCGATCATACGCATAACGGTAGGACTGCAAAGCGCGGGGAAAATCGCGTTCCTTGAAATAAGCATCTGCCAGCGCCTGATACGCCAGGATAAACGAACCATTATAGGTGAGGATCTCCTCGAAATAGGGTTTGGCTTCGCTATAATACCCCTCCATGTACAGGCGCACGCCCTGATGGACACGGCGGGCAAATTCCGTCGCCCGATAGATAACCACCGCGTTCTTGTCCTTATCCAGCACATAAATCTGTCCCTGATAACGCGCCACTGCGGTGGGATTGATCAGCGTACCCATGCGCTGATCGCCCTGGTCTTTGGCTTTGAAGCGGAAAAGCAAAAAGCCCTTGGTATCGTACTCGTAAATTTCTCCATCTGCGCTCACCGCGACCAGTAAACCATCCTCGCTGACATGAACATCGCGAAAGGCGGAAGAGCCCACAGTATCAGGGAAAACGTTCTTCCCGGCGATGGTGAATTTGCGGATGCTCTTGTTGGGGAACGTACCGGCGGTGATGGTATAAACCATCGCCTGCCGGTCAATGGTGATGTTAGAGGGAGACGCGGCTTCGTTTTTGACGAACTGCTCCAGTTGCTCTTTGGTGAGAAACAAACGCTGGAGAATCATTTTGAGCGACATGGTGGCGGTGTTCGCACCAAAATAACCGATGAAGCGCCCATCCATGTTCATTTGCACCACGCCATTGACGGAACCCTCACTGATGATGTAGAGATTTTTACGTGGATCTACGGCAATTTTGCGCGGTAAAAACTCCCGTGTCTTTCCAAACAGTGGCTCTTTGGGACGACCAAATTCTTTGAACAGGGTGCCATCGGGCTGAAAGATGAACACTTCATTCTTCTTGGCATCGGCGACGTAAACCAGTCCATCTTCATCTACGAACACTCCCGTTGGGCTCTGCAAAACACCCTTGCCCATCACCATGGTTTCCTGAAAATTCCTGAACTGTACAATTCTGCCCTTACCCGTATCTGCCACGTAGAGAGTGCCATCAGGCATAATGACCATATCCTCCGCGCCAGAGATGGGCAAATCCACCTCCGCCACAGGGATATAGGCATCCTGCGTCATAAAAAGACGTCCGCCCGGACCCAGCGCCCAGGTGGTATAGGGCGGATCAGCGCTCACCTGTGGTCTGGGAAGAGCGAGCAGGACCACAAAAATCAACAGAACAAGGCGAAACTGTTTCATCCCTTCAGCCCCGAGTGAGACATGGTGCTCATCACCTGACTCTGCATGAAGATGAAAATGATCAGGTTCGGCAGGAACATGATCAGCGAAGCCGCCGCGGCAATTCCCTGACCGGCAACCACATTGGCACCCGCTGACGTTGAGGTCAGTGTGGTGAGGTAAAAAGCAAATGTCTTGAGACTTTCGTTGGTGATGTACAACGAGGATGTATCGGCGTTGTTCCATGCCGCCTGAAACGAGAGGATGGCAATGGTGGCAATCGCCGGGCGGATCATCGGTAGAATGATCTGCCAGTAAATCCACAGGTCAGAAGCCCCGTCAATCTGCGCCGCTTCCACTACCTCATCCGGTATGCCGTCAATAAACTGCTTGATAAGGAACAATCCCACCGGCATTGCCAGCATGGGTAGAATGTGCACCCAGAAGGTATCCATCAGATGTAAACGCTCAATGATGAGAAAGCGCGGGATGGTCACGGCAATGGGCACAAACATCAACGCCACCGTATTAATGGCAAAAAGGGTTTGCTTCAATTTAAAACGCTTTTTGGAGAGTGCATATGCCGCCGTAGAGGAAATCACCACCGAAGTCACCACCGTTACCACCGTCACTACAATGCTGTTGAACAGGTAGCGGCTGACCGGAATGCTGGAAGCAGACATGCGGCTGAACAAATCTGCGAAGTTTTTCAGGGTAGGATTGACGACAAAGAAACGCGGTGGGTAAGCAAACAATTCATCCGGCGGCTTGAAAGCGTGGGAGAAGATAAAGATGATTGGCAGGAGCATAAATGCCGAGAGGGGCAGGAGAATCAGATAAAACTTAATCTGGCTGGGATGAAACCCCTGTGGATTAATGCCCCGATTGCGATAACTGGATACTGTTCGAAACCATCTTCTGCGCATGGCAATTTTCCTTACTCTTCTCTGAACAACCGGTTTGCCACCCGGGCAAAGAACCA
The DNA here is from genome assembly GCF_020723905.1 of Anaerolinea thermophila. GTDB lineage: Bacteria > Chloroflexota > Anaerolineae > Anaerolineales > Anaerolineaceae > Anaerolinea > Anaerolinea thermophila_A. The sequence continues at coordinate 551,415 of NZ_DYHZ01000001.1, forward strand.
CACCATCAGCAACAACACTACCGAAACCGCGGCTGCGTAGCCCATTTCGTAGCGGAAAAAGCCGTAATCCTCAATGTGATTGACAATCAATTGCCCGGCATACTGCGGGGTAGGATTGCTTCCTGAGAGGGTCACCCCGATGGATCCCGCCTGGAAGGTGGCAACGATTGCCATGACCGCTCCAAAGAGCATTTGCGGTTTCATCGAAGGAATGGTGATATAGATGATTTCCTGAAAGCGGTTGCGAATGCCATCAATACTGCCTGCCTCATACAGTTCGGGATTGATCTCGAGAATCCCCGCCAGCATGGCTAAGAACCCCACCCCCATGCTGCTCCACAGAGTCACAATGATCATGATAGGCATGAGGTAATGGGGAGACTGCAACCACTGAATCGGCTCTTGAATAAGATTGAGGCTGAGCAGGAAACTGTTGAGATAGCCGGTCTGATCCCCGCTGAACAGCGCCTGCCATACTACCGTCATCGCCACTCCTGCCGTCATGGAAGGAGAGTAAAGAATCAACGCAAAAATGGTGCGAGGCACTTTGGGCAATTGTGCCAGCATCCACGCCAGGATGAAGGAAAGCAGGTATCCCCCCGGTCCTACAAGGACAGCAAACTGGATCGTATTAGGGAGGACATACCGCATGAAGATATCATCCTGTGTCAACAGGGTGATATAGTTCTTTAAGGCAAGGAAATGCGGCGGCTGAATCGTATCGAAGAAGGTAAAGGAGAGCAAAATGGCAACCAGCACCGGCACCGCGATAAAAATCAGGAACATCAGCGCATACCCGGACACAAATCCATAGGCACTGGCTTCTTTCATCCACCACTTTTTGAGCGAAAGCACGAGAGAAGATTGAGATTTAGCGGTTTGCATTCTCCATCCAGCCTTTCACAGTTTCAATGGTGGGAACTTTGATTTCCCTGACCCGCACGCCGTTTTGAATGTACCCAAACTCTTCCATTTTGCGCAAAATCTCGCGGTTAATCACAATGACGGCGTTATCAATTGCCACGCGGGGATTGGCGCCATCAAAGACGATGCGATTCCAGACATTGCTCAACTCACGTTCCTGCATGTAACTTCCCGGCAGTTTCACCGGTTCCTGCAACCACTGCCACTGTTCCAGGATCACTTCTTTATGCTCTTCAGGAATGGGCAGGGCTTTGAAGGCTTCCAGATTGGCGGAATTCCACAGGTATTCCAGCCCGTAGTTGAGGATCAACTCCTGCTGGAAGGACTTCTGCGTCTCGGTGGACATCCACCATTTAAGGAACGCCCACGACTCCGCCGGTTTATCGGTATCGGCAAACATGATACAGGCTTGCGCAGATCCGGTAGCGTAGCGCAGTTGCCTGCCATCAGGCAACACTGTAGCCGGGTAAAGACTCATCCCCCATAAACCGTCAATCTCCGGTGCTGCGGTGAGTAGTTTGATATACGTCTCAAAGTTGGAAATGCCAATCGGGATACTGCCGTAACGGAAGCGGTCGTAAAAATTGGCAGTGGTGAGGGGCATGCCGTAAATCGTGAAACTCTCCGCCATGAAGCGGATGGCGTTAATGGCTTCCTCTGTACCCAGACCCGACATACCGTCCGGGGTGTACAGTTGCGCGCCATGGTTGAAAATATAGGGTGCGGTGACCAGATACCCCTTCAACCCTGCGCCGCTGGAGAGGGGTGTATTGTAGTTCAAACCATAACGCTGAAGTTCGGGGAGAATTTCAATCACTTCCTGCCAGGTCTGGGGGATGGGCAAGCCCAGTGACCCCATCACATCGCGGCGGTAATACGTCACCCAGAAATCCTGCGTTTCCGGAATGGCATATACCGAATCATCAATGATGTATGAAAGCAATGAGCCGGGTGAATAAATGCGAATGAAAGCGTCAAAATCATCGAACGAACGCAAATCATACAGTGCGTTGCGGATGGCAAGTTCGTAAGGAATATTGGTGCTGATGCCCAGCGCCACATCCGGTTGAATCCCCGCGGCAACCGCCAGTGCCAGTTTGGACTCGTTAGGCATAATTGCAAATCTCACCTTAATGCCGGTTTGGGGAGTAAACTGCTGATCTGCCAGCGTCTGCATTAAGTCCACATACTGGCGGGGACGGTTGACCCAGACTTCAATCTCATCTTCCCCGGCACCAATGGATTGATAGGGCACCGGCTGGAAAGAATGGATAAAGCGTTTGACTCCTTCCACCAGAGAAGTGGTCACCGGAATGTTCACCGGTTGGGGCGGGTTATCGGGGGAATGAATGTAAATTTTATCGAGGGTAAGAGGCTGGGACTGGAGCGAGGGCAAAATGCTCCCCAGCAACTGCGCCGCCGAGCCGGTGCCTTCCGAAAAACGGTTGAGGCGAATGGGCATTTTATCGGGATCCTGGGCCAGAAAACGGATGTTCTCAATCGCCATCTGATACGCCAGCAGTTCCTGCGAGCGCACCCCCCGGTTGATTTGGCTGAGCACATGCACATCCGCTTCAAGATCCGCGGCAATGGCAAGCAAACGCTCGCGGAGGTCAGGGATGTAATCGCTCATGTTCCATTCTTTGTACACATCCACCTGATTGCCAGTCAGGCGTTTGATTTCAAGGGAAAGGTCATTGATATCCAGCAGGACTTTCCGGATTTTTTCAATGGCTTGCACGTAGGGCGAAACCGTGACCTCAATCCCTAAAACATGGGTGCCCTGGGTCAAGAAGATGTTGTAAGGCGCCTCTCCCCCAAGGGTCAGGTACTCCCAATCCGAAGTATAGGGGAAAGGAACGGCGCTCAATTCATCAAATAAAACCTGATCGTCCAGTGTAATTTTCCGAAAAGAGGTGAAGTTGCTTTTGGTATTCTGTAATGCCCGGAAGGTGATCTGATACATCCCTTCCTGAGGCACAGAGAACTCATAGTACACAGCACTCCCACTGCGCACCCACGAGTCCCCGCCTAGAGCATTGAGAAGCAAACGATAGGTATCGTAAGGAGTTACCCCAAGGCTGCGGTTATTCACCGGGCGCACAGCGGTATCGTTTTTGAAAGAGGGAAATTCCGCTTCCAGTTCAATCAGCACCCGCGAGGAGGCGGGAGAGGAATGGCTTTGAAGATATTGCGCATACGAAGGATAGGGCTGGAAAGGCTCCAGATAAATGCTCCCCAGTAGCATGGATTCTTTCGTCATACGAAAATCAACCGTATGCTTCCCTGCGCTCAAGACTATGCGAAGCGGATATTTGTGGCTGAATGCGGCATCACGCAGGGGGACTTTTGTCCAGCGGATGAAGCGCTGTTGGGGAATGAGAATCTCATTACCATAACGATCCAGCGGGAAGCGATCGCTCGTGTTCTGGTAAAAGAGCGGGAAGACCACCCGGCGTGCCTCCGGGAGCGGGAAATCTCCATCTACCTGTAAAGAGCCTTCCGGAGGATTGACAGTCAAGTCACCCACTGCTGCCATGTCAAACCAGACCGTATATTCCCCTTCTCTGGGTATGGTTACATCGAAGGTTACACGGTCGCCAGTTTGCACATAGACGGCGGGCTTGGAATATGTTCGGGCTTCCGGACGACTGGTTAATGAGCGTCCGAAGGAATCGGCGCGAATCTCAATCGTCCCGGGCACAGCCTGGGCTGGTTGCCAGCCGGCTGAAGTTGCCGCCATCACCGGGGAATGGCTAACAGGCACCAGCATGCCCAGCATCAGTATCAGGGAGAAGAGAATGCGTCCAATCGTTTTTTTCATCAGCATAGCCCGGCCCCATCCATCGGCTGTTGAGGAAGACCGCCATACCCTTCAGGCTCTCCGGCAGAGCGTCGTCCGGGCATGGCGGTCTCCATGATGAACCCCTTGGGTCAGGAATGAAAGGTTATCTTTCCGAGGGGGTGGACAGTTCCGCACCTGCCTTACTTGAGGCTGGCTTCCACCTCGGCTTTGGCATCGGCAAGGATCTTATTGGCGAATTCCTCCAGTTTTGCGGCATAGTCCTCATACTTGAACTTGCCCTCACTGGCGAAGTTGAACATGTACCACATGTTCACATCTTTGTCCTCGCCAATATCAATGCCCGGTTTGCCTTCCCAGCGCGCCTGAATGTACCCCGGGATGATCTTCGCCAGCGATTCAACCAAACTGGCATCCAGATTGTCCAGCGCAGCATTGACACCGGGTTTATCCACAAATTCGCGGTACAGCGCCAGCGAGGCATCGTCCATCGCCACGGGCATCTTGGGAGCAGACCCCATTGCTTTGGCTAACTCGGCTTCCTTGGCATAGGCTTCGGAAGAGAAAGTCATCCACTTGGCAAACTTATAGGCTTCTTCCAGATTCTTGGTGGTCTTGGAAACTGCCATGATGTCCATCACCAGTGCCTGGGTACCGCCTGGAATGCCAACGAAGTCCCAGTTAAAGGTGGCGTTCTGGACAAAGTAAGGCAGGCTCCAGCCGCCTTCCCAGCGCACACCCACTTCCTGATTCAGGAAGAGTTCCCACGGACCCTGCGATTTGAAGTTGGCTTTCTGCTCGTCGGTCAAGCCCTGCCAGGTGTAGGGTTTCAGTTCAGCGACCTTGGCGATTGCCTCTTTGAACGCGGCAGAGTTGTAATTCATCTTGGTGCCATCGAACGAGAACCACTTCAGGTTCGGATCCACAGTGTGTGGATACCAGCCCAGGACAAATTCCATCTCATCCAGACCCAGGATACCCTTGGCAGGATTGTTGAGCGCAGTCACTGCGGCAAAGAAATCTTCCGGAGACACACCATATTCGGGGGCATCCAGGTTAGCGGCTTCGAAGAGATCCTTGTTAACAAAGTAACCCATGATGAACTGTGCAGCAGGCAGACCCAGCACCTTTCCACCATAGGTTACACCATCTTTCAGCACCTGCGGGACATTCGCCCAGTCGGAATCGTCCTTGACCAGATCGGTGATGTCAGCCACCCAGCCGTTCTTTACGTACAGGGGCATGTTGTTTGCCATGAACACATCAGGCAGTTCGCCTTTGGCGGCATAGGCATTAAGGTTGGCGTCCCAGCCGCCCTCTGCAGACATATCCACGAACTCAATGGTCACGTGGGGATTCATCTCCATGTAGGCTTTGACCAACTGGCGCTGAATGTTATTTTCCTCTTCCGTACCCAGGTTCCAGTTTGCATAGCGCAGGGTCACCGGTTGAGGGGCTTCTGTTGCAGTGGGTTCAGGGGTAGGGGGAACTTCGGTTGCGGTGGCTTCCACCTTGGGCGGCTCAGTCGGTTGAGGCGCCTCAGTGGGGGTGGCTTGCGGAGCACAGCCAATCAGGCTGGCAAGGAACATGGCAATGATTGCCAGAAAGATCCATTGTTTGGTGGTTTTCATACGTTTTCTTCTCCTTCTGAAGGTTTACAAATAGTTGACAAATTACGACACCAGCGAAGAATATGGATCTCCTTCGATATACCAACCTCCTTTCCTGCACAAAACCATCATCTTTCTGTATCGCCCGCTGAAATTTCTTGCAGGCGGACATTGACATCCGATGACTCTGTCAGACGTCCTAACACAACCTCTACCACATGGTTCCTTCCATCGGCAAAGGCGGGGATCAGATTGCCTTCCAGAGGCTCACCATCCACCATTATGGACTTCACACCACGATTCACATGTTCCGGATTCGTCACCCGAATCTCGTATTCCGCCTGGCGGAAACGCCGCCGCACGGTAAAACCATCCCAATCGGAAGGGATTGAAGGATCTACCAGCAAGCCCTCTTCCAGTGGGCGCACCCCCAGAATCCAGTGGGTTGCCATGCGGTGTAGCCACTGCGCCGAGCCGGTGTACCATGTCCACCCACCGCGCCCATAGTACTCGGATTGTGGTCCATCTACATTCCCCGGGGTGACGTAGGGTTCTGCTTTGTATGTATCAATGTCGGCACTACGGTTGGGAGGGCAAATCTTTCGGTAGGCTTCATATGCCCGTTCGGGTTCTCCTGCCAGCGTATAAGCCCACACCGACCAGGTGGCGGCATGGGTATAAACACCGCCATTTTCGCGCAAGCCGGGTGCATAACGGGTCACATAGCCCACATCCGGGCGGGGTTGGGTAAACGCCGGGTAATTCAACAGAGTGCCATAATCTTTGAGCAGGTAACGGGTAATCGAACCGATGACCTTGCGGGCGCGTTCCCCCTCTGCCATCCCGCTGATAATTGCCCAGATGTTGGGCATGAGGAAAATTTTGCCTTCTTCATTCTCATGCGAACCCAGCAACAGTCCGGCATCGGTAGTGGCTTGCAAATACCACTCGCCATCCCAGCCAAAACGGTTAAGGGCATCCTTAAGGCTGATGCGCACGTCCTCACAACGGCTGGCAAACCGTTCATCTCCACGGCGCCGGGCTAATGGGATAAAGTTTCCCAGAATTACATAGAGAAACTCTGCAACCCAAAAACTTTCGCCCTTCAACAGGGTACCAACGGCGTTCAACCCATCGTTCCAGTCGTGATCGCCCATCAGTGGGATGCCACGCGGCGAAAAACGCGAGAAAGCGCGTTCGATGGCGCGTTTGCAGTGTTCATAGAGGGGTTCGGCGGGGGCATTCAGATAAGGGACAGGTTCATCCAGAATGGTGTAATCAGCAGTTTCCTTCAGATAGGCATCCAGGATGAAGGGCAACCAGAGTAAATCATCCGAACAATTGGTGCGGGGACCCCCGCCACGGATGGAAAACCACCAGTGCAGAACATCCCCCTCAACAAACTGTTGAGCGGCGTGCATCAGTAACTGCTTGCGCGCAAAGGAGGGATCACCGACAAGGAAAATCTGGCTGTCCTGTAACTGATCGCGAAAGCCATACCCGGCAGAGACCTGATAAAAAGCCGACTTTCCCCACAGGCGGCAGGAAATGGCTTGATACTTCAGCCAGTAATTGGTCATGAAGTTAAGCGCCTGATCAGGAGTCTCCACATGCTCGGCATCCAAGAACCGTGACCAGAAAGCGCGCACCGCCTGGAAGGTCTGATGGCTGGCATCGACCGAAGTAAAACGGCGAATCAACGCAGTGACGTCTTCCCTGCCATCCTCTGCGGCACCCAGTGTAAATACCACCGTTCTGGACTGATGGGGCTCAAGAGTCACCGCCACCTGCAGGGAAGCAATGGCATCATGGAAACGCCCAACGCGACCGCATAACTGCCCGGCATCCATCGCCGCAGGATGTTCTTCACTGCGGTACATTCCCAGAAAAGACTCTTTGTCGCAGTCAAAAGAAACCAGCGGCTCGCTGACCGCCATAAAGGCAGTATAGGGCCAGTTGATGTTGTTATATCGTCCATGCTCATCGGGAAAGCCCCACAGGTACTTGCGGGCAAACACTGCATTGAGCATGGTATCGGCAGAAGTGTCTATGAACAGTTTATGGAACTCACGATGTTCATCAGGCGCAAAGCCCAATGCCCACTCCGCATAGGAGGTGACATCCAGTTCACGCACAGCGTCGCCAGAATTGGTGAGGGTCAGTTGCAAAAACTCAACAGGAGCATCGGGGGCTACAAAAACTGTCAATTCACTGCGAATCCCATCAACAACCTGAATGAAACGGGAGTAACCCATGCCATGAACGGTCAGGAATTCATCATACGAACGCATCACCGGTTTAAAAGTCGCCGACCAGAAAGCACCGCTTTTCCGGTCGCGGATATACAGGTATTTCCCCCAGTTATCTTTGATCAAATCCTGAAACGAGCGGGTGATTCGGTTCTGTCCGGCATTGCCGCGCCAGGAATATCCCGAACCATTCTGGGAAATCATCAGACTGTAATCACCATTGCTGATAATGTTTCCCCACGGTCGCGGGGTAAACGGTGTGGTGATGCAGTATTCCCTGCCATCATCAGAGAAGTAACCATATTTGCACTCAAATGGGTGGCTCATATAGATGTATCCATTCTGTGCAGGCGTCAGACAGAAAAGTGAAACGTTTCACTTTTTTGTTTTTAAAATAAAGACACTTGAACCCTGTGCTTATAGGGTATCACAGGTCGAAAGGCTTGTCAATCTTTTTATCAGAAGTTGTTACACCAAACTTAAAGGTTTCCTTTACCAGACTTATCACGTCCGGATATAAATCTACACTTTAAATCTCGGGACGTACTGTACCCCGGGTAATACCGTGACACTTCGCCACACTTTCTCAAAAGCGTCAACCGATTGTCTCAATTCCGCCTCCGTCCTGCCCGGGTGCGCCAGAATATCCTGCAGGGCTTCCACATACCCCTGCGGAAGAAGCGGGAATTCTGCAATCGTCTTCATCACCTGCTTATCACGGAGGAAATACCGTTCGTTGAGCGCAAAAAGTGCCTGCGTCAGGTTAGATGCAGCACGGGTCAGGCATCCTGTTGTGTTGTACACATCTCCCTGGGCGGCAAAAGCACGCGCGTGTAACAGGGTAAATTCTGCTGACCAGAGGGAATCGGCAATGATTTTTTGTTTCAGTTCAGGGGGGTAAATTGCTACTTCCTGCTTGAGATGGGCTATCCTGTTCTCAGGATCATACAGGGGAATACAAATCTGCGTTTCTGCCAGATAAATCACACTGTAGAACCCGTAGGCGGGCTGCTGGTCGTAGTCGTGATGCACAATGCCCCGTCTGGCTTCGGCAATGGTACGCTGAACCTGGTCCAGATTGCGGTACAGAAAATCCACTTTGCCCTGCGGAGTGTGAATCCAGGCTCCGCCGTTGACCCATGCTCCCCATTCGTAGAAGCCGGTTACAGTGGCATTGCCGTTCTCTGCAACTTCCTGCGCCACAGCCCGAATGGCTTCAATAGAAAAGGGCGATGCTTCGGCATAATACAGCCCGATATCCATATCTGAGGCTTCGTGAAAGGTCCCGCTGGCATAAGATCCCCCCAGCACAACGGCTAAAACCCCTTCAATAGAACTGAGGCGATCCACCAGATATTCCAGCAGTTGCTGCTTTTGTGGAGGAAGAGAGGATAACGGGAAAGACACGGCAAAACCTTCTCCTGTAATTTGAACCGTTTCTCTCTCAGTTTACCGCAATTTTCCCCATCTTCCCGGTAGAAAAAGGGTAAAATCGTTTTGTGCCTGTTGAGAAGATCACCTCCATTCACAATCCGCGCATTCAAACCATTCGCGCTTTGCTCAACCGCCGGGAAGAACGCCGCGAACGCGGATGGTTTGTTGCCGAAGGCGTGCGTCTGGTAGAAGAGGGCGTGCAAGCCGGCTGGCAGGCGGTGATGGCGGTGTATTCTGCCGATCTCTCGCCGCGCGGGCAAGCCCTGCTCCCTGCCCTTGCCGCCCGGGGCGCCGAAGTATTCGAGGTGCCTTCTTCCCTCTTGAAACAGGTTTCGGATACCGAAACCCCCCAGGGCATTCTGACCGTCTTTGTCCGCCGTCCCTGTGCCACCCCCGATCCACTTGATTTTGTGGTGATTGCCGACAATCTGCGCGACCCGGGCAACCTGGGCACTTTACTGCGTTCGGCGGCGGCGGCAGGCGCGCAAATGGTCTGGCTGACCCCCGGCACTGTGGACGCTTTTTCCCCCAAAGTGCTGAGGGCTGGTATGGGAGCGCACTTCCGTTTACCCGTTCAAGAAGTCTCCCTGGAATGGCTGAAAGATTTTCGCTCAGCACACCCCGCAATGCAGTTCTATCTGGCGGAAGCCGAGACCGGCATCCCCTGCTGGGAAGCCGACCTGACCCAGCCGCTGGCGCTGGTGATCGGCGGAGAAGCGGAAGGCGCCAGTCCGGCAATGCGCGACCTGGTGGATGAATGTCTCACCATTCCCATGCCCGGTAAGAGCGAATCGCTCAATGCGGCAGTAGCCGCAGGAATTTTGCTGTTTGAAGTGGTACGACAAAGGAGATCAGCACCATGAAAGTCCGTTCGGTGACCTGTTTTTTCGACCCGCGCAGCGCCCAGTCCTATGCGCATCTGGATCGGCTTGCCCGGCTTGCGCAGGAAGCGCAAACGCTCTTTAACAACGCCGGCATCGAAGTACAAACCACCCGCCTGGCAACGGTTCCCTTTCCCCTCCTCTATCCAACCGAAGAGGTCAGTAATGCGGTGCGTCTGGCGCAGTCGCTGGAAGCCGACGCCCGCGAACGCGGTTTTGCGTACCTGTCCTTAGGTCCTGCCCTGCCGAACTTCCCGGAAAGTTACAATTTAATCCTCCCCATGCTGGAAGCCACGCAAAACGTCTTTTTTGGCGGGGTCATCGCCGCATCCAGCGAAGGGCTCTTTCTCCCTGCAGTGCGAGCATGCGCTCAGATCATCCACCGCGCGGCGGCATTGAGCGCAGATGGATTTGCCAACCTGCGGTTTGGAGCGCTGGCAAATGTGCAGGCACACACACCGTTCTTTCCTGCCGCTTTTCACAGTGGAGAGCGCCCTGCCTTTGCTCTGGCAGTGGAAAGCGCTGACCTGGCGCTGGAAGCCATCCAGCGGGCTGTCTCTTTAAACGATGCCCGCCAGCGCATCATCACCGCACTGGAAGAAGCCGCCACCCGTCTGACCGCGCGCGCCACCCATCTCAGTCAGCAGTTCGAGGTAGAGTTCAAAGGGCTGGACTTCTCATTTGCGCCTTACCCTGCGGAGTGGTGCTCGCTGGGGAGCGCGCTGGAAGCGCTGGGATTGCCCGCCCTGGGACAGGCAGGCTCGGTGGCGGCGGCGGCATTCCTCGCCGACACCCTTGACCGGGGACGCTGGCTTAAAACCGGTTTCAACGGCTTGATGCTCCCCGTGCTGGAAGATTCCACGCTGGCAAAACGAGCCGCTCAGGGCACGCTGGGGGTGAAAGACCTGCTGTTGTATTCCTGCATGTGCGGCGCCGGACTGGATACCCTCCCTCTGCCCGGAGATGCCACTCCGGAGCAACTGGAAGCCATCCTCATGGATGTAGGCGCAATTGCCCTGCGCCTGAACAAACCACTCATCGCCCGACTTCTGCCCGTGCCGGACAAACAGGCAGGCGATTCCGTGCAGTGGGACTTTGAGTATTTTGCCCCCAGTCGGGTCATGGCACTCCCGGCGGCACCGCTGAAAGGTTTGTTAAAAGGGGACGAATCGCTCCATCTTCAACCCCGTCCATAAACAAATGACCGCCCGCAGGCGAACCCGCGGGCGGTTTTTCATCCATGGGAAAATGCTTATCGAACCTGTTTGAAGTTGACGAGGATTAAATTCTTTTCGCAATCGGCGTATGTATTGAAGTACACCCGCGGGGAGAGGGCATAACCTTCCTGATCAAGCAATTGCACCCAAACGGACTCGTTGGACGCCATGGCCTGTTCCGCCAGGACAAATTCATAGCCCCCTGTACCGTACTGTGGGGCAGTTCCGGTCAGGGTGAGCAGATACAGTGAGCGGTCAAGACTGCCACCAATCTGCACGGTGATGCCCACCACCGGCGCGCCTTTGAGGTCAAAGGCTTGCCCGGCAACCCACAACTTACACCCCTCATCTGGATGAATCACCTTGCCGGGAAGATAATCGGGCGAACCGCGCATAAGGTAGCGATACGCCGAAACCTGCGGCGTATCCGTAGGCGGAGCAGGGGTAAAAGTCATGGTGGGGGTTTCGGTCACGGTAGCGGAAGGGGTAAGGGTGAAGGTCGGCTCAAGCGTTGCCGTCGGCGTCCAGGTGGGCGGAAGGACTTTGGGTGTCGGGGTAAAGGTTGGGATGAAGAGGGTCGGGATGGGGGTATCTGGCGGGTAAGGGTTAAATGGAGCATACGGGTTCTGGAAAATCAGGAAGAAATACAGAATTAACCCCGCCATGCCAACCAGCAAGAGGACAGTCAGCCCATCCCACAAACCATCGACGCTGCGGTGCCGGTGTGTCCGGCGGCGTGGTAGTTGAGGGGGTGGAGATTCAGGCTCCAGAGATAAATCCGGTTCGTTCACCTCATCCAGAAATCCCATGCGGTTTCCTTACCTCCTTGGTTGACATACACCCATTCAGGGCACCCGTTCCTCAATCCGGGCTTGACTGCGCGCCTGCTCCAGCCATGCTTCCAGGGCTTTGCGCTGTAAGGTCAGGCGGGCATCGGGAGAAAGCGGACGATCGGTTTCCCGTTCTACCACCTGAAGGATATGATAGCCCAGTTCGGTCTGGATAATGTCGCTGACTTCGCCGGGCTGCAGGGCAAACGCGGCTTCTTCTACAGCAGGCTGGGTCAGGTAACCACGGGGGAACCAGCCCAGATCGCCTCCGGTCGTCAAATCATATCCAAAAGCCAGCGTTGCAAAGTTTGCACCAGCACGAATCTGATTCAGCACCTGCTTTGCCGTTGCTTCTGTCATCAATAAAATCTGGCGGGCGTGAACTTGCTCAGCACGTTCGGGCACCTGTGCAGCAAGGGTATCACGCATCCATGCCGCCGCAAGCGAGCGGCGCAAAGCCGAACGAAACGAAGATTCATCGTACCCCATACGGCTCATCCACTCCTGCAAAGCAGGCATACCGCCGCGTTGTTCTGCCAGTGCGGTAATACGCGCATCCAGATCGGCATCATTGAGTGTAAAGCCCTGACGAAACGCCTCCTGCGCCAGCAGGGTGGCGGCAATCAGGTCATCCAGCACCATGCGGCGCTGTTCTTCAGGAGTGCTGGTCATCCCCATCTCCGCCTGGGCTTCCTGCAATTGCTTTAAACTGGCTTCATACTCGGAAAGCGGCACCCCCTCGCCATTGATCACCAGCGCCAGCGGCTGCGGCGTGGGGGTGGGAGAAGGAATTTCCGTGGGGGTCAGGGTAATGGACGGCACGGGGGTATCTGTGACCGCTGGCGATGCAGGCGAATCAACACACCCCGCCAGCAGGACAAGAACCACCAGCCCGCCAGAAAGAAAGCGAAAAAGACGGATATGCATGGGACGATTATAACAAATTCCCGGCAGCGCTCCCGGAGAGAGAACTTTACAATTCCATCAGGAAGAGACTTTTTTACCACTGTGATGCCGGTAAACTGCCGAGACAACAACAGGGTGGGAAGCGGTCATCCCGGGGAACCATCAGGGCTCTTTGTGCTGCGCGTGGCAGACCTTTTACAGAAGGCGACTGGCTCTGGCAATTTCTGTGCGAAAGCCGGATAATCAAAGCATGAATGAGAAAATGAATCAGACAAAAAATGTTGAAATTGCCACCCTGGGCGGGGGATGTTTCTGGTGTCTGGAACCGATATTTGCCCATTTGCAGGGCGTTCAAGATGCAGTCGTGGGATATGCCGGCGGTAAGACGGTCTCACCTTCTTATGAGCAGGTATGCACCGGTATGACCGGCCATGCCGAAGTTGTCCAGGTAACTTTTGATCCGAACATCATTTCCTATCGCGAGATTCTGGAAGTCTTCTTTTCCGTCCATGATCCCACCACACGTAACCGCCAGGGAGCGGACGTTGGCACTCAATATCGCTCGAGCATTCTGGTTCACAGTGAGGCACAGCGTGAAACCGCTGAGCGTCTTATCCAGGAACTCAATCAAAAAGGCATCTGGCAAAATCCAGTTGTGACCGAGGTGGTGCCCTTTACCGTCTTTTATAAGGCGGAAGAATACCATCAGGAGTATTTTGAGAAGAACCTCTATGCGGGATACTGTCAGATGGTGATTCAGCCCAAAGTGAGTAAGTTCCGCAAGCAGTTTGCTCAACGGCTAAAGTAACCCGTTCAGCCCTTCGCCCCGGAGCCAGTTAACCTGCCATAAGCACCGCATGCCTGAGCAGGATTACTCATTCCCCAATGTTTTCCTCAATGGTTTACATTTCCTGCGCGGAGAAGGATCTTAAAGCATTACCCGCTTTGCGGCTTTCGCCTGCACCTGAGACAGGCAGACCAGAGCAAAAACGCTCAATGCCGACCAGAACACAAAAGGCGCACCGGGCGATAATGAAGCCAGACTGTTTCCCACCGGTGGAGAAATAAAGTTACTCAAACTGGCAAGCGCCATGGTTAGACCAATGGCTGTACCGGCATAGGCAGGTCCCACTTTGGGGGTTTCGATTACCATGGTGTTAAAGGTCGCCATAAAGGTATCCCGCATGGAGCCGGCGATCACCACCGCAACCCAGACCCATAAGCCATGAACAACGCCCAGCAATCCTGTACCCGTCATGATCATCAGGTTGGCAATGAGCAGAAGACGCTTGCGCGATCCCAGGCGGTCAGACCAGAAGGAAACAGGCAGAACCAACAACAAACTGACGGTGTGGAAAACGGAAAGCGCGCTATCTGCATAAAGAGGTTGCCAGCCGGCTTCCCGCAAATACAACGGGAGGTATCCCAGTGTGCCTTGAACGGCTCCGCTGATACCAAACAGCCCCATGCCCAGAAGCCAGATGTTTTTCAACCCGGCAACATGTTTCAGATTTGTCCATATCGAAGCAGTGCTGACCGTGCGAGACTCTTCTGGGGCAGAGCGAGTAAACATCCAGGGGATACTTAACAAAACGGCTATCAAGCCATAGGCAATCAGCACATTGCGCCACCCTCCTAAGAAGGGCGAAAAGGTGGTCGCGCTGAAGAGCGATCCAGTCAAAAAGCCCAGAGCCATGCCCATGGACATGATGCCATTTGCCAGACCCAACTGACTGGAAGGGAACCACTCCCCAATGGCTTTGAGGCTGTTCATCAACACTATCGGGGCAACTGCACCCAGAAAAAACATCACCACAACCATGGAAACAAAATGAAAAGCCAGGCCCCTTGCCATGCCCAGCAAGCCACCCAATAGCGTGCCAGCAATGAGCACCCGCCGGGGTCCAATTTTGTCCCCGATCATACCGCCCAGCAGACCGGTCACAATCCCGGGCAAACCGCCTACCCCCCAGATCACGCCTAACTGCACCAGGTTGAGCCCAAGGTCATCCGAAATTTCCTTGGAGAGAACCGAAATGCCCATGGTCGGGATGGCAATCACGAACATGTCGGTGAGTACTACCAGAGTCAAAATAAACCATTTGTAGTTATCGTTCTGCCTGACCACGATGTGCCCCTGTGCGTTGAGCGGTTATCACTCTACTTTTCAAAAGCGAAGGTTATCATACGACAAGAAAGCCATCTCTGCAAGTACAGGCTTTAGTGGACAGGCAGGATTGAGATCACGGACTTTCAAATGACACAATTCAGAGTTGCGAATTCCTGTATCCAGTCTTTCGGCTTGACACAGTGTACCACCCAAGTAAAATGAAACCAGAAAGAATTTCAGCCCCGCCGCTGGCATCGGTGAGGCTGGAAAGGCAACGCGGTAGCGGCGCGTTGCGGCAAAATGAGCATAGCAAACTTTTGCCGTCCGCGCAAGTGAACTGCCTGCCGCGGGCGGAGTGCATTTTTCAGGAGAATCATGGACTTTGACGTTCTTACTATCCGCGCTGGTGACGTTATTGAAGGGCCGCGCTGGCCCGAACCGCTGCAGATAGACCTGATCGAGGCAGTGGGGAATAGCCACGTTCGTCTGGTCGGGGCATTGCTCCGCAGTCAGGCCCATGTTGACCAGATTTTGCCGATGCAAGAGGCTGTGAAGTTGCGTCCATTTCGGCTGAAGCAAGGATTTAGCGCCGAACCTCGCCGGGTCTTCCTGGCATTAGAAGCACGTCGCTACCGCTATGCATCCCTGTATGACCCTCTGCTCGCAATGAACATCTCCAAAGTGGACCCACTCCCTCACCAAATTGAAGCCGTTTATGGGTATATCCTCCATCAAAACCGAGTACGTTTTCTGATTGCCGATGACCCCGGAGCCGGTAAGACGATCATGGCCGGGCTGGTCATCAAAGAGATGAAACTTCGAGGGCTGGTGCGGCGTATTTTGATTGTGGCTCCCGGACACCTGAAAGACCAGTGGCAGCGCGAACTACAGGAACGCTTCGATGAACGTTTTACCTTAATGGATCGCCAAACCATGCGCAACCGCTTTGGCGAGAATGCATGGGAGAACGAGTTCCAGGTCATTACCTCGCTTGATTTCGCCCGCCAGGAAGATGTCATGCAGTCCATCGCCAGCGTACATTGGGACTTGACCATCGTGGATGAGGCGCACAAGATGGCTGCCTACAAATACGGCGACAAGACGGAAAAGACCAAACGCTACCGTCTGGGTGAGATCCTCTCACGCAACAGCACCCATCTACTGTTCCTCACTGCCACTCCCCATCGCGGCGACCCGGAGAACTTCCGGCTGTTCCTGGATTTGCTTCAGCCAGGCGCTTTTGCCACGGTGGAGATGCTGGACTCCTCCATTCGTGCAGGCGACAATCCCCTCTTTATCCGCCGCTTAAAAGAAGACCTGAAAGACTTCGAAGGCAAGCCGCTTTTCCTGCCGCGCCAGGTGAAAACAATGGCTTTTCATCTGGGCACCGAGTCGCCCTCCGAAAAAGAACTGTATAATGCCCTTTCTCGTTATGTAGAGGAACAGTACAACAAAGCCCTTGCCAGCGACAAACGTCGCAATATTGCCTTTGCCATGGTGATTCTGCAACGCCGCCTGGCTTCCAGCACATATGCCCTGTATCGCTCGCTGGAACGGCGTAAGAAACGGCTGGAGGAACTGCGCCAGCAGGCCGATGCTTTTCGAGATGGGAGGCTCGCTGTTCCAGCCGAAACTTTTTCCATGGATGAAGTGGAGGAATTGAGCGAAGAGGAACGCTGGGAGCAGGAAGCCCTATGGGAAACGCTGAGCAGTGCCGAAAACCGTGCCGAACTGGAAGCGGAAATACAGACCCTTGAACAGTTACTCCAGAAGGCACGTGCGATTATCGAGAAAGGTGACGAAGTCAAATTGCGTCATTTCAGGGCTGCGCTGGATGAATTGATGAACAAAACACGGACAAACGCAGGCGAAACTGAAGAACATCGTTCTGTGTCCGGTTCTCCTAAAGTACTGATTTTCACTGAGTCGCGCGATACGCTGGAGTACCTCGAAAAGCGGCTGCGGGAGTGGGGCTATCGCGTCTGCACCATTCACGGGGGAATGCCGCTGGAGGCTCGTATCGCCGCCGAAAAGACCTTCAAGAACGAAGCCCAGGTAATGGTCGCTACGGAGGCCGCCGGTGAAGGCATCAACCTGCAATTTTGTCACCTGATGCTCAACTACGACATCCCCTGGAACCCCAACCGTCTCGAACAGCGCATGGGTCGCATTCACCGCTACGGCCAGACCCGCGAGGTCACCATCTTCAACCTGGTGGCCGCCGATACCCGCGAAGGCCGCGTGCTTCATCGCCTGTTCGAGAAACTGGAGGAGATCCGTGCTGCCCTCGGCAGTGATAAAGTCTTTGATGTGATTGACGAACTCTTTCCGGGCCGCGACCTTGCCCAACTGCTGACCGAAGCCGCCGCCAACGCTCGCACGCTGGAGGACATCCTGCGCGAAATCGAAATCCATGTGGATGAGGACTACCTGCGCCAGGTGCGCGCCAGCCTCGGCGAGAGCCTGGCAACCCGCTACATTGACTATACCCGCATTCAGGAGATGAACGCCCGCGCCCGCGAGCGGCGCCTGATTCCTGAATATACCCAGGCCTTCTTCCAGAAAGCCTGGGAACATCTGGACGGCGAGATGCGCCCGCGCGCCGACCGCTCCGGTTTCTTCACCCTGGATAAAGTCCCCTCGGTCCTGCGCACCCTTGCCGAAGAGGATGTCTTTAAAAAACGCTTTGGTCTGTTAGGAAGGCGCTATCCGCTGGTCACCTTCGATAAAGACCTGGCGATGAAGGACTCCCGGGCGGAGTTTGTTTCCTTTGGACACCCGCTCTTCGAGGCTGTCTTGCAGTGGATCGAGCGGCATCTCACCACTGCCCTGCAGCAAGGCGCCACCTTCCTCGATCCCGACGGTCATCTGGATGGGGTGTTGCTCTTCTACGAGGGACAGGTTACCGATGGACTGGGCGAGGTGGCCGGGAAACGCCTGTTTTCGCTCTTCATCCCGCGTTCGGGCGAAGCGCCGAAAATGATGGACCCGGCCATCCTGTGGGATCTGGTTCCCGCCGAAGCCCCCGCACCCGCTGATGGTCTCGACCTGGAAGCGCTGAAGCAACAGGGAATCACCTGGCTCATTCCACATCTGGAAGCCTACCAGGAGGAACTGCGCGCCGGACGTCAACGCGAGGCTGAAATTAAACGCAGGTATGGTCTGGAATCACTGCGTTACCTGATTCTCGACCTGGATAATGATTTGATTCGCCTGCAAGAGCGCGCCCTGAACGGCGAGGATGTCTTGCTGGTGATGCGCAACAAGGAACAGCAGAAGGAAAATTACCGCCAGGCTTTGAACGATCTGAAAAACCGCCTGGAACGTGAACAGCAGTTGACGCTGGGCATGCCGCGCTTCTTGGCTGCCGTGCGGGTAACACCCATGTTCCCCCCTGCGGAGCAAGCGGAAGCCGAGATGCGCAGCGACGCCAGAATCGAGCAACTCGGAATGGAAGTGACCTTACGTTATGAGCGCGAGCATGGCCGTCAGCCACAGGACGTAGCCGCCGAGAACCTGGGCTACGACGTGCGTTCGTTTGACCCCATCAGCGGAACAACGCGCTATATTGAAGTCAAAGCCCGCGCCGGGTCTGGCCGCGTGGCATTGACGCAGAACGAGTGGTTCACCGCCCGGCGTCTGGGCGAGGATTTCTACCTCTACGTGGTGCTGAACGCCGCCAGTGACCATCCTGACCTGTATGTGGTGCGCAACCCTGCTGCCCATCTGCAGCCCGAGGAACAGCATCAGGTGCGTTATCTGGTACCTTTCGAAGCCATTCAAGCCATTGCCGACAAGGAGAATTGATGACCCAACCCGACCGCCGTTTAATCGAAGAAACTTTTCCGGTAAAAGAAGTCAGCCAGCATTCTGCCCGCGAGAAAAACATTCGCCACGGGCACATCAGCACCCTGCATATCTGGTGGGCGCGCCGTCCCCTGGCTGCTTCGCGTGCCACCGCCTACGCCGCGCTGATTCCCTACCCTGAGGATATCCTCGAGTGGCAGAAACAGCGTAATTTCATTGTAGAGTTAAGCCAATGGGAAAACTCACTCAACGCCCCTTTGCTGGAACGCGCCCGCCGTGCCATCTACGCCGCTCACGCCGAACGGCTGAGCGCCGAACTGGGCAGACCGGTGAGCGTGGAAGACATCGAAGCGGGGCGCGTCCCCCCGCCGCGCGTGCTGGATCCCTTCTCCGGCGGCGGTTCCTACCCGCTGGAAGCCCTGCGCCTGGGGTGTGAAGCCTATGCCAACGACTACAATCCCGTGGCGGTGCTGATCCTCAAAGCCACCCTGGAGTACCCGCAGAAGTTTGGGCGTCCTTTTGAAGGAATGCCGGAGATACCCAACGCGGTTGTGGAAGTCGATTCGACCGATCAGGTCCGGGGTGAGGCAATCGAATTCTCTTTTCCCAGTAAATACACTCAAACCGCTGAATCACCCACCCCCCTGTTGAAAGCCGTGCGCTACTGGGGACACCGGGTGCTGGAAGAAGCCCGCCGGGAACTGGCGCAGTACTACACCGGGCAAAACGGCGAGACAGCGGTGGGGTATATCTGGGCGCGCACCCTGCCCTGCCAGAACCCGGCCTGCGGGGTAGAAATTCCGCTCATGCGCCAGTACTGGCTGGCAAAAAAGGATAAGAAAAAAATCAGCCTGCGCCCTCTCTCACAGGGACCCGGCAAACCGGTTGAATTTGAGATTATTGCCCAAAACCTGCCGGGCTACGCCCCCTGGGAATCGGGGTTTGATCCGGAAAGCGGCAGTGTTTCCCGCGCGGTGGTGACCTGCCCGGCGTGCGGTGCGGTGATGGATGACCATACCACCCGCCGTCTGTTCCGCGCGGGCAAAGCGGGCCAGCGCATGGTGGCCGTGGTAACAGCCCCCACAAAGGGTGGCAGTGGCAAGACCTACCGCCTGCCTGCCGGGGCTGACCTGGCCGCTTACCGCGCCGCCGAGCAGGCCCTGCAGGCCAAACGCGAGCAACTGCGCGCCGAGTGGGGCATGGAACCCCTGCCGGATGAGCCGACACCTGAGGGCAAAGGAAGTGGCGCAGAACGCGCTTTCTCTGTAAGAAATTACGGCTTGGACACATGGGGCGACCTGTTCAACCCGCGCCAGGCGCTGGCGCTGCTCACCTTTGCCGATGCCGTCCGCCGCACCCACGCCGAAATGCTCAGCCGGGGCTACCCGGAAGACTTCGCCCGCGCCGTGGCAACGTATTTGGGGATAATTTTCAACCGTCTTGCTGACAAGAATGCTAATGTTGTGGTCTACAATGTGGTCGGTGAAAAAATAGAGCACGTCTTTGGACGACAGGCTTTGCCAATGGTGTGGGATTATGTGGAAGTCAATCCATTTACAGATGTCGGCTGGCCAAACATGTTAGATTGGGTTGTAAGCGTCCTCGACCACCTCACCCGCATCCCTGCCGCACCGGGCGGGACCATTCCCCCCTCTCCCTTCGTGGGAGAGGGGCCGGGGGCGAGGGTATCCCATGCCTCTGCCACGCGCCTGCCCTACCCCGATGGCTTCTTCGATGCCGTCCTCACCGACCCACCCTACTACGACAACGTGCCTTATTCCTACCTTTCCGACTTTTTCTACGTCTGGCTCAAGCGCACCGTCGGCTACCTCTACCCCGACCTGTTCTCCACGCCGCTCACGCCCAAGGTGAGTGAAATCGTGGCTTATTCCACCGGCGAGGGCGGCCTGGAGGCAGGCAAACGCTTCTTCAAGGAACAGCTGGCCGCCGCCTTCCGCGAGAGCGCCCGCGTGCTGAAACCGGGCGGCACCGCAGTGGTGGTTTATGCCCACAAATCCACCGCCGGCTGGGAGACGGTCATCAACGCCCTGCTCGATTCCGGCCTGGTGGTCAGCGCCGCCTGGCCACTCAACACCGAGATGGAATCGCGCCTGCGCGCCAATGAATCGGCTGCGCTGGCTTCATCCATCTACATCGTTGCCCGCAAAGCCCCGCGGCAGGGGACAGGTTTCTACAATGAGGTGCGTCAGGAACTGCGCCGCTATCTGGATGCCAAACTGCAGCGCCTGTGGGAGGAAGGGGTCGGCGGAGCGGACTTTTTCATCGCGGCCATCGGCTCAGCCATCGAGGTCTTCGGCAAGTACGAGCAGGTGATCGACCTGGAGGGCAACGTCATCCGCGGCGATGTGTTGCTGGATGAAGTCCGCACGCTGGCAACCGACTTTGCCGTGCGCCAGATTCTGCACAACGGCTTTGCCGCCGAGATCAGCGACCGGGCGCGCTTCTACGTGCTGTGGCGCTGGAACTACGGCGAGGCGCGGGTGCCTTTCGACGAAGCCCGCAAACTGGCACAGTCCTGCGGGCTGGACCTGGCTGAAGAATGGTCACGGCGCGGCGGGGTGGTCAGGAAAGAGCAGGAATTCATCCGCCTGCTGGGACCGCATCAACGCGAGATGGAGCACCTGGCTGCCGGGCGGGATTTGATAGATGTGCTGCATCATGCCCTGCGGCTGTGGGAAAAGAGCGACCGCACCGCACTCATCCAACGCCTGGCAGAAAGCGGCTACGGCCGCAGTGAAGCCTTCTACCGCGTCGCTCAGGCCATTTCCGAGTGCCTGCCCATGGAAAGCAAGGAGAAAAAACTGCTCGACGGCCTGCTCACCGGGCGGGCGCGCCTGCAGGAAGAAGTCGGACAGGCGAGGTTGTTGTAGTCAAATTCAGGAGGAATAAAATGGATACGAAAAGACAGATGGACAGCATTTGGATTGCCCCCCGGCGGAACGGCGGTAACTGGACCATTCAGGATTACAAAGCCCTTGATTTTTCCAAAGAAGAAGACTGGCAAACCGCCATTCAGATGTTTGAAGACCGCATCCGCGGGCGTTTTCTAGATATTGTTGAGCAAATAAAAAGCTATCCATATGCCGGATTTGCAATCATGGCTCTGGATTGTTTGCTCATCGAAACGCTTGAGCAATTCAAGCAGGGAAAGGAAGAAACGAAGAGGGGAGAGACAAAAACCTATTTTAAAAATTTCCTGACTCAAACAGCATTTGTTGAAGATTTTGATAAAGAAACCGCTGAACTTTTCTATACCCACATCCGCAATGGCATTCTCCATCAAGCCGAAATCAAAGGCAGTTCCCGCATCCGCATTGATACACCGAAAATGGTTGAAAAAGCTGAGGATGGGCAAGGACTGATCATCAACCGCGACCTGTTTCACAAGAAATTAATGAGCGTGTTTGAGAATTACCTTAAGGAGTTGCATGAAGGAAAAGACCAAACCCTGCGTGACAACTTCCGCAACAAGATGAACGCAATTTGCCATGTATCTACAGGGGGGAATTAGGATGCCTTCTTACTTTGCTTATGGCTCAAACATGAGTACAAATCAGATGCGGAATCGTCTGGAATCAGCCAGTTTCAAAGTCGGTGTGGCAAAATTAGCAGGGTGGCGTCTGATTTTTGATAAGATTAGTAAGGATGGAACAGGTAAAGCCAACCTGCTCAAAGATGAACAGGGGGAGGTTTGGGGTGTAATATACCAGGTTACAGATGAACAGATGGAGAGATTGGATGACTTTGAGAAAGGATATTGCCGTGCGGAGGTAGAGGTTGCGCTGGATGGGGACAATAAAAGCCTTGATGTGATTACCTATATCTCCAATAAACGGGACCCAACATTACACCCAAGCCGTGATTACTTAAACACCATCATTGAAGGTGCCAGAGAGCATCACCTGCCGGAAGAGTACATTCGGAAAATTGCAACTCAGGCTGGTATTCAGGACGAAGAGAGGTTTTTATGAAACCCTTTCATACCATCGCCGTTCCACACGATGACATCCTGCAGGGCCGTCTGACCCTGGATGTGTTTGCCGCCGACCTGTGGGAAGTCTACCAGGGGCGCGGGCCAGAAGAGTACCGAGATGTGGATCTGTTCTTCCAGAAAACCTACCTGACCGAGGGCCTTAAGAACCTCTTTGCTGTCGTGGAAAAACGCCTGAAGGGCCAGGGCGGCGACCCGGTCATCCAGATGCAAACCCCCTTCGGCGGCGGAAAGACTCACTCGCTTATTGCCCTCTATCACAAAGCGCGCGAATGGGGTGTGAAGACGGCCGTCATCGTCGGCACGAAACACAGCGCTGAGAAAGATACGCTCTGGGGACTGCTTGCCGAACAACTCAATGGTTCACGATCCGGTTTTGAAGGGCAGAGTGCCCCGGGCAGTGAAGCGCTGCGGCGTTTGCTCGGCGAGCATCAGCCGCTGCTGATTCTGATGGACGAGGTGCTCGAATACGTGGTCAAAGCCTCTGCAGTGACCGTCGGAGAGTCTACGCTGGCGGCGCAAACCCTGGCATTCATGCAGGAACTGACCGAGGCCGTCGCCATTCAGGAGCGCGTTGCCCTGGTCGTCACTCTACCCTCCAGCACGCTCGAACACTACAACGAGCATGGCACGCGCCTGTTCGAGCAACTCAAGAATATCAGTGGGCGGGTGGAAAAGGTTTTCACCCCGGTGAAGGATGAAGAGGTCGGTGCCATCATCCGCCGCCGCCTTTTCTCCACCGTAGACGAGAGTGCCGCAACCGAGATGGTGAACATGTATGTCGAACAGGCAGAGCAGGAGGCTTTGCTGACGCACGGGGAGGAGAGTGCCGCTTACCGCGCCCGCTTCAAGCAGACCTACCCGTTCCTGCCCGAAGTGGTGGACGTACTCTATCATCGTTGGGGCAGTTTCCCCAATTTCCAGCGTACACGCGGCACCTTGCGTCTTCTGGGACTGGTGATTCATGCCCTCAAAAACGAATCACGACCCTACGTCACTCTGGCAGACTTTCCGTTGCAAGAAGATGAGATTCGCCGCGAGTTGCTCAAGCACATCGGCAATGAATACGATAGCGTACTGGCAGCAGATCTGCTCAGCCCCGAGGCTGGCGCGCACAAAGCCAAGCTGGAAATCGGCAAGGCTTATCAGGGGCTGAGACTGGGTGAACGTGTCGCAACCACGATTTTCCTGTACTCCTTCGTGGGTGGCGGAGGCCAGGCAGGCGCTACCCCCAACGAGATCAAACGCAACACCCTCACCCCTGGCCTTCCAGCAAGCGTCATTTCTGAAGTATTGAGCAAACTCAGCAGTCGTCTGCTCTTCTACCTGCACGAAGAAGGCGGACGTTACTACTTCTCGACCACCGCCAACCTGAACCGCGCACTGACCATCCGCATGGAAAACGTTACCGCCGAGGAACTGCGCGCTGCCGAACAGGAGGTGTTGCGTACACGAGTTCGCGGTCAGAGAATGAAAACATTCCTCTGGCCGACCCATCCCACCGATATTCCTGACGATCCAGCGCCCAAATTAATCATCCTGCCCGAGGCAGATACAACGCTCATGCAACGTTTCCTCAACGAAAAGGGGCAGACTCCCCGCGTGCACCGCAACACGCTCTTTTTCCTGACCCCCCTGGCGACTCAACGGCCTCCATTTGAAGAGCTTTTGCGCCGCAATCTGGCCCTGACCGGCCTGCTGAACGCCAAGACCCTTTCCCTGACCCCAGAGCAGCGCCAGACCTTGCAAACGCAAGAAAAAAAGTCCGCCAAAGATTTGCAGGATCAAATCGGTATGCTCTATCGCCTGCTCTACCTGCCAGACAGAGATGACCTGCGAATGCTCGACCTGGGTACTCCCACTTACGGGGGTGAACAGTACCTGGAGGAACGCGTTTATGAGCGTCTGCGCACGGAGGGGCGTCTGGTGGAGAAACTGGCTCCGGTCGTGATCAAACAGCGCTATCTGGCCACTCGGGATTTTGTGGAGACCCAACAACTGGCTGAGAGTGGTTCGCGCACGCCGGGTGAAATCCTGGCCATTGGACAGCAGGTATGGGAAAACTGCATCGCCGAGGGCGTACGCCAGGGTCTCTTTGGACTGGGTGAGTTGGACGAAAAGGGTCAGCCCAAATGCCTTTATTTCAAAGAAGAGGCCACACCCGCCCTGCAAAACAGAGAAGTGCTCATTCGTGCTGAGATTTGCGAACAACAAAAAGCGCAAGGTGGAGCAGCCAACATGCCTCCCGGCATGGCTTTCACCTCTGGGAGTATCGCCGAACCCGCGCCTGCGCCCGTCGCCGCTCCAACCGCCCCCCCAAGCAACTGGCAGGTTGCGCCGGGATCGCAGACGATGCGTCACACCCTGCGCCTGCGATTCACCCTGCCGCTTGGCAAAGCCTCCGACCTGTTCGGTCTGCTGCACCTGCTACAGGTGCGTTTTCACAAGTTGGAAATCACCCTTGAAGCCAGCGACGGCACCATCGACGAGACCGAGATCGAAGAAAAGGTGCGCGAAACCTTTCGGCAGATGGGGACGGATGTGGAGATCAAGTAAGAGGGTAGGATGAGAATGATTTTTTCCGGTATGCTTCACAAAGATCAGGTTGAATCATAAAAACCAACGCAGAAATGGTTGAGGGAAGGGAAAGATAAAATGAATTCTGCAGACTACAAAGAATGGCATATTACAGCCATTACCGATGGACCGGTATTACTGGTTGACGATATAATTGATTCGGGTTGGACATTGACAATGGCAGGATACCTCTTGAGAAAACATGGGAGCGGCCCTGTTTACCCATTCACTCTGGCTCAAGCGGCTGCAAGGAATGGAAACATATGACACTTTCTGATGATTCTCTAGCCTAATTATTGCTGTGCTCACATCTCGCATTACCCTCAACGACAGAGGTTAAGCCACTGACTCTCAAAGAGTGGAATGATGTGATGAAAAGATTGAAATCCTTATCAAAGCGTCCAAAAGATTTATTAGGGAAGAACGCAGAGGAACTCAAGCGACTGTTGGAAATAGAAGAAAACAATGCGGAAAGAATTGCTCGTCTTTTAGATCGCGGCGGTGCCATTGCCATTAAATTGGAACGCCTTGAAAGCCAGGGAATTCATGTGCTGACCAGGGCTGATCCCGATTACCCCACTCGATACAAGGAACGCCTGAAAGAAAAATCTCCGGTAATTCTGTTTTACGCCGGCGAGAAAGCCCTTTTGGGACAGCCTGGCATCGCGGTGGTTGGTTCGCGTAACCTCGATAACGTGGGCGAGAAATGTGCCGAATTTGTGGGTAATGTCTGTGGCGTGTCCGGACTGGTATTGTATTCTGGCGGAGCAAAAGGCGTTGATACCATCAGCATGAAAGCATCTTTGGATGTCCAAGGGCATGCGGTAGGAATACTGGCGAATGCTCTTACAGAAGAAATCAAAGATCCTCAAAAAAGAAAAGCGTGCAGTAGCGGACACTTGTGTCTCGTCACCCCCTATTCCCCCGATGCCCCTTTTTCTGTTGGCGCGGCTATGGGTCGAAATAAATTGATCTATGCTTTAGCGGATTACGCTATTGTGGTAGTCAGTGATGTAGAAAAAGGTGGTACCTGGGCGGGCGCTATAGAAGCATTGAAAGCAAAATGGGTTCCTGTTTTTGTGGTAGTCCATGATCAAACCCCCCCAGGTAATCAGAAGCTCATCGAACAAGGGGCACTTCAATTCCCCCATCCTTTTCCTGAAAGCCCGCTTCGACTCAAAGAGTGGTTGAAGAGAGAGACAAAAACATGGCTGGAGAGGCATTCTGCAGCCCCCCAACCGGATGTAACTCAACCACCCCTATTTGATCCGCCAAGGGACTGAAACTTCAACATAATCATAACCAGGTGCAGAGCAAATCTTGCTTCCTTCTACGATCCACCTTTGTAAAATGTAACGAAAAAGGCCGCCTGTTTATCTCTCACAGGCGGTCTTTTCCGGATCACCCCACACGCGTAGCATCTGTTGGTAATACATGCGTCCTCTTCAAATATCAGGCGGGGCTATCCCATTTTCTAATGCCATCCCTCGATGGGACCTGCGACCAACATGACCTGATTAAACAAATCGAGTGGGCCCGGCAGGATTCGAATATCATCCCTCGATGGGACCTGCGACCAACATGACCTGATTAAACAAATCGAGTGGGC
>NZ_DYHZ01000001.1:578483-648732 GCF_020723905.1 Anaerolinea thermophila
CCGGCAGGATTCGAACCTGCGACCAAGCGGTTATGAGCCGCGCGCTCTGCCGCTGAGCTACGGGCCCCCCCGTACACTCATCCCAATTATAACAGAATCCTGAGACCTTTTTTCAGGTTTCGAGTAGAATGGAAAAAAAACCTGGGCTGTGCGGGTCTGGAAAGGAGGAAAAATGTCCCTGTTTTTGCTGGACGATACCCTTAGATTGACCGTGTTCTACGACCGCTCTTCAGAAGAAGGGGCAATCTGTCTGTACTTTGAGGAAGAAAGCCCTGTTTTGTTTCAGGGTACCGAAACCCGGCTTCTCCTCAGCCCGGCACAGGCAAAAGCCCTGGCGCAGGCTTTACTGGAAGCCTTGCAGGAACGCGAGAAGAATCTTTCATCCACCCTTCAGGAGGTTCTCCATGAGCACCATCCATGACCTGATTCGCAAAAATCGCAGTTACCGCCGTTTTTACCAGCAGGAGGCAATCTCCATGGAAACCCTGCGTGACCTGGTGGATCTGGCGCGTCTGTCTCCCAGCGCCGCAAATCGCCAGCCTCTCCGTTACTTTCTTTCGTGCGATCCTGAAACCAATGCCAGAATTTTCCCCACTCTGGCATGGGCGGGATATTTGCACGACTGGCAGGGTCCAGAGGAGGGAGAACGCCCTTCGGCTTATATAGTCATTTTGCTGGACACCGAGATCAGCAAGAATGCCGGTTGCGATCATGGAATTGCCGCCCAGAGCATCCTGCTGGGCGCCACCGAACGCGGATTGGGCGGGTGCATCATTGCTTCGATTCAGCGAGACGCCCTGCGCGCCGCTCTGAACATTGATCCCCGCTACGACATTCTGCTCGTACTGGCACTGGGTAAACCCAAAGAGACAGTGGTGATTGAGCCTCTTCCACCCGACGGCGATATCCGCTACTGGCGTACCCCCGATGGCGTGCATCACGTCCCCAAACGCTCACTGGATGATCTGATTCTCAACCGTTGACCCTTTCACCGGCTGGTTCGTCCAACTGCGCCTCTGAAATCTGAACTATCACTGGCAGGCAGGGCATTTTTATCCCGGTTGTATCTTTCCCAGCCATTCCTCTCTTCTCTGTTCAAATGGCTGTTACCGGTAACAATTTTCTGAAAATACCGATATAATCCATTCAACAAAGGAACTTTCAGGAGGTGAATCATGCAATACCGTCCGTTAGGTCGTACAGGGTGGAATGTTTCCGCCATCAGTTTTGGTGCGTGGGCAATTGGCGGTACCTGGGGACCCGTGCAGGATGAAGAGTCCATTGCCGCACTGCACCGTGCGATAGATATGGGGGTCAATTTCATTGACACCGCCGATGTGTACGGGGATGGGCGTTCGGAACGGCTCATCGCGCAGGTGAAAAAATCCCGCAAGGAAGAGATCATCGTGGCTACCAAAGCCGGGCGGCGCCTTAATCCCCATACCGCTGAGGGCTACAACCGCCAAAACCTTACCGCTTTTGTTGAGCGCAGCCTCAAAAACCTTGAAGTTGAAGCACTGGATCTACTCCAACTGCACTGCCCGCCCACGCCGGTTTATTACATGCCCGAGGTTTTCGGCGTTCTGGACGATCTGGTGGCGGCGGGGAAGATTCGGTACTACGGCGTCAGCGTGGAAAAAGTGGAAGAGGCACTCAAAGCCATTGAATATCCCAATGTGCAAAGCGTGCAGATCATCTTCAACATCTTCCGCATGCGCCCCGCCGACCTGTTTTTCCGCGAAGCCGCCCGCCGGCAGGTGGGCATTATTGCCCGCGTTCCACTGGCATCGGGTTTGCTCACCGGGAAGATTACCCGCGAGACGCAATTCAGCCCCGATGATCACCGTGCCTTCAACCGTCAGGGAGAAGCCTTTGATCGTGGTGAGACCTTCTCTGGCGTGGATCTGGAGATTGCCCTGCAGGCGGTCGAAGAACTGCGCCCGCTGGTTCCCCCCGGGATGACCATGACCCAGTTTGCCCTGCGCTGGATTCTCATGTTCCCCGAGGTCACCTGTGCCATCCCCGGCGCCAAACGTCCCTCGCAGGCAGAAGAAAACTTCAGCGCCGCCGACCTTCCACCGCTTTCCGAAGAAACCATGCAGAAAGTCAAAGCCATCTATGAGGCGCGCATCAAACCTCTGGTGCACCACTACTGGTAAAATGGAGGCATGCGCCGACGTTTGACAGAGATCCAGAGGGACATCCTTACACTGTTTATTGCCTTTATTCTCACCCTTGCAGGGGCGTGTGCGCCTTCCCCAACCCCGCCATCGTCAGAAACCGCCACGCCCCTGCCATCACCCACCTTCCCCCCTTCCCCCACCCCTACCCTCGCACCCACATCCACCCCGGAAACTCCTGCGCCCATCCGTCCGCGCTACACCCTGACGGCAATACTCAACTACCCTCTGCACAGCCTGAACGTTCAGGAACGCATTACCTATATCCATACCGCCGAAGAAACCCTGGACGAAGTCTGGCTGGTAGTAGATGCCCTGCTCTATCCCGGCGCGTTTGAAATGGACTCTCTGCAAAGCATCCGTGGACCGGCGCTGACGAACATCCGCCAGGAACGCACCTGGATCAAAGCCGAACTGGACTCACCCCTGCGGAAGGGAGAAACCCTGGAACTGGACCTGACCTACCGGCTGAGCCTGCCGGCCCGGGTTGCACAGGAAGGGTTGCGCCCGCAGGTTTTTGGGTGGTCAGAACGGCAAA
The DNA here is from genome assembly GCF_020723905.1 of Anaerolinea thermophila. GTDB lineage: Bacteria > Chloroflexota > Anaerolineae > Anaerolineales > Anaerolineaceae > Anaerolinea > Anaerolinea thermophila_A. The sequence goes on from NZ_DYHZ01000001.1 coordinate 581,202, forward strand.
CCAATCTGGTGGACTGGTACGCCTACCTGCCGCCTTACATTCCCGGGCAGGGATGGCTGGCGCATCCGCCGGGGTATTACGGGGAGCATCAGGTTTATGAATGGAGCGACTTCAAGGTCAATCTGCAGATCACCGGGGAACCTGAGAATCTCACCATTGCCGCCAGCGCACCCGAAAGCCGGCAGGGGGAATGGCGCCAGTACTTTCTGGAAGGCGCACGCACCTTTGCTCTCTCCCTTAGCCCATCCTTTGTGCACACCACCCGGCAGGCAGGCGCAGTGACTCTTCACAGTTATGCCTTTCCCTATCACAAAACGGCCGGGGAACGGGTATTGAACACCGCCGCCCAAGCCCTGGACCTGTACTCCCGTCTGTTTTCCCCATATCCACACGAACACCTTGCCGTGGTAGAAGCCGATTTTCTGGATGGGATGGAGTACGACGGGTTGTTTTTCCTCAGTTATGGCTTTTACAATCTGGATAATGGCACACCGGCGCAGTATCTGGTGGCGTTAACCGCCCACGAAACCGCACATCAATGGTTTTACGGGGTGGTCGGGAACGATCAGGCACTTCAGCCCTGGCTGGACGAGGCATTGTGCACCTATGCCGAAAAACTCTACTACGAAACCTACGCTCCCGAAGCGTTAACATGGTGGTGGGAAGCGCGGGTCAACTACTACCAGCCCCGCGGTTATGTGGACGACAGCATTTACAATCCGCACGGTGAAGCCCAACCCTACCGCGCCTATCGCGATGCCGTGTACCTCAATGGAGCCGTTTTCCTCGAAGAACTACGAAAGCAAATAGGAGACGAAGCCTTTTTTGACTTTTTGCGAATGTACGTCAACGAAAATCGAGGCAAAATTGCCAGCGCGCAGGATTTCTTCCGCATCTTACGCCAGACCACCCGGGCACCGCTTCAACCCCTGCTGGAACGTTTCTTTCAGAATGTTCCGTAACGAAATTGCAATGTTCTTGTTAGGTATTTGTAAGGAACATTTCAAAATATTTGTGTGTATAATATAGGCAGAATTCCGAAAGGGATTTACACACTATTTTTTCATAAGGAGTTGTTCTATGTTATTCGCCGCTAAAGAAAAAGGTCAAGGTCTGGTAGAGTACGCGCTGATTCTGGTGCTCGTGGCCGTCGTCGTGATCGTCATCCTCGCCCTCCTGGGCCCCGCCATCGGCAACATCTTCAGCAACATCGTCAACCGCATCTAGTCTTCACGGATTGCATCCACGGAATGGGCGCCCGCAAGGGCGCTCATTTGTTTTAAGGTATACTCAGGGAAGTGAACGAAAACCGCACGCTCATTTCTATCCCCCCGGAAGAACTCCGTTTTACAGCCATTCGCGCCACCGGACCCGGTGGACAAAACGTCAACAAAGTCAGCACCGCAGTGCAACTTCACTTTGACGTCTTGCGCTCGAGAGCCCTTCCCGCCGATGTGAAAGAACGGCTGGTTCAGATTGCCGGGAAGCGAATCAACGAACATGGGGTGCTCATCCTTGATGCGCGGGCTTACCGTTCTCAGGAACAGAATCGCGCCGATGCCCTGCGGCGCCTATATGCACTGATCGAGAAAGCCATGCAGGTACCCAAAGTGCGCAAAAAGACGCAACCCTCCGGTGGAGGCAGGGCAAGAGAGAAACGCCATCTTGCCGAGAAGAAACGCATGCGCCGTCTGAACCTTTCCGAGTGGGAGGAATAGCACTCATCGCATGAACCTGTGGACATGGAAACAGAGACTCACCACTCTGCGCCAGAATAAGCGCTTTTGACACTGGATGCCTGCCAGTGGTAGAACAAGACTTCCCACCCCCTGATCGGGCTTCTTCCTGACCATTGCCTGATTGCTTCGCTCAACCGCGGCAGCCAGACCCTCGTACCGCACGGAAACACCACCCTGCAAGCCGGAGATGTGCTGGTGGTAACCTCTCAAAAGGCATCCCGAGAGGCACTGGAACGCTTTTTTGCCACCGGCGAATTTATCAGAGATTTATAAGAATTTCCATCTCCCCTCTTGACTTTCCTCATAAAACTGGTAAGATAAACGGCGAAATTTAGCACTCTAAATATTAGATTGCTAATTTTTTTGAGACTAAATTCGATCCAAAATCCTGAAGCAGGAGGAATCCAATGGCTATCAATCTTAAACCCCTCGGAAGCCGTGTCGTAGTCGAACCCATCGAAAGCGAAGACGTCACGCCGGGCGGTATCGTTCTGCCTGAAACCGCCAAAGAAAAACCCCAGAAGGGCAAGGTGCTCTCAGTTGGTCCTGGTGACCGCGATGACAAAGGCAATCGCATCTCCATGGACGTGAAAGTGGGCGATGTTGTGCTCTTCGCCAAATACGCCGGCACCGAAATCAAGGTTGACGGCAAGAAACTGCTCATCCTGCGCGAAAGCGACTTGCTCGCAATCGTGGAGTAATTCATTCTAAATCACACCCCAAAAAAGGAGAGTTGAACAATGGCAGCCAAACAACTGGTCTTCGCTGAAGAAGCCCGCCGAAAACTCAAGAACGGCGTTGATATCGTGGCGAATGCTGTTGCCACCACCCTGGGTCCCAAAGGACGCAACGTGGCAGTCGATCGCAAGTTCGGTTCCCCCACTATCACCCATGATGGCGTGACCGTGGCGAAGGAAATTGAACTGCAGGACCCCTTCGAGAACATGGGCGCGCAACTGCTCAAAGAAGCCGCCACCAAGACCAACGACATCGCCGGTGACGGCACCACCACCTCGACCGTGCTGGCTCACGCCATCGTTACCGAGGGTCTGAAGAACCTTGCCGCTGGCTCCAACCCGATGCTGCTCAAGCGCGGTATCGAAACCGCCGCCAAAGCGGTTGCCAAAGCCATCACCGAAATGGCGATTGACGTCACCACCAAGGATGACATCGCCAACGTTGCCACCATCTCTGCGCAGGACCGCCAGATTGGCGAACTGATCGCCGAGGTCATGGACAAAGTCGGGAAAGACGGCGTCATCACCGTGGAAGAGAGCAAGGGCCTCGAATTCGAAAAGGATTACGTCGAGGGTATGCAGTTCGACCGCGGCTACATCTCGCCCTACTTCATCACCGACTCCGAACACATGGAAGCGGTCATTCACGAGCCTTACATCCTGATCCACGACAAGAAGATCTCCGCCGCTGCGGATATCGTCCCGATCCTCGAAAAACTGGTGCAGATTGGCAAACGCGATCTGGTCATCATCGCCGAGGATGTGGACGGTGAAGCCCTGGCGACCCTGGTGCTGAACAAACTGCGCGGCATGCTCAACGTGCTGGCTGTCAAAGCCCCCGGCTTCGGTGATCGCCGCAAAGCCATGCTTCAGGATATTGCCATCCTGACCGGCGGCGTGGTCATCTCGGAAGAGACGGGCCGCAAACTGGAGACTGCTGTGATTGCCGACCTCGGTCGTGCCGAGAAGGTGGTTGCCGATAAAGACAACACCACCATCGTGGGCGGCAAGGGCGATGAAAAAGCCATCAAGGGCCGCATCGAGCAGATCCGCGTTGAAATCGAGAAGACCACTTCCGATTACGACCGCGAGAAACTGCAGGAACGTCTGGCAAAACTGGCGGGTGGCGTTGCCATCATCCGCGTAGGTGCCGCGACCGAAACTGAAATGAAAGAAAAGAAGCACCGCGTTGAGGACGCTCTCTCTGCGACCCGCGCGGCGGTGGAAGAAGGCATCGTGCCCGGCGGCGGTGTGGCGCTGCTCAACGCCATGAAGGCTCTGGATGGTCTGAAGATGGACCTCGAAGATGAGCAAATCGGCGTTAACATCGTGCGCAAGGCGCTGGAAGTGCCCATGCGCAAGATCGCCGAGAACGCCGGGAAAGACGGCTCGGTGGTGGTGGAGAACGTCCGCCAGCGCCAGAAAGCCGAGAACAACCCCAACATCGGCTACGATGTCATCACCGATCAGTACGTTGACATGATCAAGGACGGTGTCATCGATCCTGCCAAGGTCACCCGCGGCGCACTGGAGAACGCGGCTTCGATCGCGGCGATGATCCTGACCACCGAAGCCCTGATCACCGACGTGCCGGAGAAGGAAAAACCCGCAACTCCGCCGATGCCGGAATACTAAACCGCCAGGCTGATCCAGTCACAGGGTGCGTCTGAAAAGACGCACCCTGTTTTTTTCAGTACGTTTTCCGTTCAGAGCATTGACTCAGGCGGCAGGAAACCGTATTTCTGCAAAATTTGCTGACCTTCATCTGAGAGGACAAACTCCACAAAAGCCCGGGCTTCGTCGCCGTGCAGGGTAGATTTCAACACCGCAATGGGATACACCGCTTCCACATTGACCGCGTCAGGGATGAGCACCAGTTGAATCTGCCCTTCAGCGCTTCTTCCATCAGTGAGAAACACCATCCCGGCATCTCCTTCGCCCAGCATGACTTTATTCACCACCCCCTTGACAGTACACCTCGTTTTGATACACCTTCTCTATTAAAATTAGACGCACCCCCAGTCTGGCAAGATCCCGCCTGGTCTTAATGCCCTGCGGATTGTCCCTGGGGACGATAATGACCGGGCGATTTCTGGCAAACACTTTTACGGCGTCTTTCTCAATCAAGCCCTGTGCTACGGCGTCCTCGATGAATTTTGGCGCGGCAGAAGAAAAGACATCCGCCGGTGCCCCCTGAGCAATCTGCTGAAACAGGGTAGAGGCATTGGCAAAGTTCAGGTTAACCCGAACCCCCGCATGTTGTTGTTCAAAGGTCTATCCGCTTTCGGTGAAGGCTTCTGTCAGCGAACCTGCCGCAAACACCACCAGTTCAACCGGTTGAGAGGGGGAAGGCGCCCCCGTCACGGCTTGACAACCGCTCAATACAAATCCCAGCAAAAGCCCTTTCAGCGTTTTCATGATGTTATCCCTGAGAGGAGGGGGGCACGCCTGCTTTACCTGCTCATACCAGCCAGTGCGCTCCGGTGTAAAGACATCAAAATCAGGCACATAAGGTTTGATATCCAGCAAAGGGGTGCCATCCAGCACATCCACTCCTTGAATGCGCAAATGGCGGTCCTGCCGTTCCAGCAAACGCACTACCGAAATCCCTATCGGGTTTGGACGGCAGGGATAACGGGTAGCGAATAACCCGGTCTCAAAGTCTGCCAGGAATGGTTTAACCTTCAGGCGCACCCCGGCAGGCGCACGGTGCCAGACGTATAGCAGGATGAGATGTGAGAATCCCTCTATGCCCTCCAACCCCTCGGCATATTCGGGATAGACTTCCACCCAGCCTTCGGCATTCGAACGGCTGGACTGAATGGGGGTATCTTCAGGATCCTGATAGGGAGAATGGATGAGACCAATCGGTTTGAGTTCAGGCAGATTCATGACATCACCTTGATTTGAAACACTCACTGAATGAGTACAAGTTTATTCCGTTTCATTCTCTTTGGGAAGGGGTTCTCCAGAAAATTCGGATCCAAACCGGAATACCAGATACGCTGTTTCCTCGCTCTGTCTCGCAAAGGTTAATGTCTTGTAAACGATGCCCGTTATATCTGTGTTTTTTATTTCTGTGGAAATACAATAAAGCAAACAACACATTACCCCAATTTTCTTATGGAAGGGAATTTACACTTCTATGGGAACCTCCCTGGCGACTCGCAAATGGTTTACTCCATTGATGTATTTTCTTCTGGTAATTGTTGCTTTTCTTCCCCTATCTACCGAACAGCCATACGATCCACGAAACACCTCAGAAGTTATTTTTGAAATTCTCAGCCACGCGCTTGTTCCTTACGCTGGCTGGGGGCTTCCTTTTCACCTCCTCACTTTGCTGGTGATTGGTATTGCCATCTGGAAACCCTCCACGGGCGGAAGGTTTGTTGCCGGATATTTTGGGCTGAACTATCTGATCATTGCTTTCACCCAGACTCGCGCGCTGACCCCAACCTACGGGTACGCAGTGCACACCGGGGCACTGATTGCAGAGGTTTTTCTGGGGGTGCTCTGGTTATGGGTGGCATGGAAAGGGAAACTCATCCTGTCCTTTAAAAACATACCGTTCTGGCGCTGGTTATTTCTGCCATTCGCTCTCTTATCTTTCTGGGTTCCCATGACCATGGAAGGGAGCAGAGCGGTCCCATATTTCAACCCGATTCTTCTTCTCACTTCAGCCGACTACGCACTGGCGTACTGTTTCATGACCCCCGTATTTCTCTTCCTGCTCATTCTTGCCTACCCACATGTGGATGTGCTGGCACTGCGGCTGACGGCGTTCAACGCGCTGCTGTACGCACTGTTTAACCTCAACCACTGGGCTGTTCCCGACCGCATCTGGCTGGGGGTCATGCACCTGCCTTTGCTGGTCCTCTCGCTGGTCGCGCTGATTCTGGCGCACAAACGCCCTGTCCAACCGGTTGCATTTCAGCCCGGGGGTGTCTATAATGGGAATGGATGAAGCCTGCGCCCCACACTTTTTGATGATCGAGTCCGGATACACAGTCTGGGGTAAGCATGATCGGGACCGTCTGCGAACTGTGCAGACGGTCTTTTTTTGAGCCAGTTCACCGAGGGGAGGTGTGAGATGTCTGAAAAACTCACTCTGAGCGTGATTAAAGCCGACGTAGGGGGTTTTGTGGGGCACTCTGCCATTCATCCAGACCTCATCACCACTGCCCACAACGCCCTTGAGGAAGCCCGGCAGAAAGGCTGGTTGATTGATTTCCACGTCACCGCCTGCGGAGACGACCTGCAGTTGATCATGACCCACACCCACGGAGTGGACAACGAAGATACTCACCGTCTGGCGTGGCAGGTCTTTGAGCGCTGTACTGCCATCGCCCGGAAACTTAAACTGTACGGCGCCGGACAGGATTTGCTTGCAGATGCCTTCTCGGGCAACGTGCGTGGCATGGGACCCGGGGTCGCTGAGATGGAACTGCATGAGCGCGAGTCTGAGCCGGTTATCATCTTCATGGCAGATAAGACCTCAGCCGGGGCATGGAACCTGCCGCTCTTCCGCATGTTTGCCGACCCGTTCAACACCGCCGGGCTGGTCATCTCGCCAAGCATGCACGAGGGCTTCCGCTTCGAGGTGCACGATGTGAAACTCCACAAACGTATCTTCTTCGACACCCCCGCGGAGATGTACGACCTGCTGGTGTTCATCGGCGCATCGGGGCGGTACGTCATCAAAGCCGTGTACACTCGCGACGGCGAGGTTGGCGCCGTTTCATCCACCCAGCGCCTGGCATTGATTGCCGGGAAGTACGTTGGCAAAGATGATCCCGTGTGCATTGTGCGCAGCCAGGGCAAGTTCCCCGCAGTGGGAGAAGTGCTGGAGCCGTTCACCATGCCGCACATCGTAGAAGGGTGGATGCGCGGATCGCACTACGGTCCGCTCATGCCTGTGCCGGTGCGTCAGGCAACACCCAGCCGCTTCGATGGTCCCCCGCGGGTGGTAGCGCTGGGCTTCCAACTGGCGCATGGTATGCTCATCGGTCCACGGGACCTGTTCGATGATCCCGGCTTTGACGAAGTACGCCGCCAGGTTAACGTGCTGGCAGATCAACTGCGGCGGCATGGTCCCTTTGAGCCGCACCGCCTGCCCATGGATGAAATGGAATACACCACCCTGCCGCAGGTGATGGAGAAACTGGCAGAACGCTGGGAAGCCCTGCCCGACGAAGGGTAACAGCACAACCTCTTTTCCTCATATCAGCAGGGGAGATAGTTCTTTTGCCTATCTCCCCTGCTTGCAGGTAATATGGTTTCAACGGTTACACCGTTCCCTCCTCACACAAAATTTTGAGGTTTTCCAGGGTTTGTTCCATCGCGCGTTCCTGCATGCGTTCCACCAGAAGACGATTGGCAACCCGTCCCAACACTGCACCGGGAAGGGTGTAATCAATCGTGACGGTCACTTCCGTTCCTCCGTTTTTAGGGAGGTAATCCCAGGTCTGCTCGCCATCCAGGGGACCTTCGATTTTCCCCCTCCATCTGGCACCATTTGGACCAATGGAATCTTCCAAAACCCGACTGGTGACCGGGAAACGCACCCCCGCCATCAGATAATGGTGCTTTACCACCGTTCCAACCTCCCCCTGTCCGGTAACTTCTTCCGCCTCACTGAGACCGGCATAGAAAGTCGCCCAGCGGTTCGGATCCCTTGCTATTGCGTACACTTTCTCCACAGGGGCATGAATGATAATACTTTTCTTCACGTGCGCCATGACTCTCTCCTTTCGGACAAAAATGGATAACCAGAGGCAATCTTCTTGAGAAGGTCAAAGTTGTCCTCTGTATTCAGTCATTTGGCTTTGCCTATTTTCCAGGACGAATCGGTGCCGGCACAGCGGGTGAGGGACCCCACAGTTCGCCAACGGCATTGAGGGTCACTCCGTACAGTTCACCAAGCACTTTTTGATTTTCCTCATGGGTAAACCAGGCTGACCAGTCCAGTAAACTGGCAAACTCATATGTAGCCACAATCTGAGAAGTCCCCAGCAATCCGCGGTAGCCTCGAAATTCCACCACACCCGGAACCGCCAGTGTGCGCGGGATCACGCCGTTCAACCAGTTGTAATAGGCATCTTGTTTCTCAGGGTGGATATTCCACTTCACCACATACAGGATCATCGCCATTCACCTCCTTTCTATAGAAACGTCCGGGAGACGGGGCTTCAACAAGGTGAGGGGGCTCCTTCCCGACCCGATCTTTTTCAAGGGTCCTTCTCATCCTTGAAACCTTTTCCAATTCCGTCATGAACACGGGTGGAGGAAGAAGTGTTCCAGTATCTGCCTCTCATCCCTCTGAAAAGCAGAATACCTCATCCCTGTCCACAAACTGGCTACAAAAAAGTTGACTCGCTTAATGGAATAACGGCAGTTTTCGCATGAGATAACCTTCACGCCGGGAAGGCTCAGAGATGCACCGGGACTTCTTCTCTACCAGAGACCTGCCCTGCTGAAGGAACACATGCGCTTCTTCGACCCGTCCCAGGGCTTGTAACACCTTTGCATGGCTTTGAACCACTTCTTCAGTGGGAATCCATCCTTCATACGCTTGAGGGAGGAGATGGACTGCCCGAGAAGTGTGTTGTACTGCAGATCCCAGATTGTTCTGCGCCAGTAAAGTGAGTCCCTTTTCCATCTCTGCCCACATTTCGCAAACGGGAAGGGTAAACCGTTGAGCAACGCTCAACGCTTCATCGGAATAAGCCAGCGCATTCAGAAAATGCCCGGTTTCTCGTTCCACGCGAGCCAGCGCCGATAACCCTGCCGCCAGATTCTCGGCACATTCGCTCTGGCGCGCCAATTGTACGGCTTCTTCCAATGCCTGTCGGGCTGATTCAGGACGAAGATCATCAAGTTCCACCAGTCCCAGCCCAATCAGCGCTTCAGCCAGACGACGCCGATGATTCACCACACGGGCACCGTCAACGGCATTCTGGAATCGGGCACGCGCTTCAGAAACTTCGCCCAGGTGGCACAAAGCAAATCCCCAGCCAATTTCAGCCGCCACCCTGCCATGCACCTGAAACACCGACTGATGTAATGGGACTGTTTGCTGAAAGCACTCTATAGCCGCCGTATAATCCCCCTGATACAGTTTCCAGCAACCTGAGTACATACGGGCATAAAATTCGGCAGGTTGAGCGCTGATCCGATGAGCCAGTTCGAGGCTCTGTTCTAAATAGGCTTTTGCCTCTTTGAAATGTCCCAGTTTCAAATGCAAGAATCCCAGATCCAGTTCAGCCCATGCCATGCCATTAAAGTCTTTCACCATCTGATGACAACGCAAAGCGTTTTTCTGATGCACCAGCGCCTGAGTATATTCCCCCTGATGCAGAAACATATATCCAAGATGATGCTCAATGGGTCCCTGCACTGCCGGATCAGGATCCGGTCCCGCCATACGCTGAGCCGCGTAAAGCGCAGAAAAGCCCGCCCGGGGTTGCCCTAAAAAGTAGTGAGCAAAGGCAACCTCAACAAAAAGAAGCGCCAGGGTTGAGGCAGAGGCAGTAGACAAACCGTCTACAGAGAAAGCGTGGATTCCCTCCTCAGCAAGGGCAACGGCTTTTTCATATTGACCACCGAGATTAAGGTAGCGAACCTGAGAGAGCAAAGCAAGAAGGGATAAGTTCCTTTCTGGTAATTTTTCAGCCAGGAGGCTTACCGCTTTCAGGTCGGCATCTCGATCGGCAAGTCTTCCCTGGAGGTAGTCATGTTGAGCCCGCTTGAGCAGGATGTTGCCGCGCTTCAGGATGAGATCGGGTTGCGTTTCGTGCGGGTCAAGTTTGTCTAACAGAGCAAGCATACGGTTCTGAAATTGTTCGGTTTCTTTCCAGGCAAACAATGCCTCGGCTTGCCGGGCTGCCTGTTCATAGAAGAACAGGGCTTGTCTGGTTTCTCCACCAAGATCAAAGTGACGTGCCAGCACGCCTGCATCATCAGGCGTTAATCGCACCAGCATCCATCCGGCACGACGATGAAGCAGTTGACGACGGACCGGACTCAGCGCCTCATCCACCGCCCGTTGGACCAGTTCATGGTGGAACCGGTATTCCGAACCCTGCTCCACCAGTAATTCTCGATCGACAAGTTCATCCAGCCCATTCACCACTTCCATCTCGCGGCGCCCTGCGATGCCCCGAACAAGATCAAAAGGAAAAGCAGAACCGGCAATTGCCCCGGCTTCCAGAACCTGCCGTGCCACCGAACTCAGTCGTTGAACGCGCGACATGATCACATCTCGAACAGTGTCTGGCAGAGGAATCCCCATCTCCACACCCCGTTGCTCGGGCTGCCATCCTCTCTCCATCATGGCTTTAAGCACTTCCAGAAGGAAAAACGGGTTTCCCCCTGTGGCAGACTGGAGGTGTTCGGCAAATTCATGCATGTCAACAGGAAAATCGCCTCTTAAATGAGAAAGGAGAAGAAGGATTGAAGGGGTATCCAGTCCTGTAATTTGAAGTTCGGAGAGAACCCGCACGTTCTGCAATTCTTGCCGCAATTGCAGGACGGTGTCCGCTTCCTCACGGCGATAGGTCCCCAGAACCAGCACACGATTCCCGCGGATCTGGCGTCCCAGATAAGCCAGCCAGTCCAGAGTGGCGCTATCTGCCCAGTGAAGGTCTTCCAGACAAAGGATCAGGGAAGAATACGAACGCAAAAACATTGGAGAAGTGGATAACCCGATCACAATCTGTACCAGCGCCTCGAATAACCGGCTTCTGGCTTCCTCCGATGCTGCTGGCAGGGGAAGGGGAAGATCGGGGTACAGACTGCGCAGTTCCGGAAGAACCCGGGATACTTCCACCAGCCAGACACGATCCAGAGCACGGGGTAACCACTGGAAGAGCAATTCTGGATCACCTTTCCCGGTCTGGCTCCAGAGACCTCGCAGGGCTTGAATAATGGGAAAGTAAGGAAGTGTTCGTGCCTCTGGAAATGCAGAACCCATTAAGACGGCTGTATCCGTACCCAGACGAGCCAGAAACTCTTGAAGCAAGCGAGATTTGCCCATGCCCGCTTCCCCGGAGATGAAGATCACCTTTTTGTTACCTCCCAGGGCTTCCTGGGCTGTTTTTTCAAGCCACTCCAGCGCCTGAGAACGACCGATGAGCGGCACCCTTATCCCTGGAGAGGGTTTCCAGGCAGGCTGGACGACCTTCCTGAGCGAGAACCGTTTTTCTAAAACATCCTGATAAGCGGTACGCGTTTCGGGAAGTGGACTGACGCCCAGTTCCCGCTCCAGCACACGGGCGCAGATTTCAAACTGGCGCATTGCGGCGTTGCGATTACCCGTGGCTGCATACAGTCCAATTAATCGGCGATGGATATCCTCGGCAAGCGGATCGGTATCCAGATAACGCCGGGCATAGCGTATCGCCGCCTCTAAATTTCCCTGCTCAGAAGCGCATTCGAGGAGAAATTCCAAACCTGAGAGGTAGATGCGTTCCAGCGAATATCTCTGCTGTGTCATCCATTCTTCAAATTCGGCGCAGTCGGGGAGGGAAAACCCCTCCAGAAACAGCCCTCGATAAAGATTCACTCCCTGTTCAACAGAAGTTCTGTCTACCCGGGTGGGTTGACCACCCTCATCCCGCAACAGATCATGAGGGCGCTGCGCGGTCAGACCCGCACAGAGGGGCTCAAACGTTGCCACATCCGACCATACCCGCTGAGGATTCAACCCAACCTGATCATCTTCCAGGACGAAAAACTGCGGTGCCGGTAAAGCGAGATGCAGATGGGTGATCAGGTGGCTGAGATGACGACGCGCGGATGTTTCCGCTTCATCTGCCCAGAACAAATAACACAGCCGCTCTCTCGGAATGGGTTGCATGTCTGTAGCCAGACGATATAACAACGCACGCGCCTGACGGCGAGTAATGGATAAAGTGCCCTCTGCACCTTCTACCCGGGGAGGTCCTAAAAGAAAAATGCGCAGGTCTGGTGAGCCCTTCGATACAAGCCCCATTTTTTCTTGAACGACCACGAGTCTCCCCCCATTGAACATCCCACTGAGCGCCTTGAACCCTCCTCTCTTTTTCAGAGGGGTCAAAATCCCACCCTCTCTGAGAGAAGTGCCGGGACCACCCAATGACGAAAGACAAGCCTGTGCTTCTCTCTTCTATCCATGAAGGCACAAGCCTGTTGGTATCTTCTTTGTTCGATTGGAATTTTTCGACGGCTGATTGATGGGTTTCAAACAAAATTTCGTGAAAGCAGGACCTGCATTATCGCAGAATTAATTTTCCCAACCTCTTCCCATGCAGTACAAAGCATGTGCCTTTCTTTGAAGACCACCTTCAGAGTAACACGAACGCGAAGGAATTTCAAGAAGGATTCCGCCTCAGCCATGCCGGGTATCAGCCAGCGCAAACATAGATTCTATGCCTGTCGAATGTACCAGATGCTATTTTTCACCCACATTCTCAAAATTGTGATAAAAATGAGAACGTTTCCAAAACTCATTTTCCGGGGGCAGTGAAGGCATGGGACTTCCTTACCATTTCCGTTACGACTTTCTGGACCGGGTGCTGATTACACCTGAACAAATTGAACAGCGCGTCGCTGAACTGGGCGAGCAGATCACACAGGATTATCTCGATTCGGAGAAACTGATGCTTCTGGGGCTGTTACGCGGCAGTGTCATGTTCATTACCGACCTGATGCGCCACATCCGCCGCCCGCTCACCATGGACTTCATGGCAGTTTCTTCGTACTCGGGCACCGAATCGACCGGCTTTGTCCGCATTGACCACGACCACAAAGCCAGCATTGCCGGATGGGATGTCATTCTGGTGGATGACATCGTCGACTCGGGGTACACCCTGTGGATGGTGCGGAAACTTTTGTTAGACCGCAACCCACACAGTCTGAAAGTCTGCGCTTTGCTGGATAAACCCGAACGCCATAAGTACCCCATTCCGATTGATTACTGCGGGTTCACCATTCCCGACGAATTTGTGGTAGGCTACGGGCTGGATATTGATGAAAAAGGGCGCAATCTGCCCTATATTGCTTCAGTAGATTTAAAGAAATATCGCAAGGAATAGGAGGACACAACCATGGCACCGCTTAATCTACAATCCACCATCCGGATGAACAACGGCGTGGAAATTCCGCGCTTTGGATTGGGTACATTCCAATCCAAAAAGGGAGAAGAGACCTACAACGCCGTGCGTTGGGCTCTGGAAATCGGTTACCGCCACATTGACACCGCCGCTGTGTACGGCAACGAAGAAGACGTGGGGCGCGCCATTGCCGACAGCGGTATTCCCCGCGAGGACATCTTCATCGTTACCAAAGTATGGAACGACGATCAGGGCTATGAGAACACCTTCCGGGCGCTGGAAGCCTCCCTGCGCCGTCTCAAGACCGATTACGTCGATCTCTACCTAGTGCACTGGCCCGTCAAAGGCTTGCGTCACGAGACCTGGAAAGCCATGGTCGAAATTTACAAACAGGGTAAAGCCCGTTCGGTGGGGGTGAGCAACTACACCATCCGCCATCTGGAAGAATTGCTTCCCAATACCGAACTGGTGCCCGCCGCCAACCAGATCGAGTTCAGCCCCTTCCTGTACCGCAAAGCCCTGCTGGATTACTGCGTTGCCCACGGGATTGTGGTGGAAGCCTACAGTCCGCTGGCGCGTGCGCGCAAACTGGAAGACCCGCGCCTGGTTGCCATGGCGCAAAAGTACGGTAAAACGCCCGCCCAGATTGCCCTGCGCTGGGCAATCCAGCACGATCTGGTCGTCATCCCCAAATCGGTGCGCCGGGAACGCATTCTGGAAAACGCCAGCATCTTCGATTTTGAACTGAGCCCGGAAGATATGGCGGAAATGGACACCTGGAACGAGGATTACTGGACCATTTCCGAATCCTTCCATCCCGAACGCTCACCGCGCTGGGAGTAGCCATATGAACGCCCCGCAGGACTCCGCTTACACCTTTCACCTGCTCACCCCCGAACGCTGGACAGATTTTGAGCGTCTGTTCGGTGCGCACGGGGCATACGCCGGGTGCTGGTGCATGTTCTGGTTCCTGCGGGGCTCCGACTTCACCCGTGGGCAGTGCGACCCCAACCGCCTGGCGATGAAAGCCCGCGTCGAGGCAGGGCTTACCCCGGGCATGCTTGCCTACCTGGGAGATGAGCCAGTGGGGTGGTGTGCGTTTGGACCGCGTGAGCAATACCCGCGCCTGCTAGCCTCGCGCACCCTCAAACCTGTAGATGATGCACCCGTCTGGTCGATCGTGTGCTTTTATGTGGCAAAGGAACATCGAAAGCGCGGGGTCAGCAAAGCCCTGCTGAGGGCAGTTATCGAAGAAGTCCGGCGGCGCGGCGGAACCTTCGTGGAAGGGTACCCCAGCCCATCCACCGGCGAAGGACGTCCCGATCCTTTTGTTTATCTGGGGCTGGAAGCGGCATTCCGCGAGGTCGGCTTTGTGGAAGTCGCCCGCCCCACCCCCAGACGGCTCATCATGCGGTACTCGATTCAACACCCCTGAAGGGAGACCTCCCATGGAATGGAAAACTGAACTGGACAAAGAGTTGCTGGAGCGCCTGGAAAATTTACCGGCGCTCCGGGCGTTTTATCAGATTCAACACCTCAAGCACCTGTACCGCCAGGGATGGTTAAAGGCAGGTGTACCGCGCGAACGCTGTGAAACAGTTGCCGATCACATTTTCGGGGTTGCCATGCTGTGCTGGCTGCTGGTGGAAGCGGGCGCCGCGCCATCAGTCAACCTTGACCGTGCCCTGCGCATGGCGCTGATCCACGAACTGGGAGAGATCTACGCCGGGGACCTGACTCCCTCGGACGCCATCCCGTTGGATGAAAAACATGCCCGCGAACGGCAGTCGCTGGAGCGTGTGCTGGAGGGCGTGCAAGGCACCGAAGACATCCGCGCCCTGTGGGAGGAATTTGAAACGGGAGAATCCCCCGAGGCGCGTCTGGTGCGCCAGGCGGATCGGCTGGAAATGGCACTGCAGGCAGTGACCTACGCCCGCGAGGGAGCGCTGAAGCGCCCCGGGGCATTTTTCCAGTCGGCACGCCAGGCCCTTGCCGATGCGCAATTGCTCCTCTGGATGGAGATTGCCAGCACCGCGCTCATCCCCGACACCGGAAGGGAATAACCCTCGGGGAATTTCCTCAGAGCATGGCGCCTCTCTCCTGATTGGATATAATACAAATAAACTACAGATATCCATTTTTGAGGTAAAGCCATGAAAAACCTTCCCGCATGGATGATCGTCTTGTTGATTCTGGCAACCCTGAGCGCCTGCCTTCCCACTCAGACGGCATCCCCCACCCCCAACGTGGATGCTACGATTGCCGCAGGCGTGGCAACCAGACTGGCGGAACTTCAGCCCACCCAGGACATCCCTGCCACAGTCAGCGCCCAACAAACCCAGTTTGCCCAGTTCCAGCCCACTCAGGCACCTACACAACCGCCAGTCACCCCAACCCCTGCACTGAGCGATGAAGAAGCCCTGCGCCAGGCTCTGCTGGCGTACCTCGGCTGGCAGGAAAACGAACTGATCTTCTCGCTGGGAAAAATCGAAAACGGCATGGCACGGGGCGGGGTTAAGCGCGCCGGGGAGGAAAGCGGCGCGGGCTGGTTTGCCGGAAAACAGCCTGACGGCACCTGGGTAATTGTGCATGTTGGTCAGGGAGTTCCCTACTGCGCGGATATTGCCCCCTTCCCCTTCCCCACCGACTGGATTTCCCACTGCGTGGATGCTTCCGGCAACACCGTGCAACGGTAAAAGTCCTTCTCCCACTGGCTGAAAAACATCCCGTTGGCAAAATTGTCTTGAAAAAGGTGAGGCTTTTCCCTTTTCCTGCAGGGGATAGCAGGTATAATGTAACTTGACTATTTATATCGCTTTACAGGAAAGGCACGATGGAATCTCTCTGGGTAGCCTTTGTAACCGGTCTGACCACCGGTGGATTGAGTTGTATGGCTGTGCAGGGCGGGTTGCTCGCCTCTTCGCTCGCCGGGCAACTGGAAAAGGATCTTTCCCGGCAGGCGTCTCAAAAGAAGAAAACGCACCCGTCTGCCCCATCCCGTCATTCGGCTGTGGTGTTTCCCATTCTGGCGTTCCTGCTGGCAAAATTAACGGCATACACCCTGCTGGGTGCACTTCTCGGCGCGCTGGGCTCGCTGTTTGAATTGACTCCTGAACTGCGCGCCATCCTGCTGTTTGGAGTGGGTGTGTTCATGCTCGGCAACGCCCTGCGCATGCTGAACGTTCACCCTATGTTTCGTTACTTTACCTTTGAACCCCCGCAAGCCGTCCGACGCTGGTTGCGGCGCACCTCCCGCGAGGAGAACCGCTGGTTTACCCCGCTGATGCTGGGAGCGCTCACCGTGCTCATCCCCTGCGGGGTGACGCAGACAATGATGGCGCTGGCGGTGGGAACGGGCTCCGCCGCGCAGGGAGCGGCGCTCCTGTTCGCCTTTACGCTGGGAACCAGTCCGGTGTTTTTCGGGCTGGCATATCTGGCAACTTCGCTGGGAACGCGCCTGGAGAAGCACTTCAACCGGGTGGCGGCTGTCCTGCTGATCATCCTGGCGCTGGTCTCGGTAAACTCGGGTTTGAATCTGGTTGGCTCACCGCTCTCCGCCGAAGCCCTCAGCCGCAACGCCCTGCAAGCCCTCAACCCCCCGGCGCCCGGTCAGATTGCCGACGCCAGCAACACCCTGACCCTCCAGGTGCGCGATGATGGCTACTTTCCCGCCGAACTGACCGCCCGCGCCGGTGAGCCGGTGACTCTTAAACTGGTCACCGACAACACCTTTTCCTGCTCGCGGGCATTCCTCATCCCCGCGCTCAAGGTTCAACGGCTCCTGCCCGCCACCGGCACCGAGGTGGTGGAAATCCCCCCGCAAAAGCCGGGCACTACCCTGCATTTTACCTGCTCGATGGGTATGTTCACCGGCGTCATCACCTTCAACTGACCGGGAGGCAGTATGGCCAAACAACGCTTTTCCGTCCCCGATATGCACTGCTCTGCGTGTGTGATGCGCCTGGAAAGTCTGGAAGATGAACTGCCGGGCGTGAAACAGGTCAAAGCCAGTTTCCACAGGCAGGAAATGGAAGTGGAGTACGACGAATCCCACCTGACCCTGGATGCCCTGCTGAACGCCATCCAGAAAAAGGGCTACCACCCCCAGCCACTGGATTGAATTTCTCCAGCCGCCTCATTACCCCGCCTTCGGGCGGGGTATTTTTTCAGGATGAAGGTTCGTCCAGTCCGTGGCGCAGTTCAAAGAAATGCCAGACGTTTGCCTGCGGATCGTAAGCCGTGCGGGCGAATCCCAGATCACCAAAGTGAAATGCCACCCCCTGACGATTGCCCCACGGGGGCACGCCACAAATCGCCCGCAGGGTCATGGAGAGAATGCCGCCGTGCGCCACCACCAGCGTGCGCGGCGCTCCCCGGCGTATCACTTCCTCCAGCGCTCCAGCGGCGCGGAGGAAGACTTGCCACTCGCTTTCCCCGGTTGGAGTGATGCTTTCATACGGGTTGCGGAAGGCTGGACGCGGGTAAAGGCGCTCGGCTTCCTGCGGAGTCAGCCCCGCCAGCCCACCGGTGTTGGTTTCCATCCACAAATCCGAAACCTCCAGCGGAAGGTTAAGCACCTCACAAACGATTTCAGCGGTGCGGCGCGCTCGCTGAAGTGTGCTGGCAATTACCCGGTCAAAGGTGAAGCCCGTCTCTTTCCATTCACGGGCGCGGCGGTAGGCTTGCGCTTCTCCCACCGCAGTGAGCGGGGAATCGTAGCGTCCCTCGTACACGCCCTCATCATCAGCACGGGAACGTCCATGGCGCAACAGGGTAAGCGCTATCAGGGTGGGGCTCATCGGACAGAGTCCTTTCGGCGCATGAACCAGAACAGCGCGGCAAGCATGACTGCCACCAGACCGGCTTCCACCAGCACCCCTTTGCGTTCGGCGCGCCAATCAGGCAGGCGATTGAGTTCTTTCACCACCGGAACCCGGTTCAACAGGTCATGCAGTCCTTCGTTCAGCACGGGCTTCTCCCAGCCGGGAATGGCACGACCGGTGCGGCGGGAAATTCCCCGCACCACCCAGTCCAGATCGGGCAAAGCGGCGCACAGCATGGCAAACGCATGCCGGGGAGCCAGCGCCAGCACGGTTGCCCAGGTGAAGATCGGCAGTACCCGCTGATGATAGCCTTTCCAGAAGGCATCATCCAGCGGTTCCGGCGGATGGTAGGTGGCTTTTGCCAGTTTGTCCAGCACACCGTGAGAAAGGTACGCCAGCCCGCCTGTAGTGAGGATACGCGCCCAGCCCGGCAGGCGCACGCGCGCCAGGGCTTCGTCAATCAATGCGCCAGCGATCAAATGCGTTGGTAACTGCACCGGCTTCCTCCCGCAAGAAAATGACTGAAATGATTATAGTCGATTCTCAAAAACGAAAAGACCGCCCCATGCTGGAGCGGTCTTTTCTTCGAGGAGGTACTGCCTATTCTTCGATGGAGATAGCCTGTTCGGGGCAGGCATCCATGGCTTCGCGGACATTGGCTTCCTCTTCAGGAGGCACCACGTCCACCAGCACTACAGCAATGCCGTCATCTTCCAGTTTGAAAACATTCGGGGCAATCGTTTCGCATACCCCACATCCCATGCACAAATCGCGATCAACAAAGGTTTTCATTATTCCCTCTTTTCAGGTGAATTTTATTCAATTATACAGCAGTTGTGAAAATTCACACAATAAAAACCGGAATTTCTCATGATTTTTTAAGATCGTAAATTGGCGGTTGCCTAATCCTGTGTTCCCCCTTAAAATAAAGAGGGAACCAGGTGATTTTCGCCGAAGGAGGGATACCTGATGATTACACCCATGGGCGTCATCTTGATTGTGGTGGGGATAATCGTATGCTTTTCGGGGTACAGCATGTTCCGCTCCATGCTCCCGCTGTGGGGGTTCATTCTGGGCGGTTTTGTCGCCATGAACCTTGCCCCGCTGGTGATTAAAGTGCCGGAAGCCCAGCGTCTCTTTCTCGATATTGGCAGTTTTGTGCTGGGGGGGGTGCTGGGAGCGGTGCTGGCATCTCCGCTGTATTACGTGACCATTTTCGCCTCTGGCGCAGCAATGGGAGCGCTCTCGGGGATGGTGTTTGGCGCCTACCTGCAAATCTCCGGAGGGGAAATTTCGGTGCAGGCGCTCTCACGGCTGGCGGCAATGACCTTCCCTCCGCGGGTCGAGACAGCGGTTCAGGTTTTCCTGATGGTCGCCCTGGGGTTAATCATTGGCGCGGCGGCACTGAGTTTCCAGAAGTTTATGATCACCGCTTCCACTGCCTTCCTCGGCTCGGCGGCAGTGGT
This sequence comes from Anaerolinea thermophila, assembly GCF_020723905.1. Lineage (GTDB taxonomy): Bacteria > Chloroflexota > Anaerolineae > Anaerolineales > Anaerolineaceae > Anaerolinea > Anaerolinea thermophila_A. The sequence continues at coordinate 601,057 of NZ_DYHZ01000001.1, forward strand.
GAGCGGGTTTACCGGCACCATCACTCAAGCCCTGCAGGGCAGTGGTTCGCAGGGGGTCTGGATGATGGTTGGCTGGTTGTTGCTGGGCATGCTGGGAATGTTTATTCAGTTCCGCATGCGAGACGAGACTTAATATTTTTAGAAATGGAGAAACCCATAGCACATGGATTCTGAGCAAACTGCTCTTCGCTCTCGAAGAATAGCCATGCTGATTGACGGAGATAACGCCCAGCCCTCGCTGATTGGCGACATGCTGGCGGAAACCAGCAAATACGGCACGGTCATCATCCGGCGCATTTACGGAGACTGGACAACCGCCAACATGAACGGCTGGAAAGAAGTGCTGCAAACCTACGCCATCCAGCCCATTCAACAGTTCCGTTACACCATCGGCAAGAACGCCACCGACAGTGCCATGATCATTGACGCCATGGATATCCTCTACGAAGACCGCGTGGAGGGGTTCTGCCTGGTGTCCAGCGATTCGGACTACACCCGCCTGGCAACCCGCATCCGCGAGAAGGGCATCTTCGTGATGGGTATTGGCAAATCCACCACGCCGCGGGCATTTGTCAACGCCTGCGATGTGTTTGTCTTTACCGAAAACCTGCAGAAGAAAAACCTGCCTGCTCCCAAACCGCGTGCGCAAAGCGCCAGCGCTTCCCGTAAAAAGACGGAAAAGAACGGCAAGAGCGAGAAGCCAGAAGAGAAATCTTCTGCTCCGGTGGAAAATGAGACCCTGGCAAACCTGCCGCTGGACCTGCTCCGTCAGGCTTACGACCTTGCCGTAGGGGATGACGGCTGGGCGTTTCTGGGATTGATGGGTACGCACCTGCGCCAGTTAGACCCCAGTTTTGACCCGCGCACCTACGGCTTCAAACAGTTGTCCATGCTCATCAAAGCCCTGCCCGACGTGTTTGAAACCAAAGTGGGAAAACGCGGCGACGGCACCTTCAACGTGTACGTGCGTCTGAAAGAATAACCTCTGTAAAAAAACCTGCATGCCTGCCCCCACTCTCCCCAGCGATGAACGCGACGCGGCGCGATGGGTTGCCGTGGTGGTGGGCGTGCTGATTTTTTTAATGGCGGCGCGCACCCCGCTGGATAGCGACCTGTGGTGGCATTTGCGCACCGGCGAAGAAACCCTGCAAAGCGGAAAGCCTGTTCTCACCGATATATTTTCCTTCACCCGTTACGGAAGCCCGTGGATCAATCACTCGTGGCTGGGACAGGTGGTGCTGGCAGGGCTGTACCGGCTGGGCGGCTACACCGCCCTCACTGTACTGGTGGCTGGACTGGCTACTTTAAGTTTGATGCTGGTGTACCGGCAGATGAGCGCCCCGCCGTTGTGGCGGGCAGTCGTGGTCATTCTTGCCGGGCTGGTGTGTGCCCCGCTGTGGACTGCCCGTCCGCAGTTGTTCTCGCTGGCGTTGTTTGCCCTGCTGCTCGTCCTCCTGCCGGCATTCCGCACCGAACGGCTTTCCCCTTACCTCGTCCTGCCGCCCCTGTTTGCGGTGTGGTCGAATCTGCACGGCGGCTATGCGCTGGGTTTTTTGCTTTTAGGCGCCACACTTGCCGGTCAGGTGATGGACCGCTGGCTTACCCCCGAACACGCCCCTTCATGGCGCGGGATCGCCCGTCTGGCGGGAGCCAGTGCGCTGGGATTTCTGGCAGTGGCGCTCAACCCCAACGGCATCAACATGTGGAAAATCCCGTTTCAGACGGTGGGCGTGCAAATCCTGCGGCAAGCCATCTCCGAATGGGCTTCGCCGGATTTCCATGACCTGACTCAACAACCCTTCCTGTGGATGCTGGCGGGCATCCTGCTGACGCTGGGTATTTCCAGACAACGGCGCCCCGCCGAAACGCTTCTGCCTGTACTGCTCTTTACCGCCATGGGGCTGATGGCGCGGCGCAATTTTGCCCCATTTGCGCTGGCGGCGGCGCCCCTGCTTGCCTCTGCGGGGTGGGAAGCCCTGCAAACTGCCTTTGCCCCACTCTCACCTCATCTCAAGCGGTACTCGGGGGCGTCGCGCCCTGTGCGGGCATCACTCCGGCGGAGCATTAACCTGACCAGCGTGGGACTGCTGGCATTTGCCGCCTTTCTCAAAGCCGGGCTGGTCAGCCACCCGGCGCTGGTCGAGGGCGCAATCCGTCAGTATTATCCGGCAGACGCCGTGGCATGGATGGAACAGCATCACCCCACCGGGAATCTCTTCAACGAATACGCCTGGGGCGGTTACCTGATCTGGCGCCTGCCGCAGGTTCCCGTCTTTGTGGATGGGCGCACAGATTTATACGGCGATGACCTGCTGAAAGAATGGCTGACTCTCGTCAATGCCGGAGAGGACTGGCAAAACCTGCTGGAAAAGCATGGCATCCGTCTGGCGCTGATCTCTCCCGATGCACCGCTGAGGCACGCCCTGAAACAGGCAGGCTGGCAGGAGCAGTATGCCGACCCGATTGCGGTGATTCTGGCAAAGCCCTAAATGCCAGCAAACAGCATCCCCCACCATGCCAGCACCCCCAGCGCCGCCAGTGCAGAGATCGCCAGCAGGACGAAATACCCCCTGGTCCACCATCGCCAGCGCCGCCATGCCACCGGGATGAAACCCACCAGAGCGAGGCTCACACCCAGCATCAGCAAAGGAATCAGGAAAATCGGACGCGCCGTGTCGGGCATCCCCAGCAGGATGAGGGGGTTGTTATTCGACACCAGAACGCCCAGCGCCACCACCAGACCCGCCAGGAAAAGCCAGAGCAACGCGCCACTCATCAATCCCGAAGCCGTTGCCAGATAGTGGGAGAGCGGCGCCACCCCTGCCGGGATACTGCGCAAACGGCGAATCAGCCACCCCAGCGGATACACCACCCACAGTGTAAGCAGGAACACCGCCGCTGTCCCCAGAATGAGTGCGGGAAGCAGCAGGCGCTGATCCAGATTGAGCAGATTTGAGATCACCGGAAGGGAAATGTACTCTCGCGGGGTGACAAAATCCATGCGCTGATTCGCCAGACAGGACGCATCCGGCTCTCGATCGGGGTCTTTCACAAATTCCAGCATGATCTGATTGGCACAGTCATTGGAGGAAAACGCGCCGTGCCCGGTATTGGGAAAGGTGAAGGAATAAACACGGCGCAAATACTTTGCAACCATCTCGCCATACTCCGGCGGGGTGATGGGGTCAAAACGACCGTTAAAAATCAGAGTAGGAATATCACTGCTCACCGGCTCTTCCGCCTCACTGCCCAGCGGAGACACCCCCCAGTCCTGACACAGTTTCAGGAAAGCGCGGTTAGACACATCCACATCCTTGCGCAGTTCCGGACGGATGCGGCTGTAATCGTAGCGGTTCAAATCTGCCCGACCGTCTTCAGAACAAACCACCGAATGGTACATGCCATACGCCATAGTACGGTCAAAGACAAGAATGGAGAAGATGCGCTCCACCAGCCCGTAATGGCCCTGTTCGGTTTCTCGGATCATCGCCGGCAGAATGGGCAACAGTTCGGTGGCATAAAGCGTCTGGAAGAGCAGTGAAATCATGCTGTCGCCATCCAGCAATGCGGGATAGGACTGCATGGATTGATCGTCTTTGAGGATGATGGTAACCGGTTGTTTTTCCAGACGCTCCACCAGATCGAAGAAGCGCTTTTCCAGATCGGGATAACCCTGCTGACATTCCGGATCACTGGCACAGGCGTTGAAAAATTCATTAAAGGCGCGGTCCTGCGAAAACGGCGCTTCCAGGTTGAAGTTGCCCTGCAATGGCACCACCGCGTCAAGGATGACACTGCGCAGGGCTTCAGGATGCTCGCGCATGAGGTGCTGTGCCAGCAGAGTGCCGTAAGAAACCCCGTAGAAGTGAATCTTCTCGTACCCCAGCGCCTCGCGCAGGGCATTGACATCGTGAGCGTTTTCAACGCTGTTATAGGCGGAGAGGTTCACTCCCTCGCGGGTTAAGCGTTCCCGGCAAGCCATTGCCGACTCATAGTAGCGCTTTTCGGATTCCTCGGCTGTTACATCAACCGGCAACAGGTCAATACCTTCCTGAAAAATTTCCTCACAAAAGAGGAACGGCTGAGAGTACAGCGTCCCGCGCTGATCAAAGAGGATCAGAGTAAAATGCTCCCGCAAAGGGCTTTCGGGTAAAACCTGAGTGTAATAATCAATGGTCGATCCACCCGGACCGCCCTGCGCAAACACAATGGGATCCGGCTCCGGGGTCCCAGTCGGATGGAAAATCACCACCGCAAGGCGCAGGGTGTTGCCCTGAGGGTCTTCATAGCGCTCCGGCACAATCAGCCACCCGCAGGTGAGATCCGTCCCTGCAACCATTCCCGGCGGCACCGGCATAGGACAATCCCCGCTCTCAAAGCGGGGCACCTGCTCCCCGCCGGGCGCGGGAGCCTGCGCCTGCACCGGAAGTACCAACGCCGGCACCACTAACGCAATGAAAACAACCCATAATGCCCTTCGCCAAATGTTCATTTTTCCTCCGATTTTGTGACAATTATACCTTCTTGCCATGACAGGAAACACTTACCAGACCCGAAATCAGGAGTAAAATATCTCTAATTGATGCAAATTGTTTGCAATAATTTATTGCAAAACATTTGCAATAGACAGGAAACAGGCTATGGACACACTCGTTCAACAGGTTGCCACGCGATTGCGCGACGAAGGCGGAAGAATGACCAGCCAGCGCCGCCTGATTCTGCAGGCGCTGGAAGAACTGGGCGGTCACCCCACCGCCGAGGAGATTTTCCGGCATGTCTCCCGACAGTCACCGGGAATTAATCTTTCGACGGTGTACCGCACGCTCAACTGGCTGGAAGAAAACGGCTTTATTGCGCCGCGCTGGTTTGAGGAAGAACGCCGTCGGGAACGCTTTGAGCCGGCAGTGCAGATAGCCCGCTCCCACCATCCCACCCCGTTCCACTTTCGCTGTCGCTCATGCAACCGCATTCTGGAATTTGCAGACCCGCGGATGGAAGAAATTGTGGCGCAATTCGAGCGGCGCAGCGGTGCGCGAGTAAAAGACGTGGAATTGACCCTGTACGGGTTGTGTCAGACCTGTGCAAAAACAGAGTCTCTTTCTGGAACTTCACCTCATCACGAAGGGTTTATCAGGTAATCGCTATGGAACATTGCCAACCCAGTTCTGCTATACCGGTTACACCCTCAGGGAACACCATTGCGCTGGTCGGGAATCCCAATGTGGGCAAATCGGTGCTTTTTCACCGCCTGACCGGGCAGTACGTCATCGTATCCAACTATCCGGGCACAACCGTTGAAATCACCCAGGGCGCTCTGCGGGAGTTGCCCGGCGTGATGGTGCTGGACACACCCGGCATCGTCAGTTTTCCCGCCCAGAGCGAGGACGAAGCCGTTACAGCGCGTGTCCTGCTTAACGAGCCTTTGCGGGCGGTGCTTCAGGTGGGCGATGCCAAGAACCTGCGCCGCACCCTGCACCTGGCGGTGCAGTTAGCCGAGATGCGCCGTCCGCAGGTGCTGGCGCTGAACATGATGGACGAAGCCCGGCAACGCGGTTTGAAACTGGAGTGCGCTCACCTTGCGGATGCGCTGGGCATTCCGGTGGTGAGCACGGTTGCCACACAGGGAAAAGGCATGGACGATTTGCTCGCCGCCGTCCAGCATGCTGCCATTTCCCCCCTGCAACTGGAATACCCCCCCGCCATTGAGCAGTTTCTCAAACAGGCTGAAGGGCTGTTTCCCCCCGCTTATATTGCTCCGCGCGCGCTGGGCTTGCTCTTCCTGAGCGAAGACCCGGCTGTGGAAGCCTGGTTGAGTGAAAAAGCCGCGCCAGAGACGATCGAAACCCTGCGGCGTCTGCGACGCGAGACGGCAGAAACCCTGGGAGATACCCCTTTCAGCGTGATTCTGCAAACCCGCGAAGCCTTTATCGCTCAGGTGGCAGAACGCGCCCTGCAGATCAGTGAAGAACAGACGTTCAGCCTCGCCATGGAACTGAGCCATTTGAGCACACATCCCCTGTGGGGCATTCCGGTACTGGCGCTGATTCTGTACGCCATGTACTGGTTTGTGGGCGTGTTCGGTGCGGGCACGCTGGTAGGCTTGCTGGAAGAAAACCTGTTCGGCAACATCATCAACCCGTGGGTGGTCGAACACATTCAGCGCTGGATCCCGTGGCAATTTTTGAGCGATTTGCTGGTGGGCGAGTACGGGCTGTGGACGATGGGCGTGACCTATGCCTTTGCCCTGCTCCTGCCGGTGGTCACCACCTTCTTCATCGCTTTTGGCATTCTGGAAGATTCGGGATACCTGCCGCGCATGGCAGTACTGAGTAACCGTTTCTTCAGCCGCATGGGATTGAACGGGCAAGCCGTCCTGCCGATGATTCTCGGGCTGGGCTGTGTCACCATGGCAACCATGACCACCCGCATCCTGCCCACGCGAAGAGAACGGGTGCTGGCGACCATCCTGCTGGCACTTGCCATCCCCTGCTCGGCGCAGTTGGGCGTGGTGATGGGCATGCTCGCCAATGTGTCCTTCAGCGCGGCGCTTATCTGGACGGGCATCATCCTGCTGGTGCTGATGGCAGTGGGCTGGCTTGCCGCCCGCCTGATGCCCGGAGAACGCAACCCGCTGGTGATCGAACTGCCGCCCCTGCGCTTCCCGGTATTGAGCAACGTGCTGGTGAAGACCGCCGCGCGGCTGGAGTGGTACATCAAAGAAGCCGTGCCGCTCTTCCTGCTGGGCACTCTGCTGCTGTTTGTGCTGGATAAAGCCCATTTGCTCCCCGCCATCATTCACGGGCTGGAGCCCATCGTCACGGGCTGGCTGGGCTTGCCGCCTCAGGCTGCCGCATCCTTCCTGCTGGGATTGATGCGCCGCGACTTTGCCGCCACCGAACTCTTTATGATGCAATCTCAGGGCTTGCTGAACCCCGTTCAGACGGTGGTGTCAATCGTTACCATCACGCTCTTTGTGCCCTGCATTGCCAGCATCTTCATGCTGTTCAAAGAACGCGGCACCAGAATCACGCTGGGCATTCTGGCATTCGTCTTCCCCTTCGCCATTCTGGTCGGTGGGTTACTGTACCGTTTGCTGTTACTGGCAGGCTGGAATGGATAATTCACACTGGATCACCTGCTCGGTTTGCGGATTTCGCTTCTCACCGGAGGAACATCCGGGCTGTGCCGCCTGCCCTCTGCACGAGGGATGCCAGACGGTTTGCTGTCCCAACTGCGGCACCAGCCAGATCAATCCCGAACGTTCCAGTCTGGCACGTTTCATTAAAAACCTCATCACCAAAAAGGAGCATCATGCCTCGTCATCCGCTTCTTCAACCCAATCATAGACGCCACCGTTACCGCCATGGCAATCTCCTGACCCTTGCAGATGTCTTTCCGGGTAAGCGCGCCCTCATTGCCGGGCTGGGAGACCTGCCAGCCGAGCAAATTCACCGTTTACAGGCATACGGCATCCTTCCGGGGCGGCTGGTGCGCGTGCTGATGAATCGCCCAATGATTATCGTTCAGGTAGAACAGACCGAACTGGCGCTGGAAGAAAGCATTGCCCGGCAGATTTTCATCGCTCAGGAAAACAACCTGATATAATCCACGCAAATCTGTTTGTACGACGGAGGCTCCATGCGCTACCGTGTAATGCTCCTGCTTACCCTGCTGATGTTGTTGATTTCGTCATTCCCGGCGCAGGCGCAGGATGAGACCATCCGCTTCCAGAATGTGGAAGTGCTCCTCTGGCCCGAGTACGACCGCGAGCGCAGTGTGCTGGTCATCTACCGCATCACCCTGGGTGGGGATGTGAAACTGCCCGCCGAGATCACCCTTCCCATGCCCGCCGCCGCCAGAACCCCGCACGCGGTTGCCGAACAAAACGAAAACGGGCTGTTCAACGTGGAATATACCCTTTCGCCAGTACAAAACAATATCATCTGGGTGAAGTTGCTGGCAACCGTGCCGCAAATCCATCTGGAATACTACGATCCCACACTGGAGATCAACAACGCCAGCCGTACGTACCGTTTTCAATATCTCATGCCCTACCCCACCGATAATCTGGTGCTGGAAATTCAACGACCGCGCACAGCCACAAGCCTGGTTCTTGATCCGCCCGGCGGGACCTCTCAGCAGGGCACCGATGGGTTGACCTATCACGGCGTGGTGGTGGGCGAGGTCAAAGCCAGCCTGCCGGTGAATTTAAAGATCACCTACCAGAAGAGCGACGATGAATTAACCCAGCCCAACACCTTTGAGCCGGTTGCGCCTGCCGAGCCCATCAGCGAAACGACTCCCGGAAAACTGCGTGTCACCGAGGTGATTCCGTGGGCGGTGGGCGGACTGGGACTGATCATGGTCCTCGCCGCAGGCTGGATGTTCCTGAAAGCCCGCAAAGAGAGCGAGACCACGCCGGGGCGACGGCATAAACCCGCCGGAACGGTAAAATCAGCGTCCTCAGCGAGCGAAGCCCTGTACTGCCCGCAGTGTGGCAAGCGTGCCGCTCCCGGTGATTTGTTTTGCCGAGCCTGTGGCACCCGCCTGCCGCGCGGATAACGCCGCACCTTCTTTGGAAACGAAAAATCCCCGAACCGTTGAATGGTTCGGGGATTTTTTTGAGCAGGTATTTTACTTTTCCGGCGCGCCGGACTGAATCCACTCGATGACCTTCTGCAACTCGTCATCGGTAAATTTACCCGGATGTTTGCCGCCCTGAACGGTCTGCACCAGTAAACTCCCCTGAGCGTCGCCGGGCAGGATTGCCGCGCCGCTCTTACCACCTCTCATCGCGTCCGCATAATTCTTGAGATTCAACCCTCCCAGCGAGCCATGGCAGGAACCACAACGCGCCACCATGATTTTACCAATGGAACCTTCCCAGGTCAGCGCGCCTGTGGGAGCGGCTTCTGTGGTGGGTTGCGGTTGCGGCGTCTCCGTGGGCAGAACAGTCGGCAGGGGCGTGGGCGAACGCAGGACAATCACCTGGCTTGCCTCTTCCGGACGGGGAATGGTGGTAATGGAGGTCTGCTCGAAGGTGATGAAGTAAATCACCCCGGCGGTGAGTGCCAGCCCCACCACGCTGGCAATGGGCACGTAAATGCGCATGCGTTTGCGAATCACCTCAGGCGCAGGGCGCGGGGGAAGCGCGCCGCGTTCAATCTGTTCCAGTTCGAGGGCATGCTCTTCTTCCATTTCCTCACGGGAGAGAGTGCCTTTGATCATGGACCAGTTCCAGTGTTTGATGTGCACGTTGTAAAAGTGCCAGAGGATGATCGCCAGCACCGCCAGAATGGCTTCCGCGCCGTGCGCCGCTTTTGCGGCAGGAATCACCACGCCGGGCAGGACGCGGCTGGTGGCAATCGGGTTCCAGAGCATGAAGCCGGTAAGCGCCATGATCACCAGTCCCCATACCATTGCCCAGTACTCCATCTTTTCCATGAAGTTGTAGCGCGGCATTTTGGGGCGCTCTTTGCGCAAACCGATATTGAAAAGGAACCACTGAATGGCATCCTGCGCGTCCTTGATGCCCGGCAACATGCTGGGCTCGACCCGCAAGACGTACAGTTTATATCCCATCACCACCAGATGATAGATGGCTTGCAGACAGAAGACCGTCGCCGCCACACGGTGGACAATGCGGATGGACTCAATTCCGCCAAAAGCGGCAATGATCGCCTGTGAGATGTCCGAGAAGAAGAACTTCTGCGGTAAGCCGGTCAGCGCCAGCAGGGTGAAAGAGAGAATCAGCACAAAGTGCTCAATCCGCTGGGCAATATTAAAGCGTTGATACGTTTTGGTTTGCTCGCTCATCTCTCTACTCCTCCTTGCCGGTTTCTTGGGCCGCTTCTGATGGCTCCGGAGTCTGCGGCGGTTCTGCAGCAGGTTGAACCGGTTGAGCAGGCTTGCGGCGGCTCAAAGCGCGGCGCACCCGGTAGAAAATATCGCTGGCTACAAAGACCGCCATTCCGCCCAGCACCAGCGGGATGAAAATCTTGTAGAACAGATTGACATAGTACACCAGCGGGAACTTCTCGCGGTCAGGACGGTAATGGCTCATCCACGAATCGGGGAAGTTTTCGGTGGCATCGGGGTGGCACTTCTGGCAGGCTTTCAGCATGTTTTGTTTCATGCCCAGTCCGACCATCGGGTCGTCCACGTCTCCGATGTTGTGAACGCCATGGCAGTCATAACACACTGCCTTGTTCGTCTGTTGATCGGGTGAGATGCGCTCGAACAGAGTGACCGTGGAACCGTGGAAGTCTGCCACATAGGTGTTGTACACATCCGTGGAGAGACCGTATTTGTTCATGATCTCCGGGTTGCTGTGGCACTCTCCACACATCTTGGGCGAAGCCAGGCGGAACTGAGTGGTGGTCGGGTCTTCAATGACATGCAGTCCATGGCAGGTAATGCACACCGGCACATCGGGGTTGCCTTCTCGGGCGGCTTTTCCATGCACCGACTGGCTGTACTCCTGATAGATGCCGAAGTGGCATTGCGAGCATACTTCCGGCGACTTGCCCAATTCTTCGGGAATGAGGTTGCCCTGTTCGTCTTTAACCTGCGCCTGTGTGTGCGGGTTATGGCAATCAATGCAGGTTGGCGCCAGTTCATTACCGCTCTCGAAGGCGCGCCGATGGACGCTATCCAGTTCGTACTTGTCGGCGTGGCACACTTTACAGGTATTCTGATACTGCTTGCGGTACGCCCGTAAACTGGACAAATCCTTCGCCGGATGCGGATACCCGAACATGTCGGAGTGGCACATGGCACAGGCTACTCCGTTTTTGGCGTGTACAGATTTGCCGTACTCCTCGGGCAGGATGGTCACATACAGTTGTTCGCCGTTGTCCAGCGTCAGGATCTGTCCCGGGGTCTGGTGACAGGCGAGACAGACCTCATTTCCGGGCAGAGACTCCTGCGATAGAGAGACGGCGTGTGCAACGGAAGACAGGGTTACCAGCAGAAAACCTGCCAGCAACAGAGCCATCCATGGTTTGGCGAAAGGTTTCATCACCGGTACTCCATCCTTTTGGAAGAATTTCCTGCTCACTCTCTCATTAAAAGAAAGTGAGAGGCTGGATTAATTATATATTAAACAGGGACTTGTCTATACTTAGAGGGAAGTTTGACGAGAAAAAATGTGACCAATGACGCAGGGTTTATCCAATTCATCATCCCGACATTGATTTTAAAGTGGAAAAACCTCCGTTATGCGGAGGTCTTTCCCAAACGCGACGTACCGTTATTTTTTCAACCGCGCTGGACCGGAATGCGCTTACCGATGACTTCCGGACGGGTAGACTTGGGCAAAACAACCGTCAATTCCCCCTTCTTGTAGGTTGCCGTAATCTTGTCCTCCTCTACCTCACAGGGCATCTCGATATCACGTCGGAAGGATCCGTAAGTGCGTTCGATCCGATGATAGCGGCGGTCTTTTTCTTCTTTTTCCGCGCGTTTCTCGCCCTTGATGGTGAGGATGCCATCCTTGAACGAGACTTCAACGTCGTTCTCGTCCATGCCCGGCACCTCAGCCGTTACGACGATTTCCTTGTCATTCTCGCTCACGTCCACCCGCGGGAAGAACGCTCCCATGCGCTCCAGCAAGCGCGGTCGGAGTGAGAAGAGCGGTTCATCGAAGAACTCTTCCATCATGCGATCCATCTCGTCACGCAGGGTGAGGAAGAGATCTTCCTCGCGCCGGCGGGGAGCCAGCGCCCGTTCTTCGCGTTTCCAGGGAAGTAAATCTGTGATTGCCATAGACTCACCTCCTCTTTTCACGCGCCGCGGCTCCTTCATCAGGTGCCGCGAGTGCGGGATTATATCACCAATCGAGATACTGTCAAGTGTTTTTCTCTATTTTTATCCGGCTTTGACCGCAATCTTGGTAGGCTTTGCCGCACCGGCTTTGGGCAGGCGCAGGTACAGCGTGCCGTTTTTGACGCGGGCTTCAATGTGTTCGCGGTCAATCTCATCCGACAGGGCGAAGGAGCGTTCAAAATCGCCTTCGCCGTACTCGGCGTACGCCAGCGTGTAGTTTTCGGGGCGCTCAAAGGTCGGATAGGCTTTGATGGTCAGCACGTTCTTTTCCAGCATGATATCCACATTCTTTTCATCCACGCCCGGCAGATCCATCACCAGCACCAGATCATCGCGGGTTTCGTAGATATCGGTGCGGGGCAGATACACGCGGCGTTCGCGAATGCGTTCGGTTTTCTCCTCAGCCAGCGGAGTTTCCTTCTTGATTTCGATCGATTTGGTCTCTTCTGCCATATGCCACCTCCTCCCGCTTCATCTTATGCCGATTTGACGGTGATCTTGCGCGGTTTGTCGGCTTCGGCGCGCGGCAAAACGATCTTCAAAATACCGTTCTCGTACGACGCCGTTACCTTATCCGCATTCACCGGGAAAGCCAGCTGGATCGAGCGGCTGAACTTCCCGCACACCCGTTCGCGGCGATGATAGCGAATATCATCCTTGGGATCTTCAGGTTTGCGCTCGCCGCTGATGGTCAGCACATCGTTGACCACGCTGATGTCCAGGTCTTTCGGATCCACGCCCGGCACTTCCACGGTGACAATTTCCGCCTCGTCATTCGTCCAGGCATTGATGGCGGGGAACACGGTCGAAACACGCCCGGTTTCAGGCAGGAATGCCTGCATCAAGCGCTCCATCTCACGTTGCATGCGGTTCATCTCTTCCCAGATGCTCGGCATGGTATATCTCCGGTAGATCATACGACCCTCCTTCCATTCAGGGTGAATGTTTCATTCCTGATTACGCCTCGAATTGTAAGAGGAATGTATTAACAATCCATCAAAGAATTATTGGAGTTTTGTTAAATTCAAAAAAAACGGGAGGGCGTGTACCCTCCCGTAAAAGGCTGTCTTCTTTCCAGACAGCCCCAGCAAACACCTTTTTTCCTTATTCCGCCTGACAACTTTTCATCAGGGCTTGCTTTTCTGCCGGAGTGAGGAACGCCACCTCCAGGGCATTGCGTTGCAACTGACGAATCTGTTCGGGGGTCAGCCCGGCGGCAGGCGCGGCAACGGTGTACTCATACGGCAGGTTAATGCCACTGATGCCGGGATCATCGCTGTTGAGGGTGGCGCGGATGCCGCGCTCCACAAACTGGCGCACGGGGTGCCCGGCATAAGACGGGGCGGTGGTGGTCTGTACGTTGCTGGTCAGATTCACTTCCACGCCAGTACCGCGCTCCGCCAGAACATCCATCAGTGCGGGATCTTCGGGGGCATGGACGGCATGACCGATGCGCTCAGCGCCCAGTTCGTGCAGGGCTTGCCAGATGCTTTCGGCGCCAGCAGCCTCTCCAGCGTGCACGGTAACGTGCAAACCGACATCACGCACGGCTTTAAAATGCTCCACAAACAGACTGCCCGGAAAACGGGCTTCGTCGCCTGCCAGATCCACCGCCACAAACGCCTCGCGGCGGGCAAGGATGGCGCGCAGTTCCTTCCAGCAGGCATCCACGCCATAGGTGCGGCTGAGAATGCCAATCAGGTTCACCCTGACGCCGGTCTTCTGGCAACCGGCGCGCACCCCATCCACCACCGCATCAATCACTTCCACCGGGTCCAGATGATGCGGCTCTGCCATGAAGAGCGGAGAAAAGCGCAATTCGGCGTAATGCACCCCTTCGCGCTGCAGGTCTTCCACATTCTCAAAAGCAATCCGCCGGACAGCATCGGCATTGACCATCACGCCGGTCATCCACTCAAATCGGGCAATAAACGCCATGATGCCGGGCTGGGCTTCGCTGACCTGCACATACGGGCGCAAACGCTCCACGTCCCATGCCGGCAGGTTGAGACCATGCTGACGACCCAGGTCCAGAATCGTCTCCAGACGCACACAGCCATCCAGATGGCGGTGCAAATCAATCAGCGGAAGGTCAGGAGCAATCATGCCGGGATTAACTCTCCTGCAGGTACTTCTTGAACCAGCGGGCAATGTGATTCAGACGCAGGATACGCCGGTCGGTGCGCCCATTGCGCGAAAGCCCGTGAAACTCCTCGGGGAAACGCACCATTTCGGTTTCCACGCCCAGCCGTTTGAGCGCCACAAACACCTGCTCGCCCTGCTCGATGGGACAGCGCAGGTCCATCTCATTATGCAGAACCAGCGTAGGAGTGCGCGCATTGCCAATGTAGGAAATGGGCGAGCGCTCCCAGTAGTACTGAAGCGCCTCAAAGGGCGGTTGATTGTTCAATTCTTTCTGGAAATGCCAGTTGAAATCGCTCGACCCCCACATGGAGATGAAATTGCTCACACACCGCTGGGTCACGGCGGCTTTGAAGCGCTGCGTGTGTCCAATGATCCACACCGTCATGTAACCGCCGTAACTGCCGCCGGTAACCCCCATGCGGGTGGTGTCAATGTAGGGCAATTGCGACACATAATCCGCCCATGCCATCAGGTCGGCATAATCGCGATCGCCCCAGTTGCCGTGAATGGCGCCCGCATGCGCCTCGCCGTATCCGCGCCCACCCCGCGGATTGCAGAAGTACACTACAAACCCCTGCGACGCCAGATAGTAAAACTCGTGCATGAAGAGTTTGCCATACTGGGTGAGGGGACCGCCGTGGATTTCCATGATCGAAGGGTACTTACGGTCAGGATCAAAACCGGGCGGTTTCAAAATCCAGCCCTGCAGGTCATTATTGTCGGGACCTTTGAACCACACTTCTTCGATTTCGCCCAGATCTACACGGTCGAGGATCTCGCGGTTGAAGCGGGTCAGGGTGCGCAGATTGCCGGTGCGGAAGTTGTACACAGCAATTTGACCGGGGTCGGAAAAGGTGCCGTAGATTCCCGCCATGCGCTCCCCCTGCACATCCACTGTGTGAGAGTGGAACACGCCGCCCTCGCCAATGAGCGTCTCCAGTTGAGTGCCGTCACGGCGAATGCGCATCATTAAACTGGAGCCATGCCGGACAATCGGGAAGATGAGGCTTTCACCGTCCTGGCTCCACACCGGTCGGTTGGTTGCCGCCGAGCCAATATCGTTAATTGTCCAGGAACTGACGTGCAGGTCGTATTTCTCCGTCAGGTTGACGGCTGGCTGTGAGCCATCTACCGGTACCACCCACAGCCCTTCATTGCGGAAGCCCTCATCCACGCCTTCCTGAGCGTAATACGCCAGAAACCTGCCGTCGGGAGAGAAGCGCAGAGAAGACTTGTTGCCGGGCGGGGCAGGCAGTTTGCGCGCTTCGCCGCCGCGCGCGGGCATGATGAAAATATCGTCCAGTTCCGGGCTGGAATCGGGGTCTGGACTGTGATTGGAAATGAAGGCAATCCACTGACCATCCGGGGACCAGGCGGGGTATACCTCATCCCAGACAGGATGATCGGTGAGTTGAATGGCTCTGCCGGTGCCGGCATCCATCACCCAGAGATGCCAGCGCTCTCTGGGCAGATAACCATAACCATCCAGTTTGTAAAACAGACGTTCCACATGGCGCTGAGGGGTGCTGAGCGATTTGCGGTCGGGGTCTTTGCGGCGCTGGAGCACTTCCTCATCGGTCTTGCGCACGGTCAAAAGCAGTTTCCTGCCATCCGGCGACCAGAGGATTTCGCCAATCTCCCCCTCGATCTGCCCCAGCGGACGCGCTTCACCGCCGCCAAAGGGGATGACAAAGAGAGCGGGCGGCTTTTCTTTATCCAGCCGGTTGGAAAGGAAGGCAATTTTGTTTCCATCCGGCGACCAGACGGGATGCCCATCGCTGTGATCGCCCACGGTAAACTGGAAAGCGTTACCGCCGCGGGTAGGCACAACCCACAGGTTGGTGTACTTCTTCTCATTCTTGCGGTCCACACGCTGAACCGAAAAGACGACATGCTCACCGTCCGGCGAAATTTGCGGATCGGAAAGCACCTGAAAACGATACAAATCTTCTGCGGTGATGAGACGTTTTGCCATGGTGAATCCTTAATCCAGAAATATATGGGGAAATGTGCTTTCATTGTACTCCGAATCCGGGCGAGTGTTTGATTTTTTTGCCCATTCCATGTTATCCTTGAACCGCAAACCCAGTTGAGGAGTCCTATGACCTCGTCCCCCCCTTCGATCCTCGCCCTCATTCCTGCCCATAACGAAGCCGGGCACATCACGCCGGTTATCGCCGGGGCGCGCCGTTACCTGCCCGTGCTGGTCGTAGATGACGGCTCTAGCGATGAAACTGCCCGTGTTGCCAGCGCCGCCGGAGCGGAAGTGCTCCGGCAAACCCCCAACCTGGGCAAGGGCGAAGCCCTGAAAACCGGGTTCCGTTGGGCGCTGGAGCAGCACTTTGAAGCCGTATTGACGCTGGACGCCGACGGTCAGCACGATCCGGAAGAGATTCCCCGTTTTCTGGAAAAATGGGCGCAGAGCCGCGCGGATTTAATCATTGGCGCGCGGGATTTCCGGCAAATGCCTCTACACCGCCGCCTTGCCAACACCAGCGGCACATGGCTCTTTTCGTGGGCGGTCGGGCGTTCCATCCGTGATAACCAGTCGGGCTACCGGCTCATTTCCCGCCGTCTGATGGAAGCCTCACTTGCCAGCGCACATGGCGGGTTTGAGTTTGAGGTGGATATGATTGTGATCTGCATCCAGCGTGGATACAGGCTGGACTGGGTGAACATCCGCACCATTTACGGGGACGAGAAAAGTCACATTCAACCGCTCCGCCATGTGCAGGGGTTTATCCGCCTTGCCCTGGCGACCCGCCGCCTGATGCGGGAAAAGTAATCCCAACCCCCTTGACAAAAAATACTCATCTGTTTACTATTTTCCGAAATTGGTAAACGGGTGAGTATTTTCTTATGTCTGTTCGCAACGCCATTCTGGGACTGCTCTGCCAGCGAAACCGCTACGGATACGAGGTGCTTCAGGCTTTCCAGGCTGTGGCAGGCGGTCGGGAAACATGGGAGTTGAAACCCGCTCAGGTGTACACCACCCTTGCCCGCCTGAAGGAAAACGGACTGGTGGTGGAAGAAATCTCTGATGGAGAAACCGACCCCGGAAAGCGCCGCTATGCCATCACCCCGGCGGGCAAAGCCGAACTGCAACGCTGGTTTGAGACTCCCGTGCCGGTGGAACATCAGCGCGATGAGTTCTTCCTGAAACTGATGCTGGCGCTGGCAACCGGTCAGGCAGATCCACGCCGGTTGATTTATCTGCAACGCGCCAGTCTGTTTCAGGAACTGCACCGCCTGACCACCCTGCGCATGGAACTCGACCCCTACACCTCGCTGGCGCACATTCTCTTACTGGATCAGGCAATCATGCACATTGAAGCCGACCTGCGCTGGTTGGAGATGATTGAAGCCCGATTGGACGAAGTGCGCAAACAGCCCATCCCTGAGCCGGAACTCCGCCCAAGAGGCAGACCAGGCAAGCATGAAAAAAACATCATTCCCATGAAGGAGGAACCATGAGCAACCCCATCGTATCTACCCAGTCCCTGACCAAGGTGTACGGGCAAGGCGCCGCCGCCGTCCGCGCACTGGATGGCGTGAACCTGACCATTCAACCGGGCGAATTTGTCGCCGTGATGGGTCCCAGCGGATGCGGCAAGTCCACACTGCTTCACCTCATCGGCGGATTGGACCGTCCCACCTCTGGCACCGTCTGGCTGGATGGACAGGACCTGACGCAATTGAATGACGATCAGGTCACCGCCATCCGCCGGAAGAAAATGGGCTTCATCTTCCAGTTCTTCAACCTGATCCCGGTGCTTAACGCTCTGGAAAACGCCGCCCTGCCGATGATTCTGGACGGTATGCGCCCTGCTGAAGCCCGCAAACGCGCTCAGGAATGGCTGGAACGGGTAGGACTGGGACACCGGCTGACCCACCGCCCTTCGGAACTCTCCGGCGGCGAGCAACAGCGGGTTGCCATTGCCCGGGCGCTGGCAAGCGATCCCGCCCTTATCCTGGCGGATGAACCCACCGGCAACCTGGATTCGCGCGCCTCGGAGGAAATTGCCGGTTTGCTCCGCCAAATTTCCAGCACATGGGAACGCACCATCCTCATGGTCACCCACGATGCACGCATTGCCGCGTATGCCGACCGCATTGTCTTTTTGAAAGACGGGAAAATTGTGGATGAAACAGTGCTGGAGCACCGCAACGGCGAGCAGGCGGAGATGGTTGCCGATAAGATGAAAGAAATCGGGGATTAACCGTGTTTTTAGCCGTAAAAAGGAGTGCAGGATGAACCTGTATCTGACCCTTGCTTTTCGCTATCTGGGCGGGCGCAAACTGCGCACCGCTTTGACCACCCTTGCCATCGTCTTTGGAGTGATGGTGATTTTCGGCATGAACACCTACATGCCCACTTTCATTAAAACCTTCCAGACCCAGGCCAAAGCGGCGGCAGGACAGGTAGATCTGACCATCACTCAGAAAACCGGAGAGGCATTTGACCCGACCGTTCTGAATCAAATCCGCGCGGTTGATGGAGTCACTGTGGCAACCGGCTCTCTGGAGCGGTTAATCAACCTGCCCGCCAACTATGTTGATGGTAATCCCGGGACCCCTGACCGCATTACTGCGGTGATTCTCAAGGGCATCGTCCCGCAGGAAGCCCGCCAGATGATTGCCTACAACATTGTGGAAGGGCGTTTCCTGGAAGAGGGCGATACCCGGGCGGCAGTCATCACCCGTTCGCTGGCGCGGGAGTTCGGCATCGGCTTGGGAGATACCCTGACCCTGCCCACCGCCATCGGGTTAAGTGACCTGACCGTTGTGGGCATTCTGCCTGAGCAGATTCTGCCCGGCAACGAAGTGGTGCTGGTGTCGCTCGCCGAAGCACAGCGCCTGACCAATATGCCCGGAAAAATCAACATAGTGGACGCCAACCTGGATTCCATGGAAGAGGCACGGCGCAACGAAATCCAGCAGAATGTGCTCAAAGCCATTGGCGATGCCTACAAAATCGGTGCGCTGGAAGCCGGTTCGGAGATTCTCACCAACATCCGCAACGCGCAGTCCATCTTCAACCTGATGGGCTTCCTGGCGCTGGTGATGGGCGGCTTTATCATCTTCAATACCTTCCGCACCATTATCGCTGAACGCCGCCGCGATATTGGCATGTTGCGGGCGCTCGGCGCCAGCCGTCGAACCATCCGCTGGCTAATTCTCACCGAAGGTCTCATTCAGGGAGTCATCGGCACAGCGCTGGGACTGGTGTTGGGGTATCTGTTCGGGGCGTTCACGCTCAACCTTGTCACGCCCATGATGCAGGAATTCCTGAACATCACCGTGAGCACGCCCGCCATTTCACCTGCGCTGGTGCTCACATCCATCCTGCTGGGGGTGGGGATTACTGTGCTTTCAGGGTTGATTCCGGCGAATTCGGCTACGCGCATCACACCGCTTGAAGCCCTGCGTCCTTCGCTGGGGAATGTCTCGTTCAAGCGCATTGCGGGCATTTCCTTCTGGGCGGGGGTTGTCCTGCTGACCATTGCCGTGGGCTTCCTCTTCACCGGTTCCATGGAGTGGCTGGGGCTCGGCGCGCTCCTCTTCGTGGGCGCCATCATCCTGATGGCGCCGGCGCTGGTCAACCCGATTTCAATTCTGTTTGCCAGCCTGCTCACCCTGCTCTTCGCACGCGATGGCACGGCACAACTGGCAGAAGGCAACCTGAGCCGCCAGCCCGGGCGCGCCACGGTCACCGCCTCCACCACCATGATTGCGCTGGCTGTGGTGGTGATGATGGCAGGGGTGCTTTCCTCGGTGTCATTGACCTTTATCCATGTCATGGAAAAAAGCCTGGGAAGCGATTACTTGATCATGCCGCCCACCCTGGCGGTATGGGGGTCAAACACCGGCGCCGCGCCGCAACTGGCGGATGACCTGCGCCGGGTGCCCGGGGTGACTGTGGTAAGCACGCTCCGCTTTGCCGGTACGCAAATGAAAGACATTGCAGTGGGCATTCTGGGCATCGAGCCGCAGTCTTACCGCGAGTTAGATTTACTTTCCTTTACCAGAGGCGACCCTGAGGCGGTGTACCGCGCCATGGAAAACGAGCGCGTCATGATCATCAACGGTGTGCTGGCAGCGGCGGCGGGCATCCAGCCGGGTGATGAGGTAGAAGTCCTCACTCCCATGGGAAAGCAGACCTACCGCGTGGCGGCAGTGGCAACCGATTACCTGAACGCCAAGACCACCACCGCGTACATCTCTCAGCGCTTCATTGAAGAGGATTTTGGACGCGAAGAGGATATCTTCTTCCAGATTAACGTAGCGCCGGATGCCGACCGTCAGGCAGTGGAAAGCGCTTTCAGCGCCATTTTGAAGGATTACCCGCAGTTCAAACTGGTGGATGGGAAGAAATACGTGGAAGAAAACGCCCGTCTGTTTGATGCCGTTTTCCTGGGGATGTACGTCCTGGCGGCTTTCCTCGCCATTCCCTCGCTGATTGCCATGGTAAACACGCTGGCAATCGGCGTCATCGAGCGCACCCGCGAAATTGGCATGTTGCGGGCGGTGGGCGCCATCCGCCGGCAGGTGCGCCGCATGATTCTCTCGGAGGCGCTCATCCTCTCCGCGATTGGCACCGCCTTTGGAATTCTGGCGGGGCTGTACATGGGCTACATGGGAGTAAAAGCCTTTGAAGCCATGGGATACCCCATGGATTACATCTTCCCCGGCTCAGGCATCCTCGCCGCGGTTGCCATCGGCATCCTTTTTGGCGCGCTGGCAGCCGTTGTGCCTGCCCGCCAGGCCGCCCGGCTGGATGTCGTGGAAGCCCTGCGGTACGAGTAAACCGTTTTCTCTGACCACAGAAAGCCCTCCTGCAGACATTCACCGGGAGGGCTTTCTGTTTCGTCCAGCGCGCTCCCCCTGGCTATCCGTCCAGTGAAGTTGCTGTGTGCGGCAAAGCGCGCACCCGGCGTAAGAACGCGCTCACTCGATCATCATCTCCCTGCGGGTAGGTCAGACCAGAGTGTTGCGCCACCGCCTGCGCCGCTTTGCGGAAGAGATCCGTCATGGCAAACAGGGCATCCCAGGTACGCTGTTCGTCGGCATCGGCATACGTCGCCAGCAGGTGCTCCCACTCTGCGGGTTCAAGGTATTTACGGAAGTACTTTCCCTCTTTGCCCGGATTGACCCTGAAATCGGTGCGTATCCCTATATACCAGCGAAGCATGGCGAACAACTGCGCACGGCAAATCTCCATCATGGCTCTGGCATAGGTGATTTCCTCGCGCCACAGTCCCTTTGCCACACAGGTGCTCACCCACCAGAACTCATTACAGCAATCGGCAAAGGAACGCTGAGCAGGCGGTCTGGGCGGGTAGTCACCCTCGTGCGGCGGCGGGAATGGCTCGATGATGCCATCTTTATCCAGTAAAAGCACGCTCAAACTGTCCCGTCCCAGTTCAGACAGACGCTGAAGGGGATGAAAAGTCAAGTCTATACGGTTGCCATCGGTGAACTGCATGAGAAAAGCAAAAATCCCCGTGGAGGATTCCTAAACGGGGTCACCCATCTCCTCAGGCACCTGATAAATCATCAGGTCTCCAAAAGAACGCATCCAGGCGCGATCCTGTTTGAAAGGCGCATCGTCGGTGACCACATAGACGATATCGAAATCCTGAAAGAAATCCCGCGGCGCATCTGGGTTGGCGCGCGAGCCGTTGAGAATCACTGCTCGCACGCGCTCATCACCGCGGGCAAAGTCGAGAATGAGATTCATCATTTCCTGTTCCGTGCGCATAACATGCTCCCTCCTTGAAGGAAAGGATACTACAGGGTTCATCCAAAAGACAAAACTGGAATGTGATACAATACCCCCGTTTTCACATATGTTGAACTATCGACGCCACCCGTGGTTTTTTCCCCTGGCCCTTCTGGCAGTCTGCATTCTGGCTTACGGATTGCAAGCCCCATGGCTGGGATATTATCTGGATGACTGGATTATCCTGGCCGCCTATCATTCTCATGGAGTGCAAGGGCTCATGGAATATGCATTCCTGGGGAATCGCCCGCTGGTGTTCTGGTTATGGTGGCTGGGATTTCAGATTCTTGGGGAAGCCCCACTGGGATGGCAGATCTGGGCTTTGCTCTGGCGCTGGGCTACGGTAACCGCCGCCTATTATACCCTGCAATTGCTCTGGGAAAACCAACCACGCCGAAACGCGGCAATCGCTTTGCTCTTTGCAGTGTATCCGATTTTCAAACAACAATCCTCCGCCCTCACCTACAGTTTTCACTGGATTACCTTTGCGCTGTATTTCTTTTCCTTGATTGCCATGATTCGCGCTACCCGCACCCGTTCCCATTATCTGGTGTGGTCGGTGGCAGGAGTTCTGGCAAACGCCGTGCAAATGTTTTCACAGGAATTTTTCGTGGGGCTGGAACTCATCCGCCCGCTGGTTCTTTTCCTTGCGCTGGAGAATACACCTTCCACACGCCAGCGGATAAAACGCACCCTGATTCACGTTCTGCCGTATGCTCTGTTATGGGGGGGATTCCTCCTGTGGCGCCTGCACTTCATGCCTACGCCGGGAAGTGACCGTAACACTCCCATCATCCTGTTTAACCTGATCGATTCCCCATTGCCAACGCTGTTAACCCTGATCGGCCGTGCCTTACAGGATACTGCCGAAGGGCTGATTGGAGTGTGGGCAGAGACAGTTGCTCCCTCTACTTTTGCCTTCCAGCCCATCTCAAACCTGCTGGCATGGGGGCTGTGCCTGTCAGGAGCAGTGCTTGCCTTCCTGGTTCTGCGGCAGCGCCAGCCTGGATTCTCTTCTACTGAACAACCCTGGCACTGGCAAGCCCTCTCCCTCGGCGGGCTGGCTTTACTGGGCGGCTTTGCTCCCGGATGGCTCATTGGACGTTATCTCACCGATACCAGCACCCTGTACAATGATCGTTTCGGTCTGGCGGCGATGTTCGGGGCATCTATCCTGCTGGTGACTTTCCTCGATTGGGCGATCCGTCCTGGAAAGCCACAACAGATTCTGCTGAGTTTGCTCATCGGGCTGGCAATTGCCCAGCAAGCCCGCACTGCTACCGTGTATCGCTGGTCATGGGAAGATCAGCGCAGCCTGTTCTGGCAATTGCACTGGCGCGCGCCAGGCATTAAGCCATACACAGCCATCTTCGGCAACGGCGCACTGGCAAAATACATGGGATCATGGGCAAACATTTCAGCGCTAAATCTTCTCTATTTTGACGATATTCCCAGCCCTGCCTATACCTGGTACTTCGACCTGTACCGCTACCCGATTAAGGAGTTTGTCGAGGAAGGCGGAGCAGTCACCGACGAGAAAAATTTCCTGGAATACCGTGCTCCTGTCAGCCAGAGCCTTGTCATTCTCTCTGAAACATTGGAAAATCAGTGTCTCTGGCTGGTCTCTGAGGCAGACCGCCACAACCCCTATCTGGAAGAAGTGGTACGCACCGCTCTGCCGCTTTCAGACCTCTCACGGATTTTGCCCGAAGAAACCTATCCGGTTCCAACTTCCATTTTTGGAAAAGAACCAGCCAGAGACTGGTGCTGGTACTACCAGAAAGCCCGCCTAGCAGAACAACAGAACGACTGGCAGACCATGGTAAGCCTGTGGGCACAGGCAAAAGACCAGGGCTTTACTCCTCATAACGAACCTGAAATAGTACCATTCATTTTAGCCTCAGCGCATACAGGAAACTGGAAACAGGCTCTTGAATTGACGGATCAGGCGTACTACCCATCGTTTGTCATGCACGATTACCTGTGCACCACCTGGCGGAGAATTCGTGACGAAGTCCCTCCTTCCCCGGAAAAAGCGGAAGCCCTTCGGCAGGCAATCAAAGAGTTTGATTGCGAAAACATCATCCGTCCATAAAAAACGCCCCGCCATGGGGCGGGGCGGTGAGAACGGGCGTTCTCTTCAGTCCTCCAGTTGCTGGCTGAGGTAATTTTCCAGCCCCATCTGACGAATCTGATCCATCTGCGCTTCCAGCCAGTCAATGTGATTTTCCTCGTCACTGAGAATGCCCTCAAGCAGGGTGCGCGAGCCATTGTCGCCTTCTTCCACGCACAGGCGCACTGCCTGATTGTACGCCGAGATGGCTTCCGCCTCAGCCTGGTGGTCTTTTTCGAGCATCTCCTGAACCGTTGCGCCAATGTGCATGGGATTCAACTGACTGACCACAGGCATCCCTTCAAGGAACAGGATACGCGCAATGAGTTTCTCCGCGTGTTTCATCTCCTCAATGGCGCGCTTTTCAATGGCTTCATGCAAACGCTCATAGCCCCAGTTGGCGCACATTTCAGAGTGCAGGATGTACTGATTGATTGCCGTCAGTTCATCTGCCAGCAATGCATTCAGGGTTTTCAGGACGTTTTCTTTGCCTTTCATGGTTTGACCTCCTACAGCAGTTCAACAATATGTCCGATATGATCCATTTCATGCCAGAGCGCACGGCGCAGAAGTTTGCGGGGGCTCCACAGTTCCCCATCCACGCCCAGCACCTGTTTCGAGCCAGCCAGTGAGGGCAATACCTCGTTCAGACGCTGACGCACCACCTCCAGGCGCTGGAACGGTTCTTTGGGCAGAGATGAACGCTCGCCCATCAACCCGAAACGGTTGAGGTACCACCATTCGGCGGTAGCCACATGCGCCAGAATACCGCGAATGCTCCAGCGCTGTCCCTCATAGGTTTGATCCAGTTTCTCAGCGGGCAATTCTCCCACAATCGCCAGCAAATCCGCACGGCTCCAGGAGAGCAGATCCAGTCCGTTCTGTACTTCTTCCTCGCTCAATGGGCGCCAGTCATCGCGGAAAAAGGAATTAATTTCCAGCCCTTCCGGAACCACCTCGAAGGCTTCATTAATACAGTACACTTCCCACGTCTCCACCAGACGCAAGTCGAGGTGGCTCATATTCAGGCGCGGTTCGCCGGCATGGCGGTTGACCCAGTGCTCGTAACGCACCAGCGCCTGCGGCAGGTTGAGCAGGGCTTCACTGCTATCTCTGCCATAGGCAAACGCGCCAGGGTAATCCAGCGCCCAGGCAATCGAACGGCGACCCTCAAAACCGTTTTCCAGACCGATGCGAATCAACATGGGAATCCTCCACCCATCATCATAGCACAATTTTTTTAACCCAGCCTCTCAGGCGCAGGGATGATTGGTGATGGTTGAGCAATCAGGCGTTCTTCGGCTCTAAATACGCCACCGCATAGGACTTTTCGTCGCTCATCACCAGCCGCAGATGATGTCCGGGGCGGAAATCTGCCACACGGATGAGTTTGAGGGCGGGCAAAATGCGCTCATCCACCTGAACAAACTGCTGCACCCGATTGGGAGAGCCATCAAAGAAGCGCCGGTTGAACACGCTTTGCGGATCATCCAGCACAATTGCCAGCGGGTAAATTTGCGACTCAATCAAATCCTGGAAGAAATGCGTCCCCAGCGAAGGTTCGGGGGCACTTCCCACCCCCTGCCCGGAGAGTTCCACCAGTGCACGGGTATGGTAAATATCGCCATAGTTGACGGGAACGCCCAGATCGGAGTTGGCGCTTCCCCAGCGTCCCGGACCCACGCAGATAAAGCGCTCGTTTTCCAGTGCGGCGTTCAGTCGCGCAATGGTGCGCACCAGCAGGTTGCGCAAGTCCATGCTCTGGAGATGGAAGTAGCCCTCCGGCGGGACATACAACACATAATCAATCCCTGAAACCACCCCTTCCGGCACCACAAAACGCGTGGAGAAGATGATATCCTCAGGTTGCAGGTTGACCGGCAGACTGACCGCTTCGGTGGGCATCAGGCTGGACTGCGGACGGCACTGCAGAATGGTAATACACAGGTGCGGCTGAGCGTGATCAGCGTGTTCGATGTTTAAGGTAAATTCCAGATCAACCGGAGAGTGATAATGTTTTTCCAGCGTTTTGAGGATGTGGCGCATTTTCTCGGCAAAGTCGGTGCGCTTGAGCAGTTCCTCAAAGGTAATGACCAGATGGCGCGGGCTGACATCCAGCAGGGCACTGCGCAGAGACTCAAAATAACCATCGCGGTCCACCTGCGCCAGATAGCGCAGCGGCGGATAGCGGGCGTCCAGCACCTCGTGAATGGGCAGGGACTTAAAGGCATTATCCTCAAGGTCAATCACATCCACATACTGCTGGGAATAGCGGCGCACCTGTTTGGGATCGGTGGAAGGGCGCAGAAGCGGGTGACTGAGCGCCACCAGACGCGGATAATCATTACCCACACGGTCCACCGCGCGCGTGCCCAGTCCCCAGACCAGACGGATAACCCCATCTTCACGGCGGATTTGCGGCGCCCAGCGGTACAGGTTGCGACTGAAGGCAACCCCGGCAGCATGCGGCAGGAAAAAGCGTCCGTAGCGTTCCCCCTCAACCACCTGAAGCAAAATTGCCATGCGCTCGTCATAATCCTGCAGACGCTTACTGCGGCGGTACAGCAACGCTCCCGGGTTGAGCGTAGAGGCATACACGCGGGTGATGCCGCGCACCAGTTCGCGCAGGTTTTCCTCCACACCGCCCTGGTTGGGCAGGAAGACGCTGTCGTACTTTCCGGCAAACGAGGTGCCGAAATTGTCTTCCAGCAGACTGGATGAGCGCACAATCAACGGCTTTTTACCGATGCGCTCCAGCAAATCGCGCAAATGGTCGAGGATATCCACCGGGAACTGTCCGGCTTCAAAATCGCGCAGGATTTGCGGGTAATCGGAGCGCATCTCTTCTTCGCTCTTGTACTTCTGGTCGTTCCAGCGCACCAGGTTATTGATGGTCATGAACGTGTAGAACACGTCCGAGCCGATGAAATACGAGTCGGGTACATTCAGGCACTGGAGGATTTCGGGGTCGCCGGAAGACCGCAGGATACGCAACGCCAGCAACATGCCTGCGGCTTTGCCACCAATGCGTCCGGTTCCAATCTTGCGGCGGCGGATCTCCGCCAGATCTTCTACGGTAAACCACTGCTTGGCAACGTCCAGGTAACCCAGTTGATCGCTGATCAGCGTGCGGATGATGACCACCTTGTTTTCTTTCAGGCGGGCTTCCAGCGGAGCGCGCTGTTCCGGCGGCATGGACTCAATACGGAAGGCTTCCTCAAAGACCAGTTCTAAGGGTGCCAGTTCCGGGTTAAACGAAAGCGTCTGATCCTCGAAAGACACGCCTCGTTCCCGCAGAACCTCCCAGACCAGTTGCTCAAAGAGTTCGTAGGAAAGATACTGACTGAACAGGTAGTCGGTGTGATGGTCGCGCACCCGCTGAAGGCGCAGTTCCCACAGTTCGGCAGGTTCCTCGCCGTACGGGTCGCGCAAACCCTCCCATTCCTGCGTCTGAATGGCGAGGGCACGGGCCTGTTCTTCAAACTCCAGCGGGGTGATGATGCCGCGCTCAAAGAGTTCGCGGCGCATGCGCGCCCGAATACGCCCGGCCAGCACCGGGTACTGACATAACGCCAGATAAATGCGGAACTGCCGTCCCGGATGCGAGCCGTGCGTAACCATGTCCGTCCCCAAAGATCAACCCAGGTGCATGGGCATAATCACATGCTGGAAGGACTCATCACCCACCGGCTGAAGCCGCGCCGGAGAGCGGTTGTCATTGGTCTGCAGAACCAGATTCGGGGTCTTGATGACTTCCAGAGCCTCGCGCAGGAATTTGACGTTAAAGGCAATCGCCAGGGTGGGACCTTCGATGTTGGCATCCACCAGCGACTCGTTGGCGCCAGTCTCTTCCGACTGGGCAGAGATCTCAATTTGTCCGGGGCGGTCGTCAAATTTTTGCAGGTGCAGGCGCACCACGCCGTTGCCCATGCGGGCAATGATCTCCGCCTGCTTGACGGCTTTGAGCAGGGCATCGGTGGAGACAATGGTGTGCGTCTTGTACGAGCGCGGCAGGATGACCTTGTAATCGGGGAAGTTGCCGTCAATCAACTGCGAGGTGAGTTGCAGATTTTCCATCTGGAAGACCACCTGCCCGCGTCCGGGCGGGACAATCAGGCGCACCTCTCCCTCCTGGGCAATGCGCGCCAGTTCCTGGAGTGCCCGTGCGGGGATGATGACGGAAATGGGCTGAGAAACCGGTTCGCTCAAACGCATCTGGCGCACGGAGATGCGGAAGCCGTCGGTTGCCGCCAGCGAAATTTCATCGCCGCTGATAACCATCTGCACGCCCTGCAGCACGGGGCGGGCTTCCTCGGTGGAAGCCGCAAACGCCACCTGCTGAATCATCTCTTTGAAATCGGCAACCGGCAAAAGCACGCCGTGGTCGCTGTCCACCGCAGGAACAGGCGGGAATTCTGCCGCGTCAATGCCTTTTAATTCGGTGGACGAAGAACCGCATTTTACAGAGAGCGCCATCGAACGAGGATTGACTGCCAGATGAATCATCTCACTGGGCAGGGTGCCGATTAAGTCGGCAAACAGGCGGGCAGGCACAGTAATGGAGCCCTCTTCCTGAATTTGTGCGCCGAGCCAGCAGGAAATTCCCAGTTCCAGGTTGGTTGCCGCCAGGCGCAAACGCCCTTCATCGGTCGCCAGCAGAACATTACCCAGCACGGGTAAGGTACTGCGCGGAGCCACCGCTCGAGAAACCAGTCCAAGTCCATGCGCCAGTTGCTGTTGCGATACCGTAACCTTCATGATGACCCTCTCCATCCAATCGGTGAGAATGTATGTTCAAAGTATATCAAAAAACCGCTTTAACGGGGTTGATTCCAGAGCATCGAGATGAGCAATCCAATCGCTACGCCCAGCACCAGAAAGAGCGCACCGCCCAGCAAAATCTGCACCCACCCGCCGGAGGGGGACATTGCCAGCAAAAACGCCAGCGCCACAATCAATGCCGCCAGCAGAATGCCAAAAACCAGGTAAATGAAGAGACGGTGCACCTGTTTCATGAAACGCTCGGCGCCAGCAACCTGCAAAGGAAGCGGCTCGCGGCGCTCGAAATCTTCCAGGATTTGCAAAGCCGCCCGCGGCACAGTGCGGATGAACTGCTCCCATTCCATGCCCATCTGAACGCCCTGCTCCAGCCAGGCCCGCCTGGGAAGGAACATCGCCAGGGTCAATTTTTGTACGAACGGCTCGGACACGGCAAACACATCGAAATCGGGGTCCAGTTGCAAACCAATCCCTTCCATCATCGCCAGGGTTTTGCCCAGCAGCCACAGATTCGACGGCAGGCGCAGACGATGATGAAACATGATGGGGGTGATCTCTTCCATGACCTCGCGGGCACGGATGTCCTTCAGGGGCAGATTGGCATATTTCATCAGCAGGCGGTTGATATCCAGCGCCAGTTGCCTGCGGTTGACATGCACATCGGCGGCGCCCATGCGAATCAGTTGATCCACAATGCCTTCAGCGTCCAGACGCACCGAAACAATGTACAAACGCACCAGTTCGGCGCGGTCACGCTCGCGTAAAAAGCCCACCATGCCAAAATCCATGGCGCCAATCACCTCGCCGGGCAGAATGACCAGATTGCCCGGGTGCGGGTCGGCATGGAAAAATCCATCTTCCAGCACTTCTTTAATCACAATACGGGCGCTGTTGAGGGCAATGCGTTTTAAGTCATATCCGGCGGCTTTGAGGCGGTCAATCTGATCAATTTTGATGCCATTCAGGTACTCCATCACCAGCAGACGCTGAGTGGTGTACTGCCAGTACACCTCGGGAATGTACAGGCAGGTCTCTCCGGCAAAGTTACGGCGGAAGCGCTCGGCGTTGCGCGCCTCACGGCGGTAATCCAGTTCATTACGCAGGGTAAAGGCAAATTCATCCACCACGCCAACCAGATCGTAATACTGACCCAGCCGGGTTCCGGAAACCCGCCGCGCCCATGCCGTAAGAATGTCCAGATCCACCTTGACCTGCCGCTGAACGCCGGGACGTTGCACCTTCAGCACCACCTCTCTGCCATCGTGCAGGCGGGCGTAATGCACCTGCGCCAGCGAGGCACTTGCCAGCGGTTGAGGGGAGATCTCCGCAAACACCTCTTCCGGAGGTCTGCCCAGTTCCTGCTCGATCACCGGGCGGATCACCTCCCAGGGCAGGGGTGGGACGCTGTCCTGCAGGTGGGACAGTTCGCGGATGAATTCCGGAGGGAGCAAATCGGGGCGGGTGGAAAGGATCTGTCCCAATTTAATAAAGGTGACACCCAGTTCTTCCAGCGCCAGCCGCAGATGCAGAGCCACCTCATCGGGCATGGAAGGCGCCGCCACGCTCCCCGCAGGCAGGCGCAGAAAGCGCCGGATGGGCGCCCATTGCGGATCGAGACGGGCAAACAAAAACTCCAGTCCGTGGTTGAGCAGAACACGGACAATTTCGCGGTAACGATGGAAGTGAAACTCCGGGAATAGAGGGAACAAGGCAACCCTCCCTGCTCTCATCATAGCAGGGAGGGAGCAATCCGGCAAGGTCAATGCTCATCCGGAAGTTCCGCCTGACCTTACGTTTCCTGAATCAATCCGTGGCGCAGGGCAAAACGGGTGAGCGAGGCAATATCGTACAAATCCAGTTTTTTCATTAAATTCCCGCGGTGGGTTTCAACGGTTTTTGGGGAAATGCCCAGCGCCAGGGCAATGGCTTGAGTGGTGCATCCGCTGGCGAGCAACGTCAGAACTTCTTTCTCGCGGGCGGTTAACCGCTCCACCGGCGGCTGTGCCCGGATGACTTCCTGAATGCGCTCCATGGGAACCCCCGGCGGAAGGTATACTTCTCCCGCCACAGCAGTACGGATGGCGCGAATCAGTTCTTCATCGGGAACATCCTTCCACAGGTAGCCGCGCGCGCCTGCCTGCAATGCCCGGGCAATGTATTCCTCGTCTTTATACATGGAGAGCATGATCACAGCCGTGGAGGGCGAGATTTCCAGCACGGTGGTGAGAATCTCCAGCCCGGTGATGCCCGGCATGGAAATATCCAGCAAGAGCACATCGGGATGAGACTGGCGCAATTGCTCAAGCGTTTCCTCTCCGCTGGCAGATTCCCCCACCACGCACAGATTCGGGTCAGTCTCCAGCAACAGGCGGATTCCCCGACGCACCAGCGCGTGATCGTCAGCCAGCAGGATGCGGATTCCCGTCATGATACCACTCCAGAACAACGCGCGTGCCCTTTCCGGGGGCGGTATCAATGAGCAGGTTTGCCCCAATCAGTTCTGCACGCATGAACAGGTTGTTTAACCCCAGCGATTTGCCAAATGTGGCGAGACGGGCTTGCTGTAAATCAAAGCCGCGCCCATCATCGCGGATTTCCAGCCGGGAACAGGTGGAAGTTTGTTCAAAAGTAAACCAGCAATGGGTTGCCTGCGCATGACGCAGGACATTGCTGAGGGCTTCCTGCGCCACGCGGTAAAACGCCAGTTCCACCTCGCGGGGCATGGGCAGGTACGATTCGGGGGTAGAGAGGGTCAGGGGCAGTGCCACCGAGTTCGCCATGTTATTCGCCAGCCAGCGCAAAGCGGTGACGAATCCCAGATCCTCCAGCATTTTGGGATGCAACTGCAGAGAAAGCGAACGCACCTGATTAAGGATGGAAGAAGCCAGATTCAAACTCTCATCCAGGTTTTGCCCCAGATCGGGGAAGGCCGTTTTTACAGCAGCGGCAACACGCGTCAGGTTTAAGTACAGAGCCGTAATGGCTTGCCCTAACTGGTCATGAAAATCTCGAGCCAGACGCTTTTTTTCCTCTTCCTGAACGTTCATCAACGCTCTGGAAAGGCGGAAAAGATTGGCTTCATTGTTGCGGGTTTTTTCATACAGGCGGCGGTTTTCTTCGACTTGCCGGCGGAGTTCATCCATCAATTCACGCTGGCGAAGCGCCATACTGAGCATATCCGCGCTGGGAAGCAAAAAGTTCAAATCATTTTCCTGGTACATACCGGGTTGGGAATGCACCAGCCCAACGGCAAAGCGCACATCCATTCCCGGGCGAATCGGCAAAAGCAGGAGGGAACGATCCTCTGCGCACAGCGATTCGCCATCCAGCGCGTAGTTTCCCTGAGAAAGGTCTTGAATGCAGTACGGTTGAGACACAGCACGTAAAGCCGCCAGCAGGCTGCCCTGCAGAGAATGCTCCCCACCCTGTACCCAGCGGTCACCTGCAGGATGGTATTGCCAGACCACCGCATATCGGGACTGATCCAGGAATTTCCATAACACAACCCGGGTGCAGGGCAAGAGATTGGCAACCCCCTGGGCATACAGGTAGAACAACTCGTCCAGGGTGTTGCCCTTGAGAATCATGTGGTTCAACTGTTCCAGCCGGGTGAGTTTTTCGCCAGTACGCTTGCTCTCGGTAATATCCCGATTGACGGCAATCATTCCGATCATTTCGCCCTGTTCGTTTTCCAGCAGGGCAACCGTGGAGGCGATCCAGACCGGTTTTCCCTGACGGTCAAACTGACGTACAATCCCCCGCCAGATTTTCCTGCGGAGCAGGGTTTGAAAAGCCGTCTGAGAGGTTTCATTTGGGTCTTCGTACTGGGTGCGGAGGAACTGACTGACCGGTTTATTCAAAACCTCTGCGGAAGTCCATCCGTACAAAGCCTCTGCCGCGCGGTTCCAGAGGGTAATACGCCAGTCCCGGTCGGTGACAATAACCGCTTCACCGAGCGTTTCCAGCAACTTTTTCTCGAAATCGACAGGTTCCGGCATCACCCTCCCCCAGATATTTCAGGATGGTTTTTAAATTATACATAAAGATACCGGAAAAACATCCATTCCAAATGAATTTCAAACGCCTTGAATCCGTCCGCGGCTGGTTTGACAGCCCTCATCAACCATGCTTTAATACAGATATGCCCCTTTTTGGTCCCCCCAATGTCGACGCCCTGAAAGCCCGCCGCGATGTCAAAGGTTTGCTGAACGCGCTGAAATACCGCGATGACCCCACTGTGCGCCGTAAGGCGGCGCAGGCGCTGGCAGAGATCATGGAAGAACTGCCCGCAGAAGTGCGAGAGAAAATCATCCCTGCCCTGCTTGCCGCGCTGGAAGAAGTGGATTCCTCGGTTTTTCAGGCAGTGATAGGCGCGCTCAGTGCGGTGGGGCAACCTGCCATTCTGCCGCTCATTGGGGCATTACGCGCGCCTCAGGAACGGGTGCGCGAAGGGGCGGCGCGGGCACTGGGCAGACTGGGGGTCGGACTGAATGAGCCTGCTTATCTGCGTCTGGCGGTGGATCCGCTCATCGGCGCCCTGCGCGATAGCGCCTTCGTCGTCCGGCGCGCCGCGGCATGGGCGCTGGGAAACATCGCTCCCCGCCTGGACGCCGCCTCCCGGGGCCTGCCCGTGGAGAATCTGGTGCTGTGCCTTCGCGATCCTGTACCCGAGGTACGGCAGTTTGCCGCCGGAGCGCTGGGAAAAATCGGCGAGGGGCGTGCCATTCGCCCGTTGATTGCGGCGCTGGAAGATGACTCCTCAGTCGTGCGCAAAACCGCCGCCGAAGCCCTGAACACCTTAGGCTGGCATCCCACCACCCCCACCGAGCAGGTGCTGGAATGGATTGCCCTGCAAAACTGGGAGCGCCTTTTCCAGATGGGAGAAACTGCCGCTCCCGCGCTTTTGCACGTGGCAAAAGACCGGGATCGGGATGTACGAACGGGTGCCATCCGCGTGCTGGGCAAACTGGGTATACCGCAGGGTGTAGAAATCTTCCTGCAGAGTCTGCACGATGTGGACGCTGAAGTCCGCCGCGCCGCCGCCGAAGCGCTGGAACAGGCAGGCACGCCGCAAGTCGTTGAGGTGCTTTTACAAGCCCTGCGCGACCGCGACCGCGAAGTGCGCCGCCGGGTCATCCGCGCTCTCGGACGCACAAAAGACGCGCGCGCCGTTCCCCCGTTACTGGGAATCCTCAAGAGCCATGAAGAAGACTTTGCCCAGATTGCCATGCAGGCGCTGGTAGAAATCGGGTTGAACGGGGTGCTTGCCATTATCCCCGCTCTGGGCGATGCCGACCCCTATGTGCAGGAACGGGTTGCCTGGGTGCTTACCCGGATGGGGTCTGCCGCTGTCCTGCCGCTGATTCAGGCGCTCCAGATGTCGCCTCCGCCCGTCAACGAATTTGCGGCCCGCATTCTGGGGGATATAGGCGATACGCGCGCCGTCTATCCGCTCATCAATGCGCTGGAAAACCCTTTACTGACCGGTTACGCCGCCCAGGCACTGGGCAAAATTGGCGATGCGCGCGCCGTCCCGCCACTGCTGGACTTGCTCAACGCCAACAGCGATGCCGTACGGCAAGCCGCCGCTCTGGCGCTGGGCAACATCGGCGATCCGCGGGCAGTGGACGCGCTCATTCCTTTGCTGAAGTCCAACGAACGCGCCACCCGGCTGGAAGCCGCCCACGCACTGCTGCAGTTGTACCGCTCCAACCGGCTGGATATCATCGCCAAGCGTAAAATCCTCGCTCAGCAAGACCGCATCACCGAGGCGCACGCCGACCACCAGAGCCACGTGGATAACGTGCGTTCTTCGGACTGTCACCGCGATGAAATGTATCACCTGGATACCGGCATTGGTTTACCCTTCCCCACCGAATGAGAGGTACTTCGATGAAACCACTGCAGTTAGTCTCTCGCTTTGCTCAACATTACTGGAAAGAACTGCTCATCACAGTGGTGAGCATGCTGGCGCTGGTTGGTATTCAACTGTTCATCCCCTGGGCAGTGCGCTCACTGATCAACACCGTCACTGCCGGGATGGACAGCCCCCAGACACTCCACGCCATCACCATGCTCACTCTGGCGGTGATCGCAGTGTACCTGATGCGCGGTGTATTCCAGTACCTGCGCAGTTACATGGCGCACATTGCCGGCTGGGGGGTGGTGGCAGACCTGCGCAAGTACGTTTACGACCACCTGCAGCGGCTGAGTTTGCGCTTTTATGAGGACAAGCAAACCGGTCAATTGATGTCGCGGGTGATCAACGACACCGACCTGTTCGAGCAGTTAATTGCCCACGCCGTGCCAGATGTGCTGGTGAACGTGATTACGCTCATCGCCATCAGCGCAGTGCTGTTCCATCTGAACTGGATTCTGGCACTGCTCAGCCTTGTCCCCATTCCGCTGGTGGTGCTATCCCTGCGGCTGTACGCGCGCTATGTGCGTCCCCGTTTTGTGGAACGCCAGAAGGTGCTGGGAGAGTTAAATGCCATCCTCAACGATAATCTCTCCGGCATTCGCGAAATCAAAGCCTTTACGCAGGAAGAAGAGCAGTACCTGCGGGTGGGCAATGGGGTGGACAATTACAAAAAAGCCAACCTCAAAGCCCTGCGACTGATGGCAATCTTTCAGCCCTTCATTGACTTTGCCTCTTCGCTGGGCACGCTGGTGGTGATCTATTTCGGAGGACGCCTGGCGTTTCAGCAAACCCTGCCGGTGGCTGATCTGGTGGCATTCTTCCTGTATCTGGAAATGTTTTACCAGCCGGTACGCAACCTGAGCGGCGCATGGGAAGCCATCCAGAACGCCCTGGCAGGCGCCGAACGGGTCGCAGACCTGCTGGAAGAACAACCCGAACTGGAAAAGCGCCCGCACCCCGTTGTGCTTTCCGGTCGGGCAAAGGGACACATCCGCTTTGAGAATGTGTCCTTTGAGTACATCCCCGGCGAGCCGGTGCTGGAAAACATCAACCTTGAGATTCTGCCTGAGCAGGTGGTGGCGCTGGTGGGTCCTACCGGTGTGGGCAAATCCACGCTGGCGAGTTTAATCCCCCGCTTCTACGACGTAACCAGCGGTTCGCTTAAACTGGACGGTTACGATGTGCGCGACCTTTCACTGGAGTCTCTGCGCAGGCAGGTGAGCATTGTCCTGCAGGATGTCTTCCTGTTCCATGGCACCGTGCGGGAGAACCTGCTCTTTGGTCATCCCGACGCCAGCGAAGAGCAAATGATTGAAGCGGCAAAAGTTGCCAACGCGCACCGTTTCATCATGGA
Source organism: Anaerolinea thermophila (assembly GCF_020723905.1). GTDB lineage: Bacteria > Chloroflexota > Anaerolineae > Anaerolineales > Anaerolineaceae > Anaerolinea > Anaerolinea thermophila_A. The sequence goes on from NZ_DYHZ01000001.1 coordinate 636,977, forward strand.
CCTGCCCAACGGCTACGATACACTCATTGGCGAGCGCGGGGTGAAACTCTCCGGGGGGCAGAAACAGCGCCTTTCCATTGCCCGCGCGGTACTGAAAGATGCCCCTATCCTGATTCTGGATGAAGCCACCTCGGCAGTGGATACGGAGACCGAACTGCTCATCCAGCAAGCCCTGGAACGATTGATGCGGGGACGCACTACCCTGATCATCGCCCACCGGCTCTCCACCATCCGTAACGCCGATAAGATTGTGGTGCTGGAAGGACGACACATCGTCGAAGAAGGCTCTCATGAACAGTTGTTCTCGCGGCGCGGGCTGTACTACCGGCTTTGCACCATTCAAAGCCAGTTAGAACCAGTGCGGATGAATTGACCTCGCCCGACAACCAAAAGCACACACCCCCCAGTTTCGGGGGTGTGTTTGATATTCACCATCCAGGATCACAGATACGTCTCGGGCGCCCCGGTTTCCGTTTTATCCTTTGCCCGGCAGATGAAACTTCACCGGAATGACGAAGCGCTGAGGTTTGGCACGACGGGAACGGCGGGTAGCGGCGCGTTCCGCTTTGCGGGCGGCACGTTCCGCTTTGCGGGCTTCGCGCTCGGCGCGCTGGCGCAGAATATTCTCATCATACGCCGCCAGTTCACGGGCATGGATGATGGTGACAATGATAAAAGCGCTGAACAGCAACAGAGCGATGAACAACGCCACCAGATCATACAGCGTAAACGATCCCAGCAGACTGGAGAAGGTAGGGTTGCCCACGTAGAAGACAAAGATGTTCGAAAGAATCATGATGCCGCGCACTTCCGTCGGTCCCAGGCGCAGGAAGGAAATCTGGAAAACCCCCTTCACCTGACTGTACAGAAACACCTGAATGGACATCATCAGGTAAGTAATCAGCGCCAGCATGGCGAATTCCACGCGCACATACGGCGAAAGCCCCAGCCCCATGAACACCAGCGCTTCCGAGACCGCGTCCACGGCGTGGTCAATGTAATACCCGTAGTTCGAGCGTTCAATTTTACGATATCGCGCCAGCGTACCGTCCAAACTGTCGCCAAACCAGTTGAGCAGGACCCCCAGGTTTGCCAGCCAGAGAAATGCCGGACTGAAGTTGGTCAGAATCAGGCTGATGCAAATCAACAGTGAGGCAAAAATACCCAGCGCGGTGAGGTGGTCGGGGTTCACCCAAGCAGGCATGTGAGCCGCCAGCCATTCCAGGGCTTTCTTCTCCAGCGGGCGCAAAATTGTTTCATTGACACGCACATGATTTTTAATGTGATTTTCCATGTCAGTTCATCCCTTCGTTGTGAGTTATGGCACCTGATCCATCCAGTCGGGCCAGACCGGGAAGGTCATATTCCATTGTACCGGAAACTGGCGGATATTGCCCATAACCACTTCGAGCACTGCCTCGGCATTTGCCAGAATTTCTTCCTGCGGATCAGGGAAGCGCTGGAGGGTCAGTTCACTTGCCCAAAGCGAAATGCGCTGATTGTCCTTCAACGCCGCACCAACCACGTAAATGGGCAAATCCAGTTTCAAAGCCACGCGCACATGTGCCACCGGCAATGCCGCCGGGATGCCAAAGAAGCGTGGACGGAAGGCGCTGTCGGCAAAGGGACGGTCGACCCCAAAAACCACCGCCTCACCATCCCGCAGACGGGTCAGGGCTGTACGCACGGCTTCCAGCGAACCTGGAATCACCTCAATGCCCACCTGACGGCGGAGTTGATTCTGAACCTGATAACCCTCCAGCAGGCGGTTGGGTGCGATGGCAGTCAGCCGTCCAAACAACGGCGCCGAAACCCAGCCCAGCAAATCCGGGTTGGTCATGTGGGGCAACGCCAGAATGACCCCGTGCTCGCGGTTGCGGGCTTTTTCAGCCACTTTCAGGAAACTCTCTTCCACCTGCACCCGCTTTTTCAGCACCTGCGGATGGTCTTTCCAGTGGGCAAAGTCATACACGGCACGGGCGGCACTCCGCAGGGTTTCGCGCGTCAGATGATCCAGTTCGCGCGCATCGGGCTGTCGGTCATGGGCAATCCACTGATTCAGGCGCACAGCGCGCACCGGCGCCAGATGCGGCATACGACTCATCAGCCCGGAAATCAGATCTGCCAGCGCATACCCCACCACCGGCGGCAAAGCCCTGCCCAAACCCAGCGCCGCCTGATACGCCGCGCGGCTGTTGATGATGTGATAGATGCGATTCATGCTATCGTTCGACTTCTTGAATGGCTTCTTCTGCAGTGAGTCCTCCATACACCACTCGCATGATTCCGGGGAAATAGCGATCCATAATCAACAGGTTGGGATAGACGAGATTGCGCACCATCACGGGGGTAAATTCTACATCTTCCACATCCAGACTGGTTTTATAGCGCACCTCGCCGTCTGACAGATCCATTTCAAAATTACCCACCACCATGCCGTAATTGGCGCGGGTGATGAATTCCATCACTTCCTGGCGTTTTTCCGGGGGCACCTTGAGGGGAGATACCGAATAAAACACACACTGATGCTGGAGTTCACGTGCCTGAGCAAAGCATTCATAACGCCCGTTTTGACCCTGAAACGCTGTGTTCAGAATGGTGGTGTTTTCCAGATGCACATAGTGCCAGTCGTCATTCTGGAAGAAATCTTCAAGAACAGACAGGATCGTTTTCATGAATGAATGGATCCTCTAAGAGGGGTCTCCAGACGCGCTGAGACTTTCGGCATAAGCCGTGCCGTTCAGCCACGCCAGAATGGTGAGGATGTAAGCAACCCCAAAAGAAGTCAGTGCGGGGAGCAAAAACAGGAGGAAAATCCACAGGGGAAAGATCACCGCCAGCCCGAGTTGCAACAGGTACAAAAGCATCAAACCCAGCAGGAAGATAACGATGAAAGCGCCCTTGCTGGCTTTGAACACCCGCCACCACCCTTTGAAATCAAAAAGCGCAGAGAAGGTATCGCGCACTGCCATGTGAGTGAGAGCAGGTTGTAAAAGCGTTCCCCCTGCCAGATAGAGCAAAAACCCCAACCCCTGAAACACAAAAAGCACCGTCATGGCAAACATCATCAGGAAGAAAGCCAGCGCGTCCTCTCCTCTTCCCCCGATCCCTACCACAGAAAATACAAGAGCGAAATACAGCGCCCATGCTTTCAGAATCAAAATGAACGCGGGAAGCAGGAAAATCAATCCGGCGCCGAGGGCTTTCAAGCCATTGACCAGCAACCGCCCCCAGTTTTCCCAGGGCGGAAGCGCGGGTTTACCACCCTGCGTCGCCAGCCGCAGGACCTCCACGAGATACCCCGCCCCCATCAGGCATGGGAGAAGCGGGAACACCCAACCGAGGGTGAAAAAACCGCCCAGAAAGAGAAAACGGGGCAGGGTTTCACGGTTCTGGAAGGGAAACGCCATCAGAGAGGCAAAGCCTCTGGGAGAAAAAGACAACTCGTTATCCATATTATTGACTCAACTGTGCAAAACCAAGGGTCTCGAAATCATTTAACCCCATCACCCGGCTGAAAACGACCCGTCGGGCGGTGAAAAGGTGCAGTGGATAGTTAAAGCGAGGAGCAAATTCCAGTTGTACCGGCGTGATGAGATCCAGGGCACTACACGTAAACGGCGTGTTGTGCGGATAGTGTGGGATGATACCCGTCTGTTCAAGCAGTCCATCCAGCGCAAGGATGAAGGCTTTAAACTCTGGGGTGTACTCCACCTGCCAGCGCAGGACGTAACTTTGCCAGAAGGGCGCATGGAACTGGGTGAGCCCACTGGCAATGACCGGGAAAGCAGGAAAACGCGCCAGCGCCGTGCGCAGGTTCAGCACCACCTCGTGAATCTTGCGATCGAAAGGCGGTTCAAAACGCTGACAGGTCACATGCACCTCGGCAGCAATCCAGCCGCCAAAGGTGCGCATTAATTCTTCCTGCATCTGTCGAAGGGGAGGAAGTTCTTCCGGCTCCGGCATCAGGAGAACACAAATATCCCCTGCCTGTGCGGTGCGAATCTCAGTCATCTGACCCTCTCTGCATAAGTCTTTTAACGATTGTACAATAAACTCTCTCCCGCCGGGTAAGAATCCTGCACATTTCCGCAAAACTGTCTGTATCACCGTAAGAAAAAGACCTGCCTTCTGCATGCAGGTCTTTGATTGCATTACCGCTCAAAGATTATCCCTTGGGATGGATAGAATTTCCGCGCCCAATGCCAAAGTAGGTAAAGCCAAGAGAGCGCAATTTGTCGGGGTCCCACAGGTTGCGAGCGTCCATGATGATGGGCTGGCGCATGGAATGGTAAATCTGGTCAAAATCCAGTTGTTTGAATTCGTTCCATTCGGTTGCCAGCACCAGCGCATCTGCCCCTTCGGCAACCTGATAGGGGGTATCCACCAGTTGCACCCGCGGGAGAACACTGCGGGCATTGTCCATAGCCTGAGGGTCGTAGGCTTTGACCAGCGCGCCTTCGTTTTCCAGCAGGTGAATCACTTCCAGAGCAGGGGCTTCGCGGATATCATCAGTGTTGGGCTTAAAGGAAAGCCCCAGCACCCCGATGACCTTCTGATCCAGCGATCCGAGGGCTTTGCGCAGTTTGACCACCACACGGCGGCGCTGATTGCGGTTGATTTCCATCACCGCCTGAAGCAGTTGCGGGTGGGTGCCGTGCAGAACAGCCATGTGCGCCAGCGCCTTCACATCTTTGGGGAAACAACTGCCACCCCAGCCCAGGCCGGCATCCAGAAATGCCGGTCCAATGCGCTTATCCAGCCCCATGCCGCGCGCGACTTCGCGCACGTCGGCACCCAGTTCCTCGCAGATATTCGCAATCTCATTAATGAAGGAAATACGCGTGGCAAGGAAAGCGTTCGAGGCGTACTTGATCATCTCAGCCGTACGCAGGTCGGTGATCATGATGGGACAGCGCAAACTCTGATACAACTGCGCCACTTTCTCTGCTGCGTTCCGATCCAGCGAGCCCAGCACCACGCGGTCAGGCATCATAAAATCATTAATGGCAGAGCCTTCACGCAAAAATTCCGGGTTGCTGACCACGCTGAAATCCAGCGGTTTACCCGCCCGGCGGCGGTTGATCACCTCTGCCACCCAGTCACCGGTACCAACCGGCACGGTGGACTTGTTCACCACCACAATGGGATGATCCACAATATCGGCAATGGCTTCTGCCGCCTGACGCACATACTGCAAATCGGCTTCGCCATCCACTCCCGAGGGTGTGCCTACTGCGATGAAGGCAAATTCGGCATCCTTGAGGGCTTCCGGGTAAGAGGTGGTGAAATGCAGTCGTCCATGGCGTACATTCTGCTGGACAATCTGCTCCAGCCCTGGCTCGTAAATGGGCATGATGCCCTGTTTGAGACGTTCGATGCGCGAGGCATCCACATCCAGACACGTCACGGTATTTCCCAGATCGGCAAAGCAGGCTCCGGTGACCAGCCCAACGTATCCCGTTCCAATCACACAAATTTTGCTCATAAATTCATCATCCTCTCGGCAAGATTATAGCACAGGCATTTGAGCGACAAGCCGTCGGTAAAAATTGTTGCGAATTTGTATGTTTTCAGTCCTCATTGATTCTTCAGGGCAGGCGCGGTGGAACGCGGTACACCGTACCGGTAGTGGTGCGGAAAACAGGCATCAGGACTTGTTCAAATTTCAATTCCGCCTGCGAGAGGTTACACGCCCGCTCCGGCTGAGCGCACAGGTCGCGGATGTAAGCGCGCTCGGTGTTGGTCAGAATGACATAATCCACCCGCCATTTGTGGAGCAATTCCAGCGCCAGCGCGGCATCGCCGGTGGTATAGATGGTTTCGATGTCTGGTTCGCGTTTGCCCTGTTCATTGTAGTTACCCCGCCACTGCATCTCATGGATTGCCCAGCCCAGCACGGCAGGATAACCCGTAAACGCACTGATGCGCCCTTCGTAGGTGTAAGACTTTCCAGGCGCCTCCAGCAGGATGGGCACTTTCCCATCCACTTTGCCATACTGGTTCAACCACTGAACAATCTCCCAGTCTTCGGGGTTTTCAGCGCGGAACTCGCTGGCGGCATCCAGCGTAGGGGTGGACTGGAAGGCATTGGTGCGGGAAATGGTTGCCAGAACAGGATACACCATTCCACCCAGCAGAGCCAGCGTCACCCCGCCCAGCGCCAGCGCCCGTATAACCCGGGCAAACGGCAGGCGGTTCACCATCCACCACAGGGCATAAGCGCTGGAAAGCGCCATCAGTACCCAGCCCTGAAAATAAAACTTAAAGACGGTATTCATGCGCACGCCAAAGCCGTCTTTAAGGTAAAGAAATTCCACCGAGAAGGTGAGCGCCACGCCCAGTAAAATCATCACCAGCACAAAGGGCAACGCTGAATCGGGAACGGATGTCTCTTCCCCTTCCTCTGTGCGGTGCGGACGCAGGCACATCAAGCCCGTGGTGACCAAGCCCAGCAGGAAAGTCAGCACCAGGAACAGCCACGGGTTGCTCAGACGATAGGACAAAACCAGCAAGAGGGTTTGTCCCAGCGATTGAGACGCCAGATAAGGATGCAGAAAGGCGCTCCATTCACCGCCGCGGGCAGTGTTTAACTGCAAAACCAGCGCCGCCAGACCTAAAAGCGCCAGATAGGCAACGGAAATGCCCACCATCCAGCCCAGCCAGTGGCGCAGGAATATTTGCCAGACGCCGCCGAACTCGCGCTGCGCCAGCGTCAGCACCCCCAGGGCAAAAATGAGCAAAACCAGCAGAAAGTGTCCGAACATGACACTGTACTGCGAAAGGCGGGTGGGCGGGAAGATTTGTGGAAGGATGCCCCCCGCCTGCGAGGCAAAGCCCGCCCAGAAGGGCAGGTAGAAAATCAACGCCGATAGCACAAAAAGCACCCCAAAGCGCAGCGTTTCCAGCCCGTGTTCACGGGTCAATCTGCCCTGAGCCGACCAGCGCCCCGCCAGCCATGCCAGCAAAAACAGAGCCAGGTAAATCGGGAAGTCCCAGGTGTTCAGGAACGCCAGACTGCCCAGCATCACCCCCGCCAGCCCCTGCTCCATCCAGGTGGGAATGCGGTTTTCGCGGGCAAGGCGGTAGAAGTGCAGGGCAATCAGCACCGCCAGCAGAACAAATGGCAGTGCCATTTTGTGCGGGTGATTATCGCCCAGCAGAAAACTGAAGAAGGGGAACTCGGTAATGGGATTGAGATTAATGGCGTTGCCGCTCAAATCCAGATCGGTCAGCACGCGCGAAGCGCGCCACCACCACCATCCCCCGCCTGATGGCATGAAACTGCCCGTGGGGGTCGAGTTAAAGGGAAAATCGGGCAGGTTCAGCCACCTGGCAAAGGATTGAGGCAGCCACCCGCGCGCATAGAGCGATTCGAGCAACCCCTCGAGGTTACCCATCCCCGCTACGAAAATGGCACCCAGCACGCCAGCCGTTGCCGCCGCACGGAAATTTGCCTTCGAGAGGCTGACCAGGTTGTACACCACCCCATACGCGCCCTGCAGAGTGAGTGCAAACAGCAAAGCGTCAAAGACATCAAAACCCACCGCCGAAAGGACGCCGCTCAGTTTAACCAGCGCGCCCGCAATGATATAGCCCAGGTAGTAATACGAGATGGCAAAATCAGAAAGCCAGGGGTCAAGCGGGGGAAAAGTCACGCTGTTCAGTACGCCGTTCAGAAAGGCAATCTCCATGAACTTTTCCCCACCAAAGCGCATGATCTTGCCGATGGCAAACGCCCTCACCACGCTCCATCCCACAAAAGCCAGCAGGAAGAGCACTTCGCCCGCAAGGATGGTGCGCCAGCGCTTGTGCCAGAACTCCAGCAGAGATTGACGACGGTGAGGATTGCCCAACACCCTGCCCCATCCCCAGGCTGCTATCAGCGCCATGCAGAGCAAAACGGCGCCGGAGGTGTTCTGCAGCAGTTGGAGCGAGGATCCCAGCCAGAACAGATACGTGACCAGAAGAAGCCCCATGGCACGCGCCAGCGCCGCGCCGCGTTCAGGGAGAGTATGAAAGAACTCAAAGGTCAGCGGGAAAACCGCCAGACCAAAAAGGGTTGAAAAGAACCACCAGAGGAAAACAGGCATCCATTCCATAAGGGGAATCCATCCTAAGGGTGAGGCATCATCTCAATCCATACGCCATCCAGCGTCAGATAACGTCCCATGGCTTGAGCAGTAAGACAGGAATGTACGGGCAACACACACACCAGATCGCCAACCCGTAATTGCTCCAGTTGATGCGGGAACAGGCGCAAAATGCCGTGTTCCTGAGAGAGACGGGCAACATAGGCTCCGGGGAGCGGCTCGCCCCAGCGCCCATCTTTGGGGAGAGAGATTAAACCATAAAAGCGCTGTCCTCTGGAGAGCAGGAACTCTTTGGAAAGATGGATCGCCCCACCGTAAATCACCGCCTCGCCACGGCGCGGATGCAGGGATACCACCGGACAGACAAGCGCTACGGCAATCTGCTCCCAGGTGCAGGCGCCTAACATCCACTGCTGGACATCGTAGAAGACGAAATTGCCCGGACGCACCTCATCGGCGGGACGGAAATCCTGCACGATGGAGCAGGCAGGGGTATCTCCAACCGATAGAAGCAAAGATTGTGCCCATCCCTGCTCCTGAAGCACATGCCTCAGGGACTGCAGTTTTGAGAGGCTCTGACGATAAATCTCTTCCACCTCTACCGGGTAGGCGGCTTGATAGGTCTGTCCTGCATGGGTAAGCAAACCTTTCAGGTGCAGAGAAGGATACGCCCGACAGGCTTTGACCAGCGCGCTTGCGGTCTCCACATCATCCCAGAGGATGCCCGTGCGGCGGGCGCCGACATCCACCTTGATCCAGACCGAAAGGGGAGCAGACACGCGCTGCCCCAGAGCATGAACCACCTCTACCGACTCCACCAGCACGCCAAGGCGAATGCGCCCTGCCAGTTCGGCAATCTCGTCCAGTTGACGCAGGTTGACGGGGAACGCCAGGGTGATATCTTCCCAGCCGCAGTCGGCAAAATACTTTGCCATATCCACTGAGGAAACGGTAATGGCTTGCACCCCTTCCGCCCGAAACCACTCGCCAATCTGGCAGGACTGGTGGGTTTTGAAATGCGGGCGAAAATGTACGCCGTTCGCGGCGGCTTTTTTCGCCATGGTGCGAATATTCCTGCGGACAATTTCCTCATCCAGCAACAGAGTGGGCTTGCGGATTTGATCAAAAATGGACATCCTCTCACCACCTCTATCTTGCAGAAGTTTGCCTGCGTAAGATTAGTTTGATTATACGCTCGATTGGATGAGAAGAAGAAATAGTGAAAAATGAAAATAAAAAAATCGCCCTTGACGTACATCCTGACTCAGGTATAATATTCCCTTGCTTGCCCTCGTAGCTCAATTGGACAGAGCGTTTGCTTGCGGAGCAAAAGGCTGCAGATTCGAGTTCTGCCGAGGGCACTTCTACAGGGATTCCATCCCTGTCTGTCCCCCTGAACGCACCCGATGGATCCCTGGGTGCGTTTTGTGTACTTTACCAGACAAAAATGCAGTCGGAGATGGAAAGGGATGGGTGAGCGAGTGCAAGAGGTGGACACGATCCCTTCTTCGCACAAGCCCTGTCACAGGGGAGTGAGAATGTCATAAACATTCTTGCTTCTTGCCTTTCCCTCTCCAGTCTCCGACTCAGACGGGGAGATACCCCCGACACGGGGCGTGACCTGTCCAGGATCCACGCTCGCCTACCCGGTGAGTGAGCGCGCAGATAGACCGGTGGCTAACCCGCCGACCGGTGACCCTGGCCTGCAGGAAGGGTCGTTGCGCCCCGTGTCGGGAATACCTCATGAAGAATTGTCAAGGTTCAGGATGATTCGACCGAAATACGTCATTGTTTGCGATTATGGGATATACGACCACTGGCGGAAGCGGCATTCAGCTATTGGAATTTTCGATTACTTCAGTGCCAGAAATTTCCCCGCCAGAATTCGGTTCGATATTGTCTGCGGCTGGGAGGCTGACGAGGGAGAGAGCGAGGGGGATTTCTCTGTAGAGGTAACTGCCGTCACTGGAAGCGAAGGAGACCGGCGCATTGTGGCTGAGACTAACCGCGTTCGCACCATTTTCGACCCTTTTACTCACACCGCCGCCAATACTTTTCACTTTGACATTGATGTCCCTGCCGCGGGAAATTACCAGTTCGAGTTTTATTTCAACGGTAATCTCGTTCATACCCTTGCCGTGCCTGTAATACCTGAGGATTGATTATGGTTGCCTTACCTGTATTTATACCACTTTCCGAAGCCGCCCGCAAATACGGGCTGGACGAAGCCCATTTGCGCCAACTGATTGAGAAAGGTAAAATCAGGGCGGGAGTGGTAGCGGGAGAAATGGTTGTCAGCGAAGAAGAAGTCAGAGGTGAAGCAATCCAGGAAAAGGGTCTCCGCAAAGAGGATTTGCCGGAGTGGAAACAATATGCTCATTTGAATGGTAAAGGCATTGGGCTATCGGAGGCTGCGGGAAAATATAATGTGAATGTGCCTACTGTTTACAGGTGGTACAAATCTGGTTTCATCAAGGAAATTGGCAGAAAAACTGTTAGAGGGGGAACAAAAATTTTACTAAATGAGGCAGATGTAGCTTATTGTGCTTTTGTCTATCAATCATCAAGATGGTCTCAAGGAAAGAGAGTATTTGGTAAGAACGGACTTCCTTATGGAATAGCTAAATAGAAATCTATGAAAAACCACTCAAAATAGAGTGGTTTTATTTCGCGAATAAGTATTACAAGTATTGACAACAGGTAATACTTGTGCTATGCTTTGCTTAGCACCTTCCCAAACCGACATGCCTCAAACACAACGCCCCGGTGGAGGGCGTTGTGCGCCCGACCGGGGCGTTCCGTGAGCCGTGTTGGTGGCACGCTCACGGTGAGGCAAGCAGGGCATATCTGCTCACCTCGCTGATTATTGTATCACGAGAGAACGGACACCCTGCCAAACCCGGCAGGGTGTTTGTTTAGCGGTGTTGGCTCGTTCAGGCGGTTGGCGCGTAGTGGCAGGTTCGATTCCTGCCCGCCTGAATCTGGTTTTTGCCATGCTAACGTCGGCAAAGGTGTGGATGGGACGTGACAGCCGGGAGAGACCGGCACAGCAGCTTACCAATTCGACGACATGGTAAATCCTCCTTTCTCACCTCCTTTCCAGCCGCGCAGAGGCGGGGGCGCTGTCCCGCCCTCCGTGGTGGGTGCAACTCCCACCCGGCTGGACTTGCCGAACCTGTCATTGGGTCGTTGGCCTCCAGCGGACAGGGGAAACCTGGCGCGTCCCCAGGTGTTGAGCGCCCGGGCGCAAGGCGTAAGACACGCTGGCGTCAGGAAACAGGCAGGTGGCATCCCGGAAAGACGGGTAGGGGCGGCAGGACGGCACGGGCAACCGGTGTAGTCAGCAGGTTGAGCGAGGGGTGCGAATTCGAAACCACGCGCAAAATCAATCGCAGGAATGGCGCAAGGGGAGCGCAGCGGCGTCATGAGCCGCCGGTTGGGGGTTCGAATCCCTCTTCCTGCACCTGATTTCAAAATCAATTTCAAAAAGGAGAAACCTTATGTTAGAACTCCAACTGATTGGCAACCTGGGCAAAGACCCGGAAGTGCGTTACACGCAGGAGGGTGTGTTCGTATGCACCTTCCCGGTAGCAGTCTCCACCCGCAAAGACGAAACCGTCTGGGTGGAAGTGAGCGCCTGGCGGGAACTGGGCGAACGCTGCC
>NZ_DYHZ01000008.1 GCF_020723905.1 Anaerolinea thermophila
TCCGCGAAGGCGGTCTGACGGTCGGCGCGGGCGTCATCACCAAGATCCTCGAGTAAGAAAAGGTGAGAAATGGCCAAGCAACGTATTCGTATCCGCCTTAAGGCATTTGATCATCGCGTACTGGATCAATCGGCGAAACGCATCGTGGAAACTGCAGAACGCAGTGGTGCGCGGGTGGTTGGTCCGGTTCCTCTGCCCACCAAGATTGAGCGCTACACGGTGCGCCGCTCGACCTTCATCGATAAAGATTCTCACGAGCACTTTGAGATTCGCACGCACAATCGTCTGATTGACGTGATTGATCCGGATGCCAAGACGATTGATATGCTGATGCGGCTCAATCTGCCTGCGGGCGTAGATATCGAGATTAAGATCTAACCAGGTTTTATGGACGATGATGCCAGTTTGCACGGAGGTTTCCTCTGTGCAAACTGGCTGTGTGTGAAAACAGGATTTACTCTGGACAGGATAAAGACGCTCTGGTAAAATAGAGCGGTTTTGGGCGCAAAGCCCGAACAGGTAGTGCAAGAGTTGGTGCGCTGGGCGCGTGAAAAGAGACCCGAGCGATGCCCTCCACGAACTGACTGCGCTACGGACGGGGATGATGCAGCCGAGCCCAGGCTGACAGTCCCGACACTTTGAAGCAAGGAGACAACAGAGATATGTTGAAAGGGCTGATTGGAAAGAAAATCGGTATGACCCAGATTTTCGATGAGAACGGTGTGGCTATTCCGGTCACCGTCATCGAGGCTGGGCCTTGTTACGTTACCCAGGTACGTACGCCGGAAAACGACGGTTATTCAGCCGTCCAGCTGGGGTTTGAAGAGGTGAAACCCAAGCGCCTCACAGGCGGCGAATTAGGCCACCTGAAACGCAACAACCTTCCGCCGTTGCGCTTTTTGCGTGAATTTCGGGTCAAAAATCCAGAAGTCAAAGAAGGCGATAAAGTGACTGTGGAGTGCTTTGCTGTGGGCGAGCGCGTGGACGTGGTCGGCACCAGCAAAGGTAAGGGCTTCCAGGGTGGCGTGAAACGCTACCATTTTCGGGGTGGTCCAAAGACTCACGGTCAGTCAGATCGCCATCGCGCTCCCGGTTCGCGAAGCTCGGGCACGACACCGGGGCGTGTGTATAAAGGATCGCGGGGACCGGGTCATATGGGCAATGACCGCGTGACCGCGCAGGGCTTGAAAGTGGTCCTGGTGGATACCGAACGCAACCTGATTGGCGTCAAGGGCTCGGTGCCGGGCGCCAAAGGCGGCCTGGTCGTCATCAAAGAGGCGCGTAAACAGTAGCTGGCTGCCTTAGCCTGAATGTAGGAGCGATGGTATGTTAGTAGATGTAGTCAACATGCAAGGGCAGAAAGTCAGCTCTGTGGAACTTCCCGAGAGCATCTTTGAAGCCCCGATTTATATTGATCTGATGCACCAAGCGTATCTTCGCCAGATGGCGAATGCGCGTCTGGGAACCCACGACACCAAGACTCGCAATGAGGTCTCGGGTGGTGGGCGTAAGCCCTGGCGACAAAAGGGTACTGGTCGTGCCCGTCAGGGTTCCACTCGTTCGCCGATTTGGGCAAAGGGTGCCAAAGTGCACACGCCCCATCCGCGTTCTTATGCCCAGTTGATGCCGCGCAAAATGCGCCGCGCCGCGTTGCGTTCGGCGCTCTCCGTCAAAGCGGCTGAAAACGCCATTGTAGTGGTGGATCAACTCACCCTGCCGGAAGCCAAGACCCGGCACATGGCGCAGGCGTTGAACACGCTGGTCGGCGATGCCAGTGCGCTGGTTCTCATTCCGGAAAAGGAAGCCTATGAGGGCGTCATTCGCTCTACCCGCAACCTGCCGGACGCCAAAATCCTGCTGGCAAATTACCTGAACATCCGCGATTTACTGGTGTTCGATAAGGTAGTTATGCCGTTGGCGGCGCTGGATGTGATCTCGGCGAACCTCGGGTAAACAGGAGGACAGAATGAGCACGATCTATGATGTACTTCGCCGCCCATTGATTACGGAGAAAACCAACTATCAGGCTGGAAAACTTCATCAGTATGTATTTGAAGTTGCCGATGATGCAACCCGCACGCTGGTGAAGGATGCCGTTGAGAAAATTTTCAATGTGACAGTCCTGCGGGTGAACTTGATCAATGTTCCGGCAAAACAAAGCCGTCGTGGACGAGGTCGCCGCGTGGTAGTGACTCGCGAAGGGTACAAGAAAGCCATCGTGACGCTGGCGCCCGAGGACTCAATTCCGTTGTTTGAAGGGGTGTAGCCATGGCTGTTAAAGTCTACAAACCGGTAACCCCCGGTCTGCGCGGCATGACCGGTTACACATTCGAAGAAATTACCAAAACCAAGCCGGAGCGCTCCCTGATCGTCGTGCGCAAGAAGCACGCCGGGCGCAACCACTTTGGGCGCATTACCGTGCGCCATCAGGGTGGCGGCAATCGCCAGTTCATCCGTCTGGTGGACTTCAAACGCGATAAGCGCGGCATTCCTGCCCGTGTTGCGGCTATTGAGTACGATCCGAACCGCACCGCGCGCATTGCTCTGCTGGTGTACGCGGATGGCGAGAAACGCTACATTGTGGCTCCGCTGGGCTTAAAGGTTGGTGATACCGTGCTGGCAGGGAAAGATGCGGAAATCCGCCCGGGCAACAGTCTGCCGATTGCCAATATCCCAGTGGGTACGATGATTCACAACATCGAACTCAAAGAGGGTCGGGGCGGTCAACTGGTGCGGGCTGCGGGCGCTGCGGCGCAATTGCTGGCAAAGGAAGGCGATTACGCACAGGTTCGCCTGCCCTCGGGTGAGGTGCGTCTGGTCCGCCAGACCTGCTACGCCACCATTGGGCAGGTAGGCAATCTGGATCATTCCAATGTCAAGTTGGGGAAAGCCGGGCGCAAGCGCCACATGGGCATTCGCCCGACGGTGCGCGGTACCGCGATGAGCCCGCGCGACCATCCGCATGGCGGTGGTGAAGGGCGTCAGCCGGTCGGTATGCCGGGTCCCAAATCGCCGTGGGGTAAACCCACCCGCGGTTACAAGACCCGCCGCAATAAGCAGACCGACAAGTACATTGTCCGCCGTCGTAAGTAGAAGACGCGGTTTAGCGATTGGAATTGCGTTAGACCGGAAGAAAGAAGGACGAGACTATGTCACGATCGTTGAAAAAAGGGCCGTACGTTGACCCAAAACTTCTCAAGAAAATCGAGTTGATGAACACCCGGGGCGAGAAAAAGGTGATTCGCACGTGGAGCCGGGCAAGTGTGATCTTCCCTCAGATGGTAGGGCACACCATTGCCGTCCATGATGGACGTCGCCATGTACCCATCTACATCACTGAGAACATGGTTGGGCATCGCCTGGGCGAATTTGCCCCCACGCGCCTGTTCCGCGGTCATGTCGCGGAGAAATCCTCTGGCGCCAAGGGTAAGGGAGGCAGATAAACCATGGCAACGGATATTCGCGCTCAATTGAGATTTGCCGACACCTCCGCGCAAAAAGCGCGCCTGGTGGTGGATCTGGTGCGGGGAAAACCGGTGGTAGAAGCCTCCAATATCTTGCGCTTCACCCCTAAAAAAGCCGCGCGGATCATTAACAAAGTGCTGGACTCGGCGATTGCCAACGCAGAAGAAAACTTCGGCGTCAGCCGCGACAACCTGTACATCCATCAAATCGCCGCTGATGAAGGACCTACCCGGAAGTGGCGCCGTTTTGGGGCTCGCGGTCGCTTCAAGCCGATTTTACGCCGCACTTCTCACATTACGATTGTCCTGCGCGAGCGGGAGTAGTAAGGACCAGGAGCAGATATGGGACGCAAAGTTAATCCCGTTGGTTTTCGTCTCGTCGTGAACAGGGCTTGGGAAAGCCGTTGGTTTGCTGACGGGAAAGAGTACACACAAAATCTGCAACAGGATTTTCAGATCCGCAAACTGGTGCGGGAAATTGCAGAAAACGCTGGTGTTTCCCGTGTGGAAGTGGAACGCTTCCCCGGTAAGGTGCGCGTGATTGTCTTCACCGCCAAGCCTGGCATCCTCATCGGACGCAAAGGCGAAAGCGTGAAGAAACTCCGCCAGGATCTGGAAGCCCTGACCGGCAAGAAGATTGACCTCGAAATCAAAGAGATCAAGAACCCCGACACCGATGCTTTACTGGTGGCTGAAAATCTGGCCTCCCAGATCGAGCGCCGTGTGAGTTATCGCCGGGCGATGAAACGTGCCCTTCAGCAAGCCATGCGCCAGGGAGCCAAGGGCATCAAGGTTGAAGTTCAGGGCCGCCTGAGCGGAGCAGAAATGTCCCGCAGTGTTTGGTTGCGCGAAGGCCGTGTCCCCCTGCAGACCCTGCGAGCCGACATTGATTTCGCTCGCGCTGAAGCGCTGACCACCTATGGACGCATTGGCGTGAAGGTGTGGGTCTATAAGGGTGAGATGGCGCCCGAGGTCGAAGAAAAAGCCGAGCCTACCGAAGGCGTGTACGTAAGCGAATAACGATACCCCCTGACAGATTGTCGGGATGAGAGAAAGAGGTAGCAACCATGTTGATGCCAAAACGTGTCAAGTGGCGCAAACAACAGCGCGGAAACATGCGCGGTAAAGCCCTCCGCGGGGCAGAAATCGCCTTCGGCGAATATGCTCTGCAGGCGCTTGAACCCGGTTGGGTTTCGGCTCGCCAGATCGAGGCTGCCCGCCGCGCTATCGCGCGTGAAATGCGCCGCCGAGGAAAGATTTGGATTCGTATCTTCCCGGATAAACCCTACACCCATCGTCCGCCTGAAACCCGTATGGGTAAAGGGAAAGGGAATGTCGAGTACTGGGTGGCTGTGGTTCGCCCTGGGCGGATCATGTTCGAAGTGGGAGGCTTACCTGAAGACGTTGCCAAGAAAGCGCTTCATCAGGCTTCCTATAAGTTCTCCATCAAGACCAAGGTCATTGCACGTGAGGAAGTGGAAGGAGAACAGGCATGAAACCGTCTGAAATTCGACAACTGACGACTGAAGAATTGCGAGCCAAACTGATGGATGCTCGCCAGGAATTGATGAACCTGCGTTTCCAGATGACCACCGGTCAATTGACCGACACCAGTCGTCTGGGGAAGACGCGTCGCCTGATCGCTCGTTTCGAGACGATCCTGCGCGAACGCGAACTGGCAGAAGAAAGAGGTGAAAAATGAACACGCGCCGTCGCATGACCGGTCTCGTGACCAGCAATAAGATGATGAAAACGGTTGTGGTTCAAATCACCCGCACCTTCCAGCACCCGCTGTACAAGAAAGTGGTGCACTCCATCAAAAAGGTCAAAGCCCACGATGAACTGGGGTGCGAGGTAGGCGATGTGGTGCAAATCGTGGAAAGCCGCCCGCTTTCTGCGCAAAAACGCTGGGTGGTCGAGAAGATCATTCGCAAGTCCAGTGGCGCAGATGTGGTGGAGGAAGGAGCCTAAGCCATGATTCAACAGGAAACCCGATTAAAGGTTGCCGATAACACGGGCGCTCGCGAACTGCTGGTGATTCACATCATGGGTGGGTCGACCCGCAAGTATGGCGAAGTGGGCGATATTGTGGTGGCGACGGTCAAATCGGCTGCACCGCAAGGCGCAGTAAAGAAAAGTGAGATCGTCAAAGCCGTGATCGTGCGCTGTGCAAAGGAATGGCGGCGAGAAGATGGTTCGACCATTCGGTTTGATGACAATGCCGCTGTGATCCTGGACAGCTCTGGACAGAACCCGCGGGGTACCCGCATCTTCGGGCCTGTGGCGCGTGAACTGCGCGAAAAAGGCTTCATGAAGATTGTCTCGCTGGCGCCTGAAGTGCTCTAGGATCGATGAGGAGAGTGGTATGAAGTTCAAGATTCATAAGGGCGATACGGTAGAGGTGATCAGCGGCCGTCGAGAAGACAAAGGCAAACGCGGTGAGGTCATTCGCGTTTTGCCCGACGAGGAGCGCGTGGTGGTGCAGGGTGTCAACCTGCGCACCAAGCATCAACGTCAGGTTCAGGCTCAGGGCCGCACGATCAACCCCGGTCTGGTCAAATTTGAGGCGCCCATTCACATTTCCAATGTGATGCTGGTTTGCCCAAAGTGCGGGAAAGCCACCCGTGTGGGCGTCAACCGGCAGGCAGATAAAGCCGTGCGCGTCTGCAAGAAATGCCAGGCGGTTATTGATGAATAAGGCACCTGGAGTGATGCGATGAACAGGTTGAAAGAATACTATCAGAAAGAAGTTGTGCCTGCGTTGATGAAGTCGCTGGGGCTGGACAATGTCATGCAGGTGCCCAAAATCCAGAAGGTTGTGGTGAACATTGGTTTGGGCGAGGCATTGGACAACCCCAAAGCGCTGGAAACCGCTTCCGCAGACCTGATGGCGATTACCGGGCAGAAGCCGGTCATTACCAAAGCCCGCAAAAGCATTGCGGCTTTCAAACTGCGCGAAGGACGTGCAATCGGCGCCAAGGTGACCCTGCGTGGTGAGCGCATGTGGTCCTTCCTGGATCGCCTCATGAACGTGGCTCTGCCGCGTGTGCGTGACTTCCGGGGTGTTTCCCGCGATGCCTTCGATGGACGTGGTAACTACACCCTTGGTCTGCGTGAGCAGTTGATCTTCCCTGAGATCGAGTACGATAAAATCGACAAGATCCGCGGGATGGAGATCACCATTGTGACCACCGCCAAGAGCGACGATCATGCAGCGGCGCTGTTGGAAATGCTGGGTATGCCATTCAGAAAGGGTTAATATGGCGAAGAAATGCATGAAATACCGTGAGATGCGGCGAAAGTACGAAGTTCGTGTACGCAACCGCTGTGAGCGTTGCGGACGACCGCGCGGCTATATCCGCCGGTTTGGACTGTGCCGCATTTGTTTCCGCGAATTGGCACTGCAGGGCAAGATCCCTGGCGTGACAAAGGCTTCCTGGTAGCCGGTTGGGAGGTAAGCGATGAGCGTTAACGATCCAATTGCTGATATGTTGACCCGAATCCGCAACGGCATTATGGCCGGGCACGCCATGGTTGCCATGCCCTCTTCGAAGATCAAGGTTGAGATCGCTCGAATCCTCAAGGAAGAAGGTTACATCGAGGATTACGAGGTGGTTGAAGAGGCTGATAACTCGGCACGCAAAGTGTTGCGGTTGAAACTTAAATACGTGGGCGAACGGCGCCAGCGCAAACCCGTCATTACCGGGTTGGAGCGCGTGAGCAAGCCCGGACGCCGCATCTATACGCCCAAATCGGAAATTCCGTGGGTCCTCTCCGGAATGGGCATTGCCATCCTTTCCACTCCCAAGGGAGTGATGACGGGACAGCAGGCTCGCAAACTGGGCGTGGGCGGCGAGATCCTCTGCAAGGTCTGGTAGCCTGCGACGTGAAGGAGGTAGAACTGTGTCTCGTATAGGACGTTTACCTGTGGTTATTCCCTCTGGCGTGCAGGTGGGGGTTGATGGGCTGAGTGTGACCGTCAAAGGTCCCCGTGGAACACTTGCTCGCACCTTCGCGCCGGGTGTCCAGATTACGCTGGAAGGCAATCAGGTGCAGGTGACGCGCGAATCGGATGAACCGCGCATCAGAGCCCTGCACGGAACAACCCGCGCATTGATTCAGAACATGGTGACCGGCGTAAGCACGGGGTTCACCAAAGTCCTGGAAATCGAAGGAGTGGGTTACCGCGCCAGCATGGATGGCAAGAATCTGGTGTTGAACGTGGGGTATTCACACCCCGTTGTCGTGGAACCGCCTGCGGGCATTACCTTTGAGGTGGAAGAGCGCACCCGTCAAATTCGGGTCATTGGCGCCGATGCCGAGCAGGTGGGACAGATAGCCGCGGATATCCGCAAGATCCGCCCGCCGGAACCCTATAAGGGCAAAGGCATCCACTATCTGGGTGAGAAGATTCGCCGCAAAGCCGGTAAGTCGGGCAAGGGCGGTAAAGGTGGCAAGAAATAGCAGGTGAGATATGGCAAAACGAACTCGTGCTGAAGGACGTTTACATCGGCATCGCCGCGTGCGCATGAAAGTGCAAGGCACGCCTGAGCGCCCTCGCCTCAGCGTTTATCGCAGTCTGGCGGAAATCTACGCTCAGGTGATTGATGACCAGGCTGGTCATACGCTGGCGGCGGCATCAAGTATTGATCACGAACTGCGCGAGAAAACCGCCGGTTTGAATAAGACCGAACAGGCAAAACTGGTTGGTAAACTGGTTGCCGAACGCGCCCTGGCGAAGGGCATTAAGCAGGTTGTCTTTGACCGTGGCGGTTTCCGCTACATGGGTCGCGTCAAGGCTCTGGCAGATGCTGCCCGCGAAGCCGGTCTGGATTTCTAAGGAAGGAAGGTCCTGATCCATGATGGACATTATGGAATATCCAAGCATTGAAACCCAGTATGACGAGCGCGTGATTGAAATCGCGCGGGTTGCCAAAGTTGTCAAAGGTGGCCGCCGCTTTCAATTCCGTGTGACGGTTGTGGCTGGTGATAATAAAGGTCATGTGGGTTTAGGGGTTGGTAAAGCCAACGCCGTGCCGGATGCCATGCGCAAGGCTACGGAACGCGCCCGCAAGAATATGCGCAAGGTCAGCATGTACGGGACCACTATCCCGCATGAGGTGATCGGCAAAGTGGGTGGTTCCAAAGTTCTGCTCAAACCGGCATCCCCCGGTACCGGCGTTATTGCCGCGGGTGGCGTGCGCGCTGTGCTGGAAGCCGCGGGCATTCGCGATATCCTCACCAAATCGTTGGGCAGTTCAAATGTGCTCAACGTGGTGCAGGCAACCTTTGAAGCCCTTGACCAGCTGAAATTCCTTGAAGTGGAAGCCGCCAATCGTGGCAAGGCTGTGGAAGAGGTTTTACCGTTCTGGGAGCGGAGGAAGAAACATGACTGAAGCGACCGAACCGAAAATGTTGAAAATTACGCTGGTCAAAAGCCCCATCGGTTACTCCGAGAGGCATAAAGCCACGGTGCGTGCTCTGGGTCTGCGCAAAATGCACCAGAGCGTGGTACACCCCGATTCCCCATCCTTGCGGGGAATGCTTCTCAAAGTGAACCACTTGGTGAAAGTTGAGGAAGTGAAATGAAACTTCACGATCTTTTCCCGAACGAAGGTG
Source organism: Anaerolinea thermophila (assembly GCF_020723905.1). Lineage (GTDB taxonomy): Bacteria > Chloroflexota > Anaerolineae > Anaerolineales > Anaerolineaceae > Anaerolinea > Anaerolinea thermophila_A. The sequence goes on from NZ_DYHZ01000008.1 coordinate 9,084, forward strand.
CAAAGAAAAAGCACAAACGCAAGGGTATTGGTATCGCCGCGGGTCAGGGTAAAACCGCCGGTCGCGGTACCAAAGGCGAAGGGGCGCGCTCCGGTCAGGGTGGTAAACTCTACCGGCAGGGTGGTAACCTGCCTTTCTATCGCCGCTTACCCTTCATGCGTGGTGAAGGCTTTACTCCCCCCAATCAGGTGGAGTACAACGAGGTCAACGTTGAGCAGTTAGAACGTTTCCCGGAAGGAACGGTAGTTACTCCGGAACTGCTGGCGCAGGCGGGAATGCTGCACAAAAACAGCAATCCGGTCGTGATCCTCGGTCGTGGTGAGTTAACCCGCGCTTTGACTGTTAAGGCGCAACGCGTCACCAAAGGCGCGCGCGAAAAAATCGAAGCCGCCGGTGGTAAGGTGGAATTAATAGCCTAGTTTCAGGAGACCCTCTATGAAACGGTCTGCTTGGCGTTACCTGTGGAAGTCGGTCGATATCCGTCAGAAACTGTTAATTACGTTTCTGCTGTTGGTCATCTACCGGCTGGCTGCCAATATCCCCGTGCCCGGGGTGAACACCGAGGTGATTCGCGGTTTACTGCAGGGGTCGAGTGGAGCCCAGTCTTTCCTGGGCTTACTTGACCTGCTCTCGGGCGGTACGATTTCAAACTTCTCCATTCTAGCGATGGGAGTGTACCCCTACATTACCGCTCAAATTATCCTGCAACTGCTGGTCCCCATCATCCCGGCACTGGAACAGCGTCTGAAGGATAACCCGCGCGAGGGGCAAATCTGGATGGAAAAATGGACCATCATTCTCACCATCCCGATGGCGTTCCTTTCGGCAATCGGGCAGATTAACATCTTTGGTTCGCTGTTGCAGGGGGGCATTTCCGCAATCCTGCCCAACTATGGGTGGAGCGGTGCGAACCTCCTGCCAACCCTGACGGTCATTCTGACCATGATGGGTGGGACGATGTTCGGCATCTGGCTGGGACAACTCATTTCAGAGTACGGTATCCCCAAGCAAGGCCTGTCGTTGATCATCTTTGCCGGTATCGTTGCGCGCATCCCTGCAAACCTGCTCTCGATTTTGAGCGATCAGCAAAATGGTTGGTGGATGTTGCTGGTGATCCTTGCCATCCTTGTCCTGATCATTTTCGCCATCGTGTATGTTCAGCAGGGACGCCGCAACGTACCGGTGGTATTTCCGGGGCGGCGCGTGGGCAATCGCATGTCCATGCCGGTGCACAGCAACCTGCCGCTGATGGTCAACATGGCGGGCATGATCCCGTTGATCTTTGCTCAGGCAATTTTGACCTTCCCCTCCATGCTTGCCAGTTACTTTATTTTGTCCAAGACGGAGTGGGTGGCAAATGCCGCGCGAGATATTCAACAGTTGTTCAGTTCGCAAAGCGCCCTGTACATCATCATCTATTTCCTGATGGTGGTGTTGTTCACCTTCTTCTACACCGATGTGCTCTTCCAGCAGCAAAACTATGGCGAAAACTTGAAGAAGCAAGGGGCGCAGATTCAAGGTGTGTTACGGGGTGAAGCCACTCAACGCTATTTGAGCAAGGTGCAGCGTCGCATTACCCTGCCGGGGGCTCTCTTCCTGGGCATTGTGGCAGTCCTGCCTTACATTGTGCATGCACTGTTACCGGCAAACGCCGGGGCGGGCTTGCTGCTCATCTCTGCCGCAGGGTTGCTCATCGTGGTCGGGGTGGTGCGCGATACCTTCACCATCATTGACACTGAGTTGAAATTGCACGGTTATCAGGAAAGCCTCATCAAAGGGTAGGGGCGTATGGCAACGTACATTGTGCTGTTAGGTCCTCCGGGCGCGGGCAAGGGAACACAGGCCACTCAGATTGTGCAAACATTTGGGCTGACCCATGTCTCCACTGGCGATTTGTTCCGCGAAAACCTGCGCAACCAGACCGAACTGGGGAAACTGGCGGCGAGTTATATGAACGCCGGAAAACTGGTCCCCGATGACGTCACCATTGCGATGGTGCGGGAACGCATTACCCGTCCTGATTGTGTGCAAGGGGTGCTCTTCGATGGCTTCCCGCGCACCGTGGCTCAGGCGGATGCGTTATCTGCCATGCTGGCAGAACTTTCGGGAAAGGTGGATTGTGTCCCTTACATCTCCGTACCCGCTGAGGTACTGGTGGAGCGGTTGAGCGGGCGCATCAGTTGCCCAACCTGCGGACGGGTGTACCATGTGACCAACAACCCGCCGAAACAGCCCGGTGTGTGTGATGCCGATGGCACTGCCCTGGTCCAGCGAGAGGACGACAAACCCGAAACCGTGCGAAAACGGATTGAAGAGTACCTTAAAAATACTGCGCCGTTGATTGATTACTATCGTGAGCGCCACCTGCTGGTGGAAATTGATGGTACCCAGTCCATAGAGGCTGTCAGCGAACAGATTCTCAACGCAATCCGAAAGGTGAAAACTTCGTGAGCTGGGATCGACAAATCACCATCAAAACCCCGCAGGAACTGGAGATCATGCGCGAGGCAGGAAAGATCAATGCCGAAGCGCTGGCAGCCGCCCGTGCCGCCATTCAACCCGGTGCTACCACTGCCGATGTCAATGCGGCGGCGGAAAGCGTGCTGAAAAAATATGGGGCCTACTCCCCGTTTAAAAATTATCCGGGACCGTACCCCTATCCTGCCAGCACGTGTGTCAGCATCAATGATGAACTGGTGCACGGTATTCCCAGCAAGACGCGCAAGATCAAGGAAGGGGATATCGTCACGGTGGATTGCGGCACGGTGTACCGGGGTTTTGTGGCAGATGCGGCATTCACGGTAGGCGTGGGGCAAATCTCTGAGGTCGCCCGTAAATTGCTGGAAGTGACTGAAGGAGCGCTCTACGCAGGCATTCAACAGATGAAGCCGGGCAATCGCGTGGGAGACATTTCAGCGGCAATTCAACAGTATGTCGAAAGCCGTGGGTTTCACGTCACCCGTGAGTATACCGGACATGGTGTGGGACGGCGCATGCATGAAGGTCCACAAGTCCCCAATTATGGGGTTCCAGGACGCGGGTTGCTTCTTCGACCAGGATTGACCATTGCTCTGGAGCCAATGGTGCTGGTTGGAACCTGGCAGACCCGGGTGCTGGCAGATGAGTGGACGGTAGCCTCTGCCGATGGTTCGCTCACCGCACATTTTGAGCACACCATCGCAGTAACGGAAGATGGACCGGTCATCCTCACCCTGCCGGGAGAGGAATAAATCTGGACAAAAACGGGCAAGCGGCATATAATAGCAACTTTGGTTTGCCTGTTGCGATAATGACGAAGGAGTAAGGAATCATGAGAGTTTCGCCATCTATCAAGAAACGCTGCGCAAAATGCAAAATCGTGAAACGCGGCGGACGGTTGTATGTCATTTGTGAAAATCCTAAGCACAAGCAGCGACAGGGGTAATCAGTTATGGCACGTATTGAAGGTGTAGATCTTCCGCGCAACAAGCGGGTCGAGGTCGCTCTGACCTACATTTATGGTATTGGCCCCACGCGGGCACGCGAGACACTGGCGGCTACGAAAGTCAACCCCGATACACGGGTGAAAGACCTGACCGAAGCCGAAGTGAACGCGCTGCGCGATTATATTGCCCGCAATTACACTGTGGAGGGAGACCTCCGCCGCGAAGTTCAGATGAGCATTAAGCGGCTGATCGAAATCGGGTGTTATCGTGGTCTGCGTCACCGCCGCAATCTGCCGGTGCGTGGACAACGCACGCGCACCAACGCGCGCACCCGCAAAGGACCACGCAAGACGGTTGCGGGTCGTGGTCGCCGCCGTGGCGCCAAGAAGTAGTCTTTGGCACAGGATGGAGGACGGAGGTAGGGATCTTCCTCTCCCTCCGCGGCACTCCGTCCTCGCCTGTTGTTCAAAGGTCCTTTTTGGCTGGAACCTGGATGTAACGTAAACAGGAAAGGGAGTATGGCACAAAACGTACGTTCTGCACGAAGAGGTGGCTCGGCTAAAAAAGTCAAGCGAACGCTGACTTCCGGGCAAATCCACATTTACGCCTCTTTCAACAACACCATTGTGACCGTCACGGATCAACAGGGAAACACCGTCTGCTGGGGTTCCTCCGGGTCGGCTGGCTTCAAGGGGTCGCGCAAGAGCACGCCCTTTGCAGCGCGTCTGGCGGCAGAGCAGGCCGTGAAAGCCGCGATGGCAATGGGATTGCAAGAGGCAGATTTGATTGTTAAGGGGCCTGGCCCCGGTCGTGAGTCAGCCATCCGCGCTGTTCAGGCGATGGGTGTGCGGGTGCGCTCGATTGCTGATGTGACGCCGGTTCCGCATAACGGTTGCCGGCCTCCGAAGAAACGCCGCGTCTAAAAGGGGAAGGTAGTATGGGTAAATATCTTGGGCCGGTTTGCAAACTTTGCCGGCGAGAAGGTGAAAAACTGTTCCTCAAAGGGGAACGTTGCTATAGCCCCAAATGCTCGTTTGAAAAACGCGGTTTTGCTCCCGGTCAGCATGGCCGCACACAGCAGGGGCGTAGCGAGCGCGAATCGGATTATGCGCGTCAGTTGCGCGCAAAACAGAAGGCTCGCCGGGTCTACGGCATTTTTGAGCGTCAGTTCCGCCGCTACTTTGGTTTGGCGCTTCGCAAGAAAGGTTTGACCGGTTTGAACCTGTTGCAGACGCTGGAAATGCGTCTGGATAACGTGGTCTACCGCATGGGGTTTGCCTCCAGTCGGGCGCAGGCGCGTCAGTTGGTTAATCATGGCCACATTCTGGTCAACAACCACCGCGCGGATATTCCTTCCATGCTGGTCAAACCCGGAGATGTTGTCTCCGTAAAGGAAAACGCCCGCAGTCTGACCTACTGGAAAGATTTGCTGGATGTTGTTGACCGGCGCACTTGCCCGATGTGGATTGACCGCGATACCAAGAATCTTTCCGGTCGAATTCTGCGACTGCCGGAACGGTCTGAAATTGACGGCAACCTCAACGAGCAGTTGATCGTTGAGTACTACTCTCGCTAAGGCTCGATGAAGTCCGGGGCGATAAGTTACGCCGGGAAGGGGTGAAACGTGGCTGCTCTAACAAATATGGTAACGCCAAAAGTCGAGCGAGAAGCAGAGGCTCGCAATTATGGAAAATTCATCATCGGGCCACTGGAAGGCGGTTACGGGGTGACCCTGGGAAACGCCCTGCGGCGTGTTCTGCTTTCCTCTCTGGAAGGCGCCGCGGTGACTTCTATCCGCATCTCCGATGTCCTGCATGAGTTCAGCGATATCCCCGGAGTGCGCGAAGACGTCATTCAGGTGATGTTGAACATCAAACAACTGCGCCTGATTTTGCATGACGTGGAAACCACCCACATGCACCTGGAGGTGCGTGGCGAAGGTACTGTCACGGCGGCAGATATTGATGCGCCTGCTGAGGTGGAAATCGTCAACCCTGAACTGGAACTGTTTACAGTGGATGACCCGAACACTCGCCTGGAGATCGATTTGACGGTCAGCCGCGGGCGGGGCTACTCGCCGGCTTCGGAGCGAAGCGGTCGCCTGCCAATTGGCGAACTGCCCGTGGACGCCATCTTCAGCCCGGTAAAACGTGTGAACTGGTCGGTCACTGCCGCGCGTGTTGGGCAAAGCACCAACTACGACCGTCTGATTATGGAAATCTGGACCGATGGCACCATTACGCCGGAAAATGCTTTGAGCACTTCGGCAAAAATCCTGATTGACCACCTCCGCTACATCACCGGCGTGAGCGCCGAGAGCCTGGCGGTGGCGGTTGAGAAGGAAGTCACCGGCGGTCGTTTGACCAGTGAGGCGGCTGAAACGCCCATCGAGAATCTGGATCTCTCGGTGCGGGTGTTTAACTCCCTCAAACGCACGGGAATTACCACTGTGGGCGATGTGCTGGAGTTGCTGGAGAAAGGCGAAGATGCTGTGATGTCCATTCGCAACTTTGGCGAGAAGAGCCTGGATGAATTACGACAGAAAATGCGGGAAAAAGGTTTCCTGCGAGATGAAAAAACTGTGGAGTGAGCGAATATGCGACATGCTGTAGCCGGTTACAAACTTGGACGTTCAAAAGGACAGCGCAACAGCCTGCGGCGTACGCTCATCAATCAGCTGTTTACTCACGAGCGTATTCGCACCACCCGCGCCAAGGCGCTTGCCATTCGCGGGGATGCTGAACGATTGATTACGCTGGCGCGCAACAGTAGCAAAGGCACCGACATTGACAAGGTGAATGCTCGCCGCCGTGCCGCCGCTCGCCTGGGAAACCCGGCGACCGTGCGCAAGCTGTTTGATGATATTGCCCCGCGGTATGCCAATCGCAATGGCGGGTACACCCGCATTGTGAAACTGGGACCCCGCCTGGGCGATGCCGCCGAAATGGTCTTGATTGAACTGGTAGAAGGGTAAAACCATCCGGTTCATACCGGGGTGGTATGGCACGTTACAAAGCGATTATTGCCTACGACGGCACGCACTTTCAGGGTTTTCAGCGACAGGCTGGCGCCCGAACGGTGCAGGCAGAGGTAGAAGAAGCGTTGCGTTCGCTGGGTTGGAGGGGAGATTCTCTCCTCTCCAGCGGGCGGACGGATACAGGGGTGCATGCCAGCGGTCAGGTGATTGCCTTTGATCTGGATTGGCGGCACTCTCATGAAGCCCTGCGCAACGCTCTGAATGCCCGTCTTGCAGAAGATGTGGCGGTCCGGCAGGTGGAAGAAGTAGCGGAGGATTTCCATCCGCGCTTCAACGCCATCGAGCGGGCATACCTCTACCGCATTATCGTGGCAGAAACCCGAGACCCGCTCCGAGAGCGGTACGCGTGGCGCCTCTGGCCCCCACTGCAAGCCCCTGAAGCCTTGCAGTGCGCCGCGCAAGCCCTGTGCGGAAGTCACGATTTCGCCGCCTTTGGTATGCCGCCCATTGCGGGAGGCAGTACTCTCCGCCACATCTATCAGGCGGAATGGCGGGTTCATGCGGATGAATGGGTCTTTGAGGTGCGCGGAAATGCCTTCCTGTACCATATGGTGCGTCGGATGGTGTGGGCGCAGGTGCAGGTTGGGCAGAACCGGTTGAGTTTGAGGGACTTCCTGGAAGCCATTCATCAGGCTCGACCGTTACCGCCCGGTCTGGCACCCGCTCATGGGCTGGTGTTGACCGAGGTGCGTTACGCCGAAAACAGGCAGGAAGCAAAAAACTGGATAAGATCCTTGCTATAAGGTGAGACAATGGCAGTGGAAAAAACTTTTGTATTGAAAGGAAAACCCGAATCGCAATGGCTCCTGGTGGATGCCACCGGTAAGGGCTTGGGGCGATTGGCTACGCAAATTGCCCACTATCTGATGGGCAAGCATAAGCCGACCTATACCCCTGGGGTAGATATGGGCGATTATGTGGTCGTAATCAACGCTCTGCAAATGGATATTCCCAAAGAGCGCTTGACAACCAAGATTTACTATCGCCATTCCAACTATCCGGGTGGCTTGAAAGCAATCAGTCTGCGTGACCAGTTGCAGAAGAACCCCGAACGGGTCATTCGCGCGGCTGTATGGGGAATGCTCCCGCATAACAAACTGGGACGTCGCCTGATCGAAAAACTCAAGGTGTACCCCGGCAGTGAGCACCCGCACACCGCACAGAAGCCAACCCCGGTTGCGTAGGAGAGTGGAGGAATTATGTCCGTTCAGTATTATGAAGGTGTTGGGCGCCGTAAAGAAGCTACTGCACGCGTTCGCGTGATGAGCGGTAACGGCAAGTTCATCGTCAACGATAAACCCGTTGAAGATTACTTCACCCGCCTGGGCGATCTGGAAGCCATTCTGGCGCCGCTGTCGGCGGCTGGTGAGGATCGCTCTCGCCTCGATATCACCGTTCAGGTAACGGGCGGTGGCGTCACGGGGCAGACCGATGCGGTCAAACTGGGCATGGCGCGCGCGTTGGTGAAGATGAATGCCGATCTGGTTGCCGTGATGCGCAAGTACGGCTTCCTGACCCGGGATGCTCGTGTCAAGGAACGCAAGAAACCCGGTCTCAAACGCGCTCGTAAGGCCCCTACCTACACCAAACGTTAAGCCGATTCTTTCGGAAATCAAAAAAACCGCCAGTTCTCTGGAATTGGCGGTTTTTGTGTTTGCCGTGGTAACAGCGATAAAAAGATTATTCCAGTGTTTCTGCGTTCAGGCGTTTCCAGCCTTTTTCCGGATCGCTGTGGACAAAATTTCCATCTCTCAGTCGCTGTGCCACACGCAAGAGCACTTGCTGGATTTCTTCAGCGATCTCACGGGCAGTTTCGTCTTCCAGGGCACTGCACGAAACCACGTCCAGAGGATCGGCAAAGCGTACAATCACCCGATCCCCTAACGACTCCACCGAAATATTGCAGGGAAGCATAAGTCCAATGCGCGGGTCGTGTTGTAAGGCGCGATGGACAATGGGAGGGTTGTAGGCGCCCAGGATGGAATAAGGATGAAAATCTACGTTCATTTTCTTTTTCAGCGCGGTGGACAGGTCAATATGCGTGACCACACCAAACCCCTCTTCTTTCAGCACTCTGGAAACGACTTCCAGCGCCTGGGGGTAAGTAAGGGAAAGAACTACTTCAAAAGGATTCTCAGGAGGCATGCACCTTTTCCATCTGGTAAAATGTCTATGCTAATTTTACCCGATTTCCTGCTATTTTGAGATTGGAGGTCAACGAAGATATGAATGAGCAGGGCATTACCATCCTCGGGTTGGGACCGGGAGCGCCCCAACTGTTGACGCTGGAAGCCTGGCAACATTTGCAGTCCATTCCTGAGATTTACCTGCGCACCCGGGCGCACCCTGTCATTGCGGGGTTTCCCTCCACCTTACAGGTGCACTCTTTTGACGAAATCTATGATCAAAACCATGATTTTTCTGAGGTTTACCGTCAGATTGTTGAAAGAGTATTGGAACATGCTCAAAAAATGGGTGCGGTGACCTATGCAGTACCGGGGCATCCCTTCGTTGCTGAGGCAACTGCACCGGAAATTGTGCGCCGTGCCGGTGAAATGGGCATCCCTGTGCGGGTAATTGAAGGCATCAGTTTTCTGGAGCCAGTTTTTTCAGCCCTCCAAATGGATCCTTTCCCGCGTGCCGTGCTGGTTGATGCGCTGGAGCTGGGCGCTCTCCATGTTCCCAATTTCCCTCCCGATTCTCCAGCCCTGATTGCGCAGATTTACAGCCGTCAGATTGCGTCCGAGGTGAAATTGACGCTGAACGCTTTCTATCCGGATGAATTTCCCGTTCGGCTGGTCCATGCAGCAGGGACTCCCCAGCAAAAAGTGGAAGACCTGGCTCTCTATGAGATTGATCGCAGTCCTCATATCGGGTTGTTGACTGCATTGTACGTTCCTCCGCTGGATGAAGATACCTCAATGGAGGCATTTCTTGAGATTGTGGCTCATCTCCGCGCTCCAGACGGCTGTCCATGGGATCGCGAGCAGACCTTGCAAAGTTTAGGTCCACATCTCCTTGAAGAGACATATGAGGCTCTGGAGGCACTGGATCAGGAGCAAATTGATAATTTGCGGGAAGAACTGGGAGATTTGCTCCTGCTGGTTTCCATGCTCAGCCAGATTGCCAGCGAAGAGGGATTTTTTACCTTCCCGGAAGTGGTTCAGGGCATTCACCGCAAAATTGTCCGCCGTCATCCGCATGTCTTTGGCAATGTGGACTTAAAGGATGCCCGTGGAGTATTGCGGAACTGGGAAAAACTCAAAGAAGCCGAACGGAAAGAAAACGGTACTGCCGGGCAGAAGGGGATTCTGGATGGCGTGTCAAAGGCATTGCCATCGCTCATCCGTGCGCAGGAGTACCAGAGCCGTGCCGCGCATGTAGGCTTTGATTGGAGCAACATTCAGGGCGTTCGTGAAAAGGTCATGGAAGAATGGGAAGAACTCCAGCAGGCAGGCTCTCCAGAGGAAATCGAAAAAGAGATAGGTGATTTATTGTTTGCGGTGGTCAATCTTTCGCGCTGGTATAAGGTCGATGCCGAGACGGCTCTTCGAAAAGCCAGCGAGCGGTTTATGGCGCGCTTCAAGCACATTGAACAGGAAGCCCGTGTTATGGGAAAATCCCTGGGAGATCTTTCTATGGATGAGATGGAGGCTCTCTGGCAACAAGCCAAACGTCAGGGAAAGTAAAGGTCTGTCACGGGAGCCCGCACCAGAGGAGCCAAAACCGGCTCCTCTGGCGGTTTTTAAATTAAATTAAAGGTTGATATTAAAAAAATCAAAATACCTGTTGACAAAAATAAATTTCGGTGTATGATTATTAAAGATTATTGAAAGGAGATTGGCATGAGTGCTTTTGAACAGCGCTTTCCTTTTCCGGCAAACGGGTTAATTGTCATTCAAAGTACGGGAGACCTCCGTGTTCAGGGTTGGGAACAAAAGGAGGTGCTGGTACGCACCCCTGAGGCAGATGCGGCTCTGGCCCAGGCTCAGTCGGATCGGCTTTCTGTTCTTTCCCGGTCGGACGTTGAGGTTTTTGCGCCAAAGCAGGCAAGAATTCGCATAGAGAATACCAGCGGGGATGCAGTGATTGTGGACATGGCGGGCTACATGGAAATTTCAAGGGTCAGTGGCGATTTAGCCGTACAATCCTGCAGGAAAGTGGATGTGGGCATTGTCAATGGAGATGCCGAATTGCTCCAGGTGGAAGGACCTGCTGGACTTCGCCGTGTAGGTGGTGATTTGCTCATCGAGTGCCGCAATCGGGTGATTGCCGAGCAGGTCGGTGGCGATGCGACTATTATCGCCGATGCGCTGGTGCGAGTCAAATCGGGTGGAGATTTGAGTATCCGATTGCTATCGGTGGAAGTAGAAGAAGTCAATGCCCGGTGTGGTGGCGATCTTTCCCTGTTTGCTTTGCCCGGACTTGGGGCTCAGGTAGATGTGAATAGCGGGGGGCATTCCATTGTGATGCGCTTACCCGATCAAACGTTGCATCTCGACCAGGGACATTACAGTGCCACTCTGGGAAGTGGAAAGACTCTCCTGCGCCTCTCTGCAGGTGGAGATGTGCAAATTGAACTGGGTGAAGCGGTAGACCGCGAAGTTGATGCTTCTCGTCATTCCATGGGGTCGAAATTTGTTTCTACAGGCGAGGTAGATATGACCGGATTTTCCCCCCAGATAGAAGAAAAAATTCGTCAAAAGATGGAATTTGCCACGCGGAAAGCCGAAGAACGGGCGCGCCGGGCGGAAGAGCGGGTGCGTCGTGCCATGGAACGGGTTGAACAGGTACAACGCCATGCCGGACATCGAAAGTTTAACTGGTTTGGCATTCGCTCCGGGTGGGAAGATAAGCCTGCCGAGCCATTGGACCCCCAACCGCCCGAAGCCCCGGAGGCTCCAGAAACCAGCGCTTTTTCAGACCGTTCTTTTTCGCAGGTATCAAATGAAGAGCGTCTGTTGGTGCTGAAAATGCTTCAGGAGCATAAAATTACTGTTGAAGAAGCCGAACAATTGCTTGCCGCGCTGGATGGTGATCTGGACGTGGAGTAAACAGCCATTCTTTAGCATTCCCATCACCGGGTTGATCTCTCCTCGCCTGAAAAGGCGGGGAGTTTGTTTATAATCGGTCTATGCAGAAGATGAGGAAAGTCTGGTTTTTTATCGGCTTTGCAATTTTAGCGGTGCTGTTTTTGTGGGTCTCCCTGCCTGCGCCTGTGGAGCGGGTGAGCGTTTCTCTGGAAGGAGATCCGCAATTGTTTACTGAGGTGGTACTTTTGGTTCCTCGCTGGGGGTGGGTAGGACGTTCTGTAGAAATTCAGACTGTCATGTATAAAGCCACCCCCGAGAAGATGGTGGTGCGCGCAAGATTGGAGACATCACCCGGTGTGCTGGGGAGCGGGGAAGAGTCGCAGGTTGTCCAGGGAACATCTCCGGTGCAGTGGACTTTTCCACTGACCAGTATGACTCCCGGGCACAAGGCCTGGAGGGTGTGGCTGTGGGCAGGGGATTCCCCGGCAGTTGAAAACCTGTACCTGGTGCGCGGGGGTAAAGTGCGCATTCTGGGCATCTCAGGCATTCCAGTGTCCTTGCTTCAGGGTGGATTAGCCCTTGTAATGGTTTTGTTGATCCTTGCCCGGGTATTGTTTCAGTCTCAATATCCTCCTCGAAAAGGGAATTGGATGAATTGTGATAAAATAAACAGAAATTGAATACGCTGAAAACGGGATGGGGTCACTGCATGGCAGGAAATCCCGAAAAATTTTCTCGCTAGAGGAGATTTCATGTTGACTGCGTGGCTGTATGTAGGCATATTCCTTGTCGTTGCGGTGCTCTTGCCGGCGGTGGCGATTGCTCTGGCAGGTATTCTGGCGCCCAAGAAATCCAACCCGATTAAAACCTCCGTTTACGAATGCGGTATCGAAGTTGTCGGTCCAGCCCGAGTCCAGATTAAGGCTCAATATTATATTTACGCAATGGTGTTTCTCGTCTTTGACGTAGAAATGGTGCTGCTTTTCCCCTGGGCAGTTGCATTCAAGCAACTGCCTCTTTTTGCGGTGTTTGAGGGCATTCTTTTCCTGCTGATTTTGCTGGGTGGTCTGTTCTACGCCTGGCGAAAAGGTGCGCTGGAATGGTTTTAAACGGGGAGGCGTATGACGAACTGGCTTGAAGATCCGATTCGCTGGATTGCTGAGTGGCTGTACAGTGTGCTTGTCGGCTGGGGGATCCTTCCCTCAGTAGCCGATGTCATTCTGATGATTACAGGTGCGGCTATCCTTTCAACGCTGGCACTGCTCTGGGTGCTCTTCCTCATCTGGTTCGAGCGCAAACTCATTGGACGCATCCAGGACCGCTTTGGGCCCAATCGAGTTGGTCCATGGGGTATATTCCAGTCCGTTGCGGACATGATAAAGATTTTTACCAAAGAGTACATTACGCCTCAAGGCGCAGATAAGGTTCTCTACAATCTGGCGCCTGTTCTGGCGGTGGCTTCCGTTTTGCTCATCTGGGCGGTTTTGCCATTTACCCGAAGCATAATGGGTGTCAATCTGAATGTCGGCGTGGTGTACATTGTTGCCGTTGGTGGCGGTGGTGTCCTTGCCATTCTCATGGCCGGGTATGCCTCGAACAACAAGTATGCCTTTCTGGGGGCTTCTCGCGCTGTAGCGCAATTGATTTCCTATGAAGTGCCGATGGTCATCTCGCTTCTCGTTCCGGTCCTTCTGGCGGGCTCAATGGGGCTGAACGATATTGTCCAGGCTCAATCTGTTCCCTATCTGGTGATGGCTCCCGTTGCTGCTCTGGTGTTCTTCATCACTTCCATGGCGGAAACCGGCAGAGCGCCGTTTGATCTGGTAGAAGCCGAATCTGAACTGGTGGCAGGGTACAATACCGAGTATTCCGGGTTGAAATTTGGCATGTTCTTTGTGGGGGAATTCCTCCATTCTTTTACCGCTGCGCTGTTGTTTGCTGTGTTGTTCTTGGGAGGATGGCGTGGACCCTTTGTGGATCAGGTGCCCCTGCTGGGATTGGTGTACCTCTTTATCAAAACCATGGTGATTTATTTCCTGATCATCCTGGTACGGGCATCGGTGCCGCGTTTCCGCATTGACCAAATGATGGATTTAAACTGGAAGGTGCTTACACCGCTTTCCATTTTATCTTTTCTGGTGACCGCTGTCATTGCTAAAGTCCTCGAAGGACAATTCCTTTTCCAGGTTCTGGGTTTGCTGGCAGGCAATGTGATCCTGCTGGTTCTGTTTATGGAATGGGGAGAACGCCGTAACAAGAGAAACCGCCGTCCTATGGTCAGCCAGCCCCGTCCGCTGGCTACACCGGCATCTGATGAAACCTCGATGGCTCAGTCCTGAAACGGGAGTGCTTCATGAGTGCTTTCCAAATTGTTTTCCTGTTGATTGCCCTGCTCACCCTGTTTTCTGCGCTGATGGTCGTCTTTGCCCGAAAGACCATTCATTCTGCGTTCTGGTTGATTCTGGCATTGTTCGGGGTAGCCGCTACCTTTGCCACGCTGGCGGCTTCGTTTTTTGTGGTGATTCAGGTAGCCGTGTACATTGGCGCCATTGCCATTCTCATCATTTTCACCGTCATGTTGACCCGTCGCTCCATGGAAGAGAGCGGCGATCAATTGCTTCCGGGGTGGGGATGGGCGGCTCTGGTGGTCCTCATTGTTTTTGGCGGGCTGGTGTTTATGCTTTTGCAATGGCAGGGGATTTTCCAGCCACCCCAGGTGCTGACGGCTGGCGGGGAAAATCTGGAAAATTTGGGCATGGCGCTGGTGATGCCCGATCGCTATGTCATTCCCTTTGAAGTGGCTTCTGTTTTGCTGGTTGCTGCCATGATTGGGGCAATATATGTGGCGGGTGACCACAAAAAACGTTCCTGAGGAGGACACGTGATCCCACTGGCTTGGTACTTAATCTTTTCTGCAGGTTTGTTTTCCATTGGCTTGCTCGGGGTACTGGTGCGTAAAAATGCCGTGTCCATTTTGATGGGCGTGGAATTAATGCTGAATGCCGTCAATATCAACCTGCTGGCATTCTGGCGCTACCTGTGGGCACCCGAAGTGGATGCTCAGGTCTTTGTGGCAGTGGTTTTAATCGCCGCTGCTGCGGAGGCTGTGGTGGGATTGGCGCTGATTATTTCCGCTTATCGCCGCCGCCAGACTGTGGTGGTGGATGAAATGAATCTTCTCAAAGGGTAGGAGGGGTACATCGCATGACTTCAGAAGTGCTTCTCTGGTTAATCCCGTTCCCTCCATTGCTGGCTTTTGGTCTCATCGCTTTGTTTACCCATCGCCAACGAGCGCTCAGTCACTCTCTGGCAATCGCATCTGTAGCGCTCTCATGGCTGTTGGCGATGGTGGTATTTTTCCGGGCGGTGAGTCAGCCTCACTTGAGCGAAGAACCTTTTGTCTCTGCGTTGAACTGGTTACCGCTTGGCGGGGACTGGTTGAAGATCGGGGTATTGATGGACCCCGTCAGTGCGGTGACGCTGTTTTTTGTCGCCTGGACGATTTTGATGATTTTCATCTACAGCGTGGGGTATCACAATTTCGGTCAACCTGAGGGTGACCATGACCAGCCCGGGCTTCCTCCCCATGGCGCTATTGTTCGCGATGCGCATGGGCATACCCATCGAGTACCATCGATTGAACCCATGTATTCGCGTTTCTTTGCGCTGAGCAGCCTTTTTGCTTTTGCCATGTTCCTGCTGGTGATTACGGACAATTTGCTGACCCTGTACATCGGCTGGGAAATCATGGGCTTCTGCTCCTACATGTTAATCGGCTTCTGGTATGGCAAAGAATCAGCGCGTAAAGCCGCTATCAAGGCGTTCCTGACCACCCGTGTTGGTGATGTGTTCATGCTGCTGGGGATTGTGGGGGTTTACACTGCGACTGGCAGTTTGAATTATCGTGAAGCCTTGATGAATCCCGATGTGCTCCGTGTTCTGGCTGAAACGCCTTCGGGCGTGCTTAACCTTTCGGTAGCCGGACTGTTGGGACTGCTGTTGTTCATTGGTACGGTAGGCAAGAGCGCGCAATTCCCACTGCATGTCTGGTTGCCTGACGCCATGGAGGGCCCTACGCCTGTTTCAGCAATGATTCATGCCGCAACCATGGTCTCGGCAGGCGTTTATCTGACGGTACGCATTTACCCGTTGCTCTCTGCGGGGCAGGAAGGGGGAGCGCTTACACCGGCAATGTCCGTGGTGGCGCTGATTGGCACCTTTACCGCGCTTTTTGCCGCAACCATTGCTCTGGCACAGAACGATATCAAGCGGGTGCTGGCGTATTCCACGATCTCACAGTTGGGGTACATGATCGCTGCGGTAGGGATTGGCGCCTACGTCGCTGCGGTCTTCCATCTTGTCACCCATGCGTTTTTCAAGGCGCTTCTCTTCCTGAGTTCGGGTTCCGTGATTCATGGCATGGAACATGGCGTTTTGCACACCGATGAGAAAATTGACCCTCAGGATATGTTCAACATGGGGGGCTTGAAAGCCAGAATGCCCGTGACCTTCTGGACATTCCTTATCGGTGGACTGGCGCTTTCCGGGTTCCCTGTCCTGACGGCGGGGTTCTGGTCAAAGGATGAAATCCTTACAGGCGCATTTGCCGGACACCACTGGTGGGTGTTTGGAACTCTGGCGCTTGCCGCTTTCCTGACCGCTTTTTACACCATGCGCCAGATCACACTCACTTTCCTGGGAACTCCCCGTACCCATGCCGCGGAGCATGCTGTAGAAAGCCGTGCGGTCATGACAGCGCCGCTGGTGGTGCTTTCCATTTTTGCGGTTGCCTTTGGGTGGAGTGGCATTCCTGAAAAATTCCCTCTCCTCGGTGGTCTGATTCCGAACTGGTTTGGTGGGTTTGTTGGCAGCATGGTTCACGCAGAAGGGGAGCACACGGTAGAAAGTCTGCTTCCTCTTTTGACCTCTCTGGTGGTATCGCTGGGTGGTTTGACTCTGGGATGGCTGGTTTACCGCAATGTCCGTGCTGGCGATCCTGACCCGCTTCAAAAACCGCTGGGAGCGCTCTACAGGGTATTTAAGTACAAATATGGCATCGATGAACTCTATGACGCCGTGTTTGTCCGTCCTTCCATCTGGTTAGCCGAGGTCTTTACCTACCGCTTCCTTGATAAGATGGTGCTGGACGGTATCATTGAAGGGGTGGCGCGTGGCACATGGAATCTCGGACTGGCGCTTCGCCGTTACTTTGATCTGGCGGTGATTAACTGGTTCGGGGATGCTGTGGTGAGCGGCGGAACGCGCAGGGGGGGCGAGGCATTAAAACCCATCCAGAGTGGTCGTGTCCAGCAGTATCTGATTGTTACTTTTGTGGGCGCGATTTTGCTCGGTATCGTCCTGTACCTGATGTTCGTCGGATAGCCATGCAGAAGAACGAGGCTTGATTCAGGAGGTCTCCACAACATGGATTTTCTCAGTAATCATCTGCTTTCTCTGATCCTGTTCATTCCAACCGGGGCGGCGCTCTTGCTTCTGCTGATTCCTCGCCAGCGGTTGACGCTCATCCGCTGGTTCAGTCTGATTGCCAGCCTCATCCCACTGATTCTGTCGGTTATTTTGTGGCTTCGTTTTGATCCGCAGGGCGCAAAGTTTCAGTTTGTAGAAGAAGCAGTCTGGTATCCGGCTATTCATTCCTCGTACCATGTAGGCGTGGATGGTATTGCTCTGACCATGGTTTTGCTCACCACCTTGCTGACGCCGCTTGCCATTCTTGCCTCTTTCAGCATTCAGGAAAATGTTCGCACATACATGGTGCTGTTCCTGCTGCTGGAGACGGGTATGCTGGGCGTCTTTATGGCGCTGGATTTGCTCCTCTTCTTTGTTTTCTGGGAAGTGGGGCTGGTACCCATGTACTTCCTGATTGCGCAGTGGGGTGGTGCGAATCGCAACTATGCCTCACTGAAGTTTATTCTGTACACCATGGCAGGTTCGCTCGGCCTGTTGCTGGCAATCCAGTTGATTGGCGTGGTCACCCGAACGTATGACATCACCCGGTTGATTGAAATCTGGCCTCAACTGGATTTGCCCGGTGGGGTCCTGCTGGGCATGCCACTGGCTACGGTCAAGGCGGTTGCCTTCTGGGCGTTTGTGGTGGCATTTGCCATCAAAGTGCCTGTCTGGCCCTTCCACACGTGGCTTCCCGATGCTCACACAGAAGCGCCCACGGCTGGTTCGATGATCCTGGCGGGAGTGCTTTTGAAACTGGGAGCGTTTGGTTTCATTCGCCTGGTTCTGCCGCTGTATCCTGTCGAGTCAAAACAGTATGCCCTGTGGCTTGCCGGGCTGGCGACACTGGCAATCATTTTTGGCGCGCTGGGAGCCTTTGGGCAGGATGACTTCAAGCGTCTGGTTGCCTACTCGTCCATTAACCATATGGGGTTTGTGGTTCTGGGCGTGGCGGCAATGGCGGCGGCTCCCGGTACCTTGGATGCCAATATCGCCCTGAACGGCGCTGTTCTTCAAATGTTCAACCACGGGTTATATTCAGCAGGCATGTTTTTCCTCGTCGGGGTCATTTATGAACGGGCTCACACCCGCGATTTGAATGCCTTTGGTGGTCTGTATGCCATCTTACCGGTTTATGGTTCGATTCTCATCTTTACCTCGATGGCTTCGTTAGGATTGCCAGGGCTGAACGGTTTTGTCTCTGAATTCATGGTGGTGCGTGGCGCTTGGGGCGTGTTGACTGTCTTCACCGTGCTTTCGATGATTGGGTTGTTCTTCACCGGCGCATACACACTTAAAGCCCTGTGGAAGGTTCTGCATGGTCCTCTCAACGAGCACTGGAAGGGACATGTGAGTGAAATGAACGTGCGGGAAATGCTGGTCATTACGCCGTTGATGGTGCTCATTCTGGTCATTGGAGTCATGCCTGGCTGGATCGTGGATGTGATCAACCGGGCAGTCATGTTGTGGTTCTAAGGAGCGCAGGATGGGTTTTCCAGTCTTGAGCCTGATTATCTTTATCCCGCTGATTGCCGGATTGATCATTCTGGCACTTCCGGCAGAACGGAAACAAGCCATCCGGGTGGTCGCCCTGGTTGCCAGTCTGATGGATCTGGTGCTGGCATTTTGGGTGTATTTTACTTATGATGTTCAAGCCGGCGGCTACCAGTTCGTGGAGCGCATGGACTGGGTGAAGTCTCTAGGGATTGCGTACTTCACCGGCGTGAACGGTGTCAGTGTGCCGCTGGTGCTTTTAGGCGCGGTGGTACTGACTTCCGGGGTGATGGTCTCCTGGAAGGTGGAAGAACGTCCCCGCGAGTTCTTTGCCTTTTATATGTTTCTGGGGAGCAGCGTTCAGGGTGTTTTCTGTTCGCTGGATCTGTTCATGTTGTTCTTCTTCTTTGAACTGGCAGTATTCCCCAAGTACCTGATGATTGCGATCTGGGGCTATCCCAAAACCCGCGATTATGGTTCCATGAAACTCACCCTGTATCTTTTCCTGGGGTCGGTGTTATCGCTGGTGGGTGTGCTGGCAATGTGGAGTGCCGGCGGTCACACTTTCGACATGCTGGAACTGGAAAAGGCAGGGTTCAGCCGTGCTTTCCAGACAGGCTGGTTCCTGGTGGTGTTTGGTGGTTTTGCCATTCTGGGGGGTATTTTCCCCTTCCATTCCTGGGCACCCGATGGTCATGTTGCCGCGCCAACCGCCGTCTCGATGATGCTGGCTGGGGTGGAGATGAAAGTTGGGGCGTTTGCCGCTCTTCGCGTAGCCATTACCCTCATGCCGGATGGAGCACGCTTTTATGCACCGCTGATTCTGGCGCTGGGCACGGTGAACGTGGTATATGGCGCGTTAATTGCCATGATTCAGAGCGATTTCAAGTACGTCATCGGTTTCTCTTCTGTATCACACATGGGGCTGGTGATGATTGGCTTCGCCACTCTGAATCGGGAAGGCTTGCTTGGCGCGGGCTTGCAAATGTTCTCCCACGGCATCATGACGGCTCTCTTCTTTGCTGTTGTGGGCATGGTCTATGACCGCGCGCACACCCGCCACATTCCTGAACTGGGGGGCTTATCTCAAAAGATGCCCCTGGCAGCGCTGGGATTTATCATTGCGGGCCTGGTTTCCATGGGAATGCCCGGTTTTTCCGGCTTCGTGGCAGAATTTCCTATCTTCATGGGTGCCTGGCAGGTCATGCCCATTGTGGCAATCATTGCCATTCTGGGCGTGATTGTCACCGCCGGGTACATTTTACTGGTTGTCCGGCGGGTATTTTATGGAAACCTGCCAGAGCAATTGAATGCACTGGTGGGAGATGTGTCCACAATGGATAAAATTGTCATTGTGGGGCTTTCTGCGATGATGGTTTTGATGGGCATTCTACCGACATGGACGCGGATGGTGCCTCTGATCGAATCGGGTATTGCCCAAATTCTGGTATTGTTGGGAGGAGCCTAAATGAATCCTGCTCCTTTTGAACTTTCCATGTTACTTGCCATCCTTCCGGAAATCCTCCTGGTTGTTCTGGCAGCGCTGGTTCTTCTCTTAAACCTTGGCGTGCGCCATCGGGCAGAAGGAGTTTTAGGATGGTTAACTGCCATTGGACTGGCGGTGATTGCTGTGCTGAGCGCGGTATTTGCTCGCCCCGGGGATACTCCGCAGTTGATTTTCGGGGGAATGTTGCGGCTGGATTGGGTATCTTTCAGTTTCCGGTTGCTTTTCCTGCTGGGTGCGGCAATTACCGTACTGGTTTCTTTAGAACATGCCCGAACCATTACGGGAGAATACCTTGCGCTGCTTCTGGTTTCGACGCTGGGAATGAGTCTGATGGCATCCTCGGCAAATCTTATCATGCTTTATCTGGCAATTGAAACCACCTCGCTCCCTCTTTACCTTCTTGCCGGTTACTATGTCGAAAATCAGAAATCGGTGGAATCGGGCATTAAGTATATGCTGTACGGGGCCGTCACCTCGGCAGTGATGCTGTACGGTTTCAGTCTGCTCTTTGGATTGAGCGGAACAGCAAACCTCGCCATGATTCCGTTCCGTCTCACCCAGACCGGCGTTTCTCCTCTTCTGGTTGGCGGGGCGCTTTTCCTGACGCTGGTCGGGTTTGGTTTCAAGGTTTCTGCTGCGCCGTTCCATTTCTGGGCGCCAGACGTGTATGAAGGCGCGCCGACACCCATTGCCGGATTCCTTTCCACTGCCTCAAAGGCGGCGGGATTTGCTGTGCTGGTGCGGGTCTTGCTGGTGACCTTCCCACAACTGGCTTCCTTCTGGACACTGGTGGTTGCCATTCTGGCGGCGTTGAGCATGATTGTCGGGAACTTGCTGGCGCTTACTCAGCGCAACATCAAACGTCTGCTGGCATACTCATCCATTGCTCAGGCGGGTTATATTCTGGTTGGGGTTGCTGCCGATTCTCCGCTGGGTGTGGCGGGGATGGTGTACTACCTGACCTCTTATCTGGTCACCAATCTGGCGGCGTTTGCCATTGTCTGGCTGGTTGCTCAGCAGGTCGGTTCAGAAGATCTGGACGCCTTTTCAGGTTTAGGCAAACGGAATCCTGCCATTGCCCTGGCTATGCTGATCAGTCTGCTTTCCCTGGGCGGGATTCCTCCGTTGAGCGGGTTTATTGGTAAAGTTCTGGTATTTGCCGCCGCGGTCGAGGCAGGGCAGGTGGCACTTGCAATTATCGGGGTGCTGACCTCCGTGATTGGATTGTACTACTACCTTACAGTGATGAAAATTCTCTATCGCCCTGCTGTAGACGAGGCGCCGCTGAAGCCTTCCTTATCCTGGCGAACCGCCATGCTGATTTGCGTGGTGCTCATGCTGGCATTGGGGGTGATTGTGGCGCCCTGGTACGGGCAATCCCTCGCTGCGGCATCTGCGCTGTTCTAGAAGAAACGGCACTTTACCAGACAGCAGAGGAACCGCAAGGGGAATCTGCTGTCTTTTTACTCAGGATGCGCTTATGGAATTTTTTGAGAGTTTTGATTCTTATCAGGAAGCATGGCGAAATCGTCAGAGAGCGGAAGAGTGGCTGGATTATTACCGCTTTCGCCGGCTTTCTTTCGTGCCGAATCTCCTGCCCGAGCAGGCGTTAGCGATGCCCGCTGAGGAAGTGATTGGAATCCTCAGGGCGCGGTTTGGAAAAGCCATAGACCTTGCTTTAAGCGAGACCTGGACAAGCCCTGAACCTTTTGAGCCGTTGCCGCCAGAACTGATGAGTCCGGTACAATCTTTCCCGGATTCTGACTGGCTTAAACGAACCCGTATGGTTGGTGTCAATATCCGAACCATCGGCAACTTTTTCAATCTGGTGAAATACTGCCTCACTCTGCCTGATTTTTACGATTCCATCCACATCCTGCCTGTGTGGGAACCCGGGGTCGTAGCCAGCATTTATGGTATGAGTTCATGGCAGATCAATCGGGAGTTTTACAGCATGGAACTGGCGGAACTGTTCCCGTGGCTGAATCGGGTGGAGAGGCAACTTAAAGCCGTGATTCACCTGCTCCATGTAATGGGGCGGGCTGTGGGAATGGATGTGATCCCGCACACCGACCGTTTTTCAGAAATGGCGCTGGCTTTCCCGGAATACTTTGAGTGGATGCAGAGGCGTGGGCTGGAGATTGTGGATCATTCCACCGGCTTGATTCATCGGGTGCAGGCGTGCATCTGGAAGTTTGTGCAGGATCATGGTTCTGCCGTGGAAGGTTTGGCAATCCCGGAAAGTGCGGAAGAATTTTTCTCCCCACATACTGGCGAGAAGGAACGAAACCTGATTCTTTTTGGATTGCCCGAAGATTTCTGGGGACGTTTGAATCGGCGTATGGCAATCATCCAGGAATTGTATGCCCGGGGATTTGAGACCGTTCCTGCAACCATGGCGCCACCCTTTCGGGGGATTGAGGTTGACCCTTCCCCTGAAGCGGAAGTGGTGGATGAATTTGGCATGGTATGGCGCGACTTTCGGATGATTCGTCCGACGCCCATGTCGCGTGTGTTTAATCCTCTGGCACGGTATCGCCTGTATGAACACAAGGAAAACGGGGAAGACTGGGAACTGGATTTCAATCAGCCAGTTAAACCGGTGTGGGAGTACGTTTGTTCCCATTATGCGGAAGTGCAGAGGTGCTTCGGGTTTGATTTTATGCGCGGCGATATGTCTCACGTGCAGATGCGCCCAGAGGGAGTGCCCGATCAGGTGGATGATTATTACGATTTGCTTGGTGCGGTGAAAGAGACCATCCGACAGCGTAATCATGTGCCGTTCTTCGGGTATTTTGCTGAATCTTTCCTGCCGCCGCGGGATGTAATGGGATATGGCGAGGAAATGGATCATCTGGAAGCCTCGCACGCTGATGTCACCCTGGGGGATTTGCAGTCTACCTGTATGGGTACGGCGGAATTTCTACAGCGCTTTCGATATTACGATGATTTACTGCGTACCCGAAAATGTGCGCCGTCTTTCACCGTCATGACTTCGGATAAGGATGATCCCCGTTTTGACCGTTTTTATCTGGATGGGAATGAAGCGCGGGCTTTTCTTTCTCTCTTTCTTACGGATATGCCCTCGTATGTGGCATTAGGATTTGAAACCCGCGATCCGCACCCCGAGCCGGCACCGAATGAGTATTACACGAAACTGTATGTGTTTCAGGAAAAACGGGGAAATAAAGTAACCCGTGGAGCGTTTCAGTGGGGAAGGAATACGCGGTTATTTGCCAATCTTCAGCGCATTCGCCTGTTTTATGAGAGAATCCGCGAAGACATTGCGGATTCCACCACGCGCTGGTTGATTCCTCCGGATGCTACCGGCATGAATCCGGTGGTGGCTTGGACACAGATGGGCGATCATCCCGTGTTTGTGTTTGTGGTGAACACCTGCCCGCACTGTAAAGCAGGTAGATTCGGATTACCATTGTCCCCCGCGTTCCGCCTGAGGTTGTGTTTTGCTCTGCCTGCTTCTTCAGATGAGGAACTGGTTTACAATGGCGTCCATTTTGTGGTACCGGGATTGATGCCTGGCGAAGTGCGGGCATATCAGGTTGAGACTTACAGGGAGGGGTAGGATATGGAAGAAGATGTAGGTCTGGTAGCCATTGGAGAAATTCTGGTGGATCTCATTGGGGCTGAGCCTGCAGAAAGTCTCGATTCCACCGAATGCTTTTGCCGTTTTCAGGGCGGTTCGCCAGCCAATCTGGCGGTGAATGTGGCGCGATTGGGCGGTCGTTCGGCATTGATTGCCTGTGTGGGCAATGATGCTTTTGGTAGATTTCTCGAAAGCCACGTGGCTCAAGGCGGGGTTAACACCCGCTGGTTGCGCCATGAGGATCAGGCACCTACCAGTCTGGTGTTCGTCTCCCGCACCTCTGGCACTCCCGATTTCCAACCCTACCGGGGCGCAGATTACCGCATTACACCGCAGGATGTTCCGGATGAGGCAATTCGGGCGGCAAAAGTGCTTCATTTCACCACCTGGCCTCTTTCCATGGAACCTTCGCGTTCCGCAGTAATCAGCGCCATTGAACGGGCTAAATCATGGGGAAAAGTCGTCTCGTTCGATCCCAATTTCAGCCCGAAAATCTGGCAAAACCAGCCCGAAGCCCTGGAGGTCATTCGTGAAGTGTATCGTTCGGTGACGCTTACCAAAGCCTCGCTGGTGGATTGTCACCGCCTGTTTGGTCCAGGTGATACCCCTGCCGGTTACATCCGCCGTTTCCATGAATGGGGCGCTGAGGTTGTCCTTTTCACCATGGGAGAGCAAGGTTCTCTGCTCTCTCAACGTGGCAAAGCGGTGCTTCGTTTACCTGTGCGCCCGGTTCAGGTAGTGGATGCCACAGGTGCGGGGGATGCATTCTGGGCAGGTTTCCTGACCGCCTGGATGGATGGAAAATCCCCAGAAGAATGTTTGCTCTTTGCCCGCGAAGTAGTGGAAGCCAAACTCAGGGTGGTGGGACCGCTTCGGGAAGGGCTGGATCGTTGGAAAATCTACACTCAAATGCCCCGTCCGGACGGGGAATTTGTCCTCTGGGATGGCAAATGACTGTAGCCCACTGTAGATTTGGTGAGTATTTTGGTCAATGCTGTCCAATCTTTGTTGGGCTGGTTGACGCATTAAATTTGGTTATGTTATAATCCTTCTCATGAGCCAGACCAATACCCCGAAGCCCGATCGTAGCCGTTACTGGCTGAATCTGACTCTGGCAGGTTTTGCCGCTCAGGCGGGGTGTGTGACCCTGTTGATTGTGTTAGGGGCTGTTCTGGGGGGATTGTGGTTAGATGCTCGTTTTCAGACCCGTCCGTTATTGACTTTGATCCTTGTCTTCGCCAGCATTCCTGTTTCTTTGCTGGTGATGTTTTTTATTGTGCGCTTAACAACTGCAAAAATTAAGAGCAATCTGAAACATCAAAATGGAGAGGAGGCAGGCATTGGAAAAACCAGTTAATCGCGGACCGCTGGGTATTCGACACCGATGGTGGGTTTTACTTTTTATCATCCTCAACGTTGTTGCGGTGATTTTCGTTAAACCCGTTCAGCCGCATATTCAGGTTGCCCCTGAAAAGATCACCCACGAACCTCTTTTCACCTTACCCGTTGTAGGGGAGTTTTATCTGACCAATACTCTGCTCATGCTGGTGCTGGTGTTGCTGGTCATCTTCTGGCTGGCATACGCTGTGCGTCGGGAGGTCAAGAGTGGTACGCTGGTTCCTAAAGGGGTGGCTGGATTGATGGAAGCGCTGGTGGAGATTCTCTACAATCTCACCGAGTCTTCTGCCGGGAAGTATGCCAAAACAATCTTTCCCTGGTTTGCTACCATCCTCGTCTTTGTGCTGGTGGGCAACCTGATGAAACTGACCCCCATTGTGGAGACGTTTGGTCTGGTGCATGAAATGAAAGAAGGCGGGCATGCCCTTCAGGAACTTCTTCCGGGGGTGTACAACATTCTGCCTGGTGAGGTGCACGAAGGGGAAAAAGGCTATCACATTACCCCGTTCTTTCGCGGTATTCCCACCGATTTGAACTTCACCCTGGCGCTGGCGTTAATTTCGGTGGTGATGACACAGGTGATTGGTGTGCGAGCGCAAGGAGGGGCATACTTCTATAAATTCTTCAACGTGTTGAATTTATTCAAAAAGCCATTTTTTGGCGCCATGGACTTTCTGGTTGGACTGCTGGAATTGATTTCGGAGTTTGCCAAAATCCTCTCATTTGCATTCCGGTTGTTCGGAAATATGTTTGCCGGTGCGGTTCTGCTCTTTTTGGTGGGCTCGTTGATTCCGGTATTCATGCAGTCCTTTGTGGTGCTTTTTGAAGTATTTGTAGGCTTGATTCAAGCCTTTGTATTTGGCATGCTGACCATGGTCTTTATGGCACAGGCTACCCGTGGACATGGCGGGGAACATGGAGAAAGTGCTCACTGAGCCCTGTGTTCTCTGAAAAGGCGATTGACATCATTCTGGAGGAGGTATTCAAACAATGACCGGGGATATTATCGAAGCAGCAAAATTCATTGGTGCGGGGCTGTCCATGATTGGCGCTCTGGGTGCGGGAATTGGCATCGGCTTGAGTGTTCAGGGAGCGCTTGAAGGGATGGCTCGCAACCCTGATACGTACGGAAATCTGCTCACCAACATGATTCTGGGGATTGCTTTCTCGGAAGCCATCGCCATTTATTGTCTGGTGATTGCGTTCCTCATGCTCTTCGTGCTGTAAAAGGAGGGGGCTTTGGAAGCACTAGGTATCAACCTCGGCTATTTGCTGGTCTATATTTTCTCTTTCGCGATTGTGTTTATCACCCTGCGAGCCTGGGTTTTCGTTCCCCTTTCGGAGATGATGGAAAAGCGGCGCAAAACCATTGCACAGGGACTTGAAGATGCCCGTGTTGCTGCCGAAGCCCGTGCAAACGCTGAGAAAGAAGCGCAGGCAATCCTCGCCGAAGCCCAGCAGAAAGCCGCTGAGATTGTCCGCGAGGCTACCCTGCGTGCCCAGAAAGTAGAAGAAGAGATTCGCGCGCAAGCCGAAATTGAAGCCAGCAAAGCCCGATCACAGGCGCTGGCAGACCTGGAGGCAGAACGGAACCGCATGCTCTCTGAACTGCGCGGTCAGGTTGGGGCGCTGGCAATTGCTGCCGCACAAAAGTTGATTGGTGAGAGCCTGGATGAAAAGCGCCAGCACGCTTTGCTCAACGAGTTTTTTGCCGGTGTACGTGGCGGAAAAGTAGTGGTGCTGGAAGGTGTGGAAAGCGTTGTCGCCGATCAGGCAGAGGTTATCAGCGCTTTGCCGTTGACTGAAGAAGAGCAGGATCTGGTGAAACGCGAAGTCCTTTCCCGTCTGGGTACGGCGGCGGCGGTTTCCTTCCGCGTGGATCCCTCCATCCTTGGCGGTCTGATTGTCCGTCTGGGCAACCGTGTGGTGGATGGCTCGCTGGCAGGACAATTGGAGAGTTTGCGTCAGTCCTTGCGCTAGGACTCCTGGGCTTTTTAGAAAAACACAAAACCTCTCAGGGAAAAAGCCCTGAGAGGTTTTAGATTTAACACAAATGATAGAATATTGAGAACTGTGACAAACGGGTTCCAATGGTAAAAAACAGGCTTCCCCTTTTTGAAACGCAACCAAAATTTCTTTGCAGGGCTTGAATATGAAAAGGGTATAATCAGAATGGAAGGATGTAGCCTTATGATTGGTTTTGTGCGTCGGAATTTACCTGAGTTGATTCGTCACCTTCCCATACCGGTATCCTGGGAAGGCACTCTTCCGGATATTCCCGTGACCGGCATTACCTATAACCATCGAGAAGCTCAACCTGGATATATCTTTGTCGCTTTTCCCGGCACCCGGGTGGATGGACATGCTTTCATCCCTCACGCCATTGAACGTGGAGTGATTGCTGTCGTGGGAATGCATGACCTCTCGGGTCTATCTGTGCCCTACCTCAGGGTGACAAATTCTCGCGAAGCCCTGGCATATCTTTCGGCGGCTTTTTACAATTTTCCCGCTCACGACATGACGGTGATTGGCGTCACTGGAACGGATGGGAAAACAACCACCTCCAACCTTATTTACCAGATTTTACTTGCTGCGGGTTTCAATGCGGGCATTGTCTCGACTGTAAATGCGGTGATTGGAGACGAGGTTGTGGACACCGGCTTTCACGTTACCACGCCCGAAGCGCCTGAAGTACAGCGGTACTTATCCCGCATGCGCGCCGCAGGGTTGACTCATGTCGTGCTTGAAGCCACTTCTCACGGACTGGAACAACACCGCGTCAGCGCGTGTGAGTTTGACATTGGCGTGGTGACCAATATCACCCATGAACATCTGGATTACCACGGTTCCTATGAAGCTTATCGAGCGGCAAAAGGGCGTCTTTTCCAAATGCTGGCGGAAACGCCTGAGAAATCCCATGGTAACCCCCGCCTTGCCGTTTTGAATCGGGATGATTCATCCTTTGAATACTTGCAGGGTATTGTCCAGGTCCCTGCGGTGAGTTATGGCTTGACCCCGGAAGCAGATCTACACGCTGAGAATATTCGTTACGAAGCCGGCTGTCTCCAATTCGACGTAGTTGGCGCAGAGTTTCGTCAACCTGTGGAAACCTCCCTGGTGGGCAATTACAATGTCAGCAATTGTCTGGCGGCGTTTGCTGCCACGGTGATAGGACTGGGGATTGACCCACAGCAGGCGGCGCAAGGGATTGCCAGTATGAGTGGAGTGCCGGGACGCATGGAGCGTATCCACATGGGACAGCCATTTCATGCCATTGTGGATTTCGCTCACACGCCTAACGCGCTCAAACAAGCCCTTCTGACTGCGCGAGAAATGACTTCTGGGCGGGTAATCGTGGTTTTCGGTTCGGCGGGTCTCCGGGATCGCGAGAAACGCCGCCTGATGGCGGAAGTGGCGGCTCAATTAGCCGATATCTCCATTTTTACGGCTGAGGACCCGCGCACGGAATCGCTCGAAGAGATTTTAGAAGAAATGGCGCGCGGGGCAGAATCACAGGGGGCTGTGCGTGGCAGGCAGTTTTATCTGGTTCCTGATCGTGGGGATGCCATCCGTATGGCGGTTCAGATGGCAAACCCGGAGGATCTGGTGATTGCCTGCGGCAAGGGACACGAGCAGTCCATGTGCTTTGGGGAGACGGAATATCCATGGGATGATCGTGTAGCCATGCGTGCAGCGCTGGCAGAACGGCTGGGTGTGCCCGGACCTGCCATGCCGTACCTGCCTACACAGGAGCATTGATTAATGCTGGAACCCGAATTCTGGAAGAAGAAATCCCTCGAAGAGATGAACCAGGAGGAGTGGGAAGCCCTGTGTGATGGCTGTGCCCGCTGTTGCCTGTATAAATTGCAGGATGAAGATACCGGCGAGGTGTTTTATACCAATGTGGTCTGCCGTTTGCTGGATCTGGAACGTTGCCGGTGTACTGCCTATGCCGAACGGGCTATCAAGATGCCTACCTGTCTGGTTCTGGATCCAAAGCAAGTACGAGACCTTGCATGGATGCCAAAGACCTGTGCCTACCGTTTGCTGGCGGAGGGAAAGCCTCTGGAGTGGTGGCATCCGTTGGTGTCAGGCGATCCCAATACGGTTCATCTGGCGGGAATTTCTGTGCGTTACCGGGTTATTGAAGAGCAAGATGCGGATATGGAGGATCTCGAATCCTACATCGTAGACTGGCTTGGGTGATTTCCAGACGAAAAAGCAGGGGCTGCCCCATTTTCAGGACAGCCCCTGCTGGTTATAACTCAGAGGTCCTTCGGTTATCTGCGGCGCTGGGGACCACGGCTGGAGTCGTTGCGATTGCCTCCGCCGCGTGACTCGTTACCGGGGCGCCCACCACTGCGGGGTCCACTGCCAGGGCGGGATGGACCGGAGCGTCCGCCGCCGTTTGTGCTTCGAGATCCGCCTGGACGATCGCGTCCCTGCGCTTCCTCAGGGGTCCAGCCTTCCAGCACGGCTTGCCGCGAGAGGCGAATCTTACCGTCGGGATCAATATTGGTGACCATCACGGTGACCTCATCGCCCACGTTGACCACGTCTTCTACGCGGTTGACGCGGTCGGAATCCAGTTGGGAAATATGCACCATGCCGTCCACATTGGGCAGGATTTCGACAAAGGCGCCGAAATCAGTTACCCGCACCACCTTACCGGTGTAAATGCGTCCCACCTGCGGAATCTCCGTGACGGCTTCAATGCGTTCGCGTGCTGCCATTTCCCCCGCCTTATCGGTCGAGGCGATGTACACCGTGCCGTCGTCTTCAATATCAATGCGGGTGTTGGTTTCTTCCTGCAAGGCGCGGATTAATTTACCGCCCGGACCGATGATCGCTCCGATTTTATCTACAGGCACTTTGATGATGGTAATGCGCGGCACGTGCGGCTTCAGTTCAGGCCGTGGTGCTGGAATGACTGCCAGCATTTTCTTGAGAATATCCAGGCGGGCTTCTCGGGCTTGCGCCAGAGCACGGGACATCAATTCGGGTGTGATCCCCTTAATCTTGATATCCATTTGCAGGGCAGTGATGCCCTTTTCTGTGCCTGCCACTTTGAAGTCCATGTCGCCGAGATGATCTTCCAGACCCTGAATGTCGGTCAAAATCACGGCGTTATCGCCTTCTTTGATCAACCCCATGGCAACGCCAGCCACGGGCGCTTTGATGGGCACGCCGGTATCCATCAGAGCCAGCGTGGAGCCACAGACGGAAGCCATGGAGGTAGAGCCATTTGAGGACAGCACTTCCGAGACCAGCCGCAGGGTGTAAGGGAATTCATCTTCCGACGGAATCACCGGTTCGAGGGCGCGTTCTGCCAGCGCTCCATGCCCAATTTCCCGACGGGACTGTCCGCGCAGGGGTTTGACCTCGCCGGTGGAGTAGGGTGGGAAGTTGTAATGGTGCATGTAGCGTTTGGTTTCGATGGGAACCAGCGAATCCAGTTCCTGCGCCTCTCTGGGGGTTCCCAGGGTTGCCAGTGTGAGCACCTGTGTCTCACCGCGGGTGAACAATCCGGACCCATGCGCGCGCGGGCTGATGCCCACTTCGCACCAGATGGGGCGGATTTCGGTGGGTGTGCGGTGATCGGGGCGGATGCCTTTTTCCAGAATGCGGCGGCGCACCACCTTTTTGTACACTTCAGTGAAAGCGTTTTTGAGTGGTTCTACCAGGGTTTCATCCCCTGCCGACATTTCTTCGACAATTTGTTTTTGCAGAGCATCTACGGCTTCGTTCAGTTGTGCCTTGTCGTGGGGTGCATCCAGTGCGGCTTCCAAAGCACCGGCGGCTTTTTCGTAAACCTGATCCACCAGCGCTGGATCAAGCGGGAAGAGCGGAACTTCTCGTTTGGGTTTGCCCACCTCAGCCGCCATTTGCAGTTGCGCGTCAACTAAGGGTTGCAAGGCTTCGTGGCCAAACTGCAAAGCCTGCACCATCACGTCCTCTTCGACCTCTTTAGCGCCGCATTCCACCATCAAAATGGCATCGCGGGTACCGGCAATGCGCAAATCCAGGTCGGACACTTCCAGTTGAGAAAAGGTAGGGTTGACGATAAACTGTCCATCAATCCGACCGATGCGCACTGCACCAACCGGACCACCCCACGGGATGTCTGAAATCATCAATGCTGCTGAGGCAGCATTGATGCACAGGATGTCCAGTGGATTTTCCTGATCGGCGGAGAGAGAGAACAGGATGACCTGCACCTCGTTACGCATCTCTTTGTTGAAGAGAGGGCGCAGCGGGCGGTCGGTCAACCGTGCGGTGAGGATGGCTTCAGTAGAAGGTTTGCCTTCTCGACGGAAGTAGGATCCCGGGATCCGTCCTCCCGCGTAGAGACGCTCTTCATACTCCACTGAGAGGGGGAAGAAATCAATCCCTTCCCGCGGTTCCGGAGACATGGTTGCGGCGGCGAACACCATGGAGTCGCCAAGACGCACAGTCACGGCACCGCCAGCCTGACCGGCAAGTTTGCCGGTTTCAAATACGACAGATTGCCCTCCCACGAGGGCGGTAAAAACTTTTGATTCTGGTTGCATGATACATCCCCTTTGGCGCCCCCTGGCTCGATCAGGGACTGAAGCCTGAGGAGGAAAACTTCCTCTTCACGATTCAATTCCTAATCGTCACACAGGGGTGCGCCCGAAATAGAATTAGAATGATTTTTCAAAAAAAGAGTAGATGGGCTTCGCTTTCCTGCACCATCTACTCTATTATGCCTTGATGTTATTTGGTGCGCAAGTTCAGGCGTTCTGCCAGGGCTATATAACGCCTGTAGTCCTTCTTCCGCAGGTAGGCGAGAAGCCGGCGGCGCTGTCCAACCAGCATCAACAACCCACGGCGGGAAGATTCATCGTGTTTGTGAATGCGCAGGTGGTCGGTCAGTTGATTGATGCGCTCAGTCAACAGTGCCACCTGAACTTCCGGTGAACCAGTATCGCCTTCGTGGCGTTGGAACTGGTTGATCAACGAGTCTTTCTTTTCTTTTGTTAAAGTCATGACGTCTGCTCTCCTTTCATGATGGTGCAGGTCTCCAGATCGCCAGCCGTAGCCAGCCATCGGACCAGTCAACGTCCCGAATTATACCACAAAATATTTAACCTTCTTTGTCAAGAGCATGCGGGCTGGGCGTGCCGGAGATCCGTATGACTGAAAAAGGCAAAATGGGCATATAATACCCCGCATGCTTCCAGAGATGCAATTTACGCTTTGTTTTCTAACCCGTGGAGATGATGTGCTGATGATCCATCGGAACCGTCCCCCCAATGCCGGGCTTTGGAACGGCATCGGGGGGCACTGGGAAGAAGGAGAAAGCGCCCTGGAAGGGGTGCTCCGTGAAGTCAAAGAAGAAACCGGTTACCACCTGACCAACGCTCGATTTTGCGGGATTCTTACCTGGGAAGGGTTCGAGATTCCTTCGGGCGGGCTGGTACTGTTCGTGGCGCAGGCACCTGAAGGCGAGCCGCAGGATTGTGGAGAAGGGCAACTGGCATGGAAGCCCAGGGAGTGGGTGTTTCAATCCCCTGAGGTGGTTTCCAATATCCATGTGTTTGCTCCCTATATCTTAAACGGAGCCAAACCGTTGCATTATCACTTTATTTATGAAGATGGGCAGATCCGTGCGTACAAAATTTCTCCGTTATCGGCGGAGTTGCGGTTATAATTGAAAAATCCAATGCTGAAGAGAGCGAGAGAAAGCATGAGCGACGAGAAATTAACCCCACAATCCGAAAATTTTTCCGAATGGTACAACCAGATCGTCTTGCGCGCCGATCTTGCAGATTACGCTCCGGTGCGTGGCTGTATGGTAGTGAAACCCTACGGATGGGCGCTCTGGGAGAATATCCAACAGGCGCTGGATAAGCGTTTCAAAGCCACCGGGCATGTCAATGCTGCTTTTCCGCTGTTTATCCCCATGAGTTTCCTGGAAAAAGAGAAGGAACATGTGGAGGGTTTCTCCCCGGAACTGGCTGTGGTCACTATTGGTGGTGGCGAGACACTGGAAGAACCGCTGGTGGTGCGCCCAACTTCGGAGACCATTATTGGGTACATGTATTCAAAGTGGATTCGCTCGTATCGTGACCTGCCAATTCTGATTAATCAATGGGGTAACGTGGTCCGCTGGGAGATGCGCACCCGTTTGTTCCTGCGCACGCTGGAATTTTACTGGCAGGAAGGTCATACCGCTCATGCCACTCGAGAAGAAGCCATTGAAGAGACCATGCGTATGCTGGACACCTACTACCGATTTGCCATTGAAGAAGCGGCGGTGCCAGTCATTCCGGGACGCAAGAGCCAGACGGAAAAGTTTGCCGGGGCAGAAATGTCCATGACCATTGAAGGGATGATGCGCGATACCCGTGCTTTACAGTCAGGCACTTCTCATTTCCTTGGTCAAAACTTTGCCCGTGCGTTTGATATCCGCTTCCTCGACCAGAATAATGAACTTCAGTATGCCTGGACAACATCCTGGGGTCTTTCCACCCGGTTTATTGGTGCCATTATTATGACCCATGGCGATGATCAGGGCTTGATTCTGCCGCCTCGTCTCGCTCCCATTCAGGTAGTTATTGTGCCGATTTATCGTGATGACGCTGAACGCAGTCTGGTCATGCAGGTAGTGGATCGCCTGGAGCAGGAATTGCGCGAGGTCTTCCGGGTGCACGTCGACCGCCGTGATGGCGTGACCCCGGGCTTTAAATTCAACGATTGGGAGATGCGCGGTGTACCATTGCGCCTTGAGGTGGGTCCCAAAGATGTGGAAAAGAACAGCGTGGCTTTAGCGCGCCGGGATCGTCCCGGAAAAGCAGGGAAATCCTTTGTCTCTCAGCAAGGACTGGTTCAAACCATTTCTGACCTGCTTAAAGAGATTCACCAGTCTTTGCTGGATCGCGCTATTGCCTTCCGCGATTCGCATATCCATGACGTGAAGGACTATGATGAACTCAAACAGGTGGTGGATGAAGGTTGGGCGTTTGCCTGGTGGTGTGGCTCTGCCGCCTGCGAAGCCAAAGTAAAGGAGGATACCAAAGCCACCACCCGCTGTATCCCTCTGGATCAACCGGGCGGCTCCGGAAAATGCGTGGTCTGCGGCGAACCAGCCACAGAAAAGGTTTACTTCGCCCGCGCTTACTGATAGGTCATCAGGTGCGGATGAAAGCCATCCGCACCTTTTTTCTCAGGGGAGTTATGCCAGCCGTCTCAGTTGTTCGCTTACAGGAACAGATTACCACATTAATCGGGCGCATGAACCGCCCCCTGGATTTCTACCGTGCTCTGGCAGATTTACTGGACACCTACGGCGATCATGCTTATCGGGCCGGTGAGAGTGTGACCGGAGTTTCCATTTTCCCTTCTTACCATGTACCACCGCTGGTCTGGCGGCAAATGGAAGTTGCTCTGGCTCAGGCGGCAAAACGGTTCCCCCGGCAGGCGCTGGATGTCATTCCCCTTCTCTGGGCAGATGAACATCGTGAAATGCGGCAAATTGCTGCGTGGATGCTGGGTCATATCCCGATCTCCGAGGCAGGTGCGGTGGTTGAAATACTCCAGCAACTGGTCATTTCGAATGTGGATTTAACCCTTCTGAGGATGTTGCTGGACAAAGGAACACTGACCCTTCGAAGGGAGGGAGAAGAAACTTTACTCCGTTTAATCGAAAACTGGCATAACCATGAACAGCCCATCTATCACCGGGCGGGGTTGTTCCTCTGTGAGGTGTTGGTTTCAGATCCAGCCTGGGAAAATCTACCGGCAATTTTTCGTCTTTTGCAACCTTTGACAGAAAAACCGGAACCCGCCTGGTTGAATGACCTGGTAGTGGTTTTTCAGAAACTGGCTGAGCGATCGCCTTCAGA
The DNA here is from genome assembly GCF_020723905.1 of Anaerolinea thermophila. Lineage (GTDB taxonomy): Bacteria > Chloroflexota > Anaerolineae > Anaerolineales > Anaerolineaceae > Anaerolinea > Anaerolinea thermophila_A. The sequence goes on from NZ_DYHZ01000008.1 coordinate 43,917, forward strand.
GGTCTCTTATTTCCTCAGACAGGTTCTCTCTAGAGGAGAAAACCCCATGACCGGGCGTCTGGCACGCAAAGTTGCCTCTTTTTTGCCCGAGCAAATGGGAGAAAGACTAAAAAAAGCCGCACGTCAAACCTCCCGCGCGTCAGACTGAGCGCGGATGGGAACGCATTTTTCCCACGCATGGATATAATGGATTTATGCACCTCATCATGACCCACGAGCAGGCAGATTTTGATGCCCTGGCGGCGATGCTGGGCGCATATCTGATGCACGAGCACGCCTATCCGGTCTTACCTCGCCGTCTCAATCGAAACGTGCGAGCCTTTCTCAATCTTTATGGCAGTGAATTACCTTTTGTGGAGATTGAGGACTTGCCCAATGAGCAGGTAGAGACGGTGACGCTGGTAGATACTCAATCTCTGGTTACCCTTCGAGGGGTGAGCGCAAAATCCCGGGTGCACGTGGTGGATCACCATGCTCGCCGCGAAAATCTCCCTTCTCACTGGGAAGTGCAAATTGAGCCGGTGGGTTCCTGTACCTGTCTTTTTGTGGAAGGGCTTCGAGAGCACAACGGGAATCTCAGCCCTTTGCATGCCACCTTGTTATTATTGGGTATCTACGAGGATACCGGTTGCCTGACATATCCCAGCACGACCGCTCGGGATGCTCAGGCGGTGGGGTATTTGCTGGAACGAGGGGCAAACCTCGAGGTGGCAAATAAATTCCTGAACCCTGCGCTTTCAGCCGAGCAAAGGCGTGTTTACGATCTCCTGCTCAGTGTGGCTGAAACGGTTGAAATTGGTGGACTTCAAATCATCATCTCAGCGGCGGATGCTGGCGAGATGGTGGATGAAATTTCCAGCGTTGCCCATAAAATCCGCGATTTGCTGGACCCTGCGGCATTGTTCTTGCTGGTGCGTACCCCTGAAGGGATTCGTCTGGTGGCGCGTTCGACTACGGATCGGGTGGATGTATCCAGTATTGCCTCCCGGTTTGGCGGTGGCGGTCATGGACGAGCCGCCGCGGCTTTAATCCGCATTCCTCAAGGTGGAAAACTTCCCTATCAGGAAGCAGATGAAGATCCTCTGGATGCCATCAAGCGGGAGATTCTCCACATTTTGCCGCGCTTTGTCCAGCCGGCGGTATCTGTGAGTCAAATTATGTCCTCCAATCCCTTAACCGTCCCGCCGCATATGACCGCAGGTGAAGCCCTCAGGTGGATGGAGCGCTATGGTTTTGAGGGGTATCCGGTTGTGGAAGATGGCAAAGTTGTGGGGTTGCTCAACCGCCGGGCTGTCGAGCGCGCAGTTTCTCACAAACTCAGTTCTCTGACTGTAGCCAGTCTGATGGAAGTTGGTTCGGTTTTTGTCTATCCCGACGACTCCATTGAGCGGGTGCGCGATGTGATGGCGCAATCTGGATGGGGGCAGGTGCCGGTGGTGGATCGCCAGACCGGAAGTGTGATTGGAATTGTCACCCGCACCGATCTTTTGCGCCACATCAGCGGGGAAGTTCCTGTACCGGGCAGGCGCAATCTGGCGAAGGAACTGGAAGAATCCATCCCTAAAGGCAGGTTGTTGTTGATTAAAGTCATTGCTGCAGAAGCCCGCCGTTTACATCAGGCGGCGTACATTGTTGGCGGTTTTGTTCGTGATTTGCTTCTGGGGCGTCCCAGTCTGGATTTTGATATTGTGGTAGAAGGGGATGCCATTCAACTGGCTCGCTCGCTGGAAAAACGTTTTGGTGGTCGGATTCTGCCTCACGCCCGGTTTGGCACGGCAAAGTGGACAATTGCTCCCGTTCGGGAGAAATTAGCGGTAATGCTTTCGGAGGGGAATTCGATCAAACCGGACGAGTTACCCGAATCGCTGGATCTGATCAGCGCTCGCCGGGAGTTCTATGATTATCCCACCGCTCTTCCAACAGTGGAACGCAGCAGCATCAAACTGGACTTGCATCGCCGGGATTTCACCATTAACACCATGGCAGTGCGTCTGGATGGGCATCACTTTGGGGATTTGTACGATTACTGGGGCGGACTGCGCGATTTGGAGCAAAAAATAGTGCGGGTGTTGCACTCTCTTTCCTTTGTGGATGACCCCACCCGTCAGTTAAGGGCAGTGCGATTTGAACAGCGTTTTGATTTCCGAATTGAACAACGCACGCTCCAACTTATGGATGAGGGGCGCCCGCTCATCCGTCATCTCTCCGGTGATCGCCTGCGCCACGAATTGAACCTGATTTTGCAGGAAGAAAAAGTTTTCGCCATGCTTGCACGCCTGGAGGAACTGGGATTGCTGGCAGCAATTCATCCTGCTCTTCACTGGGATCCGGGGATGCATCCCCCCATGCACCATGTGTTGAAAGAATCCCTCCCCGAATCATGGAAACTGCCCGAAAAAGTTGCCAATCTTCCCATCCGACTCGCGCTGGCGTATCTGGTGTGGTTATTGCCTAATCCGGAGGGGAAAAACATTGCAGAACGCCTGCGCCTGCCTGCATCCCTGCAGAACCACTGGCTGGATGCCCGCCGATTGCTTGAAGACAATCTGACATTTCAGGATGCTTTTCCCAGTCAGGTCGTCAGTGTGTTGGACCAGATAGCCGTACCTGCCCTGTACGCAGTCTTTCTGCTCAACCGGGAGGTTCACATGAAGAACATCCTGGAAAAATATGTGCATCAATGGCGTTTTGTCTTTCCATACACTACCGGTGATACCTTGAAGCATATGGGAATACCACCTGGTCCGGGGTACCGCAATATTCTCTGGCAACTGCGGGCGGCGTGGCTGGATGGAACGGTGACTACTCTGCAGGAGGAACAGGCGTTGTTGCAAACCTTGCTTTCCTCGCCTGCGGGTCAGAGAGATGCATGAACGCAACGAATATGGATAAAGAAGAATTGCTTTCGCGAATCACCGTGCGGCATTTGCGTGAAGAGGATTTGCCTGCTCTGGAATGGGAAGGGGAGTATGTGCATTTTCGTCGCATGTATGCCGATGCCTACCAGCGCATGAAGCACGGCTTAACCCTGATGTGGGTTGCTGAACTGGAAGGCGCAGGCATTATCGGGCAGGTGTTTGTTCAGTTTATTTGCGATCGTCCCGAACTGTGTAATGGCATTGATCGGGCCTATTTATATGCATTCCGGGTTCGTGCGCCTTATCGCGGTCACGGAGTGGGAGCATTCATTCTTGCTACAGTGGAAGAAGATTTGCGCCGACGTGGCTTCCGTTATGTGACGTTGAATGTTGCCCGCGATAATCCCCGGGCGCAAGCCTTTTACGAACGCCATGGTTTCCATGTCGTAGCGCCGGAGCCAGGGCGGTGGCAATATATCAATCATCTCGGCAGGCTGGTGGAGGTGGTGGAACCCGCCTGGCGCATGGAAAAGAGCCTGAACCCCTAGGGCTTCGATTGCAGTTTCAGGAAGAGCGCGCTCCCGCGCAATCCGTTTTCCAGGGCTTTGAGCCCATCTTCAATCGGAAACCACAGGCGAACCTGTCCCTCTCCGTTCTCAAAGAGAATGCTCATATAGCCCCGTGTGGTGCCGGGAAGGTCTTCCCGGGGAATCTGTTCAGCCACTTGCAGAAGACGCTCAGCCCAAAAGCCCATTTCGTCCTGCCGGGATAAACTGGATAGGGGTACTGTGAAGTAGAAATCCGTTTGCAAAGGGGTGAAGCGCACCACCCGATTGGTGCTGACATCCAGACAATTTTCTCCGTAAGCCATCAGCATGCCCTGCACGCTTCCCCAACCATTTTTGACCAGTACGTCCTGCAGACGAGCCGTTTCTTCTTCTAACGGCTGATTCGTCCAGGCAAAGGCACAGGGGATAGGCGTAGGCGTAAATGTGGGTACCGGTGTGGGTGAAGGAACAGGGGTGTTGCTTGGTAAAGGCGTTTTCCCCAATTGTTTGGGAGGGGGGACATTCGGAGAAAAGAAATATTCCGTTGGGAACTGGCAGGATACCAGAAACGCCAGCGCACCTAACGAAAGCATTTCCAGGAATAGGGAAAAGGAAATCCTTTTCATCGGTTGTACTCCAGCCAGATCGTCAAACGTTCCCAGCGATCTTGACATTCCTGAATGCGGACAGGCGTGAATAAATTATTGAAGATTTCAATTTCCTGACGGGTTATACCGGTGTTCATACTTTGATCCACTTCCTTAAGATGGGCATACAGCAAAAAAGTTCCCGCTGGCGCAAGAAATTTGAGCAAGTTTTTCCGGTAACGTTCCCGATCCTCTTGAGGAAGTCCATGGTAACAACCGATATCAAGAATCAGGTTGAAAGAAGGAGAGAGACGGGAAAGGTCAATGACACTTCCTGAAAGCACCTCCCCTTTCATGCCCGCTCTGCGCAGTCGTTGGCGGGCTCGCCAGACAGCCAGAAGGGAGAGATCCACACCCGCTACCTGCCAGCCCGCTTTTGCCAGTGTTAGCAGATTTGTTCCGCTTCCACAGCCAAGATCCAGCGCTCGACCGGGGGGATGGGTCTGGATAAACGCTATTAATTCTGGAGGCGAAACCTGTGTATCCCATGGCGGGCGTTTCAGGTACCAGAGATTGAAGGTGACCCAGCGCAACAGGCGTTCCAGCCATACCATATTTGAATCTTACTTTTGAACAGCATATCCGTCAAATCTAAATTTCTCAACCGGTCTCTTTCTTGAATGAAGGTGCCAGTAGATGGCTGAAAGGCAAAGGCATAGCGACGAGGGCAAATTTTGCTTGACAAGCCGTCTTCTCTCGGTTAAAATGGCGTCACTCCTTGGGTAACCGGGGGCCTGTGGCTCAGTTGGGAGAGCGCCTCAATCGCACTGAGGAGGTCAGGGGTTCGAATCCCCTCAGGTCCACTCGGGCTGAAGCGATTGAGCGCAAATCAGCCGGGCAATTCCAAAAAGGGGCCCATAGCGCAGTTGGGAGCGCGTCTCAATGGCATTGAGAAGGTCGGGGGTTCGAATCCCCCTGGGTCCACACGAAGACAGGGGCGGGCTGAAAAGCCATGCCCTTGAGAATTTAAGAACAAAGCCAGGGCAGGAGTAGTAAGCCATCTGCCAGCGAGTCGGGAGAGCGTGGTGTGAGCCCGGCAAGGCGCCTGCAGAGCGCCAGTCAAGGCTGAACTCGCCTGTCACCCCTGAGGGGGAGGCTGGGCAGGTGAACGCGTAAGTAGCCTGCAACGGGTTTCGCCCGTTATCGCGACCCAAAGCGACCTGCAGAAGCAGGTAAGCAGGGTGGTACCGCGGAGGTTCATGTCACCTTCGTCCCTGAGGGGCGAAGGTGTTTTTTTATCTGAGGCATGAAGGATAATTGAGGAGGATTGAGGTATGACCGAAGCCAAAGTTCGCATTTACAACCCGGCAGAAATTGAGGCGCGCTGGCAAGAGCGTTGGGAGCGCGATGGGCTGTATCATGCAGATATTGACCCCAACAAGCCCAAACATTATGCCCTGACCATGCTTCCCTATCCCTCAGGAAATTTACATATCGGGCACTGGTATGCCATGACGCCCTCGGATGCCCGGGCGCGGTTTATGCGTATGCGCGGTTACAATGTGCTTTTCCCGATGGGGTTTGATGCTTTTGGGCTTCCAGCAGAAAATGCAGCCATTAAACGCAACATTCACCCCAAGGAATGGACCTATCAGAACATTGCCAATATGCGCAGGCAGTTGAAGAGCATGGGGGCGATGTTCGATTGGAGACGGGAAGCCATTTCCTCAGATCCAGAATACTACCGCTGGACGCAGTGGTTCTTTATTCAGTTTTATAAACATGGTTTGGCTTACCGCAAGATGTCGCCGGTGGATTGGTGTCCGACCTGCAATACCACACTGGCACGCGAGCAGGTATGGGGTGAAGATCGCCACTGCGAACGTTGTGGAACACCGGTCATCAAGAAAAATCTGGAGCAGTGGTTCTTCAAAACCACGGCTTATGCAGAAGAGTTGCTCCGATATGATGGCATGGACTGGCCCGAAAAAGTCCGTGAGATGCAGATTAACTGGATTGGAAAATCTGAGGGAGCATCGGTAATCTTCTCAACCGAACAGGGTGATCCATTGGAAGTTTTTACCACCCGTCCAGATACCCTGTGGGGGGTGACCTTCATGGTGCTGGCGCCGGAGCATCCTCTGGTGGAAAGGGTAACCACACCCGACCGCAAAGCCGAAGTCGAGGCTTATGTGGCTCAGGCGATTCGCCAATCCGATATCCAGCGTGAGTCTACCGAGAAAGAGAAAACCGGTGTATTCACCGGGGGGTATGCCATTAACCCGGTCAACGGCGAGCGCGTGCCAATCTGGATTGCTGATTATGTGCTGATGTCTTATGGCACGGGCGCCATCATGGCTGTTCCAGCCCATGATCAACGCGATTTTGAGTTTGCGCGCAAATATGGTTTGCCGGTGCGGGTGGTAATTCAACCGGAAGATATGGAACCGCTGGATGGCGATGCGCTCACTGCGGCAGTGCCTGCCAGGGGAAAGATGGTGAATTCCGGTTCTCTAACAGGCACACCCGGCGACAAATCCTTTGAGGCGGCAGTGGCGTATGTGGAGCAAATTGGCAAGGGGAAGCGTGCGGTGAATTACCGCCTGCGTGATTGGTTGATTTCCCGCCAGCGCTACTGGGGGGCGCCCATCCCAATGATTTACTGTGAGAAGTGCGGTGTCCTCCCCGTTCCGGAGGATCAACTGCCGGTTTTGCTGCCAGATGATGTGGAATGGCGTCCTACCGGCGAAAGCCCGTTGAAACTGCATCCTACCTGGCGCTTTACCACCTGTCCAAACTGTGGCGGCAAAGCGGAGCGCGAGACCGATACCATGGATACCTTCATGTGTTCTTCCTGGTATCACCTGCGTTACCTCAGTCCGCATTATGACCAGGGACCCTTTGACCCCAGAGAATACGATTACTGGATGCCGGTGGATACCTATACGGGTGGTGCCGAGCATGCCACCATGCACCTGATTTATACGCGCTTCTTCCATAAAGCCTGCCGGGATATTGGCATTACAAAAGGCAACGAGCCGATGATTCAACTGCGCAACCAGGGACAGATTCTGGGACCTGACGGACAGCGCATGAGCAAGTCGCGCGGGAATGTGGTGGACCCCGATGAACAGGTGCGGTTGTACGGCGCCGACACGGTACGTGCCTTCCTGATGTTTGGGTATCGCTGGGCAGAAGGTGGCCCATGGGGAACGGAAAACATTCAAGGGGTCAATCGCTGGTTGCGCCGGGTATGGTCTCTGTTTTTGGAAGAAGCCGAGGGCGGTAAGGCGGATGAAGCCACTTACAAACGTTTGCGCCGCAAAGTCCACCAGACTCTGCGCTCGGTGACACGCGACTTTGAAGAATTTGAGTTCAACACCATTGTCTCAGCGTTGATGGAACTGGCTAACGAAATGAGCCGCGCCAAACAGAACGGAGCCTTTGGTACGCCCGTCTGGGATGAAGCCGTGGAAATTTACCTGAAGATGCTCGCTCCGGTTGCTCCGCACATTTCCGAGGAAATTTGGGCGCAGTTGGGTAAACCTTATTCGATCCATCTGCAATCCTGGCCTCAGGTGGATGAGGAGGCTGCCAGAGAAGAAGAAATTACGCTGGCAGTCCAGGTGAATGGGAAAGTGCGCGATCGTCTGGTGGTTCCAGCGGAAATCGACCGCGAGACGGTGGAAAAAATGGCACTGGCAAGTCCTGCGGTGCAAAAATTCCTGGAAGGGCGTGCTCCCAAACAGGTCATCTACGTGCCGGGTAAACTGGTCAGCATCGTTGGGTAGGTTGATTCAGGAAATCTGTATGAAGCGGGAAGAACTCTAACTTCCCGCTTCTTTCTTTATTTACCAATCTTATCGGAAATGTTAAGTGAAAGAATACGGGGATGAATTAAAATTACAATACACAAATCAGGGGTTTTTCATGTCCTCAGATGCAACATTGCTTCAGCGTTTAAGAAAATTCGTAATAGAAGAAGCAGATGCTCAACGTGAGGCGTTAGAACGCCAGTGGAGTACTCCTTTATCCCAGAGAGTTGCAAAAGGATGGGCAATTGAAGGAATCCGCATTTTGAAGGTGGATAAATTTCTGGTGCAAATGCGTTGTTATACCAATCAATCCCGTTTCCGCGAGGGAGATTTGGTTGTTCTGCACCGTGGAAACCCCAAGGATCCTGATGCTATTCACCTTGATCTTTATTACGATGGAGGAAACGATCTCGAAGCCGGTCTGATCCGCGGAAACCCTTACCTTTTACAGGCAGAACCGGACGGGTGGATTTTAGATCAAGATTGGTTTGATACGAGTGAATTTTATCTTGCTGCAATTGATCAGATTGCGGATTCTCGTCGAGGGCGTTCAATTATTTTACCTGTTATTCAGGGAAACCTGTATCCTCAAATAGACTATGCTCGTTACCAGCGAGCGCGAGAATGGGCTTCTCACAGGGATTTAAACGAGAGCCAGATTGAGGCAATTTCTACCTCTTATGCCACGAATTTATACCATCTTATTCAAGGACCTCCTGGAACTGGAAAGACCCTGGTTCTGGCACATTTATCCGATCTCTTGGTTCAGGAAGGAAGTCGGGTTCTGATCACTGGATTGACGCATCGTGCAATTCATAATGCTCTTAATAAGGTTCATCAGGTGAATGCCAACTTACCTGTTTGTAAAATTGGGGATCAACGACACGCGGGAGATTTGAAAGTTCCTAATTTTGAAACGTTTGATGAATCGGGGTTTGGAGATCTGAATAACGGGTATGTGGTTGGTGCTACTCCGTTTGCCTTGCAAACTCAACGCTTGATGAACGTTGAATTTGATGTGGTTATATTTGATGAGGCTTCTCAAGTTACACTTACTTTGGCATTAATGGGGATGTTAGCGGGAAATAAATACATTTTTGTTGGAGATGATAAACAGTTACCGCCTGTGACAGTTTTTGCTCAATCTAAAGATGAAGTTAGTTCAATTTTCTCGTTACTTTCCGGGCGTGCCCAGGAGACGATATTAGACATTACCTACCGCCTAAATGATGTGCTTACAGAATGGCCCAGTAAGACTTTTTATGGAGGAAAACTGAAATCTAGCGAATCCTCGAGGAAAAGACGACTACATTTGATAGGAGAGCCAAGTCGGTGGGATATTATTTTCGATCCAGAGGCTCCAGCGGTATTTGTAGATTTAGACCATAAAAATGCCACCACCAGAAGTATGTTAGAAGCAGAGATTGTTGCCGATTTAGTGGTTTCGCTGATTCTTCGAGGAATTCCCCCAAAAGAAATAGGTGTGGTTACGCCTTTCCGCGCTCAAAGTCGCTTGATTCGCACAATGTTATGGCGGATGATTGATGATGAAGAAATCCGCCGAGAAATTATCGTAGATACTGTTGAACGCATGCAGGGTCAGGAGAGAGAAGTAGTTTTAGTATCCTTAGCCACCTCAAGTCCTTCATTTGCTGCTCAGATTGCAGACTTTTTATTTTCTCCACAACGTTTAAATGTGGCCATTACTCGACCTCGAACCAAGTTAATTCTTTTAGGAAGTAAACATGTCCTGTTATCAGAAAAATACGATCCAGAACTGAAAGATCGTATTGATATGCTTCGTGATTTAATTAATTTCTGTACGAATATCCCTCTACAGGGAGGACTCCTATAAGACTATGGCACACATTTTGCCTCCGCAGCCTCCCACGAAATTGCCCAAAGAAACCCTAAAGGTATTCGAGGCACTTAAGGCTTTACCTGATCGATATTTTATCTGGCATCACCTTGCTCCATGGGACCCTCTTAGCCCAGACTTTTTGATTCTGACCTACGAAGGACAGGCATTACTGGTTAAGGTTTGCCCTACTACGATATCAGAGGCTTCTTCTTCATTGCAAATGCGTCTCTTTGGAGAGTCGGTTTTACCGATAGGTAAAAAAGAAACAGAAATACTTGAAGGGTTTATTGAAAAAATAAATTTACCTCAAGGGTTTAATATTGGGGCTTTAATTATCTTTCCAAACCTTCCAAATACTCGAGTACAGGAAATATATCAGACTGTTTTGCCAAATTCTGTGTCATGGAGTGGAAAGGAAGTTCTTGAAGAGAATGAAGATGCGTGGAAACCTTTTTTCTCAAAGAATCCTTTACCTGCATTCTTAATTGAAAAAATCCGTCAGTGTTTTTCACCTGAAATTGTTGTACCAAGCAGTATGACGGTCCGTCCAGAAATTCAGCGGAGAGTAGAGGCTGGTCTTACGGAATATTTACTGGATTATGATCAGGAAAAGGCTGTTAAGTCCGATCTTGACCTTTCCAATGAAGATATGCCGTTGCTTTCAGATTTTCGGTTGAATATTATCAACGGAGTAGCAGGAAGTGGAAAAACCCTCATCCTCATTTATCGTTTGCGTTTACTCTACAATATTTATCCACAAAAACGATATCTGGTCTTAACGCATAACCGCCCATTGAATTATGATATGCAATCTCGGTTTGCTCGATTAAATGGTGGAAAATTACCAGAAAATATTGAATGGTTCACATTTAATGGTTGGTGTTACCATTATTGGCCCAGAGAACGCGAGAAATGGATAGAACCCATAAGGATAAAATACCGTGAGCAAATTGCTGATGAAATAAGAAAAAGATATCTTCAAGACATGTCGATATCTACCGCGATGTTTCTGAGCGAAATTGATTGGATTAAGGATCAACTTCCAATGTCGCAAGAAGCATATCTCCAAATGGAGCGTCGTGGTAGAGGTTTTGGGTTAACCGTTGAACAGCGGCGTCGGGTTTATGAGGCTTTCCTGGCTTACCAGCAAAAGTTAGCAGAACAGGGAATATTGGATTGGGGCGAAGTTCCTCAAAAAATGTGGCAATATCTTGAGAATGGAGTGGTCATGCCTCCCTATTACGATGTGGTGATGATTGACGAGGCGCAATTTTTTGCCCCGCTTTGGATGCACATTGTCAAGAAACTGTTAAAACCAGGGAATAGTCATTTATTTATTGTGGCAGATCCTACTCAGGGGTTTTTAGGTCGGGGTGGTTCATGGAAATCTCTGGGGCTCCAGGCACGAGGTCGAACACACACTCTTCGTAAAAGTTATCGCACGACGTTCGAAATTTTGCAATTTGCTACATTGTTTTATCGTTTTCGACTTGGTGAAGATGACGAAGAGGGCATCCTTGCTCCTGATTTGTTGAATATGCCTAATGGAGTGTTGCCTGAAATCCTTTTAATGCCCAGCCCTCAAGATGAAATTGTAAGAGTTGCGAACGAGGTGAAAGAATTTGTTGCCAGAGGTCTTCCCAAGAAACACCTGCTTCTGCTTCATACTTCTCAACAGGGGGTGAATGCCTTAATCAATGCGATAAATTCTCGACTTGGAAAAGATGCTGCGCGTGACGCTAAAAGCGATTACCCCGGGGATTACGTGCGGGTTACTACGCTGAATGCTGGTGCAGGATTGGAGAGTCCCATAGTTTTCCTGGTTGGATTACGGGATTTATTTGAGCAGGAACAATCTTTACGTCTCTCTGATGAAGAAAGAGAAATGCTGATCAAGGACAATACCCGGAAATTATATATGGCAATTACCAGAGCGGGACAACGGTTGGTTTTAACCCATGTAGGTGAGTTGCCGGAGGTATTGGCACAGGTTCAATCTAAAGTAAAGTCGTAAGGAGTCTTTCATGCGGATAGAAGATCTTAACTGGATGGATGTTGAAGCCTACCTTCAACAGGAAGATCGGCTGATTCTGGTACTGGGGACAATTGAACAGCACGGTTACCTGAGCCTTGCAACTGATGTGCGCATTCCGATGGCGCTGGCAGATGCCGCCAGTCAGCGCACCGGGGTGCTGGTAGCACCGCCAGTCCATTATGGCGTTTCACCCTATTTCATCACATACCCGGGCACCTTTAGCCTTCGCCTTTCTACATTTCTGGATACTGTGGAAGATATTGTGCGCTCGGCGTATGCGCAGGGGTTTCGGCGCATTCTGGTGTTGAACGGACATGGAGGCAATGATCCTGCACGGGGTAGATTGGTGGAACTGATGAATCAACTGCCGGGGTTAAAAATCGCCTGGTATGCCTGGTGGACTTCGCACAGCGTGGAAGCCTTTGCGATTGAGCATCAGTTAGAGCGCAATCATGCCAACTGGATGGAAGCCTTCCCTTTTACGAGAGTCAGCCCGCTTCCAGATGGGGAGAAAGTTTCTCCCTCGGTGAAAGGTTTGTTGAACGCTGAAGAGACCCGCGCGGTTTATGGAGACGGCTCTTTCGGCGGTCCCTATCAGGTGCCGGCAGAACTTATGGATGAACTCTTTGCGGTTTGCTTACAGGATGTGCTTTACCTGCTGGAGTTTTAAGTTTGCGGAATCCCTGAGAGATAAAATTCTGCAGTCTTTCTTTTCAGGTGGAAAAGAAGGACTGCTTTTATGTTCTTCCTGTGCGAATGATAGACCAGATCAGCCAGATGCCAAATATGATGGACGAAATTAACGCAAAGCCAAAAATGAATTCTCCGATGGGTTGCCAGGTTTCGGGTTTATAAACTACCAGCACAAGGCTAAGAGCAACGATGACTGCCGAAAGAATCATCCCAAGCGTCAGGCGATTGGTCATCTTCTGAAATTTACTCACCAGATCGTTCAATTCTTCGGTATTAATGTTCACCTCTAATTGTCCGCGTTCGAGCCGACTTAACAACCGGGTCACCCGGCGGGGTAATTCCATGGTCAGTTCCATACCATCCATGGCGGCGGCGGAAATGCGCGGGAGCATGTTTCGCATCGAGCGTTCTTCCTGCCAGAAACGTTTGACGTAGGGAGCGGCAAAGGTAAACAACTGAAACCCCGGGTAGAGCATCATCCCTGTACCTTCGCTGATGATGATTGCCCGTGTCATGGCTACCAGTTCGCCGGGGAGTTGCAGGTGATTTCTCATGACCAGTTCCATGATTTCCCCCATGACCTGAGCGCCAGTCAGGTCTTTTAACGATAGTCCGGTGAAGCGGTCAAAAAGACGTTCCATTTCACGAGTAAAGGCGCGTCGGTCTAAATCGCGGTAAAAGATATTCGCGCTGATCAGTTCATCTACAAGAATTTCCGTGTCTCTTCTGGAAATGGCTTCCGCAATGCCCAAAAAGGTGCGTTTCATGCTCGGGGTTAACCTGCCAATCATGCCGAAATCCATCACTGCCAGCGAGCCATCGGGTTGGACGAAGAAGTTTCCGGCGTGTGGATCAGCGTGATACAGCCCAAATTCGAAAATCTGGCGGAGTGCGAAATGCATCAGATTTTCGGCTACCGTGCGGCGGTCTATTCCCGCAGCATCCAGACTTTGCAGGTCGTTTAACTTGATTCCCGAGAAACGTTCCATGGTGATGACCTGATGGGTGGTGTAATCCCAGTACACTTTGGGAATGTGCACCACCGGGTCATCGGCAAAGTTGGTACGGAATGCCTCGATATTTTGTCCCTCCCGCAGGTAATCGAATTCAGCCCGTACTGTGAAAGCAAATTCATCTACCAGCATTCGCAGGTCGTAGTATCGTCCAATTACGGTATGGTTGCTTGCCCAGTTCGCCAGATCGGTAAGGATTTGAATGTCCTGCTCGAATACCTCTCTGGCACCCGGACGGACAATTTTGATGACCACTTCTTCTCCTGACCACAGTGTTGCTCCGTACACCTGTCCGATAGATGCTGACGCCAGCGGCTGCGGATCCAGATGAATGAAGATATCTTGGGGATCTCGTTTGAGTTCACTCTTGAGGACGGTCAAAATTTGCTCGTAAGGGGTGGGCGGGACGAGATCCTGGAGCTTACTCAATTCAGCAATGTATTCAGGAGGGAGCAGATCCAGCCGGGAAGAAAGCGCCTGTCCAAATTTGATGAACGTCGGTCCCAGTTCAACCAGGGCATCTACAAATTCTTCCGCAGGGGTTCTCCTTGCACGGGAAAACACCCGCCTTGCCAGTTGGGATTCATCCACGCCAGGGGCAAAGCGGGTGAAGATCCAGTCCATGCCATGCCGGATCAATGTGGCAAGGATTTGCTGGGAACGCAGAAACACATTACGCCGGATTAACCAGGGCAGGCGGGGATAAGGTGGGCGCGCCATATCACCATTATAGAGTTTTTCCCTTACAGATGGATGAATTTCGTCGCTATAATATGCCCCATGTACATGGATCGCCGTTTACTGCGCCTTGCCGTTCCACTGGCAGGTTTTCTGGCAGGAGGTATTTTCCTTGCGGTACTGGGCGGGGGAACGACTATTTTACAGGCATTGTTTTTCAGCCGGTTTGTGGCAGGGGTATTTCTTCCGCAGTCTTCTCAGGAGCCGGTTGCCCGCTGGTTGATTCTATTGCTTGTGGTTGTCCTTCTGCGGGGAATGTTTTCTTTTTTCAGTGACTGGCTGAATGCCATCGCCTCAGCACGGATTCGTGCTCGTTTACGGGAAAGGCTGTTTGCTCATCTGTTCCGTCTGGGACCGGCGTACACCTCTCAGCGACCTGCAGGTGAGGTGGTGACAACCCTGGTGGAGGGTGTGGATGCCCTGGAGGGGTATTTCAGTCAATATTTGCCGCAGGTAGTTCTCTCTGCCCTGCTTCCTTTGCTGGTTTTAGCCACAGTGTTTCCACTGGATCCGCTTTCGGGAGTGATCCTGGCGCTCACGGGTCCGTTGATTCCGGTGTTCATGATGTTAATCGGCACCACCGGGGAGCGTTTAACCCGGCGTCAGTTTGGGGCGTTGCGGCGTCTGAGTGCTGTGTTGTTAGACCTGCTTCAGGGATTACGTACGCTAAAAGAGTTGGGAAGAAGTCGAGAACAGGCACAACGGGTTGCCCGTCTTGGAGAAGAGTACCGGAGGATTACTTTAGAGGTATTGCGTCTTACCTTTCTCTCTGCCCTGGCGCTGGAGTGGTTGGGTACTATCAGTACCGCGCTGATCGCCGTTCAGGTGGGTTTGCGTTTGTTGTATGGGCATCTGGAATTTTCTCAGGCGTTTTTTGTCCTTGTCATTGCGCCCGATTTTTACCTTCCCTTGCGTACGCTGGGATTGCGTTTCCACGCTGCTATGAACGGGATCTCTGCGGCGCACAAAATTTTTGAGGTGCTGGAACAACCCGTCTGGGAGGAAAAACCTTTACCAGCGATGAGGCAGACAGCCCCGGTGAGGGGAGATATCCGTCTGGAAAAGGTTACCTTTACCTACCCGGGAAGAGAGCAACCGGCATTGAATCAGATCACTTGCAGAATACCGGAAGGAAAAGTCACGGCTCTGGTTGGGCGGAGCGGTTCCGGTAAAAGTACGCTGGCACACCTGATTTTGCGTTTCCTGACCTGCCAGGAGGGCGACATCTGGATGGGGGATCTTCCCTTAAGTTCCATACCTCTGGAGGAATGGCGGAAAGCCTGTGCCTGGGTTCCCCAGCGTCCAACTATCCTGTTTGGCAGTGTTGCCGATAACCTGCGCTTTGCAGATCCAAATGCCGGGGAAGAGCGCCTTCAATGGGCGCTGGAACAGGTGCATCTCTGGGACTGGGTGAAACATTTACCCCAGGGACTGCACACCCCTGTGGGAGAGCGGGGGGCTCAGTTAAGCGGTGGACAGGCTCAGCGTCTGGCACTGGCGCGGGTCATGTTGCGAAACCCATCCTGCCTGGTTTTGGATGAACCTACCTCTCATCTGGATTTGGTGGAAGAAGCCCTGCTTCAGCAGGTATTTCTGCGCCTGTTTGAAGGCAGAACGGTTTTGTTGATTGCTCATCGTTTACCCATTTTGCGCATTGCCGATCAAATCCTGGTTTTGGAGAAGGGCAATCTGGAGGAAACAGGCAATCTGGATGAACTTCTGCAAAGAGGTGGACAACTGGCGCAGTGGGTTCGCCAGTATGGAGGGCTTGCATGAGGACAATTTACCGCCTTCTGGGTTTTCTCAAACCTTTTGCTGCCCGTGTTTTGCTTTCCATTCTTCTTTCCTTTGGGACAGTTGCCAGCGGGGTAGGATTGCTGGGAACCTCAGCCTTCCTGATTGCTTCGGCGGCTTTACATCCCTCCATTGCCGAACTTCAGGTAGCCATCGTCGGGGTGAGGTTTTTCGGCATTGTCAGAGGGCTTTTACGCTATCTCGAGCGACTGGTTTCACACGATATCAACTTAAGACTGCTGGCGGGATTAAGGGTATGGCTGTATGGCATGATCGAACCGCTGGCGCCGGCTGGTCTGGAACTGGATCAGGGCGGAGATTTACTTCAGCGTATGGTGGGCGAACTGGAAACGCTGGAGAATTTCTTTGTGCGGGTGGTTTCTCCAGTTGTCAACGCCGGGCTGATCACGCTGGGAATTTCCCTGTTTTGCGGCAGAATGGTACCGGTTTTGGGGTGGGTGGTTGCCTCTGGAATGTTCCTGACAGGAATGGTGGTGCCCATTGTGCAGATGCGTCTTTCCCATCAAGCCGGAAGGCAGTGGATTGAATCCCGCTCGCAATTAAGCGCCTTTTCCATTCAGGCCATTCAGGGCATGAGTGACTGGATCATGTTTGGACAGGTTGAAAAAGGACAGGAACAGTTTCACCGGATCAATCGGAAACTATCGCAGACGCAGGAGAGGATGGCAAAAGTACAGGCACTGGGTGCTTCTGCGGGACTTTGGGGAAGCGGGTTAACCGTTTGGATGCTTCTTTTCCTGGGTGGACAGGCGGTTCTTCAGCGGCAGATGAGTGGGGTGGACCTGGCTGTCCTTTCATTAATGGTGATGGCTTCATTTGAGGCAGTTACCCCGTTGCATCAGGCGGCGGCTCAGTTTGAGGCTACCCTGCAGGCAGGAAAAAGAATATTTGAATGGGTGGACCGCCCGAATGTGGCGCCTGAGCCAGAAGTTCCCTCTCCATCCCTTTCGGAACAGATCAATGTGCGCTTTGAGGCGGCCTCGCTGACCTACCCCGGACGTTCCGAACCCGCATTGCAGGATTTCTGGCTGGATTTACCTTCTGGCAGGCGGGTGGCACTGGTGGGGGAGAGCGGTGCAGGCAAGAGCACAGTAGGTCAGTTGCTCCTGCGTTTCCGTTTTCCCTCAGGCGGAAGGGTACTGATAAATGGCTGGGATATTCGCGCTCTGCGAGGGGAAGAGGTACGGTCACGGATTGCAGTGGTTTCCCAGCAAACAACCCTGTTCAGCGGAACGTTGAGGGAAAATTTGCTTCTGGCGGCACCTCATGTCTCCGATGAAGATCTATGGAATGTGATGGAACAGGTGGAACTGGGATCGTGGCTTCGTCGTTTACCCAGAGGACTGGATACCTGGATTGGCGCTCAGGGAGAAATGATTTCTGGTGGAGAACGTCAGCGCCTTGCCCTGGCGCGGGCATTGCTGAAGCCATCTTCGCTCTGGCTGTTGGATGAGCCTGTCAGCGGGTTGGATGCTGAAACTGCCCGTACTCTCTTGCGCAGGTTGTGGCAATATGCAGGTTCCCGCTCAATTCTCTATATGACCCACTATCTCGCTGAACTGGAAACTTTTGATGAAATTGTCGTCTTGCAAAATGGACGGATCATCGAACGAGGTACGCACATGGAGTTAATCCGGGCTGGTGGATGGTACGCTCAGGCCTGGCAGTTCCAGCGTTCCCTGCTGGATGAGGGGGAACTGTTACATTGATGCCAGCGTCTTATTCTTAGCAGGAATTGCTGAGGAGGGCGTATGGCAAAAAGAATCGGGCTTTTGATAGCATTGCTGGCGGGGCTTCTGTTTGGATGGACGCTACCGGTTCAAGCCGATGGTATTATCATCCCGCCACCGTGTCCGCCTGAGGGGTGTCCACCTGTTCCCTGTATCCCTGAATTTTGCCCCCCGGTCCCTCCGCGACCGATGTCGCAACTGGTCATTCGCTATCATCATGTCAACGTCACCATTCAGAATCAACTGGCAACCACGCGGGTGGATCAGGTTTTCTACAACCCCAACCGGTGGGCGGTGGAAGGGGTGTATCTCTTTCCTTTGCCGGCAGGCGCAGTGGTAAGTGATTTCAAACTCTGGGTGGATGACCAGCCTGTTGAGGGCAAAATTCTCAATGCGGAAGAAGCCAGAAAACTCTATGAGGACACGGTTCGCTCGCTCAAAGATCCTGGTTTGCTGGAATACGTGGGACGAGGAGCCGTGCAGGCGCGAGTATTTCCAATAGATCCCGGGGAGGAAAGGCGCATTGCGCTGGAATATCAGCAAGTCCTGGTCACAGATCATGAAGTCATACGGTATGCTTACCCCCTCAATACCGAAAAATACTCGGCACTTCCTCTGGAAGATGTGTCCATTGAGGTTCAGATTCGCGATCAACGTCCTGTCCGCACAGTGTATTCCTCTTCTCATGCAGTTCAAATTGAACGAAAGAATGACAACGAGGTCAATGTCCGTTATACAGACAAAAATGTGCTTCCGGATCGAGATTTTGAATTGCTCATCTCACTGGGCGAGGGAGAAGCCCTGCACCTTTTTTCCTATCGTGATCCCGGAGATGTGGACGATGCCGATGGCTTTTTCCTGATGTTGCTTGCACCGCGTATTCAATCCCCTGAAGCAGTGATTCCCAAAGATGTGATATTTGTTCTGGATCGGTCTGGCAGCATGGAGGGGGTAAAATTTCAGCAGGCAAAGCAGGCTCTGGAAGCCATTTTGACCCGTCTTAATTCTCAGGACCGCTTTAACTTAATCAGTTTCAGCAATCAGGTAGAACTGTTAGCACCTGAATTGGCAGGAGTAGATGCCATACCCGCAGCCCGGAGATGGCTCTCAGGTTTGAGCGCTGCGGGTGGAACAAATATCCATAGGGCGTTGCTGGAAGCCGCCGGTATGGTTCAGGCAGGGCGTCCGGCGTATTTGATTTTCCTTACCGACGGCTTGCCAACGGTTGGCATCACCGACCGGGATCAAATTCTGGATGATTTTGCCCGCAAGGCTCCGGAAAATCTCCGTCTCTTTGTCTTTGGGGTGGGATATGACGTGGACACCTTCTTACTGGATCGGCTGGTGTCTGAACACCACGGATTGAGTCTGTATGTGCGCCCGGAAGAGGACTTAAACAAAGCCGTTGCCAGTTTTTATGAGAAGATCAGCACGCCGGTTCTGACCGACCTGAGGTTGACGGTCGAAGGTACAGAAATTTACGATGTGTATCCTCAACCCATACCCGATTTATTCGCTGGCACGCAGGTGGTGATTACCGGGCGTTACCGCCAGCCGGGCAGGGTAACGGTGGTATTGACTGGCAATGTTTCCGGTGAACCCCGTACCTACCGGTTTTCTTCGCTCTCGCTGGTGGAGGACAGCCGTTTTCAAATCACTGAAAGCGAAATCCAGTTACCGCGCCTGTGGGCAACCCGAAAAATCGGCTATCTCCTGGAACAGATTCGCCTGAATGGCGCGGATCCCGAGACAATCGAGCAGATTGTGCGCCTCAGTATTCGATATGGAATCATCACCCCATATACATCTTATCTGGTGACCGAATCCATGCCGCTGGGTGCAGAAGCGCAGTCGAAGATCGCCGGGGAGGCTTACCGTCAGTCTCTCTCCCTGCCCACGGTAGTCAGCGGTGAAGGAGCGTTCAACCGTGCCATGCAGGAAGGCGCCATGCAGCGAGCAGAATCTGTTCCTGCCAGCCCCGCCGGGGTGGGTGTTTCCCAAACCTCTGCCGTTCGTCTGGCAGGTAATCGCACGTTTGTCTGGAAAGATAACGAATGGGTGGACACTTTGTTTGATCCCAATACCATGAAACCGGTTGAAATTCCTTTCCTCTCAGACGCCTATTTCCAGTTAGCGCAGTATGACCCGCAGGTGGCGTCGGCTCTGGCAGTTGGCGATCGGGTACTGGTAGTCATCGGCGGAAAAGCCTATCGCATCATTCCAGAGGCTGAACCGGGCACGCTTGTGCCTGGGGTGGAACTCCCCACAGTGCCTCCTGCAGAGGAAACGGAAACTGTTCCTTCCACTCCTTTACCATCCTCAGAATCCTTGCCCGGAATAGGAGTTTGCCCATCCATTGGATTATTCCCCCTTGGAGTGCTTCTGGCGTTTGCGCTGACCCTGCGAAAACGGAAATAAAAAGCCAGCCCCTGTGGAAACTTGAGGGGCTGGCTGAAAAAGCGTAGTTTTATTCCACAACTTCCTGGCGGCGAAGGAAGGGAATGTTTTTATATTCGTTGATCATCAAAGCCGCAAGAACAATCAAACCACCCACAATCAGATTGGGGAGATTGGCTTTCTCGCCAAATACCACCAGTGAAACCGTGACCGCCAGGGGGATTTTCAAATCATTGAACACAGCCAGCGTACCGGCGTTGACCTTCCGCGCCCCGCGGTTCCACAGGAAGAAGCCGAGTCCCGAAGCCACTGCTCCAAGGTAGAGAAGGGTGAGCCACTGGGCGCTGGTAGGCTGGATGGTGGAGAGGTTGGTGAAGAGCAGGGTGGCTATGCCTGCCAGCGCAAATCCGCCCAGGTAGGGATAGAAGAAAATCTGATGATCGCGCAGTTCGGGGTAAGGTTGCAAGATTTTCCGGTAGTACACCTGCCCAAAAGCAAAGCACAGGTTGGAAATTTGTACAATGATAAATCCCAGCAGAAAGTCGCTTTCCAGTGCGCGCAGTCCCTGGACAATGGCGGTTCCGATTATTGCCAGGACTGCCGCAAGCCAGTGCAGGCGTTGCCAGCGTTTTTCCAAAACATCGTGAATCAGGGTGACGTAAATAGGGGTGAAAATCGTGAATAGAGCGACCTCATAGGCTTTGAGGAATTTGAACGCATTCAGGTAAGCCAGGTACATCGCTCCATATTGCAGTGCGCCCACCAGAATCAGGCGGGGAATGAGGGCTCGGGGGATGCGGGAAGGGCGCGCGAACGGCAAAAATACCAGAAACGAAATCAACAACCGGGCAAATGCCACAAAGTTCGAATCGACCCCTGCCAGGCTGACCTTGATTAACCCAAAGGAAAATGCCCAGATCAGGGATACCAGCACAAGTTCAAGCATGCTTCACTCCTCTCAGGATTTTGAAATATAACCCATGCGGTACAGCAATTCGGCGTTATAGATTGAGCCTCCTGCCGCACCGCGAATGGTATTGTGAGATAGCACCACCATGCGCACATCGAAGAGTGGATCCGCTCTTACCCGTCCAACAACAGTGGTCATACCCTTGCCGGTCAGGCGGTCCAGACGAGGCTGGGGACGGTTTTCTTCTTCTCTGACGAGGATGGGCGGTTGGGGCGCCGAGGGCAGATCGCGGGAAATCTCTGGCACCTGAGCCTCTCGTAAGGCTTCTTGCACTTCTTCTGCCTGGGCGCGTGTTTCCAGTTCAATGGTCAGGCAGACAGTGTGCCCATCACTGACGTTGACCCGGTTGGTGTGCGCGGAAATGCCAAAGTTAGCCAACTGGATTTCTCCTGCAACCAGTTTACCCAACATTTTGCGAGGTTCCCACTCTACTTTATCCTCTTCTCCACTGATGAATGGGATTATATTGTCTATGACATCCATCGCAGGCACACCCGGATACCCGGCTCCCGAAAGGGCTTGCATGGAGACGGCAAATACCCGCTTCAACCCAAAGCGATCCTGAAGCGCTTTGAGGACTACCGTCATACCTGTACTGGTGCAGTTAGGATTGGTGACAATCCACCCCGTCCAGTGGCGGCGGGACTGCTGAACGGGAATCAATCCGGCATGGTCAGGGTTGACTTCCGGGAGCAGGATGGGGACATCCGGTTCTTTTCGGTAGGCGGAAGCATTGGAACATACAGCCATGCCTGCCTGAGCAAAGGCTGGTTCCACCTCGCGGGCAATCTCGGTGGGCAAAGCCGAAAACACCAGTGGAGCCTGCACCGCTTCCGGAGAAGAAGGCAGAACCGGAAGGTTCCTGACTCCTTCAGGCATATCTCCCGGCAACAGCCATCGGCAAACTTCTCCGTAAGGTTTTCCCATTCCGCGATCCGAACCGGTCACGGCAACCACCTCAAACCAGGGATGTCCATCCAGTAACTGAACAAACCGTTGCCCAACACTGCCTGTAGCGGCAAGAACAGCGACGGGAATGCGTTTCATTGTAAAACCCTCCGTGTTATTGAGAGATGACCCGCTCATGCAGCGTTTGAACTGCGGCGCGGATGTCCTCGGCTTTAAGCACAAAACTGATTGAAACTTCTGAAGATCCCTGAGCAATGGCAATGACGTTGATTTGTCGTTCACCCAGTGCCCCGAATACCTTACCGGCAATTCCAGGGGTACTGCGCATTCCTTCCCCAACCACGGTGACGATTACCACCTCTCCCGTAGCCCATACCCGGTCTATATCCTTTCCGGCAATCTCGCGGTAAAACTCATTCTCAATGGCGGCAATGACCTTTTCGGCAGAGGAGGCGGGCACGGCAAAGCAAATGGCTTGTTCCGAAGAGGCTTGAGAGATCAGGGAGACACTTGTGCCGGTCGAGGCAATTGCAGAAAAGGTGCGCGCTGCCACGCCGGGAACGTCCAGCATCCCACGTCCTTCCACGGTAATCAATTTCAATCCACGGATGGCGGTCACCGACTTGACCACGTTTCCGTTGGGGGTAGCCTTTTCGGCTACCAGCCGGGTTCCGGGATGTTCCGGGTTGAAAGTGTTCAGCACCCGCAACCCGATACCGGCTTCAATGACCGGTCGGATCGTCTTGGGGTGCAGGACTTTGGCTCCGGCGTATGCCAGTTCCGATACCTCGCGATAGGTCAGTTCTTCAATGGTGCGGGCTTCAGGCACAATCCGCGGGTCAGCGGTCATAACGCCATCCACATCTGTCCAGATCCAAACTTCATCAGCGGGTAACACTGCTCCAAGGATTGCGGCGGTGTAATCTGAACCGCCGCGTCCCAGCGTGGTGGTGACACCCTGCGGGGTTGCTCCAATGAAACCGGTGATAATCGGGACAGTTCCCTGATCAAGAATCGGATTCAACGATGCCCGGGCTGCGATTTGAGTGGCGGCAAAATCAGGGTGCGCTGCCTGAAAGTGATCATCCGTGATAATCAGTCGGTTGGCTTCCAGGTATTGTGCCGGCGTCCCGGCGCTATCTACCACTGCCGCCAGCAGGCGTACTGCCATGCGTTCTCCCAGAGAGGCAACGGCATCGAGTGCGCGGGGAGTGGCTTCACCCAGAACCGAGATTGCCTGACAGAGATTGGCAAAATCCAAAATCAACAGGGTAATCTCGGCTTTCACTTCTTCCTGGCGGGAGCGATCAGGAATGAGGGATTTAATGATGGCTTCGTGCCGGGCTCTCAAAGTCTGGACTGCCTGGTTGTACGTGGTGGTATCTCCATGAGCCGCAGCCGTAGCGCTGGACAGAAGAATGTCTGTCACACCGGAAAGGGCTGAGGTCACAACAACCAGTCGGGGAGTGAGAGTGCGCTGGCGGTGAATGATTTCAGCCGTTTGCGCCATCGCGTCGGGGGTACCAACCGAGGTTCCGCCAAACTTCATTACAAGTGTACGGGGAGATAAAACGTTCATAAAGCAGACCCTCAATGGGAAAATTGGGCATATTATAACGGATAGTTGTCAAGTAGAATGATTGACTTTGCCTGATAACCAACTTATAATCCAAACGCCATGCAACCACTGATTACAACCGAAAAGGTCACTTTTCGTTACGCTACCGAGGGGGGGAAGACGGAGAACGTCCTTCAAGATGTCTCGCTGGCTTTTTATCCGGGTGAATTTGTTGCCATTTTAGGCGCAAACGGCTCTGGCAAGACCACACTGGCGCGACATTTGAACGCCTTGCTGCTTCCGATTTCAGGGAAAGTATTGGTACGGGGACTGGACACGCGGGATCGTTTTAATTTAAAACGCATCCGTCAAACCGTTGGCATGGTTTTTCAGCACCCTGAAGATCAGATTGTTGCCACAACTGTTGAAGAAGATATTGCCTTTGGTCCGGAAAACCTCGGGCTTTCCACCACAGAAATTCGCCGTCGGGTGGATGAAGCCATTGTAGCGGTCGGGCTGGAAGCGCACCGTAAACGCTCACCTCATTTGCTTTCTGCCGGGCAAATGCAGCGTCTGGCGCTGGCTGGTGTGCTGGCAATGCGACCCGATGTGGTCATCTTTGATGAAGCCACCACCATGCTGGATCCGGCGGGTCGGCGCATGGCAATGGAACTGATGCAGAGCCTGCGTGCCGATGGAGTTTCTGTCCTGTTTGTCACCCATGATATGGAAGAAGCCGCGCTGGCAGATCGAGTCATCGTCCTCAATCGCGGCAAGGTGGTTTTTGAAGGGACACCGGGAGAGATGTTCCGTCATCCCCGGTTGGATGATTGGGGTCTGACGTTACCGCCTGCCATGGCGCTGGCTCGAGAATTGCGTATCTTTTTTCCAGAGTTACCCGATGTGCTCACAACTGCAGAATTGCTCCAGCATTTACCGGAGAACAGGCAGGGGGTTCACTTTCCTGTTGAAGACGAAACTGTCCTAACCCGTCCGCGAGATATTCAAATTGCGGTGGAACATCTGGCGCATACCTATTTGAAAGGGACGCCGCTGGCTCATCTGGCGTTAGTGGATGTGAATGTGCAGGTGGCTAAGGGGTCGACCCATGCGTTTATTGGCGTGACCGGTTCGGGAAAATCCACGGTCTTACAGCACTTAAATGGGATCTTAAGACCTCAGCAAGGCAAGGTTCGCGTAGCCGAATTCGACTTGACCAACCCTGAAATCGAGACTCGCGCGGTGACCCGTGTGGCGGGTCTGGTGATGCAAAACCCTGAGATGCAATTCTTTGAACAATTCGTGGGAGATGAAATTGCTTTCGGTCCCAGACAGATGGGCGTACGTGAAAACCTGGCAGAAAGAGTGCGCTGGGCAATGGAAGTCGTGGGGTTGGATTTTGAGGCTTTCAAAGATCGTCTGGTGTTTACCCTCAGCGGGGGAGAAAAGCGCAAAGTGGCGCTGGCATCGGTGCTGGCGAATCGTCCTGAAATTCTTCTGCTGGATGAGCCTACCGCAGGACTGGACCCGGTTTCCCACCAGCAAATTCTGGAGAAATTACAGCGCCTTTCCCGGGAAGATGGCATGACCCTGGTGGTTTCTTCCCATCGTATGGAGGATGTTGCCGCTCTGTCACAGGAAATTACCGCATTTCGGAAAGGCAGGGATGTCTTGCATGGTACAGCCTCCGAAGTGTTTACCCGGCACGAACACCTGGTCGAGATTGGTCTGGATGCCCCGGTTGCTGCACAGGTAGCCAGTCGTCTCCGAGAACTGGGGTGGAATCTGCCTCATGGGGTGGTTGCTCCGGAACAACTCATAAATGCCCTCAAACGGCTTCAAGGGGGGGGATATGAGCCGGTTTGAATTTTTACGCAGTGTCCCCATCGGACAGTATTTACCGGTGGACTCCCCCCTGCATCGTCTGGACCCACGCGCCCGTCTGTTGGGATATGCCTGGCTGGTGCTGGCGCTCACCTTCAGTTTTCAGTTCCGCGGGCTATTGTTGGGAATTGGCGCGGGTTTGCTTGGGTTATGGTTAGGGCGCATTCCTTTTCGTTTTGCCCTGCGGGCAATGGCATCGCCTTTACCGTTGATTTTTATCCTGGCAATATTGCAGGTATTTCTCAACACCAGCCCACTGGATTCACCGGTTCTGGTTCCTCTGGGGCGTTTTTC
Source organism: Anaerolinea thermophila (assembly GCF_020723905.1). Lineage (GTDB taxonomy): Bacteria > Chloroflexota > Anaerolineae > Anaerolineales > Anaerolineaceae > Anaerolinea > Anaerolinea thermophila_A. The sequence goes on from NZ_DYHZ01000008.1 coordinate 69,622, forward strand.
TATTACTGAGGCAGATTTACTGGCGGGTTTTCTTCTTTTGTTGCGGTTTACCGGTTTGATCCTGATTCTGTCTTTATTTTCATTCACTCTTTCCACCAGCGAAATGTCTCATGGGCTGAATGCGTTACTGAAACCCTTTGACCAGTTGGGAATCCCGGCGCAGGATCTGGGGATGATGGTCCAGGTGACCCTGCGCTTTTTACCTCTGCTGGCGCAAACGGCTGAACGCATCGCCAAGGCGCAGGTCTCGCGGGGGGCGGATTGGGAAGGCAAACGGGGAGGACTGCTTCAGCGGGTACGTCAGGTGCTTCCGCTCATTGTGCCGCTTTTTTTAGCCAGTTTGCATCGCGCGGAGAACATGGCACTGGCGATGGACGCGCGCGCCTATGGATGTTCACGGGAGCGAGGTGCTTTTTACGCCTACCGCTTCACCGGCAAAGATCTTCTTGCGCTCGGTTTGATGGTCGTTGTTGGGGTGTTGATTTTGCGTTTTTAATCCCGTGAAAAAATAACATCCCGCAGGGGATTGCCTGCAGGATGTTATGGTAAAGGTTGGAAGGATATTACAGGTTGGCTCCCTGTTTCCGTCCAATACGGATGCGCAACCAGGCTCCGACTACCACCAGTACAATCAACGCTGAGCCGACGGCTTCGGGCAAACCGTTGGCAACTACGATGGGAAGCAACTGGGTGGGGGAGAAGTTCGCCACCATGGCAATCATGGTTAAGACCAGAATGGTATTGGTCAGGCTTCCCAGTGCTCCTGCCACAATCAAACCTGCTGCAGGAATGTTTTTCAAAGATTTCCACACCAGCCATGCTACTGGACCGATGAACAGGCGGGGCAGAACGGAGATGAGGGGATTGGTAAAGAGGGCATCTGCCGGTCCACCCGGTGCCACCGCGGCTTGAATCATGCTGGATACCCCAAAAATCAAGCCAATCACCAGTCCAACCACTGGACCTTCCAGAATTGCTCCGATAATCACCGGAACATGCATGATGGTCAGGGATGCGCCGGAAAACCAGGTAATGAATCCCAGGCGGGTAACTCCCAGGAAAATCGCAATAGCACTCATGATTCCGGCAATGACAATTTTTCGGGTTCTTTCTTCGGGCATTTTTTTCTCCAGAAAAAGTTTTGGACACCTATTTTAACCCCAATCCGGACGAAATGGATTTGCCTTAATTTTTTGTTATCCTTCAAAATCGTACCTGTATCCTGGGACAAGTTACGTATAATAGAAACCATGAGCAAACCAAAAACCATAGCCATTGATGGTCCCGCCGCATCGGGAAAATCTACCATTGCCGAAAAACTGGCAAAGGAATTGGGGTATTTATTCTTTGATACCGGGGTCATGTATCGTGCGGTCACGCTTGCAGCGCTTCGGCGTTTGGGAAACGTGCAGGATGAGCAGGCGGTCACCCGTCTTGCGGAGAGTGTATGGATTGATGTTCGTCCTCCGAGCCAGTCTGATGGCAGAAAAGCCGATGTGCTTCTTGATGGAGAGGATGTAACCTGGGCGATTCGTTCCCCTGAAGTGGATGCCAATGTATCGGTTGTCTCGGCTTATCCGGGGGTGCGCGCCGCCATGACGCAACAACAGCGGCGCATCGGTGAACGTGGAGAGGTGGTCATGGTGGGCAGAGATATTGGCACAGTAGTTCTTCCGGATGCCGAGTTGAAAATTTATCTGGATGCCAGTGTGGAAGAACGCGCCCGCCGTCGCTATCTGGAAAACAAGAATCGGGGTATGGACGCCGATTACGAGCAAATTCTGGAAAATCTCAAAAAACGTGATGAGATTGACTCAACTCGAGAAGTTGCTCCTCTACGGATAGCCGAGGATGCCCATGTGGTTTTGACGGATGGACTGAGTATTGAAGAAGTCATGCAACAGGTGCGGAAGTTAGCGCACATAGAATAAGCATCCCATGGAAAAGCCTTCTGTTCAGGACTTACAGAGTCGGTTTCTCAACTATTTGAAATCTCGGGATGTTCTGGAGAACCTGCTGAATACGTTTCAGGGTGTGGTGGTGGTTCTCGATCCAGACTTTCACATCATATTTTTCAACCGTGCTGCTGAGGAGGTTACTGGCTACACTCAGGCGAAAGTTCAGGGGATGAATTTAGCCGAATTGTTCCTTCCTTTTGAAGAGAAACAGGCGGTTAAGAATATTTTTGAAAACTTAAGAAATCATCGTGCCCCCAATCGCTATCGCAACCCCTGGTTGACTCGATGGGGAGAATATCGTTATTTTGAATGGTCTAACACCGTTATTCAGGATGAGTCGGGCAATGTGGCTTTCATCATTGGGATGGGCATGGATGTCACTGACAAAGAGGAGATTTTACGAGCCAATCAGACCATGCGGGCACGGTTTGAGCGGGTTTTCCGGGCAAATCCCATGGGGCTAGCCCTGGTGTCTGGTGAGTCCTTGACCATCAGTGATTGCAACGAGCGTTTTGCGTCCATGCTGGAGATTCCCCGTTCCCAACTGATTGGTAAGGACCTGGTTTCCCTGGGAATTCTGGAAACTCCTTATCGTTTCCAGGAAATTGTTTACCGCCATGCCCGCTTTGGCAATTCGATGACCGAAGAGCGCCCCATTAAAACCGCTTCGGGGAGCACTTTCCATGGGCGAATTTCTCTGGAGCCTATGGACTTAATGGAAGAGCCAACTCTGGTGCTTACCCTGCAGGATATCACCACTTACGTACAGATCGAATCACGGTTGAAACAGGTAAGCGCTGACCTGGAACGAAAGATCAAAGAATCCTCACAGGCATATGAGACGGTGCGCCGGGAATTACAGACAGAAGTAGGACGGCGCAGGGCGCTGGAATTATCCTCCCGCCGCTTGCTGGATATCATCTGGGAAGCAGGCGAAGCCATTGCCATCATGGATTCAAAAGGATGGGTGGTTTACCTGAACAAGAGCGCCCGCGCTTTGTTAGGTATGGATGAATACACCCCCATTGCCCAACACCAGAGTATGCTGTACGAGAAGTATAAGAATTTTCCAGTGGTCGTAGAACAGGTGATACCCGCGCTCCTTCAGGAAGGGATGTGGCGGGGAGAAATGGAGTGGAATTCTGGTTCTTCTGAGGTTCTGTACCTTTCCGTAACTATTCTTGCGCACCGGGATGAACAAGGTAAGGTGCAAAATTTTTCCCTGATTGCCCATGACATTACAGAGGAAAAGCGTGTTACCGAAGCCATCAAACGGGAATTCCAGCGTGAAAAGGAAGACGCAACCTTGCGTTCATATCTTTTCTCGGCAACGTCTCATCAATTTCGTACCCCGCTCAGTACCATTCTTTCCTCTACCGAATTACTGGAGACGTATGGTCAGAAATGGGGCTGGGAGAAGTCGCTTCAGCATCTTCAGCGTATCAAGACTGCTGCTCAGCAGATGAATACCCTGCTGGGAGATATTCTCAAAGTTCTGCGGCTGGAAGCCGAACAGGATCCTCTGCACATTCAACCGGTAGACGTGCGCAAACTCCTTCGAGAATGTGCCGAGGTGGTAAAAAATGCCCTGGATCCCAACCGGAAAATTTTCCTGGAATGTGAGGCAGATCATCCCGTTCTTTCCACAGATCCAGACCTGCTCTGGCAGGTGCTGGAGAATCTCCTCACCAACGCAATCAAGTATTCTCCATCGGATACATGGATTTATGCGTATATCCGTTCAGCAGATTCGGGTATCCAGATTGAAATCCGCGATGAAGGCATGGGGGTACCTCAGGATGAACTTCCTTTGCTTTTTGAACCGTTTTATCGTGCCAGTAACACCAGTGGAATATCCGGAAGCGGTCTGGGGTTGATGATAGTGCGGAAAGCACTGGAACGCCTCCGGGGAACGATAGATTTTTCCAGTGAACTACATCACGGTTCGGTGGTTACCGTGACGTTGACAGATTTGAGCCATTTCCAGGAAGCGAAGGGAGAACCGGGAAATTGACACGGATTCTGGTTGTGGAAGATGAGGAACTGGTTCGCGCCAACATCGTAGACCTGCTGGAAGCCGAGGGTTACGAAACACAGGAAGCCAGCGATGGGGAGCAAGCCCTTCATTTGCTCTGGCAGAATCCGCCAGATCTGATTTTGTGCGATGTGCGTATGCCAAAACTGGATGGGTTTGCCTTGCTTTCCCGTCTCAGTCAGGAGCCGCGTCTGCGGGTGATTCCATTTATCTTTCTCACGGCTCGTGTGGAGCGGGAGGATCAGCGTCTTGGGATGAACCTTGGAGCGGATGATTACATCACCAAGCCTTTTAGCCGCAAGGACTTACTCACTGCAGTGCAGCGCCGACTGGAAAAACGCCGTCATATCAGCGAAACGGCTGTTCATCATCACGCTCATACCGTTGAACAAATTCTTAATGATTTACCGGATGACCTGATGACTCCCCTTCAGCGTTTACTGGCGTTTTCCCAGTCTATGATGAATATGACGGAGTTGCCCGCCCGGATTGGAGAGATACGAGACCTGGGACGCCAGTTGCATAAAACCACCCGTCAGTTGCTCAACCTGGTCCGCCAGTACGTTCTTTTGAACCGTTTGCTTCAACTGGGAAAAGATCTGGAGCAGGTTCAAGCCCTCCGGATGCTGGTTACTCTCACTGCCCATGAGGTGATTCAGGATGTCGCCCTTTCATTTGCAGAGCAGGGAGGGCGAAAGAATGATCTTGAGATAGAACTGGAACCGGTCTCTCTGGCAATGGGTGAAGAATGGCTGGTGAATCTGCTGGAATGCGGACTGGATTGGGCGCTTTCTCACTCCCTGTATGGAGAAAGAATTATCCTGACCGGAAAGGTACTTTCTGCCAGCAGTTATGAATTACGCCTGTCCTATTCGCCCATCCATCCACTGGTTGAGGAAATTTATCCTTCCCCGATTCCAGAGAAAAAGCCCTTAACCTTTCGCTTGATGGAAGGAATTCTTGAATTGCATGATGGCAGTTTGGGTTTTACCTCTAATGCTGCCAGATCTGAATTTCGTTTTTCCCTCAAAAGCCAGAATGGCGAAAGGAGACTTTTGCATGTGTGACACCTTTGTGGTCTTGCCTGAACGTACTGGCGGCTGGGGCACCCTTCTGGGAAAAAACTCTGACCGCGAACCCAATGAAGCCCATCAGGTGGTGTACATCCCGGCACAGGATTTTCCGGAAGGAGCAACCGTGCACTGCACCTATCGGGAAATTCCGCAGGTCCGGCATACGTTTGCCGTGCTCCTGATGAAGCCCTTCTGGATCTGGGGAGCGGAGATGGGGGTGAATGAACATGGGGTGGCGATTGGCAATGAAGCCGTATTTACCCGCATTCCTTACCAGAAAGATGCCCGATTAACAGGAATGGATTTGCTTCGTCTGGCTTTGGAGCGTTCTGCGTCGGCGGAAGAAGCCTTAAATGTGATTGTGGAATTGCTGGAACAGTATGGACAGGGTGGAAATTGTGGATTGACGCACGGCTTTTACTATCACAACAGTTACCTGATTGCTGATCCCCGATCGGCATGGGTGCTGGAAACGGCGGGAGAGCACTGGGTAGCGGAGAAGGTTCAAGGAATTCGCACCATTTCTAATGCATTGACGATTGGGGAAACGTGGGACCGGATTTCTCCTCAGGCTATTTCTTTTGCCCGCCAGCAGGGATGGTTGCCACAAGGAAAAGCATTCTCCTTTTCCGGGGTATATTCGGACTTTTTATACACTACCTTTGGCGCGGGACGTTTCCGTCAGTCCTGTACAACACGGTTATTGCTGGAGTCTCAACAACCGGTGGACGTGCATCGGGCTTTTCAAGTGTTGAGGGCGCATGGTACTGGAGAAAATGAAGAAAACTGGCGTCCAGATGTGGCTGTTCACGGTGCAGATGTATGCATGCATGCGGGGTGGGGTCCCATTCGTGTCAGTCAGACAACGGGCTCGGCAGTATTTGAATTGCGCGAAGATGGGGTGCGGGTGTGGGTAACGGCTACTGCCGCACCCTGTACTTCCATCTACAAACCGCTCTGGATGGACACATCTATCCCCTGGCAATCTGAGCCGGAACCGACGGCGGTTTATAACCCTGCCTGTCTCTGGTGGCGGCATGAGCGTTTGCATCGCCAGACTCTGGAGAACTATCCTCAGCGTATTCAGTTGTATCGTGCAGAACGGGATGCTTTAGAGGCACGTTTCTTGCAAGGAATACCGGCAATGCAGGCATCGGTTGCCGAGCGAAGCCGCTATGCTCAGACCTGCTTTGAGATGGCTGAACAGGCTGAAGCCCACTGGCTGGAATTGATCCGTGGGGCAGGCAGGGAGAATCGGCGTTTTTATACACGCTGGGCATGGAAGAAATTCAATCAACAGGCAAAAATGCCCGCCTGAACAGGGCTGGACAACAGATAAATGCTATAATCGAGCCAGAACCTGAGTGCTATGGAATTTATACCCGGTTTCGTTGTAACCCAACCCCAGATGATTCTCCCTAACCATGTTGTTGGGTGGTTAGGCTGGTTGCTCTTTGTGGGATTGATTCTACTGGGATTGAAAGTTACCTGGGAAAACCCCACGGGTGTCTTAAGACGGCGCTGGTGGTTCTGGGTGCTTTTGTTTGTTCTGGTACCGGTGACCACCTTAACTATGGCAATCCGGTTGCCGGGGCAGAGCATGCCTTTGCCCGGTGTTCCGCAGTCTATCCCGCCGATGATGTTGATCTTCAGCGCTTTCCCGTGGGTTCTGGCGGCGGGAATCCTGGGTCCATTTCCTGCTGTGGTCACCGGGGCTTTTACCGGGCTGATGCTGGGACTTTTCCACACCAACAGCCTCTTTGCACCCCTGGAAATAGCCGGGTTGGCTCTGGCGTATAGTTTTGCAATTCGGCAACGTTACCGCACGCAGTTTTTCCATGTGTTACGTCATCCTCTGGGGGCGGCATTGGTGCTGGCTGTGGCTTATGCGCCGGTGTACATGCTTTCCATGCTGTTTGCTGCCAATGGTTCGCTGGCGGTGCGTCTGGACTATGCTATTACGCAGACCTGGTGGATTATGCTTGCCCGGGCAGGGGAGATGCTCCTCGCCAGTGTGGTGGGCGAAATCCTGTACCTGACCCGCCCACTCTGGTGGGGGTGTATGGGGCCACTCCTGCCCACACCCATTGAGAGCAGTTTAAAGACTCGCTTTTACGCGGGTACTATTCCTCTCGTGGCTGTGCTCTTTATCACTCTCACTGTGGGTGATTGGCTGGTTGCTGGCAACGCGGCTCGTCAACTGGTGCAGGATCAACTGGCAAACACCGCCCAAATGGCGGCGGAAAGCATTCCCTACTTTCTGGAGGCTGGACAGAGCCTGATCCTTACGCTGGCGACTCCGGATCTGTTAAATTTTCCCCCTGATGCGCTGGAAGGGCAACTGTCCACACGTTTGCGTTCGGTGCCATTTTTCCGGGAGATGGTTTTCTTAAACCAGGAAGGCAAAATCCTGGCTGCCTATCCTCAAAACAACATCCAGGTTGTGAGTTTAAGCGAAGAAGAACTGGCTGGCGTCGATCTGGCCTTGAAGGGTGTGCCTTCGCAAATGTACACCGTTCCGGCAGTAAATGGAGAATCGTCAGCGCAAATTTCTTTCCTTGCGGGTGTAAAGGATAGTGATGGCATGGTCAGGGGTGTCTTGCTGGGGCGCACCGATTTAATTTCCAATCCCTTCACTCAGGCGACTGTCCATGCCATTCAACAAATCCAGGAAAAATTCGGCGGCACAGGATTGTTCCTGGATGAATACGGGACGGTGATCTATCCGGTGGGAGAGGATGGCACGGCGGAATATACCGGGACAATTCCTCAAAAGCCTTTTGAGGAAGCCCTCTTGCCCGATGGACGGCGGGGTTACATCTACGCCCGCCAGACCATTGGCAGACCGTGGAGCATTATCCTTTTTGTGCCTGCGGAATACACTCAACAACTGGCGCTCCGCATTGCCATTCCTTTACTGCTTATCCTCATTCTGGTCTCTGCACTGGCATTTGTCCTGCTTCGTCTTGGCTTGACTCCGGTTGTCTATTTGCTGCAGGAACTGGCAGGTCAAGCCAATCTGATTGCCCGGGGCGATCTGGATCGTCCATTACCCATTCGTGGAGAGGATGAGATTGCTCGACTGGGGTTTGCCTTCGAGCAAATGCGGAAGAGCCTCAAAGCCCGTCTGGATGAACTGAACCGCCTGCTGGTGGTTTCTCAGGGTGTTGCTCAGAACCTTGAGATTCACAAAGCCGTTCAACCCGTCCTGGAGGCGGCTTTGCAAGACGGCGCCTGTCTGGCGCGGGTTGTTCTGATTCGTGATGTGGTTCTGGAAGCCCCGGAAAGTAACACCGTTTCTTTTGGGGAAGGCAGGCTCTCGCTGGGTTTTGCTTATCTGGATGAGCCTCTGTTTGATTTTGCTGAACAGCATGGCATGGCAAGTTTTCCCAATCCAGCCCGAATGCGGCGTTTGACCATGCCTTCTGGAAAAGCCCTGCCCGGCGCGCTGGCGGTTGTTGCCATCCGTTATGAAGGGGAGTATTTTGGGGTACTCTGGGTGGCATACGAACAACCACACACTTTTTCGGACGAAGAAATGCGTTTCCTCTCCACGCTGGCGGGACAGGTGGCAGTAGCCGCCGCCAGCGCTCGTCTGTATGCCATGGCAGAAATCGGACGTCAGCGCCTGGAAGCCGTTTTAGCCTCTTCGCCGGAACCGGTGCTGGTTGTGGATGAAAAAGAGCATTTGTTGTTGCTCAACCAGGCGGCATTGCAGGTGCCCGGGTTGTTGCTCATGGCGGAACCCAACAAACCGATTCACGAGGTGGTGGCACAACCCGATTTGGTGGCGCTGTTGAAGTCTCCGCTGGATAAACGGGTGCTTTCCCGCGAAATTACCTTCCCGAATAACCGGGTGTATTACGCCAGCGTATCAGCCGTGATGGCTGAAGGCAAGCCGGTTGGGCGCATTTGCACCTTGAGAGACATTACCCACTTCAAAGAACTGGATCAGATCAAGTCTGATTTCGTCGCTACTGTGAGCCATGGCCTCCGCTCGCCACTGACCCTGATGAAAGGGTACACGACCATGCTCCAGATGGTCGGTGAACTCAACGATCAGCAAAAAACCTACGTACAGAAAATTATTAGCAGTGTCGAGACCATGTCTCGACTGGTCAATAATCTGCTGGATCTGGGGCGTATTGAAGCCGGCATTGGTTTGCAGATTGAAAAAGTCATGATTACTCAAGTGGTGGATGAAGTCCTCAATGCTCTTCAACCACAGGCAACCCAGAAACAGATTGAACTGGAAAAAGAGTGGACTTCGAATACCCCCCTGGCTGTTGTGGAAGGTGACCGGGCTCTGCTTCAGCAAGCCCTGTACAATCTGGTAGAAAATGCCATCAAATATACGCCAGCAGGAGGGAAGGTGAGCGTTCGCCTGGAAGAACGCCATGAAAGCCTGGTAGTGCGAGTCATTGATACTGGGATTGGGATTGCCCCCCTCGATTTGCCGCGTCTCTTCGAAAAATTTTACCGCAGTGGGCGTCGGGAGTCCTATCAACAACGCGGTTCCGGTTTAGGACTGGCAATTGTAAAATCCATTGTCGATCGCCATCATGGGCGTGTGTGGGTGGAAAGCCAGTTGGGCAAGGGCAGTACCTTCTCGATGGAACTTCCCTTCCGACAACCGGTTCCTCAACCGGTTAGGGGGTAATTTTTGTGGTAAAATTACCCCTCAGGAGGGGGATCTCAAAAAACCGGATACAAAATCTTAAAAAAAGTTGCAATTGAGAAGAAGCGTGATATAATTGCAGATTGCATGCTTTCTATGGTTTTGCGTTTTTTGATCGTTGAGCCAGCGCCTTTACTTGATTTTAAGGCGCGTGGCTCTGTTTTGTAGTGTTCCATCAGGTTTCGAACAGGAGGCTTTTTAGTGGAAACCAAGGGTCTCACCGCACTGCGTATTAGTCTGGCTTCGCCGGAACACATTCGTTCGTGGTCATATGGCGAAGTGTTGAAGCCGGAAACGATTAACTACCGGCGTTTGCGCCCTGAAAAAGATGGGCTGTTTTGTGAAGCCATTTTTGGTCCCACGCGTGACTATCAGTGTTATTGTGGGAAATACAAGAATCCCCGCTACAAAGGCATCGTTTGCGATAAATGCGGTGTAGAAGTTACCCGTTCCTCTGTCCGTCGGGAACGGATGGGGCACATCGAACTGGCAACGCCGGTGGCGCATATCTGGTACACTCGCCGCATCCCTTCCTACTTGGGGCTTCTGCTGGATATCTCCCGCCGCAATCTGGACCGGGTTCTGTATTTTGCGCAGTACGTGGTCACTCACGTGGATGAGGATGCCCGTCAGAAAGCCCTGAAGCGCCTTGAGGATGAAATCAGCGTTTCAGAACGGGAACAAGCCAACCAGATCAACGAAAAAATCAAAGAGATCAAACTGGATCGCGATCGCAAACTTAACGAACTGAGCCAGCAAAAGAGCGAGTTGCAAGCCCGTGCGGATGAGCAAATCGCCATGCGGCTTGAACCGGTAATCAAAGAAGGACAGCGTCTAGAAGCCTCCCTCCAGGAACGCATGGGGCAGACGGTTTCCAAGCCCATTGTGTTTGAAGCCGCTGGAATCACAATTGTGGATGCGGGACAGACTGTCACATCGGCGCACCTTTCCATGATTCAACGCACCGTAAAACAGCGCCTGGATGAACTGGAAAGCGAAGTGCGCGATCAACTGCGCCGTGACCAGGAACAGATCGCTATGGAAATGGAGCGCATTCGCGCGGAAGCCAACGAAGCCATGGAAGCCCTGCGAAACCAGTTGGAAGATCAGGCGGTAGTCTCTCAGAATCAAAATTCTCGTCTGCGCGATGAGTTGATTGAACTGCGTCCCTTCACCTTCCTTACAGAAAGCCGCTACCGCGAACTGAAACAACGCTGGGGGCAGGTCTTCCGTGCGGATATGGGTGCAGAAGCCTTCTATGATATTCTCCGCCGTCTGGACCTGGATAAACTGGCGGAAGATTTATGGCACGAGGTACGCACCTCCAAGAGCAAGCAAAAGCGCAAGAAAGCCACCATTCGCCTGAAAGTGGTGGAAGCCTTCCGCCGATCGGGTAACCGTCCCGAATGGATGATTCTGACAGTTCTGCCTGTCATTCCGCCTGATCTGCGCCCAATGGTGCAACTGGATGGCGGTCGCTTTGCCACCTCCGACTTGAATGACCTTTACCGCCGCGTGATCAACCGCAATAACCGCCTGAAGCGCCTGCTGGAACTCGGCGCGCCCGATGTGATTGTGCGCAACGAAAAACGCATGCTGCAGGAAGCGGTTGATTCCCTGATTGACAATTCTCAGCGCGGCAAAGCCCTTTCCCGCCGCGGACGCCGCGAACTCAAATCGCTCAGCGATATGTTGAAGGGCAAGAAAGGACGCTTCCGCCGCAACCTGTTAGGAAAGCGCGTGGACTACTCCGGTCGCTCGGTGATTGTAGTGGGTCCCAAACTGAAACTGCATCAGTGCGGCTTGCCCAAGACCATGGCGCTGGAACTCTACCGCCCCTTCGTGATTGCAAAACTGGTGGCACACAACTATGCCGCCAATGTGAAAGGCGCCCGTCGCTTTATCGAGCGCAATCGTCCCGAGGTGTGGGAAGTACTGGAAGAAGCCATCAAAGAGCGCCCGGTGTTGCTCAACCGTGCGCCGACCCTGCACCGTTTGGGTATCCAGGCTTTTGAACCGGTGCTGATTGAAGGAAGCGCTATTCAACTGCATCCGCTGGTGACCACAGCGTTCAACGCGGACTTTGATGGCGACCAGATGGCAGTACACGTGCCGCTGTCAGAAAAAGCCGTTTGGGAAGCCCGCCACCTTATGCTGGCTTCCAAGAACCTGCTCAAACCCGCCGATGGAGAGCCCATCATCAGCCCGTCTAAAGACATGGTTCTGGGTGTGTACTACCTGACCATGGATGATGGCTTGACCAATCACAAGGGTGAGGGACGCTACTTCGCCGACATGGATGAAGTGGAAATGGCTTACCAGTTAGGTCAGGTTGAGGTGCATACGCACATCCACCTGCGCACCCAGACCTGGTACGAAGAGTACGAAAAGAAAGATCGCCGCTTGCCCAAACCGGAAAAGCGCATCATCAAGACCACTGTAGGACGGGTGCTCTTCAACCGCATTCTGCCTGAAGAAGTACGCTTCCGCAATATCGTTTTGGATAAAGGCGGTGTGAAAGACCTGATTGCTGATGTGCTGGAAGTGTGCGGTCAGGAAAAGACCACCCTTGTGGCGGATGAGATTAAGGATATTGGTTTCGAGTATGCCATGAAGTCTGGCGCAACCATTGCGGTCTCGGATATCAGCATCCCCGAAGAGAAGAATGTTATTCTCGCAAAAGCCCAGGCAGAGGTGGATCAGGTTCAACGGGCGTATCGCCGTGGCTTGCTTACGGAACAGGAACGCAACGAACGCATTATCGAAATCTGGCAGCAGACGACCAAGGTTGTTGCCGATACGGTCAAGCGCAACATGGACCCCAATGGCAACCTGTCCACCATGGCACTTTCCGGCGCCACCAAAGGTGGTTTTGGTCCCATTGCTCAGCTGGCGGGTATGCGCGGTTTGATGGCTGACCCGGCAGGACGCATCATTCGCCTGCCGATTACCTCCAACTTCCGCGAAGGCTTGACTACCCTGGAATACTTCATCTCCACGCACGGAGCGCGCAAAGGTCTGGCAGATACTGCTCTGCGTACTGCCGATGCGGGCTACCTGACCCGTCGTCTGGTGGATGTTGCCCAGGATATCATCATCAACGAAATTGATTGCGGCACCAGAGAAGGCATTTTCATCCGTAAAGCCGATGATGTGGCTGGACAGTCTTTCAAGGAACGTCTGTTTGGGCGGTTGACCGCTGAGCGTGTTATTGATCCGCGCACCGGTGAAATTCTGGCAGAGCGCGATCAGATGCTCGATCATGAACTGTGCCGCCGAATTGTTGCCGCAGGGGTTGATGAGGTCAAAGTGCGCTCGCCCATGACCTGTGAACTGGTGCATGGCATTTGTGCCAAATGTTATGGGATGGACCTCGGGCGTGGTACCATGGTGGAACTGGGCGCAGCGGTGGGTATTGTTGCCGCTCAGTCTATTGGCGAGCCGGGTACGCAGTTGACCCTGCGCACCTTCCATACCGGTGGTGTGGCGGCTGGCGGTGATATTACTACCGGTCTCCCCCGCGTGGAAGAACTCTTTGAAGCCCGCCGTACTCCCAAAGGCGAAGCCATTGTCTCCGAAATCTCCGGCACGGTACGCATCCTGCAGTCCGATCGGTACTCTGATCAACGGCTGGTGCGCGTCGAGCGCAGTGAACTGGTCAGCGATGAGTACGAAATTCCTGAAGGATGGCAGGTGGTGGTCAAGGATGAAGGCACCGTTTCTCTGGGCGATCCTGTTGCCGTTCTTGGAGAAGCCAGCATTACCGCTCAACATGCCGGACGGGTTCGCATTGAAGAAAACCGTGTGATTGTGGCTTACGAACAGCGCGAAAGCGAGGAATACGAAATTCCCAGCACGGCGCGCATTGTTGTGAAGGACGGCGAGCACATCGAAGCAGGCACCCCGCTTACCGAGGGTTCGCTCAACCCGCACATGATCCTCAAGATCAAAGGTCGCGAAGCCTGCCAGATGTATCTGCTGACCGAAATTCAGAAGGTGTACCGCTCTCAAGGGCAGAACATCAATGACAAGCACTTTGAGGTCATCATTCGCAAGATGATGGGCAAGGTTCAGGTCATTCGCCCCGGCGACACCAACTACCTGCCTTCGGATTATGTGGACCGCCTTGAGATTCGTAAGGTCAACGAAGAACTGATCGCCATGGGCAAACAACCTGCCCGCTTTGCTGAAGTCCTGCTGGGCGTCACCAAAGCCTCGCTGAACACGGATTCGTTCCTCTCGGCTTCGTCCTTCCAGCACACCATTAAGGTTCTGGCTGGTGCCGCCATTGCAGGTATGAAGGACAACCTGTACGGTTTGAAGGAAAACGTCATCATCGGTAAACTCATTCCGGCAGGCACAGGATTTGTCCACGGGCGTTTTGCCCCCAAAGAGGAAAAAGCCGAAGCACCCTCGCAGGATTAAATCGCTGAATATGAACGGAAAACCGGGGAGAGGGACATAACCTTACCCCGGTTTTTTTATTTAAGAGAAATTAGAGAGAGGTTCTGTTTTTCTCAGAAGTCCAGTTGAGTTTTTGGACCGGTCTCAACAATATTTAATCTAGTGTTTCGTGGTTGTAATATCGGTTGTGATGGCCTTTTTATCTTCGCCGCTGGTGATGACCGGCTTTTTATCGCAAACCACCGATGGAAAAATAGAACAAATTTCCATCTGTGGTAAGATAAAGGAGAAGTTGAATCGCAGGAGAGTGTTTCATGGAAGTTGGGCTGGTCAAGCGGGTGGATATCGATCAGGAGATGCAACAGTCCTATCTGGACTATGCCATGAGTGTGATCGTGGCGAGGGCTTTGCCCGATGCTCGCGATGGACTCAAGCCAGTCCAGCGGCGTATTCTCTACGCCATGCACGATATGAGTCTGGGTCCTGATTCGGGGTACCGTAAATCGGCAAGAATTGTCGGTGAAGTGTTGGGTAAGTACCATCCCCATGGAGATGTGGCTGTCTATGAAGCCATGGCGCGTCTGGCGCAGGATTTCACCATGCGCTACCCGCTGGTAGATGGACAGGGCAATTTTGGCTCAATTGACGGCGACCCGCCTGCCGCAATGCGCTATACCGAAGCCCGCCTGACCCGCTTTGCTACCGAACTGCTCTCCCAGATTGACCGCAATACAGTAGATTTCGCCGATAACTTTGATGGCACCCTGCGCGAGCCGCAGGTGCTGCCCGCCGCCATTCCAAATTTACTGGTTAATGGAGCCAATGGCATTGCTGTGGGCATGGCGACCAACATCCCTCCGCACAACCTCTGCGAGGTGGTGGATGCGCTGGCGTTCATGCTCGATGAATGGGAGCGTCTGGACGAAATTGGTGTTCCTGATTTGATGCGCTTCATTAAAGGTCCAGATTTCCCCACGGGTGGGATTTTGCTTCAGAATGTAGAAGAGGGTGGTTTGCTTGCCGCTTACGGATCGGGAAAAGGGCGTATCCTCATCCGTGGAAAGGTGCACGCCGAGGATTTGGGGCGGGGACGCACCCGTCTGATCATTACCGAACTGCCTTATCAAACCAATAAAACCAGCCTCATCGAACGCATTGCCGAACTGGTTCGTGAGGGAGTACTGGAGAGCATCGCCGATTTGAGGGATGAATCGGACCGCCAGGGGATGCGGATTGTCATCGAACTTAAGCAGGGTGCTGAGGTGGAGACCACCATCCGCACACTGTATCAGCGCACGCCTTTGCAGAGCACCTTTGGCATCATTTTGCTGGCGCTTGTGGATGGCGAACCCCGCTTGCTGACTCTCAAGCAAGCCTTACGGGTATTCCTGGAGCATCGCATTGAGGTAGTGCGTCGCCGCAGTGAGTATGATCTGGCGCGCGCCCGTCATCGCGCTCACATTCTGGAGGGCTTGCGGGTAGCCCTGAAAAATCTCGATGAGGTAATTCAATTAATCCGCAATGCGCCGGACGCTGAACAAGCCCGCACGCGCCTGATGAAACGGTTTAAATTGAGCGAGATCCAGGCTCAGGCGATTCTGGACATGCAGTTACGACGGCTGGCTTCCCTGGAACGGAAAAAGATAGAAGAAGAATACCGTGAAGTCACTGCGCAAATTAAAGCCCTTGAATCCCTGCTCGGTTCTACCAGGAAAATTCGCCTTGCTGTCAAAGAGGAACTTGTTAAGATAAAAGAGCAGTACGGCGATCGTCGGCGGACTCAGATTGTGACCCTGGAAGGGGAGAAAACCATCCACCAATTCCTCACCGCCGATGAAGTGGCGCCCGCCGATAAAGTCTGGGTGGGGGTAACTGCCGATGGAAAGATTGCCCGCACCCCTGGAGAAGGATTGCCGCGCTTTCCTGCCCGACACTGTCTGCGTGCCTCTACCCGCGCAGTGCTGATTTTGGCAAATGCGCAGGGGCAGGCGTCGGCGCTTTCGGTGGGATCTTTGCCCGTGGTAGAACAATGGGAGGACGGTATCCCCCTCCATAAAGCCAGCGCCCTTTCTGAAGGGGATCGGGTGATGTATGTGCTGGCGCTGGAACCTGATGAACCCAAAGCCGATCGTTACCTGGTGACTGTAACCAGAAATGCCATGGTCAAAAAGAGCAGTCTGGAAGATTTACCCGGACCTTCGGCACAAAAGTTCACTCTGGTCAAGGTCAATCCGGAGGATGAACTGCTCACCGGGACGGTGACAGGAGGACAGTATGAATTGCTTTTGCTCACCTCAGGAGGCATGGCAATTCGCTTTTCAGAGAGTGAAGTACGCCCAATGGGACTGGTTGCCGCCGGTGTGCTGGGAATGAAACTGGCTGAGGGAGATCAGGTGGCGGGACTGGTGGTGAACCCACAGGATAAAGACATCCTTTTTGTCTGTTCGGATGGCGTGATTGGGCGCATCACCGGCGCAGATTTCCCATTACAGGGACGCTACGGGCAGGGGGTGCTCGCGACCCGTGTTTCGCACGGCGCTGAGATTGTGGGCGCATTAGGGGTGCAGAAACAGAAGGATATTGTGCTTCATCTTTCCCCTGAGGGTTTTCTTGTTCTGCCGGTTTCCGATATTCACCGCATCAAACGCGGCGACAGAGGGACACGCCTGAAACTGGTGTCGAATCAAGAAGTTCTTGCCCTGACCTGGATGCCTGCGGTAGAAATTCCTGAAAATACAGAAGGTTCCTCCTCTTCTTCAGGCAAGCCAACCCGCAGAAAAAAGACGGCTGAGTCCGAGCCTGGTCCTGCGGCTCGAGCAGTGTCTCCCAGAGCGACGAACAAACCCTCATCAACAGGGGAAACTTCTCCCGCTAAAGCCTCGGTTCGGAAGCGTTCCTCAGCAAAGGCAAAAGAGGAACCTGTCAAGTCCACCTCTCGCAGGCGTTCCACTGTTGAGGTGGAAGCGGAGACAACCGGGACGACAACCAGATCCCGCCGGTCGAGAAAAACGGATGAGGAGAAAACGCCTGCTCCAGCCGCGTCTTCACGGAAAAAAGTCTCTCAGTCCCCGGAAACAGGGCAAAGCGCTACCAAAAAGTCGGGTGTTCAAAAGGCTGAAAAACCGGCAAAGACTGCAGGAAAAAAGCGTTCTGCCCCCGTCCCAGAGCAAAGACCTCTTCCCAACCTTGAGGAGACTTCTAAGCCTCGACGGCGGCAGAAACCGTCGGATGAGTGATCTGGAACTGACTGGCATGATAAAGAATACGGTCATTGAGTAAATGCACCGTATCGTTTCCTTCCTGAACCGTACCGTAAGGGGAAGCGGCTCTCCATTTAAAAAACCGTTGATTCCCCTGATGATGTTGAGAGATTAGCGTGAACCGACCTTGCGGGAGCAGATTTTCCAGCAAATGTCTGTACCAGCGCTCAATGGCAGGATGTCCCTGATCGGTGCGCAGGGCTTTGACGTGCACAGCCGCAGGATGATACAACAGGATCAATCGGTGCAGGTCACGTTGATTGAGTGCCTCAAACAGGGATTGGATGATGTCCTGTGGTCGAGGATCGGGTTGCGGGGCTGGGGTTCGTTTATAGTGGGCAATTGTCTCCCACAACTCCGGTAAATCGCGGCGGCAAAACTCCCATCCCCAAAAGTTACACGCATGCAACTCGTGTTCATCCACAGCCTGGAGAAATTCGAGAATGTCCTGGGGAGTAGGGCGCCAGCCTCCCCACTTATACGCCGCTCCTGTGGGGACAATGGGAGTAGAGGGCTGCATGCTACGATATTCCATTAAGCAGCGGCGCAATTGAGCAGCGGGGTTATGGGCTTGTTCCCAGTACACCTGTGGCATGATGACCTGCACGTGTGGCAGGAAGACCTCCCAGGGCAAACTGGCATGCAGTTTTGGAAAACGGTACGAACTGAATCCCAGCGGCAGATCGGGAAAGCGATTGCGCAACTCTCCCAGGTATTTCTGTGCCGCAAGTTTTCGCCCGGGCAGTTTGTACTGTTCTTCAGCATCAATGACAAATCCGTCCAGATGCAGTTGAGTCAGCCTGCGAATGGCGACTTGCGCTTCGGGAACTGGTTCAAAGCCATAAACATACTGCCAGCCCCAGGCTTGAATTCCCCGAGCATGCAGGGCTTCAACCAGTGGGGGAACGTAATCCACCTTGCCGTCTTTACTCACGTTGTGAGCATAAAAACGGTCTGCAATTTTAATGAGCACATGAGTCAAGCCTGCTTTCTGGGCTTCTTCAGCAATGGCTTGGACATTGCCTTTCTCACAGTTGGGGATGTTCCACAGGTAGAACCCTTTGCCGTGCAGATTCATGAATTCGTCTCCAGGACTAGGATGCTGGAGATTCGATGTTGCCCTCCAAACCCAGTTGAGGGGCAATGCGCCGCATTGCCAGAATCACGTTGTCCACATGTTCCCAGAGGTCAATGCCCAGTTCCTGTGCCCCGGCGGCAATTTCCTCCCGGTTTGCTCCTGCCGCAAACGCACGGTCTTTCCACTTTTTCTTAACCGAAGAGGCGGTCAGGTCATACAGCGAGCGGGATGGACGCACCAGTGCCACTGCAGTAATCAGTCCGGTGATTTCATCGCAGGCGTACAGGGCTCTTTCCATCAGAGTGGTTCGGGGAATGCCTGTGTGGTCGGCATGGGAGAGAATCGCCCGCACGATGATTTCAGGAACCCCGTGTTCGCGCAGAATGGGAGCCCCGGCAGTGGGGTGTTCTTCCAGGGTGGGATGGATTTCCCAGTCGAAATCGTGGAGCAGCCCCACCACGCCCCACAGATCGGCATCCTCGCCAAATTTTTCGGCGTAAAAGCGCATGGCGGCTTCCACCGAAAGCATGTGGTTGATGAGATTGGGGTTTTTGACATAGGTGTGGACAATCTTCAATGCGTCTTCTCGGTTCATCATCGAACTCCTCCTTGATAGGGTGCAAGAATTGAGCCAGCGATTTTATTCAGAAGGTTAATCCTCAGGGAAGATGGGTTCATACGGTCCAAGCACAGGCACGGGGTGAGACACCCATACTTCCCATAACGCCACAGCAGTGGCAAGGGTTTCTCGAAGGTTCCACCATAACTGTGACCGGCGCAGATAGTACCGGTTATCGGCTGGAACGCCAATGGCTTTCACGCCCAGTTGATTGCACAGGTACAGAGCCCGGGGAAGATGAAACGGTTGCGTGACCAGAATGGCTTCGGTTACCCCAAAAATGGCTTTGGCGCGGTAACATGTATCGTAGGTGCGTCTGCCGGCGTAATCCAGCACGATATCTTCGGAAGGCACCCCCAGATCCAGGGCATATTGCCTCATGGCTCCCGGCTCATTGTAATCGATAAAACGATTATCGCCGCTCATCAGTAGTTTCTTGACCTTGCCCTGAAAATACAGGTTTGCGGCAGTCTCAACACGATCCCTGAGAACCGGGCTGGGGGTCCCGTCTCGAGATAACCCTGCCCCAAAGACAATTGCAACCGGCATGGCTGGCGCTTCGGCAAGGGAAACCGTACGAGGTCGTGCGTATAGCGCGGTCAAACCCCGCGCGGCAAGCAAAATCGTTACCGCAAGCAAAATCAACGCAATCAACACACGAATCATCTTGTCCAGGAATTGACGAAACATTTGAAGGTAATATTATTTTCCAATGAATTCAGCATAATGGATACCCAGCGCTGCAATAATTTCGCGGAGAGGGTCGTAGAGGGAATCCTCAACCGGGCGGATATCCTCAATTTCATAATCCGCAAACAATGAGAGGTTGGAACGCCCTTCAGGGTCTTTCACCAGGTCTTGAAAGGCTTGTTCGAGGGAAAGCCGGGTTTCTGCAGGCATGCCTGCTGCAAACACCAGGGCTAAATTGGGAATAATCGGGTTGCTCCGCCAGATCACTGGAATGCGCTCCAGCGCATCCGGAAGGTCTTGCAAAACGGCAGAAGCGGTGCGGGGATCGCCGGAGATGGCAAAGGTTGCGCCAAAGTCGCATACTCCCTGCACATAAAGCGTCCGCACGACACCGCTGTGGGTCTGAGTAAAAGCAGGTTCGGCAGTCTGGATACCATTTTGGGCGAGCAAGCCTGCCGGTACAAGATAACCCGCTGCAGAAGTTGGCTCAACATAACAGGGGCGTTTCCCTTCAAACTGACGGAGTGCAGTCGCGGCATCGGCGCTGTTTTGCCCGCTCAGTGGATCAAAATACAGTTGAAAACCACTGCTGGCATTGACCAGGAACTGCACCCCATACCGGTACACCCCAAAGTGATTGCTGAGCAATCCCACCTCGGCTATCCCACGCTGGCTGGCGTACAGATACGTCAGCGGCGGCATCCATGCCAGATGAACGTCGGTTTTCTCCATTGCTTCCAGCAACTGCCGGTATGTGCTGAAGGATTCTGCCCGGATTGCCAGTCCCGTCTGCCCGGCGATCTGTTGAATGACCCGGTCTGCTGCCGGGGGTTGCTCCACACTGCTCGCATCAATGTACCCAAATACGATGGGGTTTTCCACTTCACCCAGTGGAACAGGCGTGGTGGTGGAAGTTGGTTGCGGAGTGGGGGTTTCGGTAGGAATGGGACCGGGAGCAAGGGTGGGAGTGGCGCTCAGACATCCTGAAAGCCAGATGCCCACCCAGGCAAGCATCAGCACGCCTGGCCATGTCCGAAGCAGGCGCACAGGAAACCCGAGAAAATTAACCGGGGAGCGCATGATACAGCGGATTATACCTGAAGTTACACGCGCTCTGTCCAGGACGGATGAGCATATTTTTCTTCTTCCAGTTGAGCAACGCGCGCCAGTTCATCAGAGGTGAGGGGACGGATTTCCCAGGTGACGCCGAACGTTTCTGCAAAGGCTTGTATGAAGGCATCAGCGGCTTCCTGCCAGGTGACAATGCGCCCCAGCGCCTGTTCAAGCGTGATTGCTCGTTCCAGCAAACGGGTGGCGCTTTGCTGGCGTTGTTCCTCGTCGGTGTGGTTGAGCGCGAGGGTGATGCGGGTTAAATCCCCATAAAGCGGTAAACTGCCGTGTTGCAAAACGCTCTCTTTCCGCCGAAATTGAGCGCTGCCGATCAGTTTCTTCCCGTTAACGGTAATTTCGTAATTTGAGGGCACTTCAAAACAAACCGGTCCTTTTGGATTTGCGCCTTCCGGCAGAGGATACTCCTTTTGAGAGACCGCCGGAACAGCCAGATGATCCAGCGCCATCAACAGGAAGCGGGAGATGCGCATGTAACTTTCCAGCAGTCCCCCGCCCATGATTTCATGGGTAGCCGGTGCAATGACAGCATACGTGAGTTCATCGGTATGCAGGATCGCCCGTCCACCGGTAGGGCGGCGGACGAGGTCCCAGCCTTTTTCAGTAAGCCTGGTGCGGTGGACATCGCCAACGGGTTGGGCTTGTCCCAGCGAAAGACAGGGCGGTTCCCAGGCGTACAACCGCAGAACGGGATGAGACTCGCCCCGGGCGCAAAATTCCATCAGTGCTTCGTCCACAGCCATATTCCAGGCACCGCGTGCGGGAGGAGAAATCAACAATCGCCAGATATTCGTCATGCCCCAATTATAGTAAAAAAATGCACGATGCACTTTGTTAACTTTTTTAGCATTTTTTCACCTTATCGATGATGTTTTCGGATATTCCCGGTTCGAGAAAAATGAATACCGGAAATGACCGGATAAATTGCTGAAATTCTCGCCGGTTCTGGCAATTCATTTGCAGTTTTGTGGTGGAAAAATTGGTGAACGCTCACATTTTATTCATTCATTTGAAAGAGGTTAAGAGGTAAGTTAAATCTATTGACAAAAGATAGGAATTGTTATAGGATATTGAAAAGTCAGCGGTGAGTGATGTTCAATTGGATGAGAAAAACCCGGAAACCCTGAAAGACAGGGGCATTGTCTTGTCCAATCCAAAAAGGAGGTGAGGGAGAGGAAGCATATCGCTGGACGGTCTAATTTTTTTCTGTGTAAGCACTACCCGGTGACGGGTGTGTATTCAAAAAATCCCAAGTTTCCAAATCGGAGGAACACAAAAAATGAAGAGTTTGAATCGCCGTGAATTCTTGAAGGTTGCCGGTCTGGCAGGATTGGGCGTTGCCGCTGTGGCATGCCAGCCAGCCAAGACCCCCGAAGCGACCCAGCCGGCTGCAGAACAGCCGACTGCAACTTCCGAGGTGATCCAGGCCAAGGAAGCCACCCCCACGCCCGTTCAGGTGGAAAAGATGACCTACAAGCAGGCGCCCATGCTGGATGGCATGAACCTGCCCCCCGTTGAAGAGCGCATTTCGCAGAACCCGCTGGTGACCGTCCCGCGCGAGAAGGTGGGGCGCTATGGCGGCACTCTGCGCACCGCTTCCTGGTGGCCCGAGGCGGGCAATGTGCAACTGTATGTCTCTGAACCGCCGATCAAGTGGAAAGAGGATTTGACCGGCTACGAACCCGCGCTGGCTGAATCCTATGAGTGGTCCGATGATGGCTTGACCTTCACCATGAAACTGCGCAAGGGCGTGCGCTGGTCCGATGGCGAGCCCTACACCACCGAAGACTGGCGCTTCTGGTGGGAGGATATGGCGAAGAACGATGACGTGAAATGGCGCAATGTGCCCGGTTACATGCGCAAGAAGAATGGTGAGCCCATTGACCTGGAATTCCCCGATGAGCAGACGGTAGTGTGGAAGTCCGACCAGCCCCTGTGGATCGCCCCGTACTATCTGGCGCAGGGCTACTGGGAGTTCATGCTGCCCATGATGAAACCCGCCCACTACCTGAAGAAATTCCACCCCAAATACGACCCCTCCAAGACCTATGAAGATCTGGAGAAGGTGGATAAGTGGTACATGAACCCCGACTTCCCCACCGTTGCGGCGTACCACTGCGTGGAAGTTTCTGAGGACGGCAAGCGCTATAAGTGGGGACGCAACCCCTACTACTGGCGTGTGGACACTGAGGGCAATCAGTTGCCTTACATTGATTACATTGAAATCGAAATCATCGAGGACGAGGAAGCCCGCAAACTGGCAATCCTCTCCGGAAAGTACGATGCTTCCTTCCGCGTGGGCGGAAGCCCGAACGACATTCCTCTCTTCCAGGAAAACGCCGAGAAGGCTGGCTTTGTGATGCTCAAGGGCTGGAAGAACGGTGCCGGCGCCTGGCCTGGCTATATGGTCAACCAGTACTATGTGGAAGGCGCCAAGTGGTACGATGACGATACGCCCGAGCGTGCTGCGGAAATTCGCGCTATCCTGCGCGACAAGCGCTTCCGCAAAGCCCTGTCCTGGGGTGTGGATCGCCAGCGCGTGATTGACGTGGCATGGAACGGTATCGGCGAGCCCAAAGCCGCCACCATCAGCCCGCAGTCCTGGCACTTTGCCGGTCCCGAAGGGCAGGCGGTGTACCAGAAGTGGGCGCAGGCGGATGCTGAGTTCGATGTCGAGAAAGCCAATGCTGCCCTCGATGAACTCGGTATGAAGAAAGGCGCTGATGGCTTCCGCACCCTGCCCAGCGGCAAACCCTTCACCCTCGTTCTGATCGTCTCCGACTGGGGCGGCAGTCTCAAGGTTCAGGTGGATGCTGCCAACGAAGTCAAGGATCAGTGGGAAAAGAACCTGGGTATCAAGGTGGATGTTCAGAACCTGCAGGGGCAACCCAACCTGGATACCATCACCAATGGCGGTCAGTACATGCTGCGCGGTGCGCACATCTCCGAGATCGACATCTGGACCTATCCGGACTGGATCTTCCCGATTGTGAACCGCTACATGTTCCCGCTGGAAGGGAAGTGGTGGTCCAAGGGTAAGGACTCCTGCAAAGCCGATCCCAATATCCCCTATGATTGCGGCGTCAAGCCCGAACCCGGCAGCCCCGCGGAGAAACTGCAAATGCTGTACGAGAAGGGCCTTGCTACCAAGTCGGTGGAGGATCGCCACAAGGTCGTGTGGGAAGCCATCGATGTCATCATCGAGGAAGGTCCCTTCGTGATCGGTATCTCGGGCGATCAGCAGATGCCGGTGGTCATTAACAAGAAACTGCGCAACGTCCTCGACTACGGCGTGGTTGGACCGTGGGCTCCGTGCACCCCGGGCAACCAGGTTCCGGCGCAGTGGTTCTTCGAGGAGTAAGCCCGGCTTTTGATGGCTGAAATGTGGCGGGCGGGTATCCGCCCGCCACATAAAGTATTTATTCAAGGAGCGGTTGTATGGTCAACTACATTCTTCGCAGGCTGGGCTATGCGGTAATCCTGACCGTTCTGGTGTCGTTTGTCGGTTTTGTCATCATCAAACTCCCTCCGGGTGATTTTCTGACCCAAAAACTGGAACAATTGCGTGCGCGCGGCGACCGCAGCGCCGAAGCCCAAATCGAAGCCCTGCGCGCCAAGTATGGGCTGGACAAGCCCTTCATGGAACAGTACACCACCTGGGCGGTGGGGTTCCTGAAGGGTGATTTTGGCGAGTCCTTTGCGTATGAGCGCCCGGTTCGAGATTTGCTCGGCGAACGCCTCTGGCTGACGGTCATTCTCTCGGTTGCCACCCTGATTGTTGTGTGGGCGCTCGCCATCCCGCTGGGTGTGTATTCTGCCGTCCGGCAGTATTCGTTGGGGGATCAAATCATCACTACTATTTCCTTTATTGGTTTGGGGATGCCGGGTTTCCTCCTGGCATTGCTTATTCTGTATTTTGCCATTGTGGTTTTGAATCAGGATGTACTCGGGTTGTTCTCGCCTCAGTATCAGGATGCTCCCTGGAGTATCGGTAAGGTTTTGGATCTTCTCCAGCACCTCTGGGTTCCGGCAATCATCAGCGCAGTGACCGGTGCAGGGGGCTTGATTCGCATTATGCGCGGCAACCTGCTGGATACGCTGGGTCAACCGTTCATTGAAGCCGCCCGTGCGCGCGGGTTAAAGAATCGCGATGTCATCTGGAAACACGGCGTCCGCATGGCGATCAACCCGTTAATTGTGATTTTAGGTTCTGAAGCCCTGCCTGGGATTATCAGTGGAAATGCGCTGGTTTCCATCGTCTTAAATTTGCCAACCATCGGCCCTTTGTTTGTGCAGGCACTTCGCCAACTGGATATGTACCTTGCAGGTACCTGCCTGGTGATCTTTACGATTTTGCTCATGCTGGGCAATCTGCTCTCTGACTTGATGCTCGCCTGGCTTGACCCGCGCATTCGACTGGAATGAGAGGAGGAGGACGTAAAAATGACCGCCGCAACGCTTCCTACCAAAAAATCTCAAGCCCGACAGGTCAGCCAGAGTTACTGGAGCCTGGTCTGGTGGAAATTTAAAAAGAACCGCATTGCTGTCATTGGGGGCATTATTCTCATCCTTATGTACTTTTGCATGGCAGTCATCCCTGAATTTATTGCCCCTTATGCTTTGGAGAGAAAAAGCAGTTTCACCGAAGCCCGTCCGCAAACCATACGATTCATTGACGCTCAGGGCAATTTCTCTCTGCGTCCGTTTGTATATGGTCTCGAACGCAAAATTGATGAACAACTTCGCCGCCGCACCTATGTGGAAAATCCACAGGTGAAATACTATATCTACTTCTTTGTTAAGGGAGATCCGTATAAATTGCTGGGGTTTATCCCCTGGGATCGACATCTGTTTGGGGTGGATCCCAGTATCAAGGATGCCCATATTTACATCATGGGAACGGATTCGAACGGACGGGATTTCTTCTCCCGCATCATCTATGGGGGGCGTCTCTCGCTGCTGATCGGTTTGATTGGACAGCTCCTTACCATTATTTTGGGTAGCATTTTGGGGGCTATTTCCGGGTACTACGGAGGGGCGATTGACATGTTTGTCCAGCGCTTCACCGAGTTCCTCAATGCTTTCCCGGATATTCCTCTATTCATGGCACTTGCCGCTGCCATTCCCAAGTACTGGTCGCCCATCACCGTGTACTTCATGCTTACCCTCATTCTGGCATTTGTTCGCTGGGGCGGTCTGGCTCGCCAGGTGCGCGGGTTGATCCTCTCTCTGCGGGAGCGGGAGTATGTGCTGGCGGCAAAAAGTGCCGGGGCATCCGATTCGCGCATCATGTTCCGCCATCTGCTCCCCGGCACCATGAGTCACGTCATCGTCATTGCCACGCTTTCCATTCCCGGAATGATCCTTTCGGAGACCGCTCTTTCCTGGCTGGGGTTGGGGTTGCGTCCGCCGCTGACTTCCTGGGGTGTACTTTTACAGGAGGCGGGTACCGTATATGCCATTCGCTTTGCCGCGTGGCAATTGTGGACGATACCTTTCATTCTGGCAACCATCATGGCATACAACATGCTGGGCGATGGCTTGCGCGATGCCATGGATCCCTACAGCGCACGGTAAATGGAGGAGAACATGGAAAGCATAAGCAAAGACCTGTTCATTGAGGTAAAGGATTTACACGTTGAGTTTGACGTGCGCGCGGGCATTGTCAAAGCCGTGGATGGCATGTTCCTCGAAATCCGCCGCGGGCAGACCGTAGGGGTCATCGGGGAATCGGGTTGTGGAAAGTCGGTCACTGCCCGAGCCATCATGAATATGATTCCCAAGCCCGGCAAGATTACCGGTGGTGAAATCCTTTATCATCGCAGAAACCGCGAGACGGGTGAAGTTCAGACTATTGACATCACCAAACTGGATCCGGATGGCGAAATCATTCGTCAGATTCGCGGCGGTGAAATTGGCATGATTTTTCAAGAGCCCATGTCCTCTCTGACGCCGGTGTACACCGCCGGACAGCACATCTACGAAGCCGTCTCCCTTCACCGTTTGATCCCGGTCAAGAAACTGGGCGATCAAATGGTAGAAACCATTGTTGCGCATCGCAAAGTGACCAAAGAGGAAGCCCGTGAAATTGCTGTTGAAATGCTCCGCAAGGTGGGTATTCCCAAGCCCGAACAGCGCGTGGATAGTTATCCGCATCAGTTGTCGGGTGGTCAGCGCCAGCGGGTAATGATTGCCATCGCTCTTTCCTGCCAGCCGGAGATGTTGATTGCCGACGAACCCACCACTGCGCTGGATGTATCCATCGAAGCCCAGATTCTGGATGTGATGCGTGACTTGCAGAACACCGTGAATATGGCCATTATGTTCATCACCCATAACCTGGGTGTGGTGGCGGAAATGGCTGAGGAAATTGTGGTCATGTACATGGGTAAGCAGGTGGAACGTGCCAGAGTGGTTGACCTGTTCTACAAACCCAAGCATCCATACACCCAGGCTTTGTTGCGCTCCATCCCGCGTATCGGTAAGAAGTCGGATGTGCGTCTAGCAACCATTGAGGGCATGGTTCCGGATCCTTTCCATCTGCCCACTGGATGTGTCTTCCATCCGCGCTGTCCAATGTTCATGCCGGGTAAATGTGACAAAATTGAACCATCCAATATTCAGGTGGATGATCATCATTGGGCTCGCTGTCTGCTTTATGAGGAGGTGAAGGTATGAGCGAAGCGGCAACTGTAGCAACTCCGTCAACCTATAACCCACCGAAGGATGGCAACCTCCTGCTGGATGTCAGAGGGTTAAAGAAGTACTTCCCCATTCAAAAAGGGTTGCTGCGCCGGGTGGTCGGTTATGTCAAAGCCGTAGATGACGTGACCTTTTTTGTCCGTGAAGGGGAGACCCTTGGGCTGGTGGGAGAAAGTGGTTGTGGAAAGACGACTGCCGGGCGTACCATTATCCGCCTGTATGAACCCACCGGCGGCGAAGTGTACTTTAAGAGCCGGGTGCTTTCTCCCAGCGGCGAGCCTCAATGGGTGAACATGGCAGCGCTGGATCGTGCCCAGATGAAACTGGTACGCCAGGAAATTGCCATGATTTTCCAGGACCCCATTAACTCTCTGAACCCCCGCATGTCGGTTGGCGATATCGTGGCGGAACCGATGGTCATTCATGGAAAATATGGTCCGGACAGCGAGCAGGTGATTATCTCGTTGCTGGAACGGGTGGGATTACGCGCCGATCATCTCCGCCGCTACCCTCATGAGTTCTCGGGTGGGCAGCGTCAGCGTATCGGCATTGCCCGTGCCCTGTCCATGAACCCCCGCCTGGTCATCTGCGATGAGCCGGTATCGGCGCTGGATGTATCCATTCAAGCCCAGACACTCAATCTGCTTCAGGATCTGCAGAAAGATTTTAACCTCTCCTACATCTTTGTTGCTCACGACCTCAGTGTGGTTCAGCATATCTCTGACCGTGTGGCAGTCATGTATGTAGGAAAGATGGTTGAAATGGCAGATGCGGAGGAACTCTACACTGCTCCCCTGCACCCTTACACCGAGGCACTCATGTCTGCGGTACCGAAACCCGATCCGCTCTACAAATCGGAACGCATCATCATGCAGGGCGACGTGGCTGACCCCTCTAACCCGCCGAGCGGTTGTTACTTCCATCCTCGCTGCCGCTATGCCGTGGATATCTGCAAAACCAAGACGCCCGAGTTTCGTGAGTTGAAACCGGACCACTACGTGGCTTGTCATCGTGCAGAGGAGTTGAAACTGCGCGGAGTCTAAGAGCAATGAATGAACCGCCTTTGACCGGCTGGAAAATGGTGAGATCTGTTCTGCTCAGTCTGCTGGCTTTTCTGGTCTGGCTGGCGACGGCGGCATTGGGGCTGGTAGAGATCTTCCTGACCCGTCAAACGGCTTTGCGCATTTACGCCCGTTTCTCTGAGGATACGGCTGTGGGCACTGCGCTGGGCAATTGGGTGGCATTCTTTATGGCGGGAGTCTGGCTGGCTTATGTGATATTCTCGGCAGAGACGCAATTCAGGAAGAAAAGCCCCGCGGAAGGCTGGAATCTGTTCGCGTGGGGTGCGGCAATTGAACTGTTGATTCTGGTTCTATATTTCACTGTATAGACTACAATAATACAGGGAATTGTCTGCCAATCAAGGAGTTATCAAATGGCTACAATGGAAGAGATCGTCACGTTTTTTTCACGAGTGCCGTTGTTTCGCTCGTTGAATAAACGCCAACTGGAAGTTCTTGCCAAACGCACTGTTGAGCGAGATTATGCTGCAGGCACCGCCATAATCACCCAGGGCAAAGGCGGAGAGGGATTTTTTGTGGTTTATAAGGGCAGAGTGGAGATCCAGCGCATGCGATCGGATGGTACGACTGTTGTGGTCAATACTCTTGCGCCCGGTGATTTTTTTGGCGAAATGGCATTACTCGATGATGGTCCCCGCACGGCAACGGCTATTGCCATAGAGCCGACGGTTTGCCTGGTCTTACCGCGCTGGGATTTTCTGGCGGTACTGCGTGATGATCCCGAAATGGCGATTGTCATTCTCGAGGAGATGGCGAAGCGCTTCCGCATTGCCCTCGACTCACTGTGATCTGAAAAGGAACGGAGATGGCAGGGCGCTTTTGGAAATCAGAAGCGCCCTTCTTTAATCATGATGATCTGTCCAAACTGCGGTTTCCAGTCTCCTCCGGGAATGCGCTTTTGCGGGATGTGCGGGAGCGAAATTGCCCGCGTGTGCCCCAAATGTGGCTTTTCCAATCCGCTGGACTTTCGGTTCTGCGGAATGTGCGGGTTTTCTCTTGCTCCCATTCAGGATCAGGCAGGACTGGAACCTGTTCGCCATACCCTGTTCGAATCTGTACAACAACCTGTTCGCCCTGCCCTTGAAGGAGAACGCCGGGTGGTCACGGTCATTGTCGCAGATGTGACCGGCTCTACCCGCTTGCTGGAAGAAATTGGCAATGAGGCGTGGGTCGAACTGATGAATAAATTGCTCCTTCAACTGGAAGGCGAGATTTATCGTTTTGGGGGAGAAGTGGATCAGTTCCGTGGCGATGGGCTGGTAGCCTTTTTCGGGGCTTCGTATGCCCGCGAAGACGATCCAGAACGGGCGGTGATGGCAGGACTGGAGATGCAGGCGGTGGTGAAGCGTTTTGCTGAATCCTATCCTGCTGAAGCGGCACGCTCTATTCGCCTGCGGGTGGGGATTAACACCGGTGAGGTCATCGTTGCCAGCATTGGCGAGAGCGGCCAGCACCGCGAAGATACTGCCATGGGAATTGCCATTGCCGTTGCCGCCCGCCTGGAAAATCTGGCTGAGCCGGGTACCGTACTGGTGAGCGAATCCACGTATCATCAGGCAGAAGAGCGCTTTGTCTGGACACCGCTTGGAGAAGTACAGGTTAAGGGAATCAGCCAGCCGCTCCGGGTATATCGCCCGGAAGCCCCCCGTGGAACAGAGGAATTTCTCTCCGATGTAGAAGTGTTTGGCACCACTGCTCCGCTGGTTGGTAGAGAAACAGAGTTTTCTCGTTTACATGCCTGCCTGGATCGACTGCGCGCGGGACAGGGGGGGACGATTTTGCTCACCGGAGAGGTGGGAATCGGCAAACATGCGCTGGTGAATGAGTTGCGTCAACTCACCATGCGGGAACAGGCGCTCCTTGACGAAGCCGGATCCGGACAACCTTATATCCTCTGGCTTTCCAGCCGCACTCATATTTACGATCGTGACTGGCCCTACTCGTTGTGGATTGTATTGTTGCGCAACTGGCTGTCTAAATCCGGAACAGGTGAGGGCGAAGACACGCTTCAGATTCTCCGCCGCGAATGCCAGCGTTTGTGGGGAGAGGAATTTTTAAGTTATTACCCGTATCTGGCAAGGATTCTTTCTCTTCCATTAGAAGAGGAATTTCAGCATTTTGTTCAGTATCTGGATGCAGAAGCCTTGCGGTTTCAGTTCACTCATTCGATCCGGGGGTGGCTTGAAGCGCTCTCCCGGCAGCAACCGCTTGTGGTTTGCCTTACCGACCTTGAATGGGCAGATTTTGGTTCGGTGGATATTCTGGAAGCCTGTCTTTCCCTGTCTGCCCGTGAGTCTCTTTTATGGATGCTGGTATTCCGCCCCTGTATGGAGCAATCGCCCATTTGCCACCTGATTGAGAATCTTGAGGAACTTGACCCTGGCCCGGTGGAAAAGGTGGAACTGGGCCCGCTTACCCCGGAAGATGTGGCTCGTCTGATCGAAGCCTTGATTGGAAAAGATGTCTTGCCTGTTCGTCTGGTTGATCAAATTGTGCGCAACTCAGAAGGTATCCCCAGTTATGTCATTGAAATGCTGCGCTCACTCATCGAACGCCGTATTCTCGTCCGTGATGGAGCAACCGGAGAGTGGCGATTAAATCAAACGGTGCAGACACTTGATTTCACCGAGAGTATGCAGCGTCTGATTCAGGCGCGCATTGACCGCCTGGACGATGTGGAGCGCGATTTGCTTCAAAAAGCCGCAGTCATCGGGTATGTCTTTTGGGTAAACCTCCTGCGAGGATTGGTAGAGGAAACCATCCCCGTGCGCCAGCATTTGCGCGTATTGCAGGATGCGCAGTTGATTGAGCAACGCGGATGGGAAAAAGATTTAGGCACAGAATTCGCTTTCAAAACCGAACTGATTCATGAAACTGTCTATGAAAGCCTTCTCTCCAGCCAGAGGGAAGCCCTGCACATTCAGGTAGCCCAGTTGCTGGAAGAGATAGTAGACCTTGAAATACGTACCCAGTTCCATGCGTTAATCGCCTATCACTACCGCCAGGGGGGAGCCAAACGTCAGGAACTCTTCTATACCCTTTGGGCGGCGCAAAAAGCGGAAGAACTTTCGGCTCCCGAAGAGGCTGTGGAACTATACTCCCGGGTGCTGGAATTGTTGAATCAGATTGAGCATGAAACCACGGATGCAGGGCAAATTCGCAGTATTTTCAATCAGCGCTTTGAGGCGTACAGTGGCAGAATTAAACTCTATTATCGTTTGAACGAACCGGAGAAAGCCGCTCAGGATGCGCATGCTTTGCTCGCGCTGGCGCAGCAAATGGCAGATCAACCTGCCTGGAAGGTGGATGCCCTCTTCCTTCAACCAGAGGTTGTCCTTGCAGATACCCGTGAAATGGTCAATGCTGGGCTGGATATGGTAGGGCAGGCTCTGGAGATTGCCCGGAGCATTGGAGATGTAAACCGCGAACTCAAAGCCCTGATGGAGCGCACCCGGTTGTTGTTGAGAATCGGTGACTTACAAGCCTTTGAGAGCGCCCGGCGCGGTTTGGAACTGGCGCGGACTCTGGGCGATGTGGAAACTGAAGTTTCATTGTTGATTGATATTTCCAATGCGTATGGCATGGAAAATGTCGTTGAATCGCGCCGATATCTCCAGCAGGCAATGGCGCTGAAGGATCGGGTTCAGAATCGGAAAATTCTTTCGCGCCTGTACAGCGCTCTGTGTGGAGAACTGGAACGTCAGGGGGATTATGTGCGCATGCTGGAAGAATATGTCCAGAAGCGCCTTGAAATTGCCCGAGAGATTGGCGATCGCCTTGAAGAGGGTATGGTTTTGATGTTCTATGGACAGGTGCAGGGATTATATCTGGGCGATCTGGAACCGGCTTTGAAAAAATCCGAAGAAGCCTATATTCGCGCGGAAAAATACAGCCAGAAACTTTATCCATTGCTTCGCCTGGCTCAATTACATGCTCAGTTGGGCAATCTAACCCGGGCGCGCCATTACTTGAAGAAAGCCGAGCCGCTGAGTCAGAGCGCTCTTTACCTGTTGGGACGGGCAGGATACCTGCTGGTGTTCATTCATCTTCTGGAAGTCAGCGGGAAACAGGAAGATTTTGAGAAGGTGCTTGAACTGGTTGAGGAAATTCGTGGGCTGTACGGGAAGGGATTTCTTTCCCGTCAGTACTGGATGGCGGCTTGCTGTAAAGCGGCGTATGCCTGTCTACGTCTGGCTGAGATGACTCGCAAACCCAAACAAAAAGCGCAAACTTACCGTACAAGGGCGCTGGAGTTTGCGCAGGAAGCATATCAGATTTATCAGGAATATGGATTTGTCCAGATTATTGAAGTGTATTCGGAAGAAATTCTGTTTCGGTACGCCCAGGCATTGATGGCTAATGGGCGTATGGAAGAAGGACAACAAATGCTCGTCCAATCCCTCCAGGAGTTGCGCCGGAAATGGGAACTCATCCCGGAAGATAGCTTGTATCGGCGCACCTTCTTGAAAAACCTGAGAATCCATCGGGAAATGATTGCCATGGCTCCTGAGTGGTTTCCGGAGGAGGTATGAATCTTCAGCGATGGGAAACCTTTTTGCAAGCCTTCCATCCGTTGAAAGAGGTATATTTCAAGGTGGATGGTTTTTTTCGTAAAGCCTTTGTGCCTCTTGCCTCTCGTTTGATGATGGGGATGATGGTTTTCGGGGCGCTGGTGACGCTTTTGATCCAGGTGCTGGCAATCCAGCATCGCTACCCGCTGGATTATGGTGAAGCCCCTCTGGTAGATCAAGCCATGCGCCTCTCCAGGGGTATCCCCATCTACCGCAACAACCTGGATACGCCGCCCTTCACCATTTCAAATTATCCACCACTGTATATCCTCTCTCTGGTACCGTGGGTAAGCCTGTTTGGTCCCAATTTCTGGGCGGGGCGTTTGATTTCTACTCTGTGCGCATGGTGGACGGCATGGATGATTTACCGCCTGGTGTTTCGCTTGAGTGGAGATCGCGCGGCGGCCCTGGCAGGTGGGCTGTTGTTCATTGCGAACCCGTTCGTCAGCCACTGGTCTGCCCTGTTACGGATTGATTTACTGGCACT
Source organism: Anaerolinea thermophila (assembly GCF_020723905.1). Taxonomy (GTDB): domain Bacteria; phylum Chloroflexota; class Anaerolineae; order Anaerolineales; family Anaerolineaceae; genus Anaerolinea; species Anaerolinea thermophila_A. Next base: position 103,387 of record NZ_DYHZ01000008.1, read on the forward strand.
GGCATTCTGTGTGAGCGGGCTGGAATTGCTAACCCGGAAGCCGTTATCTCCGCGTGCCTTCTGGGGTGGGGCGTTATGTCTGATTGCGGCAATCTTTACCCGTCAGTCTTACGCATTGGCGGCTCCGTTTGCGGCGTTTGTCTGGTTTCTGTTTGAAGATAAAGGCAAAGCCTTTCGTCTGGCTCTGGTTGTTGGCGGAATTTCCCTTGCTCTGGCAGGATTGTTAAATATCATGACACAGGGCGGCTTTTTCTTCAACATCGTTACCGCCAATGTTAATGATTTTGGTCTGGATCGGTTGCGCTGGAATTTTCAACATCTCTGGATGGTATTGAAGTACTTGCTGGTTCTGGCTGGATTTTCTCTGCTCCAGCATCCGCTGCATTCCTCTTCGTGGCGCCTTACAGCGCCTTTTCTGGTTGGAGCCTTTCTATCTTCTCTCACAATTGGAAAGATTGGCTCGAATGTAAATTACTTTCTGGAGTTATGTGCCGCTCTGGCGCTATGTGGAGGGGTGATGCTGGCAAAACTCAGGCAACAGCCGCGTCTGGCATGGTTACAGGTTGTACTTCTTTTGGTTTTGACGGTACAGGGAAGTGATATGATGCGTGCTTCCTTTAACGAATTTGGTGCTGATCTTGGGGGAAGGATGAAACGCATCAACGAACTGCGCCGGCTAGAGGCGCTGGTTTCGGCGGTAGACGGTCCCGTACTTGCTGATGAGTATATGGGCATGATCACACTGAACGGGCGTTACCTTTACCTTCAGCCCTTTGAAATGACTCAACTGGCGAATGCTGGCATCTGGGATGAAACCCCTCTGGCAGAAAGCATTCGCAATAAAGAGTTTGATTTGATACTGATTCACTACTTCCCTTTTTTTGATGTCTATAAAGAGCGCTGGACGCCGGTCATGCTGGCAATGATTGAGCGGAATTATAAAGAGTTTGAAACTCTTGCCGATACAAAAGTGTACATTCCCATCAGGTAAAGGATACGATCATTTCGCATTTGATTATGTTAATTAAGTTTTCAAAAAAAATCTTTGCGTTATAATTTATACATGTCCCTCTGGAGATGTGCGTGTGAGTACAACATTCTGGTCCGTCCCCACCCAAAACCTGAAAAACTTGAATAAGCATGCCATCATTGACCTGATTCGCTTCAGTTCAGGCGGCATTTCGCGGGTAGAACTGGCGCGCCGGATGGGCTTGACCCGTGCAGCGGTCAGTGCCATCATCAACGATTTGCTGGATGTCGGGCTGGTTCGAGAGTCGGAAGGTACCTACCCCAGCGGCAGAAAGCCCATTGTTCTGGAAATCAACCCCATGCTGGGACATGTGGTAGGCGTGGATATGGGGGCCTCGCACGTCATGCTGATTCTGGCTGACTTTTCCGGCCGACAGATTCACGAAATGGAAGCCCCTCTGGATATCAACGAAGGACCGGTAGTCTGTCTGGATAAGGTGGCGCGTCTTGTTGACCGGTTGCTTGCCGAAGCCCATATGACGATCAAAGATATTTCTGCTTTTGGGGTGGGCGTACCTGGTCCCATAGTGGCAAAAGAAGGAATGGTCAGCGGTCCTCCCATCATGCCTGGCTGGGATCGGTATCCTATTCGGGATCATCTTCAGGAATTATGGGGCAAACCGGTTTCTCTCAATAACGATGCCGAATTAGGCGCTGTGGGGGAATGGGCATACGGTGCGGGACGCGGGGAGCGCTACCTGTGCTATATCAAAGTGGGTACAGGTATTGGTGCCGGTTTGTTGCTGGATGGACAAATCTACCGCGGGGCAACCGGATGTGCCGGTGAAATTGGACATATTACCATTGATGAGAATGGACCCATTTGTACCTGCGGGAATCGAGGTTGTCTGGAAGCAATAGCCGGAGGAAATGCCATCATTCGCAAGGTGAAGGAATCGGTACGACTGGGACAGCGTACCATCCTTGCCGATCTGGTCCATCAGGATAAGTTGGGGGTAGGTGATGTGATGAACGCTGCCCGTCATGGCGATCATCTTGCCCAGCGCATCACCGCTGAAGCCGGTATGCACCTGGGGACAGCCATTGCCAATGTGATTAACCTGTTTAACCCCAGCATGGTCATTGTGGGGGGCAGTGTCGGGCAGATTGGTGATTTGCTCCTGGAGCCAGTGCGTTTGACGGTTCAACGGCGCAGTCTTTCAGTGGCGTCTAAAAATGTCCGAATTACAGCCGCTTTACTTGGACCTCACTCGTGCGCCATTGGAGCAGTTGTTCAAGCCCTCTCGATTGTTCTTCATCAGATTGCTGATAAATCATAAGGAGAGAAAATGAAATTGCTGGCTCGCTTCCTTTCTATTTTTATCATTTTCAGTTTTATCCTTACCGCCTGCCAGGCGACTCCAACCCCCGCGCCAACGGCAACCGAAGCGCCTGTGCCAACGCCTGTGGAAACTGTTTCTCAGCCAACACCACAAGAACCAGAAGAAGAGCCTCTCTATCTGGCAATCATCTGGCATCAACACCAGCCTTTGTACTATAAAGACGAAGAAGGTATTTACACCCGTCCCTGGGTGCGAGTGCATGCCACCAAAGATTATTACGATATGGCGGCAATGCTCAAGGACTATCCCTCGGTCAAGGTCACGTTTAACCTGACCCCGGTTTTGATTCGCCAGTTGAATGATTTTGTGCAAAATGGCGCTAAAGACCGTTACTGGGTACTGGCTGAAAAACCAGCCGCAGAACTGACAACCGCAGAAAAAGACTTTATCCTGCGTCGCTTTTTCGATGCGAACTGGGATCGTATCATCAAGGTATATCCCGGTTACAAAGCCTTGCTGGACAAGCGGGCTGGCACCGATGATGCCGCCATCGCCAGAGCCCTGGAGATATTTACCGAGCAGGATTTTCGTGATTTGCAAATCTGGTTTAACCTTGCCTGGATAGACCCGGATGAACTGGCAAAAGAACCCCTGAAGACGCTGGTGGAGAAAGATCATAACTTTACCGAAGAAGATAAGCAGGTGCTCTTTTCCGAGATTAAGCGCATCATGGCACAGGTGTTGCCGGTTCACAGGGAACTGCAGGATGCCGGTCAAATTGAGGTGATTACCACCCCTTATGCGCATCCTATTCTGCCCTTAATTTACGATACCAACCTTGCGCTGGCAGGGAATTCCTCGGCAGAATTGCCCGAAGGACGGTTCTTCTATCCACAGGATGTTCAGGCACATTTGGAGAAGGCGGTTGAAATTTATACCCAGACCTTTGGCAAACCACCACGCGGGATGTGGCCCGGAGAAGGCGCAGTGGCTCAGGAAATCGTTCCCTTTGTTGCCAATGCCGGTTTCCAGTGGATGGCAACGGGTGAGTATGTACTGGCAAAGTCACTGGACATGGAATCCTTTACCCGCGATGCGACCGAGACAGTTCAGCAAGCCGATGTCCTTTATCGTCCCTATATTGTGCAGGGAAAAACCGGTGGTCCGGTTGAGGGCGGTCCGGTGGCAATCATTTTCCGTGATCTGGTGATCTCCGATAAGATTGGCTTCACCTATTCAGGTATGGATGGTGAAGCCGCAGCAAAAGACTTCATGAACCGGTTGGAGAACATCCGCGCTCGACTGCAGAAAGAAGGGGCAAAAGGTCCACACCTCGTGAGTGTGATTCTGGATGGCGAAAACGCCTGGGAATACTATGATCGCGATGGAAAAGCCTTCCTGAATGCGCTCTATCGCAATCTGTCTGAAAGCAAAACCATCCAGACCATTACACCTTCAGAATTTTTAGAAAAATATCCCGAGCAAAAGAAACTGGACAGGTTGTTTCCCTCAGCCTGGTTCAGCCCCAACTTTGACACCTGGATTGGAGAACCCGAAGAGCGTGAGGCTTGGAATTATCTGCTCCGTACCCGCCAGGCGTTGGATGGCGCCATTCGCAGTGGCAAATTAACCGATGAGCAACTGGCTACTGCAAAGGACTTCATGTACCTTGCTGAAGGCTCTGACTGGTTCTGGTGGTACGGCGCTGACCAGAATTCTGGAAATGACGATTACTTTGATGTGGGCTATCGTGCGCTTCTTGCGGAAGTGTATAAAGCCATTGGCAAGGAAATTCCAGAGTTTGTACAGGTTCCAATTATTCAGCCCAACCCTGTCCCTGCCGCCACACCGCTGGTAGGGCTCTCCAGCCCCACGGTAGATGGCAGAGAAACTTCAGATGAATGGGCAAAAGCAGCACTTTTCCCTGCAGAAGGACAATCTCCCGTGCAGGGGTTTGCACTGGCATTGGATAAACAAAATCTGTATGTCAAAGTGAATCTGGTGCCCTCGGCGCAACCGGTCGAGCGTATTGGGGTGTATCTCTCCTCTCCTCGTCTGAAAGGGTCGTATGCTTTCACCCGTGTATCTGGAGATGAAGAAAAGGTGCTTTTGCCTGTGCTGGCAAACCGCCTGATGGAGTGGGAAGGCGGAAAGGCGCTCAAATCCTACAAAGCCGGCACCAACCGCTGGGATTACGAAGAAGAAACGGGAACCGCCGCGAGTGGGCAGGTGGTGGAATTTTCCATCCCTCTGTCTAAGTTAGGGGAGTTGGAAGCAGGAGATGAACTTCGCGTAGCCGTGGTGGCAATGCCTGCCGGTCAACGTTTACCGCAGAGTGGCCCTGCACAACTTATCCTCCCGGAGATTTCATCCGCAGAGGTATTGTTTGAGGTATCAGACCCGGAGAAGGACGATCACGGGCCCGGTACGTACACCTATCCTACCAATGGCGTGTTTTTGCCTCAGGTATTTGACTTGAAATCCTTCAGCGTCTCGGCGGATGAGAAGAATGTCATCTTTAAGTTCGCTTTCTACGGGGCAATTCCCAATCCGTGGGGTTCGGGGTTGAATCTCTCTCTGCAAACGCTGGATGTTTACATTGATAAAGACCCCGGCAAGGGTACCGGTGCGCGCTTAATGCTCCCGGGACGCAATGCTGCCCTAGCAAGCGGGAATGGCTGGGAGTATGTGGTATGGGCAGAGGGCTGGACGCCCGGCATCTTTGCTCCTGATCCGCAAACACTGGAACCAAAGCCGGTACCCGATTCGAGTTACAAGATCATCGTGGACCCGGTAGCCCAGACCGTGACCCTGCGAGTTCCACGCCAGATTTTTGGTGAGGGCGACCCGGCAACCTGGGGTTATGTTGCGGCAGTTCTCAGCCAGGAAGGTTATCCCAGCACAGGGGTGTGGCGCGTGCGAGATGTGCAGTCCAGTTCTGCGGAGTGGCGCTTTGGAGGCGCTCCGGATGATACCAATCACACACGCATTATTGACTTGATCTGGCCTCCCGATGTCTCGCCCACTCAGGAAGAGATGCTTTCTCAGTATCCTCCCAGTAAAGCGCGCATAGATGAACTCACGGCGGACGATTTCCCGCAGGTGCAATTGCTGATGAAGCGCTGACCTTTCGAGGGCAGTAAAACAGCCCGATGGGGTTAGCCTCCGTCGGGCTGTTGTCTTTCAGTGCGGAGTATAATAAGTGTCCATTTCAATGTCTTAAAGAGGGGAGTTGTGTTATGACAGAGAAGAGCATGGATGTTCGCTTTGTAGATCCTTCCGATGAAGTGTTCGTTCACTTGCCTGATGGACGTGTGCTTGCAGGGAAGAGAGGCACGGAACTGGAAGCCTTCATGCAGAAACTGGAAAACTGGCGGGATCCTCTCATTGTAGGCGCTATTGTGAACCGGGAGTTGCGGGAACTGTCCTACAAAATCTGGCGGGAGTCCGATGTCATTCCCGTTACCCTCAAGGATACCGACGGAGCAAGGATTTATCGGCGTTCGCTGGTTTTTTTACTGGAAACCGCCTTTGAAGAGCAATTCCCCAACGTTCACCTCACGGTAGATCATTCTGTGGTTTCAGGAGGGTATTTCTGTCAGGTTCGCGGTCGAGAACCATTAACTACAGAGGAATTGAAACGCTTGAAACAACGCATGAAAGAACTGGTCAGGCAAGATTTGAGATTTGAGCGTTCCATTGTTTCCAAGCAGGAAGCCATTGAACTGTTTGAACGCCAGAATAAATCGGACAAAGTCCGGTTGTTGAAATATCGTCCCAAAGATCAACTCGTTTTGTATGCTTTGGGTGCTCATAAAGATTATCATCATGGTTACATGGTGCCCTCCACAGGGTATTTACAGTGGTTTGATTTGAAACCCCAACCGGGTGGTTTTGTGCTACAGTTCCCTCGAAGACATTCGCCGGATGTACTGCTTCCCATGCCGGAACACTCCAAACTTCTACAGAGTTTTCGCCAGTACGGTTCCTGGCTGGAGCGATTAGGGGTGGATCATGTGGGCGCCTTGAATGAAGTGATTAAGAATGGGCGCATTCAGGACGTCATTCTCGTCTCTGAGGCACTCCATGAACACCAGGTAGCTGAAATTGCCGAGCAGATTCTCAATCGCCGGGATCAGGTTCGGATTGTCCTGCTGGCAGGTCCCTCTTCTTCGGGGAAAACCACCACTGCCAAACGGATTGCCGTGCAGATGATTTCTCAAGGCATCGAGCCTTTACCCATTGAAATGGATAATTACTTCCTCGATCGGGAACATACGCCCCGGGATGAACACGGGAATTTCGATTTTGAGTGCCTGGAGGCACTGGATACTGCCCGATTAAATCAGGATTTGAAGCGTTTAATCGCCGGGGAAGAGGTACAACTCCCGAAATTTGATTTCCGTGAGGGGCGCAGTTATCCGGGTGAAGTGGTGAAACTGCGCAAGGACCAGATGATTATCCTGGAAGGCATTCATGGGTTGAACCCGCGTTTGTTGCCAGAGATTCCATCCCGGCAAACCTTCCGGGTTTATGTATCCTGCCTCACGCAGTTGAACCTGGATCGGTACAACCGAATTTCCACCACCGATACCCGTTTGCTCCGGCGCATTGTTCGGGATGACCGCGAACGAGGGTACACAGCCCAGGAGACCATTGGACGCTGGGAGTCGGTGCGACGCGGAGAAAAAAGACATATTTTCCCCTATCAGGAAAATGCAGATGTGATGTTCAACACAGCTCTGGTTTATGAACTGGCGGCCCTGAAGCCGCGGGTAGAACCCTTGCTACGGCAGGTGCCGTTTGGCACCCCCGAACACATTGAAGCCAAGCGCTTGCTTGCCTTCCTGGACTGGTTCCTTCCCATTGATGAATTGAGCGTACCGGATAATTCAATTCTCAGAGAATTTATCGGGGGATCTATATTGAAAGACTTTAAATTGTGGACGCGGGTCAGCGATTAGTCTGAACAAGAAGCCCCTCCGGTGTAGAGGGGCTTCGCACATCTTAATGGTCTGGATTTTAGTTCTCGCTTTGCCGTTCGATGGAAGCGCCCAGCGATTTGAGTTTCACATCCACCTTCTCATATCCCCGATCAATCTGTCCTACGTTACGAATCACGGACCGCCCTTGAGCAGAGAGCGCCGCTAACAGCAGTGCCATGCCAGCGCGGATATCGGGGCTTTCCATTTTTTCACCGTACAACTGACTGGGACCCTGAACGATACACCGATGAGGATCGCATAACACAATTTGCGCGCCCATCCCCACCAGTTTATCGGTGAAGAACATCCGACTGGGGTACATCCAGTCATGGAACAGGATGGAACCGCGTGCCTGTGTGGCAACGACGATGGCAATGCTCATCAGGTCGGTCGGGAAGGCAGGCCAGGGCATCACGCTGATTTCAGGAATGGCTCCACCCAGATCGGGCTCTACTTCCAGGCGTTGTTCGGCGGGGACAATGATGTCCTGTCCTTCGACTTCCCATTCCACCCCCATGCGTCCCATCACGTAGCGGATCATGTCCAGATATTCGGGACCGGCGTTGCGAATGCGAATAGAACCATGTGTCACTGCCGCGGCGCCAATGAAACTGACCACTTCCAGATAATCGGGACCGATGGTGAACTCTCCGCCGCTCAGGGAAGAAACTCCCTCAATGTGCAGCGTGTTCGAGCCGATGTTCTCAATTTTTGCGCCCAGTTTGTTCAGGAAATGACACAGTTCCTGAACGTGCGGTTCAGATGCCGCGTTGCGTATAATGGTGTGTCCTTTTGCCAGCACTGCTGCCATGATGGCGTTCTCCGTTCCGGTAACGCTGGCTTGATCCAGAAGGATATCTGCACCTCTTAATCCATTCATGGCACGGAAATGGAAGGTGCGGTCATAATTCACTTCTGCTCCCAGACGGGTCAGTGCCAGCATGTGAGTATCCACTCTTCGGCGTCCGATGACATCCCCTCCAGGTGGGGGGAGATGCAGTTCACCGGTGCGGGCAGTCATGGGTCCAGCCAGCAGAATGGAGGCGCGAATCTTCCGGCATAAATCGGGATCCAGATCTGCCGGACGGACTTCACTGGCTTGAATTTTCCAGGTATGTGAGTCCAGTTCGGTAAATTCTACTCCCAGACTTTGCAGAAGCCGCCTCATGTGAATGACATCAAGAATCGAAGGGACATTGTGGAGGATAACGGGTTCTGTGGTGAGCAAACAGGCGGCAAGCAGGGGAAGAGCGGCATTTTTATTCCCACCAGGAGTGACCTCGCCATGGAGAGGGATTCCGCCATCAATGATGAATTTTTCCATACTTCCTTCCTTTAACGTAGAGATCGGATAAAAGCATCAACTCCCACCTGATCCCAGGTGTCGGAGTTTCCCATCACCATCAGCCAGGCAGTTCCGTTTTTCCCTTCAAAGATTCCCATCATCTGACGAACGAGTTCACCCTGATCGGATGTCCCTTCATAGATGAACATTTCAGTGCCTTGACCGCGAATTGTGACATTTTGAGAGCCGACGTATTTCAAATCGTAACTTCTTCCCGTTTGGGCTTCAATGGCTCTTTGTATTTGTTCTTTCATTTGTTCAGAAGAAAGCCCGGAGTTGACAGGCATCTGGAGCATGAAAATGGTCATGGTGCTGTCTTCACGGGTAAATCCTACCATGGTGGTATTGAAGATGCTCAAGGCAACCGCTTCTTTGTATCCTTGAGGCAGGGTGTAGTCGGCAATTTCACTGGCTGTCTGAGCAATTTGTACGGGATCGGTTGAGGTGGATTGCCTGATCCAGTTCCCTGCGCGGTTGAGGGCAAACAACCCCACTCCCACAATACACAGACATACCACCGCCAGCACTCCCACGATGATCAGGATGGTTTTTCGATTCATGCTCTCTCCTCTTTATTCGCATAATTCACACAATGACTTTATACTGTGAAAGGGGTGAGCCGTCAATTACCAGAGAAGATTTCTGGCTCCATTGATACTTTCATCAGCGTGGAAGTTGATTCCATTAACCGGGTTCTCACTTTCTGAGAGGCGATGATTCCGCTTTGTTCCATGCCTAAGAGGACTGCCCCTGCAACAGGAGGCGTTTGTAAAGGGTGAAACGTTGCCAGAGGGGCGAACGTTCGAATGGTTTGAATGAGAGGTTCGGTAAAGAGCGCCCCGCCTTTGAATACACTGCCAATCAGCACGACTTCAAAGGCTTGATCTTGCAGGTTGACCTGTCGAATGACGGCTTTGGTGGTCTCACCCAGTTCCTGCGCTACCCACCGGATGACTTCCCGTGCAACTTCATCCCCCTGATAGGCAACTTCGAAAACCAGCCGTGCCAGTTCGGCCGAGAGAGCATAAGTCCCCAAGGCAATTCCCTCGATCAGGGTAGTTAAATCGGGCGCACTAAAGGCATTCATGAAGGCTTCGGAGAGTTTCGTGGTAGGCCCGCGGGTGGACCAGTGATGAGATACCGCCTGGACGGCGCGATAAACAATATCCACTGCCCCGCCGTATTCTCCAAACAATCCTCCACACCCGGTCACCCATCCTTCCCGTCCATCGCGGGTGCGGGCGCGGACATTATTGCCTGTGCCTGCATCCACCACAACCCCCCAGCCCTCGCGGGTGCCGGCGATCAATCCAATGACGACATCATTGACGGCTTCCACAGGGCAGGAAAGTCCAAGCGCGGCGATGCTTTCCAGGGTGGGGCGACGTTCAGAGGGAAAATCATAACCGGCAATGCCAAAACCAGCGCCGCAAATATCTTCTTTGCGTTTTCCACTTTGCTCCAGCGCACCCTGGAGGGCTTCCTCCATTGCCCGGATGAGTCCATCATACCCCACACTTTCGTGATTGCCCGCACCTGCGCATCCGAATCCCAGGGCATTGCCGTTTTCATCTGCTAAAAGGGCATGCGTTTTGGTTCCACCCACGTCAATACCAAGGTAAACAGGCATGGTATTCCCCTTTTAGAAGAACTGCGGCAGGTAAGCCCGGTTGGTGCGTAACAGGTCATCTATGACCGTATCCATCATGGAAACATCTGGACCAAGCGGGTGTACCAGTAAAGCCTCGTACAATGCCTTGCGATCTCCATGCACGGCGGCTTCTACCGTGAGCAGTTCGTACATTTTGACCGGTGCAAGCAAACCGTAACAGGCTTCCGGTAAGGGACGAGCCGGAAGAGGATGAATGCCGCTGGAGTCAATGCGGCAGGGTAATTCCATGACCCAATCCGCCGGATATTCTCTAACTGCGCCGTTTTGGCGCACATTGACGGTTTCAATCATTCCGGTAGAACAGGCATGTGCATGGATAACGCGGGTAGCGAGGGTGGAGTAGTAGGCTCCGCCTCGTTGCATCAAGTCTTCGGGCACGCTGACCAGTTTGGGGTTTGCATATTCCTCAAGCAATTTTGCTTCAATTTTCATCACCTGTTCTGCACGCGATGGCGGCCATTTTTCCTGCGCCGCAAGCATGGTTCGAGTATTGTAGTAATACTGGAGATAATAGTTTGGAAGCATGCCCAATGCTTCGATGAGTTGGGGCGGCCACTCCGGGTGTTCAGATTGACGCAGTTCTTCAAGGTAAAGCCGTAATATTTCCGCCCAGCGGTCCTCGCCGCGGATGTTCACCCCCCGGTACCAGGTCAGATGGTTTAATCCCAATGAGTCCAGCACGACTTCTTCTGGAGTGACATTCTCGCCGGTGAGGGCGTTCCAGCGGGCAAGCAGGTTCATTTTCGTGGTAATAGGGGAATTGCACAGCCCCACACTGAGAATGTCTGGCGCGTACCGGGTCAGTGCTTCCATCACCAGTCCGGAGGGATTGGTAAAGTTAACCAGCATTGCCTTCGGGGCAATTTTCTGCATTTCCCGAGCAATATCCAGCAGAACGGGTATGGTGCGCAGGGCTTTTGCCATTCCTCCAATGCCGGTGGTTTCCTGTCCAATCAATCCATACCGTTTGCCCAGATATTCATCCTCCCTCCGGGCGGGAATGAATCCTACCCGGAATTGTGTCAGGACATACGCTGAACCCTGAATGGCTTCGCGGCGACTGTCGGTCAGGGTAACACGGAACCGTGCCCCCTGATGTTCCGCGATACGCTGACAAAAATCCCCGACAATTTCCAACCGCTGGGGCTGGATATCCATGAGCATCAGTTCATCCAGCTGGAGTGAATCCTGCACTTCCAGGAAACCTTTAATCAATTCAGGGGTGTACGTAGATCCCCCACCAATTACAGCAATTTTCATGTTTATTTCCTTTCTACCAGATGGTCAGGTGGAATGTGACGCAATACATCCACAGGAACGCCGGATCACCAGATGGGTCGGGAGTACCAGCGATTCCACCTTTTCTCCACGAATTTGCTGGATCAGGAGACGCGCTGCCCTGTATCCCGCTTCCTCAATGGGAGAATGGACAGTAGTCAAGGGCACTGGCAAATAAGGTGCCAGAAAATCATCATCAAAGCCGACAATGGCAATGTCATCCGGAATCGATATGCCCATTTCGATCAGGGTTTTCATGACCGCTGCGGCGGAGGCATCATCGCCGGTAAAGATGGCTTGAGGGCGTTTCCCACTGGAGAGGATGAGCCGAACTGCCTCGGCAGCCGTCTCAGGGTGGAAGTTGCCTACCCCAAAGAACGTTTCATCAGGTTCGATTCCATGTTTCTGCAGAGATGCCCGAAAACCCTGTTCGCGCTCGTATGAATCCTCATTGCCTGCGGGACCCCTCAGGAAACCTATTTGCGTGTAGCCGTGAACTTCAATGAGGTGATCGATGAGTTGTTCTGTGCCCAGACGGTTTTCAACGGTTACGTAAGGAATCTCGCATTCTCTGGGTGAGGAACGATGCAAAAGCACCAGGGGAAAGCCTTTGGCGTGCAGAGCGCTCAGGTCTTCGTCAGACATCCCTTCTGTGAAAACGATCAAACCATCCGTGTTTTGCGGTCCGATGGGCGGGGTCAGTGGTCGGTTGGGAACCGGATGACAGGGAGACACGTACACCAGCAGTTCAAAACCTCCTTCATAGACACCACGCTCGATGCCTGAAAACATCAGCGGAAAAAAGGTACCTCCAATCATGGGGACGATGAGTCCGATGGTGTTGGTACGTTTGCTCGCCAGTTTTCTGGCGGCGGCATTGGGATTGAATTGCAGACGTTCAATGACTTCCCACACCCGTTGGGCTGTTTCTGCCGCAACGGGTGTGTTCTGGTTGATCACCCGGCTTACCGTAGAGATGGATACCCCTGCCTCTCTGGCTACATCAACAATGGTGATTTTTCTCATCATCCTTGTGGTCATCCCTTTGCTTAACAAATAATATCCAAAGAGGGAAGATTTTCCCTCGGGTGTTGAAACTCCGTTCTCAAAGAGGGGAGATGGTTTAATTTTCTCCAATTTTTTCGAAACGGCAAGTTAACTTGTTCCAGCGCTAGAGGGTGTAGAAAATCTCCTCCAATGAAGAAAAAGCCGGAACGGAATCCATGCAATCTCCGTTCCGGCTTTCATTTTTTAGTAACGGATGGTAATGGTTCTTTCCTGTTCTGCCGAATCCAGAATGGCGTCGCAGATCACTGCGTTTTTATAGCCATCTTCAAATGTAGCCCCAAATGGAGCCACGGATTTGTGATGGACGATGCAATCCAGTAGATGGGCAATTTCGTGTACAAAGGTATGTTCCCATCCAATGATGTGTCCCTGTGGCCACCAGTGTTTCCAGAAGGGGTGATAACTTTCGCTTACCAGAACATTGTGGAAGCCCTGGGTTTCGCGAGGTTGTTCATCTTTCCAGAATACTTCCAGTTCATTGAAACGTTCCAGGTTGAACACCAGCGTTCCCCTGGAGCCGTTGATCTCAATGACCTGATGATTTTTTCGTCCTGCGCAAAAACGTGAGGCTTCCAGCGTCCCGATGGCGCCATTTTCAAATTCTACTGTGGCAACGAAAGCATCATCCACGGTCACTTCTCCCGTACCACCGCCGGGGATGGGGCGCTGCTTGATAAACGTCTTTGCCAGTGCAGAAACTTTGCGCGGTTCTCCTACCAGGAAACGAGCCAGGTCAATGATATGAGAGCCTAAATCTCCCAGTGCGCCAGACCCGGAGATGTTCCTGTCCAACCGCCAGACGAAGGGGAAATTGGGATCCATAATCCACTCTTGCAGGTACACAGCGCGGAAGTGATAAATTTCCCCTAACTGCCCGGAGCGGATGAGATCGTACGCCAGCCGGATTGCCGGTACAAACCGGTAGTTGTGCGCCACCATGTGCACCACGCCAGCCTTTTCAACGGCTTCCAGCATTTGGGCGGCTTCTTTTGCGTTCCGCGCCAGTGGCTTTTCGCAAAGGATGTGTTTCCCGGCTTGCGCCGCTGCTATACTGGGTTCAGCATGAGCGTCATTTGGGCCGCCATTGTCAAACAGTTGAATGTTCTCGTCACGGATCAAATCTTTCCAGTCTGTGGTGTAGCGCTGATACCCGTATCGCTTTGCGGCTTCACGCACGGCTTCTTCATTTCGCCCGCAAATTGCTACCAGTCTGGGAATGGCTGGTGGTGGATATACCATATAGGGAATTTTCTTGAAGGCGTTGGTGTGGGCTTTGCCCATGAAGGCGTACCCCAACATCCCGATTCCAATTTCGGGGGCTTCGCCCGTAGCGCGCTCTCCCGCCATGGTAATGAAACCAACTTCATCGGACATAACAACCTCCTGAACAAAAGGGGGCAGGTGAGAAGAGTTTATTTGCGCTCAAATGCGGCATCAAATGCAACTTGAGAGGGAGCAAAGTCCAGTTTCCGTACAAAGGCACAGGCTTCGGTTGCGCCAAATTCACGGTCCATGCCGCTGTCTTCCCACTCTACCGACAACGGTCCCTGATATTGAATTGCATTCAACGCGCGGATGATCTCCTCGAAATTAATTTTCCCCCGCCCCAGAGAACGGAAGTCCCAGAAGCGGCGGCGGTCGCCAAAGTTGAGATGACCTCCGAATACCCCGGCTTCCGTAGGCTTATCCGACCAGTACACGTCTTTCATATGTACGTGGTAAATGCGTTCCCCAAAGCGCAGGATGAATGCAACATAATCCACCCCTTGATAGCCAAAATGGCTGGGGTCGAAGTTGAAGCCGAAGGCTTTACGCCCGCCTACGGCTTGAACCGCTCTTTCTGCTGAAGCAATGTCAAAGGCGATTTCTGTAGGATGCGCCTCCAGAGCAAAACGCACCCCGACCTCGTCGAACACGTCCAGAATCGGGTTCCACATTTCCGCAAAGAAAGCATACCCTTTGTCAATCAAGTCAGGCGGATTGGGTGGAAAGGAATAGATATACTGCCAGATGGGTGAACCGGTGAACCCCGGAACAACGCTGACGCCCATCTTTGCCGCCGCGCGAGCGGTCATTTTCATCTCCTCGGCTGCTCGCTGGCGCACACCATCCTCTTTTCCATCACCCCATACCCGCGGTGGGAGAATGCTCTTATGCCGTTCGTCAATGCGGTCGCAGACCGCCTGCCCGACCAGATGGTTGCTGATGGCAAAGCACTTCAGCCCGTATTTCTCCAGGATATCCCACCGCGATTGAATGTAGCCGTCCTCACTCAGGGCGCGTTCCACATCAAAATGATCGCCCCAGCAGGCAATTTCAATGCCGTCATAGCCAAAGGATTTGGCTTTTGCACAAAGGGTCTCGAAGGGCAAATCTGCCCATTGACCGGTGAAAAGAGTTACAGGTCTTGGCATACAGTCCTCCTGAAGAGAAAATCACAATTCTTCCAACGGATCGGGTTTGTGCCAGTAGGTAATGGCTGGGAGGGCGCCGGGCGCTGCCCACTTCACCGCGTTGATGAGCACCTGCTGGACTTCCTTCTGATAATAAGTTGGGTAGGTTTCATGTCCGGGGCGGAAGTAGAATATTTTCCCTGCACCCCGTGTCCAGCAACATCCGGATCGAAATACTTCCCCGCCTTTAAACCAGGAAATAAAAACCAGTTCATCCGGGGCGGGGATGTCGAAATGTTCGCCATACATCTCTTCGTGGGGAATCTCAATGCATTCGGGCAATCCAGCGGCAATGGGGTGGGCAGGCTGGACAACCCACAGCCGCTCTTTTTCTCCTGCTTCACGCCATTTGAGGGCTCCCGTAGTGCCCATCAGACGCAGGAAGGGCTTGGACATGTGACCGGAATGGAGCACAATCAGTCCCATTCCTTCCAGAACTCTCTTAACCACGCGTTCTACGATGGCATCTTGAACGGCGTGGTGCGCCATATGTCCCCACCATGTCAACACATCTGTCTGGGCGAGCACTTCCTCGGTCAGCCCGTGCTCCGGATCGTCAAGGGTGGCGGTCTTTATGGCAAAACCTGCCTGTTGAAAGGCGTTGGCTAATACGGCGTGGATTCCATCTGGATAGACCTGTTTAACTTCCTCGTGGGTCTTTTCGTGGATTCCTTCATTCCATACAGTAACTCGGATTGGTTGTTTCATTTCTGTTTCCTTTCTAGCCTAACAGTACACTACCTGCCCGTTGCGGGCTGCGGATTCACGGATGGCGTCATACAGGCGAGCCATTCTCAATCCCACCTCAGGAGGACAGGGATTGGGAAGATTTCCCTGCCGCACGGCTAAAAATTGTTCCCATACCCCGGACGATGTGGGTACACGTACTTTATGGAAACGCTCTTCCTTTTCTCGCTGAATTTCAAGGAATTCTCCCCAGATGCCGGTTCGCAGGATGGCTTTCTGGCTGAAGACGTAAATATTTGAGGCACATGAAGGGATGGCTTCCCCACAGGCATGCAAACTGACCAGCGCTCCCGATTTCAATTTGCCAATGATCACTCCCAGGGTTTCCACTGGCCTGCCGTGATTCTCCAGAAAAGCCGCCACCTCGCTGAATTCCTCCCCCGCGAGGTCTACTACGGTGTTCAACATATGGGCACCCGTATCGAACAGGAACCCTCCACCCGACAGTGAAGGTTCCTGTCGCCATGTTCCTGCTGTCGCGGGTCCCCAGTTTTGCCATACCGTTGCGCTGATAGAAAGCAGATTCCCCAGTTGACCCGATCGCAGCCATGCGCTGGCTTGCCGAATTTGTGGGGAGAGACTGCCGGGGAACGCCACCACCAGCAGTTTGCCAGTACGATTGCGTACCTCAATCAACGCCTGGGCTTCCTGAGCGTTCATCACCATGGGCTTTTCCAGCAACACATCCAGCCCGGCTTCCAGACAGGCTTTGGTTTGCTCAAAATGGAAAGCATGCGGGGTGATAATAAAAGCCGTGTCCAGTTCAAAGGTTTCCAGCAGTTTTTTCAGGTCAGGCTGATTGGGTGGAACAGGTAGCCCTGCCTCTTCAAATAGCCTTGAGGTAGCGGCGAATTGTTCCGTAGATGGTTCGCACAAAGCCACAATCTGAGTGGTGTGCGGTTCACGAAGCATTTGACGGAGATGGTAACGTGCCATTCCACCACACCCAATCATGACAACCCGTACTGGCGCCATTAAGTCCTCCTTTTACTCCCAAACTTCGTTTCGGTGAATGACCTCACTGTACCAGTGAGCAGACAGTTTCGGGATCCGTTTCTGGGTTGAATAATCCACCCGCACGATGCCAAAGCGCGGACGGTATCCATGTGCCCACTCGAAGTTATCCATCAAACTCCAGAGGAAATACCCGCGCAGGTTTACCCCCTGCTGAATGGCGTCATGCGCCGCAATGAGATGCTTGCGGAGGTAAGCAATCCGCTCGCGGTCTTGCACAAACCCGTTTTCATCGGGTTCGTCGGGCACGGCGACGCCATTTTCGGTGATGTATACTTCCGGGTTGCCGTACTGGTCGCGTAATTTTAGCAGGATGGCGGTCAATCCTTCCGGATATACCCCCCATCCCATCTCTGTCTGGCTCCACATGGGAGCGCTGACCATGCGGGAGCCGGCTTTGAGCAGGCCACCCCATGTCTCATAGCGGATCTTTGAGGTGAAATAATAATTCACCCCCAGAAAATCGATGGGAGTGGAGATGATCTGCATATCGCCTGCTTGAGGCTGGGGAGCCAACGCTCCCAGCCATTCTATCAGCCCGGCAGGGTAATGACCCTTAAAGATGGGATCTAAAAAGACATGATGACTTTGATCGAGTATGCGCCGGGTTGCCAGAAGATCGGCTTCAGATTGGGTTTCGGGAATGTAATTTTCCAGATCCAGGACGATTCCAATTTTTCCCGGGTAACCGCCCTGACGAAAAACCTGCACGGCTTTTCCATGTGCCAGATTCAAATGGTGTACCACGCGGTAGCCCAGTGAGGCGTCTGCCAGTCCAGGCGCCATGGAACCGCTAAAATAACCGCTGGCGACGACAAACGGTTCGTTGTGGGTTGCCCACATGGCAACACGGTCTCCCAGCCGGTCGAACACTACCCGCGCATATTCCGCAAACCAGTCCGTGATATCCCGGTTTGCCCAGCCACCTAAATCCTGGAGGGATTGGGGTAAATCCCAGTGGTTCAGGGTGACATTGGCGCGGATCCCGGCTTTGCCCAGTTCATCAACCAGACGATCGTAAAAATCCAGCCCTTTGAGATTTACCCTGCCTTTGCCTTCGGGGAAGATACGTGTCCAGGCAATTGAGAAACGATATCCTTTGACCCCCAGATTTTTCATTAAAGCCACGTCTTCCGGCATACGGTGATAGTGGTCGCAGGCGATATCACCTGTATCTCCGTTGGCAATGCGGTACGGGCTGTGGCAGAACCGATCCCAGATGCTTTCTCCTTTGCCATCCTCATTCCACGCGCCTTCAATCTGGTACGCAGAAGTTGAGACTCCCCAAAGAAAATCCTGTGGGAATGGTTTAAAAATCACAGTGACTCCTCAATGAAAAAATTGATGTTGAGACTCTGAGATGCCCAGAGTGAAAAGTGATGCTTCACATTGGATTATATATCATTCTTTGGAACGGAGAGTTTGAATCCACCGGCGGAAATGGGGTATACGGATGATCAGCAATACCGCAAGAACCAGTGCGGCGATAAAAGGGCGCAGAATTTCCCCGCTCAGTCGAAGCAGGTCACCCTTACTTGCCCAGGCAAAGTGTAAAATTACCAGAACCCCTGCCAGATATACCAGCCGGTGCAGGAGTTTCCAGGCTTTCCCCAACCAGCGTGGTGAGAAGTCAAAGGAGGTCAAAGCCAGTAACAAAAGGATAAACAGTGCCGAAGCCCCCGCCAGGATAAAAGGTTTTTCTCTGAGAGAGGGCAGGATATATTCCCAGTCCCAGCCGTAATCAATCCATACATAAATCAGGAAGTGAATGCTGGCATAAAGAAAAGCATATAACCCCAGAGGGCGGCGAAATTTCAGGGGGATGCGCCATTTGAAGAGAATGTAAAGGGGGGTGCAGGCAAGGGAAAGTAACAGGAAAATAAGCGCCCAGTCTCCGGTAAAGCGCGTTGCTGCCTGAATGGGGTTGACGGTGAGGTTATCTGTTTGCCATTGAAGAATGAGGATGATAAAAGGCAACCATCCGAAGAAATGAAGCCAGAAGCGCACCAACCTGTCCCGTTTCAACGACATAAGGTGATTTTAATCCTCATGGGGATGAATGGCAATTTGCCAGTATAATCCAATAAACTGGACATGGAGATGGGAGTGCTACCATACGGGGTGGTTTTCATTGCACTGCTGGGACTTTCATTGCTGGTGCGCAGTTTGGGGGTGTTGCGCTCGTTCCGGCAACAGATTCGACATCTGTTCAGCCAGGCGCGCATTCAATCCCTTACCTGGGGCATGCTTTTTGTTCCCATTGTGATCAGTATTGTGGTATGGGTATGGCTTTCCTCCCGGTCAGGTTTGACCATACTGGTAAAGTGGGCATATCTTACATTCATGCTGGGAACATGGTTGACGCTTTTGCTTGCCATGTTCCTGTTGTATTTACTTTATCGTTTGGAGCAAAAGCCCAGTGTTGCGATGCTGTCCTCGCCAGTGCTGATTGTCCCACTGGCGGCTTATTTGTCGCCTTTTCAGCGTTTCATTGAAGTTTTTGGAACCCACCCTGTTGTAGCAATGCCATGCGGGGTTGTCATGTTCCTTGTTGGGGTACTGGTTATTTTTGAAATTCGGCGCGAACTGATCTCGTCCTCTCCGGAGCATTAATCAAATTCAGCCGGAAGGTCAGGATGTTCATCATGTCGGAAAAGCATTTCAATGTGGCGCGGCAATGTCCGTGCCAGTGAAAGTTCCGGAATTTCATCCCGACTGAAAAAGCGCGATTCGCCTGTTTCAATGCTTTCTCTGGGCGTTCCACCGGTCAATTTGCACAGGAAGTACAGTTTGAAAATGCTGAACAAATAAGGTGGATGACCTTGATGATCGCGGTCAAAAACGGCTACCAGTTTCACTGCTCTGGCTTCATAGCCTGTCTCTTCCCGCACCTCACGTTCTACGGCAGAAGATGGAGTATCCCCGGGGTCAACCCATCCGCCGGGAAGCGTCCAGCGTCCGCCATCTAACATCTCCCGTACCAGTAAAATTCGCCCGTCCTGAATAACACCTGCCCGCACATCCACTTTGGGGGTGAGATAACCGGCTTCGGCTCTCAGGACGGCTTGAAAATTTTCTGGCGGGTCTTGGCTCTGCAGGGCGAACAGTTGCGAGGCAATTTCCATCAGTTTTTCATACCGCTCGCGGTCGAAAGGATTCTGAGCATAGGTCAGACCAGCCTGTGCAATAGATTGAATTTGTCTTGCCCAGTCAAGCAGTGAAGCGTTCATACTTTGGGCAGGATGATGGATTGCTGTTTTTGGTATTTGCCTTTTTTATCGGCATAGGAGATTTCACAGGGTTCATCGGCTTCGAAGAACAGCACCTGGGCAATTCCTTCATTCGCGTAAATTCGGGCAGGCAGAGGGGTTGTATTGCTGATTTCCAGCGTGACGAAACCTTCCCATTCTGGTTCAAAGGGGGTGACGTTTACAATAATGCCACAGCGGGCGTAGGTGGATTTACCGACACAAATGGTGAGAACGTTCCGGGGGATGCGGAAGTATTCGATGGTGCGGGCTAACGCGAATGAATTGGGTGGAATTACACATACATCGCCCTTGAAATCTACCATAGAGGCGCGGTCAAAGTTTTTCGGATCTACAATGGCTGAGTAAACGTTGGTAAAAATTTTGAATTCATCGGCTACGCGGATATCGTACCCGTAAGAGGATACCCCATAAGAAATTACCCCGTCGCGCACCTGATGGTCCACGAAAGGCTCAATCATACCGTGTTCCAGCGCCATTTTGCGTATCCAGTGATCGGGTTTGATACTCATAAATCAGATTACCCTGCCTTTCCAGATGAGATTATGGAATATTTTCCATTTTACTCCAACCGCTGGCGTCAAAGACCTTTTGTAGAAGATCGCGACGTTCCTGCAACGTGGAAGGACGCGCCCGCGCATAATCCACAAAGGTGATGGTGAGCACTTCGGTGGATATGTGTTGACCACCATAAAAGATGTGGCGGTCAATCATGGCAGTGCGGGTGGACTCCATGGAATTGACCTGATCAAAGAACAAATTCCCCAGTCCGTAATGGAGAAAAGCCCCCTGATAAAACTCCATGGCGTGGGGTTGGTGTGCCTGACTCCCGCTGACAATCACAGCCCCGGCATCGGCAACTGCGCGAAAATCCTCTTGCAGTTTGGGGCGGGCAATATACTCGTAGTATTCCTGATGCTGAAAAGTCACAACAGGTAAATAGCCATCCGATTTGACTTCCCGGATTAATGGGATGAGCCATTCCGGATCGCAGTGAACCGCCCCCGGTGTGGTGGGGCTGGCACTGGCGTACCCTTTTTCCTTGTAATTACACCCGATAAGGGCAATGCGATTCCCATGATGTTCAAAAAGAGCAGGGCGTCTGGCTTCTTCTTCGTTGGCTCCGCCACCGTAAATTTTCCATCCCCTCTGTCGGTACAGGTCCAGGGTAAAGAGCATGGCTTCCGGACCCCAGTCTGCAAAATGATCGCCCGAAAGTTCAACCACATCGGTTCCTATCGATTCCAGTAAACGGATGTACCGTTCCTGACTGCAGAAGACAAGTCCCTGCCAGTTATAGGGTGCAGGACAATTTTTTGCAAAAGGCACCTCATTGTTGATATGAAGGATATCAGCATCTCGAAGCCAGTCGCCAATATCTTGAGCCGGGTATTCCATCCCGTTGCGTTCCATCAGTGCCGCTGTACCCCGTACCAGAGCGGTCACACCGGTAAGCATCAGCGTGGTGAGCAGGTTTTCGTCACGATTGGTAATCCCAGGGGAATCAGGACGTGTTGGTTCCCATGCCTGAAGAAAGAGGGGAAGAACCTCAGGATCACCAGCCCATCCAAAAGATATCTGGAGTGGGTAATTCTCCACGTCCAGACTCTTTTGAATGGGCGACATCCCATCCAGAGATAACACTTTCCATCGGGGTTCCAGATCCTCAAAAGGCACAATTGCCCAGGTTTTGTCCTGTTCCCATGCCTGAGGGAGTAAATCCTGTTCCGAAACAATCTTTACTGCTTCAGAAGGTGATCCGAAAAGAGTGCTCAACGCTGCCGCGGTTGAGGAGGAGACGAGGATTCGGCTGGGACCCACTTCCAAAGCCTCGCCTTTTTGCCACAAGTCTTTCAACCGGGTCGTGGAAAAATCATCTTCCACGGTAGGGAAAGGAGCCACCAGTGCATAAATCCACCGGCTGATGGATGGCTTCGCACCGGCAATCAGATGAACCGGGGATTCTTCTTCATTGCTCCATTCCCAGCCAGCGGGCAGGGAGATTTGCTCTCTCAACTGTGCCGGGACTGCCGCATCTGCCCAGACCTTTTGAATGATCGGGGTAAGTGAAGGCGTCGGTGAGGTCTCCGCGAAGGGTTTTTCTGCTGTTGGCGAGGATTGCTGCTGTGTACTGGACAGGAAATCCGGGGTGATTTCCACCCCGGAGGTGCAGGCTGTTAAAACAAAAATGCTGATGACTACAAGTAAGAAAAGTTTTCTCATAAATATGAACCGACTAGAAAGGGAGTTTGCCCCTTTGAATCAGGATGTCTCTCATCTGAGTTTCAAATGTTGCGGCTTGTTCTTCTAACTGACGCAATTCAGACACAAATGTCTCCACCAGAGAAGGATCAGATAATCCCAGGCAGTTAATGCGCACGTTTAAACCAGCGCCGGTAAGCGCCGCTCGGGCTTGTGCCAGAGCGCTCCCGGCATCTGAAATGGCATTCAGGTTACCAAGTGTGGCGACCTGTACGGCTAACGCCATGATTTCGACCGCTTTTCGGGCTACCCGCAAAGGAACCTGAATGGCGCCCAGGGTGGCTTCTTCCAGAGCGCGGGCGCGTATTTCCTGCTGTTCAGGGGTGTCTTTGGGCATCCGCGATGCGGTCAGGTAGGTTTCAAATGCCTGTGCATCCTCTTCGATGGCATGGGTCATTTCCTGACGCAGGGCTTCGGCTTGCTCAATGATTGCCCACATTTGAGACTCGACCTCTGCATATTTTTTCTTCCCCACTGTGAGGCGGGCAACCATTGCCACCAGTGCCGCGCCAGCCGCTGCGCTGTAGGCTGAGGCAGAACCGCCCCCCGGTGTGGGAGTGCCACGTGCCAGTTCATCCAGAAAACTTGACTGAAGGACTGGTGAGGCAGTTTCCTTACTCAGGGCTTGGGTCATGCGGCGTTCCAGCACCTGGTTGGGCTCGAATCCGTCCAGTTGCAGGTACCAGACTGCCGAGTCAATCAGGGCTTCTTCTGGAATCAATCCGACCAGTTCACTGTGATGAATCCCCACCCCGTAGCGTTGCGCTTCCCGCCGGATCATTTCCACCACGCGGTGCACGGGTGTTTGCCGGAAATTGGTCAGGTTCATGGAAACCTGAGCGCGTCCTTCTACCAGAACACCCATGGCTTTTACAAAACGGAGACCGCCGGAAGAATGGCGTACGGCTCGCGCAATTTGACTGGCGATGGATACATCATTTGTGGTCAGGTACACATTAAAGGCGATCAGGGGCTGACGTGCGCCGATTACAGTAGCCCCGGCAGGTCCTACCCTCTCGGGTCCAAAATCCGGTATGCGCTCGGGATTGCGTCCCATTTCCTCTTTCAAGGCTTCGTATTCTCCGCGACGGATATCTTCCAGATTCTTACGGGAAGGACGTGTGGCGGCTTCTTCGTATAGATAAACAGGTATCTGAAGGGTTTCACCAACCCTCTTTCCCAGCCGTCGTGCCATTTCCACACATTCTTCCATGGTGATGTCGCGAATGGGCACAAAAGGAACCACATCTGCCGCTCCAATACGGGGATGTTCTCCAGTGTGGTAGTTCAGGTCAATCAGTTGAACGGCTTTTTCAATTCCTCGAAAGGCGGCTTCTTCTACCGCGGCAGGGGGACCGATGAAAGTGATTACGGTTCGGTTGTGATCCATGTCCGAATGCTGGTCAAGGATACTGACCTCAGGAACACTGGCAATTGCATTTCGGATGGCTTCTACTACCTCCGGGCGGCGCGCCTCGGAGAAATTGGGAATGCATTCAACAAGTGGTTGACTCATTTCTGAAACCCCTGAAACTGGAATGACTTGTCGTTTATTATAATCTTTTTGAGGAGGAGCGCATGAACCTCCGACCTTGTGTGAACGTGCTAAAATTAGAGAAGGGAAATGAGTTGCCCTGGAAATTGAGGCTTCCATGTGTGGAAGGTTTACACTGTTTTTGGATGCGGAAACCCTGCAGGAATTTTTTGGCGTGAGCGAAATTCCTGCCGACTATTCACCCCGTTACAACATTGCCCCTTCTCAGCCGGTTTTAGCCATAACAAATCTGTATCCCCGGCGAATGGAATGGATGCGCTGGGGGCTGATTCCTTCATGGGCGAAAGATCCTTCCATCGGAGACCGCATGATTAATGCCCGTGCAGAAACGCTCACGGAAAAACCTTCCTTTCGAACGGCTTTTTTCCGACGCAGGTGTTTAATCCCTGCTACAGGATTTTACGAATGGAAACCTGTGCCGGAAGGGCGTGGACGTGTGCCTTATTTTATCGGCTTGAAAGAGTATGCCCCCTTTGCTTTTGCTGGTTTATGGGATGTTTGGATTAACGAAAAAGGGGAAAAAGTGAGTTCCTGTGCCATTATCACCTGTCCCGCAAATTCTCTGGTGGCTGAGTTGCACGACCGCATGCCGGTCATGCTGGATTCGCAAACCATGGGACGGTGGCTTCAGGAAACCGCAGAAGCAAGTTTGAAGCGGCTTCTGGTGCCGTTTGAACCTGATCGGATGATGACCTATTCTGTATCTCGACGGGTGAATACACCCACTGTCGATTCTCCAGATTTGATTACGCCGGAAACTCAGAAACATGACGGTTAAGGTTAGAGCCATTCTGATTTCTGCCATTATCCTCATTGCCATGGGGGCAGGATTTTTCTTGCTCACCAGCCAGGTGTTATCCAATCATTTTGATTCGCTGGATTATCAGATGAATCGCCGCGATTTGGAGCAGGTGATGAAAGAGGTTCAGCGAATTAACGGAGAGATTTCCACTTTGGCAAGCGATTGGGGGTATTGGGATGACACCTACGCATTTCTGCGTGGGGAAAACCCTGCGTTTGTTGAAGAAAACCTTCAGACGCCGTCTTTACGCAATATTTCGATTGACTTCATCGTCTTGAGCGATACGGGCGGATTGATTCGGTATGCCCGACGTTTCGATTTCGAGACGGAAAAATATGTGGACGTACAGGATTCTCTCCAAACCTATGTGGGGAAAAATGGTGTTTACTGGCAATGGCTGGCAGGCGGGAATCAGGGACATCGTGTATTGGTTGTGGATGGGCATCCTTATTTTGTTGTGGGAGCGCCCGTATTGCATACCTCTGGCGAAGGTCCTGTAGCGGGGGTGATCTTATTTGGGCGGGAAATAAATGAGCAGTTGCTGGATCAAATCCGGGTAAACAGCGGTGTAGCGGTTGAGTTTTACTTAGCCTCTGAGATTCCGTCTGAGTATTTACCTGTACCTTCAATGGAATCGGAAGGGAAAAATCTTCTTGTGCGTACAGATCCAAGCGCTCAGGTTATTCGAGGGTATTACCTTTTGTATGGCGCGGGAAATTCTCCCGAGGGAATTCTGGTTGCGTCTTTGCCTCGTTCCATTTATCTGGCGGGTAAACAAGCCATCTGGTTCCTGTTAGGCGGAATGATTGTCGTAGGGGCGTTTGCTTTGCTGGTGGATTTGCTCACCCTGAATTTCTACATTTTCCGCCCCCTGGAAAAACTGGGAGAACAATTACGGTTTGCCAGCAAGTTGCAGGACCAGGTTTCCTCCCTTCAGACCGGGGTGGATGTGGATATTGCGCAGATCAGCGCTCCATTACAGGACCTGATCCAGCAAACCCAACAGGTGCGTCAGGAAAGCCAAACGCGGCAGATGCTTTACATGCAGTTGTTTGAGCAAGCCCGTGAAGGTTTTGCCTTACTATCGCCGGGTTCGCTGGAGGTTTTGGAGACCAACCGCGAATTTAATCATTTACTGGAGATAGAGGAAACAGATCATCCCGGGGACATTTCTTCCCTGCTTCTCTCGCGGGTAATTCCTGAAATTCGCGGTGCCTTGCGTCAGGAATTACGTGAAATTGCTCGCAAGGGGGAAGGATTTGAAAAGACACTGGCTTTACGCAGTGGACGCGAGATTGAATTAAGCATTCAACCCCTGCAAATTGGGGAGCGTCATTACTTCTATGCCTTTGTCCGGGACATGACCGAGCGTCTTCGTCTGGAAGAGCGCCTCCAGAACCAGTTACGCGAGACGGCTCTGCTCAATCAGGTTATTGCGGTGACGACCACTGATCTGGAACCCAACGCAGTATTCCAGACGGTTTGCCGGGAACTGGTGTTGAACTTACACCTGAATTTTGCCGATGTTGCCCTGTTGAGCGAGGACCGTGTTTTCATGCACATTGTGGCGGAATACGGACAGGAAGCAGACGCTCCCTCGTTGCTCGGGAAGGTCATTTCCCTCAAAGAAAATCCCATTTTCCAGCGAGGACTGAGATCTCCGGATCCTTTATTTATCCGTGAAATTTCAGCGCAGATCCGTTCGGAACAACTCCGACGGCTCTTCATGGGGAGAGCCAGCGCCTCTCTCTTATTGATCCCTCTTCTGGTCCGGGAGGAAATTATTGGCTGGGTGATTCTGGAAAGCGAACATCCAACCCTGCTCACTCCGGATGTAATCCGATTGGCGCAAAGTATGGCGCTTGCGGCAAGTCGCGCATATGAGGTGACCCGCCTGTATCATGACCTGCAGGTTGAAGTGGAAAATCTGCGCCGTGCAGAGGAACAACTGGATAAACGCCAGCGCTACCTGGAAGCCCTGATGAAGATCCAATCTCACCTGCTGGCAATGGAAGTGGGCGGTAATCCTTATCCATTTGTTTTACAGGTGCTTGGGGAAATCACAGAAGCGGAGCGGGTTTTTGCTTACCAGATTATCCCGGGAAACGGCAGAATCTTCTCCAGCCCGATCGGAATGTGGCAAAAGGAACCTTCCGAGTGGACCGGACGGGATTTATTCCAGGTGAACTGGCGTCTTTTAGAATCGGATCGTCCTCTGATAGAAGCGCTTCAGGAAGGTGAAGTCCTGATGGCGCACACCCATCAACTGGATGAAAAGGCTCAGTCTGCCCTGAACGGACTGGGCGTTAATACCCTGTTGTTGTTCCCCATCTTCCACAACCAGCAACTGGCAGGGATTGTCGGGTTTACTGCCGAGCAAGGTGAACGGGAGTGGAGTGATCTGGAAATTTCCATGATACAGGTGGCGGTGAACTCTCTGGCAATTGCGGAAGAGCGTTTGAATGCCGAGGAGTTGATTCGCAATGCCGAACAGCGTTATCGTCTGGTGGTGGAAAACGCCCGCGATATCATCTTCCAGATGGATCTTACCGGTCGTTTCACTTTCCTGAATCCTGCCTGGGAACGGATTACCGGTTTGAAGATCACAGAAACCGTTGGGCGACCGTTCTGGCAGGCGGCTCCTGAAGGCATGGTGCAGGAATTAGGCGCAGGTTTCCGTATCTTACGGGAGAAAGTGACGGATCGCTACCATCAAACCATCCATTTGCATCTCCCCGATGAACGCACGGTCTGGCTCGATGCTTTTATGCAGCGGGTACCCGACCCGGAAACCCAGCGGGAGATGATTTCGGGCACCTTTGTAGATATTACATCCTTTAAGCGCATTGAGTACATGTTGCGACGCAATGAACAGGCCCTGCGTTCGCTTCACGATATCACCTCCTCGCAGTCTCTGCCCTTCGACCAGAAGATTGATCATTTGCTTCAGGTGGGTCTGCAAACTTTTGGGGTGGATTTTGCTTATGTGGGAAGGCTGTCGGAAAACGCCCTGCTTATTGAAGCCGTCTATCCTTTTGAAGGTGGTTTTCAGGAAGGGGCACTGCTGGAAATTGAACACACCTTTACCCGTGAGACCCTGCGCGCCAATGAGCCTTTAGGTATCGAAAATGTGGCAGAATCGGACTTTGCCGGGCATCCTGCTCATCGCATCAATCAAATTGCTGCATACCTGGGCACCCCCATTTTCGTGGGCAACGAGGTTTATGGGATTCTTGCCTTTTACAGCCTCAAAGCGCGCCGGACGGCATTCACTTCTTCTGACTATGAATTTCTCCGGTTGATGGCTCAATGGATTGGCGCGGAAATTGAACGCGACCGGTACTTGAAACAACTCCAGCGCATTGGCGATGAACTGGCGCTTGCCAGAGATCAGGCATTGGAAGCCTCTCGTTTGAAATCCGAATTCCTCGCCACCATGAGCCACGAGATTCGCACCCCGCTTAATGCGGTCATTGGTATGTCGGAGATTCTCCTCGATACGCCATTGAACGAGGAGCAGGCTGATTTTGCTCGAATCATCCGGGATTCAGGAAAATCTCTGCTTTCCATTATCAACGACATCCTGGATTTCTCCAAGATCGAGGCAGGCAGAATGACTTTGGAGTCGGTAGAATTTCAGCTCCTTCCTCTGGTGGATGGTGTGCTTGAAATGTTTGCCTCGATTGCGCAGAAAAAGAATTTACTCTTGCTTGGCTGGGTAGCCCCGGATGTTCCCAATCTGGTTGTGGGAGACCCGGTGCGCTTGCGCCAGGTACTGATCAATCTGGTGGGGAACGGGGTGAAATTTACAGAAAACGGTCATGTCACCGTTGCAGTCTCTCTCCAGGAACGCCTCGGTGATGAGGTTATTCTGCGTGTGGAAGTGCGTGATACTGGAATTGGTTTATCTGAAACTGCTCGAAAACGCCTCTTTACGCCTTTTACACAGGCAGATGGCAGTATGACCCGCCGTTTTGGTGGCACTGGACTGGGGCTTGCCATTTCGAAGAGTCTGGTGGAATTGATGGGTGGTGAGATTGGCGTAGAAAGTGTAGAAGGACACGGATCCACTTTCTGGTTCACCGTCAGATTAATGGCTCGGCCAGAACTCCAACCTGTTCCAGAGTGGCAAGATCTGTCAGGAAAGCGAGCATTCCTTCTCAGTCGTCATCTGATAGAGAGAGAATTTTTGTCCAGAATCTTAACTGGCTGGGGATTGGAAGTGCAATCGGCCTGTGAGGTGGAGCAAGTTATGGAATACCTGGGACAGGATACCCATTTTGATTTGGGTATTCTGGATATTTCGTTGCCGCAAGATCTTCTGGTTCGTCTGTTGAATGAAAAGGTGATGAGCGCAGTTGTTCTGCTTGCCGATTTGAACCAGCGTGACAGATGCGCCGCCTTTGAACAAATGGAACGGGTAGTGACTTTCCTGCGTCCGGTGCGTCAGGCGGTGCTCATGGATACTATTCGCTCGCTGTTTCAGGATCGTCTTCCGGGTGAGCGCGTGCTTTCTTACTCGGTTGTGGTGGATGAACCCGATTTCGAATTTCCGCCTCAGAATGTTGAACCGGATGGTGAAAAGATTGTCCTGTTAGCCGAGGACAATTCTGCCAATCAACGCCTGGCAACAGTCCAGTTGAAGCGTCTGGGGTATCAGGCTGATTTGGTGACCACCGGTGAACAAGCCCTGGAAATGTACATGCGTCATCCCGAACGCTACATTGCCATTCTGATGGATTGTCAGATGCCCGTCATGGACGGCTTTGAAGCCACCCGCCGCATTAGGGATTTCGAGCGATCCCGGAACCGTCACATCCCCATCATTGCCATGACCGCAAATGCTATGCAGGGCGACCGCGAAGCCTGTATTGAAGCCGGCATGGATGATTACATCAGTAAACCTGTCTCTATTCAGCGTTTGGGGGAGGTATTGACGGCAATTGAACGCTCTTTCGGCGCTTCCAGCCAGGCAACAACCCTCCCTCAAGCAGGAGAGGCATTCTCTCCATCTGCTTCGGAAGAATCCCGAAGCCCACATAGTGCTGAGGATGAGAATTACCCCTCTCCGCTGGATCAGGACATCCTTCAAGGGTTGCGGGAACTTGGAGAGGGAGATCAGGATTTCCTAAGCGAGTTAATTGATATTTACCTGGAAGATTCTGCCAAACTGATGGCGCGGATTGAAGAAGCCATTCGTCAGGGAAACGCTGATCAGGTGCGAGAAGCAGCCCATACCCTCAAGGGGAGCAGTGGTAATCTTGGTGCAGTTGCATTCTCGAAAGTCTGCCTTGAAATGGAAATGGCAGGACGTGCCGGAGATCTGAATAAGGCTGCACAACTCTTCCCTGCCTTCTTGAGCGATTATCAACGGGTGTGTGCGGCACTGAAAAAAGAACGAAAAATTTCCGCTTAAACGCTTGACCGTCCAGAGCACTGATGGTAGAATACTGCCTGCGCCTCCATCGTCTAGGGGACCAGGACGCAGCCCTTTCAAGGCTAAAACGCGAGTTCGAATCTCGCTGGAGGCACACAAAAAAGCCGGTTCAATGACCGGCTTTTTCCTTTTTATCAAGCAGGTCAGGCAGTTTCCTCAAATTGCTGGACGTGAGTTGCCAATAAATCGATTACCAGTTCTTCATCAACCGGAAAAGCATAAAGGATTTTGGCTTCGGGATGTGCCTGTGCCACCTGATGGACGGTTTCGGCAATCTCGCTCTCTGTATGGGTGTTTCCTCGAATGAGCATGGTAGAAACCACTGTGACTGTGCAAGCCCCTTTGGAAAGTGCCTGTTCAATTGCCTCTGCCACAGTTGGAGCACAAAATTCGTTGTAACCCACATAAACGGGTATCCCCAGGCGTTCGGATAACCTGCTGGCTAACTTCTCCACCGCGCTTTGGTAGGGGTCTGTTTGTGGCGTTCTTTTCCAGGTGCGTACTTCATGATCCAGGCGCGCGTGCCATTTTTCCAGGAGCCCCCAGCGAACTTTTTCGTTAAAGATTTCCAGCATCATCAACAGACCTACTTTCATTCCGGGGTAATCGCTGGGAGGGATGCCGTGTGCCGCAATGACCAGGGCGCGAAAAGAGGAAGAATGGGAAGAATGTTTGAGTTCCATATTTCTCATCCGATAAGTTTTAAGGAAGGGAAACCGGTGCACCCAGAAGGGTTAATAACGCTACAATCAATGGGGCAATGATCAGGGCGGGCAGGAAATTTCCCGTGCGTATTTTTTTGATCTCCAGCAGTCCACTGATAGCAATTCCCATCAGGAGGATGCCGCCTGTGGCGGTCATCTCATTCATCATGGTGGGAGTGGTGATGGCTTGTACCTGTGATGCCAGCAGACTGATTGCCCCCTGATACACCAGGATAGGAAGGGCTGAAAACGCCACTCCAATGCCCAGAGAAGAGGAAAAGGCGAGCGAAGCGAAGCCATCCAGCACAGATTTAACTGCCAGCAGGCGATAATCTCCGCTGATACCGTCCTGAATCGCGCCTAAAATGGCGACGGGACCGACTACGAAAACCAGAGAAGCGGTGAGAAAACCGCGAATAAACCGTTCGCGTTGATGGGCGGTCTGTTCCCCATTCCCGGCATGGTTGAAGCGTTGTTCCAGCCAGCCCCCTAACTGGCTCAGAAGGTCCTCAATCTTCCACCATTCTCCCAGCAGGGCACCAATGACCAGGCTTCCCAGCACAATTAAGGCATTTCCGGTTTTCAAAAACATCTGGATACCCAGTGCAAAGGTGAACAATCCCATACCGGAGACGACGGTTTGTTTTAATTTCTCAGGGATTTTCCCTCCAAGAAATGTCCCCAGTGCTGAACCCAACAGGATAGCAACGACATTGATGATGGTGCCTGTCATGATTCCTCTTTTGCCAGTGTGGGTGAATCCGGTTTGTCAAGAGAAATTTCGAAGAGTTCCAGTAAAAACAGCAGAGAGGAAAGGCGGTTCAGATACCGCACCAGTTCAAGATTTTCAATATCCCCTTCGTGGAATAACGCCACTACCCGGCGTTCTGCCCGACGGACAATTGCACGAGCCAGCGATAAGGCTCCTCCAGCCGGGGAATCGCCCGGAAGGATAAATTCTTTGGGAATGCTTATGCTCTGGCTGATGGTTTCTGTCTGTTGCTCCAACCACTCTACCTGTTCTTCCTGTATCCTCCGGAAACGGCTGGCGTTTTCCGGTGTTGCCGCAACCTCTGCCATGATGTGATAGAGGTCTCGTTGTAAGTGAATTAACAGAGAACGCACCGGATCCGATTTTGAGAGAGAGCGGGCTAATCCTATTGCCGCAGTGGCTTCATCCAGTGTCCCGATGGCTTCAATCCGGGGGGCGTTTTTTGCAATGCGCCCCTCTCCTAATAGACCGGTAAAGCCGTCATCGCCGTTGGCGGTATAAAATGGAGACATGAGGATCCTCCTCAAAAAAAAAGGGCTATTGGATTTGAACGCTGGCGAGGTACAAAAACCAGAACCGGGGTTGAGGAAAAATGGATTGGAGTGGCGCGTCCCACAGGAAATCGCCCTGAACAAACAGGTTGCGCAGGGTGGTATCCAGAGATGCCAGCACCGCCAGTTCAGTGGGGCGCTCAGGAGACATTTCATCTTTCAGCAGTTCCAGAATCACCCGATTACGTACCTGGGCGCGATAAACGTTCAGTCGTCCGGCGGTTTGGTGGGTCAGTTCTCCCACAGTATGTTCCCAGTTGCGCACCCGTTGGCTGAATTCTTTCGCGGCTTTCTTTGCCCAGTTGGAGCGCCAGCGTTCTCGAACATCTTCCACAAGATGGGAAAGAGTCATCGCCTCGGGTAAAGCATAAGCCGTAATCACCTTCAGGCTTAAGACAACCCCCCCAAGTGTCATCTGGTCCATGCCGGGCTCATTCAGCGAAGTCGGCGCCGAAGGCAGAGGCCAGAAAACAGCCGGGGAAAGCAGATAGGATTCCAGATCCGGGACGGCAAGTTTCAGGTACTGAAGGTGAAATTGACTGGAATTACTCATGGTTGTGTAGGCGTGACTTGAGGTGAAGCAACAACTCGCGGACGGTTGACCAGATACCACTCGGTGATGTGGGTAAAGCGGTCGCTGGGGTCAAACAAAGGTCCGATTCTCACACCGCCAATTTCTCGGCTGACACCATAGTTGTAAACCCGGTAGAATAAGGGCAATGCCGGCAGTTCCTCGTGGAAGATTACCTGGAAGTTTCGGTAGAACCTCGTGCGTTCATCCCGGTTGACGGTGACCCGTGCCTGTTCCAGGTACTCGCTTGCCATACGATTGTCCCACTGTGAGTAATTTTGCCCATCCCCGCTGATTTGTGCCTGATCCCAGAAGGGATATGGATCCGGGTCCGGGGTTTGGGAGAGATTCAAATCCACCAGCACCGCCTGATAGGCTCTCTCCTTGAGATTTTCTTCCACCAGTTGATCGTAGGGCAGTGGTTCAAGTGTGACCTGAACCCCTAGGACATTCCAGCTCGCGCGAATTTCCTCTGCCAGGGCGAGGTGCAAGGGCGTATCAGGAACCAGTAAGGTGAAGGCAAGAGGTTTCTCATCCTTAACTCGCACAGTATCCCCCTCTCTGGCATACACGTATCCGGCTTTTTGCAGGAGCGTTTGTGCCTGCTTGGGATTGTATTCGAAAGGCGGAGTGGAATAATACGCCCATGTACCCGGCAAGATAGGACCATCTGCCAGAATGGCTTGCCCTTTCAGGTGTGTGTCTATCATTCCCTGACGGTTCAGTCCTGCCATTAAGGCTTTGCGGATGTCTTTGTTCTGGAAAAATGCCACGTCAGGATTATTCAGGTTGAGCAAGAGGATACTCAAAACAGGCTGGCGGGCAGAATATAAAGCAAGGTCAGGTTCTGCAAGAGCATCTTCCAGAATGTCAGGGGTAATTTCGCTGATACCCTGGACCTGTTTTTCGCGAAAGGCTTGCAAAGCACTGGCAGAGTCCGGGTAATAACGGAAGACAATTTCATCAAGATAGGGTTTCTCGCCATAATACCGATCATTAGCAGACAGGACAACTCCGGTAATCACGCCATTTTCCACAATCAATCGGTTGAACTGGTATGGACCGGTACCGACCGGTTTGAGGTTAAACGGATCGTTGATCAGGTCATCTATGCTCTTGTTTTCGAGCAGGTGCCTGGGCAGAATGCCAAAAGTCAAATAATCTAAAAACGGCGCAAAAGGTGCCGGAAGGCGGAACTGCAGGTCATACTCGCTCAGCCTCACCACTTCAACCGCTTTCCAGAATTCCTGTAAATCGGTAGGGATGACATTTCCGCCGTTCCGCATCAACTCAATAGTGAAGATGACATCATCTGCGGTAAAGGGCTTTCCATCGTGCCACTGGACATCCTTGCGCAGGGTCAGGTTGTAAAGGGTTCCATCGGCAGAGACACCCCATTGTGCCAGGTTCGGTTGTGGGTTGGCGGCACTGTCAAAGCGAATCAGCCCGCTGAAGATGAGCCGATCTACGTCCCGGTCAGCCTGTGAATACCGATCCAGCAGTGGGTTTAGACGCTGGAATGAACCGATCAGGGCTTCAGTGTACACGCCTCCACGTTCCGGTTCGGGCGTATCCAGTGGGGTCGTTGGCGCAGGCTTTTCGGTAAGGAGCAAGATGCCCACGACCAGACCTGCCAGAAAGATGATTAGAAGTTGCCAGCGTATTTTTCTCATATGCGGGAATTATAAAGCAAACAGGGCAAATCTCGTCTATTTGCGAGATGCCCTATCTGCTATTGTCCTGTTGAAAAGATAGAATAAGGTTCAAACCGAAGTTACTGAAGGATGGTCACCGTCAGAATCAAAACGAAAAACAGCACGCTTAATCCAATGGTGACATAGAAAAGAGTCTTTTCAATTCCACGCCGTGCGGTGAAAACCGTACTGCTGTCGCTTCCGGTCAAACCGCCCAGCCCGACGCCTTTGCTCTGCAAAATAACGCTGATGATCAGCGCAATTGACGTTATAATCAACGCAATATCCAGATAGGTTTGCACGCTTGTCCTCCACAACGAATGAACTGGATTGAATTATACCTTTCCCCGGAGTGAATCGTCAACCAGTATGACCGCCGAAATTGTCGTCAATTTGCATATGCATACCCCTTACTCTGATGGTTTTGGCACTCATAAAGAGATCTGCCAGATTGCCATGCAGCACGGGATTGATGTGGTGATTGTCACCGATCATAATGTGTGGGTGCGGGATATAGAAGGTTACTTTACCGCAGGGAAACGGCGGGTACTCTTACTGGTAGGCGAAGAAGTACATGACCGGAATCGTATTCCCCAGAAAAATCACCTTCTCGTCATTGGTGCAAACCGGGAACTGGCTGGTTTTGCAGAGAATCCTCAGCGCCTGATTGAGAATGCTGCTCAGGCTGGTGGTTTAACCTTTATCGCTCATCCTGTAGATCCCGAACTGCTTATTTTTGGCGAGCAGGATATTTCCTGGGAAAACTGGGAAGTCTTTGGCTTCACAGGAATTGAACTGTGGAATGGCTTCAGCGAGTTAAAAGCGCGGGTGAAAAACCGCTGGCAGGGAGTTTTCTACGGGTTATTTCCCGATTATTATCCTACCGGACCGCTCCCGGAAACCCTCAAACGTTGGGATGATTTGCTCGTCAACCGCCCAGAAAAATGTGTAGCGGTTGGTGGTTCAGATGCGCATGCTTTGCCGATGAAATTTGCTTTTCTTCGGCGGGTGATTTTCCCGTACTCTTTTCACTTTCAGGGCGTGAACACACATCTCTTGCTCGATAATGACCTGAGCGGCGATTTTGTCCGTGACCGTCAGATGGTCTTAAAAGCCCTGGCAAACGGACATGCTTTTATTGGCTACGACCGTCCTGCTCCCACCAGAGGATTCCGTTTCTATGCTCATGGAAGCGAGGGTTCTGCCATGATGGGGGATGATTTGCGTCTGGGAACTGGGGTAACCTTCCAGGTGCGGATACCTCAGCGGGCGGAATGTGTGTTGCTGTGTGATGGTGAACCTGTGCAGGTGTGGGAAGAACAGGAAGCCTGTACCTTTATGACCACCCGACCCGGGATTTACCGGGTGGAATGTTATCTGACCTTTTTGGGAAAACGGCGGGGATGGATTTATTCCAATCCAATTTACGTGCGGGGGTAAAACAAGATGCCAGTTGTGAATAACGTCACGCGCATGCTGGATGCCAGAAAAGTGCCTTATCAGGCGTTTGAACTCCCTCCGGAGAAACTGGGTGCTGAAGAGACAGCACACCTTTTAGGGGTTTCACCGGCGATTGTGTTCAAGACCATCGTGGTCAGACGCCTGACTCCGGGCGCAAAGCCCATCCTGGCAGTGATTCCGGGGGACTCTGAACTGGATGAGAAAAAACTGGCGGCACTGGTGGGAGAAAAGAAAGTTCAGGTGCCCACTCAACGCGAAGCCGAAGAGATGACCGGTTTACAGGCGGGTGGAATTTCTCCGCTGGCGTTGATTAACCGCGGCTTTCAGATCTGGGTGGACGAAAGAGCCACGAAACTGGATTTTATCCACGTCTCGGGGGGACAGCGTGGTTTGAACATTCGTCTCAAACCGCAGGACTTGATCCGCCTCACGCAGGCGCGCATCGGGGATCTTTCCAGTGCGAAAGCCAGTCACACAGGAGAGGATTAATGAAAAAGCATCTCCGGTTCTGGTTATGGGCGTTGATCTGGACCGTTTTTCCTTTGCTGGCTTGTAACCTTCCTCTGTCTGTGTCCTCCGAACCTACCCCGGATCTGTTTCCCTCTGCACCCATCCCTACGGTCACCATTTCTTCTGAAACTGTGATGCCCCCCACCAGTACTTTCCTGCCCACCCATACCCTGCTTCCCACACCTACTCTCCCACCGGGTTTTGATGAAACTTTTGATGCCGGGTTGGAGAACTGGAAGGATTTATTTATCCTGACCACCCGCGCTCCCGGTGGAAGATTGACCTCGCGGATTCGTCAGGAGAGGGGCGCCCTGGTTTTTGAAATGCAGGATGCTGAAACGTATCTGTACCGCATTCACCGCTCGGTGATGTCGCCGGAAATGATTGTCGAAGCCGAGGTGAGCGTAGATGGTCAAAAAGACAATGGCTTCATGCTGATCTGCCGGGCAGACGAAACCCTGTCGAACTGGTATGAAGCCCGCGTTAGCGGCACGGGAGCCTTCTGGATTTTACGCTACGACCGCGCTCTTAAGGAACGGGAAAAGAAAAACCCCTATGTGCAGTTGCTGGAAGCAGTAGCCCCTCCCGAGGTATTCCGCGTGGGAGAAACAAACCGCATTCGCTTTTCCTGTCTCGAGAATCGTCTTTCCTTGCAGTTTAACGACCGCGGGCAGGTGTATCTGGTGGAAAATGCGGATTGGCATCAGGGTGCGTTTGCTGGCTTTGGGGTCTATACCTACGAAAAACTACCTGTTACCGTGCGATTTGAGCAGGTTCGGGCAAGCCAGCCCTGAATCAGGCCTGCCCGAACCCTTGCTTATCAGCCTTTCACGACGGCTACCGGGCGCAAACGGGCGACTTTTCTGGCAATGCCTGCTCCGCAGACGGTTTCAACAACGGCATCCACATCTTTATAGGCCTGTGGCGCTTCTTCTGCCAGCCCGGAGAGGGAGCCGGCACGAAGATGAATCCCCTCTGCTTCCAGTTCTTTTCTCAAATGTTCGCCGCGCACCTGACGTTTGGCTTCATTGCGGCTCATGACCCGCCCTGCGCCATGACAGGACGAACCAAATGAAATCCGCATCGAGGTCTCAGTGCCTGCCAGTACCCATGAGGCGGTCCCCATACTGCCCGGGACCAGCACAGGTTGTCCAATAGACCGGTATGCCTCTGGAATGGCTGGAGATCCGGGGCCAAAAGCGCGTGTGGCGCCTTTTCTATGCACGCACACTTTGACTTTTTCGCCATTTACCTCGTGAGTCTCGATTTTCCCGATATTGTGGGCAATATCGTAAACCTGGCGTAAATGCCAGTTTTTCACTTTTCCTCTGAGCACTTCCTCGAATGCCTGACGGGCGTGATGTGCCAGAATTTGACGATTCAGGAAGGCATAGTTGGCAGCGGCGCGCATGGCTCCCAGGTAAGCCTGTCCTTCGGGGGAATCCAGCGGGGCACAGACCAGTTCCCGGTCTGGTAACTGGATGCCATAACGCCGCACCGCGGCCTGGAATTCCTGTACATAATCAGAGCAAATCTGATGTCCAAAACCCCGCGACCCACAGTGGATGGAAAGCACCAGACACCCCTCAAACAGTCCCATTGCACTCGCGGCTTCGGCATCGAAAATTTGATCAACCACTTCTACTTCCAGGAAGTGATTGCCCGCGCCCAGGGTGCCCAGTTGTTCGCGTCCTCGTTCTTTTGCGCGTGGGCTCACTTTTTCCGGTGCAGCGCCTTCGATGCAGCCATTTTCTTCTGTGAATTCCAGATCCTGTTCGGTTGCCATTCCCTGCTTGAGCGCCCAGCGCGAGCCTGACCGGCAGGCTTGATCCAGTTCTTTGTCGCTCAGGTGGAGCGCTCCGCGTGTACCAACTCCGCTGGGACAGTGGTGGTCAAGCGCGGCAACAAGTGTATCCAGATACGGTTCGACTTGCTCAAATGCAATGGTGGAAGAGAGCAGGCGTACCCCGCAGTTGATGTCGTAACCAATTCCCCCCGGGGAAATGACCCCGTCGGGATAGCGGGTTGCCGCTACGCCGCCAATGGGAAAGCCGTAACCCTGATGCATGTCAGGCATCACCAGAACGCGTCCAACCAGACCGGGAAGGGTGGCGACATTCACCGCCTGTTCAATGGAGGCATCTTGAAGGGCTTTTTCCAGTAAACGGCGTGTGGCAAAAACGCGTACCGGTACACGCATTCCGGAACGAAAGGTTTGGGGAATTTCCCACTCGTAATCGCTGATCTTTTGAAAAGTCTGGAGGGTAATCATCTTTCACCTCCTTTATACATCGAACGTAATGGTGGCTTCCAGAAGCCCGTTTAATGATTGAATCGCCAGGTTATGGAAGGTAACCGCTTTAATCTCTTTGGAAATGGATTTCAAGGGCAGACATTTCAGTTGAACGCTCAGGCTCTTCTCTCCAAAGATCATGTAAAACCTGTGGGCTACTTTTCCTTTCTCCAGCAGATAAAGAAGTTCTGAAAGAAATGCCACCAGCAGAGTTTCGGGGTCTTCACCCGTCACAGTTAACTCTATTTCTTCTATGGGTGCGCTCAGCGATTCAGCGCCCATTAACTGGTACATTCCTTTTGCGGCTTGTTCAAAAAAAGTTGGTAAGTCCGGTGCCCAAACCCTGAGCGACCAATCGGCAGTATGTTCAATTTCTTCAAAGCCAATCGGAGTTTTTGGAGTACTTGCCATATTATAATTATAAAGTATGAACCTTCCCCTTGACCGCATTGAATTTCTGCTCAGGCAGTGGCTGGAAGGGTGGATGGATTCCTCCAGCGAGGATTTTCGAATTCGTTTTCTTCAGGAAATGGAGCGGGCTCTGCCACTGATTCTGGCAACCCAGCCACAGGATGTTCCTGGTGAGCCCAATGTCCTTTTATGGATTGGAGTTTCCCCGTTGGTGAAATCCCATCTTCAGGGCAACCCGGCGGTGATGAATGACCTGGTGTTTTCGCTTCAGCAGGTTGCCAGGGAGCAGGGGGTGCAGGTGCATTTTGCTGTTCAGTTTGTGGAAGATCCCACCTTAAAACCAGCAGATGTCTGGGTGGATTGGGATTTGCCGGATCAGGGGAACAGCACCCGGGCAATGCCTAACCCACTTACGGATCAACCGAAACAAAAAGGAAAGCGGGCTTACCTTATTATTCAGGGGGGCAAAATTTTTCCTCTGGAACAGAGTGTGGTCAATGTGGGGCGGATGAAGGATAATCACCTGATTCTGGATGATCCCAGAGTTTCGCGTCACCATGCTCAGATTCGGCACAGCCCGGAAGGGTTCATGCTGTTTGATCTAAATTCTACGGGTGGTACTATGGTGAATCATATTCCGGTGCATCAGTGGATTTTAAAACCCGGGGATGTCATCTCTCTGGCAGGGGTAACGCTGGTGTATGGAGAGGATGAGCAAACTGCTCCAGAGGAAGATACAGCCGATACCACCACCCTTTCGAAGGGAAGTGCAACTGCATGATCGGTATCCTCTTTCTACTGCTTCGCCTTGTTCTGGTGGTATTGCTGTATGCCTTTTTGCTCTGGGCGCTTTACATTTTGTGGAGCGATTTGCGCATGCAGACACTTGCGTTACAGGCGCCGCAGATTCCTCCCGTGACGCTGGAAGTGACCAACTTACTGGAAGAACAACCTGCTACGTTTGACATTCCGGAAATTCTTATCGGGCGCAGTGCCGCGGCAAACTACACCATTCGAAATGAAACCGTGTCTTCCCAGCATGCTCGCCTGTCTTATCACCATCATCAGTGGTGGG
The DNA here is from genome assembly GCF_020723905.1 of Anaerolinea thermophila. Lineage (GTDB taxonomy): Bacteria > Chloroflexota > Anaerolineae > Anaerolineales > Anaerolineaceae > Anaerolinea > Anaerolinea thermophila_A. The sequence continues at coordinate 143,628 of NZ_DYHZ01000008.1, forward strand.
TGGAGGATTTGAAATCCACCAACGGCACTTTCTTGAATGGGGAGCGTGTGGTTTCGCCCACGGTGGTGATGAATGGCGATGAGTTACGCTGTGGTCAGGTAAACATTCGGGTAACCCTGAAAGAACCTCAGAAACAACCATCCAGGAGGAAATGATGGAAGAACATGCTCCGGTTTTAGGTGTCATTGGCGGCTCTGGACTTTACCAGATGTCGGGTTTGTCGGATATCCAGCAGATTGAAGTTGATACGCCATTTGGCAAACCCAGTTCGCCGATTGTCATGGGTACGCTGGAAGGCAAAAAGGTGGCTTTTCTGGCGCGTCATGGTATCGGTCATGTATTTTCTCCCAGCGAGGTGAATTACCGTGCCAATATCTATGCCCTGAAAATGCTGGGGGTCAGGCAGGTGATCAGCATCAGCGCCTGTGGTTCCCTGCGGGAGGATTACGCTCCCGGGCATATTGTCATTCCGGATCAGATTTTTGATTACACCCATAAACGAGCGCGTTCTTTCTTTGGGGATGGACTGGTAGCCCACGTGGGTGTGGCTGACCCGGTATGTAAAGACCTGTCTCGTCAGGTGTTTGAGGCGGTCGTTCAGGTGGGAGGAACGGCCCATTTTGGTGGCGCTTTGATTACCATTGAAGGCCCGCGCTTCTCTACCCGTGCCGAGTCCAATGTATACCGTTCGTGGGGAATGTCAATCATCGGGATGACTGCATCTCCGGAAGTGTTTCTGGCGCGAGAGGCGGAAATGTGCTATGCCATTATGGCACACGTCACCGATTACGATGTCTGGCATGTCAGTGAAGCCCCGGTCACTGTGGAAATGGTCATTCGCACCTTGCTCCAGAATACGGAGATTGCCCAGCAAGCCGTTCAGGCATTGATGCCGCATCTGCCGGTACCGTGCCAGAGTGGGTGTCAGAGTGCTCTCGCCGATGCGTTAATTACCGCACGGGAACGCATTCCTCAGGAAACCCGGGAAAAATTGAATCTGTTGGTAGGACGTTATCTCTCGTGAATCGTTCAGCGGTGCCCTTCCCTTCGCCCGTAGAAAGGGTACAAAGGCGTTTGCTTTTACTGGCAGGTGCATTTCTGCTGGTATATGCCATTTTGCTGACTCTTGCCCCAGCAGTGAAAGTCCGGGGAGAAAGTTTTCCTCTGGAGTGGAAACACTGGCTGGGTTGGGTTATCTGGGCAATCGGGTTTGGCACCCTGCATCATTTCAGTCGGCGCCTTGCCTTTGAAGCCGATCATTTTTTGCTTCCTCTGGTGGCCATCCTTTCCGGTTGGGGGATTCTCACCATCTTCCGGCTGGATTTCACGCTTGGATTGCGCCAGTCCATCTGGCTGGTGCTTGGTCTTATCCTGGTGGCGCTATTGGTTCGACAGGAAGGCGTCCTTCAGTTTCTCAGGCAGTATCGCGTCCTCTGGCTGGTCAGCGGGCTGGTACTGACTGGACTCACGTTGTTTTTTGGCACTTACCCCGGAGGTGAAGGTCCCCGTCTCTGGTTGGGGTGTTGCGGTATTTATTTTCAGCCATCTGAGCCTTTGAAACTTTTGCTGGTAGTCTTTTTGGCTTCTTATCTGGCTGAACGCCCATTTCTCCAGAAAAGTTTGTTGCGTCTGGTTTTACCCACCCTGATTTTACTGGCTCTGGCTCTGGGACTTCTTCTTATTCAGCGAGATTTGGGCACAGCCACACTGTTTATCCTGATTTACACACTGACCCTTTATCTGGCTACAGGCGAGAAAAAAGTGCTCTTACTGGCAGGAGCGGCTTTGCTGATTGCTGGTTTTGCCGGGACCTTTTTCATCGATGTGGTGCGCTACCGGGTAGAAGCCTGGTTAAACCCCTGGGCTGATCCATCTGGACGTTCCTATCAAATCATTCAATCGCTCATTGCAATTGCCAGTGGCGCAGTACTGGGGTCCGGACCCGGCGCTGGATTTCCTTTCGTGGTGCCTGTGGCGGCTTCGGATTTTATCTTCACCGCCATTGCTGAGGAAACCGGTTTGATTGGGGTGATTGGGCTCCTCCTGGTGTATGCCCTGTTTCTGGTCAGGGGGATGCGGATAGCGTTGTTTGCCGGGAAGCAATATCATCGTTATCTTGCCGCTGGAATTGTGGCATATTTTACCTCGCAAATTGTGCTTATCCTTGCCGGAAATCTGCGTGTATTACCCCTTACGGGAGTTACCCTGCCCTTTTTATCGTATGGCGGCTCTTCCCTGCTCACTTCTTTACTGGCAACAGGTTTGCTGTATTCCATCAGCCGGGATAATCGCGAGGAACCTGCAGCGCTTCACACTGTAGGGGCACACCTTCATTTGTCTTTTGCCGGTTTAGCCCTTCTGGGGGGATTAGCCCTGGTAACCGGATGGTGGGCGGTTATCCGTCAGGAAACGCTGACTGAGCGGGTGGATAACCCACGCCAGTACCTGTATGATCGGTATGTTCAACGGGGAAGCATCGTTGACCGCAATGGAGAGGTGCTTGTTCACTCTATGGGGAGGCCCGGTGAGTTTCAACGGGCATGGGTATATCCTGACCTGGCGAATACCCTGGGGTATAACCACCCATTGTATGGCAGAACAGGCCTGGAAGCCTCAATGAATTCCTACCTGAGAGGCTGGCAAGGGGTGCCTTCGTCGCTCGTCTGGTGGAATCGATTGCTGTACAGTCAACCACCGGTTGGGCTGGATGTGCGTCTGACCATTAACCTGGACATCCAACAGGTAGCCGATTCCCTGATGGGAGAACATCAGGGCGGGTTGGTGGTGATGAACGCAGAAAGTGGAGAAATTCTTGCCTTGGTCAGTCATCCAACCTTTGACCCCAACCGGTTGGGGGAAATCTGGCAGGACCTGGTTGTGGATCCGCATGCCCCGCTGGTCAACAGGGCGGTGCAGGGGCAGTATCCTGTGGGAAATGCCCTGGCTCCCATGGTTTTGCTGGGAAGTGTGAATAAATCTCCGCTTCCGGAATTTCCCCGGGAACTTGCTGAATCCTGTACATTGCCCCCTGAAAATGCCTCATGGAATGCCGCACTGAGACGGGGATGCCCGGCGGCTCTGGAGTTTTTATTGAGAGCCTTCTTCCCTTCCGAACTGGACCGCCTCATGCGATCTCTGGGTTTCGATCGTGCCTACTCGTTGCCGATCCCGGTGGCTGCGCCTCAGTATCGGTTAGCCGATACTCCCGGGCAGATGATGCAACTGGAAAACTGGCTGCAGAGTTCTCCTTTACAAATGGCGGTTGCGGCTGGGGTTTTAAGCAATCAGGGTATGATGACATCTCCCTGGCTGGTTCAAGCGGTTCATACCCCTCATCAGGGCTGGGTGGTGATTAATTATCCAACCAGTACAGGGGTAGTGCCTGCCAGTATTGCCCGGCAGGCTCAGCAAATCCTCAGCGTCCCCGGGCAATTGTACTGGCAGACGGTTGCGGTTGTAGGGAGCGAGCAAAAAATTACCTGGATGATCGGGGGCACCACACAGGAATGGGAAGGGGCGCCAGTAGTCATCGCGGGGGTTTTAGAGGAAGAAGATCCTCAGCGAGCCCGGCAGTGGCTGGCAAAATTGTTCGAAGCCATTTTGAATTCCCGCTAATCCCCGTCCCCTGGTTCTAATTGTTCCCGGAAGATATGGACATCGCTGGTGGGATGATGACATACAAAGCCTTCACAAAGGTAAGCGGTAACTTTTCCATCCAGCACAGAGCGATTGTGCAGAAGCGCAGGACATTTTTCTGCAGGGGGAAAGGTTGAGACAGCGGACACTAAGCGTGGGCGATAGGTTTTCCAGAGCACGTTTTTGAATAATTTCACTTCATCCAAGTTGTTGGGAGCCAGAATGGCTATCTGCCTGGCGGGTCCCATTGTCCAATCAACGGCTTGAAGCCAGAATCCAAAAGCCGTGGGGTACTTGACCAGCGAATCCTGGAGAAGCGGCAAAACCTGAGTTGCCAGTTGATAGTACGAATTTTCACCAGAAAATTCGTATAGCATTAATAAAGCATTTGCCGCCAGAGAATTTCCGCACGGGGTGGCATTATCTTGAAAATCTTTGGGACGTAGAAGGAGATCCTTTTGATCGTCACGGGTATCAAAAAATCCACCTGCGGGGTCGCGGTAGCGGGCAATCATTTCATCAGCGAGTCTGACAGCCCATTCATACCACTTTACCTGATCATCGCTTTGATATAAAGCCAGTAATCCCAGAATCAGGGACGCATAGTCTTCTAACAGAGCCCATTGACGGGGAGTGCCCTCTCGCCACGTGCGCATCAACCCTTTGGGAGTATAAAGGTTTTCAAGCAGGAAGTGAGCATTTCGCTGTGCTGCTTCAAGGTAATCGTTTCGATTTAAGTAGCGGGCGGCTTCTGCAAATGCTCGCAGGGCAAGACCATTCCAGGAAACGATGATTTTATCATCCACAGATGGACGTATCCTCAGGTTTCTTGTCTGAGAAAGGAATTTCCGCAGGTTATCTAACTTTTCCTGGAAGGCGTTCTCAGACAACCCGGTTAATTCCGGGAGCCTTTCCCAGTCTGCTCTTGCCTGCAGGATGATTTTTCCTTCAAAATTGCCTTCAGGGGATGCTTTAAATACCTGAAGGAAGAAATCCCATAGTCCGACAGGTTCAAGGATTTGACGAAGTTCATTGTATTCCCAGAGATAATATTTCCCTTCCTCCCCTTCGGAATCGGCATCCAGACTGCTGAAGAAACCTCCCAGAGGATGGGCCATCTCTCTTAACAGGAAATCCAGGGTTTGAGTGGCAGTTCGGAGAAACCAGGGATGATTTTCCAGAATGCCTGCATGAAGATAGACGCTGGCTAATTGGGCATTATCGTAAAGCATCTTCTCAAAATGGGGAACCAGCCAGTCATTATCGGTGCTGTAGCGGGCAAATCCTCCGCCCACAATATCATATAACCCGCCTCTCGACATGACCTGTAAGTTATGCTCTACAGGTTTCAGAGCATCTACATTCCCACGTGTTACTTGCATGAGGAGAAATTCCAGCACCATTGGTTGGGGAAACCGGGGGGCGTTTCCCCATCCTCCGTAGCGGCGGTCGTAAGATGACAGCAACGCATGGGTCACCTGCTCCAGAAGATTGGCGCGGAGGACCATTCCCGGTGCTATCCCCCAATCATTCATAGCCCGGATATGTTTGGACAATTGTTCCCCGGCTTTGAAGAGATCTTCACGGTCGTTCTCCCAGGATTGTAGTGCGGCAAGAAGTACATCTCGAAAAGACGGTAAGCCATGTCGCGGGGTTGGCGGAAAGTAAGTTCCCCCATAAAATGGTTTGCCTTCTGGGGTGAGAAAGACGCTGAGAGGCCAGCCACCCTGACCGGTCAGGGTAATGACTGCGTTCATATAGATACTGTCCACATCCGGGCGCTCTTCCCGGTCCACTTTGACGGGCACAAAATACCGGTTAAGGATTTCAGCAATGTCAGGGTCTTCAAACGATTCATGTGCCATTACATGGCACCAGTGACAGGCGGCATACCCAATGCTGAGGAAAATGGGTTTGTCTTCACGGCGGGCTTTTTCAAACGCCTCATCACCCCATGGATACCAGTCAACCGGGTTATGGGCATGTTGAAGCAAATAAGGAGAAGTTTCATGAATAAGGTGATTGGGCATAATGATTACCTGATTAATCAAATTTATTGTTTGAGTATAGAGGATATCGGTAAGGAACGCAATGTTTGAGAGAACGCCATATAACATTTTGGAAAACTCTCATGGCTTGTAAAGAAAAACAGGGAGTACTATGCCACTGTGAGGATTATCTTTTACCCGAAAGGAATTTTCAAAACACAAGTACCTTAAGATAGATTTCGGTGTATACTCCATAAACGATCTTTTCATTCTTTTTCATTTGCGAGGGTTTTATGCTCACCATCCAGCAAGTGGATACCCGCTCACGGGAACAGGTTCATCGTTTCATTCAGTTTCATTATGATTTGTATCGCGGTACCCCTCAGTGGGTGCCTCCTTTTTATTCGGACATTCGTTTAATGCTCGATCGGGAGAAACATCCCTTTTATGAGCATTCAGATGGCGATTTCTTCATGGCTTTGCGGGGAAAAGAAGTGGTGGGGCGTATTGCCATCCTGGAAAATCGCCCTTTCAATGAGTACCATCAATGCAAAAAAGCCCAGTTCTATTTGTTTGACTGCATTAACGATCTGGAAGTGGCGCGCGCTCTGTTTGACCGCGCTGCTGAATGGTGCAAAGCCCGTGGATTGACCGAAATCGTTGGTCCGAAAGGGTTGAGCGCCTTCGACGGGTATGGAATTCTGGTTGAAGGGTTTGAACATCGTCAGATGATGACGATGATGAACTATAACTTTGATTACTATCCCAAACTCATGGAAGCCCTGGGCTTTGAAAAAGAAGTGGATTTTGTATCTGCTTACATTAATCGGGAAAATTTCCAACTGCCTGAGAAGATGCATGAGGTGGCTCGCCGGGTGATTGAGCGGGGCAAGTTTAAAGTGGTGAATTTCCGTAATAAGAAGGAACTGGTGGCATGGGCGCCTAAAATTGGCGAAGCCTACAATAGAGCCTTTGTAAACAACTGGGAGTATTACCCGCTCTCCCCGCGAGAAGTCAAATTCATTCTGGATAACCTGCTCATGGTAGCCGTGCCTGAATTGATTAAGATTATCACCTACAACGACGAAGTGGTGGGCTTCCTCTTTGGTTTTCCCGATATCAGTGCCGCGCTTCAGCGCCAGGGAGGACGCATTACCCCATGGGGACTGATAGACTTTATGCAGGAAATGAAGCGAACGAAATTCATTTCTCTCAATGGGGTGGGGGTATTGCCTGAGTATCATGGGAGAGGAGGAAATGTCCTTCTATACGCTGAAATGGCAAAATTCCTGGAGAATTCCCGGTTTACCGAGGGCGAATTGACCCAGATGGCGGAAACCGCTGTCCAGATTCGTAAGGATATTCTGGTTGCCGGGAGCAAACCCTGGAAGAATCACCGCGTTTATCATAAAGTGCTTTAATTTCTTCTACACCGATTCGGGGCGCCCGGACTCACCGCGGCGCCCTTTCTTTTTTGACAGGTGTTCGTAAGGGGAAGGTTGAGAGAGGTGATTGTATAATCGGGGTATGTCAAAGGCAACCCGCATTTGGATTGGCTTCCTGATCGCGCTGGCTTTGCTTGCCCGTCTGATTCCTGGACCTCGAACCATTGATGACTCATACATCACTTATCGCTATGCCCGCAATCTCGTGAGCGGTGAGGGGTTTGTCTATAACCCGGGTGAGCGGGTAATGGGAACGACTACTCCCTTATACACCCTGCTCATGGCAGGGTTGGGTGCATTGAGTGGCGGAGCCAGCGCGCCTTTTCCAGTGATCTCCTGGCTCTTCAACGCCGTTGCTGATGCATTGACCTGCGTCTTCCTGTTTCTCATTGGCAGGCAGGTTGGTTACGAAAAAGCGGGGCTATCAGCGGCTCTGGTGTGGGCTGTGGCTCCTTTTTCGGTCACTTTCTCGATTGGCGGACTGGAAACCAGCCTGTACGTGTTCCTGCTAACCTTCATGGGTTGGACTTATTTAAAAGAGAACCTTCCGCTTACCGCTTTTGCAGGTGCTATGGCTTTACTGACCCGGGTGGATGCGATCCTCATGGTAGGGTTGCTGGGGCTGGATTGGGGATGGCGCTTTCTGCGGCAACCTGACCGGCGCATTCCATGGCAGGCTTTGGGCATTTTCCTTCTTCCTGTTGTGTGCTGGTATGGGTTTGCGTGGATGTATTTCGGCAGTCCCTTTCCCCATTCGGTTACTGCCAAACTTCTGGCTTACCGTTTGGAACCCCATGCGGCGCTGATTCGCCTGTTACAGCATTACGCCACACCTTTCTTCGAATATCACTGGATAGGTAATATTGCCATTGGAATTGGCTTGTTTGTGTATCCTTTCCTTGCTCTGGTTGGAATTTTAAGGATGTTTCGGACGGCTCCACGTCTGGGAGCATGGTTTGTTTATCCATGGCTGTATTTTCTTGCCTTTGCCCTGCCCAATCCTTTGATTTTCCGCTGGTATCTCACGCCGCCTCTTCCCATTTATTTTCTGGAAATTCTCATTGGCGGTCAATCGGTGCTTAGAGGATGGGTGAAAGGTCTTCGTACTTTCCCCCGCTGGGCGATCTCACTGATGGTAACCTTGTGCGTAGTATTTCCTGCAATCTTATCGTTACGCGAGTGGCGGATCGTTCCCGATCATGGTCCAAACCGTCCCGCACCCGATATGGCATATATTCAATTGGAATTGCTGTACAAAGAAGCGGCGGATTTTCTACGGGCGCAAAAAAAACCTCAGGCGGTACTGGCAGCGGGCGATGTTGGTGTCCTCGGGTATGAAACCAACCTGCGAATTCTGGACACTGTTGGCTTAAACTCTGCCCGAAGCGTTCGCTATTACCCCCTTGACCCATCTTACTATGCGATCAATTACGCGGTGGCTCCCGATTTAATTCGGGATGCTCAGCCAGATTATCTGGTCATTCTGGAGGTGTACGGGCGCAAAGGGCTGTTGCAGAAAGACTGGTTTCACCAGTCTTACAAACTTTTGAAGAAAATCCCCACAGACATGTACGGCAGTGACGGATTATTGATTTTTGGCAGGATCCCATGAGCAGAAAAAGTCTCTGGATTTTTCTCGGGTGTGCTTTGATTTCTCTGCTGTGGAAAGGGTTCATTGTTTTTACCCAACGTGTGCCCTTTAATGCCGATGAAGCCATTGTAGCCTTAATGGCAAAGCATATTCTGCAGGGCGAACGTCCGATTTTCTTTTACGGGCAAAGTTACATGGGCAGTCTGGACGCCTATTTGATTGCCGCTGGCTTTGCCCTTTTGGGGCAACATATCTGGGTGATTCGCCTGGTTCAGGGATTGCTGTATCTGGGTTTCCTGTACACGCTTTACCTGTTGGGAAAAGATGCCTTTGACCATGAAAAAATTGGTCTGTGGGCAGTGGCACTGAGTGCCATACCCGTCGTCAATATGACTCTCTATACCACCATTACCCTGGGAGGATACGGGGAAGCCCTGTTGATTGGAAATCTGATTTTACTTTCAGCCCTTTGCCTGGAAAAATCCGACTCGGGAATACTGGTCTGGAGTCTGGGCTTTTGGATGGGGCTGGGGGTATGGTGTAATGCCATTACTCTGGTTTACAGCCTTCCCGCAGGGTTGTTTGTTCTCTATCAATGGTTAAAACGGCGCGATTTGCTCTTCCTGGTGGAAAAAGGGGCTCTTACCCTCTTCGGGGGAGTGGTAGGGGCTTTACCTTTGTGGATTTATGCCAGCCAGCATGGTTTCTTCAGCCTGCTTTCAGATTTGGTGGGCTCTCCAACGGTATCAGAGCCATATCCGTGGATCGTTCGGGTGGGGTTTCATCTTTCCTGGCTCTTATTGATCGCCTTGCCAGCGGCATTGGGTTTCCGTCCACCCTGGTCGGTGGAGTGGCTGGTACCGGCATTTATCCCACTGGCGCTGGTGGCGTGGCTGGCAGTCTTTCTGTGGGTCTATCGCCAGTTGTCTCAACCTTCTGCTCATCGTCCTCGCTGGTGGTTGATTACTGGAGTAGGCTGGACCCTGATTTTTGCCTATCTGTTCACTCAGTTCAGCAAAGACCCCACGGGCAGGTATTTTCTGCCCATGAGTGTTCCTCTTGTACTGGGAGCGGCACATTTCTTTGAAAAGGCTCCCCTACCAAAATGGGCAAGGGTGACGGTGTTTGTCAGTTTACTGGTTTACTTTTTTGCCGGAAATCTTGCCTGTGCTCTGGAAAATCCTCCAGGGTTTACCTCTCAACTGGATGCCAGCACGAGGATCAATCGCAAGCATGATGCTGAACTGATTCGCTTCCTGACCGAGCAGGGAGAAACGCGCGGTTATACCCATTACTGGGTTGCCTATCCGCTGGCATTTGAAAGTGATGAAACGCTGATTTTTATTCCTTCATTGCCTTATCATCTCAACCTTTCCTATACACCCCGCGATAACCGTTATGAACCTTACAATTGTCTGGTGAATGAAAGCGATCGGGTGGCGTACATTACCACGCAACAGACCGAACGGCTCAATGAAATCATCCGTCAGCAGTTTACGGAAAGAGGGGTAACCTGGAAGGAAAAGTTGATCGGGGATTATCTGGTGTTCTATAACCTGAGCGAGAAAATTGTACCGAATCAGTTGAACATACAGGAACTGGCAGAGCCATGAATCGATTTATCCGCTGGTTGTTTCCTTCTCTACAGATTTTAATTGGGTTGATGTTTTTCCTTGCCGTCCTGGCTTCAGGAGAAAGGATGATGAACGTTGATGGGGATTTGGGACGGCATTTGACCATTGGAAAATTCATTTTGGACACCCGCTGGATTCCTACAAAGGATGTTTTTTCCCACACCATGGGCGGAGAGGACCTTACTCCACATGAGTGGGTGGCGCAGGTTGTGTTTGCTTTAATGGAGCGCTGGTTGGGTCTGGCGGGTGTGGTATGGTTATGTGCTTTGATGATTGCTCTGACGGCTGTACTGATCTTTCAACTCTCCTGGGAGCGCAGTGGTGGCTGGTTGACCAGTATCTTTGTCACCCTCCTTACCATGGCGGCAAGCAGTTTACACTGGCTTACCCGCCCGCATTTATTTACCTTTTTCTTCCTGGCTGTATGGCTCAAAGGATTGGAGGACCTCTTTCAGGGGAAACGGTATGGGCGGATTTTTCTCCCTTTGTTGATGCTGGTTTGGGCAAATACGCATGGCGCGTTTCTGGCAGGTTTTGTGGTGTGGGTAGTCTATGGTTTGGGACTGTTCTGGAACATCTGGGTGGAAAAAATGTCTGTTGACGCCCTTTCTGAGAAATTTCGCTCCTGGTTGTGGGTTGGCGGACTTTCTTTGATTGCCAGTTTGATCAATCCTGCCGGGCTTGATTTGTGGAAGACTTCGGTGGGGTATGTGCGCAATGCCTATCTGGTGGGACACACTGCCGAATATCTTTCTCCCGATTTTCACACCCCCAGCACCTTCCCCTTCCTCTTCATGGTGATCCTCTTCCTGGGGGTATGGGGTATCAGTCGTCAGAAACCTCGAATGGACGAAGTGCTTATAGTGGTTCTCTGGACAGCCATGGGGTTGTATAGCGCCCGAAATATCCCCTTATTTGCGGTTGTCTCGGCTCCAGTTCTGGCAAAGAGCATTGAAATGCTCTGGAAAGAACGGCAGGGGTATTTTGTCTGGCTGGATAAATTGCAACACTTTAATCTTCGTCTGCAAAGCGTGGATTCGAAGACAGGTGGCTGGGTCACCTTCCTGCTGGTCATTGTGTTGTCGGTCTGGGGAGCGCGCAGTGGATGGATTCCTGCCCGCTTTGCCCCCGAAGTCTTTCCGGTAAAGGCAATGGACTGGCTGGAAATCCACCCACAGGAAGGAAACGTGTTTAATTATTTTCCATGGGGAGGATATATTCTGTATCGCGCTTTTCCAGAGGTTCGGGTGTTTATTGATGGGCAAACGGATTTCTACGGAGAGGCGCTTACCCGCCAGTACGAACAGGTCATTACCCTGTCTGAAGGCTGGCAGGAAGTGCTTGCAGAATATAAGGTTCAATGGGTTCTCATGCCTGCTTCATCTGCACTGGTACGAACTCTTGAGAGCGATTCCATGTGGCAGGCTCTTTACCGCGATGATGTTGCTGTGATTTTACGGCGCGTGCCTTAATCGCTCAGGCGATATACATCAGGACGGCGGTCTTGATAGATGGGCAGGAAACTGCGCGCTCGTTCCAGCTGGCTGAGGTCAACTTGTGCGGTGATCAACTCCTCATTTGTTTGACTGCCTTCTGCCAGGGTTTCTCCCCATGGAGAAAGCACTGCGCTGGTGCCGCCAAACACATCCTTATAAGCCGGGCCCACACAGTTTACTGCGAACATGAAACACAGGTTTTCAATTGCCCGGGCACGTAACAGGGTTTGCCAGTGATGAACCCGTTTTAGAGGCCATTCGGCGCTCAGCAGGAACAGGGTAGCGCCATCAAGGGCATACCGGCGGAACAATTCTGGAAACCGTAAATCGTAGCAAATAGCCAGTCCTGCTTTTCCCAGTTCAGTGGAAACCATCTGAAGATGGTCCCCGGGGCTGAGCCAGCGGTCCTCTTCCATAAGACGAAACAGATGGATTTTCCGATAAGAAAAAATCCCTTCGGTGGGAGAAACCCAGTAGAAAGTGTTGTAAATTCCCTCTCCTGTATTTTCCAGAAGGGAACCGCCAATGGCAATGCCGTGTTGAGTTGCCATTTGAGAGAGCGTTTGCAGGATGTGGGGGGTCTCAAGAGCATGTTTTTCTGCCTGTTCCAGATCATATCCGCTGGACCACAATTCGGGCAGAAGCACAACCGAACTTTTCCGCTTCGCCGCATCTTCAATCATGGCAAAAGCGGTTGCGACATTTCTCTCCAGGTTGCCGGGTTCAATGTTCATTTGGGCAAGGGAAATGACAGGATTCATAAAGTCCTCAGTGCAGTACCGGTATAATTATCAAAAAGATTGTACTATATGTGAGGAATGAATTCTATTTTTTGAGGGAGAAAGACGTTGAATCGTTCACAGAATCAAATCCTTCTTTTGGCTGCGGTGCTCCTGTTTCTGGGTATTTTACTTGCCGGGGTGACCTGGTCAAATTACCAGTATACGCTGAAGAACCCGGGGGGAAATGATTTTCTGGTTCACTGGGTGGGAACCCGGGTGCTTTTCTTTGAAGGTATCAGCCCTTATAGCGATGAAGCCGCTTTGCGAATTCAAACCCTTGCTTATGGAAGACCAGCCCGTCCCGGAGAACATGAACTGCGGGTGGCGTATCCGCTTTATTCAGTCGTGTTTTTCCTGCCTTTTGCCCTGATTTCCGATTTCCATCTCGCTCGTGCTGTGTGGATGACGGTGCTGGAAGCCGCACTGGTGGGCATTACCCTGCTGAGTCTGCGCCTGTGTCGTTGGAAGCCTTCGCCGCTCATGCTGGCAGGATTGTTAGTCTTCTCACTACTCTGGTATCACGGATTGCGTCCACTCATCAATGGCAATGCTGTGATCCTGGTTGCTCTGTTCATCACCGGCGGGTTGCTGGCATTGCGCGACGGCGCCGATGAACTGGCAGGGGTGTTGTTTGCTTTTGCCACCATCAAACCGCAGGTGGTGGTGCTGATTGTGGCATTTCTCCTCATTTGGGGAGTTGTTCAGGGACGCTGGCGCTTTGTGGGCTGGCTGGTAGGTACAGTCATTTTGCTTTCTCTGGCTGCTGGTTTGATATTTCCCGACTGGATCATTCAGAACTTACGGGAAGTTCTGCGGTATCCTGCCTATAATCCTCCCGGCACACCAGGGGCGGCATTTGCGCAGTGGTGGCCCTCTTTTGGGGTACGGCTGGGCTGGGCGCTTACCTTTCTGATGACGCTAATGTTAATTGTCGAGTGGCGTGCAGGTTTGCAGGCAGAATTTCGGGGATTTTTGTGGACGGCATTGCTTACCCTGAATATCTCCCAGTGGATTGGCATCCAGACCGATCCGGGAAATTTTGTTGTTCTATTCCCCGGAATCATTCTTGCCTTTGCTCTCATGCACGAGCGCTGGCACAGGGGTGCGGCAGTTGCATCCGGCATCACCTTGCTTCTCCTCTTTGTGGGGATTTGGGCAATTTTCCTTTCTACAGTGGAATACGGTGATCAGCCCATCCAGAGCCCGGTGATGTTCTTCCCCCTGCCATTTACTTTATTTCTTTTATTGTATTGGGTACGCTGGTGGGCGTTTCATCCTTTAGGGTCCTGGATGGAATGGAAGCGATGAAATCTCTCTGGGAGCGGCTGGAGAATACCTCGGCAGGGCATGCGGCTGTGTTGCTCTTTGCCTTTGTCGTGCGTTTGCTGGGAATCCATTCCCGTCCGTTTCACTATGACGATGTGTTCAGCATTTTCCTCGCTCAGCGTTCCCTGCCTGAGATTGTGCGTGGCACCGCTGCTGACACCATGCCCCCCCTGTACTATTTCTTGCTGCATTTCTGGATCCAGTTTTCCGAATCGGACTGGTTCATCCGATTGCTCACTGTGATACTTTCTCTGCTGGCAATCTGGCTGTTGATGAACTGGGTACAGGAAATGAACGACCGACGCACGGCTCTTGTGGCAGGATTTCTGGCGGCAATTTCTCCTTTTCACTTTTACCATGCGCAGGATGTGCGCAATTATGCCCTTTTACTTTGCGCTCAAACTGCTTTTCTGTGGTTTTTTGTCCGTTTGTGGAAAGTCCAGGATCAGCCGTTCTCTCATCAGATTGGGAACTGGACGGGGTTAGTTTTGAGCGGAACCACTGCCATGTACACCCATAATGTGGCAATCCTGGGACTGGCACCCGTTCCTCTGTACCTGTTTTTTCGGCGGAAATGGCGTTTCCTTCTTCAGATCACTGCGGCTTTTTTGATCATTGCCCTGCTCTCTGTTCCATGGCTTGCCGTATTACCTGCCCAACTGGCAAAAATTCGGTATGACTGGTGGTTGTGGCGTCCGGGTGTGGTGGATTGGCTTCAGATCCCCCTTGTCTGGGTCACAGGGTTACCTTTGACAGGTATCTGGTTGTGGATTGGCGCATTGATTGCCCTGGAGACCTTTGTTCTGGTTTGGGTAGAAGTCTTACGGCGCTATGTCATACATGAATGGATGGCTCTTCTCTGGGTGGTCATGCTGGGAGTTCCAGTTCTCTTCTTTATTGGTTCCTATCTGTTTAAACCCATCTTCGTTCCTCGTGGTTTTATCATTTCCTCATTTGCTTTTTTGGCTATGGCATCTTCTGTAATAGTGCAACGTTGGAAGCAAGGGGCAGGAAAACTTATCCTTTCCGGTTTTGTGTTGGGTGCCCTGATTGGCATTCCCATTCAGGTGGGGTTCCTTGATTTCCCGCGTGCACCCTTTCAGCAGGTTGCTCGAGACCTGGAAACCCGGTTAACCCCCGGTGAAGTGGTCGTTCACGATAATAAGTTAAGTTACTTTCCCGTAAAATTCTACAACCCGCGCCTGCCTCAGGTCTTTCTGGCGGATATTCCCGGCAGTGGCAATGATACCTTCGCACGGGGTTCGCAGGAAGCCATGCAAATTTTCCCTCAACCGGATATCCAGCATGCCGTTCAGGGATTCAGACGGGTGTATTTTGTTGTATTTCAACAGGCCATACAGGATTATCAGCGTTTAGGGTATGGAGAACACCCTGCGCTGATCTGGTTGCGCAGTCATGCCGTTGAAGAAGATCGCATGAACTACCGGGATTTGTGGATTTATGTCTTCCGCTTCCCATAAGCCTTTTTTCAGTGCTTTTGTGCTTTTTGTTCTCGCTTTGCTGCTTGTGTCGGGAGCAGGGTGGTTGGAAAGCGTTCCCGGCTACATGGATGCGGAGTATTACGCTGTCATGGGGCGTGAACTTGCCAGCGGCAAGGGGTGGGTGCAACCATTTTTGTGGAATTACCTGGATGATCCGGTAAGGATTCCTCAACCTGCGTTTACCTACTGGATGCCGCTGGTTTCATTTCTTTCCGTTCCGGGGTGGGCTTTGACCGGTAATTTTCGCGGGGTCCAGGCAATATTTTGCCTCCTTGCAGCATTCATTCCTCCATTCGTTTTTAGAATGGCACTCCGTTTTCATGGGGATCCACGCAAGGCTTGGATCAGTGCTTTGTTTGCCCTCTTTCCAGTTTTTTATCTTCCTTACTTACCCTCAACAGATGCTTTTCCTGTGGTGATTTTGCTGGGTGGAGTGGCAATTTTGCTGGCAATGTCACAGGGCTGGTTTACCGGTCTGGCATTTGGGGTGGTAGCCGGCTTTCTCCATCTGGCTCGCGCGGATGGTCTTTTATGGCTTTTCGGAGGGCTCATCTGGTGGAATGGACGTATCTGGTTAGACCGCTCATCCGCTCGCCAGGCTCTGTTGTCCATGTTGAAATGGACGGTTCTGATTCTGTCCGGCTATCTTGTGGTGATGTCGGGGTGGTACCTGAGAAATGTGTTTGAGTTTGGACGTGTCTTCCCTCCAGGGAATGGCTTGACCCTGTGGATGACTCGCTACGAAGACCTGTATCTTTACCCTGCCAGCCAGTTGTCCTTTCAACGCTGGCTTCAGGCGGGTTGGCATACCCATCTGGAGGGGCGCTGGCAGGCTTTACTGGCGAACCTGCAAACCAGTGTGGCGGTGCAAGGAATGATTGCCCTCTTTCCATTCATCCTTGTTGGGCTCTGGTTATTTAGAAAACACCAGGGAGTACGCTTTGCTGCAGGCATGTGGGCGGTCTTTTTCGGGGTATTTACCCTGATCTTCCCTTACGCGGGCATCAATGGCTCGTTTTTCCATGCCGGGGCTGGAGTTCAGAGTCTCTTCTGGGTTATGGCACCGGTGGGGATTGAGTGGATGGTGCTGAAAATCTCTCAGTGGCGTAAATGGGAGCGCGGTCATCAGGTGTTGAGGTTCCTGTATGGGTTGCTGGTGGGGACTTCTTTCCTGCTATCTCTGGGAATGTATACCAGTATGGTAATTGGCACGGATACAGGGAAGGAAATTCGCTGGAAGCAGTCTTATGAGCAGGCCCTTCGTGTGGAACTCTATCTGCAGCAGGGAGGGGCTCAACCGGAAGATGTGGTGATGGTGAATAATCCCCCCGGCTATACATTTGCCACGGGCAGAGCAGCCGTGGTCATTCCTTATGGAACGGAACAGAATGTCCTTTCTGCGGGGCGACGTTATCGAGCGCGCTTTTTATTGCTGGATGAAAATAATGCGGGGTATTTATCGGAGTGGTATTCGAATCCTGCCAGCACTTCGGATTTGATGTATCGAGGCGCAGTGGAAGGGGTGCGTATCTATGAATTTATTCCTTAGGCGCGGGCACTGGACACACACTGTGGCAATTTTACTTGCCGGAGCGGGAGTGTTTCTCTATCTGTGGATGAGTCATCAAACATATCGTATTGGCTTTCCACTGGATGATGCCTGGATTCATCAGACCTATGCCCGCAATCTGGCAAAAGGGGGCGAGTGGGCTTTCATTCCAGGACAGCCTTCAGCGGGGTCAACGGCGCCGTTGTGGTCTTTCCTGCTGGCTGTGGGATACTGGACGTCGCCTTCCATCCCCTATGGGTGGACCTTCTTTCTGGGTGGCATGTCTTTACTTGGGCTGATGATTGTGGCGCAAAACTGGTTTCAACGGGAAACGGGCATCGATCTGGCTTTAGGTGCCTTATTGATCGGTATGGAGTGGCATTTGCTTTGGGCTGCGCTTTCGGGGATGGAAACCGCTCTCATGGCTGTGCTGGTGCTGACAGTATTGTGGTTGATGGGGGCATTCCAACCCTGGTGGGGAGTGATGGGGATTCTCATTGGCGTGGGAATCTGGATTCGCCCGGATGCCATCACGTTGACTGCTCCCGTTCTTCTCATGTGGCTGTGGAAGTTTTCCAGGCGAGAAGTCCAGTGGATACAGGCTGGAAAATTCCTGGCGGGTTTTCTGATTCTGTTTGTTCCTTACATCGCCTTCAACTGGTTGATTTCAGGAAGCGTTTTTCCCAACACTTTCTATGCCAAACAGGCAGAGTATGCGTTGCTGTACGAAATTTCTGTATGGGTTCGCTTCTTGCGTTCTTTTGGAGTAATGCTGGTAGGGGCAGGCGGACTTCTTCTGCCGGGTTTCGTTTGGGGGATTTTCCTTGCCTTTCGAGAGAAACGGATTGCCTATCTGTTGACTTCAGCATGGGTAATTGGATATGTGGCACTCTACGCTCTGCGTCTTCCTGTCACATACCAGCATGGACGTTACCTCATGCCTGCAATGCCGGTCTACTTTGTTCTTGCTTTGATGGGAACCGTTCAACTGGTAAGAGGGTTGAGTCTGCGACGCTGGGGTTGGATCATCAGCCGGGTGTGGATAGGAAGTATTGCAGGGGTCACTCTGGGGTTTGTTTTTCTGGGGGCACAGGCTTATGCGACCGATGTAGCCATTATTGAAACCGAAATGGTAGAAACCGCGCAATGGGTACAGCAGAATACTCCATCCGATGCCCTGATTGCAGTCCACGATATTGGCGCGATAGGCTATTTTTCTCAACGCAAACTGGTGGATCTGGCAGGACTGGTCTCACCAGAGGTAATTCCTTTCATTCGCGATGAAACGCGCCTTCGAGAATTTTTGGATGGACAACAGGTAGATTATCTGGTCACCTTCCCGGGCTGGTATGAACATCTGACTGATGGAAAACCGGTTGTGTATCAGAGCCGGGGAAAGTTTGCTCCGCAGGCGGGCGGGGAGAATATGACCGTTTACCGCTGGCGTTAGGGGCTTAATGGTATCAGCAGGTAATATCCACCTGCAAGCGGCTGGGCGGGTGGAAGCATTTTCAGCAGTTCGTCAAGCGCCTGCCAGTCTTTGGGGGACATGGCGCGGTCGGCACCTTTCATAAAATCCATTCCGGTCTTGTGGATGAGAATGTGGGTAACGCCTTCTTTTCGCCAGGTTTCCAGTACATTTTCAGGGCTTCCCAGTTTGTGCAGATCAGCCCGCCAGCGGTCAATCCACGGATCGGCGATACAGAAGGATGGCGCGTAAAAACTGCGGGCTTCCCATAGAAACAGGACTCTGGAGCCTGCAGGCAATTTTTTCAGATCTGTCATGGCTTGGATGTACACGCCAGTTTGATTTTCCAGATATGCCTGTGGGGAGATCGTCCCCAGAACTGCAGGAATGGTTTGGGATCTTACCAGCATGAAGACATCCTGCCACAGGACTAACCCGCTTACCAGAAGGACCAGCACCATTGTAATTCTGGACAGGCGCGCTTCTCTCCAGCGGACATCCTGAATGAATTCCCACCCAATGCCTGCATTGAGGGCAATCAGAGGCAGTAATGCAAAGTACAGGCGCGTTTGCTGAAGGTGTTCATAACGCGCTCCTGCCAGCCCGAGAATTATCCATAAAAGAAGGAACGACCACCCGCTGAGTTTTCCCAGCGGTGTGTGGCGGATAGTCCACCACCCCGGCAAAGCCAACAGCACCAGTAATGGTCCAATATCGGTGGCTGGTCCAGCGGCGCCATCCACGCCCATCCAGGTAAACGTAACCGGCAGAAAGAGACGTGCCAGCCAGTTCACGGACTCAGGAGCCTGGTTGGCGGCGCTCAACCGCCAGGTAGAAAACTCCGCTGTTGGAATGAGATAAGGAAAGAAAGGATTACCCGTAAACCCCCAGTTTTTCAGGAGCCAAGGGAGAAAGACAGCCAGGGCAAGCAATCCTCCAAGGAGAAAAACGACGATTTTTCGGCGTTTTTCAGGGGAGAAAAACCACACAGCCGGAAAAAGCACAAGTGCCAGAACTCCAGATGTGTATTTCACGCTCACTGCCATCCCAATGAACACGCACATCCATAGATACCAGCGAGTCTGCTGTTTTGTTAGCCAGTGCATGAATAAAATCAGCGCAGAAAGTCCAAACAGAGCAGAAAACAAATCTGTGTATGCCCAGGCGCTCATCCAGCGGATCGACGCTCCGCTCAGGACCGCAATCAGGGCAATCCATCCGCCTGTCGGGTTAGCATGATGAGGGAAAATCTCCTGAATCGTTTCCTGAATCCATCCCCATAAACCCAGCCAGAAGACTACGCTGATCAGCCAGGAAAAGGCTGTTGCACTCTGGGGCAAAAATAATCCCATTGCCCATGTGTACAGCATTTCAGCCAGTTGGGGATGCCCCCAGTAGGGGTTTTCAGGGATCAGGCGCAATTTACCGGTTTCCAGGTACTGTTGCGGTAGTGCCAGATGATAGGTTAGCGCATCATATCTTGCCGGAGGTGCCAGAGCAACCCATAGTTGGGCAAGGGTTAGCAAGAGAGCGATGCCAGCCAGACCTTTTTCCAGGGTAGAGGCGGATTTCCAATGGACAGATAGCGTGGTCAACGGGGAGAACCATTCCCGCACGTATTTCCACAGAGGCAGGAAGAGCAGGAAAGGTAACCAGAACATCCATCTGGAGTAGCCAAAGGCAAATCCAGTTCCAAGCCAGATAAGACTCCAGATTCCTGCCCCCAGAGCAGTTTGTACTGCCCATCGGGGCAAGCCTTCCAGAGCAGTTTCGCGAAATATCCGAGCGCCTGTTGCGCCGCAGAGCGTTATCATGGCAATAGCAGTGAGCAGGGATAAGCCAGCCTGGAGTACGCTCCATACTTCTTCTGGACGTACGGGCTTATGATACAGATAATATCCGCCCAGGACGAGCAAAATCCACAGGAAGAGCACCCAGAATCGTTTCATGAGATAGAATAAATACAGGGCAAAATTGGTTTAATACAAAGAAGAGAAAGATTTGCCTGTATAAACCACTCATAGTATACTATGAACGTTTGAACGTGCCCCAACATCAAGAGCAGGAGAAATGCGTATGGCACTTCAGGTCCCCAATGCCGGAACAGAAGAAAATCCGTGGGAAGCCTTCTTGAAGGAACTGGATAACGAGTACGAGCAAGCCCAGCGGACGCTTAAAGAAGTTTCTCTCATGTTGACGCAGAGTCAGGCAGAACTGGCTAAACTGACTCAGCGCAATGCCAGCATTACGGCACATCTTCAACAGGTGCAGGCGCAGTTTGATACCATGCCTCGTAGCGATATCAAGATGGCATACAATGCTGCACTGGATGCGCAACAGCGTTTGCTGGTCATGCGGGGACAACTGGATAAACTGCAAAATGATGAAGAAGCCCTTCGACGGTACGTGACGCTGATTGAAAAAGTGCGTCAAATGCTTCCCATGGCAGGCAAAGGAGGAAAAATTTCTGGAAAGGGGTATTCGGGGAGCGGTTCTGCCATGCTGGAAATGGTGATTAATGCCCAGGAGGCAGAACGCCAGCGTCTTTCCCGCCAAATGCATGATGGACCTGCTCAGGCACTTTCAAATTTCATTGTGCAAACCGAAATTGTCGCCCGGCTTCTGGATATTGATCAGGCGCGCGCAAAAGAAGAAATGGCAAGCCTGAAAGACGCCGCTACCAATACCTTTAAGCAGGTGCGCACGTTCATTTTTGAATTGCGCCCGATGATGCTCGACGATTTGGGGTTGTTCCCTACCATCAAGCGTTACCTGGAAAGCCTGAAAGAGCAAACTGGATGCGATATCAACATTAACATTAAAGGGAGCGAGCGGCGCTATCAATCCTTCCTGGAGGTGATGATTTTCCGCGCCATTCAGGAACTGGTTGGTAATGCCTATCGCCACAATCAGGAATCGCCTCGAGTACAGATCACGGTCAGCCTGGTGGCTGACGATACCACATTACGCGTGTCGGTGAGTGATAATGGCAAAGGCTTTGACCCGGATGCAGTGGAAAAGTCTGGCGCTCTCGGGTTGAAACTCATCCGCGAACGAGTTGAACTGCTGGGAGGATACATGGAAATTGATGCCGGTGTGGGGCGTGGAGCACGTGTAACCTTCCAGGTACCGATCCTCGAAGCGGAAGCATAATGGATCATCATTATTCCCAACACAGGAGGACTGCATGACAAAAACGATTGGTATCTTAACAGGTGGAGGGGATGTCCCCGGATTGAACCCCGCGATTAAATCCGTGGCGATGGGCGCGTTTGAGATGGGGTATCGTGTGCTGGGCATTCGCCGCGGTTGGGGGGGGCTGTTAAATTACAATCTGGATGAGCCTTCCACCCATGAATATTACATTAAGGAACTCACCCGCGACTCGGTGCGCACGATTGACCGCACGGGTGGCACCTTCCTACATACATCCCGCACAAACCCTCAGAAGGTTTCTCCGAAGAGTACCCCCGATTTCCTGAAAAATTCGAATTGGGGAAAACCCATAAAAGACTCTGAGGACAAGGATTACACGGACTATGTGATGAAGGTCATTTCCCATCTGGGGATTGACGTGCTGGTTCCGATCGGTGGAGATGATACCCTTTCCTTTGCCGTGCGCCTGCACCGGGAAGGCGTTCCTGTGGTAGCCATTCCTAAAACCATGGATAACGACGTGTTCGGAACCGATTACTGTATCGGGTTTTCCACAGCCGTAACCCGCTCGGTGGAATTTATTACCAACATGCGCACCAGCGTGGGGTCTCATGAGCGCATCGGTGTGATTGAATTGTTTGGTCGCAACTCTGGCGAAACCAGCCTGATCAGTGCGTATCTGGCTTATGTGGATCGCGCGATTATCAGTGAGGTTCCGTTCAACATTGAAAAACTGGCAAACTTCCTGCTGGAAGACAAACGCAACAACCCATCGAATTACGCCATTATGACCATTTCTGAAGGTGCCATCATGGAAGGCGGGGATGTTGTTGAATACGGTGAAGCTGATGCTTACGGGCATCGCAAACTCGGCGGAATCGGGTTGATTACTGCCGAGATGATTAAGAAGATTACCGGACAGAACATCATGTATCAGCAGTTGGGCTATTTGATGCGCTCCGGTGCTCCCGATTCGCTGGATCGAATGGTGGCAATGTCCTACGGCAATCTGGCGATTCAATTAATCCGCCGCAATGAAACCGGGAAGATGGTGGCGCTCCATGGTGGTAAATACACCACAGTCCCGGTCGAGATGGTCCTGGCGGGTAAGAAGCGGGTGGATGTAGCCTCATTCTATGATATTGAGCAGTATCGCCCGCGGGTGAAAGATTTCATGGGCGTTCCCATGTTCTTGAGTTAATTTTTTGAAGGAGTATTCACATGATTGTTAACACGAAAAAACTGTTTGAAGCCGCGTATGGCAAATATGCCATCGGCGCCTACAATATCAACAATCTTGAGCAGTGCATGGGGCTTTTCCGGGGAAACCTCGAGAGTCAGGCTCCATTCATCATTCAAATCAGCAAAGGCGCTCGCAAGTACACCGATAAGCGCATGCTGGAAGCCATTATTCGTGCCGCAGATGAGATCTTCCCCGATGCCATTTTCGCTGTTCATCTGGATCACGGGGACGAAGAGACCTGCATGGATGCCATCGAGAGCGGGTTTTATTCCTCGGTGATGATTGATGCCAGCCATGAAGATTTTGAAACCAATATTGCCATTACCCGCCGGGTTGTGGAAGCCGCTCATGCACGTGGAATCGTCGTGGAAGCTGAACTGGGGCAACTGGGTGGCGTGGAGGAGCATGTCAGCGTGGATGAATCCAACGCTAAACTGACCGACCCTGACAATGCCAAAGAGTTTGTGGAGCGCACCGGTTGCGATTCTCTGGCTGTTGCCATTGGTACCAGTCACGGCGCTTTCAAGTTCTCCGGTAACCAGACTTTGCGTTTTGATGTCCTGGCTGAAATCCAGAAGCGCCTCCCCGGCTTCCCGCTGGTGATGCACGGCTCATCCTCGGTACCGCAGGAGGAGGTGGAGCGCATCAATCGAGCAGGGGGCAACCTCAAAGGCGCCAAAGGCGTGGATGAAAATCAGTTCCGCCGCGCTGCTGAACTGGGTGTGACCAAGGTCAACATTGATACCGATGGGCGTCTGGTGTGGACGCGTGTGCATCGTGAATATTTCCGCGATCATCCGGAAGAAATTGACATGCGCCCGATTGGTAAGATCTTCATGGCAGAATATGCCAAGTTCATTGCCCATAAGAACGAAAAACTGGGCAGTGCCGGAAGATTGCCGGAAGTTCGCGCCCTGTTAGGGAAGTAACTCAATCGTTGAAATCCATCACAGCCCGGTGAACTCCCGGGCTGTGTTAATCTCTGGAGGCGAATGTGCCTGTTTCCGATCAAGGGGTGAACCTGCCGCGCTATCGGGTGATTCCGCGAACATTGATTTTTCTGGTACATAATAGCGAGGTGCTTCTCATCCGGGGTGCGCCGACCAAACGGTTGTGGGCAAATCGTTATAACGGACTGGGAGGTCATATAGAACGCGGAGAAGATCCGCTATCGGCAGCAAAAAGGGAGTTGAAGGAAGAGGCTGGAATAGAAAATGTGGAACTTCATGGGGTAGGGGTCATTCTGGTTGACGTAGAACCAGATATTGGGGTTTGCATTTTCATTTTCCGCGGTGAAGCGGAAGAAAAGTGGACCTGGCATTCTGAAGAAGGTGCTCTGGAGTGGGTGCCCTGGGAGGATTTACCCCATCTTCCTCTGGTAGAGGACTTACCTCAAATTCTTCCCCGTGTTTGGGAATGGAGACCGGGCGACCCGGTTTTCTGGGCGGTTTCGCGCTATGAAAATGGCCATCTGGTGGTTCATTTTCACTCAGAAAGAGATGGCTCGGGAGGTTCACCGCTTTTTCTCTCGTAAAAGATAAGCATGGTGTTTCCGTACCGGCGCTGTTCAAACTCTTCCAGGTTCTTAAGCGACTGGATAGAATATTCCACCGGGTCAATCTGCACAATAACCCAACCATCTTCGGAGAGCCATTCAATGTGCTGATCAACTGTTGCCAGCGCTTTTTCCCACAACCCTTTGTATTGGGGTGGAGCGATGAAAATATAGTCAAATTGCCGGTCGGCGGGACGGCTCAGCAGGGTGAATGCGTCTCCCTGAATAACCTGCGCGCGTTCCTGCAGGTGGGTTAACTCCAGATTGGAACGGATGGTTTGCACCGCCGCACGGTGTAAATCAATAAACCGACAGAAATTGGCTCCCCGGCTGAGGGCTTCAATACCGACGCTCCCTGTGCCGCCGAATAGATCCAGAAAGGTCGCTCCATAAATGTCCGCGCCGAGGATGTTGAAAAGGGCTTCCTTTACCATATCGGTAATGGGGCGGGTGATGTCCCCGGGAACCATTTTCAGGCGGGTGCCGCGGGCTTTTCCGCTAATGATTCGTGGATTGGTCACAGCGATTTCCTCAAGGCAGAGAAATTTGCTCGACAGCCTGACGTACTGTCAGAATATTCCCATTCGGAGCAATGATTGGCAAAACACATCCTGTTCCGAGGATAAAACGCTCTCCGCCAGTGGAAAGAATTGCCTCACGGGCTTCCTCAAAAATGGTGTCCGGTGTGCCCAGTACCAGAGATTCCCACTGACGAAGTCCGCCGCAAACTACACCGGAAAACGCTTGCTTTGCCTGGCTGAGCGGAGGAGTGGTTTGACGGTCATGCCAGTTGATCACGGAACAGGGGTAGTCTGTGACCTTATCAAACATGACCTCGTTGCCGTGCAGGTGCAGAATGTTCAACCACCACCCTTTGGCTACCTCCAGAACACGCAAATCGTAGTAACGACCAAAGATCTCAAACTCTTCCTCGGATAAAAGCCCATACTGAGCGTGTTGAACTGCGTAGAAAATGCCATCAATGGCTGTTTTCCGGAGTTCTTCAAGGAAGCGCACGGTTACCTGGGTAATTCGCTCCAACCCGGCGTGTAAGGCTTCAGGATATCGGCGTAAGTGAATTAACAGTTTTTCCGGTCCTACCAGGTTTTTGGCTTGTGCCAGTGGACTGAAGATGGTTTGCACAACGGGAGTGTGCGGGGCAAATTCGGCTGTCAGGATGCGTAAAGCATGGATTTGATCTCCCAGATGTCCGCTGGTTGGGTCGAGCAAAGGGAGTTTTGCCCAATCTTCGGGATGTTGGATGACCCGGCGGGTATACTCACGGGTTCCTTCGGGGTTCCCGCGCCATTCGTCTTCTGCTCCCCAGTCTTTCAGACAAAACGATGAAGCCGGGGTGACCTTGATGAGATCAAAATCATACATGCGTTGAAATGCAGCAGTTGAAGCAGCCAGCCCCTCGGGCGTTTGATCGTCCACCGGAAAATGCCGCCATAAGGCAACCGGCACCCGATCAGGAATCTCGCCAGAAAGACAGGTTTCCAGACGCTCACGATGGCTGATAGTAGAAGGAGCCATAAGAAACTTACCGATCCAGATTCCAGTTACCTGTGCGAATGCGGTTGATGTGTCCTTTGATCAATCGCTGAATCATGGACGCGCGCACGTGATCTTCGATTTTTCCTGCTGTCTGGAAGGCTTTTTCAAACACACTAACTGCGTCCTGAGCCCGTCCTGCGGCAAGCAAATTCAGCCCTAAAGCATATAAGGCTTCAGGGTCATCTGCATTGGATTCCAGTGCCCGCCGAAAATCTTCTTCTGCGGCTTTGTAATCCCCGCGAGCGTAGTACAACCATCCCCGCTTTAAAAACTCTGCCGGGGTTGTCGGATTCATGCTTTCGGGTGTTGGAGTAACAGGTTGATTGCCAGGTTTTGCCATTTTTATTTTCCTCCCGTGACGTTTTCAGGACAACGAGTCGAGAATTTTGTGCATTTCTTCTTCTTCTCGGGATTGTTCCCGGAAATATTGTATCATGAAGGCAGACCGCCTCAGGCGTAGAGCCATTGGGGCAACGGTTTTGATATCTTCCAGAGTGACAGTGGTTCTGCCATCCGCTGCTGCATAGGCGCGCGCGGCTTCAAAGAGGGTGATTTCAGCACGGAGGGATTCGACCTGGAATTGCCGTACCAGTTCGGTTCCAGCGCGGGCAATTTCGGCAGGAATTTCTACACTGGGCAAGAGTGAGCGTGCCATTTGAATCTCAGCGCGTGCCTGGGCAGTTTCTTCTGCATACTGAGCCACCGTGGCTCTTGGGTTCAAGCGATAGGCTCTTGCGCGGCGGTAGGCTTCCAGGCGCTCATCAAGGTTGTCCAGCCCCCTTACCACCACCCGCAAGCCAAAGCGGTCCATAATCTGTGGTCTCAGGTTGCCCTCTTCAGGGTTCATGGAACCAACCAGTGTAAATCGAGAGCGGTACGTGGCTGCTACCAGATTGCGCCGCAGGGTATAGGTTCCCGAAGAGGCTGCATCCAGAATCGCATTGATGATATCGTCGCTGAGGAGGTTGACCTCATCCACATACAGCACGTTTTGATCCGCCTGAGCCAGAATACCGCGACGAATGCGCATGCGAAGATGACCGGGAGCATGCTCATCCAGTGCGCCTACCACATCTTCCAGTTTGGCATTCAATGGCAGTTCAATCAAACGGACACGATCCTTACGGGTGAGGGGGATGCCTTCGGCATATTTCCGGGCGCAGTCAGGACAGACCGCATCCATGCCTCCCTGTTCGATATCTTCAGGGAGACACCCGTAAAAACAGGTGCTGCGCTGGACTTCGGGAAGCAGGTCAATCAAACTGCGCGCGGTGGTGGTCTTCCCTGTTCCACGTGGTCCAATCAACAAAACCCCGTTCACCAGAGGGTTGATAATAGCGAGTAAAAGAGCCAGTTTCATTTCCTGTTGACCGACAAGTGCAAGGAAAGGAAACGGCATTACCTCAGCCAGCCCAGCGTCTTCGCGGTTGACTTCTGCCTGGAAGGCTTTTCCACTGACCAGATCTACCAGTTCCTTGAGCGACTTGACCGTGCGGGTCAGCAGATAATCTTTTGGCTCCGGAATGTCAAAAGAGGTATTATCGGACATATCTTTAGTTTACATCATTATATGTCCAGAAGCGATTGGCAAAGAAATTCCACATCATCACCACCAGCACGGCAATTGCCAGGGTGATGTTGTGCCCTACAAAAGTTGGGGTAAAAATAAATGGGCGTGGCAGGATGCGTGAGAACAGATTGATCATCGGGATTTCCAGGGTCGCAACCAGCGGAATGCGGATTCCTAACCCGATTGCGCTTACCAGTGCGAATTGAGCCAGTTGCTGTGAAAGTTGCTTGCTTCGTGAGTCGGGGTATGTCCAGAAACGGTTCCAGGTGAAATTGCTGATCACCGCAGCGGTAAAAGACATTGCACTTGCCCATACGGCTGGCATTCCCAGAAGGAGAATGCCGAAGTTAAACAAGCCAAAATCAACTACCGCTCCAATAACACCTACAACAGCAAATTTCAAAAACCGCTCTCGTTCTCGCGGATTGGACAAAATCATAAAGAAAGCCCCATTTTTTGTCGGAAGTATGGGATGGTGCGTTGAATGCCTTCGGCTAAAGATATTTTCGGTTCCCATTTTAAGATCTGCCTTGCACGAGTAATATCTGGTTGTCGGCGTTGAGGGTCATCTCCCAGGCGCGAAGCCGGTTGGAAGATGACGCCTGCCGGGTTCCCTACAATTTCATTGATGGTTTGAGCAAATTCCAGAATGGTGGTCTCAGTAGGATTACCGATATTGACAGGGTTATGTTCATCCGAGAGGAGCAGGCGGTAAATGCCTTCAATCAGGTCATCTACGTAGCAAAAACTGCGGGTTTGCGAACCATCTCCGTAAATGGTGAGGGGTTCGTGCCGCAGGGCTTGCTGAATAAAATTGGGCACTACTCTTCCATCGTCCAGCCGCATGCGGGGACCATAGGTGTTGAAAATCCGCACAATACGGGTATCAATGCCGTGATAACGGTGATACGCCATGGTCAAGGCTTCGGCAAAGCGTTTGGCTTCATCGTACACCGATCGCACACCAATAGGATCAACATGCCCCCAGTAACTTTCCTTTTGCGGATGTTCGAGAGGATCGCCGTAAATTTCACTGGTGGAAGCCAGCAGGTATCTGGCCCGGTGAGCGCGTGCCACTCCCAGTGTGTTATGGGTACCCAGCGCGCCCGCTTTCATGGTTTGAATGGGCAGGTTCGTGTAACCATACGGCGAGTTTGGGTTAGGACTTGCCGGTGAAGCAAAATGGAGCACTGCATCAATTTTGCCCGGCACAAAAATAAAATTGGACACATCATGGCGAATGAACAGGAAATTTGGATTCCCTGCCAGATGTGCCATATTATCCGGACTGCCCGTGATAAAGTTATCCATACCAATGACGAAGTGACCTTCCTTGATCAGACGGTCACATAAATGAGAACCGAGAAAACCAGCAGCGCCAGTAACTAAAATTCGCATCTTTACCAATCCACCTTTTCTATTAATCCATCTCCGGTGATTTGAATGGCTTCACCGGTTTGCGGGTGTACCAGGAACAAATTCTTCTGGTAAATTACTGCCAGACGAAAAGTTCCGTCCTCAAACGGCTCTGGCGACCAAACCACTTCCTGCGGGTCCAGTCCCAGTTTTCCTTCCTCAGGGAAAATTTGCCGGTTGTTTGAGCCATCCCGGTCCATCACCGAGAGGCGATATCGTCCATTCTCTCCCTGTTCACTGGAAATGTTATTCAGGTATGCCACCTGGTAACTTCCATCTGCACTTCGCGGCGAGACTACAGGATAGGCAAACATGCCTGCTTTTTCCACAATTTTAATGAATGCACCATTGTTGATGACGTAAGCGCTCACATCAAAATAGGGTGAGGTTTCGGCGTTCTCCTGCCCCGGGCGAGGTGCATGAGTTAGGGTATAAAGTACCTGGTGATTGGGAGACCATGCCAGTGCCGGCACCCATGCCCAGTCAGCGCGCGTCTGGTAGGGGGTGATTTCCACCAGAGGGGTAAGTTCACCGGTTTCCAGGTTGACCAGCCCGACAACATTCGGCTGAGCGTATGCCAGCAAGGCTCCATCCGGAGACCAGGCAAATTGAGTTCCCCACCAGCCGAACGCCCCGCCGTAATTGGCTTCAACCAGGGTAGAGGTTTCTAGTATGATGCCGCTGGGGCTGTAGCGGGTTAGGATCAGGTCATTGTTGGCTTGCCATCCAGGAGCAGTTGTTCGCGGTTCTACGGTTGAATAAGTAATACTTAGCCCCTGTCCGGGTACCCAGTCCGCAAAGTGAATGATGTTTTTGGCTCGCAGGTTGACCGGTTGGGCTTCAGGATCGGTCAGATTGAGCATCCATAAGGTGTTGATTTCCTCCCCCGGTTCGGTAGAAGAACGGCGGGTGAACAGGAGCCATTCCCTGTTGGGAGAAAGCGAAAAAATCCGCCCGTCTAAATCTCCTGTGGTCACCAGCGGACGCCGATTGCCGGTATTTCCCTCCATCAGCCACGCATTACCCCCCGAAAGATATACTAACTTGCCGGGTATATCCGTAGGGGTGAAAGGACGTTGTACCCCTACCATTTTGATCTCCGGACGGGGATCAACAATCCGTACTTCTTTGACAATGCTTCGGGAGACTTCCTGTCCATCCTCATAGACGACTCGGATGGTACGCTCCAGTTTTCCGTTGCTCCCCGATTGAATGATCATCGTGCGGCTTTCAGGAAGCGACTCGTTCTGCACGGTTTGGCTGTCAAAAGGAATGGTGATCTCCTCAATTTTCAGTTCTTCCTGGACACGAATCACTCGGATGGTATCGCCCTTTTCCAGTACGGTATAACCCGGCGGTTCCAGGCGATCCAGCGGATTCAGTTTGATACCGGCTTTTTCCACTGCACCTTGAGCGGTTGTCCCGGCAGGAACTTGCAGAGAGAGGCTTTGCCCATCTACCGAAATCTGTACGGTGTAATTCTCAACTGAAGGGCTGGGATTCAGAGAACAGGCACTTAAAACCCATCCCAGCAGGACAAATAATCCCATCAGGTGGATGCGAAGAGAGCGGCGGAAGGGTGTCAAGAACTGCATAATCAGGTATAATCCTGCCTCGTAAGGGTTATTTGAGGGAGCCAGTGATGGAGAGCAGTTCATCTTCTACACGGACCTCTTCAATCTTCAATGGCTTCCCCTGAAAGGTGGTCAGTTGCCCGATACGATCATTGACGGTTTGACTGAGGGCATTGACAGTTCTTTCGGGAAGGGGTAGAGAGCCAACCTTTGCAGAAACAATTTGCATTTGAAGAGTGCCTTCTGCAACAGAAGGCTCAAACACAACCTCCACCTGTGCATCCATGATGCCTGTTGAGGTCGTTCCGGTAAGTCGGATCTGGTTATCTTGAAAATCAACCTGAAGGTCACGGAGATCGCTTTCGGAGGTTGTGGATTGCTCTCGGATGAAAGAGGAAAGTTGTTTCTCAGTAATGGTCAGGGTGACTTGCCCCGTTGTGGCTAACTCTTGCAGTGCACTGGATAACTGCTCTTCCAGTGAAACGGAAGGTATGGTTTCGGGAGATGGAGTCGATTGGATCCGTTGAGGAAGGTTGCAGGCAACACTCAACGTGATCAGTAAGGCAACAAACAAAAGAATTTTACGCATCAATTTACTCACAGGACAACCGTATAAAAATCTGATGACAACCAATTATAGCATGAGTGAAAACCTGACTCTTAACAATCCCGTAAGCACAATCCTTCCCATGGTGGAGGCGTTGTTGTTTGTGGCTCCCGCACCGGTTGCGCCAGCGCAACTGGCTCAGGCTCTGGAAGTGCCGGTAGAAACCGTAGAGGCGGCATTACATGCACTACAGCAAAGTTATCAGAATGGGCGCGGGTTAAGCCTGCAGTGGCATCTGGGAAAAGTCCAGTTGACGACAGCGCCACATGTGGCGGAAGTGGTTGAGCGTTTCCTTGGACTGGAAGCCACTGCTCGCCTGAGCCGGGCTGCACTGGAAACGCTGGCGA
Organism: Anaerolinea thermophila; assembly: GCF_020723905.1. GTDB lineage: Bacteria > Chloroflexota > Anaerolineae > Anaerolineales > Anaerolineaceae > Anaerolinea > Anaerolinea thermophila_A. The sequence goes on from NZ_DYHZ01000008.1 coordinate 175,070, forward strand.
TTATCGCTTATCGTCAGCCCATCACCCGTCCAGCCATTGACGCCATTCGCGGGGTGAACAGCGATGGTGTGCTGAAAAGCCTGCTGAATAAAGGACTGGTCGAAGAAGTTGGGCGGGCAGAAGCCCCCGGTCGTCCAATCCTTTATGGCACGACCAGCGAGTTCCTGCAACATTTTGGTTTATCTTCCTTGCAGGAACTGCCGCCATACGATCGGGAAGAAGAAACACCAAAAGAAGAAAACCTGATTTTGAAGGATTGAGAAGATATGGCTGAAGAACGTGTACAAAAGATTCTGGCCCGTGCAGGGTATGGTTCGCGCCGTGCCTGTGAGGAATTGATTTTAGCGGGCAGAGTCAAAATCAATGGACAAACAGCGGTTTTGGGCTCGAAAGCCGATCCTGCCCGTGATCAAATTCTGGTGGACGGTCAAAAAATTCCCCTGCAACCTCCACCGATTTATATCATGTTGCATAAACCACAGGGTGTGCTATCGGATGTGGAAGTTCACAAGGACCCCCGTCCTACCGTACGCGATCTAGTCCCTGTGGAAGGGCATTTGTTCTCGGTAGGCAGGCTGGACTACGAGAGCGAAGGTCTGATTTTACTGACCAATGATGGTGAACTGGCGAATCGTCTCACCCATCCGCGATATGGGCACGAAAAAGAGTACCGTGTCCTGGTAGGAAGCCGCCCCGACGAGCGCCAACTCGAAGCATGGCGTCATGGCATTGTTCTGGAAGATGGGTATCGCACAGCCCCGGCACAGGTGCGGGTTGAAGGGGTGGCAGGGAAAGGCGCATGGTTGCGGGTGATCTTGCGGGAAGGACGAAAGCGCCAGATTCGTGAGATGGGGCGTTTAACCGGCCTGCCTGTTTTAAGAATCATTCGCATCCGGATTGGCAATTTGCTTTTAGGAGACTTAAAACCCGGTGAGTGGCGTTATCTGACTCCGCAGGAAGTGCGATTGCTCAAAGCCGGCGTTTCTTCCTCCGGACGGTCGTAATTTTCAACGGTCCCGAAAAAAATTCCTCCCGTCGGGTTAAGCGGGAGGAATTTTTGTGTTTATTCAGCAGGCAGGGCTTCTACAATGCGCTGGATTTGTTCAGACGGTAGCACCTGTTGTTTGGCGCGTTTTCTAACAAAATCCTTTAATTTTTCCACCGTGATGGCAGGATAAGGAGCATCATCCATCTGATCCAGTTGAATTTGCGGATGGGTGAACACCAGTACAACATTGGCGGGGGGAAGTTGCTCATCCGGTAAGGCTTTCTTGATGAAGCGGTCCCAGTCCACCAGTGCGGCTTCGGCATCCAGATCCGGTCTGCCAATCCCTTCTTGCCCAAACAGGCGCGTAAACCACGAAACACCATGCTGGCGGTAGCGGTTCTTCTCAAAGGTGATGAACCCTTTTTGATAATACGGAATCAACAGCCAGATTCCTGAAGGACCCACCAGCAGATGAGATACCGGTCCCCGGTAGTGATAGAGGTGGTAACGGTCATCCAACCCTTTAAGTTTTTGGGAGATGATTTCGTCAATGGTTGGAGATTTGCCCCAGCGATTGCCAAAGTACAGGCTGATTTGGGTCAGGATTAACCCGACAAACATTGCCCCGTAAGAAAGGGTAAGATACCGCTCGCTTTCAGGGGTGGTCACCAGGGTTGGATCTCTAAATGAAGCGATGATTTGATTTAATGCCAGTACAAATCCACCTACCAACACTGCTAACGCCGCAAAGGAAGTGTAACGCCCGATTTTCTGGTTGCGAAGGACCTTTTTCTCGTCGCGGATGATATTCATACAGAAAAATTCTCCTGGTTTGGTTTATGATACCGGTTCATTGGATGAAAGTTCTTGCTGGATGGCATCCCGAAGGGCACCGAGCAAATTCTTTTGCACTGCTTGGTGTGCCAGTTTAAGACCACTGTAAATGGCACGCGCATTGGAGCGTCCATGCCCCACAAACACTAATCCGTCAATCCCCAGCAAAGGTGCTGCACCCACCTCATCGGGAGCCATCATCTTTTTGAGTTGACGGAAAGCCGGTTTTGCCAGTAGACCGCCCAGCATAGTAATGGGCGAGGATTTGATTTGTTCCGTCAGCATGTCGATGAGGAGTTTGCTTACGGCTTCCACCGATTTTAACATGACATTGCCAACAAACCCATCAGTCACCACCACATCCACATCACCCTGGAAAATTTCTTTGCCTTCCACGTTGCCAATGAAGTTGAGACGGGTTTTCTCCAGCAGGGGGTAGGTGTCATGGACCAGTTGATTGCCCTTTGAGGCTTCCTCTCCATTGGAGAGCAGACCTACTCTTGGCCGCTCAATTCCGAGCATTTTTTGCGCATAGATTGAACCCATCACTGCAAACTCTACCAGAAATTCCGGGCGGCAATCCACGTTGGCGCCGATGTCGCAAACCACACAAAATCCCTTGCGGGTGGGGAAAACCGCTGTGAGGGGAGGACGGGAGACCCCACGAATCCGTCCCAGAGTGCGCAGGGCGATGAAATTTGCTCCACCGGTGTTTCCTGCGGTGAAGAACGCGCTTGCCTCGCCAGATTTGACCAGTTCCATTCCCACAGCCATGGAGTTGCGCGGCTTTTTCCGTGCCCCTTCGACGGGTTTATCGGTCATTTCCAGTACATCAGGAGCGTGGACAAGCCGCACAGGGGCGTTTCGGGTATTGGCTTTTTCCAGTTTGGGGCGAACAATTTCTTCATTTCCTACCAGGATGATTTCTTCCCCCAGTTCCAGCGCGGCATGGATAGCGCCTTCTATCTCGGGGTCAGGGTAATGATCGCTTCCCATTGCATCAAGTACGATTGGCATGGCAACCTCTCTTTTGTGGTTTTTGGCTTGACATTCAACCAGAGCCGATTATAATACAGACACGCACGCGCTGGTGCTGGAATTGGCAGACAGGCATGGTTGAGGGCCATGTGCCGCGAGGCGTGTGGGTTCAACTCCCACCCAGCGCACTCCAAAAGCCGCAGAGAGCGGCTTTTTTCGTAATTCCTTTCCCTTTTTACTTGTCTCTATCACATGATTGGGGGATAATGGATGAAAATTCCTGTATGGAAAGCGTTGTAAAATGGAGATGGGGGAAGATTTATTTGAGGTGAGCCTATGACCACGCCGACCATTCTGGTAGTGGATGATGACCGCAGTATTGTGAAATTATGTCAGCGGTTGCTGGAGAGGGCTTCCTTCCAGGTTCTGGCGTCAACCGATCCTTTCGAAGCGCTCAAAATTTTGGAAGTCCACCGGGTGGATTTGCTGCTGACGGATATCCGTATGCCGGTAATGGATGGTTTTGAACTCATCGAGCGGGGTAAAGCCCTGCAACCCGATTTAGCCGTCCTGGTGATGACAGGATTTGGCACTGTCGATACTGCCATTCAGGCGCTTTATCGTGGCGTGGATGGGCTAATCCTCAAACCGTTCGAAAATACCGCTGGATTGGTGGAGGCGGTTCAACGGGTGCTCACCTACGCCCGGCAGAAACAGGAAGCGGCGCGTGCTCAAGTTCTCAAACCCCTGTTTGATATTACCGAGACATTACTTGCTGAAACGTCTTTACAGACCCTGGAAAAGTTGATCCAGAATGCCATCATTGGAATTTTCCAATGTGAGTATGTGGGTGTGATTCAACGTGAAGGGCAGGGGAAAGGCGGAAACCTGATTGTTGGTCACATGCTCCCCCGTCAACTGGACAAGGATGTATGGGAGAAACTGTTCCGCATCCTGATTGAGCATGATAGCACCTCCATTTTGATCCACCAAACGGGTCCCGGCAACGCAGAGTTACAGAAAATCTTGCGTTTGGCAGGGTGGACTTCTCTCATGGTTACCTTCATCAACCGTGGAGGGCGTGAGTTTATCTTTCTGGCGGGGCGCTCAAGCCCGGCACAGCCCTACACCTCAGCCGATCTGGATCTCTTCACCATGCTGGCACGCCAGGCGGCAGTTGCGCTGGAAAACGCCCGCCTGTACACGGATTTGAAAGACTACATCCGCCGGGTGGAGGAATCCCAGCAGGCGCTGGTTCAGGCAGAAAAGATGGCGGCAGTGGGGCGTTTGGTGGCTTCGCTGGCGCACGAAATCAATAATCCATTGCAATCTTTACAAAACTGCCTGCACCTGGCTTTGCGGGCGGATCTGGACCCAGAACAGCGCAGTCACTATCTCAATTTGACCGAAACCGAATTAAATCGTCTGATTCAAACCGTTCGCCGGATGCTGGAGTTTTACCGTCCCAGTTCGCACGAACGTACGCCCATTCAACTGGCAAAGGCGGTTCAACATGTTGTTGATCTCATGCGTTCAGAAATTCGCTCCCGCGGTGTGGAAGTATCGCTAAATATCCCGGAGGATGCAGAAATTTCCGGGCTGGAGGATCAGATTCAACAGGTCTTCTTCAATCTGATTTTGAATGCTCTGGATGCTGTAGAGGCAAGTGAAACGAAGCGAATCTGGGTAGAATGTGTTTCTCATGAAAACGAATGGGTGATCACCGTGGAAGATTCCGGACCGGGTGTTCCGTCCGAGATCAGGAACCGTATTTTTGAACCCTTTATCAGCACCAAGAAAAATGGAACCGGGCTTGGTTTAGCCGTCAGTTACGGCATCATCGAAGCCCATGGTGGCACGCTTGCCCTCATTCCAGGAAAATATGGACAGGGCGCTTGTTTTGAAATCCGCTTTCCGAAAGAAGAGGGATTGGATGCATGAACCGGATTCTGATTGTTGATGATGAGGAAATTGCCCGACTTTCTCTGGCTGAGATCCTCAAACTGGAGGGGTATATTATCCGTACCGCAGCCAGTGGGGAAGCCGCAGTGGATTTACTGAATCGCGAGTCCTTCGATGTTATGATTCTTGACTTGAAGATGCCCGGTATGGGGGGCATGGATGTACTTAAGGCAATCGTGGATACTCTCCCAGACCTCAAGGTGATTGTCCTGACCGCACACGGTTCCATGGATACTGCCATTCAGGCTTTGCGTTATCGGGTTCATGATTATCTACTCAAGCCCGCTACCCCTGCGCAGATTCTCAAAAGCATTCAGGGGGCTTTGGAACAGCGCCAGCGGGAGCGTTACCACGCTGAACTGCTGGCACGCGCGCCGCAGGTCATGTCATTTCCCGGCGGGGCAGAGATGGACCTGAACCGGCGAATCATCCGCTGGCGTGGAGGAGAAATCTCCCTGACCCCCACCGAAGCCAAACTATTGGGGATTTTGTATCAATTAAAAGGGCAGGTCATTACCCATTCAGAACTGGTGCTGATCTGTCAGGGGTATCATGTGGATAACGAAGAAGCGGCGCGCATTTTACGTCCGGTGGTCAGTCGTTTACGTCAGAAACTGGAAGCCGTGCCTGGATGGAATGACTGGATTAAGAACGTAAGAGGTTCTGGATACGTTCTGGATCTTTCCAGTAACTAAGGCTGAGATTGCCATGGCACGTCGGTGGTTGGAATGGATGGGGGATTAAGCCACGAAAGCCATCCGGTTGCCAGCCGTTTCTGTGGGGGAATGCGATCCAGTCCAACAAGCACCAGACTGATACATAACAGCGTAGCCCCCAGCCACTGATGAGGGGTGAGCCTTTCGTGGAGGAGGATGCTGGAAAGAATGACGGTTACCAGCACTTCTCCCAGTCCAAGCAAGGCGGTTTGCAACCCGCCGAGGCGTTTGATTCCCAGAAAAAGTGTGAACCGGGAAAGAAAAGTGATCAGCGCCATGGAAAAAATTGCCCACCATGCCACTCCATCGGCGGGCGGGCGACGGTCTCCGAGGAGATAGGCAATGACTACCGTTGCCGACATTCCCAGTAAGGTGTAAATGGTAACGGTAGGAGCAGGCACTTCAAACAGGATGCGTTGATTAATCACCAGGTGAAGGGCATATAAAGCAGCAGACCCCACCATCATTACAGCGCCAAGGAGATCAATCGTTCCTTCAGTGCTCTGGAGAAGCAGTCCAACCGCAACGATAGAAATGACCAGACGAAGGGCGGTCAGTGGGGTGATGGATTGTCGGTCCAGCAGTAACCAGAATGCCAGGAAGAGGGGGTAAAGGGAATAGAGTAATTGCCCAACCCCGGCGTTAATTCTGCCCAGAGCGGTGTAGTACAGCACAGATCCCAATCCATTGATAAATCCTGCCAGCAGGCACCCGATTAATCCCACCGGGTAAATATAAAAGAAGGGACGCCGCCAGATAGCCATAAAAGTCATGAACAAAATAGCAGCGATCCCTGTTCGTAAGGCAATGACCGCGAGAGGCGTAAAACCAGAGAGGATGGCAACTTTCCCGAAGATTGGAACCACCCCCAAAAATAACGCTGATGCCAGCGCAGCGGTGATGCCTTGCTGTTTGGTCATGCTCCTGTCATCCTAACAATGCGCGCACCTCATCCATAAATTCATCGCTCATGAAATCCCCTTTTTGCATTAACGTTTGGATGTGTCCCCGCAAGCGATCTTTCTCGTTGGGGGTCAGTTCTTTGGCGGTGACGACGATGACGGGAATTTCAGCCGTTTCTGAAGATTTCTTCAACTCGTTCAAAACGGCAAAGCCGTCCATCTCCGGCATCATCAGGTCGAGGATAATCAGGTTGGGTAGTTCGCGACGAGCCAGTTCGATGGCTTCCATACCGTTGGTGGCTTCGAACAGTTTGTATTCGCCCTGCGATTGCAGAATACGCCGGATGAGGCGGCGCACATCCGGGTTGTCGTCCACGATCAGGATACGCGGGAAGCGGTCCAGTGAGACTTTCGTCAGCGCTGCCAGCAAGCCTTCCTCGTTGCTCTCTTCCATGCCCTGAGAGGGCACCAGATCGCGTGCCCAGCCCTCGCCAAGGATGTTGCGCTCCACGGGGACTGTATGCCCGGTGCAATTGACCACCACGGTTTCGTGAGGTTTGATGACCCCGGCACGAATCAGTTTGACCAGTCCGGCAAAAGCAACCGCTGCGGCTGGTTCTACCGAAAGACCTTCCATCTTGGCAAGGAAGTGCATGGCACGGAAGGCTTCGTCATCTGAGACGGCTTCAAATTCACCGCCGGAAGCCGCGAGCATCTTCTGGCGCAAATACGTATATGTCCTGCCCGGATCGCCGGTTGCCAGGGTGGCGATGAGCGTTCTTGGGGACTGAACAGGGAGGGCTGTTTCGCGGTTCTGTTTCCATGCATGCACCATGGGCGCGCACCCTTCTGCCTGAATGGAGGCAATTTTGGGAATGCGGTCAATCCATCCCATTCGATACAGTTCCTCAAACCCTTTGAGCACCCCAATTGGTCCCATGCCGCCAGAAACTGCCTGTACGTACCAGTCCGGTGCGCGCCAGCGAGGTTTTTGCCCTTCTGGAGGGAAAACAGGCTCACCCATGAGATTGGTCAGCTGCTCGGCAATCTCAAAGGCAATGGTTTTCATGGATTCGATACAGGGCACGGTGCGGGCTCCCAGGTCAATGCTCAAATGGCGTTGCTGGGCAAATTCTGCCGCGACCTTTTTGGCTTGATCGTACGAGCCGGTAATTTTAATCACCTGCGTACCATAAATGGCTACCTCGCGCATTTTTGCCGCGGGAACCAGACTCGTCAGAAATGCCCATAACTTGATCCCCGCCCGGGCGGAATAGGCAGAGTAAGAAATGGCAACATTCCCCGTAGAAGCAATGACAAACTCAGAAACCCCAGCCTCTTTAAGGGTGGCAACCGTCACAGAAGCCTGCCGATCCTTAAAAGAAGCGGTGGGTCCCTGACGTTCGTCCTTAACGTAAATATTGGGGTTTCCCAGCATCATCCCAAGGTTGGCGGCGCGAATTAACGGAGTACCGCCTTCCCCCATGCTCAATTCAGGACGGGGGCTTTCCACCGGCAGCAATTCGCGGTACCGCCAGATGTCAAACGGGCGGGAAACCAGGCGCTGCGCCAGTGTGGTGGATAGTCTGTCGTAATCGTAGCGCGCTTCGCGCCACATACTCCCACACTGGGGGCAGGCGGGTTGGACAATGGAGAAGGGGGCTTTATGTCCGCAATCCAGACATTCAACGATAACGTGAGAAGGCATATGGTCAGTCCATTAATTTAGGAAGGTTTGGTTTCGTTACGGAAGCGGCGCAAAGCCTCTTCCAGAGAGTTCAGCAGTTCTTTTTCGCGCAACATGGCTTTGGTCAGCAGGCTTTGTCCAAACTCGTTCAATTGCTGGTGCTGTTCCGCGGTCAGATCCGCACCAGTCAATACAATGACCGGAATGCTCTTGAAGGTTGGGTGTGTCCGCAGATTTCCCAGCAGTTCAAAGCCATTCATCTCTGGCATGAACAAATCCAGAATGATGACATCGGGTACGCTGTTTTGCAGGAAATCCCAGCCTGCTTTACCGCCCTGAGCAAGGTTGACATGATAGCGCTGGCTTTCTTCGAGCATCTTCTGCACCAGGCGTAAATCTTCCGGGTCGTCATCAATCACCAGCACTTCCCGAATCTTGCCATCCCGGTTCAGGCGGTTGAGCGCGCCTAACAGATCTTCGGAGAGGAATGGCTTGACCAGATAATCAGCCGCACCGAGGCTGTATCCCTTTTCCTCTTCTTCGAGGATGGAACATACAACAATCGGAATATCCCTGGTCTCAGGATCGCTCTTGAGTTTCTTCATGACCTGCCAGCCATCCACTTCGGGCATCATGATATCCAGTGTGATGGCAAAGGGTTGTACTTCCTTGACCCGTTCCACAACGGTGCGGGGATCGGTGTGTGGAATGATGTAATAGCCCTGAGGTTTGAGGAAACGCTGATACAGTTCAATGACCTGAGGATCGTCATCAACGGCAAGTACCGTCAATGCATCCTCAGGAATGTATTCTTCCGGTTTTCCTTCCTCAAGCGGTAAGGGCAGGGTGAAGAAGAAGGTCGAGCCCACTCCTACCGTGCTTTCCAGCAGACCGATGCGTCCGCCATGCATTTCGATGAGCGAGCGGCAAATAGACAACCCCAGACCGGTACCGCCCGTCTTACGGGTGGGCGAGTCGTCTACCTGAGAGAATGGAAGGAACAGTTTGGAACGGTCTTCTTCAGCAATCCCCGGTCCGGTGTCGGTCACGGTGATCATGATCTCGGGTTTGCCCTCCGGGCTGCGCACCCGGCGAGCGCGCACCGTAATCGAGCCTTCATCGGTGAACTTGGCGGCGTTCGAGAGGAAGTTGATGAGCACCTGACGTACGCGGGTTGCATCCGCGCGGACAGTCGGTAATCCCTCTTCGATTTCGGTGATCAACTTGATGGGTTTATCTTTGACCAGCCCGACTGCGGTGGACATGGCACTGTTGATCATGTCGGGGATGTTGACGTCCGAGAAGGACAGTTCCATCTTGCCCGCTTCAATCTTGGAGAGGTCGAGGATGTCGTTAATCAGATTCAACAGATGTTGACCGGAGTTGTAAATCGCTGTGAGGTCCTGTTGTTGTGTCTCGTTGATGGGACCATCAATGCCCCGCAGAATGACGCGCGAGAAGCCAATGATGGAGTTCAACGGGGTGCGCAGTTCGTGGCTCATGTTGGCGAGGAACTGGCTCTTGACGCGGTCCACCTCGCGCATCTCTTCCACCGCTTTCTGCGCCAGTTCGTACGCCCGGGCGTTTTCGATTGCTACGGCAATCTGGTCTGCCAGAATGGTTAACACAGCCAATTCATCTTTGCGGAAAGCGTTCAGGTTTCTGGATTGCAAATCCAGCGCACCGATAACGCGGTTGCCCAGTTTGAGCGGCAATGCCATTTCCGAGCGTGTTTCCGGCAGGAGCGGGTTCGGGTAGTACATGGTAGAAGTGGTGACGTCGTTCAGGATGAACGGTTCTCCGGTAGCGGTCACCGTGCCAACTACCGAACGTGAACCGACTGCCAGTTTGTGCTTGCGTTCCTTCAATTGCTCAGCGGCAGGTCCATAGGATTCTCGGACCACCGCATAGGTCCCGGTATCATCCAGCAGGAAGATGGACGCCTGATACAGGTTGAATCGTTCCACCACCAGGGTAACGATACGGCGCAGCAGTACGTCGGTTGAGAGGGTGCTGGTGGTATCGCGGGCAATTTCTGCGGCGGTCTGCAATTCCAGAGCGCGGCGTTCGGCTTGCTGAAGCAGGCGAATCTTCTCTATGGCGACTGCGATACCGTTCGCAACCGTCTGGAAGACTCGGATTTCTGCTGGATCGTACTTCATAGATTGGCTGGAAAATGCCCCCATGACGCCAATAGTTCGTCCGCCGGAACGCAGGGGTACAATGACGCCCGATTGAATACCAAAGCGCTTCAGAGTAGTGGCTGAGACCGGGTCGAGAGTGCCGTCGTCAATTTGAGCAAAGGAGATGCCTTCATCGGGCAACGCAAACAAGATGGGAACATCAGATGCGCGAAGGCGGGCACCTTTGAACTGGGTTCGTCCGGTAATGCTGTGGTATGCGGCAACCTCGATTTCGTTTATTTCGCCTTCTGTGCCGGTGGTCAGGTGAAGGGAGACGGCTTCCGCGCCTCGCGGGAGGGCTTCGCGAATCACCAGGTCCACCATTTCATCGGCGTCCTTCGCAGCGGCGATTTCGCTGGAGATGTTGTACAACCGCGCGGTTTCTTTCAGGGCTTGCTGGGTCTGCTCAAACAGACGCAGGTTTTCAACCACGATGGTCAACTGGTCAATCAACGGTGGTAAGAGGCGCTTTTCACGCGGGGAGAAGGCGCGTTTTTGTTCCCCTTCCAGTAAAACCACGCCAATTTGGCGTTTCCCTGCCCACATGGGCAGTACAGCAAGCGAACGTACGTTTTGCTTTAAGAGGTCTTGCTTCAGCGCTTCATCAAAGACGGCTTCTTCCAGATTCTCAAAGTAGTATTGCGAATTGGTTTGAAGCGGTCGTTCGTAAATGACACGTGGAAATTCTGTTCCAATCTGGGGCGGTGGGGTGCCGCGACCGCTGTACCAGTTTGCCTGGACGGACACCCGGCTGATGCGTTGATGGCTGTCCATTTCAAACAGGAGCATCACGCCGCGGTTAATTTCCGTCATACGGACGCCGGTGATCACCGCGCTGAGCATTTCCTGGAAATTGCTGGCAACCACCAGTTGATTGCTGGCTTTGTAAAGGCTTTCGGTTTCGTCCAGGTTGGCGCGCAATTGGACCAGCAGGTCTTCGCGGACAAAGGTGTTGGCAATGGCTTCTGCGGCTACCCGCAAGGCATTGATTTCATCCTGTGACCACCTGTGTGCCTCAACATGCTCAAAGATGAGCAGGTCGGGCATGGTGGTCTTTCCCTGAATGCCTAAAATTAATGCCGATTGGATACCCTGGGAGGTAAAGAACTGGGCGGCAAGGTCCTCGGAAGAGAAATCGGTTGGAATGACCCAGCCCTCGGTTCGCAGAAAACCTACCAGATTGGCAAATAATTCAGCAGGGATGGTGTGAATTTTAGAGGGATCCAGCAGGTAAGCCACAATGGGTGAGGTCCAGTCTTCCACCAGTGTCCAGCACGAAGTGACCCCTTCAGAGAATTGCAGGAAGTAAACCCGCGATGCTTGCGCCGCCTGTCCAAGGTATTTGAGTACGTCTCCCAGAGCCTGCGTACCGGCTTCGGACAGCGTAGCCGCAGACCGTGCCACGCCAGCCTGGTAGCGCTCACGGTTTTCCAGCGCTTTCAGGGTTTCCTGCATTTGCAGGAACAGGGTTGCGTTTTCCAGCGCTGTCGAGACCTGTGATGCCGCGGTTGAGAGCAGTTCTACATGGACTTCATCAAATTGGGGCGCATTTTCCTTTTCATAGTCCTGAATGACCAGTACTCCCCGTGGACGTTCATTAACCAGAATTGGGATTGCCAGCAGACTCTTCGGGAGCCGTTCAGGCAGTTCACAATTGAAGCGGGTAATTTGCCGGGCGACCTGGTCTTTGAAAAGGACCGGACGGGCATGCTGAATTAGCGCTTCGGGTAACCCTTTGCCAAATGGTCGCTCCGCTAAAAGGATATCTACCCCTTCTTCTCGATATATCGGGAAGGTAAGGGTCTGATAATGTTCATCCGCTACTGCAATGAACAGGTTTCGATCGCTTAAAACCTCTTTTGCCATTTCGGCAAAAGTCTGATAAATTTCTTCATGAGATCTCAGGCTGGTCAGGCGCTGACCGATGCGGTTCAACGTTGCCAGATCCTGATTGCGATGGAGAATTTCCTGTTCTGCACGGACGCGCTCTGCCAGTTCCTGTTGGGCGGCGTTGTACAGATGGGCATTCTCCAGCGCCAGCACCAGCTGAGAGGCAACTTCCAGCACCAGTTGATGCTCTTCATCATCCCAGATCCGCTGTGGGTCATTATCAATGATTTCTACCAAAAGTTTGCCGTATTCCCCGGCATTTTCCGGTACTGCAATGGTTGCAGGCAATCCCGCCTGTGCCGGGACAACAACAGGCTTTTTCTGCCGCAAACTCTCCATTGCCAGGGGGGTGGAAGGAGCCGTTACCAGATGGGTCTTCCCATTTTCAGCGGCGACTCCGAAGATTGTTCCACCGGCAACAAAAGCGGGTGTGAACGGTTGGGCTGGAGTCAGGTGGGAGGGGGGCTTCCTTGAAGGAGATGGAATCCGGGTTTTTGTTTCAACGGCAGGAGGCTTTGGAGCAGGAACGGCTTTTGCCTCTTCTTTTGGAAGCAGAACAACCGTTCCTTTCCAGGTGGATTGATGATCATCCGGAGCAGAAAGGATGCTCAATATTGCACGGTGCCAGTTCCCCTGAATGTCCTGAAAACGAACTGAAAATTCAACCGGCAAGGCGTCTGCCGGGATCGTGCTGAAGTCGGCAAAGATTTCCTCATCCAGAAGATAACGATAAAACGGCTTTCCCAGAACTTCTTCAACCGGAATACCCAATATTTGCCCCATTTCCGGGCTTACGGAGCAGTAATGACCATGCTCATCGGCTTCCCATGTCCATCCCTGTGGACGGGTAGAATCCCCCCTTAAAGCAGGGGAAGAATCCACCTCATGGGTGATGCTGGAGAAGAGATGATTAAGCCGGTTCTGCAGACGTTTCTTTGACATACGTTAAAATCTCCTGACTGAGGGCACGGTATTGCAACGCAGACCTGCTGTGAGGGGAATGATAAATGATCGGCAGCCCCGCAATGGCGCTTTCACGCAGGCGGGTATCTACCTCGATTACGGTTTCCAGAACGCCATTGCCAAAAGTAGCGCGTAGTTGTTCTGCCAGTGTGCGATGAATGCGATTTCGGCGATCGTACATGGTCAGCAAAAGGCGGTAAAGCAACTGGGGATTATGTTCGTTGCGAATCTTTCGAATCAATCCCATCATCGTTCGTAGAGCGCTCACCGAGAAATATTCAGCCTGTGTGGGCATGATGAGCATATCTGCGGCGGCGAGCGCGTTTGTGGTCAACGCACCCAGAAAGGGAGGACAGTCCAGTAAAATGGTATCGTGTTTCCAGTCAGGGGTGCGCAAAAGACGGCGCAGGAGGGTTTCGTAACCACTGCGGATGGGCAGGAACCGCTCTGCCATTCCCAGGTCGAATGCTGCCGGTATGATATCCAGCCCTGGAATGCCGGTCTCTACCTGGTGTTCTCGCAGCGAACCGGTGTCCTGAAACACGCTCATGATGGATTTGGATGACGGCACCGGTTCTATCCCCACTGCCATACTCAAATTGGCTTGGGGATCTAAATCCACCAGTAAAACGGTTTGCCCTGCCTCTACCAGTGCCGCCCCCAGTGAGACGGCGGTGGTAGTCTTGGCAACGCCTCCTTTTTCATTGGCTATGGCGATGATGTATGCCATATTCCCCTCCTACTGATTCCCGTTATTTGAACCACTACCGTTGCCATGCGCAGAAAGTTCTTCTTCATCTTCCGAGAGCAGGAAGATTTGCGCCTTTGAAGCGCCCAGCACCCGTTGCAACTCTGCTGCGGCAATTTGCAACATTTCCTTTGGATCATTCGTGGAGCGGATCTTACCGGTGATCTCCAACACCCGGCGTTCACGCTCGGCGCGATGTACGGTTTTCTCAAACAGGCGTGCGGTTTCCAGAGCCACGCCAACTTGCTGGGCAACATCCTGAACCGCCTGTAATTCATTGTCCGACCACACCCGTGCTTCTCCCTGATCTTGAACGCGGATAACCCCAATGATCTCGCCGCGAATGCTGATGGGAACTGACAGGACTGCCCGCTGGGTGTTATCGCTTAAGGCTTCGGTAAAGATATAAGGCTTGCCGTTCTGATAGACATACTCCACATCTTTTAAGTCCAGATCTTCATGAATGGGCTCAACACCCTTCGCTGAGTACCTGTATCCACGGTGCTGATGTGTGCGGACTTCTTTTGCCCATTCCTGCTGGAGGTACTGACGGTGCAGTTGCTGGGCTTCGGCAAGCGCACGCAGAGTCTCGTTGTACAATTGGTTGTTGTAAATGGCAATGGCTACCTGATCTGCCAGTGTGGTAAACACACTCAGGTCTTCTTCGCTGAAGGCGTTCGGCAATTCGCTCTGTACATCCAGCGCCCCGATGATTTCATCGCCAACTTTGAGGGGGAGCGCCATTTCAGACCGTGTGGTGGGCAGGTCGGGGTTATTAAAGAACACGGCATCCTGACCAACATCCAGTGCAATTCTGGGTTCTCCTCTGGAGGTGACGTACCCTACGATACCTGTCTGACCCACTTTCAACATGTGGGAGCGTGCCAGCATGCGTTTTCCACCCGGGCTGTTTGCGGCGCGCAGCACAGCGTATTCCCGGTTGGCATCGAGCAGGAAGATGCCCACATGGTAAAATCCGAAGCGGTCGCTGATTAATTCGGTAACATTTTCCAGGAATCGGGTTAATTCCTGCGCCGAAACGATACCGCGCGCGACCTGTGCAATGGTATTCAATTGATTGGTGCGGTACGTCAATGTCTGATTGCGGCGCTCCAGTTCTGCTGTACGCTGGGCGACCCGCTCTTCCAGTTCTGTTACCAGTTTTTCCAGTTGTTCAGCCGTCTGGTTGAAGACCGAAGCCAGCATACCGAACTCATCCGAGGTGTGGACATCGGAGCGGGCTTTCAGGTCTCCATTGGCAAGACGGCGGGCTACATTCGCCAGGTCTCTCAACGGAGAAGCCAGGATATTGGAAACCCCCACAGCCGCGAACCCCAGCCCGTATGCCAGCAGTGTGGCAATGATGGTCGCCACCCTGGTCTGGCTTTTGCGATACGGGGTTTCATCGAACTCAGCCTGGAAGAATACCACTTTCCAGGGCATTGTCTTCATGGAAGAAATGCCTGCAATTTCGGGTTTTTCCTGAACCTCGTTACCTTCCTCTCCCCCTTCGATCTCCAGAATAGCGCCCTTGTTTAATTCAGAAGTCTGCAAAAAGCGCGCCAGGTCGGCATTGTATACTGGACGGATCATGGGAAGATCGGGGATGCGCTTTTGAATGATCAACTCGGCGCGTTGTTCTGGAGTTAAAGCGGTCACGGTGGTAAAGATCATTTCTGGCTGGTACGTGTCAGCCAGTCGTACCAGATTCTCATCGAAAATAATGACATGGGTGTTGGGACCACCGAACCCGGCATAGTTGGTCACATATCGCTGAAGAACCAGCGTATTGTATGTGGCTCTCAGTACACCAACAACTTCGTTCTGATTGTTAAAAATCGGGGCTGAGAAATGAAAGTAACTGGTGCCGTCCAGGTTAAATGTAACCGGTGAGACATACGGCTTACCGGTCGTAAAGGGTACCAGGAAGTAGTCCCTTCGTCCCTCATATCTGCCGCGATTTGCCTGAATGGTGTCATAGACGTTATATCCACCTGAATTCAGCAATGCATAAGAAGAAAGGTAAGCCCGCTCGCTGGACTCGCGCAATTCCAATACGCGGAAAATCATGCGTATCTCTGCCGTATCCAGTTCTTCGCGTTTCCCGGCTTTCAGGTTCTCAAAGTATCGAGAGAAGATATCGGCTTTGGCTTCCTGCTGGATCGCTTTCAGGTTATTTTCAAAGAAACGATCCAGACTGAGGGCTACTTCCTCCGCGGAATCGATCATGTTTTGTTGAATCTGGTTGCGGTTGGTATTGATGGTAGTTTCGGAAAGCGCTATGGTTGCAATAGCCAGAGGAATGATCAATACGACGAGAAACGCAGTGACCAGACGAATCTGCAAAGTTGTGGAGATGAACTGGGTGATACCCAGCAGGAAAAAGACCATCACAGCCATAGCCAGGAAAGCGATAAGGATGACGATGAAGGTTTCACTTTGTACCTGTGAAAACGGGCTCAAAGCGCCTGCCAGCGCGGCAATGGAAGCGGTGGTCAATCCCAGGAAAAGCGAGGCAGTACCTGAGCGGAATAACCCCAGTGTGGATGTGAGAGAGAGCGCAATGATGATGTAGTTGATTGCGATTAACAATCCAGCGCCATCCACCAAGAAAGCAATGGCAACCCCCAGGAGCGAGAAGAAGCCATTTGCCCAGCCAAAATCTTGATCGGAATACTCTCCACGAGCGTTTTTCAGGGCAGATTTAATGCTGAAAAAGAAAGGAGGCAGAGATAGTCCAGCCAGAATGTAAAATTGCCAGGCTCCCTCTTGTATGCCATTAATCAAGAATAGCAGGATACCCAGTCCTGAAAGCGTCGCAATCAGGGTGTTAAAGGCAAGGGACACCTGAAGGATGTTCAGGGTTCTTCCTTCGAGTGAAAGGTTATTTCGTGGAGAAGTTGGTGGATTAATCACTGCCATTTTTCCTCCTGCTCGGGCAGGGAACCATTATTTGCGTGTATCCAGATGCACCACGACATCGGATGCTCCCAGGGAACGCCCAATTTCCCGGGCGGTAATTTCCAGAATTTTTTCAATTTCGTTGGTGGCACGTACTTTAGCGGCAATTTCGCTGACGATTTGCTCGCGTTCTGCACGCATCTGAATCTCTTCCAGAAGACGCACGTTGTCCAGCGAAATTGCCATACGGTTGACGGCCTGTTCCACCAGATTGGCAACCTCAGGGGGAACTCTGTTGGTGGCAAACTTCAGGTTGACTACACCCAGCGTTTCATTCCGGATCTTAATAGGCACAGCCAGAGTGGTGCCACTACTCGCATCGCCAGTTTCATGTCCATTCGAGGACAATGAAGATCCACTGGCACGCATGTTGAAAGCGTATCGCTGCCGTTTTTTGTTGCGGAAGAACTGCGTCCAGCCTGTACGCACGGTTTGACGGGTGTTTTCTTCCATCTCTTTCAGAGAGGCTTGCAGTTTTTCCATCAATCCGACTCTTTCAATCAAAATGGAAAGCTGGTCGGCAACGTCTTTCATAGTTTCCATTTTGTCCACAAACGACGCGCCAATTTCAGTGCTTTGCAAATCCAGTACGCCAATCAGACGTCCTTCTACGCGGAGGGGCAAAGCCGCTTCCGAACGGGTATCAGGCAAGAGAGGGTTGGGATAGTGCTGGGGGTCTTCATCCACATTGGGACTGATGTTGGGTTCTCCAGTTGCGGCGGCGTGTCCAACGATGCCTACCTGTCCTACGCGCAGGCGGTGCTGGTTCTCCAGCATCTTCCTGCCAACTTCGCCAGTTGCCGCACGCAACACGGCGTACTCACCCTTCTCATCCAGCAAAAAGATTCCTACATGATACAGTCCGAACTGCTCTTTGATGACATTTGCGGCTTTGGGAAGCATAGATTCCAGGGTGGTTTCCGGATAAACGCTCCACAGAACGTTGCGGCTGGCTTCAGCCATGGCATTACGTTTCTTGCTTTCGGCATTCAAAGCCCGCAGAGCATTTTCCAGGTTAGTGCGATCGTGTTCCAGCGCATTAATAGTATTTTCCTTCTCAGATAACCGTCTGGCGAACCCCAGAGTTAATTCATGAATAGCCGATAACAACACACCCGCGCTCATCAGAAAGGCAATCAGGTGAAATATCCATGCAACAAGTTGATTGGACCCGGCAATCTGCTCTACAGGTGCCTGGAGAGCTCCCGTTGTCATCATGATGCCGATTGTCAGTTCACCAATTGCCGTTAGTGCGGTGAGGAGGATGCCAGTTACAGTTCCAAAAAAGGCAGTAGAGAGCAGAGCAAACGTGAAAAGGTAGAACATGCCGTTCCCGTTTAAGCCGTTGGCGAGCAAATCCGATGTTCCCATGATCGCAAATACCAGTAATACTGCCAGTGCGCGCCAGTTAAAGGGAATGCGGCGGATTAAGGCAAAAATACCTAAACCTAACCCAATGAACAGACTTTGTGTTGCCAGATCCCGGTAATCGGGAAACAGCACTCTTAAGATGCCAGCCCCTGCCAGGAAAAACAGAGAAAGGAAATTAAGAGCGTTTTGCAGCACGATTTCCCGGTGCTGTTGAAGCGGAGGCAATTCCTGTAGATACGGCGGAAGTTCGTTGGGACGCAGATATCTCAAGAAATTCATCTTTTACTCCTCCTGCCCATTGTTCCGATAAACGCCAGGGGTTTCGAGGGCGGATTCGGGAGTGATCAATTGCACTGAGACCTCGGCGATGGATGGCAATTGGACTAACTGTTCCACAGCAGCGCGCAAAATGCTCTCCACATCTGCGGCGCGGACAAACTGAGCCGTGATCTCGTTCAATTTGCGTTCCTGATATACGCGACGTTCCGATTCGCGCACCAGACGGGCATTTTCAAGTGCCAGTGCCGTTTGGGTGGTAATGGCTTCAAGAAGGTTGGCTTCCTCTTCTGAAAGTTGGTTTTTATCCAGCTCGACTTCCAGATATCCCAGCGTTTGGTCGCGCAGGGTGATGGGAATGTTGACCTTATTCGCTCCCTCGCCGGTTGAACCACCTACGGCGTATTCTGAAGAGATGACGTCTTCTTCCTGCAATACGCGGCTCCAGGTTTCCTGGACGAGTGCGCGGTTGAGCGAGCGAATTTCCTCCAGATTACGGTTCATCTCTGCAAACAAACGGCTGTTTTCAATGGCAATTGCCAGACTGTCGGCGATACCCTGCAGAACGATGATGTCGTTCTGGTCGAAGGCGTTAGGCTGATCCGATTGAATGGTCATTGCCCCAAGGACTTCCTCGCGGCTCAAAATGGGCAATGCCAGTTCAGAGCGGGTATTGGGTAACAGGGGGTTATTGAAGCGTACTGCCTCTCGTCCTGTATCCAGTGCAATGCGGGGTTGGCGATGATTGATACACCACCCAATCATTGAGGTCCCGCCAATCAGAAGGCGGTGTTTCTGTTCCATCATGATTCGCCCTGCCTCTCCCGTTCCGGCTTGCAAGACGGCATAGCGATGGGAGGGCTCTACCATGAAAATACCCACGTAATACAATCCAAAACGCTGCTGGATCAGATCTGCCACCTGCTGAAGGAGGGTATCAGGATTCGTAATCCGGCTGATGGCGCGGGAAATTTCTGCCGCTGTGCGCAACTGGCTTACGCGGCGCTGTACGTCTTCCGTGCGTTCCCGAATGGTTTTTTCCAGTACATTTTGCTGGCTTTCGAGATCGTAAGCCAGTTGTTCTTTCTCTTTCAGGTTTTGCTCCACATTGTTAACCAGAATGCGCATCGCTCCGCCTGCCCCTACACCGAAGAGCAGGTAAAGCAGAAAGTTAAAACCCCAGTTCAGGTTTGTGTATCCGGTGGAGTTGATGAAAATCAATCCGTTTTCCTGTGCAAAGTTGATACCGACCATGGTAAGCAGATTCAATGCAATGATGCCAATGAACCCGCCTGTACCCATGAGCACAGCGCTGAGAATGGTGGACACCGCAAAGAAGAAACGAAGTTCAGATATTGCGCCGTATTGCATGAAGAAAATGATCCCGATGATGTACGGGAGCAGAATCACCAGAAGAGCGCGGAATGATGGATTCCAGTTGCGGTTTACAGTAAAGAGGATGAGCAAGACATAGTACACAACCACAGCGGTGCCGAGTCTGTCTAATCCCCGGGCTGTGAAAGACTGGTAGAGGTAAAGGACAAACAGGATGCCGGAAGTGCTGAGCATCAATAGAATGCTTTGAAGGATGCGCTCACGCAGAACCGTCATCCCGCCCATTTTGAGCAGGGCAGGCGGCGTATAATCGGGAAAGAGTTTATCGTAAGTGTCCATACCTTACTCCACTGGGTGGCTACCGTTATGTCCGTTGCCTTTATCCCCCGGCTTGACTGCGCCTTCTGACAGGGTAAGTCGGATTTGAGCGCGCCGTGCGCCCAGAATCCGCACCGTTTCCACAACGGAGGTTTTCAGGATTTCAGAAATATCCATGGAACGGCGAATGCGCGAGGTGGCTTCGAAAAGAAGTTTTTGCCGCTCTACCTGCTGGCTTACCTGTTGCACCAGGCGCCAGGACATGATCACACCGGAGAGGTTATTTGCCAGAGATGTCATTACCTCGAGGTCGTTATCACCAAAAGCGTAGGTGGTTCTGGCTTCAAATGTAATGACACCCAGAGGTTCATCACCAAACAGTAGAGGAATTGCCATGACCGAGTGGGTATCCTCTCCCAGTTCAATACAACGCGGATCTTCTGAAGCATCTCCAACTCGCAAACCGCGCCGCTCGGCAAGACAGGCGCCCTGTAGCCCTTCATCTGCACCAATGATCAGGGCGGGTTTCTTCACCCCGTATCCGTTCATTACGGCTAATTCCAGTTGACCGGCGGGGTTGAGCAGGCGGATATTGACTGCATCGGCAATCTGCAGGTCAATCAATTGATTGACAATTTCCATCAGGGCTTCGTTTAGGGTCTGTGTAGAGGTGCCAATCAGGTTGATGCGATTCAAAAGACGGTGGCGGGAGATCAGGTCCTGGGCTTTTTCGTACAGTTCGGCGTTGTGAATAGCCGCCGCCAACTGGTCTGCCAGAATGCCTAAAATCTCGATGTCTTCATCGGTAAAGATATTCGGCTGGGTGCTTTGTACGTCCAGCGCCCCGATGACCTCACTGGCAAATTTGAGCGGGATCGCCAGTTCTGCGCGGGTATCCGGTAAGAGGGGGTTGGGCAGGTGGGTGGGGTCCTGGGTAACATCATCTACGATGACGGCTTCACCTCGCAGGGTCGCCTGACCCACAATCGAGCGCGAACCCACCGCCAGGCGGTGCCCGCGTTCTTTCATGATGCGCCCGGCTTCTCCGGTGGATTCACGCAAAACCGCATACTGGCGTTCGCTGTCCAGCAAGAAAATCGAAGCGTGGTAGAAACCAAAGCGCTCGCGCACCAGATTAACCACTTTGGCGAGCAGTTCATCAATGTTAAGGGTGCCCGTAATATCGCGGGCAATTTCCGCTGTGGTTTGTACCTGATAAGCGCGTTTTTGCATTTCCTGCTGGGCACGGAAGATATCCGAAATATCGCGGCTGATGGTAATCAGACCGACGACTTCACCGCTTTGATTCACAACCGGGATGCGCGAGACGCGGTAGTAGTCATTCGCAGTTCCGCGAATATCCTCGATGTAAGGTCTACCCATTTCCATCACCCGTAAATCGGTCTCAACGGTCTTCTCGGCATCTTCTTTGTTGGCGAAAACGTCGAAGTCTGTTTTACCCAACATCTCTTCCGGTGTCATGCCTTGCATGTTGGCGTAATACAGACTGACGCGTTGATAACGTGCCTGACGGTCTTTAATGGCGATGGAATCAGGACTGTGCGTAAGCCATGTTTCCAACAGCAAACGCTCGTAGTCATAGGCGCGCAGGGCATTCTGCATTTCCTGAAGCAGTTGCGTATTCCGGATCGCGGATGCCACCTGCGGTGCAAGGGTCTTGATTAAATTCAAATCGTATTCGGTAAAGCGCTCTTCGTGTTCCTGATCCTGTAAAATCATTGCCCCGAGCAGTTTACCGCCGGCTACAAGGGGAACGCCCAGCCATGATCGCGCTGGTTTGCCTACTATCCGGGCGTTTAGTTCCATCGCCCGGCGTTCAGATTCGTTGTTGATTAATAACGGTTGTTGATTCTGGATGATGTAGGAAGTCAACCCTTCACCCAGAGGCATGGGCTCAATCTCAAGAATCTCATCATTTTCAATGGCAAACGGGAACTCAATTATGCCCTGCTTTTCATCATAGGTAGCGATGATGAACCCGAGATCGCTTCCAAAGTTGTCGCGGATTTGTTCATAAAGCGCCCGATACAGTTTTTGAGGGTTGATCTCATCAACAGTGACCCGGCTGAAGTTTGCCAGGATCTGCAATTCGTTCAGGCGGGATTGCAAGGTCTCCAACACAAACAACTTGTCCAGAGTAGCCCTGGCGACTTCAGTAAGGTTGATGAAGGGTTGCAACATGACCTGGTTGACTTCTTCCTCAGGTGTAAACGCCAGAATGTACACATAGGCAACTTTGCCGCCTTTTAGGATGGGCAAAAGGACAGTGGATTTACATCCTCTACGCAGGAAGAAGGAGACCAGGTTTTCAAATTCAGATGACTGGTGTATATCTTCGATAAATATGGGAGCGCCTCGATTGAGTGATTCCAGGGCTCGAGAGGCAGGAATGTCAATGGAAGATAATCCTCGTTCAAGGCGTAAGGTGTGAGGGTCATATAAGGCTTGAATGTGGAAGTAATTCCGATCCAGAGAAAGAAGTGCGGCGTAATAAGGCATGCGAGGCATGACCTGAAGAATATGCTGTACCAGTTCTTCCTCTGTCTGTGCTTCGGAAATTTGCCGTGTCAACTGGCTGACCAGGTTGGTCTCTTCCAGGTTAATCTGAGTGGCTTCCAGTGTGCGGATATTCCGCAGCGCGGCAGCGATCTGGTTTGCCAGTGTTTTCATGACGAAGAGGGTGTCTTCATCAAAAGCCTCTGGAGTGGTCTGGTGTAGTTCGAGTACCCCGATAACTTCATCCACAAAAGCAATAGGGATAAAAGCCTGCGACTGGCTCTCTGGCAGCAGGGGGTCATCCAGAAATTCTTTTTCTCCTCGTCGGTCCACCGCAATGGCTCGGTGATGCCGCGCGACATCAGATACAGGGCTATCGCTGCCAATGGGGATACGAACTTCTTTTTGTTTTCGCTCTTCCGCTGCGGCGCCGCTGGTTTCACGCATGACCAGCGTAGTGCCCGTTTGATCTTTCAGATAAATGGCTGTGTGATAGAGATTGAAACGATTGTTAACCAGTTCTACGGTGCGATTCAGGATTTCGCCCAGACTGGTGGATGAAATAACCAGTTGGGCTACTTCGGAGGCAGTGCGTAATTGACTTGTGCGGGCTTCAACAGCCTGTTCCAGCGAGGTGTACAGACTGGCCAACTGATCTGCCATCTGATTCATCGAAGATGCCAGCAGCCCTATTTCATCGGAACGACGCACCTGAGAACGCACGTTGAAATTCCCCGAAGCCAGCGATCTGGCTACTTCACTCAGTTGGAGCAGGGGAGTGACGATCCACCGGGCACCGGCGTAGGTCATCACGCCCAGAACTACAAGGATAGCCAGAAGAGTGTTCCGGGTAAACGAGTCCACTACCCCGATATTCCCATAAACCACCCGGAAAGGTGTTACGATGGCAAGGTACAGGTTGGTGTTGGGGATCCGTCGGATCCCGGCAAAGCCACTTTCATTTTCCCAGGTCGAGACTTCCTGTACCTTTGTCTGCAATCCTCTCTGTTCAATCTCTTGAATTTTGCTGAACAGGGATGGATTTTCGGAAAGTTCTCTCAACCCGGCAATGGTACTGGTGCTTTCGTAAATCTTACCGTCGGGGAAAATTAACACAGCCCGCGAGTCTGGATAAAAACTGGCAGCAAGGTTAAGTGCGCGGTTAAACAGGGTGCTGGAAGAGATACCGTAGAGCGTCAAAGGTTCTTCCAGTCCTGCAATGCGTACGGGCTGGGAAACAATCAAGTATAACTGTGTCCGAAGAGAAGATGCCTGGAAAGGATTGATCACTACATTAACGACTTGATTGCCAAATTGTGAAAGAATCAGGGGATGGCTAATGGGGGCGTTTCCAAAATTGGAGTTGATAAAGGCTTGATCGCTTGCAGCAACAACAGTGCCATCCCGTTTCATCAAGAATACTACCGAGAAAGCCGGCTCGCTTTCGTTGCCTATCGCAAGTTGATTCATCTGGGAACGCAAATTGACAATTGCGGCGGTCTTTTCAGGTAAAGGCATCTCCTCTTTGAGAGCCGCTAAGGTATTTACAGTAAAGGTATCTGTGACCGAATACGTGTACAGGGAACTCTGTTTGTTGAAAACAAAATTACCCAGTTGATTGGTGGTGTAATCGGTCAGGTTGGAAATTTGATTGGTGACCAGAGAAAAAATTTGCGTACGGGTTCTCCAGTAAGAGATACCTCCAACCATTAAGACCGGAATTAACGAGATCAGTAAAACTGCCAGAACAAGGGTACGGCGAAGCGAATTCTGGCGGAATAAAGCAATGATGGCTTTGACCCATTCCTGTACCGCGTTCTTCACCCCGCTCCACACCTGCTTCAACCGCTCCATGCTTCACTCCTTAGTAGTTCATTTCCCACACCGATTCCCCATTGAGGATGCGCTGAATCTGATCGGGGAATTTGTCCGGATCCAGTGGCTTGCCCAGAAAACCATCAAATCCTGCTTTTCGGGCTTTTTCCATTTGCTCCAGACTGGCTTCTGCCGTGACCGCAATCACTGGAATGTTTTTCAATCGTTCGGACTGGCGAATTTTCTTCAAAGCGCCGTACCCGTCTTCGTAAGGTAACCGAATGTCCATGAGGATGAGGTCCAGTTTGGGGAGGGTGTCGGCATATTCGACGACCTCATAACCACTGGTTTTCCATTCGCAGTGAATGCCAAGGAAGCCCAGCATTCGGGCAATCAACACAAAGTTGGATACGTTATCTTCAACGACGAGGACAGTTTTATCGGTCATAGGAAGTTATGTTCCTTACAGAGAACCATGAACAAAAAGTTGCAGGATGAATACCAATCAGGCAAGAAAACGCTCGATTTGATCTATGAATCGATCGACGTCAATGGGTTTTTCAATATACCCATCACATCCGGCGTCCAGTGTGCGCTCGCGATCACCCTTCATGACATTTGCCGTGAGAGCCACGACCGGGATGTTGAATAATTCGGGATCAGACTTGATGAGGTTTGTCAGGGTATAACCATCTACATCCGGCATATTGATATCCATCAGAATGAGCACCGGCTTCGTTGTCTTTAGAATTTCCATTGCCCGAGTGGCGTTCTCGGCTTCGATGACCTCATAGCCGAATGCTGTTAATAACCTTCTTACCAACATACGGTTGTCTGGATTATCTTCCACGTAAAGAATGTTCTTTTGTCCTGCCATGGTGGTTAATTCACTCCCGATTATTTCAACATGATTCCTTTACCCACAGGATGGGAAAGTCTAATCCGCTACACGTATATTGTACTTAAAAATTGGGGGTTCTTACCTTATCAGTGCCCTTCAATTACTTTGCAGTTTTGCAAAGCGCGGGGTTTTTGTGTCTTTTCAAACTATGACTTTTTGTAATGAATTGAGCAAATCGGCTAAGTTTGAGAACACAAAATCGGGTTGAAAAGGTGAGGAGATCAGATCTTCGGGTTTTGTCTCGCCGCTCAATACCAGAACCGTATACACGCCAGCGTCTTTCATGGCAATATCTGTGTACAGGCGATCGCCAACCATACATAATTGCGCCGGGGAGAGAGCCAGTTTGTGGCATAAGGCTTCTACCATGGGAGGGTGAGGTTTACCGATGACCACGTCGGGCAGGCGCCCGGTGGATGCCTGAACAAATGCTATTACTGCGCCAATATCGGGCATAAAACCGTCCTCGGTTGGACAATTGATGTCCGGATGGGTGGTGATATACGGTAATCCCTGTGAAACCCATCGGCAGAGTTTCCATAATTTGTTATAGGTGAGGGTTGTATCAAACCCAACCACAACCACCTCGGGGTTTTGATCGGTCAGGGTAAAGCCCTCTTGCTGAAACTGTTCTTCCAGATCAGGTGTTCCGACAAGATACAACCGCCTTCCGGAAAAATGCTGGTGGAGATAATACAGGGTAGCATCTGCGGAGGTGAAGATATGCCCGGGTTGAACAGGGATGCCAAATCCTCGAAGACGTTCCAGGTATCTACGGGGACTGCGGGATGAGTTGTTTGTCAGGAAGAGATATTCCATTCCTTTGGTTTCAAAAAATTCAATTAAATCCCTTGCCCCCGGCAGTAATTGATTGCCGAGGTAGAACGTGCCATCCAGATCAAGCAGAAAACAACGAATGGAGCGGAACAGTTCAACAGAGGGCATGGAGAGTCTCTCAAAGAAAACGCAACTGCCCGTCAAACGGGCAGTTGCAGAGCGGGTGATGGGATTCGAACCCACGAATGGTAACTTGGGAAGCTACTGCCTTACCACTTGGCGACACCCGCATCATCTGCCTGTAATTATATTGTCCTGTTTGTGTCTGTCAAGGGTCATCTTTGGGAATTGGAAACCAGGGCAAAAGTTTCAAAACCCAGAAACTTTCAATGGACATCCAGCATACACAACCCCGTGAGAGAGGAAATTCCCGGCAGGTGGATGAAAAGGGAGTTTTCGATTTTTGCGAGGAATTTGCCGGTTGGCTTTCCCCTCTCCATCTTCTTTGCAGGTCTTGAAAAGCAGGCAGGTATCTGGAAGGCGGTGTGGCTTGAAGGGCTTTCAGAATTCCTATCCGTTGGAGCGGAGGACATTCTTTCAAAAAAGCCAGAAAGGTGTACACCCCATGAATGCGCACTATCTCATTGGTGTTCTCGAAGATTTGGAGAAATGTTTCCAGATCACCTTCTTTCAGTTGAAGCAGTTTTTCACGGACAGATGAAAACCCTCTATTGGATGAAGATACAGGTTGCTGTTCCGTAAGGGCTATATAAATTTCCAGCCATTGCAGGTGCCAGTGAAAATCCATCATATCTGATTCTCATTATAGCAATCCTCCTTACCCGGATTTCTCAAAATCGTCCCCTCTTTTATGTTATGATGATGAAAAAGTTTTCTCTTGTTGTGTGTTCCTGAAGGAGAAACACCTCATGGGAATTTGGACTCGATGGTTCATTGTGCTTATTTTGTTGATCCCGGCAATGGTTCAGGTAACCTTTCCTTCCCATGCCCAGCAAAGTACCCCCGAACCCCGCCTGTACCTGCCGGTGGTGATGAACATGAAGAATCAGTACGGTCCGGAAATTTACACTACCAGTTATTACATTAAATCCTTAGACCCTACTCTGATGTATAACCGCGGGTGTGATCTGGGAAAGCGGGATCTCGCCCTGCCCGGTACACAGGAAAACCTGGTGATTCTGGATTTTGGCGGACCACGCTATTTTCAAAACGCTTCCGGAAAAATGGTCTATGGAACAAAACTGTTTTATCCAGGCGGTCGCGCCAGCACAGATGAAATTGCAGAAGCCGTCAAGTGGTACGCCAGAGGTTACTATGTGTGCACTGGAGAGGATACCACTTCATTCGTTCTGGTTGGGATTGGTACCAACAATTATGAATATGACGGATGTGGGGATTATTGTGCAGTAAACTATGCCCACGGACGGGCATGGGCGCAAATGGTCAATGCCGTGAATCAATGGCTGACCGAAAATAACATGTTCGCCCAGGTTCGCGCTGTAGGAGCCAATGATATTGAACTTTCCTGGAATGATTACACCCGCACTCGCGACTGGTTGGATGGCTACGATTCGGTGAACGAAGCCATCATGATAAATTTTGGAGCCATTCCCGGTTGTCCTTATCTGGCGGCTCCGGGAGCAACCTGTGGCTCTTACCGGTGCTATGATATCAACAAGTCCTGTGTTTGGACCAAAGAACAGGTCTGGTATGTGATCTGGGGGTCAAAGCCGGTGTATCCCGTCCCGGAAATTTATTCCAACAACGGGGTCAATGCCCAGCAGTGGTACCTGATGAGTGTGTATGGATACACTGCGCATGGCTATCCTGTGGAGTTCTTAGGTGTCTTGACTCAGTATCAGGCTTGTAAAGATAAACCAGGCGATCCAACCTGTGAGTACCTGGATAACACCCCTCTGGAAGGCTGGACGCAGTTACAGTCCCTTTTGAATGGGGATACTCGAGTCAAACATGAACTTAAATATTCAACCGATATTCGCTGGTGAGGACCGTATGCGCAAATTATTTTTGATACTCGGGATCATCCTGTTGCTGGCGTTTACTGGTTTCGTGTTCATTTCCCGCTGGCTGCAAGAGCCCCCTGTTGATGAAACGGGTAAATCCTTTGTGAGTGCTACACCGGTACAACCGATTCGAGAAGCATGGAACATCCAGCAGATGAAGGAAAGCCTTTTTGACCCTGCGCTGGATGTGACCATGCGGGAAAATTTGACCGAAAAAATTGAACTGGCACAAAAAGCTCAGCAGGCGGTGCTGGAAAGCGCCGCATCTCCGGCACCCAAAGAGGCTCCCGTCTTACCCCGTTACTCCATGAATTCATTGATGGGTGAATGGCAATCAGCCAGTGGCATTTATGAAGGCAGTGATGGTCTGGTTCGTCCGGAAGATGCCACCATTTCCAATTACTGGCAGGGAGTCGTTGCCGGTAAGGGCATGGCTGTGCTTGCCGGGGCAGATGCCAGCGACCCCGCTCAGAGCATACTCATCGTACTGACCACCGAATTACCGGATGGCGTGAGCACCTATCAGCGTCTCCCCCTGCAAGAAAAAGCGGGGAAAATCCGCATTGTTCATGCCGATTTTCCCCGTCTGACGCTTCAATCTGCTGAAGGTCGCCAATGGATTTTCAATGTGGAAACCTTATCCCTGGAGTGATCCATCTTGTTGTGATGGCTTGGTTTTGCGGCGAAAGAGGCGGCGCAAACCACGGATGATCAGCCATACGGGCAGGATAATGACGACTGCTACGGGAATGACGTAGAGCACAAGCCAGATTGCCGCGTTGGCAAGGAACTTGAGCGTATTCAGTGTGGCTTGCAGGGCATCCCGGGCAACGCCCACTGGCTGCCATTTGCCGATAGTCAGCGGTTTGACTGCCGCACTGGCGCGCAGGGTTACGGAAATCATAGAAAGCGCGGCGGATTCTTCGTAATATTGAATCTGTCCCTTCAGGACTTCTATTTGTTCCCGCACAGAGACCAGTTGGTTGTACACTGCCAGAACATCCTCAGTCTTGGTGGCTTCTTCCATGATGCGTTGCAGTTGTTTTTCTGCGTTTTCCAGATTGGTCAGGCGCGATTTCAGGTCAGTGTATTCTTTGGTCACGTCCTGCCCGGAGACGTTCTCGCTCAAAATATCGGTATTCTTATCCTTGACGAGGTTCTTAATTTGCATCAGCGCATCGTTCAGGCGTTCCGCGGGCACCCGGATGATCACGCTGGCTTCAGGAATCTCAATCCCCTCTTCGGTCTGTGTTTTATAGAGATTGGATTGAACCACGAAGCCGCCCATCTCTTCCGCCATTCGGGTGATTTCATCCAGGGCAGAAACAGGATCCTCGACCACAATTTTCAGGTCGGCATTACGAATCACCAGACGATCGGTGGAAGGGTCGGAGGGCATAATCAGGCTGGCGCTCTCCACACCTTCATAGGCAGGTGCAGCGCTTTTCGACATTTCACCGGGAACTGCGTTCCGCCGGGATTCCTGGGATTCAGGTGCTACCAATCGAGCCGGAGAGCAGGCGCTGAGTAATAAAATCAGCGTGAGCAGGGCAATCCAGAAGCGTTTCATTTTATCCTCCTATGTCTCTTTGACGACTGATCCCCCTGAAAGGTTCCCCTTTACCATCCATCAGAAAGGCGGGTGGCGTGCCGTGCGGGTAATTCAGCATTTAATATACGTCGTTGTACCGACTCGATATCATAAATGACCCTTCGGGCTAGCCAGAGGCGTTCATCCGTTTCCAGAATGGCGTAAGCCGCACGGGGATCGTGATCGCGTGGCTGTCCAACCGAGCCCGGATTAATCATGGTGCGAGGTCGGAGAGAAATCTGTCTTCGGACCATGGGTTGTGTCCAGCGGGCAGGATAATCCGCCGAAACAAAAGAAAACTGCAAAGGAATGTGAGTGTGCCCGATGAGACAAAAATCGGTGTCAAAGTAAGCAAAATTCTGGGCTGCGCTGACGGGATCGAGCAAATATTCCCAGATGGGGTTGCGTGGGCTACCGTGCACCAGGGTAAAATCCCCAACCACCCGTCTTTCAGGTAATTCTGCCAGCCATTCCAGATTTTCTTTCGTTAAAACAGAGCGTGTCCAGTAGATGGCATGCCGGGCATCCTGATGGAAAGCGTCCAGTGGAATCCATCCCAGTACTGCAGCGTCGTGGTTTCCCAAAACACATACCAGGTTGGGGAGACTGCGTATCCGGTTGATGCATTCATTCGGGTCGGGTCCATAACCGACAATATCCCCGAGGCACCAGACTTCATCCACTATACCGACGTCATTTAAAACAGTATCCAGCGCAGTCAGATTGGCATGAATGTCGGAGATGATCAGCACGCGCATATTGCCTCAGGGGATATCAAAACGTAGTTCCCATTGTCCGGGTGCCAGGTTGCGAAATATCGAGGTTTCTCCTACCAGGACAATCCAGGAATTACCCGGCTTCAAATGCATGGGGAGCCCGTAAGAATTGAAGAACTGCAATGGACGCCCATTACTGGCAGTTACCCAGGTGCCTTCTATGCGGACACCATCACGGAAGAAAATTGCCCGTTTTCCACTGTTCTGGTCAAACAGGGCAATGTCGTGCAGGGTGGGGGCGTATTCCGTGTAAGTAGCAAAGAGCAAAATCACATTGGCAAAAGCAATTTGCCTGTTGTTTTCACGATCTACCAGACGAATCATGGGGATTGTTTCTTCGCTGGTACCGGCTTCAATCCAGCGTTCGTACAATCCAGTTTCGGCGTTGTAGCGCCATTCTCCACGCGCCTGCCGGCTGAACTGAACGGCAAGGAAGTCGGCTTTTTCGTTAACCGGATGGATCTGATCGCTAAAAATCATTCCCCGCAGATCCCGGCGCTCATTGCTTCCTCTGCCTGAACGGGTGTAGTATTCAGAAAGCTCGCGGGTGTTAACGAACAGAGCCGTTTCGGGGATTTCTGCCTCGATGCGATATTTGGGTGGTGAAGGAATATCGCGTTCTGCCAGCGCCCGCGGACCCAGTTCCTGTACCAGAACTTCATCCGTGCGGTCATCGGCGTTTCCGTAAAACAGGATCCCCTGATACAACTCAGCCAGCTGGGCATCTACCAGTCTACCGGAACGCACTGGTCCAGCCAGCGGGGCGTCATCGCCAAGAAATACAGCCAGAAAACGGTTGAACCCCAGTCCAATATAGTACTCAAAGACCAGATCGGCGTGTGAAAGCCCCATATGAGGACGTCCGGCGCGTGGATAATTGGAAATTTTGACCATCACCGGACGCCGCTCTAAACGGGTGATATCGCTGACGGGTAACCCGGTAAGTGGATTAATGTTGTTGGGAAGATCCGGAAGTTCAGTCAGAGGCATGGGCGTTGGTGTGGGAATAGGGCGTTGTTCCTGCCGGGGGGTGGGTAAGACTTCCGGAATCTCCTGTGCCAGAGCTTTTTCCGGGTTATCGGCAGACCATACTGCCGGTTGAGGCGGGGTAGTCTCACATCCCACGCCACTGAGCATGAGCAGGAAGAAAAGACCCCAGAGAATGCCCAGTCTCTTTATAACCAAGAAAGCGCCTCCCCCAGGATTCGTTCGGCTACTTCGTACTTGGATTGGAGTGGAAAGTCCACTTTTCTGCCGTCGGGGAACAGGAAAGACACCCGGTTGGTTTCGACTTCAAACCCTGCATCCAACGCGCTCACATTGTTGGCAACAATCATGTCCAGCCCTTTGGATACCAGTTTTTTCTGCGCATTGTTCAATAAATCTTCCGTTTCGGCAGCAAATCCAATGACGTGTCGGGGAAAACCGCTTTGCTGGCGTTTCTGATGTACCATTGCCAGAATGTCTGTGGTGGGCATCAGAGTCAGGGTAAGTTCCTTGCCTGTCTTTTTAATTTTTTGTTCCGCAGTTTGTGCCGGGCGAAAGTCCGCAACGGCGGCAGACATGATCAGCAAGTCGGCATTGCGGGAGTACGTCAACACAGCCTGAAGCATTTCCTCTGCGGTCCGCACGTGAATCACTGCCGCACCGCAGGGGGCGTTGAGTCCCGTGGGAGTGGTAATGAGGGTTACATCTGCGCCTAAATCCAGCGCTGCCTGTGCTATAGCATACCCCTGTTTACCGGATGATCGGTTGGTAATAAAGCGCACGGGATCGATGGGTTCCTGGGTTCCCCCTGCGGTCACCACCACGTGTTTGCCCGACAGAGGACCCGTTCGGGAAAGCAGGTACCGCACCTGCCCAAGGATATCCATGGGTTCAACCATGCGTCCTTTACCGACCAGTCCTGAAGCGAGATGTCCTTCCGCGGGTCCGACAACGACCGTGCCTCGTTCGCGGAGAATTTCCAGATTCTTCTGAGTAGCCGGATTGGAAAACATCCCGGCATCCATGGCTGGTGCAATCAGTAGAGGGCACGTAGAGGCAAGCACAGTCACGGTCAGCAGGTTGTCGGCAATCCCATGGGCAAGTTTGGCAAGGGTATTGGCTGAAGCGGGGGCAACAATCACAAGATCAGCAGCATGTCCAATAGCCACGTGGGTTACATGCCCTTCTCCACCCCACAGGTCAGCATCCGTATAGGCTTTGCGCGCTGTGACCGATTGGAATGTCAGTGGTGTGATGAACTTAAGCGCCGCTTCGGTGAGGATAACATCAACCTGAGCGCCTGATTGATGCAGTTTAGAGGCTAAATCTGCGGCTTTATACGCCGCAATTGAGCCAGTGACGCCCAGCGTAATCGACTTTCCAGCAATTGGGTTGCTCATTTCTGATTCATCTCCCACAACATGCGCAGTCCTTCCAGGGTCAACCAGGGGTTGACAATCTGAATGACGTCCGTTTCCCGGGTGATGATTTCCGCCAGTCCACCGGTTGCGATGGTTTTCATCTCATCCCCAAGTTCTTTGCGGAAACGGGCAATCATCCCTTCTACCAGCGCCACGTAGCCAAACAACAATCCCGACTGCATGGCGTGGATGGTGTTTTTTCCGATGACGGAAGGTGGACGTTCGATATTGATACGGGGCAACTGAGCCGTGCGACGTGTCAGCGCCTCTGCGGCGATGCCAATGCCCGGGGCAATGGCTCCTCCAAGGTAGTTCCCCTCTGCACTGATGGCGTCGAAAGTGGTGGCAGTGCCAAAATCAACAATACAGGCAGGACCTCCATAGAGCGCTTTGACCGCTACCGCATCCACAATCCGGTCTGCTCCAACAGAAAGAGGATTATCGTAACAGATTTCAATGCCGGTCTTGATGGTGGAATCGACCACCAGAGGCTGTTTCCCTAAGTAGGCCTTGCAGGCTTCAATGATTCTGCTGGTAAGCGGGGGGACAACCGAAGCCAGACATACCCCCTCCAGTTGGGCAACGGAACACCCTCCATGCTGAAGCAACCCGAGGATTTGAATACCAAACTCATCGGGCATGCGTTCGTGGTCGGTGGAAAGACGCCAGTGGGCTCCGAGTCGGTCTCCCTCGAAAAGCCCAAGGGTAAGATTGGTATTGCCAATATCAATGGTCAGCAGCATAGAATCCTGCCATCCTCATCATTTTCCCAAAGTATAGCACGGGAAACTATCTGCTGGCAGGTTCTTTGCTCCTTACGGCTTCGATAATTTCAGCGGCATAGTCAAAGCGATTGAAAGCCGGCATGATATAAATTCCCTGAGCAAATGTGTGAATCTGTTCTGCCAGTTCAATAGCGATGCGTATGCCTTCACGGGCACCATTTTCTCCGGCTTGCTCCATTCGGAAACGGATCTCCTCTGGAATGGTGATGCCCGGCACTTCCTGATGCAGGAAGTTGGCATGGCGACTGCTGGCAAGAGGCAAAATGCCAACCAGCATGGGAATGGGCAGAGGCCCGCCCAGGGCAACCTCAATCTGTTCCAGAAATGCCTTTGCAGGTTCCATTTCGTAAATCGGCTGGGTGAGGATGAAATCGGCACCGGCGCGAAGTTTTCGCCGAAGGTTCTTAATTTCGTTGTCCGGGTCTGCAGGGTTCAAATTGAGCGCACACCCCACAAAGAACGAGGTGGGCTGCCCGATATCGGCTCCAGAATGATCCACGCCGGCATTGAAGCCCTGTTTGATTAATTGAATCAAACCGGAAGGGACAAGGTCATAATTGTCCATTGCCGTTGGATAATCGCCAATGGCGGTGGGATCGCCCATAACCACAAACACATTGCGAATACCGAGAGCGTGCGCTGCCAGCAGGTCGCCCTGGACACGTAAGAGATTTCTCCCCCGGGTGGGGAAGTGCAGGACAGTTTCGATGCCAATTTTGTCCTGTATCAGGTCGCAAACCGCCCATGGGCTCATTCTCATCCTTGCCATGGGAGAATCGGCTACGTCAATGACGTCGGCGCCGGCATCCGCCAGCAGGGATGCACCAGCCAGCAATTTGTGAGTGGAAAATCCACGCGGCGGGTCCATTTCTACAGCAATGACAAATTGTCCCTGCGCCAGTTTTTGCGCCAGTTGAGTGGGGTGATCGGGCTGTGCGGAAACTTCCTGATGGTTGTTTGAAAGGATCAGAATGGTATCCGTTACGCAGGGACGAGGATTGGATTGAAGAGCAAGAGCCATGGCTTCAATATGTTTGGGAGTGGTACCACAACATCCTCCAATCAGGCTGGCACCGGTTTCACAGAATGCCAGCGCATATTCTCCAAAGTATTCAGGCGCGGCAGGATACATGATGCGCCCACCCACCTGTTCGGGCCAGCCGGCGTTGGGCATCACCGAATAGACCGCATCTGGTACAGCCTGGCGCATTTGTTTGAGGATGCGTAAAATCTGATTGGGACCGCCGGAACAGTTGATGCCAATGACATCCGCTCCTGCTTCGTATATTCTGCGGGCAACCTTCTCAGGGGAATCTCCTAACATGGTGCGGTCGTCGCGGGTAAAGGTCATTGAAGCCACCACCGGCAGATCCGGGTCCACATCACGAGCCGCACGAATGGCTTCGAGAACCTCGTAAAGGTCAGTCATGGTCTCAATGATCAGTAAATCAATCCCGGCATCGGACAGGGCTTGAATTTGCTCCAGGAAAGCATCGTATGCCTGTTCCAGTTGCACCCGTCCAAAAGGAGCCAGCCGCACTCCAAGAGGACCTACATCCCCTGCAATCAGGATATCCTTGAATGAAGCCAGAACTACTCGACGTGCCAGTTCCACTCCGGCGCGGTTAATCTCTGCCACCTGATTCTCCAAACCGTGCTTTGCCAGTTTATACCGGTTGGCGCCAAAGGTATTGGTTTGAATGATTTGAGAACCTGCATCAATGTATGCCCGGTGGATATCGGCAACCAGTGCGGGGTTGGTGAGATTCAAAGCATCAAAACACTCACTGAAATCCACCCCTCTTTGATGGAGCAATGTTCCCATTGCACCATCCGAAAGAATTGGACGTTTTTCCTTCAATAATTCTTTAAATTTCATACTCCCTCTCAAACCTTACTTCATTAATTGTTCTATCCGGGATTCCCCAACATTGAAGTACTTCGCCTGTGGATGATGTACGATAATCGCTGCTGTGGACTGTTCGGGAATCAACTGATATGCAGGACTTAAGGACATCTTCAACGCACTTTCAGCCGGGAGTAACTGGAATACCTTTTGATGATCTGCCAGTTCCGGAATCGCAGGGTATCCCCACGAGTATCGCTTTCCCTGACCGGTTGCCAGTCCCAATTCCCGGCGAATGTGATCATGCAGGTAAGCCGCGCTGGCTTCAGCGGTTTGTACCGCCAGTCCATGCACGTAGTAGGCTTCGGTGTAATTGCCTTCTTCCTGTAGACGTTCAAATTTCTCTGTAGCACTTTCTCCCACAGTCACCACTTGAAACGCAACCACATCCATGATTCCTGACTCAACCGACGCATAATAATCCGCCAGACAGAGTCGTTCCCCTTCGGGTTGACGCGGGAAGGTAAAGCGCATCAGTTCAACGGGGGCTCCGGCAACCAGCGAGCGTGGATCATAGATAATGAGGTCATTTCCTTCCGATTGTGCCGGAAAGTATCCATAGACCCCTTGTGGTTTTAACCAGCCTTCTTTGAGGGCATCTCGCTTCATGCGTTCCAGGCGCCCGGTGAATTCGGCTTCCAGTTGCTTCCAGGCTTCGCCGTGTGCGTTCTTTGCTCCCCACGAAAGGCGGAATAATTCATTGATAGAAAGGTACTGAAAAACCAGTTCCAGTGGCATACTATGCACCACCTTAGCGCCCCAGAATGGCACTGTGGGAATTCGTGTAGCAGGTGGGACTTCAGAACGTTCAAGACTTCTGGCACGGTTCCGCTCTCCAGCAGGACGTCTGCCCAGTTCGATTTCCGCTTCCCGGACAATTTGCTGAATGAGGGTCAGGCGGGTGCCCGGGTGCATCAGGGCGTCCATTGTTGCCAGCCCTTCAAAGGCGTCTTTACAGTAAAAAACTCCCGGCTCGTAAAAAGCCCCGTCGTCGGTTTGTAAAATTCTTCTGCCAAAATTACGGTTGATTGCCGCTCCGCCTATCAATACCGGGAACTTCAGCCCGCGGCGGTGTAACTCGTTGACGATTAACGGCATTTGCTTGCTAGTGCTGACCAGAAGTGCGCTCAATCCAATAGCATCCGCCTGGACTTCAACCGCTTTGGTTATAATGGTCTCGGCTGGAACCTGCTTTCCCAAGTCAATCACCGTGTAGCCGTTGTTGCTCAGAATGGTCTTGACCAGGTTTTTCCCAATGTCATGCACATCACCATAAACGGTTGCCAGTACCAGGGTGCCTTTAGAGACGCCTTCTTGCTTTTCCAGATACTGCTCCAGGTGGGTAACGGCTTTTTTCATCACTTCGGCTGACTGCAACACAAACGGCAGGATCAACTCCCCGGCGCCGAAACGATCGCCGACTTCTTTCATTGCAGGTAACAGTACCTCGTTGAGAACCCGCACAGCAGTTTCATGACGAGAGGTTTCACCGGGGCGCTGAAGGATTTCATCAATATCGGCTTCAACGCCTTCTTTCTGGCGGTGTACGATGCGCCAGTGCAATCGTTCTTCGGCAGATTTCCCCACTAAAGCCAATTGCTGCGAGGTGATTTTCTGTTCTTCTTTCCCATGTTCTTCGAAGTACTCAATTAATCGCTGAAGCGCATCGGGACGGCGGTTGAAAATTAAGTCTTCGGCGAGTTCTCGTTCCCCGGCAGGAATATCCGGGTAGGGTGTAATCTGTGCCGGATTGACGATTGCCATATCCAGTCCTGCCTGTACGCAGTGATACAACATTACGCTGTTGAGTACTCCACGGGCGGC
Source organism: Anaerolinea thermophila (assembly GCF_020723905.1). Taxonomy (GTDB): domain Bacteria; phylum Chloroflexota; class Anaerolineae; order Anaerolineales; family Anaerolineaceae; genus Anaerolinea; species Anaerolinea thermophila_A. The sequence goes on from NZ_DYHZ01000008.1 coordinate 212,527, forward strand.
AGGTTTTAAGCCAAAAGATACATTCGAGACCCCCAGTGAGGTCAGCACTCCGGGAAGTTCGGCTTTAATCAGCCGGATTCCGTCCATTGTCTCGATGGCTGAACGGTTGAACTCCGGATCGCCGGTGGCGAGGGTAAATGTCAGCGCGTCAAAGACCAGATCCTGAGGGCGCAAGCCAATTTCATCTACAGCCAGATGGTAGATCCGGCGGGCAATCTCCAGTTTTCGCTGAGCCGTTTTTGCCATGCCCTGTTCGTCAATAGTCAATGCAATGACTGCGGCATTGTAGGTTTTTGCCAGTTGCAAAATGCGGGTGGCTTTAGCCATTCCGGCTTCCAGATTGACCGAGTTCAGCAGGCATCGCCCCGGAGCGGTCTTGAGAGCAATTTCCATGACATCCGGTTCGGTGGTGTCAATGACAAAGGGTACCCGAACGGTGGGAGCGAGGGTTTTAATCAAACGACGCATTAACTCGCCTTCATCCGAACGTTCGGTCAGGGCAGTACATAAATCCAGTCCATGAGCGCCGGCATCTACCTGTTGACGGGCAATCTCCAGCGCACCTTCAAAATCCTCAGCCAGAATCATCTTCTTGAAACGAGCACTTCCCTGGGTGTTGAGCCTCTCGCCGATTAAGAACGGCGCTGGTTCCTGCACCATGGGTACGGCTTGAGTGGCAGAAGCCAGCCGCGGCAGGCTGAAAACCGGACGGTGCGCAGCCGGGTGGGTATCGATTTTTTCTACCAGTTTCCGCAGGTGTTCCGGGGTTGTGCCGCAACAGCCGCCTACAATGCCCACGCCAAATTTGTCCACATATTCGCACAGGGCGCTGGCAAACGGTTCGGGTTCGAGCGGGTAAACGGCTTGCCCATCCACGTTAAGGGGCAGCCCGGCGTTTGGAATACAGGATACCGGTACCGGCGCATGTTCTGCCAGATAGCGGATGGGTTCACGCATGTAATCGGGTCCGGTGGAGCAGTTCAACCCGACAGCATCTATTGGCAGTCCTTCCAGAATGGCTAACACGGCGGCAATATCCGTCCCTAAGAGCATTCTACCGGTGGTATCCAGTGTGACCTGTGCCTGCACAGGAATGACAATGCCGGTTTCGGTAAAGGCTTGCTGTATGCCGGCAATGGCGGCTTTGACTTCCAGAATATCCTGCGACGTTTCGATGAGCAGAAGATCCACCCCGCCTTCGATTAACCCCCGGGCTTGCTCTCGGAAGACATCTGCCAGTTCGTCAAAGGTAACATTGGAAAGCTCAGGGTCGTTCATGGAAGGCAATTTACCCGAAGGTCCCATAGAACCGGCTACCAGGCGCATTTGCCCGGTTTTGCGGGTATATTCGTCGGCTAAACGGCGCGCCAGGCTGGCGGCGGTGCGGTTGATCTCCAGCACACGGTTCTGTAATCCATACTCCGCAAGCGTCAATCGGTTTGAGCGGAAGGTATCAGTTTCCAGAACATCCACGCCTACTTCCAGAAAAGAGCGGTGTACGGCTTCCACGGCTTGCGGGTAGGTAAGCACCAGATAATCATTACAACCTGCATATTTCTCTCCACCGAAGTGTTCGGCAGTCAGGTTCTGTTTTTGCAGGCTGGTACCCATAGCACCATCAAATATGGCCACGCGTTTTTGGATTAAGTCCAGGTATCGACGGTTGGTGTAGATGCGCTTCATGCTGTCTCCACAGATAAAAAATGAAACAAAAAACCTCCCTGGAAAGAGAGGCTTGTGGTTCAATCCAACTGCCTCATCTTCCAGAAGACCGCGTTTTGCGGTACATCTGCCGGAATTGGCACCGACTGTATTGCCGGTTGCCGAGGTTTCACAGGGCCGGTCCCTCCACCTCTCTCGATGAGTGGGCAAAATTGCCCTTTTAATTTCGCTCAATCATACCATATTTGATGAGAAAGCGCAAAAATTTTGGAGCCATTTTTCACTTGAAAGATATACAATGAATAAAAAATTGCCGGAGGCCTGAAATGAAAATCCCTCTCTTGAAACCCTCCACGCTGGCTTTTTTGAGAGAAGCCAGAAAAACCAGAAATTTCACCCTGTTTGATGCGATCCATGGATACATTTATTTGCGTTTTCCCTACCTGTACATTTCTTTAGCCAAAGGTGACCATCCCCTTTCCCGCCAATTAGCCCCTGTATTGCGTTGGATTGGACGGATCATTGAACTTCAGGCGAAGCAGGGCGGAAATGGGAACAATCCAGGTTTTGCAGATACCTATCATGGTAAAGTGATGCCAGTTCAGGAAGCGAAGCAACTGGTGTCCATCAAACAACCCATTCATCTGGAGAATCTTGAACAGGTCATCCCGTTCTCTCGTGCAAAGGATTTAATTCTGGAAAATCCGGATCACATTGCTGTGCTGGATTGCCCCTGTCGGGCGGGTAAGCCGCAACATTGCCTTCCACTGGATGTGTGCATCATTGTGGGAGAGCCTTTTGTCCGGTTTGTGCTGGAGCATCATCCCAAAAGAGCCCGACGCATTACTTCAGAAGAGGCAATGAGGATTCTTGAAGAGGAGGATGAACGGGGGCACGTTCATCACGCCTTTTTTAAGGACGCCATGCTGGGGCGTTTTTATGCCATCTGTAATTGCTGTTCCTGCTGTTGTGGGGCAATGAAAGCCCAGCGAGAAGGTACGCCCATGTTGATTTCTTCGGGATTTGTGAGCGCTGTGGATGAAGAGCGATGTATCGCCTGTGGAACATGTGCTCAGGTTTGCCCGTTTGATGCGATTCAGGTCAATGGACATGCAGTGATTCTGTCAGAGCGTTGTATGGGATGTGGTGTATGCGTGGGGCATTGTCTGCAAGAGGCACTTTCTTTGCAACGAGACCCTTCTCGTGGTGAACCGCTGGAGATTCGCCGTCTGCTTGAGATGGCATCTCCAAGCCCTGAGGATTGAGGTTATAATCAACCATATGAGCACCGGACAGCGTCCTTTTCCTCCATTTCGTTCTTTTCTCTGGGCAAGTGTTCTGCTCGGGTTGTTAGGATGGGGTGGTTTAGCCGTACTTGTGGTAACTACTCTGCCCACTTTATTCCCCCGCTGGATGTTTTTCTATCTTTTCATGTGTGCGCTGAGCGGTCTGGCGTTACCGGTGGCGTATTTCCTGAACCTGCGTTTTCGCACCCATCCTCCTGCAACGAGCGGGGTCATTCTACGCGAAGCCATGTGGGTGGGGGTTTATGGCTGTCTGGTCGCATGGTTACAGATAGGTCGTATGCTGACTCCGTTGCTGGCGCTTGTGTTAGCCTGTGGTTTTGCCATTGTAGAAGTTTTATTGAGAATTTATGAGATCAGCCGCTGGCAACCAGAACAGGGCGAGGATGAACCACCTGCGTGATATTCCTTCCGTAGATGCTCTCTTGCAACACCCCAGAGCAGATGATCTGCAAAAGCGGTTTGGACGTTCTCTTTTGCTGAGCGGGGTGCGTTCTGTTTTGGAAGACACCCGGCTCCAACTCGTACAATCGCCCGATAAAGTCTCCCTGGATGTGGAATTCCTTCTTGAGCAGGTAGAAACTCTGTTAGCCCGGTGGGTGGCTCCTACCCTGGTTCCGGTGATCAATGCTACCGGGGTAATTTTGCACACCAATCTGGGCAGGGCGCCGCTCAGTCCTCAGGCAATTCGGGCAATTAACGAAACGGCAAGCGGTTATTGCACACTGGAATACGATCTGACACGCGGTGGACGTGGTTCTCGCAGTGTTCATGCTGAGATGTTACTGCAACGCCTGACAGGCGCGGAGGCAGCACTGGTGGTGAACAACAACGCCGCCGCCGTTTTGCTGGTGCTTACTGCGCTGGCACGCCGGCGTGGGGTGTTGATTTCCCGTACCCAACTGGTGGAAATTGGGGGCGGTTTTCGCGTTCCCGAAGTCATGGCGCAGTCGGGTGCAAAGTTAATTGAGGTTGGCACCACCAATCGGGTGCGCCTGGAAGACTACGAAGACGCCTTACATTCTCACCCCGTTTCACTGGTTTTACGGGCTCATCACAGTAATTTTCGTATTATTGGCTTTACCACCGAACCTTCTTTGAAAGAACTGGTTGAACTGGCACATCGGCACAATCTCCCTCTGATGGACGATCTGGGTTCCGGTGCCCTTCTGGATACTGCCAGATTTGGCCTGGCACACGAGCCTATGGTGCAGGAATCCCTTGCAGCCGGTGCAGATGTGGTCTGTTTTTCAGGCGATAAATTGCTGGGAGGTCCGCAGGCAGGGATTATTTTAGGGCGCAAAGAATGGCTTGCCCGGATTAAGAAACATCCTCTGGCGCGGGCAGTTCGTCCCGATAAACTCACCCTTGCTGCGCTTTCCGCCACACTGATTCATTACCTCAAAGGCGAAGCCGAACAAACGATTCCTGTGTGGCGCATGATTGCCCAAACGCCTGAATGCCTTCGCGAGCGAGCGCTGGCGTGGCAGACGGCTCTTGGATCCGGAGAGGTGCTTGCTTCTCTATCGACGGTAGGAGGGGGTAGTCTTCCGGAAGAAACCCTGCCCACTTATGTGCTTGCCTTGACGGTGCAAAAACCGAACGCTTTCCTTGCCGCTCTGAGAAAGTGCACTCCGCCGGTGATTGCGCGAATCGAGGAGGAACGCGTGATGTTGGATCCCCGGACGGTGCTACCCGAACAGGACTCGCTGTTACTTCATCATCTAAGCAATCTTCTACAGAACCAGAAACGAAAGGAAGCCACATCATGAAAAATGATCTCCACCGCCTCATGGCAGAACATGAACTGGATGCAATTTGGGTTGTCGGTCCCGCCATGCATAACCCACCAATGGTCTACTTAACCGGGGGTGGCCATATTACCCAGGGAGATCTGATCCTCAAACGCGGAGAAAAAGGGGTCTTATTTCACGGTCCAATGGAGCGAGATGAGGCAGCCCGTACGGGGTTGATTACCCGCAGTTATTCTAATTATCCCTTTGCTGAATTGCTCAAAGAAGCCAACCAGAATCGCTTCCGTGCCAGTGTTTTACGCTTGAAACGTATGTTGGAGGACTTAAACCTGACTCAGGGGCGCATCATGCTTTACGGTCAGTACGATGCCGGGGTTGCCTTTGCGCTCTTTGATGCTTTGCAAAAAGAACTTCCCGGTTTAACTGTCCTGGGAGATGTAGAGAATCAGGTCCTTCAACAGGCCATGTTGACCAAGGACAGGGAAGAAGTAGACCGAATCCGCAGGGTGGGAGAAAAAACGGTAGAGGTAATTGCCAACACGGCAGATTTTCTTACCTCCCAAAAAGTCCGGGGAGATGTTCTGGTTGACTCTGAAGGTAAGCCTGTTACAGTTGGACGGGTTAAACGGTTGATTAACCTGTGGCTGGCAGAACGCGATCTGGAAAATCCGGAAGGGACCATTTTCGCTATAGGAAGGGATGCCGGGGTACCACATTCCAGCGGCAATGCTCAGGATGTCATCAAGACTGGACAGACTATTGTCTTTGATATCTTCCCCTGCGAGGCAGGCGGAGGGTACTTTTTCGATATCACCCGGACGTGGTGTATTGGGCATGCACCCGAGGCGGTAGAGAAGGTTTATGAACAGGTGCTTTCGGTATTTCACACCGTTTCGGCGGAGGTGCGCATCCATGGGCATTTCCGGGATTTACAGCGGCGCACCTGTGAACTTTTTGAAGCCATGGGGCATCCCACTGTGTTGACGCAACCCCAGACCGAGGTGGGGTATGTACACAGCCTGGGGCATGGCGTCGGGTTGAATATCCATGAAAAGCCACTTTCTGGTTTGATGGCTGCCCCAGAAGATGATGTACTTTTGCCGGGGAGTGTGATTACAATAGAGCCGGGTTTGTATTATCCTGAGCAGGGTATGGGAGTTCGTCTGGAAAATACCCTTTACCTTTCTCAGGATGGTACAGTTGAAACCCTGGCAAATTACCCGCTGGATCTGGTATTGGAGTTAAAGGGCTAACGGAAAGCATGGACAAACGAAAAGATCTCTCCAGACAGCCTGTACGAGTGCTGGGTATTGAAACTTCATGTGACGAGACTGCCGCGGCGGTTGTCGAGGATGGGCGCATTCCTCTTTCAAACGTGGTGGCATCCCAGGCGGAATTGCACAAAAAGTATGGAGGAGTCTTCCCTGAGGTAGCCTCACGCCAGCACATTCGCACCATTTATGCGGTTGTAGATGAAGCCCTGCAAAAATCGCACCTCAGTCTGAGAGATCTGGATGCCGTGGCAGTTACGCGGGGACCCGGCCTGGCAGGATCACTGGTGGTTGGTATGAACACTGCCAAAGGGATTGCCCTGGCGGGAAATCTGCCCTTGATTGGAGTCAACCACCTTGAGGGACATCTTTATGCCGCCTGGGTGCGACGCGATGAGCATGATGATCATCCAGAGCCGCAGTTCCCTCTGGTGGCTTTGCTGGTCTCGGGTGGGCACACCGAGTTAATCTTAATCACCGATCATTTGCAATATAAACGTCTGGGTGGCACACTGGATGATGCGGCCGGCGAAGCCTTCGATAAAGTGGCGCGTCTGTTGGGTTTGCCTTATCCCGGTGGCCCCTCGATTCAAAATGCGGCCCTGCGCGGCAATCCCGAAGCCTTTTCCTTTCCGCGTGCTCGCCTGGATGGTACCTGGAATTTTTCCTTTAGCGGATTGAAGACTGCGGTGCTGAGAGTAGTGCGAGAATTTGAAGAAAAACAGCAACCTCTTCCCGTTGAAGACCTTGCCGCCAGTTTTCAAGCCGCGGTGGTGGATGTGCTGTTTACCAAGACGCTTCAAGCCGCGCGCATGTTTAAAGCACAGGAAATTCTGTTAGCCGGAGGAGTTTCAGCCAATCTTGCTTTACGTGCTGCCTTCACGGGGCAAAACGAATTTCGGGTCCATATTCCCGATCTGTCCTTGTGTACCGACAATGCTGTCATGATTGCAACGGCTGGATATTATCGCTGGCTTCACGGACAGCGAGATCCGCTGGATCTGGATGTCTTGCCTACCTGGCAATTGCTTTGATTACAGGTCACGAAATTTGAGGAACTGCATCTAAATGAATGAGCCGAACGTTAAAAAACCTCTCTCCGTGCAAGCCTTGAAAGCGGGAAATCGGGAAGAATTTGCCCGCATGGTGGAACAGTACTCACCGGGGATTTATCGCCTTGCGCTCAAGATGCTGGGGAATGCCCAGGATGCTGAAGATGTGCTTCAGGAAACATTCCTGAAAGCCTTACGCGCTTTACCCGGTTTTGAAGAGCGTTCCAGTCTTTCCACATGGTTGTACCGGATTGCTATGAATGAAGCCCTGATGATTTTACGAAAAAAGCGTCCTGAGGCTTTTTCGCTGGAAGATCAGACCACCAGTCAGGAAGACGGAGAAAGTATTGAAGAACCGCGGGATATTGTAGACTGGTGCTGCCTGCCTGAGAATGAATTGCTCAGTTCTGAAGCCAGGGATTTCTTGAACCGTGCCGTTGAACAACTTTCGCCGGCTTTGCGCGCGGTTTTTGTCCTGCGGGATTTACAGGATTTAAGCGTCCGGGAGACTGCCGAAGCATTGGGGATTTCCGAAACTGCGGTTAAAACCCGGTTATTGCGTGCACGGTTGAAATTGCGTGAAGAACTCTCGGCTTACTATGGTCACCGGATGGAGGTGTTGGGATATGACCGAATCGAAAGAATGTGAGCGGTTACTGCATTCCCTGGGGGAATATGTGGATGGCGAACTCAGCGAAGACTTGTGCACCGAGATTGAACGTCACTTGCTGGAGTGTCATAACTGTCAGGTGGTGGTCAATACCTTACGAAAAACAATTGAACTGTATCATGAAGAAGAGGAGCAGGAAACTCTTCCGCCTGAAGTGGGACGTCGGCTGTACATGCGTCTGAACCTTGAAGATTATTTACGTCCTTAATCCCATCTGTGCCTTTCTCTGTTGTAACTTTTTTGCTCACTGAGCATCTATCTGTTTGTGCATGGAAGAGGTTCATGTGAACTCATCCCCTGAAGGGGAGGACGAATCCCTTAAGCCTGTGCTGATCCCGCTGGAGGATCAGTACAGGGGGAAGGCTACCGGTGCGGGTTCGCTTTGTCCGAAATGTCATCAGGGAGTGCTGGATTACGATGGAATGCTGAACCTTTCCTGCCCGGTGTGTGGATACAAAGAAGGTGGTTGTTTCACCTGATAAACCAGAATGAGATGTCCTGTATGGACAAAAAAGGAGAATGAAAAAATGGAAAAGATGTTAGACGAGAATATTCGACAACAGGTGCGTGAGTTCTTTGAGGCGCTGGAGAAACCTGTCCAGATTCTGTTCTTTGGGTCTGATGATAAATCTGTGTGTCAGTACTGTGAGGAAACCCGCCAGTTGCTCACCGAAGTATGTGAGTTGTCCGATAAACTGGATCTCAAAGTGTACAATTTAAATGAGAACCCGGAACTGGCACAGCAATACAAGGTGGATGCGGTTCCAACCTTTGTGATACTGGGAAAAGACGGCGATACCCTGACAGATTATGGGATTCGTTACAAAGGCATTCCGGCCGGGCATGAATTTACTTCGCTGGTCAATTCGATCTTGATTGTTTCCCGCCGTGATTCGGGACTGTCGCCGGAAACCCGTGAATTCTTGAAGACGCTGGACAAGCCAGTCCATCTGCAGGTGTTTGTCACGCCGACTTGTCCATATTGCCCGCGCGCGGTAGTGCTGGCGCATCAAATGGCGCTGGAAAGCCCTATGGTAGAAGCCGAGATGGTGGAAGCAATGGAATTTCCTGAACTCTCTGACCAGTACGGAGTTTCTGGCGTTCCCCATACCACGATTAATTTTGGCGCTGAGCACATGGTAGGCGCGGCTCCCGAACACATGCTGATTGATCACATTCAGCGGGCACTTGGAAAGAATTAAGTATTTTGGAGGAGGATGCGGGTATGGATGCGAAAGCCACATGGAAACACGGGTTGTCCTTTGAAGGTTGGGCATCAAGCGGATTTACGGTTAACCTTGGTGCTGCGCAAGAAGTAGGCGGGGAGAATGACGGTTTCCGTCCCATGGAACTGCTTCTGGTTGGTCTGGCAGGATGCACTGCCATGGATGTAATTTCGATACTGGAGAAAAAGCGTCAACAGGTTACAGGATTCGAAGTCCGAGCCCACGCGGAACGTGCCAACGAACATCCGAAGGTGTTTACCGAAATCACCCTGGAATATGTGGTGACCGGGCATAACATTGACCCTGAAGCCGTCAAACGGGCTGTTGAACTTTCTGAGAACAAATACTGCTCGGCGCAAGCCATGCTGGGAAAAACAGCAAATATCCAGCATAAGATCACTATTCTGGAAGGCTAGAAGGAAGCAATAGAAACAGGGCTGTGAGTTTACTGGCACAGCCCTGTTTTGCATTTTCAGGATGGTGAGGATACAGTGTCGTGATCTGGAATGAGGGTTTCCACATCCCGAACCAGCGGATTCATCCAGCCTGAAATCGCCACCCCCAAAATCACCACGCCACTCAAGAAGATGATTGTCCCCATGCCTGCCCCGGGACCAGTTCCGGTTAGAGGGGCAAAAATGGTGGACAACGGAGAGGTGTTGCTTTTCATGGTGGGTTCGAAGAGAAAATCTGCCAGTGGACCGGCAATGAGCATGGCGAGAGGGGCAGTAATTTGGGCAATCATCCGACGGATGGAGAAGACCCGTCCCTGCAGATCAGGGGGAACTTTGGATTGCCAGATGGCTTGATTACTGCTGTTGATGATGGGTCCAAAGAAACTGGCGAAGAAAGCAGCGGCAATCCAGACGGGTAAACCGAATCGTAATCCGTACAGCATTTCCCCCAGCAATCCACTCAGGAACCAACCGCCCAGCACGCCGTAAACTTTCTTTTTGGGCCCTCCCCAGATTGATATGAGAATGCTCCCGGCAATCCCTCCGGCAGATCCCACTGATTGAACAAGTCCAAGGATTGCGGCGTTATCCCCCGTTCTGGCAAGAATCATAGGAGATGTAAGAACCCCAGCCAGCGTAGACATGAGGTTTCCGGAAAAAAAGACTAACTGCAGGAAGAGCAAACTGCGTCGGTTCAAAATGTAACGGAAGCCGAATAACGCTTCTTTGAAAATAGACCCCTGTCCTTCCAGGGACTCCTGTGAGCGGGGCACAGGGGGGACAAAAATCCACAGGAGCATGGCAATGGCAAAGATGAAAGTGACGATGTCAATGATCAAAATACCACTCACTCCAATAACACCAATTAAGGCGCCAGCCATCACCGGAGAAAGTATCCCCGAGCCCCATTCAGCAAGTGACATCATCCCAGAGGCGCGGCTGTAGTGCTCCTTGGGAATCATCACGGAGATTGCCGCTGAATAGGCGGGCCACTGGAAGGACTGAAAGATACCGGTGAATGCACCGGCAATATACATGTGCCAGATTTGCAGGATGCCCTGTGAGTACAGGATCAGGATAACAATGGTTGCCAGCCCTGCAGCCAGATCGCTCAGCATCATCACCAGTTTCTTGTTCCAGCGATCCACCAGGACACCCGCAAAAGGGCTGAAAAGGATGGAGGGACCAAAACTGAAGAACGCCATCAGCGATAAAGCAGTAGCAGAACCGGTCAGTTTCCATGCCCAGATGGTCAAAGCAAAACCGCTCATGGAAGACCCCATGAGCGACACCACCTGACCAAACCATACCAGAGTGAAGGCAGTCATACCACGAGGACGATGAAGAGCCATGTTGATGAATACTCCTTTGGTTCAGGTTTAACGGGTTTGTGCTTGAATTTGACTTGCCTGATCTGAGCAGACACAGGCTTTCACAGACCGGTTTTGTCTGGTCAACCAGCCTTCGTAAGGCGCCGCGCCATTGCGGGCAATCCATCCCTCCAGATTGAATGGGATAACCCCATCGGCGGGAATCCACTCACCGTTAAATTTGCGGGCAATGTGAACATGCGTTCCGGTAGCCCTTCCGCCTTCGCAGGAAGGTTTTCCAATCGGGTCACCCGCTTGCAGTTCGCTTCCCAGCGGCGCTTTACCGTCTGAGGCTATGTGCAGGTAAAAGATCACCCAGCCGGTGCGTTCGTCGCCGTCTCCATCCAGGTCCAGTACAGCGATTCCCGTCCCGGTGCGCACAATTTTCCCGCTGGCAACCGCGGTAGCAAATTCTTCGGTATCCGAGCATCCGCCAACCACAGAAGGGGGAGCAAAGTCCAGCGCGGCAAAGGGTTCGCCTTCTCCCCAGGCGGTATGAGGACCGCCCGTAAATGACCAGGATTTACCTGCGCCAAATGGAAGGCTCAGTTCGGGCTGACGCAAACTACCCGGAATGTGAGGCTCGCTTGTCCAGGGATCTCCAAACAACTGTTGATAGGTTCGGGCAAACCCTTCGGAAGAAATGGCAATTCGATAACCCTCGATTGTTAGCCGGCGGGCAAAATAAACCTGTAAAGCCACCGTGGCTGCATTTTGCCAGGGATCCGGGCGCTCCAGTTGTCCATCCGGCAGGGTAATCTCCAGACGGCGCTGCCGCCAGGTGTAATACTGCTGATTGAGAAAATTGGCTGTCCATGCCAGTTGCCGGTAAAGTCCTCGATAGGAAATATCCTCTTCTCCCAGCGGATACGCATCTAGACCTTCGGGCATTCTGGGATTGGTTAAAGCGCCTAACTGATATTCCAGAATGGCGAGCAGTACTCTGGGACTGATGGAGTAGTTATTTGCCACGTATTCGACAATTTCTGCGCCGCTTCTTTCACGATCGGCGACATACTCGCTGTAAAAACGCAGCCAGCCAGGCTGAAGAAGGACAAATTTCTGAGTGTCAAAACCGATCAGCGCAGGTCCATTGACAAAGTGACTGTCCGGAAGAATCTGGTATGGACTTCCCCACAGGGGTTGATAGTAAATGGGGATTTTCATGGGCATACCCGGTGGCATGGTGGTGGCATCGGCTGGAATGAAAGGATTGGCTTCCAGGATTTCTTTGACAGTGGTGTTAAAATGTGCTGCAATTGCCGGTAGTGTATCGCCGGTTTGCGCCACATAATCCACCAGTTCCCCCGGTTGATAAACGGGCCGGGTTGGCATGGGAGTAGGGGTGTCCTGTGGCGCGTCTACAGGCTGTCCAGGCAGGTTCGCGGAATCTGAGAAGGACTGTGCCTGGCTGTTTTCGAGCGGAGCACAGGCGCTCAACAGGAATGTGCAGATCCATCCCATCAGGATGCCTGCAAACAGAAAACGTTTCCAGAAGTTTACCACGGCAAGGATTATAACGCTTTATAATCTTTTTCATGAGAAATTGCAGGAAAGCCTTGCTGACACTTCTACTCGGTATTCTGCTCATCAATGCTGGGTGTAACCTGCCTTTCTCGGTTTTGCCTTCGATGTCCTCTGTGCCCAGACAGGAAATCCGGGCTATCGAGACGCTTCCTGCTCCTACCGCTTCTCCAACGTTGAATTTTAAACCTCAGCGGGTTACAGCAACCAAAACCCCTGTCCCACCCTTATTGCCATCCCCATCATCTCCTCCCTCTCCTCAGTTCTCCGATCAATCACTGGTTTTGATGCTGGATGATGGTGCAAACTGGCATGTCATGGTCAAGGAGGTCGAGGGTGAAGTGCTTTTTGAATGGCATTCTGATGAAATGATTCACCCTGCCTCAGTGGTTAAGATTGCGCTGGGGATGCTGGTGTTTCGTTTGCTGGAACAACAGGGAGGAGAGTCGTAACTGTCCCAAAGCTGGTGGGATTTGAAAAAAGAGCAAGCCCGGAGTAATATG
>NZ_DYHZ01000011.1 GCF_020723905.1 Anaerolinea thermophila
CATATTACTCCGGGCTTGCTCTTTTTTCAAATCCCACCAGCTTTGGGACAGTTACCAGATTTAGGACAGTTACAAGTAGTCTCTCCGACTCTTGTTCCAGACCTGCAGCAGCAGCAACAGGCCGCTGGGTTTAAGGATTGGTTGTTGCCGCCTGATACAGATACAGTTTTCCTTCAAAATTCGACAGGTCAATTTTTTTGTAACCCTTCGCCAGGGCAAATTCAACCAACGGCTGATCCAGTTTCCCCTCAAAACCGGTTAAAATTGCAGCAGGGGGAGCTTTTTCAAAAAGATCGTGAATTGTGGCAGGTGAAGTGCCGACAAAATAATTTCTTTGTTCGGCGTTCAGCAAATCGCCCACACGATATAAAAATGGCCCGCTTGCCAATTCGGGATAAATGGGAAGGCCGGCCTCTACTGCGAACAGAGGCGAAAGCGTGGCCACCTTACCGTTGGCCTGAAGTTGATTTTCCTGTAGCACTTCCCGCACTTTGATAGAAACGTCCCGTACGTGCAGTGGAGTCCAGTTATGCCTGTGCCTCAATTTTGAAATCGAATCAAGCAGCGATGAACCCTGAAACAGGAGGGAAGATAGCACCAGGATGGTGAGTATCATTCGCCGAGAGAGAAATGTTTTGTCCAAATTTACAGCCCATAAATAAATGAATAGAATGAAAAGAAAACTGATGGGAACAGCATAGTATTGATAAAAAGAAGGTGTTGGAGCGAGAGCGGAGATCAAGCCGGAAAGAAATAAGAATAACGCCAATACTCCTCCTGTTGAAAATTGCTTTGCTTGCCGAAAATTGAGGATCGTTAGACCTGCCCCAAACAGGATGCCGAAAAGGAGCGTCAGATTTTCGGCTTTCAAAAAGGTTTCGCCGGCAAAAACGAACTTTGAAGGCAACGACATGTTGTCTGTGTAGCCGGTCAAGATACGCCATTGAGTATTGATGGTGTGATAACCCAGGTTGTTGAACATAAACCCAGCCGGATCTTGCACAATAAACCCTGCCATTGGCAGAAATCCAATCAATAACCCGGCAAGGAAAGGTAAGAATTGGTGAGTAATACCTGCCAGAAATGATTCCTTACTGTAAAGGGGAAAAAGTATAATCACCGCCATAAAGGGGATAAGAATGGGGGCATAGGTCAACTTGACCCCGACGGCTAAGGCTGACATCAAACCGGTGATGGCCATAAGCAACCATTTGCGTGTGGGATTGCGTTGAGCAATTTCAAAGGAATAAACCGCCAGAAATGAAAGAAAAACCGGAATAATGTAATTGGATGCCTCTCGAGCCGGGTGGACAATGCTCATGTTCAACAGGAAAAGCGCAGCCAAACCAATCGCTATGGTTGGTTCTCCCCAAGCATGACGGGCGATCAAAAATAGTACCGAGGCGGAAGATATCAAAGCCAAAAAACTGACCAGTTTTCCCCACAGTAAATAATAGGAGGTGATCCCCAGCAGCTGATACAATCCTCCATACAGGAGTGGCAGGTATGGCATTTGCAAGTACGCAAAATCTCTGTAAAGGACTTTATTTTGGGAAACCAGTACCCCGGCAGTGATGTACATGTGTTCATTATGGTCAAGGGATGTCATGATTTTTGCAAAGTCGCCCGCTATTGCGAACAAAATGGCAGCCGCAAAAAACCATATCATCCAATTCTTCCTGATGATAAAAAATAATCTGGAGCGGAAAATGGTTATAAAATCCATGATAAATAGGAAAATTATGCAGGCAGTGTTTTTTTCGAAATTATAATTGCTACATCACGATAAGACCAGCTTTGCTTTTATAATTGGACAGTTTTGGCGATGGTAAACGCCTTCCGATATTCCCTCTGAGGTTTAGTTCCCCATGACCCAACTCCTTCCGCCCGACTGGGAAAACCCGCACCTGCAAGGCATCCGCCGCCTGCCCATGCACGCCAGCGGATTTCCCTTTTCCGATGAATTTTCGGCACGCACCCGCCAGACGATAGCGCAGCCCTTTGGGCTTACGGCTATCTTTTAGGGTTTGAAAATATGCATACAAACTGCCTGCATCGAAAACAAAACCCTGTTTTGTGGTAGACTCCATCTTGACCTTCCTCTGTGTATGTTTTTTTGTTTGAGCAACAAAAGATTACACGAGAAAGGTCTTTTTTTCTACCCTTGGGGCTACTTTAAGAAAGCCCTGGTTTTTTTTATCCTTCTTTAACCTCCCGTATCAGGCAGGTGTTCGTCTATGGTGCACCGATTGCCCCCTGCCCGCTTACTCTGGTACAGAAGGGCATCGGCGCGTTCCACCAGGCTCTCCAGGGTGTCATCCGGACGGGCAAGGGTGGCGCCAATGGAAATGGCAGTCTGGACGCGTTTTCCCTCCACCGTCAGGAAACTGTTTTCCACCATGACGCGGATGCGCTCGGAAACTACCACCAATCCCTCCAGGGAAATTCCGGGAAGAAAAGCCAGAAACTCATCCCCGCCCCAGCGAAAGAGTGCATCCGTCCCGCGCAGAACACGGACGATGGTTTGCGCCGTCATCTTCAGTACCTGATCACCCACATTGTGACCGAGTTCGTCATTGACGCGTTTGAACGAATCCAGATCCATCATCAGCACCCCAAAGGGTATTCGACTGATGCCGTACTCATACTGCCGCACCTGAAAGATCATCTCAGCGTAGCGACGGTTGCCAATGCGCAACAGCGGATCAAGCATACTTTCCTGTTTGAAGTATTCCAGTTCCCGGGCAAGGGTCAAATGCTGGGAGTGGTCGCTGAAGACCTCAATGGCGCCCATGATCCTGCCTTCTTCATCTCGTATGGGGGAAACGCGAATGTGCACTGGCAGCCGGTGACCATCGCGGTGATGCAGGAAGACCAGCGCTTCCCGGCGCTCGCCGTCTTGCAGGGTGGCGTGAAGAGGACAACCTGCTTTACACAGGGCTTTTCCGGAAAAATCCACATGTTCGAGAATGTTATCGGAACACCGCTTACCGCATACCTGCTCCGCCGGAAAACCGGTCAGTTCCTCAGCGGCGGTATTCCAGTACACGATGCGTTGCTGTAAGTTCACCACGTACACTCCGTCAAAGAGGTGATCCAGCCAGCGTTTATAAATGCCCTGCGCCTGTTCATCCCATGTTGCTTCCATTTCCAGTATTCCTTTTGAGAGATTTAAATCCATATTACCCTGGTTAAAGGCCACAGGATCTTACAGATTCGCAAAATGACAGGATTGCAAGGGAGAAGGCAAACAGAAAAATCCGCTTACCGGGTCTCCAGGGCAGAGGGCGGCGGAGCGCCCCCCAGGGCTTCCCACACGCCGCGCATGGCAAGCCGACGGAACATGACCGCCATCTCGTCCGGCGGGTAGGGCATCCCGGCTTCCAGCCACCAGGTCAACGTGCCCAGCAGACTGGCGGCAAAGTAACTGGCAACAACCTCCAGCGGAAGCGCCGTCCGGGCTCCCCTGAGGAACAATTCCATAAACTGGAGCGCATAGCCCGCGGTGAGTTCGCGCAGGCGGTTGGTGGCAATCAGCCCGCCCTCCCCGCGCATCATGGCGCGGTACAGGTCAGCATTTTCGGCGGCGTGCCGAAACACCAGCAGGATGGGACGCATGGCATGATCCCCCATCTGGTCTTCCGAGAGCGCCTGCGGAAACAGGGCAACCATCTGCGCGGCAAGTTCATCGGCAATCTGGGTAATGCTTTCCAGAAAGAGGTGTTCCTTGTCGCGGTAATGCAGGTAAAAGGTGGTGCGCCCCACATCCGCGCGGGCGGTAATGTCCTCAACCGTGACGGCATCGTAGCCCTTTTCGAGGATGAGCGCCATCAGGGCTTCGCGCAACTGGCGGCGGGTGCGCGAGATGCGCCTGTCCTGACGCGGAAGAGCGCTTTGGGTTTCGGTCATCCCGTTGTGCATCCTTTCATCTGTCTGTTCTTACCCGGCTTGTACACCCTCTTTCCTTGACAGCCCGGCTTTTGATTTTATAATCATAAACATTCTGTTCATTATTATACTCAGTGTTCATGATGAATACCAGACCTATCCTCACGTTGAAGCAGGTGCGCAAGACTTACCTTTCCGGCAATCAGCCGCTGGAAGTGCTTAAAGGCATTGATCTGGAGGTAAACGCCGGAGAGTTCGTGCTCATTTACGGCAAATCGGGATCGGGCAAGACCACCCTCATCAACATGATTGCCGGGATTGACCCGCTCACCTCCGGCGAGGTGTGGTTTGACGGCGTCAACGTGCACCGTCTCAACGAAAATCAGCGCGCGCGCTGGCGCGGACGCAATGTGGGCATCGTCTATCAGTCTTTTTACCTCATGCCCACCCTCAGCCTGCTGCACAACGTCATGCTCCCCATGGATGTGTGCGGACTGTACCATCCGCGGCGCAGTCCTCAGCGGGCGCTGGAACTGCTGCGCATGGTGGAACTGGAAGAACACGCCCACAAACTGCCTTCTGCCATCTCCGGCGGACAGCAACAGCGGGTTGCCATTGCCCGCGCGCTGGCAAACGACCCGCCGCTCATCATTGCCGACGAACCCACCGGCAGGCTGGATTCCGTCACCGCCGCCACCATTCTGGAGATTTTCCTCAATCTGGCGCGGCAGGGCAAGACCATCCTGATGGTCACCCACGACCTGAGTTTAATGCCGCTGGCGTCGCGTTGTTTCCGTCTGGAAGGCGGACTGGTGCATGCCTGCCCCGTGGAAGAAAGGACACCTGTCCCATGAACGCGGCTGACGCTCCCTACATTTCCCTGCAGGATGTGGTCAAGACCTTCCCCGCCCCGGGCGGAGAGGTGGCGGTGCTCAAACACATTCACCTCGATATTCAGCCCGGCGAGTACGTCAGCATTGTGGGCAAATCGGGAAGCGGCAAATCCACCCTGCTCAACATGATCACCGGCATTGACCATCCCACCTCAGGCACGGTGACGGTGGCAGGCACACAACCGCACCGCCTCTCGGAGAGTCAACTGGCGGCATGGCGAGGGGTGACCATCGGCATCGTCTTTCAGTTCTTCCAGTTACTGCCCATGCTCTCCCTGCTGGAAAATGTCATGCTTCCCATGGATTTCTGCAACCGTTACCCCGCCGCCGAACGGGAGGGACGCGCCCGCGCCCTGCTGGAACAGGTGGGGCTGGGCGATATGGTGAACAAACTCCCGGGCGCGGTCTCCGGCGGACAACAACAGGCGGCAGCCATTGCCCGCGCACTGGCAAACGACCCGCCGCTCATCGTTGCCGATGAACCCACCGGCAACCTCGATGAACGCACCGCTGAAGGCGTGCTGGCATTATTTGATGAACTGGTGGCGCGCGGCAAGACGGTGGTCATCGTCACCCACGACCCGGCGCTGGTCAGGCGCACGCAGCGCACCATCCTGCTCTCAGATGGCGAAATCATCCATCCGATGATCGCGCGCGCCTTCCCCCGTCTTTCCCATCCCCAGATGCTTCAGTTGACGCACCTTGCCCGCCCGCGCCCCCTCGTCCGGGGTGAAAGCCTCACCCTGCCCCCCTACGCCCCGGGTTTGCTGGTGCTGACGCAGGGCAAACTGGCGCTGTGGAAGCCCGCTCGCCGCGGTGAGACGCTGTGGATGGAACTGCACCCTGCGCAGGCACTCACCGCGCAGGAAATTGCCGCGCATCTCCCCCTGCGCCTGCAAGCCCTCGAAGACAGCGCCTGGCTGGAAATCCCCGCTGAGGCATGGGAATCCTGGCTGGCTCAAAGCGGTGCGCGCGCATCCCTTATCCCGACGGAGAAGCGAGTATGATTCCCCCCCGCTGGCAGAAGATTCTCTCCGACTTCATCGGCAACCCCACCCGTTCGGTGCTGGTCATTCTCTCCATTGCGGTGGGGCTGTTCGCCATGGGCTCCATCAACAACACCCGCCTGCAAGCCGCTCAGTTGATGGCAAACAATTATGCCGCCATCAACCCCGCCAACGTCATCCTGCAAACCTCTCCCCTGCAGGAAGTGGATCTGGAACCCCTGCGTCATATGGATGGCGTGGCACAGGCGGAAGGGGTGCGTACTGCCACCCTGCGCGTCCGCAACAACGAGGGAGACTGGGTGCGCCTGACCGTGATTGCCCCGCCCGATTACGCGGAGAAACACATCAATCAGGTGCTGGTGATGGAAGGCAGTTTTCCGCCCGCCGAGCGTACCTTTGCCATTGACCAGTATAAGGCGAAGGAGTTAGCCATTTTCCCCGATGGCACTGTGGAAGTCCAGTTGTCCTCCGGCAGGATACGCCGCATCCCCGTGAGCGCCATTGTGCAGGATCAGACCATTGGCGCCTCGCGCTCCGATGGCGGCTTCTTCCTCGCACCTGCGCAAGCCTTCACCACCTGGGAGACGCTGGAGTGGCTGGAAATTTCGCCTTTTATCAATCGGGTGTACGTCACCGCCAGTCGCGATGCCGACAACCTCGACTTCCTACGCCTGCTGGGACGGCAGGTTGCCGACGAACTGGAGCAAAACGGGCATGTGGTGGTCAGTTACGCCGTCAATGGACGCCACGACCATCCCAACAGCAACTACACCGAAGCCCTCTCCAGCATCCTCATCCTGCTCAGTCTGCTGGTGCTGTTCCTGAGCGGATTCCTCATCACCAACACCCTGCAAGCCCTGCTGGCACAGCAGGTTCAGCAAATCGGGGTGATGAAATCGGTCGGTGCTACCAGCGGGCAGATTGCCCTGCTGTACCTGAGCCTGATCGAACTGTACGGTTTGATTGCCTATGCCATCTCGCTGGCGCCCACCCGCTGGATGACCGGGGTGCTTCTCAACCTGCTCCACAGCGGCATCAACACCCCGATGGCAGAGCCGCAACTCCTGCCCGAAACGCGCCTGTGGATGGGCATTCTGGCGCTGGCAGTGCCCGCCATGGCGGGCGTCACCCCCATCCTGCACGCCGCCAGCATCAGCGTGCGGGAAGCCCTCAGCGGCATCTCGCCGCAAAGCGCGGCGCTCCGCGAGGGACGGCTGATGCGCCGCCTGCAACAGATTCGCGGACTTTCGCGCCCCCTGCTCATCTCACTGCGCAACACCTTCCGTAAACGCCTGCGCCTGATTCTCACCCTCATCACCCTGACGCTGGGCGGAGCGATTTTCATCGCCACGTTGAACACGCGCGTTTCCCTGCAGAACTACATTGAGCGCCTGCGGTACTACTTCCTGGCAGATGTCAGCATCACCTTTCACCAGCCTTACCGCCTGAGCGAGGTGCGCAACGACCTGATGACCCTGCCCGATGTGGCGGCTGTGGAAGGCTGGAACGGCACCAGCGCCGAAGTGCGCCTGCCCAACGGCACCGGCGAAAGCATCACCGTGATTGCGCCACCTGAGGGCAGTGAGATGGTGCGTCCCATTCTGCTCAGCGGGCGCTGGATTCAACCGGGCGACCGCTACGCCATTGCCGTCAGCGAGCGCTTCCTCGACCTGTTCCCCGACCTGAAGCCGGGAGACACCATCCGCCTGCGCATTAACGACCGCGAGCGCGACTGGACAGTGGTGGGTATCTTCCAACTGGTGGGCAAGAGCGCAGGTTTCCTCACCTACGCCAACGGCGAAGCCCTCAGTACGGAAATTCCCCTGGGTGGGCGCTTTACCAATGTGCGCGTGCTTTCCACCCATCCCAATCTGACGCTGGAAGAGCAAAAAGCCTTTGGCAGGCGGGTGGAACAACTGCTGGAAGCGCGCGGGTACCGCGTGGATGAGGTGACTGCCGGCTTACAACTCAAGGAGATTTCCGCCAACGGTTTGAACATCCTCACCGCTGTGCTGTTGTTGATTTCAACCCTCATCGCCGCGGTGGGCAGTATCGGCTTAATGGGCACCATGAGCATGAACGTACTGGAACGCACCCGCGAAATTGGCGTCATGCGCGCTATCGGCGCGGATGACCGCCATGTGCTGAACATCGTTCTGGGTGAGGGCATGCTCATCGGGTTGATCTCCTGGGTGTTGAGCGTGATTTCCGCCCTGCCCATCAGCAAAATCCTCGCCGATTCCATCAGTTACGCCCTGTTTGAAGCCCCATCCACGCTCACCTTTACTCCGATGAGTGTGGTGCTGTGGCTGGGCGTGGTTCTGGTGCTTTCGGTCATCGCCAGCGCCGTCCCCGCACGGTCGGCGGCGCGGCTGACCATTCGGGAAGTCCTTTCGTATGAATAACGCATCCCCAAGGAGGCTGTGTATGTCGTGGAAAAAGAGCATTTTGAGCGCAGTGCTCATCCTGTATCTGGCAGGGTGCTCCGCCCTGCCGTGGACGCAAGCCACCCCGCAACCTACCCCCATCCCCACAGTGAAAGAAAATGGCGGTGTGGTGGCTGAAGCCAAACTGGCGCCCAATGACAGCGCCAGCGTATTCTTCCAGACCAGCGGCACGGTTGCCGAGGTGCTGGTCAAGGAGGGCGACACGGTCAGGAAAGGTGACGTACTGGCACGCCTGAGCGACGTGGAGCAAACCGAGGCAGCCCTGGCGGCGGCAAAAGCGGAAGAACTTGCCGCCCGGCAGGCACTGGATACCCTGAACGAGAAAGCCCGCCTGACCTCCGAACAGGCACACACCGCTTTGCTGGAAGCAGAACGTGCCTATCTGGATGCCTGGGAAGCCCTCGACAAAATTGACACCGATGACACTCAGGATCGCATTGACGATGCCAGAAAAGAAGTTGCCGATCGGGAGAAAGAATTAAAGGATGCCAGAGAGGAACTGGACAAGTACCTCAACCTGAGCGAGGATAACGCCACCCGTAAAAATGCCCAGGACAAAGTGGATGACGCTCAGCGCCGCTACGATGAAGCCGTGCGCAAGCGCGACCGCCTGATCAACGAACTGGAAAACGCCCGCGCCGCGTTTGCGCTGGCAAAGGAACGTCTTGAGGACGCCCGCCGCACCTACGAACAACGCACCGAAGGCAAACCCGACCCCGACGATCTGGCGCTGGCGCAAGCCCGCCTGACGGCGGCGCAGGCGCAGGTGCGCTCGGCGCAGGCGGCGCTGGATCGGCTGACCCTTCGCGCCCCCTTTGACGGCGTGGTGACCGAGGTACGCATCTCGGCAGGCGAGATGGTCTTCCCCAACACCACCGCGCTGGTGGTGGCAGATTTCTCCACCTGGTACGCCGAGACGGTGGATCTGAACGAAAAAGACGTGGTGAGGGTGAAGGTTGGGCAGACGGTAGAGATTACCCCCGACGCCCTGCCTGAGGTGACGCTGAAGGGCGAGGTGGAACGCATTGCCCTCTACCCGCTGGAGCGCGGCGGCGATGTGGTGTACCGTGTGCGCGTACGTTTGCTGGAGAGCGACGAACGCCTCCGCTGGGGTATGACGGTGGATGTGCGCTTCCCGGTAGAATAAAACAAAAAACTCCCGCAGTTCAAATCCCTGCGGGAGTTTTTTTTACTTCTTCAGCGACTGCTCGATCTTGCTCCAGGCGTCGCGCAGTTCCACGGTGAGGTTGAACACCGGCTTGCCGGGCGTGGAGTCGGGATCCACGCAGAAGTAGCCCTTGCGCTCAAACTGGTAGCGTGCGCCAACCGGCGCATTTGCCAGCGAAGGCTCAACCTTACAGCCGGTGATGATCTTCAGCGAGTCCGGGTTGAGGTAATCCAGGAAGGACTTGCCCTCTTCCACATCATCGGGAGTGGGATGGGTGAAGAGGCGGTCATACCAGCGCACCTCGGCATCCACCGCATGCGCCGCCGAGACCCAGTGAAGGGTACCCTGCACCTTGCGTCCATCGGGGGCGTAACCGCCGCGCGTGGCAGGGTCATAGGTGCAGTGCAGTTCTACCACATTTCCCTGTTCGTCTTTGACCACTTCCTCACACTTGATGAAGTAGCCGTAGCGCAGGCGCACCTCGCGCCCCGGCGCCAGACGGTAGTACTTGGGCGGTGGCACTTCGCGGAAATCCTCGCGCTCGATGTACAGTTCCCGTGAGAAGGGGATTTGCCGCGTGCCTGCCGAGGGATCTTCGGGATTGTTGACCGCTTCGAGGTACTCCACCTGCCCTTCGGGGTAGTTGGTGATAACCACCTTAAGCGGATCCAGCACACCCATTACCCGCAGGGCGGTCTTATTGAGGTTCTCACGCACGCAGTGTTCCAGAAGCGCCACATCCACCAGCGATTCGTTCTTGGACACGCCAATGCGGTCAATGAAATCCCGGATGGCTTCGGGCGGATAGCCGCGCCGCCGCATGCCGCGCAGGGTTGGCATGCGCGGATCGTCCCAGCCGCGCACCACGCCTTTTTCCACCATCTGTTTCAGGTAGCGCTTGCTCAAAATGGTGTAAGAGAGATTCAGGCGGGCAAACTCGATCTGTCGGGGGTGGAAAATGCCCAGCGCGTCGAGGAACCAGTCGTACAGCGGGCGGTGATCCTCGTAGGCAAGATCACACAGGGAATGGGTAATGCCCTCAATCGAGTCGCTCTGCCCGTGGGCAAAGTCGTACATGGGGTAAATGTGCCACCGGTCGCCAGTGCGGTGATGCGGGGTGTGCAGGATGCGGTACATCACCGGGTCGCGCAGGTTAATATTGCCCGACGCCATGTCAATCTTGGCGCGCAGGGTGCGCGAGCCCTCGGGGAATTCACCGTCGCGCATGCGGCGGAAGAGATCCAGGTTTTCCTCAACTGAGCGGTTGCGGTAAGGGCTTTCGCGCCCCGGCTCGGTGAGCGTACCGCGGTATTCGCGGATCTCTTCCGGGCTGAGGTCGTCCACGTACGCCAGCCCTTTCTTGATCAGTTCAACCGCCCACTCGTACAGTTGCTCAAAGTAATCTGAGGCATAGTACTCGCGGTCGCCCCAGTCAAAGCCGAGCCAGCGGATATCTTCTTTAATGGCTTCGACGTACTCGGTATCTTCCTTGGTGGGGTTGGTGTCGTCAAAGCGCAGGTTGCACTCACCGCCAAAGGCTTCTGCCATGCCGAAGTCAATGCAGATGGCTTTGGCGTGCCCGATGTGCAGGTAGCCATTGGGTTCCGGGGGGAAGCGGGTGCGCACGTAGGTAAAGCGCCCGCTGCGTAAATCTTCTTCAATGGCTTCTTTGATAAAATGGCTGGGTGCCGGACTTTCTGTCATGCTTTCACCCTCCCAAACGGATTTATGGCAGTCCCACTGCCTCGCGCACCTTCACCATAGTCTGTTCAGCGATGACGCGGGCGCGGCTGGCGCCATCGTGCAGGATGTCCCAGATTTCATCGGGGTTTTGTGCCAGCGCGGCGCGTTTCTCGCGGAAGGGCGCCAGGGCAGTGTTGAGGTTGGCGGCAAAGCGTTTCTTGCAATCCACACAGCCAATGCCCGCGCGGCGGCACTCGGTGTTGATCATCTCCACCTCTTCCGGGCTGGAGAAGACCCTGTGCATGGAAAAGACGTTGCACACGTCGGGGTTGCCGGGGTCGGTGCGGCGCTGGCGAGCCGGGTCGGTCACCATGGTCATGACCACTTTGGTGGTCTCCTCGGGAGTGAGCGCCAGTTCGATGTGATTGTTGAGGCTCTTGCTCATCTTCTGCTGTCCATCGGTGCCCAGCACCTTGGGCACTTCGGTCAGTTTGATTTCCGGCTCTTTCAGCACAGTGGTGTTGTAGCGGTAATGGAAGGAACGCACCGTCTCGCGGGCAAACTCAATGTGTGAAGCCTGGTCAATACCCACCGGCACGATGTCCGTCTCGTACAGGACGATATCAGCGGTCATCAGCACCGGGTAAGATACCAGCCCCAGGTTGACATTATTGGGTTGCATGCGCACCTTCTCTTTGAAGGTGGGCAGATCGGTGAGTTTGCCCAGCGGAGAGACCATGGAGAGAATGAGGCTTAACTCAGTCACCTGCGGGACATGAGACTGGATGAAGACGATGCTCTCGCGCGGATCAATGCCCGCCGCCAGCCAGTCCAGCGCCATCTCAAAAGTGTTTTGCTTGAGATCGCGGGTGGTCTCAAGCGTGGTGAGGGCATGTAAATCCACAATGCAGTAAATGCAGTCGTAATCCTTCTGGAGCGCCACATAATTTTTAATCGCTCCCAGATAGTTGCCCAGATGCTGGCGTCCGGTTGGGCGCGCGCCCGAGAAAACACGTCCTTTTTTGCTCATATCTGTCCTTTCTCCAAGAAGGTTCGAACCGCGGCTGACACCTCGCCGGGTTCGGCATGGCGACCGGTGGCTTTTTTAGAGTACAGGAGCGTCCCGTTTACCTCAACCTCGAAACGTCCGCCATCCGAGGGGATGAGCGTCAGCCGTTCAATTTCGGGTTCGTAGGTCTTCAACAATTCTGCTGCCAGACCGACAGCGCGATCGGTATAGCGTCAGACAGCGCAGTAGGTGATGGTAATGTTCAACAACATGATGAAACCTCAGAGTTCAGATGTCGGGCATATTATAATATAGAAAAAGGCGGAATCTGCCGCCCGGTTTGACGACAGGATTTCCCAACCCATGCCGCTTTTTCCACAGGGAGTGCCTCTTTCCAAACGCCTCTTCGACCTGATTGTGGCGTCGCTGGCGCTGATTGTGCTTTCTCCGCTTCTGCTTCTCACCGCGCTGGCGGTGCGGCTGGGACTGGGCAAGCCCGTGCTGTTTCGCCAGCCGCGCCCGGGTTACAGAGGACGCATTTTCACCCTCTACAAGTTCCGCACCATGCGGGAAGCCCATGCGCCCGACGGCACCCCCCTGCCGGATGAACACCGCCTGACGGCGTTAGGGCGCTTTCTGCGCGCGACCAGTCTGGATGAACTGCCCGAACTGATCAACGTTCTGCGCGGCGAGATGAGTCTGGTGGGACCGCGCCCCCTGCTGGTGAAATACCTGCCGCTGTACACGCCCGAACAGATGCGCCGCCATGACGTCCTGCCGGGCATCACCGGCTGGGCGCAGATCAACGGACGCAACGCCCTCACCTGGCAGGAAAAATTCCGTCTGGATGTGTGGTATGTGGATCACTGGTCGCTGTGGCTGGACGTGAAGATTCTTTTGCTCACAGTGTGGAAGGTCCTGCGCCGCGAGGGCATCAACCAGCCCGGTCAAGTCACTGCCAGCGAATTTGACGGCACCAATTAACGGCAAAAAATCAGGTACAATAGAATCACCCTGTATCTGATATAACCGGTGTGTTCCTGCCTGCACCCCCAGCCAGCCGGTCAATGTCGAATATCCCGATTTACCTGATGAGGTAAAGCCAGTGATTAAACGGGTAGTGTGGCAGAATTTTCCTTTTATGGTCCAGCACCCGCACCGGCTCTGTCGCTGGCGCTGGATACCCGATCCCCCGTAAATCTCGCCACAATCGTGCTTCTGGAGCGGTTTTGATTTCCCCCGCTACTGACGTTCCAACACCCACCCAGGATGGCTGAAAGGTTCTTACCGGTATCAGCCAGATTGAGCGAAGAGGAGGTTATGGTATGAAAACTGTTGTAGCCGCCGCACTGGGCGAATGCGTCCATGTTGCCGGAGTGATGAACTTTCTGCGTCTGGCGGAACTGGCAGGCTGGCGCACCGTCTTTCTCGGGCCCGCCGTGCCCATTGAAAAGGTCATTGAGGCAGCCCGCAAAGAAGGCGCCGATCTGGTCGGCGTCTCATACCGGCTCACCCCGGAAACGGGAGAGATGTTACTGGCGCAGTTTGCCGAAGCCGCCGACGATCTGCACGCCGCCGGGGTGCGTTTTGCCTTTGCGGGTACCCCGCCGGTTGCCGAACGCGCCCGCAAACTGGGCTTCTTTGAGCGCATCTTTGACGGCAGTGAGACCCCCGATGCCGTGTTGACCTACCTGCGCGGCGAGGGCGGCGATCCGAACAACCAGCCCATCCCGCCGCAAACCACCGTGGAGCGCATCCGCTGGAAGGCACCCTACCCGCTCCTGCGCCACCACTTCGGCTTGCCCACCATGGAAGACACCCTGCGCGGCATCGAGCAGATTGCCGAAGTGGGCGCGCTGGACGTGATCAGTCTGGGCGTGGATCAGGACGCACAGGAAAACTTCTTCAAACCCGAAAAGCAGGATCCCCGCCGCCGCGGTGCCGGCGGCGTGCCGGTGCGCACCCCTGACGATTACCGCGCCCTCTATCAGGCAAGCCGCCGCGGCAACTACCCGCTTCTGCGCACCTACTCCGGCACCGACGATTTCATCCGCCTGGCGGAGATGTACATGGAGACCATTCACAATGCCTGGTGCGCCATTCCGCTCTTCTGGTTCAATCAGATGGACGGACGTGGACCGTGGGATCTGGAAGGCTCCATTGTCGAGCATCAGGAAGTAATGGCATGGTACGGAGCGCGCAACATCCCCGTGGAACTGAACGAGCCGCATCACTGGGGCATGCGCGATGCGCCCGATACCGTCTTTGTCGCCTCGGCGTACCTCTCGGCATATAATGCCCGCGCCTTTGGCGTACACGACTACATCGCTCAGTTAATGTTCAACAGCCCGCCGGGGCTTTCGGATGCCATGGATCTGGCGCGCATGCTGGCGGTGCTGGAAGCCATCGAAACCCTTGCCAGCGAGGACTTCCGCATCTGGCGGCAAACCCGCACCGGCTTGCTCAGTTACCCGCTTGACCCGGCGGCTGCGCGCGGGCATCTGGCGGCAAGCATCTACCTGCAAATGGCAATCAAACCGCACATTGTGCATATCGTCGGGCATACTGAAGCGCATCATGCCGCCACGGCGGAGGATGTCATCGAAGCCAGCAAGATTGCCCGCAAAGCCATCGAGAATGCCATTGCCGGCGCGCCCGATATGAGCGCCGACCCGCGCGTGCAGGCGCGTAAGGAAGAACTGCTGGCAGATCTGGAAATTACTCTGGACGCCATCCGCGCGCTGGCGCCCGCAGGCGTGCCCGATCCGCTGGTGCATGCGCCCACCCTGGCAAAGGCAGTGGCAGTGGGCATTCTGGATGCGCCGCATCTGCGCAACAACCACTTTGCTCCCGGCAGGGTGAACACCCGCATCGTCGAGGGCAAATGCCTTGCCGTGGATGAGCAGGGCAAGCCCATCAGCGAACGGGAGCGCGTGGATCAGGCGCTGTCTGCTGTTCGTGAATAGGATGTTTGTTCTCCGGAAAAATCCTTTTGCCCGTTCATTTTCATTGATTGTATTTCGTTCAGGGAGGCACACATGACCCAGACACTTTCGATTACTGTCATCGGCGCCGGACACGGGGGGAAAGCCATGGCAGCGCATTTAGCCCTGATGGGGCACCGCGTCAAACTGTATAACCGCACCGCAGAGCGCATCTACGCCATTCAACAACGCGGGGGCATTGATCTGGAAAGCCAGGAGTTCGGTCCACGGGGCTTTGGCAAACTGGAATGCGCCACCTCCAACATGGAGGAAGCCCTGAAAGGGTCACAACTCATCATGGTGGTGGTGCCGTCCTCGGCGCACGCCGATATTGCCCGCGCCGCCGCGCCTTATCTACAGGATGGACAGGTGGTCGTCCTGCACCCGGGTCGCACCTGCGGCGCCATTGAATTCACCATGGTGATGCGGCGCTCGGGGTGTCAGGCAGATGTCATTGTTGCTGAAGCGGAGACCTTCATCTACGCCTCGCGCTCCGACGGACCGGCGCAGGCGCGCATCTTCCGCATCAAAGAAGCCGTGCCGCTGGCGGCGCTCCCCGCCAGACGCACCCGCGAGGCGCTGGAACTGATCAATATCGTCTATCCGCAGTTCATAGATGGCGGCAACGTCCTGCAAACTGGCTTGAACAATATGGGAGCAATTTTCCACCCCGCCCTGACCCTGCTCAATGCCGGGTGGATTGAAGCCACGCACGGCGATTACCAGTTCTACATTGACGGGGTGACGCCCTCGGTGGCGCGCGTCCTGGAAGCGCTCGATCGCGAACGCATTACCGTGGCGGCGTCGCTGGGTATCCGCGCCCGCAGCGCGCTGGAGTGGCTGAAAATGGCATATGATGCTGTAGGCAATGACCTGCGCGAAGCCATCCACAACCAGCCGGGCTACTACGGCATCAAAGCCCCCACCACGCTCAACCACCGCTACATCTTCGAGGATGTGCCCATGAGTCTGGTGCCAATTGCCTCACTGGGGATGCAGTACGGCGTCTCGGTGCGCGGCATGGACAGCATCATCCGCCTGGCGTGCATCGTACACAACACCGACTACTGGCGGCGCGGCAGAACGGTGGAGAACCTGGGATTACGCGGTCTCTCGGTAGAGGAACTGACCCACTTCGTCATGGAGGGCGAACTGGCGGTATAACCGCGCTGTCTCCGTAGAGGGCTTCGAGGGACAGCACGGCAGGCTCACCATACACCACTGACTGTTCCCTCTAAAAGGGCTTCTTTCAGAAAAAAAGGCTCCTTCTGCCCGGAATCAAACAACCTCCCCGCCAGGCTTAACTGCTGTCGGGGAGGTTCTCATTCCTTCTACAGGAAGAAAGATGGCTCTTCAGGATCTTCCGGGAGGGATTACGGGCGTCCGCCGCGATACCCCCTGCCGTTCCCCATATCAGACATGCCATTTGTTGAGGCGCTGTTGAGAATGGCGTTCACAGTTTCGGCGCTCAGCACCTGCGGCTGATACACTTCGCCCGTCTGCTGCTGAAGCGTGGAGGTAAAGGCGCGCAGGTGATTTTCGGAACCTGCTTTGAGGTTCTCAAAGGCTAAGCGGATATCCGCCTGCTGAACTGTTGCCAGCGCCTGATCCAGATCCTGAATATCCACTTCTTCAATTAACGCACCAACCTTGAGAGCATCACCCAGAGATTGGCTTCCCTGTTCGATCAGGGTGTCGTACAACTGCTGTAGATCAGCGTTGGTAAACACTCCGACTTCTGCAGAGGCGGGATCGGCAATGCCATAGCGATCCAGCAAGGATTTCACCATCTGGGTATGCGTCTGTTCACTGCTGGCAATGTTGTTGAACAGGGGAAGTTGCCAGAGGGAGTACAGCGTGATGTACACATCGTGCGCCAGTTTTTCTTCCTCACGCATGTACAGGAGCGCTTCCTGTTCTGCGGAGGTAAGCAGGCTATCAGAGACACCCGAGACGGTTGCTTTCGGGGTGACTGCGGGAACGTTTGCCGGAATCTCAACCGGCGTCTGAGAAGCCACCTCTTCTGCCTGTGAAACTTCTTCCACAGACTGCTGTACAACCGGCATGGCTGAAGCCGAAAGCACCGGGGCACACCCTGCAAGCATTGCCACCGAAAAGGTCAAAAGTACCCATATCTTCTTAAACATTGGTTTCCTCCAAAAAATTTTTCATCGTTGACCCTGGTTCTCAAGGGTCATCTGCATTGAAGGATAACCCAGAGAAGTGAAGAGATGGAGAAGAGAATGTGTAGAAAATGTGAAAAAAACAAGGATGCCCTTCGCGGGTCATCCTTTGCCCTCGAGCGCTTTCCCGTCAGGAAAAGCGGCTCCGCAGAGAAAAGCACAACGGGGGGTTAGAAACGCACCGGTTTGGGGAAGCCCGGTCCGTGCAGACGGACGGCTTGCGGGCTGGTGTGCCAGCGCCCGGCGATGGGCGTACCGCAGTCGGGGCATTTGCCGTCGGCAGTGATGGCGTACTCCAGAATCACATACCCGCGGCGGCGAATCAACGCGCGCTGACAGTGCGGACAGTGCGTGTCTTCCAGACTACCCACCCTGCCGGGCAGGTTTCCGGCATACACATAGCGCAAGCCTGCTTCCTGTCCGATTTCTGCGGCGGTGCGGAGCATCTGCGCGGTAGTGGGCGGGGCATCCATTTTGTAATCGGGATGGTAGGCGGTGATGTGCCAGGGAATATCCGGCGATACTGAGACCAGAAAACGCGCCGCATCCCAGAGTTCCTCAGTGCTGTCGTTGAAGCCCGGCACCAGCAGGGTCACCACCTCCACCCACAGATTGCGCTGATGCGCCATTTGAATGGTATCCAGCACATGCTGAAGCACGCCGCCCAGTTTGCGGTAATTCTGATCGCGCATGCACTTCAAATCCACTTTGTAGGCATCCAGATAAGGGGCAAGGTAGTCCAGCGCTTCCGGGGTGGCGTTGCCGTTGGAAACGTAAGCGCACGCCAGTCCGGCTTGCTTTGCCAGTTTGAAGATACTCACCGACCACTCGGAAGTGATGAGCGGCTCGTTATAAGAGGAAACAATCGAGGCACAGCGATGGGAGACGGCAATCTGCACCATCTGTTCAGGGGTGATTTCCTCGATGTAGCCAATGCTGGAGTCGGAGAGAGGATCGCGCAAAGCCTGAGAAGTGACCCAGTTCTGGCAGTAAGGGCAGTGAAAGTCACAACCCAGCATACCAAAGGTCAGGGCGTCGGTGCCGGGCAGGAAGTGCGAGAAGGGTTTCTTCTCAATGGGGTCCACCTGAAGCGCCGCCACATATCCCCAGGGTACGCGCAGTTCGCCTTCGCGGTTGAAACGCACCTGACAGATGCCGCGCCTGCCGGGTTTAATCAGACAGCGGTGAGCACACGCCACACAGCGCACCGCGCCGTCCGGCTCCGGCTGGTACAGTTCTCCCGGAGCGGTCAAACGGTCGAGAATATCGGCTAAAGCGGTCATAATTTTATTGTATGGACAATAATGGCAAGAATCAAGATGAATTTGTCCCGTAATCCCCCGCGCGTGGAGAAAACATGGCATGATCGAGTCTATAATTGAAGGAGCAGAAGCCCGCCGCTTCTGGAAGGATGTTTTCGGGCATTTGAACGAGAAAGGAACCGTGCCATGCCGTGGGATACCCCCGTCCCCGTTGTCGTCTGGGCGTTGATATGTATTCCGCCGGGCGTCCGGGCAATCCTCAAGCCACCAGCGGATAAACTGTCCGCTTCTCTACTTGCCCTCGACACGCTGCTACTCAACCTGTACTTTGCCAGTACAGCCCCGTGGGCGGTGGTGAATTACTATCTGCGCGCTTTGCCCTTCCTGCTTGCCCTGGCGGTGATGGCGCGCGTGATTCTCGCCAGCCGTCGCCAGCCTCTCATCCCGCAGGAAAGACGGAGCCGGGCACTGATCATGATCCTGCTGGTGCTGGTGGCGCCGCTCGCCTTTCTGAATGCCAGAGCCCTGCAATCTTACCGCTATCCCGAAAGCGCCGGTCCATCCATGGTCGCCCTCCCACCCCTGAAAGGTGGCTGGCATGTATTCATCAACGGCGGCAATGGGCTGGACGGATGGGGAATGAACAATGCCATCCGCGACTGGCTGGGCAGGCAAACCGGCGGCAATCCCGCCGCGGCTTACGGCGTGGATCTGGTCAAACTCTCTGCCGGCGGTGCGATGAGCCGGGGTATCCTGCCGCGCGACCTGCACCGGTACCACACCTATGACGAGCAGGTGTACAGCCCCTGTTTGGGTGAGGTAGTGGCTCTTGAGGACAGCATCGCCGACGTTCAGCCCTTTGGCGATTCCGGCTCGTCGGTGGGCAATTTCATCGTCCTGAGGTGCGCGCAGTTCTACGTGACGCTGGCAAATTTGCGCGCTCACTCCATCACCGTGCAGAAAGGGGAGATTGTCGCCGCGGGCGCACCGCTGGGACGGGTGGGCAACTCCATGGCGCACACCTTCCCACACCTGCACATGCACGTCACCACCGGCGGATACACCGGCACGGTTCAACCCGCGCCCATCCTCTTCGAGACACTGTTCGCTTTTTCCCACCGCGCCCGTAACGATTTTTATGTGAGGTAACCCATGAACAAACGCGATGTCCTCTTCAGCCTGCTGGATGAGAATCAAACGCCCCCGTACATCCCTGCGGCGTTTTTCCTGCATTTTGACCCCGCCTTTCACCGCGGGGAAGCCGCCGTGCAGAAGCATCTGGAATTTTTCCGCGCCACCGGCATGGATCTGGTCAAGATTCAGTACGAACACGTCTTCCCGCAGTTACCCTTCATCCAGCGCCCCGCCGACTGGGCAAAAATGCCCTTTTACGACCTCGACTTTTACGCCGAGCCTCTGGCAGTGGTCAAAGGCCTGGTGCAGGCGGCAAAGCCCGAAGCCGTGGTGGTGCTGACGCTGTACTCCCCCTTCATGTGCGCCGGGCACACCCTCGGCAGTGATCGCGCTCTCTCCCGTCACATCGAGGAAGACCCCGAGGCAGTGAAGAAAGGCTTGCACATCATCACCGAAAGTCTGCTGGAGTTTGTGCGCGCCTGCGCCGCACTCGGGCTGGACGGATTTTACGCCTCCACGCAGGGCGGCGAAGCCGGGCGCTTCTCCCATCCGGCGCTGTTCGATGAGGTCATCCGTCCCTTCGACCGCCTGCTGATGGACGAGATCAACCGCCTGACCCCCTTCAACATCCTGCACATTTGCGACTACCACCTGCCCTACGAGCGGGTAGAGCCCTTTGTGGACTACCCCGGTCAGGTGGTCAGCCTGGGGATGGAACTGACCCACCGCACCCTCACCCCTGCCGAAGCCTGGGAGATCTTCCGGCGCCCCATTCTGGGAGGCATGAACCGCCACGGGGTGATTGCCCACGGCACGCCGGAGGAAATTCGCGCCGCGGTGAAAGCCGTATGTCAGAATGCCCCCGAACGCTTCATGCTGGGTGCGGACTGCACCGTACCCTCTGAAACGCCGTGGGAGAACCTGCGCATCGCCATTGAAACGGCTCACGCCTTCCGCCGCAGATAAACGTCCATGCCCCTGCTGTGGCTCAGCCTTGCCTTCCTTCTGGGCATCCTGCTGGCAGATGGAACCCATGCAGGGATAGTCTGGGGCTGGGCGGCGCTGGGAAGCGCCGCCGCGCTGAGCCTGCTGGGACTGGGCTTGCGGCGTGCGCCTGCGCTGAGGTTTGTCCTTAAACGACAGTCTTTTCTGCGGGTGGCGCCGCTGGTACTTGTCCTTGCTTTGCTGGCAGGGTTTGCCCGCTATGCGCTGGCACAAACGCCCCTCACCCCGCTCGACGCCGCCTTTTACAAAAACTCCGGCTCTCTGGAAATTGTCGGATGGGTTGCCAGAGCCCCCCAGCCCGACAGCCCTTCCAACCGCCTGTATCTGCGGGTAGAACGGCTGAACCCACCCGGAGCCCCCCCGCAAACGGCGCGCGGGACGGTGCTGGTAGTTCTGCCCTCCGGACAGACATTCCGGTACGGCGACCGCCTGCGCCTGAACGGGGAACTGCGCTCCCCCGCCGACAGCGGCAGTTTCTCATACCGCCAATACCTGGCACGTCAGGGCGTGTATGCGGAGATCAACTACCCCCGTGTGACCGTCCTGCCCGGCTGGAGCGGTTCGCCGCTCTTGCGCGCTCTGGATTCTCTGCGGCGGAGCGCTTACCACCTGATTCAACGCCTCTACCCCGCTCCGGAATCAGCCCTGATCAGCGGGATTTTGCTGGGCTGGGACGATGCTCTGCCCGCCGGGGTGCAGGATGCTTTCCGCGCTACCGGAACCAGCCACATCATCGCCATTTCGGGGTTTAACATGGCGGTGCTGGCGGGGGTGTTCTTCAGCCTGTTCCGGCGGATGTTCTCCGAATGGGGTGCTCTGCTGGCAGCGCTGATTGCCATGGCGCTGTACACGCTACTGGTAGGCGCCGAAGCGCCGGTCACCCGCGCCGCGCTGATGAGTGCCCTGGCATTGATTGCCCACTCCATTCGCCGCTCCACCGGTGGGTTGAACGCCCTGCTCTTTGCCACCGCAGGGATGAGCCTGTTCAACCCTCATCTGCTGTGGGACGTGGGTTTTCAACTGTCTTTTGCGGCAACGCTGGGGTTACTGCTCTACGCCAGCCGCATGGAAGGCTGGGCAAGGCGCGCGGCGGCGCGTCTTCTGCCTGCCCGGCTGGCTCCGGCGGTGGCAGAGGCGCTGGGCGAGTATTTCCTCTTCACGCTGGCAGCACAGATTGCCACCCTGCCGGTCATCCTCAGTCATTTCGGCAGGCTTTCGCTGAGCGCCCTGCTGGCAAACCCGCTGATTTTGCCCGCTCAGGCTCCGCTCCTGCTGTTCGGTGAGGCATCGGTCGCCCTGGGACTGATATGGGAACTGCCGGGTAAAGTGCTGGCATTTCCGGCATGGACGCTGGCTTCCTACACGCTCAACGGGGTAGCGCTGACAGCGCGCCTGCCGCTGGGCGAGTTTGCCGTGCCCGCTCCACCGCTGTGGGCGGTGTGCCTGTTTTACCTGTGGTTTGGCGCAGTTGCCCTGCGTCAGATGGGGGCGCCGCGCCTTGCCGCTTCTCTGCGTCCCGTCTGGATTCTGCTGGGACTGTTCGGGGTTGCCGCCGTTCTGTGGCGGCAGGCACTGACAGGCGGGGACGGCAGACTGCATCTGTGGATGACCGTTCAGCAGGGCAATGCTCTGGTATTCCTCCAAACCCCGCAGGGCGAGGCGCTGTGGATCAACGGCTTGGGACAGGCACGCGAAACGCAAGCCTTTCTGGGGAGAGTGCTTCCGCCATTCACCCCGCCGCTGGCAGGGTGGATTCTGGCAAACCCCACTACCGGCGAGGTGCAGGGCGGGCTGGACGCGCTGGAGCGGTTTCCCGTTCGTCAGGTGGCACTGTGCGGGGGATTGCCTGCCGGGCGAACCGCCCGCACCCTGGAGTCCCGCCTGAGAGAGGCAGGTACGAGCCTGCAGATGTGGAGCGCTGGCACAACGCTCCGGCAGGGCACTTTCCGTCTGGAAGTGCTCCCCGCCACCCTCGAGGGCGCCTGCCTGCTGCGGATTCAACACGAACGGGTGAGCCTTGTGCTGACGGGGGAAATTTCCCCGGCGCAAATCTTCCACCCGGAAGACCTGCAAAACGATTTGATTGTGGTAAACTCGAATATGGTCGGGGAGTTGTGGCGGCAGGCGGGTTTCCAAGCCATCTCTGCCCCGCCGGACGGCTTTGTGCACCTGTCCAGCGATGGACGCACGGCGTATCTCGAGCGCTCCCCCTGACAATTTCATCTTGAAGAGGAAGGCTATGGGCAACATTCTGGAACACATCTATCAGCGTCGCAGTATTCGCAAGTACAAACCCGACCCGATTCCCCGTGAAACCCTGCTGGACCTCTTGCGCGCTGCCATGGCGGCGCCCTCGGCGGTGAACAAACAGCCCTGGGATTTCATCGTCGTCACACAGCCAGAGCGGCTGGCGGCGCTTCAGGACGTTCTGCCCTACGGCAAATACCCCTGCCCGGCGGCGATTGTGGTGTGCGGCAGGCTCGACCTGGCTCAAACCGAACCAGACGGCTCCTACTGGGTGCAGGACTGTTCCGCCGCTACCGAGAATCTTCTGCTTGCCGCGGCAGGGCTGGGGCTGGGCACAGTGTGGGTGGGGGTGTATCCCATCCGTGCGCGGGTAGAAGCCGTTCAGAAGGTCATGAACATTCCTCCCTTTGCCGTACCGCTCAATGTGATTCTGGTGGGCTACCCGGATGAGGAAAAACCGCCCCAGACGCGCTTCCGCGAAGACCGCGTGCACTGGGAGACATGGTGAATTTTGTGCTATACTTACCCCTGAAAGTTCGCCTTTCCCGTGCCGGTGGCGCCTTTACCTGCATTCGACCCTGCCCGGCAGTCCCGGCGGCGCGTGGTTAAACGCTCCCCTCTGCCCTGACATGTGATCCTCCCAATGGCTCCCGCCGGTTATGCCGGGAGTGGTGAGTCTTTGCGCCATGACCACACTTGAACTGCTCCGTGCTCAGTTAAAACGCGAACGCACCGGCGGAAGTCCGGGAGTGTTCTGGCGTTGCTACGGGTACCTGCGCCCTTACTGGTATCTTTCGCTGGGCGCCTACCTGTGCATGCTGGGCATCACCCTGCTCAATCTGGTCACCCCGCAGTTGATTCGCACCATCATTGACCAGGGTATTCGCGCCGGGAACCTGCCCCTCCTGCGCTGGAGCGTGCTGGGTTTGCTGGGGCTTTCGCTGGTGCGGGGGGTGTTCACCTTTTTGCAGGGGCGCTGGAGCGAGACGGCTTCACAGAATGTTGCCGCCGACCTGCGCGCCGAAATCCAGAAAAAACTCACCGTCCTGTCCTTTTCCTACCACGACCGCAGTCAGGCAGGCGATATCCTCTCCCGCGCCATTCAGGATGTGGATCGCATCCGCTTTTTAACGGGCAGAGCCACCCTGCGCATCATTGACGCGGTGGTGATGATGCTGGGCACGGCAATCATCCTGCTGTTCATGAACCCATCGCTGGCGCTGGTTGCCATTGCGGTCATGCCTCTGCTGGCATGGCGCGCCATTGATTTTGGCGTGCGCTACCGCCCTCTTTCGGCACAGATTCAAAAGCAGTTGTCGGTGCTGACCACGCGGGTGGAGCAAAACCTGCGCGGGGCGCGGGTGGTGAAAGCCTTTGCTCAGGAAGAGCGCGAAATTCAGGACTTTGAGCGGGAAAATGAGAAATGGTACGAACTCACCCGCCAGTCCTCACGGGTGCAGGCAACCGGCACATCCATGCTTCAGTTGATGGCAAATCTGGCTTCGGTGTTCATTCTGTGGTACGGCGGGAGTATGGTCATCCGCGGCGAACTGACTCTGGGCGCCCTGGTGGCGTTCACCACCTATCTGGGGCAGTTGCTCAACCCCATGCGCCTGCTGGGCATGTTCATCCCTGCCATTGCCATGGCAGGCGCGGCGGCAGAGCGCGTGTTCGAGATTCTGGATGCCATCCCTGAGGTGCAGGAAACCCCCGGCGCGCCCGCCATGCCGCCCTTCCAGGGGTATGTACGCTTCGAAAAGGTCAGTTTTTCCTATGGCAAACGCCGCGAGGTGCTCAAAGATATCTCTCTGGAAGCCCGTCCCGGCGAAATTGTGGCGCTGGTGGGACCGACCGGCTCCGGCAAGTCCACCATCATTCATCTCATCCCACGCTTTTACGACCCCACCGAGGGACAGATCACCATTGACGGGGTGGACATCCGCAGTGTCTCCCTGCGTTCCCTGCGCAGTCAAATCGGCATTGTCCTGCAGGAAACCACCCTGTTTGCCGCCACCATCCGCGAGAACATTGCCTTTGGGCGCGACGATGCCAGCGAAGAGGAGATTGTGGAAGCCGCTAAAGCCGCACAGGCGCACGAGTTCATCATGCAGATGCCGCGCGGTTACGATACGCTGGTAGGCGAACGCGGCATCACCCTCTCCGGCGGGCAGAAACAGCGCATTGCCATTGCCCGCGCCATTCTCACCAATCCGCGCCTGCTGGTTCTGGATGACGCCACTTCCAGCGTGGATTCGGAGACCGAACTCGCCATCCAGCAAGCCCTCGACCGGCTGATGCAGGGGCGCACCACCTTTGTGATTGCCCACCGGCTCAGCACGGTGATGCGCGCCGACCAGATTCTGGTGCTGGACAGGGGACGCATCGTGGCGCGCGGCAAACATGAGGAATTGCTGACGTCTTCGCCGTTGTACGCGGAAATCTACCGGCGGCAGTTGAAACCCACCCACGAAAGGAAGGCTTGAGCATGGGATTCGGCATCGGCGGCGGCACAGGCATGGGGATGGGTCCCGGCGCACTGCTGGACACCTTCGGCGCGGCGGGCGAACGCAAGGGCGAAGCCTTCAATCCCCGCGTGGTGGTGCGCCTGCTGGCATTCCTCAAGCCCTACTGGCGCATCCTGCTGGTAGCGTTCATCGCCATGCTGGGCGCTACCGGTTTGACCCTGTGGATTCCCTACCTGCTCAAGATTGCCATTGACGTGCACATTGCCTCGGGAAACGCTCAGGGGCTGGGACAGGTGGCTCTGCTCACCGGCGCGGCGTATGTGGGACTGTACATCACCTCAGCCGGACAGCAGTACCTGCTCTCCCGTGTGGGTCAGCGAGTGCTGGGTGACCTGCGCGCCCGCCTCTTCCGCCATTTGCAGGAACTCTCGCTGAGTTACCACGACACCCACATCGTCGGGGTGACCGTCTCGCGGGTGATGAACGATGTGGCGGTAATCAACGAACTGCTTTCGCAGGGCTGGATTGCCTTCTTCAGCGACCTGTTCATCCTGACCGGCATCATCGTCATCATGGTTTCGATGAACGCCCGCCTGGCACTGCTGGCATTTCTGGTTCTGCCGTTGATGGTGCTGGCAACGCGCTGGTTTGCCCGCGCGGCGCAGTCTGCCTTCCGCGAAACCCGCACGCGGGTGGCGGCAGTGGTGGGCAATCTGGCGGAAGAAATCGCCGGCATGCGGGTGATTCAAGCCTTTGCCCGCGAGGAAGCCACCCAGGAACGCTTCCGCGAGGTCAATGTTGCCAACCGTGACGCCAACATCAGCGCCATGTCGCTCTCGTTCCTCTACATGCCCGCCATCGAGTTCCTCAGCACTCTGGCAACGGCGGTGGTGCTGTGGTTTGGCGGACAGATGGCGCTGGACGGGACGGTCACCGTGGGGTTGCTGGTGGCGTTCCTTTCTTACGTTTCGCGCTTCTTCCAGCCCATTCAGGAACTGGCGCGCCTGTACACCACCCTGCAAGCCGCCATGGCAGGTGGTGAGCAGGTGCTCCATCTGCTGGACACTCAGCCCGACGTGCGCGACGCTCCCGACGCCGTCGAAATGCCGCCCATCCGCGGCGAGATCCTCTTTCAGGATGTCTCTTTCCGCTACCGTCCGGATACGCCCGAAGTCCTGCACCGCGTCAACCTGCACATCCAGCCCGGTCAGCGGGTGGCGCTGGTGGGACCGACCGGTGCGGGCAAGACCACCATTGCCAACCTGACGGCGCGCTTCTACGAGGTCACCGAAGGCGCCGTGTTGATTGACGGCATAGATGTGCGGCGGGTGCGGCAGGACAGTCTGCGCCGACAAATTGGCATTGTGCCGCAGGATTCGTTCCTCTTTGCCGGGACGATTGCCGAGAACATCCGCTTTGGCAAGCCCGATGCCAGCGATGCCGAGGTAGAACAGGCGGCGCGGCTGGCAAATGCCCACGAATTCATCCTCAACCTGCCCGAGGGCTACCAGACGCCGGTGCTGGAAAACGCCGCCAACCTCTCAGTGGGACAGCGCCAGTTGATTTGCATCGCCCGCGCCATTCTCACCAATCCGCGCATCCTCATTCTGGACGAAGCCACCGCCAACATTGACACCGTCAGCGAGGCGCTGATTCAGGAAGCGCTGGAGCGCCTGATGGAAGGGCGCACCGCGCTGATCATCGCTCACCGCCTGTCCACCATCCACAACGCCGACCTGATTCTGGTGATTCAGGACGGGGAAATCGTCCAGCGCGGCACGCACGGCGAGTTGATTGCTCAGCCGGGTCTGTACCGCACACTGTATGAGAAGCAATTCCGTCTGGGGTAAACCGCCGGGCGCCTCGCAGGATCAGCCTGCCGAGTCGTCCAGAGTGTGGAAAGAAGATTTTCTAGCGCCCTTCACGGAAGACGACGCGCACTCCACCGCCACAGGCAGGAACGGAAAGGTCATTGAGCGTATCACTGACCGCACCCACCCGTAAGGTGTACACCACGCCCGCTTCCATCTGAAAATCGGCATAACCGGGGCTGATTTCCGGCGCCAGACCGGTATAGAACAGTGAAGTCTGGTTTTGTCCCCACACCACCTGCACCGGCACACCCGCCATGGGATTGCCGTCGCGGTCGAAGACCTCGATGACGAGCCGTCCGGCAGGCAGAGAACCATCGCATACGTCCTGACGGCTCTCGAGCACAAAGGGAGCATCCAGCGCACGCATGGGCGTTGCTGTGGGACGCGGGGTGAAGGTGGGCACGGGGGTGCGGGTGGGCAGTGGCGGCGTGGGGGTGAAGATCGCCTGTCCCACTTCCCGGGTGGTCTGGGCTTCCTCTCCCGGAGGAAGGGTGGGCGAGGGCTGAGGGGTGAAAGCGATGCCCTGCGGGTTGGTCAACGCCGCCGCCAGCAGAGCCAGCGCGCGGGCATCGGCAGGAGAGGCACCTTCGCCCACCAGTTGCTGGGCTTGCATTGCCAGCGAACGGGCGGGGTCTGCCTCACGCAGAAGCGCCAGCCGTTCCCGCGCCCGCTGAAGATTGCCATCGCTCTGGAACGCCTGTGCAATCAGCAGGCGGTACTCATTGCGGTAGGCTTCGCCCATGGCAGAGGGATCAATGTCCACAAACTCCACCGGACTGATCACCAGCGAAATGAGCAGTCCCACCGCCAGTCCCAGAATCAAACCGGTAAACAGGTAAAGGTTGCCGCGGGATTCGTTGTCGTTCATGGCGCAGGTTCTCCCGTTGCGGCAGGGGTCTCCAGCGACTGCAGGGCGCGCGACAGATCGCTCATCACCTGCAGGTCGGCGGGGTCGTACTGCAAATCGCGGGCGGTGAGCAGCGCCTGGGCAACGGTGCGGGCAGGAGATGCCGGATCAAGCCGCGAGAGACGCTGTACCGCCTGCGCCAGATTCTGGTCGCGCTGATACACCTGCGCCACCATGAGTACGTAATCGGCTTTGAAATCGGCGCGCAGGACCTGCGGGGTGAGTTGACCGGGGTCGGGCGTCTTGATAAGCCAGCCATACACCAGCCCCAGCCCGATTCCGGCGGCGATACTCAACAGGAAGAAGAGAAAGCGGACCGTGCGCATGGGCATCACTTCAGCATGGGGATTTTAATGCCGTGCCGTCTGGCGGCGGCGATGGCTTCGGGGTAACCGGCATCGGCGTGGCGCACCACCCCCATTCCCGGGTCGGTGGTGAGGACGCGCTCCAGCCGTCTGGCGGCTTCGGGAGTGCCGTCGGCGACAATGACCATGCCGGCATGTTGACTGTAGCCAATGCCCACACCCCCGCCGTGATGGAAGGAGACCCACGTTGCCCCACCCACGGCATTGATGAGAGCGTTGAGGATGGGCCAGTCGCTGATGGCGTCACTGCCGTCGCGCATGCCTTCGGTCTCGCGGTTGGGCGATGCCACACTGCCCGCATCCAGATGATCGCGCCCGATGACGATGGGCGCTTTGAGAATGCCCTTTGCCACCATCTCGTTAAACTTCAACCCGGCAAGGGCGCGCTCGCCGTATCCCAGCCAGCAGATGCGCGCCGGTAAACCCTGGAAAGGCACTTTCTCGCGCGCCATCTTCAGCCAGCGGTGCAGATGTTCATCCTCAGGGAAGAGTTCCATGACGGCTTCATCGGTGCGGTAGATGTCCTCGGGGTCTCCGGAGAGGGCTACCCAGCGGAAGGGGCCCTTGCCTTCGCAGAAGAGCGGGCGGATGTAGGCAGGGACAAAGCCGGGGAAGGCAAAGGCGTCTCTGACGCCCTGATCGTAGGCGCGCTGACGCAGGTTGTTGCCGTAGTCGAACACCTCACTACCGCGCTTCTGGAATTCCAGCATGGCTTGCACGTGCCGCGCCATGGACTGCAGCGAACGGCGTTCGTATTCCTGCGGGTCCCGACGGCGCAGATCGGCGGCTTCTTCCACGCTCAAACCTGCGGGGATGTAGGAAAGCACATCATGTGCGGGGGTCTGATCGGTAACCACATCGGGCACCACCCCGCGGATGACCAGTTCGGGGTACACTTCGGCGGCGTTGCCAATCAGCCCGATGGAGCGGGGCTGGTGGCGGGCTTTGGCTTCTTCCACCAGCGTCATGGCTTCCTCGAGGGTATCCACCACCACGTCCACATAACCAATTTCCTGACGGCGTCTGGCGCGGGCGGGGTCCACCTCGACAATCAAGCCCACGCCCTCGTTCATGGTGATGGCAAGCGGCTGAGCGCCACCCATGCCGCCCAGTCCGGCGGTGAGGACGAATCTGCCACGCAGACTGCCCCAGCCGCGCTGGCGTGCCAGCGAGCCGAGGGTCTCATACGTACCCTGCAGGATGCCCTGCGTGCCGATGTAAATCCACGAACCGGCGGTCATCTGCCCGTACATGATCAGTCCCTTTGCCGCCAGTTGATCGAAGTGTTCCTGAGTTGCCCAGTGCGGCACCAGATTGCTGTTGGCAATCAGCACCCGCGGAGCATCAGGGTGTGTTTTGAAGATGGCAACCGGCTTGCCCGACTGCACCAGCAGGGTCTCGTCGTTTTCCAGGTTGCGCAGGCTCTCAAGGATGGCGTCAAAGGCTTCCCATGAGCGGGCGGCCTGTCCCCGTCCCCCGTAAACGATGAGATCTTCGGGTTTTTCAGCAACCTCGGGGTCAAGGTTGTTTTGAATCATGCGGTAAGCGGCTTCAGTCAGCCAGGATTTACAGGATAACTGCGTCCCGCGTGGGGCACGAACGGTTCGAGGGGATGACATGCACACCTCCATCTGGGATTGTGTTTTCATTATAACCGCAAACAGGAGAAGGGGACTACAGGTTGCGCTGTCTCGCACTTGCAAAGAGCGGGAGGGTCCTGTTCCCGCTTTGCAAAGAAATTGCCCCCAAACTCCCGCCAGTTTTCCTCTTCTCCCCTCAATTTTGGTATAATGGGGGTGCTCAAACGGAGAGGTGCCGGAGCGGCCGATCGGGGCGGTCTCGAAAACCGTTGTGGTCCTTTGGGCCACCGTGGGTTCGAATCCCACCCTCTCCGCCAGTTGGGGCGCCGTGCGCGCCCTTTTTTGTTTCCCCGGTCCCCGCAAACCCCGCTTCTCTTCACGAACGAACAGATTGTCCGACCAAGATTCCCCGCTCCCCGTGCTATAATTTGACCATGCCGATTCTGGACGCGCACACCTTTGAATTCTTCAGCCGGAGCGCCGAGCAGACCCGCCGTCTGGGCGGGCGTCTGGGGAGGCTTTTAAATGTGGGCGACCTGGTTTGCCTTTCGGGCGACCTGGGCAGTGGCAAAACCACGCTGGTGCAGGGCATGGCGCAGGGATGGGGCTCACTCGACCCCGTCTCCAGCCCCACCTTCATCCTCGTCAACGAATACCGCCGTGCCGACGGCGCCTGCCTGTTTCATCTGGACGCCTACCGCCTGACTCACGTGGAAGAGGCGGAAGAACTGGACTTTGAGCGCATGCTGGAATGCGGCGCGCTGGTGATCGAGTGGCCCGAGCACATCCAAGCCGTCCTTCCGGCTGAGTGTCTGTGGATTTCACTGCGCTACGTGGAAGAGGAACAGCGGCATCTGCTCTTTCAGAGCCGCGGCGGGCGCTACGACAGCCTGCTGAACGAATTTCGCCAGAAGGTGGTCAGGGTATGAGCCTGTTGCTGGCAGTGGATACTTCAACCCAGTGGACCGGGCT
The DNA here is from genome assembly GCF_020723905.1 of Anaerolinea thermophila. Classification (GTDB taxonomy): domain Bacteria; phylum Chloroflexota; class Anaerolineae; order Anaerolineales; family Anaerolineaceae; genus Anaerolinea; species Anaerolinea thermophila_A. Next base: position 31,074 of record NZ_DYHZ01000011.1, read on the forward strand.
GGCGCTCTACGACGGCGCGCGCGTGCTGGGCGAGATGACCTGGATGACCCGCGGACATCACACCGTGGAGACCGCCCCCGCCATCCAGCGCCTGCTGGAACAATCGGGGGCACGCATGGAGCAGATTGACTGCTTTGCCGCCGCACTGGGACCGGGCTCGTTCACCAGCCTGCGCATTGGGCTGGCGCTGGTCAAGGGCATGGCGCTTACCCTGCGTAAACCTGTCATCGGCATTCCCACCCTGGACTTCCTCGCCGAAGCCCTGCCGGTGCAGGAATTTCCCCTTGCCGCGGTTCTGCAAGCCGGGCGCGGCAGGCTGGCACTGGTGTGGTACCGCGCCGTGAAGGGGCGCTGGAAGGCGCAGGGTGAGCCGCAAATCATCACTGCGGCGGCACTGGCGGAGCAGATTCAGGAACCCACCCTGGTGGCAGGCGAACTGACCCCCGAAGAACGCGAACTGCTTCAGCGCAAACGCGGCAATCTCCTGCTGGCTTCACCGGCGCTCTCCACCCGCCGCCCTTCGTTTCTGGCAGAACTTGCCTGGGAGCGCTTTCAGGCGGGCAGGGTAGATGACCCTGTCAGCCTGGCGCCCATTTACCTTCATGTGGGGGAGGTCATTCCGTCGTGATTCCGGCGGAGATTTGCGTTCGTCCGATGCAGGTGGAGGACATCCCCGAGGTGCATGCCATTGACGTGCTCTCGTTCAGTCTGCCGTGGTCCGAGCGCAGTTACCGCTTTGAAGTGACCGAAAACACCGCCTCCTCGCCGTGGGTTGCCGAAGCGCACTTCACCGATGGCTCGCGCCGTATCGTCGGCATGATGGTCAACTGGATCATCCTCGATGAAGTCCACATTGCCACCATTGCCGTGCATCCCGACTACCGGCGGATGGGCATTGCCCGCCTCCTGCTGGACAAAGGTCTGCGGGAGGCATTTGAACGGGGCGCGCGTATGGCGTTTCTGGAAGTGCGCCGCAGCAACACCGCCGCGCAAAAACTGTACGAATCCTTTGGCTTTCGGGTGGAAGGCGTCCGCCCGAAGTATTATCAGGACAATCAGGAAGATGCTTTGCTGATGACCCTGAACCCGCTGGATGAAACGACCCTGCAACACCTGGCGGATCCCTCAGAGCAAAATTCAACCGGAGGTGAGAGGTGCAACCCGATCAAATCCTGAGTACCATTGCCCGGCAGGTCAGCGAGTGCAAGCGCTGTCCCCTGCACTACTCGCGCAAGAAAGCCGTCCCCGGCGAAGGTCCCGCACAGGCAGAGATCATGATGATTGGCGAAGGACCCGGCTTTTACGAAAACGAGCAGGGACGTCCTTTTGTAGGCGCGGCGGGCAAATTTCTGGACGAATTGCTGGAAACATGCGGCATCGCCCGCAAGGATGTCTTCATCACCAACGTGGTCAAATGCCGTCCGCCGGGCAACCGCGACCCACAGCCCGAAGAACTGGAAGCCTGCAGCGACTACCTCGACCGGCAGATTGAAGCCATCAACCCCAGAGTCATCGTCACCCTGGGACGCTTCTCCATGGCGAAATTTCTGCCGGGGGTGAAGATCAGCGAAGTGCACGGGCAATCTTTCTGGCGCAACGGTCGGCTGATTGTGCCCATGTACCACCCTGCCGCCGCCCTGCACCAGCCTTCGCTCAAAGCCAGCGTGGAGCGCGATTTTGCCCGCCTGAGCGAGTATGTGCAGACCGCCCGACAGCGCGGGCAGGCGGCAGAAAAGCCCGTTTTGGAAGAAAAAGAAGAAACAACCGGGGACTCCCCGGCGAAAGATCAACCCACCCAACTCTCATTATTCTAGAAGGGGGATTTCCTTTTCCATGAGCATTAAAGAGCAATTGATGGAGAAATTCCGCAACCGCACAGCCCGGGTCGCCGTGCTGGGGCTGGGCTATGTGGGACTGCCCCTGGCAACCGTCTTTGCCGAAGCCGGCTTTCAGGTGATCGGCGTGGACCCCATCGCCGAAAAGGTGGAGAAAATCCGCCGCGGCGAAAGTTACGTGCTGGATGTGCCCTCCGAGACAGTCGCCGCGCTGGTTCAGGCAGGGAAACTGGACGCCACCACCGACTTTTCCGTCTGCCGCGATGCCGACGCGGTGAGCATCTGCGTGCCCACCCCCCTGCGCAAGACCGGCGACCCCGACCTGTCGTACATCGTCTCCGCCACCGAGGGGCTGGCGCCCTACGTGCACCCCGGCATGGTGGTAGTGCTGGAATCGTCCACCTACCCCGGCACTACCCGGGAGATGGTCCTGCCGCGCCTGACAGGCGCCTCTCACCTGAAAGCGGGCGAGGACATCTTCATCGCCTTCTCTCCGGAACGGGTGGACCCCGGACGCAAGGACTGGACCACCAAGAACACCCCCAAGGTGGTAGGGGGCATCACCGAAAACTGCTCCGACGTTGCCGCGGCATGGTACGCACAGGCGCTGGATACGGTGGTGCGCGTCTCCTCCACCGAGGTTGCCGAACTGGCAAAACTGCTGGAAAACACCTTCCGCATGATCAACATCGGGCTGGTCAACGAACTTGCCATCATGTGCGACCGGCTGGGCGTGGATGTGTGGGAAGTCATCGACGCCGCCGCCACCAAGCCCTTTGGCTTCATGAAGTTCACCCCCGGACCCGGTCTGGGCGGACACTGCATCCCCATTGACCCGCTGTACCTCTCGTGGAAGATGAAGGCGCTCAATTACAACGCGCGCTTCATCGAACTGGCGTCGGAAATCAACACCAACATGCCGCGCTTTGCCGTGGGCAAGGTGCAGGATGCCCTCAACGACCGCGGCAAGCCGGTCAAAGGCAGTCGCATCCTCATTCTGGGGGTGGCGTACAAACCCGATATTGACGACATGCGCGAAAGCCCGGCGCTGGATGTCATCCACCTGCTCCAGCAAAAGGGCGCCGAGGTGCGCTACCACGACCCCTACATTCCCCACTTCCACCACGACGGCTGGGAGATGCACTCCGAGCCTGACCTGATGGAGGCGGTGCGCTGGGCGGATGCGGTGGTCATCGTCACCAACCACAAGGTGTACGACTACCCCGCCATTCTGGAAGCGGCGCAGTTGATCGTGGACACGCGCAACGCGCTGGGCGCGGCGGGCAAGAACCATCCCAGGGTGGTGAGGTTGTAATGGCACGCTATCTGGTCACCGGCGCGGCGGGGTTCATCGCCGCCCGCGTGTGCGAAATGCTGCTGGAACAGGGCGATGAGGTGATTGGGGTGGACAATCTCTGCACCGCCTACGATGTGCGCCTGAAGCACTACCGGCTCAACCGTCTGCTCCCCCACGAGAACTTTACCTTCCACGGCATGGACATCAGCGACCGCCGCGGCGTGGATGCGCTGGTGGGCGCCTGTGCGCCGCTGGACGGCATCATCAATCTGGCGGCGCGGGCGGGGGTGCGCGCTTCGGTGGAAGACCCGTGGGTGTTCGTGGAGACCAACGTCACCGGCACGCTCAATCTGCTGGAAGCGGCGCGCCGTCATGGGGTGAGCAAATTCATCCTGGCATCCACATCCAGCATTTACGGCGAAAACGCCCCCCTGCCCACCCCCGAAGACGCCCCCAGCGACCGTCCGCTCCAGCCCTATTCCGCCAGCAAGAAAGGCGCCGAAGCCATGTGTCACGCCTACCACTTCCTGTACGGGCTGGACGTGACCATCTTCCGCTATTTCACCGTGTACGGACCGGCAGGACGCCCCGACATGGTCATGTTCCGCTTCACCCAGTGGATTGCCGAAGGGCGCCCCGTGCATCTCAACGGCGATGGCGAGCAGTCGCGCGGCTTTACCTACGTGGACGACATCGCCCGCGGCACCATTCTGGGCTTGAAGCCGCTGGGGTACGAGATCATCAATCTGGGCGGGCATGAGGTCATCACCATCAACCAGATGATTGCCCGACTGGAGCAGTACATCGGGCGAAAGGCGCAAGTGGTGCATCACCCGGCACACCGCGCCGATATGCTTGCCAATCAAGCCGATGTGAGCAAAGCCCGCGCCCTGCTGGGCTGGGAGCCGCAGGTGGGGCTGGATGAGGGTATGCGCCGTCTGGTGGACTGGTACATGGCGGAGCGTTCGTGGGCGAAGGACATTCTCACCGATTGATCGCCCGCCTGTGGGAGCGGGCGCGCGCCTTTACCGAAGATCGCCTGCTCCGGCGGGTGGTGCGCAACTCGGCGTATCTGTTCATCAGCAACGTCATTGCCGCGGTGCTGGGCATCGTCACCGCCAACCTGCTGGGCGCCAGCGTATTCGGCACGCTGGGCATCCTCACCGGCTTTGTCACCGACATCAACCGCCTGTTTTCCTTCCGCATGAACGATGTGGTGGTGCGCTACATGGGCGAGGCGCTGGCACAGCACGACAAAGCCCGCGCCTCTGCCGTGGTCAAAGCCGCCGCGCTGGTCGAGGGGGCAGCCTCGGTGTTTGCCTTCCTCGCGCTGGTCCTGCTGGCGCCCATCGGGGCGCGCTACTTTGCCAAAGATGCCAGCCTCACGCCGCTTTTCCTCCTCTATGGCGGCTCCATCCTCGCCAATGTGGTTAACGAGACTTCTACCGGCGTCCTGCAGGTGACGGGGCATTTCCGCAGTCAAGCGCTCATCAATCTGGCGCAGAGCGTGCTGGTGGCGGGCATCATCGTCCATGCCGCGCTGACCGGCGGCGGATTGATGGAGGTGCTGTGGGCGTACCTGCTCGGCAAAGTCATCCTGGGGCTGGGTCCGGTGGCGGTGGCGCTGTACTGGGCAAAGCGGGTGCTGGGCGCGGGATGGTGGCGGGCGTCCTTTGCCCTTCTGCCGCCGTGGAAGGAACTTCTGCGCTTTGGCATCAGCACCAACTTCAGCGGAACGATCAACCTGATTGCCCGCGACAGCGAGGTTCCGCTGGTGGGCTTCTTCTTTGGTCCGCAGATTGCCGGGTACTACAAAATTGCCCTGCAGGTGATCAACCTGCTGATCATGCCCATCAATCCCTTCATCGGCACCACCTACCCGGAAATCACCCGCGCCTGGGCGGGGCGGGAGTGGACGCGCCTGAAAAATCTCCTGCGCCGCGTCAGCATGATCGCCGGGGGCTGGAGCGTGCTTGCCGGGGTGGGGCTGGGACTGTTTGGCGAAGCCGTGCTGTTCAGTCCCATTCCCCTGTTCGGGCGCACCTTTCAACTGTACAAAGCCGAGTACCTGCCCGCCATGCCCGTGCTGATGATTCTGCTGGTGGGCTACGGGGTTGCCAACACCTTTTTCTGGAGCCGCCTGCTCCTGCTCTCGCAGGGCAAAGCAGACCACGCCCTGCGCATCAGTTTCTGGGCAATGCTGGGAAAACTGGCGCTGGCGGTACTCTTCCTGCCCGGCGCGGGGTATCTGATGGAAGCGGTGTTCCTCTCGGGGTACTTCATCCTCTCCACCGGCTGGATGGTGGCGCTGGGATTGACCCACCTGAAGATTGCCGCCGCACAGGGGGAATCCCCCCAGACGGGATAAATCCCTGCCAGACCACGCTCTTCACAAAACCCGCCTGCCTTCCACAAGACAAGCACAAACCTTATACAAATCTTTTACATCCTTTCGGGTTTGCTGGATAATTCATCTAACCATACGCATTCTTCTGTATGGAATCATTCAACAAACAGGGAAGGAAACGACTATTTTTATGGAAACCTCATCCACTGCAACGGCGGTTAAACCCGTCACCTTTGCCGGACTGCGCCGCTTCAACCTGATCATGGGCTTTCTGCACCTCATTCAGGGCATCTTCATGTGGGTGGTCAGCAACGACCGCACCTACCCCATCTTCACCAACTACCTCACCTTTGATCAGACCACCTTTTCGCTCAAACCCAACCCGCAGTTGCTCTACGAACTGCCCTTTGGTCCCGCCGTGGCGCTCTTCCTGCTGATTTCGGCGGTAGCGCACTTCTACCTCTCTACTTTTGGCTACAACCGCTACGTGGAAAACCTCAAGAAGGGTAAAAACCCCATCCGCTTCTACGAGTATGCGCTCAGTTCCTCGCTGATGGTGGTGCTGATCGGCATGCTGGTGGGCATCTGGGATCTGGGCACGCTGATCGTCATGTTCGGCATCAATGCCATGATGAACCTGTTCGGCATCCTGATGGAAGAGCACAATCAGTACACCGCCAAAACCGACTGGACGGCGTTCATCTACGGCAGTCTGGCGGGCATTGTGCCGTGGATCGTCATCTTCCTGTACTTTGTCGGCGCGGTCAACTCGGGCGATGCCAAACCCCCGGCATTCGTCTATGCCATCGTCCCCACGCTGTTCGTCATGTTCAACATCTTTGCCGTCAACATGGTGTTGCAGTACAAAAAAGTGGGCAGGTGGCGCGATTACCTCTTCGGCGAGCGCGTGTACATCGTCCTCAGCCTGGTTGCCAAGACCGTGCTGGCATGGCTGATCTGGTTCGGCACGCTGGCGCCGGTATAAGAGCAATCGACTCCTGCGGCGCAGCCCTCAGCGGGCAACGCCTTCTCCCAAAACCTTAACCCCTCGCCGAGTCGGCGAGGGGTTGATTCATTCTTTTCCATTCCCGGTGGGGATGCCCGCCCCTTCGGGAGCGCCGGAGCAATCCCCCATCACGGGGTTGAGGCTTGGGGTATAGCCTGCCAGCGGTCGAACAACAACCACAACGCCAGCAGGGAAACAACGCCGGGCGGCAACGCGATCAGCAGCAGTTCCAGCACGCTGGTAAAACTCCGCCCGGTGAAAATGGGCAACAGCGCCCACCCCACCATGCTGAAGAGGATCCACACCCAGGAGCGATCCACCCAGCGCCGCAGCACCAGCCACTGTGCCACTCCAATGCACAACCCCAACGTGGAGAAGATCAGCATGCGAGAAAGCAGGGTATCGGCGGGGATGCCTCCTTGCGGGAAGAACACCTCCGCCACCCCCCGCAGGAAGATGAAAGCCACAATCCATCCCACAGGAGTGACCAGCACCCACATGCCCGTTCGGGGTCGCACCTCGCGGAGGATCAGCGCCTGCATTGCGCCCTGAAGCAGTCCGATCAGCGGGAAGAAGATCCATGAGAAGAGATAATCCTCGGTGATGTGGCGCACCCCGTTGACATAAATATAATCACCGATCACCGCCTGCGCCAGCAAAAGCAGCCCCCAACTGACGATCCATCCCAGCAAAATGCTGGCAAGTCCACTCACCAGCCAGAGCAGGTAAAACCCGCCGCCGGGTACAGAATCACGCTTGACATTCATACCATCCTCCTGAAACCTCCCAGAGGAGTATCCGAATGGGGTTTACTGGCGTTTAAGCATGTCCAGCAGAATGCCCTCGAACTCGTCGCACTCCGAGATGAGCGACACCACCACGTCGCGGAAGTAGGGGATGTCCATCAACTGGATTTCGGCATTGTGCATGCAGGAATAAATGTAGCGCCCGCCGATTTCTTCAATGCACCAGAAACCGATTTTCTTCTGAGAACTGCGCCGCATCAGCACCGTGGACAGAAAGTGCGGGATGTCCTCTTCGCGGTCGAACTGCGCCATGCTGGGCACGGAAAACTCCAGCGTCTTATCATAGCGCAAAATCCACAGCACCTGCTCACGCCCCGAGTCCATGGTGAACTTCAGCATGGCGTGCCGATCATCCACCTCGGCAACCTTCCAGCCAATCTGCTGACAGTAGCGGGTGACGGTGTTCTTAAAATTCACCCCTGAAAATAAATCTTCAAAACTGGACATGGAAACTCCACTGGGGAAAAGAGAAAAAAAGGGGAAAAGAACAGCCGCAAAAGGGCTTGACTTCTTTTATTATACGCTCAAACGGCGGGAAAGAAACGTTTCAGTTGTGTTGTGCTCACACCGAAACGCAGTTGCGCCCCTTGCTCTTGGCGCGGTAGAGGGCTTCATCGGCGGCATTGAGCAGATGTTCCACGCGGGTCATGTTCGGGGTGCGCTCCGCCACCCCCACGCTGATGGTGATGGACATGGCTTCATCCCTGTCGGGAAAACGCAGGCTTTCCACCGAACGACACAGCCGCTGGGCAGTTGCCAGCGCCCCTTCCAGATTGGTTTCGGGAAGCAAAACCACAAATTCCTCGCCGCCAAACCGCCCCACCCAGTCCGCCTGACGCACCTGAGCCATGCACGCCTGCACCACGGCTTTGAGCGCGTCATCTCCTGCCAGATGACCGAATCGGTCGTTGACGCCCTTGAAGTGATCCACATCCAGCATGATCAGGCTGAGCGGACTTCGGTAGCGTTCGGCGCGGAGCATTTCCCGCTGAGCCACATCGTAGAAACTGCGGCGGTTGAGCGCCCCCGTGAGCGCATCCAGACGCGCCAGACGCTGAATTTCGCTGAAGAGGGTGGCGTTTTGAATGGCAATTGCCGCCGATTGGGCAAACATCTCGATCAGGCGCAAATCGTCGGTGGTAAAGCGACGTTCGTGCGGGTTGGCGCCCACCATCACCACACCCAGCAGTTCGTGCTTGTGGAGCAGAGGAACGGCAATCCGAGTGCGCGGAGCAGGTTCCGGGCTGGATGAGGCATCCCAGAGCGAAACATCCTCGATCAGCAGTGTCTTTTTCGACTGAGCGGCTTTTCCGATGATGCCCTGCCCCAGCGGAATGACCCCGTACTGGCGGTGCTCGTTGGGAAACGCCGCAACCACCCGCAAAGAGCGATTGGCGGGATCGTACAGCGCCACCTCCCCTTCCAATGCCCCCAGCAAACGCGTGACGCGCTCCACAATGGCTTCCAGCAGACGCTGCAAATCCAGTTCGGTGGTCATATCCACCATGGTGGCGTTGATGGCTTCCAGTTCACGGATGCGCTGCTGACGGTCGTTTTCCGCACGGCGACGCTGAGTCACATCACGCAGCACAAACATCATCTGCTGAGGGGCGCCCTGTTCATCTCTTAAGACACTGCCATGCACCTCAAAGAAAAACAGGGAGCCATCCACACGCACCCCACGGTATTCCTGCATGGCGGGGTTTCCCCCTGCCAGAATGGTTTGCACCCCCTGCAGTGCGCGCTCGCGGTCTTCGGGCACGATGAAGGTCAGCAGAGACTTGCCCAGCGCGTAGTGCGGGTCGGGGTAGCCAAACATCTTTACCGCAACCGACGAAGCAAACAGGATCACGCCGTTCAAATCGGTGATGGCGATGGTATCGGGCGAGCCGTTCAGCACGGAGCGGTACCAGTCCTCCGGGTGAAGAGAGGTAGATGGGAGATCGCGCGCCGAAAGCGGTACGATCACCATCAACGCGCCGCTGATCTTCCCCGCACCGTCTTTCAGCGGGGTGGCAGTGACTTCCACCACAAAGACTCTGCCGCCCTGGGACTGGTAGCGTTTGAGCAGGGAAAAGTGCAGGATTTCGCCGCTGAACAACTGACGGAATAACGCCAGCGAGTTCTCCAAATCGCCTGCCACGGTCATCTCCCCCTCAGAACGCTCAAGCATTTCCGAAGGAGAAAGCCCCATTAAGTGGGCAAAGCGGTCGTTAACGAACAGAAAGCGCAGGTCGGGGTTGAGAATGGCAACTCCCACGCGCGGGTTATAAAACACAGCCGAGAGCGAATTGCTCTCCAGAAACGGGTCGGTAAAGTCCATAAAAAGAAAAAAGCCCTCTCAAAGGGCATTCCCTCAGAAAGTGATGGATTGATTCTAGCACAATCGACTCAAACCATCAGGGAGAGGTAGAAGGTTGCTCTGCCTGCACCACCCCCTGCGAGACATGCCAGAGGGTACAGCGGGAGAGGAACGAAGGGGCAAACAGTTTTAAATCGGTGGTGGTGAGCACCGATTGTTCAAAATCGTCCAGCGTACTCAGGAGGTCGGCGCGGCGGCGGTCGTCCAGTTCTGCCAGAATCTCATCCAGCAGAAGGATGGGGAACTCGCCAGTGCGCTCTTTCATCCAGCGGGCTTCCGCCATCTTCAGCGAGAGCAGGGCAGTGCGCAGTTGCCCGCGCGAACCGAAATCGCCCAGATCCACGTTGTTGGAGAGGAAGCGCAGTTCATCCCGATGGGGACCGATGGTGGTGACGCCGCGGGCAATTTCCTCAGAGCGCAGGTCGGCAAGGCGCCGCAGGAAGCCCTCGCGCAGGTCGGCAAGGCTGAAGCCGCTACGATCCATGGGGGTGAGGATGGGCAGGGCATATTGCCCTTCGGGGCGCGGCAGGGGGTCATAAGCAGGCTGATAGACAAACTGCAGGACTTCCATCCCGCCAGTCAGGCGGTTGTGGATGCGCGCGGCAAGGCGCTCCAGTTCGGCAATCGCCGCGATGCGGGCATGCAGAATGAAAGCGCCCTTCTCCGCCAGCAGGGTATCCCAGTAGGATAATTGAGCGGGGTCGCCGTTGCGTTCCTGAAGCAGTTTAAGCAGGGCGTTGCGCTGTTCCAGCGCGCGGGCGTAATCGGTGAGCGCCTGAGCGTAGCCCGGCACGGCTTGCGCCAGCGCAAGGTTGAGATAGCGGCGGCGCTCTTCGGGGGCACCGTCGAGGATGCGGGTCATATCGGGCAGGAACATCACCGCCATAAGGGTGCCGGTGGCTTCCTGCGCGGTGCGCTTCACTCCGTCGAGCAAAATCTCTTTGCGGAAGCGCGAGGGGGGAAAGCCGCCGTTGGCTTCCAGAATCAGGCGCACTTCCAGACGATGAGCGCGCCCTTCGCGCTCAAAATCGCCCACAATCCGCGCCACCGCCAGCGGTTCGCGCGCCGCCGCAAACGAGACGATTTGCCGGTCTGCCGAGGCATGGAGCGAGGTGAAAGTCGCCAGATAGTAAATGGCTTCCAGCAAACTGGTTTTGCCCTGCGCATTCTCGCCCACCAGCAATAATGTCCGCCTGGGGAAATCCATATCCAGGCGGGCAAACAGGCGAAAATGAGTCAGCGAGAGATGGGTCAGGTGCATGGGCGCATGCCTACACGTTATCTTCGACTTCCTCTTCTTCCTTGGGCACCCACACGGTGGTGGCACGGTCGGTGTAAAGCACGCCGTCGAGGTGGTCAATTTCGTGCTGGAAGATGCGCGCCACCCAGCCCGAAAGTTTGTACTTGACCGGCTTCCCGTAGCGGTTCAAGCCCTTCACCACCACGCGCTCGTGACGCTCCACTTCGCCGATCAGGCGGGGAATGGAGAGACAGCCTTCCACACCCGTCACCATCTCCGGCGAGGCTTCCACAATCTCGGGATTGATGACCACATACAGTTTCTTGGGGACGTTCTCGTCCTCTTCTTCGCCCTCGCCGTATTCCACCACAATCAGGCGTTGCGAGATGCCCACCTGCGGCGCCGCCAGACCCACGCCGGGGGCGGCGCGCATGGTTTCGATCATGTCGTCAATCAGCACCTGTAAGTCTTTGTCGAATGTGGTGATCTTTTTCGCTTTACGCCGCAGTACCGGATCGGGCACTGTGACAATCGTTCGTACAGCCATACATCATACCTGCCTTTAAAAATTCGTTGAGGGTATTTTACCCCGAAAGCGTCGGAAATTCCACTGCCCGCCGCAAACCCTGCACATCCACTGGACAGGGCAGGGAAACTCCTGTAAGATTTAAAAAACAAACCGGTCGGTATCTTTTCTGGAGGATCTATGAATACATTCGAAACGCTCACCAACCGCTGGTACATCCCCGCCCGCACCCTGCCGGTGTACCGCGATTCGGACGGCGTGTGGCACATCACCGGCTACCCCGAGGCGCGCGCCGTTTTGCAGGGCGCGGTGCGGCAGGCGGGCTTTAAAGCCGAAACCTTCGAGCGCATCCCCCCGCAGTTCCGCATTGAAAAGCCCGTCCTGTTTCAGGAAGGCGAACCCCACCGCGAACAGCGCCGGTTGACGGCAAAGTTCTTCTCCCCCGCCACCGTGCGCCAGCGCTACATCCCGTTGATGGAGCGCACCGCAGACGCCATTCTGGCTGAATTTCAGCAGAAACGCCGCGGCGATCTCAACCAGATGGCAGGGATGATGGCAACCAGCGTGGTTGCCGAAGTCGTCGGGCTGACCGAAAGCCCTCTGCCCGGCATGACCCGCCGCCTCGACCGCATTCTGCACGCCAATCTGGACATCGGGCTGGACCTGCGCCATCTGCCCGCCTACCTGAACGTGCAATGGCTGGTGCTTTCCTTTTACCTGCGCGATGTGCGCCCTGCCATCCGCGTTCGCCGCGCGCAACCCCGCGAAGACCTCATCTCCCACCTCATCGCGCAGGGCAGACGTGACCGCGAAATCCTCGTGGAGTGCATCACCTACGGCGCGGCGGGCATGGTCACCACGCAGGAATTCCTGTGTGTCGCCGCCTATCACTTCCTGCGTCACCCGGATTTGAAAGAAGCCTTCCTGCAGGGCGATTCCGAACGCCGCCGCGCCATGCTGGAAGAGATTTTGCGCCTCGAGCCGGTGGTCGGGCACCTCTACCGCCGCGCCGAGCAGGATCTGGAAATCCTCAGCGAGGGGCAGACGGTGGTCATCCCCGCCGGTGCGCTGATTGACCTGCACATCATGGAAATCAACCGCGATGCCCGCGCTCTGGGCGCCGAGCCGCTGGCGTATAACCCCGAACGCGAGACCGAACGGGGGGTGTCCATCTCGGGGATGAGTTTTGGCTTCGGCGCGCACCGCTGTGCCGGCGAACATCTGGCGCTGACCGAATCCGAGGTGTTCCTCAGCCGCTTCCTCGCCCTGCCCGGCGTGCACATCGAGCGCGAACCCTCGCTGGGACGCAACGAGACCATCGAAGGGTACGAACTGCGCCGCTTCATCGTTGCCCTGTAAACGAAAAAAGCCGCAGGGAGAAATTCTCCCTGCGGCAAAGGTTGCTCCGTAAACCCTTCTAGACCGTGCCTTTTTCCTCGCGGATGTCGATCACCTTCTCCACCAGCGGTTCAAGCGCCGACTTCAACGCATCCAGCGAAACACCGGTCACCTTGAGGGTGAGGGTGCGGGTCTCGCTGGTTTCGCCCAGCACCGCGCCCATGCCCTGAATGTTGCCGCCCAACTGATAAATGGCGCCGGTGATTTCGTGCAGTTTGCCGGGGGTATCGGGCACTTCGACGGTCACCCGCACGCCAGCCGTGCGCGCTCCGAGCATCTCGAGGAAGATTTTGAACAAATCGGTTTCGGTGATGATGCCCACCAGACGGTTGTCGCGCAGGACGGGCAGACCGCCGATTTTGTTGTCTGCCATGATGCGCGCGGCTTCTTCCACAGTGGTGTCCTCGCTGACGGTAATGGGGTTTCGGGTCATCACCCGCTCCACGGTGATGCGCGAGAGCAGGTAATTGATTTCCCAAACGCTCAGCGTTGTGGCTTCCGAGGGCGAGGCGTTCATTAAATCGCTGTCGGTGACGATGCCGATGAGTTTGCCGCGTTTATCCACCACCGGATAGCGGCGCACCTTGTCGTTGCGCATGCGCGCCAGCGCTTCCTGCACCGGCACATCCGGGGTGATGGTCAGGACGGGGTGAGACATGCGTTCTTTTACCAGCATGGGGAAGATCCTCCTTGCCCTTTTGGGCGGGGTAAAAAATGTACTTTTATTGTACCTGAATTATACAGGACTGTGGCGCCTTCATCTACACACCGTTTCCAGCCAGTGCGCCGCGAAAGCCTCGCCATCCACGCCTACCGCCACGCGAAAGACCTTCCCGTGCGGGTCTTCGTGCAGCCGCACCCAGCCCTGCTCCATCTCCACCCGCAGGCGCAGGTCGGCAAAGGTCAGTCCCGACCAGCCCAGCGCGGCGGCGCACGCCAACGGATCGTGCTGGAAGTTGATGAAATCGGCGGGCAAAGCGGGACAGTCGGGCTGGTAGCGCTCTGCCAGTTGCTCGGCGTGGGCAAACACGCGCGCCTGATGGGCAAGACACTCTCCCAGCGCGCCCGCCCGTTCCAGCGCGGGCAGGTGCGTAAAACGCAGGGCTGTCTCCGCCGTCACCGCCAGCGGGACAAGGGTGGGATTTGCCCGCTCGAACACCACCCGCGCCGATACCGAATCCACCTGTGCGTTCCAGTCGGCGGTAAAGTCCCACGCCGGGAAGCCCGCCCGCGGGGGAAACACGAATCCGCCCATCAATGTGAGGCGTGCGGTTGCCAGAATGCCCGGCTGGCGCTCTTCCAGCATTGCCAGATGGGTGTAGGCGCCAATGGCAACAATCTGCGCCCCCTGACGGATGCTGGCTTCCAGCAGGTCAAGCGCTTGTTCCAGAGGCGTGGGAGAGGGGGAAATCGCTCGGCGCCAGTAGTCCTGTTCATTGGGCAGAGGCTGTTCAAAGCGGAAGCCCTGCCAGCCCGCTTCCACCCCCGCCGCCACGGGGATGTCTTCCCTGCCTGCCAGATGCAGGACATGCCGCACATATCCCGCCCGCCTGCCACCGTGTTCCGCCACGGTGGTCACGCCGATCAACTCGGCGTCGGGATGCCTGAGGCAATACGCCAGCGCGCACAGGTCATCGATGTCGCCGCCGATGTCGGTATCCAGATGGATTTTCTGCTTCATTCCGATGAATTCCCCTCTTCAGCAGGTTGAATCAAATCCCAGCGGTTGCCGTACAGGTCTTCAAAGACGGCAACCGTACCATACGGCTCATGACGCGGCTCCTCCACAAAATGCACCCCGCGCGCCTGCATGGCGCGGTAATCGCGCCAGAAGTCATCGGTGTGCAGGAAGAGGAACACCCGTCCGCCCCCCTGTTTGCCGATGAAGGCTTGCTGTTCGGGGGTGGCGGCGCGCGCCAGCAACAGGCAGGTCTGCCCGCCGGGCGGACACACCCGCACCCAGCGCTTTTCGGGGGTCAAGGGGGTATCCTCCACCAGAACAAAGCCCATCTTCTCCGTAAAGAAGGCGATGGCTTCGTCGTAGTCGCGCACCAGCAAAGCCAGATGAGCCAGATGTTGGGGCATGGCTGTGCTCCGGTTCAATCTAATCGCCGTACAGACTGCTCACAAACAGGGTGATGAGCACAACCAGCATCTGCGCGGCAAACAACCCACCCAGCACGTAGCCCGCCACCGCCCATGGACTGACAGAGACGCCCGCGCGCGGGGCTTCTTCGCCCTCTGCCAGCGAGAGGATGGCATTGACCACCTGACGGACACGCTCCCGCAGGTCACCCGGCAGAGACGCCCCCCATGTCCAACCTGAGGGCAGGGTGGGCAACAGCAGGCGCTTTCCGCGGTAGCCTTCCATCCACAGGCGCAGGGCAGGCGGCGGTTCCAGCGCCAGCCCGGCGGGCAGAACCAGCAAACGCGCCTGCAGGTACTCATCCGAAGGCACGCCGTTAGCCAGAGAATGCACCACCACCGGCAAACGCGGCGCCTGCTGATGAAGGGCGGCAATCACCTGTTCTGCCAGCACGGTTTCCCCATCCACGATGAAGAGGGTGAGGAAGCCCGCGTGCATCTTGCCCAGCGCCTGCGATGCGGCGCGGCTATCGGCGCGCAGAACGGCAAGATGATACGCCAGCAGAGCAGCGAACACCCCCAGCATGCCCACCCGCATGAGCGCCAGAAGCGCCAGATCGTCCACGGGTTGACCCAGCAGGTGGGTGATGAGGTTGTAAATCAGATTTCCGCCCGCCAGCATGATCAGCACCACTAGCGCGAAGATGAACACGTACAGGTAGGTGCGGCGGATGACCGAACGGCGGGCGCGGTCACCGCGCTCATCCAGCAGGAAGGCTTCGCCCTGCAGATCGTTCCACGGAGTGAGCCACAGCGGCAAGCCGATGATCAGCCCTGCCAGACTGGACGCCAGACGGTCGGCGCCCGTCAGCAGGAGATCGCCCTGTAACAGGCGCGAGAACAGGTCAGTGATGAGGCTGACCAGCCCCAGCAGGGTCACCGCCAGCCCCAGCGCAGAGAGCAAGGAGCGGTAGAAGCGCTGCAAGCCCTCGCGCAGCGGTTGGAGCGGGATGCGGGTCATCTCGGTATTGAGGCGGTTGCCGTAGTACGCCCACATCACCGCCAGCGGCACGAGCAGAGCCAGAGCGCTGCCCTCGTCTGCCATGAAGCCCGCCAGCGTCTGAGGATGCCCCAGCATCCACGCCAGCAGGGCAGAGAGCACCCGGCTTCCCGCCACCAGTGTGCCGGTCACCCCCGCAAAGGTGATGAGGTAGAGCATGACCAGCCGCAGGATGGAATCGCGCTCGCGCGGGTCATCCAGCGTGCCGTCAATCTGCCAGAGGAAGTACAGCCAGATCGGCGCTCCCACCAGCGCCAGCGCCACACTGTTCGCCAGCAGATAGCCCCCGATCAGCGCATCCCCTTCCAGCAGGGAGAGCAGGTAGCGCACCAGTCCCTGCACTGCCAGCACGGTGATGATCAGCCCCAGCACCATCCACAGATACCGGTAGAAGCGCCGCGCATCGGGCAGAAAACTTTCGGCAGGCGCCTCTCGCATTTCGGCAAACAGCAGGCGGGCAAAGAAGACAAAGGCAACCCCGTTGATGACCAGCGCCACCAGATTGTCCACATCCGACTGGGAAGCCCCAAACCACACCCCCTGCGGCGAAAGTCCCATGAACTGCGCCGTCCAGCGGTTGAGCAGCGCCAGCAGGGCGTAGAGAATCGGCAGAAGCGTCCAGAACAGGAAAACATACAGGAATACCGCGCGGATGCGGCTGTAGCGTTCCTCGGGGTCACGGCGGGCATCGCGCTGCAGGGTCAGCCAGTGGAGCAGGAAGACGGGCAAGCCCACCAGCGTCATGGCAATGCCCGTGGCGGTGAGGGCGGCTTCGCCCAGCCATCCGCCTTCCAGCAAAGTGCGCAACAGGCTGACACTCCCCCAGATGAGGGCGTGCGCCCCTACCAGCGCCAGCGTGTAGAAGTATAAACGGCGAACGGTACGCATGGCGTCCCCCTCTCAGGGCGTGACGGGCTTGACCGGCTCGGGCGCATACCACTCATACGCCCAGTAAGGATAAGGGGCGGACGAAATCTTCCACGCCCCACCCTGCCGCACCAGCGTGGCGGTTTGCGTCTCACGGAAAGGCGTGTTGAAGGGCTGATTCTGTCCCCGCACCAGTTGTACGGTCACCGTGGCTTCATCGCCCTGCAGGGATTCTTCCACAATGCGCACAGCCGTGGTGCTCAATTCGCGGTACAGGTAACTCTCCAGAGGAGCGCGGAACGCGGCGAGGGTGGGCTTGTTGTCCTGATTCGCCAGATAGGTATAGGCGCGCTCAACATCGCGTTTCTGCAGGGCAATGATGTAGTTGCGCAGTACCCCCGAAGGAGTATCCTCCGCGCCGTAGGTTAAATCCACACGCCGAAGGAAGTACAGAGACAGGGAGAGCAGCATTAAAATGCCAATTCCCGCCAGAATGGCGGTGAGGAAACGATCCTGACGCATAAAAAATTACCTCCGCATGGAAACCTGCCGGGAGGAGAGAAAACATCCCGGCGCAAGAAGGAGTGCCAGAAACGGTCCGGCAACCGGAAGGAAAATTGCCAGCAACCCCAGGAAGAGATGCGCCTCCCAGCGCAGGGCGCGGCGGCGCAAAAACTCCAGCGCCAGCAGAGCCATCATGGTCATGCCGGTAATCAAAACCAGAATCAGCAGGTTGCGCGCATCCATCCCGTTTTCCTCCTGAACCCAAACAACTCGGATTGCTTCCATTCTACGAGATTCTGGCAGAATTACAAGTGAGAAGGCGCGCAGATCAAAAGCACCTGCTGGCGTACTCATTTGCACCGGCATCCGGGTGTGAAGCCTGTTGCCAGCGGAAAATATAAGGCATACTTCCGTTGGGGTTTGCCATGGGCAATTTTAGCGGCGGAATCTTGGGTAACCACACATATGCGTTCCCGTCATAGGGGACAAGCGAAATGGTAAAGGTAATATTGCGCATATCCCCGGGTTGCGGATTAGAGGGCGTGCCCTTACCGGCGAAGTTGACCGTATCGCTACCGGAGGCGGTGCCCATACAGGAATTACGGATGGCCGTATCATAATTCACCAGCGTCACCGGGTAAGGTTCGACATCAATGCAGAAACCGGGGAAAGCGACACGGGCAG
>NZ_DYHZ01000013.1 GCF_020723905.1 Anaerolinea thermophila
CCGTGTAGGTGTCGTCTATGGTCGGGGGAGCGTATGAGGGCGTGCAACCTCCGCCCCCGCCACTCCCGGACGAGCCAGTGCAACAATCAACATAAGCCCAAGGCCACTCACTTACAGGTGCCCAATTAATTCCCTTGCATTCTGGCATTTGCGCTTGAGTTCGTCCATTGAATATTCTGGTTTCGTGTGGCCACCCCATCCAATCAGATACGTTGCAGTTTCCGGATGATGGGTTACAACGGTATGGCTGTGTGGCGTATGTGGGTCCGGAACAGCTCGTAACGTACTTCATCCCTCCTGTAAAGCCACAGCACTTGCTTGTGCCGCACCATTTATCGGCTGGCTGATCGCATGTCTGCGCCACGGCACATCGAGCCTGCGGGAACAGCACAATGCCAATGGCTATCAGTAGCCCCATGAGGGTGATTTTCCAGAATTTGCTGAACACGAAACGCCATTTTATGCTCATTATTCACCTCCTTACGGCAAAGATACTTTTTGATACCCGGGTAAGGTGTTCTTGTCAGTTGCTGGAATCCAGTACCAGGCTAAAGCCCAACCTTCTGGAATTGGGTAATTAACTCCAACTACCCCTAGTTCAACAATGTGGTCCAGGTTGTAAGTTTCCTGCATGAAACGTCCCACCTGGCAGAATGTACTTTCTCCACACTTTTGCCAATCAATTCCAGTACGATTTACGAACTCCCCCTGTACTCGCGGAAAAATCAACCGCCCTCTTTCGAGAATGCGATTATCGTCTAGATAGCGGAAGTATGATTCCCGATCTACCGGAAACTCATCGTAGGCTGGAAAGAGATAGGGAGTGTAGGTATTCCCGTCCCATACTCCGAGGACGAGAGGATAAAAAACAACACTAGCGTTTCGTTCATAAACCCAGAGAACATCCAATGTCCACTTTCCAACCGTCATCTGACCAATTTCTCCCGTAGATACGACCATTGCAACAAAATAATTGCCTTCAGGGGGCTCGTAATAACGGTTTGGAAAAGTATCTGGAGGTAATTGTTTGGCTATACTCGTTCGAATATCAGGTGAAACTGTTGGGTAATACCGCACCTCTTCGGTCGGCGTAGGCGTTGGGCGGGGTGTGGCAGTCGGCGTTGGTGTGGCGCGCAGCGAACACCCTGCCAGAAACACCAGCAAAAGCATTAACAGAATCGTTTTTCGCATCTTCACCTCCGTTTATCTCTGGCGTTAACGAAAAGAACCCACACCCGAAAGGTGTGGGCGCTTTTTCAAAGCGGAGACCACCCGTACAACCGGGCTATGGGTTCACGTCTGCCCAAAAGCATACCAAAAAATTACGCCGGGCGCAAATGAACCCGGCGTAAGATCACCCCACAGAAGACCTTACAATCACCTTACAGGCGCGCTCTCCGGTACCACTGCCCAGATGCGGATAAAGCCGTCTGCCTGGGTGGCAAAGAACCGCCCGTTTGGAGAAAACATGAAACTCGAGAAGGGATGCCCACCATCCAATAAAGGTAACACATACACAGGATCGCTTTTTCCTGCATTCAGGAAATTGTTTAGGTCTACAAAACGAATTCCCGGAATTTTCCACCAATACAGGTTGTCCACAATTAGATTGGCACGTTCCGAAACAATGGCTTGACTATTCACGTCATACAGTCCCACAGGCAACTCTATCTGATTGGCTGAATTGTTTAGCAAATTCATCACCAAAACTTTGCCCACACCAAATAAGAACAACTTCTGCCCGTTACTGTCGAGGGTGTGGAAGCAATAATCAGAATAAGAAAGTTTTTTGAATGAGCCATTGTTCTCTAGCAGAACATGGTAAAGATTATCTTGCACATACCCAATGCTGACAAATTCACGACTTACCGAAAACCTGGCAATTGTGCCTGGTGAAGAAAACACCTGCTTGCCGTTTTTCAAGTCAAAAACAGCAAAACCGCGAGGAGGATACTTGCTTTTAACTTGCATAAACCAAGAGATAACCGCAAAGTCGTTGAGAATTGTCACGCCGTTATCCAACCAACTGCCAATAGCATATCCTGCGGGTACTCTAAATTCAACCGCAACTTCTTTGTTCTTTAGCAATTGCCACCCGTTTTCGGATTGGAGCAAGGTATAGCAATTCAGATGTTCATCAATGGCAACACATTCTTCCGGGCGATCCCTCACACTCCCATCGTCTTCAACGCTGAATAATTTTCCAGTCTCCCCCTCCGCCTTCCATGCAAACGTTTGCACCTTCTCGCCATCAAACCAGGCAAAACCCTCCGGCGCATCAGCATTGATCACCCACTCTCCGCTGGCAACATCCACCAGAATGGTCTTTGCCTTCTCGCGAACATTGCCCTGGGTATCGAACAGCGGCTGTGTCGTAATCAGCAATTGCCCTCCCTGCGGGGTGAACTGGACGGACGGCAGCGTGTAGGTGTCCTGCACCTCCCACCCACTGACCTGACGCACCAGTTTGCGGCTTTCCACCTGGTACACATCCACCCGCGCGGCGCGCACCACCGCCGCCAGTGTGCCGTCCGGCGAGAAGACCAGCCCGCAGGTGTCCTCACCGCACCACGGCAGGGATTGTTGGGGCAGGCGCTTCTCCCAGCCCGTGCCAAGTTCCGCCACCGGGTACAGCCGCACGGAAGCATCGAACACCGTCGCCAGGTACTTCCCATCCGGGGAGAACTGCGCGCCCATACCGCGCACCGTGTCCACCAGACTGCCGTCTTCCACCCGGTACACGTCCACCCTGTCCGGCTCCACCACCTGCCCTCTTGGACGCTGCACTGCCAGCAGGGAACCGTCGGGAGAAAGCGCCACCGCATTCAGCGCCCAGGCATCGCCCGCTTCCAGCGCAAACTCCCGCACCTTCTCGCCATCTGCCGTCCACACCGTCAGGGTGTCCCCGGCCCGGGTGAGGATGAAGCGTCCATCCGGGCTCATGTCGAACGCCCGCAGGAACTCCACCTCGAACCCGCCGTTTTTCGCCTGTGTGAGGGCATCGTAGAACTCGATACCGGCGGTCGTTCCCACCACGATCGTCTTCCCGTCTGCGGTCAGGCGGTAAGGGTTCTCATCCAGCAGGCGCGGGTAACCGTAGCGGGCAATCTCGCGCAGACGGTGGACGTTATCCGCCGTGATGACCTCGTAGGGCAAATCGGGTACCGGCGTCCCGTTGGTCACCGGCAGGCTGATGAGCGTCTGCGTGGGGGTCGGGGTTGCCGTCGGCTCCACCGTCGCCGTGGGGGTGGCAGTCGGAGCAGCGGTAGCCGTTGGCGCAGGCGTTGCGGTTGGGGTCGCCGTCAAGAGCGTTTCAGGCGATTCCGGTACGGACGCAGAAACATTCCGTAGGGCAAAAACGCCAGCGGCGGCAATCAGCAGAACGAGGGGGATGAGGGCATAGAGGGCAAAGACAAGTTTCCGCATAGGCATCAATCAATTGAGCGTTTTGACGAATTGAACTCCAATTTCCAAACAGCGGTTGAACAACTTTTTATCGACGGTATAGAAGTCTGCCTTCAGGTATTCAGCCAGGGCAAGGTACTGGGCATCGTAAGCAACCATCTGTCCCAACCGTTCCGCCCAGATCAGCGAACTGCGGTTCAGGGCTGTATCCGGAAGATGGACCTGAACATTCCAGGCTTCCATCGCCAATACCAGTTTCAGGGCATCGTCCTGTTCCATCTGGTGCAGATAAATCGCTTTACGAAGCGCAGACATGACCTCACTTGTCCACAGAGCAGGAACGCAAATTTGAATTTTCCGACTGCCCCACTCCAGCATTTTCTGTTCGGCAAGCGCAGACCAGGGACGTTCTACCAGCAGTCCTACGGCAATGTTCGCATCTATGACCACTGCTTCCATACGTCCTCCATCTGGCGCTCGCGCTCTTCACGCGCCTCGTTGACCAGATCTCCCTTGTAAACGCCATACCGGGCAGCGTTTTGCTTCCGAATCTGACGCATTTCCGCCAGCGCTTTGCGAAGTTGTTCCTGCTTCTGCCGTTCCTGTTCATCCAGAAAGCGCAAGACAGCCTCTCGAAGGGTTTCAGAAAGGCTTTTTCCCGCCTCGTTTGCCAGAGCCTGCAAACGGCGGTAGTCTTCAGGGTCGAGCATGACCTGGGCACGGATCAACTGTGTTGCCATCGTTCACCTCCACCCTTATATGATATATCTTCAAGATTAACTAGTCAATACTTTTGAGTAATTAATCACCACTTCTCCAGCCAGAACCGGCTCAAATCGCCTGCCTTTGCCTGCTGTGCCAGCGTGCGCAAATCGGTGGCGCGTCCGGGAATACCCATGTCCTTCAACCTCTGCACCATCCAGTACCGTGTGGTCGGTGTGGGTACGATCAGATTGGACTGCCGCATCCTCACCCACTTATCAGGATTGTCTCGTGAGTGTGTTTCCACCTCGCAGTAGTAGAACCACCCCTCAGGGTCGGTCACTTTCAGGTCGGGCTGGAACCAGGGCGTTTCCTGCGGGTCGAACGGCATGACCTCTGCCTTCCACCCCCGCAGTCGTGCCTGGTAGGCAGCAAAGAGTACCGCTCCCCCGTGTACCACCTGTTCCTCACCGCGGTGCAGGCGAA
>NZ_DYHZ01000009.1 GCF_020723905.1 Anaerolinea thermophila
AAAGATGATCCACCGGGGACTCGAATAGCATCCCCTCCACGGGGACCCCGAACCCGGATTAAATAAAAAGATGATCCACCGGGGACTCGAACCCCGAACCCACTGATTAAGAGTCAGTTGCTCTGCCAGTTGAGCTAGTGGACCGTGCTTTCGCGCCCGTATTATAACGCAATTTAGGTGAAGGGTCAAATCGTTTTTTGGAGAGATTGTTGAAAGGACTTTGCTTCCTGGTATTTCAGACAGGTTCCAACCCGTTCATCTATTTCACCTGAGCATCCTTCCAAGACCTGAATTCCAGGCTTATACACGGTTTATCTTCCTTTCATCATTTCAATAAAAGACGATACAATACTGACGCAATTTCCCGGGTGGAGCAACCGCCCAAGATTTATGGAGAAACGTTATGGAAACACTGGAAACCATTCGCAAACGATGCAGTTTGAAATCATCCATTTCCCCACAAGAGATCGGGGCTGAAGTCATCCATGCCGTTCTGGATGCTGCCCGCTATGCCGCCTCTTCGCGAAATCATCAGCCATGGCGATTTGTCGTCGTGCAGGGACAGTCTGCCGTGCAGGCGCTGGTGGATGCGGCGGTAAGCGGCACCAACGCAGTGATTCGTGAAGCGCCGGTAGTCATTGCCGTATGCGCCCGTCCACAGGACGATTCCATCAGCAACGGCAGAGAGTACTATCTGTTCGACACCGGTATGGCGGTTGCCAACCTGCTTCTCGCCGCCACCGATTTCGGGCTGGTGACGCACCCCATGGCAGGTTTTGACGAGGAAGCCCTCAAGCGCCATCTTAACATTCCAGAGGATGTGCGCGTGATCATGATTACACCGCTGGCATATCCGGCAGCCGGCTCATATGACGAAGCCGCCCGCGAACGCTTGAATCAACGCACCCGCAAGGCATTTGAAGAAGTGGTCTTTTTCAATCGCTGGGGAGAGACTCAACCTGCCAGTGAAGCGATACAGGCTTAAAGCAAACAGACGCCCGGCGTTGGCGTCTGTTGAGGAAACTTGTGTGGGCGCGGAGGGGCTCGAACCCCCGAACCTCACGGATGTGAACCGTGCGCTCTGACCAACTGAGCTACGCGCCCAACAGGTGTTTGCATTATATCAAAAGCCGTTCGGATTGACAAGGAAATCCCGGAAGCATTTCTTCACGTTTCCCCCACAACCGGTATAATTAGGCAACACGCACACGCAAGGAGGTGCCTGCATGTCCCTCACGCTGGCTGAGGTTGAACACATTGCCCGTCTGGCACGACTGGAACTCTCTGAAGAAGAAAAAATCCGCTTCCGTGAGCAGTTATCGGCAATTCTGGATTACGCCGCCCGCCTGCAGGAAGTGGATACCCGGAACATCTCACCCACGGCATGGACGGTGAACGTCCAGGCGCCTCTGCGTGAAGATGTGCCCGCTCAGGGATTGCCCACCTCTGAAGTTCTAAGCAATGCTCCCCAGGTGCAGGACAATCAGTTCCGCGTGCCGCCCGTGCTGGAGGGATAAGGTGAGCGAACTGACTGATCTG
This sequence comes from Anaerolinea thermophila, assembly GCF_020723905.1. GTDB lineage: Bacteria > Chloroflexota > Anaerolineae > Anaerolineales > Anaerolineaceae > Anaerolinea > Anaerolinea thermophila_A. Next base: position 1,540 of record NZ_DYHZ01000009.1, read on the forward strand.
TCGGTTCCCGAGTTGCTGGCAGGCATGCGCCGCGGCGATTTCTCTGCCGTGGAGGTGACCCGCGCTTTTCTGAGGGCCATCGAGTGCCTTGAACCGTCCCTGCACACCCTCATCACCTTTACCCCCGAACTGGCAGTGCGCATGGCAGAAGAAGCCGACCGGCGGTACCGCGCCTGGCGTCATGAAGGATCGTCAACTGAAGCCGCCCTGCCCCCCTTACTGGGTATTCCGATCATGATCAAGGACGTGCTGTGTCTGAAGGGGGTACCCTGCACCTGTGGATCGCGCATTCTACAGGACTTTGTCCCACCCTACACGGCAACTGCCGTGCAACGTTTGCTGGATGCCGGGGTGGTGGTGCTGGGAAAAACCAACACCGATGAATTTGCCATGGGCTCTTCGACCGAAAATTCCGCCTTTGGCGCCACCCGCAACCCGTGGAATCCTGAGCATGTTCCCGGCGGGTCTTCTGGTGGAAGCGCCAGCGCCGTTGCCGCCCGCATGACCCCCGCAGCCCTGGGGTCGGATACCGGTGGGAGCATCCGCCAGCCCGCCGCCTACTGCGGCGTGACCGGCATCAAACCCACCTATGGGCGCGTTTCACGCTACGGACTGGTGGCTTACGGCTCGTCGCTGGATACGGTAGGCGTGTTTGCCCGCAGCGCCGCCGAAACAGCCCTGTTCTTCTCCCTGATGGCAGGGCACGATCCCCTGGATTCGACTTCTGCGCGTGAGCCCGTGCCGCCCGTGAGCCTGCCCGATACCCCCAATTTGAACGGACTGCGCATCGGCGTGCCGGAAGAGTATTTCATCTCCGGCATGTCTGCCGAGGTGGAACAAGCCGTGCGCAACGCCATTGCTCAGATGGAACATCTGGGCGCCACTGTGCAGAACGTGCGCCTGCCTCACACCGGATACGCCCTGCCCGTGTACTACCTGATTGCCCCTGCAGAAGCCTCTGCCAACCTGGCGCGCTACGATGGGGTGCGCTTTGGTTACCGCGCCCCCGCTGAGCGCCTGTGGGAAATGTTCGACCGCACCCGCGGCAACGGCTTTGGCGCCGAAGTCAAGCGGCGCATCATGCTGGGCACGTATGCCCTCTCTGCCGGGTATTACGATGCCTACTACGCACAGGCGCAGAAGGTACGCACCCTCATCCGTCAGGATTTTCTGGATGCCTTCCAGCAGGTGGATGTGATCGCCTGCCCGGTAGCACCCACACCCGCCTTCCGCATCGGTGAACACACCGACGACCCCCTTGCCATGTATCTGGAAGACATCTTCACCCTGCCTGCCAACCTTGCCGGCATTCCCGGACTGGCATTTCCAGCGGGTTTCAGCGCAACCGGACTGCCCATCGGCATGCAGTTAATGAGCGCTCCCTTCCGCGAGGAAATCCTCTTCCACACGGCTCATGCCTATCAACAGGTCACGGACTGGCACACCCGCCGTCCGCCCCTCACCCCCTGAAACCATTATCTGTACAAAGGAGATTCTATGTTCGATCAACTTCCCACCGACCCCGCTGAACTGCGCAACTGGACGTGGGCGGATTTTGCGCCCTACTACGACGACCTGAAAAAACGCCCGCTCTCTCCAGCCTCGCTGACCGAATGGCTGAAGGACTGGACGCGGGTTGCCGAACGGGTGGATGAACTCTACAACCGCCTGTATGTCGCGGTGACGGTCAACACTGCGGATGAGGAAAGCCGCGCTCTCTACATGCGCTACCTCGACGAGACCTACACGCAATCTATGGAAGCCGAACAGGCGTTGAAGGAAAAATTGCTCCACAGCGGGCTGAAACCCGAGGGATTTGAGATTCCCCTGCGCAACATGCATGCCGAGGCAGAACTGTTCCGTCCCGAAAACCTGCCTCTGCTGGCGGAAGAACAGAAACTCACCAAGGAATACGACCGCATTGTCGGTGCCCAAACCGTACAATGGGAAGGCGAGGAAAAAACTCTCACCGCCCTGACTCCCTACCTGCATGACCCCAACCGCAATTTGCGCGAAAAGGTGTGGCGGCTCTCTGCCGAAAGACGTCTTGCCGACCGGCAGGCGCTGAACGACCTGTGGGTGCAATTGCTGGAACTGCGTCAGCGCATTGCCGCCAATGCCGGTGCACCCGATTACCGCGCTTACCGCTGGAAGCAAATGCTGCGGTTCGACTACACCCCCGAAGACAGCAAACGCTTCTGCGCCGCCATTGAAGAAGCCGTGGTGCCCGCCGCCCGTCAACTGCGCGAGGAACGCCGCAGGCAAATGAACCTGCCCGCTCTGCGCCCCTGGGATGTAGATGTCGATCCGCTGGGACGCCCCGGTTTGCGCCCGTTTGACTCGGTAGAAGCCTTCGAACAGGGTATCTCTGCCATCTTCCATCACATTGATCCGGTGCTGGGCGAGCGCTTCGACATCATGCGGCGCGAACACCTGCTGGATCTGGATAACCGCAAGAACAAAGCCCCCGGCGGGTACTGTACATCCTTTGCAGTGGCACGCAAACCTTTCATCTTTATGAACGCGGTCGGCACACAGGACGACGTCTCCACACTGCTGCACGAGGGCGGACACGCCTTCCACGTATTTGAAAGTGCCGCCCTGCCTTACATGCAGCAGTTGAATGTGCCCATGGAATTTGCTGAGGTGGCTTCGATGAGCATGGAATACCTCGGGTTGCCCTTCCTCACCCGCGAGCACGGCGCATTCTATGACCCCGAAGACGCCCGGCGCGCCCGCTGGGAGCAGTTTGAAAAAGCCATCCTCTTCTGGCCCTACATGGCAGTAGTGGACTCATTCCAGCACTGGGTGTACGAACATCCCCACCTTGCCACTGATCCCGCCGAGTGTGATAAGACCTGGAGTGACCTGTGGCGGCGCTTCATGGTAGGCGTGGACGAGAGCGGCTTTGAGGATGTGGTTGCTACGGGCTGGCACAGGAAACTGCACATCTTCCAGGTGCCCTTCTATTATGTAGAATACGGACTGGCGCAGTTAGGCGCGGCTCAGGTGTGGTTGAACTCGCTCAAAGACCGCACGGGAGCGGTGCAGGCGTACCGCAAAGCGCTCTCGCTGGGCGGCACAGTCACCCTTCCGCAGTTGTATGAGACCGCAGGCGCCCGCCTTGCCTTTGACGCCGAAACCCTGCGCCGCGTGGTGGACGCCATGCTCTCCGCCATGCAGGCATAACCCGCCAGAATGGGGATTAGATTCCCCCAGAAATGATGACGTTTAGAACGCGAAAGGCCATTTTGAGAATGATACAATCAAACCAGAACATTCTTCAAGGGGAGATGGAATGACACAACCGACGCTGAAAATCGCTATTCCCATGGCCGGGCTGGGTACGCGCATGCGTCCGCACACATGGAGCAAGCCGAAACCGCTGGTCTCGCTGGCGGGTAAAACCGTGCTGGATTACGTTCTCGAACAGTTCAGCACCATCCCCTCCGAGTTTGACGTGGAATACATCTTCATCGTCGGTCCTCAGGGGGATCAGATTCGTGAATACATGGAAGAGCACCATCCGCAGAAGAAAGTGCAGTACGTCCTGCAAGCCGAGATGCGCGGACAATCGCACGCGCTGTATCTGGCGCGGGAACATTTACGCGGTCCCATGCTGATGGCGTTTTCCGACACCCTGGTGGAGACAGATTTTTCCTTCCTCAAGCAAAACGCTCAGGATGCCATTGCCTGGGTTAAGCCCGTGCCCGATCCGCGACGTTTCGGCGTGGTGGAACTGGATGAGCAGGGCTGGGTGCGCCGCCTCATTGAGAAACCCAGCGATATGCGCAACAATCTGGTCATTGTGGGCTTCTACTACTTTCCCAGTGGCGAAGCACTCATCGAAGCCATCGAAGAACAAATGAACCGCAACGTGCTTCTCAAGAATGAATTTTTCCTTGCCGATGCGGTCAACATCCTGCTGGAGCGCGGGACGCGCATGACTACCCGGCAGGTTGAAGTCTGGCTGGATGCCGGCACCCCCGAGTCTCTGCTGGAAACCAACCGCTACCTGCTGGATCATGGGCGGGATAACACCGCCGAGGCGGCTCGCCCGGGGGTGACCATCGTGCCGCCGGTGTTCATTCACCCCAGCGCGCACATTGAAGCCTCCGTCATCGGTCCGCACGTTTCCATCGGTGCGGAGTGCACCCTGCGCCGCGCCATTGTGTCCAATTCCATTATTGACGAAGGCTCAGAAATCGAGGATATTGCCATCGAAGCCTCACTGCTGGGCAGGCATGTCAGTCTGCATGGAACCCCGCTACACCTCAATCTGGGCGACCAATCGTGGGCAGTACGTTAAGGACTATGCTGAACGTGCGGGTAGAATGTCGCTCCGAGTACACCTATCCCCAGCGCCCGGTAGCGCTCTGGTTTGACCAGAACCGCGTCGAGGTCGCCGAAGTGGAGTCCGAGAGCCGCACCCCGCAAGGAAAAGTGTTCCGGGTCCGTCTGGCTAATGGACGGTGCTTTGAACTGCTGTACGAGGAACTGACGGACGCATGGAGCGTCCGTGAAACTGCCTGAACTCTGTGGAGTTGCCATGCGCGAAACTTTTCTGAACCATCGCATTCGTGGGCTTCGCCCTTCTGCCATTCGGAAATTCTTTGATATTGCCGCCACCATGCAAGATGTGATCTCGCTGGGGATTGGCGAACCGGATTTCGACACCCCCGCCCCCATCGTACAGGCGGGAATCCGCTCCCTGCAAGCCGGACACACCCATTACACCTCCAACAGCGGGATCATGGAACTGCGTCAGGCGCTGGCAGAACACCTGGAGCGCCTTTACGGTGTGCACTATGACCCAACAGAAATCATCATCACGGTAGGCGGGTCAGAAGCGCTCTACCTTGCCGCTTCGGCAACCCTGGACCCCGGCGATGAGGTGATCATCCCCACACCGTGCTTCGTGTCCTATCAGGCACAGGTGCATATGGCAGGCGGCGTGCCGGTAGAAGTGCCCTGCCGCATGGAAAACAACTTCGAAGTCGCTCCTGAAGACGTTGCCGCCGCCATCACCCCGCGCACCAAAGCCATCCTGCTGGGCTTCCCCAGCAACCCCACCGGTGCGGTAGCCCGGCGCGAAACCCTGATGGAAATTGCCCGCCTTGCAGAAGAGCACGACCTGCTGGTGCTGTCGGATGAAATCTATGACCGGCTGGTTTATGACGGGGAACACGTCTGTTTCCCCTCCCTGCCGGGGATGTGGAAGCGCACCATCCTGCTGGGCGGATTCTCCAAAGACTACGCCATGACCGGCTGGCGCATCGGATACGCCGCCGCGCCACATGCCATCCTGCAGGGGCTACTGCGCCTGCACCAGTACACGGTGATGTGCGCCTCGACAACCGCCCAGATGGCGGCAATCGAAGCCCTGCGCAACGGCGAGGAGTACGTCCAGCAAATGGTCGCCGAGTACGATCGCCGCCGCCGCCTCATCGTCAAAGGCTTAAACGAGATTGGACTGCCCACTTTTGAACCCAAAGGGGCATTTTACGCTTTCCCCAAGGTGAGCGTGACCGGACTGGATGATGAGACCTTCGCCAGCCGTCTGCTCACCGAAGAGCGGGTGGCGGTTATTCCGGGATCCGGTTTTGGGGCAGGCGGAGAGGGACATGTGCGCTGTTCCTACGCCACCGCATACGAAAAACTGGAAGAAGCCCTGCGCCGCATGGAGCGCTTCGTCAACCGCCTGTAACCGGGCGCTTCCCCATAAGAAAGACACAAACATCCCCGAAGGGTTTCCCCGGGGATGTTTGTTCTGGAAAGATCCACTGAAGCGCACAGAAAAAGAAACGATTGCTAAAAAAAACCGGTCAACCTGGCGTTCTCCCGGAAGATGGCTTCATCCGGCTGGCATCAATTCATGCCCTTCTTCGGCGCAAGCCTTACCACTCAAAGCACGGGCGGATTTCCCCAATCTCCAGTTTGCGCCAGTTGTACAGCGGACGGCGGTCGAATTTTGCCAGCGCAGCCTGTTCTTCAGCAGTCAGCACGCCCAGCAGACGCAAAACCTGCACTGCCACCAGCGAAACGGCCCGTCCGCCGGTGTCGCCATCCGAAATCTTGATGGCAATGCCCATGCCGGGCGATCCGGGTCCCAGCACGCCGGGGCGCACTCCCATACCCTGATATCCCTCGGCTCCGCCTTTTGCCACCACCTTCCCGCCGGTCACCTGCATCAGCACGGTGTCAAAGCGGTCGGGACCGGCAACCATGTCGGGGTTCGTGGTCATGGCGTCAAAAATGCGCCTCAGAGCAGAACCGCGCGGTTCGGGTAAACGGTCAGGATCCGCCAGCAGAGCGTAAGCATGAGCGGCGTTCTGTAACGGCGCGGCAAAGGTGGGCGCCGAACAGCCATCAATGCCAATGGGCACATCTTCAGGTGCCATGCGCACCATCTCGGCAAAAGTCTGCAGGATGCGCTTCTGCCAGGGATGTTCAGTATTGAGGTAATCCTCCAGTGCAAAACGGTTGAACTGGCATCCTGCCAGCATGCCGGTATGCTTGCCCGAGCAGTTGTGGCGGTTCTGCGTAGGGGCTTCCCCGCGGGCGCGCAGGGCCTGGGCTGTGGCATCGTGCAGAGGATAGTGTGTGCCGCACAGCAGATTGCTCTCGCTGATGCCGATTTTTGCCTGCAAGCCTTTCAACACAGAGACATGATCCTCCGTCCCGGAATGCGAAGCGCAGATGATTGCCAGTTCGCGCGGGGTGATGCCGAAAGCATCCACCACGCCCGATTCGACCAGTGGAAGCGCCTGAAATGGCTTGGCAGAAGAGCGCAGGTTGGCAACATGGTCAGGATTGCCCATCGCGGCAATTAACTTACCGGTGGCATCCACCACTGCCAGCGCGCCAAAATGAACAGACTCAACCAGCGGACCCCGGGTGAGTTCAACGAGCGGTTGATATGGATTCATGCTTACTCCTCGACTTCTTCGCCTTTGGACTGGTAATGACGGGCATAGTAATGGGCTAGCCCATAACGCAAACGCTGGCGGTACAGCGGCAGAGGGTTGAAAGGCTCCAGTAAAGCGGGAACAAGCGTCTCGGTTTCGCTGGCAGGGGCATTCTGCTTTGCCAGCGCATCCAGTTTTTCCTGCACGGTTCGCAGGAAGTGAATCTGTGCGCGCACCTGCTGATGTGCCACCAGTCCGCCGCGCCCGCTCACCAGCAAGTAATCCTGATATTCGCCCTGCAGAAGGCTCTCCAGTTGCTCAATCCACAGCGGCAGATTGGCGCTGGCGAGGAAAGGCGGCTGATGAAGCACAACGGCATCCCCCAGGAAAATGACCCGGGAAGCCGGCAGAACTGCCCAGATAGCACCCGTCGAACACCCCGGGCGATATTCCAGGCGAATGGGATGATCATCCCAGTGAATGGTCAGTTGATCGCTGAAGGTAATTTCCGGCGGCGACCAGCGCACCGAACCCAGCCCGTTGTGCTGTTCCCATTCGGCGCCGGTTTCTGTTCCCTGCGCTTTGAAAGTCATGGGACGGTTGCGGAAGACTTCTGCCATGCGCTCATGCGCCAGCACGGTGCACTCCATGTTCCGCACGCCAATGGTGCGGTCAAAGTGCGCATCCAGATTGATGAGCAAACGATCCACTCCGCCGCTCAAACTGATGAGCGCCGAACGCCACGAACGGGCATCCTCTGGACGGAAAGGGGCATCAATTAAAATCAACCCATGGGGGGAGTTGATCGCTCCCAGCGTCACGCCGGGATAAGCGGTTTCAATATACACTTGAGGGACGATTTCCTGCATATTGTAAGTATATATCCTTTGATCAAATTGGGGTTCGCAACCTGAAGAACATCCCGGGCGAACAGGACAATTGTAACCTGAATATCTTCCCACCAGAAACCCTATAATGGATTTAAGACCCTATGTCTCTTCTGGGCGATGCTCCTTTTGTACAAACATCCGGCGGGGGAACGGTGACGCCGCTCCCGCCTCCGCAGGCACCTGCATCCCTCCACCGCGGCTGGCGTCTGTGCCTTCCAGCGGGAGATGAACGCTCGTACCGTCTGGCGCAGATTGAGCAGGGACCCTTCCGCACCCGCGCAGAGTTTCCCCTCACCCCGCCAGTCGAATGGACGCTGTGGGCGCGGGTTTCAGCGCCTGACCTGCCCGGTACATGGGGGTTTGGATTCTGGAACGAGCCTTTCAGCGTCGGGCTGGGAGTCCGCGGCATGCGCCGGGCTTTACCCGTCCTGCCCAATGCCCTGTGGTATTTTTACGCCTCACCGCCGTCGTATCTTTCTCTGCGCAATGATTCGCCCGGGAGAGGGTGGATGGGCATGGTCTTTTCTTCGCCGCCCGCCCCACCGGTGACATGGCTTCCTGCCCTGCCCCTGCTGGCGGGGTTGCTGTTCCCCGCCTCACGGCGGGCATTGCGCCGCCTTGCCCGCCGCTGGATTCGCGATCAAGCCGTGCTGTTGCCGGTAGAGGTCACCGGGTGGCACCGCTACACCCTGCGCTGGGAGCGTGACAGGGTCTCATTTACCATAGATAACACCTGGACACACACCATGCCTCTATCGCCCCGGGGCAGGATGAAGGCACTGGCGTGGATAGATAACCAGATGGCGTTTTTCGATCCGCAGGGAAGGCTGGGAAGCGGGGTACTTGCCAACCCGGCGGCATGGCTGGAAATCGGCGAGGAATAAAAAAAAAGACACCCGGAAATTCCGGGCGTCTGAGGAAGCATGAAAACCACTTACTTCAGCAGGGTATTGCGCAGGATGACATCGGCAATCAAGCCCAGCAGGAAAAGCATGCCGTAAGCGCGGTTGTGGTAGAAGTTCGCCGCCACAAACCAGAGGGGCCAGATATCTTTGCGCTCTTCCGGGGGAGCGGAAGGACGCGGAGACCCGAGCATTTTCCAGGTCTCGGGCAGGTAGCGCAGGGCAAAGAAGACAATGAGCATGGCAGGGGTAAAGTAGCCCACCAGCACCAGCCCGGCGACCAGCGCGTACATCAGCACAATCATCACCCGCACGCTGACGCGCGCGGCTTTCTCGCCGATGATAACCGGCAGGGTGCGCACACCCTTTTGACGGTCGGCATCCAGTTTGTCGATGTGCTTGCCGTAAATCACCGTTGTGGGACCCAGCGCGTAGGGCAACCCCGCCAGCACTGCCATCCACGACCACTCGCCGGTAATGACAAAATAACTGCCGCCAATCATCAGCGGACCCCACACCAGCAGAACCGCCACCTCTCCCAGTCCAATGTACTTGAGGGGATAGGTGTAGAAGAACACGAAGAACGCTCCCAGCACCAGCAAAACCAGCGCCAGCCAGCCCCGCAACAGCACCAGATACAACCCCGCGGCAAGCGCCAGCGCGCCCGTCACTGCGGCGTAGGTGAGCAATTGCTTTCGGGTCATCAATCCCTGCTGCAGGGGGTGAGGACCATACTGGGCACGGAAGTAGTTATTCTCGTCAATGCCGCGCTCGTAATCGGTCAGGTCGTTGAGCAGGTTGTTGAGGGCATGGGCAAGCACCAGTCCCAGCACCGTCAGAAACCACAGCCCCAGATTGAACATGCCATCCCGCGCCGCCAGCAAACCGCCAATGGTAGCGGAGGTGAAGGTCATAATCAGCACCGCCGCCCGGGTGGAAATCAACCAGCGGGAGATGACATCCAGTTTTTCCCATTCCTCGCGGGTAATGCGTGGAATCACCTGAAGGGCTTTCACCCACATTCCCACATTAACGCTCATATTCCTCTCCTTTAGCCTTTTGGTGTCAATTATAACGCGAATGACCCATTACACGGGGAGGAAAAAAGAGGCGTGTAATCGTTGAACCCGTTCGGGGAACTGAGCATACAGGCGGGCAATGGTGGCGGCGGCGTAGGCGTTCAATTCGGCAAGGGAAAGAATTTTCTCATAAGGCAACTGTCCGCGGAGGAGTTTGAAACGGGTGATTTCCTCAAAAAACTCCATGGCATCGGGGACGTCACAATCCAGGTCTGCCAGCGCCAGCTGGCGCTGGATGCGCCCTTCGAGGGTATTCCCCGGTAAAAGGGGATGCCCCAGCCATTTTTCCAAAGCGCTTTCTGCATCGGTCTCCAACCACTGCCGCGGGGAGTCGCTTTCGCTGTCGCAGGGGGAATACCCGAGCCGCTGGAGGGTGGCAACCAGCGGCGGCACCTCTTCTTCAGCGGATTCGGGCAACAGCGGTGGAGGTTCCACGGCAGGGTCAGCGTGGGCAGGACGGGACCATCGCGCCCGCACCGGCGGGGTCAGCGCCAGCAAGGCGCTGCTGGCGCCTGCGGCATACGCCAGCGCATCTGCCAGCGTACCGCTTCCAATGGCAAGGGAATGCCCCCGGGCATCCAGCGCGGTGAACACGGTGGGACGTTTCCCACTCGAGGCAAGCGCCACCCCCACGTACATCAAGAAGTTTGCCATAGTATGTATATCAGTTTAGCCCAAAATGGCAATCCTCACAACATTTTGCGCGGGGAGAATTCAATGAAAGTCGGTTTTTAAGATAATCAGGTCCTGTAGTTGAGGATCAGATCTTTATTGGATGTTTTCCCCTCACACAATGCGCTGATTGGACATTGCTGACAATCTGGTTGATCGTGATTGAGACAATACCGGGTGCCTATAAAAATTAAGCCATCATCAAAATGAGCCACATTGAGCCCCTGATCGCGATGTGCCCAGAGGTAAACATGCTGGATCTGCTGAATTTGAAGGTTTTGTGGACGCTTACGATGCGTTTTCAGGTGGCGAACACAGATTTCCTGATACGGATCCCATAATTCCGGGCTGACATTCTTTACGGCTTTCATCCCCCGCAGGTTCGTTACCCGAATATAGGTTGTGTTCCCTTTTCCCTTTCCTGGTTGCAAAACATTCTGCTTCTTAAAGTCTTGTTCATCTGCCCAGTGGTGCAGGTAACCGGTACGCCAGAGGATACGCCCTGCATTCGAATCGTACGGAACCTCGTAAGAGAAGTCATCCCATCCACTTTCGGATTTACGGGTTAATCGAAAACTGGAAACCAGCCATTTCCCAAACAAATGAGCAGCTTTATCGCCAATTGCTTTACCTAACCCATAACGTGGGTGATCCTTCAGCTGCTGAGTCATTTTTTCCGTCGAGTCATAACTTTCCAGATAATCCAGCAGGGCGTTTTCTACAGGTTTTCCTTCAGACTGGTTATCCTTTTCCAACAGGTAAGGTAAAGCCAGTGGCACCCCCCAGCGGAAAATTGCATACCCGAGCACCTGCCTGGCATTATCCATGAAGAGGTTATATCGCGAAGCATTCGAGCGATTTACCTTTGCCCAATCCGAGGAGCGAATCTCTCTAATGGCCTTATGCTGAGTAAGAATTTCATCAATAGCAACGCCTATTTCGCTAAAGAAAGAAACAGGTTTGTGAAGAAAACGGACTTCCTTACGATACAATTCGTTTGTCGTCTGGATCAGCATCTGGCGAATTCCCTCAATGTCTGGTCCCTGATCCAGAACGGCGCTTAATAACAAAAAACGAGTCAATGCTTCCCGTCGGGTTAGAGATCCGTCTCTTTGATCAAGACGATTTCTGTCTACCACCTCACCGCTGGCAAAATAGTGTTTGAAAATTTCCACTTCATGAAGGGATGGGGAAGAGGGATTTTCGCGTCCAATTTCGGCAATCTTTATCACCAGTTGTTCGGGGTCCATCTTCATTTTTCCTCATCCAGCAAACTGGGCTGGCGTATTTTTCCGTTCGCTTTCCCTTTAACTGGCTCCCCAATGGAGACTTTGTCAAACACAGCAATCAGCTGTTCCTGGCGCAGATCTAAAGGCTCTCCAATTCTTTGATTTGCCAGTTGCACATACTTCTCAATGACCTCATAGCCTGCATACCGACGCCCCAAATGGTAAGCGACCTTCAACGTTTGCCCTGATCCCGTAAATGGATCCAAAACCAGATCGCCAGGATAAGAGTAGAGCTGGATAAGCCGATACGGGATTTCCTCAGGGAAAGGGGCAGGATGAGGAATGATATTGGGTGGAACAGGCGCAATATGCCAGATGTTATTGGCAATATCCATTGTAAATAAACGGTCTATGGAATATCGCCCCTGTTCTTTTTCTTCCTGCGAACGATTTTCATATATCCTTGGACCGGGCTTGCGAAACACCAGAATGTATTCATTCATGATATTCGGATAAAAGTACCCCGGATACGGTTTCTGAATACTCACCCCTGCGCGCTTTACCCCGGCAGTGCATTTGTGCCAGATGATATCCTGATAAAACTCCCATCCTGCCTGAGTAAATTGAGCGGTCATATCAAACGGAACAGGATACAGTTTTCCTTCCAGCAACACCGTACCAATTACCACTGCACAAAAACCACCCGGTCTGGTGACACGATACACCTCTTTGAAAATTCGCACAAGCCAATCGAGATATTCATGATAATCCTGATAACCGTTGGCGTACTGCCTCGTGCGATAATATTGTGTATCATCTTCAGCATGGCGATCGTAATCAATAGCATTCCAGTAAGGCGGAGAGGTCACCGTAAGAGAGACGGCATTCTCTTCTATCTCTGGCATGGTTTCGCAGGAATGGTTATAAATCATGTTCATGTTTTTTATTATAAACCATCCACCGGATAGCCCTGCAACACTTATTTTTCAGGTTGAAATCATCTTCGCAACGGTAAAGATGATAAATTCCTGTCCCTCAGCCCCCCATTTTGTTCTGATACCGGAAGGGACAACTGGATTCAACGTGGAATAAACGCGAACCGCCAGCGGGTCCTCGCTGGCGGAGATGAAGGTATTTATATCAAGAGGTTGATCCTTCCGGGTTAATTCTTCTCCCAGCGCATGCGCAGGCTGAGGGCATCATGCGGACACACTGAGACGCACAACCCACATGCCGCGCACAGATCGGCATCCACCTGCGCAATCTGCTTCTGCGGGGAGCGCAACGCATCGTACTGGCACACCCGCTCGCAAACGCCGCATCCTTTGCAACGTGCCTCATCCACCACCGCCACCTGCTCCAGCGTGGTCACCACCCGCTGTCCATTGCGGTATTTTTCCAGGAACTTTCCCTTGACCTCCTGCAGACTGGAATAGCCATGCTCTTCCAGCCAGCGGGCGGTCTCGGCGGCGATTTTGCCGTAAATTTCGGGACCGCGCAGAATGGCGGCGGTGCAGACCCCCACCATAGAGGCTCCCGCCATCAGAAATTCAATCACATCCTCGCCGCGCGTCACACCACCCACGCCGATGATGGGCTTTTCGGTCACCCGAGCCGCCTCAAACACCGAGCGCACCGCCAGCGGCTTGAGCGGCGCACCCGACATCCAGCCGTACCCGAACTTCGATCCCAGAAAGGCTTCCCCACCGTGTTCAATATCAATGCTCAGAGTGGGTCCAAAACTGTTGATGCAGGCAAATCCGTCCACGTACGGATCGAGCAAACGCACAAAAGCCCCCAGATCGCCCAAATGCGGGCTGAGTTTGGCAATGATGGGCAGGGTAACCACCTCGCGCAGCAACTGCGCGGTTTCAATCAGGCGTTCCGCATCCAGATAATGCACTGAAAATTCGATGATATCCACGCCCTTGTCCTGCAAACGCGGTCCCAGCACGGCAAGATCTTCAGCACTGTATCCCACGCTGGCGATCAACGGCAATCCATACTCCCGCGCAACAGCAATCGCTTCATTGTATTCCTTTTGAAACCACACTTCCGGCGGAAGTTCGCTCCATAACTCGGTATTCAGCATGCCCATCGTGCCAAAGCGTACCATGTTTGGATGCGGTACCGGCGCGGCGCGGCTGGAAATCGTTTTGGTCAGCAAGCCTCCTGCGCCCCCTTCGGCGGCGCGGCGCACCATGCGCCCCGAGCCTACGTTGGGACCCGCGGCAGGGATGACCGGGTTACGGAAGGTATGCCCCCAGAGATGGAGTGAGAGGTCAACCATCGGATGCCAATTCCTTTCAAATTGAGGGATTGTGGAAATTGTCTGACATGCTGATTATAGCGGGGATGAGTAAGGCTGTAAACGGACATTCTTCCTGATTTTTGGAATGTCTCTACCCGATTATGTGCAACCTTTTTGCACAATGAACATCTAAACATGTAGATTATTCAACTTTTCGGAGGATCCAGGAGGTCCTTATGTCAAACTGGATTAACGAATCAGGGTTAGATCGCGTCATTCGCGTCATTGTGGGGCTGGTCCTGCTGGTGCTGGGCTGGGGCGGAATCGTCACCGGCACACTGGGAACCGTCTTCAAAATTCTGGGCTTTGTCCCCCTGCTCACCGGCTTGATTGGCTTCTGCCCGGCATATGCACTGTTCAAATTCCGCACCAACAAAGCCTGATCTCTGAACCTTCATGGACCGGACTGAACTTTTAAAGAAAATCCAGAGACATCCTCGCCCCGTCATTGTCGAATTCTGGGCGCCGTGGTGCACCCCCTGTAAAGTGATGGAGCCCGCCCTGAAACAGGTGGCAAAAGAATTTCAGGGCAAGGTCGATCTGTGGCGCTACAACGCCGATGAACATCCTGAACTGGTGCGCGACCTGCGAGTCATGGGCATTCCTACCCTGCTGGGGTTTAACGCACAGGGAGAGATTTTCCGCCGTACCGGCGCACTGCCGCTGGCAGGCTTACGCGAAGCCTTCACCGCTGCGCTGGAGGGCAAAAAGCCTGAAAAGCATCTTTCAGCCCTGGAGCGGGCATTGCGGGCAGGTGCCGGCATCGCTTTGATCATCGCGGGGATCTCCCTGCAAACCAACTGGATCTTAATGGGACTGGGTGGTATTGTGCTGTTCAGTGCAGTGTATGACCGCTGTCCCATTGTGCAAGCCATCAAGCCCCGTCTGGAAGCGCTGTTCAAAAAAGGATAATATCACTCCCGTGGGATTGAAGAAAGCCCTGCCATTGCCTTCAGCAGGGCTTTCGACTTTAAAGGCAAATGGAGACGGGCACAGCCCGTCTCCCAATCTTTTCTTTGTTGATCCCCTACTCCCGGCGGTAGGGTTTGAGCAGAGCCGCCGGAGCCGCGGCGCTGCGCCCCGCCAGAACCAGCGCCAGAATGGTGACAAGATATGGAAGGGCAAGAAACAGTTCATAGGGCAGTTGCGCGCCGGTGGCTTGAAGGCGCAATTGAAGCGCCGAAACGCCGCCGAACAACAGCGCCCCCCACAGTACCCGCGAGGGAATCCAGTTGGCGAAGATGATCAGCGCAATGCACACCCATCCGCGCCCGGCAATAATCCCGAAAATGAACGACCCTAACTGCGCCAGCGAGAGGAAAGCCCCGCCCGCCGCCATCAGCCCACCGCCAATTGCCAGCGCAATGTAGCGAATGCGGAACACGTTGACGCCCGCCGCGTCGGCGGCTTCGGGGTTCTCGCCCACGGCACGCAGACGCAGCCCAAAACTGGTGCGGTACAGAAGCCACCATACCAGCGGCACCAGCGCAATGGCAATGTAGGTAAGCAGGTACTGTTCAAAAATCGGGCCCAGAACCGGCGTATCACCAAAGGGAGAGACTTTGGGGAACGTGGGGATGGACGGCTGAACACTGCGCTCTCCAAAAATAACCCGATACAGGAAGAGAGAAATGCCCGTCATCAGCAGGGTGATGCCCAGCCCGGAAACGTGCTGGTTCACCCCCAGCGTTACGGTGAACAGCCCCATCAACAGTCCTGCCAGCATCCCGGCAAGCACCGCCGCCAGCAACCCCAGCCACAGCGAGCCGGTGAGGTACGCCACCGCAAAACCGGTAAATGCCCCGAGGAACATGGTGCCTTCAATGCCCAGATTGAGGATACCGGAGCGCTCGCTGAACAGTTCTCCCAGCGTCCCCAGAATGAGAGGGGTAGCCACCCGTAAGGTAGCGGCAATCAGTCCGACCAGAAAGGCTTCCATGGCTCACTCCCTCCGAATACGATAATTCTGCAAAACCAGCGCCGCCAGGGTAATGAGCAACAGCGCCGATTGCACGATGTTGCCCAGATAAATGGGAATGCCCATCGCCCGGCTGACGGTTTGCGCGCCAGTATCCAGCAGGCCCAGGAACAACGCTGCCAGACTGACCCCCAGCGGGTTCAGCGCGCCCAGCATGGCAACAATGATGCCGGTGTAACCAAAATTATTGGAAATGGCTTCGATGAGGTGATAGTGAATACCTGCCACCTCACTCACACCCGCCAGACCGGCAATCCCACCAGAAATCAATGCTGCGGTAAGCATGGTCTGTTCCACTTTGACGCCGGCAAACCGGGCTGCTTCTTTGCCCAAGCCCACAGCGCGCATGCGCAAACCCAGCGCCGTACGCCGAAAGACCAGCCACACCGCACCGATGGAAATCCACGCCAGCAGGAATCCCAGATGCAGGCGGGTGCGCGGAATCAAACGGGGGAAAATGGCGCTGTCGGCAATTTCCGGAGACTGCGGCCAGCCCGAAACGGGCGAGCGCCACACCCCGTTAAGCAGGAAACTGATGAAGAACAGGATGACCGTGTTCAGCAAGAGGGTGGTGACCACCTCATCCACATCCAGCCGCGTCTTGAGCAGAGCGGGAATGGCGGCGTATGCCATCCCTGCCGCAAAGCCGCCCACAATCATGATGGGGATTGCCAGCACCGGCGGCACATTCTGCAGTACCATGCCTAATCCAGCGGCGGCAACCGCGCCTGCCAGCAATTGTCCCTCGGCGCCGATGTTGTAATACCCAGCCGAGAATGCAAAGGTGACCGCCGCACCGGTGAGCAACAGCGGGGTGGATTTGACCAGCACCTCAATGGCACTGCTCTGCGATGCCAGCGGCGCAATCAGGAAGTAGTAAAAAGCCTCAAAAGGATTTTTATTGAGCGCCAGCACCACCAGAGAAGTAAGCAGGAAGGTCACCACAATGCTGATGACCGGAATGAGCGGCCTCACCCATAACGGCGCGGGGTAGCGTTCAATCTTAAGCCTCGGCATAGTCCACCTCCAGCGCGCCAGACATCATCATCCCCAGCACTTCGGGCGTCGCGCGCCTGCCGGAGACAATGCCCACAATGCGCCCTTCGTACATCACGGCGATGCGGTCGGAGAGCGCCAGAATTTCGTCCAGATCTTCAGAGATCATCAAAATGGCAGTGCCAGCCTCACGCTGTTCAAGAAGTTTACTGCGCACGTAATCGGTCGCGCCAATGTCCAGTCCGCGGGTGGGATGTGCCACAATCAAAACACGCGGTTTGTGTGCCAGCGCCCGTGCCAGCAGGACTTTCTGCATGTTTCCGCCCGAAAGAGTGCGAATAGGATCCTGCGGTCGGGCTTTGATTTGAAAGTCCTCAATCATCTTCTGGGCAAACTTCTGTACGGAAGCGTAATCCATCATGCCGTTGCGGGAAAATTCCTCCAGATGCTCCAGCACCAGATTTTCGGCAACGCTCAGGTCCCCCACCACACCGCTGTGACGATCTTCGGGCACCCGCCCGATGTTGGCGGCGGCAAAGTCAGCCGGGCTTGCCCCCGTCATGTCTTTGCCATCCACCCAGACCGTCCCGCTGACCGGCTTCAGCATTCCCGAAAGCACCTGTGCCAGTTCACTCTGTCCATTCCCGGAGATTCCCGCAATGCCCAGAATCTCGCCCGCGCGCACCTCCAGCGAGATATTTTTGAGCGCAGGTAACCCTTTCTTGTCCAGGGCGTTGACTTTGTCCAGTTTCAAGCGCACTTCGCCGCCGCGGCGCTCTGCCGGACGCACCACACCGAACGTTTCGCGCCCCACCATCATGCGCGCCAGTTCGGCTTCATTGGTCTCGCCGCGCAAAACGGTACCGATTTTCTTGCCGTCCCGCAAGACGGTGATCCGGTCGCACAGTTCCATCACCTCATTGAGTTTATGGCTGATAAAGACCAGCGCCATACCGCTTTCGCGCAGTTTGTTCAGCGTCTGGAAGAGGGCTTCCACTTCCTGCGGAACCAGCACCG
This sequence comes from Anaerolinea thermophila, assembly GCF_020723905.1. Lineage (GTDB taxonomy): Bacteria > Chloroflexota > Anaerolineae > Anaerolineales > Anaerolineaceae > Anaerolinea > Anaerolinea thermophila_A. The sequence goes on from NZ_DYHZ01000009.1 coordinate 19,522, forward strand.
CGGTGGGTTCGTCCAGAATCAACACGCGGGCATTGCGGTAGAGCGACTTCAGAATTTCCACCCGCTGACGTTCGCCCACCGACAGGTGGCGCACCAGAGCGTCCGGTTTGATCTCAATCCCGAATCGCTTTGCCGCATCTACCACGCGCTGACGCATCTGATCCAGATCCAGCGTCACAGCGCCTTCCTGACCCAGAGCAACATTTTCCACCACACTGAGGGGCGGCACCAGGGTGAAGTGCTGCGTGACCATGCCAATCCCCAGACCAATGGCATCCTTCGGGGAATGGATGACAACCGGCTTTCCTGCCACGCGAATCTCGCCTTCATCGGCGCGGTAAAGCCCGTAAAGTATGCGCATCAGGGTAGTTTTACCAGCGCCGTTCTCCCCCAGCAGGGCGTGAATCTCGCCCGGCTTGAGGTCGAAATCAATGCCCTGGTTGGCTTCCACCACCCCAAAGCGTTTGGTGATCCCCTGCATCTCCACTATAAAGTTCAAGGCGGGATCCTCCTTTGGCGTTGAATACCCGCATGGGGTCCGGGGAGTTCCAGCCGGACCCCATGCCCTTTGCAGAAAGACTACAACACCCGTTGCGGGATCAAACGATCACCTGCCAGATCAGTTAACTGGCTGCGGCTGATTCTCGTCAATGTCCACACGGAAGAGACCTTCTTTGATCTGCTGTTCGCGTTCGCGCACCTTCGCCAGCAGTTCAGGCGGAATCTTGCTCTCGGTTGCGTGGAACGGAGCCAGGCTGGCGCCGCCCTTCGCCACCATCGAGAAGTCCTTGAGGTCCTGTGCCGTGTACACGCCGGCTTTCACCTGGCTGATGACGTACTCCACGGTGGGGGTCATGTTCCACACCGGACTGGAGACCACCAGATCAGGCGCCAGTGAGTTTTGATCGCTCATGTTGCCAAAGACAAACAGTCCCTTTTCCTTGGCGGCTTCAATAACGCCAAAGCGTTCAGCGTACAGCACATCGGCACCGGCATCAATCTGCGCCAGAGCGGCTTCTTTGGCGGCGGCAGGATCGAACCACGAGTTGATGAAGGTCACCAGCACTTTCACGTTCGGATTGACCTCTTTGGCGCCGCGGATGAAGGCATTGGTCAGACGATTCACCTCAGGCACGGGATACCCGCCGACCACGCCAATGATTCCGGTCTTGGTCAAGCCGCCTGCCAGCATACCGCACAGGTAAGCCGGTTCATGAATCCAGTTGTCAAACACCGAGAGATTGGGATCCGAGGGACCCAGACCCGAACCGAAGACAAAAGCAATTTGCGGGAAGTCCTTGGCAACACGGCGCACGGCTTCCTCGTTCCCGAAGGCATCGCCAAAAATGATGTCGGGTTTCTTCTGCTCGGCAACCTCGCGCAGGATGCGCTCCATATCGCCCGAGTAGCCGATGTTTTCGGTGTATTCGTACTCAATTTTGCCTTCTTCGCGGGCTTTGATCAGCGCGGCGTGAATGACGCCGTCCCACGGCTCTTCAATGGGGGTAGCGAAGGCACCGAAAACCTTGAGTTTATCCGACTTGGGTGCCGCCGTGGGAGTTGCCGCGGGCGCACACGCCGCCAGCATACTGGCTACGAACAGCACCAGCACCAGCAGGGAAACAAACCGATTGAATTTCATGTTCTCCTCCATTCAGCAATTGGATTGAACGGAACAAACGGAAACCCTAACGAATATTTTACCAGAATGTTGCAGAAGCGCCTCCTTCCCGGCGCGTTTCAAGCGCCGTCATGATCTGATCTGGAGTCACCGGCAGTTCGTAGAATTCGACTCCCAGGGCTCTCGCCACCGCATTGGCAACCGCCGGTGGAATCGCCACAATACCGTGCTCTCCCAGTCCACGCGCGCCATAGGGTCCGGTCGCATCCGGAGTTTCAATAAAGATGACTTCCATTTCAGGCATATCGGCGGCACAGAGGATACGGTAATCCACAAAACCGGCGTTGAGGATGCGCCCGTCGGGAGCGAATTTGAGTTTTTCCATCAGCGCCGCACCCAGCGCCATGGTCATGGCGCCTTCCACCTGCCCGCGCGCCGTCACCGGGTTGATGATCTTTCCGGCATCCTGCGCGCTGACCATTTTCAGAACATGGATTTGACCGCTGTCGGGGTCAATCTCCACATCCACCCCCTGACAGCCAAACGTCCACGACGCCGCCATGTTGCCCTGCCCGGTTGCCGGGTCGGGAAAAGTCAAACCTCGGGGCACAAACATGCCCCGCCCGATCACCGGCGGGTTGAGCGCCGAACCATCCGGACGGGTATAACCCACAGCAAAGCGCCGGTACGGCAGGGCTTTTTCGGGCTTGCCCTGCGGATACAGACAGCCATCTTCTGCCACCACCTCATCGGGCGGCACATCGAACACCAGCGCGGCAGCCTGACGCAACTGTTCAAGCGCATCTTCTGCCGCCATACGCACGGCATTGCCCACTGCCCAGGTCGAGTGACTGGCAACCGTCTGCCACTCCTGCGGGGAATATTCCGTATCCACCACCGGGGCGTACTGCACCTGCTCAATGGGCATGTGCAGGGTCTCAGCGGCAATTTGCGTCAGGATGGTGTTAACCCCCTGCCCCATTTCAATTGAACCGGTGAAAAGGGTGGCAGTGCCATCCTCATTGAATTTGATGACCGCACCGCTTTGCGCATTGGTCTTCATCACCGGCGATTTCATGAAACAGGCAATCCCCTGCGCACGGATACGTCCCGGAACGGTCGGGGTGGTCTCTTTGCCCAGCGCATCGCGCACCGCCAGCAGACACAGGTCGGCGCGCCCGTTGTACTCTTTCATCGTTTGCCCGATGGCATTCTGCAAGCCCGGGCGGAGCAGGTTGCGCAGGCGCAGGTCCACCGCATCCATGCCCAGTCGGCGGGCTATTTGATCCATCTGACGTTCCATCATCCAGTGCACTTCGGGGTGCCCATAACCACGGTATGCACCGGTGGGCGGGGTGTTGGTATAAACCGCATGCGAGCGCAAATCCAGATGGGGAATGTAATAGGGACCGGTGGCATTGTGTCCGCCGCCCTGGCTGATCCAGATCGAGTAATCGGCATAACCGCCACTGCCAAAATACAGTTCAGACTGATGCGCCAGCAGGTTGCCCTCGCGGTCCACCGCCGTCTTCATCCGTCCCCAGCATCCCCGTCCATTGACCGTGCCGGAGAACATTTCCTCACGGGTCAAAATCAGGCGGATGGGCAATCCCGGCACATGGTACGCCACCAGCGCCAGCAACGGCTCGATGGTCACATCCGACTTACCGCCAAAACCGCCGCCCACATACGGCACCTGCACACGCACATTCGCCGAGGGCATGTCCAGCAGATACGCCACCGTTTCGCGCACGTAGAAAGGCGATTGCGAACTGGTGTAAATGGTCAGGCGTTCGCCATCGTACTGAGCAATGGCGCCGTGCGGTTCCATCTGCACGTGCGCAATCCAGGGCACCCAGTATTCGTTTTCCACCACCAGATGGGCTTCGCGGAAAGCCTGTTCGACATTCCCGCGCCACAGGCGGTAGCGGTGAGCAATGTTTGTACCCGGCTGAGGATGCACCACCGGATCGTGAGCGTACTCTTCCAGATCTTCATGGATGAGCGGAGCGCCGGGCGCAACCGCATCACGCGGATGCACCAGCACCGGCAAGGGCTCATAATCTACCTCGACCAGTCGGGCGGCTTGATCGGCAATCTCTTCGCTGACCGCCACCACCACCGCCACCGGTTCTCCCACGTAGCGCACCTTCTGGCAGGCAATCACGGTGTGATCATTGATGGCAAAGCCAATCCGTTTGGGGCACTCCCGCCCGGTGATGACAGCGCGCACGCCCGGAACTGCCAGCGCGCGGGAAGCGTCCACGCGGCGCAGACGGGCATGTCCGTGGGTGGAACGAACCACCCGCGCGTACAGCATACGCCCCAGGCTTAAATCGGCAATGAAATCCGCCTGCCCGGTCACCTTTTCATACGCGTCAATGCGGGGTTGAGGGACACCAATAAAAGTTGTCATACGTCCTGTTCGTCCTTACAAACCAGCCATGTTGCGCACGGCTTGCTGATCCACCAGTTTGCCGTGACTGATAACGTAGCGCGGCGCCTCGTGATAACGCAGGACTTCCAGGACGTTCTTCTGCTCCATCACCACCAGATGCGCCGGAGAACCCACCTTGAGGGCAAAATTCTTCAAGCCAATGGCGCGCGCCGCGTTGACCGTCACCATATCGTACAGAATCTCCATATCGGAAGCGGTGGTGAACCACAGCAAATGGGAAGCCAGGAAAGCCACCTCGGGCATATTGTTGCGTCCGTAGGGGTAGTAAGCATCGGAAATATCATCCTGACCCAGACAAACCAGGCACCCTTCAGCAAGTAATTCGCGTACGCGGGCATGCAGGGGACCGGTGTGGGGGTCGCTCACCACACCCATGCCGGCTTTCTTGAGCAGTGCCGCCAGTTTCTGGAAGTACGGCGTGGGGTACATGGACATGGCGCGGGCGTGATGCGCCAGCGAGCGTCCCTGCCAGCCGCGGCGGATGGTCTCCAGCGCCATCATCTCAATGGAGCGCAAACCGGGATCTCCGGCATCATCCACCAGCATGGAAACGTCCTTGTTAAATTCCACCGCCAGGTCAAAAATTTCGCGCACGTGCTGACGCATATCCTCTTCGGTGTACTCAATCCAGGGAATGCCCCCAGCCACATCGGCGCCCAGTTCCATTGCCTGATGCATCAACTCTCTGGCGCCGGGTTCACGCACCATGCCGTCCTGAGCAAAGGCTACCACCTGAATATCCACAATCCCACGGAACTCTTCGCGGGCGCGGATGAGGGCTTTGACCCCTTCCAGTCTGGCTTTGCTATCCACATCGGCAAAGGCGCGAATATGGGTATTGCCGTAACGGGCGGCATCCACCAGGGCGCGGCGCACGTTCTCGATGATCCAGCGCTCGTCATATTTTTCCTTGACGCGCGCTGCCAGTTCAATGGCGGTCATGGCTTTGCCCATATCGGCACCGTGATAGTCTTTGAGGGCTTCCTCGTCCATCATCTGCAGGGTGTACACCTTGCACAGGTGCAGATGGGTGTTGACGAAGGACTCGGTAACCAGCCCACCAGCGGCGTCCAGTTCCTGAGCGGCGATCCCATCCACATGAGGGGCAATGGCAGCAATGACGCCATCGGCAATGGCAATATCCATCCACTGTCCGGCGGGGGTACGGCGCAATTGCGCCCGACGAATGATTAAATCGTATTTCTCAGGCATCTTCACTCCCCAGAAAAAGACATTTGATATACAGCATGCCCATCCAAAGGGCTGAACCTGAATTTTTTTCTCGCTGGAATAACAAAATCCGCGTTCTCTAACGCTGGAATACATTCAGTATATAGAAAACGCGGAACTTTTTCAATAAGAAATGTCATAAATTGTCTGATGATTGTAATATTGGGGGTTCTACAGTGAAGGAACCCCTATCCTCGAGCCCGGTTGCGCTACTGGAGCGGACGGAAACCTTCGCCCAGCGCTTCATGCGCCTGCCCGATGACCATGAATGCGTTGGGATCCACCGCTTTCACAATGGACTTGATCTGGCTGATCTCCGAGCGGGTAACCACACAGTACAGTACCTCGCGCTGAGCGCCTGTGTAACCGCCTCTTCCCTCTAAAAAGGTAACTCCGCGTTCCATTTCGTAGAGGATTTTTTCCGCCACTTCCTTTGGACGGCTGGTAATGATCATGGCGGTGCGGAAAACGTTTGAACCTTCCAGCACCATCTCCGCCGCCAGACCACTGACATAAGTTACCACCAGGGCGTAGAGAGCATTTTCCCAGGCAAAGACAAACCCTGCCGAAAGGATGACCGCCGAATCGGTCGCCAGATATGCCTGCGAGATGGAAATCCCCAGCCGTTCGTTGAGAATGCGCCCCAGAATGTCACTGCCACCGCTGGTGCCTTTACCGCGGTACACAAACCCCAATCCAACCCCCATCACCACGCCCCCGTAGAGGCAGTTCAGCACCAGATCATGCACCACACCATCCGCCGGCAGGAAGAGCGCCAGAAAGTCCGTAAAAAAGGAAAAAGCAACGATAGAAAGCGCCGTGCGCAAAGCAAAGCGGGGACCACCCAGATGTTGCCAGCCCAGAACAAACAACGGCACATTGCCGATGAAGACCATCAACCCAATGGGCCAGCCGGTATAGTGGTTAATCAACTGCGCCGCGCCACTGACCCCGCCGCTGACCAGTTGCGCCGGGATGAGGAACAATCGCATGGCAAATGCCTGCACCAACGCCCCGATCAGCACATAGAGATAATCCTGCACCGACTCGCGTGAGAAGTCAATGCTCTTCCACATTTCGCTCATCTTCTGGCGGAAACTCTTGAAACTGGTGATGCGGTTCAAATCCATACCCTCAAAACCCTCCCCATTGCAAATAAAGATTTCATGCGTGCCTCACGTCACCCGCAAAGTCCTGCCAGAGATCAAGCCTGTTTCTGCACCTTTGAGAGGCAAATGCGGAATGATATGAGAACCTTCCGTCTTATCCTGACTGGACGTTTTTTAAAGAACCTTTCCATGCCCGCAAGCCTGCGGCATGTTCGCGTTCATGTTCAAAAGCGCACACCGCGATGAGTCGCCAGAGGGGCGTTTTGCCCAGTCTGGGATGCAGTCCCGGCTGAAACAACTGATCATCGCGAAACTCCGCCGTCCGTCGCAGTAACTGCGTATGGACGCCAAGAAAGTCGCTCCATACCCGTTCCCAGGGGCGGTCTTTGGCCATCTCCACCCAGCGGGCATTGCAGGCATCCACATCCAGTTTCGGGTCAAGAAGGATGCTGGTTATGGGCGCTCCGCGCTTGAGGGTGTACAACAGGGTGACCATCTCACCTTCCCAGTGGTTGAGATGCACCAGTACGTCTTTCACCGTCCAGGCTCCACAGGCGCCGGGGGTTTCCCGCTCTGCTTCGGGGATGCTCTCCAGAACCTCCAGCAGTTCGGCGCGGGCAGAGCGCAGTTCGCTTAACAGTTCATCACAGGTTGCAGGCATGGTTTTTCCTTCTTTCATTCGGGGCGTTCGGCAGTGGCGGCAAAATGGACGGTTTCCACAGCCTGCCAGGACTCCCCTTCTTCCGCCATCAGATAACGCCCCAGGGTGGGCAGTACCCTGCGCAGGTCTTCTGCCACCCGCTGAGCCACCCGCCGCATGCTGAAATGGGCATTGGGGGCACTGCGCAGAGAAAGCCAGTGCATCGCCGTACGCAGGTTGAAGTGCAACAAGACCCGCCGGTTGAAGGCATTGGGAACAACGTAAGAAGCCACTTCAGGCAAATCGCTGGAGAGGCGCAAATAGGCGCGGTGCGCGGCGCGCATGGCAAGCCGGAAGGTATCCGCCATACCCGCGTCGAGAATCGCCCGCGGCAGGGCATACCCGTGCAGGGTACTCAACCGCTGAGCGGTCTGGGTCATCATGCGGTGGCGTTTGAGTTCAAAATAAGCCCCCTGATCCAGCAGGAGATCAACGGTAAAGAAGGCGTACTCCAGTTCGCGCAGGGGTATATCATACCTGCCACGCCCGCCCAGCAGTGCCTCCGCCCATTGAGCGCGCTGTTCCGACGAGGCGCTCTGAACCGCCTGTAGAGCCTGAGCAAAGGGCATATGCCCAAAGCGGTACAGCGCCGCCGCCAGGATGCGGTCTTCGCCCTGTGCGTCCCATGAAAGCAGACGGCACCAGTCGGTCTCTTCGGAAGCCGGGAAGTTGCCCGCCATGCGGGTCAGATCGCGGGCGGTTTGCTGCAGGTAGGCAACCGGCTCCACGTAGCGGATGAGGGTGGGCAGGCGCTCCAGCGCAACCTGCTTGATTTCCTCACCCACCTGCCGCACCTCCGCCAGGGGATGGGAGAGCATTTTGCGCAGGGCATGTTCCAGCGCGCGGGCGTTGATGGTCACCCCCACGTTGGCGAGCGCCGCCGCCGGCAGGGCAAAACGGCATACGTCCACGTACTCCGCACGGATGCGGCGGTCGTAGGCGGCGTCACCCTCGCCTTCGCGGCGCGGCTGACGATGCTCCACCACCTGGCGCACCGGCTCGAGCAGATGCTGGTAAGTCTCAAACAGCGTCCCGATGGTGTCTTCATACAGCGCGCGCAGAGGGTGCGTTTCCAGTTCGGGGGGCAGGCAGTAAGCCTGAGCATCCCACTTCTGGTAGCGGGTGGATTTTTCGGTGTAAGAAGCCAGCCGGTTCGACTCCAGGCACTCCACCGCCAGGCGGGAGATGTTCTCCACAGCAATGTGCAGGACAGCATGCTCCGCCACCGAGGCGTGTCCGTAGCCTACCACCCACTTCTCGTGGAACTCGGCGCTCTTCTCATCGGTGAGTTCCGCCGCAATTTCGCGGAAGGACTGCGGCGAGCGCGAGGTTTTGGCAAAGGCAACGGCAATGGTCTCGGGGGGTAATTGCATGGAATCGAGCAGATAGACCTGACGGCTAAGCGGCATGGGTCAACACCTCCCTGGCATGCTGGATATCCTGTTGGATCTGCGCCACCAGCGCCTCTACGGATTCAAAGCGACGCTCGGGGCGCAGGAAAGCGAGAAACTGCAGGCGCACTGTTTTGCCATACAGATTGCCAAAAAAATCAAGCAAATGGGCTTCAAGGCGCACTTCACCGGTTGGATTTTCAAAGGTGGGGCGCACACCAATGTTTGCCACCGCGTCCAGCGCGCGCCCTTCCACCTCCACCCGGCAGGCGTACACGCCAAAGGCAGGCAGGCGCTGTTCCGCCCAAAACGCCACGTTGATGGTCGGGATATTGAGGGTGCGTCCGCGAGCATCCCCGTGCACCACTGCGCCTTCAATGGCATAAGGACGTCCCAGCATGCGCGCCGCTGTGACCACATCCCCCTTTTCCAGCGCGGAGCGAATCAAACTGGAAGAGACCGGCGTATCGTCCAGCGCCACCGGCGGCAAGACATGCACACTGAAACCCAGTTCCTCGCCCAGACGCTGGAGAACCGTCACATTTCCCTCACGGTTATGTCCCAGCGCAAAATCGTAGCCCACCCAGAGGGATTCCATGCCGGCTTTTTCGCGGAGCATTTCCACAAACTCGCGGGCGCTCAGCGCCGCCAGTTCACGGGTAAAGGGCAGAGTCAACACCACATCAATCCCACATGCGCCCATTAAACGGGCGCGTTCCTCGGGAGAGGTGAGGTAATAGGGCTGAGGCAAGCCGCGCAACACCACCGCCGGATGAGGGAAAAAGGTCACCACGGCGCTCTGCGCACCGGATTGATGCGCCGCCTGCGCCAGCGCCGTCAGCAGGACCTGATGTCCGCGATGAACGCCATCAAATGTGCCCACGGTCAAAAAAGTACGTCCACGGGGAAATTCCTCAAGGGTGCGAATATGCTCCATATCGAAGGTAAGTTTACCAAAAAGCACGGGAATTTACAGGGGAGACGCGCACTTAAAGAGAAAACTGCCTCGCCGTTGACAGGAATTCAGGTATACTTGGGGCGCACTGGAAACAACCTTTGTTTTTTGGAGGAAGAATGACCACCTCTCAAAACACAGAACGATCTTACCGGTACCTTGACCTGGTGATGGCGCTGTTTGTGACCGTGCTGATCGTCAGCAACATTGCTTCGTCCGCCAAAATTGTGGACTGGGGGATCTCCATTGGCAGCATTCCCCTGGCGTTCGACGCGGGCACCTTGCTTTTCCCCATCAGTTACATCTTTGGCGATGTGCTGACCGAGGTGTACGGCTTTCGCCGCTCACGGCGGGTCATCTGGACGGGCTTTGCCATGCTGGCGTTGAGCGCGTTCATCTTCTGGGTGGTACGCGGCTTGCCCGGAGAGGCTACCTGGCAGGAATATGCCGGGCAAAGCGCCTACGATGCCATTCTGAGCGGGATGTTCTCCGGCGGCATTGTGATTGCCAGTTTAATCGCCTATCTGGCTGGCGAGTTCAGCAATTCGATTGTGCTGGCACGCATGAAGGTGCTGACTCAGGGGCGCTTTTTGTGGATGCGCACCATCGGCAGTACCCTGGTAGGACAGGGGGTGGATACCCTTGTCTTCATTCTGGTAGCCACCCTGACGGGGGTTTTCCCCTGGTCTCTTTTCGGTACGCTCACGCTGACCAATTACATTTTTAAAGTGGGCGTGGAAGTGGTCATGACCCCGCTGACCTATCAAATCGTCAACGCGCTCAAGCGCGCCGAGAACGAGGACTACTACGACCTGCACACCCGTTTTACCCCCTTTGCGCTGAGTTAAAGCAGGGTTTCTTTCACAGTCCTTTTCAAGCCGCCCTCAGGAAAGTTTAGAGGGCGGTTTGACTTTTTCCCTCTGCCAGAATCCAAAAAAAATCATCCTTCTATTTTGCAGAATTTTTCTCTAAAATAAAAAGTACGCAAAGGGGAATGCAGGGAGGAATTCATGAAAATCCAGGTCATGCAGGGGGTATTGAATCCTGCGCGTTTTTCTGTGGGAGAGGGAGACTGTGCCTGTGACTCACCATCTTCCCTTGTAGAAAATGGAGACTGTGCCTGTGATAGCCCTTTGCAAAAGGTTGTGAATGACCATCCCGGTATTCCATTACCTTCCGGGACTTCATCCTATTCCTTGCTTTCGTTTGCCATGTTCACACCTGAAGGAGACGGCGTTACCGCCCTCCAGCCGGAAAACATCACTCCTTTATACAGGTTAGCCCCCATTAAGCCCGTTTCGACCCATTCTCCAGTCCATTCCCTTCCAGAACTCTTTCCCATTCTCACGCCAGCCTCCGATCTTCCCTGCCTGAAAACCTTGAGCGCATGGTTTCATTTGACCGACCGCTGTAATCTGCGCTGTGATTACTGCTACCTGCCCCATCACTCACAGGACATGAACGCCGCCACCGGGTATTCCGCTGTCCAGGCGCTGTTTCGCTCGGCAAACCTGCATGCCTACCCCAGAGTCAAGATCATGTACGCCGGAGGGGAGCCGCTCCTGCGTTTTCCGCTCATCCTTGAACTGCACGAACAAGCCCGAACACTGGCAAACAGCCACAAAATTTTTCTGGAAGAAACGGTGTTGAGCAATGGCACGCTCCTGACTGTCCACATGATACGGGCATTGAAAGACCGAAACATTCGCTTAATGATTTCCATGGATGGCATGGGAGCATGGCACAATTCTCAGCGCCGCTTTTCTGACGGAAAAGGATCCTTCGATAAAGTCTCTCGCGCTGTTGAACTGGCGTTAGCCCATGGCATCCGTCCGAATATTTCCATCACGGTGACCGGCAGGAATGCCGCCGGACTTGCGGAACTGATGGCGTGGATTCTGGAAAGAGAACTGCCGTTCCAGTTAAATTTTTACCGCCAGAGTGTTCTCTCCCAATCTCATACCGATTTGCAACTCGAAAACGAGGCCATTCTGTCAGGCATTCAAAGCGCCCTGAAGGTTGTTGAAAACAACCTTCCCCGCTTCAGCCTGTTGAGCATTCTGGATCGCACCACCCTCGCCTATCCTCATACCCTGCCCTGTGGCGCTGGCTCAGATTATCTGGTTTTCACTCCACAGGGTGAGGTAGCCCAGTGCCAGATGCTCCTTCACCAACCGGTAACGAACGTGTTCGCCGCCGACCCGTTATCCCATGTCCGCGCCAACCAAACCCGCTTCCGCAATCCCCCTGTGGACGAACGCGGAGAGTGCGCCGCCTGTCCCTGGCGTTACTGGTGCGGCGGAGGATGTCCGCTGGAAACCCGGAGGATGATGGGCAGTCCCTATCATCGTTCTCCCAACTGTCAAATATACCAGACCATCCTTCCTGAACTGATTCGATTGGAAGGATTACGGCTGCTTCAATACGTCAGCGACCCTGAAGTCGTACGCATTCAAGATCTGGAGATACAACCCGTATAACCTTCAACACCGCTATTTCTGCATCCTCATCAGAGGAGGGCATTGTTACCCTCCCATTTTTCTCCACTCCCAAATGGCTTTACCCAGCCAGAGCAGTACAACCAGCCAGAGGACAATGACCAGCGCTACCCCGAGGCGGCGCAGGGAGGGGTCTATACCGCCGCGTCCCTCCGCCTGCTGACGCGCTTCTGCCATCACCTCTGGAGGAATCATACGAATCACCAGAGCAATGCCCAGCGGGGTGATGATCCAGTCGTCCAGCAACCCCAGTACGGGGATGAAATCGGGAATCAAATCTACCGGGCTGAAGGTGTGCGCCAGCACCAGCACCGCCAGCACCCGGGCATACCACGGCGTGCGCGGATGACGATACGCCAGCACCAGCACCCGGGCTTCTTTTTCCAGGGCTTCTGCGCGGGCGCGCAGGGCAGTCCACCAGTGCTTCATAGGGGAAATTATATCCGGAGAAGAAAAACCCGCCTGCAAAGAATGCCCCCTTTCTTGTTATAATTTCCCCCATGCACATGGAAGATTCTGCTGTTCCCATCTGGGTAGCCACCCCTGCCGCCCTCCGGCGGATGATGAATCACCTGCTCACCTGCGAACAGGTGGCTGTGGATACCGAATCCAATGGCTTGCACGCCTATCAGGAACAAATCTGTCTGATTCAATTCTCTGTTCCCGGCGCTGATTATCTGGTGGATCCGCTGGCATCGGTAAACCTCTCGCCACTGGATGAAATCTTCGCCAACCCCCGCATTGAAAAAGTCTTCCATGCTGCCGAGTACGACATCCTCTGTCTGAAGCGCGATTTTGGTTTCTCCTTCACCCACCTTTTTGATACCATGATTGCCGCCCGCATCCTCGGGCGGAGCGAAGTAGGGCTGGCGGCACTGCTGGAGGAAACTTTCGGGGTCACGCTGGATAAGCGCTACCAGCGCGCCAACTGGGCACGGCGCCCGCTCCCACCCGCCATGCTCAACTATGCCCGACTGGATACGCACTACCTGATAGACCTGCGCAACCTGCTGGCAAAAGAACTGGCAGAACGCGGCTTGAGCGCGCTGGCAGAGGAAGATTTCGTGCGCGTGTGCGAAACGCCTGCCGCACCTGCCGAAGCCCGTCACCCCATGTGGTGGGATGTTGCCGACACCACCGATATTCCACCTCTGCAAGCCCGTTTGCTTCAGGCACTGGTGGAGTTCCGCGAACAACAGGCGCGCTTTGCCAACCTGCCCACCTTCCGGGTGCTCTCCAACGCGGTGTTAATGCAGATTGCCGAAGCCAACCCGCAGACGCTGGAAGATCTGGCAGAGGTGCAGGGGCTTTCTTATGCGCACCTGGAACGCTACGGGCTTGGCATCATGGAAGCCCTGCGGCGGGGCAGAGAACGTCCTGCGCCCCAGCCTCCCAACCACACCCGCCCCAACCACCAGATGCTCAAACGGCTGGAAATGCTCAAGCGCTGGCGCAAGGATGCCGGCAGACGCATGGGGGTAGAGTCGGATGTCATCCTGCCGCGTGAAACCATGCAAGCCCTGGCTCAGTGCGATGTCATCACCCCCGAAGCAGTGGAGAAACAGATGGCGCACCTGCCCTGGCGCTGGAAAACCTTTGGAAAAGAAATCGTTCAACTGCTGGTGAAAGAGAAAAACCCATGAACATTCGCATTCTCGGCGCTGCTCAAACCGTCACCGGCTCGCAGCATCTGCTGGACATTAACGGGGCAAAGATACTGCTGGAGTGCGGACTGTTTCAGGGTCACCGCGCAGATACCTACGAACGCAACCGCACCTTTTCCTTCAACCCACGCCGGCTGAATGCCGTCATCCTCTCGCATGCCCATATTGACCATTCCGGCAACCTGCCCAATCTGGTCAAACAGGGCTATGAAGGACCCATTTACGCCACCCCCGCCACCGCCGAACTGGCAGACATCATGGTGCGCGATTCTGCCCACATTCAGGAAGCCGACGCCGAGTACCTGAACAAAAAACGCCTGCGTCGCGGCGAACCACCCATCGAACCGCTCTACAGTCGCGCCGATGCCGAAGCCGTTGCGCCGCTGTTTGTCCCCGTGCAGTACGGCGAGACCTTTGAGCCAGCCCCGGGGGTCCATGCCCGTTTTGTAGATGCCGGGCATATCCTTGGCTCGGCAGGTGTGATTCTGGACCTTGAAGAAAACGGCACCCGCCGCCGGGTATGGTTTTCCGGCGATATCGGGCGCGAAAAACTGCCCCTGTTGAAGGATCCGGTTCTGCCGGAGCAGGTAGATTACCTGCTCATGGAATGCACCTACGGCGATAAGCCACACCGCGACCCCGAAGCGGCATACGCGGAATTCCGCGAGGTGGCTCTGCGTACCTTTGAACGCGGCGGCAAGGTGATCATCCCGGCTTTTGCCGTCGGGCGCACGCAGGAAATTGTGTATTCGCTCAACCGCATGATCAGCGAGGGAGACCTGCCCGCTGTGCCGGTGTACGTTGACAGTCCTCTGGCGGTTAATGCCTCAGAAGTGTTCATGAAGCACCTGGAACTGTTCGATGAAGAAACCCGAAAGTTCATCCGCGAGCACCGTCACCCCGCGCTGGACTTCCCCACCCTCACCTATATCCGCGATGTGGAAGAATCTAAAGCCCTCAACGGCTTGCCCGGTCCAATGGTGATCATCTCGGCATCGGGCATGGCGGAAACCGGACGCATCCTGCACCATCTCAAAAACAATCTGGAAGATCCACGCAACACGGTGATGATTGTTTCCTGGCAGGCGCCCGACACGCTGGGACGTCGCCTGGCAGACCGCGAGTTCAAGGTGAAGATTTTCGGTGAGACCTACATCCGCCGGGCAGAGGTGGCTACCATTGGCGGGCTTTCGGCGCACGCCGGACAGGATATGCTGTTGAAGTACGCCCTGGCAAGCCGCCGCTCTCTGCGGCGCATTATGCTGGTGCACGGCGAGCAACTTGCCGCCACTGCCCTGCGCGAAAAGATTCTCGAAGCGGGTTTTCGGCAAGTAGATTACCCGCAGAGCGGCGCCTCCATTCCACTGGAATAGCCCCACCAAAAAGATAAAGCCCCGGTCTGGGGCTTTATGGAATTTGAATCTCACACGAGGGATCCAGAACATCGGCACCCCCGCCGCCCTCACAGTAATCGTTGCCGGGACCGCCGATCAAAGTATCGTCGCCGGGACCGCCGATCAAAGTATCGTTGCCGGGACCGCCGATCAAAGTATCGTCGCCGGGACCGCCCAGAAGGACATCATTGCCCTGTCTGCCTTCAATATAATCATTTCCCCCGCCTCCCAGAATGCATTCCGCGCCGTTGCGCCCGTTGACCGTATCGTTAAAGGGACTGCCCAGAATCAGGTCATTCTGATTCGTACCGTTAATCGTGCCACTCCCCACCACGATGTTGTTCAGGTTGAGCGCGGCGCACTCGGGGGGTTTGAAGTCGTTGGCAGTGTTAGCGCGCAGAATCATGCCCAGGTAAGTCACCGGCACAATATTGGCGGCGGCAAACGCCGAAATGGCGCCCACCAGAATCAGGATGCTCAAGATCAGCCAGCCCCACCGCCACTTTCGACCCATTCTCAGCATGTTCATGACCGTTCTTTCACCACTGAACTTCACAAGAAGCATCGTAGGTGTTCACCCCGATGCCGCCAAAACACAGGTCAAAGCCGGGTCCGCCATTCAGATAATCATTGCCGTCCTCGCCAAACAGCCAGTCAAAGCCGCCCCCGCCCATCAGGCAGTCATTGCCCGGACCCCCGTAGAGAACGTCTCCAGCAGCACTGCCCAGGATCAAATCATTGGCGCCGGTACCGGTGAGGGTGCCACTCCCACTGATGATGGAAGCCATACTGGCTGTACAGGCAGGAGGACGGAAATCGTTGGGCGTGTTGACACGGGTAATCATCCCAAGACGGGTGACCGGTACGACATTTGCGCCTGCCACTGCCGAGACTGCGCCCAGCAGAACGAATACCATCAACACTGCCAGTATCCCTCGAATCCGCAACCACCGCATCCTGACCTCACCCGGAGCGGGGAGAAAGGTTCACCAGCGCCTGTTTCTGTGCCAGGTAAGCGGGCAGATCCTCCGCCGCCACCGGCGGGCTGATCCAGTAGCCCTGCGCCTGATCGCAGGCATTGAGGCGGAAGAAGCCCAGTTGCTGGCTGGTCTCCACCCCTACCGCCGCCACACGAATCTTGCGCTGATGCGCCTGCGAAATCCACTGGCGCGCCTGCTCCTCCATCTGGTTGCCCATGCTCCACTTCTGCACGGTGGGATAACCCAGTTTGATTTGCTGGATCTCTTCGCCAGCCTGCAGGGCTTCCAGGTCAAGGCGTTCCGAGGCATTCAGTACAATGCCAAATCCGGCTTCGCGCAGTTGCCGCAGGTTACCCGCGCCCACCGGGCTGATATCCAGCCCGTTTTCGGGGATTTCCAGGTACAGCCACTCCGGTGAGACGCCCAGCTCGGCGGCAACCGCCTGCGCCTGAGCGGCAAAGCCCTCCGAAACCAGCGACTGCACCGAGAGGTTAATGGCAATGGGATAGAGCGGCAGGCCCGCTTCGCGCCACTGCGCCAGATACTCGCAGGCACGGCGCAAAACCCAGAGATCCACCTGCATCAGCATGCCCGCACGCTCCACATCGGGCAGGAACTGCCCCGGTGTAAGCAGACCGCGTTGAGGATGCCGCCAGCGCAGGAAAGACTCCAGTTGGGCAATTCTGCCATCCTCCAGCGAGACCGAGGGCTGAAAGTACAGGGCAAACTCGTTGTTCTCCAGCGCGCGCAGCAGTTCCAGGCGGGTCGATTCGTCCACGCCTTCCGGGGCTACCGGCGCCAGTTTGCGGTGCACGTAAAGCACCTCACCATCGCGCACGTAGTACGTTGCCACCGGCGCGGCGTAATGGAAGAAGACCACTTCTTCGCGCTGTTCAGCAAGGCGGAGCAGATCGCTCAACGCGGGCAGGTGCACCACCCGGGCACTTCCCTGGCTCAACGGATCCTGCACCTCCACCAGGCGGGAGCCCACTGCCAGTTTTGCCAGCATTTTCTCATCCCTGCCCTCTGCCCGCTGGAGCAAATACAGCAGCATGCCAATCCCCAGCGCGGCAACCGCCAGCCCCACCGCCGAAAGGGCACGGGCGGTGCGCACCGGCACATCCATGGTAAAGAGGCTCAGGGTGTTGTCCACCGTCTTCATGCGCACCAGCGCGCCTTCTTTAACCGGCTGGAGTGGATTGGCACCCTCTTTAAGAGGAGCGTTAAGGTAAATCTGATCGGGCTGAACGGTGAAAGACAGGGGTTCGTTGAAGGTGTCTTCCAGCGCCATGCCGCCCAGTGTGCCGCTCACCTGTACCTGTGGGTAGATATTCAGGAAATACTGAAAGGTCTGCGCACCGGTGACTTCCTGCACCTGTGCAATCATCTTCTCCACCTCGCACACGTCCAGCGAAGCCTGTCCGCTGAAGGCTTTGCCGGAGAAGGCAACCGGCTGTTCGTTTAACAGTATCGTGCGCCGCCAGCCAGTGGTGGAGTTGACCACCGCCATCAGTTGATAGGTGCCGGAAACCTGCGCGGGGTGCTGACTTTCCAGTTGATAATCAAAGGCCAGGTCAATGCCGCAGGATACTTTTGGGAAAATCGCGCCGCCGCTGACCACGCGGTTCTGATCATACACCCCCGGCGGGACCTCACCGGTATACGTATAAGCGCCCGTTTGCCGGTAGAGCATTTGATCCGAAACCTGCAGGGAAACCGGGCGGGTGAAGGCAAACGCGCCCAGCACCAGCGCCAGAATACCCACCACGTACATCACCAGCAGAAAGCCTTCCTGCCTGCCGGAAAGCCATTTTCCCGCCCCCAGAATGGCGGTATCGAACCGGGCTGTGGCTTTCCGGGCTTCCACCACGGCGGCGTCCAACCGCGCTCTGGCTTTTTTACGTCGTTCCGTCCATTTCGATTGCATAAATGAGAGCCCCCACATCAAACTGCCCACCCCGACCAGAATAGCCAGCACCCAGGGCGAGCGCAGTTGTAAAAATATTGTACCCAATCCGGGGAACCAGAGCCAGTACTTCCCCAGAATCTCCTCCTGCGTCGGTTCATAGCCGTCCAGCCAGGTGTTGTGATCGCCCTTGAGGACAAAGCGGTCCAGACGACGATCCACAATGCGGTGAATGACCGCCCCGATACCCGGATAGCGGTACACAACGATATCCCCCACCTCGTAGAACGGCGCACGGCGCAAGAGCACCAGATCGCCCCTGTGAAAGAGCGGCTCCATGCTGTCACCATTGACGATGACGTACTCCACCGCACCACCAAAGCGGCTGGGCGCCAGCAGAATCCACAGAAATACAAGCGCGCTCAGCGAGAGAGCGGTGATCAGCAGGGCACGGCGGGTAAGCAGGTATTTGCGCATCATTGTCGGCGATTAAAGAAAGGGCGCGGTCTCTGGCTTCGACGTCGCGCCCTTTCTCGATGAGTGAAGGAAAAGAATTATTGAACCGCTACAACCCGCAGGGTGTTTGCCGCCAGCACAGTCACACCACTCACATTGCAGGTCACGTTTGTGCCGCCGGAAACTGAGCAGGTGAACCAGGAACCACCGGTTACCAGTTGAATGCGCACATCAGTCGCAGGCGCATCCAGCGTGAAGGTCACCTGAGCAATGTTGGCGGGATTGGTGGTATCAAGGACGTAATGCACATTGGACACTGTATATCCACTGGTCGTGCTGGAGCCATCGCCTGCATAGGTCACAGGCACGGTATTCGCCGCTGCATAGGCGAAGGTGAGGGCAGCAAGGATCAGGGCAAAAACGACAGCATAAGCAACACGCATTTTCTTGTTCATAAGTACACTCCTCTGACAAACTGAAATGATGACCTCATTATAACCGCTCTATTACATCCTGCAAGAGGCAGAACGGCTTTGTAATGAAATTGCAATGCAAGTTGCGTGCCAGTATCCAATTTATCCGAATTTCCGGGGCGCTCTGCCTCACTCTTCGCCGCCAAAGCGCATACGCAGGTAGGACTCGTAGCGCGCAGGATGGATCTCGCCGCGCTCCAGCGCCGCCAGCACAGCACAGCCGGGCTCGGTGGTGTGGGTACAGTCGCTGAACTGACACTGCGCCACCCGCTCGCGCAGTTCGGGGAAGTAACCGTCCAGTTCTTCAGGCTGGGTATCCCACAGCGCCAGTGCGCGCAGACCGGGTAAATCTGCCACGTAACCGCCCATCTCCAGGCGGAATAACTGCCGCACCACCGTGGTATGTCTGCCCTTGCCGCTGGCTTCGGAAACCTCGCGCACCGCCAGACCCAGGTTGGGCTGAATGGCATTCAGCAAACTGGATTTGCCCACCCCGCTGGGTCCTGCCAGCCCGGAAATCTTCCCCCGCAGGCATTCGCGTACCTCGTCCAGTCCAATACCCTGCCGCACGGAGGTATAAATCACCGGATAACCCAGCGGCGGATACAGACTGAAGAGTTCCCGCGCCCGCTCCATGCCCACCAGGTCCACCTTGTTGGCAATGATGACCGCCGGAATGCCCTGTTTTTCGGCAATCACCAGAAAGCGGTCAAGCATACGCAGGCGGGGTTCAGGACTGGCACAGGCAAACACGGCGACGATCTGGTCAATATTGGCAAGTAAAATCTGACGGTACTCGCCGCGCGGACGTGGATCCATGCGCACCAGTTCGCTGTGGCGCGGTTCAATCACTTCGATCACGCCGGTGCCGTCGGACAGAGGACGAATCTGCACGCAGTCGCCCACGCCGATGACATCGCCATTCTTTTGTTCCAGTTTAAAGCGCCCGCGCAGTTTGCAAACCCATATTCCCTGCGGGGTTTCCACCGTGTAAAAACCCGACTGCAGTCGAATGACGCGACCGGGAATCA
Source organism: Anaerolinea thermophila (assembly GCF_020723905.1). Lineage (GTDB taxonomy): Bacteria > Chloroflexota > Anaerolineae > Anaerolineales > Anaerolineaceae > Anaerolinea > Anaerolinea thermophila_A. The sequence continues at coordinate 39,388 of NZ_DYHZ01000009.1, forward strand.
GTGCAACTTCGTCGCTCATGGGCTGGGAGTTTCCGTCACCTCTGGCGTGGGGGTTCGGGTCACATTCAGTTTGGCTTCCCATGGATAAATGCGCTGAGGCTGTCCAAGGAAGTACACCTCAATGACACGGCGGGCAATGGGCGCGGCGATCTCCGAGCCTTCACCGGCGTTTTCGGCAATCACCACCACAGCAATATCGGGTTTGTTTTCGCGGTTAGCAGAGGTATATGCTGCGAACCAGGCATGCGGCTTCAGACCCGGTCCCGTCTGGGCGGTGCCTGTTTTGCCAGATACCGGGATTCCCAGCCCGGAGAAAGCGCGCACCGCTGTCCCGCGGCTGTTGACCACCACCTGACGCAGCGTATCCTGCAGCAGGGTAAGCGTCTCCTGAGAGACGGGTAGTTTGCCGCGCTCTTCCGGCTTGAAGGTAAACTCTGCGTTACCGTCGGGGTCCACAATTTTCTCCACCACCTGCGGGCGGTAGAGGGTGCCGCCGTTGCCCACCGCGGCAATCATGCTGGCAATCTGCAACGGGGTCACCAGAATCTGACTCTGCCCGATTGCCATCTGAACAGCGATTTCATCGCTGGCTGGGTCGGGGATGTTGCCGGTTTCTTCAGCAATCTGTTGAATGCCGGTAGGGACGCCCAGCCCGAAGGCGCGCGCCATCTCCGCCAGTTTATCCGCCAGACCGGCGCGGGAGAGTTCCAGCCCGATGTGGTAAAACCAGGGGTTGCAGGAGCGCATCAATCCCTGCGGCAGGGTGAGCGTGCCGCTGGGGGGCAGTTCTTTCTCCAGCGTCCAGTCCGTAAGGGTGTAGCCGGGTAAATCGGTAAAGTAGTAGCCGCACTCGTAGGTATCTTCGGGTTTGAACAGACCCGTTTCCAGCGCCGCCGCCATGGTGACGATTTTGAACACCGAGCCAGGCGGATACGCCGACTGCGCGGCGCGGTTGACCAGCGGGTTGCCGGGATTGCTCAGCACATCCTGAAGCGCGCGCGAGTTAATGTTGGAAGGCTCGAACAGGTTGGGGTCAAAGCCGGGCGAAGACGCCATGGCAAGCACCCTTCCGGTGTCACGTTCCAGAACCACCACCGCCCCGTTGAAGGAATTGATGGCTTTCTGGGCTTCACGCTGTAAGTTGGCATCCAGAGTGGTGTAAATGGAGCGCGCCGGCAGGGCTTCGCGCATCCCCAGACGGGTGATCACCCGCCCCTGCGGATCCAGCACATACAATCCCACCCCGCGCTGACCGGAGAGCGTGGCTTCGCCCCATTTTTCCAGCCCCGCCCAGCCGATTCTGGCGTTCATCTCATATCCCTGCCGCATGTACTCTTCCAGTTTTTCCTGAGGGATGAAGAGGGTATAGCCGGTCACATGGGGAGCAATGCCATTATCGGAATAATAGCGGGCACTGTACTCTTTCCAGGCAAAACCGGGCATGTCCTTCACCACATTGTAGCGCAGGTTGAAGGCATCGCGGGTGGTCTCCCCGACGGGTATATAATAGGAAGGGTAATTCTCGCCGTAGAGGGCTTTAATCCACTCCGGCGGGTACCCGGTAAGGCGGGAGAGTTCCGCCAGCACCGCGCCTTCCATGCCCTCGGGAATCTCCCCGGGCACGATGCCCAGCGCAACCGCATCCGTGTTGATTGCCAGCGGGTAACCGTTGCGGTCAAAAATGCTCCCCCGCGAGGGTGAGCGGTATTCCAGCGCCAGCAGATTGCCGCCGCGCAGTTCGGGCATGATCATGCCGTCTTCCCACAGCACGCGCCAGCCGTCACTGCGCAGTTCAAGGTTCATGCTCATCTCACGGGTCAAATTCCCCAGAACTGCCGTGTGGAAGGTGACGCGGTATGCCGCCTGCGCACTGGAAACGTTGGTGAGGGTGGAAAGAATCTCGTAATCCAGTTTCTGCAGGGTCAGGTTGACGGCTACGTCTTTATAGCGCTTGATGAAATTTTCCTGCGGAACGGCATCCTGGGTGGCAGGCGCCAGCAAGGCATACATGGCTTCGTAATCTTCAGACTGCCACGCTTTCAGAAAGGCTTCCACCGCCCCGCGCACATCCGGCGCACTGGTGACTTTGACGCTGGGAGGCGCCAGCGTAGCGCTGGGCGCAGGGGTATGATTGGCAGGCGCCGGAGAAAACACCGTGCAGGCAGTCAATCCAATCAGCAACACCAGCAAAAACGAACGCAGTCCCTTCATGATGAGGAAGCCTCCCCTCTGGAAGCCGGGTCTTGCAGAATGAAATGAAATACCGGACAGTCATATGCCAGAAACCGCTGGCAGGCAGAGGGCACATCCACCTCTGCCCCCAGTCCGATGTGCCGCATCAGGCGCTCCAGATGACAGAGCGGAAAGCCCATCACGCTGGCGTAACAGCCATCCAGCGCGGCAACGCAGGAAAAACCGGCATGCTGAATTCCGTACGCGCCGGCTTTATCCATGGGATCTCCGGTGGCAATGTAGGCTTCCATTTCAGCGTCCGTGTAGGCGCGCATGGTCACACCCGTATGGCAGACGTCGCTGAGCAGACGTCCGCTGGCAGGCTGGTACAGGGCAATTGCCGTGTAGACATCGTGCTCTCTGCCGCGCAGAGCCGTGAGCATGTCGCGGGCTTCAGCGGCATCTTCCGGTTTTCCAAGAATGCGTCCATCCAGTGCCACGGTGGTATCAGAGGCAATGATCCACGCCTCCGCAGGAACATGCCCCGCGGCAAGGCGGGCTTTGTCCTCAGCCAGGCGAAGTGTATACCTTTCAGGGGGTTCGCCGGGCAGGGGCGTCTCGTCCACATCCGAAGGACGCACGAGGAAGTCACGGCCGGTCAGCGCCAGCAGTTGACGGCGGCGCGGCGAGTTGGACGCCAGAATCAGCACAGGTTTTTGCATACCCCTCGATTCTAACACACTTCACCGGCTGTTTTTTAAGGGCAGAATCCGGCTCTCCCGGGAAGAAGGAAAGGCACAGGAGATTTCCCCCGTGTATTTGCAATATAATGAAATAAAACAGCACCTTTCGCTGAAAAACCTGAACCTCTATCATAAAGACTTATCTTTCATTCAAACACCCAGGAAAAATGGAAGAAACTCCGGGCACTCCTGTTGCTTACGGGCGGACGGCGGAAATTTACGCCTGGCACGATGATACCGTGCTCAAACTTTTTTACGACTGGTTCTCTTTTGAGAACATTCAATACGAGTGGAAAATTGCCCGGGCAGTCCAGTCCAGCGGGCTGCCTGTCCCCGTTGTCGGCGAGATTCTCCACATCCATGGACGTTATGGAATAACCTACCAGCACATTCAAGGCAATTCCATGGTCAGGCAGATGATGCGGGAACCCTGGAAAGTGTTCCATTACGCTCGAAAGATGGCTGATCTTCATGCCAGAATCCATGCCATCACCCTTCAGACAGACCTCCCCCCCTTACGGGCAAAGATTGCCACCAAAATCCATCAAGCCGCCGCTCTGCCGGACGACCTGCGCCAGGAAACCCTGCAACTGCTCGAGAACATGCCCGACGGAGATCGTCTCTGTCATGGCGATTTCCACCCCGAAAACATCCTCATCACCCCACAGGGAGAATGGATCATTGACTGGATTGACGCCGGGATTGGAAATCCGCTGGCAGATGTTGCCCGCACAACGGTTATTTTCCTGGGAGCCATAGACAGCGGTCAAATGCGAAATCCAATTTTGAAAATTCTTGCCCACCTCTTTCACCAGAAGTATTTGCGCCGATATTTTGCTCTTCACGGGGGCGGGAAAGACGAATACACCCGCTGGCTTCCCATTGTCGCTGCCGCAAGGTTAAGTGAAAATATCGCCGAATTGGAGGCATACCTCATTGCTCAGGTGGAGAAAGGGCTGAGAAACATCTGCTGATAAGTCCACTCTTCCAGCCAGCGCACCCATCCTGCAGATGGTTTATAATCATCCCTGCCGATGAAATCGAGCCACCTGACCGTTGCACAAATTGCCATCCTGATGGCGCTGGGACTGCTGGCGCTGATTGGACTGGGAAGTGCGCTGTACCTTCTGCTCACCGCACCGCCAGAGGATACCCCACCGCTGGCACTGTCGTTGCCCACCCTCCCCCCCGACGCAACACCGACCTCCGCCCCCCAGCCTGCCGGGTCCCTGCCAGCCCCCACACCCACCCCACCTGTCAGCGCCTGCCTGCCATCGGGAGATGCGGGGCTTTCCGCGCGGGTGGTGCAGGTGCTGGACGGCATCACCCTGGAAGTGGAGGTGGAAGGCAGGATCCGCCGGGTGCGCTATCTGGGCGTGGAACTGCCCCGACAAAGCGCGCTGGCGGAGACGCTCAACCGCCAGTGGACGGAAAACCAGACCGTACGGCTGATTGCCGACCCTGCCGTTCCCCCCGGAGATGAGATTGCCCTGTACTACGTCCTGGCAGGCGACCGGTTTATCAATCCGGCGCTCATTCGCGAAGGGGCGGCGCTCCCCGCGTTGTATCCGCCCGGGATTGCCTGCATTGAAGTTTTTTTACAGGAAGAAGCCCGGGCACGGGCTGAAGGGAAAGGGGTCTGGCAGGATTTACTGGCTCACCTGCCCACCCCCGCCGTTGCCGTGGGGCTGACTCCATCTGCCTGCGACTGCAACCGCCGCTACTCCTGTGCCGATTTCACAACCCGCCGGGAAGCGCAGGCCTGCTTCGACACCTGCGGCGATTACCGCAACACCACTCTGGATCCCGATCACAACGGGCTTGCCTGTGAGGAACTGCCCTGATGGTTAAAGCGGCATCCTCCCGGGGAGCGGGAGGATGCGGTTTCGGAGGATGCGCGGGCTTTTACTCGAGAATCTTTGCCAGCACGTCACTGCATTCCATCAGCAGGTACTCCTGCCCGTCCAGTTTGAACTCGGTGCCGGAGTACTTGGCAAACAGCACCCTGTCGTTCACTTTGAGTTTGATGTCTTCGGAGTCGCCGACGGCAACTACCACGCCGTACTGCGGCTTTTCTTTGGCCGTTTCGGGAATGTACAATCCCGAGGGGGTTTTGGATTCCTGCTCGAGGGGTTTAATGACCACACGGCTTCCCAGCGGTTGAATTTTTAAAGCGCTCATGCTATCTGTTCACTCCTTTCGTGAGATGGTTTATCTGCGTAATCCCAGATATTGATCAATTTTGGCGCGGTCGAAACCGATCACAATTTTCCCGCCAATGTCCAGCACGGGGACGCCGCTCTGTCCCGAACGGCGCACCATATCGCGCGCCGCGGCGGCGTCACGGCTGACATCCACATCCTTAAACGGAACCCCGCGCTCCCGCAGGTAGCGCTTGGCGGCATTACAGTATGTACAGGTAGGCGTGCTGAAAACAATCACCTTCGGAAACGATTTTCCGGCTTCTGTCATATTCACAATCCTCCACAGTTTATCTTTCCGAGAATTAGATGAAATCGAACCGTGAAGGTTACATGTTTTCACCATCTATTTCCGCTGAAAACCATTCGATGGTATTGCCCCCTCGTTGTTTGGCGCGGTACAGGGCGCGGTCTGCCCGACGCAGAAGTTGATCCAGCGACACATGCGATCTGCCATTACAGGTCACGCCCCCAAAACTGGCGGTAATGTGAAAAATCTCCCCCTGTTCCTGAATCTGTAACTGTGCAATGCAGTTTTGCAGGCGCTCCAGTACCAGTCTTGCCTGTCCCTCGGTAGCGCCGGAAAGAATCACCGAAAATTCATCGCCGCCATACCGCCCGACGATATCGGAAGCGCGCATCCCTGCTTTGAAACACTGCGCCACTGCCTGCAGGGCTTTATCGCCCGCGGCATGCCCCATACGGTCATTAATGTGCTTGAACCGATCCAGATCCATGAGCACAACGGTAAAAGGAAGCGACATGTGACGCGCCTTTTCCAGTTCGATTTCGCCCAGTTCAATGAGGTAGCGGCGGTTATAAACCCCCGTCAGGGCGTCGGTAGTGGCTTGCTGGTTCAGGGTACGGATGAGCCGACGAGTTTCGGTAATGTCGCGAATCAGCACCGTCTTCCCTTCTTCTTTTCCAACAGAGTTCAAAATCGGGTATACCTGTATGGAAAACTCATGGATGCCGTTTTCTCCGGTGGGTAAAAGCGCTTCAGCATGAGGCTTTCCTTCGGACAATAAAGAGCGCACCGCATCGCAGAAAGGACAGGCGGCAGGAAGCGGAGCACCTACCTGCCAGGCGTATTTTCCTATCAATTTCCGTAAAAATTGATTGACATACACCACACGTTGTTCATTGTCCAGCACCAGAATGCCTTCCTGCACAGCGTCCAGCGCCAGGTCGCGCGCCTGCGAGAGGATATCAAACAAACCGCCCCTCAGCACCGCCAGAGCGAAAAAGATCACCGCAAAGACCAGCGAAAATGGTACAGGATCAAATCCCTTCGGAGTGAGTTCCAGGGCATACGCCATTCCTGCCACGAAAGGGATGAACACCCCCAAACCCATGTACAGCAAAGGCGTCCTGCGCCGCGGCGAGGCGCGCAACGCCGAAGCAAGTAGAATCAGCGGAGCAAACACCCCGGACAGCAACTGGTATGCCAGATGCACCCAGTACCAGGTGCCACGCTGAAAAGTCAGCCCGACGAAGAAGGGAGTTTCCACCAGGCGCGGATCAATGTAGTACAGGGAATGATGCTCCAGAGTAAATACCAGCGCGAGGGTAATCAGAGGGATGACAAACAGCCCTGCCCGGATCCATGAGGGGACAGGCTCAGGACGAGCCAGGCGCGCGGTCGTCAGAAGGATGAGGGGCGGGGTAAAGGCAATGCCCAGATACTCAAAGCGAATAGCCCAGAGCACATCATCGAGGCGGGTTTGAGAAATTTCGAGCGCGTACCCGCTGGTATAGAAAGCAATGGCCAGAGAGAGGAAATAAAATTCTTTCACCCCTGGAACATGAAAAGACCGCAGTGAAACCCCCATCAGGTACAGGCTTAACCCTGCGGAGAAGTAGAGCACTACAACAAACAGGATGGGCGCCGGGTGCATTCCTCCCCCCAAAGATGGTTAAAAAAATTATAGAAGAAATAAAAATTTTTTCTACCAGAAAATCCTTACAACTTCTCTTCAACCCGGCGTTGCACGAAAAAACAGCCCTCTCCCACAGAAAAAGGCTGACCTGCATGGAAAAAAATCATCAAGAGGTCTGCAGGATTTTCAGAAAAGCAATATCACTCCAGAGGTGGGGTGTCGGAAGGTGAAAGGGCAATCTCCGAACCCAGGGGCAATTCCACCGGCACGCCCCTGACGCGCTGAGGACAGGCATACACGGTGAAACGGGTGCGCCGTGCATAGCCGATGAGGGTGATGCCCCAGCGTTCTGCCATCGCTACCGATGCCGAGGTGGGCGAGGTGCGCGAAATCACCATTCCCGCACCCAGACGCGCCGATTTCTGGAGCATCTCGGAACTGATGCGTCCGGTGGTGAGGATAATTTTCTGGGCGCCGGAAAAACCGTTCAGCAATACCCAACCCGAAAGTTTGTCCAGTGTGTTGTGCCTGCCGATATCCTCGCACTGCACCAGCAGACGCTCGCCATCGCTGAGCGCCGAGGCGTGTACCCCCCGCGCAGTATGGTACAGTTCCTGATGACGGTAGAGGTCTTCCATCCACTGCACAATTTGTTCCGGTTCCACCTGAAACCACGTCGCCGGATGCGGACTGGGATTTTCCTCGCCATCCACCTGTGTCATCCCGCCGGTACAGCCCGAGGTACGCCGCCAGGGGCGTATCTTACCCGGCGCGTGGGTCAACCAGATTTCCACGTTGCGCTCATTTTCACAGGGCTGAAGGATGGCAACTTCCTGGATGGATTGAATCAACCCCTCGTTGTAAAGAAAACCCACCGCAAGCGCTTCCAACCGGGTGGGCGTGCACATCAGCGTCACCCATTCTCTACCGTTGACCGTCAGAGTCACCGCCTGCTCGTGAATCACCCCTCCGCTCAGCGCCTGCCACTCCCCCTGCTGATATTGCCAGTAAACCAACCGTTGCGAGGTCTGCGCCATAAATCCTCTCCAGAATCACCACTAATTTTATCTAATTTTATCCGATTTGATGCTTTTTTAACTTAAAAATTCTCCGCCCGTACAGGGCGGAGAACACATGTGATGTGAAAAGTCCTCACAGGGGCTGGCCCGCGGGTAAACCTTGAAACACTGCCATACGTTACCAGGCGCCCATACCCTCCCCCAATCCAGCAAGTTCCCGATAGAGGGAAGACAGCACGGGAAATCACCCTTCGCGAGAAACGAGCGGTCTGCTTAAATCAACTGATACAGTTCTACCAGCACTCCGCCCGTGCTTCTTGGATGGATGAACGCCATCTTGCGCCCGGGTAATTCGACGGGCGTCTCGTTGATCAGGCGCACACCCTTTTCTTTAAGTTCCGCCAGTTTGGCTTCCAGATCGTCCACCTCAAAGCACAGGTGATGCATGCCGCCGCCGCGTTCGGCGAGGAATTTTGCCACCCCCGAATCGTCTGTGGTGGGCTTGACCAGTTCCACCTCGCTGTCGCCCACAGGCATGAACGCCACCACGGCTTTCTGGCTGGGCACATCCTCCACATGGTGCAGTTCCAGTCCCAGCGCATCGCGCCAGAAGGTCAGGGCTTGCTCAATATCCCCGACGACAATCGCCACATGATTGATTTTCTTGATTTTGCTCATCCTTTGTTCCTCCCGATTCTCCTTACAGCCAAGCAGGGGGTACATATTCTCCCCAGACACGGCGCAGTACGCCAACGATTTCGCCCAGGGTGGCGTAGTTTTCCACGCACTCGATGAACAGGGGCATCAGATTTTCACTGGTGCGGGCAGTCTGCTCCAGCCGTGCCAGCAGTTCCTGCACCTTTTGTTGATCGCGGCGGGCGCGCAGTGCCGCCAGCCGTTCCCGCTGAGCGGCTTCGATGGCAGGATCCACCTTGAGACGTTCCAGCGTCAGGTTTTCTTCGGTCTGGAAAGCGTTAACGCCGACCACAATTTGCTCTTTCTTTTCCACCGCGCGCTGATACTCATACGCCGAGCGCTGAATCTCGCTCTGCATGTAGCCCGTCTCGATGGCGCGCTGAGCGCCGCCCATCTCGTCAATTTTCTTCAGGTAGTCGCGGGCGCGGTTGACGATCTCATCCGTCAGGTATTCGATGATGTACGCTCCCCCCAGTGGGTCAATGGTATCGGCAACCCCCGACTCGTACGCGATGATTTGCTGGGTGCGCAGTGCCACCCGCACCGATTTCTCGGTGGGAAGCCACAGGGCTTCGTCCATGCTGTTGGTGTGCAGGGACTGTGTGCCGCCCAGCACCGCCGCCAGCGCCTGAAGGGCGACGCGCACGATGTTGTTTTCGGGCTGTTGCGCCGTGAGGGTCGAACCCGCCGTCTGGGTGTGGAATCTCAGCATCCACGAGCGCGGATCCTGCGCCTGGAAACGCTCACGCATGATCTCCGCCCACAGACGGCGCGCGGCGCGGAATTTGGCAATTTCCTCCAGGAAGTTGTTGTGGGCGTTGAAGAAGAAGGACAACTGCGGGGCAAACTCGTCCACCTTCAACCCTGCCTGCAGGGCGGCCTGCACGTAAGCAATGGCGTTTGCCAGCGTAAACGCCACTTCCTGCACGGCGTTTGCGCCTGCTTCGCGGATGTGATACCCCGAAATGCTGATAGTGTTCCAGTAGGGCACGTGTCTGGCGCAATAGGCAAAGATATCGGTAATCAGCCGCATCGAGGGGGCGGGCGGGAAGATATATGTGCCGCGCGCAACATACTCTTTGAGAATATCGTTCTGAATGGTGCCGCGCAGTTTGGCAGGCTCAACCCCCTGCTTCTTCGCCACGGCAATGTACATCGCCAGCAGGATGGCGGCAGGCGCGTTGATGGTCATACTGGTGGAGACGCGATCCAGAGGGATGCCCTGAAAGAGGGTTTCCATATCCTCCAGCGAGGAAATGGAAACGCCCACCTTGCCCACCTCGTCGCTTGCCATGGGGTCATCGGCGTCATAGCCAATCTGGGTGGGCAGGTCAAAGGCAACCGAAAGCCCCGTCTGCCCCTGTTCCAGCAGGTAGCGGTAACGGCGGTTGGATTCTTCGGCAGTAGCAAAGCCCGCGTACTGGCGCATCGTCCAGAAGCGCCCGCGGTACATGGTGGGCTGAATGCCCCGTGTAAAGGGATACGATCCCGGAAAGCCAAGGTCTTTGAGGTAATCCACAGGTTTTTCTACCAGAAAACGCGGTAGAGGAATGCCTGAAGAGGTGGTGAATTCGGGTTTTCGTTCGGGATATTTGCTCACTAAAGGCTTGAGAACTTTGTCTTCCCAGCGCTGTAGTTCGTCCTGAATGGTCATGATTTTCCTCCAACTGGATTAACCCTGAGTATACCTGAAAGGAAGTGGAGAAGGGAGTGGAAAAAATTATGGTAAACTTTGGATAACCTTCCTGAAATGCCCATGTCACCGTTTCTGCAACTTTCCATCACTCTGGCAATTATCATCCTTGCCGCAAAAATCGCAGGCTGGATCAGTCAGCGATTCGGGCAACCTTCTGTGTTTGGCGAATTGCTGGTAGGCGTTCTGCTGGGACCTTCTCTGCTCAACCTGACGCATCTCCCATTCATCACCAATATGCATCTGGAAGAGTTCGTGCTGGAACTGGGGGAAATGGGGGTGCTGATTCTGATGTTCCTTGCCGGTCTGGAACTGGAACTGGGCGAGATGGCGCGCAACGGACGCGTCTCGGTGCTGGCAGGACTGCTCGGCGTGGTCGTTCCGATAGGACTTGGCGCGGCGGCGGGGTTTGCCTTGGGAATGGAGACGCGCTCTGCACTGTTCCTGGGATTATCCCTGGGCGCTACCAGTGTCAGCATCTCCGCCCAGACTTTAATGGAACTGAACATGTTACGCAGCCGGGTAGGGCTGGGTTTGCTCGGCGCGGCTGTGTTCGATGACATCTTCGTCATCCTTTTGCTCTCGGTGATGACCGCCATGGCAGACGGAAGCAGCGGGGCAGACGCCGTTCTGTTGACCATCCTGCGCATGACGGCATTCCTGGTTCTCTCGGTGCTGGTGGGGCTGTACGTGCTTCCATTCATCTCCCGCTGGCTCAACCGCCTGCAGATCAGCCGCGGGAACGTAGCCATGGCAGTGGTGGTGATGCTGATTTACGCCGTCGCTGCCGAGGTGATTGGCGGGATGGCAGCCATCACCGGCGCCTTCCTTGCCGGAATGATGGTGGGACGCTCGGGAGAAAAGCGCAATGTGGAAGCCGGTTTCGCCATGCTGGGATACAGTTTCTTCATCCCCATCTTCTTTGTGGATGTGGGACTGCGCATCAACCTCACCGAATTGCCTCTGCAAGCCCTCTGGCTGGTGCTCATTGTCAGTACGGTTGCCATTGCAGGGAAGTGGATCGGCGCAGGACTGGGCGCAAAACTGGCGGGGATGAACTGGCGGGAATCCATTCAATTAGGCGCAGGGATGATTTCCCGCGGCGAGGTGGGGTTGATTGTCGCCGCAATTGGCTTCAGCGAAGGCTTGCTGACTCGTGAATTTTTCTCCACCGTGGTGGGGATGGTACTGATTTCCACTCTGGTCACGCCGCCATTGTTGCGCTGGGTGTGTACGCTCCCCTCACCTCAAAAGAAAGCCAGGGAGGTACCGTAAACATGTTTTTTGTGCTCTATGTGTTACACGACGAAACCAAACTGACAGAAGTGCTGGATGCCTGGGATGAGGCCGGGGTCACAGGAGTGACCGTGCTGCCTTCAACCGGCATGGGGCGCATCATCAAATACGGCGCACTGCGCGAGGATATTCCCATCATTCCCAGCCTGCAAGCCTTAATTAAAGAGCATGAGGAAATCCTCAATCGCACCCTGTTCTCTATCGTGGAGAGCGAAGAAGTGGTTCAGCGCATTGTGGAGAACACCGAAAAAGTGGTAGGACCGCTAGCCGATCCCAACACAGGCATTCTGGCTGTTCTGCCGGTGCTGAAAGTGTACGGTCTGCGCAGCCGCGAAGATCACGAAAAGCGCCCGTAAGAGGGCAACGTGTCCCCCTCAAGCCACGAATTTATCGAATAACCGCGTCTCCATGAGGAAGACGCGGTTTTCCCTTCCATTCATTTGCCGGATTTACCCAAACCGCCCGGTGACGTAGTCCTGAGTGCGCTGGTCGCGTGGTTTAACGAACAGGGTCTCTCCAGGACCATGTTCCACCAGTTCGCCCTGCAGGAAGAAGGCAGCGTAATCTGCCATACGCGCAGCCTGCTGGACGTTGTGCGGCACCCAAACGATGGTGTACTGCTCTTTGATTTCCTGCATCAACCCCTCAATGCGCGCCGTGGAGACCGGATCCAGCGCCGAGGTGGGCTCATCCAGCAGGATCACTTCCGGTTCCAGCGCCAGCACCCGCGCCAGACACAAGCGCTGCTGCTGCCCACCGGAGATGGCACTGGCAGGGTCTTTCAGGCGGTCGTACACCTCATCCCATAAAGCGGCGCGGCGCAAAGCGCGCTCCACGGCTTCATCCAGTTTGCTCTTGCGGCGTTCACCCATCAGTTCCAGCCCGTAACTGACATTCTGGTAAATGCTCAGCGGAAGCACCACCGGACGGGAAAACACCATGCCAATTTTGCGGCGCAAGTTCACCACATTCACTCCGGGATCCAGAATGTTCACACCATTGAACAGAATCTGCCCGGAGACCTCCTGCACATCTGCCAGGTCGTTCAGACGGTTGAGAGCGCGCAGAAGGGTGGATTTTCCCCCGCCTGCCGGGCCGAACAATACAGTAATCTGATTGGCGGGAATGGACAGGCAAATATCGCGCAGGCTCTCGGTGCCGTCCGAGTAACGAATGCTGAGGTGCTCAATGCGAATTTTTTCCATAGGATTTACCATTGACGCCGCGCGCGCGCCCGTTGACGGATGAGCGTGGCGATCAGATTCATGCCAAGGACGAATACCAGCAACACCAGCACCGTGCCGTATTGAATCTGGATGGGCATGCCCGGCACCGATGTAGAGATAACAAAGATGTGATACGGAAGCGCCATGGTGGCATCAAAAGGGGACTGCGGCAGACGCGGCAGGAAGAACGCCGCACCGGTGAAGAGAATGGGAGCGGTTTCGCCCGCGGCGCGCTCCAGCCCCAGAATGATGCCGGTAATGATGCCCGGCATGGCTTGCGGCAGGACAATGCGCCAGATGGTTTGCCAGCGGGTGGCGCCCAGCGAGATGCTTACCGTGCGGAAGGCTTGCGGCACACTGCGCAGGGCTTCCTCAGCGGTGGAAATGATCACCGGAAGGGTCATGATGGACAGGGTGAGCGATGCCGCCAGAATGCTCGTCCCGAGGCGCAGGAAAAGCACGAACAATCCCAGCCCGAACAAACCGTACACCACCGAAGGAATGCCCGCCAGATTGATGATGGCAATGCGAATCAGGCGGGTGAGGAAATTATCGGGGGCGTATTCGGAAATGTAAATGGCAGCGGCAATGCCCAGCGGCACGGAGAAGATCGCCGTGCCCAGCGTCAGATAAAACGTGCCAATGATGGCAGGCAGGATGCCGCCATCGCGCATCCCGTTGCGCGGCATGGCGGTCAGAAATTCCCATGAAATTGCGGGAGCACCTTTGACGATGATGAAGCCAATGATGAGAAGCACGGGTAAAACCGTTGCAAAGGTCACCAGCCCTAACAGGCTGAACCCGATGCGTTGTTGAATGCGAGCCGAAGTCAACGATCGCTCCATGTTGTCCTCACGAAAGCACACGTTCCGCGCGGGTCTTACTGCGCAGACTCACCCAGGATGCCGCAATGTTAATGCCCAGGGAAATGACGAACAGGACAATTCCAATGAAGAACAGTACCTGATAGTGCGGACTGCCGTTGGCAACCTCACCCATCTCCGAGGCAATGGTGGCGGTCATGGTACGCACCGGCATGACCAGCGCATTGAGTCCATGGGGAAGCACTGGCGCATTGCCTGTCACCATCATCACCGCCATGGTCTCTCCAATGGAACGTCCAATGCCCAGCATGATCGCCGTGAGAATGCCGGAACGCGCCGCCGGTACGGTAACCCCCCAGATGGTTTGCCACTTGGTGGCGCCCAGCGCCAGCGCCGCCTGTCGGTATGCGGGTGGAACCGTGTTCAGCGCATCTTCGGTAATGGAAACAATGGTAGGGGTGGCAATCAATGCCAGCAAGACGGCGCCGGTAAACGCGCTCAAACCGGTAGGCAGGTTAAACGCCTCGCGGAAGAGCGGCGCAGCAACCTGAATTCCCAGGAAGCCCAGCACTACCGAGGGTAAACCCGCCAGAATTTCAATCAACGGTTTGACCACCGAATTCACCCACGGCGGAGCAATCTCGGAGATGAACACACTGGTGCCAATCCCAAAGGGGATGGCAATCAACAACGCTCCCAGGGTGACCACCAGAGAACCGAACAGGAGAGGCAAGATGCCAAAATAGGACTCAATGGGATACCAGCGGTCACCAAACAAATTGGACAGCGGGGTAACTCCCAGCGCGGGCAGTCCTTCCCGTAAAAGGAAAATCAAAATCAGGGTCACAAATAAGATGCTGGAATAGCCAGAAACTTTAATCAGCAGATTGATGACCCACTCGGAGCGTTGGCTTGTGTTTTCCATAAAGAAATTGCCTCTTTAAGGCTGGACGGGGACAAACCCCAATTCCAGCACAATTTTCTGGGCTTCGGGAGAGAGCAACCAGTTCAGGTATTCCTGCACTGCTGGACCGGCGCCTTTCTGGGTGTACATGTACAGATCGCGCGAGATGGGATATGCCCCGCTGTTGACCGTCTCCACCGAGGGCAGAACGTAGGGACCATCGGCAGTTTTTGCCACCGCCAGCACTTTTACCTCGGGAGTCACATAGCCCAGTCCGTCATAGCCTATAGCGTTGGGATTATCCCGCACCTCGGTGATGATGCCCTCAGACGAAGGCAGTAACAGGGTGTCGCGGGAAAAGAGGGCTTTGTTGTCTTTCTGTCCCAGACGAATAACCTCCTCCAGGAAATACACGTGCGTACCGGAGTTGGTCTCGCGCGAGAGGCGCACAATGGGGCGATCCTCGCCACCCACCTCGCGCCAGTTGTTAATTTTGCCCTGATAGATGAGGGAAATTTGCTCCAGCGTCAACTGGTTGACCGGGTTACCGGGATTGACAATAACGGCAATGGCATCGCGGGCAATGACATGCTCCACCGGTTCAATCCCTCTGGCACGGGCGGCTTCAATTTCTTCTTTCTTCATGGAACGGGAGGCGTTGGCAATATCCACCGTGCCGTCAATCAGCGCGGCAATGCCTGTGCCCGACCCCCCGCCGGTGACGGAAATGCGCACATCGGGATGCAATTCCTGATAGGCTTCCGCCCAGCGCAGAGCAAGATTGACTATGGTATCGGAACCTTTATTCTGAATGGAAGTGGAGGCTGCTACGGGAACGGCTTCTCCCTGCGCAGTCCGGGGAGCGCAGGAAGAGAGGAACAGGATCAGCAATATCCATCCGGCGATAAGCCACAATGCTCGTTTCACGAATAAAATTATAACCTGAGTTTAACGTCAGGTTAAAAACCTTTAAGGTGGGAGAGGATATTGCCTGTAAACCCTGCACATAGATCTCATTTTAGATAGCGCTGAACAACAAACGGAGTAAAATGATTTTTACAGGAGACCAACTATGTACGCATTTTTGCTTCCCCTTCACAATATTTTGCGCTGGCTGTTGCTGATTGCCGCGCTGTTTGCCGTTGGACGGGCACTGTGGGGCTGGCTTGCCCGCAAACCCTGGCAGGCGCTCGACGACCGCGCCGGGATGATTTTTACCACCGTCATGGATGTGCAGGTGCTGGTAGGGCTACTGCTGTACGTGGTCTTCAGCCCGATCATGCAAACTGCCTTCCAGAATTTCGGCGGGGCAATGAGCAACCCGACCATGCGGTTCTTTGCCGTGGAGCACATTCTGATGATGATTGTGGCACTGGCGCTGGCGCACATCGGGCGGGCACAGTCCCGCAAAGCGCCTGAAGCGCTGAGCAAGCACCGCCGTGCAGCCATCTGGTTCGGCATTGCCCTGCTGGTGGTCCTGCTCGCCATCCCCTGGCCCTTCAGCGGGGTTCCGCGTCCGCTCTGGCGCGGATTCTAAGGCAGGGTTTTACCTCTTCGTCTTCTACCTGACAACAGGCAGAGAGTTTTTAACCCAAAAAACATTCCCTTCATGCAAAAACGGCATGAAGGGAATGTTTCATTCATCGAATACAGAGATCAGGCAGGTTGAGGAGAAGCGCTGAGTCCAGCGCCGGAGGGCGCTTCATTCTGCACGAATTGCTTCATGTAAAGGGCGTAATACGCACCACGCTTTTCCAGGAGTTCCTCATGGCGTCCGCGCTCCACAATGCGCCCGTTCTCGACAACCAGAATCTGGTCGGCGTTACGAATGGTGCTGAGGCGGTGGGCAATGACAAAACTGGTACGTCCGCGCAACAGGTTTTCCAGCGCCACCTGAATCTGGCGCTCGGTGCGGGTGTCCACACTGGAGGTGGCTTCGTCCAGAATGAGAATGCGCGGATTGATCAGCGCGGCGCGGGCAATGGCAATCAACTGACGCTGACCCTGGCTCAAACCTGCCCCATGCTCGCCCAGCACAGTCTCATAGCCCTGCGGTAGGCGGCGGATGAAGTCATCGGCGCGCGCCAGTTGCGCCGCGGCAATGACCTCTTCATCGCTGGCATCGGGTTTGCCAAAGCGAATGTTATTCATCACCGTGTCGCTGAACAGGAAGGTATCCTGCAAGACAATGCCAATTTGCCGCCGCAGTGACTCCGCCCGAACGCGGGAGATATCTATTCCATCTATGCGAATCTGCCCTCTGGTCACATCATAAAAGCGCGGGATGAGGTTAATAATCGTGGTCTTGCCCGCCCCCGTTGGACCCACAATGGCAATAGTCTGTCCTTCTTCGGCGGTGAAGGAGACATCTTCCAGTACCGGAACGCCTTCCACGTACTCGGCATGGACATGATCAAACTCCACCCGTCCCTGAATGGGGGGCATCTCGATGGCGTCAGGCGCGTCCACCACGTCGGGTCTGGTGTCCAGCAAACTAAAGATGCGCTCAGCGCCGGCAATGGCGCTCTGGATGTTCGCCCACAGCGTGGAAATCTGCTGAATAGGCTGGTTGAAACGCTGGACGTAGCCCATGAAGGTAATCACCAGACCCAACGAAAGCGAAGTACCGAAAAAGTCCCTGCCGTTAAGGATGTACACCCCGCCCACTACCGTCACCAGCGCCATGGCAAGGTACCCCAGGGCTTCCAGCGTAGGCGAAAGCGCAGAGGTGTACGCCACTGCGCGGATGTTGGCATCGCGGTAACTGGCGCTGGACTCACGGAAGGCTTCAATGTTCTGCTCCTCACGGCTGAAGGCTTGCACCTCGCGCACCCCGGAAATGCTCTCTTCCAGATTGGCGCTCACCCGTCCAATTTCCTTGCGCGCCACGCGGAAGGCTTGCCGCGCCCGGCTGGAGAACCAGTTGGTCGCCAGCACCATGAGTGGCACTGCCGCCATACCTACCAGAGCATACGGCACCGACTTGCTCAGCATGGTGATGGCAACCCACACCAGCAACACCAGTCCGCTGGTCACGTTGACCAGTGCAAACCCCAGCGCCTGCTGGAGCGTCTCCATATCGTTGGTGATGCGGCTCATCAGGTTGCCCGCCTCATTCTCGTTGAAGAACTTGAGCGAGAGGCTGTGCAGATGATCGAACACGCGCACCCGCAAATCTTTCAGCACATGCTGACCTGCCCAGGACATGAGGAAGAACTGTAAGCCGCCCATGATGGCACCCACCACAAACAGCCCGGTAATGAGCAGAATCAGCCCGCCCAGCCCGCGCAAAATTTCTTCCTTCGTGCCGCCCGGATTTTGGGTGTACCAGCAGTTGTTCTGACCGCTCTGACTCAAACGGGCTGTTCCGCCTGCAATGGCGGCAGGCATGCCCGCCTGGCTCTGCACCTGCTGGGCAATTGCCGGAGAAAGGTAACAGTCCACAATCTGCCCGGTCAGGTCGGGGGAAATCACCTGCACCCAGGCGTTGGCAAGAATGGTGATCAACACCAGAATCAGAATGGCGCTGTAGGGTTTAAATTCTTTGAAAAGGCGTCCCAGAGTCACGCTGGGGTTAACCGGCTTGCTGGTTTCCTGAGCCAGCATTCCCATCGGTCCGCCCGGTCCACGTCCCATTCCCATAATGCTTCCTCCCTTTGTTTACTCTGCCGCAGAAGCGCCCGTGAGCGCCGCCACCGCAGGAACGTCTTCGATCAGTTGCGAATGATAGATTTCTGCATAAATCGGGCTTTCTTCCAACAGATCTTCGTGTCTGCCGCGCGCCACGATTCTGCCCCGATCCAGCACCAGAATCTGATCAGCGTTGCGCACCGTGCTGATGCGTTGGGCGATGACAAAACTGGTACGCCCTTTCATCAACCGGTTCAGGGCTTGCTGAATCTGGTACTCTGTAACCGTATCCACACTGCTGGTAGAGTCGTCCAGAATGAGGATGCGTGGATCGAGCAGTAAAGCGCGGGCAATGGCAATGCGTTGTTTTTGCCCACCGCTCAGCGTCGTGCCGCGTTCGCCTACCCGTGTATCATAGCCATCGGGGAAACTCATGATGAAATCGTGCGCCAGCGCGGCTTTTGCGGCGGCTTCGATTTCTTCCTGGGTGGCTTCAGGTTTTCCAAAGGCAATATTCTCGCGAATTGTGCCGGTGAACAGGGTGGTATCCTGCAGCACAATGCCAATCTGCCGCCGCAGGGATTCAATGGTGACATCGCGCACGTCGTAGCCGTCAATGAGCACGCTGCCGGCGCTCACATCGTAAAAGCGCGGGATGAGATTGATGATGGTGCTCTTCCCGCTCCCCGTTGCGCCCAGCAGGGCAATGGTCTGCCCGGGTTCAGCAACGAAACTGACATCGTCCAGAGCAGGCTCGCTGCTGCCAAAGTACTTAAAGGTCACATTGCGAAACTCCACCCGTCCCTGAATGGGAGGGAGTTCCAGCGCATCCGGCTTGTTCTTGACCTCGCTCTCAGCGTCGAGGATTTCATAAATCCGGTTTGCCGAGGCGCTGGCTTGCGCCAGTTGATTAATGACAAAGCCCAACTGTCCCAGCGGGAAGAAGACGTAAAACAGATACATGCTGAACTTCTGCCATTCGCCGATGGACAGCGTGCCTTCAATGATCTGTCTGCCGCCTGCATATTGAATCAGCGCCTGCCCCAGGTTGGCAATCAAAAAGACAAACGGAAAGAGGAAACTGAACGTGCGGGAGACTTTGATTTGCTGGTTCATCAAGTCTTCGGCGGCTTGATTGAAGCGTTTTTTCTGCACCGGTTCCTGCACAAAGGCTTTGATGACCTTAATACCTGCCAGATTTTCCTGCAAAATAGTGTTCAGGCGGGAAAGCCTTTGCTGAACGCCCAGGAAAAGCGGCTGGGCAATGCGGCTGAACACAAAGAACACCGCCATGGCAACCGGCAGGATGGGCAAAATGGTGAGCATCAGGCGGTAGTTGGTGGCAGAGAGGATGATCAGCGCCGCCACAAGCAATACAACCGACTGCAGGGCAATGAGCAAGCCCTGTCCCAGGAAAAGGCGCACCTTGTCCACATCATCGGTTGCCCGCACCATCAATTGCCCGGTCTGATTGCGATCGTGGTAACTGAAAGACAGGCGTTGAATTTTCTCAAAGAGGCGGTTGCGCAGGTCAAAGGCAATGCCCTGCGAGACGCGTTCAGCATTGTAGCCCTGCGAGAAGGCAAACAATCCACGGGCAATGGCGAACAGCACAATCAGCACGCCGGACCACAGTACCGCATTGACCCCGCCGTCACGGTAACGGGCAAACTGCTCAGCCGTCCAGCCCAACTGCTGGAGCGCCATGCTCTGGAAAGCAGCAGGGAGGGCGGCAATCTTCTGCGCCACCAGACCATGGGTAACAGCGTCAATGATGTTCTGCGTAATCTGGGGCACCATTAACATCGCCGCCGTGGAAATGAACAGAGAAAAATAAGCCAGGAAGGCTACCCCACGGTAATTTTTGAGCAGGGAAAATGAACGCCTGAGCCCCGACATGGTCATGGGTGGCGTCCCTGCACCGCCAGAAGGGTGAGGGTTACGAACATTCATCGAGGTTCTTCCTCCTTCAACAAAGATGATTCACTGGAATCGTCCGGAGCCGTCTCGCGCTGCAGACACCGGCGCTGATAAATGGAATCGAACAGTTTTGCCATCAACGCTACCAGTTGCTTCTGTTCTTCCACCGTGAGACCCGCTACCAGTTCGCGGATGAAGGTCACCCGTTCGGGGATGATGCGTTGCAGGGTCAGGCGGGCTTTGTCGGTCAGACGGATGCGGAAGAGACGGCGGTCGTCTTTGTCCAGTTCACGGACAATCAAGCCCTGTTCTTCCAGCCCATTGAGCAAGGCGCTGATGGTATTGCGGGTCACGTGCTGGTTATGGCTCAACTCCGAGGGGGTCAAGCCCTGAAAATTTCCACGCTCCTCTTCCCACAGCAGGCGGAAGAGCAGATTCACCCGCGGACCGGAAAGTTCCATATCGTCTACGTGAGTTTCTTCCAGATCTTTGATGATGTGAAACAGCATGCGGATAAAGGTGGCAATTTCCAACCCGCTCGTGGGGTATTCGACTCCTTCCATCGGCTGGTAACGCTGAACGTAGTCCCGTAAATAGGTGAGGATTTCCTGACTGGAGCGAGGAGGCATGGGCATGATCGTGTCCTGTCAATTCATACAAGATAGAATAATACGATATCGAATAATACAACCCCATGGCAGGGATGTCAAGGGAAATAACAAGGATTGGGCACAGTTTTCTCAAAGGTGAAAAGCCTCATCCTCTCCTCCCTCTACACAGGAGAGGGCAACCCGAAGGCTCCTTTTGACCTCCGGGAGAAGAGATGAGGATGGGGAAAATCATTCCAATGTGTGCAGGCAATTTCCTGAACAGGAAAGCCCCCATCACCCGGTGAACGTACTGCGCTCATGCGTTGTTGGGAGCGTTTTTTTCAACTGGAATGGAAAAAGGATCAGGGACTGATTCCGCGGAGGTACAGCAGGTACATTCCGCCAAAGTAAAGCACCGTCAGCGCCAGGGCATCTACTTCGATGAACAAAATCCGGTGGCGCAAACGCGCCAGATTGCCGATCAACCCCATACCGGTCATCAGCAAGCCCAGCATACCCACCAGCAGGAAGGACGGATCAATCACCGCCAGAAAACGCCCGGGGGTGTAAAACACATCGGTCAAACCCAGCGCGAACATATTGAACAGGTTGCTTCCGAAGAGGTTGCCAATCGCCATGTCGTAAGCCCCAAAGCGTAACGCCGCCAGCGTGGTGACCATCTCGGGCAGAGAGGTGACCGCCGCCACCAGCGTGGAACCCACAAAGGTGGTGCCCAGACCGGTCACTTCGGCAATTTCGGCACTGGCGCTGACCATGTACGGGGTCACGTAAATGAGCGCCCCGGCGGCAACCCCAAAGCCCAGCAGTGCCGTGGCAAGAGAAGGCATTCCCGGGGGGACTTCAACTTCCAGCAGTGCGCCATCGGTATTACTGGCTTGAAGCAGATACATGGCGGCAAAGTACCCCAGCATGATCAGAAGGCTGTCCACTCCCACCCAGCCAATCTTTATGGACAGGTTGGCAATCATGAAAAACAACACCAGTCCGATCATAAAAATTGCCAGACTACCGGAGAGGGCATGTTTGAGGGCAACTTTGCGTAAAATGCGTTCGTTACGCGCCAGCACGTCCAGCACCGCCAGCAGGAACATGTTGAAGGTATTCGACCCCAGCAGGTTGCCTGCCGCCAGGTTTGGGAAAGATTGCTGAACCGCGCTTACCGTGGTGAGCACTTCCGGGAGTGAAGTGGCGGCGGCAATCAAAATGGTACCGATGAACAACCCGCCCAGACGGGTGCGCACGGCAATCACATCACCGTATTCCGCGAGTTTCGTTGCCGCCAGGACAATGACAGCAGCGGTAATAAGAAACTGCACCCACATCATGGCTGAGAATCCTCTCCAGGAAGCCCATACAGAGACTGAATCTCCCAGGCGGCGAAGACACCTGTACTGGGCAAATCCAGATCGCCGGTGATGGCTTCGGTGGCTTTCAAACAGGCTTCCACTGCCCCGGCAGACAGGGAAATGCCGTACAGGGTGAGATGTCCTTCCATCTCCACACCCTCATCGAAGACGTAGCGCATGGGCACGCGCTTTTTACGCCGGTGAATGCCGGTGCTTTCAATGACACTCAGGGGGATGACCCCGGCATTGCGCCAGGCCTGCAGGACATCGTCCAGCAGTTCGGGATCATCCAGCACAAGAAGAACCATCATCATGGCGTTTTTTCCTTTCGTTCCCGGGCAAGGGAACTTTCTTCGCAAGTATAAAACAGATTACACAAAATGGGAAAAATATCGTAAGATTGAAATGTGTCCTGAAATGCTTCAGAGCCCATGGAGGAGAAGGAGAAACGGTGCAGGAACTGGAACTTACCCAATCTGCACAGGCGCAGGCGCTGACGCTGGACTGGGAAACCGTCTACAACGAACTGCTCCCGCGGGTGTATAACTACTTCCGCTACCGCGGTCTGGAAGACGTGATTGCCGAAGACCTGACAGCCCAGACCTTCGAAAAAGCATGGCGCAAACGCGCCAGTTACCGCCATGATCTTGCCGCTTTCAGCACCTGGGTCTTGCGGATTGCCCACAATGTCGCCATGGATTATCTGCGCACGAACGGGCGTCAGGTTTCGCTGGATGATGATGTGGAAATGAACGGCGGACACATCCATCCGGAAGAGACCATGATGGAGCAGGATGAAATTTTGCGCCTGCGGCGCCTGCTGGCGCAGTTACCCCCGCGGGAACAGGAACTGGTGGCGCTCAAGTACGGTTCCGGGTTAACCAACCGCACCATCGCCCAGATGACCGGCTTGAGCGAAAGCAATGTCGGCACCATTCTGCACCGCGTGGTGCAGATGTTGCGGACTCAATTGAAGGACAAAGAATGAACGATTGGTTTTTAAGGGCATTCCGAAAAACACCGCCGCGCGACTTTCGTCAGCAGTTGTACATGCGCTTGCAGGCGGAAGAACGGCGTCTTGCCCTGTGGTGGCGCAGCGCCGCAGCATTTGTGTTGCTCCTGCTGGCGCTTTCCCCCACGCTGATCCGCACATGGAACCAGTCTGCTGCTGTTATGTCCGAAACTTTGCAACGTTCTTCAGAAAGCGCCATCTATACCACCGTTCCGGAATGGGAACAGGAACTTCCAACAACATGGGTGTATTACCCGCCCCGTGACCCTGAGGCGCTGGGTCCGCTGGATTACCGCACCGCGCAGAAGCGGCAGCAATCCCCTGCAGAGAAAACCACCTTCATTGCCATGGTCATTCCCGGGGAACGGCGCTGAAGTCTTCCGGCAGACGCGGCATTTCCAGCAGGGTCATTTCCGCCAGCAACCGCATATTGGGGTTACTTTCCAGACGCTGAAGATTTTCCTCCAGACGCCGGGTGACAGAGGCGGCACGCTCCAGCCCTACCTGTTGAGCAACGCGCTGAACCTGCGCGGCGTAATCCAGATGAGTCAGGGGTACACCGCTCCCGCTGGCGCACAGCAGAATATCTCTCCAGAAAGACAGCCACAACGTGAGCGCCTGAAGCAGGCGCTCGCGTTCTTTTCCGCGTGAAGCGGTCAGCCGCTCGGCATAGGCAAAGCGTTCGCGGCGCGGCGCGCTCAACAGGTGCAGGAGGTCTTCCAGTAAATGCTGACGGGCTTCCAGCAGAGCAGGTTGTTGATGCAGAGTAAGGGCATAACCGGGGCGTCCACCTGCCAGATGCGCCAGCAGGCGCGCCTTTTCTTCCGGAATGCCGTGGCTCATCAGCACCGGTGTGCAGGCTTCGGGTGCCAGCGGACGCAGGCGCAGGACCTCACAACGCGAGACGATAGTGGGTAGCAGGTCTTCGGGCGAGGTGGCAGTGATGAGCAGGATGGCACGGCTGGGAGGCTCTTCCAGCGTCTTGAGAAGAGCATTCTGAGCGCTGGCGTTGGCTTCGTGAAAAC
Organism: Anaerolinea thermophila; assembly: GCF_020723905.1. Classification (GTDB taxonomy): domain Bacteria; phylum Chloroflexota; class Anaerolineae; order Anaerolineales; family Anaerolineaceae; genus Anaerolinea; species Anaerolinea thermophila_A. The sequence continues at coordinate 63,586 of NZ_DYHZ01000009.1, forward strand.
GCAACAGCAGAGCCATGCGGTAGGGAAGTTCGCGCGGGGTCATGGCAAGGGTCTGCTGAAGTTCACGGGCTTGATCCACCTTCAGAATCATACCTTCGCCCTCAGATTGCACCACGCTTAAGTCCACATGGCTCATCTGCTCGATTTGACGGCACACCCGGCAGGTTCTGCAGGGTTCGCCGGGAGCAAGCGGTGCAGGGCAGTTGAGCGCCTGGGCAAAGCGCAGCGCCAGCGTGCGCTTGCCAATGCCCATCGGACCGCTGAAGAGGTAGGCATGGCGCACCTCCCCGCGGCGGATATGCCCTTTGAGCAGGTCCACAGCCCAGTCGTGTCCGGAAATGTCCCAGGTCATCGAGAAGTATTGTATCACGAAGACGGGAGGGAAATAAACTTGACTCTCCCTGTCAAGAGTTGTACAATCCGGATAACAAAACACCCCCTCAGGTGCCCAAGCCCCCGGATGGGCGGGCATAATGGCGAAGCCGGTGCAAGTCCGGCACTGTCGCGCAACTGTGATCCACACGCCGATGTGGTCAGTCAGGACGACCGCCTGAGGTGGCGTTTCTCACACTCTCGCGGAAAGGAGGTGGGAAGCGGTATGAAACCTCAAAATACCGGCTGACCCCTCCCTGTCCCCCGTGACAGGGAGTTCGATTTAACCGGCAACTGCGCCGGGTGCGGTAACTGGAATCTTTTTGACACTCATGGAAGAAACAGGTCAGACGATGAAACGAATATCCTCTCTTTTGCTCCTTTTCGCCCTCGTTTTGACGGCGCTTTCTGCCTGCGCACCGGCGGCAACCCCAACCGCGGCGCCGACAGCCATTCCGGCGGCAACCGCCACGCCTGCACCCACACCTACCTTTACCGTAACCGTTGCTCCGACCATCGAAGTGCCCGATGGTATGGGCGGTACATTGAGGCTGGAAGCCCCGGCACAGCGCATTATCTCTCTGGCGCCTTCCAACACCGAACTGCTCTTTGCAGTAGGCGCCGGTCCGCAGGTCATTGCCCGCGAAGAATTTTCCAACTACCCTGAAGAAGCCCTTGCCCTGCCCAGCATTGGCGGCTCCATGGGCAAGTACGATACCGAACAAATGGTGGCGCTGAAACCCGATCTGGTGCTGGCTTCGCCACTGACTGCGCCGGAGACTCTGCAAGCCCTCAAGGATTTGGGCTTCACCATCATCGTTGTCCCCAACCCCACCAACCTGGAAGAGATGTATGCCAACATCGAACTGGTAGGCAGGGTGACCGGACGTGACGACGAAGCCCGGGCGCTGGTTGCCAGCCTGAAGGAACGCCAGCAGAAAATTCTTGCGGTAGTGGAGAAAGCCACCGCTAAGCCCAAAGTGTTATACGAACTGGATGCCAGTCAGGACCCCTCCAAGCCCTGGACCAGCGGTCCCGGGACGTTCATTGACCAGTTAATTACGCTGGCGGGCGGGGTCAACGTTGGCGCCAGTTTGCAGGGCGAATGGGCACAGATCAGCCTTGAGGAACTGCTCGTGCAGGATCCCGATATTATTCTGCTGGGCGATTCCAACTGGGGCGTCACCGTCGAGAGCGTTGCCCAGCGTGCCGGATGGGAGAAATTGAGCGCGGTGAAGAACGGCAAGGTCTTCCCCATCAACGATGACCTCATCAGCCGCCCGGGTCCCCGTCAGATAGACGGGCTGGCAGAACTGGTGCGCCTTCTGCACCCTGAACTGGCAAATCAAGTGCCGTAGGAAACCTTCTAATGAAACACACTGCTCGCCCGCTCCTTTTCTCCATACCCCCTCTCGTTCTCTCACTCCTCCTATCGGTTGCGGTGGGCAGTGTGTTCATTCCCCCCGCCGCCCTCTTCCACCTGCTGGGAGTGCGGCTGGCGGGGGGTGCCATCCCGGCGGAATGGCAGACCTTCGCCGTCATCCTGTTTGACTTACGCCTGCCACGCACCGCCCTGATGCTGCTGGCAGGGGCGGCACTGGGCGGGAGCGGTGCCGCTTTTCAGGGCTTGTTCCGCAATCCGCTGGCAGACCCTTACCTGATGGGCGTGGCTTCCGGGGCGGGTCTGGGTGCGGTGCTGGTCCTCACCGGCGGACTGCCGCGCACCCTTGCCGGTTACTTTACCGTTCCAATTGCGGCTTTCGCCGGCGCCCTGTTGACGGTGGCTGTGGTGTATTCACTGGCACGGGTGGGACGCACCGTCCCCACCACACACCTGATTCTGGCAGGGGTGGCAGTGAGTTCCTTTACGGGCGCTCTGACCTCGTTTCTCATGCTCACCTCGACCGGAGAACTGCGCCGCGCGCTGGTGTGGCTGCTGGGCGGCGCAGCCATTGGCGGGTGGCGCCCGGTATGGGGGGCTTTGCCTTATGTTGTAGCGGGGCTGGGGGTCCTGTGCACCAGCGGGCACGCCCTCAACGTTTTTCAATTTGGCGAAGAGCAAGCCCAGCAACTGGGTTTGCCCGTCGAGCGTGTGCGTGTGATCATCATCGCCGCGGCTTCGCTGGCTACTGCCGCGGCAGTGGCGTATGCCGGAATCATCGGCTTTGTGGGGTTAATTGTCCCGCACCTGATGCGCTTCTTCTTCGGTTCCGATTACCGCCGGGTGGTGCCGCTCTCGGTGCTGGGTGGGGCAACCCTGCTCCTGCTCGCCGATGTGCTGGCGCGGGTGGTCATGGCACCGCAGGAACTACCAGTGGGCATGATTACCGCGCTGAGCGGCGCGCCGTTCTTTCTCTGGGTACTGCAACGCACCCGCCAGCAGGTCTATTAGGGAGGGCGTATGGAAACATCCATCATTCAAGTTCAAAACCTGTCCGTCGAACTGGGCAACCAGCCCATCCTGCGCGAGGTGACCTTTAGCGTACAGCGCGGGGAGATTCTGGGCATTCTGGGACCCAACGGAGCGGGCAAAACCACCCTGATTCGGGCATTGAGCGGCATTCTGCCGCCTGCCAAAGGTCGCGTGGAGGTGATGGGACGGGCGGTACACCGCCTTTCAGAAAGCGAGCGCGCCCGTCTGATTGCCGTGGTGCCGCAAGCCCGCCACCTGCCGCCCATGTTCACCGGTAGAGAGGTGGTGCAGTTAGGACGTACTCCTTACCTGAACTGGCTCGGCAACCTCTCGGCGTACGACCGGAACTGCGTTCAACGCGCGCTGGAACGCGCCAGCGCGGTAGAACTGGCAGAACGGCAGGTGGGCGAACTCTCTGGCGGTGAGCAACAGCGCCTTCTGCTGGCGCGGGCGCTGGCGCAGGAAACCCCCATCCTGCTGATGGACGAACCCACCACCCACCTTGACCTGCACTATCAGATCAGTTTGCTGGAAAGTGTACGCCACCTGGTAGATACCGAAGGGTTGACCGTGATCATGGCGCTCCACGACCTCAATCTGATCGGGCGCTATGCCGACCGGTTAGGTTTACTGGTAGAAGGACGGTTGATTGCGCTGGGCACACCGGAAGAAATCCTCACCCCCGACCTGCTCAGCCCGGTGTACCGGGTACCGCTTCAGCGCCTCTCCTCGGGAGACGGCGGCAGACCGATCATCCTGCCAACCGTCCTGTGAGGGAAGAGGCATTCGCTGGCAGGAACAGGTCACATGAACTACGCTGTGCCGCCCGAAACGCCTTTAACCGGATCGCGGACGAGGAATATGGGCAATCACCACGCCTTCGACCTGGCGCGCTTCAATGGCGCCAAAAGTGCGACTGTCCACCGAGTCAATATCCGTGCCGCGCACGATGAGACGGCGATCGGGCAGAACCTGTGCCACGCGTTTCATCAATCTGCCATAGGCAGGGTGGGAGAACACCACCACCTCACCCACCCGTGGAGGACGAAACCACAGAGGCAGGCGCGAAGCCAGCACAAAATCGCCGTCCTGAAACAGAGGAGCGAGGCTGGCTCCGCGCACGCGCAGGAATTTTAGAATCACAGAACCGGGTAAACGATTTCCTCTTCCGGCTTGTAAGGGGCTTTGACCCGCTTGGTGGGAATGCCCTTGATCTCCCAGAAGATTTCCGCAAAGCGATTCACCAGTGCCAGCAGTTCCAGTCCGGCTTCCCGGCTGGCGCTCTGACGGGCTTTGGAGCCTGCCTGCATGATCTTATGGAAGAGGGTGGGCAGTTCGGGGTACTTCTCAACATGCTCTTTCTTGATGAAATCCCCAAAGATGACGCGGATCTCGCGCTTGCACAACTCGGCGTGTTCTTCTTTGATGAGAATGTAGCGGGTGAGCGAATTGTGGAAGGTCATGGTCTCTTTGATTTCGCCCTTGACCAGGTCTTCCATCAAGTCCACCATGCGAATGACGGTCAGCGCCGCCACCTGTGCCAGATGGGGGTCGTAAATCCCGCAGGGGATGTCGCAGTGCGCCCGGGCTTCATCGAGCCCAAACGTCTCATCGAGTTTATCCAGGAAATGGTACAGCATCTTTCCCTCCCTGAGAAAGCAGTTTCATAATCCATAATAGAAAAGGGGAACAGGAATGTCAAGCCAAATCGGCAGGCAATTCGCCCCACCATTTTCAAAAAACTCTGGCACGAAAAAAGTTGACGAGAAAGGGTACTTTTGGTATGATGAAAGTGCCCGCTAAACAAACGGGTAATCTATATCTATTTGTTGAAGGACGGAGAGAAGCCTATCAGTACCCAAACCTTTCGTGTCAATGAGATGATCCGGGTCCCGGAAGTACGCCTGATTGGACCCGGGGGCGAAAATCTGGGCGTTGTGCCCATTCAAGAAGCCCTGCGCATCGCTCGCGATGCCGAACTGGATCTGGTCGAAGTAGCGCCTGGCGCTACCCCACCCGTTTGCCGGGTGATGGATTTCGGAAAATTCCTCTACGAACGCGCCAAAAAAGAACGCGAAGCCAAGAAGGCACAGACGCGCATCGAAGTTAAAGAGATTCGTCTGCGCCCCAAGACCAACGAACATCACCGCGGATTCAAGACCCGGGATGCCCGCCGCTGGTTGCTGGAAGGCAACAAGGTCAAGGTCACCGTGCGCTTCCGCGGGCGGGAAATCACCTACCCCGAACTGGCACTGGAAGACCTGCGCGAAATTGCCGAGGAATTATCCGACATCGCCACCATCGAGCAGGCGCCCCTGCTGGAAGGCAAGGTCATGACCATGGTGCTCTCCCCTGCCAAGCCAGGTAAGAAAAAGAGCGAGGGCGGTCAGCCTAAAGCGGCGTCTTCGGCGAGCGAAGCGCCTGCCCCCGAGGCAGAAAAAGAATCCTGAACGAAAAAAAAAGCGCACGGATGCAACGGCTCTCTGAAGGGAGAGCCGGACGGTTGTGTCTGTCGTTTTCAAGCCGTGGAGAATTCTCCACGGCGATTATTTTTTAGTGAGGGATGTCTGATTTTTGAATGAAGAAAAGCAGGAAATAATTGACATTGTCTGAGAATCTGATTAGACTGGAATTGTTTCCCCTATATTTTATTTCAGGAGGAGAATACAATGAAGCGGGTTCTTTTTGTAGTGTTACTGTTGGCGCTGGTGCTGGCGGCTTGCACCCCAGCCACGCCAACCCAGCCTGCCAAGACGTACAAACTGGCGGCGATTTTCCCGGGCGTGATCAACGACTCGGACTACAATACCCTGGGGTACCTGGGCGCTGAAGCCGTCCAGAAGGACCTGGGCGTCCAGATGGCATACTCGGAGACGGTTGCCGTTCCTGATATTGACCGCGTGATGCGCGAGTACATTGACCAGGGCTACAACATCATCTGGACTCACGGCGGACAGTACGTCAACCAGACCATCGAACTTGCCAAGCAGTTCCCCGATGTCGTCTTCATCGCTGAAGGCGATGCCAAACCGGCGGAAATGCCCGCAAACGTCTGGTTCATTGACCGCAACTTCCACGTTGGCTTCTACGGCGTGGGCGCGCTGGCGGCGCGCATCACTCAGACCGGCAAAATCGGCTACATCGGCGGGCTGACCCTGCCCTTCTCGTATGCCGAAGTGCACGCCATGCAACAAGCCATCAAAGACTCCGGCAAGAACGTGGAACTCAAAGCCGTGTGGGCAGGCGATTTCAACGATCCCACCAAGGCGCGCCAGGTTGCCGACACCATGATCGCCGAAGGCTATGATGTGCTGGTTGGCTCACTCAACAACGGGATGCTGGGCGTATTCGAAGCCGCCAAAGCCGCCACCGACAAGAAGATTCTGGTCACCGCCAAGTACACCGACAAGACCAGCATTGCCCCCGACAACTACGTCACCTCTCTGCTGTACGATTTCGTCAAACCGATGAAAGACATCGTCGGCAAGATTCAGGCGGGCGAGAAGGGCGGCTACTACCCGCTGGGCTTCGACACCGGTGTTTCGCTCCAGACCCCCTTCAAGAACGTTGACCCGGCTGTCGAAGAAGAGATGAAGGGCGTCATCAACGATCTGGTGTCCGGTAAGATTCAGGTGGTGAAAGACACCAGCGAGATCAAATAATCCTTTTCCTGAGAATGAAGGCTCCCTGTCCGGGGAGCCTTCATGCCATCTTAACCAGTCTTACGAGAAAGGACGCATGAACGCACCCATCCTTTTGCACATGCGGGGAGTCTCCAAGGCTTTTGGCAGTACCCAGGCGCTGGACGACGTTTCCTTTGAACTGCGCCAGCGGGAAATTCACGGGCTACTGGGCGGTAACGGCGCCGGTAAAACCACTCTGATGAACATCCTGTTTGGGCTGTACCGCGCCGATGCCGGGGAGATTTTCCTGAACGACCAGCCGGTGCATATCACCGGACCGAAAGATGCCATTACCCACCGCATTAACATGGTGCATCAGCACTTTTTACAGGTGGGGTCTTTTACCGTGCTTGAGAACATCCTCATCGGAGCGCCGCGGAAAAACCGCTGGAACAACCGCTACGATGCCGAGGTGCAGAAAATTCAGAGCCTGCAGGAGCGTTTTGGGCTTCAGGTGCCGCTGGATGCGCTGATTGAAGACCTGCCCATGGGCATGCGTCAGAAGGTGGAAATTCTCAAAGCCCTCTACCGCGGCGTGCAGGTGCTCATTCTGGACGAGCCCACCACCAACCTCACCCCGCAGGAAGTGGACGCGCTCTTCCAGTCCTTGCGGGTGATGGTGCAGGAAGGCTTGAGCGTGGTGTTCATCACCCATAAACTGCGCGAGGTGATGAGCGTGTGCGACCGCATCACCGTGCTGCGCAACGGCAAAAACGTGCTCACCCTCGACCGGCAGGAGGCTTCGGAAGACGCCTTCGTGCGCGCCATGGTTGGCGAAGGCATGGATTTAAGCCGCAGTGTCATCTTTGCCCATGCCGGGCAGGACCTGCCCGCGCCTGCGCCCGTTCCTTTGCTCCGTGTGGAGGGCATTGTCACCGCGCCCGCTGAAGGCAGTGTGGCGCTGAAGGGTATTTCCTTCGATGTCCGCGAAGGGGAGATTTTCGGCATTGCCGGGGTGGCAGGCAACGGGCAACGGGAACTGGCGGAAGTGGTTATGGGACTGCTACCGGTACAGTCCGGGCAGGTGTTCCTGCGAGATCAGACACTGCCGCATCCCGATTCCCGGCGGGTCTTGAAGGGCGATTTTGCCTACATTCCCGAAGACCGCCTGCATGATGGCTTCCTGCCGCGCGCCAGCGTGGCGCACAACCTGATTCTGGGGCTGCACCGCCGCCCGCCCTACAGCAACGGCAGAGTCATTGACTGGAGCACGGTCTTCTCCCGCGCGCGGGAGTTGATCGGGCAGTACAACATCAAGACTTCTGGACCGGAAGACATGGGCGGCAACCTTTCGGGGGGCAACATCCAGCGGGTGATGGTGGCACGGGCATTCTCCGCCACAGCGCCGGTGCTGGTAGCACACAACCCGACCCGCGGGCTGGACATTCCCTCAATGGATCTGGTGTACCAGAAGATGCTGGAACGCAAACGACAGGGACAGGCTACCCTGCTCATCTCAGAAGACCTGGATGAACTGATGCTGATGTGCGACCGCATCGGCGTGCTGTACAAAGGCGAACTGCTGGGCATTGTGGAACGCGGGCAGTTCGAGAAATACACCATTGGACAGATGATGAGCGGCATTCGCCCGCAGGCATGAGGAAGGGGTCTTATGAAGAAATCAAACGCAGTCTTCTCAATCGCCCGCGCGGTGCTTCCCTACCTGCTGGCTGTGCTGGCGGCGTTTGCCGCGGCGGGCGTGTTCATCGCCTTGATGGGGTTTGACGTGTTCAAAGCCTACGGAACGATTCTGTTCACCTCGTTCCGCACCCCCAACGGCTTTGTGCAAACCCTGCTGAAGTTCGTGCCGCTGGTGCTGCAGGCGCTGGCATTCACCATTCCGCTGACGGCAGGCAAATTTAACATCGGCGGCGAGGGACAATTGCTGGTCGGGGCAACCGCCGCCACTGTGGTGGGCATTGTCTTTGCAAACCTGCCGCCGGTCCTGCTGATACCTCTGGTGCTGCTGGCAGGAGTGCTGGGCGGTGCGCTGTGGGGATTGATTCCAGGGTGGCTGTTGTACCGCTTTGGCATCAACGAAATCCTCACCACCGTTCTGCTCAACTTCGTTTCGTTCAATCTGGTCAACTACGTATGTACCGGTCCTCTGCGCGACCCGGGAGCGGGACACCCGACTACCCTTGCCATTGGTGAAAACGGCTGGCTTCCCATGCTGGTCAACAACCCGCCCCTCCACTCCGGCATTTTGCTGGCGATTCTGGTGGTGGCGGTGGTGTACTACGTCATCACCCGCACGGTGAGCGGCTATGAACTGGTGGCAACCGGCGCCAACCCGCGCGCCGCAGGGGTGTTTGGCATCAATACCCGCTGGATGTTCATTGCCTCGCTGGTCATTGCTGGCGGCGTGGGTGGTCTCTCCGGCGCACTGGAAGTGGCGGGCGCCCAGCATCGCCTCATTGAGGGTATGCAGCACAACTTCCTGGTGCTGGGCTTGATCATCGGGCTGATTGCCAAAGGCAATAATCTGGCGGTGCCGTTCGTGGCGTTCTTCATCTCTGTGCTGGAGGTGGGCGCCAGCGCCATGCAGAGGACGCTGATGATCCCGGTGGAAATGGTTTTCATTGTTGAAGCGCTCATTCTGGTGTTCGTCCTGCTTTCCGATCTGGTACAAAAGAGGGTCTCATGAACGAGTTCTGGCTGACCATCATTTCTTACGCAAAACTGATTTTGCTGACCATTGTGCCGTTTGTGCTGGCGGGACAGGGCACCATGCTGGGCGGACGCACGGGCATCTTCAACGTGGCGCAGGAAGGCATCATGCTGGTGGGAGCCTCGGTCGGTTTTCTGGTAAGTTATTTGACGCGCAGTAACGAACTGGGCATGCTCGCCGCCATGCTGTCGGGCGGACTGTTCGGGCTGGCGCTGGCATACTTCACCACCAACCTGCGCATGGATCAATTCGTCATCGGGCTGGCGCTGTTCTTCATCGGGATCGGGTTGTCCACCCTGTTGCCAAAAATCGTCATCGGCGTGACTCTGACCCCGCCGCTCATCCCCACCCTGAAGGAAATCTCCATCCCCGTGTTAAGTCAGATTCCGGTGATTGGAGAAATTTTCTTCAAACAAAACGCGCTGGTGTACTTCTCCATCCTGCTTTCGGTGGGGTTATGGTGGTACCTGTACCGCACACAGGTGGGCATGGAACTGCGCGCAGTGGGTGAAAATCCCCAGGCTGCCGACAGTCTCGGGGTGAACGTCACCCGTTCGCGCTACTGGACTGCCATTGTGGGGGGAATGCTCATCGGACTCGCAGGGGCATACCTGCCGATGGTGTACACCGGCACCTTCACCGAAAACATGGTCAAGGGACGCGGCTGGCTGGCGATTGCGCTGACCTTCTTCGGCGGGTGGAAGCCCGACACCATTCTGTACGGGGCGCTGTTCTTCGCCCTGATCGAGGTGCTGGCGTACCGCGTGCAGGTGCTGGGCACAGCCATCCCATACCAGTTCCTGCTGATGCTGCCGTATCTGGCAACCATTCTGGTGATGGTGTTCTCGTTCCGCAAAGCGCGCGTACCTGCCTTCCTCGGGCAGAACTACGACCGCGAAAAGCGGGCACTGTAGAAAAAAAGGACGGGAGCGGTTGTCCGCTCCCGTTCCTTTATTAAGACGGGGAGAAATCAGGCGCGCTGGGCTTCCACTACCACGCCGCTTTCTGCCTTCATCGGCGTGGTAGCGCGCAGGAAACCGGCAAAGAGCAAAACAGCGCCGAGAAATTCGCTGATGTAGAGCGCACCCGGTACGCCCATGCGGCTGAAGGTGCCGCCAAACGCAGGCAGAAGCGCGCCCACGGCAATCAGCACGTTGCCAATGGTGCGGTGAAGAAGCACACGCCTGCGCCAGAAAAGATATGCCGAGTAGCCCGCGCCGCCCACCAGTGCGATCGTGCCATAGAGGTTGAAGAACGGCGTCAGCGTGCGCACCCCCGCGGTGATGATGGCTTTGCCGCTCAACTCACTGCCCGTATGCAGGCCACCGGTCATCAGATCGGGATCGAGTTGCGCACCAAAGACACGCACAGCGCCGTACAGCGAGCCCAGCACCAGCAGAATCATCAGGGCGTGCGCCAGTCTGCGGCGGCGCACCAGCAGATACACCGTCCCCTGTCCCAGCCACGCGGCAACCAGCATGGCGCCAAACAGATACCACAGGCGAAAGATCAGCGGGTTCCAGCCAAAGGCACCATAGAAACCCTCGCAAAACCCGCCAATGCCGTAAAACACCATGCCGATGCCCCACAACAGCAGGTGCGCGCCGCCTTTCCGGGCAAAGCGGCGCAGGACGAAAGCGGCAAAGACAAAACTGACCGCGCTGGACAGAAACGGCAAAACCGTGTTCAGGAAGTTCATAACAAATCCTCCGATGAAACAGAATGAAGGGGTTCAGGATTTATTTCAACCAGCCCAGCAAAACAGCAAGACTGACGCCAATCAACGCCAGTACTGCCAGACCTACCAGCACAAGAATCAACGGAACGGCTTTTTCCCAGAACGGGGGATAGGGACGACGCGGAGAAGGTTGTTTCGATGTCATGTGTAATTCTCCCGGGCATGATTATGCCACGGGAAAATTAAGCAAACATGAGATTTTCGACCCGATTGAGAAATTTACCCACCCAGCAAAATGTGCAGATAACGTTCCGCCATGACCTCAAGGTCAAAAAGGCGTTCCGCCCGGATACGGGCACGGCGGCGGGCGTTTTCTCCCTCTCCAAGCAAACGACGGGTGGCTTCCGCCAGTTCCTCACGCGAGAGGGGCGTCTCCAGGCGCCAGACCTGGCTTCCCCAGGGTGCCAGCGCGCCGCCATCCTCGCCCACCAGTTCGGGCAGAGCACCCTCGGCGTAGCCCACCACGGGCAACCCGCACGCCAGTGCCTCAATGACAGCGTTCGGGCAGGGCGGGTTGAGTTCCGCAGAAAACAGCAGGTGCGCCGAGCGGTCCAGCGCAGGGATATTGCCGCGCGGAACCACCCCCAGCCAGCGCACTTTGCCCGGCAACTGCGCATCGGCGCGGCGGCGCAGTTCCTCGACCACCTCGCCCGCCACCCACAGTTCGGCGGGTTTGCCCTGCCAGCCATCCAGACGCCGCACGAGATCCAGGGCATTGTCCAGTCCCAGCCAGTTGCCGCGGTGCAGACGCCCTTCCACCACCAGCACCCGCCAGCGGTCTGCGGGGGGGCGTTCCTCGCCCTGCAGAGAGTATTCCTGCAGGTCGACTGCGTTGTAAATCACCGCGGCGGGTTTGTTGACCGGTCCGTACACCTTTTCCCACCAGCGGCGGGAAAATTCGGACTGGTACACAATGGCATCGGCAAGGAAATGACGGATGAACGCCAGCAGGGCATTATTCAACTCCGAGCGCAGGAAGTGGCGCACGCCGGTAAAGCGTTTGCGATGAAGCCAGTTCATCCCGTCCAGCCGCTGAACAATGCGCACACCACGGCGGCGCGCCCGCCACAGGGCGGGCAAATCGCGCGTACCGGCAATGACCAGAATGGCTGCACAGGTAGGGTCATCGGGGGTTTGATGCACCTGCCAGCCGCGCCGCATCAGGGCGGCGCTCAACCGCCCGCGGAAAGATGCCGGTCCGCCCAGCCCTTCCAGGCGGGGGAGCAGACAGAGGGAAACGGAAGCGGGGTCGGGCTGGCTCATGCCTCAGGTAGATGGAATTAACGCCGGCTGGCATTGAGCAGTGCCGCCACGATGCGCTCGGCGGCATGCCCATCTCCAAAAGGATTGGCGGCTTGCGCCATGGCGCGGTAAGCGCGCTCATCTTCCAGCAGCAGGCGCGCTTCGCGCAGGATGCGCTCCGGATCAGTTCCCACCAGTTTAAGCACACCTGCCTCCACACCCTCGGGGCGTTCGGTGACTTCGCGCAGAACCAGGGTAGGCTTGCCCAGACTGGTGGCTTCTTCCTGAATACCGCCCGAGTCGGTGAGAACCAGATGGGCTTTCTGCATCAGATGCGCCATGGGCAGGTAGTCCAGTGGCGGGGTGAGGGTGATATTGGGCACATCCGAAAGCAGGCGGTAAACCGGTTCCTGCACGTTGGGGTTGAGATGGACGGCGTACAGCAGCGCCAGACGGTCGGAATACTCCTCTGCCAGAGTGCGCAGGGCGTGGCAGATATCCTCCAGCGGTTTGCCAAAATTCTCCCGCCGGTGTGCGGTGATCAGCACCAGTTGACGTCCGCCGGGGCGCACGTCCATGCGCGCCAGCAGGTCTTCGGCTTCTTTCGGCATGGGCTGGGCGGTAATCCAGCGCAGGGCATCAATGGCAGGGTTGCCGGTGACCACGATGCTTTGCGGGGGGACGTTTTCTGCCAGCAGGTTGCGGCGGGCGTGTTCGGTGGGGGCAAAGTGCAGATCTGCCACCACACCGGCAATGCGCCGGTTGATTTCCTCAGGAAAAGGCTGGTAGCGGTCGTTGGTGCGCAAACCGGCTTCCACATGTCCCACGCGGATGCGGTGGTAGAACGCCAGAAGCGCCGCCGCCATCACCGTGGTGGTATCGCCCTGCACCAGCACCCAGTCGGGCTTGATCTCGCTCAACACGGGATCAAGGTGGGTGAAGATGTCGGCGGTCAGTTGCGCCAGACTCTGGTTGGGCTTCATCAGGTTCAGGTCCATGTCGGGGTGGATGTCGAACACCTCCAGCACCTGATCGAGCATCTGGCGGTGCTGGGCAGTCACGCATACCTGCGACTCGATGCCGGGGGTCTGCGCCAGCAAGCGCACCACCGGCGCCATTTTGACCGCCTCAGGACGGGTTCCAAAGATTGAGAGCACGCGAATCATGGCTTACCCCGCATGTTTCCGATCGCCCAGGCGGTGATAATGGAAGCCGTTGAACTGCCAGCGCTCAGGCTCCCAGCCGTTGACGCAGTCCACCACAATGCGCGCCGCGGTCAACTGCGCCACTTCTACAGGGTCGAGGTTGCGCAGGACCGTATGTCCAACCAGCAAAAGCAGAACATCGGCTTCGTCGAGGATTTCCCCCAGCGTGGGAACGGTCTCCACGCCCTCGATGTGCGCGTCGGGTTTGAAGGGTTCGTAAGCGCGCACCTGCGCACCCGCCTGACGGAGCAAATGACAGACTTCAATGGCAGGGCTTTCACGCAGGTCATCCACATCGGCTTTGTACGCCAGTCCGAGGGCGGCAACGCGCAATCCATCCAGCGAGCCTGCCGCCTGGCGCACCCGCTCAACGACGAAGTGCGGCTGGGTATCGTTGACCTCGCGGGCTGTGCGAATGAGGGTTGCCAGATCGGGCGCGGCTTCCACCAGAAACCACGGATCCACCGAGATGCAGTGACCGCCCACGCCGGGTCCGGGGTTAAGGATGCGCACGCGCGGATGGCGGTTTGCCAGCGCGATGGCTTCCCACACGTTGATGCCAAAACGCTCGGCAAGGCGAGCGAACTCGTTGGCAATGGCAATGTTGACATCGCGGTAGGTGTTTTCCATTAACTTGACCATCTCGGCGGTGGTGGCGTCGGTCAGGATGATCTCGCCGCGCACGAAAACGCCGTACAGGTCGCGTCCGGCTTCGGCAGAAGCGCGGTCAATGCCACCAATGACGCGGGTGTTTTCGATCAATTCCCGCAAAATTTGCCCGGGCAGAACCCGCTCGGGCGAATACGCCAGGTGAAAATCCTCACCTGCCTTCAAACCGGAACGCTCGAGGATGGGACGGACTACATCCTCGGTGGTGCGCGGCGGTGAGGTCGATTCCAGCACCACCAGCGCGCCGCGGCGCAAAACCGGAACGATGGCTTCCGCGGCGGCAATCACGAACGATAAATCTGCCTTCTTGCCCTCTTTGAAGGGCGTCGGTACCGCAATGATATAAGCATCGGCTTCCACAGGTTGAGGGCTGACCGAAAGATTGCCCGATTTCACTGCCGCCTGCACCAGCGTTCGCAGTCCCGGCTCGTAAATGTGGGTCTCGCCGTTTTGCAAACTGTGCAGAACAGCAGGGTTGACATCCACACCGGTGACCCGCAAGCCGTGCGTGGCAAAGGTGCTGGCAGTCGGCAAGCCAATATAGCCCAATCCCAGAACACAAATGTGTTGAAAACGCATGTGCATCTCCCTGTATCGTACTGGGTAACGATTATCCCACGATTCGAGCCATGCGGACAGGGTACGATTGGGCACGCCCGGCGTGTGCCGAATCGAAAGAGATGTTTCTATCTCTCCAGCGGCAGGGTAAAGGAGAAGGTACTGCCCTGCTGAACCTGACTTTCCGCCCAGATGCGTCCGCCGTGGGCTTCTACAATGTGACGGGCAATGGACAACCCCAGACCGGTGCCCTCTCCCGAACGTGAACGGTCGGCTTTGTAGAAACGCTCAAAGATGCGCTCCAGATCATCCGGCGGAATGCCAATCCCTGTATCGCGAACCGAAAAGGTCACCGATTTCCCTTCCTGTTTGACGCTCAGGGTGATGAGCCCCCCCGGCGAGGTAAATTTGATGGCGTTGTGAATCAGGTTGACCAGCACCTGCTCCACCCGATCGGCATCGGCAAGCACCTGAGGGATATCTTCCGGGCAATCTATCTGCAGAGTGAGACCTGCACGCTCCGCCTGCAAACGCATCCGTTCAGCGCCGCGCCGCAGGATGTCGCAGGGCGATACCACCTTGCGTTGAAGCGGAACCAGTCCCGATTCGATCCGGGACAGTTCCAGCAGTTCGCGCACCATCTGGGTCAGGTTGTCAATCTCCACTTCCATCTGGCGCAGGAAACGCTGAGCCGCAGGGGGATCATCGAGCGCCCCTTCCTGTAGAGTCTCTACCAGTGCCTTGAGCGATGCCAGCGGGGTGCGCAGTTCGTGGGAGACATTGCTGACAAAGTCCCGCCGCACCCGCTCCACACGGCGCTCACGGGTCAGGTCGTGAAAGACCAGTAAAAAGGCATTTTCACTTTCCCTGCCCAGCGGGGTCAGCACCACCTGCAGGAAGCGGTGTTCCGGCAGAATTTCCACCTCCCCATCCTGCGGTGTATGGCCCTGGCGCGCCCGTTCCCACAACTCCACAATGGCATGGTGACGCACCCCTTCAATGAGCGAAGCCCCCACAGCACGGGATTCTTCGATGCCAAACATCTCTGCCGCCGCAGAGTTGATGAGCAGAATTTTACCGGTTTCATCCACCAGTAGAATGCCGTCGCGCATGTTTCTCAGCACCGTTTGCAGTTTCTGCCGTTCAGCGCGCAGTTGACTGACCTGCTCGCGGAGATGCTCCGACATGGTTTGAAACGCCGCCTGCAAACGGCGAATCTCATCGCCTTCGCCCCGCGCGGGTTCGCCGGTGCGTTCCGTCAGTTGCTGAGCGGTGGCGCTCAACGACTCCAGCGGCGCCAGCACCCGCCGGGTGATCCACACCGCAATCAGCACGGCAAACCCCCCGGCGATGATCGCTGCAATAAACAGAGAGTGGTTGAGGGCTTGCTGTTCCCGCCGGATGGACTGCATGGATGCCGCCATGCGAACCACAGCCACCACCCGTTGTTGCGAAACCACCGGAATCGCCACATAAAGCATCTCTTCGTTAACGGTGGTACTGAAGCGAATTTCCGTCGCTTCGCGGTTGCGCAGGGCTTCCTGTACCTCCGGACGGCTGAGATGATTCTCCAGTTGATTGAGGGGTTTTTCGCTTTCCCCCACCACCCTGCCATCGGCAAGCACCACGGTGATACGCTCACCCACCAACATGGCAGAGTCCTGCACAATCTGATTGATTTGAGGGCTTTCAGGGTCTTCCAGAATGAACGGCATGATCAGGTTGCGCACCAGGCGCGCTTCCTGCAAAAGGTAGGTCTGCATCCGTTGCAGATTGTTCTGATAGAAGAGGGAAGAGAGATACAGCGTTACCCCCAGAAGGGTAAGGAAGATCAACCCCATCAGGGGAATGAAAATCCGCCAGAAAACACGTTCACGCATGATATCAGCCCTCAAAGCGATAGCCCGCACCGCGCACGGTGACGATGCGGATCGGATGCGACGGATCGGGTTCAATTTTTTCCCTCAACCAGCGGATGTGCACATCCACGGTACGGCTATCGCCAAAGTAATCCCAACCCCACAGTTCTTTCAGCAGATAATCGCGCGAGAGCACCTGTCCACGGTGCTTCATAAAGAAGTGCAGAAGGTCAAACTCTTTCGGCTTGACCGCCACCACCACATCATTAACACGCACCTCGCGGCGTACCAGATCCAGTTCCAGATTGCCGGAAACGAGCCGTTTGCCACCCTCTTTTTCTGCACTTTCTTCGCTTTTCTGCACCTCTTCGCGAATCATGCGCACCCGCCGCAACATGGCTTTGACCCGCGCCAGCAGTTCGCGCATGCTGAAGGGCTTGGTCATGTAATCATCGGCGCCCACTTCCAGCCCCACTACACGGTCAATCTCCTCGGTACGCGCCGTGAGCATGAGCACCGGCGTATTCATTTCATTGCGCAGGCGGCGGCACAGTTCAAAGCCATCCATTCCGGGGAGCATCACATCCAGCAGGATGACATCCGGCTGAAACTGCCGGGCAAGATCGAGGGCGAGGATGCCATCTCCGGCTACTTTGACCTCGTAACCCTGACGTTTGAGGTTGTACTCCAGCGTTTCCTGCAGGGCGCGCTCATCCTCGACGACCAGAATTTTTTCCGCCATTTTCACCTCCCATCTGCTCTATCACCACCGCCAGTTGTTCTGCGAGGACCTGGCGATGAAAACGCTCTTCCACACAGCGCCTGCCTGCCAGCCCCATTTCCCGCGCGGCTTGCGGGTTTTGCGCCAGTGCGCGCACCGCCTGCGCCAGGGCTTCTGCATCCCCCGGCGGGACAAACACTCCCGCGCCCGCTTCTTCTACCACCTCACGGATGACGCCATCAATTGCCAGCACCACTGGACGCCCCGCCGCCATGGCGTCAAACACTTTGTTGGGGTAGGTGGTCTTATACAACTCCAGCGGTTTAAGAATCGCCAGACAGGCATCTGACGCCGCCATGATTTCACCCATCTGCACTTTGGGGGCAGGCGGCAGGAAGAGAATTTGATGCAGCTGGCGTTCCTGCGCCTGCTTCATCAGGGCAGGCTTCTCTTTGCCATCCCCTACCAGCACAAAACAAATTCGAGGATCGTCCCGCAGGCGATCCACAGCATCCAGCACCACGCCCAGATCGTTGCTGGGTCCATGCGCACCGGCGTACAGCACGACAAAGCGATCGTCCAGACCGTGCGCGGCACGGAAAGCCTCGCCCCGCGCGGCAGGGTCGAACATATCCGGGTCGGCGCCATTGGGCACCAGTTCCACCCATTTCGCTCCCCGCCGGATGACGTGGTCAATGAAGCCGGGTGAATTGACCAGCACACGGTCGGCGTGGCGGTACAAAAAGCGCTCCAGCGCCAGCGAAGCGCGAATCAACAGCGGGTTGCGGAGAACCCCCATGGCAACCGCAAAAGCGGGCCAGAGGTCGCGCACCTCGAACAGGAAAGGCACACCCTTCCATCGCGCCAGCGCCCACGCGGTCAGCCCCTGAAAAATGGGCGGAGAAGTTCCCCACACCAGATCCACTTCGCGCACCTTCAGGCCCATCCAGAAAGAAGAAAGCATGAAACTCAAAAATGCCAGCACCCGATGAAAGAAACTGCGGTGCAGGGCGGCGTAAGTGTAAGCGCGCAGGATGGTGATGCCCTCTTCCTCATCCCGGGCAGAGGTGGTTTCCACCCGGCCGGTCAGATAACTCACCGGACTGCAGATAATGGTCACCCGATGCCCGCGCCGTGCCAGATAGCGCGCCAGTTCGTGATGACGGGTACCGCCTGCCTCGCCGAGTGAGACAAAGGCTTGATGGATGAGTAGAATATGCACGATTAAATTGTACCAGAGGCAGGGTGTGTTCAGATGGGTAAGTATCGGGTCAACGAGAACTTTGCCAACGCTGAAAAAGCACTCTCCACCCGGCGGGAATGGCTACCCTGTATGCTTCTTCTGGGAGAAGAATTCAAGACGAGAAAAAAGTGTTTTGAGAAAGCCAGAAGCAGTGCATTCAGGGATTGAGGACATCTGAATCCACCCGATTGGGCATAAATTTGAGAAGTGAATTTATTGTTCCGATGTATAATGAGATGTGAGCCTTATCCCCCTGACCAGAACGGAAGTCCGGTACCACAGCCATCTTTGCCCCTGAGGACTTTCTTTCTAACCCCTCTTCTGAAAGGCGCAGACACAGGCGGTATCCCTGTCCAGTGGACAGAGCAAACATTGCGGGGAGAAGAGAACGTGGGAAGGGCAAAGCGGATATCTGAGGCGTGAAGACGGGGGAAGGTCTACCGCCGCTTTTTCATCGTTGGGTGCAAACACAGGCAAGCCTGTGAAGCGGGACACTGTGCAATCTTGCGTCAAAGAAGCCGAAAGGAGGTGGTCGCTATTCATCAAACCCGCAAGAGTCCATTTTGTCCTGTACTATCACAACCATTCCGATTCCATCTCTTTCAAAAGGAGAAACGTATGTCAAAGAAATTCTGGTATTCCCTGATGGCAGTGCTGATTCTGACTGCCGTGGTGCTTTCGGCATGCGGAGGTGCGGCAACGCAAGCCCCCGCTGAAGCCACCCAACCGCCGGCTCAGGGCGGAAAAGAGGTGGAGGTCTTTTCGTGGTGGACGGGTGGCGGCGAAGCCGCGGGCCTGGAAGCCATGATTAAGGTCTTCAACACCAAGTATCCCGATATCAAATTTATCAACGCGGCAGTGGCGGGCGGCGCTGGCACCAATGCCCGCGCTGTGCTGGCAACCCGTCTGCAATCCGGCGATCCCCCCGATTCCTGGCAGGGGCACGCCGGTCAGGAGTTGATCGGTACGTATGTGGCGGGCGGTCAGATTCAACCGCTCAACGACCTGTATGAGTCCGAGGGCTGGCTGAAGGTGATGCCCGAGACGCTCATCCCGCTCATCTCGCAGGATGGCAAGATTTACTCCGTCCCGGTCAACATCCACCGCGCCAACGTGCTGTGGTACAACCCCAAGATCCTGGAAGAGAACAAAATCGCCGTGCCCACCACCGTTGATGAGTGGTTCGCCGCGATGGATAAACTCAAAGCCGCAGGCGTGACCCCGCTGGCGCTGGGCGAGCAGTGGACGAAGATGCACCTGCTCGAGACCGTGCTGCTGGGCACGCTGGGCGCTGAGAAGTACAACGGTCTGTGGAACGGCACCACCGACTGGGGCAGCGCTGAAGTGAAGACCGCCCTGGAGAACTTCCAGAAAGCCATGACCTACGCCAACACTGATTCGGCGTCCCTGTCCTGGCAGGATGCCGCTCAACTGGTGGTCAACGGCGATGCCGCCTTCAATGTGATGGGCGACTGGGCAGAAGGCTACTTCCGCGAACTGGGCAAGAAACCCAGAGTGGATTACGGCTGGGCGCCGGTGCCCGGAACGGTGGGCGTCTTCCAGTTCCTGTCCGACTCGTTTGTGCTGGCAGTTGGCGCACCCGATCCAGAAGCCGCGGTGGCATGGCTGAAAGTGGCTGGCTCCAAGGAAGGACAGGAAGCCTTCAACCCCGTCAAAGGCTCCATCTGCGCCCGCACCGACTGCGACAAATCCCTCTTTGGCGAATACCTGCAATCGGCAATGGATGACTGGGCAAGCAATGTGGTGGTTGGCTCGCTGACTCATGGCGTGGTTGCCAACGACTCGTGGAAGAGCGAAATTGACACTGCCCTTGGGTTGTTCGTCTCCAATGGCGATCTCGCCGCCTTCCAGACGGCGCTGGTGAACGCCTGCAAAGCCTCGGGCCCCTGCAAGTAGTCTTTTCATGCGCATCATGGGGCTTCATCTACGGGTGAAGCCCCATTCCTCTTAACTCTGCTGCAAAAGGCAGGTGCTCCATGTTCAAAAACAAGGATCGGTATCTTTCCTTTCTGTTGGTCCTGCCTTCCATCCTGGCAGTGATGATCTTCATTTACGGGTTTATTGGATGGTCCATTCGGGTCTCGCTCTCCAAATGGAAGGGGCTGACCCCCAATTTCGAATGGGCGGGGTTGAAAAATTACATTGACCTGTTCTCCGACCCGCGCTTCATGGTAGATATCCGCAATACGGTCATCTTTACGGTGGTTTTTGTGGTGGGCTGTATTGTGGTGGGCTTCCTGCTGGCAGTCATGCTCGATCAGGGGCTGAAGGGAGAGGCCTTCTTCCGCACTCTGTTCCTCTTCCCCATGGCAATTTCCTTCATCGTCACCGGCGTTGTCTGGCGCTGGTTGATGAACCCGGCAACCGGCTCACGCATGAGCGGGTTGAATCTGCTCTTTTCCTACCTCAACCTGGATTTTCTGATCAACAACTGGCACACCACGCCCACCTGGGGCATTGCCGCCGTGGCGCTGGCGGCAATCTGGCAAATGTCCGGCTATACCATGGCGCTGTACCTGGCGGGCTTGCGCTCCATTCCTCTGGAACTGCGCGAAGCCGCCCAGATTGATGGCGCCAGCGAACTGCAAATCTACCGCTACGTCATCCTGCCCATTTTGACGCCGGTGACGTTGAGCGTGCTGATTATTTTAGGACACATCTCCCTCAAAGTATTCGACCTGATCATCGCCATGGCTGGCAAGCAACTGGCGCTGGACGTACCCGCCATCTACATGTGGCAAACCACTTTCGACGGGCTGTTTTACGCGCGCGGCGCCGCCATTGCCACTCTTCTGCTCATCAGCGTGGCGGTGTTGATTGTTCCTTATATGTGGTTCACCCTGCGAAGTGAGAAGCAACTATGAAAACGAAATCTCTGCGCACTGGCAAAAACTGGCTGTATGGACCATTAATTTTCATGTCCATTTTTTACCTGCTTCCCATGTACGTCATGCTGGTGACAGGATTCAAGCCTTTCGAAGAGGTGGACCTCAAAACAATGTGGGCGCTTCCCCGCCACATTGCTTTTGATAACTACGTGGAAGCCTTCCGCCACCTCGCACCTTCTCTGCGCAACAGTTTCGTCATGGTCATCCCTGCCACCATCATCTCTTCCTTCCTCGGCTCCATAAACGGCTACGTGCTGGCAAAGTGGAAATTCAAAGGCGCCGATGTGATTTTCCCGCTCATCCTGTTCGGGATGTTCATCCCCTACCAGAGCATTCTCATTCCCCTGGTGCAGTTTATGAAGTCCGTCAATCTCACCGGCATCCCGGGGTTGATTCTGACACACGTCATTTACGGCATCCCCATCACCACGCTGACCTTCCGCAACTACTACGCCAGTCTGCCACAGGAATTGATCGAAGCCGCCCGCATTGACGGGGCGAGCATGCTGGGGGTGTACCGCTGGATTTTGCTCCCCATTTCCATTCCCAGTTTTGTGGTGGTGCTGATCTGGCAGTTTACCTCGGCATGGAACGACTTCCTGTTCGCGGTGGTGCTGACGGGCAACACCCAGTGGCCCATCACCGTGGCGCTGAACAACATGGCGGGCAGTCAAATCATCGCCTGGAATGTGCAGATGGCAGGCTCACTGCTGGCGGCATTACCCACCCTGCTGGTGTACCTCTTCCTTGGACAGTACTTCCTGCGCGGCTTGCTGGCTGGCTCGCTGAAAGGTTAAGGTGAGGCATGGCACAGAAACCGCTCAACTGGGGTATTCTCTCGACGGCGCACATCAACCGCGCCCTGATTCCTGTATTGCAGTCCTCACCGCGTACCCGCCTGCTGGCGGTGGCATCGCGCAGTCTGGAGTCGGCGCAAGCCTATGCGCGGGAGTGGCGCATTCCCCGGGCATACGGCAGGTATGAAGACTTGCTTGCCGACCCGGAGATTGACATTATCTATAACCCGCTCCCCAACCACCTGCACGCTGTGTGGACCATTCAAGCCGTGCAGGCGGGCAAGCATGTGCTGTGCGAAAAGCCGCTTGCTCTTACCCTGGAAGAAGTGGACGCCATTCGAGCGGCGGCACAGGCGCACGGAAAAGTGGTGGCCGAAGCCTTCATGTACCGGCACCACCCCCAGACCCTCAAAGTGAAAGAAATTGTGGAGAGCGGCATGATCGGCGCGGTGAAAATGGTGCGCGGGGCGTTCACCTTCACCCTCGAGCGTCCGGGCAACTACCGCCTCGAGCCGTCCATGGGCGGCGGCAGTCTGTGGGATGTGGGCTGTTACCCGCTGAGTTACGCCCGCTTTGTGCTGGGGGCAGAACCGCTGGAAGCCTTTGGCTGGCAGACGCTCAATGCCGCCGGGTGCGAAATGTCCTTTGTGGCGCAGTTGCGCTTCCCGGATGAGGCTTTCCTGCAGTTCGAGAGCAGTTTCGAGCGCCCTCCGCGCGCCTTCATGGAATTTGTGGGCACTCTGGGGCGTCTGGAAGTGCCCGATCCCTTCAAGCCGGGCCTGTCCACGCGCCTGCTGCTCACCCGTGAGGGGCGCACCGAGACGATTCGGGTCAGAGGGAAGGAACTGTACCTTGGCGAGGTAGAGGACATGTGCGACGCAGTTCAGATGGGCAAGTCCCCGCGCATCTCTCTGGAAGACAGCCGCGGCAATGTTGCCGCTCTGCTGGCGTTGATCGAGTCTGCACGGCGCGGTGTGCCGGTAACAGTGAAGGGTTAGAGCCATTTCAATGCGGAAAGCATCTTAAAAATACCTTCCCGCTATTCTTCTTAAGATTGCGCGCACCGGTTTACGGGTATAATTTGTCGCTGCCCCGGGACGGGAAAATCACCCTGATTGGGAGGGATGGCAACGGGTGAAACGACCTATAATAAAATTGTTCGAGGCTTCTCTCCCTTTCCCCAAATCTGATCTGCATCGGTGAGTGGAACATGTCTTTTGCCCATCTGCATGTCCATACCCAATATTCTCTGCTGGATGGCTTTTCCAACCCCAGGCAGTTAGTGGCACGCGCCAAAGAGATGGGCATGCCTGCCGTTGCCATCACCGACCACGGCACCATGTTCGGGGTGATCGAGTTCTTCCAGGCTGCCACCGCCGCGGGCATCAAGCCCATTATCGGGCTGGAATCCTACATGGCGGCGCGGCGCATGCAGGATCGCGACCCCAGACTGGATAAATCCAGCACCCACCTGCTCCTGCTGGCAGAAAATCAGACCGGTTATCAAAACCTGCTCAAGATTGCCTCGGCGGCGCAACTGGAGGGTTTTTACTACTACCCGCGCATTGACCACGAATTTCTCGCCCACCATCATGAAGGGCTGATCTGCACCACCGGATGCCTCTCCGCCGAGATCCCCGAGGCGCTCAAAGAGGGTGATTTTGAGCGCGCCCGAAAACTGACAGACTGGTACTACGAGGTCTTTGGCGCCGAGAATTTCTTCTTTGAACTGCAAAACCACGCCATTCCCGAACTGCAGGCAGTCAACCGGCAGTTAATCGAACTGGGCAAACGCTACAACGCCCGTTTCATCGCCACCAACGACGTGCACTACATCAACCCGGAAGATGCCCATCTTCAGGATGTCCTGCTGTGCATTCAGACGGGCAACCTGCTTTCGGAACCCAAACGCTTTCGGATGAGCGTGGATACATTCTACCTGCGCTCGCCGGAAGAGATGAGCCGCCTGTTTGCCGAGATCCCAGAAGCCCTGAACAACACACTGCTCATCGCCGAGCGCTGCAATGTAGATTTGACCAGCAAGGGCTACCACCTGCCGCGCTTCCCCGTCCCCGAGGGCTACACCGCCGAATCATACCTGCGCGAACTGTGCGAGAAGGGTTTGCGGGAACGCTACGGCAACCGCGCCGAGGATCCCATCGTGCGGGAACGCCTGGAGTACGAACTCAGGGTCATTCACCAGATGGGCTTTGATGCCTACTTCCTCATCGTGTGGGATTTGACCCAGTACGCCCGCAAAAACGGCATCTGGTACAACGCGCGCGGTTCAGCGGCGGGTTCGATGGTGGCGTATGTGCTGGGCATCACCATGGTAGAGCCAATAGAACACGGCTTGATTTTCGAGCGTTTCCTCAACCCCGGGCGTATCTCCATGCCCGATATTGACCTCGACTTTCAGGACGACCTGCGTCCGCGGATGCTGGAGTACTGCGCCAACAAATACGGCGATGACAGGGTGGCGCAGATCATCACCTTTGGCACGCTGGGCGCTAAAGCCGCCATCCGCGATGTGGGTCGAGTGATGGACATTCCCCTGGCAGAGGTGGATCGCATCAGCAAGATGCTTTCCACCGCGCCGAACAAGAACGTGACCATTAAAGAAGCCCTGGAAACCATCCCGGAGTTTAAGGCGGCATACGAAGAATCCGATTACCTGCGCGACCTGATTGACACGGCTGCGCGCATGGAAGGGGTGGTGCGCAACGCCGGCACTCATGCCGCGGGTGTGGTCATCACCGATGAACCGATTGTGCAATACCTGCCCCTGCACCGTCCCACCTCCGGCTCCGAAGAAAGCCCCATCAAAACCGTCACCCAGTTCGAGATGTCCATCATCGAAGCGCTGGGCTTGCTCAAGGTGGACTTCCTGGGGCTGGCGACGCTGACCATCATGCAGAGAGCCTGCCAGTTAATCGAACAACGCCATGGCGTGCACCTGGATTTGTACAACATCCCCACCGACGATCCCGAAACCTACGAGTTTCTGGCGCAGGGACACACTGCTGGCGTGTTCCAGTTAGAAGGCAACGGGATGACCCGCTTTCTGGTGCAGATGCGCCCGCAGAATCTGGATCACGTCATCGCCATGGTGGCGCTCTACCGCCCCGGCCCACTGGACTTCATCCCCACGTACATCCGCCGCATGCACGGCGAAGAACCCGTGCAGTACCGTCATCCGAGCCTGGAGCCCATCTTCAAAGAGACTTACGGCATCCCTGTTTATCAGGAACAGATCATGCGCGCGGCGGTGGAACTGGCGGGCTACACCATGTCCGAATCGGACGAACTGCGCAAAGCCATTGCCAAGAAACAAAAGGACAAACTGCTCAAGCACCGTGAAAAATTTATCAAAGGGGCAGTGGAACGGGGTATTGATCAGGAAACCGCCGCGGCGATTTTCGATGACTGGGAAGAGTTCGCCCGCTACGGCTTCAACAAATCGCACGCCGCCGATTACGGCGTCATCGCCGTACAGACGGCATACCTGAAGAAGCACTACACCGCCGAGTACATGACCGCTCTGCTCTCGGCATCCAAGAACGAAACCGAAAAAGTGGCGGTGTACGTGGCAGATGCCAAAAACCTGGGCGTGCCTGTGCTTCCACCCGACATCAACACCAGTGGATGGGACTTCACCATCGAGGATCAACCCGATGGCAAGCCCGCCATCCGCTTTGGGCTGGGCGCAGTGAAGAACGTGGGACAGAATGCCGTGGAGATGATTCTGCATGCGCGCGAGGAAGGTGGTCCCTTCCAGAGCCTGACCGACTTCGCCTCGCGGGTGGACCTGCGCGGTGTGGGCAAACGCTCGCTGGAGTGCCTCATCAAGGTGGGCGCGCTGGACCGCTTTGGAAACCGCAAGGCGCTGTTAGAGGTGATGGATACCATCCTCAACGTGAGCGCCAGCCATTTCCGCGCGGTGAGCAGTGGTCAACTGGCATTCTTTGGTGCCACAGTGGGCGCGAATGTGGATGCCATCGAAAATATCCACCTGCCTTTTACCACAGGCATGGATATGCGCGAACAACTGGAATGGGAGCGCGAATTAATCGGGCTGTATGTGTCCGATCACCCGCTCAACCCATACTGGAACAGCATCCGCAAGCGCCTGACGCACTACTCCAATCAACTGGGAGAATTGCGCAACCGCACCCCTGTGGTGGTTGGTGGAATGGTGACCCGTTTCCGCCAGCACCAGACCAAAACCGGCAAACCGATGGCGTTCATCACCCTGGAAGACCTGCGCGGTCCGATAGAACTGGTGGTCTTCCCCAGCGCCTGGGAAAAGTACCACACCCTGGTACACATGGACGCCATCCTCATTGCCGAAGGGAAAGTGGATACCGAAAACGGCGACCCCAAAGTGCTGGTGGATACGTTGAGTGAGGTGGCGCTCGAAGCCCCTGCAGAACAATCG
Organism: Anaerolinea thermophila; assembly: GCF_020723905.1. Classification (GTDB taxonomy): domain Bacteria; phylum Chloroflexota; class Anaerolineae; order Anaerolineales; family Anaerolineaceae; genus Anaerolinea; species Anaerolinea thermophila_A. Next base: position 90,104 of record NZ_DYHZ01000009.1, read on the forward strand.
GCAAGTCCTTTTGAATGGTCGGGCAGTTCCATGGATGTGCCCTGGGATGAGGCTCCCTCTGAGCCCGGGTTTGACGAAGAAGAATCTGTCCACGAGCCGCAAACGGTAGCCGAACCCCGGGCGATCTATGTGCCTTCGGCGCCCGCTTCTACCCCGGCGCCGCCACAGCCCTCCAGTGGAAATGGCAAGCCCGTACCAGCCCCTGCAAAAGAAGTGGATGACCTGATTCCACCCGAAGATCCGCCCGACTGGCATCTGTACGGCTACGACCTGGCGCCCGAGGATGATTCCGCGCCGGTGGACGAGCCGGTCTCACCGGCTCTGTCCGGAACGAAAACGGCTCCGGCAAATGACGGGATCGCCAGCCCCTTGCCGCATATACCGGAAGCACCAGCCCCACCCGGACCGACCATCGGCGCATCGTTTCCCGATGTAGCCCTCATCGTCCCCCCCTATGCGCAGATGCAGACCGGCAACGACGTTCCCCGCATGGTCAAAATCACCCTGCGTTCTACAGGCGACCCCAAACGAGACATTCTGCGCATGAAACGGGTGTACAATAAACTGCATTCTCATCCGGGGAACGACCGCTTCGCCTTCTGGATTTTTGAGGGCAAAGCCGGGTATTTGTTCGAGTTCCCCAACGAGACGACCCATGTCTCGGGAGAATTGCTGGAAGAGTTATATGCCATTGTAGGAAGGGAAAATGTCCTTGTGGAACCCATTCCTGTTCATTGAACTGAAATCTTTTACATGAAGAGGCAATCCCATGTTTAAAACGTCTATCAGAACCATTGGTGTGATGACTTCCGGGGGAGATGCACCCGGAATGAACCCGGCGATCCGTGCTGTGGTGCGCACGGCGCTGTCAAACGGTATTCGGGTCATCGGCATTGAGGACGGGTATGAGGGGATGTTAAACGGGCGCTTCCGCGAAATGGGTCCCCGCGATGTCGGTGGGATTTTACAGCGCGGCGGAACCATTCTGCGCACTGCACGCAGTATGGAATTCAAAACCCCGGAAGGACAGCGCAAAGCCATCCGTCAGTTGAGCAGTGCTGGCATCGAAGCCGTGGTGATCATCGGGGGTGATGGTTCCCTCACCGGCGGGCTGAAACTGCAGGAACAGGGCGTGCCGGTGATCGGCATCCCCGGCAGTATTGACAACGACATCTACGGCACCGATATGTGCATCGGCGTAGATACAGCGCTCAATACCATCGTGGACGCCATTGACAAACTGCGCGATACGGCTTCCTCGCATAACCGCGCTTTCCTGGTTGAAACCATGGGACGCGATTGCGGGTATCTGGCGGTACAGGCAGGTATCATCTGCGGCGCTGAGATGACCATCATTCCCGAATACGAGACCCCCTTCGAGGAAGTTGCCGAAGCCGTGGAAGACGCCTACAAGCGTGGAAAATCTCACTGCATCATCGTGGTGGCAGAGGGCGCCAAAATGAACGCCAACGAACTGGCGGCAAAACTGCAGGAAATGAACGTGGGCTTTGATACCCGCGTGACCGTGCTGGGACATGTTCAGCGCGGCGGCAAACCCACCGCATTCGACCGCTTCCTCGCCACCCGCTTCGGGGTTAAAGCGGTGGAGTTCCTGCTCAGCGGGCAAACCGGTGTAATGACTGCCCTCACCGGGCGCGACATCACCCCTCTGCCGCTGGCCACGGTCGTGAACAACCGCCGCACCCTGAGCGAGGAATACATCAAGATGGCGCGCATCCTGGCGCGGTAGAGAACACAAGGTGTCTTTCAGCCCGCTGGCTCGATGGAGCGGCGGGTTTTTTTCTTAACCGATGAAAATCCAGAGCAAAAACAACGCCATCAATGCCAGTTGACCGAACACCCCCAGAGCAAAGCCGGTCAGGCGTTTGAGGGGGGTATCTGCCCACCAGCCCAGAGCGGCAAAAAGAGAAAAGCCCATTAAAATGTAGCGATTGTATGCGAACAGCGGATCGCGGGCATCCCCCAACCCAAGCGCCATGAATAATACCAGCGCCTGAAATGCCAGCCACGAGGCGGGAATTTTCTTCCAGCCCCAGATCAAACTCCAGACGACCAGAAACAGAGCCACAGAATTGATGACCCAGTCGGGGGAGGAAAGATGCTGTGGCAACAACATCAACCACTTAACCAGATTCGTCCACGGTGGAGCGGGATAGCGGAAAAATTCCTGCTCATACGACTGTAAGAAGGACGGAAAGCCCTGCGAGACCCGCCATGCCCAGAACCATCCCACCCCCAGCGCAGGCATGCCTGCCACGCCCAGCACTGTCCAGCGCCAGGGATGCGTGTTCCGGCGGATAAACTGCACGGCTTCCACCAGCAAAATGACCGCAAGCGGCAGAGCCGTGCTATGCGTCAATCCTGCCAGCAGGGCGGTCACCGCGCTTCCCAGCCAGCGGCGTTTTCTCGCCAGAAAGACCGAAGCCAGCACCAGCGCCAGTTCCATGCTTTGCGGGTACAGAGCAAGGAAGAAAAAACTGCTCGGGAACACTGCCAGCGCCAGCACACCGCGCCGGGCAATGGTGGTGTTAAAGGTATCTGCCAGCAGAGCATACAGCAGGATAAGCGCCGCCAGATAGCCCAGGGTACTCACCACATACAGGGCTTCCAGCGTGCCCATACCGGTCAGTTGTGCCAGTACTCGCGCCGTCAGCGGGTACAGAGGAAAAAAGAGGCTCACCTTCTGAACGGAATAACCCTGTTCGGCGATGATCTGGTAAAAAATGGTATCCCACCGCTGCCAGACGCCGAACAAAGCCCCTCGCCAGCCCTGAACCACAGGCTCCAGCCCTTCGTAGAAACGCATCCCCACGGGCGGAGGTAAGGGACGAATTCTCCACACCCAAAAGCCGATGAGATGCGACAGAAGGCGCATCCCCAGCCAGATGGGCAGAACAAACCGAACAACTTCAGGTAACTGATTCCAGCAGGAACGCAACCGGTTGAGCATAGCCATATTTTAGCCCGGATTGAAAAATGGATGGATGCCCCCCGGCACCGAACCCTGCAACTGCGGGTCATGAAACCGCCGAAAAATGCCCCCAAAATCCTCCTTGACATCTGCATTCCTCTGCGCTACACTATTGCCAACCTATGTGCTCTTCTCGCGTTGCCTACTGGTTTTACTTTTATTCCGGCATCTCCCCGCGGACTGCCGGCGGCAGCGCTTAACCGGAAGAGAACACCCCTCGAACGGATCTGCGGCGCCAACGGCGCCGCAGTTTTCGTTTATCTTACGTCTGGAGGCTGTTCATGAGCATTCGCGGCATTCGCGGCATTCGCGGCATTCGCGGCATTCGCGGCGCCACAACCATTGACGAAAATACCCCCGAAGCCATCCTGTCAGGCACCCGGGAATTACTGTTTGCTCTTCTGCAAGCCAACCCGACCCTCAAGCCCGAAGACATTGCCAGCGTGCTGTTCACCATGACCGAAGACCTCAACGCCGTGCATCCGGCGCTGGCAGCGCGTCAACTGGGCTGGGTGGATGTCCCGCTGATGTGCGCCCGCGAGATTGCCGTCCCGGGCAGTGTCCAGCGCTGTGTGCGCGTACTGATTCACTGGAATACCGACATGCCGCAGAACGCCGTGCGGCATGTCTATTTGCGCGAGGCGGTGACGTTACGTCCCGAGTATGCGAATTCTCCCAGATAACGGTTTTTAGATTTCAGGAGGTGTGAAAATGATGATCATCATGCGAGCCGATGCAACCCCAGAGCAAATCAGCCAGGTGGTGGCGCGTGTGGAGGCGGTGGGCTTACGGGCACATCTGTCTCACGGGCAGGAACGAACCCTGATTGGTGCAATTGGCGATGACCGCACCGTTGACAAAGATCACTTCGCGGTACTCCCCGGTGTAGATCGGGTGGTGCCCATCCTGCGACCGTATAAACTGGCATCACGCGAGTTCAGCCCGGAAAACACAGTGTTCCCGCTGGACGGCGTTTCCATTGGCGGGCAGGACATTGTGCTGATTGCCGGACCCTGCTCGGTGGAGAGCCGTTCTCAACTGCTGGAAATTGCTCAGGCGGTGCGCGAAGCCGGAGCGCATGCCCTGCGCGGTGGCGCGTACAAACCGCGCACCTCGCCGTATGCTTTTCAGGGGCTGGGCGAAGAAGGGCTGGAACTGCTGGCAGAAGCGCGTGAAGTCACCGGTTTGCCCATCGTCACCGAGGTGATGTCGCCTGAGATGGTCCCGCTGGTGGCAAAATACGCCGATGTTCTGCAAATTGGCGCGCGCAACATGCAGAACTTTGCCCTGCTGCACGCCGCCGGAGAAAGCCAGCACCCCGTCCTGCTGAAACGCGGCATGAGCGCCACCGTTGAAGAACTGCTGATGGCGGCGGAGTACATCCTCTCGCATGGCAACCGCCGTGTGATTCTGTGCGAGCGCGGCATCCGCACCTTTGAAAACGCCACCCGCAACACCACCGACATTAACGCCATTCCGGTCATCAAGTCCCTCAGTCACCTGCCGGTCATCCTCGACCCCAGCCACTCCACCGGCAAATGGGAGTACGTCCTGCCCATTGCCCGCGCCGCCATTGCCGCCGGAGCAGACGGCTTGATTGTCGAAGTGCATCCGCATCCCGAGGAAGCCCTCTCGGATGGCGGACAGAGCCTCAAACCCGAGCGCTTTGTCGAACTGATTGAGCAGGTGCGCCGGATCGCCCGGGCGATTGGACGGGATGTGGCGCCATCCCCGCACCGCGAGGTACCCGTGACCACCCCCAGCGAACTCCCGGAGGCACACATCCAATGAGCGCGGAAAGCGAGGATGGTTTTGTCCGCTCCCTGCAGGTGCTCATCATTGGACTGGGATTGATGGGCGGATCGCTGGCGCTGGCACTGCGCGGCAAAGTACAGGCAGTGCTGGGCGTGGACACCCATGCGCCAACCCGCCAGCAGGCACTGGACCGCGGCGCGGTGGATGCAGTCAGCGCCGACCCTGCCGCACTGCTCCCTCAAGCCGATGTAATCGTGCTGGCAACACCGGTGCGGAGCATCCTGCGCCTGCTGGAGCAACTGCCTTCCCTGCATCCGGGCAGGGCGGTGGTTCTGGATGTGGGCTCGACCAAACGCGACATTGTTGAGGCAATGGCGCATCTGCCCGAGCGTTTTGACCCGCTGGGCGGGCATCCCATGTGCGGCAAAGAACATTCCTCTTTTGAACATGCCGAGGCGGACCTGTACCGCGGCGCCGTCTTTGCCCTGTGTCCGCTGGAGCGCACCTCTGCCCATGCCCGGCAGGTTGCCGAAAGCCTGGCGCGGGCGGCAGGCGCCTCTCCTTTCTGGCTGGATGCCGATACACACGACCGCTGGGTAGCCGCCACCAGTCACCTGCCCTACCTGCTGGCAGGCGCGCTGGCTTCCAGCGTCCCCCCGCAGGCTGCTCCGCTGGCAGGACCGGGCTACCGCTCCACCTCACGGCTGGCGGCACAGCCTGCCGACCTGATGCTGGAGGTGCTGGCATCCAACCGCGATCATCTGCTCACGGCGCTGTCCCGCGCCCGGCAACATCTGGACCTTCTGGCGCAGACGCTGGAAGCGCAGGACTGGCAGACCCTGCGGACATTGCTTGAGGACAGCGCCCGGCAACGCGAAACCCTTCTCAATTCAGGTGGAGATCCTCATGAAACTCATCGTGTACCCCGGCGCGCCCCTGCGCGGTGAAGCACAGGTTCCCGGCGATAAATCCATCTCCCATCGCGCTGCCCTGTTTGCCGCCATGGCGCAGGGCGAAAGCCTGATTGACAACTTCCTTGACTCCGGCGTCACCCGCGCCATGCTGAACGCGCTGAGCGCGCTGGGTGTGACATGGCAACTGGACGGTACCCGTCTGCAGGTACGCTCTCCAGGCTGGAACCACTGGCAACCGCCCGCCGTGCCGCTCTTCTGCGGCAACTCCGCCACCACTCTGCGCCTGCTGGCAGGCGCACTTGCCGCCGCAGGCATTCCCGCTGTGCTGGACGGTAGCCCGGGATTGCGCCGCCGTCCCATGGAACGCATTGTCGAACCCCTGCGCGCCATGGGCGTACCCATCGCCGCCGCCGATGGAGGCGGTGCGCCGTTGCATCTGGATGCCCGCCCGGCTGGCGCTCTTCTGCGCGGGATGAAGCACACCCTGCCGGTTGCCAGCGCCCAGGTGAAAACCTGCCTTCTGCTGGCAGGACTGGCGGCAGATGCGCCTGTTGAAGTCATCGAGCCGACCCTCTCACGCGATCACACCGAACGGATGTTTAAAGGAATGGGCATTGCGCTGGAAGTGTCTCGCCTGCCAGACGGCAGTGCCCGGGTATGCCTGCATCCGCCCGGGCATCCGATCCCACCTCTGCACGGCACCATCCCGGGGGACATTTCTGCGGCGGCGTTCCTGCTGGTAGCGGCGCTGATTGTCCCCGGATCGGATGTGCTCATCCGCGGGGTCGGGCTGAACCCCACCCGCACCGGTCTGCTGGAAGCCCTCAGGGAGATGGGCGCAGAGATTGAGGTGGAGAACCCCCGCACAGTGTTTGGCGAGCCGGTAGGCGACCTGCACGTGCGCGCCTCTTCCCTGTGGGCAGGGCAGGTGCAGGGCGAGCGGGTGGTGGCAATGATTGACGAATTTCCGGCGTTTGCCGCCGCCGCTCTGTACGCGCAGGGCATCAGCACCGTCCACGACGCGCAGGAACTGCGTTACAAGGAATCCGATCGCATTGCCGCACTGGTGCAGGAAGTGCGCGCCCTGGGCGCCGCCGCCGAAGAACACCCCGACGGCTTTACCATCCACGGCGGAAGTTTGAAAGGAGGAACCGTCAACCCGCACGGCGATCACCGCCTGGCAATGGCACTGGCGGTTGCCGGACTGGCGGCTTCTCAAGCGGTAACCATTGAGCAGGCAGAAATCATTGCCGAATCGTTCCCGGCATTTGTCTCCACCCTGCAGGGACTGGGGGCGCATCTGGAGGTAATTCCATGAGTGCTCTGCAACTGGGGCTGATGGGCTTCCCGCTGGGTCACAGTTACTCTCCGCTCCTGCACCGTGCGGCACTGAACACCATGGGCATAGAGGGAGAATACCGCCTTTACCCTGTTCCCCCTCTGCCGGAAGGCAGGCAGGCATGGCAGACAATTTTTACCCGTCTGCGCGCCGGTTCCCTGCACGGTCTGAACGTCACCATCCCCCACAAACAGGCGGTAATGGCTGAAGTGGACGTCTGCGAGGACGAAGCCCGCATCATCGGGGCGGTGAACACTCTGGGCAGGGACACTCACGACCGTCTCTGGGGCGCCAATACCGATGCGCCGGGCTTTCTGCGCGATCTGTACGCGCAGTTGGGAAACGCCCTGCCCGCCTGCGGCGGCAGGGCGCTGGTGCTGGGGGCAGGCGGAGCGGCGCGCGCCGTGGTTTTTGCGCTGATTCAGGCAAACTGGGAGGTGTGGGTGTGCGCCCGCCGGGGAGAACAGGCACAATTCCTGAGGGATGCCCTGCGGGCAAGTCTGCCCTCTGCCGCACTGGACGCGCTGGAGGGCATTCCCCCCCTCGGGGGGCTCCCGCCGCGCCTGAATTTGCTGGTCAACGCCACCCCGCTGGGCATGTCCCCGTATGCAGAAGCCATGCCCTGGGACGCTTCGCTCCCCCTCCCGGAGGGGACGGCAGTGTACGATCTGGTGTACAATCCCCGGCAGACGCGCCTGATGACCTTTGCCCGTTCCTGCGGCGCGCCAGCCGCCGGAGGGCTGGGAATGCTGGTGGAACAGGCAGCCCTGGCGCTGGAACGCTGGACCGGACAGACAGCGCCTCGCTCTGCCATGTGGCAGGCGCTGGAAGAACTCCCGCCCGCAGAAGACTCTGCCCGGGACAAACCCATGGAGGAAGGTTGATATGCCCTTACGTTTTCTCACCGCTGGCGAATCGCATGGACCTGCGCTGGTTGTTATTCTGGAAGGCATTCCGGCAGGATTGCCGCTGAATGAAGAAATCATCGCCCGCGACCTTGCCCGCCGTCAGCACGGGATGGGCGCCGGAGCGCGCATGAAACTGGAGCACGACCGCGCCCGCATCCTTGCCGGGGTCATGGCAGGGGAAACCACCGGCGCACCGCTGGCTCTGCTCATCGAAAACGCCGACCATGCCCGCTGGAAGGGGAAAGACATTGCGCCCTTCACCACCCCGCGTCCCGGACACGCCGACTTGAGCGGAGCGGTGAAGTACGGCTACCGCGATCTGCGACCGGCGCTGGAGCGGGCATCGGCGCGGGAAACCGCCGCGCGAGTGGCGGCAGGTGCGGTGTGCCGCCATCTGCTGGAGCAGTTTGGGGTGCAGGTGGGCGGATATGTGGTCTCCATCGGCAAGGTGGAGAGCCGTCTGGAGGGTATGCCCTACGGCGAACGCATCGCCCGCGCACGGGAATCGGATGTATCCTGCCCGGATGCGCAGGCGGCAGAGGCAATGCGCTCTGCCATCCGTGAGATCATGCAGGCACGCGATACCCTGGGTGGGGTGATCGAGGTGGTGGCGTTGAATGTACCCCCGGGGCTGGGCTCGTTTGCGCAGTGGGATCGGCGGCTGGAAGCGCGCATCGGCGCGGCGCTGTTAAGCGTGCCCGCCATCAAAGGGGTGGAGTTTGGGGATGCCTTTGCCAACACCCGCCTGCCCGGCACGCAGGCGCATGACCCCATCCGTCTGAAAGGCGACGCCATCGTCCGCACCGGCAACCGCAGTGGCGGGCTGGAAGGGGGCATCAGCACCGGTGAGCCGCTGGTGGTGCGTGCGGCAATGAAACCCATTGCCACCACCCTGACCCCTCAGCAGACTGTGGATCTTTCTCAAGGGGTGGAAACCGAGACGCGCTATGAACGCTCCGACTTCTGCCCGGTACCGCGGGCAGTGGTCATACTCGAAGCCATGCTGGCGTTCGTGCTGGCAGATGCCCTGCTGGAAAAACTGGGCGGCGACTCGCTGGCAGAGATTCGCCCGCGTTTTGAGACCCTGCGGCAAATGCGCTTATCGGATCTGCCCATGGAAGGCACACCGCACCGCTTCTGGGAGGACACATGAGCGCGGGCGAGTGGTACTTCATTTATGGTATGCCGGGGGCAGGCAAAAGCACGCTTGGCAAAGCCCTGGCGGAGCAACTGGAACTGCCTTTCTTTGATCTGGATGCGCAGATTGTTGCTCAAGCCGGGGTGGACATTCCCACCCTCTTCGCCCGTGAAGGGGAAAGCGGCTTCCGCGCCCGCGAAAGAGAAACTCTGCGCGCTTTATTAATGGAAGAAAAAAGCGGCGGGGTGGCGGCGCTGGGCGGCGGCGCTCTTCTCAATGAGGAGAACCGCCATCTGGTGGAATCGCACGGCACGGTGCTCTGTCTGCGCGCTGAAACGGACGTCCTGCAGGCGCGCATGACAAACGCGGCGGGAGCCCGTCCGCTGGTGGCAGGAGAGGACTGGCGGGAACGCCTGCGGGCGTTGCTGGAACGCCGCGCAGAGCATTACGCTTCCTTTCCTCTGCAACTGGATACCAGCCATCTTTCACCGGAGAAAGCCGCAGCGGAAGCCCGGCGCCTGCTGGGGGCTTTCCGCCTGCGCGGCATGGGCGCGCCATACGACGTGCGCGTGCTTCCCGGCGGTCTGGATGCCTGCGGCAGTCTGATGCGTCGCCGCGGCTTGAACAGCCCGGTGGCGCTGGTCAGCGATACGCACGTCATGCCCGTCCACGGTGAGCGCCTGCGCGCCGCGCTGGAACAGGCGGGCTACCGCGTCGTTCCCGTTACCATCCCGGCGGGGGAGGAACATAAAACCCTGCCTTCGCTGGAATCTTTGTGGAGCGCCTTTCTGGCGGGCGGGCTGGAACGCGGCAGTACGGTAGTAGCGCTGGGCGGTGGGGTGATCGGCGACCTGGCAGGCTTTGCCGCCGCAACCTTCATGCGCGGAATTCGCTGGGTGAGCCTGCCCACCAGTTTGCTCGCCATGGTGGATGCCAGTCTGGGCGGGAAAACCGGCGCCGACCTGCCACAGGGCAAAAACCTGATCGGGGCATTTCATCCGCCTGCGCTGGTGCTGGCGGACCCCGAAACGCTGAACACCCTGCCGGAGGAGGAAGTCCGCGCCGGGCTGGCAGAGGTGGTCAAACACGGCATCCTTGCCGACCCGGCGCTCTTTGCCCTGTGCGAACAGGGCTGGGAGGCAGTCCGTCAGCGCATGGCAGAGGTTATCCGCCGGGGGATGGCAGTAAAAGTGGGTTTCATCGAACGCGATCCATATGAAAAAGGCGAACGGGCGGCGCTCAACCTGGGACACACAGTGGGACATGCCATCGAGCGCGCCAGCGGATACCGCCTGCGCCACGGGGAAGCCGTTGCCATCGGGCTGGTGGTGGAAGCACAACTGGCGGAGCGGCATGGGATTGCCCGCAAAGGGCTGGCAGAGCGCATCGCCGCCTGTCTGCGGGGGCTGGGCTTACCGGAGCGCATCCCTGCCGGGCTGGATGAGGCGGCTTTCCATGCCGCGCTTCAGGTAGATAAGAAAAACGCCGGAGGGCGGGTACGCTTTGCCCTGCCGGAGGATATCGGCGCGTACCGTGTGGGGGTGGCACTGGAGGTGGACTGGTCGGAGTTTCTGGCAGGTTGATGCGCCCTATTCCATTTCCAGACGCTCAAACGCCACTTCCAGACTCTCGATAAAGAGGTCTCCGCCCAGGGCATTCAGGCTGGAAAAGAGATGCGTGACCGGGCGGGCGCGGTGGAAACGCCACGTCAGCACCACGTTGCTCAAATCTTCGCTGAGCAACTGCACGGTGACATGGCGCAAATTGCCGGTACTGCCGTTGCGGAACTCATTCCACCACTGATACCAGTCCAGTGAACCGTTGACGGTACGGCGCAGGATGAGGGTGCCGTACTCCACGCCGGTTTGCACCTTTTGTGGTTCGGGGCTCCTGCTGTTGCCGGTGCGGTAGTCAGCAACCACCAGGCGCGCCTCGGGGAAAACGACTTCCAGCAAGCCGGTATTCGGCGACCAGACCTCGCCGGTACCCATATCCACGGTAAACCGGCAGGAAGGATAGGGGGTATCGCGGTAAATGGACATCGGGTTTGCTCCCTTCAAGAGGATAACAGGAAAAAGAGTTTTTACAGACTCCAGAGGAGAATCAGGTGGAGAATCCAGCCACCTAACAGGAGGACGAACAGCGCGCCAAACAGCAGGTGCAGGTTGCGGCTGTCCAGAGCGGCACTTTCCTGAAGCGCAGGCAGGCACAGTTGGGTTTCCATCTCACGGCATGCCCGCTGACGCGCGCGGATGCGCCGGAGCAGACGGCGGGCGCTCCACATCATCAGCAGGGTGAGCAGGATACCGGTCAGGTTCAGAGCGGTAAGCAGGGGGCGAAAAGCCGGGTTGCCCAGCGCGCTCACGGCGGGAATGAACAGCACCAGCACGGCGAGCAGGATCAGGGAAACGCTCCACATCAACAGGCGTTCCTCATGCCGGAGTGCCTCCAGCGTGCGCGTATAGCGATCCTGCAGGGGCTGAGCGGCGGGTTCGCGGATGCGCGAAAGAGGGTGCATAAGACTCCTTCCTTTATCAAGTGGATAAAAAATGGTAATTTCAGTATAGCACAAATCCATTTCAGGGCAGGACCCCCCCCTTGTCCCAATCCTGCCAGTGGTAGAAAAAAACCGCGCCCGGATGACTTCAGGGCGCGGTTGAGGGAACAAAACGGTGGGCTTACGCCAGCACGCGCGGACGGGCACTGCGCCAGGCTTCGCCCTCGGTGGCGAGTTCGTAGGCACGCCCGATGCGCAGGAGGATATCCTCGGAAAAGTCCGCACCAAGCAATTGAATGCCAATGGGCAAACCGCGGGCATCCAGTCCGGCAGGGATTGACAGCCCCGGCACACCGGCATGGTTGGCAGGCACAGTCAACTGATCGGCATACTGCATCAGCACCGAGTCGCCGTACACGGCGTCCATCTCGAACGCGGTGGTGGGGGTGGTGGGGGTGAGCAGAGCATCCAGCCGATAGGGACCGTTGGGGTCAAAAGCCTGCTCAAAATCCCGGCGGATGAGGGTGCGCACACGCAGGGCGCGCTGATAGTAGCGCGCGCTGTACTGCGCCGCACTGACGTACATTCCCATGAGGATGCGCAGTTTGGGTTGAATGCCAAAGCCCTCGGCGCGGGTCTTGCGGTACATCTCGCGCAAATCGGCAACCGGCTGAGGCGTGCGGTAGCCGTACTTGACGCCGTCGTAGCGGTGCAGGTTAGAGGCGGCTTCCACCCGGCTGATGACAAAGTACGCCGGAATGCCGTAGCGCGTGTTGGGCATGGGTACGTCTTCGATAATCTCCGCACCCATCTGCCGCAGGAGGTCAGCCGCACGGCGCACGGCTTGCTCAATCTCTGCCGGGACGGGCTGCTGTTCAAAACCACCGTCGGGGGTGGGGTAGGTGATGCGGAAGTAATCGGGCGAAAGCCCGATGCGCAGTCCTTTCACGCCTTTTTCCAGTTCAGCCAGATAATCAGGCACGGGCACGGTGGCGGTGGTGCTGTCTCTGGGATCAGCGCCGGCGATCACCTGAAGCATCATCGCCGCGCCGCTCACATCCTTTGCCAGCGGACCCGGGCAGTCCAGCGAGGAGGCAAAAGCAATCAGCCCGTAGCGCGAGACGCGACCGTAGGTGGGCTTCAGTCCCACCACACCGCAGAATGAGGCAGGCTGACGGATGGAGCCCGCCGTGTCGGTGCCCAGACTGAGCACGGACTCGCCCGCCGCAACCGAGGCGGCGCTCCCGCCCGAAGACCCGCCCGGCACCCGCGAAGGGTCCCAGGGGTTGCGCGGGGTGGGCTTGAACGCCGAAGACTCGTTGGATGAGCCATAGGTGAACTCGTCCAGATTGACCTTGCCCACCAGCAGGGCACCCGCCTGCTCCAGACGCTCCACCGGCGTGGCGGTGTAGGGAGCGATGAAGTTGGCGAGAATGCGCGAGGCAGCGGTTGAGGGGGTGCCTCTGACACAGAAGATGTCCTTGATGCTCACGGGGATGCCCGCCAGCACACCGGGGTCTTCTCCTGAGGCAAGGCGCTCATCCACCCGACGAGCCTGTTCCAGAGCGCGCTCATCGGTCAGGGTGATGAAGGCGTGCACCTTCTGCCGGTCCTCTTCGGTCAGGTCGGTGTTCTCCAGCGCGCCCATGCGCCCTTCCACCTCGCCAATGCGCTCCAGGGTGGATTGCAAAATTTCCACCGCCGAGGTCTTGCGCTCGCGCAGAAGGCGGTACAGTTCAACAGCCGAAAGATCGCACAGTTCCATGATGGTTCACTCCAGCGGGGTAGTGGGCGTTTCGGGGACGACGATGTAGCCTTCGTCCACTTCGGGGGCTTGCGCCAGGATGTCCTGCGGCGCAGGGTAAGGCTGCCACTCATCCGCGCGAGGCGGCTGGCTGATTTCGGGGGTGTATGCCACTCCGTGCGAGGTGACAGGAGTGTCATCATCCAGCGGAATGGCTTCCAGTTCGTGAATGGCTTTCAACTGATAATTCAACTGCCGGCGCAGATATCCGGCTTCCTGCGCGTCCAGTTCCAGCGCGGCAAGTTCAACCAGATGGGCAAACAGTTCGGGGGTAATTTCGTCCGTCATACTTCCCTTTCATGGGCTTGGATAAGAGGTAGACTCGGTGGGGGTCGCCACCGTTGGAGAAGTGGTAAAGGTAGGCGTGGCGGTATACGTTGGCGGTATCGTGAAGGTAGGGGTATTGGTGGGTGTTCGGGTATTGGTGGGAGTGCTGGTGTGCGTCGGGGTAGGGGTGAAGGTGGGCAGGCGGAAGCCCGTGGCAGTGGGTGGCAGGGTGGAGGTGGGACGCAAAGGACGCGGCGTCGCCGTGGGCGCATCAAAGGGACTGGTGCGCGCAATGGTCGGCAGAGAACGCAGGGTGGGGGTGGGCGACGGGACAAAGAGCGTCGGCACCGGGGTGGGCGGTGGGTAAGGATTGAGCATCACATAAGGGTTGATGAAGATGATGGCAAAGACCAGGATGAGGAACACCATCCCTGCCAGCAAGACAATGGAAAGCACATCCCAGCCAGAAAGGCGCATGATTCACCTCCGCTGGTGTCAGTATATCCCAGACTGGGCATCTGTCAAGTTGCGCGGCGGGCAAACGCACAGAGACGCCGCATGATCTACCAGCGGCGTTTCTCTTTCCAGGCATCCGTTAATGGGATGTGCTGAGAAAATAACGTGTCGTTGCTGGGATTGCCGTCGTAGTTGATGATATTGTTGTATCCAAGCAAGAAGAGGGTTTTGCGCTTCCTTTCCTCTTCATCCATGGGAGTGTTGAAATCACTCTGATCTGGGTACTTATCCTCTTGATCCATGGGAGCGCTGAAATGACTCCAATCTGAATTCTTATCCCGCTCTTTGATCAAAACAAAAAACACGAAAAAGATAAAAAGAACCAGAATGAAAATTTCCATCTATGTATCCTCCCTTTCCATTTCGCCAGAATCTTTTATGTACATCATTCCTTCCCTCGAAATAAACCTCTCCAGTGAAGAACCTCTGGACGGTGCGGCTTCGAGCCATGAGAAAGATGACACCCGCCAGACTGCGGGACGGTCAGCCTGTCTCCCGGTAGGATAGATCATTACTCGAAGCGCATCGTCCCCGGCAGGGGGAATGCAGTACCTGTTAAACATCATTTTCACACCGCTGGAGTGCGCCATCCCCCCTCATGCCCCCCTGTGGATGGCGTCTTTCCCCCTTATTTGTTGCACAATTTCATTATAACTTAAAAATTACTTTTCAGACACGTTTTTGCGCGTGAAAAACGGCTTTTTCAAAGTTGAAAACGGTTAATGCAAATCATTCCCGAAGGGCGAAGGGAATCACCGTTCCTTATCCGGATGGAAAAGGCAGGTAAAGGTTATGTTTCCATACAGGGTTTTGTGGTATGCTCAAAAGGAACCTGCTCGATACAGGAAACGTCTTATGTTTATGAGAAAAATTCTCTTTCCGCTTGCTCTGGTGGTCTGGATGGTGTGCGCCTGCGCTCCCCAGCCCACCGCAATGCCGTCCGTTCAGGAACAGGTGCTGGTTACGGCATCGCCTTCCCCATCTCCCGCGCCAACCCTTTCCCCTGCTCCATCTCCCACAGAGACCACCGCGCCCGTCCCGTCCACCGGGCAGATTCTGCCCTTCACCCAGATCACCCGCGTGGATGCCCTGCATGGCTGGGGTGTGCGCGATACCCGTATCCTGCGCACCACAGACGGGGGACACACCTGGCAGGATGTCACCCCCGCCGACCTGCACAGCGAAATGACCGTCACCCTCTCGGGATACTTCCCCTCAGCGGATGAAGCCTGGGCGTGCCTGCCCTCCCCCGAACGGTACGATGCCGGCACCCTGTTCACCACCCGCGACGGTGGGCAAACCTGGCAATCGGCGCCTGCTCCCTTCGGCTGGGCAAACTTCTTCCGCGCGCCCGAATCCTCTCAAACGGTGTGGGCGCAGGTATCCATGCAGGGACTGGTAGAACTGCACCGCACCCGCGACGGCGGGCAAACCTGGGAACTGGTCATGCGCTCCACTGCGGGCGATGAAGACACTCCCGGACGCCTGCCGGTGGGCATGCACACACAGTGGCAAATTGCCGCCCGGGATGAGCAAACCCTGTGGGCAGTGGGCATCTCTCCGGCAGTGGACGGTCTGTACCTGTACCGCAGTGATGACAGCGGAGTGCGCTGGGAGCGTCATCTGCTCGACCTGCCGGAAAGCCCTTCCGGTTTCTACGCCGAGGGACTGCGCTTCTTCGATTCCCAAACGGGAGCCTTCTCCATCTTTTACGGCGGTGAGGCTTATCAGCGCGCCTTTTTCATCACCCGCGACGGCGGCACCTCATGGCAGTTGACCCCCGGCATCCCCGCGGTGGGCAACACCTGGACAGCGCCGGATGCCCTGCACTGGTGGGTGTGGGATGGAACGTCCCTGCGGGTTTCGCAGGACGGCGGCTGGACATGGCAAACTGCCCCCGCCAACCCTCCAGAGGCGCCTGCATTTCTGGTCTTCAGCGATGCGCTGACCGGCTGGGCGGTGCAGTACGATGAGAAAGGACACCGCCTGTTTGGCACCACCGACGGCGCGCAGACGTGGAAACTGCTGGCGGAAGATGCGCCTTAATCCTCAACACAGGGTCAGGCGCTGAATCAGTGCGCGGGCGTTCTCAGGCGCGTAGCCCTCAAAATCATTATTGAAGAAGACATACACACACTGCGCTCCCTGCTCTACATGGCGGCGCGCCAGCGCGGCAATTTCGTCCAGTTCCGGGTCGCTGTAACAGTGCGCATACCAGCGCGAGCGTCCATGCAGACGCAGGTAGGCATTCCTGCCGGTCAGCCAGCCGCGCAGAGGCGCGCGCGGAGCATCGGCATCGCAAAAAGACACCCCCAGCACGTTCAGCAGGTCGCGGATTTCACCGGTCAACCAGCGTTCGTGGCGGAACTCCACCGCCACCCGCGTGGGATCGGGGAATGCCAGCAGGGCGGCGCGCAGACGTTCGGGGTCGTAAGGGGTTGAGGGCGCCAGTTGAAGCAGAATCATCCCGAGTTTCTCACCCAGCATGACAGCGCTGTCCCAAAAGGCGCGGATATCTGCCGCCACATTTTCGAGACCTTTATAGTGGGTGATGGGTTTAGGCGCTTTGAGCACGTAGGTAAAGCCCGGCGGCGCCTGCTCGCGCCATTTACGGTAGGTGCTCTCTCCGAAGGTGCGGTAAAAGGTAGCGTTGATCTCCACCGTGCTGAAAGTCTGCGTATAGTGGGCAAACCAGCGCGTTCTGGGCAGGGTTTCGGGGTAAAACAGCCCGCGCCAGTGATCATACGTCCAGCCGGATGTGCCGATGCGGTAGGGTGAAGAAGCCTCGCTCATGGCTTTCCTCCCTGTGAATGTCCAGTCGTTCGCTCAGCGGTGGACAGTACACATTGAGAACAGCAGAATCAGCCAGCCCGCACGGCACGGTTGCACCGTGCAATTTTTTATGTGCGTTAACCGGCACAGGACTCCATGCCGGAGTACCCTAGCGGTAAATGCCCTGCGGATCGAGTTCCTCGCGTAAAATGCGCAATTCCTCGGGGGTGGGTGGTTCGGTGATGCGCAGGGAGTCCGCCACCTTCAAAGCCCAGCCAGTGTTCTCGCGCGCCATCTCCACCGTTGCGCCCGGATGCAGGGCTGTGAGGATCAGTTCGCCGCTCTCATCCGGCTCCAGAATGCCCAGGTTGGTCACCACCGCCTGCGGACCTTTGCCGCGTACGCCGGAAGCCGCCCGTTCGCCCTTACCGCTCAGAAAGCCCGCCGAAGTATGGAAATCCACCCGCTCGGGGAAGCGGCGCTTCTGGTGGGGAGTCATGATGTAACAGCGGTTTGCCCAGGCAGCAATTTCCATCGAGCCGCCGGAGCCGGGCAGGCGCACTTTGGGATGGGCATAATCGCCGATGACCGTGGCATTGATGTTGCCAAAGCGGTCAATCTGCGCGCCGCCCAGAAAACCCACATCCACATTGCCGCGCTGGAGATAGAGGGTGAAAATGTCGTACATACTGCACACAGCGGCGGCGCCGCTCACCAGGGTGGGGTCGCCAATGGAGAGGGGCAGGCGGTTGGGGCGGGCGCCAATCACCCCGGCTTCGTAAATCATGTACAGGTTAGGGGCATGGGTGCGCCGCGCCAGGTTACACGCCAGGTTGGGAATGCCCACGCCGACGAAAACCACGTCGCCATCGCGCAGCAGACGCGCCGCGTTGATGATCATCAGTTCGCTGGATGTGTATGCGGTGTTGTCCATAGGTTCAGTATTCTCCATAGTTCACCGGCGCGGCATAGCGCGGAGGCACCGCCAGCCGCCGATGGGTTTCCTCGCCCAGTTTTTCCCAGTACTCGGCGCGATCGCGCACGCCGTACACCCATTCCTTTAAATATTCCTGTACTGCCTCATCGCTTTCGCTGATGCGATCCCATTCCAGGTAAAAGGCATTATCGCGGTCGTAGTATCCCTGCGTATAGGAAGGGTGCGCACAGTACGGCACATGGCACACCGCATCCACGATGAACTCGGGGATGATGGTGCGGTTGGGGTCGGAGCGAATCACCTCTTCTGCAACGATTTCCTCGGCAGTGACGATGACCCGCCCGGCGGCAAATGCGGCTTCCTTCTGCTCGCCCAAAATGCCCCAGATCTGGGCATTGCCATGCACATCGGCGCGCTGAACGTGCACCACAGCCACATCAGGATGGAGCGGCGGCAGAACCACCACCTCCCGCCCGGTGTACGGATCGCGCAGGCGCCTGTAATTGGGGTTGACACGCTCCAGATCGGGTGCGGCAGTGGGGTTCATCGGCAGGAAGGGCAATCCCGAAGCGCCAGCCTGCAGGCGGGTAATCATGCCAAAATGGGAGTACTCTTCCCATTCCAGTTTACCGGCTTCGAGCAGGCGTCGCAGGACTTTCAGCGAGCCAACCCCCGGGTTGCCCATGTACGAGAAGATGATCTTGCGGGCGCACCCCGCCGCCGCCATCTGATCGTAAATCAGATCGGGGGTGGCACGGGCAAGTGTCAGGTCTTTCTTCCCCTGTCGGATGATTTCATGTCCCACAGCAAAGGGGATGAGGTGGGTAAACCCCGCCAGATACACGGTATCGCCATCGTGAATCAGGCGGGAAACGGCTTCGGAGAGTGTGCAGAGTTTGGACATGGATTCAGGCTTTCTTTTTCCTTTGCATGAGTTTTTTCACCGTGCGAAAGCGGGCGGGGGGTTCGCCCGGCGCAGGGCGCGGAGACGTAAGCCACAGCGCCACCGCCAGAATCAGGCAAACCGCCCCGCCGGCAAACAACCCGAACTGCGGCTGTTCGGCAATGTCGGAAAAGACGAACAGCACCAGCAGAGTGAGACCAACAAAGAACAGGAAACTACCCAGCGGCTTGCGCATACCCTCACAGACGCTTCACCAGCGTGCGAATCTGCTCGTGCATGTAGAGCGGCAGGTAGTACACCCCGCCGGCGTTCTTGCCCGAAGCCCCCGAGGCTTTCCAACCGCCAAAAGGCTGGAAACCGGGCCAGGCGCCCGTCGTGGCGCCCTGTGGGCGGTTGGCATAGGTCACCCCGGCTTCGATGTGGTCGAAGAACCACCCCACCTCTTCCGGAGAGCCGTAGAACCCTGCCGTCAGCCCGTACATCACCTCGTTGGCGCGGGTCATGGCTTCTTCCAGGTTTTTCACTTTGGCAATGGTGGTGATGGGCACGAACATTTCCACCTGCCACAGACGGTGATCGGCGGGCAAATCCACCGCCAGCGTGGGAGTGACAAAATAGCCTTTGGCATACTCGCCCTCGGTCAGCGTCTTTCCGCCGGTCAAAATGCGCGCGCTCTGGTGCAATTCTTCGGCGAAATTCTGGTAATCGCGATAGGACGAGGCATTGATGACCGGTCCCATGTATACGTTGCGCGCGGTGGGATCGCCGATGGTGAGTTTGCTGGTCAGGGTCACCAGACGCTCCACCAGTTCATCGTACACGGGTTCTTCAATAAACACCCGCGAGCAGGCTGAACACTTCTGCCCCTGCAAGCCAAACGCCGAGCGCACGATCCCCACAGCGGCGTCTTCCAGGTTGGCATGCCGTGAGACAATGGCGGGATTCTTGCCGCCCAGTTCCAGAATGGTGGGACGCACCCAGCGGCTTTGAGCAAAATCACGGTAAATCTTCATGCCCACGTCATACGAACCGGTAAAGGTCACCCCGGCAATGTCGGGATGGTCAATCAGCGCCTGTCCAAGGGTACTGCCCGGACCGGTAACGAAATTAAACACGCCGTCGGGGATACCGGCATCGCGCAGACATTCCGCCAGCAAACGTGCCGTCCAGGGGGTATCGGTGGCGGGCTTCATGATGAGGGTGTTGCCGGTCACCAGCGCCGCCGCAGAAGGTCCACCAGTCAGCGCGGCGGGGAAGTTGAACGGGCTGATTACCAGCCAGACGCCGTAGGGGCGCAGGACGGAGATATTGGTGGACTGAAAACCGATCAGCGGGTCACGTCCCATCTCCACAATGAAGCCGTTGTTGCGCTCCATGGAATCGCAGGCGTAACGGAAGAGATCGGCGGTTTCAGCAACGTCGCCGAGCGCCTCCATGCGGTTTTTGCCCACCTCCAGCGCCACTGCCGCGCCAATCTCAAAAATGCGCTGATCAATTAAATCGGCGGCTTTGCGGATGAGCGCCACCCGTTCCTGCCACGGGGTGCGGCTCCACCGGTAGAAGGCTTTTTTCGCCGCCGCGACTGCGTCGTGAGCGTCCTGCACGGTGCCTTTCTGGAAAACGCCCAGAAATTCATCCGTGTTGGCAGGGTTGCGGTCCACGAATTTCTCATCGGCAAAGCGCTCTTTCCCGTCAATGATCATGCCGTATTCCTGTCCTAAACGGGCTTTGACCTTTGCCAGAGCCTCTTCGAAACGGATGTGCAGTTCTTCCGGGGGGTTGAACATGGTGGCATAGGTCAACTTGAACGGACTTTCAGCGGTCATAAGGGATTACCTCCTGAATCAGGGTAGATACGGATACGGTCGGCAAGGTCTGCCTGCTTATTAGTATAGTCATTGCCCCATTTAAAGGCAAATGCTCTGTGGTCAGAGAGGCGGTAGAGAAGATTCGCGGTGAAAATTGGAGAACGTTCACCCGCCTGCGGGAAGCATCAAAACCCCGCGGGCATGTTACACTCAAATTGTCCGAAATCCATACTTGTGGAAAGGCAGGTTATTCATGTCGGCAAGTACCCCTACGAGGAATCTGGCGCTCGATCTGGTGCGCGTGACCGAAGCCGCCGCACTGGCGGCAGGACGTTACATGGGACGCGGCGACAAAATCGCCGCCGACCATGCCGCAGTAGAAGCCATGCGCTGGGTGCTGAACAGCATCGAGATGGATGCTGTGGTGGTCATCGGCGAGGGCGAAAAGGACGAAGCCCCCATGCTCTACAACGGCGAACGCCTGGGGCTGGGCGTGCCCCCCGAACTGGATCTGGCTGTAGATCCCATTGACGGCACCCGTCCGCTGGCAATGGGCTTGTGGAACTCCATCTGCACGGTGGCACTGGCGCCGCGCGGCAGCATGTTCAACCCCGGTCCGGCGCTGTATATGGAGAAAATCGCCGTGGGACCGGAAGCCCGCGATGTGATTGACCTGAACGCTCCCGTGCGCGACAATCTGGAGAAAATCGCCCGCGCCAAGGATGAGCGCGTGGAAGACCTGACCGTCGTCATCCTGGACCGCCCGCGGCATGAGGCGCTGATTCGCGAGGTGCGTGCCTGCGGCGCGCGCATCCGCCTGATCCCGGATGGCGATGTGGCAGGTGCATTGATGACTGCCCTGCCCGAAACGGGCATGGACGTGCTGATGGGCACTGGTGGCAGTCCCGAAGGCGTCATCGCCGCCTGCGCCATGCGCTGTCTGGGAGGCAATCTGCAGGGACGGCTGGTGGCGCGCAACCCGGAAGAGGAAGCCCGCCTGCGCGAACAGGGCTACGATCTTCAGCGGGTACTGACGCTCGACGATCTGGTCTCTTCCAGCGATGTTTTCTTTGCGGCAACCGGCATCACCAGCGGTGACCTTCTGCGCGGGGTGGATTACTTTGGGAACGGCGCCACCACCGACAGTCTGGTGATGCGCGGGCTGACCGGCACAGTGCGGCGCATCCAGGCAACCCATCGGCTGGACAGACTGGGACGCATCAGCCCGATTGCTTACTGAGGAGGAAATATGCTCGACGAACGTCCGCTCACGGGGTGCCCTGCCTGCGGCGGGGAAATTGACCTGACCTACGCCGAGCCCGGCGACACGGTCATCTGCGTTGTGTGCGGGGCAGAACTGGAGGTTCTGAGCCTCGATCCGCCCGAGGTGGAGGAAGTGGAATCCTGAAAAATTGCCCACCCTCCGGGGAGATGGAGGGTGGGCTTTTTGAGGGGGGAGTGAAGCGGGTATCTGTCAGAAGAGCGACAGAATCTGGCTGTTTCAGGTGCTGTTTCCCCCTCCCCTGTGCCCGCCCCCCGGCAAGAGAGGGCGGGCTTTACGAGGGGGAGTGAAGCGGGGTATCTGTCAGAGGAGCGACAGAATCTGGCTGTTTCAGGTGCTGTTTCCCCCTCCCCTGTGCCCGCCCCCCGGCAAGAGAGGGCGGGCTTTACGAGGGGGAGTGAAGCGGGTATCTGTCAGAGGAGCGACAGAATTTGTCAGTTAAAAAGTGCCAGAAAGGCTTCGACCACCTGCGGATCGAAGTGCGTCCCGGCGCAACGGCGCAGTTCAGCCAGCGCCTCATGATGCGAGACGGCAGGGCGATACACCCTTCCATCGGTCATGGCGGTATAGGCATCCACCACCGCAAGGATGCGCGCTCCCAGCGGAATGCGACTTCCCGCAAGCCCGTAAGGGTAGCCGGTGCCATCAAAGCGCTCATGATGCGCCAGCACCAGCATGGCAACATGTTCCAGACCTGAAAGCATCAGGATGATCTCGGCGCCTTTTTGCGGATGGGTTTTCATCACCTTCCATTCCTCAGCGCTCAATTCACCGGGCTTGCGCAGGGTCTCATCAGGGATGCCCACTTTGCCCAGGTCGTGAAGGATTGCCGCCCAGCGCACGGCTTCTACCTCTTCGGGCGGGCACCCCATGTGACGCGCCAGTTTGCCCGCCAGTTCAGTCATCCGGCGGCTGTGATCGCCGGTGTACAGGTCACGCTGTTCCAGCATGGACACCAGCGCGCGAATGGCAGTCACCTGGCTTTCGTGCAGGCGAGCGTTGAGCATGGTGCGGTGAATGGCGGCGGCGGCTTGATCGGCAATCATGACCGCCAGGCGGATACGCTCTTCATTGAAGAGCACCTCTTCCTTGCGCCAGTGGTCCCCCAGCACAATCAACCCCACAGTCTCATCCGCCACGCGCATGGGCACCAGACAGAGACTGTTCAAGTCATTTAACCCGAGATTCTGACGCACCATGGGCGTATGGACGAAATCGTACGCCTGATACACCACCGGACCCTGACTGTGAAGCACCTGGCGGTACTCGCGCAGTGCCGCGGGCAGGCGCTCCAGCCTCCGACGCTGCATTTCGGGCAAGCGCTCATCGATTTCAATCAGGCGCGTGACCAGGCGTCCGTCTTCTTCCAGGGTGAGGATGCGGCAGTACACCACCTGTAACAAACTGAGGCTGTGCCTGGCTATGGTTTTGAGAATCGTATCCAGCCGGTTGGTCTGATTCAACAGACGGCTGAGGTTGAAAAGGTCGGCAAAATGCTCGTTTGCCTCCGGAGCGGAGGGCGCCCCGGCAAGAACCTGATTTTGCCCGAGATACTGGTGCAATGCCATGGAAAAATCTCCCGCGATGTGCCTTTCCAACCCCACCTCGCTCCCCATCAGCGCTGTGGGTCAACCGAGAAAATGCGCAGGGCGCTCACCTGCATGGCAAAATCCGCCAGATCGCTGGCTTGAATGGCGGCAAGTTGCTGTTGTTCCTCGCCCTGCAGATGAAAAGCCTCTCCGCCGAAACCGCTGGCAATGGCTTGCGCCGGGTTGCTCAAAAGCAGTCGGCGAAACTGTGGACTGATCACCGCCGCGGTCAGCAGGCGGCTCAGTTCCTGTTCAGGATGCGTTCGAGAAGGTCCGGTCAGATTGCTTTCCTGAAATGAAGTGACCATGCCTCATCCTTCCTGAGCGGCAACCGGTGAAGCAGAAACCCGGGGAACAGCAGACGGACGGTCAGCCAGCGCCCACAAAGCGCGGATGCCCCCCAGCGCCACCAGTACATCCCCCGGGCTGAATGCCGCCCGATTCCACCCGTAATGGATAAAGAAAATATCCGAAAGAAACCACAGACGGGTTTGAAACACTGGCAGGACGATGTCTTTCCCGGTGCCCAGACGCGCCCCGATTTGCCATGAGTCGGGAGACACGTGCGGAAGCACCCGCTGAACCATCTCCGGGGAGATGGGCATCCAACCGCCGTTGAGGAGAATCACCAGCAGGTTGGATGCCAGCCCCAGTGCCAGCAGTGGAAAACCGGGCCTGGAAACATTTGCCAGGGCGAAGAGAAGCAGCCCGATCTGCGATGAAATTAAAGCCAGAGATGCCCAGAAATCCGGAATCTCGAAGCGGGTGGGAAGCACAAAAGCGAACAACTGTGGCAGGAACGCCACGAAGAGCAAGCCCATCCAGCGCACCTCGAAGGGATGCAGTTCGCGGCGCAGAATCAGCCCGCGCAGTACTGCCGCCGCCAGACCCACCGAAAACGCTCCGAGCAGGATCATGGCAATGCCCTAGTGGAAGAATCCACCTGCATCTTCCGGAGCGCCAGCGCCCAGGATGAAGAGCACCAGCATCAGGGCGAACACGACCAGCCGCACTTTGCGGCTATCAGCAAACAGGGAAACGAGCGTGGACATGGTTTACCTCCCATCAAAAAGTTCTATTTTCATCGTAGCAGGGGGGAGGCATCAAAACAGGCATCAAAACGGTCGTTAATTTGGCAAAATGGGAACTTTCTAATGTTTAATTTCTTAATTTAATTCCTATTTTTAATGGGAAACCCCCGTCTGGATCGGCAGGAAGCACAAAAAAATCCCGCAAGCCCAAGCCTGCGGGATCAATAACAAAGCAATACTTCCTCACCCTCCGGCGGATGCCGTTCCACCGGAAGTCGGGAATGCATTCGTCTAACGTCTTTTCAGGACTGGAAGAACACCTTGCGCGGTTGCCAGGCGTTTTCCTCAGGAACATACTCCAGCAAAGCCACCAGTTCGCCCAGCACGCTGACGGCGCGCACCATGTTGCCCGGCACCGGTTCTTCAGCAGGGATGCGGTGTCCATGGCGCACTTCGTTGACCTGTTCATCGGTCAGTTCCAGCGCAGGCCAGTCTGCCAGCGCCTCAGCAGCGGGGATGAGGTACTGGTACCAGGTGCCGTCCTGGAAGGCTTCGCGCAGTTTGCGCAGGGGAACGGCATCGCGCAGGGTAAAACGCCCGCTTTTGGTACGGCGCAAGCCTACCAGATGCGCACCACACCCCAGCGCCTGCCCCAGATCGTGCGCCAGCGATCGCACATACGTGCCCGATGAGCAGTAGATGTCAATCACCGCTTCGGGCGGCGCCCATTCGAGCAATTCCAGGCTGTACACCTTGATTTTACGCGGCGCCAGATCTACCTCTTCACCTTCACGCGCCATCTCATAGGCTCTCCGACCCTGCACTTTGATGGCTGAGTAGGGCGGCGGCACCTGTTCAATCTCGCCCACAAACTGCTGAAGGGCTTGCGCGAACTGCTCTTCGGTGATGCTCTCCACCGGCACCGAACCTGAACCGGTGACCCGCCCATCGGCATCGTAGGTATCGGTGCTTGAACCCAGGCGGATAATTGCCTGATAGCGCTTATCAGAAGCCGAGACATACTCGCTCAGACGCACCGCCGGACCGATGAGAACGACCAGCACACCTGAAGCGCGCGGGTCCAGCGTGCCGGTGTGCCCGGCACGGCGAATATTGGTACCTTTGCGGATAATCTGCACCACATCGTGCGAGGTCATGCCGACCGGTTTATCCACAACCAGCACCCCCGAAACCGTATTGCGAACGTCCATCGGGTTTTCCATCATGTCACTTCACTCCCCAGTTTTCAGACACCCTCTGTCCATAAATTTTTCCGCATACAGGTCAAAAAGGCACACTGTCCTTTTTATTGTCCATTCGATTTCATCATTTCTCTGGCGCTCTGGAGCAATTGCTCGGTTGCCGCCAGCACCCGCTCACAGACCTCTTCGACGGTGCCGGGAATCTCCGCTCCAGCCGCCGCCGGATGCCCGCCGCCGCCAAACTGCACCGCCAGCGCAGACACGTCAATGCCCGGGCGCGACCGCCATGAGACCTTGACCCTGCCCTCTTTCTGTTCATTGAACAGCACCACAATGTCACATTCGGTGGAAGAGAGGAAGTTGATTAAGTCGGCGTCATCGTTGCCGTTGTAGCCGGTGGCTTCGCGGTCCTGCTGATACAGCACCGTCCAGAACAGTCCGTTTTTCCGCTGTAAACGTTCCAGCCCAAAGCCCCAGAAACGCACGGCTTCAAAAGATTTAAGGAGCAGAGCCGCACGGTAAAGTTCCGGCAAGTCTGCCCCCCTGTCCATTAAATCTGCCGCCAGTCTCAACGCTTTGGATGTCGTGTTGGATGTTCGAAATCCTATTGTATCCGTAATAATTCCGGCAAGCAAGGCAGATGCGGCATCTTTTTCCAGCGGGAAACCCCAAACAGGCAGTTGCTCTGCCAGAATGGCGGCAGTTGCCACTGCGCTGGGGTCCACCCAGTTGAGGCGAGCAAAGCGGGTGTTGGTGATGTGATGATCAATGTTGACGTCCACCGGCACGCCTTCGGGCAGTCCAGCGGTGCGCGGGATGTCAGACGAATCCAGCACCACCAGCAAATCCGCCTCCTGGTCGGCTGTGCGCACAATCTGCCGGCTGCCGGGCAAAAAGCGCAGGGGTTGCGGCACGCCGTCGGGCAGGATCATCTGTACCTGTTTTCCGGCAGACTGTAAACTCAACCCCAGTCCCAGCATCGAGCCAATGGCATCGCCATCCGGGCGGATGTGGGTGAGGATGCGGACACGGTGGGCGTCATGGAGGGCTTGTGCGGGGGAGTCGCACCGGTCCAGTCCGTTCATGCCTCCTCGTCTTCATCCTCCACAGGGGGTGTGGCAGGGGCGGCAGGCGCAGGGCTTTCCTGCTCCCGCAAAGATGCCAGCAAACGCTCGATGTGATCTGCCCGTTCGGGGGTCACATCCCAGTGAAAGCGCAGGCGCGGGAAAGTGCGCAGTTCGATGTTCGCCGCCAGAGCGCTGCGCAGGAATCCAGCGGCATGGCGCAAGCCCTCCAGCACTTCCTCTTTGCGCACCTGACCTTCCACCGCCGAGACAAAAATATCGGCGTATGCCAGTTCTCGATCAACCTTCACACCGGTCACCGAAATACCCGACAGACGCGGGTCGGCGACTTCGCGCACCAGGATTTCCGATAAATCCTCGCGAATGCGGTCTTCAATCCGTTTCAAGCGAATTTTCGAGGGCATAATGACCTACCTCTATCCACAGCGCAGGAGAAAATCACGCACTCTTTTCAATGATGTAGCACTCAATGACGTCGCCGGGCTGAATATCATTGAAGTTGCGGATGCCAATCCCGCACTCGTATCCGGCGCGCACTTCGCGCACATCGTCCTTTTGAATCTTCAGCGAGGCTATCTCGCCATCGAACAACTGTTTGCCGTTGCGGAACACCCGCACCTTGCCGTTGCGGCGGATTTCGCCTTCCGTCACCCGACATCCGGCGACATTGCCCACTTTAGTAATGGTAAAAACCGCCAGCACGCTGGCTTTGCCCACCACCACCTCACGGGTTGCCGGTTCGAGCATGCCTTTGAGGGCTTTCTCCAGATCTTCGGTCAGACGGTAGATGATATCGTACAGGCGGATGGATACACCCTCGGCTTCTGCCAGACGGCGGGCGCTGGGTTCTGCCTGCACGTTGAAGCCCAGGATGATGGCTTTGGAAGCGCTCGCCAGCAGGACGTCGTTATCGGTGACGTTGCCCGCTTCGGCGTGCAGGATGTTGACTTTAATTTCACCCTTGGGCAAATCGTTGATGGAGTTAATGATCGGCTCCAGCGACCCCTGTACGTCCACCTTGAGGATGAGACGGAGTTCCTTTTCCTCGCCCGCCTGCACCCGCGAGAAGAGTTCCTCAAGGGTGGCTTTGGGCACACGGGCGGCTTTCTGCGCCGCTTCCATCTTGCGCTGTTCCACTACAGCGCGGGCTTCACGCTCACTGGCATAACGGGTGAACAGTTCACCCACCTCAGGCACCTCGCTTAAGCCCATCACCTGCACCGGCGTGGAAGGACCTGCCGAGCGAATCTTGCGCCCGCGAAAGTCGAACATGGCGCGCAGTTTACCGTAGGCTGTTCCGGCAACAATGATATCGCCCACCTCCAGCGTGCCGTTCTGCACCAGCAGGGTGGCGACCGGACCGCGGCTCTTATCCACCTGGGCTTCCACCACCGTGCCAATCACCTTGCCTTTGGGGTTGGCGCGGATATCAATCCCCTCGGCAGTAAGCAGGATGGCTTCCATCAGATCTTCCAGTCCAATGCGCTGTTTGGCAGAAACAGGCACGACCAGGGTATTGCCACCCCACTCGTCAGGGACGAGATCCAGTTCGGCTAACTGGCGTTTGACAAAGTCGGGGTTGGCATCGGGACGATCAATCTTGTTGAGCGCCACCACAATGGGCACCCGCGCGGCGCGGGCATGGGCAATGGCTTCACGGGTCTGCGGCATCACGCCGTCGTTGGCGGCAACCACCAGAATGACAATATCGGCGCCCTGCGCGCCGCGTGCCCGCATGGCGGTAAAGGCGGCGTGACCGGGGGTATCCAGAAAGGTAATCAGGCGCCCTTTATGCTCCACCTGATAAGCGCCAATGTGCTGGGTAATGCCACCGGCTTCGCCTTCGGCAACGTTGGTGTTGCGGATGGCATCCAGCAGGGTGGTTTTACCGTGATCCACGTGACCCAGGATGGTGACCACCGGAGGGCGAGGAATGAGGTTTTCGGGCTTTTCGGCGAGGATAGTGCGCCGCCACAGAGGAATTTCGCCGGTTTCGGTTTTTTCCTCTTCAACCATGCTCTCGGCAACGACTTCAAAGCCCAGTTCCGAGACCACGATGGCGGCAGTGTCGAAATCAATCTGCTGGTTGATGTTTGCCATCACCCCGTTGGACATCAGGATCTTGATCACCTGAATAGGGCTGGATTCGGTACGCTGTGCCAGTTCACGCACGGTAATGCTCATGGGAAGTTCGATCTTCTTGCGCCCGTTGTCACTCATGTTCACCTCCTTGATAATCACACTCAATCCCCATTTGCGGGGCTTACACACTGCGGCGTTGTCCGGGAGGCAACCTGTATGCAGGACGCACAGGAAGATCAAACCTTCATGGCATCATGTCATTCCCCTGTTGTCCTGGATGGCTTTCGGAGGATTCTTCCTCCTGCGGGAGTTGCGCCACATATGCCAGCAACTGCTCCCGGTCTTCACCGCTCAATTCGGTTTTCAGGGCATGTGCCAGCGCCCCTTTGAGAGCGCGTTCCCAGCACGAGCGTAAGGCGTGAACGTAAGCCCCCCGTCCCGCCGCTTTTCCGGTGGGATCGAGGCGCACCCCCTGCGCCGTGCGGACTACCCGTACCAGTTCCCGCTTGGCGAGAACCTGCCGGCACCCCACACAGGTGCGCTGAGGCACATGCTTTACCCGTTGAACCGTTTTCTTTGTCACCTCTACGTTCTTCTTTTCATCGGGCTGGTCTCCCAGCCCGGAAAATCCGAATTACTCCCAGTCCCAGTCTTCCCCGCGCTTGTGCTTCTTGCGGATGAAGGACACATCGCGATCGGGGTCGTACTCCACAAAGCGGGAGCCTTTTTTCTTCTTCTTGGATTTCTTGCCCTTCTTATCGGTAGATGTCTCTTCTTCCTCTTCATCTACCACGTCCACAGGCACATCCGCACGCAGGGTGAAGAGTTCATCAAAGGAGAGTTCCTCCGTTTCCTCTTCCGCCACCGGTGCCGCCGCCATCTCCGGCTGGCTGACCGCCTCGACCGTTTCCACTGGCAAAGCCATTTCCGGCTCCGCCACGGTTTCATCCGTCACAGGTTCAACAGCCATCTGGACGGGTGCTACCTCTGCAGATGGGGCAACCGCTTCGGGTTCTTCCTGAGGCTGTGCCGTGACCACGGTACGCTCAACCAGGGCAGTGATCTCGCTCATCGCCTTTGGACCAATTCCCTGCAGTTTGAGGATTTGATCGGGGTCGAGTTTCATCTGCATGACTACTTCGCCCACGGTGGAGAAGCCGCCTTCCTGCAAGAGGTAAGCGACATGCTCGGGCAGACCGCTGTCGAGGATGCTGGTCTGGAAGGCTTCGGCAGGGATGGAAGCGCGGATGGACTGAACGCGGTTGTCTTCCTCTGCCTTTTTCTCCATGGCGCGGCGGCTGGCACGGCGCTGGACGCGATCCACAAACTGCGCCATGCGGTCGTATTCTTCGGAAGAGAGCGGACGCCCTTCGGCTTTGCGCGCCAGCAGTCCGCTGACGGCTTCTGCGGCTTCGCGTTCCACTTCGGCAATCTGCGCGTATTCGGGGTCGGTCTGCAGGCGATGCAGGGCTTCAGCAGCGGCTTCGGTCAGGCTCTTGATGTCAATGCGCCAGCCGGTAAGTTTGGCGGCAAGGCGGGCATTCTGACCATCGCGCCCGATGGCAAGGCTCAACTGATCCTCGGGGACAACCACCGTGGCAGTCTTGCTAACCGAGGACCTGTCGTCCAGATACACGCCGGTTACCCGCGCCGGGCTGAGCGCTTTGGCGATGTACACCGCCGGGTCGGCGTTCCATTCAATCACATCAATTTTCTCATCATGCAATTCGCGCACAATGGCCTGGATGCGCACACCGCGGATGCCCACGCAGGCACCCACAGGGTCAATGCCGGGCTGAGTGGCAGAGACAGCAACCTTGGCGCGCTCGCCGGGTTCACGGGCGATAGAACGAATCTCCACAATGCCGTGGTAAATTTCGGGCACTTCGGTCTCCAGCAGGCGGCGCAGGAAATTGCGGTGCGTGCGCGAGAGGATGATTTGCGGACCGCGCGGCGAGTCTTTCACCTCGGCAATCAACGCACGGACGCGGTCATGCACGCGGAAACGCTCACCGGGGATCATCTCTTTGCGCGGCATCGTGCCTTCGGCGCGCATCTCCAGCCCGATGGTCAAGCCCTGGGCATTGACCGCCTGTACCACGCCGCTGACGATCTCGCCAACCTGTCTGGCGTAGTGATTCAACTGCATCTGGCGTTCGGCATCGCGAATGCGCTGCTGGATGACCTGACGGGCAGTCTGCGCAGCCACACGACCGAAATCGCGCGGGGTGCTTTCCACCACAATCATATCGCCCAACTGCACGTTGGGGTTATAGCGGCGGGCTTCTTCGAGGCTGACTTCGGTCAGCGGCTCGCGTACCTGCTCGACGACTTCCTTCTCCGCGTAGATGGTCACCTTACCTGTATCCAGATCGACTTTGGCTTCCACCTGCTGCGCATTCGAGGCATTGACCGCCCGGCGGTACGCCGAAACCATCGCCGACTCCAGCGCTTTGAGAATCACATCGCGCGGCAGTTGCTTTTCTTCCAGCACTTCATTGAAAGCCAGTACAAACTCGTTCTTCATCGCTCTTACTCTTACTCCAAAATGAACCGGTTACAACAAGAAAAGTGGGGGTTGCCCACTTTTCAACGATGCCAATATGGGTGCGACTTGCGTTCTCATTTTAACACACTCTTTTTGGGGATGCAAGTCTTTCATCGCGGGTTGTCAGCCCAAAGTTAAAATGTGTCCCTTTTTTCGTGCTACAATCTTGAACATGAAAGGGAAGTGGAAATACACCCGTGCGGTCAACCCACGTCTGTTGCGGGATGAACCCATGCGCCGCTGTACCCTGGGTGAGTGCCGCGCAGCCTGCTGTCTCCATGGGGTGTGGCTGGCAGTGGAAGAACGCGATGACCTTCTGGAACATGCCGCGCTGATTGCTCCGCACATGCCAACCACTCTGCAAGACCCGGTGGTGTGGTTCCGCGGCGAGGAAAGCATCGACCCTTACGCCCCTTCCGGAAGGGTGATTCACAGCAACGTCTTACCCATGCCGGAGCATTACGGCGGCACGGCTTGCGTGTTTCTGCGCGAGGATCACCGATGCGCCCTGCAGGTGGCGGGCGAGGCGGCAGGCTTTCACCCCTGGCGTTTCAAACCTTTTTATTGCATTCTGCACCCGCTGGACCTGGACGAACAGGGACGCATCACCCTGGACGAGACCCCCGCCATGCTGGCAGAAGAAGGCTCGTGCCTGCGCCCCGCCGAAACGCTCATCCCGCTGACACAGACCTTTGAACCCGAACTGACCCATTTACTGGGCGAACTGCCCTCACACAACTCATCTGTATAATGGAGGTGAAACCATGCCCGTGTTATACACCACGCTGGGAACGCTTTCCGCCCCGCCGGAGGGCATCATCCTGCCCCATGAGCATATTTTTGTCGATTTGCGGCCGCTGGACACTCCCGACCACGGTCAGGCAAAGACCGAAGACGTGGTAGCCCTGATGGCGCCCGAACTGGAGCGCGCCCGCGCCGCCGGAATCGCCGTGCTGGTAGAGTGCACCCCCGAAGGCGTTGGCAGGCATGTGGAGCATGTTCTGGCGGTTTCGCAGGCAGTGAATTTTCCCATTCTGGTTCCCACCGGCATCTACCGGGAGCCGTGGGTGCCGGCGTGGGCGCATCACGCCGATGAAGGCATCCTGCAATCCTGGATGATGGGCGATCTGGAGGTTGGCGTGGGCAACACCGGTGTGCGCGCCGCCTTCATCAAGTTGAGCATGGGGGACGACGGCATCACGCCGGTGGAGCGCAAGATTCTGCGCGCCGCCGCGCGGGCAGGCGCAAAGACCGGAGCCGCCATTGGCAGTCACACCATCCGCGGGCGGGTGGTGCTGGAGCAAATGGACGAACTGGAAGCCTGCGGCTTCGACCCGCACCGCTTCATCTCCATCCATGCTCAGGCAGAACCCGATTTCTCCCTCAACCTGGAGGTAGCCCGCCGCGGTGCGTGGATCGAATACGACGGCATCGGCTGGAGCGAGGACGAGGCGTACATCCGCCGCATCCTCGACATGCTGGATGCGGGCTTCGAGTCGCAGATTCTGCTCAGCATGGATCGCGGGTGGTACGACTGCGCCCAACCCGGCGGCGGCACGCCTCATCCGTTCACCTATCTGGTGGAGGAGTTCCTGCCCAGACTGCGTACCGCCGGGGTAGATGAAGCCACCCTGCGCCGGTTGACGGTGGACAATCCCTTCCGCGCCTTTGCCCGATAAGCCCTGCGCCAGCAAGGCATTCCGGCAAACCAGCCGGTTGTGCACAGGGCTCCTCCTTGCGAATCAATACGCTCCCGATGGATCAATTAAATGAAAACCCATTGGGAGCGTGGTTTATGGCTCTCTTCACCTTGAACATCAGCCTTCACCGCTCATCCGGCAACGTTTCAGAAAAGCGTAGAGGGCGTTTTCCTGAGTCAAAAAACCGGGGTCTCCAAAAGGCTAAAAATCGCGCAGTAACACCGCTTCCGGTCCGCGTTTAATTTCCCACGGATAGACAATGTATGCATCGGTGATGGCGGCGTAGTAGTCGGGGCGTAAAGTGCCGAACAGACTGCGGTAAGGGTTGAAGTGCAGGACACAGGTATAGGCAATGCCCCCGCTGGCGGTGACGCGGTTCTTCACCGCCGTCATGGTGCGTCCCGAACCCCAAACATCATCCACCACCAGAATGCGCCGCTCGCGCAGGAGACTTTCATCGGGGAACTGTAAGAACTTGGGCCATGCCAGCAAACGCGCCCGTTCGCGCTGTTTTTCGGCTTCCAGTTCATTGGGAAAATCCACCGCGGCAATGAAGATGTCGTTCACCTTCAGGGCTTCTGCCAGCATCCCCCCGGGCACCAGCCCGCCGTGTGTGATGAGCAGAAGTGCGTGAAACTCCACTTCAAATTGAGGGATAAGATGGTCAATCAGTTGATCAACGTCGTTCCAGGTAAGAATCTCGCGGCGCATGCCATCAGCCTGTCAGATAAATTCGGTTCTTCAATTATATAGCAAAAGCGGCTCAAACGAGCCTTTCTGCGAACCTTCTCTCGCAGGAAAAGTATAATGAAAAAGGAAACCACAGGGTCAGGGGAGCCACCCCCCTGTCGGTAGCGGGAGGAACCCATGAGCGAACTGCATCCGTATGCGCTGTTTTCCCTGCAGGAGAAGGTTGCGGTGATTACCGGCGGAGCGGGCGGGCTGGGAAGCGCCATGGTGCGGGTACTGGCGCGCGCCGGCGCCCGGGTAATCATCCTCAACCGTACGCTGGAGAAAGCCGAGCGTCTTGCCAGAGACGTGCGCAAAGAAGGCGGCAAGGCACTGGCGCTGCGCTGTGACGCGCTGCGCCCCGAAGTGCTGCGGGTGGCGCGCCAGCGCATTGTGGAGACCTTCGGGCGGGTGGATATCCTCATCAACGCCGTCGGGGGTAACCGCCCTGCCGCCACCACCGCCCCCGATCAGCCCTTCTTCCGCCTCTCGCCTGCGGCGATGAAAGCCGTCCTTGACCTGAACCTGCTGGGCACCATTTACCCCTGTCAGGTGTTCGGCGAACGTATGGCAGAACAGGGAAGCGGGGTCATCCTCAACATCACCTCGATGGCGGCGCTGCGTCCGCTGACCCGCGTGGTGGCATATTCTGCCGCCAAAGCCGCGGTGGCAAACTTCACCCAGTGGCTGGCTGTGACCATGGCGCGGGAGTACTCCCCCGCCATCCGCGTCAATGCGCTGGCACCGGGCTTTTTCGTCACCGGGCAGAACCGCTTTCTGCTGGTAGACGAAAACGGCGAACCCACCCCGCGCGGCAGGGATGTGCTGGCGCACACCCCCATGGGACGCTTTGGCGAACCGGAAGACCTCGCCGGAGCGGTGCTCTTTCTCGTCTCCGATGCCTCGCGCTTCGTCACCGGCACAGTGGTGACGGTAGATGGGGGCTTCAGCGCTTTCGCCGGAGTGTAAAACGGGTATAATCAACCCGAAAAGAAAGTACACTGGGAGGCTGTATATGACTCTGGCAAATATTGGTGTGATTGGACTGGGCGTGATGGGACGCAACCTTGTGCTGAACATGGAGCGCAACGGTTTCACCGTGGCAGTCTTTAACAAAACCACTTCCAGAATGCACGAGTTCCTTCAGGGCGATGCCGCCGGTAAGCGCATTGTGGGGTATGAAACCATTGCCGACCTGGTGAAAGGGCTGGAGCGCCCGCGGCG
Organism: Anaerolinea thermophila; assembly: GCF_020723905.1. Lineage (GTDB taxonomy): Bacteria > Chloroflexota > Anaerolineae > Anaerolineales > Anaerolineaceae > Anaerolinea > Anaerolinea thermophila_A. Next base: position 125,127 of record NZ_DYHZ01000009.1, read on the forward strand.
CATCCTGCTGATGGTGACGGCAGGTGCGCCGGTGGACGCCATGATTGCCGAACTCAAACCCCTGCTCGAACCCGGCGATATCCTCATTGACGGAGGCAACTCCTACTTTCTGGATACCGAACGGCGCAGCCGCGAACTGGAGTCCAGCGGATTGTGGTTTGTGGGCATGGGCGTCTCCGGCGGCGAAGAGGGCGCCCTGTGGGGACCCTCCATCATGCCCGGCGGATCGGCAGAAGCCTGGCAAGCCCTGGCACCCATCCTGCAAGCCATCGCCGCCCGCGCCGAAGACGGCGCGCCCTGCGTGACGCACATCGGTCCCGGCGGGGCAGGACACTATGTGAAAATGGTGCACAACGGCATCGAATACGCCGACATGCAGTTGATTGCCGAAATTTACGACCTGCTCTCACGCGGGGCTGGCATGAGCGCTGACGAACTGGCGGATGTATTTGCGGCATGGAATGAGGGCGAACTCAAGTCCTATCTCATCGAAATCACCTCCCACGTCCTGCGCCGCAAGGATGAATGGACCGGCAAGCCGCTGGTGGATGTCATCCTCGATGAAGCCCAGCAGAAAGGCACCGGCAAGTGGACGGGGCAGAACGCGCTGGATCTGGGGGCGCCGGTTCCCACCATTCAGGCGGCTGTAGAAAGCCGCTCGCTTTCGGCAATGAAGGAACGGCGCGTGCTTGCCAGCCGCGTGTTGGGCGGACCCAGACCCATGTACCAGGGCGAGACCCAGCCGCTGGTGGAAGCCGCCCGGCAAGCCCTGTACGCCGCCAAAGTGATCGCCTATGCGCAAGGCTTTGAATTAATGAGCATTGCCTCACAGGAATATCACTACAACCTGCAACTGGCGGAACTGGCGCGCATCTGGCGGGCAGGGTGCATCATCCGCGCGGCACTGCTGGAGGAAATCACCTCCGCCTACCGGCGCGATCCGGCGCTTCCCAACCTGTTGCTCGATCCGGCATTTGCTCAAGCCGTTGCCGAACGGCAAACTAACTGGCGCTGGTTGATGCAAACCGCCATCGGCATGGGCATTCCCACTCTGGCGCTCTCCAGCGCACTGGCGTACTACGACGCTTACCGCAGTGAACGGTTGCCCGCCAACCTGATTCAGGCACAGCGGGATTACTTCGGAGCGCACACCTACCGGCGCATTGACCGCGAAGGCGTCTTCCACACCCGCTGGAACGAGTAAGCCATTCTCCACAGAATCCACGCAGGGTGGGGTGGCTTCAGAAGAATGAAGGTCCCGTTAAACCAGCAGCACACCCGCAAAGGTGTGCTGTTTTGTTTCATTCAGATTTCACCCCTCCTCAGGCAGAGGGTTCTGCATCCTCCGAAGGGAGCAAGCCCAGTTTGCGGGCTTCCTCAAACGAGAGCGAATCGGGGTTGACCTTTACTTCGCCCTTTTCTTCCACCACCGCATCCCAGAACGAATCGGCATCCACCGGTGGGAGCACCTCTTCGGGTTTGGCAAGCAGTTCTTCCAGTCCTTTCAAATCCACCGGCGCTTCTTCCCCCAGCACCTCTTCCATGGGCATTTCCAGACCCGGCATACCTGCAGGCGCAGGCGCTTCCTCCAGAGGCGGGGTCAGCACACTGGTAACGGGCTTGACCAGAATTCCCATGCGCTCCAGCGTCTGGGCAATCTGCGTCTGCGCGGCAAGAATTTCCTCCACTGCCAGCGCCAGCCTGAGCGTGCCAGCGCCATTGCGCAGGTACACCACCAGCGTAAAGCGCCCGATCGGCGCCGCCGCCACCTGAAACTGCGCCCCCTGCACAAAGAGGGCATTGGCGGCATGACCATCCAGCACCTGCCTGCCCAGTTTCTCCACGGCATTGACCGCCGCCAGCACTGCCGGGATGATGTGTTCCTCCGGTTGCGGGGGCATCCAGTCGCCCGCGCGGGCAGTGGCATGCCCGGCATCATCCAGCAGAACCACCGAGTAGGCGCCCAGCGAGCCGCGCAGGTTTGCCAGAACCTCCGAGAGAGATGGAGATGGGGCTTCAGGTACTTCCACCTCCGGCAGAGGAATTTGTTCTGCGGGGGGCAGTTCACCGCTTTTCGCCTTGCGCGGAGTGGTCTTGCGTTCTTTTGCCGCAGGCAGAGCGGATGCCGGGGATTTCTCTCCAACAACCTCCTCCACGGCGCTCAGCAAATCGGCAATGCTGATGGGCTTGGAGAGCAAACGCGCCGCCCCCACTTCAGCGCTCATGCGCTTGAGTTCTTCGTCCGGGCTTAAGCCGGTAATCATGATCACCTGCATGTCCGGCTGGCGGGCGCGCACCCGCCGCACCAGATCAAACCCCGACATGCCCGGCAGGCGGATATCCACAATCATCAAATCCACTGCCATGGTGGACGTTTCCAGCATGGCTTCCTCGGCGGATGGCGCATACACCACCGGAACCCCCCTGTACGCCGAACGCAAGGCTTCCTGCACCATTCTGCCCACATCGCGGGCGTCATCCACAACCAGGATGCGTCTCACTGTCATGCCATTCCCTCCGAAAGTCTTCTTTATTGTATATCAATTTCGTTGCAATCCACTTTGCAAAAGTGTGAGGGACGGTTTAAAAGCACAGAGAGCGCCCGGTAGCGCTCTCTGTGCCAGAGCAGGGTTGCCCCTGCGAAGACCGTTTAACCGGGTTAGCCCACCCGCCAGCAAGCCACCCAGTGCATGGGGCTGACTTCTTTGAAGGGCGGTTCTTCCACCTTGCAGTGATCCATTGCCACCGGACAACGCGGATTGAAGCGGCAGCCGGAAGGCGGATTGAGCGGGCTGGGCACATCGCCCTTGAGGATAATGCGCTCACGTTTAATGTTGGGATCGGGAATGGGAATGGCGGACATCAACGCCTGCGTGTAGGGGTGCAGAGGGTTGCGGAAGAGTTCATCACGATCCGCCAGTTCCACCATCTTGCCCAGGTACATCACCGCCACACGCTGAGAGATGTGCTCCACCACGCTCAGGTTGTGGGCAATGAACAGGTAGGTCAGACCAAATTCCTGCTGCAAATCCTTGAGGATGTTAAGCACCTGCGATTGAATGGAGACATCCAGCGCCGAGACCGGCTCATCGCAGACAATGAACTTGGGGCGCAGTGCCAGTGCGCGGGCAATGCCAATGCGCTGACGCTGACCACCGGAGAACTCATGCGGATAGCGGCGGGCATGGTAATCTTCCAGTCCCACCTTGCGCAGAGTGTCAATGGCAATATCAAAGCGCTCTTTGGGGTTGCCGATGTTGTGAATCTTCAGCCCTTCCATCACCGATTCGCCGATAGGCATGCGCGGATCAAGCGAGGCATACGGATCCTGGAAGATTATCTGAATGTTGCGGCGCATGGCTTTGAGGTCGCGCCCCTTGAGTTTGAAGATGTCTGTACCCTCGTAGAACACCGATCCAGCCGTCGGTTCGGTCAGGCGAAGCATGGTGCGCCCCACGGTGGTTTTTCCGCAACCCGATTCGCCTACCAGACCCAGACACTCACCCTCTTTGATGGAAAAAGACACATCATCCACGGCTTTGACCTGCGCCACCACGCGCTGGAACACCCCCGCGCGAACCGGGAAGTATTTCTTCAGGTTCTTGACGACGATCAAATCTTTGCTGTTCATACTTGAATTGCTCATCAGGCACCTCACTCCCTCTTGATTCAGGCTACCGACAAAGGCGCCCGGTGGTCATCTTTATCTGCATACAGCCAGCAACGCACCTTGTGACCGGGTTTGACTTCCACCAGTTCGGGCTCGTCGCGGGTGCAAATTTCCAGTCCGTACTGCTCGCGCAGGCGGCAACGCGGGGCAAAACGGCAGCCCGGTGGCAGGTTAATCAGGTTTGGCACGCTCCCCGGAATCACCTCCAGCCGGTCGGTCACCTTGCCCAGAATGGGGATGGAAGCGATCAAGCCTTTGGTGTAGGGGTGCAGGGGGTTTTCGAAGAGTTCTTTGACGCTGGCTTCTTCCACAATGCGCCCGGCATACATCACCGCTACCCGGTGCGCCATCTCGGCAATGATGCCCAGGTCGTGGGTGATCAAAATCACCGAGGTGCCCAGTTTCTCGCGCATTTCCTGAATCAGGTCGAGGATTTGCGCCTGAATGGTCACATCCAGCGCGGTAGTGGGTTCATCGGCGATAAGCAGTTCGGGAGACAGCGCCAGCGCCATGGCAATCATCACACGCTGAGCCTGTCCACCGGACATCTCATGCGGGAAGGCTTTGGCTTTGCGTGCCGGGTCAGGGATACCCACCATGGCGAGAAGTTCCACGGCGCGGTTCCAGGCAGCTTCCTTGCCCATATTCTGGTGGATCATCAGCACTTCCGCCACCTGATCACCCACGGTAAAGACCGGATTCAGGCTGGACTGCGGCTGCTGGAAGATCATGGACATACGGTTGCCGCGCATCTTGACCATTTCGGACTCGGGCAGTTTGAGCAAGTCCTGACCGGCAAAGTAAATTTCGCCATCCACCACCTTGCCAGGCACACCCAGCAGGCGCATGATGGAGAGCGAGGTCACGCTTTTGCCACAACCCGATTCGCCAACCAGACCCAGTACCTCACCCTGATTGACGTGGAAATCCACGCCATCTACGGCTTTGACCACGCCGTCTTCGGTGAAGAAGTAGGTCTTGAGGTTTTTGACCTCGAGCAAAGGTTTATTTTGAGTGGATTCGTTCACGGTACTGCTCCTCCAACGGGTGGTTTTATTGTTTCAGGCGCGGATCCAGCGCATCCCGCAAGCCATCGCCGATATAGTTGAACGCCAGCGAGCACAGGAAGATGGGCAGACCGGGAATCAGCGGAAGCCACGGGCGGTCGTACATGTAAGTCTGCGTGGCAGAAAGCATATTTCCCCAGGTGGGAATGGGATCCTGAATACCGAAGCCCAGGAAAGACAGCGAAGCCTCCGCCACGATATAACCCGCCAGAGCCAGCGAGGCATCCACGATGATGGGCGCCAGCGCGTTGGGAATCATGTGCACAAAGATGATGCGCGCGTTGGAAGCCCCCAGTGAACGCGCCGCCTCCACAAAGGTCTGTTCCCGCAGGGTGAGGATCATGCCGCGCATTAACTGCGCCGCAGTCAGCCAGCCCAGACCTGCCAGCACGATGACAATAAGCACCGCCTGACGGGCATCGCTGGGACGCAAAAGCATGACTTTGCCCAGTACATTCAACACTGCATCCGGAATGGGAATAAGATCCGGGTTGCGGATGAGCATCGAAGAAACGATGAGCAGAAGCGGCAAACTGGGGATGGTGAGCAGGAACTCCACAAAGCGCATTAAGACCGAGTCGATCCAACCGCCGTAGAAACCGGCAATGGAACCGACAATGATTCCGATGAGTTCAGAAACCAGCACCGAGAGCACCGCCACGGTGAGAGAGATGCGCCCGGCGTAGAGCAGACGAGAAAAGTAATCGCGCCCGATGTTATCCGTGCCAAGCAGATGCAGTTTCCCATCCACTGTGGTTCCGGGAGCCACAAAGCGGGCATTCACATCCACCTCATCCGGCTCAAAGGGGGCAATCTGCTGAGCAAAGACCGATATTACGAAGATAAAAATCATCACCCCCAGCGAAACCATGGCTAAATGGTGCTTTCGGAAACGCCGCATGACAATGGCAAAAGGAGTTTCCTCTTTGACCGTGCGCATCGATTCGGAACTGACTGTTGCTGCTTTCGTAGCCATTTTCGGGTTTCCTCCTACGAGAATCGGATGCGCGGGTCAACAATGGTGTAGAGGATGTCGCGCAGTAAGGTCGCGATGACCGTCAACACCGCTGTCAGGAAGAGGATCGCCATGGCGGTCGGGTAGTCCGAGTCCCCCAGCGCGAGGAAGTACAGACGCCCCATACCGGGCCAGGAGAAAATCGTCTCGGTGATGATGGCACCTCCGATCAACCCCGGCAGGGTAAAGACCACAATGGTTACAAAGGGGATCAAGCCATTGCGCAGGGCGTGCTTCATAATCACCACCCGTTCGACCAACCCTTTGGCGCGGGCTGTGCGCACGTAATCCTGGCGCAACACTTCCAGCATGCTTCCGCGGATGAAACGGCTCCACCCGGCAATGCTGACGATGGTCAGCACAAACACCGGCAGAACCAGATGCAACCCCTGATCCAGCCCGGAACCGGCTTTCACCGTACCCAGCAGGGGGATGGTGTAATCGCGCACAGCAGTAGCGCTCCCCGCAGGCAGGTAAAACCACCCCAGACGATTGGGCACAATGGAGAAGATCATGATGGAGAGGATGCCGAAGAAGAAGGTCGGCATGGCAGACCCCATGAACGCCAGCGAGGTGAAGATGTAATCAAAGCGGCTGTACTGCTTGACCGCCGAATACACCCCCAGCGGCAGACCAATCACCAGCGCCAGCAGGGTGGAAATGCCCATCAGTTTGACTGTATTGGGGATGCGGCTCACCAGCAAATCCACCACCGGGCGATCGCGGTTTAACCGCCACGAATTGCCAAAATCGCCGCGCAGGACGCCTTTGCTCACGCGACGCCCTTCCAGGTCCTTCAAGTACACGTACTCTTTACACCCAATGGTGCGCACACTGAAGTTGCCTTTGGCGTCCTGGAAGGTCGCCTGAATCTCTTTGTAACACCCCACAGGTACATTGGCAAAGAGTTCCTGTCCGAAGATTTTGACCGGACCGCTGGGGAAGCCAATCAACCAGCGGCTGAAGCGCACCGGCAGGTAAAGATCGAGTTCAAAGTAAGCCCGGATGCGCGCAAAATCTTCCTCGGTAATACGAAAACGACTGTTCTGTTGCATTTGTCGCAAACCGGTAAGCGGCCCGCCTGGAGCAAGGTTGAGCAGTGCGTAGGAGGCTGCCGCCGAAACCAGAATCACGATGATCATCTGGAACAGCCGGCGGATCAGGTATGAGGTCATACAAACTCCCCAATCTCAAGATTTTTCAAGAAGAATGGGCAGATGAGCCCCCATGGGAGAGAGCACCATCTGCCCATTCGAGTCTCCCAGAGTGGGATTTTACTTCACCCAGAGGTTGAAGTCAATATGCTCCCAGGTGGCGCCGGCGATCACGTAGTTCTTGACTTTGCCTTCCTTTTCAGCATTGACTAACTGTTCAGTCAGGCCAGCCAGAGTTTCGGAACCGAGCAGGTCCACCGCGCCGGTGAGCAGTTGCGCTTCGGCGTTTTCGGGGGTCAAGAAGGCGATCACCAGGTTCTTGGTCTTGACCGGGCGATAGTAATTGGGGTTGGCTTCGAAGACCATCTTCTCGCCCTTCACCCATTCCTTGATCACGTACGGACCATAGGACCACCGTTTCTCAGCCACCTCGGGCAGGGTCGCCCAATCTTTGGCGGGGACGTCCTTCAGGGTCTTGCCCTTGTAAGGACCTTCGCTCTCGATGGGCTGGTTGCTCGGGTAGAAGCCGTAGGGCGCCAGGAAGTACAGCGGATCCTGAACGCCGGGCAGCCACGTCACCGTGTAGGACAGACCGTTGAATTCAATCGCCTGAGTCTTGTCGCAGGTGATGAAGGTGGTGGCGCCAGATTCGCGGTCGCAGGCGATCTTGTAACCCAGTTCGAAGTCTGCCTGGGTAACCGGAGAACCATCCTGCCACTTCAAATCATCGCGGAACTCATACTTGACCACCAGTTGTTTCATCTTCACCGGAGTGCCGTCGAATTCGACTTCCTGGCCCTCGGAGTTGATGACTTTCACGCCCTTCTCCAGTTTGACGGGGTTGCCGGAGGCATCCAGCACCATATCGCCTTCTTTGACTTCCACGTCATTGTTCTGCGCCAGACCATTCTCGATGGTGGAGAGTTGCTTCATGGTTTCGGGCTGGAAGTCGTAGTTCAGGCTGGTGTAGGAGCGGAAGCCCATCAGACCGGCGGCGAGGTTCGCCACCATGGCGGATTCAACCAGGGTGAACAGCGAGGCAGGTTCCTGCGTGAAGCCGATCACGATGGTGTCTTTTCCGGGGATCTCCCAGTCATAGACGTTGTAGGTGTAGTACTCTTCACCCGGGGTGGGGGCGAAGCCCTGCAGGGTAGACACAGCCGAGAAGGTCTCGGTGCGGTTGAACAGCGGGATAGCGGGAACGTCCTTGGCGTACTCTTCCTGGACGACCTTGTACCACTTGATGCGCTCTTCTTTGATCAGGGTGTTGTTGGCTTTCTTGATGGCTTCATCAGCCTTGGGATTGCACCAACCCATGTAGTTCTGACCCTGCCAGTTGTTCTCGGGCAGCGGGATCTGATCGCAAGCCCACAGCGTCTGGCCACCGGGGTCAGCCTGACCAACCCACGCAAAGGCGCCGATTTCGAAATCGCGCACCTGCAGACCGGTGGTATCACCAAACCACCAGGAAGCCGGGACGTGGTTGCGCAGGATCTGGATGCCGCAGGCAGCCATTTGCTTTTCCCACACAGCCGCCCATGCCTGGCGGAACGCCGCGGTGGTGGTGTAGAACTTCAGAGCCAGCACCGTGCCGTCATCCTTCTGGCGAACGTTAGCGCCCTCGGGGAGCTTCCAGCCAGCTTCCTCGAGCAGGGCTTTCCCTTTTTCGGGGTCAAACGGATACTGCTGCACCGCGCCTTCACCCGCATAAGCCCAGTGGTTCTTGGGGATGAAGGTATCCATGATCAGTTTGGCGGCGTCTTCATCGCTGATCAGCGGGTAGCCCGCCTTCACCAGATCCAGTTTGTTGGTGCAGTGATACATGGCCTGGCGAACCTTAAGGTCGCTCAGGATGGGATGCGGGGTGGTGAAGGCTTTGCGCTCCACCTCGACGACCTGGGTCTTCTCGACAACCTGTGTCTCTACCACCTTGACCTCTTTGGTCACCTCGACGGTCTTAACAATCGTCTGAGGCTGGCAGGCGGCGAGGACAAGGCTGGCGATAACAACCAGAGCGAGAACCAGCATTGACTTTTGCTTCATGTCCTATCTCCTCCTACAGGATTTGGATTGAAAGATTTTTTCGGGCTTCAAGCCGCCCGATAGCGGAAAAATGGTTGCGCAACACCATGCTGGACTGGCTGCCAACCATCTTCTCCCAAAAGAATGTTGAACTGAACGACTTTCTGGAAAGTTTCCATAAAGGGTGAGATTTTTATACCATCAACCTTTCTGAAAGTCAAGCGATACCCCGCTTGGAAACTTGAAGGCAGAAAAGGCGGGGTGTAGATACCCAATTTATTATACGTGATTCTTGCCCGGCTATCACATGACAGCATGACCCAAAAAGGCGATAAACGTCACAATTCCTGCCTGCCAGCCAGCGCCCGCAGAAGGGTGTTCTGATCGGCGTATTCCAGATCGCCGCCCATGGGCAAGCCGCGCGCCAGCCGGGTAATGCGCACGCCCAGCGGGGCTAACTGCTGGCGCAGGTACAGGGCAGTGGCGTCGCCTTCCATGCTGGGGTTGGTGGCAATGATCACCTCGCGCACCCTGCCTTCCTGCACCCGTTCGATGAGCGGGCGGATGCGCAACTGCTCCGGTCCAATGCCTTCAATGGGGTTCAGCACGCCCTGCAGAACGTGATACCGCCCCAAAAAGCCGCCGGTGCGCTCGATCACCAGCACATCCAGCGGGTCTTCCACCACGCATAACTGCGACTCATCGCGGCGCGGGTCAGCGCAAATCTGACAGCGTTCCTGCCCCGCCAGCATGATGTTAAAACACACCGGGCAGTTTGCCGTCTGACTTTTCACTGCCAGCAGGGCTTCGGCTAACTGCTGAGCCACTTCATCTGGCTGGCGCAGGATAAAAAACGCCAGCCGCGATGCCGTCTTGGGACCGATACCCGGCAAACGCTCAAACGCGGTAATCAGGGCTTCCAGTGGTGCCGGTAAACCAGCCATTTAGAAACCCAGTCCTCCCAGACCACCCAGTCCACCCGCCAGGGGTCCAAGCATTTCTTCTTGTTTCTGGCGGGAAAGTTCCAGCGCCTGATTGATTGCCGCCAGAAGCATATCCTGAAGCATATCGGCGTCGACTTCCTGAAGCAGTTCCGGGGCGATTTCTACCGCTTTGCAGTGCTGATCGCCAGTCATCACAACTTTGATGGCGCCGCCGCCCGAAGTACCGGTGACGGTTTCTTCCGCAAGGCGCGCCTGCGCCTGCTCCATCTGTTCCTGCAGTTTTTTCAACTGTGCCATCATGTTGCCGCCCCCGCCCACCGGCGGGCGATTGAATCCTTTTGCCATGTTCAACCTCCACTCTAAAATGTACCCGATTCCTCCGCGTCGGGGAAGGGGTGTTCGCGTTTATCCACCAGTTCCCCGCCCAGTGAGCGCGCCACATGCACCATGCTGTTGTCCGAACCGCTCTCGCTTTCATCCGGAAGGGTTCCCCTGGGGCTGACCACACAGCGCACTGGCACGTCCACACCCAGCACCTGCTTCAATGCGGTACGCAGCAGGGCAAGGTTATCCTCTGTTTCCATCTTTTTCTTCAAGACCTCGGTCTGATACACCAGCACCAGCACCCCGTCTTTCAACGCATAGGTGCGGCAGGAATTGAGCGCCGCCGCAGTCAAACTGTTGCGCCCCCGCACCAGCGCGCGCACTTTGTCCCAGTTCTGGCGCAGATGTTCCTGTGTCAAACCGGCAGACGTTCCAGGAGAGACAGGCGCCCGGTCGGCAGAAGCCGGGGCAGATTTTGGGACGGATGCACCTGCCGCGGGCTTTGCTGACGGAGCCGGACTGACCTTTGCCCGCTCTGCTCTGGCAGGGGCAGAAGAGACAGCAGGGGACTCAGCCGGGGCGGGCATCTGCGGCGAATCCGCCACAGGGCGGTTCATCCCCGGCGCCTCGGGGGACGTTCTGTCCAGCGTGGCTTCCACCAGCGCCAGTTCCAGCCCCAGCCCGGGGTGCACTGCCGTGCGTGCCTCGACGGCGGCAGTGTGAAACAGGCGAATGACCTCCACCAGTTGCTCCACCTCAAAGCGTCCTGCCTGCGCCGCCATTTGAGCGCGGTTTTCCGGGGTGGCATCCACCAGCGCAGCGTTGTTCATGCGCACCAGCAACAGCCCGCGCAGGTAATCCACCACCTGACGGGCAAACTGGCGCGGATCGGCGCCGCCGTCCAGCGTCTGCTGGATGATTTGCAAGCCCCGGGCGGCATCGCGGGCAAGAATGGCATCCACCAGTTGCCGGATGGGTTCGCCCGCCGCGGTGCCCAGTACACTCTGCACCATCTCCAGAGACACCCGCTCGCCAGTGGACGACAACTGATCGAGAATGGAAATGGCATCGCGGAAACTGCCGGTGGCTTGCCGGGCGATCATCACCAGCGCATCCTCATCCACCGCCAGACCGTCCTCGGTGGCTTTCTGGCGCAGGAGCGCGGCAATCTGCTGAACCGGAACGCGCCGAAACTCATGGCGTTGACAGCGCGACAGCACCGTAGCAGGGATTTTGTGTACCTCGGTGGTGGCTAAAATGAAAATAGCATGCGGGGGAGGTTCTTCCAGCGTCTTCAGCAGGGCGTTGAACGCCGCTGTGGAGAGCATGTGCACTTCGTCAATGATATACACCTTGTAGCGCCCCTGCGAGGGGGCAAAGTTGATTTTGTCGCGCAGGTCGCGCACATCTTCCACGCTGGTATTGGATGCCGCGTCAATCTCGATGAGGTCCAGAAAGCGCCCTTCGTTGACCGCCACGCAGTGCGCGCAGTGATCGCAGGGGCGGTTTGCCGGGTCTTCGTCCAGACAGTTCACCGCTTTGGCGAGCAGGCGCGCGGTGGTAGTTTTGCCCGTGCCGCGCGGGCCGGCAAAGAGATAGGCATGTCCTACCCTGCCGGTGCGCACCGCGTTGCGCAGCGTTTGAATGATGTGGTCCTGCCCCACCACCTGTTCCCACAGGCGGGGGCGCCATTTGCGGTACAGGGCTTGCGCCATGGAATGCCCTCCTTGCGTGTTTGCGGGATGATTTTACTCGAAACCTGCCCCAAAAGCCATATGCCGCACTCAGGGCACCGTGTAGGTGGCATGCACCTGTCCGGCGGGGTCCACCAGTGTGACCACCTCGCCCGGACGCCACACGGCTTCGGAGCGGTTCCAGTACAGTTCCGAGACGGTATCGGTTCCCGTGCGGGTGTAGATGAGCAATCCGCCGTTGGGGAAGAGCGTCAAGCCGGGGGGGAAGCGCAGTTCATTGCCGTCTTCATCGCGCAATACCCAGCCGTCCATGTTCAAATCCCCCTCTCCAACCCGTTTGAGCACCACGTATTCCTGCTGTGGGTCGGTTGCGCCAATCACCGCGACAATCTGCACCAGCGGCTCACCGGTGTAAGGGGTGGGCGAAGGCGCCGCCTCAACCGGCGGCGGAGGAGCAGTGGGCGTGACGGTTGCCTGCGCCGCTACCGGGGTGGGGAACACCGGCAGGATGCTCTGGGCACGTCCATGGGTGCGCTCCCAGGCATACAGCACCGCCAGCATGGTCGCGGCGGACACGAGGACGTTCAAAAGCAGGTAAAGCCATAAAGAGGTACGTGGTCGTCTCATCGTTTCTGAATCATAGCATAAAAGCGGGGTAAAATGAACCTGTGAAATACCTGATTGACGGGCACAACCTCATCCCCCACCTGCCGGGTCTGAACCTTGCCCAGATTGAGGACGAAGAACGGCTCCTTGCGCTGTTGCAGGAGTTTGCCCGTCTGCGACGCTGCACCATCGAGGTGTTTTTTGACAAAGCCCCGCCGGGACGTGCCGGAGAGCGCCGGGTGGGCAATATCACCACCCACTGGGTGGCAGAAGGAAAAACCGCCGACAGTGCCATCATCGCCACCCTGCAAAGGCTGGGAAAGCGTTCCGTCGAAGTCACTGTAGTCACCTCTGACCGCCAAATCCTTGCCGAAGCCCGCAAACTGCGGGCGCGCACCCTGCGCGCGGACGAATTCGCCCGACAATTACAGAGCGCCCGCGCCCCCAAACCCGCTCCCGGTGCCGAAAAGCCCGAGAGGGTCTCCGAAGAGGAAGTAGAGAAATACCTGAATCTCTTCCGCAAAAATAGAAATAAATAAGGTAATTTTTCTCATGTTTTTCTAATGCAATCTCTAAAAAAATATGCTATATGATGAATGGAGATGCCAAAAAACTTTTACTGGTAGGGGCGTCTCCCCCCAATCGATGTTCAGCCCGTCCCCCCCGGGTTGAACCGGAATGCTGGTGGCATTCCCTCCCTGAAGATTGTCCGGTATGTCCCCCCCATACCGGACAATCGCTGTGAATCCCAAAAATGAGCGCTCTCTTCCGAACCAGCATAAACCTTTCCCTGAATACCCGGGGCGTGCTGAAATCCCCCAACTTGACGTCCCCCCTCCATGCCATTATACTTTCCTGCAACCTTTGATTGTGGGAGCAAGAAATGTACGTAGATCCGGGAACAGGGAGTGTCCTTCTGCAAATCATTCTGGGAGCCGTCCTCGGCGGCGGGGTGTTGATTAAAGTCTTCTGGAAGAAAATCACTGCCCTGTTTGGCAAAAAAGATTCGCATGACCCTCAACCCTGAGCCAGCGTCAGGTCTGGAAGTTCATCGCGCCTCATTTCGGGATCCCAGTGGTTTTGTTTTTCGCCGCGGAGGACGCCTGTACCGGCAGGTCAATTCCATTTATGCGCGCGAATACGACCACCTGATGCGCTCCGGGTTGTATCAGCGCCTGATAGACAGAGGCTGGCTGATTCCCCATCAAGAAGTCAACGAAGACCCGCTTGATCCCTCTACCTGCTACCGGGTGATTGAGCCAGAAGCGATTCCCTTCATCTCTTACCCCTACGAATGGTGCTTCTCCCAACTGAAGGATGCCGCTCTGCTCACGCTGGCAATCCAGAAAGAAGCCCTGCAGGCAGGCATGATTCTAAAAGATGCCAGCGCCTACAACATCCAGTTTCACCGCGGTAAACCCATCCTTATGGATACCCTGAGCTTTGCCCTGTATGAGGAAGGCGCGCCGTGGGTGGCATACCGTCAGTTCTGCCAGCATTTCCTTGCGCCGCTGGCGCTGATGAGCAGAGTGGATTTGCGCTTTGGACGGCTCTCTACCCTGTACATGGACGGCATTCCGCTGGATTTTGCCAGCCGCTTACTGCCGTTCTCCACCCGCTTTGATTTCGGACTGGTAAGCCATCTTCACCTGCACGCTCAGGCACAACAGGCGGTATCGCGGGCTGTGGAGAAACCTTCCACACCCCCCTCTCCCCTCCGGATGAGTAAACTGGGACTGATCGGGCTGATTGACAGTCTCGAATCAACGGTACGCCGCCTGCAAGTCCCCCTCCGGAAGACTGGCTGGGTGGAGTACTACCGGCACACCAATTACACCGACACCACCTTCGAGAGCAAAAAGCGCCTTGTTCAGGAAACCATCCAGCACCTCTCTCCACGGACAATCTGGGATCTGGGCGCTAACACGGGCATCTTCAGCCGCATTGCCGCTGAAATCAGCGGTGCGCTGGTGGTATCAGCCGATTTTGATCCCGAAGCCGTCGAGGTAAACTATCAGCAGGCAAAGCAGGAAAACAACCCTCATGTGCTCCCGCTGGTCATCGATTTGACCAATCCCTCGCCTGCAATTGGCTGGGACAATGCCGAACGGGAAGCCTTTTATCAACGTGCCCCCGCCGATGTGGTACTGGCGCTGGCGCTGGTCCACCATCTGGCAATTGGCAACAACGTACCTCTGGAGCGCCTTGCCGCTACCTTCTCTCGACTGGGAAAATTCCTGCTGGTCGAATTTGTACCGAAAGAAGATTCGCAGGTGCAGAAACTTCTGCGCTCCCGAGATGACATTTTCCCCGCATACCATCTGGAGGGATTTAAGACGGCATTTGCCCCTTATTTCCACCTGGAAAAAGAAATGCCCATCGAAGGCAGTCTGCGCACCCTTTTGCTTTACCGGAATTCTCAAATCTGATGTTCAAACGGTTGTCTCCATTTTCTACCCGTGAACCCGCCTGGTCAGGGCTATTTCTGATGACCTCGCTCTCTGCCCTGATTTATGCGCTGATGGAATGGCTGTTCCTGACCACCAAGCCTTCAGCCATTGCCATCCTGCCCATTTCGGAAAAGATACGCATCCTGCTGTTGAGTTTTGCCCTGCTCAACGGCGCGGCGCTTGCCCTGCTGGCAGGATTGGGAGCAGGATGGCTGCTCTTCCGGTGGCACATCTGGAAACGGCTGGGGATCCTTCTTCCCGCAGGGATTTTGAGCGGACTGACCCTTCTCCTGGTTGATAACTTCACCTATACGCTGTTCCGGTTCGGGGTTTCCACATCTGTGGGATGGAGCCGTGCCCTGTACCTGCTGGGTTTCGCCATCATCCTGTTGCTTTGGACGCGCGAGGTGAGCGGCTGGCTTGCCGCGTGGGCAAACCGATCCCAACGCCGCCGCCTGTGGATGGCGCCCGCCGCGCTGGCTGGCTTAACAGTTGCTCTGCTGGCTCTCACCTACATTCCACCGCAGGCAACGCATCCTCCGCTGTGGAGCGCCGGAGCATCCGCGCGAAAAAACCTGCCCCACATCCTGCTCATCACCGCCGATGGGCTGAACGCCAACCACCTTTCGGCGTACGGGTACGAGCGGGACACCACCCCTCGTCTGCGACAACTGGCAGAACGCTCACTGGTGGGCGAAAATGCCTATTCCAACTCCGCCAACACTGCTGGCGGGGTGGTTGCCATTCTCACCGGCAAATACCCCACCACCAATCGCTTGCTTTACCCGCCGGATACCCTCAAAGGCGAGAACGCTTTCCAGCACCTGCCCTATATCCTCAAAACGTATGGGTATACGAGTGTTCAATATTCCTTTCCCTACTTTGTGGATGCCTATACCCTTAACATCCAGTCGGGGTTCGACGTAGCCAACGGGACGGTTTTTCGACAAAGCACCTTCCTCACCCGCCTGCAAACCATCTTCGATGAAGCCAGCGCGGGCTACCTGTACGAACTCCTCAAGCGCATCGCTGACCGGCTTCGCCACATCTTCTTCCTGAAGACCATGACCAACTACCGCCTGCTTTTACCCACCAACCCGCAGGCGCTTCCATTTGAGTACCGCGATGAAGAAAACCTCAAACAGGTTCTGGATACGCTGACCACCTCAGATAAACCCGTCTTTGCCCACCTGCACTGGATGGGTACCCACCCGCTGGGACGCAAGTTTTACCCCCGCGTGCAGGTCTTTTCTCAGGGACAGAGCGTGGATCAACAGGGCGAGTTCAACCCCGATTTCTACGACGATAAAATCCTGGAATTCGATCAGGCACTGGGACAAATTCTTGACACACTGGAAGCCCATGGGCTGGCAGATCAAACCGTGCTGGTCATTGCCAGCGATCACGGCTTCATCTTCAACAATCTGGCGCGCCTGCCGTGGATTATCCACTTTCCCGAAGACGCCTATGCGCGGCGCATTCAGCAGGAAGTGCAGAACATTGACCTTGCCCCTACCCTGCTGGAGTATCTAAGCATCCCTATCCCCGAATGGATGGAAGGTCAGTCGGTTTTGCGCGCCGACCCGGGTAAGCGTCCCATTTTCGGTACCGGCGTGGGCGATACCGTGAAGACCGAAAACGGCTTTCTGGTAGAAGAGACCGTCAAGCCTCCTTTTTATAATTTCGGGTTCGTGTCGGTGGTCTCCTGTAATCAGTGGTATCGGTTAAAACTGAATTCTCGAATCTGGGAGACGGGGCAGATTCCAGATGGCACCGCGCCCTGTACGCCCATTCCAGAGGAAGAAGCCTTCCGCCTCATTGTTCAGCACTTGCAGGAACGCGGCTTCGACACCGGAACTTTGAGCAGTTTCTCTGTGGTAAAACGCCCCTGAGGGTTTTCCATCTCCACTCTATGAAGATAAAGCCGGGCACGCCTGCCCGGTTTTATCTTTTGCCCATCCGGAGAAGCAGGATATAATGACCGTATCTCATTGAGGGGATTCAAACAATGCGGTCCACACTTACCACCCCAAAACCTGCCTCGCGCATTCCCAACACTTTTCGGGCATTGCGTCATTACAACTACCGCGTCTGGTTTGCAGGACAGACCATCTCCCTCAGCGGCACATGGATGCAGACCATGGCGCAACAGGTCCTGGTGTACCGTCTCACCGGTTCGGCGGCGGCGCTGGGATTGATCAGTTTCATCGGTCTGATCCCGCTTATCCCCTTTTCGCTGTGGGGCGGCTCGCTCACCGACCGCTTTCCCAAACGGGATGTCATCCTCTGGGCACAGGTGGTCATGATGGCACAGGCGCTTCTGCTCTCGTGGCTCACCTGGAGCGGCAGGGTGCAGGTATGGCACATTTACGCCCTTTCGCTTCTGCTGGCGGCGGTGAATGCCGTGGATCTACCTGCCCGGCAAGCCTTCACTGTGGATATGGTTGAGGGCAAAGAGGACCTCACCAACGCCATTGGCTTGAACTCCGCCATGTTCAACCTTGCCCGCGCCCTGGGACCGGCACTGGCAGGGCTGGTAGTGGCGGCAATTGGCGAGGGACCTGCCTTTTTCTTCAACGCCCTCACCTTCGTGCCGGTAATTCTGGCTTTGCTCTCCATGCGCAACCTGCCGCAATCCTCTCGCCCCCCGCAGGCGCACAGCACGGTTCGTCACATCCTGGAAGGACTGCGCTATGTGATCAGCAAACCGGTGCAGTTGCTCTTGATGAGCCTGGTGGCTGTGAGCGCCTTCCTTTCCATGCCCTACAACACCCTCATGCCGGTCTTCGCTCAGGACGTGCTCAGTGCAAGCGCCCAGCCGGTAATTGCCCGGGTGTGCGAAGGACCTGCCCGCCTGTTTTCCTGTCAGTCTCCGCAAGCCCTGCCGTTAGGCATGTTGCTCACCGCTGTGGGGGTCGGTGCAGTGCTGGGGGCGCTGTTTGTGGCATCCCTGCCCGCTGAGAGTCACCGCGGGCGCTGGCTGACGCTGGGCAACCTGGGCTTTCCGCTGGCATTGCTCTTCGTGGCAGTTTCCCGTTCGTTTCTTTTTAGCCTCTTCATGATGATGGCGGCTGGCTGGATGTTCGTCCTGCAGAACGCTCTGGCGAACACCCTTATTCAAATGACCGCCCCGGACGAGGTGCGCGGACGGGTGATGGGGTTCTACACCATGACCATTCAGGCTTTCATGCGTCTGGGCGCGCTTCAGGCAGGATACGTTGCCGACTGGATCGGTGCACCGCTGGCGCTGGGCATGGGCGCTCTGCTTTCTCTGCTGTACGGCGGCTGGGTAGCCCTGTTCAAACCGGTGATTCGGAGGTTATAAGCCATGCACTGGAAGCGGGATCTCGCCAGCAAGTTCTTCGATGGCATTCTGCCGGTCATCGTCCTGTACCTATTGTGGCAGACGATTCTGCTTCCCATGGGCATCCTCTACCACCGCTCTGGCGGACCGGGGCTGATGGTGTACGCGCTGGCGCTCATCGCGGTAGCCGTGTACAGTTTTCAGCGGGGACTGAATACCCGCTCTGCTGAAACCACACGGGGATGGTACGGGATGGCAGGCGGGCTGGTCGCCTGGGCGGCAACGGAATTCGCCAGCATGCTCAGCGAGGGTAAACTCTCCGGTCTGGACACCGCCATCGCCCTGCTTCTGGCAATTCTCATCACCACCCTGATGTGGCGGCAGTATCTGCCCGTGGGAGCGCGTTTTTTCCTGACCACCTACCTCGCCAACGGGGTGGGACATATTTTGATGACCTTCTTCCGTCTGCTGGCGGGCACTTCCCCGGCGGCAATGTTGTTTTTCTTGATTCTTGGTTACGCCGCCATTGCCATAACGCTGGGCGGACTGATCTGGATAATGTTTTTCAGCGAGCGGCGGCTTCAGCGCATGTGGGCGGCGCTCATCATCCTGCTGGCAGGCAGTGCGGCAGTGTACATTTTCCGCGGCGGCTGGTTTGGCTGAGCATCTTACGCAGAATCATTCAAAACAATTTTATGAAAGACAGTATAATTTATTTCACCATATTTAAATTATTGTTTCCCATAGTCTGGAGTCAACCTTATGAATGATACATACACCGGAATTTCTCTTCCTTTGAAAGTAAAAGAAGCCCAAACTCTTTATCGAACAAAACTATCTATTGGGTATACAAGAACCTGTTCATGTCCTCCTAATCACTTAAGTTGCCTATCAGCTAAAGAATGGATCAAGTGTCAACTAGGAGTTTGGCAGTTTAATTACGAAGGGAGAGATATTCGTGATAAAAGTATTCACCCTGCAACTTTTCCAATTTCTCTCTCAAAAAAAGTGATCAGCTTATTTACCCATGAAGGAGAATTGGTTCTAGATCCGTTTGTCGGAAGTGGAACTACTTTGGTTGCAGCAAGGGATCTTAATCGAAACGCTGTAGGTTTTGACCTTCAAGAAAAATATATTGATTTATGTGCTGAGCGATTAGCAACTAATAACCTTTTCAATAACGCCCAACAGGTAGCAATTCATGATGATGCCAGAAATATTCCTAATTACCTTGAACCCGAAATGGTAAGTCTAATATGGACATCTCCCCCTTATGCAAATTTGCTGAATCGAAAACGTCTTAATAAATCGAGACGTGATAGAAAGAATGAACAGTTTGGGAAAATTGAACAATATTCCCAAGATCCTTCCGATTTAGGAACAATGCCTCTTGAGGAGTATACTAGAGCAATGGGTGAAATTTTTGAGAAGTTACTCCCTTTGTTAAAACCTAGAGGGCATTGCGTAATCAACGTTCCCGATATGTGGTGGGAAGATAAAAGAATTACCATCCACGTTTCTCTCATTGAAGAGTTAAGACAAAGAGGTTATGAGCTGAGGAATATAATCATTTGGGATCGGACAAACATTGTTAACAAAATCGGAATTTTCGGCTGGCCCAGTAATTACATCACAATGGGAACTACATTTGAATATCTGCTTGATTTCTGGAGACCTTCACAATGATAACATTTACTAAAGAAGATTTAATAGAAAAAATTCATCAAATCAGTAGAGAAGGCTGGAAAAAAAGTGTAAAACAAACTATAGAGCGAAGAAATGATGGCGCTGTAGGAAATACTTTGGAATGTTTACTGGGATTATCAGAAAACAATCTGCCAATTCCAAATGCACAAGAATGGGAGTTGAAGGGACAAAGAGAACATACATCTTCCCTAATTACTCTCAAACATTTAGAACCTTCCCCAACTGCTTTGCAAATTGTTTCATGTATATTACTTCCGAATTTTGGATGGAGACATAAAGAAGCAGGGAAAAAATACCCTAATGATGAAAAAAGTTTTCGTTCAACTACAGATGCTATTCATTACACAAATAGAGGTTTCAAATTAGTTCTAGACCGAAATGCGAGAAAACTTCGCTTTACTTTTTCTAAAGATCATATAGATGCAAGCGACCCTTCTATAAAAGAGTGGGCAAATTCGGTACCTGATTCTCTATGCCCTGAACCATACTGGGGATTTCAAGACTTAGAGTATGCAATTGGTTCTAAAATTAAGAATTGTTTCTATGTAATTGCTGAGTCAAAAATAGAAAATAGGCATGAATTTTTTCTGTACAAAAAATTGTTTGTCTTATCTGGATTCGATTTTGAAAGATTCTTAAACTGTATTGAAATGGGGTTGGTATTTGTGGACTTTGATGCTCGCACAGGACATAATCATGGAACAAAATTCCGGATAAAACAAAATTCATGGAAAAATCTTTATAAAAGCGTACAAGAAATTAATTTACTGGAAGAATAACATTCTTCATTCTTTTGAAAAGGTCTTATAATGAGTTTTGTCAGTCAATTGTTTCTGGGCGTTCTGCGCCTGTTTCCTTTCGTCCCACACAGTAACTGGAGCATTCACCAGCAAAGAGACGTTCTGGAGTTTTACGCCCGGCTTTTGCTGCACACTCCGCCCGGTGTGCGCATCGGCTTTGCCGCCGCAGGTGGTCCACGCGCCGAGTGGCTCATTCCCGAACGCAACACCCCCGATCAGGTCATTCTCTACCTGCACGGCGGGGCTTACACAGTCGGCTCCCCCCGCACCCACCGCGAGATGGCGGGCTACCTCTCCCTGTTTGCGCGCACCCGCGCCCTGGTGGTGGATTACCGCCTTGCGCCCGAGCACCCCTTCCCCGCCGCGCTGGAAGACGCCCTTGCCGCCTATCATCACCTTCAACGGCTGGGGTACCCGCCTCACAAAATCGCTTTTGCCGGTGATTCGGCAGGCGGGGGGCTGGCAATGGCAACCCTGCTGGCACTGCGCGACCGCGGCGAGCCTCTGCCCGCCGCCGCGGCGCTGATGTCGCCGTGGACGGATCTGACAGGAGTGGGCGATTCGGTCAAGACGCACGAAACCCGCGACCCGCTCATCCATCCCGGCGACCTGCCGGTTGCCGCCCGCCTGTACTTGCGCGATCTTGACCCGCGCCATCCTTACGCTTCGCCACTGTACGGCGATTTTCACGGCTTACCCCCCATCCTCGTGCATGTTGGCACCGAGGAACTGCTCTTCACCGATTCTACCCGCCTGGTTGACCGCCTGATCGAAGACGGGGTGAACGCCGAACTGGTCATCTGGGAAGGCATGTGGCACGTTTTTCAACTGTTCACCCTGCGCGTGCCGGAGTCGTGGCGCTCTCTGCGTCAGATGGGCTCCTTTCTGCACCGCCATCTCTCCCGCGCGGGTGTGGAAATCCGGTCAGAACCCGCGGAAAGCGAGAAAGCGCTCGCTTTATAAAAACAAACAACCTGCCTTGTGGGCAGGTTGTTGATGAAAAAACCGTTTTCCAGAAACGTTACGGCACAATCCAGGTACCGGTTTCGCCGCGCAGAGCGCGCCCGATGTTCTCCGGGCTGGTGATGAGGGCTTCTTTACCGCCCGCCTCCAGATAGCGGATGCAAGCCTGCACCTTGGGGAGCATGGAGCCTTTGGCAAAGTGCCCTTCCTGAATATATTGTTTGGCTTCGGCTACCGTCATGCGATCAATGAGTTTTTCGTTGGGCTTACCATAGTTCAGCGCCACCTTCTCCACCGCGGTGGAGATGATGAAGATATCCGCGTTGATTTCCTGCGCCAGCAGGCTGGAGGCATAGTCCTTGTCAATGACCGCGGCAACGCCCACATAATCGCCGTCGCCTTTGTCAATGACGGGGATGCCGCCACCGCCCACGGTGATGACGATCACACCCGCCTCAATCAGGGCTTTAATGGTATCCAGTTCCACCACCTCTTTGGGATCGGGAGACGCCACCACGCGCCGCCAGCCGCGCCCGGCATCTTCCACCACCGTCCAGCCCAGTTCTTCGGCTTTGCGTTTGGCTTCTTCCTCGGTCATGAACCCGCCAATCGGTTTGGTGGGATGCAGGAAGGCGGGGTCGTTTTTGTCCACCAGCACCTGCGTGATCACTGTGGCTACGTTCTGGTGAATCTTGCGGCGGAACAGTTCGTTCTGCAGGTTCTGCTGGAGCAGGTAGCCGATCAAGCCCTGGCTCTCGGCGCCGCACACATCCAGCGGCGTCTCGGGCAGGTTTTCCACCTTGGCGGCAACCTCCGACTGGCGCAGAATCAACCCCACCTGCGGACCATTCCCATGACCGATGGCAACGTTCCAACCCGCTTCGATCATATCAGCAATGTGGTAGCAGGTCTCTTTGGCGGCTTGATACTGATCTTCGATTTTCTGGTGGGCGTTGTCTTTAATCAACGAGTTTCCACCAATGGCAATGACTGCGGTTTTCTTTCTGGACATCTTCACTCCTCACCCATTGAAAATTTTAAGATTGAACATCTTACGACATGGTCAAAGCCATGACGGCTTTCTGAACGTGCAGGCGGTTTTCCGCCTCATCGTACACCACCGAGTGCGGACCGTCAATAACCTCATCGGTCACTTCCAGGTTGCGATCGGCGGGCAGGCAGTGCATGTAGATGCTGTCCTCTTTGGTCAGGTCCATACGGCGCTGGTCCGTAATCCAGTCGCGGTACTTTTCGATGAGCGCCTTGCCCTCGTTCTTATCGGTGGTGGTCACCAGCGGACCCCACGACTTGGGATAAACCACATCGGCATCTTTGAAGGCTTCGTCCATATCGTGGACGATTTCGAAGCCGGAGTGGTATTTGCGGGCGTTCTCGCGCGCCATCTCAACGATTTCGGGCATGAGTTTAAACTCCGGGGGATGCGCCAGCACCACATCGGCGCCGAAGCGGGTCAACTGCAGGATGAGTGACTGCGGAACAGAAATGGGCTTGCTGTAGGAAGCGGCATACGCCCACGAGACGACAATCTTGCGGCGGCGCAGGTCGCGTCCTTTTTTCTCCATGATGGTCATTAAATCAGCCAGACACTGGAAGGGATGATACACATCGCACTGCATGTTCAGCACAGGAACGCGGGAGTAGCGGGCAACCTCGTTAATGTATTGATTGCCGAACTGCCAGTCGCACTGGCGGATGGCAATGCCGTCGAAGTAACGCCCGAAAATCTCGCCGATTTCCTTAGCGGTATCGCCGTGGGCAATCTGGGTGGTGTCCGAGTCGATGAAAGCGGCGTGCCCGCCCAGTTGCGCCATACCGGCTTCAAACGAGCCGCGGGTACGCGTGCTGGTGAAGAAGAACAGCATGGCAAGAGTTTTATCGCGCAGAAGGGGATGGGGTTCTCCGAGCGCGCGCTTGCGTTTCAGATCCCATGCCACTTCCAGCACGGTTTCGACTTCCTCTTTGGAAAAATCCAGGTCTCCGATGAAGTCGCGTCCTCTTAGGTTGGTTTGCATAACAAAATCCTCCTGTGAAAAAATGAATTTACATTGTTTCTTGGATGATGCGCGGCAGAAGAGCGTAGAACTCGGTGGCTTTGACCACCTCTGCCAGCGGGACGTGCTCCGCCATGGCATGAGCCAGACGCTCATCGCCGGGACCAAAGCCAATGCTGGGAATGCCCGCCTTGCCCGCCCAGTAGATGCCATTGGTGCTGAAATCCCATTTTCCCGAAGGCGCCTCGGGCAAGCCGATGGCGGCGCGGGTCTTCTGTCCTGCCTGCACCAGAGGATGATCCTCCTCCAGCGCCCAGGCGGGGAAGTACTTATCCACCGGGAAGACAAAGCCCGTGTAGGAGGGTTCGTCGTAGAACAGTTCCTCAATGGTAATGGACTCACGGTCCTTTTCGGGGATGAGCGCGCGCACCTGTTCAATGACCTGCTCTTTGGTCTCGCCAAAGGTCATGCGCCGGTCAATGAAAATCACCGCTTCATCCGGCACGGCGTTGATGCTGGCAGTGCGCACCTTCATATCCGTCACAGTGATCTTACCGTGTCCAAGGAAGGGATGATCGCCCAGCGAAGGCTCCAGATCCCGAATACCGGCAATGACCGGAAGAAGTTTGTAGATGGCATTATCACCCAGATGGTTGGATGCGGCGTGTGCGCTCTTGCCGCGCGCCGTCACCTTGAACTCCAGGCGTCCCTTGTGCCCGCGGTACACCTTCATCATGGTGGGTTCGCCAATGACGACAAAATCGGGGCGCACGGCGGGGTCCACCTCGACGAAGGAATTGGGAGCAATGCCATCGCACCACTCTTCCATGTTGCCAAAGTAGTACACCGTCCAACCCTCCAGCAAGCCCAGATCGCGGGCAATTGCCAGCCCGTACACCATGCCGGGGGTACTGCCTTTCTCATCCACTGCACCGCGCGCGTACAGGCACCCGTTTTCAATTTTGCCCTCGAAGGGGTCATAGGGCCATTCGGCGGGGTCGCCCACGCCCACGGTGTCAATGTGCGAGTCGTACACCATCACCTTTGGACCGTTGCCGATGCGCCCAAGGATGTTGCCCATCTTATCAAAGCGCACCTCGTCAAAGCCCAGTTTGCGCATTTCTGCGCCGATGCGTTCGCCAACGGGTCCAATTTGCGATTCCATGCTCGGAATGGCGCAAATTTCGCGCAGGAAGCGGATGATCTCCTCTTCCGACTGACGCACACGTTCCTGAATGGTTTGCACAATGTGAGAGTCTACCATATCACTCCTTTGAAACGTTCAACTGCCCACCCGTCTGACCACCTGAAAGCGAAAGTAGCCGGGCAGGAAGTAACTGTAGGAAAGATCAATCATGCGCTCTTCGGCGCTGTAAAGACGGGCTTTAAACATGAGCAGGACATCACCGCGCTGAATTTCCAGCCAGCGGGCAACCTTGGCATCGGCGGCTACGGCCTGAATCTCCGCCACCGAGCGGGTGAGCATGGGCGAGCCGCGCCGCAAGAGCAAATCCAGCACCGAGCCGGTGAAACCGCGCTCCAGATCCTGCGGGGTGAGCACATCCTCCGGCAGAATATCCACCAGATAGGCAACCGGACGCCCGGCAGTATGAATGGTGCGGCGCACCTGCACCAGCGGCGTGCCCTGCGGCACGTCAAACAGGGCCGCTTCCTCCGGATTGGCGTTTACCTCGCGGATGTTCAGGTCGCCCATGGAAACATCCATCCCCATGCGGTGAGCCAGCGTCTCAATGCTTTCCAGCACTTCCAGTCCGGTCTCGATCACGGACGGCTGACCGACTACGAAAGTTCCCACGCCCTGACGGCGGCGAATCAGTCCCTGCCCTTCAAACGAGCGCATGGCTTCCCGCAGGGTAGCGCGCGAGACGTTCAACTGCTTCGCCAGTTCAGGTTCGGCAGGCAGGCGCCCACCCGGTGGGGTGGCGGCAATTAACTGTGCCAGTTGATCCTGCAGGCGCTCATACGGATGGGTGCTTTTCCCATTCTGTTCCATGATTCTTTCTCCAGTCCCCTTTTCAGTTATTCCAGCACATCAATGATCTGGAAGCGGCGCACATCTACCAGCCCCAGATCGGAAATGCGCAGTTCAGGAATGACCACCAGCCCCAGCAAACTCATCTGCATGTTGGGGTTGTTCAAACGACACCCACAGGCGCGAAAGCCCTCCAGCACACTCTCTGCCTGGCGGGCAACCTGCTCGGCAGGCGCGTTGGAGATCAGCCCGGCAATGGGCAGTTGCACCTCGCCGAGAATGTCTCCCCGCGAAATGACCACCTGCCCCCCACCGGTCTGCATCAGTCGGTTGGCGGCACGCGCCATATCCTCTTCATCTGTGCCGATGACAATCATCTGATGGCTGTCGTGTGCAACCGTTGAGGCAATACCGCACGGCTGGGTAAAGCCAAAGCCGTGCACCAGTCCCACCTGCACTTTACCGGTAGGCTGATGACGCTCCACCAGAGCCACTTTTGCCAGATCGCGGCTCATATCCACCTGAATTTCGCCGTTGACCGGTCGCACATTCATGTGCAGGTGGCGGGTTGGGGCTTGATTCTCAATGACACCGATGACGTTGGCGATGGTACGGCTGTCGTCGGCGGGCAGGCGGAAATCTGCCGCAGTAAGCGCGCGCGGCAGGTGCACGGTGCGCAATGCCCAGTCGGGGTAGTGCAGGGCAGGCGGATCAACCAGCAGTTTGCCATCCTCTGCCACCACCTGACCTCTGGCAATGACCATCTCCACGGTGAAGTTGACCAGATCGCTGACCAGCAGCATATCTGCCCAGCGTCCGGGGGCAATCATGCCAATTTCGCGGCTGACCCCAAAATGCTCGGCAGTGTTGATGGTCGCCATCTGAATGGCGGTCATGGGAGGCAAACCCTGAGCGATGGCATGGCGCAGAACGCGGTCCATGTGTCCTTCCTGGATGAGCGTGGCGGAGTGGGAATCATCGGTGCAGAGCAGGAAATAGCGCGGGTCAAGGTTCATCTCGGTGATGGCGCGCACCTGCTCTTTGACATCGTGCCACGCCGAGCCAAACCTGAGCATGGCGCGCATGCCGTTGCGCACCCTCGCCAGTGCATCCTCCAGGCGGGTGCCCTCGTGGTCGTCCATGGCGCCGCCCGCGGCGTAGGCGGCAAACTCGTGGTTGAGCAGGGGAGAGGGGTAGTGTCCGCCAATCACTTTGCCAGATTCGCGGGTGGCTTCCAGTTTGGCATGCACGTCTGAATCGCAGTACTGCACGCCGGGGTAATTCATCATCTCGCCCAGTCCGATGATTCCCTCCCACGAGAGGGCTTCGCGGATTTCCTCTGCGCCCAGAACAGCGCCCGCTGTCTCCAGTCCCGGGGCAGAAGGCACACAGGACGGCACCTGCACAAAGACATGGATGGGCTGGAGCAGGGCTTCATCCAGCATCAGACGCACCCCGCGCAAGCCCAGCACGTTGGCAATCTCATGCGGATCAATAAACATGCCGGTGGTGCCGTGCGGCAAAACGGCGCGCACGAACTGAGCCACCGAAAGCATGCCCGATTCCACGTGCATGTGAGCATCCAGCAAACCCGGCACCAGATAGCGCCCCTGCGCATCCAGCACCTGCGTATGCGGACCGATGGTCTGATGCACATCTTCGCCCACTGCGGCAATGCGCCCCTCTTTGATGGCGACTTCCGTCTGGGGCAGGATTTCGCCGCTCTGCACGCTTACCCAGCGGGCATTGCGAATGACCCGATCCGCCGGAACGCGCCCCATGGCGCAATCCACCAGCGTGCGGGTGCTGATTAAGCGAAAGGACTGACCCATTCGTTCCACCTGCCTTTCTACCCTTCTGGTTGAAAGAAACCCCAAAGGGAATGCCTTTGGGGTTTGAAAATCACGCCTCGCCGGAAACCAGTCGCCGGGCGGCGCGGTTGTGCCGCTCCACCAGCCGCGGGAGGTCCACCGTGCGCAACTGCCCATCCTCAACCACCAGATTGCCGCCCACCGAGAGGATATCCACCGTTTGCGGAGCGCAGAACGCCAGCGCGGCAACGGGGTCGTGCAATGCCCCGGCATACGGCAGGCGTTCCAGACGGATGGCGGCAAAGTCACAGCACTTTCCCGCTTCCAGCGCGCCAATATCGGTACGTCCCAGCACCGCCGCGCCGCCGCGGGTACCCAGTTCCAGCGCCTGGCGCGCAGTCATCAGCGGAGGGGCATCCTCGCCGGAGAGCGAAGCACCCTGCAAGCCTGCCGAAAGGCGCGCCAGCAGCATGGCTTGACGCACTTCTTCCAGCATGTGCGAGCCATCGTTGGACGCCGAACCATCCACGCCCAGCCCGACATGCACCCCTGCCTTCAAGTAAGACATCACCGGGGCAATACCGCTGGCAAGGCGCATGTTGGAAGAGGGACAGTGCGCCACACCGCAACCGGTGTGCGCAAAGACGTCAACCTCTGCGGGGTTGACGTGAACGGCATGGGCAAACCACACATCTTCACCCACCCAGCCGAGCGATTCCATGTACGCCACCGGGCGCATGCCGAACTTTTGCAGGCAAAACACCTCTTCATCCTGCGTCTCCGCCAGATGGGTGTGCAGATGCACCCCGTACTGACGCGCCAGCACCGCGCTCTCGCGCATCAAATCTGCGGTGACGGAGAAGGGCGAACACGGCGCCAGGACAATTTGCACCATCGAGCCCGGTCGGGGATCGTGATACTGTTCAATCAGGCGCTGAGAATCGCGCAGGATGTGCTCTTCGCTGTCCACCACACTGTCGGGGGGTAAACCGCCCTTGCTCTCGCCCAGACTCATCGAGCCGCGCGAGGCGTGCAGGCGCAAGCCCACTTCGCGCGCCGCGGCAATCTCATCATCCAGCCGCGATCCGTTGGGGTACAGGTAGAGATGATCGGAGGCGGTGGTGCATCCCGAAAGCGCCAGTTCCGCCAGCGCGGTCTGGGTGGAGATGAAAATGTCTTCAGGGGTGAGGCGCGCCCAGATGGGGTAGAGCGTCTTCAGCCAGTTAAACAGGTTGGCGTCCTGCGCCGCCGGCACCACGCGGGTGAGGGTCTGGTAGAAATGGTGATGGGTGTTGATCAGCCCGGGAAAGACAATATAACCGCTCAGATCCAGCACTCGATCAGCAGTGGCGGGCAGGTCAGCCGTTTGCCCGACCTGCTCAATGATGCCGTTGCGGGCAAACAGCGCGCCGTTGACGATTTCCCTTCGGGCATCGTCCATAGTCACGAGGAACGAGATGTTTTTTACCAGCAGGGTGGTCATAAGATTTTGAAAGATTGATTAGACAAATTCAGGATTACCTTCAGTTTAACGAGGTTTATACAAAAAGTCAATTGTCAGACAAAGTGACATCCGTCACATTTTTTCCTGTGATGGGGTTCCAGAAACCCGGGCAACGCTCCAGGCACTGTACCGGTTGCACCCTGCCAGAAGGCTCACCGGGACGCCGTTGCGCCAGCGCCCTGCTCATTTCCTGTAAGAAGCCCCCATCGAGTACGCAGAAACACCTTCCCCGACTGGCAAGACGGAGATCCTTTTACGGTGGCAGGTAAACCTCGGGGGTTGGAGTGGGCGCTCCGTTAGACGGAGTAGCGGTAGCCTGCGCCGTGGGGGTCACGGTGGGGAACAGCGGCGCAGGCGTTGGAGTTGACAGCACTCGCGGCGGGGTCACCTGCACGGGAGCGCCACCCAGCCAGGGGGTGGGTGTGGGCAGAACGCGCCGCTCCCCGGTGATGTCCTCCACGTAACCAATTGCCCCCTGACAGGCAGGATCCAGTTGAGCGGCAAGGTTCTCCCACGTCAGCGCATCGCCGTTGTTGAGCACGCGCCGCGCGGCGGTGGAGAGACAGCCCGCTCCGGCGTTGTAATTGACCAGCGTAAAACGCCACAGGTCCTCGTACCGGCTGAGGCGCCCCGGCTCCATACCGGTCAGGTTGGTCAGGATGCGCCCGGTCTGCTCACAGTTTGCCAGCAAGCCCTCCGCAAAGACGCGCACACTGTACTGCGCCCCGGAGATGTCAATGCCGGTAGGACAATCGGGACAGGAGGCGTTGACCCTGCGCACCAGCGCACCGCGCAACAGGGCTTGCTCGTTGTCTTTCAGATTACCAAAGCCCAGATCACAGGTGCTTTGATGCAGAACCAGCGGGCAGAACTGGCGGAAGAACTCCGGATTCCACAACAGGATGGTATCGGCGCCTTTTTCGGTCAACTGTCCCAGCCCGGCTTCTTTCGTGGTATGAAACACGCCGGGCCAGAGTTGACTTTCACGGGCAAAGACGTTCTTCAGCAGACGTGCAGGCACGCCGGTTTCCTGCGATGCCTGCCAGATCTCGTCATCAAAGCGGTTTTGCCATTCGGTGAGCAGAGGGCGCGCCGCTTCCACCCCGCAGGCAGAGGCAACGTTTGCCGCCGTCAACCCGCCATCCAGACAGGCGCTGGTATCCACCAGACCGTTCTGGATGAGCGCCCCGGCGAGGTAGTAAAAGCCGGTATCGGTGCGCAGGTCTTCGATGCGCGGCGGCGTGGAAAGCCACACCGGTGGTCCATTGACATCGGGGAAGGACTGCCAGGTGAAGGCGCAGGCGGCAATCTCACCCTCCGTGTACTGCGTGGAGAGGATGTCCACGTACCACATGCGGGAATCGCGCCCGCCGCCGTCCGGGTCCATGAAATCACCCCACGGCAGGACGCGCACACGGGCAGTGTAATGTTCGCTGGAATCGCCAAAGGACGAATCCGCCCAGAACTCCATCACCGCGCCGTCCTGACCGGTAGGCTGAAGCGGCAGGCGGCACTCACTGCCGGCGCAGGTGAACGCTTCGCCGTTGAAGGTGCCCTGAATGCTCAAAATGGTCTCGTTGGGCAGGGGTTCGCGCCCTTCCAGCAGAAGGGTAGGCATGCGTGTACAGGCGCGCTCGCCCGGCAGAGCCCCGCAGTCTTCCAGATGAATCCACACCGAAGGCAGGGGCAGGATGACCTCCACCTCGCGGCTGGCAGGCTCGGAGCCAATTTCCAGCGCATACAGCCCCGGACAACGCGCGGCGGGGGTCTCCGCCAGATTGCAGGGTTTGCTTTCCAGCCAGCGCTGAGCGACCTTTTTGCCGCACAGTCCTTCAATTTCGTTATAGGTGGGGATGCCCTCATGCTCCACCGCCAGGCGGCAAACCACCTCGTTGCCTTCCCATTCTGCCAGCCACCAGAAATGGCGGGTGAAATTCACAGTGAGGGTGGCTTTACGCTCCGGCTCATCGGGGGGGAATTCTTCCGCGCGGGCAGGCAGAACCGGGGCGCCTGCCATCACCAGCAGGAACACCCCAATCACTGCGTTCAACCAGCGCAG
Organism: Anaerolinea thermophila; assembly: GCF_020723905.1. Lineage (GTDB taxonomy): Bacteria > Chloroflexota > Anaerolineae > Anaerolineales > Anaerolineaceae > Anaerolinea > Anaerolinea thermophila_A. The sequence continues at coordinate 156,226 of NZ_DYHZ01000009.1, forward strand.
GGATTTCATCGTTATTAGTTTAGCATATTTAGGGGGGATTCGGGACAGGGAGAATGATCGCTCTCACGCCGGGCGCACGCACACCCCATCTACCCCCAGCCGTCCTTCTTCGATGATGAATCCTACCGCGCCGCCGGACAGCCGGGCATCTTCCGCCTGTAAAATCTGTACGCCATCCACCCAGGCGGTGAGGCAGTCACCTTTGGCACGCAGGGAAAGGGTGAGCGTCTGCCCCCACTCCCAGGTCAGCGGCGTCTCGGCAAGCACTTCGTCTCTGCCGTACCAGCGGCAGATCAGCCGCGCCGTGCCGGGATGCTCCAGCAACAGGGCATAGTAACGCTCCAGCCCCTGCACGCGCACCGCCAGCCCAAACGCCCGTGCCAGATGTGGGGTACAGGGCGCCTGCGCCTCGATGTTGCGCCAGTCCAGCGTGCCCTGCGCCAGCATGCCGCGCCCCTCGTCCTGAATCAGGCGCAGGGGTTCATTGCCCGTCTCCAGATGACTCACCGCGTTGACCCATGCCAGTTGCCATGCCTGACCGCGCCGCTCGGGTCGGGTAAGGCACACCTGCGGCTCACCCTGCCAGTCCAGCCAGTCGAGGTACAGTGTTCCAGCGGTGCGGGCACTGTCCAGCACTTCCAGTCCGATGCGGGCAATGGGACGTGCCTGCGTGTCGGGGATGCGCCAGGTCAGCAGACGGCGCTCGCCGGGCGCCAGACTCTCCACCCCACCGGGGATGGCGGCAAGGCGATCTTCCTCATCGTACACTTCGATAAACAGGCGCATCTGTGCCAGAGCGGGGTTGTCCTCTGCGGCGCAGACTTCAGCGGCCACCACCTGCCCCGGATACAGGGTGGGACAGCCAAAAAGGTCGTAGGTTTTCATCTGGAAAGCATCCGGACGCAGGAAGGTGGCGGTCGCCACCCGCGCCGGCACCCCCGGCGCCACATGAGCGTAGTGAATCGCCAGCGCACGCGTCCCGCGCTGACTGTGCCCGCTGACGTTCTCAACCCGCACCGGCGCGCCTTCCAGCGGGACAAAGCCCTGGACGGCGCCCGGCAGGTCAAAGGAAAACCGCACCCCGTCCTTAAGGCGGGGAGCCGGTTCGCCATGCAGGGCACAGCCAATCCCCGCCACCCACTGCGCCACCTGAAGTGCATCGGTGACGCACGAACCGCCCTCGGCGGTGGGCAGGTAGAGGGCATCGGCAACCGGGGTGCGCCAGTCGGGACCGGCATCTATGCCCGCCAGCCCGTTCTTGATGCCCATCAGACAGCCCGCATTGCCCGAATTGCAATCGGTATCCCATCCGGCGGTATTGACAATGCTCAGCGTGCGCTGGAAATCATCCCCGCCATACAGCAAGCCCAGATGAATGAGGGCATGGTTGGGAACAACATGGCAGTTGCCGCCGTAGCGGTCATAGCCGTAATGCTGAAAGATGAAGTCCAGCGTTTCGTGCCAGTCGTCGGTGCGGGCGCGCTGGTTGCGCAGGTCGGCAATCAGGCGGTAGATGAGGGAATCGGCGGAAATGAGGCGCACGGCTTCATCCAGCAGACGATTAAGGTCCGCCTCGACAAAAGCAAGTGCTTCCATCGCCGCCAGCACCTGCGCGGCAAAGACGGCTTCGCCGTCGTGGCTCACCTGTGCGGCACGGCGCGCCAGTTCTGCGGCACGGTCGGGTTCACCCGGGCAGACCATCGCCCAGCCGTCAATGAAAATCTGCGCGCCAATCTGCTCGGCAACCACTTTGCCGTTCAACGCCATGGAGCCGGAACGCGGCGCAGGAATGCCGTGTTTCAGCCGCAGGTAGGCGGTGTGCTCGGTGGAGTTGCCCATTCCACCCCACCACAGCACGGTGCGGTTCTCCACCAGATAGTTCAGCCAGGCCTGTCCAATCTGCTCCGCGGTCAGGTCAAAGGTATTGCCACAGTCGGGCAGGGCGCGCAGAAAAGTGAAGGTTCCGGAAATATCGTCATCGGTGACCACCAGTGGAACGCCCAGGCGGTCGTGTACGTAGTAGTGAATCTCGCCCAGACGGTTGAGAATCTGGTCATACGTCCAGCCCTCAAAGGGACGCCCGAGGTACACGCCGATGATCTTGCCCAGCACGCCGGCATACACCCGCTCCAGATAATCTTTGGGAAGAGCCATGCGATCCGCCTCCAGAACATCAGAAATACAGACGGGTTAATTGTGGCATAAAAACCCCGGGAATGGCAGGGGAATGCCCATCCAGAGAAAAAAACTCGCCCTCCGCGAGGGAGGGCGAGGGATCACAGCCTCCGGTTTACAGATCGGCGGCGCGGGTGGCAATCTTTTCCTGCAGCAGAGCGACAAATTCATCGGCTGAGAGAGTTTGCTGGGCGCCATCGCGCTTCCGCAGGGCAACCGCCCCGGCCTGCGCTTCGCGCTCGCCCACCACCAGCATGTAGGGGATCTTCAGCAGTTGCGCCTTACGAATCTTGGCGTTCATGCGGTCCGAGTCGAGATCGGCAGTGGCGCGCACTCCCAGCCCGCGCAGACGGCGTTCCAGTTGTTTTGCATACTCGTTTTGTCCGTCGGTGATGGGGATGATGCGCACCTGCTCCGGCGACAGCCACACCGGGAACGCCCCGGCGTAATGCTCCAGCAGGAAGCCGATCAGGCGTTCATGCGTGCTCAACGGCGCGCGGTGGATGATCAGCGGGCGCTCTTCCTCGCCTTTCTCATTGGTGAACTTCAGGTCAAAGCGCTCCGGCTGTGCAAAGTCCACCTGATTGGTTGCCAGGGTAAATTCGCGCCCGATGGCGCTCTTGACCTGCACATCAATCTTGGGACCGTAGAACGCGGCTTCATCGGCAATCTCTACGTAGGGGATGCCGTTGTTGTCCAGCGCCTTGCGCACCATGTCCTCGGTCTTGCGCCACAGTTCGGGGTTGTTGACGTATTTCTTGCCCAGTCCGCGGGGATGGTGCGTGCTCAGGCGCATCAGGTAATCCTGAATGCCAAACAGGCGGAAGTATTCCAGATACAGGTGAATGACGCTGACGAATTCCTGCTCAAACTGCTCTTCGGAGCAGTAGATGTGGGAATCGTTCATCTGCATGGAGCGCACACGCATCAGCCCGAAGAGTTCGCCGCTTTTCTCGTAGCGGTAGCAGGTGCCGTACTCTGCCAGGCGCACAGGCAGTTCGCGGTAACTGCGCGGCTTGCTGGCAAAAATTTTGTGGTGCATGGGGCAGTTCATCGGCTTGACGTAATAACGCACGCCCTCCAGTTCCATGGGGGGGTACATGCTCTCGGCGTAGTAGGGCAGGTGTCCACTGCGCAGGTAGAGGTCCTCTTTGGCAAGGTGCGGGGTGCGCACACGCTCGTAGCCGTACTTAAATTCCATCTCTTTGGCGAGTTTCTCGATTTCTTCGATGATGGCGCCGCCGCGGGGCGTCCACAGCGGCAAGCCGGGACCAATTTCATCATCAAAGAGATAGATGTCCAGTTCCTTGCCCAGTTTGCGGTGATCGCGCTTCCTGGCTTCCTCCAGCCGCCACAGGTACTGCTCCAGTTCCTCGGGCGTCTCCCATGCCGTGCCGTAAATGCGCTGGAGCATGGGGTTATGCTCATCACCGCGCCAGTAAGCGCCCGAAACCTGCATCAGTTTGACGGCTTTGGGGTTGATTTCGCGGGTATTCGCCACATGCGGACCGCGGCACAGGTCCACAAATTTATCGTGTTTGTAAATGGAGATGACCGGCTTCTCCTCCAGCGGATTGCCGTCTTCGTCTACCTCGCCCTTTTCCAGTCCGTCAATCAATTCCAGTTTATAGGGCTGATCCTTGAAAATCTGACGCGCTTCCTCGGCGGAGACTTCCTGGCGGATGAAATCATGGTTGCCCTTGATGATTTCCTTCATGCGTTTTTCGATGTGCTCCAGGTCCTCCGGGGTGAGGGTGCGGGGCAGGTCAAAGTCGTAGTAAAAGCCATCTTCAATGGCGGGACCAATGGCGTACTTGGCGCCGGGGAAAAGTTCCAGCACCGCCTGAGCCATGATGTGCGAGCAGGAATGCCGCACGCGGAAAATGTGGGTATCCTCATACCGTTCTTGCGCTTTCGAGAGCATTTCAACCTCCTTGATTGGAAACAAAACACCCGCCCCAGGTCTGGGGCGGGCAATCGTCTGCACGCGGTTCCACCCAGTTTGACCGTCAAGCCGGTCATCTCTGGTTCGCCGATAACGGGGCAATCCGTCTGGGCTTACTGGGCACTTGCCGTTCAGCCAGCCGCTCGCGGGTGGTTTTCTCCGGCTGTCCACCGCGGATGCCTCTCAGTCTGCGGGCATCCGTCCCTGTCGGGGCATTGCCGGGTACTCGTCCCGGTCAGCGCGTTCTTTCAGGTGGGCGATATAGGACTCGAACCTACGACCTTCGCGATGTCAACGCGACGCTCTAACCAACTGAGCTAACCGCCCGTTTGCGTTATCTATTATAGTCAGATTCTCGCGTTTTTGCAACGGTGATTCGTGTGTTTGTCCCAAGAATGGTTGGTGAAATAGAGAAAGGAGCAAGGTCGAATATTC
>NZ_DYHZ01000002.1 GCF_020723905.1 Anaerolinea thermophila
TGGGGGGCGACCCCCTGGGAGAGTAGGTCATCGCCAAAAGACTTTTTCTTTTTAACTCAACCCGCCAGACACCCTGCGCCTTTTTTCTTAACTCCCATTAAAATACATCCTATGAACATTGCCATGCTCTCTTACCACACCTGTCCGCTGGCAACCCTGGGCGGCAAAGACACCGGCGGAATGAACGTGTACGTCCGCGAGGTGACGCGCTTTCTGGGCATGCGCGGCGTGCATGTGGATGTCTTCACCCGCTCTCAGGACGAACATGTCCCGCATGTCCTGCACGATCTGGGCTTTGGCAACCGCGTCGTGCACCTCCCTGCAGGGGCGGAGACCTGGCTCCCCAAGCGACAACTGGTGGACTACATCCCGCAGTTTGCTGAAGGCATTCTGCGCTTTGCTCGCGAGAAGGGCATCCATTACGACCTGATTCACGCCAATTACTGGATGTCGAGCATTGCCGCCGAGACCCTCAAGGCGGAGTGGGCTGTTCCGGTGGTGACCATGTTCCACACCCTGGGATTGATGAAAAACCGCATCGCTCGCTCTCCCGAAGAGATGGAGGGCGAGTATCGCATCGAAGGCGAGCGGCGGGCTTTGCGGATTTCCGATCGCGTCCTTGCCGCCACGCTGGCAGAAAAAGCCCAACTGCAATTCCTGTATCAGGCAGACGAGAGCAAAATCCGCATCGTGCCGCCCGGCGTGGACATTACCCGCTTTTACCCCATCCCCCGCGAGGAAGCCTGCGAAGCCATCGGCATTCCTCCTGAAGACCGCATGTTGTTATTTGTGGGGCGCATTGAGCCGCTTAAAGGGCTGGATACGCTGATGCGCGCCATTGCCATTCTGCGGGAGTGCGGCGTGCAGTGCCATGTTCCCCATTATCTGGCGGTGGTGGGAGGCGATCCTTCGTCATCGGGTGAGAACCTCTCCGATGAGATGGCGCGCCTGCAAACCCTGCGCCGCGAGTTGCATCTGGAAGATCTGGTGCTTTTCCTCGGCAAGCGCGCCCAGGATACCCTTCCCTACTACTACTCTGCCGCCGATGTGCTGGTCATGCCCTCCCACTACGAGTCCTTTGGCATGGTGGCGCTGGAAGCCATGGCATGCGGTACGCCGGTGGTGGCTTCTCAGGTGGGTGGACTGGCATTTCTGGTGCAGGATGGGCTGACCGGCTATGTGGTGCCCGATGGAGACCCTCAGGCGCTGAGTGACCGCCTGCGCCTTCTGCTTGTAGATGGCGAACTGCGCCAGCGGATGGGATTGCAGGCGGCGGCGTATGCCCGCCAGTATGCCTGGGAGAACATCGTTGAGCGCCTGCTGGGCGTGTATTCCGAACTGCTGACCTGTTGAAAAGGGCATCCGTGATTCGCAAAGGACTGCTGGGCTGGAAAACATTGCGGGCGCTGGGATGGCGTTCGCTGGGCTGGTACGGGCTGTACCGCTTCGGTGTGTGGACGGGACACTATTCCCGCCTGAAACCACCCCACACGCCCCCTGCCGCCCGATTGCGTCCCCTCTGGCAGTTGCCTGATGCGGAGCGTCTCCGTGCGGTGGGCGGGGATGAAGCCTGCCGCGCATTGATGGAGGAGGCGGAGGACATCCTTGCCGGTCGGGTGCGTCTGTACGGCGGGGAGCGGGTCTCTTTGCAGTTGACTCCGCCGCTCCCCCTGCGCCACTGGACGGCGTATGAGGGCGGGCGTCATCTCTCCCCGGGGGTGGATATCAAAGACCTGTGGGAGCCTGCCCGCCTGGGCTGGGCATTTGTGCTGGGCAGAGCCTACCGCTGGAGCGGGGACGAGCGTTTTGCCGAAGCCTTCTGGCGTTTGCTGGAGGACTTTGACCGTGCCAATCCGCCCTATCTGGGGGTGAACTGGCTCTCGGGTCAGGAAGTTGCCCTGCGCCTGCTGGCATTGCTGTTTGCGCATGCAGTGTTTGTGTCTTCGCCGCACAGCACCCCGGAACGTCTTTCCCGCCTGACTGCCATGGTCATGGAACATGCCGCGCGCATCCCGCCCACCCTGCCGTATGCCCGGGCGCAGTTCAACAATCATCATCTCAGCGAGGCGCTGGGGTTGTACGCCGCCGGTCTCGCGCTGGAGGGCGTTCCGCAGGCGCTCCGCTGGCGCGAACAGGGCTGGCGGGAACTCAACCGCGCCTTGCAGAGGCAAATTGCCCCCGACGGCACCTACTGCCAGCACTCGGTTAACTATCACCGTCTGATGCTTCATCTGGCGTTGATGGCAGACGCGTTTGCCCGCGCGGAAGGGCGCCGCTGGCAGGCACTTACCGCACAGCGCCTGCGCGCCGCCGCGGCGTGGCTGGCATCCTGTCTGGATGAGGTTTCCGGGCGCATGATTCATCTGGGACATCACGACGGGGCGTGGATTTTGCCGCTGGCACACGGCGGAACTGGCGATGGACGCCCGACGGTGCAGGCGGCAGGTCTGGCGTTTGGCGGTGGAGCGGTGCTTCCGCCGGGGGCATGGGATGAACTGGCGTTGTGGCTCAATCTCCCCCTGCCTGTCCCTGGGGCAGAAAGCCGTTTGCCCGCTTCTCCCGCCATTCATCGGCTGGGAGAGAAGGGGGACTGGGCGGTTTTACGGGCGGCGCGCTTTTCCTCGCGTCCGGCGCATGCCGATGCCCTGCACGTGGAAGTGTGGCATGGCGGCGTTAATTTACTGCGCGATGCCGGTACCTTCCGCTACAATGCCCCTGCTCCGTGGGATAATGGGCTGGCAGGCGCGCTGGCGCACAACAGCGTGATCGTAGATGGGCGCGAGCCCATGACCCGCGCCGGGCGTTTCCTCTGGCTGGACTGGGATCACTCGTGGGTGACGGCAAAGGACGAAACCCGGGTAACAGCGGTGCGCGAAGGCTACCTGCGCCTGGGTATTCTGCATCAGCGCACCCTGGAGCGGGTGGATTCGGGCAGGTGGCTCATCACCGATCGTCTTTTGCCGTATGGAAGACGCCCCGTACGGCATACGTTCGCCCTGCACTTTCTTCTGCCCGACTGGCACTGGCAGGTGGAGGGGGAAGATGGGGTTTTGCTGGAGGGAGAGGGGATGCAGGTGCGTCTGCGGGTGCAGGCGCGTGCCGAACCTCTGCCCGGCGGTCGCAACCGCCCGTTAATTGAAACCCGCCCGGCGTTGCAGATCATCCGTGCGGGAGAGGCACTGTGGGGCGAGGGGGAAGTCCCGCCTGTGTTGGGATGGTTTTCGCCCACTTACGGGGTGCGGGAACCGGCGCTGACGGTGCGCTGGCAGATCTCCGCCCTGCCGCCGCTGGCGCTGGAGAGCGAAATCGTCGTCACCGGAACAGAGCAGGAATAGCGCATGGCGTGACCGTGCGTCCCTCTGGAGGGGTGTCCCGGCGTCCCGGATATTGGCGAGCCGTGACACCCCTTCTGGTTTCTTAAAATGACTCAGACGTCGCTCAGGCGGGCGGCGCGCAGGGTGTTCTGCAACAGCATGGCAATGGTCATCGGACCCACTCCGCCGGGCACCGGCGTCAGCCAGCCAGCCACCTCTTTAACCTCGTCGAAGGCTACATCGCCCACCAGCCGGTATCCGCGCGGTTGAGTGGCGTCTTCCACGCGGTTGATGCCCACGTCAATGACCACCGCGCCGGGCTTGACCCAGTCGCCGCGCACCATCTCGGCGCGTCCCACGGCGGCAACCAGCACATCGGCGCTGCGGCATACTTCTTTAAGGTTGCGGGTGCGCGAGTGGCAGATGGTCACCGTGGCATTGGCGCGCACCAGCAGAAGTGCCACCGGCATGCCCACGATGTTGGAGCGTCCCAGCACCACGGCATTTGCCCCGTTGAGATCGGGCAGGACGGACTCAATCAGCACCATACACCCGGCGGGCGTGCAGGGGACGAAGAGCGGTTCGCGCCCTTTTTGCGCCAGCCGTCCAATGTTGATAGGGTGGAAGCCGTCCACATCCTTTTCAATGCTGATGGCTCCCAGCACCTTTTCTTCATCCAGACCGGAAGGCAGGGGTAACTGCACCAGAATGCCGTTAACAGCGGGATCGTCGTTGAGGCGTTTGACCAGATCCATCACTTCCTGTTGAGAGGCGGTGGCGGGAAGTTCGTATCCCATGGAACGAATGCCCACCTGCTGACAGGCTTTGTGCTTGGATTTGACGTACACCTGCGAGGCGGGGTTATCGCCCACCAGCACGGTAGCCAGCCCCGGCGCGGGTTTGCCCTCGGCGAGACGTTGGGCGACTTCTTGAGCAATCTGCTGGCGGATTTTTTCCGCCATTGCGGCGCCATCCAGAATCTGTGCGGGCATAATGGGTTCCTCTTTTGTGGCTGAAAATGAATTTGAGGTGATTATACTTCCATTTTTTCCGTCCGTTTGCCGGAGAACGGGCGGGTGGGAAATATCTCTTATTGACAGGCGCGTTTTTGTTTATATAATACTATTTGGATTTCTGTTATATATTTTGTAAAAGATTGGAGGATAATTCCATGCAGACAGAATCCGGCGTCACTCCCTATGCGGAGATTCCCTGCTGCCCCGATTTGAAAACATCGCCTACGTGCGACGTACTGGACTTTCGCCGTCATCTGGTTTTCCCCACCAGTGTTCGCACCGAACAGGGACAGATGGTGCGCGTGGAGGTGATCTTTCACGTGCGCTTTAGCCGCTGTTCGGGTCCGCTGGCACTGGGGGATATTGTGTACTCTACCACATTATTACCCGGCGAGAAGGTGCGGCTCGCCACAACCGACCGGCGGAGCCGCTTCAGTTTTGACAGTGAAAGTAAACTGAGTTACCGCAGTGAGCAAATTTCCGAAGAGCAGTACCGCTTGCGCTCTCTGCGGGCATTCATGTCCGATCAAAACGTGGAAGACCGCGGTTCAGAAAACTTCCAAGAAGAAGGCAAGTGGGATTTCCACGGTGATGCCAGCGGTTCCCTGGGGTTCTTCTCGGTCAGCGCCGATACCAATGCCAAAGGTTCGCACAGCGGCTCCTCGGCGCATGACTACCTGCGCGAATTTCGTGCCCATGCCGAGATGTCCGATAACCTCTCGGTGGAAGCCACCCGGCGGGCGCACACTCTCTCCATTGGTGAGGTATCCTCGCGCACCCACGTGCAGGGTGAATCGGAAGACCACTTTGAATCAGCGAGCCGTGAGTTCAGCAATCCCAACAGGTGCCATGCCGTGACCTTCCTGTTCTACCGCATTAACAAGACCGAGAAGATTCGCTTCGAACTGGTGAGCATTGAACGGCGCGTGCTGGACCCCGTTGCGCTGATGCCGGTGCCTTCGGCGCCTTACAAACCCACCGGCGCTGTGGCAACCGTGCCGCAGGAAGTGCCTGCCACCAACCTGAAGCGGCTGGAAATTCAGGAAATTGCCCTTGCCAGCGAGGCGCGGGCGCGTTCCTCACAGGTGGGTATTGCCAACCCCCAGTTGCTCAGCACACGCTTTGCTGCTGGAGTTGCCACGCAGGTCTCCACTGTTCCCGCCGCGGCGCTGGGCTTTCAACAACCCCTCTCCGACGAGGTGCGCACCAAAGCCCTGGCAGAAGTGGATGCACAACTGGTGCGGCAGGGGTTGATCGAGCGGGTAGGCGGGCAGGTGTCCAAACGCATCAAGGCGGAGGTGGATTACGAACGGGAAACCGCTATCCCCACTGCGGGCGTGATTGTCAAATCCTGTATGGACGACTGTGGTATTTGCGAGCCTGAAGTGGCTCTGCGTGAGAAACTGGAACTGGAGCGCCTCGAACTGGAAAACAAACTCCTGGCAAAGCGCATTGAGCTGCTGGAAAAGTCCCAGGAATACCGCTGTTGCCCGGATGGCAAGGAAGACGAAGGCGGCGGGTAACGACTCCCCACAGGACAATCGAATAGCACTGAAGGTCTCCCGCAGGACGTATCCCTGCGGGAGAATGTTTTTTTTTCTGCAGGGAACGGGTATAATCTGCACTCATTCGTATTCATCCCCATTTTCTTGAGGGAGAGGTTATGACCGCAATCGCATTCCAACGCTTTCGGGAAGGTGTGCGCCGTGAATTTCCTTTGCTCATCGGGGTTGCACCCTTTGGTATGATTTACGGCGTGCTGGCGCTTCAGGCAGGACTTTCCCCCGTGCAGGCGCAAGCCATGTCGGCGGTGGTGTTTGCTGGTTCGGCGCAGTTCATGACCGTGCAGTTGCTGGCAGGGATGACCCCTGCGCCGGTCATTCTCTTCACTGGCTTGATCATCAACCTGCGGCACCTGCTTTACAGCGCCTCGGTTGCCCCCTGGGTGAGTCATCTGCCGCTACGCTGGAAAGCCTTGCTGGCATACCTGCTCACCGATGAAGCCTTTGCGGTCACGATCGTGAACTACCGCCAGAACGGAGAGGATACCATGCACGAGCACTGGTTCTTCCTCGGCGCCGGGCTGGCGCTGTGGCTGGTCTGGCAGGCAAGCACGGCGCTGGGCATTTTCCTCGGAGCGGTCATTCCCCCTGCGTGGGGTCTGGATTTTGCTCTACCGCTGACCTTTATTGCTCTGGTGGTGCCGTCCCTGCGTCACCACGCCGATGCCCTCACTGCCGTGGTTGCGGGGACGCTGGCGGTGATGCTGGCGGGGTTACCTTACAAACTGGGACTGGTGCTTGCCAGCCTCATTGCTCTTGGGGTGGGATTGACTGTGGAGGAGAGGGCATGAATTCGACATGGATCATTTTCTTTGTTCTGGGCACGCTGACCTACCTGACGCGCTTTGCCTTTATCGCTCTGTGGGGGCGCCTGCGCCTGCCTGCATGGGTTCAGCGGGCATTGACTTTTGTGCCGGTGGCGGTCTTGAGCGCGATGATTCTCCCTGAACTGGTATTCTCCGATGGACATCTGAACCTGGCGCTGGATAATCCCCGCTTGCTGGCAGGCGCGGCAGCGGTGCTGGTGGCGTACCGCACCCGCAGTACCCTGCTGACCATTCTGGTGGGCATGGTGGTGTTCTGGGGATTGCGCTTTTTGCTGACGGGGGGATGAAGATGCTCGGCGCCAGATTCTCAGGAAAGGCAATCGGAAGAGGGTCATTTTTTGCCCCATTTTTCACCCATTAATTACCCGTTTTACCCCTTGACTTATGCGCTCCAGCCCTTAAAATAGGGCGAAATTCACCCGAAAAGGTAATCTATCTACCGGCTTATGCATTCGTTCTTCTCGCTGTTCATTCTGTTCCTTATTGCGGTTCTCGTAATTATCCTCGAGAACCCGTTACCCATTTGGGCGGTCAGGATGAGCGCAGGAAGGAACGAAGAGCACTAATTCAATCCAACGCAAATGCAGACCAGAAGAACCGCCCAATCGGGCGGTTCTTTTTTTCAACCTTTGTCCTGTGGAGATGTCATGCGATCAGACCGAATCAAAACTGCCCTTGAATTTGCCCCTCACCGTGCTTTGCTGAAAGCCACGGGCGTCACCGATGCCGACCTGCACAAGCCTTTTATCGCGGTGGTCAACTCTTACGTGGATATTGTTCCCGGACACGTGCATCTGCAGGCTTTTGGAAAACGCGTTAAAGACGCTATCCGCGCGGCTGGCGGCGTGCCCTTTGAGTTCAACACCATTGCCGTGGATGACGGCATTGCCATGGGACACGAGGGGATGAAATTTTCCCTGCCCTCGCGTGAACTGATCGCCGACTCCATCGAGACGATGCTCTCCGCTCATCCTTTTGACGGTATGGTGTGTATCCCCAACTGCGACAAAATTGTGCCCGGCATGCTCATGGCAGCGGTGCGAATGAACCTGCCGGCAATTTTTATCTCCGGTGGACCGATGCCCGCCGGAAGAACCCCCGACGGTGAGGTGATTGACCTCATCTCGGTCTTTGAGGGGGTGGGCGCGGTGCAGGCGGGGAGAATGGACCGTCGCCGTCTGAAGGTGCTGGAAGATTACGCCTGCCCTTCCTGCGGTTCCTGCTCGGGCATGTTTACCGCCAACAGCATGAACTGCCTGATGGAAGCGCTGGGCATTGCCCTGCCGTACAACGGGACGGCGCTTGCCAGTACCCCCGAACGCGAAGCGCTGGCAGATCGTGCCGCCGCGCTCATCCTGCAACTGGTTGAGAAAGACCTGCGCCCGCGCGACATCATCACGCTGGAGGCGCTGGACGATGCCTTTGCGCTGGATATGGCAATGGGCGGTTCAACCAACACCATCCTGCACGCGCTGGCAATTGCTCACGAGGCGGGCATTGCTTACCCGCTGGAACGCATCAATCGCATCTCGGCGCAGGTGCGCCATCTCTGCAAGGTCAGTCCGGCGGGTCAATGGCACATGGAGGATGTGCACCGTGCGGGCGGTATTCCCGCCATCCTCAACGAAATTCAGCGTGCTACGGGCATGCTCCACCTCGACCGCCCGACGGTGGCGGGGGTCTCGATGGGGGAAGCCCTGCGCGGCGCGGCAATCCGCGATGAGGAAGTCATTCATCCGTGGGAGAATGCTCACTCGCAGGACGGCGGGCTGGCGGTGTTGTTTGGCAACCTTGCGCCGCGCGGCGCGGTGGTCAAAACGGGTGGGGTGGTGCCTGCCATGCGCCGATTCAGCGGTCCGGCGCGCATTTACGAATCGCAGGAGGATGCCCTGCGCGGTATTCTGGCGGGTGAGGTTCAACCCGGCGAGGTGGTGGTGATTCGCTATGAAGGTCCCAAAGGTGGTCCCGGCATGCAGGAGATGCTCAGCCCGACCAGTGCCATCATGGGCATGGGGCTGGGCGATAAGGTGGCGCTGATTACCGATGGACGCTTCTCTGGCGGAACGCGTGGGGCGTGTATCGGGCATGTCTCGCCCGAAGCCGCCGCGGGCGGTCCCATTGCCGCTCTCCAGCCGGGGGACGTGGTGGAAATGGATCTGGACGCGCGGCGCCTGGATGTGCGCCTGCCGCAGGAAGAAATTGAGCGGCGGCTGGCGGCGCTCCCGCCTTTCCAGCCGCGCACCACCAGCCGCTGGTTGCGCCGCTACCAGCATTTTGTCACCAGCGCCGATTGCGGTGCGGTGCTGGAGTTTTAGAGTTTGCCAAAGGAGGAGACGATGAAACGCACAGGTGCACAGATTGTTTGGGAAACGCTGATGCGCGAAGGGGTAGAGGTGGTGTTTGGCTATCCGGGGGGCGCCAACCTGCCGATCTACGATGCCATGCTGGATTATCCCGTTCGCCATGTGCTGGTACGCCACGAGCAGGGCGCCGCGCATATGGCAGACGGCTACGCCCGCGCCAGCGGCAGGGTGGGGGTGGCCATGGCAACTTCAGGTCCCGGCGCCACCAATCTGGTGACGGGCATTGCCACTGCCATGATGGACTCCTCGCCGACCGTGTTCCTGACCGGACAGGTGGTGAGCAAATTCATCGGGTATGACGCCTTTCAGGAGACCGATGTCACCGGTATCACCCTGCCCATCACCAAGCACAATTATCTGGTGACCCGGGTGGAAGAACTGGGCGATGTTCTCCGGGAAGCCTTTTACATTGCCCGCACCGGACGTCCCGGTCCCGTGCTGGTGGATATTGCCAAAGACGCTCAGCAGAACAGCACCGACTGGGAATACAGCGACCGCCCCATCCAGTTGCGCGGCTACCGTCCCAACCGTCATCCCCTGAGCAGGCAGGTGGAGCAGGCCCTGGAGATGCTCTCTGCGGCGCGCAAACCGCTTATCCTTGCCGGACGCGGTGTTCTGCTCTCCGGCGCCATGCGCGAACTGCGCGAGTTTGCCGAACGCGCTCACATCCCCGTGGCGGTGACCCTGCTGGGCATTGGCGCGTTTCCCGCCTCGCATCCGCTCAGCCTGGGAATGATGGGGATGCACGGTGAGGCGTGGGTTAACCAGGCGATTCAGGAATCGGATTTACTGCTGGCGTTTGGCATGCGCTTTGACGACCGCGTTACCGGCAATCTCAAAACCTATGCCCCCAACGCCCGCAAGATTCATCTGGACATTGACCCTGCCGAAATCAACAAGAACGTGCGCGTGGATCTGGGCATTGTTGGCGATTTGCGCGAAAGTTTGCAGGAGTTCCTCGACCACCTGCCGCAGATGGATCACTCCGAGTGGGTGGAGCACATCAACACCCTTAAGGGTGAGTCGGCGGTGCGCGATATTCAGTACCTGCCCCCCGATGGACATCTCTACGCCGCGCATGTGATCCACGACCTGTGGCGATACACCGGCGGCAATGCTCTGGTGGTGACCGATGTGGGGCAGCATCAGATGTGGACGGCGCAGTACTACCGCCACGATCAGCCGTTCCAGTGGATCACCTCCGGCGGGCTGGGGACGATGGGCTTTGGACTGCCCGCCGCCATTGGCGCCAAGATTGCCCGCCCCGATGCCGAGGTGTGGGCAGTGGTGGGCGATGGTGGTTTCCAGATGACCGCAGCCGAACTGTCCACTGCCGCGCAGGAGGGCGTCAAAGTGAACGTTGCCATCATCAACAACGGCTTCCTCGGCATGGTGCGTCAGTGGCAGGAGTTCTTCTACGACCGCCGTTACGCCGCTACCCCCATGCGCAGTCCCGACTTTGTCAAACTGGCAGAGGCGCACGGCTTGACCGGTCTGCGGGTGTGGCGGCGCGAGGAGGTTTTCGATGCCATTCAGCGCGCCCGTGAAACCGACGGCACGGTGGTGATTGATTTCCGCGTGGAGCAGGAAGACAGCGTGTATCCCATGGTGCCGGCTGGCGCCGATTTGCATAACATGATTCGCCGACCGGTGCGCAACCCGCTGGTGGAAACCGCACAGGATGAGATGTAGGAGGAGGAAGCCGTATGCGTCACACACTGGTTGCTTTAGTGGAAGATAAACCCGGCGTGCTTAACCGCGTGGCGTCGTTGTTCCGCCGTCGGGCATTCAATATCGAGTCGCTTACCGTCGGGCATACCGAACAGCCCGGATTGTCGCGCATGACGATTGTGGTGGATGGCGATGATGTCGCCATCGAACGCCTCACCGCTTACCTGTACAAACTGGTCAACGTGGTGCATGTGGAAGACCTGACCCATGTGCCTGCCGTGACCCGCGATCTGGCGATGATCAAGGTGGCTGCGCCTCCCGAAACCCGCACGCAGGTGATGCAGGTGGTGGATGTTTACCGCGCCCGCATTGTGGATGTGACCACCCAGTCGCTCATCATCGAAGTTACCGGCGATGAGGAAAAAATCGAGAGTTTTGTGGAAGTGCTGCGCCCGCTGGGTATTCTGGAAATGGTGCGCACCGGATTGCTCGCCATGTCGCGCGGCGGGGCGCCGCTTTACCCGCCACCCAACGGGAACGGCAATGGACATCACGCCGCCGCGTCGGCGGATTGAGAAAATCAAAAACGTCAAAGGAGACACTGGAATGGCAAAGATGGATTTTGCAGGAGTGCTGGAAGAAGTCGTTACCCGAGAGGAGTTTCCCCTCAGCCGGGCGCAGGAAGTGTTAAAGGATGAGGTAGTGGCAGTGCTGGGCTATGGCGTGCAGGGACCGGCGCAGGCGCTTAACATGCGCGATAACGGCGTCAGGGTCATCGTCGGCGTCAACCCCGGCGGGCGTTCGTGGAACAAAGCCCTGCAGGACGGCTGGGTGCCGGGCGAGACACTCTTCTCCATGGAAGAAGCCGCCGAACGCGGCACCATTGTGCAGTACCTCGTCTCGGACGCAGCCCAGAAACTGACCTGGGAGCGCATCCGCCCCTGCCTGAAAGAGGGAGATGCCCTGTACTTCTCGCACGGCTTTGCGGTGGTGTATCGCGATCAGACCGGCGTGGTGCCGCCGCCTTATGTGGATGTCATCCTGGTGGCGCCCAAAGGTTCCGGCACCAGCGTGCGCGCCAACTTCCTCGCCGGGAGCGGCATCAACTCCAGTTTTGCCGTCGAGCAGGACTACACCGGGCGCGCCCGCGAACGCACCCTGGCGGTGGGCATTGCCATCGGTTCGGGCTATCTTTTCGAGACCACCTTCCAGCACGAGGTGTACTCCGACCTGACCGGCGAACGCGGCGTGCTGATGGGCGCGCTGGCAGGCATCATGGAAGCCCAGTACCAGACCCTGCGCGCGCATGGACACACCCCCTCCGAAGCCTTCAACGAGACGGTGGAAGAACTCACCCAGAGTTTAATTCGGCTGGTGGCGCAGAACGGAATGGACTGGATGTACGCCAACTGCTCCACCACCGCCCAGCGCGGCGCCCTGGACTGGCGCCACGAGTTCCGCAACGCCACCCTGCCGGTGTTCGAGCGTCTGTACCAGTCGGTGGCGTCTGGCGCCGAGACGCGCCGCGTGCTGGAAGCCAACAGCCAGCCCGATTACAAAGAAAAACTGGAAGCCGAACTGCGCGAGATGCGCGAGTCGGAAATGTGGCGGGCGGGAGCGCTGGTGCGCTCTCTGCGCCCGGAAAACTGGCAGAAGTAGCCTGCTTCCTTTCTGTACCCTCCCCTGAGAATGGCTCTCCCCGCTCCCGGGGAGAGCCCGAGGGAGGGGAAGGAGAATGAGATGAGCGACGATTACGTACGAATTTTCGATACCACCCTGCGAGATGGCGAGCAATCGCCGGGGGCAACCCTGACCAGCGCTGAGAAACTGGAAGTTGCCCGTGGACTGGCGCGCCTCGGCGTGGATGTCATCGAAGCCGGCTTCCCCGCCGCCTCGCCCGACGATCTGGAAGCCGTGCGGCGCATTGCCGTGGAGGTGGGCAACCCCGCCGATGGCGGACGAGCCCCCATCATCTGTGGCTTGGCGCGCGCCACCCACAGCGACATTGACAAAGCCTGGGAAGCGGTGCGCCCCGCGCGGCATCCGCGCATTCACACCTTCCTTGCCACTTCGGAAATTCACATGCAGTACAAACTGCGCATGACCCGCCAGCAGGTGCTGGAGCGGGTGGAGGAGATGGTGTCGTATGCCCGCAGTCTGTGCGAGGATGTGGAGTTCAGCCCCGAAGATGCTGGACGCAGTGACCCCGCTTTCCTCTACGAGGTGCTGGCGGTTGCCATCCGCGCGGGAGCCACCACCCTCAACATCCCCGACACGGTGGGCTACACCACCCCCGACGAGTTCGGCGCCCTGATTGCGGGCATTTTGCGCCACACCCCCGGCATCGAGCACTGCATCGTCTCGGTGCACTGCCACAACGATCTGGGTTTAGCCACCGCCAACACGCTGGCGGGCTTGCGGGCGGGCGCGCGTCAGGCGGAGGTGACCATCAACGGCATTGGCGAGCGGGCTGGCAACACCGCCCTCGAAGAAGTGGTGATGGCGCTCCACACCCGTCCCAACCTGTACGGCTTGCGCACTGGCATTGACACCACCCAGATCACCCGCCTGAGCAAACTGGTCAGCAACTACACCGGCATGCCCGTTCAGCCCAACAAAGCCATTGTGGGCGCCAACGCCTTTGCCCACGAGGCTGGCATCCATCAGGACGGTATGCTCAAGCACACCCTGACCTACGAAATCATGCGCCCGGAGACGGTGGGCGCCACCCAGAGCAAACTGGTGCTGGGCAAGCACTCCGGACGCCACGCGCTGAAAACCCGTCTGGCTTCGCTGGGATACGCTCTGGGCGAAGAGGAGATGGATCAGGTCTTTGAGCGCTTCAAAAATCTGGCAGATCGCAAGAAGGTCATCACCGATGCCGATCTGGAGGCGCTGGTTTCGGATGAACTGTACCAGCCGCGCGAACTGTACGCGCTGGATGGTTTACAGGTTGCCTGTGGCACGATGGGCATGCCGACCGCCACGGTGCGTCTGCGCGGACCGGATGGACAATTGTACGTCCATGCGGCGGTGGGAACCGGTCCGGTGGATGCCACCTACAAAGCCATTGACGCCATTGTCGGCGTGCCCATCACCCTGCTGGAGTTCGTCGTCCATGCCGTCACCGAGGGCATTGACGCGCTGGGCGAGGTCACCGTGCGCATTCAGGGCGAGGACGGGCTGTCTTCGGTCAGCGCTCAGCGCGAGGACGACCTGCCGCGCACCTTTGGCGGCTACGGCGCGGATACCGATATCGTCGTCGCCAGCGCCAAGGCGTATCTGGCGGCGCTGAACAAACTGCTGGTGGCGCTCGGCGCCTTCGGTCCGGCGGAGAAATCTGCCCAACATTCGCTGGTTTCGTAAGAAGGAAATTTTTTCCCAAAGGAGGAGTTGTATGAATCCCCATCGCGTTTCATTTGATCCCATGAAGGAAGGTCACCCCGACCCGTTTTCCCAGCCCAATACCATCCCCAACGGCTGGGACCTGACCGACGCCAATCTGGCAAACCACCCGCAGGCGCGGGCGGCAGATATGAACGGCACGGCTTTCGAGCAACATCTCCGCTTCACCGCAGGTGCGTATGAGCGCCCCAAAGACGTTGTTTGAAAAAATCTGGGAACGCCACGTGGTTGTGGAGCCGCCCGACTCCCCGGCGGTGCTGTACATTGACCTGCATCTGGTGCATGAGGTGACCTCGCCGCAAGCCTTCAGCGGACTGCGGGCGCGCGGTTTGCGGGTGCGCCGACCGGAGCGCACCGTCGCCACCATGGATCACGGCGTGCCCACCCTCTCGCAGGGCGGCAACGGCTCTGGGCGGCTTGCCTTTGCCGATGAATTGAGCCGCCGTCAGATTCAGCAGTTGGAAGAGAACTGCCGGGAGTTCGGCATCCGCCTGATGGGACTGGACAGCCCGAATCAGGGCATCGTGCACGTCATCGGACCCGATCTGGGACTGACTCAACCGGGCATGACCATCGTATGCGGCGACAGCCACACCGCCACCCACGGCGCATTTGGCGCGCTGGCGTTCGGCATCGGTACCAGCGAGGTGGAGCATGTGCTCGCCACGCAGTGCCTGCTCCAGCGCCGACCGAAAACCTGCGCCGTGCGCATCGAGGGACGCCTGAATCCGGGTGTGACTGCCAAGGATGTCATTCTGGCGCTGATTGCTCAAATCGGGACGGCGGGCGGCACGGGTTACGTCTTTGAGTATATGGGCGAAGCCGTGCGCGCCATGAGCATGGAAGAGCGCATGACTCTGTGCAACATGTCCATTGAGGGTGGTGCCCGCGCGGGCATGGTTGCACCCGACGACACCACCTTTGAGTATCTGGCAGGGCGTCCCTTTGCTCCGCAGGGCGAGGATTGGGAGCGCGCGGTGGCGTACTGGCGCACGTTGCCCGGCGATGATGGTGCCGTGTTCGACCGTACGGTCACGCTGGACGCTTCCCGGCTGGAGCCGATGGTCACCTACGGCACCAATCCCGGCATGGGCGTGCCCATCAGCGGGCGCATTCCTGCGCCAGAGGAGATGAAAGATCCCAGCCAGCGCGCCGCGCTGGAGAAAGCCCTGACGTACATGGATTTGCGTCCGGGCGCGCCGGTGCAGGGTCAGCGGGTGGATGTGGTCTTCATCGGCTCATGCACCAACGGGCGCCTTGCCGACCTGCGCAGCGCCGCACGCCTGCTCAAAGGCAGGCGGGTAGCGCCCGGAGTGCGCGTGCTGGTGGTGCCCGGCTCTCAACAGGTCAAGCGCGCCGCCGAAGCCGAAGGGCTGGATCGGGTGTTCCGGGAGGCGGGCGCCGAGTGGCGGGAACCGGGCTGTTCCATGTGCATTGCCATGAACGGCGATCAACTGGAGCCGGGACAGTATGCCATCAGCACCAGCAACCGCAACTTTGAAGGGCGTCAGGGCAAGGGAGGGCGCACCTTCCTCGCCAGCCCACTGACCGCCGCCGCATCCGCCCTTACCGGCGTTATCACCGATCCGCGCCCACTGCTCTCCTGAGGAGGTCATCATGCAGTCCTTTACCACCCTTACCTCGCACGTGGTTGTCCTTCCGGTCAACGACGTGGACACCGATCAAATCATCCCGGCGCGCTTTCTGAAGACCACCGACAAAACCGGTCTGGGAGCCAACCTGTTTGCCGACTGGCGCTACCTGCCCGATGGTTCGCCCAACCCGGATTTCGTCCTCAACCGTCCGCAATCGCAGGGGGCGCAGATCCTGCTGGCGGGCGATAACTTCGGCTGTGGCTCATCCCGCGAGCACGCTCCCTGGGCGCTGTTGGGGTGGGGCTTCCGCGCGGTCATCTCCACTACCATCGCCGACATCTTCCGCAACAATGCCCTCAAGAACGGTTTGTTGCCGGTGGTGGTCAGCCCGCAGGCGCACGCCCGCTTGATGACGCTGTACGCCGCCGACCCGACTTTGCCTTTGACCATTGATCTGGCTTCTCAAACCCTGCGTCTGGCAGATGGAACGCAGGAATCCTTCCCGATTGACTCGTTCAGCAAGACCTGCCTGCTGAATGGGGTGGACGAACTGGGCTATCTGCTCAGTCTGGAGGCTGAAATTACCCGTTACGAACAATCCATGCTCCGCTGAACGGGGCTTTTCTCTGAGGTGTGCCATGAAAATCGAAGTGTACGACACCACCCTGCGCGATGGAACCCAACGAACCGACATCTCTTTATCGGTGAACGACAAACTCAACATTGCCCGCCGTCTGGATGCGCTGGGCGTGGATTTCATCGAAGGGGGCTGGCCCGGCTCCAATCCCAAAGATGCCGAGTTCTTTACCCGTGCCGCCCAAATGACGTGGAAGCACGCGCAGATTGCCGCTTTTGGCTCCACCTGTGCGGTGGAGAAGACGCCCGAGCAGGATGAAAACATCCGCGCTTTGCTGGAGTCGCGCGCGCCGGTCTGCACGGTGGTGGGCAAGTCCTCGGTGCTGCACGTCCACGAGGTTCTGCGCACCACGCTGGAGAACAACCTGCGCATCATCGAGCAGTCGCTGGCGTATCTGGCGGCGCAGGGACGCCGGGTGGTGTACGATGCCGAACACTTCTTTGATGGCTACAAGGAGGATGCCGAATATGCCCTGCAAACGCTGGCGGCGGCACTGCGCGGCGGCGCGGAGACGCTGGTGCTGTGCGACACCAACGGCGGCAGTCTGCCGTGGGAGGTGGGCGAGATCGTCCGGGCAGTGCGGGTGCGCTTTCCGCAGGCAAAACTGGGCATTCACGCCCACAATGATGGCGAGTGCGCGGTGGCAAACTCCCTGGCGGCGGTGCGCGAGGGCTGTGTGCAGGTGCAGGGGACGATCAACGGCTATGGCGAGCGCTGTGGCAATGCCAACCTGTGCTCCATCCTGCCCGATCTGGAGTTGAAGATGGGCTACGCCTGCCTGCCGGAGGGGCATCTGGCGCAGTTGACCGATCTTTCCCACTACGTGGCTGAAGTTGCCAATCTGGCGCCGGACGAGCATCTGGCATACGTGGGCAGGGCGGCGTTTGCCCACAAAGGGGGCATTCATGTCGCCGCCATGCGGCGCACGCCGCGTTCCTACCAGCACATTGACCCGGCGCTGGTGGGCAACTCCTCGCAGGTGGTGGTTTCGGAACTTTCCGGGCGCGGCAACCTGCTCAGCAAAGCCGAGGAGCACGGGATTCCGGTGGAGGAGGGGGTGGATGTGAGCGCCGTCCTGCGGCAGGTCAAGGCGCTGGAGGCGCAGGGCTTTTCCTTTGAAGCCGCCGATGCCTCAGTGATGCTGATGCTGTTGCGCCAGAAGCCCGATTACCAGCCGCCCTTTGCGCTGGTAGATTTCACCGCCGGGGTAGAACACCGCCAGGGACGGGGCATCTTTGCCGAAGCCACCGTCAAGGTGCGGGTGGGTGAGCAGGTCATCCACACCGCCGCCGAGGGCAACGGTCCCGTCGCCGCGCTGGATGCCGCCCTGCGTAAAGCCCTCTTGCCCTACTACCCTGCCATCTCCGCCTTCCACCTTTCGGATTACAAGGTGCGCATTCTGGACGGACCCAACGGCACCTCTGCCACCACCCGCGTGTTGATCGAAACGCGCAACGGACACCGCTCCTGGGGCACGGTCGGCGCCAGCACCAACATCATCGAAGCCTCGTGGCGCGCGCTTGCCGATTCCATCGAGTACGGCATCTGGGTTGCCGAACATCAGGCAGAACCTGCGCCGGCAGTTCCATCATCACTCTGACAACGAAGGGAAGTCTCATCCATGCACAAACACATCGTTCTTCTTCCCGGCGACGGCATTGGTCCGGAGGTAGTGTCTGCCGCCAGACGCGTGCTGGATGCCGTTGCCGCCCGTCTTCATTTGAATCTGACGTACGTGGAGCATCTCATCGGCGGATGCGCCATTGACCGGCAGGGCACGGCGCTGAGCGCGGAAACCCTGCGCGCCTGCCAGAACGCCGATGCCGTCCTGCTGGGTGCGGTGGGCGGTCCGCAGTGGGATGATCCCACGGCGCCGGTGCGCCCGGAGCAGGGCTTGCTGGCGCTGCGCAAAGGGCTGGGGGTGTTTGCCAACCTGCGTCCGGTGCGCGTCTATCCTTCGCTGGTGGATGCCTCGCCACTGCGACCGGAAAAACTGCAGGGCGTGGACCTGCTGGTGGTGCGCGAACTGACCGGCGGGCTGTACTTTGGCGAACCCAAAGGGCGCTTTGAGGAGAATGGGCATCTCCGCGCGGTGGATACGCTGGAATACCGGGATGACGAAATCGAGCGCATCCTCGATCTCTCTTTTCGGCTGGCGCAAAACCGCCGCCGCAAACTGACTCTGGTGGATAAAGCCAACGTGCTGGAATCCTCGCGCCTGTGGCGGCAGATTGCCACGCAGATGGCAAGCCGCTATCCGGATGTTCGTCTGGATGTTCTGCTGGTGGATACGGCGGCAATGCGCCTGATCACCCATCCGGCGAATTTCGATGTGATCGTGACCGAGAACATGTTCGGCGACATCCTCACCGACGAAGCCGCCGTGCTCTCCGGATCGATGGGACTGCTTCCATCGGCTTCGCTGGGAGGAAGCGGACCGGGCTTGTACGAACCCATTCACGGCTCTGCGCCGGACATTGCCGGGCAGGGTATTGCCAATCCGCTGGGCACCATCCTCAGCGCGGCAATGATGTTGAGGTATTCGTTCCATCTGGAAGAGGGGGCGCGCGTTGTGGAAATGGCGGTGGAGCGCGCGCTTGCCGAAGGCTGTCGCACCCGCGATTTGGGCGGCAGCCTGACCACCGAAGAGATGACCGGCGCTGTGCTGGAGCGCCTGGTTTTTTAAATCATCACGCATCAGGGAGTACGCATCATGACCGATACACAGGAGTATATCTGGCTGGACGGGGAACTGGTGGAGAGCGAAAAAGCCACCCTGCCGTTCATGACTTCAGCCCTGCACTACGGACTGGGGGTGTTCGAGGGCATCCGCTGTTACGAGACGCCGCGCGGACCGGCGATTTTCCGCCTTGCCGAACACATGGAGCGCCTGATCGACTCGGCGCGCATTCTGGGCTTCCGCGACCTGCCCTACACGGCAGAGCAGTTGGGCGAAGCCTGCAAGGCGGTGGTGCGCGCCAACCGCCTCTCTTCCTGCTACATCCGCCCGCTGATTTTCTTCGACAGCAAGGTGAAGAATCTCAACCTCGATCAGGGCTGGGCGCGGGTGGGCATCGCCGCCTGGTACTGGGGGGCGTATCTGGGCGAGGAAGCGCTGGAAAAAGGCGCCCGGATGAACATCTCCTCGTACACCCGTCATCATCCCAACGTGATGATGACCAAAGCCAAGATCACCGGCAATTACGCCAACAGCGTGCTGGCAAAGACCGAGTCGGTGCGGCTGGGCTTCGACGAAGCCATCATGCTCGACCCGCAGGGCTACGTTGCCGAATGCACCGGCGAGAACCTCTTCATCGTGCGCAATGGGGTCATCTACACGCCCGGCACCTGGGCGGTGCTGGAAGGCATCACCCGCGACGCGCTCATTACCGTGGCGCGCGATCTGGGCTATTCGGTGGTGGAGACGCAGTTGAGCCGCGATCACCTCTACATTGCCGATGAGTGCTTCGTCAGCGGCACGGCGGCAGAGGTGGTGCCGGTGACCGAAATTGACTTCCGCATCATTGGAACCGGGCGGCGCGGTCCGGTCACCCATGCCCTGCAGAAAGCCTTCCATGCGGTGGTGCACGGCGAAGATTCCCGTTATGCGCACTGGCTGACGTATGTCAACGATTGATGGGCAGATGAAGGTGGCGTTTCAGGGAGAGCCGGGGGCTTACTCCGAAGCCGCCATCTTCGAGCATTTTGGCGCACAGGTAGAAAGCCTGCCCTGCGAGACCTTTGATCAGGTGTTTCAGGTGGTGGCGCAGGGCAAAGCCCGCTACGGCTTCCTTCCCATTGAAAACTCGCTGGCGGGGAGCATTCACCGCAACTACGACCTGCTTCTGCAGAACGACCTGCACGTGGTGGGCGAGCATCACCTGCGCGTTTCCCACTGCCTGATTGGCATGCCCGGGGCGCGTCTGGAAGAGATCGAGAGCGTCATCAGCCATCCGCAGGCGCTGGCACAGTGCGACGGCACCCTGCGCCGTCTGGAGGTGAAGACCGAGGCGGTGTACGATACAGCGGGTTCGGTGCGTCTGGTGCAGGCAGAAGGCAACCCTCGCCGCGCCGCCATTGCCTCGCGGCGGGCGGCGCAGTTGTACGGCATGTCCATCCTCGCCGAAGCCATCGAGGACAACCCGCTGAACTTCACCCGCTTCCTCATCCTCGCGGTGGAGCCGGTGCATCCCTGGGGAGATGCCAAAACGTCCATCGTTTTTGCCCTGCAGAATGCGCCGGGCGCCCTGTTCAAAGCCCTCAGCGTGTTTGCCCTGCGGGACATCGATTTGACCAAGATCGAATCCCGTCCGCTGGTGGGCAAGCCGTGGGAGTACCTTTTTTACATTGATCTGGCAGGCTCTACGGAAGAGGCGCGGGTGCGCAATGCCCTGCACAACCTGAGCGAATTTGCCACCTTCCTGCGTGTGCTGGGGTCGTATCCCCGTCACCGCTTGATCGAACCTCCCGAAAACTGACTCCTCCTCCCAAGCCTTCCGCCCGCAGACCCCCTGCGGGCGGACAGGTGATATGGAGAGGACTTTCACAGGCGTTTGACCATGCGCCAGAAGCCGGGGATGTCGGTTTCCCGCTCCAGATGGGAGAAGCGATATTCCCGATCCACCTCAAAGCCAGCGCCCAGATACAGCCTCTGGGCGGGCAGGTTCTCCAGACTCACCAGCAGGGAAAGCGCCGAAAGCCGCAGGGCGCGGGCGGTTTGGGCGGCGTGTTCCAGGATGGCTTTGCCTACCCCCCTGCCGCGGTGGGAAGGACTGACCGCCAGCGCCTGAATGTACACCTCGCCGGAGTGGGCTTCCCGCACTCCGCTGAAGGCAGCCGCCCGGCGGATAAAGGTCAGGGACTTTCGCCAGCCCAACAGGGGCAACATCACCGCGGCGGTGTGCAGGTCAAGGCGGGGCAGGAGCGCGCCCGGATAGGCGATCAGCAACCCGATGATCTCATCGTCATGCTCGAGCAGTTGGGTAAA
The DNA here is from genome assembly GCF_020723905.1 of Anaerolinea thermophila. Lineage (GTDB taxonomy): Bacteria > Chloroflexota > Anaerolineae > Anaerolineales > Anaerolineaceae > Anaerolinea > Anaerolinea thermophila_A. Next base: position 21,378 of record NZ_DYHZ01000002.1, read on the forward strand.
GGCATGGCTGAGGCGGTTGCGCGGATGTCGGAAGAGCGCTTCCAGATTGCGCCGGGCAAGCGCAGAGGAGCCCACTCCGAAGAGGAAATCGGCAAACGCGCCCATGGTGGCGTGAATCAGCGGCAGGGCGACCGGGGCATCCTCTGCCCGGGCGGCGCGCCAGTTCATGTTTTACTCTCCGGCTCCGGGAATCTCCGCAAAATCGGCGTACAGGGCTTCCATCAATGCCTGACGGTCAACCACTCCCAGCAGACTGCCCGCTTCGTCCACCACTGCCAGCACCTTGCGTCCTTCCGCCAGCATGGTCTGTACGGCTGAGGCGATGGGGAAATCCGGCGGAACGGTGAGCACGCCGCGGGAGTACAGGTCTGCGGCGGTTACTTTGAGCGGGGGCGGCGATGCCAGCCGCCGCAGGGCATGGAGCACTCCCTTGCGCTGAGCCGCTTCGACCCGCGCCACCACATCCGAATCGCTGAGCACTCCGAGGGGGTTGCGGTGTTCATCCACCACCAGCAGGCGGTTGGATGCGCTGGCGGCGAACTTTTCCACGATCTGGTCAATGCCTTCGTGGAGGTGGATGACCGGCAAATCGGTGCGCATCACCTCGCCGACGGTGCGCACCGCGCCCCGCACAGCGGCGGCGCTTTCCGGCAGGGCAACCGTGCCGCTGATCTGCCGCAGGACATCCAGCCGTGAGAGCATGCCCACCAGTTGGTTTCTGGCGTTGACCACCGGCAGGCGCTTCAGCCCTTTTTCGATCATGCGGCGCACGGCTTTGCCCAGATGCTCATCCTCCCGCACGGTGATGACCGGCTGAGTCATCACGTCTTTCACCCGCAGGGGCGAGTCGCTCAGCAGGCGCATTTCTTCCTGCAGTTCGGATTCATCCAGCCGCACTGCCACCGAAAGGCGCTGACGGATGACGCCCCGCTCCAGCAGGTCTTCGCTGGTGAGGATGCCCACCACCTGCCCCTCGGCATCCACCACCGGCATGGCTTTGATCCCGCTTTCCAGCATGCGCTGCCATGCCTGCCGCACGCTCATCTCCGGCGTCAGGTGGATAACGTTGCGGGTCATCACCTCGCTCACCAGACGCTCGGCGGGCAGGGGGTTGAGCAGTCGCTGGGTGTACTTGAGGATGTTCACTTCTTCCAGCGTAATCATGCCTTCCTGCACCATGGGGGAGATGCTTTCCAGCGCCTGATGGATTTTTTCAGGGGTATCCACCACTTCGATGATGATGGGTAAATCGCTGGACAGCACTTCCAGATCTGCCGAGCGCAGGTAGGCATGTGCGCCAAATCCGCTGATGCCGCGCAGGACGGTGGCGCCTGCCACCTTTTGCTGGCGCAGAACATCCAGAATTGCCACGTAGAGCAGTTTGCCCCGCCAGCGGTCGCTCTCGCCCAGATAAATGCGCAGTCTCAAACCCTCTCGAGTCTGGGGAAAATCCATGCCACACCTCCGTTTCAGGAAAGCGCCTTTCCTAAATATACCCCAAATCCTGCGGCGAGCAATCCCAGCGCCATGCTCCCCAGCACGTTCAGCAACCCTGCCAGCCACTGCCCTTTCATGAAGAGGTTGATGCTCTCGTAGGTAAAGGTGGAAAAGGTCGTGTACGCTCCCAGAAAACCCACCGTGACCAGCAGACGCAGGTTGGGGTCAACCGGGTAGCGCCCGGTGACCAGCGTCATGAACAGACCGAGCAGGAAACTCCCGCTCAGGTTGATGATGAACGTTCCCCAGGGGAAGGCGGCGCCCCAGCGCTGTGCCGCCCAGACGCCCAGCCAGTAGCGTGCATTCGCGCCCAGCATGGCGCCGATAGAAATCCAGAGAACCCGATCCATGTTTGCTCTCACCTTGTCAGTCCAATCAAAAAGCCCCTGCCAGATTTTTTCGGGCAGAGGCTATCATCCTTTCGGCGGTTCGGAGAAACTCCGTGCGAGCCTCATCGCACGACACGGATTATAACAGAAAATCAGCCCAAAATCAGGGGAGACGCCGGGCGTTTTTGTAGCGGATGTCCGTGCCCCTGCGGGGTGCGTCTGAAGGGCGTGCCCAAGGGGGTTTCTTCCATAAAAATCATCCTCCTCGCGGCGGATGCTTTTTTCCACCTCCCGTTAAAATCAATCGTATGAAAATGCCTGTTGCCCTTCCCGCTTCCCAACTGCCGCCGAACTACCGTGAAGTGGAGTACTGGCGCATCACCGCCAGCCGAAAGCGCGTGGTTCTGGCAAATCTGCTGGCAATTGCGCTTCTGCCCGTGTTTATCGGGCTGTCTCTGTGGGCAATGCACATTGCCGGAGTTTCGCTGGATGGTTTGATCCTCACCGTTCCGCTGATATTGCTGGCTGGTCTGGCGGTGATTTTCATCCATGAAGGGGTGCACGCACTGGGGGTGCTGGTGTTTGGGGTCAAACCCCGCTTCGGCATTCTCTGGAAAGCCTTAGCGTTCTACACCACCATGCCCGGATGGGTGTTCAAACGGTGGGCGTACTGGGTCATTTTACTTGCCCCACTGGTGGTGTTGAGCGGGGTGCTCCCCCTGATGGCATCCTTCCTGCCAGGCGAATTCTGGCGTTCGCTGATCGCCCTCATGATGGTTCTGAACGGGGCGGGTTCGGCGGGCGATCTTATCCTTGCCGTCCTCCTGCTCCGCTATCCCCCCTGCGCCTACGTGGCAGACGAAAAGGACGGCATGCGCATTTTCCTGCCCGCCGATTGAGCCTTTCCCCTGCGGGCTTGTGGTACAATCGCCGCGGAGACTGACGCATGCTTTCCCGCCTGCAATCCCACCCCTATCCCCGTCAGTTCTGGCTGATGTTTGCTGGCATGTTGATCAGCACCACCGGAGCCAGCATGATCTGGCCCTTCCTGATGATCTACGCCAGCGAGACGCTCTCCCTCCCTCTCAGCACGGTGACCATCCTGATGACCCTCAGTTCCCTGATGGGGCTGGTGTCGTCCTTTATTGCCGGTCCCATTGTGGACCGCCTGGGACGCAAGTGGGCAATGGCGATCAGCCTGCTGGTCAACGGGGGCGGGTATTTGCTGTTGAGCCGCGCAGATACCCTGCCGGCTTTTGCGCTGGCGATGGCGGTCAACGGCACTTTCAACCCCATCTACCGCGTGGGCGCCGATGCCATGCTGGCAGACCTGATTCCCCCGCAGTGGCGCACCGATGCCTATGCCCTGATGCGCATGAGCAACAACGTGGGGGTGGCGCTGGGACCTGCCATTGGCGGGTTCATTGCCTCGCGGTCTTACGTCATCGCCTTTTACTGCGCCGCGGCTGGGCTGGCAGCCTATGGTCTGCTGGTGCTGCTCTTTGCCCGCGAAACGCTTCCTCCGGACGCTTCTTCGTCGCCCGCCGAGCCGCTGGGCGGTTACGTACAGGTGCTTTCCGATCGTCTGTACCGCGCCTTTCTGGTTGCTTTCACCCTGAATCAGATGGTGGCGGCGCTCATCTGGGTGCTGCTTTCGGCGCACGTCAAGCGCGCCTATGGCATTCCCGAGAGTATGTACGGCTGGCTACCCACCACCAACGCGCTGATGGTGGTGTTCTTCCAGTACGGGGTTTCCAGAATCACCCAGCGCTTTGAGCCGCGGCGGATGATGGCGCTGGGGGCACTGCTGTATGCGCTGGCAGCGCTGGGAATTGCCTTTTCCTCCACCTACCCGGCGTTCTGGGTTTGCATGGTGGTGATGACCCTGGGGGAACTTATCCTCGTGCCGACTTCCAGCACTTTTGCCGCCAATCTGGCGCCTGCCCACATGCGCGGACGCTACATGTCCCTCTACGGGCTGACGTGGGGCGTCTCGGCGGGCATCAGCCCGCTGGTGGGCGGCAACCTGTACGAAACCCTGGGCGCGCGCGCCATGTGGCTCACCGGCACGCTGGTGGGGCTGGGGTCTTCGGCGTTGTTTTTGCGCATGGGAAAACGGGCGGAGGGACAGGTTACGGAAACAGCCGCCGGGCTTTGACTTCGGCGACGGCGTCGGGGCGGTAGCGGTACAGGCGGGCGGGTCTGCCCTCGCCGGTACGGCACTCTGCGGTGGCTTCAATGATGCCCGCCTGCAGGATGCGCCGCCGGAAATTGCGTTTGTCCAGTTTTTCTCCCAGAATCATCTCGTAAATGCGCTGGAGTTCCGAAAGGGTGAAGCGTTCGGGCAGTAGTTGAAAGCCCACTGCCGAGTACTCCAGTTTGTAGCGCAAGCGGCGCATGGCGTAGGCGATGATCTCCGCATGGTCGCCGGTGAGCGGAGGGAGCGCTTCCACTGCCCACCAGCGGGCGGACGGGTGAGGGGACCCATACAGGCGACTGGCGGGGAGCAGGGCAAAATAGACCACCGAGATCAGGCGCGGATTTGCCCGGGCAGGCTCGCCGTAAGTGTACAACTGTTCCAGATAAGTTTCACGGATGCCGGTCAACTGACTGAGCAGGCAGGTGGCGGTCTCTTCCAGCGAGCGGGTCAGCGGCACGGGCGCGCCGGGCAACTCAAAGCATTCGCCAGCGGCGCACAGCAGGACGTGCAGCCGTTCCTCCAGCAAACAAAACGCCACCACGCGCACATCCAGGCTGGGAATGAGGGACGCCTCCATGAGAAAGATTATAAATCAACCCTTCGTTTCGGGCAGGCGCACAGCCTTATGCCTTTGTAAAAAGGGGGATACTCCAGTGGTCAAAAATAATATAATAAGATAAAGAAATCTAAATAATCTGCATTTGAGGTCGGAGAAGCCCATCATTGTATCTTTTATGGCAAAGCGCATTCTCAGGGAGGGAACCCCGCGGTTGACCTCGTCCTTTTGAGTGAAATTTTCGTGCTGATCGAGAAGCCCTCTCTCTCCTGTGGAGGCGCGCCATGACATCCGGGAAATATCCCGAACTCAGGCAGAGAACAACAGACAGGCATTCTGGAACATTCAACGGGAGGGAAAGATGAAGCGGTTTCTTCTGATCCTTCTTCTGGTCGTGTTTTTGCTGGGGGGGTGCGATTCGATCGGTGTGGATATCGGCGTGAACATGGAAGCCGAAATTGAGACGACCAGCGAATTAGGTCCGGACACCCTGGCGCGCATTGATGCCGTCAACCGTACCCTGGCAACCGGCATGGAAATCGGACCTGAAACCCGGCAGGTCATCCGCGAACTCAATGAGACCATCCGGCAGGGGGTCAAAGCCGGTTTTGACGAAGCCACCCTCAAACGGGTGGATACCCTTCTGCGGGTGGTGGAAGACGGGGTAAAGATCGGGCTGGATGAAGACACCCTCAACACCCTTAACGGCATGGTGGATACCATTGACCGCATGCCCGGCAACTGGGAGACTGCCGCCACGGACATCATCCGCACGCTGGAGCGCTCCGGCGGCACGCTGGCGGGCAGAATGGCGGATGAGGTGAAAGGAGTGATGCACGAAGCCCGGCTCAACATGCAGCAGATGACTGCCTTTGCCGGCACTGAATTCCGCTGTAACGTGGATTTTCTCGGCTCGAAAGCCGGGGCTACCCTGCAGGAATTCATCGGGCACAGCATTGTGGGCAGGCTCAGGCGCATCCTTGCGGGCGGCACTGCTCAAGAGCCTGTCCCCACCCCGTGGGTGTGTCAGGTGATTCCCGAACGGGTGGATCTGGTGCGGGTGGGCGATCGGATGATTTTTGAGATGGGCATTCTCACCCTTACCGGCTACAACTACACCGATGCCAATTCGCCGCGGGCATACATTGTGGACGAAGCCGGCAATCCGCTCCCCAATCTGATGCTGTATCCTTACCGCACCAGCCCGTATCAGATTCAACTTAACCTGCAGGGGCTGGACTTCAGCGCCATCCCGCCGCGCTCGCGGATTGTCTTTCAGTGGCCCAATGTGCCCGAAACCAGCGGGGTAGCCATCCTCTTCCCCACCGAAGGCGCGCCGATTGCCCGCTTTACCTTCTCCCCTGCGGGCGGCAATGCGCCGCTGATCGTGCAGTTCACTGATACTTCAGAGGGCGCCCCTTCCCAGTGGCAGTGGGATTTTGGCGATGGCTCTACTTCCAACGAGCGCAACCCCACCCATACCTTCCTGGAGTCGCGTTCGTACACGGTGCAGTTGACCGTTTCCAATGCGCTGGGGTCTTCCTCGGTCTCACAGGTGCTGTCTGTGGGCGAGCAACTGGTGGCGGATTTCTCGTACTCCACGCGGGAGGGGGTGGCTCCCATGATTGTGGCGTTCACCGATCGTTCGTCGGGTGCGCCGACTGCCTGGGAGTGGGATTTCGGCGATGGTGAGCGCTCCAGCGAGCAGAATCCCTCCCACGTGTACATGACCCCTAACCCCGAAGGGTACACCGTTACCCTGCGGGTGAGCAGAGACGGACAGACTGCCACCAAAACCAGCCCCGACCGCATTCACGTGTATGAGCGCCTGCAGGCTGATTTCACCGCCGACCCTACCATGGGGCAGGCGCCGTTGACGGTTACCTTCCGCGATGCCTCTACCGGCAGTAACCTTGTTTCCTGGCAGTGGGACTTTGGCGATGGTACCACCTCAAATCAGCGCCATCCCACCCATACCTACAGTGCCAGCAATCTCTACGACGTAACCCTCACTGTAACCAACGCCATGGGCGAAACCAGCACCAAAACCCGCCGGGGGTATGTCAACGCCTATCAAATCGTCCGCTTGCCTCGCCCCGGCTTCATCTTACCGCCGCTGTTTTCCATCTTACAGGACATCGAAGCCTATACCCTCAACGTTACCCTTGCCGATGGGACAACAAAGGATCTTCAGGTGCCCACGGAGAAGTATGATTGCGGAGTGATGGGTATGGAGTTGCGGAATGGCGATATATATGAAGGCGGTACAGGCAACATCCTCAAAGCCTATCTGTTCCGTCGGTACAGTGCGGCGCTGGGCAAAGAGGGCTGGTGGCTGGAGGTTGATTTTCTTACCCATGAGTCTAGCCCGGAATGGAGCGTGGATATCCTGTGCCTCAACAACAGGAGCGGTAATGGAGGCGCATATCTTTACCGCGACAATTTCCGGGGGCTGGAGGGCGGCAAGAAGCACAATACCGGCATTTTGACCAGTGAGTATTCCTTCTGCGGCATTGTGGGACAACGGGCATTGATGGGAGATATTGATGAAAACGGTACGCACGAAGTGATCTGGCAGGCGCGCATGGATGGCAGCGGTCCCGAGTGGCAGATTGTGGTGGATTTCATCACCCAATCCAGTAAACCGGAAGAACGCTGGGATGTGGAAGTACTGTGCCTGAAGAAGGGCGCCTTCCTTGCCACCGATAAGCCTGTCTTCATGACGGCGACCTACGAACATTTCTCGCCGCCGGCTTTTCCCACCTCGATATCAACCAGCGATTACCACTGCGGTGTGGTGGGGATTGCCTTCCAGTACGGCGATGTGGATGAGAACGATACCCATCCCATTGTATTCACTGCGAGGGCGAGCCAGGGGATTGGTTCTACCATTTTCCCCAAGTGGGTGGTGAATGCCAATTTCCTCACTCATGGGGAAGATGAATACATCACCGCTGATGTGTTGTGTGTGAACCGCGCATACATCAAAGGCGGGACGCCGCCGCCTTAAACCATGGTGGAACTCTGTGCAGGAACAGGTGCATCTTTAAGATTACACCCCGCGAAAGCGGGGTGTAATCTTTCCCTGCCGATTCCAGGGGGCAGGGGAGAATCGTGGGGGCATTTCCGCCCTTCTGCTCCTTTCGGCTATAATACCCTCCATGCACAGACGATGGATCTTCCGGGTCATGCTCCTGCTCTTTCTGGCGGGTTGTGTGCCGATTCCCCTGCCAGCCGGAACCGCGCCGGTTTCTGCCTCTCCCACCCCTTCTGTAACCCCCAGCCTCACCGTTTCTCCCACCCTCACGGCAACCGCCATACCCTCCCCGACGGGTACTCCCACCCTGACTCCCACGCCCGAGCCGGTGGTGCTGGCGGGTGCAGGCGATATCTCCATCTGCGGGCAGGACGGCGATGACCGGACGGCGCAACTGCTGGCAAGTCTACCCGGTGAAGTTTTCACTGCAGGCGATAATTCCAACGAGCAGGGTAAGCCCGTCCAGTACCGCCAGTGCTTCGACGGGTCCTGGGGCAGGCTGATGCCCCGCCTGCATCCTGCCCCGGGCAACCACGATTACGGCACAGATGAGGGTTTTCCCTATTTTGCTTACTTTGGAGACCGCGCCGGTCCGCCGGGCAGAGGCTATTACAGTTACGAACTGGGCGCCTGGCACATTCTGGCGCTCAACAGCAACTGTGAGTACGCGGGCGGGTGCGGTGTGGATTCACCGCAGGAGCGCTGGCTGAGGGAGGATTTACTCTCCCACCCCAGCCGCTGTACGCTGGCGTACTGGCATCACCCGCGCTGGTCTTCCGGCTTACACGGGAGCGATGCCCGCACCGATGCCTTCTGGCGCGCGCTGTACGATTTTGGCGCCGAGGTGATCATCAGCGGGCATGATCATCACTACGAGCGCTTTGCGCCGCAAACTCCCGACGGCGAGCGCGATGACCGCCGGGGTATCCGTCAGTTTATCGCCGGAACCGGTGGGGCAGGTTTGCGGGGCTACGGCGAGATCCTGCCGCTCAGCGAGGTGCGCTATAACGACACGTTTGGCGTGCTGGTGTTCACCCTGTACCCCGACCGTTACGAGTGGCAGTTCCTCTCGGTGGAAGATGCCCGGGTGATCGATTCCGGCGCGGATGTGTGCCACCCCTGAAAAAAAGAAACTCCCGCAGGGGATGCCTGCGGGAGCAAAAAGACGCATATACACAGTTAGTGCCGTCTGGTGCGGGCACGGCGTGCGGCGGCGCGTTTGCGTCCTTCGGCTTCCGTGCCAATCCAGATGCCGTAGTGCGGCAGGATGACGCGGTGCACCAGCAAAATCAGCCCGGCGACAGCAAAGGCAATCAGGAAGACGATGACCGCTCCGCCGAGGTCGTTCATCAGCGCGGGGTTGATCAGCATGACTCCCGCCAGCGCCAGCATCAGCGTGCCGCCGATGAGTTTGAGGATGCGCCCTTCTTTTTCTTCCAGACGGCTGGCTTTGAGGGTGAACACCGCCGCAAAGAAGATGCCCAGTTCATCCACCTGGTAAACAATCATGTACACCAGCAGGAGCAGGACGAAAGTCAGCGCGCCCACTTTCTGAGCGGTGAGCAGGTTCGTCCACAGCACCGGGAAGCCCGCTGTGCAGGAGAACTCCACCAGCGAGACGCCTGCCGCCAGCACCACGGTGCCGCCCACCATCGCCCAGAAGTTGTCGCCTGCATCCAGCACGCGGCGGATGCCGCGGGCAATGCCGGGCTTTTTCTCATCGGCAATGGTGAAGGAAATGCCCTCTTTGTACCAGAAGTAGTCCTTGATGTTCACCGCACCGAAGAAAATTGCCACCAGCGCCACGATCACCTGAACCCATCCCACAAAGGAGATGATGTTGAGGACGGTGAACAGTCCGGCGATGAAAAGGGCATAAATTCCGGCGGTCACGGTCAGGAACACCAGACCGATGATGATGATCTTCTTGCGTGAGCCGGTGCGCAGGGTGAGCGCCAGGAGCATGGTCAGCACCCACACCGAGCAGGGGTTAAAGCCATCTACGAAAGAAATGAGCAGGGTGCTGACCAGCAGGGACTGCGATTTTAAATCTACCTGCCCGATGAGGGGGAGATTGATAACTGAGGTGGGATTGTTCGGGTCAATAACCGGGCGGGGGGCAGGCTTTTCAGTGGAGGGGTTTTCCACCGGCGTTAAAATCCCTGCGGCGGCGTCTTTACAGCCGGTTTGCAGGCACGATTTGACGGCTTCTTCCACCTCTGCGCCGATTTGTTCGTTGTAGCCCACCCAGTAACGGTCGCCAATAAAGGTGGTGGGCACGCCCGCTCCCTGAATCTGGTATGCGTCAATCATTTTCTGGAATTTTTTCAGGTTTTCGTCATTGTGCCAGACTTCGAAACGGCGCACTTCCAGATCGGGGTAGCGCTTTTCCAGTTCATCCAGGAAAGGCTTCATCTTTGCGCAGTGTGGACAGCCATCGCCCCAGAAGAAGTACAGAATGACCTTTTGCCCCTGGGCTTGAACCGGTTGTGAGAACAACAGCACCGCGCCCAGCAGGAACAGTAATATCAGCGGCAACCAGCGACGGATCTTGTGCATAGAATCCTTTTCCTCCGATAAGTTGAATTAAACCATAAAACTTCCAGCCTGATGGGAAAAGATTAAAAACCTTTTAGAATCGCTGGAAGGCGGCTTCCCCACGGGCGCCGGGTTGTCCTGCCTGACAGCGACGCTTTCGGAAAAAAGCAGACTCAGGATTGTTATGAAATTGTAAAGAATCTCTTCTGCAGAAAGCGTTTTCATCTGGTATAAACAACATTGGAGTGATCGGGTTCATCGGGAGCGACCCCAGAGAATGAATCTCTAGAAAGGAGCGAAAAAGTGGACCAGCCTACCTGGCACGGTTTACTTTTCAACGCGGCATTGCTTCTGGGGATGAGCGTCCTGTATGACCTGTTCCTGCTTCAGGGTCGGGGGTTCTCGCGCCTGCGGCAGGTGGTTTCTGGCGTTATCCTTGGGGTGATTGGCATTGCCATTATCACCACCGCTTTTCCCCTGATTGAAGGAGTGATCTTCGATACCCGCTCGGTTCTGTTGAGCGTGAGCGGGTTGTTTTTTGGTTTTCTGCCCACCCTGCTGGCGGCGGTGATCACTGCCGCGTACCGCCTCTATCTGGGTGGGGGTGGCGCGCTGACGGGGGTGATTGTCATCTTCACTTCCGCGTTGATTGGCTTGCTTTGGCGTTACCTGCGCCGGCGCGCGCTGGAGCAAATCGCCTGGTGGGAACTGTACCTGTTTGGCTGGGTGGTGCACCTCAATATGCTGGTGTGGATGTATTCCCTGCCGGGCGGGCTGGCGCGTCCGGTTCTGGCGGAAATCACCCTGCCGGTGCTGGCGATTTACCCCATCGCCACCCTGCTGGTGGGTAAAATTCTTTCCTTAAATTTTCAACGCCAGCATGCCAGCCGGGAGCGTGAACGCCTGCTGGCGGTGCTGGAAAGCAGCCTCAACGAGATTTACCTCTTTCACCCCGAAACCCTGCGCTTTGAGTATGTCAACGCCGCGGCGTTGCGCAATCTGGGATATTCCCTTGAACAACTGCGCACCATGACGCCTTTGGACATTAAACCCGAATTTTCCCTGGCAACCTTTCGCGAGAAAATTCGCCCCCTGCTCAACGGGGAAGTTCCCAATCTGGTGTTTGAAACCCGCCACCGCCGCGCCGATGGTTCCACTTACCCGGTGGAAGTGCATTTGCAACTGGTGCAGGTGGGCAGTGAGCGGGTCTTTCTGGCAGTGATTCAGGACATCACCGAGCGTTTGCGCAGCGCCATGCGCTACCGTGCCCTGTTCGAGCATGCCTATGACGCGGTGCTGATCATTGAGGGCGAGCACATCATCGAGTGTAACCCGCGGGCGGTAGAATTGTTTGGCAACCGCCGGGAAGACCTGCTGGGCAAAACGCCTTTCGATATTTCCCCGCCTCTACAGCCGGACGGCGTACCATCTGATGTCAAAGGTCGGGAATTGCTCCATCTGGCGCTGATGGGCGAAGCGCAGTTGTTTGAATGGGTGCATCTGCGTCCAGACGGCACGTCTTTCTACGCGGAGGTCAGTTTGAGCGCGCTGAATCTGGAAGGGCAGACCTTCATGCAGGCAATTGTGCGTGACATCAGCATACGCAAGCGCATGGAAAAATCGGAGCGCGAAGCGCGATTGCTGGCAGAAACCCTGCGCGAGACGGCGCTTTCGCTCACCAGCACCCTGGAACTGGATGAACTGCTGGATCGACTCCTGGAAAATCTGGAAAGGGTGGTGCCTGCCAGCGCCTGCAACGTGATGCTGGTGGAGGACGGCATGGTGCGGGTGGTGCGCGCCCGCGGTTACCGCGAGCGTGGGTACATGCCCACCGAGGGAATTACCTTTCCCCTGAACAGTACCCGGAATCTGCTCAACATCGCCGAAACGGGCAGGGCTTTGATCATTCCCCGCCTGGAAGAGTATTCTGACTGGGTACGGATTCCCGGCACCGAGTGGATGCAGTCGTATGCAGGCGCGCCCATTCTCGTCAAAGGCGAGTTGGTCGGCTTTCTCAACCTGGATGGCGATCGTCCCGATCAGTTCAGCGAGGAGGATGGTGAGCGGTTGCAGTTGTTTGCCGATCAGGTGGCGGTTGCTTTTGCCAACGCACAGTTGTACCGGCAGACTCAACGCCTTCTGCACCGCCTGGAAGCCATCAATCACATCTCCAACGTCCTGCGCCCGGCGCAGACGCTGGATGACCTGCTGAATCGGCTGTTGACCGAAACCCTGCATCTGCTGGAAACGCAGGACGGCGCCATCTGGATGTATGACAGTTCCCGGGATGAACTGCGTATTGCCATTGCTGCCGGATGGCAGACCCGCCTGCGTCCCTTTGCGCTCAAGCCGGGTGAGAGCATTGCCGGAAATGTGTATCTGCGGCGCGAGGTGTATTTGACCCATGACCTTAAGGAAGATCCGCTGAATGCGCTGATGATTCGACGTGTGGTGCCCGAGCGCACCGGCGGGGTCTTTGTGCCGGTGCAGTCGGGGGTGCAGACGCTGGGAGTGTTTGCCATCACCCTGCCTGCCGGAAAACCGGTACAGCCTGACGATGTCAGTCTGCTTGCCGCGCTGGGCGAAATGGGCGGCTCGGCAATCCAGCGCATGCGTCTGCATGATGAGATGCGCATGCACATTCAGCGGTTGGAAATGCTGCACCGCGTGGACACCGAAGTACTCAAGAACGCCAATCTGAACGACACCCTGCGCATGGCGCTGGAGTTGATTCACGAGACCCTGCAGGTGGATGTGGCGGTCATCCGTCTGTACAATCCCGATACGCAATTGCTTGAACTGGCGGCTTCGTTCGGTATGGGCATGGTGGAACCTGCCATTCCGCCGGGGGAGTATCTGGCGGGAAAAGCCGCGCTGGAGCGGCACACAGCGCGCTTCTGGCGCGGGGACCCGAACATCTCCCCTGAATGGGAGGAACTGGTGCGCCGCGAAGGGCTGGAAATGGCTTTTGCCCTGCCTCTGATTGCTCACGGTGAACTGGTGGGCACGCTGGGCGTTGCCATGCGCAGTTTGTTCCATCCCAACCGCGAATGGGAGGATTTTCTGGATACGGTTGCCGGTCAACTGGCGCTGGCAATTCAGAGTCACCGCCTGGTGGAACAATTGCGCCGCTCCAATCAGGAACTTCTGCTGGCGTACGATACCACCATTGAGGGCTGGTCGCGCGCCATGGATCTGCGGGACCGGGAGACCGAAGGGCACACTCAGCGCGTCACACAACTGACCCTGAAACTGGCACAGCGCATGGGCATCACCGGTCAGGCGCTCACCCATCTGCGCCGCGGCGCGCTTCTGCACGATATCGGTAAGATGGGTGTTCCCGATGCCATTCTGCACAAGCCCGGTCCCCTGACCGATGAGGAATGGCAGGTGATGCGCCAGCACCCGGTGTATGCCATTGACATGCTTTCTTCCATTGAGTATCTCAAACCGGCACTGGACATTCCCGGCTTCCACCACGAAAAATGGGACGGAAGCGGCTATCCCTACGGTTTGAAGGGGGAAGCCATTCCGCTGGGGGCGCGCATCTTTGCCGTCGTGGATGTCTATGACGCTCTGACCTCCGACCGCCCTTACCGCAAAGCATGGACGCGCGAGAAAGCCCTGGAGTACATCTGCGAACAGGCGGGGAAGCACTTCGATCCCCGGGTGGTGGAGGCTTTCCTGAAGATGATGGAAGAAGAAGGCTCGTAGAGAGACTCTTCCGGAAAACACAACCGCCCTCCCGTAAGCGGTGCAAAGCGGGAGGGCGGTTTCGTTAAGCGTTATGACCTTACGGCAGAGGAATCTGCTCCAGTTGATTGACCAGTTCCGCAATGACGTCAAACCCGCCCTGCCAGAACGCCGCCTGGCGCATATCCACGCCGGCGTTCTGCAGGATGCGCTCCGGCGATTGCGAACCGCCCGCCGCCAGAATCTGCTTCAGGCGCGGCTTGAAGGATTCGCCTTCCTGTTTGAACTGGCGGTACAGCGAAAGCACCAGTAACTGCCCGAAGGCATAGGCGTACACGTAGAAGGGCGTGCCGTAAATGTGCGGGATGGACACCCACTCCCAGCGGAACTCATCGCTCACCTCGACGGAGTCGCCAAACTGGTCTTTCAGGTTGCGCAGGTAGGCTTCCGCCATCTCGTCGGGCGAGGCGTTCTGGCGCACCATCTCATGGGCTTCCTTCTCGAACAGGGCAAAGAAGGCTTGCCGTTGAATGGTGGCGTAGGAGTCGTCCACCTGACGGAAGAGCAGGTCGCGGCGCACGGCTTCATCGCTTTCTTCCGCAAGCAGACGGTCCACCAGCATCATTTCGCCAAAGGTGGAGGCGGTCTCTGCCAGCGGCAGGGATGCGTGGAAGGTGAAGATGGAATGATCCTGCGCCATCATGCTGTGGATGGCGTGACCCAGTTCGTGCGCCATGGTGGCAACGTCATCGGCGCGTCCCTGGTAGTTGAGCAGAACCCATGGCGTCAACCGCGGGTTCACCGACCAGCAGAAGGCGCCACTGCGTTTGCCCCTGCGGATCTCACTGTCCAGATGCTGGTGATCGAACACCCGTTGAGCCAGTTTGGCAAACTGCGGGTCGAACTGGCGGAAAGAATCCAGCACCAGCCACGCCGCCTGATCAAAGGGGTAGGTCTTGTCGGCGCGCGCTACTGGCGCGTAGATGTCATAGCGGCGCAGTTTCTCCATGCCCAGCCAGCGCGCCTTCAGGCGGAAGTAGCGCTGGAACACCGCAGTGTTCTGGCGGCACACTTCCAGCAGGGTGTCCACCACCTCATCGGGAATGTCGTTGGCAAGGTTGCGCACGGCGATGGGGCTTTTGTAGCCGCGCAGAGTAATGTTCTCGTTGTACCAGTCGCGCACCAGATTTTGATACATCTGAGCGAGGAAAGCGCCATCGTTGCCGTAAACACGGTACAGTTCCTGATAGGCGCGCGCCCGCAGGTCGGGATCGGCGCCGCGCACGTACACCATCAGTTCGCCGCGGGTCAGTTCCTTTACCTCGCCGTCCACTTCCAGTTTGAAGGTGTAGCGGTTGGTGTAGGTCTCGTACAGGCGTTCGATGGCGCTGGCGCCGGTGACGTTCTTCAGGTTGATGATTTTTTCTTCGGCCTCGCTGAGCGTGTAGGGCTTGAGATGACGCATCTCTTCCAGCCAGTAGGTGTAATCTCCGGCGGATTGCATCAGGCGGGCGGCGTTCTGGTCGTCCAGCCCCTTCCACCACAGGGTGAAGAAGAGGGTGCGGTTTTGCAGTTCTGCCAGGAACTGCTCAGCCCGTCCCACCAGCGTAAGCGCGTTCTGATCCTGCGTGTTGGCGCTGAAGGACAGACCGGCGTAGCCGTACAGCCGGTATGCCTCTTCGGTAATGCGTTCCAGTTTGCCAATCAGGTCGAGGAACGTCTCTGCGGAAATGTCCGGGGTGAGCACAGGGCGCAGGGCTTCAAATTCCTGCGTCTGGGTTTCCAGTTTCTGGAAGAGGGCTTCGATTTCTTCTGGCGTGCCCTGCGAAAGGTCGCTCAGGCGCCAGGCAGATTGGGTATAGGGCAGGGTTGTCATGATTCACCTCGATGAAAATGGGAATTACCGGGATGACGATGGAACGTGGGCATCAGAATGCCGGGCGCTGGCGCGGGGCTTTACGGGCATGGAAGCGGTTGCCCTCGATGGGATCCAGGATGAAGGTGGGCGGGTTGCCGCGCGCCCATGGAGCCAGCCCGTTTTTTCTTAGCCAGCGTCCCACTGCCGGGCTGACCAGCGGAGCACTTTCCTCGCTCCAGAATTTCTCGCCGGGCAGGGGGATTTCCACTGCGCCTTCTTCGCCCTCCAGTTCCACCCAGATGCTCGTCCAGTCCTTCTGGAAGAAGGCATCGCGGTCTGCCGTTTGGACGCGGAAGCCGTACCCCGCGCCGTTGCGGCTGTGAGCGCCGTTATTCCAGCCAGTGACTACCATTGTGACCTCCTTTTTGTCAGCCTCCGGCAACCGGAGGGAATATGTCCAGCACATCGCTGGGTTGCAGGGGGGTATCCAGCCCCTGCGGAAGGGTGGACACATCCTGCCCGTTGACCAGTACATGGACGTGGGCATGCAGTTCGCCTGCCTCGTTCATCCAGTGCGGGCGCAGAACAGGCACCTGCGATACCGCCGTTTCCAGCGCCTGCCTGACGGTGCTGTGTTCGGGCAGGTGGATGAAAATTTGTCTGGTTCCCGCCAGCAGGCGGAAGGTGGCATACAGGTTGATGATCATGGCTTAAAAGAACCACACAATCATGTAATATCCCAGGGGTGCCGCCCACAGCCACGAGTCAATGCGGTCAAACACGCCGCCATGACCGGGGAGCAGGTGGCTGGAGTCCTTGACGCCAAAGCCGCGTTTGATCAGGCTCTCGCCCAGATCGCCCAGCGGACTGAGGATGGCAATCACTGCACCGAGCAGTGCGCCGTGTCCGGCGGTGAGGTAGGGTACGCGCAACGCCCACAGCGCCGCCAGTCCAGCCGTCAGCGCAATACTGCTGACCACCCCGCCCAGATAGCCTTCCCACGTCTTGGAGGGGCTGATGTGCGGCGCCATCCTGTGTTTACCCATTCGACTGCCCACAAAATATGCCCCGGCATCGGCAAACCAGATGGCAGGGAAGACCAGCAGAAACCACCAGACGCCATCGGGCAACTGACGCAGAGAGACGATGTACCCGCCCAGTCCGCCCAGATACACCAGCCCGCCAAGGGTGATGTTCAGGTCCAGCACGGCGGTTTCGTGGTGGCTGCGGTAGGTGAACACCTGCCATCCCATGGTGAGGAAGATGAGCGCAGTCAGCGCAGGCAGGGCAAAGGCATCGCCGCCCAGGTAACGAATCAGAGGGAGCGCCGCGCATCCGCTCACCAGAATCCAGGTGGTGGGATGGTAGCCGCCTTTCTGGAAGAGGTGTGCGTATTCCAGCGCCGCCAGTCCCAGCACCAGCGCGGCAAACAATGCAAATGCCGCCCCGCCCACCCAGATCAGGCTGACACCCACAGGAATGAGCAGAATGGCAACCAGTGTGCGTTGAGACAGTGGACTCAGGCTAGCAGGCACAGTCGGATGTATCGTCCTGAGCGGTCAGTTTTCCAAAACGGCGCTCGCGGCGGGAATAATCCACCAGCGCTTTGAAGTACTCCTCACGGTCGAAGTCGGGCCAGAGGACAGGGGTGATGTACCATTCGGAATAGGCGCTTTGCCAGATGAGGAAGTTGCTCACGCGCATCTCCCCCGAGGTGCGGATGATGAGGTCGGGGTCGGGCAGGTCGGCGGTGAACAGGTAGCGGCTGACCAGTTCAGGGGTCACTTCTTCGGGTTTGACCCCGTCACGCATCATGGCGCGGATGGCACAGACGATTTCGTCTCTGCCCCCGTAGTTGAACGCCACGCTCAGAATCAGGCGGTCGTTGTTGCGGGTGCGCTCCACCGCCCGCAGGACCTTCTCCTGAAGCATGTCGGGCAGGCGTTCAAGGTGACCCAGATGGCGCAACTGCACCCCCTGCTGGTCAAGTTCGTCCAGTTCGCGTTCAATCACCTCTTCGAGGATGTGTAGAAGCCCCTCTACCTCTTCCTGAGGGCGTCCCCAGTTTTCTGTGGAGAAGGCGTAGATGGTCAGATACTTGACGCCAAACTCCACGCTGGCGCGGATGATGCGGCGCAGATTTTCAGTACCCGCGCGGTGACCTGCCAGTCGGGGCAATCCGCGTTTTTGCGCCCAGCGACCGTTGCCGTCCATGATGATGGCAACGTGCACGGGGACTTTGGTCAGGGTGGTGGATGGGGTAGATGCGTCCATAGGGTCTGGCGGAGGTTTAAACCTCCATGATCTCTTTCTCTTTTTTCTGTCCAATCGTGTCAATTTCCTGAATGAAGCGGTCGGTCAACTTTTGCAGTTCTTCCTCACCCTTCTTCAGGTCATCTTCGGAGATGAGTTTTTCCTTCTCGAAGTCGCGCAGGTCTTTGACCATATCGCGGCGCACATTGCGCACGGCAATACGGCTCTCCTCGAGGCGGGCATGCACCACTTTGACCAGTTCACGGCGGCGTTCCTCGGTGAGCGGGGGGATGTTCAGGCGGATGACCTTGCCGTCGTTGTTGGGGGTCAGCCCCAGATCCGAAGCCATGATGGCTTTTTCGATGATGCGCAAAGTGGAAGCGTCAAACGGGCGGATCATCAGGACGCGCGGTTCAGGGGCGCTGATGCTGGCTAACTGCATCAGCGGGGTGGGCACGCCGTAGTACTCCACCTGCAGACGTTCTACCAGCGCAGGGCTGGCGCGTCCGGTGCGGATGCCGGCAAGGTTCTCTTCCAGCGCCTGAATGGCGCCTTTCATGCGGGTTTCTGCTTCTTTGAGGGTCTCTTTAATCACAGGTGCCTCCTTGACTCTCGGGGGAATCTGTTTCCTTATTGTGCCTTCCTTAAGCATACCCTAAATTTGCGATTTTTGCTATCCCACTTCGCTCCCGTGCTCCTGCCATGGCTGAGCGTTGCCTGGACGGTGGAAAAAGGCAGTCTGGCTGGGATACCGGAGTGAGCGGAGAAATGGTTTTTAACGCTTGCAGGTTGCGGTTTAGCTCTTTGACTTTAAGAAAAATGCCATGTTCTCTTTCCCGTTGACGTTCCAGCCCATCGTCGTTAAACTAAGGGAGGAAAAGATGATGGAAACGAAAAAGATCAGGCAAGAAAGCATTTTTGAGGCGCAGGCGGGACTGTTCAAACTGCTTTCGCACCCCGCGCGTCTGAAAATCCTTGCCCTGTTGAGAGAGGGTGAGGAATGTGTCTGCCACATGGAAGCCATGCTGGGCTACCGCCAGGCGTATCTCTCTCAGCAACTGGCGCTTTTGCGTGAATCCGGCGTGCTGGAGATGCGCCGAGAGGGCTGGAATGTGTATTATCGCGTGGCGCGCCCGGAGATTTACCGCATCCTCGATGCCGCTTACACCGTGGGAGGTTCGCTGGATGAATTGCGCCTCTGGGAAGAAAAGAAGAAATCCTGTGAATGCCCCAAGTGTTGCCGCGCCCGCGGAGAAACTCCCGCGGGAGAGGATACCCCGCTGGCGCTGACGGAGTAAGTTCTGGCAGGGTTCTTACGCCGCTCTCGGGAGAGAGCGGCTTTTCCTTTAAACTTCTGAATTCCTGCGTGGCGGGCGGCGCTGCCTGCCCCGGCATGGTATAATCAAACGGTTTGGAGAACGTTTAGAGGATTGGCTTATGACTGCTGGCACCATTCAATCGGTGGATATTGATGAACAAATGCGCACCGCTTACCTCGATTACGCCATGAGCGTGATCGTGGCGCGGGCTTTACCCGATGCCCGTGACGGGCTGAAGCCCGTACACCGGCGTATCCTGTACGCCATGGAGGATATGGGCATCCGCTCCAACTCGGCGTATAAGAAATCTGCCAGAATCGTCGGTGAAGTGCTGGGTAAATATCACCCGCACGGCGATATGGCGGTGTACGATGCCATGGCACGGATGGCGCAGGATTTCAGCATGCGCTACCCCCTGGTTGACGGGCAGGGCAACTTTGGCTCGATTGACGGCGATGCCCCCGCGGCGATGCGTTATACCGAAGCCCGCCTGAACCCCATGGCGGAAGAACTGCTTGCCGATATTGACAAAGACACGGTAGATTTCGTGGATAACTTCGACGGCACACTCAAAGAGCCGGTCGTCTTGCCTGCCCGTTTGCCCAACCTGTTGTTGAATGGCTCCTCGGGTATTGCCGTGGGAATGGCAACCAGTATCCCCCCGCACAACCTGCGGGAGGTGGCTCAGGCGGTGGATTATCTCATCGAAAACTACGACCAGATTGACGAGGTCACCGCAGAAGACCTGATGCGCATCATTCCCGGTCCCGATTTTCCCACCGGCGGCATCATCGTGGGACGGGAGGGCATTCTGCACGGCTACAGCACCGGTCGCAGCCGCCTGACCGTGCGCGGCGTTGCCCGCATCGAAGAACAAAAAGGCGGGCGTTACAACATCATCATCACCGAGATTCCTTATCAGGTCAACAAAGCCAGTTTGATTGAACGCATCGCCGAACTGGTGCGCGAGGGCAAACTGGATGAAATTGCCGACCTGCGCGACGAGTCCGACCGCCACGGCATGAGCATTGTCATCGAACTCCGCCGCGGCGCACAACCCCGTCAGGTGCTCAATCAACTGTACAAGTACACCCCCCTGCAGTCCACCTTCAGCGTGAACATGCTGGCGTTGGTGGAGAACGAGCCGCGCCTTCTGCCCCTCAAACGCGCCCTGCAGGTGTTCATCCATCACCGTCAGGAAGTCATTACCCGCCGGACGCGTTTTGAACTGGACAAAGCCCGCGCCCGTGCGCACATTCTGGAGGGCTTGCTCATTGCGCTGGCAAATCTGGATGCGGTGATCACCACCATCCGCCAGTCGCCTGATGCCGAAACTGCCCGCCAGCGCCTCATTGAGCGCTTCAAACTGACCGAGGTACAGGCGCAAGCCATTCTGGATATGCAGTTGCGCCGCCTTGCCGCCCTGGAGCGTCAGAAAATCGAGGACGAGTATCGGGACATTCAGGAGCGCATTGCCTATCTGGAAGACCTGCTGGCAAATCCGCGCAAGATTCTCGCCCTCATTCAGACAGATATGAAAGAACTGGCGGAGAAGTACGGCGATAACCGCCGCACGCGCATTGCCGCCGAAGCCCGAGAGGACTTCAGCGAGGAAGATCTGGTTGCCGACGAAGCCGTGCTGATTACCCTGACCGCGCGCGGCTACATCAAGCGGGTCAACGCCAGCGCCTACCGCACCCAGAATCGCGGCGGCAAGGGCGTTATCGGGCAGGAAGTCAAAGAGGAAGACGAAATCACCACCATTCTGGCGGCGCGCACCCTCGATACCCTGCTGTTCTTTACCGATCGCGGCAAGGTGTACGCGCAGAAAGCCCATCAAATTCCCGAAGCAAACCGCACCGATAAGGGCATCCCTGCCATCAATGTGCTGGCGCTGGAAGCAGGCGAGCGCATCACCGCGGCGGTGGCGGTGCGCAGTTTTGCCGATGCGCGTTACTGCCTGATGGCGACACTCAACGGCAGGGTCAAGCGGGTGGATTTGCGCGAATTTGAGAGCGTGCGCCCTTCGGGGTTGATTGCCATCTCGCTGGAGAATGGCGATCAACTGGGCTGGGTGCGCCTGACTGATGGTTCCAGCCATGTTCTGCTGGTCACCGAGCAGGGGTACCTGGTGCGTTTTGCCGAGACCGAAGTACGCCCCATGGGACGGCAGGCAGCGGGCGTCACGGGCATTTCCCTGCGCGAGGGCGACCGCGTGGCTTCGATGGACATCGTCGAGGAAGGCGGCGGGCTGTTGCTGATCACCTCCAGAGGCTGGGGCAAGCGCGTGCGCCTGGACGAGTTTATGCTCAAAGGGCGCGCCATCGGCGGCGTGATGACCCTGGATCACAAATCTTTGCACAAAACAGGAAAACTGGCAGTGGCGCGGGTGGTGCAGGAAAACGACGAAGTGGCGCTGTTCAGCGCCTCGGGGGTTGCCCTGCGGGTCAAGGTCAGTTCCATCCCCTTCAAAGGGCGGACGGCGCAGGGCGTCAGCGTCATGCATCTGGACGAGGGCGACAGTGTGGCATCCCTCGCCCGCCTTCCACGGGAAGAATCGTAGGGCGGCGCTTAAATGCACGCAGGCGGGTGAAGGGAAAAGATTCCTTTCGCCCGCTTTTTTTGTACAATAAGAGAAAACCTCAAGGAGTGAACCATGGACCTCTCAATTGTTTCGATTGAAAAACCCGAAGCCGTGAATTTTATTTTAGGGCAGTCGCATTTCATTAAAACCGTTGAAGACCTGCACGAAGCGCTGGTCTCGGCGGTGCCGGGCATTCGATTCGGGCTGGCATTCTGCGAAGCCTCAGGCAAGCGCCTGATTCGCTGGAGCGGTACAGACGAAGCCATGATCGAACTGGCGAAGAAGAACGCCATGGCAATCGGCGCCGGGCACAGTTTCATTATCTTTCTGGGGGAAGGGTTTTACCCCATCAATGTGTTGAAAACCGTGCAGGCGGTTCCCGAAGTCTGCCGCATCTTCTGTGCCACTGCCAACCCCACGCAGGTCATTGTGGTGGAGAACGGCGAAGGACGCGGCATCCTCGGCGTGATTGACGGCGCCAGTCCCAAAGGCATCGAAGGGGAGGAAGATATTCAGTGGCGTAAGGACTTCCTGCGCAAAATTGGCTACAAACTGGGTTGATAAGTGGTTGTAAACTGCCTGTCCTGGCGGGTGAGAAGTTTGTCTCACCCGCTTTTTTCATCCCCTCATACAATCAGGATGAAAAAGGGCAGATTAAGATGAAAAAATTACGCATTCTCATCAGTTTCCTGGCGTTGCTTGCCCTGCTTGCTTTCCCTGCCGCGGGCAGGGTACAGGCGCAGGCACTCCAGCCGCATACCCCCGACCTGCCCCCGCAAACCCCGCAGGAAGTTTCCCCGGGCGAACCGGCTCTCCAGACTGCCGTGCTGACCGCGCTGAACCTGCCGCCGCTCAAAGCCGTGCTCATCGTCGGTCCCATTGACGGCGATAGCGGCACCTGGACGCGGCAGGAAATTGCCAACATGGAACTCGCCGCGCAGGAACTGGAGAAGCACGGCGTCACCGTGTACCGGTTCTACACCCCCAGTAACAACTGGGAGCAGATCAAAAGCGCCGCCAGCGGTGCGCATTTCCTGTTCTACCGCGGGCACGGCATTTACTGGTCAGACATGCCCTATCCAACCGTGGGCGGGTTTGCTCTGAAAGACCGCTTTTACTCCAGCGCCGACATTCAGCGCGACCTCAAACTGGCGAAGAACGCCATTGTCATGATGTATGCCTGCTTCAGCGCAGGCTCTGCCAGCAACGACACCATCCCGGTGACGCAGGCAGAAGCGCGGCGGCGGGTGGGTGAGTACTCTCAGCCGTTCTTTGCCCTCGGCGCGGGCGGGTACTTTGCGAACTGGTTTGGCGATGCCTTCCAGCAGTATGTGCGCTTCCTCTTTGAAGGCAAAACCCTCGGACAGGCTTACCAGTCCTTTTATGATTACGAAGCCAGCAAGACGGTGCAGACCACCCATCCGACTTTCCCGTCCATTCCCATGTGGCTGGGCTACGATGAATGGTACAACCCCAAACCGCAGTGGAATAACGCCTTTGTGGGCGACCCCGCTCAGACGCTGGAATCGCTCTTTGCTCCTGCCATGCAGGTTTCCAGCCCCACGGTGGCGGCAATGCTGGAGCCGGTCAGCGCCCCGCAGACCTTCAGCGTACAGATCACTGCCAGTAACGGCGTTTCCTTCAACTGGAGCGCCGCCGCAGTAGGAAGCAAGCCCGCCTGGTTAAACTTCACCGCAAGCGGGTCGAGCAGTCAGCCCATGCAGATCACCCTTCAGCCCACTGGCGCTGCCGGGACGTATGATGCGCAGATTCAGGTGAATCCTGTGGGCATGAGCCTGTTGAATGCGCCGCAAATCATCACCGTGCGGCTCATTCAGACGGTTCAGATCAACCGGGTGATGATCCCCCTCATCCTGCGTTAATCGGCGTTCGAGTCCGGGCAGCCCAATAACAATCATGCGCCCCTCTGCGGGATTTGCCGGAGGGGCGCTGGATGGTCAGGGGGAAAGCGATTAATGGCGGGGTTTGAGCACAAACCGGATGGGTGTACCGGTGAAGGGGTACTCTTTGCGGAAGACGTTCTCCAGAAAACGCAGATATGAAAAATGCGCCAGTTTGGGATCGTTGCAGAAGAGCAGGAAAGTGGGCGGATCGGAGCGCACCTGTGTGCCGTAGTAAATATGGAGCGAGCGCCCGCCGCGCGAGACCGGGGCATGGCGTTCCTGCGCTTCCTGAATCAGGCGGTTGATGACGCCGGTGTTGAGGCGCGCCAGGCGTTCTTCCTGCACCCGCAGTGCCATGGGAAGCACCTGATCCACGCGCTGACCGGTTTTGGCAGAGATGAACAGAATGGGGACGTAGTCCATGAAATTCAATTCCTGACGCAGGCGGGCAGTGTACTCCGCCATGGTGCGGTTGTCCTTCTCCACAGCGTCCCACTTGTTGACCAGCACCACGGTGCTTTTCCACGCTTCAAGGATGAACCCCGCGATGTGGGTATCCTGTGCGGTGATGCCGGTGGTGGCGTCAA
The DNA here is from genome assembly GCF_020723905.1 of Anaerolinea thermophila. Classification (GTDB taxonomy): domain Bacteria; phylum Chloroflexota; class Anaerolineae; order Anaerolineales; family Anaerolineaceae; genus Anaerolinea; species Anaerolinea thermophila_A. Next base: position 45,733 of record NZ_DYHZ01000002.1, read on the forward strand.
TCATCAGCAGGGCGACGTCACAGCGCTCAATGGCGCGCAGGGAGCGCAGAACGCTGTACTTTTCCACGCCCGGCTCGATTTTGCCGCGGCGGCGGATGCCTGCCGTATCAATCAGGGTGATGGGAACGCCGTTGTACTCGATGCGCGTGTCCAGCGCGTCGCGGGTGGTGCCGGGAATGGGGCTGACGATGGCGCGTTCCTCGCCCACCAGACGGTTGAGCAGGCTGGATTTTCCGGCGTTGGGTTTGCCCACAATGGCAATCTTGACCGAGTCATCCTCGCCTTCTTCTTCCGCTTTGGGTAAACTGGCGATGAGCGCATCCAGCAGGTCACCGGTTCCGGTGCCGTGCAGGGCAGAGATGGGGTAAGGCTCGCCCATGCCGAGTTCGTAAAATTCGCTGGCAACCGCGCGCAGGTTGGCGCTGTCGGCTTTGTTGACCACCAGGAACACCGGCGGGTGGGGCTTGCCGTCCACGATTTGCTGTTTGCGCCGCAGAATTTGCGCCACCTCGCGGTCGGCGGGTGTCAAACCGCTGATGGCATCCACCAGAAAGAGGACAGCGTCAGCGTCCTGAATGGCAAGTTCCGCCTGACTGCGAATTTCCTTAATAAATTCCGCTGAACCAATGGAAAGCGGTTCGCGTCCGGCACGGGCGGCGCTGGGGTCAATCCCGCCGGTATCCACAATATCGAACTCCACCCCGCTCCATTCCGCCGTCGCAAACAGACGGTCGCGGGTGGTGCCGGGTGTGTCGTCCACGATTGCCAGAGGCTCGCCAGCCAGCCGGTTGAACAGGGTGCTCTTCCCGACGTTGGGTCTTCCTACCAGTGCCACAATTGATCTTGCCATGGCTGTATTTATAACATGCTAAAAGGTTCCGGACAAGGCATTTGGAAATCTGCCGTGATTCCTCTTCCCAAATCCTTCAGGCGCTGATAGGATAAGATCATTCGGGGGAGTGTGGCAAATGAGACAATCCTCAAGAATGAAACGGGTGGTGGTGGAAAAAAACGCAGGATGGAGCAGCGCTGGCATTTGCCTGGCTGGGCGTTTTCCTGCTGGCTTCAGACATTCTGGAAAAGCGGGCAAATACGGGGATTTTTCACCCTCAAAATAAAGCAAAGGATTGGTAAGCATGAAACTCTACGTTGTTTGTGATCTGGAAGGAGTGGCGGGGGTGGTTCATCACCCTCAGCAGTGCCGCTGGGATGCCGACAGGGGCTGGTATGCGCCGTTTCTGGAACAGGCTCGCCGTCTGGCAACCCTTGAACTGAATGCGCTGGTCGAGGGAGCGCTTTCTGCGGGGGCGGAGGAAATCATCGCCTGGGATGGACATGGCAATTTCCCGGGCGGGCTGGAGGTTGAACTCCTCCATCCTGCCTGTAAACTGATTATGGATGCAGGCGATGGTGGTCCTGCCGGGCTGGATTCGTCCTTCGACGCGCTTCTGCAACTGGGACTGCACGCCATGGCGGGTACACCTCGGGCTGTGCTGGCGCACTCGTTCTTCGGCAATCTGCTGGAGTACACGGTCAATGGAGAGGCGGTCGGGGAAATCTGGATGAACGCCTACACTGCCGGAAAGGTGGGCGTCCCGTTCATCTTCCTCAGCGGCGACCGCGCCGCGGCGCTGGAAGCCCGGCAACTGGTGCCGGATGTTGAAGTTGCCATTGTCAAGGAAGGGCTGTCCGAAGAGGCGATTGGTCTGGATCATGTCCAGCCCGCCCTCTGTCTTTCTCCGCAGGCGGCGCGGGAGACCATTCGGAAAACTGTGGCGCGTGCTTTATGGAAGGTGGGCAAAGTGGCTCCCTTCACACGCAAGCCGCCCTTCACCCTCCGCGCCCGCTTTTCCGGAGAACGTTTTGCCGAAGAGCGCGCCGGTCAACCCGGCGTGCGCCGCGTGGATGCCTGTACGGTGGAACTCGTCGGCGCGGATGAACCCTGGCTGTTGTTGTAGGTTGGGGGAAAAAGATGGAGACGCCGGTTTCTCTTTCACAACTCAAAAAAAAGGTGTACGGTCGCTTCTTCATGGCGTTTGTCGTGCTGGCAGGGATGTTTTTTCTCCCTGCCGGTACTCTGCGCTACTGGCAGGCCTGGCTGTTTCTGGCAAGTCTGTTTATCCCCATGTTCGTCGTGATGCAGTGGCTTTTCCATCACGATCCTGACCTGCTGGAAAGGCGAATGCGCCTGCGCGAACGCGAAGCCGAACAGAAGACCATCATCAGCGTTGCGGTGGTCATTTATCTGCTGATATTCCTCCTGCCGGGTTTTGATCGGCGCTGGGGCTGGTCGAATGTGCCGGCATGGGTCTCGATTCTTGCCGATGTGGGATTGCTGGCTGGCTATGCCCTGTTTGTTGCTACCCTGAAAGCCAACCGCTATGCCGCGCGCACTGTTGCGGTTGAAGAAGGACAACAGGTTGTATCCAGCGGACCGTACGCCCATGTGCGCCATCCCATGTACCTGTCCACAATGATCATCTACACTCTCTCTCCGCTGGTGCTGGGATCGTACTGGGCGGTGCTTCCTGCGCTTTCCATCATTGCCCTGCTGGTGGCGCGGATTCGTAATGAAGAGAAAGTGCTTTTACGCGATTTACCCGGGTATGCCGAATACATGCAGAAGGTACGTTATCGCCTCATTCCGGGCGTGTGGTGAGAAGCGCGCTCCTGATTCCCCTGTGTTCTCCCCCCGCAGGGGAATTTCCAGTGCTGTTTCCTCTTACACCGGCTTCCTGCCAGAGGGGTAAGGAAATGCCTCAAAAGAGAGCCTTCATGCCTCTTAACAACTGGCTGACTCTTGCGCCAGAATCCTTGTCTGAGAAAAAAGCCTGTGCTAAACTGATTTTATGACCCCCGAAGAGACCATTTACGAAGAGGCATTGACCGCGCTGAAAAGCGGCGACCTTGCCCGCGCCCGCGATTTGTTCACCCGCCTGCTGCGCATGAATCAGAACAAAGCCGAGTACTGGGTGTACATGAGCGCCACCGTGGAGACCGCCCGCGAGCGGACATACTGCCTGCAGGAAGCCCTCAAGCGTGACCCGCAAAACGCCGAAGCCAGGCGCGGATTGCAAATCCTCGGGCTTCATCCGGTGGATGAATCTCAGGTCATTCCTCTTAAATGGCAGAAACGCAACTGGGAGGTAGCCCCGCCGGTGAGTGAGGCGCCCCTCCCGCCGCTGATGACGCCGCGCACCATCTTCGCCATCCTCGGCGGTCTGGTGGCGCTGGCAGTGATTGTGGTGCTGGTTGTGAGCGGCCTCAACCGTCCGCAAAGGCGTTCTATCATCATCCCGTCCAATCTGGATTTACCGGCAACCTTTACCCCCACTCCGCTCCCCACCGTGGCGGTGCAGGCTTCTCCTTCCCCCACCTTTATCGGTCCCACGCCGCTGTGGATGAAACTTTCGGCGACCTACACGCCCACCCCACTGTACGTCAACACGCCGCACCCTATCAGCGAAGCCTACCGCATTGGTATGCGTGCGTATTCCCGGCAGGACTGGCCCGGGGTGGTGAACTACCTCCAGCAGGTGGTTACCGTACAGCCCGATTCCCCCGATCTGTACTATCACATGGGCGAAGCCCTGCGTTTTCAGGGTAAAGCCGAGCAAGCCCTGACCTATTACTCGCAAGCCATCAGTGTAAAGCCGGAGTTCGCTCCCGCCTACCTGGGGCGCGCCCGCGCCCGACTTGAACTGGGCAAAGACCTGGACAAAGCCCGCCAGGATTTGGAGACCGCCATTGCCCGCGACCCGCAACTGGGCGAAGCCTATCTGGTCCTGGCTCAACTGGAACTGCGCCAGGATAATCCTGAAGAAGCCCTGCAGTTGCTTGCTCAGGCAGATGCCCTCCTGCCGGATTCTCCTCTGGTGGCGCTGGCGCGCGGCGAAGCCTACCTGGCACTGGGCGAGGTGGATGCTGCCCTGGAACAGGCTCAGCGCGCCAACACGCTGGATTTGACCCTGCTCCCCGCTTACCGCCTGCTGGGTGCGGCACTGCTGGAAAAGGGCGAAGCCGAACAGGCTGTGGAACCGCTGGAAACCTACCTGCTCTACGAGACCAGGGACCTGGAAGCCTACCTGCTGGCTTCGCGCGCTTATGAAGCCGCCGGGCGCATCCCCGAGGCGCTCAAAGCCCTCGACCGGGCGCTGGCGCTGAACAGTCGTTCCCCGGAGATCTACATTCGCCGTGGGGAACTGTACCTGGCGCAGGAAAATTATGACAAAGCCATTGACGATTTCAAAGCCGCTTACCGCCTGAAGAAGACTTACCCCGCCAGTATGGGATGGGCGAAAGCCTTACTGCTGGGCGGTTACCCCGGCGATGCCTACATGCAGTTTGAAGCCACCAAAGGGCTGGCAGAGACGGATGCTCAGAAAGCCGAACTGTATTACTGGGAGGCGCAATCGCTGGAAAAACTTAATGAGGTGATTGCCGCCATCAATACCTGGAACAAACTGCTGGCGCTCCCGCAGGATGCCGTCAAGCCTGAGTGGGCAGAGTATGCCCGCCAGCGTTTGCAGGTGCTGGTCACCCCCACCCGCACACCTTTGCCTAGCGCCACCCCCACGGTGACGCGCACCCCGGCGGTTTCGTCCACTGCCACCCGCACCCCGGGCGTCTCTGCCACGGCAACGCGCACGCCTACCCTCCGCGCCACCGTTACCCGCACGCCCACCCCCAGTCCGACTCGATAAACCCGTGCGTCCGGTTCCGCTTGCCTTACTGCTGAAAAAACGCCAGCGCCGCGAATGGATGCGCAGGGCGCGCGGCTTTTCGCCGTTTGCCCGCTTTGCCGGTGGAGTGCTGACTCTCTTCCTCCTTTTGATGGGCGCCGGCACGGTGCTGGCGGCGCTGTGGATGTCGCAAATCACCGCCAGCCTGCCGGACGTATCTTCCCTGCCTGCCCTGCTTTCTCCCTCTGGCGATGGCGTCTTTCAGCCCACCCGCCTGTATGACCGCACCGGACAGCATCTGCTTTACACGCTGGAAAATCCCGGTCTCACCCGCCGCACGCTCAGCCTTGACCCGGCGCGTCCCGATCACATCTCCCCTGAGGTGGTGCGGGTGATCATTCCACTGCTGGATGAAGCCTTCTGGAACAGTCCCGGAGTGGATGCCCGTCATCTGCTCGACCCGTATCCACGCACCATTGCCGAGCGGCTGGTGCTGAACCTGCTGCTGGATCAGGAAGCCCCGGACGCGCGCCGCGCCCTGCGCATGCGTCTGCTGGCGGCTCAGGTGGTCTCGCAATACGGTCGGCGGCAGGTGCTGGAGTGGTACCTCAACAGCGCTCCGTTTGGACATCTCGCCTATGGCATTGAATCTGCCGCGCGGCTGTATCTGGATAAATCTGCCAGCGAACTCAATCTTGCCGAAGCGGCGCTGCTCATTCCCCTGCTGAACACCCCTGCCCTGAATCCGCTGGATGCCCCTGCCGCGGCGCTGGAAAATCAGCAAGCCGCGCTGGATGCCCTGCTGGAGAAAAACGTCCTCACCCCCGAAGAACATCAACGCGCCCGCAACACCCCCCTGCGCCTGCGGGAGAATTTTCCCGAGAGCCGCTCGGCGGCGGGTGCCTTCACCACCCTGGTGCTGGATCAGATTGCCGCACAACTGGGGCGCCAGCGCCTCGAACGCGGTGGACTGCGCATCATCACCACGCTGGACTGGACGCTCCAGCAGGAGTTGCAGTGCAGTGTGCAGGCCCACCTTGCCCGGATTGAAGGGCAGTCGGTTCAGGCAATTCTGCCCGACGGCTCTCCCTGCCAGATGAGCCGCTTACTGCCCACCCGTCCGCCTGTGGAACGCGCCCCCGGGAACCTCGCCGCCAGCGCGCTGGTGATGAATCCCCGCACGGCTCAGGTGCTGGCATTTGTGGGCGATACCACCCGTGCAGGCGAAGCCGCCTACCTCTCGGTGCACCCTGCAGGCACCCTCCTGCCCCCCTTTGCCATTGTCACCGCCTTCTCCCGGGCGTACAGCCCTGCCACGCTGGTGTGGGACCTGCCGCAGGACCTCTCCCTGCCCAACCTGGATGGCACCTTTCACGGTCCGGTTCGGCTGCGCATAGCCTTAGCAAATGATTACGTGAGTGCGCTCTCGCGCGTTATCCAGCAGATGGGTGACGACCACCGTCTCTGGCAACTGGCGCAGGCGCTTGGGCTGGAGGATTTGAGCGGCGTTCAGGGCACACAGAACTGGGAAAATGCCCGTTTCAGTTTGCCGCAACTGGCGCAAGCCTATGCGTTCTTCCCAAACATGGGCATGCTCTACGGTGTGCAGGAAGACAGCACCCGCCCGTTACAGCCCGTCACCGCGCTGTATGTGGAAGATGCGCAGGGGAATGTGGTGCTGGATGGAACTCAGACGCAAAGCCGTGCGCTGGTCAGCGCCCCCATTACCTATCTGATGCACCACGTGCTCAGCGATGAACCCGCCCGCTGGCAAACCCTGGGCTACCCCAATCCGCTGGAGATTGGACGCCCCGCAGGCGCGAAAATTGGCCGAGCCAGCGGCGGAAAAGACCTGTGGACGGTGGGTTATACCCGTGATCATCTGGCGCTGGTATGGATGGGAGAGATGGCGGCACAATCTCAGCCGCCTGCCCTGCGCGTTCAGGATGCCGCCGCGCTCTGGCACGCCATCATGCAGTATGTTAGCCGCGATCTGCCGCCGCGGGAGTGGGAGACGCCTGCGGGAATCTCTACCGTGCAGGTGTGTGACCCTTCGGGTTTGCTCCCAACGCCTGACTGCCCGCAGGTTGTCACGGAAGTCTTCCTGACGGGGAACGAACCGATTGCCTACGACAACCTCTATCAGGTGGTGCAGATCAACCGCGAGACGGGCAGGCGGGCTACCGTTTTCACTCCGCCTGCACTGGTGGATGAGAAGGTGTACATGAACCTGCCCCCTGAGGCGCTGGAATGGGCGCAGTCGCAGGGCATTGAAACTCCGCCGGAAAAGTACGATGCCATTCAAATGCCGCTCATGCCTGCGGGTGCGCAAATTATCGAGCCATTGCCGTTTGCCATGGTGCGCGGTGAGGTAATGATTCGCGGAACGGCGGGCGGAGAGGGCTTTGCTTTCTATCAGGTGCAGGCGGGCGAGGGATTGAACCCGCAATCCTGGATTGAGATTGCCCGGGGTGACCGTCCCGTAGAGAACGGTTTGCTGGGCAGGTGGGATACGGCGGGACTGGAAGGGTTGTACGCGCTACGCTTACAGGTGGTGCGCGCCGATCAAAGTGTGGATACCGCCATTCTTCAGGTAACGGTGGATAACACCCCGCCTTTTGCGCGGGTGCTCTCCCCGCTTCCCGAGCAGACCCTGACGGTAAAACCCCGCCAGAGCATCACCCTGCGCGCCGAAGCGGAAGACACCAGCGGGATTGTCCGGGTGGAATGGTGGCTGGATGGTCAGAAGATGGGTGAAAATCTCGTGGCGCCCTTCTCCTGGCACTGGCAGGCAACCGAGGGACAGCACACCCTGTTTGTGCGCGCATTCGATGCGGCGGGCAACGTGGGTGAATCCCCGCGAATCATTTTCCGCATTTCCCGCTAAGGATTATTCGGGCACTTCCCGCACGATGGTGCATCCATAGGATGGGATGTGCTGGATGGCGGGTGTCTCTCCCTTCAGAATGGCATCCAGGGCTTCGAGCGCGTAGAAGCGGGTGGGAACGCGCTGGCGGAATGAGGTATCATCCAGCGCACCGTGATACCGCAGGATGCCGCTGGCGTCCAGCACGAAGCAGTGCGGCGTGGTCACGGCTTCGTATAAATCCGCTACCCGATGCTGTTCATCAATCAGCACCAGTGGCAAGCCGCGGGAATGGGCTACCTCGCGGATGAGTTCAGGCGTCTCGTTGATGTTCGAGGCAATGGAAACCCATACCGCCGAATCGTGAAATGCCTGCCAGCGCTCCACCAGCATGCGGTCTGCCTGTTCTGCCCAGGGACATTCGGCAGACCAGAAGTTAATCAGCACGGGCTTGCCGCGCAGGGCGGAGAGGGTCACTGCTTCTCCGGTGATGGAAAGCAGGGTGAAATCGGGTGCGGGTTGATCCAGTTGAACGGGCATGGCTTTATCCTCCAGGGCAGGTGTTTTTTAAAAGCATATCAGGTTTAACCGATTCTGTACACCGCTTACATCATGCCGGCGCGCGCCATCACCTCACGGATGAACGCCACAGTCTTGTACAGTTCGTCCGCCGCAGGTGTGCCCCGGGGGTTCATGCGTCCTTCCCAGGCACTTTGAATCAGCCCATGCCAGCGGGGGTCCAGCGTGGTTAACGCCCAGTGCATGGCATGCGGCTTGGGGACAACCTCGCCATGTGTCAGGGTGTACAGGATGCGGCACAGCGAAAGCACCACGTAGGATTGATAGCCGCGGGAGTTCATTTTTTGAGGGTTCTCCACCAGTCCCTGCGCCCATTCCGCAAGCACCACGCGCATGGCGTGTTTCAGGTCTTCGGGGGCAGGCGGAGTGAACAGAGTGTGCGGCTCGGGACCATACAGCCCAATCCCGCGGTGGTAGAGGATGTGACGGTGTATCGTCCACCAGCCCTCATCGTGGTCGGCAATTTTCAGACGCTCTTCCCTGCCGCGCTCCAGATTGGGATGGAAGCGCTGTTCCGGGTCGAACCGTTGCAGGAAACTTAAGGGCAGGTACGAACCTTCCAGTTCCACTGCCCACGGAGTGGGGAAAGAAGCCAGACGCTCATGCAGGGCGTACAGCGCACGAAAGGTGTTCTCGTCCACGGGTTCAGAGGTGACCGAAAGGAAGTCCACATCGCTGGCGGTATCGAAGCCGCCGTTAGCAAGCGAACCTTCCAGATACACCCCAATCAGGCGCTCTTTCAAGATTTCCTGCATGCCTGCAAGCAGTTCGCTTAACAGCAGGGTGATGTCCGGATAATTTTCTAGAAAAGCGGGCAGAGGACCGGGCATAGGATGAGATGAAGCATCCTTTCTGAGGCAGGTATGGGGTGTGCATGGGATAACCTGCCTTCCTGCGAGGGGGATTATACCCGCTCTTGCGGTTTACTCATAAGAGGAATCTTCATCCAGCATTTCCAGGAACAGTGGCACCAGGCGCGGGTCAAAGTGCCTGCCTGCCTGCTCGATGAGGTACTGGCGCACCTGTTCGGGCTTCCAGGCGGTACGGTACGGGCGGTCAAAACTGAGCGCGTCCCATACATCTACCACAGCAAACACCCGCGCCGCCAGGGGAATCTCTTCCCCTTTTAACCGGTAGGGGTAACCTGTGCCGTCCCATTTTTCGTGATGGTACTGCGGAATGACAATCGCCGGGCGCAGGTACTCAATGGCAGAGAGCATGCGTGCGGCGTGTTCGGGGTGCCTGCGCATGATTTCCCATTCCTCTTCGGTCAGATTGCCCTCTTTGAGCAGGATGCTGTCCGGGATTGCCATCTTCCCAATGTCGTGCAGGATGGCGCCGATACGGATGCGTTCCAGTTCCTCTTCGGGAATGCCCGCGCGGCGGGCAAGGCGTACCGTCCACTCCGCCACGCGCCGGCTGTGTCCTTCGGTTTCCTTGTCGCGCCGCTCCAGCGCAATGGAGAAGCCCTGAATGGTGGCTTCGTAGGCGCGGCGCAATTCCTCATTGGAACGCTGTAAATTCTCCAGCAGGTCGGCGTTGTAGATGGCAATGGCGGCTTGCCCCGCCAGCGTTTCCAGATAGTCCATCCAGTCGCGTTCCAGCGTCAACGGCTGGCGCTGGAAGATTTCCAGCACGCCTTTGACCTCGCCTTTGGCGATCAGCGGCAACCCGATGAAACTGACAAAGCCTTCCTGTTTCATCCCCGGCATGACCAGAGTTTTCATCAGTTCATCGGGAACATTGTTCAGGACGATTTTCTGGCGGCTCTGGACAATGCGTCCGGCATAACTTTCGCCAAAGGCAAGGCGGAACTTCTCCGGTTCGGCGTACAGGAATCCGTCTCCGGCAATGCCGGTCAGAGCCTGTTCCTGCCCGTTGTAGCGCAGGACCGCCGCCGCATCCACTTTTAAGAGGGTGGTCAACTGGGAAATCAGAAGTTGCAGGGTAAACTTCAGGTCGGCGTTGGCGGTGATGGACGCGTCAATCAACTGCAGTGCCGCCAGACGTTGAATCTGCTGATCCAGGCGCAGTTCTGCCTGCTTGCGCTCGGTGATGTCCAGCAGATACCAGGCAAACTGGCGTACGTTTCCATCCGCCTCGTAACTGACCGTGTTGAAGTCGTACACCCAGCGAATGCTGCCATCGGCGCAGCGCACGCGGTACTCGCGTTCAAAGGTGGGCGATTTTGCCGTCAAATGTGCCTGCGTTTGCTCGATGATGCGCTCGCGGTCGTGAGGGTGAATCAGCACTTCATAAAAGTCCCGCAGGGTTGTGAAGCGCGATGGCGTGTACCCGAAGCGGGTTACGTTTGGCGAAACATACTCCACCGGATGATTGCCGCCCGTGCGGGCGCGGAACACCACCACCGGACCCTGAATGAACATCTGGTAACTGCGCCGCAGGGCTTCTTCAAACGAAAGGCGCTCGGTGATGTCACGGGCTACAATGCGGTAACCATGCACCTGACCGTTGCCCAGCGCGGCAATGATCACCTCGCCGGGGAAGACCGTGCCGTCCTTTTTCAGGAAACGCAGCACCAGCGGGCGGGATACCTGACCGGTTGTAAGCGAACGACACAGGTTTTGAAAAGCAGGTACCTCGGGCAGTGGAATCATCGAGGAAAATTCCACGTTTTGCAGGGCAGAAAGGTCGGAGAAAGCCGTAATGGTCAGCGCGGCGCGGTTGGCATAGGTCAGTTTTCCCTCGGCGTCGGTTTCAAACACCATATCAGGCAAGAGGTCTGCCAGATGGCGGTAGCGGGCTTCGCTCTCAGCCAGCGCCTGTTGACGCTTCATGATGGTGTGCTGCATCCGCTGAATGCTGGACGCCAGTTCGGCAATTTCCCGGGATGAGATGGCAATGGTAGAGAAAGATATCCCCTCGCTGTAATCGCCTGCGGTTAATTGTTTGACCCGGTCGTTGAGAATTTCCAGCGGGCGTACCACCGCCCGGTTGAGGCGTTTTTCAATCTGCCCCACCAGCAGGGATGCCAGTAAAGGCACCAGCAAAATGGTCAGCAGGGTTCCGGCGACGTACCAGCCCATTCCGATCAGCACGGCGCGCTCCACCACCAGCGTCCAGCCGGTGGTGGGAATGTCTACCCGGGTTGCCAGACGAAGGGGTTGGGAAGTCCCCTTGATCCAGTTCAGGTCCTGCACGCGGGTTGGCGGTTGAACGGGGGTGGTGTCCAGCGCATTTCCCCCGCCAAAAAATGCTGTGCCCTGTTCGTTGTAAACCATCCAGCGGGTGTGGCGTGCTTCCAGCAGAAAACTTCGCCGGATGAGTTCTTTAAAGATGTCCAGTTTGATCTCGGCAATCAGGTAGCGGTTGGAGGGGAGAGGAAGTGCTGCCACCAGCACCTCAAATCCGGAGAAGGGTGAGGCTTGCGGCGGGAAAAAGCGCAGGGGCATCTCCGGGGAGAGGGAGGAGGTATAAGGCTGGTTGCTGAAATTCCAGCGCAGGAGCGGCTCTTCAAAGGGAGCCATGGTGAGCACATCTCCCCGTTCATCGATCACGAAAAGCCGATCCACTTCGGCGGCTGTGCGGCGGATTGCCTCAAGGGTGGCGGCGCTTTCCGCGGGAGGAAGGTCCCAGTTCACGGATTGTGCCGCCTGCATGGCTTCGAGGGTATCCTGCAGATGGTCATCCATCATCTGTGCCATCAGGCGGGCATAGGAGTACTCGCGCGAAATCAGTGCCTGCCAGACCACGCTCCACGCCGTCAGGTTTACCAGCACCATGGCGATGAATAACGGGATGAACAGACGGCTGAAGAGCATCCGTCGGATAATGTTTGCCAGTTGGGAAGGAATCGGTGGCTTCATGGCGCGGTTCTTTCGGTCAGGTAGAGGGCAGAAAATTGCGCCACTCTACGCTCAACACGGAGAGCGGATAAAACAGCAACTACCGGCAAAGGGAAACTGTGATCGATAACGAATTCCAGAGAATAGTATACCTTCAAAATCCTCAATTGTATGCCGGGAAAAAGGTTACAAATGCGTTTCTCTTCTGCCATGAAAGGGTTTCTTTTAATCAGGTCAGGTTTTCCTTTCCGGGCAGGAGGCGGTTGCAGAAGGCTCTCGCGGAATGCCTGTTGCCCGGCAGGCACTTTCAGCCGCCCGGCTGCATTGCCTCTTTGCGGGAACGCCGCCGGGTGTTTGCGCAATCTGCCTGTTCAGGGTATACTCTCCCTGCGTTTGACCCTGGAGGGAGAAAAAGGAGCATGAAACGCGCAGTCAGCATCAGCATTGGGTCTTCCAGACGAAACAAAACCGTAGAGATTGATCTGCTCGGTGAACGCGTGCGACTGGAGCGCATCGGCACCGATGGAGATATGGACAAAGCCGCCCAATTATACCGTGAACTGGACGGGAAAGTGGACGCCTTTGGCGTGGGGGGAACGGATCTGGGCTTGCGGGTTGCCGACCGCTGGTATCCGCTGCACTCGGTCAGCCGTCTGGTGCGCGATGTGCGCCAAACGCCGGTGGTGGATGGCACCGGTTTGAAAACCACGCTGGAAAAGCGCGTGGCGGGCGTGCTGGAGCAACTGGCTCCCCGCCTGCCGGAGAAAACCGCGCTGGTCACCACGGCAGTGGATCGCTGGGGGATGGCAGAAGCCGCACTGCAGGCGGGTTTTCGCGTCACCTTTGGCGATTTGATTTACTCGCTGGGCATTCCCATTCCTCTGCACAGCCCGCGCAGTATTCGCCTGATGGCGGCATTACTCCTGCCGGTACTCTCGCGCCTTCCTTTTGAATGGCTGTATCCGGTAGGGGAGAAGCAGGGCAGGCGCAGTCCCAGACACACCCGCTTTTTCCGACAAGCCGCGGTGGTGCTGGGCGATTGTCACTACATTTACCGCTACATGCCCGACGACATGCGCGGGAAAGTCATCGTCACCAACACCACCACCCCTGAAGATGTGCAAACCTTCCGCGAAAGCGGAGTGCGCTGGCTCATCACCACCACTCCCGTGCTGGAAGGGCGTTCGTTTGGCACAAATATGATGGAAGCGGCATTGATTGCCGCCGCCGGCAGGCGCGAACCGGTTAACTATGCCCGGGCGGAAGGGTATTACCGCTGGCTGGAAGGTCTGCTGGATGAATTGAAATTATCGCCGCAGGTGCAGGAGTTGAACGCATGAAAGCCATTCTTGCCGCCGGGGGAGAAGCCTCACCCCGGGATCCCCTGTATCCCTTTACCCGGGGCAACCCCAAAGCCCTGCTGGATCTGGCTGGAAAGCCCATGGTTCAGTGGGTGATTGATGCCCTCAATGCCAGTTCTGCGGTGGAGTCTATCGTCGTGGTGGGGTTGCCGCCAGACACCCATCTGGAAAGCCGCCTGCCTTTGCGCTTCCTTCCCGATCATCACGGCATGCTGGAAAACTTTCAGGCAGGGGCGCGCGCCATTTATGAGGAAGACCGCCGCGATCAGGTGGTGCTGGCGGTGTCTTCCGATATTCCGCTCATCCGCGGGGAGATGGTGGACTGGGTGGCGCAAAACACGCAGGACATCGAAGCCGATCTGTACTACCATATCATCGAGCGCCACGTCATGGAAACCCGTTTCCCGGGCTCCAGACGCACCTACCTGCGCATCGAAGGACGCGAGTACTGCGGTTGCGACTTGAACGCCATGCGTCTGAAAGCCGTGCTTGAAGCCGATTCCAACTGGAACGCCATGGTGCAGTCGCGCAAAAATCCCCTGCGGCAGGCGCGGTTAATCGGCTGGGATATCCTGCTCCTGCTGTTGCTGGGACGATTGACCATTCCCGAAGCGGAGCGTCGCTTTAGCAGGCGCATGGGGCTGCGCGCCCGCGCCATTTCCTGCCCGTATGCCGAACTGGGTATGGACGTGGACAAGCCCGTGCAGTACGAACTTGCCCGGCGGGAACTTTCAGCAAGGTAATCCCATGGGGTCGTCTTTCTGGCAGTCGCTGCAACAGTGGGATGACCGCTGGACTTCCCGCCTCACATTAAAGCCGGGACGCGGTCCGGGCTGGTACTGCGCCACTTTTCTGGCGCACTCCGGCGATTCCTGGCTGTGGGTGGGCGCACTGGGGGTGATCTGGCTGTTGACTTCAGACTCCTGGCACCGCCGTGCGGCTTTGCTGGCGGCGGCGGTGGGCATTCAGGCGCTCACCGTGTTTGCCCTCAAGCAGTTCATCCGTCGTCCGCGTCCTGAAGGCGAGTGGGGTGCCATTTACCGCAATGTGGATCCGCATTCCTTTCCCTCCGGGCATGCCGTACGGGCGGCTCTGCTAGCGGTGATGGCAGTGGGGCTGGGTCCGCAGTGGTTTGCGGCGCTTTTGCTGATCTGGGCGCCGCTGGTCAGCCTGGCGCGGGTTGCCACGGGGGTGCATTATCTCTCCGATGTGCTGGCGGGCATGTTGCTGGGAACGTTGATGGGCGTGGGCATGCTGGCGCTCTCCGACTGGCTGATGCAGTTGTTCCCGTTTTTCTTTTAATAAAAAACTGCCCGCTCAAAAGGGCAGTCTGTTTTCTGAGAAGTGCAAACCGGTTCAGCGCTGACTGACGATTTCCACCAGTTCCTGGCTTTCCACTTCGCCTTTCCAGTTGACCAGGCGGAAATTCATCTCTTTGTAACTCCACACTGCTCTACCGATGCCGTGCTGGCGCAGCAATCCCACCACATCGCGGTGCCAGTTCAGACGGCTTTCCAGTGGGGCATGGTCAATGGCGCCGTATTCCCCGCAGTACAGGGGCAGGTGGGTCTGTTCGAGGAAATCCACGGCGGGCTGAAGGAAGTACCTGAGCATGTCCAGGTTCATCGTTTTGCCGCGGTAGGCGGCGAAATGTGCTTCGTATTCGGGATGCCGGGCTAAAAATGCGTCCAGCCCCGGAATCTCTCCCGGGTAGTGAGTGGTGGTGTCGAAGGTTTTAAGGAAATCCACCCAGTACGCTTTCTGATGGGTGAAGGGCATGGGTTCGTAAAAGTGGAAGGTGTAGACGATGTGCGGGTCATCTACACGCACAAGGTCTTTGAGCGTCCACGCCGAGTTGTACTGATTCCCCCCAATCATGATCCAGCGTTCGGGATCTACCGCGCGAATACGCCGCACGGCGCGCAGAGCCAGTTCGTTCCAGGGAGCGCTGGTGGGCAAAACCACCTCGTTCATCAGTTCAAAAATCAGCCCGGGGCGTTCCACCTTGCGGTAGCGGCGGGCAAAGGCTTCCCACAGGGCAAGAAAGCGTTCCTGTAAATCCACATTTTGAAAGAGGCGGTTTTCCTGCAGGGCGTTGAAACTGAACCCGGGGGCGCGGTGCAGGTCGAGGATGAGGTTCAGGTTGTACTTCTGGCACCACTCGATGACGCGATCCACGTAGCCAAAGCCGCGCTCGTTGTAGGAAAAGGGGTTGTCGTCCGATTCAAAGACGGGGTAATCCATGGGCAGGCGGATGTGATCCATGCCCCACGAGGCGATGCGGGCAATGTCTTCTTCCTGGATAAAGGTCTCGAAATGCTGGTAATCAAACGAGTCGTATTGGGAAATCCATCCCCCCAGATTGACGCCAGCCTCAAAGCCGGAAAAGGTTTCCATGGGGCGCTCCTTTCTACCATGTTGAGCGGAGGGAAAAGTGAACGTTCAACTGATTATAACGCAGATTATCTAAAGAAGTTTATTTTTTTGCTATACTCAAATCGAACACATCTTTTTCTGGGACTTCCGCAGGGATACCACGGAAGATTTTCTTTTTTTTGAGATTTTGACCCGGATGTTTCCCGATTGGTTTCAGCATCAGCGGTTAGAAGGAGACCTGTATGAATTCAACAACAGCCTTTCAGAAATCTACAGCCTATCTTCAGTTCCTGTGTGAGGAACTTCCCGAGCGCAGTGTGGGCAGTGAGGGCAATCGTTGTGCCACCGCTTTCTTCCAGCAAACGGTATCTGCTCTGGGCTGGGAAACCGAAACTACCCTTTTGGAAGTTATGGACTGGCAGGAAGAGGGTGCAACTTTGCGGGCAGGGGAACGGGTGTTTGAGGTGCGAGTCAGCCCTTATGCTCTCGGATGCGCGGTGAAGGCGCGTTTGATGAGTGCCGCCACACTGGAAGAACTGGAACGTCAGGACGTTGCCGGGTCGGTCTTGCTCCTGCACGGAGAGTTAGCCCGAGAACAACTCATGCCCAAAAACTTTGTGTTTTACAACCCGCAGGAACATCAGCACATCATTGCTCTGCTGGAGCAAAAGCAGCCCGCTGCACTGGTGTGCGCCACGGGTAGAAACGCGGCGGTGGCGGGTGGAGTGTATCCCTTCCCGCTCATTGAAGATGGCGATTTTGACATCCCCTCGGTGTACCTGACGGCAGAAGACGGGCAGGAATTGCTGTCCTGCGTGGGCACAATCGTGCAACTGGAGTCTCGTTCGGATCGCATTCCGGCGCAAGCCTATCAGGTGATTGCCCGCAGGGGAGAAAACCCTGATCAACGCATCGTAATTTCTGCCCACATCGATGCCAAAAAAGGCACACCCGGCGCCATGGATAATGCCTCCGGTGTGGTGGTTTTGCTGTTGCTGGCTGAACACCTTCGGTCGTATCAGGGAGGAATTACCCTCGAACTGATCCCGTTCAATGGAGAAGATTACTATGCGGTGCCGGGGCAAATGGCGTTCCTGCGACAGAATCAGGGGCGCCTTCATACCATCCGACTCAATATAAACATCGACGGGGCTGGTTATAAAGAGGGCAAAACCGCGCTGTCCTTTTTTAACCTTCCCGAAGCCCTGCACGCTCATATGGTGCAAATCCTCACCCGGTATAAGGGATTGACAGAAGGCGCTCCATGGTATCAGGGGGATCACAGCATCTTTCTTCAGCAGGGCATTCCTGCCGTGGCAGTCACCTCTCAGTGGTACCTGGAGAATATGGAAACTCAGGATATCACCCACACGCCAAAGGATTGTCCCGAGATTGTCGACCCCTGGAAACTGGTGGAGGTTGCCGAAGCGCTCAGTGCTTTCATCCATGGGTTGGCAGATGCACCACAGGATCGCTTTCTCCGTGATTCGTCCCCATCTCTCTGACTGGCTTTCGCAAGCAGGTGCTTCAGTGACTGCGGTCAGGCGCACACGAAAATTTAAAAATAATAAATTATTATCAACAATTCGTCTTATGATGGATTGAATAGACAGGTCATCATAAGGACGATGCGCCAGGCTTCCATCATAGGAGCCCTTCCCCACAACCTGGCGTGCGGTTTTTTCTTCACGCCCGAAGACCTGCCCCTGTGCCGTAGATTAGCCCATGCGCTGTAGGAAAAATCGAGGAGCAAAGTCCGCCGGGCGTTGCAGGAGTGCGCCGATATGACCACCTCTCGCGCATGGGAGTTGCCGAAACAACTGTGGGAAACTGCCAGCAAGCCCCAGAACAATCCCGTGCATGGGTTTCCGGCGATCAAGTTCGAGTACTTCTTTCTATTGCTGGATTCCTGCCCTGCCTTCCCGTATAATCAGGGTATGGACATTCCTTCAGGTTTCTGGGGCACACTCATTGCCTGCGCCCTGTACGGCGCAGTTCATTCGGCGCTGGCTTCTCATACCGTCAAGGGATGGGCGGAGCGCCGCTTTGGCGCATGGGCACAGCGCACTTACCGCCTGTTTTTTGTCTTCATGGCTTCTCTGACCACGCTGGCACTGGCGGCGGTTCCCCTGATTCTGCCTGACCGCCCGCTGTATGTCATTCCCTTCCCGTGGGTGGTGCTGACGCTGGCTGTGCAGGCGTTTGCCGTGTGGGGACTGCTGATGGCATTGCGTCAAACCGATGCGCTTTCTTTTCTGGGATTGCGGCAGTTATCTGATCCCCAGCCTCTGCGCCGCCGCGCGCAGAGCGGAGAACTGATCACCGGCGGGTTTTACGGCATGGTGCGTCATCCGCTGTACCTGTTCTCGCTGATTCTCATCTGGCTGTTTCCCGTGGTGACCTGGAACATCCTTGCGCTGATGATCGGGATTTCGGCGTATCTTTATGTGGGCACTCTGCTGGAAGAGCGCAAATTGCTGGACGAATTTGGCGAAGCCTACGCCCGGTACCGGCGCGACACCCCGATGATTTTCCCCCGCCTGTTTCCCCGGCGTCCTAAAACGCCACGCCCAGAAGGAGAATGAGCATCTCGGTGCGGCTCAATCCGCCGTGGCGTCCCAGCAGGGAATTTTCCTTCAACCCAAAGTACCAGTAATCCCCCTCGTGGGGCAGGATGACAAAATCGCCGATGCGATCCCACAGACAGGGAGTGGGTTCGGTATTTCCCAGCCAGCCCGCCCGCACGAACTCTGCCGCGGGCAGAACCTCAAAGCGCCCATTCCAGATGCTGGTTACGGCTTCCTGAAACGCGGCTTCTTTGCCTGCGCGGACGAAGGCAAACGGCAGGCGCGCTTCACCGGAAGGTACCATGGTCAGGCAGTCCATTAATCGGGGATGGCGGCGGACCTCGAACTCCGCCCGCCGCGGGGTGGAGATGTGCCCGTGATCGGCGGCAAACAGCAGGAGGGTTTTTCCGCGGCTTTGCCGGTGAATCTGGCGGAAGAACAGGTCAAACTGCTGGGTGAACATCAGCCATTCGCGCCATGCCCGTGGATCGGCGGGGGAGAAGCGGTGCATGGCTTCATCCACTGCCCCCCAGTAGGCGTGGATGTAGCGCGGGTAGGGGGTATGACGAGCTACCAGTTGCTCCAGGGTGACGAACAAATCGCCCAGCGAACCCACCGGGAAAATTTCCGCTCCGGGGTAAAGCATTTGTGAGAGGCTTGAGCGGGCAATGGAGCGGTGCAGAAGCACCTGCACACCCACCCCCTGTTCGTTCAGGGCTCGACTGATGGTCGGGACGGGCAGGAAGGTTTCGGGGTTGAACCCCGCCAGCCGCAGGGTGGCACTGCCCTCGGTATATACCGCCGGTTGCAGGGTGATCATGTTGGTGAGGATGCCGTATTCCTTCAGGAAAAGTTCATACCCCACCACACCGTGCGCGGCAGGGAGCGCGCCCGTCCACAGGCTGACCAGTGCGGTGGCAGTGGTGCTGGGAACCACGCTCGTCAGAGGTACGGCGAGGCTGTCGGCGGGCAACTGCGTCCAGAAACGCAAATCATCATCTCGCGAAGCGCGTTCCAGCGTGTTTTGCATCCAGTCCAGACCGATGCCGTCCACCAGAATCAGAATGACCGTGTCGAAACACTCGTTCCACTGCTGGAGATCGGGCATTGCCAGCGGGGGGCACATGGCTGGTAGAGGTTCAGCGCCCAGCCAGCGGAATATGCTGGCTGGCAGGTTGACCAGCGAGTAGCCTTCGTAGAGGGGGAAGAAGCGTTCGCTCCCGGCAGGCAAGATCTGCGTCTGCCGGCGCTCCATCTCGTTCAAGATTGCTTCTATGGCATTTTTCATCCACGCCCTCCTTTCAGCGCACCTGCCAGCGGCACAGGCGTCGCTCCAGTCCATCTACCAGAAAATACAGTCCCAGCCCCAGAAAACTCATGGCGAGAATCCCCGCATACATGGCAGGGTAATTCAGCAGGGTACTGCCCTGAAAGTAAATGTAGTATCCCAGCCCCACGCGGGTGGCAAAAAGTTCTGCCACATACAGCACCGCCACCGCCGTGCCGATGGACTGGCGTAACGCGGTGAGGATTCCGGGCAAACTGGCGGGCAGGTACACAAAGCGGAACAGGGCGCGCCTGCCCGCCCCCAGACTGCGCACCGAAAGAATCAGTTCCGGGCGCAGGGCGGCGGCTTGATCGCGCACCAGCACCAGAATCTGGAAGAAGAGGATGAGGAAGATGACCAGAATTTTGGAGAGGTCGCCAATCCCGAAGAAGAGCAACAGCACCGGCACAAACACCACTTTGGGGATGGGGTAAAGCAGATAAATGATGGGGGTGAACAGGCGGTTGAGTCTCTGGCTTTGCCCCAGCACCAGTCCGGCGGGCGCGGCAAGCAGGATGGACAGCAGGGTGCTGGCAACCACACGCCACAGACTGGCAAGGAAGTGTATGGGCAAATCGCCGGAGAGGGTTTCCTGAATCAATGCGCCGAACACGCGCCATGGATCGGGCAAAATAGGCTGATTCACCAGCCATGCCAGCACCTGCCACAGGGCAAGCAGTGCCAGAAGAGCCAGAAGAAAATCACGGCGTTTCATGTGCGGTTCAATGCCTCCCGCAGGAACTGACAGATTGCCTGATATTCCGGGGTGGCGCGGTAATGGGCTTCACCGGCGCCCGGATTGTCCAGCACCAGCGCCTGCGTGTTGGGCGGGTTGCCCAGCACCAGAATGCGCTTACCCACCATCGCCGCCTCTTCAATGGCATGGGTTACCAGCACCAGGGTAAGGTGCTGGTCTGCCCACAGTTCCATCACCAGCGATTGCAGTCCTTCGCGGGTGGGGGCGTCCAGTGAGGAAAACGGCTCATCCATCAGTAAAAGGTCGGGCTCCAGCGCCAGGGTGCGGGCAATGGCGGTGCGCTGACGCTGTCCGCCGGAAATTTGCGCGGGGAAATGCCCGGCAACTTCCAGCAAACCCAGGCGTTCCAGCCAGTGGGTGACATCCGTTCGGGGAACGTAGTCTTTCGGGGCATGAATGCCATCGGCGCCGTACAGGTTACGAACCCGCAAGCCCAGGGCGGCGTTTTCACGCACGGTTGCCCACGGCAACAGCCCGTAATCCTGAATGATTAAACCGGTGTGCGGACGCGGGCGGGTGAGGGGTTGTCCTTCCACCAGCACCTGTCCCTGAGTGGGGAAGAGTAAACCCGCCGCCAGCGCCAGCAGGGTGGATTTTCCGCATCCGGAAGGTCCCAGCACTGCCCAGGCATCGCCCTTTTCCACCCGCCAGTTGAAGTTCAGAAAGAGGGGCGCGCCGTGGCGGTATTGAAACGTAACCTGTCGAAATTCCAGCATTCCTTATATCTCAATCAAAAATGGGTTATGAGGATTGTACTCCATCATAACCCATTCGCCAAAGTGGGCGTTGAACCTTACTTTTGGGGCAGGAACGAGGCGTTGATGACGTCCTGATAGGTTTGATCTGCCTTCAGGAAGCCCTTTTCTTTTGCCCAGGTGAGCGTATCCATGAACTGCTCTTCGGTGGGTACGCCCGCCGTTACAAAGGGCGGAACCACAAAAGTCTCCGCCAGCGGAGCGGGCAGGATTTTGTTCTCCACCAGCAGTTGCTTCCATTCGGCTCTGGCAGGGTCGGCATTGATAAGCGCCACGGCGTCTTCCAGCGCCAGCAGGAAGCGTTTGACGGCTTCCGGATTGTTCTTGAGCACCTCGTTGCGGAAAGTCCAGGTGCTGAACGAGTACTGTGGATAGGCGGCATCGGAGATGATAGCAACACTGCCTTCTTTGACGGCAACACTGGCAAGCGGTTCGGGCAGGACGGCGGCATCCAGTTCGCCGCTCTTGACCAGCGCCAGGCGGGCGTCAATCTTGGGCACCGAGGTCAGTTTGACTTCCTGCGGATTCACACCTTCCGCCGTGAGCAGGCGCTCGGTGACGTACTGGATGATAGTGCCTTCGGAAATGCCCACCGATTTTCCCTTCAAATCGGCAACCGACTTCACGCCGCTGTTGGGGTTGGCAACCAGAGTGAAAAGGGCGGCGTCTTTGGTGGCGGCGCGGGCATACCGCACGACCTGAACGCGGGCGCTTTCCTTGTTAAAGTACAGTGCAGAGAGTACTTCGTTGAGCATACCATCTGCCTGCCCTGCCGCAACCAGTTGATCGCGTTCGGGGGCAGAGCCAGCGGGGATGAACTCAACGGTCAGGTTGTACTTGCTGAACAGTCCCTGCTGTTGGGCGACCAGCACAGGCATGGTGTCCAGAATGGGCAGAGCCACCACCTTGAGGGTGGCAGGCTGGCTGGTGGGAGTTGCCTGCGGCGCACAGCCCAGCAGGCTCAGCACCACCGCCAGGATAAAAAACAACACAAACGTCTTCTTCACATATCCTCCACAAAGCAGACAAATTTCGGCAGGATTATACCCACTTAACAGTTACTTTACAATCTTTGATAGAGGGCGAAACTGGCTGGCTGGCTTTCTTGACTCTGAAAAAAGGCTGTGTTAAAGTATCATATAAGGGCGTTAGTCCTGTCAAACCGATCCAATCCCACTTTTAAGGAGTGTTGCTTTGACGAAATCCCGCACCCAAATGATGGTTGATCGGCTGCGTGAGTTGCAGGCTTCGTCGCCCGATATCGAAGCCTCGGCGGTAGTCAGCGTGGATGGGCTGACGATTGCTTCTGCGCTCCCGCAAGGGGTTGAGGAAGATCGTGTCTCGGCAATGTCGGCGGCAATGCTCTCGCTGGGCGAACGCATTGCCAATGAACTGGGGCGCGGCTCCCTCGAGCAGGTGTACATTAAGGGCGAAAAAGGCTACGTCGTCCTGATGTCGGTTGGTGAAGAAGCCGTTCTTACGGCGCTGGCACGCGAACAGGCAAAACTGGGTTTGATCTTCCTGGATATGCGCCGAGCCGCGGAAGACCTGACCAAACTGATCTAGGAGGGAACCCTGCCTCATGGAACCCATTCCGAAGAGTGGCTTGTACTACTCCAATAAAATGGCACGTCTGGCGCTGCTGGCGCTGGAAGAAGTCATGGGCAAGAATGGCTTGAACGCCATTCTCAACCTGGCGAACCTTTCTCATCTCATTGATAACCTGCCTCCCGATAACCTGAACCGCGAGTTTGATTTTGCCGACTTTTCCATGCTCAACGGCGCGCTGGAAGAAATGTACGGTCCGCGCGGTGGGCGTGGGCTGGCAAAACGCGCCGGGCGGGCGGTCTTTATGGAAGGCTTGCGCAACTTTGGCGCGCTGGCAGGCGCCGGCGATCTGGCGTTCAAAATCCTGCCGCTCTCGACCAAACTGCGCATCGGCATCCCTGCCATGGCAAAAATCTTCAGCACCACCAGCGATCAACACACCACCGTTGAGGAAAAAGAAGACCACTTCGTGTACACCATTCACAAGTGCCCGGTGTGCTACGGTCGCCACACCGAAAAACCGTGCTGTCACATTGCCACGGGCGTGATTCTGGAAGGCTTGCGCTGGGTCTCGGGTGGTCACGAGTTCAAGGTAGAAGAGGTGCGCTGTATTGCCTGCGGCGACCCGACCTGTGATTTCATTATCTACAAAGAGCCTGAGTCCTGATTCTTCCCACCCGGGAATGTTTGTCTTTGAGCGTGGGAGGCGCCCTGGGGCTCTCCCATTCCTCTTTTGTGTGCAGGTGAGCCGGTGAACGAGAAAAAGTCAACCCTTTTGATTGTGGAAGATGATCTGGACATCGCCGATATGCTGAACGCGTATTTTCGCGTCCAGGGGTACGAAGTCCAGACGGTGAACTGGGGCGAGGATGGGGTGCGCGCCGCACAGAGCGGCATGCCCGATCTCATCATTCTGGACATCCGCTTGCCCGATATTGATGGCTTTGAAGTTGCCCGCCGCCTGCGCACCAACCGCCGCACCCGCGATATTCCCATTATCTTCCTCACCGAAAAGCGTGGGCGCGACGACCGCCTGAAAGGGCTGGAACTGCAAGCCGATGACTACATCACCAAGCCCTTCGACATCGCTGAACTGCGTCTGCGGGTGCGCAATGCTCTGCAGCGGGCTTCGCAGGAGACCCTCATTAACCCCGTCACCGGGATGCCGGAAGGGAAGCCGGTGGATGAAGCCCTGGAGAGCAGTCTGCATCAACCCGATGCCGTGTTGCTGGTGGCGCAACTGAAAAATCTGGAACGATTCCGCGATGTGTACGGTTTTGTTGCCGGGGATGACCTCCTGCGCGCCGTCTCGCTGATGATGCGCGATACCGTCATCCAGATGGGCGGGGAAGAGGATTTCTTCGGACACCTGACCCCTTCTACCTTTGTCATCGTCACCCGCGAAAACCAGGTCCACGCCATCAGCGAGCGCATCCGCCGCCAGTTGGAGCAGTCGTTCGATTACTTTTACAGCGATCAGCACCGCGAGAAGGGCCTGTTTGCCGATCATCCGCTTTCCATCGAATTGCACACATTGAAACCTTCTGCCCTCCAGACCCATCTGGAGGGGTTGAAAGCGGCGCTCCAGCAGTTCTATCACTGATCCCCGCCGGTTTTATGAAAATCACCTTTGTTATCCCCACCTACAACGAAGCGGAGAACCTGCCTAGGCTGGTCTCCGCATTGTTTTCATTGCCCGTACCCGATTTTCACCTTCTTATCGTGGACGACAACAGCCCCGACGGCACCGGTCAACTGGCTGACGAACTGGCAAGCCAGTCCGAAGGACGGTTGAGCGTTCTGCATCGCAGCGGCAAACTGGGACTGGGAACAGCCTACATTCAGGGCTTTCAGCGCGCTCTGGAGGAGGGCGCCGATGCTGTCGGTCAGATGGATGCCGATTTCTCCCATCCCATTGAGAAGATCACTGCGCTGGTGAACGCGCTGGAAACCTGTGACTGGGTAATTGGCTCGCGCTACGTCCCCGGCGGTCAACTGGATGAGCGCTGGCCCCTGTGGCGCAAATTCCTCTCTTGGTTTGGCAATTTCTACGCCCGCACCATTCTGAACCTGAAAGTACAGGACGTCACCGGTGGGTTCAAACTGTGGCGGGCAGAGACGCTGCGCGCCATGCCACTGGAGCGTATCCGTTCCAACGGCTATGTTTTTCAGGTGGAGATGAATTACGTTGCCAGCCTGCTGGGGTTCAGGTTCAAAGAAATTCCCATTTACTTTGCCGACCGGCGCTGGGGGAAAAGCAAGATGAATTTCCGCATCCAGATCGAAGCCGCCCTGCGCACCTGGCAGTTGCTGTGGATGTACCGCGACCTGCGCCGCCGGTCTTAAGATTCCTTTTCTGCTCCCCCTTCCAGTTGTTCATACGCTTCCACCAGTGACGCCCATTCCTCAAGCGCCAGGCTTTCGGCGCGTCGGTTCGGGTCAATGCCTGCCTGCTGGAGCAGGGCTTCGGTGCGTGCGCCTGTCCATCCCAGCCCGCCGGAGAGGGCGTTGCGCAGGGTTTTACGCTTCTGACTGAACCCGGCGCGGATGAGGCGGAAGAAAATCTCCAGCCGTCCGGCAGGGATGCGCGGCTGGGGGGATAAATCCACCCGCACCACCGCCGAATCCACTTTGGGGGGAGGGTAGAAGGCTCCAGCGGGAATGCGCATGGCAATGTGCGGTGTCCCGTACACCTGCACCGAAAGCGCCAGCAGACTCATCTCGCCCGGCACCGCGCAGATGCGTTGTGCCACCTCGCGCTGAACGGTCAGCACCACCCGTTGCGGGCGGACGGGTGCTTCCAGCAGATGGCGCATCACCGCCGATGTGATGTAATAGGGGATATTGGCAACCACAAAGTACCCCGCTGCGGGCATCAGTTGAGCGGGGTTGAACTTCAGAATATCGCCGTGAAGCACCTCGACGTTGCCATACGGGGCAACCACCTCTTCGAGCAGGGGGATGAGGGTGTGATCCAGTTCCACCGCTACCACGCGGCGGGCAACCTGCGCCAGTACACGGGTCAAACTACCCAGCCCGGGACCAATCTCCAGCACCTCTGCCTGCGGGGGCAGTTCCGCCGCCTCAACAATGCGCCGCAGGATGGCGGGGTCGGTGAGAAAATTCTGCCCCAGGCTTTTTCGGGGCGCCAGCCCGTGAGTGCGTAGCAGCGCCGCCACCGGCAGAGGCGGCAGGTTCAGGGGAGAATCGCCGGAGGGTTGGGAGGCGCCGGCGTCAGGAAATACATCGTCACGTTTTGCGACCATCGCACATAATCCTCTTCACTGTAGCCAAGGTCTACCCAGTAGGTGCCGGGGATGCCCCCGCCCACGTCGCCAATCACCCCGAAGCCGTAGCCGGGGATGTACACCCGTGCCCCTTTGAAGAGGCGGTACCAGGAGAGCGTCACCGCCACCACCCCTTTTTGCAGGCGCATCCCGCTGGATGTGCTCCACGAACAACGTCCCAGCCCCTGCTGACAGGGGGAATAGGAGGTGGCGTACACAGTCACCTTGCGGTAGTACTCGATAGTGCCGTCGGGGGTTTCGGCGGTTTGCACGCGCACCTGCGTGCCGTAGCCCACCACCTGATTCACCGGTTCGGCGGCAACCCACTCGCCTTCAGAAATTCGCGCCACTTCCACATTGTTTTCATAGCGCACGCGCTCACGGATCACCTGAACGCCGTATGTTCCCGGCTGAATGACGCGCCGCTCGTCCAGCGGAAGGCTGGAATCGGGTTGAAGGGTGGAGGAGTACGGCAGGTTTTTCTGCTGGAGGACGATTTCTTCGCGCACCCGTACCACGCGGATGCGCCCGTCGGCGGGGATCGGCTCGTGCTCATCCGGCTCAGCGCGATCCAGCCCCTGTAGAGAGATACCTGCTTCTGCCAGTGCTGTTCCCACAGTGGGCGCCGCGCTGAAGGCAGGAATTTCCCTGCCGTCCACCTCAATCAGGATAGGACGGGCGCGCCGCAGGGATACCTGCGCGCCGGTGGAAAGCGGCGTATCGGGGTCAGACGAGAGCATATCGCCCGGTAAAAGCGGCACCCCGGCGCGCCATAACGCCTGCCGCAGGGTATGGGCAGCGGCAAACAGGGTGCTCTGCCTGTCCTCTTCGGTCAGGTGCACCGCGCGGGCGCGCTGAATTTGCAGATAAATGGGGGTGTTCCCCTCAAGGGGTTGGACGGGATTCACCGGCACGCCATTGTGCAGAATCACATCGCCGGGGAAGAGCAGGAAGCCCGCCTGCGCCGCCAGCGCCGCCGGAGCGCGCGCCACACTGTAGAAATTGAAGGGCTGTCCATCCACAAGCAGATGCACGGGCACCGCGCGGTGTACTTCGATGGCGCCGTTTGCCGGAATCGACGCGGTTAACGGCGGAATCACCAGGTCTTCGGAAAAAATTTCCACCCCTGCCTGATCCAGCGCCGCGCCAACCGTCAGCGCCAGGGGATGGGCAGTGATGCTCTGCCCATCCACGGTAATGGACACCGGCTGGGCAAAGAAGACACCCATCAAGGCGATCCCCAGGAATACCAGCAGGGGAGGAAGCCAGCGGAACGGGTTGCGCATGGGTTAACAGGTTATCCCGGATACTGCTCGAACAACTGCCCCCAGGGACTTTCGCGCTTCCAGCGTTCTACCACCGGTTTGCCGTAGAGGGGATACCAGAAGTGGTCGTGGTAATACTCGCTGGCAAAGATGAAGATGTTCACCAGCGGGGTATGGAAGAACAGTTTCTGGAACACCTTCAGCGGCGAGTGCCACAGTAACCGTCCCGTGCCGGTGCCGAGATTGACGCCAACCTTGAAGTTCCAGCGCTCTTCTGCCACTTCGGGCATACCCACAATTTCAATGTCGCGCGGGTTGCCCTGGCCCAGACCGCGTTCGGTGGCGTGGGCAATGTAATCAATTTTCATCGGGTCAAAGCCCATCATCTGCGCGGCAACGGCGTCAATGGCAACCTGATCCGCCGAGGCGAGGATGACATCTTTCTGATGGGGAATGAGCGTGCGCGGACCGGGTCCACTGCCGGCGGTGGTGCCATCCATGGTGGCGAAGATGCCGGTGTGAATCTCTCGCTGGATTGCCAGCAAATCCACCAGCGTGTCATGAATCCAGGTGTGGGTGTAGTGGCGATTGACGTTGAGCAGTCCGCCGAAGGCGTTCTTCATTGCGCCGGTGGTCACCGTGTAACTGTGTGTCTTCACCGTGGGCAGGTGGACAATGTTCTTGCCGATGAAGAAATCGGGGATGTAAATGCCGTGGGGAAAAATTTTATCCAGCACCGCCATGCGGGCTTTGGGCTTGATCTCCACCCAGCGCATGTCCTCATCGCGGAAGTTGTATTTTTTGGGAATGCCGTACTTTTCCAGCACCGGGCCAAACTTATTGTAGCGGTCACCCAGGTCAGCAATGGTGACCACGGTTTTGTTGTGCACGTCTACCAGGTCGTGAAAACCGGCATCGTGGAGGGCGAGGATGGTGCCTTCCAGTTGCCACGGCGTGGTGTTGGAACCGGGGTACATCAGGTGCCAGGAGATGTTGTCTTTCAGAATTGTGGTTGCCCCCGGGTCGAGGGCTTCGCGCAACCCCGCCAGCGCGCACAACCGGCGGTAATCGTCCAGCACGGTCTCCGGACGGGTGCGTAAAACGGCAACTTTTGATTTCATGCCATACCACTCCTTTTGCTTTCCACCGCTTATTACGCTTATTATAAAAGAAAACAGCCCGCGGAATGGGGCTGTCAGGATTCTGCAAGGTGCCGAGGGACAGGATCGAACTGTCGACACCGCAATTTTCAGTCGCGTGCTCTACCAACTGAGCTACCTCGGCTTGCCAACCGGCGAGGTTGATTTTAACCGCATGGCGGGCGCATGTCAAGCCTTGAAGTGAAGTTCCAACCCGGGTGAGGACATCGGTGGGAAAGAACCTCGTCCTCCAAATGCTGTTTTCCCAAACTTGAATTCCTTTTCCGCCTGTGCCCCCAGCCCATCCCTGAATTTCAGAAGTTCCCTCTTGCATTTCCGAAACGGTAATGCTATAGTTACCGCTATATTCAGATCTCCGGTAGAGGTGAGATCAATTCCATGCAACGCTATTCTTTTGATACGGTTGACTATCAAATCCTGCAAGAATTGAAAGCAGATGCCCGTAAATCAGCCGCTGAAATTGCGCGTAAACTGGGCTTGAACGAACGCACGGTGCGGAATCGGATTGACCGTATAGTCGAGGCGGGAGCGGCTCGATTGACCTGCATCGTTGATCCGGCGTATTTTGGGTATGTCATCACCGCAGATATTTTTCTGGAAGTTGATTATGAGCAAGAACAGGCGGTGATTAATGCCCTGCTGGCGATACCCGCGGTCTCTTATCTGGCATTTGGCCAGGGGACACAGGATCTTTCCATTGAGGTGCGCTTTAAGAATAACGAACAACTGCGCGAGTTCTTGCGCAGTGTGCTGCCCGCTATCCCCGGTGTGCATGTAAAGGGCTACGCCCTGGTGCCGCGTATTCTGCGCAACATTGACGAATGGATGCCTCCTGCCGAAGAGTTTATCGAAGAATGATTGCCTCAGGAAATGCGCCCTGAAGGGGGACTTAAGGGTTAGGCGGAGCGTCGTTCAGATCGAGCCGGACGTGTCGTTGTTCCATCCTGCGTGATTTCACCACCGTATAAAAATAAGAGAGAGACTTAAGCCTCTTCCCGTCCATGAACCACTGCTCAAAAAAGCGTGGGAAAAGGATGGGGTCGGGTTGATGTTGTTGCCCATATTCCATTTGCCAGGGTCTGGCGGATCCCATCCCGGTTTCCAGTTTCGATCATTGACCTTTGCGCACAGCCTTTTTATTCAGGCAGGGTTATTGCCGGTGCGCAATGAACCGGATTTTCCCCGTACCGATAATGCTATTTGTCATCTTGGAGCCGGAAATTGATCATATTTATTCCGATACCGGTTGAATTTAATGGTTAATTGGAATATATTAATATCGTAATCGGAATTTTTAAATTCCGAAACGGAAAAAATATATAGGAGAGGATCATATGACCGTACGACACTTCATTGACACGCAAGACTTTACCAAAGAGGAATTGCTCGATTTAATTGCGCTGACTCGTTTGATTAAAGAGGCTGACAAACAGGGATGCACTCCGGAATTGCTCAAAGGCGCCAGTCTGGGGATGATTTTTGAAGAGCCCTCCACCCGCACCCGGGTATCATTCGAGGTGGCAATGACAGAACTGGGTGGACATGCTCTTTACCTCAAGCCGGGCGAAATCCATCTGGGGGTGCGTGAGTCGCTCAAAGATACAGCCCAGGTGCTTTCGCGCATGGTGGACGTCATTATGGCGCGCACGCTGAAACATGAGACCATCACAGGGCTGGCTGCGGGAGCAACCGTGCCGGTCATCAATGGCTTGACCGACTATAACCATCCCACGCAGGTGGTGTGCGATGTATTGACGATGATGGAGCACATGCCGGAGGGAAAGCGCCTGGAAGATCTGCGGGTGACCTTTATTGGCGATTCTACCAATGTGCTTTCCTCCCTGATGCTGATCTGCACACGGTTAGGGATGCATTTCACCCACGCGGCTCCCAAGCGTTATCAACCCCCCGAGGCATGGGTTAAGATGGCGTTAGAAAATTGCCGGGTGTCGGGCGGTACGTTGCATATTACCGAAGATCCCATCGAAGCGGTTAAGGAGGCTGATTTTATTTATACTGACCTGTGGTGGTGGGTTGGTCAGGAAGCCGAGATTCCCGAACGAAGCAAGGCGTTCATGCCGCGCTATCAGGTCAATATGGAATTGCTCAAATATGCCCCGGCGCACTGCAAATTCATGCACTGCCTGCCTGCCTCGCGCGGAGTAGAGGTCACGGATGAGGTGATGGACTCAGATCGCTCGATTATTTATGATCAGGCGGAGAACCGATTGCACACCGAAAAGGGAATTCTGGTCTGGCTGGTGTATCCCCGGTTAAAGCGTCCTGGTGCGGAACTGCAGGCTTATCATGCCGGTCGGATTCAGGCGTTTCTGGCGGAGCGGATGGGTTTTTAATACCCATCCCTCCTTTTCTTTTTGGGGAATCGATTTTGGGAGAGGTATGCCATGACAAGAGAGGATGAGATCAAAAAGTCTGGGGGTTTTAAGAAGACTTTACGTCGTTTTGATATGATTTTGTTTACGGTTGCAGCGATTCTGGTGGTGGATACTCTTGCCCCCGCTGCTGCCATTGGACCTTCAGCGGTGTCGTGGTGGATCATCACGCTGATTTTCTTCTTCATTCCTTACGGGCTCATCACGGCAGAATTGGGTTCCACTTACCCTGAACAGGGGGGGATTTTTGCCTGGGTTCGTCGTGCTTTTGGCGAGACCTGGGCGGCGCGAGTCACCTGGCTTTACTGGGTGAATGTGGCTTTATGGATGCCCTCTGTCTATATTCTGTTTGCCGGGATGTTCTCGCAACTGTTTTTCCCGGATATGGCCCTGTGGGGGCAGATTGGCATCGGGATCCTGATGACCTGGATTACCGTGTGGATTGGGATCATTGCTCTGGATGTGGGTAAATGGGTGCCCAACATTGGGGCAATCCTCAAAATCACCATCATCCTGGTCATTGGACTTGGCGCATTTCACTATGCCTCGAAGCATGGAGTTGCCAACGACCTTTCGCTCCGCGCCTTGCTGCCCACCTGGGATGCAGGTCTGGCTTTTTTGCCCGTGATTGTCTTCAATTTCATGGGCTTTGAGTTGATGTCTGGAGCAGGTGAGGAGATGGAAAACCCGCAGCAGGATGTGCCCGTAGCAATCATTACTGCGGGGATGCTCATTGCGGTTTTCTACCTGCTGGGTACCCTCGGCATGTTAATGGCGTTACCACTGGATCAGTTGGGTCTGATCTCCGGCATCATTGACACGCTGCGGATCTTGCTGGGTGAGAGCGCCATTGGGAACGGGCTGGTTACGTTGCTGGGAATTGGCGCGCTGTACACCTTCCTGACCAATATGGTGGTGTGGACTATGGGAGCGAATCGCAGTGCGGCTGAGGCGGCAAATGAAGGCGTGCTCCCTGCTGTGTTTGGACGCCTTCACCCGGTCAATAA
Organism: Anaerolinea thermophila; assembly: GCF_020723905.1. Classification (GTDB taxonomy): domain Bacteria; phylum Chloroflexota; class Anaerolineae; order Anaerolineales; family Anaerolineaceae; genus Anaerolinea; species Anaerolinea thermophila_A. Next base: position 77,469 of record NZ_DYHZ01000002.1, read on the forward strand.
GACCCCGCTCGGGGCTTACCTGATTACCGGCGTGATCTCGACCGCGGTGATCATTCTCTACGGTTTCTTTGCCGCCACGGCTGAGGATCTCTTCTGGAGCCTGTTTGCTTTCAGTTCCATCGTTTTCCTGCTCCCTTATCTCATCATGTTCCCATCCTTCTTAAAACTGCGGCTGACGGATACCACCAGCCCGCGTCCTTATCAGGTGCCTGGTGGAATATCAGTTGCATGGATTCTTACGGCACTGTGTGAGGTGTTCATTGCCCAGGCCATTCTTTTCTTCGTGTGGGTGCCGGGGCAACCCATTGACTGGCAATTTGCCATCCCCGTCGTTGCAGGGGTGATTGTAACCCTGATTGTGGGTGAGGTACTGGTTGCACGACGGCGTCGGAGTCTACAGGCTGAGCGGGCAAGCGAGACAATCTGAATCATTTTTTGATGGGAGGATTTGTTATGTCACGGCGGTTAGATTCGACACCCCGACAGGACGGTTTTCGGATGCCGGGAGAGTTTGAACCCCATGCGGGTTGCTGGATGTTGTGGCCAGAACGACCTGACAACTGGCGGTTAGGGGCAAAGCCGGCACAGCGCGCCTTTGCAGAGGTTGCCAGTGCCATTGCTCAGTTTGAGCCGGTCACCATGGGGGTTTCGGCGGCACAGTTTCTCAATGCGCGCTCATTGCTGCCCCCGCACGTGCGGGTGGTTGAGATGTCTTATAACGACTCATGGATGCGCGACTGTGGCCCGACCTTTGTGACCAGCGGGCGCGAGATTCGCGCTGTGGACTGGGAGTTCAATGCCTGGGGAGGTTTAAAAGGAGGCCTGTACTTCCCCTGGGATCAGGATGACCTGGTAGCCAGCAAGGTTGCTGAGATTGAGCGGGTGGATGTTTACAGAGCCCCACTGGTGTTAGAGGGCGGCTCAATCCATGTGGATGGTGAAGGGACGCTGATCACCACAGAGGAATGTCTCCTTAACCCCAATCGCAATCCTGAGTTAACCCGTGAAGAGATTGAGGGTTATCTGAAAGAATATCTCAACATTGAGACGATTATCTGGTTGCCCCGGGGCGTTTACAACGATGAAACCAGCGGGCATGTAGATAACCTGTGCTGTTTCATTCGCCCCGGTGTCGTAGCCTTAACCTGGACGGACGATAAAAGGGATCCCCAGTATGAAATTTCAGCAGAGGCTTTTGAAGTCCTCTCTCAGGCGAAGGACGCGCGGGGACGACGCCTGCAGGTGTACAAGATTCATCAACCCAATCCTGTTACCATCACCAGGGAAGAGAGCGAATGGGTAGATGCTATTGAGGGAACCCTGCCCCGGCGCGAGGGTGACCGGCTTGCGGCATCCTACATCAACTTCTATATGGCGAATGGGGGAGCCGTGGTACCTGTATTCAACGATCCCCATGACAGAGAGGCTCTGGCTGCGCTTCAGGAATTGATGCCGGAACGGAAAGTCGTTGGCGTTTATGCGCGTGAGATTTTGCTGGGCGGAGGAAACATCCACTGCATAACCCAGCAGCAACCCCGCCCGCTGAGTTAGTCTGTATTTTGACCGTCAAACCCCGGGATACACCCTCATGTGTCCCGGGGATTTTTTTTGACAGGGGGAATAAGGGTTGAAGGGTATGTTGAGAGTTAATCTGAGAGGTGGAGGGGCAGACCAAGATATGGCTCTGGCATTTTATGACCAGAACGTTTTGGCTTTATCTACCAGCGTTTTAAGGCGCATCTCGCCAGTATCTTGAGTGCAGGACGTTCCATAGCCCGGGCAGACGATTTACAGCGTCAGTTTTTATTATATGACGCCTCTGTTAAGAAAAATATCAAAAATTCACTTATTGTTTTAATAATTTTAAATACATATTGACAAAATTTAAATATTCCTTATAATAAGTTTTGTATTTCAAAAGAATGACTGTGATTTTTAAAACCGGAGATGAATCCATGTCCGACTATGCCATTGAAGCCCTTGATCTGGTAAAGAAATTCCCCCGGCGGGCGCCCGCGGAACAGACACCCGCGCCGAAGAATCCCCTTGCCCGCCTGTTTCACCGCCCGCCCCCGGGTGAGTTTACCGCCGTGGATCATGTCAGTTTTCAAATCCATCGCGGCGAGATTTTCGGTTTGCTGGGACCGAACGGCGCAGGCAAGTCCACCACCATCCGCATGTTGTGCACTCTGCTGGAACCGACCAGCGGCACGGCGCGCATCAACGGGTACGATGTGGTGCGCGAAGCCAACCGCGTGCGTCAGAGTTTGGGCATTGTTCTGGCAGGCGAGCGCAGCATTTACTGGAAACTGACCGGACGCGAGAATCTGGAGTATTTTGCCGCCCTCTACCACATCCCGCCGGAGGTTGCCCGCAGGCGCATTGACGAATTGCTGGACTACATGGAACTGACCAGCCGCGCCAATGAACTGGTAGAGAAGTACTCCACAGGCATGCGTCAGCGCATTGTCCTCAGCCGGGCTCTGCTGGCGCGCCCACCCATTATTCTGCTGGACGAGCCTACCCTGGGGCTGGACCCGCAGGCGGCGCGGCGCATCCGCGAGATGGTGCTGGACCTCAAACGGCAGGGGCATACCATTCTGCTGACCACCCATTACATGGAGGAAGCCGATCAACTCTCCGACCGCATCGGGATTATTGATCAGGGGAAAATCATTGCTCTGGATACGCCCTCGGCGTTGAAACAGCGCATCCGCCAGCAGGACGTGATCAAGATGGAAGTGGCGGGCTGGAAGCCTGAAATGGCAGAGGCGATTCAATCCCTTTCAGGGGTGAGCCAGATGGTCTCTCGCTATCTGGAACAGGACGGCATCTGGGAGATTCACCTGCAAACCGGCAACAGCCGCGCCATCCTGCCCCGCCTGATCGAACACGTTAACACCAATGGCACCCATCTGGTCAACCTGAACATTGTCGTTCCCACGCTGGAAGACGTGTTCATCCATTTGACCGGCAAAGCCCTGCGCGATTGAGGGAGGCGCATCATGGAAACCACCCTTTCCTCTGGCACCCACCTGACTTCGCTCAGCCGCACCACCGGGCTGGCGCAACTGCGCGCCTTTGGCGCGATCATCTGGCGGGAGTACCTGCACTTCGTGCGGTATCCTACCTGGGTCATTGCCTTCATCATCTGGCCCATCCTCTTCCCCGCCACCTACATCTTCAGTTCCTTTGCGCTGGCGGGACCCAGCGGGGTAGGGGTAACACGCTTCCTGGAAGTGGCTGGCACCGATAACTTCCTGGGTTATATCGTCGTGGGGACTTCGGTGTGGATGTGGGCGAACACCCTGTTGTGGAATGTGGGCTTTGCCCTGCGCGGCGAGCAGATGCGCGGCACGCTGGAGTCCAACTGGATGACCCCTACCAGCCGTTTCCTCTTTTTGCTGGGTTCGGGTCCGGTGCATGCTGTCAGCATGCTGATGTTCTTCCTGTTTACTGTGGTGGAATTTCGCATCTTCTTTCACCTGACCTTCAACGCCAACCTGTTCAGTCTGCTGGCGGTGTTTCTGGCGGCTCTCCCAGCGCTGTACGGACTGGGGTTCACTTTTGCCAGTCTGGTCATCACCGCCCGCGAAGCCAATGCCTTTGTCTTCCTGGTGCGCGGCATTGTGATGATTTTCTGCGGTATCACCTACCCCCTCGCGGTCATGCCGCCGTGGATGCAGGCGGTGGCGGAGTGGCTGCCGCCCACGTTGATTATCCGCGCCGCGCGCCTTGCCGCCCTCAACCATGCCTCGCTGGAGGTCATTGCTCCCGATCTGGTGCGTTTGCTGGCTTACGGCGCCTTCTGGCTGGCACTGGGTTATCTGACCTTTTCCCAAATTGAACGGCGGGCGCGTCTCAAAGGGGCGCTCAACCAGTACTAGAAAGGACATTCTGCCATGCAACCTCAATCTGCACTGTCTCAACCTTCCTGGCGATCTCATCTGCGCGCACTGTGGATGATTGCAGTGAATAACTGGAAGCATCACTGGCGCTACCCGCTCAACGCTGTTTCAGATATGCTTCAACCGCTGGTGTGGCTGGCGCCGGTGTACTTCATGGGGCAAGCCTTCAGCGTCAATGGTAAAGCGGAGGGTTTTGCCGGGTTTGCCGGCACGGATGATTACATGTCCTATATCCTTCTCGGAACGGCACTGACCAACTTCATCATGGCAGTGTTCTGGGGTATGGGCTTTTCGCTCAAATGGGATATGGATGGCGGTGTGCTGGAAGCCAACTGGACGGCGCCGCTCCCCCGCCCGTTGATTCTGGTGGGGCGCACCCTGAGCAGTCTGGCAACCACCACGCTCACCTCGCTGGGGATGATTCTCATCGGTGCGCTGGTATGGGGGTTCCACCCTACCGGCAATGTCCTCTCAGCAGTGCTGGTCACCATCCCCCTGCTCATCGGGCTGTATGGCTTTGGGTTCGCCTTTGCTGCGCTGGTGATGATCCTGCGCGAAGCCAACACACTGGTGGATTCGGGTAGTTTCATCGTCATGCTGCTCTCGGGCGCCAACTTCCCCGTCACCGTCCTGCCCCGATGGCTTCTGCCGCTTTCGCTGGCGCTCCCGCTCACCTACGGCTTTGACGCGGTGCGCGGCTACCTGCTGAAAACGCGCACGCTTCTACCGCTTAACGTGGAAATCGCCATTCTGCTGGTCTCGATGGTGTTGATGATCGTCATCGGTTTGCGGGCGTTCTACGCGCTGGAGCGGCGCGTGCGTCAACTGGGCACGGTGGGGCAGTACTGAGCCGGTGAGAAGGGCGATTCGATCGGGAAAAATAGAAGAACATCATCTTTGAGCGGGCAAATCGGGAAGCATTTGCCCGCTTTTTTTTTGGAAACACGGGGAGAAGGGCTTTCTCAACCCGTGCTAAAATCGATTCTATGAGCGAACAACCTGCTGAATTTAAGTCTGGTTTTGTTGCGGTGGTAGGACGCCCCAACGTGGGCAAATCCACCCTGATGAACCGTTATCTGGGGCAAAAGATTGCCGCCGTTTCGCCGCGTCCGCAGACCACCCGCCGCCGGCAACTGGGCATCCTCACCCTGCCGCAGGCGCAGATCATTTTTGTAGACACGCCCGGCATTCACAAACCGGTGCACAAACTGGGTGAGTACATGAATCAGGTGGCGCTGGATGCCCTGCGGGATGCCGATCTCATCCTCTGGCTGGTGGATGCCAGCGTCAAGCCCACCGATGAGGACCGCCTGTGTGCCCAGCGCATCACCGAGGCGCTGGGGGAGACTCCCGAAAACGTCCTCCTGGCGCTCAACAAGGTAGATCAGGTGCCTGAAGATCAACGTCCGGCGCGCCTGAAGAGTTATCAGGACCTGCTCCCCGCGGCATGGGTGGTGTGGATTTCTGCGACCAGCGGCACCGGCACACAGGACCTGCTGGATGAAATCCTGCGTCGTTTGCCCGCTGGTCCGCCGTACTACGAAGAGGAACAGATCACGGACCTCTACGAGCGCGAGATTGCCGCCGATTTAATTCGTGAAGCCGCGCTGATCCATCTCAAGGATGAAGTGCCGCACGCCATTGCCGTGCGCATGGACGAGTACAAAGAGCGCAGTGAAGACACCGCCTACATTGCCGCCACGCTTTTACTGGAGCGCGAAGCCCACAAGCCCATTGTCATCGGGAAAGGGGGCGAGATGCTCAAGCGCATTGGCACCACCGCGCGCCAGGAAATTGAAGCCATGAGCGGGCGCAAGGTGTACCTCGATCTGCGCGTCAAGGTGATGGAGAACTGGCGCGACAACCCCGCGTTGCTGCGCTCTCTGGGATATGTGGTGCGAAAGGAATGAGATCATGAATCTGCCACTGCTGGGTTTGACCTTTGTTGCCTGTGTGCTGGAATGGGTGGTCGTTCTGCGCAAGAGCCGCTGGCATGATCTGACCAAACCCCTGCCGATGATCCTGCTCATCCTGTGGTACAGCCTGAGCGGGGGCTGGAGCGGGCAGGGATTGTGGTTCGGGCTGGGACTGAGCGCGTCTCTGCTGGGAGACATCCTCCTCTTGAGAGAGCGCACTTTCCTGCCCGGCATGGGTGCATTTTTCCTGGCGCATGTCTTTTATATTGTCGGGCTGTGGCACGGATTACCACCCCAGACAGGGCTGGCGGTTCTTTTCTTTGTGCTGGTGGCTTCTGCTTTTGGCTGGCTGGCGTGGCAGGCGCGCGGAGAGGCATGGCACAGGCTCACCCGCTCGGGCATGGCGGTGCCGGTGACCGCTTATGCGCTCATCCTCTCGGCAATGACCTTCTCCGCCCTGCTCACCCTGGCGCGCCCGGACTGGAATCGTCAGGGGGCGCTTCTGCTGGCGCTGGGGGCGGTGATGTTTTTCCTTTCCGATGCCATTCTGGCGTGGGATCGCTTCCTGCGTCCCCTGCGTGCGCCCGGAACGTTGATGATTCCCTATCTGCTGGGGCAGGTGGGCATTGCCGTGGGCGCCTGGCTTGCCTTTGTGGGATAACCCCAGCTTGAGATCATCCTGTTTGCGATCTGGCTTTTTTCGACTTTCAGGAAGCCCTGAAGGATGGGAAAACTCCTCTTGACGCTCTGGAAAAAGCCCGGTATTATTTAGCCGGCTAATCATTAGTCGGCTAAATAATTTTGAAACAGGAAGAATTTCCATGCATTTCCCCGATACACTGGATTTTTTACTGCATCAGGTATGCCACCTGCATCATCACCGCGTGAGGCAGGTATTTGAAAGTCTGGGATTGTACCGTGGACAGCCACCCATCCTGCGCATTCTGTGGGATGAGGAAGGCTTGACCCACAACGAACTGGCTTTGCGCCTCCATGTTACCCCCGCTACCATGTCCAGAACGCTTCAGCGTATGGAAAAAGCCGGTTTTCTGATGCGCAAGCCCGACCCCGCCGACCAGCGCGTTTCGCGGGTGTACCTTACCGGGCATGGGCGTGCCGTCCAGGAACAGGTTCAGCAGGCTCTTCAGCGCATTGAAGCCGATACCTTTGCCGGCTTTACCGCAGAGGAGTTGACCATCCTGCGTGGATATCTGGAGCGCATTCGCGGGAATCTGTGGCGGGCGACAGAGGAGAAAGATCCCTGTTAAGGGAGTGCCTCCATGCGGGGGGAAGGTTGCCGCAAAGACGGCAGAAGAAGTTTCCCCTCATGACCCCATTGTCCGCTTTGAACTTTTGTACACACGGAAACACACCATGAAATCTTCTGGCTGGAAGATATTTACATTTCTAAAACCATATCTCTTGTGGATCATTCTCGCTCCCCTGTTGATGCTGTTGGAAGTCATCATGGACTTGATGCAGCCGCGCATGGTCGAGCGCATTGTGGATCAGGGCATCGCTCGCCTGGATTTGACCTTTGTTTTGCATACCGGTTTGCTGATGTTCGGGCTGGCGGTGATCGGTGCCATGGGCGGGATGAGCAACGGCATCTTTGCCGAGATGACCGTGCAGGGCTTTGGCGCCGACTTGCGTGAAGCCCTTTTCCGTAAGGTGCAGTCTTTCTCGTTCCGCAATCTGGACGCCTTTGAAACCGGTCAACTCATCACCCGTCTGACCAGTGACGTGGCTCAGTTGCAGGAAGGGGTACTCATCACCCTGCGCATGCTGGTACGTGCGCCGCTTTTGCTCATCGGCAGTTTGATCATGGCAATTGTCACCAGTCCACAGTTAGCCTTCCTGCCGCTGGTGCTGATGCCCATCGAACTGCTTGCGGTCGTATGGATTGTGCGCAAAGCCACCCCGCTGTTCACTCTGGTGCAGGAAAAACTGGATGCCCTCAACGGGGTAATGGAAGAAAACCTCTCCGGGATGCGCGTGGTCAAAGCCTTTGCCCGCTCTGCGCATGAGAAACAACGCTTTTCCCGCGCCAACAAAAACCTGACCGATCAGGCGGTGCGCGCCGGGCGTACTGTGGCGGTGATGCCCTCATTCATGATGCTGACCATGAATCTGGGCGTTGTAGGGGTGCTGTGGTTCGGCGGGGTGCAGGTCGTGCGCGGCAGTATGCAGGTAGGGCAGATTATCGCCTTCGTCAATTACCTGATGACCACACTCTTTTCGCTGATGATGGTCAGTCAGATGGTCATCCAGTTCTCCCGTGCGGAAGCCTCGGCGCGGCGTATTGAGGAAGTTCTGTCTGCCGAACCGGATATTCAAGACCTGCCCGGCGCTCTCTGCGATGTGCGCCTGAAAGGGCACGTGGTCTTCGATCGCGTTACCTTTGGCTATGACGGAGAAAACAGTGAACCGGTGCTCAAAGAGGTCAGTTTCAGCGCCCAACCCGGGGAGACCGTTGCAATTCTGGGGATGACCGGCGCGGGCAAAAGCACACTGGTTCACCTCATCCCGCGCTTCTATGACGTGCTGGATGGACGCATCCTCATTGACGGGATGGATGTGCGTCAACTGGACCAGAAGACCCTGCGCCGCAATATCGGCATGGTGTTGCAGGAAACCGTGCTCTTCAGCGGCACGATTCGCGACAACATCCGCTATGGCAAGCCTGACGCCAGCGAGGATGAGGTGATTGCCGCGGCAAAGGCGGCGCAAGCCCACGAATTTATCCTCAACCTGCCCAATGGCCACGACACGGTCATCGGGCAACGCGGGGTCAACCTCTCGGGAGGACAAAAGCAACGCATTGCCATTGCCCGCGCCCTGCTGATTCAACCGGCGATTCTCATTCTGGATGACAGCACCAGCGCCGTGGACGTGGAAACCGAGACCAGAATTCAACAGGCGCTGGATGACCTGATGCGCAACCGTACCTGTCTGGTAATTGCTCAGCGCATCAGTACAGTGCTGAAAGCCGACAAAATCCTCGTGCTGGATGACGGGCGGATTGTCGCGCAGGGTACACATGCCGAACTGCTGGCGAGCAGTCCCATCTATCAGGACATCTTTGAATCACAACTGGGCAACGGAGTGAAATTCTATGGCTGAAATTCGACGCACATCTGCACAACAACCCGCCACCCCACCACCGATAATGGGCTTTCGCCCCGGGGGTGGTCCGCCGTTTGCCTTTCTACAGGGTGGCGAAAAATCGCGTGATGCCCGTGCTACCCTCTTGCGCCTTGCCCGTTATCTGCGTCGGCAGCGCTGGGTGCTTCTGGGCACGGCTGTGCTGGTCCTTTTCGTCACTGCGGTGGATTTGCTGGGTCCCTACCTGATGAGCCTTGCCATTGACCGCTTCATCAAGGGCGGCGACCTGCCCGGTCTGGCACGGCTTATTGGCTGGATGATTCTGGCTTATCTGGTGGCGGCAGGCGGCACCTGGCTGCAAACCTACCTGATGGTTGGGGTGGCACAGCAATCGGTGCGCGATCTGCGGGATGACCTCTTTGGGCGCATGCAATCTCTGCCTCTGCGTTTTTTCGACCAGCACGCTCACGGCGATTTGATGAGCCGCCTGACCAACGACATGGAGAACATCAGCAATGTGCTGGCGACCAGTTTCAGCCAGTTGATCTCCAGCATTGTCGGTCTGATCGGCGTGCTGATTCTCATCTTCATGCTCAACGTGCCGCTTGCTGTCGTCAGCCTGATCGTCATGCCGCTGACTTACGTGCTGACCCGCGCCATTGCCCGGCGCACCCGCCGCGGCTTTCGCGAGGTGCAGCAGGCGCTGGGTGAACTCAACGGCATCATTGAAGAAACCATCACCGGCGAGCGCACGGTAAAAGCCTTTGTGCGCGAGGAGATGGTGGTGGGGCAGTTCTCGGAAACCAATCAACGGTTACGCCGCGTGGCTTTGCGAGCCCGCATCCTCACCAGTTTCATGGGACCGCTGATGAACATGGTCAATAATCTGGGGCTGGCAATTGTTGCCTGCACCGGCGGGGTGCTGGCAGTCCAGGGCATGGCAACTGTCGGCGAGATTGCCGCGTTCATTAACTATGCCGGCAGGCTGGGACGCCCGCTGAATCAGATTGCGCAGTTGTTCAGCACCATTCAATCGGCGCTGGCAGGAGCAGAGCGCGTCTTCGAGTTGATGGATCAACCCCCTGAGCAGGACGCGCCCGATGCCCGACCGCTGAGGCATGTGCGTGGAGAGGTGGAGTTCGATCACGTTTCTTTTTCCTATGAGCCCGGCGTGCCGGTGCTGAAAGATATCTGCCTGCACGCCCAACCCGGCGAGATGATTGCGCTGGTCGGACCGACCGGCGCGGGGAAAACCACTATTGCCAATCTGCTCACCCGCTTTTACGATGTGGACGAAGGTGCCATCCGCATTGATGGGCAGGACATCCGCACACTCCGCATGGACGACCTGCGCGAAAAACTGGGGCTGGTGCTTCAGGACACCTTCCTCTTCAGCGGCACCGTGATGGACAACATCCGCTACGGACGGCTGGATGCCAGCGATGAGGAAGTCATCGCCGCGGCACAACTCGCCAACGCCGATCCGTTCATCCGCCGTTTGCCACACGGCTACCAGACTGTTCTGTCGGAGCGGGGCAGCAACCTGAGTCAGGGGCAGCGTCAATTGCTGGCGATTGCCCGCGCCGTGCTGGCAGACCCCGAGATTTTGATTCTGGACGAAGCCACCAGCAATGTGGACACACGCACCGAAAAGCACCTTCAGGAAGCCCTGATGCGCCTGATGAAGGGACGCACCTCGTTTGTCATTGCGCATCGTCTCAGCACCATCCGCGATGCCAGTCAGGTTCTGGTGATTCACGAAGGGCGCATCATCGAGCGGGGCACGCATGCCAGTCTGCTGGCGCAACGGGGCTTTTACTACCGCCTGTATCAGAGCCAGTTCAAGGGCTTGCCGGTGTCGGTGGGCGTTTGAGGGCAGGGTCTTCCCGCCTGGCTTTGAAAAAGCCCCCAAAAATTTTATAGATATTTGAACAAATGTGCTATAATGTGATTATTCTTTGCAGGTGTCTTTTTCTACAGAACGCATTGAATGTATAATCAGAAAAAGAGTTCGTTCACAGGAGTACACCTATATGGCACGTAAATCGCAACCCCCGGTCCCGATCCCCTCGCGTCCAGACCCGCTGGATGAAGCCCGCCGTGCGGTGCTGGATAAAGCCCTGGGGGATATCACCAAACGCTATGGCGAGGGCGCCATCATGCGCATGGGCGAAGCCCAGCACATGGCGGTGGAAGCCATTCCTACCGGTTCCCTCTCGCTGGATATTGCCCTTGGGGTTGGCGGCGTTCCGCGCGGTCGCATTACCGAAATTTACGGTCCCGAATCGTCCGGAAAGACCACCATCTGTCAGCACATTGTTGCCGAGGCTCAACGCATGGGTGGAGTTGCCGCTTACATTGACATGGAGCATGCCCTGGACCCGGCTTACGCCGCCCGCTGTGGGGTAGATGTCGAAAATCTGCTCATCTCCCAGCCCGATACCGGCGAGCAGGCGCTGGAAATTGCCGAGACGCTGGTGCGCTCCGGCGCGGTGGACGTGGTGGTGATTGACTCGGTGGCGGCGCTGGTGCCGCGCGCGGAAATCGAAGGCGATATGGGCGACGCCAGCATGGGCATGCAGGCGCGTTTGATGTCGCAAGCCCTGCGCAAACTCTCGGGCGCCATCAACCAGACCAAGACCACGGTGATCTTTACCAACCAGTTGCGCCAGAAAATCGGGGTGATGTTCGGTAATCCCGAAACCACCACCGGCGGCATGGCACTTAAATTCTACGCCTCGGTGCGTCTGGACATTCGCCGCATTCAGTCCATCAAACTGGGCGCGGAGATTATCGGCAACCGTGTGCGCGTGCGCGTGGTCAAGAACAAGGTGGCACCGCCCTTCCGCACAGCCGAGTTTGACATCATGTACAACGAGGGCATTTCCAAAGTGGGTGATGTGCTCGATCTGGCGACCAGCCTGGAAATTGTCACCAAGCGTGGGGCGTTCTTCTCCTACGGCGATGTTCGCCTTGGACAGGGACGCGAAAACGCCAAAGAGTTCCTGCGCCAGAATCCTGACCTGCTTCAGGAAATTGAACTGGCAGTGCGTCAGCGTGCCATGAGCGGCGAACTGCCTCTGCCGCTTGCCGGTGGGGATGAGGATGCCGAAGAACTCTAGACCGTGGGCAATCAGGATGAGCCTTGCGCTCATCCTGTTGATTCTGTCGGGGTGTGGAGGACTGCCTGCACGGGGGACTCCCACACCAACGCTGGCGCCATTTCGTCCTGCGCCGCCTCTGCCTGCCTCGCCCACGCCACCCGCCAACCCGGAAGAACTGGTTCTGCCGCTTTCCACCCCGGTCTGTCTGGATAATCTGACCTTCCTCTCGGATGTGACCATCCCTGACGGCACAGAAGTGGAACCTAACTCCACGCTGGATAAGCGCTGGGAGGTACAGAACAGCGGCAACTGCAACTGGGACGAGCGCTACCGCCTGCGTTTGATTGCCGGTCCCGCCATGCAGGCATCTGAAGAGCAAGCCCTCTTCCCGGCACGGAGCGGCACCAGAGCCATCATTCAGGTGGTGTTTCAGGCGCCTTCCGAGGCCGGTACATACCGCTCTGCGTGGCAAGCCTATAACCCCGACGGACAGCCCTTTGGCGATGTCATTTTCATTGATATTGTGGTGAAGTGAGCCGAATCCCATCTATGAGATGGGTTCAGGGCGGTGGGGAATTCCCGCCCTGAACGGTTCAATGAGGAAAGAAGATGCGTAAAATCACCCTGTTGTTCCTTGTTCTCCTCGTGGCGCTCAGCGCCTGTACCTCTACCGCAGAACCCCCGTCCCCTGCCGTTCCCACGCTGGGAGAGACGCGGGAGGTCACCGCAGGGGGCTTTTCCTTCCAGGTGCCGCCGGATTATGCCGCGCGGGTGGTGGAGGGAAAAGTGGACCTCTCCGATTCGCAGGGATCGTTAATCCTGCATCTCTATGGAGAACCTGCTGATGTAGGGGATCAGCCTTTTGAACAAATTGTGGATTCCATCGTCAGCGAAGCCATGCTGCGCGGTAACGGGGTGTATGAGAAAAGCGCCGTGTACGCGGTCACTGTTGGTGGAATTAAAGGAGATGGCTACAATCTGAGCGGTACGTATTTTGGCGCGCCTTTTGAGGGTCAAGCCGTCATTGTGCCGCGCAAGGGTGGCGGTTTCTTCTTTGGTATGGGTCTGGCGTTAGGACAGGGAGAACAGGGACGCTGGCAGAAAGAGGGGAAGGCAGTTTTTCAATCCATTCTGCAAACGGTTCAGTTCACCGACAAGCCGTGAAACAAACCGACTGCCGGTGATCGCTGGAAGGGTTAACTGGAACTGCCCTCTGCCACGCCCAGCCAGAGATGATTGGGCAGGACCTGTTTGCTGGTGCGCAGTTCAATCGTACCGGCTTTGGGGTGTTCTTCCGCTACCATGGAAGGGTGCACAAAGCACAGGGTGGGCATGATGCCGTATTTCTTCTGGTAATACGCCGCTGCGCGCTGTACTTTGGTCTGTAAATCGGCGTGGGTATCGCCATCATACCAGAGCATACCGGTTCGCATCATCTTTCATTCCTCCATTTTTTCCACATCAGGCAGGGGTTTGCCTGCCAGTTCAAATTTCAGCCAGCCTTCCGGCAGGCGCACGCAGAACTGCTCACGGTGATCAAGAACAGGAAGGTTTTCCTCCACCAGCGGCAGGGCGGAATAGGTGTTTCCCTCGCTGGACCAGCCCAGAATGCGCGTCTTGAACAGACGCACCCACCGGGCAAGGTTGGGAATACGAGCGGCGGGGGCAGTTGCCACTACCCAGACGCCTGCTTCTGCACCCTGTTTGATGAGCCAGTCCAGTTGCACGAGACCATCGTATCCCAGCGCCATCACCGATTCGAGATCGTCAATCAGGATGAGCACAGCAGGACCACCGCGAACCCCCATGCGGCGCTGTTCCACCAGTTCTGACATGGATTTCAGCCAGCGGGTGCAGGGTTCGCTCTCCAGGGGTTCAATGGCAAGGCAGTGGCGATCAGCGTTTTGATCACTGCGCCAGGACCACCAGCGTTCGGGTTGTGAAGACAGAATCAGGTATTGCAGGCGGTGAGGTGGATTGCAGGCAATGCCGCTCTCCAGAATACTGCGCAGAATGTCTCGCCGGGAGGCGCGGTGATCGCTGAGAATCAATACTGCACCGGGAGTAGGATCGTTCAGGTCTAACAGCACGGGTAAGCCGTCCTCGCCCACTCCCAAAAGGGTGGTGTTGGGTGGAAGTCGTCTCGGTGTGGCGGGACGCTGCCGGGTTCCGGAAGCAGTTTGGGCGCGTGATTGCAGGGAATCTCCCACACGCTGAGCAACACGCTGTCCGGTTTCCCTCAAACTGGGAAATGGACGCAGAGGTTGAAGCGGGGGCATGGGACGCATGGAGTTCATGAGTGTTTCTTTCTTTATATTTACTGATTTAGAACATTAGTTCTATTACAGTATACAGTGAATCTCGCGCTTGTCAAGTGGTTGTTAACAAAAAGGCTCAGTATTTTCTGTACCCGGATGGATTCCACCCGGAGCCTTTAAACACACAGGGGAGAGGTGCATTCCTCTCCCCTGTTCTGGTTTCCGTTTCTTGAAGGGGTTTATTCCGGGCGGTCCAGTTCCTGAAGAATTGCCCAGGTAAAGGTTTCAGCGTCGCTGAGCGCTTGCGGTTCAAGCGCTTCAGGCACATCACTCATCTGATGCCAGCGCGCCGAAGTAGTCTCCCCTGATGGTGGGATGGCGCAAACTGTCAGAGCAATACGTCCCTGCAGGGTGGCGGGCAGGGCATCGGTATACGCCGTCCCGACTATCTCCTGACATGCCAGTGGTTGAGCGCGGAGCGCTTTCCGCGCCCATTTCAGCGCCTCCGGATGGGTGGGGTGTTTGAAGATCAGCCCATCGCGGGTAAGGATGCGCAGTTCGCCCGCGCCTACCTGATCGAGGATGACGTACAGGGCATTTTTGTCTACCTCTTCCGCATGCCGGTTGAGAAATGCCCGCATTCCCCAGGCGCCGGTTTCCTCGCAGTCGGTCAACAGCACCCACACGCAGGTTTGACGGAGAGGCTGGTTCATCAGCCGTTCTGCCATGCTCAGAATTACCCCGATGCCCGAAGCGTTGTCGTTAGCGCCGGGCGTATGCGGGGTACGCAGGGCGTGCACCATCATCCCCGCGGCAAAGGACTGTACCAGGAAAAGGGGCAAAGCCAGTCCGCGCATCCATTCCCAGCCGGCGAAAGCCGCCAGCCCCAGCGCCAGTGTCCCCAGCGCCATGCTGAGGAAGCATCCTGTGACCAGCGCGCCGAATGCCTTCAACCACGCGCCGGTGGAATAGAACACCGGCGTACGATGAGTATCCAGATGGGCGCACAATACCACCGACCGGCGGGGTCTTTCCAGCGGATCGAAGCGGGCAATCAGGTTAACCGTTTCCCGCCGCGGCAGCAGCGGTGTTGCCCAGTGAGGACGGAATTCGCTTTCTGCCAGCATTGCCCACACCCCCAGCGCATTGAGAACGGCTCCCACAGCGAAAAATCCCGATGATGCGCCCAGGAGAGCAAGCAGAGACCCCAGCGCGGCGGCTCCAAATGCCCACAGGAAGGGCAGGTACGTTTCCGGCACTCCCCGGAACGATTGCAGGCGTGTTTTGACCGCGCCGCAGGCTTCCAGGAGACGGGCGCACTCCAGCGCCGCATGACGCACCGCCGGAGAGCAACTGGCTCGCGCGCCGACGGTCGAGATCAGGTGACGAATATGGGTGAGACTGCGTGGTTCCATGAGAATCAGTATAGCATGGGCAGAAAAAGAGGAAATACCAAAAAGGTTGATTCTGAGTCACGCCAGTCTTCCCTGTGTTAAAATGGGGCTATCAAGGAGGCTGACACGATGAGTTTTTCCAAACGATTAGAAGACGCCCGCAAGGGTTTTTTGAGCGGCAAACCTGAACTTTCGGCACAGGCACATGACCTGGAAACCATCCGCCGTGCCATGCAGCACCGCGAACGCCATGCTTCGGCGGGGTCGGAGTACCTGGGCAGCATGGTGTACGGCGGGCTGGACGGCATCATCACCACCTTTGCGGTGGTGAGCGGCGTGGCAGGCGCCGGACTCAAACCCGAGATCATCATCATCCTGGGACTGGCAAATGTCTTTGCGGATGGTTTTTCCATGGCAGTTGGCGCTTACCTTTCCGAAAAGAGCGAAATGGAACTGTACGAGCGCGAACGCCAGCGTGAATCGTGGGAGGTGGAGTATTTCCCCGAGGCAGAGAAGGAAGAACTGCGCCAGTTGTATCTGGCGCAGGGATACCCCGAAGAGGACGCCAACCAGATGGTGGAGATCAAGACCCGCGACAAAACCCGCTGGGTGGATGCCATGATGCTTGAGGAACTCAATCTGCTCCCCGCCGATACGAAACCGCTCACCAGCGCGCTGGTCACCTTCGGAGCGTTTGTGATTGCCGGTTTGCTCCCCATGATGGTCTTCCTGCTGGACTGGCTGTTGCCCTTCACCCTGAGCGGACAGAGCGCCTTCTGGATTTCGGTGGGCGTTTCTGCGCTGGCGTTGTTCGGTTTGGGCGCCGCCAAAGTGCTGGTGACCGAACGTCCCCCCCTGCGCAGTGGGCTGGAGATGCTGGTGGTAGGCGGGCTTGCCGCCGCGGTGGCGTATCTGGTAGGCATGTTCCTGCGCAGTCTGGGTTTGAACGGATAAGTTCTCCCCCGGGAAAAGGCTGTGATATACTCTGCCCCATGCGCATTGCCTGCTGGGGTGTGATTCTTGTGTTCCTGCTTGCCGCTTGCGGCGGGAGCGTTCCGCCTGCGGCGAGCCCCGCCGTGGTTTCTCCCGCGCCATCCCTGACCCTTCTGGGGGCGACGGGGATATCCCCGTCACCCTCGCCGACCCTTCAGGCTTCCCCCACATCCATGCCTGTTTCCACCCCCACGCCATGCCCGGAACGGCAGGGGCATTTTGAAGATGGCGAAATGGACTCACGCCTGATGGATCGTCCCCTGTACTACCGCATCTATCTGCCGCCGTGCTTTGATGCCCGTTCCGACACCGCCTACCCGGTGCTGATTCTGCTCCACGGGCAGAGTTACCGCGCCGATCAGTGGGAACGGCTGGGCATGGGCGCCGCCGCCGACGCCCTGATCGCCGCCGGGCAGATGCGCCCCTTCGTCATCCTTCTGCCGGAAGAGTGGAATACCGGCATTGCTCAGCGTGAAAGCCCCTACGGCAGGGCGCTGGTGGAGGAACTGCTTCCTTTCGTTGAATCGCACTACGGACTGTGTCGCGAACGCGCCTGCCGTGCCGTTGGCGGGTTATCCCGCGGGGCGGCATGGGCGCTGGATCTGGCTTTTGAGCATCCCGACCTGTTCTCGGCGGTGGGGGCGCACAGCCTTGCTCCGTATTACGGGCAGGAAACCCATCTCCGTCAGATCATCCTCTCCCATCCGGAAACGGTTTTCCCGCGTGTGTATCTGGATACCGGGCGCGCTGATCGCTACCGCGCGGAAGCCATCTCGGTGGAGGAGATGTTTACCCGCCTGAGCGTGCCGCACGAGTGGTATTTCAACGAGGGCTTGCATGATGAAGCCTACTGGCAGGCGCATGTTCCCGCCTACCTGCGCTGGTATACCCGTGACTGGTTGCCCTGAGGTTGAGCGGGGAGAAGTCGGCGCGCTTCCCCTTGTATGAAGTGAAAGGGCTTCAGGGTGTGCCCAAAATAAAAAATCACCCTCTTCCCATTCAGGAAGAGGGTTTGATTGTTAATCTCTTAAGCCTTACGCGATTTGATAGGCAATGCCGCTGACGGGCGGGAGGTGCAGTATCCAGCCGTCTCCTTCGCGGGTCAGAGCGTTCTTCGCGCCGTACAGTTCTTTCACCACCTGGCTGAAGCGTTTGCCGTCCAGATTCACCTCGACGGAGTACGCCGCCGGGTTGATTGCCACCAGCACGGTCTCATCGCCCTGTTTGCGCTGATAGACAAAGGGCAGTTTGCCCGCTTCGGCATATACCACCTCGAAGGCGCCGCTGGCTTGCAGGGCGGGGTGACTCTGGCGCAGGGCGATCAAGCGGCGCACGCGGTTGAGCAGAGAGTTGGGATCGTTTTCCTGCGCGGCAACGGTGGGACGTCCGGGGCGCTCATCCACCGGCAGGTAGAGATGCTCACGCGGCGCGGTGGAGAAGCCGGCATTGGCTTCGTCGCTCCACTGCATGGGTGTGCGCGATCCGGTGCGCTCGTACCCGCCCTCTTTGGAGGGCAGATTCAGCGTCTGCATGCCGATTTCATCGCCGTAGTAAATGTACGGCGTTCCGGGCATGGTCATCAGGAACAGGTAAATGACTTCCAGATCGTCCCAGTCGCGGTTGATGGCAATGCGCGGGTTGATGTCATGGTTGCCGGTGGGGATGGCAATGTATCCCTTTCCGGCAATTTTGTTGTAGTGGTACAGGTACTCATCCAGAAATTCCATGATGTTGCCATGACCGGACTTATCGAAGAAGGCAAATCCGTAGGGGTCTCCGCCGGGACGGCCTTTGGCGTACTGCTTGCGCATCAGCGAGGTATAGCCGCGCGAGGCAAAGTGCAGAAGGAAGTCCATGTGGTAGCCGCCCAGTCCAATGGCTACTTCGGGGTTGCTCCACTCGGAGACCATGGCGGCTTCGGGGAATTCGGCGCTCAGCCAGTCGTGAATCCAGCGCCAGAAGCGCGCCGTCTCCACCTGACCGGGGTCGTTCTTGACCAGCGAGCCAGCCATATCCACGCGGAAGCCATCGGCGCCCATTTCCAGCCAGAAGCGCATGATATTCTTGACTTCCTGGCGCACTCGCTGAGGTCCGGGGGCGGTCACGGGCTGCTGCCAGGGCTTGCGCGGATCGGGATGGGCAAAGCCGAAGTTGAGCGCGGGCTGGGAGTAGAAGAAGTTGGTCAGCGGGTTACCGTGGCGGTCGGCGTAGCCATGCACCACATGGAAACCCGGCTCATCCCAGCGCCAGGGGTCGTCATTCCAGATGTACCAGTCGGTGTACTCGTTGCGCTCGGCTTTGCAAGATTCCTTGAACCAGGGATGTTCGATGGAAGTGTGTCCAACCACCAGGTCGAGTAAGACGCGCATACCGCGCCTGTGGGCTTCTTCGAACAGACGGCGGGCGTCTTCATTGGTGCCATAGCGCGGGGCGATTTTGTAGTAATCGGCGACATCATACCCGGCGTCGTAAAAGGGCGAGACGAAGCAGGGGTTGAGCCAGATGGCATTACAACCCAGCGATTTGACGTAATCCAGTTTGGCAATGATACCGGGTAAATCGCCAATGCCATCGCCGTTGCTGTCGAAGAAGGACTGGGGGTAAATTTCGTAAAAAACGGCATTTTCGAGCCATGCGGGCTTGGATGTGGATGTGTTCATAGAATACTCCTTTCTCTGGCAGGAATCATACCCTGTTTAAACAACTTTCCATGCTGATGAAACTCTCTGTTTCTTAAGAAGCCTTTCCCTGTTACGGGGTTGGGCTGGGGATTGGCGTGGCGGTGGGGATGCGCGAGGCGTCCAGGGCGCGCACTTCCAGCGCTGTAAACGTTACCGTGAGCGGGGAGGACCCGGCGGCGCGGGCATACACCCCGATGCTCCCTTCCGTCCACACCGGGTCACGCACGCTGAATTGATACACGTCGTTGACGAACAGGCGCAGTTCCTGCCCTGCCATCCACACCCCCAGGCGGGCAGGCAGTAACCCCGAAGGCAGTCCAGCCACCGGCGTCCAGTCCTGCAGAAGGGCAATCTTGCCATCCTTCAGGCGCTCGGCGCGCAGGAAACCGCCGCAGTTGAACAGGAGACGGTAGCCATCCCGGGGAGAGGCGGCGCGTACCAGCACGCCGTACACATCTTCCGGACGGCACAGACTTGCCTGAAGGGTGATCTCCAGATACCCTTCGCCGGGAAGGGTGCCGTTGCGCAGACTGGTTAAAATGCCTCTTTCGGCAGTCACCGCCAGGGTCAGTTTGCCGTGGCTCAGGGTGATGCGTCCGGCTTCACTTTCACCGGTCTTCCAGTTGTTGCCGGTGAAATCATCCCCTGCCACGACTTCGCCAACCCCCGGACGCATATCCAGTGTTGGCACCGGCGTGGCGGTGGGAATGGGGGTGGGGGTTTCGGTGGGGGGAAACCACACCGGCGTGAGGGTGGGGGTCAGCGTTGCCGTTGGGGTGTTAGTGACCCGCGGGGCGCTCTCCACTGGCTGGATGGCACATGCCGCCAGACCGAGCAGAACAATGCCCGTCGCCCACACTTTCCACAGTCTCACAGATCCACCACCTGCTCTCGCTCTGGACCAACGGAAACCTGACATACCGGAACACCGCACAGTTCAGAAATCCGCGAGAGGTAGCGCTGGGCTTCCATGGGCAGGTCGTTCCACGAGCGCGCACTCCGCACATCGCTCGTCCAACCGGGAAGTTCCTCATAGACGGGTTCAAAAGGCGAGAGATCGGCGGGACCCAGCGGCAGGTCGGTGTAAGTGGTCCCGTTGATGCGGTAGCCGGTGCACAGCAAAATGACGGGCAAGCCGGTCAGCACGTCCAGTTTGGTTACCACCAGATCGGTGATGTTGTTGATGCGCACGGCGTAGCGTAACAGTACGCCATCCAGCCAGCCTACCCGGCGCGGACGTCCGGTGGTGGTGCCGTACTCGTCCCAGGGGTTGGCACCGGTGCCGCGCAGGCGGGTTGCCATCTCGCCGCTCACCTCGGTGGGGAAGGGACCCGCACCTACGCGCGTCTGGAAGGCTTTGGTCACACCAATCACGCGGGTGGCAGTGCCAGGACCCAGTCCCAGTCCCACCAGCGCGCCGGCGGCGGTGGGGGTGGAACTGGTCACGAAGGGGTAAGTGCCGTGATCCAGGTCCAGCAGGGTGCCCTGGGCTCCTTCTGCCAGTACGGTTTGACCGTTCTGAAGCGCCTGCCAGAGGAACAGGGAGGTGTCGGTAATGTAGGGGCTCATTTTTTCGGCGTAACCGGCGTATTCGTCGGCAATAGCCTGCGGATCGAGCGGTTCTGCCTGATACACGCCTACCAGCCACTGATTGGTCTCTTCTACGTGCGCCAGGATGCGTTTGTGGAAGGCATTGGGGTTGAGCATTTCTTCCAGGCGGATGCCGCGGCGGGCGGCTTTGTCGGTGTAGGCGGGACCGATGCCGCGCCCGGTGGTGCCAATCTGTCCTGCGCCGCGGGCGGCTTCCTGGGCGTGGTCAAGGGCGCGGTGCGCCGGCGTGATCAGGTGGGCGGCATGCGAAAGGCGCAGGCGTTCGGGCGAGGCGTTCACGCCGTTTTCCTGAAGCATGTTGATTTCGCTGAACAGCGTGGGCGGGTACACCACCACCCCGTTGCCAATCACTCCGATGGTGGTGGGATGGATGATGCCGGAGGGGATGAGATGCAGTTTGAAGACTTTTTCGCCCACCGTGACGGTATGACCGGCGTTGTCGCCGCCGTTGTAACGGGCAACGATGTCGGCGCGGGCGGAGAGCAGGTCCACTACCCGTCCCTTGCCTTCATCTCCCCACTGTGTGCCAATAACGATTTCCAGGGGCATGGGTTTTCCTCCAGAGGATGGTGCTTGCAGGACAGGATGACCGGATCGGTCTGATATGGCTCATCAGGCATACCCTGCATTCGCAGAACGCTGTGCATGGAGAGAACGGGATGCCATTCCTGTGGATGAAAGGTTCAGCCTGTCCGGCGTTCGATTTCATTATACCGAACTTTGACCGCAAAAAACGGGTAGCCAGTTGGCTTCAGAACGAGTATCATGTGGGTATGGCGATTGAAACGCATGATGAAGAAACGCTCTGGCAGGCGGTGATGGCGCGGGACGCCGCCCGGGACGGCACGTTTGTTTTTGCAGTGCGTTCTACCGGCGTGTACTGCCGTCCGTCCTGCCCTTCGCGTCGTCCGCATCGCGATCAGGTGCGCTTCTTTGCCACGCCAGCCGAAGCCCGCGCCGCCGGATTCCGCCCCTGTAAACGCTGTGCGCCGGATGACCCCCTGCCGCCCCCGCAGATGTGGGTGCTGGAAGTGTGCCGTCTGCTGGAAGAAGCCGGACGACCGCTTCCATTGAGCGACTTGAGCCGCGCGGTGGGCATCAGTCCTTCTCATCTGACGCGCGGGTTTAAATCTGCGCTGGGGGTCACTCCCCGACAGTACGGCGAAGCCCTGCGTCGTCAGGCGCTGCGTCAGGAATTGCGGGCGGGTGACTCGGTCACGGCGGCGGTGTATGCCGCCGGCTATGGCTCTCCGGCGCGCATGTACGCTGGCGGAGCGGTCACGCTGGGGACCACACCGCATCACTACCGCATGGGAGGTAAGGGAATGGACATAACCTACACGCTGGTAGACAGTCCGCTGGGACGCCTGCTGGTGGCAGGCACGTCCCGGGGGATCTGTTTTCTGAGCATGGGCGATGAGGATGATGTCATGCTGGAGGCGCTCCGGCAGGAATACCCGCAGGCGCAGATTCGTCCCGCGGGGGAGGAAATGCGCGCCTGGGTGAGCGAGGTACTGGCTTACCTGCGGGGTGAATTGCCGGATGTGAGTCACCTGCCGCTGGATGTGCGCGCTACGGCGTTTCAGTTGCGGGTGTGGGAGGAACTGCGCCGTATCCCGTCGGGTGAGACGCGTACCTATGCGCAGGTAGCAGAAGCGCTGGGCAATCCCAGAGCGGTTCGCGCGGTGGCGCGGGCATGCGCTACCAATCCGGTCTCGCTGGTCACTCCCTGTCACCGGGTGGTGCGCGGGGATGGCTCGCTGGCGGGGTACCGCTGGGGGGTATCGCGCAAGCGCCGTTTGCTGGAACGGGAAAAGCAAATTGCCCGGTCCGCGCCAGAGCCAGAAAATTGACCCGGGGCTAGCCGTTGCCGGTCTCTTTGCCGTTCATGGCGTGATGCAGGGAATGTAAATGCGCCAGAGCGATGAACAGACTTGCCAGTTCGACCAGAACCTGTTTGCGCTGTGGGTCGTCGGCAGGCGGCTTGCCTTCCTGGGGGTCGGCAGAAGCCATGGTCTGACGGTAAATTTCAGTCTCCAGCCGGGTGATTTCCTGTAAGACGCGGGCAATTGGCTCCAGTTCTTCCAGGGTGATGCCTTCCTGAGCGAAACGCTGAATCAGTTGCCCCATCACCACGCTGTCGGAGTGAAAGTGTTCGGGTGCCGTTTCACCATCCCGCGATGGGTAGATTAATTTCAGGGCAATCAGGTGCTCCAGTTGCGCATTGGTTAGCCCGGTTTTATGCAGTAATTCCTCGCGCGAAACCGTTTGTGCCTCACGGGTCGGCGCGCCGGACGGAAGACGCGGTTGCGTACTTCCAGCGCCAGGCTTAGCAGGTTTTCTTCCAGCGAGTGGGTGAGTAATTCCCGAATCTGGGTCAGGGAAAGACCATAGCGCGAACGCAACTGATGAATCAGGCGCAGACGGCTGACCGTCTCGGCGTTGTAGTATGCCATGTTGCGCGCGGTCTTCTCCGGTTCGGGCAGCAGTCCTTCCCGAATGTAAAAGTTGATGGTCATGCGCGTTAAGCCAGTTAACCGCTCCAGTTCGCGCATGGGAATGCGATCTGGATTGCGTTTCTCTCCACCTTGCCCCATACGTCCTCCACTCCATTTCTGTTTTTATTGTAACCGGAATCCATTCAGCGCAGGCGGGATGGGAAAAAAGGCAGGTGTTAAATAGTGTAGAGTGTCACTATATACTTTAAAATAAACGGGGCAAAATCATACCGAAACTTTGATGGAATGCCGTTTTTCTCAAGGAGGTACTTATGGCATGGAATTCCCTTTCCCGGCTTGCGCAGGAGCAGAGCCTGTCTGCCCTGCTGACCTTACTGGAGCACGCATCCGATTCGGATGTGGAGCGTATTCTTTCCCTGGCTGAGCACATCGCCGGAGATAACCCCACCGCCCGACAGCAAATCCCCGCCATTCGGCGGTTGTGGCAGGAAAAGCACCCCGGCGCGTTGTTGATTCGCCGTTTTTTGAAGGAGTGCAATCCGCAGGTCAAGCGCGCGTTGATTCGCAATGTGGTCTTCAACAACAGTTACGGTCCCGCCGCACAGGTGCGCACCCGCCTGATGGAAACGGAAGGCTTCCGACCGCCCTTTACCATGCTCATCAGCCCCACCATGCGTTGTAATCTGCACTGTGTAGGCTGTTACGCCGCCAATTACACCCGCAAAGATGACCTGCCCGCCGAGACTTTTGACCGTCTGCTTCGCGAGGGCAAGGAACTGGGCATTTATGTGGTTACCGTGCTGGGCGGCGAACCGTTCGTCTACCCCGAACTGTTTGATCTGTGCGAACAACATTCGGATGTGGCTTTCATGATTTTCACCAATGGAACTTTGCTCAACGAGAAAACTGTTGAGCGCATTGCCCGACTTGGCAATATTGCTCCGATGATCAGCGTGGAAGGTTTCCGCGAGGAGACTGACACCCGCCGCGGCACCGGCACCTTTGAGCGTTTGAGCCGGGCGATGCAGGACCTGCATCAAGCCGGTGTGTTCTTTGGCTTCTCCAGCATGGTCACCCGCCACAATCTGGAAACGGTCTGCAGTGACGCCTTCAACGACTGGCTGGTGGAGCAGGGCGCCTTCATCGGGTGGCATTTCATGTACATGCCGGTAGGCGATCACCCCAATCCGGAGTTGATGCCCACACCTGCTCAGCGCGAATGGATGCGCCTCAACGGCGCGGCGCGCATCCGCAATACCCGCCCGCTCTTCGTGATTGACTTCTGGAACGATGCCCCCTGGGTGGGCGGATGCATTGCCGGAGGCAAGGAGTACTTTCACATCAACTCGCGCGGAGATGTCGAGCCGTGCATTTTCACACACTTTGCCACGCACAACATTCATCAGGTCAGTTTACGCGAGGCGCTGGATACGCCCTTCTTCCGCGCTATCCGCGAGCGGCAACCCTTCAACCCCAATTTGCTGTTACCCTGCCAGTTGATTGACAACCCCCACGTCTTCCGGCAGATCGCCGCTCAATATCATCCCTATCCCACGCACCCCGGCGCAGAGACGCTGCTCACCGAACTGGCTCCGGCGCTGGATGAATACGCGGCCTGTGTCCAGCAGATTTTAGCGCCGGCATGGGAGAAGGATTTTGTTCAGAAAGGCTTCCGCGTGCCGCAATCTCAGCCAGAGCCGGCAACCGTATAAAAATGGTTTTCCTCCGAAGCGACATGGCATCCTCCCTGTGAGGATGCCATGTCCTGTTCTCAGAGAAAATTCCTTTGCTTTCCTTCATCCAGAGAGGGTTTCCTACAGCAAAGAGGGTGGGTCAATCTGCACCTGCCAGCCTTCCAGCGGCTTGCCGCGCAGCAGTGCCGCCGGATCTCCGCCGCGCAGGATGATCTGCCAGCGGTACAGCCCGGCGCGCCTTGCAAAGAAGCAGGGCGTTGGACCGCTCATTTCCAGAGTGGTCATTCCGCTCTGCTCTATCCAGGCATGAATTTGATTTGCCATGCGATGGGCTTCCTCGCGGGCGTGTGTCGGGTCGGCATGGCGCAGTTCCAGCCGTGCCAGCCGGACAAAGGGCGGGTAGCCCAGTCGCCGCCGCTCGTGCAGTTCGCGCTCCAGAAAGGCATTGTAATCGTGCCGGCTGGCAGTCTGAATGGCGTAGTGACCGGGCATATAGGTTTGCAGAATCACCCTGCCGCCCAGCGGACTGCGCCCGGCGCGCCCTGCAACCTGCGTGAGCAACTGAAAACCACGTTCGGCGGCGCGATAGTCCGGCAGGGTCAGCCCGATATCTGCCAGAATCACGCCCACCAGAGTGACCAGCGGCAGGTCCAGCCCTTTGGCAATCATCTGCGTGCCGATGAGGATATCCGCCTCATGATGGCTGAAGTGCCGCAGGAGCAGTTCGTGTGTGCCTTTCAGACGGGTGGTCTCGGCATCCCAGCGCAGGACGCGGGCACCCGGAAAGCGCGCTTTGACCTCGGCTTCCACTCGCTCGGTGCCCAACCCCACCTGACGGATGGCACGGCTGGCACACTGCGGGCAGGTGGTGGGCATCTTGCGGGAATAGCCGCAGGTATGACAGATCAGCGCAGTGGCGTCGGCATGGTACACCAGCGGAACTTCGCAGCGCGGACAGCGCAGGGTGAAGCCGCACTCCCTGCAAAACACATGGGTGGCACTCCCGCGGCGGTTGAGGAACAGGATGGCTTGTTCCTGCTTTTCCAGCACTTCTTCCAGGGCGTTCTCCAGCGCGCGGGAGAAGATAGAACGGTTACCCGCTTTGAGTTCCTGGCGCATGTCCACCACCTGCACGGGAGGCAGGTCCAGGCGGGCGCTCTCCCCTTCTCCCACTTTCAGCAGAGAGACCTTCCCCAGCCGTTCCAGTTGCTTCTCCACGGCTTGACGGTGCGCCAGAATGCGTTCGGGCAGGTGCAGGATGCGCCACGAAGACCGCTGCGCCCGCTCCATCAGAGACACGTCGGGCGTGGCAGAGCCGAGCAGGATCAGACTGTTGGTCAGGCGTGCCAGCATCAGCGCGGCTTCCACCGCGTGATAGGTGGGCGGTAATTCATCCTGGTAGAAGGACTCATCGTGAAACTCATCTACCACAATCAACCCCGGTTGAGGAAACGGGGTGAACAGGGCACTACGCGGACCGACAATGATGGGCAATTGACCGGCGCGGGCGCGCCGCCAGGTATCGTAGCGCTCACCCTGTGAGAGTTTCGAATGGATGACGCCCACCTGTCCGGGGAAGCGTGCCGCAAAACGCTGTACCATTTGTGGGGTGAGCGAGATTTCCGGTACCAGAATCAGAGCCTGTCTGCCCATTTTCAGGGTTTCTTCCACTGCGCGCAGGTAAATTTCCGTCTTACCGGAACCGGTAATGCCGTACAGAATGTGCGGAGGATTGCTCTGCCCGTTTTCCACGCGCCTCAGGGCGGTTTGCACCTCGTCCCAGACGGCTTGCTGTTCGCCGGTCAACTGCGGCGCCTCGCTCAA
The DNA here is from genome assembly GCF_020723905.1 of Anaerolinea thermophila. Classification (GTDB taxonomy): domain Bacteria; phylum Chloroflexota; class Anaerolineae; order Anaerolineales; family Anaerolineaceae; genus Anaerolinea; species Anaerolinea thermophila_A. The sequence goes on from NZ_DYHZ01000002.1 coordinate 104,416, forward strand.
CGGGGGAATATCCATGCGCTCCAGCGGGTTGCGAATCACCTCGCCCACCAGCGAGCGAATCAAGCCGTGCTCTTCCAGCCAGCGCAGATCGGCGCTGGTGCCGCCACCGGCTTCGGTGAACAGCCATGCCGGAGCCATTGGCTCGTGTTGAGCCGCCAGCACCCGCAACAGGGTCAGTCGCCGTTCATATGCGGCAGTGCCGGGACGTCCCAGCCGGGTGCAGTGGGCTTCGATCTGTGCAGGGGGAATGGCAAGGGTGATCAGGCGCTCACGGCGGGGCGCCACTGTCGGGGCAGGCAGGATGGGTCTGGCTTCCAGCCAGCCGCGTTGGGTCATGCGGCGGGCGACAGGGCGCCAGTCTACCCCTTTGATGTGAGTATCAATTTGAGCGCCGCGTAAAGCGCCGCGTTCTTTCAGCAAGTCCACCAGCCGCCGCTGAATGGGGGAGAGGCTTTCCAGAGGCGGCAGAGCCTCCAATCGCAGAGAGAGAAGGGTATCTGCCTGACGGGATAACCCGGGGGGGATCATCAGCGCAATGCAGGCTGGAAGCGGCGCCAGATAGTGCTGTGAAAGCCACTCCGCCAGTTGCTGTTGCGCCGTCGTCAGCACCGGTTGCGGGTCCAGAAGTGCACCGATGGGGCGAGTTTCGCTCACCTGTGGGGCAGAGACGTAACGCCAGACCACGCCCTGCATCACCTGCCTGCCGAACGGCACGACCACCAGACTGCCCGGCTGGATTTTGCCTTCCAGTTCGGCGGGTACGTGGTAATCGTACAATTCGGGAAGGGTTGTAAGATTGACGGCAACCTGCACGTAGGTTGTCATAAGATTCCGCTCCGTGTGTAGTATATCACCCGTGCAGGCTTGCGTCAGCGAACATGGATAAAAAATCCCCCTGAACTTCAGAGGGATTTTACTGTTTACTCCACAACACGGGTGTAGGTGTTGAATTTGGGCGGATTCTCCAGATGCTTCTTGACCGCACACATATTTGCCGAGCGCACCAGGGATTCATGGTACTTCTCCGGGAAGGTGGGCGGAACTTGAATTTCCAGTTCAATGGTGCCGATCAAACCGGTGGTGAAATCGCGGTACGCCCGCTGGATAATGCGAATGCCCTCGGTGGGCAAGCCGCGCTGACGGCAGAAGCCCAGCACGTAAATGCCTGCGCAGGTACCGATAGAGGCAAGGAAGACCTCAAAGGGCGCGGGCGCGGATCCATCTCCGCCGCCCATGGGGGGCTGGTCGGTCTTCACTGTAAACTGACCAAAATGGGCGTCCACTTTGGCGCCGCCGGGAAAATCGATGATCATTTCCATAAGAGTGTTTTATCTCCCAGTTTCTGATTGTTTAATCAGTTATTGGATGCGGTCAGAGACAAAAGGTTACATGGAACGACCCTGATGGAATAGCGCACAATGAAATTAATTGACTGGATTATTGTTGTAAGACTTTGCGCTGATATTGCACCTTCAGTACAATGGAGATGCACGTCTGTGAGGAGAATGGAAATGCTATCAGAAACGGATTCACGCACAACCCGCGTTCTAAATACTCTCATCACCGTGAGCGTTGCGACTGGGATGTTTCTTGCTACCGGGAATATGGTTCTCTGGAAATTCAGCCCGGTGATGTGGGGCATCTCTCTGGTGTTTTTTACAGTGGCGAGCCTCGTCTTTGTGGGAAGCATGGGAAAAGAGATGCTCCCGCGCACCGGATTGGAAGGAATTTTTGTGCTGGGAGCCATTGCGTGGGGGCTTTCACTGGCTTTTGCTCGCCATCCGCAACGGGGATGGGAGCCTCTTGCCATGACCACGGGATATGTCATTCTGTTTTACGGCGCGCTGGTGTTGTTAGGTCGTGGCGTTTCACATCAGCGGGTTGTGGATGGGCTTTTGCTGGTCAGCGGTTGGGTGGGCGCCATGGCAGTGGCAGAAATTTTCTGGTGGTACGAAGGCTTCTGGCAGGTGGCTGGTAGTCGTTCCATTCTTCCTCCCTTTCCCTACCGGGTGATCAGCATCATTGGGCATCCCAATCCTTTCATGGCAGTGATGAATCTCTATGCTCCTCTGGCAGCACTTCATTTACGCCGTGGTGGGGTGGGGCGTCGCACAGGCGCTTTCCTCTGGCTTGTACTGTACGCCTTTGCGTTGCCTTTTTCCAGTTCACGCTCTGGCTGGCTGGGCGCTCTGGTTGGCTGGGGAAGTCTGATGCTCTTTTGGGGCTGGGACGTCCGGCACAAAGTCTGGGAAGTGTTACGGCGCCATTGGAAGCGCATGGTACTGGTAGTGGTGCTGTGTTTTGTGATTGCCTTTGGGGTTGCAAGACTGGGATACACGTATTTTAGCGCTCACCCTTCACATGGCGCAGGCACACTGGCGCAATCGCGCACAGGCATTTGGGGGTTTGTCCTGCAAGCATGGCGGGAACATCCACTCACGGGCGTTGGGGCAGGCAATTTCATGTTAGCGTACTTAGAACACAGCCGGGATTTTCCCGGAGGATTTCTGGCACCGCATGCCCATAATGTGTACCTTCAGGTGCTCACAGAGTTTGGCATTATCGGGCTGGTCGTGTTTATTCTTCTGATCGTGAAACTGTTCTATCGTTTATGGATGGTTTGGCGGCATACTCCGCTCAATTCCCCTCTCCGAATGGAGAGGGCGGTATTTATGGCGTCGCTGCTTACCCTGATCGCGCATGGGATTGGGGATGATATTTCTTTCTCTCCGGTTATTATAGGTGGAGCCGTATTGATTACCGCCATGGCGTGGGATGACGGAAAGCCGAATGCGCCGCGCTTGCCCTTGCGAAGTATCTGGTTACTTTTGCCCATGGTATTTGTCATCGGGCTGGGTGTAAGAGCATGGTGGGGAGCTCTGCCTGCTGTGAAGGCGGCGCAGGCATTTCAGCAGGGGGATGCACTCTCAGCCGCATTGCGGTATGAGGAAGTCGTCCGGCGAAATCCTGCGGATTTTCTATATCGTCAGCAGGCGGGAATGGCGGCGGCGTGGGCATGGCAAGCCAGTGGAGATACACGCTGGCTCGAACTTGCCCGTCAGCGCATGGAAAGTGTATTGAAAGAAGAACCTGCTCCCGCGCACTGGCATGCTACTCTGGCAGGGATATATGTTGCTGAGGGGAAATTGGAAGCGGCGTGGCAATCCATCAAAGAGGCGCGGGCGCGCGCCAGAAATGAGCCCTCGTTTGCGCTGTATGCTGGCTGGATTGCCGAACAGTTGGGCTGGCAGGAACAGGCACTGGAAGCCTATCGCGAGGGTCTGCGTCTTGACCCTTTGCTGACAAGCAGTCTTTTCTGGGAAGAAACTCTTCTACGACGTCAGGCGAGGGATGACGCAAGTCTACCGCGCCAGGATCCTTTCTACTGGCAGGAAGCACTTGCTGCGCTGGAAACGGGCAAGATGGACAAAGCCCGGCAGTGGATTGCCTTCAGCCGTGCCGCCGGTGAAAAAGGTTTTTCACCTCAAGTGGCAGAGTGGCGGGTGGCTCTGGCAGTTGGAGATATGGATTGGGCATTACGCAGTGCCCGTTACCTCCGTGATGGGCTGGGGCGGGTTTTCACCGGCTCGCGGGGGTACTATCTGGCAGGATATCTTGATCGTGCCGTGTTTCCCGTTGATATACCGCCGAATTTCCTGTTCCTCTCTCCGCAGGATGGGCGACTGGAAGCGCTGGCGTGGCTTTGGGAACAGGAGATGCGCGCGGGCAATTGCACCGAGGCTCAAAAGACGTGGAAGGTCGAACAGGGTATCCGGCAGTATGGGATGCTTTCATCTCTCCTGGAAGTCCCTGCCTGTCCCTGAGGGAAGGTTTTTTTCTCACCTGTTCCATCATTAGCCATCCATTCCCATAAACTTTGGGGGATGAATGGCTTTTTCCCTATCAATACCAATCCTGATAGTTTTTGCCAGTGTCGAAACCTTATATATAAAGCAGTTTGACCTTTTTTCTACGGGTAGAAGAAAGTATATTGGTTATACAAACCATGTACAGGTTGGAGGATGAGAATGGCTGAGCCGGGTTTGAAGTTTTACGATTTGCCGCTGGAGGAGCGCCGGCGCTGGGTTGCCGAGCAGGCAGGCATTCCCCTGAGTGAAGTGGAGATGCTCAGTGGACTGCCCGGCTTGACTCCCGAGCAGGCTGACCACATGATTGAGAACGTCATCGGGGTGTACGGCTTGCCGCTGGGGATTGCCCGCTATTTCCGCGTCAATGGACGGGATGTGCTCGTGCCCATGGCGCTGGAAGAGCCTTCGGTGGTTGCCAGTGCCTCTTTCATGGCGAAACTGGCGTTGCAGGGCGGGGGCTTCTTTGCCACCACCAGCGCGCCGGAGATGATCGGTCAAATGCAGGTGCTGGATCTGGACGACCCGGCTAGCGCCCGTCTTAAGATTCTGGAGCATCGTCAGGAATTGCTCGACGAAGCCACTGCGGTGGATCCCGTGCTGGCAAAACTGGGCGGGGGAGGGCGGGATCTGGAGGTGCGTCTGATTGCCGACTCGCCCATTGGGTCTTATCTGGTGGTGCATTTGATTTACGATGTGCGCGATGCCATGGGCGCCAATGCGGTTAACACCGCGATGGAACGCCTGGCTCCGCGGGTGGAGCAAATCAGCGGGGGGCGGGTGCACCTGCGCATCCTCACCAACCTTGCCGAGCGGCGAGTGGCACGGGCGCGCTGTACCATCCCGGTGACAGCGCTGGCGTTTGGCGACTACGCTGGCGAGCGCGTGCGTGACGGCATCATCGAGGCATGGGCGTTTGCCGCCTCTGATCCCTACCGCGCTGCTACCCACAACAAGGGTATCATGAACGGCGTGGATGCGGTGGTGATTGCCACCGGCAACGACTGGCGTGCTGTGGAAGCCGGCGCGCATGCCTACGCCGCCCGTTCGGGACGCTACACCTCATTGAGCACATGGGGCAAAGACCGCGAGGGTAATCTGGTGGGGACGCTGGAGATGCCCATGGCAGTGGGCATCGTGGGTGGGGCAACCCGGGTGCATCCTGCGGCGCGCGCCGCCATCCAGTTGATGGGGGTGAAGAGCGCCGCCGAACTGGCGCAGATTATCGTTTCGGTGGGGCTGGCGCAGAATCTGGCGGCTCTGCGGGCGCTGGCAACCGAGGGCATTCAGCGCGGACACATGACTCTTCATGCCCGGCAGGTTGCCATTGCTGCAGGGGCAAGCGGGGACCTGATTGACCGGGTTGCCAGCCGAATGGTTGAAGAAAAAGTGGTGCGCATTGACCGCGCCCAGGAAATTTTGAAAGAACTGACTTCATAACTCTGGAGAGGATGGACAAAACGTTATGAGCGGACGTGTATTGAAATCGAACCGACCGGTGGGAATCATCGGCTATGGTGCATACATCCCGCGCTACCGCCTGCCTGCCAGCGAAGTTTCGCGGGTGTGGGAAGGCGGTAAGGGCAGCGGTCCGGTGAAAGAAAAAGCCGTTGCCGGGCTGGATGAGGACGTCATCACCATGTCCATTGAAGCCGCGCGCAACGCGCTGGCGCGGGCGCAGATGGACGCATCCCTCTTGCGTGCTGTGTGGGTGGGTTCAGAATCGCATCCGTATGCCGTCAAACCCACCGGCACGGTGGTGGCAGAAGCCATTGGCGCGGGTCCCTCCATTGAGGCGGCAGACTGGGAGTTCGCCTGCAAAGCCGGCACCGAGGCGCTGGTGGCTGCGATTTCTCTGGTGGGATCGGGCATGGGCGATTACGCCATGGCAATTGGCATGGATACGGCACAGGGTAAGCCCGGCGATCAACTGGAGTACACCGCCGCTTCCGGCGGAGCGGCGTACATCGTCGGTCCGGCGGAAAATGCTCTGGCAGTGTTCAATGGCTCGTATTCGTATGTCACCGATACGCCCGATTTCTGGCGGCGCGCCAATCAGAAGTATCCGGAGCATGGTCAGCGGTTCACCGGCGAACCGGCGTACTTCAAACACATTGTTGAAGCCGGGAAAGCCCTTATGGAAGAACTGGGCACGCGCGCGGAAGATTACCGCTTTGCTGTTTTCCACCAGCCCAACACCAAGTTTCCCCAGCGTGCCGGGCAACTGCTGGGATTCAGCGATGAGCAGATCAAAACCGGCCTGCTTGCGCCGGTCATCGGCAACACGTATGCCGGAGCGGCCCTGGTGGGCTTGAGCGCGGTGCTGGATGTTGCCCAACCCGGCGACCGCATCCTGGTGGTTTCCTTTGGCTCGGGTGCCGGTTCGGATGCCTTTGACTGGGTGGTAACGGACAAAATCGAAGCGCGGCGTAATCTGGCGCCGCGGACTGCCGACTACATTGCCCGCCGTACCGAGATTGATTACGCTACCTACGCCCGCTTCCGCGGCAAGATTGATATGGGGTAAGGGTATGAGCGACGTTGTCATCGCAGGTGTTGGTCAAATCCCCGTTGGGGAACACTGGGATGTTTCTTTGCGTTCGCAGGCTACCCGCGCAGTGCTGGCGGCGATCAAAGATGCCGGTGGGTTGAAGCCGCAAGCCATGTACATTGGCAACCTGCTGGCTCCAACGGTATCGCATCAGAGCAATCTGGGTGCGCTTCTGCCCGACTGGAGCAATCTGACGGGCATTGAGGGTATCACCGTGGAGGCGGCAGGGGCTTCAGGCGGTGGAGCGTTTCGCCTGGGGTATCTGGCGGTTGCCTCCGGGTTTGTGGATGTAGCCATTGTGGTGGGTGTGGAAAAAATCACCGATGTCGTTGGACCTGAACTGGAACGCGCCATTGCTGAAAGCACTGACTACGACTACGAACTGGCGCAGGGGTTGTCCCTGACGGGCCAGGCGGGGCTGGTGATGCAACTGTACCTGCACGAGTACAAAGCCCCGCGGGAAGCCTTTGCAGCCTTCCCCATCCTTGCCCATGAGAACGCTGTGGGCAACCCCTTTGCCATGTACCGTAAACCCATCAACCAGAAAGCCTATGACAGTGCGCCCATGCTCAGCGAACCGGTCAACCTGATGGACATGGCGCCCTATGCCGACGGTGCGGCGGCGGTGGTGCTCACCCGTCGAGAACTTGTTCCTGAGTCGATCAGGCATCCGCTGGTGAAGGTTTCGGGCTCCAGCGTTTCCAGCGACACCCTTGCCCTGCACGACCGCACTGATCCGCTGGCGTTCGATGCCGCGCGGCTCTCCGTCGAAGGAGCCTGCCGCCAGGCGGGCATTCTTCCGCAGGATGTGGACTTCTTCGAATTGACCGATTCCTTCTCCATCTACGCGGTGCTTTCGCTGGAAGCGGCGGGTTTTGCGCCGCGCGGCGAGGGCTGGAAACTGGGACAGGATGGCACTCTGCGGCGGGATGGTAAACTGCCGATTCTGACTATGGGCGGCTTCAAAGCGCGGGGTAATCCGCTGGGCGCCGCCGGGATCTATCAGGTTGTTGAGGCAGCCTTACAATTGCGTGGCGAGGCGGGGAGCAATCAGATCCCCAACGCACGCCGTGCGCTGGTGCAGAATCTGGGCGGTCCAGCCTCAACGGCGGTAGCGCACGTGCTGGAACGGGTCAACGGATGAAATTTGATAGGTTTTGATAGGGTTTCAGGCGACAATGATAGCCATTGAGAGCCACGCAGCCCTATAGTCAACCTTGAACTTGTCAAAAAGAACACGGCTTAATGGTCCGAGAGAAAAGGAGTAAGAAAGATGGAAAATCCACGCCATTGGAGAATTCGTAAACAGCGTTACGCCCTGGTGGGCGAGGTGTGCCCGCACTGTGAAGCCAAAATCTTCCCTCCGCGGGATGTCTGCCCGAACTGCGGCGGCGAAGCCAAGACGCAATTTAACTTTAGCGGTAAAGGCACTGTATTCTCATTTACCGTCATGAACGACGCCCCCGCAGGCTATGAAAAGAACCTGCCCTATGCGGTGGCGCTGGTTAAACTGGAAGAAGGTCCCATTGTGACTGCTCAGTTGACCGATCTGGGCGATCAGCCGGTGCAGATTGGTATGCCCGTGGAGATGGTCACCCGCCGGATTCGCGATGATGGCGATGAAAAGGGCATCATTGTGTACGGCTACAAGTTCCGCCCGGCGATGTCCAGCGCGCAGTAAACATTAAATCACGCCTGATTCACCGTGCCTTCTGCAAGAGGAAGGCACGGTTTTTTTAATGTGGCGCTGATTTTCTCCTCCTGAAAGCGCCTGGAAACAACCGGGCTGGCTTTCCTCCCTCACGGGATGGAGAGAAGCCCCGCAGTTGAAACGTTTGGCCTAAACCAAAATCCGGATGATCAGCCTGTTGTCCAGATTCATGTCCGGTTTTGGGAAAGAAATGATTGATTTTCCTTCTACAATAAGTTACATTGATTACAAGTTCACCTCTTAAGATCAAAGATTAGGAAAAGGGGGACACAAATGAAAAAGAACCTTTTTTTCGTGATGGGACTGTTATTCCTGTTGATTTCAGCGTTTGCTCCGTATGGGGAAGTTGCCCGGTTGGGAAATGAGCAGTCCGAAGCGAGGGGAAAGGAGGCAGTCTTCTCCGCGCTGGAGGAGAGCAGGGACGCTCTGCGTTTGGGGGAAGGAATCTCTGCCCGGCGCCTCCTGACATTCGAACCACTTGAGGGGGTGACTGCGATAGCCGTGGGGTACAGTCACACCTGTGGGCTGACGGACAGTGGGGGAGTGCTGTGCTGGGGAAATAACGAGTACGGTCAGTTAGGAAACGGAATGAATGAGGATCGGGCGACGCCCGTGGCGGTGAGCGGACTTTCCGGCGGGGTGACTGCGATAACCGCGGGATACAGTCACACCTGTGCGCTGACGGACAGTGGCGGGGTGCTGTGCTGGGGAAATAACGAGTACGGTCAGTTGGGGGATGGGACGACGTTGGGGCGGCTGACGCCTGTGGGAGTGAGCGGACTGTCCAGCGGGGTGATTGCGATCGCCGCCGGGGGGTACCATACCTGTGCGCTGAAGAACAGTGGCGGGGTGGTGTGCTGGGGAGATAACTGGAATGGTCAGTTGGGAGATGGGACGAAGGAGGATCGGCTGACGCCCGTGGCGGTGAGCGGACTGTCCGGCGGGGTGACTGCGATAGCCGCAGGGTACAGTCACTCCTGTGCGCAGAAGAACAGCGGCGGGGTGGTGTGCTGGGGAAGCAACGCGTTTGGTCAGTTGGGAGATGGGACGACATTGGAGCGGCTGACGCCTGTTGGAGTGAGCGGTCTCTCCAGCGGGGTGGTTGCGATCACTGCGGGGTACGGTCTCACCTGTGCGCTGACGAACAGCGGTGGGATGTTGTGCTGGGGAGACAACCGGTACGGTCAGTTAGGGGATGGGACGACGTCGGGGCGGCTGACGCCCGTGGCGGTGAGTGGTCTCTCCGGCGGGGTGATTGCGATCGCCGCAGGGGATGGTCACACCTGTGGGCTGACGGACAGTGGCGGAGTGCTGTGCTGGGGAAATAACTGGAATGGTCAGTTAGGGGACGGGACGAGAGAGAACCGGCTGACGCCTGTTGGAGTGAGCGGACTGACCGGCGGGGTGATTGCGATCGCCGCAGGTGGGTCTCACGCCTGTGCGCTGACGAACAGCGGCGGGGTGCTGTGCTGGGGCAAAAACTGGAATGGTCAGTTAGGGGGTGGAGCGCTGGGGTACCGCGTGTTCCCTGTAGCGGTGAGCGGACTGTCCGGCGGAGTGACTGCGATAACCGCGGGGTACAGTCACACCTGTGGGCTGACAGACAGTGGTGGAGTGCTGTGCTGGGGAGATAACTGGAATGGTCAGTTAGGGGATGGAACGAGGGAGGATCGGCGGACGCCTGTGGGAGTGAGCGGACTGTCCAGCGGGGTGGTTGCGATCGCCGCAGGAAGGTACCATACCTGTGCACTGACGAACAGCGGCGGGGTGCTGTGCTGGGGAGATAACCGGTACGGTCAGTTAGGGGACGGGACGACGCTGGGGCGGCTGACGCCCGTGGCGGTGAGTGGTCTCTCTAGCGGGGTGACTGCGATAACCGCGGGGTACAGTCACACCTGTGCACTGACGGACAGTGGTGGGGTGCTGTGCTGGGGAACCAACTTGTATGGTCAGTTAGGGGACGGGACGACGTTGGGGCGGCTGACGCCCGTGGCGGTGAGCGGACTGTCCGGCGGAGTGGTTGCGATCTCTGCCGGATGGGATCACACCTGTGCAAAGACGGACAACGGCGGGATGCTGTGCTGGGGAAGCAACCGGTTCGGTCAGTTAGGGGACGGGACCTGGGAGGATCGGCGGACGCCCGTGGCGGTGAGCGGACTGTCCACCGGGGTGAGATCGATAGCCGCGGGTGGGTACCACACCTGTGCGCTGAAGAACAGCGGCGGGGTGGTGTGCTGGGGAAGCAACCGGTATGGTCAGTTAGGGGACGGGACCTGGGAAGATCGGCTGACGCCTGTGGCGGTGAGCGGACTGTCCACCGGGGTGATTGGCATCGCTGTGGGGCAAAATCACACCTGTGCGCTGAAGAACAGCGGCGGGACAGTGTGCTGGGGAGATAACCGGTATGGTCAGTTAGGGGACGGGACGAGGGAGGAGCGACTGACGCCCGTGGCAGTGAGCGGCCTCTCCAGCGGGGTGAGAGCAGTAGCCGCGGGTGGAGATCATACCTGTGCGCTGACGGACAACGGCGGGGTGCTGTGCTGGGGAGATAACCGGTACGGTCAGTTAGGGGATGGAACGTCAGGGTACAGCAGTGTACCTGCGCCGGTAGTTATCTATCCCTTCAAGGTCTTTTTGCCCGCAGTGCGGAAGTAGTCAACCCCGAAAGGATATGGTTTTCCTGTAGAGATTGAAAGAGCCGATAAAGGGATGAAAAGGAGCCTCTCGCCCGATGAAGGGGTCGCATAAAACCCCGATCAGGGGGAGGTTCCTGTGGAACCATTTAGCCCTCTGCACCGATGGGAATGGGCTGTCCCGTTTGTAAAGGGAAGTCTTGTGCTTCCTGGTGCCGATTCAAACAACCAGCAACAGCCGCAGGAAGCGTTCTTCGGGTGGTTATCCGGTATCACTGGATGACGCCACCCCTTTCCGGTGGGGGAGGAATCATACCTGCCGCCGGATTGCTGGCTTTTTCTGCCTTTGATCAACTCTATAGTTCCGCCCGATTTCTGGAATCTGGAAAAAATCATCCTTGACATTATAGAACATATATTCTATAATCACTTTACACTAGAACAAATTTTCTAATCTGTTCTGTTCTTTCCAGGAGTAAGGAGGCGAACGGTATGAACAACAACAGTCGTGCCATGAGCGCGCAATTTCGCTCAGCCATTTCCCGCGCGGACCCGAGTGTGGTGTTCCTGGTGATGATCCTGGGGGCGTTGGTTGCCTTCGAGATCTTCAACTACAGCACCACCGATCACGCCCTGCGGGACCTGCTGGGTGACCTCAAATTTGGCGGGATGTACTGGTCCACCATTCTCGCAATTGCCTTTTGCGGGATTGATTTTGCCGGGATTGCCCGCCTGTTCACCCCCGAACAGGGCGCTGATGAACCCCGCGAAATCTGGTATCTGTTCGGGGCGTGGTTGCTGGCGGCAACCATGAACGCCATCCTCACCTGGTGGGGGGTGTCCATGGCAATCACCAATCACAAGGTGCAGAGCGCCGCTGTCATCAATCCCAAGACGATTGCCACGGTTGTGCCGATCTTCGTTGCCATCATGGTGTGGGTCATCCGGGTGTTGATTATTGGCACGCTTACCGTGGCGATGGATCGGGTGCTCCGTGGAGAAAGTTCTCGTTCCCGTTCATGGAGGAGCACAGCGGCAACTTCTGCCGGTTTGCCCACCCCTGCACCTCTGCCCACTGCCCCATCCTTTGCACCGCGTCCAACGCCCACCCCATCGTTGAGCCGCAGTGCCGCACCCACTTCGCGGGCTTCTTCCAGCGCCTCATTCTCTGCGCCTGCGCCTGCTGAGTCTGCGCCGATCCCTGAACCCACCTATCACAGTCTCTCCATGAGCGGACGCGCTTCCAGCGCTGCACCTGTGGGCAGTCGCCCTGCACAAACACCCACCCGCCGATTATAAAAACAGGGATGAAAAATTGAATAGCGATTTATTCCCGTGACGCGCCTTCGGGCGCGTCACTGCTTTTCTGGGGCTGGGTGAGCGGCAGGTGAATGACAAAGGTGGTGCCTTTTCCAACCACCGAGGTCACGTCAATTCTTCCCCCATGCACCTGCACAATCCAGTAGGCGATGGAGAGCCCCAGTCCAAAACCGCTTGCCTGCCCCTGACTGCGCGTGCGCGACTTCTCCCCGCGGTAAAAACGTTCGAAGATGTAGGGCAGGTCTTCCTCGGGAATGCCGGGTCCGGTATCGCTCACTGTGATACGGGCATATCCGTCGCTCTGGGTCAGTCCAAGGGTCACCACCCCGCCTGCCGGAGTGTACTGCACCGCATTGCCCACAATGTTAAGAAGCACCTGCTTGAGGCGGTCCCGATCGCCAATCAGGGAGACCTGCTCCAGCGGATTCACCTCGATACGCACCCGGTCTCCTGCCAGCGTGCGCATTTGCTGGAACACTTCCAGCAGGATGGTATCCATCTCCACCGGTTTCAGATCCAGCGGCAGGCGTCCCGATTCTGCCTGAGCCAGTAACAGCAGGTTGCCAACCAGCCGGGAGAGGCGGTCCACCTCCGACTCAATGCTCTGGAGCGATTCCTCGTCGCCACATTTCATCTTGCGCATCAGGCTCACCTCACCCTTGATGACCGTCAGCGGGGTGCGCAGTTCGTGGCTTACATCGGCGATGAAGCGCCGCTGGGTGGTGAAAAGGCTTTCCAGTCGGCTGAGAGTCTGATTGAAGGCTTGAATCAGGCGTCCCACCTCGTCATCGCTATCGGGCGGGGTGGGAATGCGCCGCGAGAGATCATCGGCACGGGTGATGGTGGTGGCAACTTCCGTGACCATCTCCAGCGGTTCCAGTGTGCGCCGCACAGCCACCGATGCCAGCAAGGCGGAGAAGAAGGTCGAAATGAGCGAAAGGAAAATGAGAATGGATGCCAGCGTGGAGCGCACCGCATCCACCAGCGCCAGACTCAACCCTACCTGTAAAATCCCCACCGGACCACGTCGGGAGACCAGCGGTACCGTCAGCACGCGCATGTGCTGATCGTTGCTGAAGGCGGCGCTGAACATGGTCCTGCCGGATTGACGGGCGGCGGGATCGAGCGGTTGCGTCCAGGTGCGCGGGCGGGCAAACTGCAGACGGCGGTTGTTGTCCCAAACCTGAATGACCAGGGTGCCTTCCGCCGGCTCAAAGGCATCCAGCCAGCGGCGGTCAAACTGCCCCATGGTATTCACTCCCAACCCTTCAATCAGGCGGGCGGCTTCCCGTTCCAGAACGCTGTCCACCTGTTCGGTTAAAACAACGCTCACCAGTCCGTAGACCAGCGAGCCAAAGATAAGCAAAGTGCCCCCCAGCACAAGCGTGAAGAGGAGGGCAAGCCGGGTGCGAAGCGACATCAGGGGGTTTCTCTCAGCACGTATCCTACCCCGCGCACGGTATGGAGCAGGCGGGGCTCTCCGTCACTTTCCAGTTTTTGCCGTAGATAGCGAATGTACACGTCCAGGACGTTGCTTTCGCCGCCAAAGTCATAGCCCCACACGCGGTCGAAAATCATCTCGCGGGTAAGCACCTGCCGCGGATGCCGCAGGAAGAGTTCCAGCAAGTCGTATTCCTTGGCGGTCAGGGGAATGGTGCGGTTGCCGCGGGTGGCTTGCCGGGTGGATGTGTCGAGAGTCAGGTCGGCAAACGAGAGTACCGGAGCGCGTTCCATCTGGGTGCGGCGCAGGAGAGCGCGAATGCGGGCAAGAAGTTCTTCCAGTTCAAAGGGCTTGGTCATGTAATCATCGGCGCCCGAGTCAAGCCCCTGCACGCGGTCCTGCAGGGTGTCTTTGGCTGTCAGCATCAGGATAGGGGCATTGCAGAGGGTGCGCAAACGCTGGCAGACTTCCAGTCCATCCATGCCGGGAAGCATCCAGTCCAGGATGATCAAATCGGGGCGATGCTCGCGCGCCAGTTGCAGTCCACTTTCCCCTTCCAGCGCACTTTCCACCAGATAACCCTCATAGGTCAACGCCCGCTTTAGAACGCGAACGATGCCCTCATCGTCTTCAATGATTAAAATGCGTTCCTTCATGTGCCCCTCCTCTGAAATTAATATACCATGATTCGCGGTTGGAAAGTATGCTTTATCCTCACTCTCTCAACAGGAGGGGGCAAAAAGGGGCGGCGGCATGGGTGGATGCCGCCGCCAGAAAGAAGGGAAGGGAAGAGATGATGAAGAATGGGGAATTTACGCTGAATGCCCCGTCCAGGCAGAAACCAGTTGCAGGGCTTCGCCGGCGTATTCAGCAGGAACGCGTACCTCAAAACGCCCGTCCGGAAGGCGTTTCATCTTTTTTGCCAGGCGGGCGGGCAGATGGGCGCACTTCAACCGTTCGCAAATCTCCACTGCCAGCGCCAGTGCTACCGTGCGGAAGACCGGTGTATCCGCAGGTGTCTCATCAGAAGAAGGGGGATGACTCATAGGGATTACCTCCGTCCAAAAGGATTGCAGTCTGAACAACCTTCTGAACAGAGATAACCCCGCAAAATGGACAAAGTGACGGGGAATTTTTCCCGTTACCGGTGCGTGGGAATGGGGTGTAAATCGGGAAAGCGCACAAATGCGCCATCGCCAGCGGGGGTCAGGGTTCCCACTGCGCGCACGGCGTCCAGGTTCAGCGCGCCGTACAGGTGGGGGAACAGTTCTTTCCCTCCCTCCAGTGGTGGTTCCAGACGCAAAGGCGCCTGAAGCAGGGCGCTCTCCACCTCCAGCACCACCAGATCCCGTTGACCTCGAAAGAGAGTATTCGCCACCCGCAGGAGTTGATCGCGCATGGAAAAGTGGATGAATCCCTCACGGTTGAGCGACTCGGGACGGTACATCCCCGCTTCACGGGCGCTTTCCCAGTCCGAAGCGGTCAGTATGTGAAATAGAATCATGGTGCAACCTCGTTGTAAACGGTATTGTCCCTATTTTAAGACCACTTCGCCCCAGGTGGTAGGATCGGTGAGCGCGCGGCGCGGTGCGCTGGACACCATGCTCTGCTGAACGGCATTGCCGGGCAGGTCGTTATCCGAAACCGAGAGCGCAAACCCCAGACGCATTCCCCGTGTGGGGGTGATGCCAAACACCGACCAGGGGATGGCAATCTCGGCGCGGTAAATGGCGCCCTCATAACGGGCGGCGATCTTTACTCCGGAAGGCGTGCCACTCTTTGAAGATGGATACCACAGGTAGGCTTCCGGATTGCCGGAGGCTATTTCCGGGCGTCCGAGGGCAAAACCCAGTTGAAAATCATCCCCGTTGAGGCGGTCGGTGGAAAAATCGCCCAGCAGATCGGTGTCCAGCAGGAGTTCGATGCTGTCGCCTTTGTAGATCATCTCCCCGGAAGAAGTTTGCACGTAGCGGTCATCGCGCACCTTGACGGCAAGGTAAAGATAAGTATTGTCCCATCCCACATAGTACGAACCGGCAAGGTCGTCCTCGTTCTGCCACTCACTCTTGCCGAAAACCACATGGGTGGCGGGATACTCCCTTGCCACTTTCTTCCATTCACTCCAGTCGCCGTCCAGCGTTGGTGCCGGACTCATGAAGGTGGCGTTCGAGACCACGCTCCGCCGCGGGGGAGAGGTGGGAGTGGGCGGCACGGGGGTGGGAGGCACGGCTGTCGGCACTGCCTGGGTAGCCGTGGGAGCGGGCAGTGTGGGCGAAGCCTGCGCCGGCGGGACGCTCGTGGCGGTGGCAACCGGTGGGAAGGTGGGCGTTGGCGGAATAGCCGACGCCGTCTGGTACAGAGCGGCTAAAGTCTGCTCCAGCGGGGGAACGGTAGGGGTTGCCGCCTGCCTGCCGAACGATGGAAAGTTGCATGCCGCCATCGCCACCAGCAGGGCAACAAACGGAATCAACAAACGCAAGCGTTTCATGTTCTTCTCCTCACTTTCCAGCATCCTGAACGCGATGCGGAATCTTCCTTCTGGTTAGACGTAAAGCATTGCTGGAAGGTTCCCATGCGGTGATTTCAATTTAATCTTACGGCATTACGCCCGCTTTGGCGCCGGGGATTTTGCCTTTTGGGGGTCAATCTGTCCCGTTCCAGGAGGTGGTCAGACTCTGGCGGGCTTCGTCCCATTGCTCATCCACCCCGGTGGTCTGCCCTCTATGTGGCACATCTGGGCAAAGTGAACCTGCGCGGTTTCTTTGCCTGGCTGATGTGGGTGGCGGTGCACATCTTCCAGTTTATTGGCTTTCACAACCGTCTGGCAGTGATGCTTAACTGGGCATGGGATTATTTTCTCTATGACCGTGCGCTGCGCTTGATAGAACAGCCCGAAGAGAAGCCGGAAGAGCAGCAACTGCCGGTATGAGGCGCGGGTTTACCCTCCGGCAGAGAAGAAGGGACTCAAATACAGCATGTCTTCGGTCTGCTCGCCGCGGTACAGCGCTTCGATAACCGCCGCATAGCGCTGATTCACGATGGGACGGCGCAGTTTCATACTGCTGGTCAGACTTCCGTCTTCAATCGTCAGGGTATCGCGCAGAACTGCCCAGCGCTTGACCTGTTCCGGATGCGAGAACTGGGCATTGATGCGGGCAATTTCCTTCTCATACAAGCGGGTTTTGTCCTCGTTCCAGCATGGCTCTTCCAGCCAGAACAGTGCGGCGCAGTAGGGTTTGCTCTCTCCTACCAGCATGACCTGTGCCACCCCCGGCAGCATGCGCAGTTGCGCTTCGATGGCGGCAGGGTAGATTTTCTTGCCATAGGATGTGACCAGTAAATCCTTCTTTCTACCCTGCAGGCTCAGGAATCCGTCTGCAGAGAGTTCTCCCATATCGCCGGTATCCAGCCAGCCTTCGGGGAAGGGGATGAAGCGCCCACCTGTGTGATACCCGTCTGCCACCTGAGGACCGCGCACATACAGCACCCCCTCGGCATCGCGGCGCACCTCAGTTTCGGGGAGCAGTTCACCCACCGTTCCCAGGCGGTTTCGTCCCAGACGGTTCATCGAGACCAGCGGTGCTTCGGTCAAGCCATAGGCGTCGTGCACTTCGATGCCCAGTTCGCGGAAGAATGCCAGCAGAGAGGGGTCGGATCGGGCTGAACCCACAATCATTTGGCGACATCCGCGCAAACCGGCTTTGCGCAGCAGTCCCCAGCGCAACACTTTGCCCACCCCGCGGCGCAGGCGTCCCGGCGGCAGGGAGAGGTAGCGCTTTCCCAGCGAGGTTTCCAGCACCGCCTGATGCAGTTTCTCAAAGAAGCGCGGCACTGAGAAGAAAATCGTTGGCTCGGCCATTCGCAGTCCGAGTGGCAGGTCGTTGAAATCCTGCAGGTAGTACAGATCCAGCGCCGCGGGAACAAAATACGGCGAGAAGGTTGCCAGAATGCCCTCTACCACATGGCTCAGCGGCAGGAAGGACAGGTAAGACCCCCAGCGGTTGCGTTCCTTCCACGGGTACATGGATGCCAGCGTTTCTGCCACCCAGCGCAGTTGTCCCTGACGGTAGAGCACCCCCCGCGCGTGTCCAGTGGTTCCTGAGGTGTAGTACAGCGCGGCGGGGTCGTCCATGCTCAACGTCGGCGGCTGGAAGGAATGCCCGGCGCCCTTTTGCAGGAAAGATTCCCAGTCCAGTCCATCGGTGAGCGGACTTTTGCCCTCCTGCCGCAGGGTAAAATCTACAATCAGCCCGTGGAAGCGAACGTGGTGCAGTTTTGCCAGCGCGGCTTCGTCTCCCACGAAGAAGATGCGCGCGCCGCTGTCTTCCAGCAGGCGGGATATTTCCGCCGGCGGGCAGGTGACGTACAACGGCACGCTGACCACTCCGGCAAGCCCGCAGGCAATCAGCAGGGAAAAATACCGGCTGGTGTTGCGTCCCAGAATTGCCACCCGCTCGCCGGGTTGCATGCCCAGTGCCTGAAGCGCCGCGGCACCGGTGAGAATCTCCTGGCGCACCTCAGCGGCAGAGCGCACCTGCTCGACAAGTTTGCCCCGCCCGCCGCTGGCAGGCAAATCGTGATACACCACCGGCTTGCGGCGGCTTTGCAGACGGAAGAGCACCTGTTCGTACACTGTGCGCCCGCTGCGATGCCAGAACGAGTACCGCACGGCATAAGCCAGCAGATGGGGCAGAAACGCGCGCCAGTCGCGATAAGGATAATCTCCCAGCAGGGCTTGCACGGCATCGCGCCGGAAGATGGGTTGTTTCTGGAAGTACGGGAGCAGGCGCATCAATGAGGCAAGGTCATCTTTCAACAGGGTTTCCAGCGCCGCCGAAGGGCGAATCAGTTGGTGTAAGGGCAGGTAGAGCGGCTGGGGCAGGCGGATGCCGAGATGTTCGGCAGTCCATTCGCGCACAAAGGCAACCATTTCTCCAAGGGTGGGCATGGCATCGGGTGGCGGGGTGAGATGAAACGTCCTGCCCACCGCCTGTGGATGTTCAAGCAGACGCACCACGGCGTCGGCAACGAAATCCACCGGCACCAGATTTACCCGCAGGGTGGGCGAAGCCGGCGCCACCCGCAGATTGCCGGTCATGTACAGGCGTAAGGGGTAGTACAGGGTGTTGAAAGTCTTGATAGCGCCGGTATGTCCATCGCCGACAATCATGCCCGGGCGGAAGACGCTCACCGGTAGACGCGTCATGGCTTCGCGTACCAGGATTTCGGCTTCGTATTTGCTTTGTTCGTAAGGACTGGAAAAGCCGTAGCGGTCGCTGAGTTCTTCCTCGGCAACTTCATCGGAACGGTTGCCGCACACATAGGCAGTGGAAAGATGCGCCAGGCGCGTCAAGCCATGATGATCCTGCACCGCATGAGCCAGTTCCAGAAGATGGCGTGTCCCTTCGACGTTGATCCGGCGCAGTTCTTCCAGCGGCGCAAACAGGCGCACATCCGCCGCTGCATGGATGATATGGGTCAGCGAAACCGTTAAGCCGTGGTACTGCTCATCGCTCAGCCCGAGGCGGGGCTGGGTGATATCTCCACACAGCACTTCCACGCGGGAGGGATCCACGCTGCGCAGTTCGGGCAGGTACCACCATTCCCGTTCCAGACGGCGGCGGGCATCTTCACGATCCCTGCCGCGAACGAGCGCCACCAGATGGGTATGGGGATCCTGCAAGAGGCGCCGCGCCACCTGCGAACCCAGTACGCCGGTTGCACCGGTCAGCAACACTACCCGTGAGGCCATCAGAAGAGCCCTTTCCCAGAGGCATGAAATCAGCAGTCCCCTTTCCGCCAGTCCTGATTTTACCAGCGTTAAACGCATCCGCCCGAAATTTTCGGGCGGATTGTTAAGCGGAAGTAAGCCGTTTTATTTTCAGAGGGTGGACTTTTTGTAGAGAACTACTCCCACAATCAGAAAAACCACTATCACGGTGGGCAGAAAGCCGAACAGCACAATTTGAAGCAGGCTGGGCGGTTGGGTGGGCTGACGGGAGATTTCAGTGGGCAGGACGCGGGTAGGTCCTGCCAGAGAAGATGCACCGCCATCTGTCTTCCCTGAAAAATCTGCCACCTCGCCCTGAATCTGGACGGGGAGAGGCGTAGGAGAAATGGTGGGCGAGGCAGTAGGCATGGGCGTTGCTGAAGGAACTGCGGTGGGCGTGGCAGGGATGGGCAGAGGAGTGGTTTTCATGGGGGTGTCCAGAAGTTTCTCGCTAAAGAGCAGGCGTTGAATCGTCCCGTTATGGATGACATAGACGGCTCGTAATCCCTGGGCATCGAATACCCAGACGGGATGGTGAACCTCTTGCGCCTCGTCAAAACAGAAGGGGCGTTGCCAGCCTTGATCTGTGCGGGTGAGATACCAGATACAGCCGGTATCTGCGGTCAAAACGTGCAGCACGCCGTTGACATCCACACCCACTTGAGGGGCGCCTGCTGTTCCATTCCCTGCCGCAGGGGAGAAATTCTCAACGGGTTGCCATGTCCCATTCAAGGAAAGCGCCCGGAAATACCGTCCGCGCGTCGAGGCTGTGCCATTCCACAGCACTGCCAGTTGATTCGAATCGGCGAGCAGATTGGGCGATACCCCGGGGGTTTCGTTAATTTTTACCGGCAGGTTCCAGACTTCTCCGCTTTGTTGCGCGGCAAAGAAAATCTGTTCCTGTTGCTCCCATACCAGTATCATCTGACCGGTGGCAGGGAAGAATGCCATGCGCATGTTTTGAATCCCATTGCCGTCCGGGAGGGGGTAGTTTTGCATCCACCATTTCTGTCCATCGGTGGAGTAGTAGAGCAAAAACCCCTCGCCACTGGGGTTTGTAAAAACAGCGCGCAGGATTCCAAAGGCGTCCATTGCCAGCGCACCGTTTCCGGTGCCTCTGCCAATCGGCGTGGGGCTGCTCCAGGCGGTAAGCGTCTGACTCTGAGTAACTTCCACCCTCCGGGCAAGAACCACTCCATCCACTTCATACAGCAGGTGCAGGACACCGCTGGCATCTACCACTGGCTGGGGGGCACCAATTTGTGCTCGCTCATCCAGTGTCAGGACATCGCTCCATTTACCATCGCGGCGAGAGCGTGTCAGCAGGCGGTCTTCCCCGGTGTGGCGTTCCACCCAGAATACCTGCAGGTTGCCAAAGGGATCTTCCACCAGCGCCGGGGAAAGAATTTCTGCCTCTCCGCCTGCCAGTTCCACCGGCTCGCTCCACCCCTTGCGATCCCGTGCCTGTCCCGTTGAAACCCAGAGGGTGAGACAGATCCCTGCCAGAACAACTACCCGGATCCACACCTTAAGCCAGCGTGTCCTGTCCATGAAACCTTCTTTCTCTTCTATATTAAGACAAAACAGGGCGTTAAGTGCATGAGGATGGGTAAACACAACGAAACTGTAATCCGGCGGGAAAATGGAAAGCCGCCATCCCCGGGGATGACGGCTTTTGATGGGGGGAGGGGGAGGGAATCAGCCCAGTTCTACCTCAATGTGGTGTGTGCCGGGGGGAAGCACCGGCAGGAGGTTGCCCTGCCAGGGCTTGCCATTAATCTGCACGCCTGTCACTCCTTTGCTGACATGCCGGGGATTGCGTACTTCAATCAGGTACTCGGCGCCGCGGAAACGGCGCTGGAAGGTGAAGCCTTCCCATTCGGGCGGTATGCACGGATCAATGCGCAGTCCATCCAGTTCAGGGCGCACGCCCAGAATCCACTGGGTGATGGCAACGTAATTCCACGCCGCGGTGCCGGTGAGCCATGAGTTCTTGGCTTCACCGTGCGTGGGAGCATCCTTTCCGGCAATCATCTGAGCATAGACGTAAGGCTCACACCGGTGCACTTCGCTGATGGCTTCTCGCCGGGATGGATTGATGCGCAGGTAGTAATCCAGCGCGCGGGCTCCGTTGCCCACGCGGGTCTCGGCGATTATCACCCACGGGTTGTTATGGCAGAAAATGCCGGCGTTCTCTTTGTACCCCGGCGGGTACGAGGAAATCTCGCCCAGATGCAGGTAGTAGCGCGAGTATGCCGGCTGTTGAAGAACGATGCCGTGCGGGGTTGCCAGCCAGCGCGCTACCGAGTCCAGCGCCTGTTGAGCGTAGCCGTTTTCCAATCCGATGCCTGCCAGCACGCAAAAGCCCTGTGGTTCGATGAAAATTTTGCCTTCCTCGCATTCCTGTGAACCCACTTTATTACCCGAGTCGTCGTAAGCGCGCAGAAACCATTCGCCATCCCAGCCGTATTGATAAATCAACTCGCGCATGCGCGCCGATTGGGCGCGATAGCGGGCGGCGTCCTCGCCGCGCCCGGTGCGCTCTGCCAGATTTGCCAGTTCCTGCGTGGATAACACGAACAGCCCGGCGATGAAGATAGATTCGGCAACTCTGCCGTCCTTATTCGTGGTGGTTTGGAAGGACTGTCCCGGGGTATCGGAGAAGCAGTTCAGGTTCAGGCAATCGTTCCAGTCTGCCCTGCCAATGAGAGGCAGCCCATGCGGACCGAGGCGGTCGAGGGTGTACTGCACTGCCCGTTGAAGATGCTCATAGAGGGGCGTTTCACTGCCGGGCAGGTTGTCATAGGGCACAGATTCATCGAGAATGGACCAGTCGCCGGTTTCTTTGATGTACGCCGAGACTGCCAGGATCAGCCAGTGGGGATCGTCGTTGAAGTTTGAGCCGATGTCGTTGTTGCCGCGTTTGGTGAGCGGCTGATACTGGTGATAGGCTCCACCGCTGGGCAGTTGCGTCGCCGCCAGGTCGAGGATGCGCTCGCGAGCGCGTTCTGGAACCATGTGAACGAACCCCAGCAAATCCTGATTGGAGTCGCGGAAACCCAGTCCGCGCCCGATGCCCGATTCATACAGCGATGCCGAGCGGGAGATATTGAAGGTTGCCATGCACTGGTAAGGATTCCAGATGTTCACCATGCGGTCCACGTGCAGGTTGGGGGTGTGCGCCTGCTGGATGCGCAGGAGACCGTCCCAGTAGGAGCGCAGGTTATCCAGTGCCTGCTGAACCTGATGCGGGTCGAGGTAACGGGCAATCACCGGTTTGACGGTGCGTTTGTTGAGAATTTGCGAGCCGGGTGGGTCAAACTTTTCTTCTCGGGGATTTTCGTGATAGCCCAGCACGAAAATCACCTCGCGGGTTTCGCCGGGTGCCAGGGAAAGGCGGACATGGTGCGCGCCGATGGGCTGCCATCCGTGCGCAACCGAGTTGGAGAGCGTTCCCCGTTCCACTGCCAGAGGGGAGTCCCATCCGCGGTAGGCGCCCAGAAAGGCTTCCCGCTGGGTGTCGAATCCTTCGATGGGCGCAGAACAGGCAAAATACGCAAAGTGATTGCGCCGTTCGCGGTACTCGGTCTTGTGGTAGATGACCCCATTCTCAATTTCCACCTCGCCGGTGGAGAAGTTGCGCTGGAAGTTGGTGGCGTCGTCCCAGGCATCCCACAGGCAGAACTCAATGGAGGAAAAGAGCGACAGAGAGGCGGGTTCGGCGCGGTGGTTGGTCACCCGGCAGCGCCAGACTTCCAGGGTCTCGCCCAGAGGAACAAAGTAGGTGGTTTCCGCGTGGATTTCGGCAAAGGTGGAGGCAATACGGGTATAACCCAGACCGTGCCGGCAGGTAAATTCGCTCAGCGCCGGGCGGGTGGGCATCCACGAGGGTGACCAGAACTGCCCGTTCCGGTCATCGCGCAGGTAAAGGTAACGTCCGCCCAGATCCAGCGGTGCGTTGTTGTAGCGGTAGCGGGTGAGGCGGCGCAGGCGGGCATCGCGGTAGAAGGAATACCCCCCTGCGGTCTGGCTGATGATACCGAAGTAGGCTTCACAGCCCAGATAGTTGATCCACGGCAGGGGAGTATCGGGGCGGGTAATGACATACTCCCGCTGCTGGTCGTCAAAATAACCGAACTGCATGACTTCCTCCCAACAAACGGAACTTTGTTATTATGGGGAAGGTATGATAACCTTCACATACTATAGCACAAGAGTTGTCAAAGGGGAATGCACTTTGAATACCGGTTCAGGTGGATTTAAGGCGTAAAAAGGGCTTCTGCCCCAGAGCAGAAGCCCCCGTTGGATGGACAAAACCGGAAGGAATTACTGCAGAATCAGAAATTCCATTCCCAGACTGCGGAGTTTTTCAGGGGTTGGTAATCCCGTCTTCAGATCCCAGCCCATGGACTCGTAGTAACTGTTGAGGGCTTTTTCCAGGTCAACCACCTGCCCGGCTCCTCGCCCATCCGGTGCCGGTTCGGTCAGGAAGCGCTTGGGCAGGGTGTCATCTTTGCGGTCAAATCCCAGTCTGGCGTTGAGCATCCGTTCCAGGTTGATGACCCGTTCTGCGGCAAGCAGGAGGTCTTGTTTGCCAATTTCTTTGCCCAGGGCTTTGGAGATTAATTTTGCCCAGGTAGAGGCTTTGATTCCAAGCGTGATGGAAGCAAAGAGGCAAACCCCCAGCATGTTGGTAGCCATAGAAAGTTCCTGGAAGGGTTTAATCCACCATTTATTCCCATCTTCCAGGTAGTCAATATCCCCTACGATGCCCAGGTCTTCATCGCGGTACCCGAAGGCGTCAATGGCGGAGGCATAAGGCCTGAGATGGTCCGCACCGCGGGCAGATGTGGCGTGGACCACTGCCTCGCCCTTGCTGGCACGTACGCCATCCGCTGCCATCTCCAATCCCTTGACATGCATTGCCGCATATTCGGCTTTCTCGCCTAAACGATCCGCCGCACGTTTAACCCCTGATGCCAGCAAATCTCCAACACCCTGGCGGTAGGCAATCCGTTTGACCATTTCCACGACGGCATCCCCATTCCCCCATTCCAGTTTGACGCCATCGGTCATTTCGGGGGTCAGGATGCCTGTTTCGTACCATTCCATGGCGGTCGCCAGCACTTGCCCTGTGGAGATCACATCCAGTCCCAGGTCGTTGCTCAGATGGTTTGCCGCGGTGATGGCGTTAATATCGGTGACCAGCAACTTACTGCCAAATGCCGCCAGACATTCGTATTCTGGGCCTCCTCCTTTCATCCCTGCATATGGTCCTTCCTTTACCTCCGTGTAACGTCCGCAGGCAATCGCACAGTTGAAGCACGCCTTTGCCCTGACATCCAGTTGCTCGTGATAAGCCTGGTACGTTAATTTACCCTCCGAGTCAGGGAAAGTGGTGAATTGCCAGTTTTTCGTTGGCAAAATCCCCAGTGCGTTAATGGCATCATAGAAGGATGGGGTTCCGTAGGGATGAAGTTCATCGCGCACGAAAGCCTCGCTGAACAGTTCCTCGCGCGCGGCTAGCGAGGCTTCTTTCAACCCCTCTGGATCGGCTACTGCGACTTTGTGGGTACCGTGAATGGCAATGGCTTTCAGGTTCTTTGCCCCCATGACCGTTCCCGGTCCTCCTCGACCAAAGGCGCGGTATTTATCGGTCATGATGCTGGCAAACATGACACCATTTTCGCCCGCCGGTCCAATGGAAGCAATTTCAAGCCCTCGGGCTCCGATCCGCTCTTTGAGGATGTCTTCGGTCTGGCTAACGGTTTTGCCCCACAGGTCCGAGGCGTCTCGAATTTCGACTTTATCATCATCAATGAACAGATAGACCGGATGATCAGCCTTTCCCACAATGGTGATGTAATCCCAGCCTGCTTTTCGCATGGCAGGGGAGAAATCACCGCCTCCGTTGCTGGCGCCAAGGGTGCCCGTGGCGGGAGAACGGAAGACCACACACCCGCGTCCACTGCAGGGTGCCAGCGTCCCGCTCAGAGGACCTGCGGCAAAAATTAAAGGCTGGCGCGGGTCGGTGCCATCCGCATCGGGGACGATAAGGTCCCATAAATACCGCATGGCTACGCCTTCGCCGCCGATATAATCGCGTACCCACTCATCGGGTACCGGTTGGGCTCGCACTTCCCCCTTTGACAGATCCACCCACAACATCTTTTGCTCCATAAACAGTCCCTCCCTGGAAATTAGAGTTAATCATCATTTTAGAACACAATTTTTGTATGCCCAAATGCTTTTTGACCATAAACTGTATGAGGAAGTTCAGTAGACCATCTGCTCATTGATCTGTCGGGTTGTCTCAAAAATCATCCCCGGGATTTAAACAAAAAATACCGCCACCCTGGCGGATCAATGCACGCAGAACATATGCCTCAAGAAGCGTTTTCTTTTCCCATCAGGGCAATGGTCCTGTCATCCATGTGCCCGTCAAAGTACCTGTCCAGTACCTGATGGAAGACTGAACCCGGTGATGAGATCAGGGCAAACAGTGTGGCGCAGGAACGCAGTTTCCAGTCGTCCGGAGAGCCAAAGATTTGATGCGTGGAGCGCCCTTCCAGCCTCAAGAGGGCTTCGAAGCACTCCCGCAGGCGCGCTCCCAGTACCGGATGCGCCAGATACGCCTGCGCCTCGTCCAGACTGCGAATGCCGTAGTACTGGGACAGGGGGCTGAAGCCCAGTCCCAGAGCCTGCGGGAAGATGAACCACATCCAGTGGGTGCGCTTCTCGCCAGCCCGAATCTCGGAAAGGGCTTGGGCGTATACCCCTTCCTGTGCCTGGACAAACCTTTCCAGATTAAAAGGATCGACAGAAGAAGCCGACATCATTTTTTATTATACAGCCCGCCGCAAGGGGTAATCAGCGGAATCGGGTAAAATAAGCACATTCTATATTAAGAGGCTAATTGGATGAAAGAGACCAAACGTACGTTGAAAGACCATCTGGGAATTACCCTGCGGGGATTTTTAATGGGCGCGGCGGATGTGGTGCCGGGGGTGTCCGGCGGCACGATGGCGTTCATTCTGGGAATTTACGATGAACTGATTTCTTCCATCCGGGCGGTTGTTCCTTTTGTACGCCAGATTTTTCAGGGGCAGTGGAAACGGGCCTTTCAGGAATTTCCCTGGCGTTTCCTGCTGGCGCTGGGGGTGGGGATTGCCGCGGCAATTCTGAGTCTGGCACGCCTGCTACACTGGGCGCTGGAGACGCATCCCACCCTGATCTATGCACTCTTTTTTGGCTTGATTGTGGCATCCGTGTTTGTGGTACGTCAGCGGGTGACGCGCTGGACGGCAGGACGGGTCATTCTGGGGGCGTTGTCTGCGGTAGGGGCATATCTTCTGGTGGGACTGCGCCCCGCGCAGACGCCCGATGCCTTGTGGTTTATCTTCCTGAGCGGCATGATTGCCATCTGTGCCATGATTCTGCCGGGTATTTCCGGAGCGTTTATTCTGGTGCTGTTAGGAAAGTATCAAACCCTTCTGGGCGCACTGGTTCAAATGGATGTGCTGACCATTGGGGTGTTCCTGGCAGGCGCGCTGATTGGCATTGTCTCATTTGCCAGTTTCCTGCGCTGGCTGCTGGATCACTACCATGACGCCACGGTGGTGGGGCTGATGGGACTCATGGTAGGTTCTCTGCGGGAACTCTGGCCCTGGAAACAGGCCCAGTATGTTGATGGCGTTCCGGTAGCCGTGCACAATATTCTGCCGGCGGCGCTGGATGGAGATGCCGTCCTGGCGGTTGCTCTGATGATTCTGGGCGCCGGACTGGTGCTTTCAATTGAATCTCTGGCAAACCGAAAGAAATAAAACAGGAATTTTTTAAAACCCCTTGATTTTTGCGAAAATTTTTCTATAATAATTTGTAAACGCTTCCATTATTTTTATCCCCAATATACGGCTGAAGCACACAAATATTGGTATTTTAAGCGGTATTTTGATTATTTTTTACACCTTTTTCAGGTTTTGAAGTTTTTTTAACCTTCTTTTTGTAAGCGTTTACACAAGGGCAATGGATAAAAAAACCAAAATCACCATTAAAGACGTTGCCGCAGAAGCCGGCGTTTCCTTTGGCACGGTCTCGCGGGTCATCAATGACGATATTCACGTCAAGCCGGAAACCCGCGAGCGGGTCCTGCAAGCCATGCAACGCCTTGGCTTTGTGGCAAACCGACAGGCGCGCAGTCTGGCAGGGGGAAAGACCAACTTCATCGGGTTACTGGTTCCCGATCTGGGTACCGGTTACATCGGGGAGATTATCCGCGGCATTGATGCCGAACTGACTCTGCAGGGGCTGGATCTGGTGCTGTACACCACCCACCGTACTGCCAGCAAGGAAGCCGCTTACGTTGCCAACCTGGCACAGGGCATGGTGGACGGGTTGTTGCTCGTCCTGCCCCGCAATCCGGCAGATTACATCGGCGTACTGACCCAGCGAAAGTTCCCCTTTGTGTTGATTGACCATCAGGGGACCGGCAAGGATTGTCCTGCCGTGGGCGCTACCAACTGGCAGGGTGGGTATGACGCCACCGAGTACCTCATCAAACTGGGGCATCGCCGCATCGGTTTCATCACCGGCTGGATGGATCTGGGCTGTGCTCAGGATCGTCTGGCAGGATACCGCGCCGCTTTACGAACCTACCATATCCCTGAAGACCCCGATTTGATTTACGAAGGCACCTTCTTCCAGCCCGATGGTTACACTGGTGCCATGAAGTTTCTGGATTTACCCAATCCGCCCACGGCAATCTTTGCCTCCAACGATGTTATGGCGATGGGGGTCATGGATGCGGTACGTATGCGCGGCTTGCGCGTGCCGGAAGACATCTCCGTTCTGGGCTTCGATGATATTCCCCAGGCTTCGCTGGTTCGCCCTGCTCTGACTACAGTGCAACAACCGCTGGAAAACATGGGCAGGGTTGCGGCGCAGATGCTTCTGGATCTGATTGAACAGCCGGAGCGCAAGGTCGGGCGCATTGAGTTATCTACCAAACTGGTGATTCGCGAATCCTGTCAGCCTCCGCGATGTTAGGGAAGACAGGCTTTTTGAGAACAAGGAGGTGATAGAGAGAAAAGAAGAAGTACCCCCCACTTAACCGTTTCGCCGATCCCTTCATCCCTGTATTTTGTTTCGCTCAGGAAGGAGAAAAGTATGTCTCACAAATTGTTCCGTCTCTTTAGTCTGGTGATGATTGCCGTCCTGCTCTTGACGGCGTGTGCGCCGGCGGCAACCCAAACGCAGCAGCCAGCCGCATCCGAGCCGACCCAGCCGCCCGCGGCAGAGCCCACTAAACCGCCTGCTCAGGAGCCCACCAAGCCTCCCGCCGCTGAGAAAAAGGTGGTGATTAACTGGTGGCACATCTCCACCGCAGAGGAACACAAAGCCCTGTGGCAGACCTTTGCCGATGAGTACATGGCGGCGCATCCCAATGTGGATATCCAGATTACCGTGCTGGAGAATGAAGCCTTCAAATCCAAGATGACCACGGTGATGCAGTCGGGTACCCCACCAGATATCTTCCAGTCGTGGGGTGGCGGCGTGATGATCGAATACGCCAAAGCCGGTTTGCTCCGGGACATCACCCCTGAACTGGATGCCAACGGCGGCGAATGGCGCAATACCTTCTCGCCGGGCGCCCTGGGTGTGTATGCCTTCGAGGGGCGCAATTACGGCGTACCCTGGGATATGGGCATGGTTGGCTTCTGGTACAACAAGGCTCTGTTTGCTCAGGCGGGTATTGAAAAGCCCCCCGCCACCTGGACCGAACTGCTGGATGCTGTGAAGAAACTCAAAGCCGCCGGCATTACCCCCATTGCCCTGGGCGCAGGCGACAAATGGCCTGCCATGTTCTGGTGGGCATATCTGGCGGTACGTCTGGGTGGGAAGGATGCCTTTGAAGCGGCTTATTCCCGCCAGGGTTCCTTTACCGATGCGCCTTTTGTAGAAGCCGGGAAGAAACTCCTCGAACTCATCGCGCTGGAGCCTTTCCAGGATGGCTATCTGGGTGCAACCTATGGCGATCAGGCAACGCTGATGGGCAACGGCAAAGCCGCCATGGAGTTGATGGGACAGTGGGCGCCTGCCGTCCAGAAGGATAACAGCGCCGATAAGCAGGGCATTGGAGATAATCTGGGCTGGTTCCCCTTCCCCATGGTGGAAGGCGGTAAGGGCGACCCCGATGATGCCTTTGGCGGCGGTAACGGTTTTGCCATTGGCAAGAATGCTCCCCCTGAAGCCATTGACTTCGTCAAGTACCTGACCAGTGTGGATTGCCAGGTCCGGCTGGCGAAGATCAATGTGGCGCTGCCGGTGGTCAAGGGCGGCGAAGCCGGTGTGTCCGATCCACTCTTACTGATGGTTCAGCAGGGCGCCGCAAAAGCCAAGTACTTCCAGTTGTACTACGATCAGGCGCTTCCGCCCGCGGTGGGTTCGGTGGTCAATGATAGCGTGCAAGGTCTGTTTGCCGGCACGCTGACCCCCGAAGAAGTGGCGCAAGCCATTGAGGATTCTGCCGCGCAGGAACTGAAGTAATTCGCCATCGGGTTTCCGGGACGGAGATCGCCGGACGGTCTCCGTCCCGTTTCCTGTGGCAGGAGGAGGTATTCCATGGGCGTTTCGATGAACCGCAATGGAGAGGGCGCTTTGCCGTTCCGTTCTACAGCCCGATCCCAGCACACACTTACGGTGGTGCTTTTTCTACTTCCCACTTTTGTGCTGTTTATCGTCTTTGTGGTTTATCCGGTGCTTCAGTCGTTTTATTACAGCATGTTCAACTGGAAGGGCTTTGGTCCCGCTGTGGACTTTGTCGGGCTGGATAATTTCAAACGCATCCTGACCGATAAAGCCTTCATGAAAGCGGTAGGAAACACACTGAACATCGTGGTGCTTTCCCTGTTCATCCAGTTACCCCTCTCGCTGGGACTGGCATTGATGGTGGGGCGGGACCTGCCGGGTAAGCGGTTTTTCCGCACCATTTTCTTTGTCCCCTACGTCTTTTCCGAAGTCATTACCGCCATCATGTGGATGGGGTTGTTTAACCCCGATCCTGATCGCGGTTTAATCAACGCCCTGATTGTGTTGATGGGGGGAAAACCTCAACCCTGGCTGGGCAGTCCGCAAATGGTGATGGGGTGTATTTTTGTCGTTCTCACCTGGAAGTACTTTGGCTTCCACATGTTGCTTTACATGGCTGGATTACAGAACATTCCGCGGGAAATTGAAGAAGCCGCGTTAATTGATGGTTGTTCAACCGGTCAAATGATTTCTTATGTCACCCTGCCCCTGCTGTGGGGTACGATTCGCACCTCAATTTACCTCTCGGTACTGGGGGCTCTCCAGCAGTTTGGTTTGATCTGGGTGATGACCAAAGGCGGTCCGGTTAATGCCAGTGAGGTGATGTCTACCTACATGTACCGGTACAGTTTCATTCGCTTCTGGCTGGGTTACGGCTCGGCAGTGGCAATTGTCATTCTGCTCATTTCGCTGGCGTTCTCGATTGCCTATCTGCGCCTGGTGCGTCAGCAGGATTATCTTGGCGGGGTTTCGTAGAAGGGAGGCAGGCAGTATGAGCGCATCTTCACGTATTCTCGGGGCATCGGGGCGCAAAACGCTCTCGCGGGCGGTACAGTATTTCCTGCTCACCTTAATGTCCATCTACATTCTGGTGCCGATTGTCATTCTCATTTTTGGCAGTTTGAAAACGCGTGGACAGATGTATTCGCACCCGTACACCCCGCCCATTCCGCCGTATTGGGACAATTACATCAAAATTCTCACATCCAGCATCTTCTGGACCATGCTGAAAAACAGCCTTATCGTCACCCTGGCAGTGACAGTGGCGGTGCTGGTGATTTGCAGTCTGGCGGCGTTTGTCTTTGCCCGGCTGGATTTTCGCGGCAAGGATCTGGCGTTTAACTTCTTCACCCTGGGGCTGATGTTCCCCATTACCATTGCCATTTTGCCGGTGTATCTGGTCATCCGGCAAATGTCGCTCACCAATTCTCTGCTGGGCATCATTCTGGTGCAGACGGCTTTCCAGTTGTCGGGAAATATCCTGATTTTGCGTAATTTCTTTGCTTCGGTGCCGTTGGAACTGCAGGACGCCGCCTACATTGACGGTTGTACGCCGTTCGATTTCTTCCGCCTGATTTTGCTCCCGCTGGCGCGCCCGGCGCTCTCGGCGGTGGCTTCGCTGACCATGGTGGTCTCGTGGAATGATCTGCTGGTGCCGCTGGTGTTGATTGACAAGGAAACCCTGTGGACGCTCCCGCTGGGAACCATGCAGTTTCAGGGACAGTACGGCACCGATTTAGCCCTGGTGGCGGCGTTTGTCTCGCTTTCGGCGGTGCCAGCCGTCATCTTCTACATCCTTGCCGAACGGCACATCGTCTCCGGTTTGACGGCAGGCGCACTGAAAGGGTAAGTGCCTCCACGTTATCTTTCGAGGAGTGGTTCCGTGTTCAGACAAAACGGGTATCGCCTGGTGATAATTGTGGCTTTGTTGCTTTCGGCTTGTGGAGGTGGAGCGGTGATGACGCCACAGGTCCCTTCGCCCGTGCCCACGGAGAGTCCCACATCTACCCCCCTGCCGGTGCCTTCGCCGACTCCGCTGGTGGTGGAGTCTCCACGCTCTTTCTACACGGGGGTGTATCGTAATCTGTTCCAGGAATATCTCGGCAAGAGCGATGCCGAAGTGCAGGCGAAACTGGAATCCGCCTGGCAGCACTTCTTTTACGGCGAGGAGCATACTCAGCGGGTGTACTATCCGGTGGGTGAGGATATGGCTTACATCCTGGACACTGGCAACAATGATGTACGCACCGAAGGCATGTCTTACGGCATGATGATTGCCGTGCAGATGGATAAAAAAGAAGAGTTTGACCGCCTTTGGAAGTGGACCAGGACCTACATGTACCAGTCCGACGGTCCATACCGCGGGTATTTTGCCTGGCACTGCACGCCCGAGGGCAAAAAACTGGCGGCAAATCCGGCGTCAGATGGTGAGGAATGGTTTGTCATGGCGTTGTTGTTTGCGGCAGGACGCTGGGGCAACGGCGAGGGGATTTTCAACTATCAGGAACAGGCTCAGGAAATTCTCGATACCATGCTCCATAAAAGCGAAGAGAACAACGGGCTTGCCACCAGCATGTTCGACCCTCAGACCTATCAGGTAGTCTTTGTACCCAGTGGACGCAATGCCACCTTCACCGATCCGTCCTATCACCTGCCGGCGTATTACGAATTATGGGCGCGCTGGGCACAGCGTGACCGCGAGTTCTGGGAGAAAGCAGTACAGGCAAGTCGAGAATTTTTCCCCAGAGCCGCTCATCCCGAAACCGGTTTGATGCCCGATTACGCTCATTTTGACGGCACACCGGTGGATGATCCGGAGCACGGTGTCTTCCGTTTTGATGCCTGGCGCACCCTCTCCAACGTGGCGGTGGATTATGCCTGGTTTGGCGCCGATCCCTGGCAGGTGGAGCAATCCACGCGGGTGCTGAACTTCCTTGCTCGTGAGGGGGTGAATGCTTTTGGCAATCAGTACACGCTGGACGGTAAAGCCCTCTCCGGGGATCATTCTCCCGGGCTGGTGGCGATGGCAGCGGTGGCGGCGCTGGCAACCGACCGCGCCACCGGTGAGCCTTTTGTGCAGGCACTGTGGGATTTGCGCTTTCCCACCGGCAAGTGGCGGTATTACGACGGCATGCTCACCATGCTGGGGCTCCTGCATGTCAGCGGGCAGTTCCGCATTTATCCTCCTGGCAATCTTCCTTAAGTGTTTCTCCTCCTGCCCCCGCCTTCTCCGGCGGGGGCAAATTTTTTATGGGATGAAATTATCATAAAAATATCAGTTTGCGTCCGCTAAGATCCGATATACAATGAAATAGTCATGAAAAGTTCTGCCTTACGGGGGGAAGTCAGAACGACGATTGCTGGACTTGGCGGAACAAACGGATCAATGAATGCCACACTCATTGCAACATTGGGAACAGAGCCGCAGGGCGTCACCTGGATGCTGGACTGGCTGCTGGCGCGAGGCTTTGCCATTGGTGAAGTGCTTGTTCTGCACACTACCGCCAGCGTCATTGAACCTGCCCTGAACATCCTGCAAAACGAGTTTGCCGGGTCCTATCCCGGCATTCGCTATCGTGCCGAAGCCGTTCAGGGCGATGACGGTCCGATTCAGGATATCGCCTCGGAGAAGGATACCTGGGCTTTTCTGCGGGCAGTATATCGCGCCATTCGTCAGACCAAGCGCGCCGGCCGTGCGGTACATTTGAGCCTGACGGGGGGCAGAAAAACCATGGCAGTGTATGCCATGGTGGCGGCGCAGTTGCTTTTTGATGAAAACGACCGTGCCTGGCACATGATTTCTGAGGTGCACTGGTCGGGCGCCGTGCGGCGCATGCATGCCACGCCGCTGGATCGCTTTCAGGTCGTGTCGGTTCCGGTGGTGCGCTGGAGCGATGCTGCGGTGGTGCAGGTCTTGCTTGCCGAGGTGGACGATCCCTGGGAAGCCCTGCGCCGACAGCAGGAATTTACCCTGCAGGAAGTCATCCGGCGGCGGCGGGAGTTCTGGGACCATCACCTGACCCCGGCTCTGCGCGAGGTAGCGGAGTTGCTGGTGCGCGAAGGACTGGATAACGCCGAAATCGCCCGGCGGCTGCACAAAAGCGAGCATACCATTGCCAATCAGTTAACGCGCATTTACCGGGCTTTTGAGGAATGGCGCGGCGCCCATACGGGGAAAGCGGGCGCCAGCCGCGCGGCGTTCATCGCCGAGTTTTCCTCGCTTTTTTCGGGTAGAGAATGATAGGAAGAAATTCCTATTGGAATGGGGAAATCCCTGTGATGACAGGGAAAGAAAAAAACTGTAACCTCGAAACCGGGTCGTTCGGAGAAAGGAGAGGATCATGAGTGACTGGAAACAACAGGTCAGGGTGCAACTGGAGACGGTGACCCCACTTTTTTTGGGGGGTGCCGACCCGCGGGGCGAGCCGGAACTGCGCCCGCCGGCATTTCGTGGCGCCATGCGGTACTGGTTCCGTGCTGCCCTCGGTGGGGTGATCGGGGATAAAAATATGGAGGGGTTGAGAAAGCTGGAGCGAGAGGTGTTTGGGGATGCAGAATACGGCTCACCCATCGCCATTCAGGTGCGGCAGAAACCTCTTGAATTTAAGGAATTTCCCATTTTGCCCCATAAAACCCCTTCAGGAAAACGTTGGGCGTTCAATCCTGGACAGCGATTCGAGGTCATCTTGCAAACCACCCGTCCTGTTGATCTCCTGGTGTGGGTGAATGCCTGCATGGCGTTCAACCTTGCCATCTGGTTGGGTGGTTTGGGGTTACGCTCCAGAAGAGGGGCAGGGAGTTTGCGGATTGTATCGAGCACTGATCTTTCTCTGATTCCTGTTTTCCCTGATGATATAGAGAAAATTCAGAGGTTAATGAGAGTCATTATTCGCTCAGCACTGGAGAGAGGAAAATCTCTGGCACAAGCATATAGCGTTCCTGTTGCGTCTTCTCTGCCTTCTGCTCCAACCGATTTCCCATGTGCCGCACAAGGGGCAGATATTTACTTTGTACAAGACTGGGCAAAGACCCCTCAGGACGCTCTGGCAAAAGTGATGAGCAAAATACCCAAAGCCGATTACCTGGGGGGCATTTCTCCACGCCAGGGTTCTCCTTTATGGGTAAATATCCTTTACGCTTCCCAATCCTATCACCTGCTGTTGACCGTCTTACCTTCCAGACTGGTTTCGGACAGGCACAATTACCAGAGTCTATCAAACGTGCTTCAGACTTTCGGTGGGCAAAAGATTGAAGTAAAGGGGTGGAACGTATGACTGACGCCGTGTTGATTTTCACTTTTTCGCCGGTACAGTCCTTCATTGCCGAGGCGCGGCGCAGTGAGGACCTGTTCAATGGGAGTGCTATCCTCTCGCGGCTGGCTCAAGCCGCAGGTGAGGTGCTTAAATCGGCGGGCGAACTGATTTACCCTGCCGGACTTCAGGGGAATGACGCTCCGAATGTGCTGGTTGCGCGTATCCCCGCAGAAAAGGCGCAGGAAATGGCAGAAAAGGCGCAGGATGCCCTGTTGAGCCGGTGGCAGGAGATTGCCGAAGAAGCCCGTCAGAATGCCCGTCTGGATGAAGATGACCTCTGGAAAAACATCTGGAATCGCCAGATTAAAGAAACGCCGCCGTGGCAAATCTTCTGGGCATATGTGGAACAGACGTCAGGGTATAAGGAAGCCTACCGCCAAGCCCGCGACCTGCTGGAGCGCGCCAAACGAAGTCGTCTCTTTGCACAGAGCGAAGAAGAGGGGGAGAAAGATTCTCTGAGCGGTTCTCGCGCCGCCCTGCGCACGCAAAAAGATTCCGCCCGCAAGTACTGGGAAGCCATGTCAAAGAAATCTCACATCTTACCTTCGCAGGTGCGCCCTGAAGGGAAGGAATTGCTCGACAGCATTGCCCTGGTCAAACGCTTCTGGGAAGGCGGGCAGCGGGAGTTTCCCTCTACCAGTACCATTGCAGCGTGGGATTTTTATCAATTGGCAAAGAAAAATGCGCCAGATGAATTGAGAAAGTACCGGGAAGAATTGGATCGCCTGCCTCTTTACAAAGCGCGCAGGAAAGATCCAGATTTTCCCTACGATGGCGATCTGTTCTTCGAAGAAACTCTGACCTCCCAGCGCATGAAGGACAGTTATAACGTGGAATTGGACGAGGAGACTCTTCAGAAGTTGCGGAAACTGCTTGAGGACCTTGTTCATAAAACGGGGAAATCTCCCTCGCCGTACTACATGTTGATTCAATTTGACGGCGACGGTGTGGGCGCCAAGATTGACCGCCTGCTGGAACAGGCAGATGCCGAGGAAAAGCACCGCCGCTTCAGCCAGAACCTCGCCCGTTTTTCTGAACAGGTGCGTGAAATTGTGAAGGAAGAAACGGGTGGCTTTCTCATCTACAACGGCGGAGACGACGTGCTCTTCCTGGCTTCACGCGAGAAGGGGCTGGAACTTGCCAGCAACCTGGCAACAGCATACCGGCTTTCTGTCGGCGAAAGTCTGGGTATCCCCGCAACCGCCTCGGCAGGTGTGGTGATTGCCCATCATCTCACCCCGCTTGCCCGTGCCTTGACCCTGATGCGCGAAGCCGAAAAAAGCGCTAAAGCAGGTAAAAAAGATGATCTGGGCAATAAAGACATGGTCTGTGTGACGCTTGCCAGACGCGGCGGCGAGGCACTTTCTGCCCTCAGCCCCTGGGGAGGGGTGGAGAAATACAGCGCATGGCTTGAGGTTTTCCAGAATGACGAGGTCGCAGGCGTCTTCCCTTATGCGCTGGCGCGTGAAGCCGAAACGCTTCAGGCTTTGCAACCCGAAGCCATGGTCAGCATGGTGGGTTATCTGTTCAACCGTCATTCGGGTGAGAAAGTCTCAAAAGAACGCAGGGAAATGTTGCTGGAGGGTTTGCTCGCCTGGTACAAAGCCATTGAGGAGAAAACGGGAAAGCCCGCACTTGGGGAAATCGCCCGCTGGCTGATCATTACCCGGTTTCTCGCTTCTGGAGGTGCAGAATGAGTATCCTGTTCATGCAAGCCGAAGATGTCTTACTGTTCCGTGATGGACGTCCCTTCAGTGCCGGCAGCGATCACGAGGCGCGCAGTCTTTTCCCGCCTCCGCCTTCGGTGATGCAGGGCATCCTTCGTTCGCATTACCTGGCGCATAAAAACATCCCGCTGGATCACTCGCCTCAGGCGGAAGCAATGATTTCTGAACTGGTAGGCGATTCGGCAACCCCCCGGGGATTGCGTCTGCGCGGTCCATTCCTTGCCCGCCGCGAGGCAAACAGAATTATGCGCTATTTCCCCACCCCTGCAGATGCCTACCCCGGCGATCAGGATGCCCGGCAAATTGTTCCCATGAAGGTAGTGGAGAACCCCGGGAGATGCGTGTGGAAGAAGGAAACCCTGCCCTGCCTGCTGGAGAAGCCGAATGAGGTTATCACAAAAAACGCTCCGGGAGCATTCCTCAGTGAGGATGCATTGAAATCCTATCTGGAACAGGGCAGGGCTGTTACGCCGGTCAAAGCCGCTGATCTGTTCGTCACCGAGCGGCGACTGGGCATTCAGACCGATTCTCAACGGATGTCCACCGTTGAGGGGATGCTCTACGAGGTGGAATTTGTTCGCCTGCGTGAGGATGCCGGGCTGGTTGTGGAACTGGTGGAGGGATATCCCGACTTTCCGCCTCAGGGAGTGATGCGTGCAGGCGGTGAAGGGCGCGCCTTACGCTATGTGACCCTGAAGGATGGAGAGGTTGCTCCGCTTTCGTGGGGCCACACCGGTGAACTTCCCCCGTTCTTCAAGGTGTATTTTGCCACCCCGGCGTTTTTCTCGCAGGGATGGAAACCCGCTTCGTGGGACTCTTTCTTCACCGGTAAGGTGAAACTGGAAGCCGTTGCCCTCTCACGCTATCAGACGCTGGGAGGCTTTGATTTGCTCAAAAAGGTGCAGAAGCCGGCGCGGCGTTATATCCCTGCCGGCAGTGTGTATTACTTCTCCCACACGGGAGGGGTGCAGTTGTCTCAGCAAGCCATCACCGAAGACGGAGCCGCCCTGGGTTTCGGACAGGTGATGATTGCTTCCTGGAAACCGGAATCAGCCTGATCATTTGATTTTTGGGAGGAAAAGACCATGTTTAAAGCCAGACATTTGCTCTTCTTCTACGTCGAAACGCCCCTGCATGTGGGCGCCGGGCGTGCCAGCGCCAATGTGGATTTGCCCATCCAGCGTGAACGGGTGACGCAGTATCCCATGGTGCAGGCTTCCAGCCTCAAAGGCGCTTTGCGGGCGGAGTACCGTCATCAATACAATCTCAAGGATGATTCCCATGAGGTGGAAGCCGTTTTTGGCAAAGCCGGAAGTAGCGGAGAAAACTGGGCGGGTGCCGTTTCTACCGGCGATGCCCGCATTTTGCTCTTTCCAGTGCGCTCACTGGCAGGCGTGTTTGCCTGGGTGACCAGTTTGCATGTCCTGGAATCTTTCCGCCGCGCAGCAGACCTGGTCGGACAACCCCTCCCGTGGACGTTACCTCAGGGTGAACCCGGTGCCGACTCCGCGTGGGTGGGCAGCAAATCGCAGGTGGTGGCACAGGGCAAGGTGGTTCTGGAAGAGTTCAGTTTCAGTGCCCAGCCCAAGGGCGAAGTGGACGCCATTGCCCGGTGGCTTGCCGCCAACGCTCTGCCTCAGGGGGAGGCTTTCCGTTACTGGCGTGAGACTTTGCCCGGACGTCTGTGCATTTTGCCAGAGGATGCCTTCCGCGATTTCTGCCTCTATGGCACCGAGGTGCAGACGCATGTGCGCATTGACCCCGATAAGAAGACCGTTAAAGAAGGCGCACTGTGGACGGCAGAAAGTCTGCCTGCCGACAGCCTGCTCTACGCCCCGCTGATGGCAATGGATGTGCGCAACGGCAAAGACAGTCTAACAGCGCATGATGTCCTGAAACAGTTCAATTTCTTACAGGACGGACATATCCAGTTAGGTGGAGATGAAACCACCGGTCAGGGTTGGGTAGCGGTGAAAGTGTATGGAGGGTAGTGCCATGACCGAAACAGTATCCAGACAACGTTCACTGGAGCAGGAACGCGCCGCTCATGCGTATGCGGCGGTGAAGAACGAAAAAGGGAAGAAGGATAAGGAATTGAAATCCCTTGCCCGCAGCGCTCCTGCCAGCATTCAGAGTAATGGCCTGGGGCAGACGCTGGCATTCTGGAAAGCCAGAAAAGAAGAACACCATCTGGCTCTGTACCACGCCCTTTCGGGCTGGTTGAAAAAGCAGTTGTCCTTGAAGGATGACCGTGACCTGCTGGAGTGGATTGCTACCGAAGCCACCAGCCTGCAGTACCGCCAGGCGACAGCCGAAGCCCTGGCGTACCTCAACTGGTACAAGCGTTTTGCTGAGGCTGAATTGAAGGAGGGGTGATTGATGAGCCCGAATGCTCCTCAAAGATATGGTAGTCCCCCGAATCGCCCCGCCGGGCAGGGTGGGGGCGGCAATCGCTCTCAGGAACCGGAATACCCCCTGCCGAAAGAGACGGTGGCGGTGTTTAAGGGCAGCCGGGTGAGCAACCCGGGGCTGGTTTTTGAGCGTTATATCCCTTTTATGAATAGGGATAAAGAAAACCGGCGTCAGCAAGCCCTGGATCTTGCAAAAACTGCCCCGGATTCAGATGCGCTCCGGGCGGCTTATGCACGCTGGCGGGCGTTAGTGGAAGCCTGTAAAGCCCAAACCTTTACCCTCAAAACCGACTGGCGATTCATCCCCGGGCTGGGGCGTAAAACCGCCCTGGAAATTGGCTTTGGCTTTCACCGCTACGGCTTTCCTTATCTGCCAGCCAGCAGCGTCAAGGGCATTGCCCGTACCTGGGCGCTGTTCGAACTGGCGTCGCTCCTTGAAATTGGCGAGGGCAAGTTGTTTGACCTTGACAGGACCATGGAAAAAGAAGAGGGCGAATTCCAGAAAGCCTTTGAGGCTTACAAGCCCTCGGATGAGGCTTGGGAACGGGCGAAAATTTTCCGTTGGGTGTTTGGCACGCTGGAGCAGGCGGGCGGCGCGGTGTTCTTGGATGCCATCCCTACTTCGGCTTTTCCGCTGGATATTGACATCATGAACCCGCACTACGCCCCTTACTATCAGGGAAAAGAACCTCCTGGCGACTGGCACAACCCGAACCCCATCACCTTCCTCGCCGTTCCAAAGGACAAAGAATTTGCTTTTGCTGTGGCATGGCGGCGCGGCGCTTCGCACCCCGAATTGCTGGAGCAAGCCAGCGCCTGGCTGAAAAACGGTTTGCGCGATCTTGGCGCAGGCGCCAAGACCAGCGCAGGTTATGGCTATTTCAAATGAGGTATCCGATGATCCTGCTCTGTCTTTCCGGCGAACAACCCATTCCCAATCTGATTCCGGTGCGCTATCTGAAACCGGCGCAGGCCTGGATTGTCCACACCTCTCTGGATGCCTCCCGGAAGAGCGCTGTGCGTCTGGCTGCACTCACGGATCACGCCCGCCTGTTCTTGATCGATGAGGGGTACCAGATTCCCCGTATTCTGGAGAGTTTGCTCCGCGAGGTGGGTGAGCCGGAGGAAGAAGTGGTGGTTAACCTGACTGGCGGCACCAAACCGATGGCGCTGGCAGCGTTTGAACTGGCGCGCCAGCGCCGCTATCCGGTGGTGTATTACCAGACCGAAGGTCCCCGCGGGCGTGATCAAAAGAGCATGCTGTATCGGTATTCCTTTAACGGGCGGGGTGAATTGCAACTGGATGAGGGCTATCCCTGTGAACTGCCCGCACTGATTACGCTGGATGATTACCTCAAAGCCTATCTGGATGATTATCAGGAAAAGCCGCCTTCGGGCGCCTCTGGCGAACGGTTGGAAGATGCCATTGCTCAGGCTCTGAAGCCCCATGTGGATGAGATCAAACAGCGGGTTGTGCCTGCTGGGGTGAAAAATCAGGCAGAAATTGATCTTCTGGTGCGCTGTGGCAACCATGTGGGGGTGTTTGAAATTAAAACCGGTGGCGAGGGCAGTGGCAAGCATGCTGTAGATCAACTCACCACCATCGCCGCCCGGGAGTATCTGGGAACCTATGCCGCGCGCTTTATGGTCACACAGGCCTCCATGGAAGACCGTTACAAAGCGCTGGCGAATGCTCTGCAGGTGACTGTCGTCGAACTGCGCGATTACCGGCCCGGCAGACCGCTCAGCCAGCGGGATCGATACACCCTGTTCCAGAATGTCTCTGCCACACTCCCTGTTCGTGGATAGGAGGAATGCATGATTCTGGTCAACTTCTCTCATCCTCTCTCTGCCGACCAGATGAAACAACTGGAAACCCTGCTCGGTGAACCTGTGGAGCGCGTTGTGGAGGTGCACAGCCAGATTGAACCCGACCAGCCGCTTGCCCCGCAGGTGGCGGCAATGGTGGACCAGGCCGGGCTGAGCATGGAGGAATGGCAGAACACCCCTATCCTCATTAATCCGCCCGCGCTCAATTTCAGCGCTGTCCTGCTCATTGCCGAACTGCACGGGCGGATGGGATACTTTCCCGCATGCCTGCGCCTGCGCCCGCTCAACGGCGCCATCCCGCCGCGCTTTGAGGTGGCTGAAGTGCTCAACCTGCAGAGCCAGCGGGATTCTGCCCGCCGCAGGCGGGCGTGATCCCCTCTTTACATGGAGGAAATCTATGTCTGAGATGTCCTTTTCTCCCCCCGATTACACCGGTCATCCCCTGCTGGATGTGGGGCTGGCAACCCTGACGGCGTTTGCCGGCAGAAAACGCCCTGCCCAACTGACGGAGGAAGACCTGCGCCTTGCGGCGGAGTACATCCGCGAAAATTACATCGTGGACCCGCTCAAATCGTTCCTGAATGTGGCGTTTCCTAACTCCGGGTTTACCAACCCTGCCTTTGAGAAACAGCCTGAAAAGCGCCGCCGGTACGCCGAAATTGTCGCCGGGGCTTTTACCGCGCCTCCCGGAACAGAGCGCGACCCGCTGACCGGCTTACCGGCGACCGGGGTGCCGCTCAACCCCGATGGCGATTTGCCGCCCGGACGCACCTACCGCCAGCATGTGCCTTTGCTCACCGGCGTGGATGTGATTAACTTTCATCCCTACGGCGAAGCGGGCATCCCGCTTTCCGGAGTCAGTTTGCTGGCGTTTCAAATGCTCCCCATGGGGTGCGCCAAAGTCAGCGGGAAACTGCTGGCAGTGCACAGCGACGACCCCGACCTGTTGCTCTACTTTGCCAAGACGTTCCTGAAAACGAACCAACAGGGCGTTAACGTGGCGCGCGCCGCAGGCGAGAAGAAACTGCCCGATACTGCCCCCCATCGCGCCCGCACCGTTTTGATTGAGCATCTCCTCAAGGCTGAGCACGAACTTGCCCGCCTTGAGAGCAACGGCGATGTGCCGGCTACCCTGACCGGCTACTACTTCACCAACAGCGGGCAGGGAGCCGAACTGGATATTTACCCCCTCCCGCTGGAAGTGGGCAGTTTCCTGAAAGTGGTGATGAAAAATCCCGTGTTCCAGTCAGACTGGGAAGCCCTCACCGCCCGCGGCTGGCAGTTGACCCGCAAAGAAGGCGATATCCCGCGTTACAACCGCCTCTACGAAGATCTCTTCTCCCTGCCCGAGGGTGCGGCGCGCTTCATCCGCCTGTATTTCCTGCGGAAACCCTCGCGCCAGATGGGCGCCGTGGATAAACAGGACCCCACGTTAACGTACGATACCCGCCGCGAAGCGAACTTAATTTCATGGCGGTTGACCGAACTCTTTCTCAGAAAGGTGATGCTTATGGAAGATTCCCGTGTTCAATCTATTCGTGAACTGGGCGACGCTCTTGCTCAGTACATCCTCGATCGAAACGATCGAGGGGTGTTCAATGCTTTCTGGATGGCTCGCAATTACGGCGAACTGCGTGCGGTGCTTATCCGCGCTTCTGCCGCCGAGGTGCGCGCCGGACGCAAACCCCTCATCACCCTCGATCAATTCCTTGCCGTTTTCGAGCAGTCCGAAGGCGTCCCCTTTGCCGACTGGCGCCTTGGGCGCGATCTGGTGCTCATTCGCCTGCTCGAACAGTTGTATCAGAAGGGCTGGCTCCAGGCGCATGCCGAAGAACTGCCCGAAACCGCCCCCGAAGAAGAAAACTCGTAAATTCAACACCAGAAGGAGGATCCTATGTCATTTGTCACCGGTTTACTGCTGATTGACGCGCC
Source organism: Anaerolinea thermophila (assembly GCF_020723905.1). Lineage (GTDB taxonomy): Bacteria > Chloroflexota > Anaerolineae > Anaerolineales > Anaerolineaceae > Anaerolinea > Anaerolinea thermophila_A. The sequence continues at coordinate 147,507 of NZ_DYHZ01000002.1, forward strand.
TGCGTCTGCGTTGAACAACCTGGGCAACATCCCCGGGAGCATGACCGAAAACGTGGTCGGGGTGAAGCACATCCCTACCCGTGAGGGCAACTACCCCTACGTCTCTGCGCAAGCCTTCCGTTACTGGCTGCGCACCACCCTGGAACAGGGCAACTGGGGCTGGAAAGCCGCGCCGGTCTTCCGCGAAGCCAAAATTGCTTATACCGACGCCAACCCCATCCTCTACTGGGATGATGATCTGTTCGGCTATATGCGTGCCCCCTCCAAAAAGACCGAAGCCGTTAACGCCCGCGAAGCCAGCGGTCTGGTGGCTCAGGCTACCCCCACTGCCGAAACAGTGACCCGCGTTTCGCCCTTCCGTGTCAGCACTCTGGTTTCGGTGGCGCCGGTGCGTCTGGTGGAAGATTTTGGCACCATGTCGCGCCACAATGGCGATCCTGTCCCGCACGGTCACCAGTTCTACCGCGCCACCCTGCAGGGGCTGTTCTCCCTCGACCTGCATGCCGCCGGTACCTTTACCTACGCCGAGCGCACCGGCTACCTTAATCTGGATGAGGAACGCCGCAAACTGGCGGAGGAAAAGAAACTGGAGCATCTGGAGAAGCACAAAGCCTACCGTCTGCCGTTGAAGGAACGGCTTCAGCGCGTGCGCGCCCTGCTGGAGGGACTGGCAGAACTGAACGGCGGCGCCAAGCAAGCCCTGCACTACACCGATGTCAGCCCGGATCTGATCGTTCTGGCGGTCACCCGCGGCGGCAACCATATTTTCGGGCATATTATCGGCACGCAGGGGGAACGCCCGGTGCTGAACCTGCCTGCCCTGCGCGAGGCGCTGGATGTCAACCGCGAGGACCTGCTTTCGGATGTTTACATTGGCTGGGTGCGCGGCTATCTGGATGCCGAACGCGAGAAACTGGAAGAAGCCCTCGGCGAAGCGGGCATGCTGGGCGACTGGAACGCCCGGATCCACCTCATCCATCCGCGCGAAGCCTGCGTGCGGCTGGCTCAGGAGCTGGAGGCGCACCCGGACTGGATGCAATAAACGGGAGGGGTGCCTATGCGCGCGCTGAAAATTGTCGCCGAAGGGCTCACCGCATCCTTCCGTTACCCCCATTTCATGATGGGTGTCCAGCCTACGTTTGAAATGCCCCCACCTGCCACCCTGTACGGGCATGTTGCCAGCGCCCTGGGGGAGTGGTTTGATCCGCAGGGGGTGCGCTTTGCCGTGCGTTTCGAATTCCGCCGCAAACAGGCAGATATCGAGACCACCTACCTGCTTACCCCTGCCAGTGGCAAAATGCCGGGCGACAAATCGTTCCCCAAGGCGCTGGAGGGTAACCCCAACCCCTTCCACCGCGAAATTCTCTACTTCCCGCGCCTGACGCTGTACCTGAACCGCCCCGAATGGCTGGAGGCGTTTCGTCACCCGCGTTATGCCGTGTGCCTGGGGCGTTCGCAGGACCTCTTCACCTACCGCAGGGTGGAGGTGGTGGACCTTGAGCCTGCCGATCACGTGGTGCTGGAGCATGCCCTGCTGCCCTATTCCTTTGCCGCCTACACGGCTGCCGGGCAGGCTGTGCTGATGCCCCGGTATCTGGATTACCGGAACCGCCGTTACCCTGCTTTTGAACGGTATGTCATTCTGCACCGCCGGGTGCGTACGCGCGAGTTCACCCGCTATACCGGTCAGCCGGAACTGGAACCATGGTGGGCAGACCCCACCGAACCGGTGGCAGGCGAAGAGCGTGCCGGTGTGGTGTGGCTTTCATGGGTATGAAGACGGAAAAGCCCTGCGTTCCTGACGGTTTAGCCCACCTGTGGGCAAAGAGCCCTGCTCCCTCGCAACGACAGGGGCAGAGCCTGGTACACCATACCTGGGAGGCGCTGATGCGTCTGAGCGATCTGGCGCATCAGCGCCCCGGTCTCTCTGATCTCAGCGGACAGCCGCGCCTGTGGCATTTGCTTTTCTGGGCGGTTTTCCTGCACGACTGGGGCAAAGCCGCCCAGGGTTTTCAACGTCTTCTACGTGGAAAGGAACGCCGCTGGCAGTTTCGTCACGAAGTGCTCTCGCTGGCGTTTGTAGACTGGGTTTCTTCGGGGCTTTCCGGGGAGGAAGTTGCCTTTCTGGCGGCGGCAATTGCCACTCACCACAAGGATTTTGACGAAATTGAGGGCTACCTCGAAGAACAGGAGGAACCCGATTATGACCCTCTGAACCTTATGCTGGCGGAGGTGTCGCCGGAGGATGCCACCGCTCTCTACCGCTGGGTGGAAACCTGCGGTGAGGATTGGATCGATGCCCTGGAAATGCGCCCTCTGGGGGTGACCTGCCCTGCCCTGCCTCCGCTGGAACAGGCTCTTTCTCTGCTTACCCCGCAGGCGGTGCGCCGTCATCTGCATCGTCTGGAATCCTTCCTGCGCCGGTGGGAGGATGACCCGCCCCCTGTAGAAGACCTGCGCCCGGGCATTTTTCTGCGCGGATTTGTCCTGCAGTCCGACCATCTGGCTTCGGCAGGATGGGGATCTTTACCGGAAGCGCGCCTGGCTCCCGAAGCAGTTCTGGAGGCGCTGGCTCTACCTTCCCGCGGTTTGTATGCTCATCAGCGCATTGCTGCGCGTACTTCCGGGCATGCTCTGCTGCTGGCGCCTACCGGCACGGGCAAAACCGAAGCCGCTTTGCTCTGGGCGGTTCATCAACGCCTGCCGCGCCTGTTTTACACCCTGCCGTACCAGGCAAGCATGAATGCCATGTACGACCGTCTCAACCGCATTTTCCCCGGACAGGTGGGGCTTCTCCACGGGCGCAGTACCATGGCGCAGTTCCAGCGCCTGATGGAGCAAGCCTACAGCCCCGAAGAAGCGGCGAAGACAGCCCGTTTACTGCACAATCGTTCCGGGCTGGCATATTACCCGGTGCGTGTGTTCAGCCCCTATCAGTTGTTGAAAGCCGCCTTTCAACTCAAAGGGCACGAAGCCCTGTGGAGCGATTTTTCAGAGGCGGCGTTCGTGTTCGATGAAATTCACGCCTATGAGCCCAACCGTCTGGCAATGATTACCGCCACATCGGGGCTTCTGGCGCGCTCGTACGGGGCGCGGTTTCTGGTGATGTCGGCTACCCTGCCTGCCCCGGTGCGTGCCGTGATTCAGGATACCTTTGGAGAGGTGGTTGCCATCCAGGCCTCCCGGCGGCTGCGCGCCAGCCTGCGCCGCCACCGTCTTTCTCTTGCCGATGGCAATCTGTTGGATGAGCATAACCTGCACAAAGCCCTTAATGAGGCGCTTCAGGGCAGGCGCATCTTGATCGTCGCCAATACCGTGCGTCGTGCCCAGGTCATTTACCAGTGGATGCGCGACCATCTCCCTCCGCAGATTCCCGCCTTTCTTCTGCATGGTCGTTTTAACGGGCGTGACCGCGCCCGCAAGGAACGCGAAATGCTGGCAGTGGCGGGGCTGAACCCGGCAGAACGCCGCCCGCTGGTGCTGGTTGCCACTCAGGTGGTTGAGGTGAGCCTGAACCTTGACCTGGATATGCTCCTGAGTGACCCCGCCCCGCTGGAAGCCCTGCTTCAGCGCATCGGGCGCGTGAACCGTCTGGGACAGCGCGAACCTGCCCCGGTGATCGTCTTCCGCGGCATGGATGATGTCTTCCGGCGTGTGTACCGTCCGGTGGAACAGGTCACCCGCACCCTTGAGGTGCTTGATGAGGTTCTGCGTGTCGCGCATTGCGATAGCCTGCTTTTAGATGAAGAGCGCCTGCCGCGCTGGCTGGATGAAGTCTATACCGGTGAGGTGTTGACGGCATGGCGGCAGACCTTCGAACGCGCCCGGGTGGATTTCGAGCGCAGTTTCTTGCAGGCGCTTCAGCCGTTCCGTTCCAACCCCGCGCTGGCGGATCAGTTTCACCATCTGTTTGACAGTACTGAAGTGTTGCCAGAAAGCCTGTACAATGAGTACCTCGAACTGCGCGACAGCGAGCGCGCCCTGGAAGCCGACAGCCTGCTGGTGCCGCTTTCGTGGGGCTTGCGCGCCATGCTTGCCGGGCGGGGATTGCTTCATCAGGGCGATCGCGATTTCCCCGATGTGGTCTCTGTGCCGTATGACGGGGAGTGGGGCTTGAACCTGGATGTTCAATCCCAAGAACAACCTGTGGAGGACCTGGATTAATGGCAGACTTTCCCCTCACCTTTACCCGTTTGCGTTTTGAATGCCTTGCCGAAACCCCCCTGCGCTTCGGCGAATATCGTGCCGGAAGCAACCTGCGCGGCGCGCTGGTAAACATCATGCGGCGCGCCACCTGCCCTCTGAGCGTTCCGGCGCTCCCCGGCGGGGTATCTGCCCCTCCCGACCCGCAGCATGTGGCAACCTGCCCGGTTTGCTGGCTGGTGGCGGCAAACGAAAAGCCCGGTGTGGAGCGCCGTGGTTACATTCTCACTCCTCCGCTGGACCCGGTGCCATCTTACGCTCCGGGTGAGCGGTTTGTCTTTCACCTGACCCTCGTGGGCGAAGCCCAGCGCTTCCTGCCCTACTTTGTTCTGGCAGTGCCTGAAGCCGGACGCATGGGAATGGGTGCCGGACGGGGGCGTTTTGCCCTGCGGCGCATCCTTGCTGAGCGCCTTGACGGCAGCGAAGATGTCCTTCTGGAAGAGGGCGAAACGGTCCTGCGACCGGATGTTTCAGTCCAGTCTCATCGAGATGTGCTTGCTCGCGTTGACCGGTTGCTCCCCCGGGATGCTGCCGGTGGGGTGCTGGAACTGCTCCTGCACTTCCTCACCCCCCTGCGGCTCATCTGGAATGAGCGGCTGGTCAAATCCCCCGATTTTGCGGTACTCTTTGCCCGTTTGCTCGAACGGGTGGATGAACTGGCTGTCCAGTTTGCCGGCGGGGGGCGGCGCCCCGCACAGGAGGTAGAGCGTCTCCAGAATTGTGCTTTGCAGGTGCGCCTGATCGAACAGAATACCCGCTGGGTAGAGGTTGCCAGCGGCTCCAGCCGTACCCAAACGCAGACATGGCTGAGCGGCATAGTCGGAACTGCCCGGTATGCCGCGCCTCTGGCTGTGTGGCGCGAACTGCTCCCCTGGCTGGTGTGGGGCGAGGTGGTGCAGGTGGGCAAGGACACGGTAAAAGGCAACGGGGTGGTGCACATTTGGATGGAAGGGGGCGTCTGTGGCGATTATTCAGCATCTGATCGCCGATGAATACGGCACCTTTGTCGGCAAACACAGTGAACGACTGATTGTCTTCAAGGGAGAGGAAAAGCGCCTGCAGGCGCCCCTTCTGCACCTTGAATCGGTGGTGATTGCCAGTCTGGGGGTCAGTATCAGCGCCGATGCCGTGCAGGCGTGTACCGAACGCGGCATTCCCATTTTCTTTCTTAACTCTCTGGGCGAACCTTACGCCAGTCTGTACAGCGCCGGATTGACCGGCACGGTTGCCACCCGCCGGGCGCAACTGGAAGCCTACCGCAGTCCGCGCGGTTTGGCACTGGTGCTGGCACTGGCAATGGGCAAGATTCAGAATCAGGGCAATTTCCTGCGCTATATGAGCAAATATCGGAAAGAAAATGACCCTGAACTGTATGAAGAGTTGCGCCGCCGCTCTGCCGAGGTCCTGAACGCGCGGGAAGAACTGGAACGCCTGCATCAGGCGCACGAATTTCAGCAGGGCATCTGGAGCATTGAGGACCTGCGCGAAGTGATCATGGCGGTTGAGGGACGGGCCGCCCGCACCTACTGGGAAGCCATTGCCCTCACCGTGCCAGAAAAATACGCTTTCCCCGGCAGGGTAGGGCGTGGCGCAGTGGACCCCCTGAACGCCGCCCTGAACTACGGGTATGGCATTCTTTACGGGCAGGTGGAACGCGCCATTGTGCTTGCCGGTCTGGATCCATATGCCGGCTTTCTGCATGTAGACCGCCCGGGGAAGCCCAGCCTGACTCTTGATTTCATTGAGGAATTTCGTCCAACGGTCGTGGATCGTACCATCATCGGGTTAGCCAATCACGGCACAGTATTTGAGCAGGATGAAAAGAATCTGCTCACCCAGGAAACCCGCCGAATGATTGCCGAAAAGGTGCTGGAGCGCCTGGATACTCCCATTCCTTTTGAAGGCAAGCGCTATCCCATCCGAGCCATTATTCAGATGCAGGCGCGCCACATGGCAACTTTCCTGCGTGGCGAGCGTGATGCTTATTTGCCCTCTCAATTGCCGTGGTAAGCGAGGAAAACCATGAGCGTGGAAAAGGTTCCCAACCTCATTCTGGTATATGATATTGTGGATGACCGCAAGCGTGCCAAAATTGCCGATGTGTGCCTGGATTACGGGTTAGATCGCATCCAGTACAGCGCCTTTGTGGGTTGGCTGATTCCTGCCAAACAGCAGGAACTGTTCACCAAAATCAGGCGCATTCTGGGTAAAAGCCCCGGCAATGTGCAACTGGTGCCTATCTGCGCCGATGACTGGAAAAAACGCCGGGTCATTGACCAGCTCAACCGGGGGTGAAGAATGCTTGACCCCTTTGAAGAGATTTACGAATACCCCTTCCGGGTGACCGATTTGAAACAGTGGGTGTACTGTCGCCGTCTGCTGTATTTTCTCGCGTGTCTGCCCGATGTACGTCCGCGCACCTACCTGATGGATGCTGGTAAAGAAGCCGGAGAAGGCGAAGAAGGGCGGGAACTGCGTCGTTCACTGAAATCATACCGACTGGTGGATGGGAGACGCGAGTTTAATGTGGCGGTGCGCTCGTCGCGCTGGGGGTTGCGGGGACTGGTGGACCTGGTCATCTGGGTGGATGAGCCTGCGCCTGGCGAAGTCATACCGGTTGACTTCAAACTTTCTTTTAAGAGTGGTGAGCACGTTCAGTTACAATTAATGGCGTACGGTTTACTGCTGGAAGAATCCAGCGGCAGACCAGCACGCCGCGGCTTTCTTTACGAAATTCCTCTGCGTAAAGCCATAGAAGTGCCGTTTACGCCGGCACTGCGCCGCAAGGTGGAAGAAGCCCTGCAGGGGATGAAAACAATGCTGGAGAGCGAAAAAATGCCTGAGCCCACTTCTCAACGGATGCGCTGTTTGGGTTGTGAGTTTAGACGTTTCTGCAATGATGTCGTTTAAGAAAGGTTCTTTTCGCAAATCACCCATGTTTTTAAGCAAAGAGAGATTTGCGAAAAGAGAGATAACAATAATTGGGAAGTACAGCAGAAATGGCGGCAATAGCGATTGCGGACCCGTACAGACACGGTATAATGGAGGAAAGGGATGCGGTTGCACCCGTCTCGATCCGTTAGAGGATACTGAAACAGCAACGCGGCGTAACTGGCAATCGGTTCAGCACCGGTTGCACCCGTCTCGATCCGTTAGAGGATACTGAAACTCCGCAATTACGATAGCCGACTTTTTGCTGCCATTCTGTTGCACCCGTCTCGATCCGTTAGAGGATACTGAAACGTAATTTATGTGGATACGAACGACGAAGCAAAAGCAAGTTGCACCCGTCTCGATCCGTTAGAGGATACTGAAACAATGCTATTTCGAGTTCCAGCGCCCATTCAATCTCTTGTTGCACCCGTCTCGATCCGTTAGAGGATACTGAAACACTCCGCAGCAATATGATTGTTCTAAAACCCGTGTCTGTTGCACCCGTCTCGATCCGTTAGAGGATACTGAAACTTTGCGTAACGGGTTGGCTTCCAACGCGCGATTATAGGTTGCACCCGTCTCGATCCGTTAGAGGATACTGAAACAATTTTCAATCTTCAGAATTTTTTGTTACCAGTTTGTTGCACCCGTCTCGATCCGTTAGAGGATACTGAAACCAGCCGCCGACTTTTTGTTGCCACTCTTTGCCCGCTGTTGCACCCGTCTCGATCCGTTAGAGGATACTGAAACCGTATGCTGACTGCTTACTTACTTACTTACGCAGCCGTTGCACCCGTCTCGATCCGTTAGAGGATACTGAAACTTACGGAAGCGGGCAAAGGGTTCTGGCAACAAAAAGTCGTTGCACCCGTCTCGATCCGTTAGAGGATACTGAAACAGCGACATGAAAAAAAGAATAAAAATGACAAAAAATTGTTGCACCCGTCTCGATCCGTTAGAGGATACTGAAACTTTGCGTAACGGGTTAGAGTTTAAGGCGCGGTTATAGGTTGCACCCGTCTCGATCCGTTAGAGGATACTGAAACCACGCAACGCGCTCAGGTCGTAGCGACCATTCACACGAGTTGCACCCGTCTCGATCCGTTAGAGGATACTGAAACGCCTTGCCAGCCTTACCCCGGGGCTTGCGGCCGGTCTGTTGCACCCGTCTCGATCCGTTAGAGGATACTGAAACACGGATTGCTGAACAATGGAACGTAACGCACTTAGGGTTGCACCCGTCTCGATCCGTTAGAGGATACTGAAACACAAGTAAGGGCTAACCTCATCCGGCGAACCTGGCAGTTGCACCCGTCTCGATCCGTTAGAGGATACTGAAACCTTTCATTGGAATTTAGACAATTCTAAAAATTGAATAGTTGCACCCGTCTCGATCCGTTAGAGGATACTGAAACTACTCTTGGGCTGGCGGACTTTGCGTAGAATGGGGAGTTGCACCCGTCTCGATCCGTTAGAGGATACTGAAACCAGATGTCGCATCTCACAGCATTTTCTTTTTTCATGTTGCACCCGTCTCGATCCGTTAGAGGATACTGAAACAGTAACAAAATTCTTGCTATTTTTCTTGAAAAAATACGTTGCACCCGTCTCGATCCGTTAGAGGATACTGAAACTTTGCGCAACGGGTTGGAGGCTAATGCACGATTGTAGTTGCACCCGTCTCGATCCGTTAGAGGATACTGAAACTCCAGAACAATAGCCGTGGCATCTGACAATGCCCCGGGTTGCACCCGTCTCGATCCGTTAGAGGATACTGAAACCAATTACGATTGATTTTTTGCCAGAATTCTTTGCCCGTTGCACCCGTCTCGATCCGTTAGAGGATACTGAAACTTTTGTGAGCAATTCTTTTCGTCTGCGTATGCTGACTGTTGCACCCGTCTCGATCCGTTAGAGGATACTGAAACGACTGAGCCACGATTGAGCGCAACGCGCTCAAATCGGTTGCACCCGTCTCGATCCGTTAGAGGATACTGAAACAAAATCGCGGCGTAGCGGATAACCGGCTCAGCACCGCGTTGCACCCGTCTCGATCCGTTAGAGGATACTGAAACTCAGACACAATTACGATCGCTGATTTTTTGCCAGAATGTTGCACCCGTCTCGATCCGTTAGAGGATACTGAAACGCAGGCTCAATTACGATAGCCGCCGGCTTTTTGCCAGTTGCACCCGTCTCGATCCGTTAGAGGATACTGAAACGCTTTTTGCCAGAATTCTTTACCCGCTTCCGCAGCGTTGCACCCGTCTCGATCCGTTAGAGGATACTGAAACCTGCCTTACGGCCGGCTTTGCGTCCGGCTTTGCGGCCGGGTTGCACCCGTCTCGATCCGTTAGAGGATACTGAAACCTACGTCTACGCAAACGTAGTGGATTAGAGGCTAATGCGTTGCACCCGTCTCGATCCGTTAGAGGATACTGAAACGCATACGCAATTAGAGTATACAACAATCTTGAGAAAGTTGCACCCGTCTCGATCCGTTAGAGGATACTGAAACGTGGTAACAAAATTCTTGAAACTTGAAACTGGTAAGTTGCACCCGTCTCGATCCGTTAGAGGATACTGAAACGCCGGTGTACTGCCGGCTGGCATGTTTCCGCAAAATGTTGCACCCGTCTCGATCCGTTAGAGGATACTGAAACAACAGCGCGAAAAATAAGATACTGAGTCTACATAAGTTGCACCCGTCTCGATCCGTTAGAGGATACTGAAACGACACAGAATAACTTTTGTTCTATAATAGCAATTGCGTTGCACCCGTCTCGATCCGTTAGAGGATACTGAAACTGCTTCTAGGCTGGCGGACTCTTCGAGAGGCTGGCGTTGCACCCGTCTCGATCCGTTAGAGGATACTGAAACACGAATTACGCAAGGTACTGGGGTGGCTCTATGACGGTTGCACCCGTCTCGATCCGTTAGAGGATACTGAAACGCTTTGCGTCCGAGACCGTCCGCAATTACGATAGCCGTTGCACCCGTCTCGATCCGTTAGAGGATACTGAAACCTCTTACGTTTGCGTAGACGTAGAGGATTAGAGTCTGTTGCACCCGTCTCGATCCGTTAGAGGATACTGAAACGTCCTTTTGGATGGCGTTAAGGTTTGCACGCTCAAGTTGCACCCGTCTCGATCCGTTAGAGGATACTGAAACTCCAGAACGACAGGCGTGCTGTCCGGTAGCGCTCCGTTGCACCCGTCTCGATCCGTTAGAGGATACTGAAACACTAGTTTTTGTTTTTTGTGAGCAATTCTTTTTGTCTGTTGCACCCGTCTCGATCCGTTAGAGGATACTGAAACACTATCCCGAGCCTTCTTATCGCTTAACACCCAAGGTTGCACCCGTCTCGATCCGTTAGAGGATACTGAAACTCCAAGGTCGGCAGCCTGCGTCAGTCCTTGTATCTGCGTTGCACCCGTCTCGATCCGTTAGAGGATACTGAAACCTAGCGAAAGTCTCAGCCAGTGTGTCCCATGCACAAAGTTGCACCCGTCTCGATCCGTTAGAGGATACTGAAACTTTCGCGATTGCAGGACAACGCAAGTCGCTGGAGATTAGTTGCACCCGTCTCGATCCGTTAGAGGATACTGAAACCTCACCTTGACCATTGCGGTGTTCGTCCAGTACAAAGTTGCACCCGTCTCGATCCGTTAGAGGATACTGAAACAACAAAAAACTCGAAGAAAAATCGCCATAGACTTCTGTTGCACCCGTCTCGATCCGTTAGAGGATACTGAAACCGCAAGTTGCCGAGAGGAAGAACATGCCTTTATACAGGTTGCACCCGTCTCGATCCGTTAGAGGATACTGAAACAAAAAAATAATCCGGCGCTGGGCAATTGCGCCAGGACTGTTGCACCCGTCTCGATCCGTTAGAGGATACTGAAACCTGACGGCTTTGGAGCGATGACATAATCATCTACAGAGTTGCACCCGTCTCGATCCGTTAGAGGATACTGAAACCGTTTATGTGTAGAGCGTTACGATTTTGACCTTAAATGTTGCACCCGTCTCGATCCGTTAGAGGATACTGAAACATACTTTTTTGCGATTGCTTTTGTCCTTCCGCGTTTTGTTGCACCCGTCTCGATCCGTTAGAGGATACTGAAACCTGAAACCGCTGGAACTGGTTGCACCCGTCTCGATCCGTTAGAGGATACTGAAACCACTGCGTGCGGCAGATAAATCATATCTGCCGTTTATCGTTGCACCCGTCTCGATCCGTTAGAGGATACTGAAACAAAAAGTGGAAGGAGAAATTTATGGCAGTAATTTATGTTGCACCCGTCTCGATCCGTTAGAGGATACTGAAACTACAGGTTGTACAGGTGGTACAGATTTTGACGGGTCGTTGCACCCGTCTCGATCCGTTAGAGGATACTGAAACAAGTGATAACGGATGTATTCGCTGAACAAAGACGCGGTTGCACCCGTCTCGATCCGTTAGAGGATACTGAAACACCGTACAATTGGGACAGTAATAGACAACGCGAAAGTTGCACCCGTCTCGATCCGTTAGAGGATACTGAAACAGAGAAAAAGGAGTAAGCCATGTCCACGAAGATCAGGTTGCACCCGTCTCGATCCGTTAGAGGATACTGAAACTTGCGGTAAGGGCGGGTAGCAGGGCTGTAAACGTGGTGTTGCACCCGTCTCGATCCGTTAGAGGATACTGAAACGTTGAAGAATAAAATCGTTCAAGAATAAGTGCGCAGTTGCACCCGTCTCGATCCGTTAGAGGATACTGAAACATTCGCTGGTAGCGGTGCAGTATTGCTATCCGCTCACAGGTTGCACCCGTCTCGATCCGTTAGAGGATACTGAAACAGCGCAACGTGCCACTCGCCGCTTATGATGACGTCAGTTGCACCCGTCTCGATCCGTTAGAGGATACTGAAACGTGCGAAACCTCATGCAAATCAGCCAAAACACGTCCAGTTGCACCCGTCTCGATCCGTTAGAGGATACTGAAACCTCAATCTCAGAGAGTGGAGAGACAGGGATTAAATGTTGCACCCGTCTCGATCCGTTAGAGGATACTGAAACTTGCAACCTTGAAAGCATCCTGGTAATTTTCAACCCGTTGCACCCGTCTCGATCCGTTAGAGGATACTGAAACACCCTGCGCAGGGCAGTCACACCCTGTACAGGGTCGGTTGCACCCGTCTCGATCCGTTAGAGGATACTGAAACCCCATCGATTTCGCAACAGCGCTCACGGTCACTTCGTTGCACCCGTCTCGATCCGTTAGAGGATACTGAAACGTACAGGTCATGGTGATAAGGATTGTCAACTGTGGCAAGTTGCACCCGTCTCGATCCGTTAGAGGATACTGAAACTCCGGGTCGTCTGGAGCAATGGCGACAACCCCGCGGGTTGCACCCGTCTCGATCCGTTAGAGGATACTGAAACTTCGTCGCGGCTTTCTTGGTTTACTGAATTCCAGACGTTGCACCCGTCTCGATCCGTTAGAGGATACTGAAACAGCAAAGAATTGCCCAGCACGTTTGTAAACGATATCCGTTGCACCCGTCTCGATCCGTTAGAGGATACTGAAACAATCAAAAACATTGCTTCTTCAAGCATGATAGGAATGTTGCACCCGTCTCGATCCGTTAGAGGATACTGAAACGGCGTGGCATCCAGCGTTCAATCCTGCGAATCGTCCGTTGCACCCGTCTCGATCCGTTAGAGGATACTGAAACATTATGACGAGCCAATGGAATGAATTTTCACACCAAGTTGCACCCGTCTCGATCCGTTAGAGGATACTGAAACAATACTGAGTATGAACTCCAAGTCTGGTTTTCATCCGTTGCACCCGTCTCGATCCGTTAGAGGATACTGAAACTTCTTTTCTTTCGGGGCGGGGATTGCCTGTAATCCGTTGCACCCGTCTCGATCCGTTAGAGGATACTGAAACAGCGGTCGCGGGCTTCCTTTGCGCTGTTTGGCCACTCGTTGCACCCGTCTCGATCCGTTAGAGGATACTGAAACCAGATGCACAACCTGGACTTGCGGCGCACGGCGATTGTTGCACCCGTCTCGATCCGTTAGAGGATACTGAAACTGAAATACTTGCTGATCAACGGCTGTTGGGCAATAGTTGCACCCGTCTCGATCCGTTAGAGGATACTGAAACACATGGTTATTGCTGCGTCTGGAAACTGCGATTTGAGTTGCACCCGTCTCGATCCGTTAGAGGATACTGAAACGGGGGACGTGACAGCCGGGAGAGACCGGCACAGCACGTTGCACCCGTCTCGATCCGTTAGAGGATACTGAAACTTCAATGATTTCACTTTTGGAGATTGTAATGTTCATGTTGCACCCGTCTCGATCCGTTAGAGGATACTGAAACCAGGCATCTACGTACAGGCAGCAGGCGCGGTACAGGTTGCACCCGTCTCGATCCGTTAGAGGATACTGAAACTTTCCAATGGGTTTCAATAAATTACGCTTGACAATTGTTGCACCCGTCTCGATCCGTTAGAGGATACTGAAACGAATTGGCTAAATAGTCACTGCGGCATTCATCCTCACTGTTGCACCCGTCTCGATCCGTTAGAGGATACTGAAACAGCCTTTAATTCTTCCGGGATGAATCCGAATTCCTTGTTGCACCCGTCTCGATCCGTTAGAGGATACTGAAACGTGGCGGGGCGCGCATGCCGAATACGCGCAAAAGGAAGTTGCACCCGTCTCGATCCGTTAGAGGATACTGAAACGATTGCGATGCGCGCGATTTCTACACCGCGCTGGAGTTGCACCCGTCTCGATCCGTTAGAGGATACTGAAACGCCAACGGAAATCTCGAAAACTGGGATGCGGTGATCGGTTGCACCCGTCTCGATCCGTTAGAGGATACTGAAACCTTTGACTTCCGGATGTGCAAGTAGCCTTGCCCCGGGTTGCACCCGTCTCGATCCGTTAGAGGATACTGAAACCTCATCTCGGTGGCGGACGCGATGACGGCGGGGGAGAGTTGCACCCGTCTCGATCCGTTAGAGGATACTGAAACACAAAGCGGAAAGACGCTTGACAGCCGGGACAGACCGTTGCACCCGTCTCGATCCGTTAGAGGATACTGAAACGATAAACTCATCGGGAACATCATCATGGAATAAATCGTTGCACCCGTCTCGATCCGTTAGAGGATACTGAAACACTGGCTTCAATTTGATGGGCTGCCTGTTCCCCTTGGTTGCACCCGTCTCGATCCGTTAGAGGATACTGAAACTCTCCGGGAAGGCAAGACCGCGATCGGTGAGTCCCTGTTGCACCCGTCTCGATCCGTTAGAGGATACTGAAACTTCTTTCGAAGCCGCCCCCGCCAGGGCGGTTTTTCATGTTGCACCCGTCTCGATCCGTTAGAGGATACTGAAACTTCCAGTTTCAGCCTTAGGCTTTCCAGCCGCTCCAGGTTGCACCCGTCTCGATCCGTTAGAGGATACTGAAACTTTGCGTCCCAGCATGTTTGTCAAGTAAGACCGTAAGTTGCACCCGTCTCGATCCGTTAGAGGATACTGAAACGTCTGGATATACCCAGTTTTCTGGCAGCCTCAGATGTTGCACCCGTCTCGATCCGTTAGAGGATACTGAAACCTTCGCGAAGTTCCTTTAACGTGCATGCACGAGTGCGTTGCACCCGTCTCGATCCGTTAGAGGATACTGAAACGGTCAGATGGTTGTGGTATCCGGTCATTCCGGGGACGTTGCACCCGTCTCGATCCGTTAGAGGATACTGAAACACGCTGTCGCAAAAATGGTACTCGAAAACCAATTGCGTTGCACCCGTCTCGATCCGTTAGAGGATACTGAAACCTCTTTCAACGAAAATGAATTCGACCAAATGGTTAGTTGCACCCGTCTCGATCCGTTAGAGGATACTGAAACACTAGGCTGCAACTCATCTTTGCTCTTGCGAACAGCAGTTGCACCCGTCTCGATCCGTTAGAGGATACTGAAACTCCGGACGACACAGCGGTTATTCTGGATGGTGAGCCGTTGCACCCGTCTCGATCCGTTAGAGGATACTGAAACTGAATTACAACCATTTTGGTCACCCGACTGCTAAACGTTGCACCCGTCTCGATCCGTTAGAGGATACTGAAACAAATAATGTTAGATGTGTCTATTTTGAGGGATTGAGTTGCACCCGTCTCGATCCGTTAGAGGATACTGAAACCACGTTTGGTGTTAGTCGGAATCTTCAGTGCCAGCAAGTTGCACCCGTCTCGATCCGTTAGAGGATACTGAAACCCGAATTCTGTGTTGAGTTCAGCGAGAATGATTTTGTTGCACCCGTCTCGATCCGTTAGAGGATACTGAAACATTCAGGCATTTTTTCTTTTACGCTTATCCATTCCAGTTGCACCCGTCTCGATCCGTTAGAGGATACTGAAACGATGAATGGCAATTGCGATGACGTTTTCTTGTAGCGGTTGCACCCGTCTCGATCCGTTAGAGGATACTGAAACGGGATATTGACAAGCCCGAGGTAGTCGATGATGACAGTTGCACCCGTCTCGATCCGTTAGAGGATACTGAAACTCTTTTCCTAACCACTGCAATCTCTCAACTTTCTTTGTTGCACCCGTCTCGATCCGTTAGAGGATACTGAAACCTCTCCATCACTGGCAATAACTTTGAGCAAGTTTTGTTGCACCCGTCTCGATCCGTTAGAGGATACTGAAACCAATCACCTAGACAGTGTTTTTTGATGGCGTTCTCCGTTGCACCCGTCTCGATCCGTTAGAGGATACTGAAACATCTACGCGTTGACCGCCACTCCCACGTGCCTGGTTTGTTGCACCCGTCTCGATCCGTTAGAGGATACTGAAACAATTGGCGGGAGTTCGTACGCGCGTTGGTTTCTAGGTTGCACCCGTCTCGATCCGTTAGAGGATACTGAAACCGCGGACGTACGCTTCCGCAACGGGTTAGCCCGAAGTTGCACCCGTCTCGATCCGTTAGAGGATACTGAAACGTAAATGGGATGAACTGTATAAAAATGTTGATATTTAGTTGCACCCGTCTCGATCCGTTAGAGGATACTGAAACCAAGTAAGGAAAAATGGGTTGAACTTCCAACCCAAAAGTTGCACCCGTCTCGATCCGTTAGAGGATACTGAAACGTGCGCGACGGTTTCGAAGGCAAACTGAACCAGCGGTTGCACCCGTCTCGATCCGTTAGAGGATACTGAAACAACGCAGTCAGCCCTAATCCGTCATAGCCCGTATACTGGTTGCACCCGTCTCGATCCGTTAGAGGATACTGAAACTCCTCACCGCTGGTCAGCAGGCACTCACCATCACCTGTTGCACCCGTCTCGATCCGTTAGAGGATACTGAAACTATGTATGCAAACTGTGATGCCGCATGTGCATCAAAGTTGCACCCGTCTCGATCCGTTAGAGGATACTGAAACGTTGAACAACATCAAACTTTCATATCAGAGTTTTCGTTGCACCCGTCTCGATCCGTTAGAGGATACTGAAACCTGTCTCAGAATATGTCGAAGAAAACGACCTCGTGAAAGTTGCACCCGTCTCGATCCGTTAGAGGATACTGAAACTGTTTTACGGCATACTCGGCAAGGCTTGCGTAAAAGTTGTTGCACCCGTCTCGATCCGTTAGAGGATACTGAAACAACTGGTCAAATTTGATAAATTAGGTCCAAATACTGTTGCACCCGTCTCGATCCGTTAGAGGATACTGAAACGAATTTTCGGGTTCGGATTGCTTACCCTTCGTTTTGTTGCACCCGTCTCGATCCGTTAGAGGATACTGAAACATGCTGTGGGGAGACCCCGGCATCGGGAAAACGGCGTTGCACCCGTCTCGATCCGTTAGAGGATACTGAAACCACGCTGGCGGGCTAGAAAAAGACTGAGACAAAGATTGTTGCACCCGTCTCGATCCGTTAGAGGATACCCCCCATTCGGGGGGTCTTCGACTGAAACTCCTTCGATTGTGGGTTGAGCCCACGGGGGCGTTGCACCCGTCTCGATCCGTTAGAGGATACCCCCCATTCGGGGGGTCTTCGACTGAAACTCCTTCGATTGTGGGTGGAGCCCATGGGGGACATTGCATCCGTCTCAATCCGGGGGAAGATACCCCCTGTTCAGAGGGCTTTGATGGATACTCTTTTCCCTTGATTGCGGGTTTGCCTGCTGGAATCGTTGCTCTTGTCCCAATCCTTTTATGAGGTTTCAACCTTTCGAGAGGCAATGTGATGATGACATTCTATCTTCCCTTGCATTCGTCCCAGTGAGCCTTCGATTTCCCCCTTATGTTGCTGATTGCCACAGCATGGCGTAGTTTGCATAGCCCTCCTGTTCACCCCCGGGAAACCCCGTGCAAAATGGTATAATCAACCTATGGACGAACAAAACACCCCTTTAAAGGTATCGAACGCGGCGCCGCGCCGCAATCTCCGCTGGTTGTACCTGTTACCGGTTGCTTTTGCCCTGGGTTTTGCAGTGGCTTATTTTGCCTTTGCCATCCCGTTGCAGAAAGAGGTTCGCACGCTGAAGGCGCAACTTGCACAGGCTGGATCGGTGGTGGACGTTCCGGAGCAGGTCAAACGCTACGAGGTGCCTGTGGATGACGACCCCGTCTTTGGTCCTGCCGATGCTCCCATCACCATCATTGAATTCAGCGATTACGAGTGCCCCTTCTGCCGCAAATGGCATCTGGAGGTCTGGCCCCGCATTCAGGAAGAGTTTGGCGATCAGGTGCGCCTGGTGTACCGTGATTTTCCCCTGTACGGCTTGCACGCCAATGCCGCTCCCTCTGCCGAAGCCGCCAACTGCGCTGGAGAACAGGGTAAGTACTGGGAATATCACAACGGTCTGTTTTCCTATCAGGGCGGGTACAGCCGTTCCGCGTTTGAAGAAATCGGCAAGCAGGTGGGACTGGATATGAATGCCTTTACCCGATGCCTGGACGAACAGCGCTATAAAGAAGAGGTCGAAGCGGACTATGCCTATGCCGCCGATCTGGGCGTGCAGTCTACCCCAACATTTTTCATCAACGGGCTGGCGCTGATTGGCGCGCAGCCGTATGAAGTTTTCCAGCAGGTCATTCAAATGGAACTCAACGGGGAAATCCCCCGATAGGGCGCGCGGGATGGCGCCTTTTTCTTTTGCCATAGCCATTCAGGAGGGATGAAATGAAACGCTATATCACCGTGGCGGGAAATATTGGCGTGGGGAAATCCACGCTGGTTGAACTGCTGTGTGCCAGACTGGGCTGGCAACCTTTCTACGAGCCCGAGGCGCACAACCCCTATCTCTCGGACTTCTATCAGGATATGGCGGCGTGGGGCTTTCACTCACAGGTCTTCTTCCTTGCCAACCGCCTTCAGATTCATCGCCAGATCATCCTTTTCCCCGGATCGGTGGTGCAGGACCGCTCGGTGTACGAAGATGCCGAAATCTTCGCTGCCAACCTGTACCGGCAAGGCTACCTGAGCGAGCGCGATTACGCCACGTATCGCGCCCTCTATCAGGGCATTGTGGAGTTTCTGCCCCCGCCCGATCTGGTCATTTACCTGCGTGCCCGCCCGGAAACCCTGATGGAACGCATTGCCCGGCGCAACCGCGATTACGAACGTGGCATCTCCCGCGAGTATCTGGAAGCGCTCAACGACCTTTACGAGCACTGGATTGAGTCCTTCACCCTTTGCCCGGTACTCACCGTGCCCGCCGACCACTTAAATTACGTTGCGCACCCCCGTCATTTAGAACTGGTGGTGCGCAAAATCAACGAAAAACTTGCCGGGAAAGAAGAAGTAATCTTCGACCCGCAGGAAATCGCTCAGATCTAATCGCAGGAACGACGATTAGCGTGGCTCGACAATGAGTTTAATGGCGGTGCGAACCTTGCCATCAATTTCAACGTCCACAAACTCCGGTACAGCGACGATGGAAATTCCGTCTTCTGCAAGATACCCTTTTGCCAGTACGAGTGCTTTGATGGCTTGATTGACCGCTCCGGCGCCAATTGCCTGCACTTCGGCATGCTTATGTTCGCGTATGACCCCGGCAATTGCCCCCGCAACCGCCGCAGTGCGCGAATTTGCCTTTACTTTGATTACGTCCATCGCCAATCTCCTTCCTTGTTGTTCAGTGTTTACAGGATGTTGCTCAATGCACTGGGGGCATGAACATACCTTAAAATAAATTTTAACGGAATCAGGTTATAGTTTCAAGGTTTCAATCTATATCATTTTAGTACAATTTCTAAAAAAGCACAAATTTTTCCATGGTTTGCACAGACTTTTTCTGAAAAAAAATTCATCAAAGCCTTTTCCGGGGGGAATTCTGGCAACAGCCTGACAATTTTTCTCCTTCACCCATCGCTTTTCCCGAAGGGGTGCCAGGCGCGTACGGGACAGGTTGCCTTTCCACTTCAAAATGACCGTGGTTGCCTGCTTTTTAAACCTGCCTCATTCGCCTGCCCTCAGATATAATGAGCGTATGTTCCAGTGGATTGAACCGGTCGAGAACCACATTCCCCCCGCTTTGCTGGAGGTGACGGGCGGTCAAACGCTGGTGGCGCGCATTCTGGCTCACCGCGGCATTACCGATCCACAGCGCGCCCGTGCCTTCCTTGATCCGGATTTCTATCAGCCCGCGCCCCCAGAAGACCTGCCCGGCATGGAAATCGCCTGTCAGCGCATCTTTAAAGCGATCCGCGGCGGCGAACGCATCTGGATCTGGGGTGATTTTGACGTGGATGGACAGACTGCCACCTCCCTGCTGGTGCAAACGCTGCGCTGGCTGGGAGCCAATCCGCGCTTTCATGTACCGGTACGGGAGAAAGAAGGGCATGGTGTCAACATTCCCTACCTGGAACGCATCCTCGCGCAGGGTGCCGATTTGATGATCACCTGTGACACCGGCATCACTGCCTTTGAGGCGCTGGAATATGCCCGCCAGCATGGTCTGGAAGTCGTCGTCACCGACCATCACCTGCTGGGTGAAGATCTGCCGCCCGCACTGGCGCATCTGACCCCGCGATTGCTCCCCGAAAGCCACCCCATGACCGGTTTGCCGGGGGTGGGGGTGGCGTATCAACTGGCACTGGCGCTGTTGACGCGCGCCGGCCAGCCAGAACGGGCAAATGACCTGCTCGATCTGGTGGCGCTGGGCATTGTCGCGGATGTTGCCCTGCAAACCGACGATACCCGTTACCTGCTTCAGCGGGGATTACAGGTACTGCGCCGCGGCAAACGCGTGGGCTTGCGGGCAATTCTGGATCGCGCTGAAGTTTCGCCCCTATGGTTAAATGAAGAACATCTGGGCTTTGTGCTGGCGCCCCGTCTCAACGCACTGGGGCGGCTGGGCGATGCCAATCCAGCCGTGGAACTGCTCACCACAGAGGATGAAGAGCGGGCGCGGGTGCTGGCAGGGGAACTGGAAATCCTCAATGCCCGCCGTCAATTCCTTACTGCACAGGTGCTGGCAGCGGCGGAAGACCGCCTGCGCGCCGATTCGTCCCTCCTGCGCTCGCCGGTGCTGATTCTGGATAACCCCGAATGGGCCCCCGGAGTGGTGGGCATTGCTGCGGCGCAACTGGTGCAGCGCTATCATCGTCCGACCATTTTGCTCAGCGGATCGTCAAGCGGCATGCTGCGTGGGTCGGCGCGATCCATTGAAGGGGTGGACATCACCGCCGCCATTAGCGCCTGTAAAGACCTCCTGATAGGCTTTGGTGGGCATCCCATGGCGGCAGGGCTTGCCCTGATGGCGGATCAACTGCCTGCCTTGCGCAACTGTCTGGCGCGGCAGGTGCAGGCGCAACTGGATGCGCAGGGCGGCTTACCCGAACGCACCCTGCAACTGGAAGCCGTTTTGCGCCTGGAAGAGATCCATCTGGACGTTGCCGAAGCCCTGGAAAGCCTGGCACCGTTTGGCCCCGGCAACCCCACCCCGGGCTTGCTGGTGCTGGATGTGCGTATCAACAATGTCATTACCATCGGGCGAAATGATGACCATCTGCGCATTACCATCGAGGACCGTGCCGGTAACGAGCGTGAAGTCCTGTGGTGGGGAGGTGCTGGCTACGATTTGCCTGACGGCTGGTTTGACCTTGCCTGTACCCTGCGGGCTTCCACCTATCAGGGTAGTCGCGGCGTGCAGGTGGAGTGGCTGGACTGGCGTCCTCATCAGATGGAACAGATTGACCTGTACGGCTTGCTCGAGGTGGAGGATCACCGGGACGAGGCGCACCCCCTGCCGCTTCTGGAACGCCTGCTGACAGAAGATCCCATGGCGCAGGTATGGGGCGAAGCCGAGGCACTGGATCGACTGCGTGAGCATGCTCGCGACCGCACTGCCTTGCAGCCCGCCGAAACGCTCATCATCTGGACGCCCCCGCCTTCCAACCATGTTCTGCGCAAGGTGATGGAGCAGGTTAAACCCCATCGGGTGGTGCTGTTTGGTGTGGATCCGCAAACCGCCGGGATGGATGCCTTCCTGCAACGGCTGGCTGGTCTGGTCAAGTTTATCCTGCAGCAGAACCGCACCGTCACGCTGGAAAAACTGGCAGGTCTGACGGCGCAAAGCGAGGCGGCAGTACGCCTGGGGTTGTGCTATCTGGAAGCCTGCGGTTTCGTGCGTGTGCGTTTTACCGATACCGGCGTGACGCTTTCCGAGGGTACGCGTCAGCCAACCGGTGAAGCGCCCGTTTTCCAGAAACAGTTGCAGACTGCGCTGGATGAGACTGCCGCGTACCGGCGTTTTTATCACAGTGCCGGGCGCATTACTCTTTTTTCATAGGGAGACCGCAACGTTTTTATCAAAATTCTGCGCCGCTGAAAAAGAAGTCAGTGTCGGTGGGCACTTTGTACTCACAGGAAGGTATTGTGTCTAAAAAAATGGTTGAGAGGTTTTGTGACAAATCCCGTTTTTTGTTAAGAAATATATTACTATCCGATTTAGATGTTTGGACATAAACTCTTTAGATTGACGGGTCTTAACCTGTCCAGACCAGTGAAAACGCAAAGATATCTGCAGGGGGCAGAATCATATATCTGAAATAATTTTTACAGGAGTGTGGTTATGAGCAATCGTCAAAAAATTACCCTGGATGGCAATGAGGCGGTTGCGCGGGTTGCTTACCGCGCCAGCGAAGTCATTGCCATTTACCCCATCACCCCTTCTTCCGCCATGGGAGAGTGGTCGGATGAATGGATGGCAAAGAAGGTCAAGAATCTCTGGGGAACTGTGCCGCTGGTGGTGGAAATGCAATCTGAGGGCGGCGCCGCCGGTGCGGTGCATGGCGCACTGCAATCCGGGGCTTTGTGCACCACCTTCACCGCTTCGCAAGGCTTGCTCCTGATGATTCCCAATATGTACAAAATCGCCGGTGAACTCACTCCGCTGGTGATTCACGTTTCAGCGCGGGCTCTGGCGGCGCAGGCGCTCTCCATCTTTGGCGATCATTCCGACGTGATGTCTACTCGCCAGACTGGCTTTGCACTGCTGGCTTCGCGCTCGGTGCAGGAAGCCCACGATATGGCGCTCATCGCCCATGCCGCTACACTGGAATCTCGCGTGCCCTTCCTGCATTTCTTCGATGGATTCCGCACTTCTCACGAAGTACAGAAGATCGAGGAACTCACCGAAGACGACATGCGCGCAATGATCTCCGATGAACTCATCGCCGAGCACCGCAAGCGCGCCCTCAGCCCCGATCATCCCGTCCTGCGCGGGACTGCCCAGAACCCCGATGTGTACTTCCAGGGACGTGAGACAGTCAACCCCTTCTATGCCCGTTGCCCGGAAATCGTTCAGAAGACCATGGATCGCTTTGCCCAACTGACCGGGCGGGCGTATCACCTCTTTGAGTATGCTGGCGCACCGGATGCCGAGCGCGTCATCATCCTGATGGGCTCTGGCGCTGAAACCGCCGAGGAAACCGCTAAATATCTGGTGAATCGCGGTGAGAAGGTTGGTGTGGTTACCGTGCACCTGTACCGTCCCTTCTCCGCCAGGCACCTGCTGGCAGCGCTTCCTGCCACTACCCGAGCCATTGCCGTCCTTGACCGTACCAAAGAACCCGGTTCGGCGGGCGAGCCCCTGTATCAGGATGTGGTTACCGCCATCGCCGAAGGATTGGCGGGTGGCTTTGCTCCCTTCAAGACCATGCCCACCGTTATTGGCGGACGCTATGGTCTGTCTTCCAAAGAGTTCACCCCCGGCATGGTCAAAGCCGTATTCGATGAACTCCAGAAGAACCAGCCCAAGAATCACTTCACTGTGGGCATCGTTGATGATGTCTCCTTCACCAGCCTGGAGTACGACCCCGACTTAGAAATCCTCGACTCCTCCACTGTGCAGTGTGTCTTCTTTGGTCTGGGCTCGGATGGTACAGTGGGCGCCAACAAAAACTCCATCAAGATCATCGGCGAGGAAACCGAAAACCACGCTCAGGGCTACTTCGTGTACGACTCCAAGAAATCCGGCTCGGTGACTATCTCACACCTGCGCTTTGGACCCAAACCTTTGCGCGCTCCGTACCTCATCCGTCAGGCCGATTTCGTTGCCTGCCACCAGTTCTCGTTCCTGGAGCGGCTGGATATTACCCGCTACGCCAAACCCGGCGCAGTCTTCCTGCTGAACAGCATTTACGGACCGGATGAGGTTTGGGATCACCTGCCGCGCGAGGTACAGAAGGATATCATCGAGAAGAAACTGAAGTTCTACGTCATTGATGCCTACGAAGTCGCCAACCGCACCGGCATGGGACAGCGCATCAACACCATCATGCAGACCTGCTTCTTCGCCATCTCTGGTGTCCTGCCGCGCGATCAAGCCATTGCCGAAATTAAGAAATCCATTGAAAAGACCTATGGCAGGCGTGGTGAAGCCGTGGTGCAGAAAAACTTCGAGGCGGTGGATCACACCCTGGCAAACCTGTATGAGGTCAAAGTGCCCGATCAGGTCACCAGCACCTTCAGCCGCCGCCCGGCGGTAGGTCCCGATGTGCCTGAGTTTGTGCGCGAAGTGCTGGCGCCGATGATGGTCTTTGAGGGTGATAACCTGCCCGTATCTGCCATGCCGGTAGACGGTACCTTCCCGACCGGAACCGCCCAGTACGAAAAGCGCAACATCGCGCTGGAAATCCCCGTCTGGGAGCCCGATTTGTGCATCCAGTGTGGTAAATGCGTCATGGTGTGTCCGCATGCGGTCATCCGCATGAAGGTGTACGAGCCGGAACTGCTGGCAAATGCTCCGGCAACCTTCAAGTCCACCGATGCCAAGTTCAAGGAATTCCCCAATTCGAAATTCACCATTCAGGTGGCGCCCGAAGACTGCACCGGATGCGCGCTGTGTGTGGAAGCCTGTCCTGCCAAAGATAAGACTCAGGTCGGGCGCAAAGCCATCAACATGGCGCCTCAACCGCCCCTCCGCGAACAGGAACGCGAGAACTGGAACTTCTTCCTCTCTTTACCGGATGTTGATCCCACGGCGATTTCGCCTACCACGGTCAAGAATTCGCAATTGCTCCGCCCGCTGTTTGAGTTCTCTGGCGCCTGCGCAGGCTGTGGCGAGACGCCTTACGTCAAACTGCTCTCGCAGTTATTCGGCGATCGTGCGGTGATTGCCAATGCCACCGGCTGTTCCTCGATTTACGGCGGCAACCTGCCCACCACACCGTGGACGAAGAACGCCGAGGGGCGCGGTCCTGCCTGGTCCAACTCGCTCTTCGAAGATAACGCCGAGTTTGGGTTTGGCTTCCGCCTGACCATTGACAAACTCAACGAGTACGCCCGCGAACTGCTGGCGGATCTCTCCGGACTGGTGGGGAATGACCTGAGTGCCGCCATTCTGGAAGCCGACCAGAGCACTGAGGCGGGCATCCGTGAACAGCGTAAACGCGTTGCCGCGCTGAAGGAAATCCTCAAGGGCATCAAAGACCCGCGCGCTTTCAATCTGCTGAATGTAGCCGATTATCTGGTTCGCAAGAGCGTGTGGATTGTCGGTGGTGACGGCTGGGCATATGACATCGGCTACGGCGGTCTCGATCATGTGCTGGCGTCCGGGCGCAACGTCAATATTCTGGTGCTGGATACCGAGGTGTACTCCAACACCGGTGGTCAGGCGTCCAAATCCACCCCGCGCGCTGCGGTTGCCAAATTTGCCATGAGCGGTAAGGGTTTGCCCAAGAAGGATCTGGGCATGATCGCCATGTCCTACGGTTACGTCTATGTGGCGCGCGTTGCCATGGGCGCTAACGATCAACAGACCCTGCGCGCTTTCCTCGAGGCGGATGCTTACGAAGGTCCTTCGCTGATCATTGCCTACAGTCACTGTATCGCTCATGGTATTGATATGCGCAAAGGTCTGGATCAGCAGAAACTGGCGGTCAACTCTGGCATCTGGCCTATGTACCGCTATAACCCGATGCTCGCGCTGGAAGGCAAGAATCCGCTCATCATCGACTCCAAAGATCCGACGGTGGATGTCCAGGAATATGCCTATAACGAGACGCGCTACCGCATGCTCGTTCAGGCAGATGAAGCCCGTGCCGAGATGCTGATGCAGCAGGCGCGCGAAGACGCCCGCAAACGCTGGGAACTCTACAAGCAAATGGCGTCCATTCAATATAAATCCAACGGGAACGATTAAAGCCCGTACCAGGGCGCCTCTCATGGGCTTGTCTGTGAGAGGCGCCTCTCTTACCGTAAATAATGGCACCTTTTGAAAAGATAATCCGATGTCATTGCGAAGGCGTTCCCCCCATGAGGGGAGCCCCGTCAGGTGAAAGCCGGCAATGGATTCAGCGGTTTCACTTCTTTGTAATGATCGGTACAGGAAACTGAACAGGAGGGAAGGAATTATGGCAGATTTAACGACAACCTATCTGGGATTGACACTGAAAAATCCGGTGGTGGCTTCGGCATCTCCGCTTTCCAAGAAACTGGAGGGTATCCGCCGACTGGAAGAGGCAGGCGCCGCTGCCGTGGTGATGTATTCGTTGTTTGAGGAACAGATCACCCACGAAAGCCTGGCGCTGGATCATTTCCTTAACCGCGGCACCGAGTCCTTTGCCGAGGCGCTCAGTTACTTTCCCGATCTGGAAAATTACAACGTTGGTCCGGAAGAGTACCTGAATCTCATCCGCCGAGCCAAAGAAGCCGTGAACATCCCCATCATCGGTAGTCTGAACGGCGTTTCGGCGGGCGGCTGGGTGGATTACGCTTGTAAAATCGAGGAAGCCGGCGCCGATGCGCTGGAACTGAATATGTACTACATTCCCACCGACCCCGACATCACCGCCCAGGAACTGGAGCAGAACTACGTGGATCTGGTGTCGGAGGTGTGCAGCCGGGTGAGCATTCCGGTGGCAGTTAAACTCAGCCCCTTCTTCACTGCCCTTCCCAACATGGCAAAACGTCTGGCAGGCGCCGGCGCTAAAGGACTGGTGCTGTTCAACCGCTTCATCCAGCCCGATCTGGATATTGAGACGCTGGAGGTCGTACCAGCCCTGCAACTCAGCACCCCCGCTGAACTGCGCCTGCCCCTGCGCTGGGTAGCCATCCTCTACGGACGTGTGCCCTGCGATCTGGCGCTTACTTCAGGCGTGCATGATGCTCAGGCGGTGCTCAAAGCCATGATGGCTGGCGCCAGAGTGACCATGCTGGCTTCGGAACTGCTCCAAAACGGTTTGAAACGCATTGAGGAAATCCTTGCCGACATGAACGCCTGGATGGATACCTTTGAGTACGAATCCGTCCGTCAGATGCAGGGTAGTATGAGCCAGAAAGCAGTGGCAGAACCTGCCGCCTTTGAACGGGCAAACTACCTGAAAGCCCTGCAAACGTTTGATAATAAGAAACTGTACTAAAAGGAAAATCGCCCCGCCGTCAGGCGGGGCGAATGGTTTAAATTCCCCAGAACAAATGTAATCCTGTCAAAATGAAAACAATCGCCAGCAGGGTGAGGGGCATACCCACACGGAAGTAATCGCGGAAAGTGTAGCCGCCGGGGGTCATCACCAGCACGTTGACGGGATGCCCGAAAGGGGTGGGAAAGGAGAGCGAACAACCCAGCGCCACCGCCATGCCCAGCGCCCGCGCATCCAGATGGAGATGACTGGCAACAGTGATGGCGACCGGCGCCAGTACCAGGGCGGCAACCTGCCCGCTCATGATCTGGGTGAAGATGAACGCCAGTACGATGAGAATCAGCGCCACCATCCACACCGGAAGTTGGCCCATGCCCCCCATCAGCGGTTGAAGAAGGTCGTTGACCAGCCCGCTGGTGCGCATAGCCGTACTGAGGGGCC
The DNA here is from genome assembly GCF_020723905.1 of Anaerolinea thermophila. Classification (GTDB taxonomy): domain Bacteria; phylum Chloroflexota; class Anaerolineae; order Anaerolineales; family Anaerolineaceae; genus Anaerolinea; species Anaerolinea thermophila_A. The sequence continues at coordinate 174,966 of NZ_DYHZ01000002.1, forward strand.
ACATCCCGGCGATGAGGAAGATGGCTTTCCATTCTACCGCATGGTAGGCTTCCTGCATGTCCAGACAGCCGGTGAGCAGGAGCAGGACAGCACCTCCAAACACCGCCAGCGATACAGGCAGGAGATTGAATGCAGCGGTTCCCAGTGCCAGCGCGGTAATTCCCAGTGATAAGCCAAACCGTTCCGGTTTGAGCGGAGCGTCGGGGTCTTCTTCCAGCACAATCCAGTCGGAGTTGTGGCGCAGGAGATGCAAACGCTCGGCGGCTCCCTGCACCAGCAGGGTATCGCCCTCGCGGATGCGGACGCTTCCAAGGTCGTCCAGCAGCGGCGCACCCTCGCGCCAGATGCCCAGTACCTGCAGTTGATAGGTCTCGTTGAAGTGCACTTCCTGCAGAGTGCGTCCGATCAACCCGCCGTGCGGCGAGACAATGATCTCTGCCAGCGCCAGCCCGCTTTCGGCAATGGGCTGCAGGTCGGGCAGGGCGCGAAGGAAGCGCAAGCCCAGGGCATCCATTTGTTCCATCTGAAGGATACCCTGTACTACCAGCACATCGCCGGGGTGAACCCGCATCCCCGGAAAGGGCGGCAGGTTGATGCGTCCCTGCGGACGCACCGTTAGAATGCGCAAGCCGGTGCGCTGAAGCCAGCGTGCCTCGCGCAGAGTCTGCCCGGCCAGCGGGCAGGTGGGTAGCACCTCAATTTCATACAGGCGGCGGGTCAGCCCGTACAACTGACTGAGTTTTTCGTGCAGTTGCTGGGGAAGCGTATCATCCTCGTGGGTGTAGTGTGGCATCAGGCGTATGCCCAGCGTAACCATATACACGGCACCCAGCACTACCAGTGGCGCGCCTACCGGGAAAAAATCCAGCAAACCAAAGGGGGCATACCCGGCATCTTTGAGGGCGTTGCTGACAATAAGGTTGGCAGTGGTCAGCAGGGTTGCCATGCCCCCCAGGGCAGTGCCGTAGGCGAGGGGCATCATCAGCCGCGAAGGCGAGGTATGACTGCGCCGCGCCAGCCCCAGCACGGCAGGCAACAGCACCCCCACGACGGCGATGTTGTTCATCAGCAGAGAAAGCCCCGCCGAGACCAGCAGGGTGGTCAGAATCAGGTGCTTTTCGGTTCTGGCACCGAGGCGGTGCATGTGCGTCCCCAGCCAGCGGGTTACCCCCGTCTGACGCAGGGCTTCGGAAAGAATGGAAATGCCCAGAATGGTGATGACCGCCGAGCCGCTAAAACCGGCAAAGGCTTCCTGGGGGGTGACGATCCCGCCGATTCCCAGGAACACCAGCACAATCAGCGCCACCAGATCGGGACGCACCCGTTCGCTGATAAACAGCGCTGCGGCGAGAATCATAACCACCAGGGTGAAGAAGGCAGGAAATTCCATCTACAGGGTGGATTGTAGCACAATTAAAAACCGCCACATCCCGGGATGCGGCGGTTTGAACACAAATAGGGCAGAGATTCAGGCTAGATTTCTTCTTCGACGATGCCTTCGCTCGTTTTCTTCTGACGATACACAATGCGCCCGCGCGTTAAATCGTAGGGAGACATCTCTACGCGCACCCGATCCCCCAGCAGAATACGAATGTAATACTTGCGCATTCTGCCGGAGAGGTAAGCCAGTACCTCGTGACCGTTGTCCAGACGCACTTTGAACTGCGTGCCCGGCAGGGCTTCAACAATCGTACCGTCAACCTGAATCTTATCTTCTTCTTTTGCCATGGGCATTCTCCTCCCGCAAAAACCTTACCCTGCGGGCTTACATTTCAGCCATCTTGGTGTACTGACGGCGTTTGAGGCGGCGCAGAGCCTTTTTCTTCTCCACGCGTCGCAGTTCGCTCTTGCTGACAAACCAGCGCTTGCGGCGGACGGTGCTGAGCACGCCACTCTTGACGACCTTCTTGCGGAAGCGCTTCAAGAGCTGATCTTGCGATTCGTTTGGGCGCAGAACGACAATCGTCATGCCTTATCTCACCTCCCTTCTTTGCGAAGGATGCATAAAAAACCCGGCTGGTTTTCGCGAATGCAGCCGGGTTTCAGCACGTTACGGAATACATCATCCAGATCGGTTGCCTCACTCGGTTGCATTCACTCCTTCCTTCCCTCATCTCGATAAGAACGAAGGTCACCCGCCTGCAGGTACAAACCTGCCTCTGGCGAGTTTTCACCAGCGCCATTGATTATACAAATGAATCTCCTTTTTGAGAAGGGAGAAGGGAAATTCAAAGCCCCCCGCTTTTGAACGGGAGGCTTTGAATACGGTCTGTTCTGCGCCGTTTACGCGCGAATCTCCTGACGCTGGAAGAGCACGTAAGACAGCGCAAAGATTAAAATCGTCACCGCAATCAAACCGGTCAGGTGAGGCCAGATGAGCAGAAGACTCTGGCTGAGCGGCAGAGGCGTGCCCAGAATGGCGCCCTGCAACTGACTGGGCAAAACCAGTCCCAGCGATCTCACCGTCGGGTTAAGCAGGGCAACCATGCTCTCCGCATAAAGGGTGTTGGGCGAGAAGCGTTCCAGTGTCATCTGCAGTTGCGCCTGCCCGAGGATTTCCTGCGCCAGTCCAAACTGGATGGGGTGCAGGGCTTGCGCCAGCAGTCCGGCGAGAATCTCCCAGAAGACGGTGAAGAACAACCACACGGCGATGGACGCCAGCGCCGCGGTAGCAGGCTGGCGGAAGACCACCGAGAACATTTGCGCCAGCGCCAGCCAGATGCCCCCGTAGAACACGGTTGCCAGCAGGAACCACAGCAGGCGCCCCACGTCCTCACTGCCGGGAGCCACGCCCAGCCCGATCATCCCCATGCCGAAAATCAACAACCAGATGGCGGTGAATACCAGTGCCAGGGTGAACAGCCCGGCGAGGAACTTGCCCATCAGCAGGGCATCCCGGTAGATGGGCTGGGAAAGAATGCGCGACAGGGTTTTGCGGTTGAATTCGCCGTTGACGGCATCAAACCCCAGAGCAATGGCAATGAGCGGAACGAGGAAGACCAGAAAACCCACCAGCGCGGGCAGAGGATCCTGCGCCAGGGTGAACAACCGTAGATAGACGAACTGCTCGCTGATGCCCGCCGAACGGATTTGTTGCATGGCAACGTACACCGTCCCCCCGGCAGTCAGCAGGATGAGAAACTCCAGGATGCGCATGCGCGCGCTGGTCAGATGGTCCGCCATCTCTTTTGCCACCACTGCCCACAGCCCGGTCCACGGCGACCCTTCGCGGCGAGATTGCACACGTTCAGCGAGCGCCATGTTCCACCTCCTTGAAGTAATGGGCGTAGATTTCATCCAGATTTTGCGCTTCCATGTACAGTCCCAACAGGCGCCGACCTGATTGGACAATGGCTTGCGCCACTTCGTGGCGGATTTCCCCCGCGGCTTCCACCGCCAGGCGGTTGCCTTCCAGCGGGTGCACATCCACCGCGCCGGGCACTGCCTTCAGGGTTTCGGTTAATTCCGGGGTGATCTCGTCCACCTCGACGATTACCCGATAGGCTCTGCCCAGCACCTTGCGCGCCAGTTCATCCACCGTGCCGACCAGTTCCATGCGTCCGCGGTTGAACAGACCTACCCGATCGCAGATGGCTTGCACCTGATGCAGTAAGTGCGAGGACAGCAGGATGGTAATACCTTCCTCTTTCAGGGATTGCACCAGTTGCAGAAACTCGCGCGCCCCTTCGGGGTCCAGTCCCTGGGTGGGCTCGTCCATGATGATAATCTCTGGTTGTTTCAGCAGGACTTCTGCCACTCCCAGGCGTTGACGCATTCCGCGCGAGAAGGTCCCCACCCGTTTGTGGGCAACTGCCTGCAGTCCCACCTTTTCCAGCGCCGCCTGAAGGCGGGTATCGGCGTTCTTGCCGTTCAAGCCATTCAGGCGGGCGATGTAGTGCAGGTTTTCCAGCGCAGTGAGTTCATCATAAAATCCCACCTGATCGGGCAGGTAGCCCACCCGCGATTTTACTGTCAACGGTTGACGGGTCGGGTCGTAACCCAGTACCTCGATTTGCCCCGAGGTTGGCTCGGTCAAACCGAGAATCATCAGGATGGTGGTGGTTTTACCGGCGCCGTTGGGACCCAGCAAACCGAACACCTCCCCCTGACGCACGGTCAGGTTCAGGTTGTCCACGGCGGTAAAGTTGCCGTAGCGTTTGGTCAGGTCGCGGGTCACAATCACGTCACGCATAAGACACCCTCCTTTCAGGCAGAGGGATTAGCGGCGCCCAAAGCGCATCACAGCCAGCAAGACCACCCCAACTGCCACGGCAATCAACACGATTCCGACCAGTCCCCACAGGGTGGAGGTCAACACAGTGATGCGGAAATCGGCAGATTTGGTCGAACTGCCCGTCGGCGCCGCCCGCAGGGTAAGCATGTAGTCGCCTGCCAGTGCGTTATCTGCCGGTTTCACCTTGACGGTCACGGTCACTTCTTCACCGGCGGCAAGTTCTTCGATGCTCTCCGGCTCAAAAGCCACCTTCCAGCCATTAGGTTCACTGGAGGACAGTTTGATGCCGCGTGCCGGAGCCGTTCCGGTATTGCGTACCACCAGTTTCAGTGGAGTCTCGCGCCCGGAGCGCACCTGCGCGGAGAGACGACCATCCGGCGCGGTGAGGGAGAGGGTGGGCTGACCGGTCACTTCGGCGTTCAAATCCAGGCTTGCCTGTACCTCACCGCTCTGCACGGTAACTTTCAACGGGTAGGTACCTGCCTCCAGTTGCACATACGGCTCAGCCCGCACGGTCAGGCGTTTGGTTTCGCGGGCGTTGTTGGGGAACGAAGTCACGTCCTGCGCGCCCAGCCGGAAGGTCACCTGGAAACCTGCCGGCGCTGAAGCGCTGAGTGAGACGATCATGTCCTCATCGCCTTCGTTCTTAAGGGTGACGTCGTACGAAAAGGTGGAGGTTGGACCGCCTTTGATGGTGGGCAGGTCGGTGCTCAGGGTCAGACGGGCGGGTTGTTTTTCCTTAACCGTCACCTGTAAGGGCAATTGCGCTTTCAATCCATCTGCGCTGGCGGTCACCAGTACATTGAAAGTGCCAGACTGCACTTCTTTAGGTTGATCCAGCCGCAGGTCCACGCTGACCTCTTTGCCGGGTTCCACATACACGGATTGAATCGTTTTCCCTCCGCCGCGCAGAGTAGCTGTCCAGCCCTCTGGCAACTGAGTGACTTCCAGTTTGACGATGCGCGGAGCATCGCTCACGCTGACTTTTAAGTCAAACGACACGCCTTCGTTCAACCCCACAACCACACCCGGATAGGTGGTGGTCAGTTTCAGCGGGGCAGTATCTTGAGCGTGCGCCGGTTGAATGGATACACCCAGTGAGAAGATCAGCAAGAGAGACATCAGTAACGCAACCAGACGTTTCATCTTCTACCTCCTGTGGATGCAAGCGTATGAAATTGTAGAAATATCAGGATTCGGGCAGGGCTTTTGCCTGCACCGGAAGAGAGTTTAACATATTTGTATAAGAAGATTATTAATGAGGTGGGAAGCCATCCTCACGCTGCATTCTCTCAAGGAAAGCAACCTGTGTCTTCTTTTTACCCCCTGAAAGAAGGTGAAATTCCCCGTTGAAAAGAATTGTCACCCTGCCTGCCCTTCGGTACAATAGGGAAGGGCGGATGAATTTCCCCAATCCCAGCAAGGAGTAAAACCTATGGACAACAATTACCTCTGGTGGCGCGATGGTATCATCTATCAGATCTATCCGCGCTCCTTTGCCGATGGCAATGGCGATGGCATTGGCGATCTGGAAGGCATTATCGCCCATCTCGATTACCTGAAGGACCTCGGTGTGGATGCCATCTGGCTCTCGCCCATTTACCCTTCGCCCGATGTGGATTTTGGTTATGATGTTGCCGATTATCTGAACATTGACCCCAAATTCGGCACGCTGGAAACGTTTGACCGGCTGGTGAAGGAAGCGCATGAGCGGGGGATCCGCGTGGTGCTGGATCTGGTGCTCAATCACACCTCCGACCAGCATCCCTGGTTCCAGGAATCCCGCAAGTCTCGCGATAACCCCTACCGCGATTACTACATCTGGCGCGACCCCAAACCCAATGGCGCTCCGCCAAACAACTGGGGATCCATTTTTGGCGGCGAAGCCTGGGAACTCGACCCGACCACCGGGCAGATGTACCTGCACATCTTCTACAAAGAACAGCCCGATGTCAACTGGCGCAACCCGGCGGTGCGCCAGTACATGCTGGACGTGTTCCGCTTCTGGCTGAACCGGGGGGTGGATGGCTTCCGTCTGGATGTGTTCAACGCTTACTTCAAACACCCTGACCTGCCCGACAACCCTCTCAACTTAAAGCCTGCCAACCTTTTGCAGGGTCTGGCTTCGCCTTTCTTTATTCAGGAACACCGCTATGACATTGACCAGCCGGAAATGATTCCTCTGCTGAACGAAATCCGCGCCATTCTCGACTCTTACCCCGAACGCTATGCAGTGGGCGAGACGTTCATCGGTGGTGCTGAAAAAGCCGCCCGCTATGTGGGCAACGATAAACTGCATGCCGCTTTCAACTTCGAGTTCCTGGAATGCCCGTGGTGGGCAAAAGCCTTCTACGACTCTATTGCCAGGTGGGAGCGTGTTCTGCCTGCCGATGCCTGGCCCAACTACGTGCTGAACAATCATGACCGTGTGCGTTCAGCCACGCGTTACTGCCGCGGCGAAAACGACGAACGCCTGAAGGTGGCGGCAACCCTGTTGCTGACCCTGCGCGGCACCCCCTTCATGTACTACGGCGAAGAAATCGGTATGCGCGATATCAAGATCACCCGTGAACAGGTGCAGGATCCCATCGGCAAACGCCTCTGGCCCCTCTTCAAAGGGCGCGATGGCTGTCGCTCGCCCATGCAGTGGTCTGCGGCGCCCAATGCCGGCTTCAGCCCTGCCGGGGTGACCACCTGGCTTCCGGTGCATCCCAATTACCGCACTCGCAATGTGGAAGCGCAGTCTGCCGACCCCAACTCTTTATTGAATTACTACAAACGCCTGATTGCGCTGCGCAAAAACAGCCTTGCCCTGCGTCAGGGCATGTTCACGCCGGTGACGTACGGCACGCGCTTTATCCTGGCGTATCTGCGTCAGGTGGAAGGCGAGACGGTGCTGGTGGCACTCAACTTCTCTGAACGCCGTCAAAACCTCGTCCTCGGACATGAACTGGCGGGACGCCGCTGGGAACTGCTTCTCTCCAGTAAGCGCGCCTCCATGGTGCCGGTGGAAGGCAGTCTCATCCCACTGGAGCCCAACGAAGCCCTTTTGCTCCGGCAAGCCTGAAGCCGGTTGAAAGAGCATCCACTGGCGGAGCCGTAGAAGCGCGGCTCCGCTTTTTTCTTATGGCGCACGCCCGATCCCCTTCTCACACGGGATTGTGGTTTAATACAGACAGAAATCTGCCCCATGATCGGAAAGTGACCGTCCTGTGACCTTGTCCTCTCTTTTCGTGACTTTTCTTGGCACCACCACCCTGTTGCTCAGCGATGGGGAGACCCGCCTGCTCACCGATGGTTTTTTTACCCGTCCTGCACTGATGCAGGTGCTGTTGGGCAGGGTTGCCCCTTCTCCTGATCGCATCGCTCAGGCTTTGCATCGCGCCGGAATTGACCGGTTGACTGCTGTGCTGGTGGGACATTCGCATTACGACCACGCCCTGGATTGCGGCGAGGTTTGCCGTCAAACCGGTGCTGTGCTGGCAGGTTCGGCTTCCACCCTGAATATTGGCAGAGGCGCCGGGGTGCCCGAAGCGCGCCTTTGCCTTGCCGAAGCCGGGAGGACCTTCTCATGGGGGGCGTTTCAGGTGACCTTTCTGAAGTGGCGGCATTCTTTCCCCCGCTTCTATCCCGGGGAGATTCGCGCCCCGCTCGTTCCACCCGCACCGGTTTCGGCGTACCGCGAAGGGGGAACGTTTGCTCTGTTTCTGGAACACCCCGCCGGCAATTTGCTGATTCTGGAATCGGCGGGGATGGTACCCGGCGCTTTACAGGGCAGGCGGGCGCGGGTGGTCTTTGTCGCCATTGCGGGTTTCCCGCGCACTCCCGCCGGGCGCGAACGCCTCTTTCGCGAAGTCGTCCTTAACACCGCTGCGGAGCGGGTTGTTCCCATCCATCATGATCATTTCTTTTTACCGCTCGGCAATCCTCCGGTACTTCTGCCCGGTTCGCGCGTGACGATGGAGTGGCTGGAACAGCGCTGTCGGCAGGAAGGTGTGGACTTTACCGTTTTACCGCCATGGGAATGTGTCTCTCTGGGGTGAAATCGGGGCTGAAAGGGTGGTTTTCTTAAGGTAGAATCGGAATATGGTACGGATTGAAAAGATTAAAGAGATTCGCCCTCGCATTCTGGATCAATTTAACCTGAAAGAATTTGTCCCGCGCACGCCTGCCATTGCTGAGGCTTACCGCTGGGGGAAGGAACTGCATGCCGGGCAGATGCGATTGAGCGGCGAGCCCTATTTTGAAACGCACTGCGCCTGGGTAGGCGCGTTTCTGGACAAACTGGTAGAGAAAGAAGCCTGGACGATTGCCGGTTTGCTTCACGACAGCGTGGAAGACTCCGGCGAAAGTCTGGATCGCATCCGCGCTCATTTCCCCGGCGCACTGGGGGAGGAAGTGGCGTTTATTGTGGATGGGGTGACCAAACTCTCTGCGCCGCGCGATGGGCGCTCGCGCGAGATGGAAACCCTGCGTAAACTGGGGATGTTCCGCGATCCGGGGGTCTTTCTGGTCAAACTGGCGGACAAAACCCATAACCTGCTCACGCTGGAGCACATGCCGCCTGCCAAACGAGCGCAAAAAGCCACCGAAGCCATCCGCGCCTATGGCAAACTGGCGGGCATCCTCAACTGTCATCAGTGGCGTTGCTGGCTGGAAGACCTGGCATTTCCCTTTGCCGAGCCGGACATGTACGTCTATGTCAAAGAGCATGTGGACGCCGATCCCCGCCTGCGTCTGGAGTTTATTCAACCCTTTATGGAGCAACTGGGCGGGTTGATGGAAAAGTCTGGCATTGATGGGCGGGTGAGCATCTTTGTCAATGGCTACTGGCAGGTATGGCAAAAACTGCGCCGTATGGCGCGTTCCCGCAAAGCCTCGTTGAACAGTTTTTCCATGGTCAACGATCTGGTCAGTTTCCGCCTGGTAGTGGATGGGGATAACAAAAACGCCTGTTATGCCCTGCTGGGCGCGGTCAACACCTTCTTTGGTCCCTATCTGGACAATGATCGTTTCGATGACTTTATCGCCTATCCGCAAAACGGCTACCGCGCCTTGCAGGTCACCGCTTACCTGCCCGATTTCGGAGCGGTGGAAGTTGCCATTGCCACCGAAGAGATGGAAGGGGAAAACATGTGGGGTGTGGTGGACTGCATCCGCAAAGGACGCGACACCAGCCAGTACAACCCGGTGGAAATCCTCACTCCCAGCGGCGGGGCGCGTTTCCTGCGCGAGGGCTCCAGTGTACTGGATGCCGTAGCCGCCATTCAGCAGGAAATGCTCCTGGACAAAATCAGCGCCGTGAAGGTCAATGGGGCGCTGGCGCGTCTCTCCGACCGTGTGCGTCCCGGGGATGTGGTGGAGGTGGTCACCAGTGGGAAGCGCCTGGTTCCCACCGAGGAATGGCTGGGCTTTGCCAATGAAACCACCGCTCGCCTGCTGCGGATGGTGCTGGCAACCCAGTCGCTCAAGAAGGACGCCGAACTGGGGCGCATTAAACTTTTACCCATTATCGCTGAAGAAGGAATTCTGGCGCTTGAGGACGTGCAGGCGCTGGAATCAGACCGCATGGATAACCTGCTCGAAGAACTGGGATGTTCCAGTCTGGAAGACCTGTACGTTGCCGTTGGCGGTGGTGCGGTGCGCCTGAATGATTTCCAGAAAGTCCTGTGCAAGGTGGGCATCACCCGCGAACAACTTGGCTGGGTGACGGTCAATATTACCGCCGACCCGGCGGAGAACCGCCCCGGCGTACTGGCAAGACTGGCAGGGCTGGTCTCAAAGCACAACGGTAACATCCTGCGCTCGGTCAACAATACCCTGCCCGAAGGGGGCTTTACCCTGCGGCTGGTGGTGATCTTCTCGCAGCCAGAAATGAAGGACGCCATGGAAGAATCCTTCCGCACTTCGGGAATTGTCTTCAAATCGTTACAGGTGGTTTGAAAAGGATGGTATGAAACTGGGCGTTCTCTCCGACACACACAACAATCTCACAGCCCTTGAACAAGCCCTGTCGCTGTTCCGCCAGGAGAAAGTGGACTGGCTGATTCACTGCGGGGATATCACCACGCCTGAGACCGCTTCAGCCCTGGGAGAGTTCCCTGTGTGGCATGCGCTGGGCAATGGCGATTTTGCCAGCGGGGAAATCCGCGCGGTATTACAGCGTTTCAACCCGCTCAATCAATCCGCTCTGGTAGTTACCGGAATACTGGGGGGATTTCCCATTGCCGTGACGCATGGACATGTGCCGGGTAAGGTGGCAGAACTGGCGCAAAGCGGTCAATACGCTTATGTCTTTTACGGGCATTCTCACCGCCGAAAAGCTCAGAAAATGGGCAATACCTGGGTAATTAACCCCGGAGCGCTGGGCGGCTTGCGTCCGGAAGCCCCTTCGGTGTACCTGATTGACCTGCAAATCGGAGACGGCGGCTTTTTCCTCGTCCCAGGCAGTTAGAGGCGTAAGAGCAGTTTCAGTTCCTTGAAGATAAATGGAATGGCTACCAGCCCGCCTGCCGTCATGGCAAGAAGGCTGGCAAGCAAAGGCGAAGACAGCACTCCGATATTCAGCACGGCAAAGGTGACAGCCCCGCCTGCCAGCGCCGCCAGCACCGCGCGGGTGAGGCTATCTCCCAACCGGATGAAGTGGCCCGTCTGCACCCCCAGCAACACCAGCAGAAAGACTGCCTGACTGGTAAAGCACACGGCATCCGTCAGACTGATGCCCGCCGCTCCCAGAGGACGGTAAAGGGCGCTTCCCAGTCCAATATAGAGAAGCATGTTGCCCAACCCTGCCAGCATGGGGGGAATGGGACGCTGGCGGGCGTAGAACGAGCGTGCCGCCACTTCCATCAACGAATGTCCCACCAGACCGGCGAGGAATCCCCGGGTTGCCCACAGCAGGGTGGAGGCGTGGGCGTCGTTCAATGCAAAGACGGCTTGCATGACTGGACCCAGTCCCAGCGCCAGCACTGCCGCAATCGGCAGGGTGATGCCGATCAGTACACGCACGGCGCGTTGAATGGATTCGTGAAACAGCCCTTCCTGTTTCTGCGCCGCCAGTTCTGAGAGGGTGGGCAACATGGCGGTGGCAATAGCGGTGCCGATAAGCGTTTCAGGTACCTGCTGAATCATCCAGCCGTAAGTCAGCGCGCTTACCGCGCCTTCGGGCAGGCGCGACGCCAGATTATCGCGCACCAGAAAGATCACCTGCACGAATCCCACAGTGAGAATGCGCGGTGCCATCAATTTAAGCACCTGCACCACCTGCGGGTTATTCAGCCCAAGCCCTGCGCTCCAGCGGAAGCGGTAACGAATCAATGCCGGGATCTGAATGGCAAGGTGTAGAAAAGCCCCCACAATCACCCCCGCAACCAGTCCATACACGCCCATCCCCATGGCAGGCAGGGTGATGCCCGCAATGCGGTAGCCCTCGCCGGGAGCGAGGATGAGTGCACCAAAAATTTGCCCCACGTTGTAAAACAGGGGCGCCAGAGCGGGGAAGAGAAAGTGCTGATTGGCTTGCAGTGCCGACATCACCAGTCCGCTGATCGAGAAAATCAGCGTGGCGATCAGATTGAGGCGCATCAACTGCACAACTACGCGCTGTTGCTCCACGCCAAATCCGGGGGCAATGCCCACTTCAGCGCGCACCAGCGGCATGGCAACCAGAGCCACCACAATGGATAACCCCGCGGTCACCAGAAAAACCAGATTGGCAACATGCGAAAACACTTCCCAGAGGGCATCGCGTCCCTGGGTGGTGAGCGTGGCGGAGAGCACCGGTATCAGCGCCATGGCAAGCGCACCGCCGGAGATAACTGCATAAATTAAATCGGGAACATTGTTGGCAACGTTGAAGGCATCCAGTTCCGCCGAAAAACTGAACTGGCGGGCAATGATCACCTGACGGAGGAACGCAGCGGCTTTGTCCAGGGCAAAGCACACCGCCAGCAGGATGGAAATGCGCGTCAATCGGGACATGGGCTAATGATAACACAGGTAAAAAGAAAAACTCCCGCCCGAATGGACGGGCGGGAGGGCAAACAGCCACACGAAAAGATTTACAGACCGGCGGCGCGGCGTAAAATTTCGGCTTTGTCGGTGCGTTCCCAGGTGAGGTCCAGGTCATCGCGCCCGAAGTGGCCGTAAGCCGCCACCTTGCGGTAGATGGGACGGCGCAAATCGAGGTCGCGGATGATGGCGCCGGGGCGCAGGTCGAAGGTCTCGCTGATGATCTGGGCAATCTTCTCATCGGGGATTTTGCCCGTGCCGAAGGTTTCCACGTTGATGCTCAGCGGGCGGGCAACGCCGATGGCGTAGGCAACCTGCACCTCACAGCGGTTCGCCAGTCCAGCGGCAACCACGTTCTTTGCCACCCAGCGGGCTGCGTACGCACCGGAGCGATCCACTTTCGTGGGATCTTTGCCGGAGAAAGCGCCGCCGCCGTGGCGTCCCATACCGCCGTACGTATCTACAATGATCTTGCGTCCGGTCACGCCCGCGTCGCCCATCGGTCCGCCGATGACAAAACGACCGGTGGGGTTAACAAACACCTTCATGTGATCATCCACCATCTCTGCCGGTAAGGTGGGCAGAATGACATGCTCCAGCACGGCTTCGCGAATTTCGGAATGAGAAATCTCAGGAGCGTGCTGGGTGGAGATGAGCACCGTATCCACACGTACGGGTTTGCCATAGTGGTATTCCACCGTCACCTGGCTCTTGCCGTCGGGGCGCAGCCACGGCAGGGTGCCGTTCTTGCGCACTTCCGCCAGGCGGCGGGTCAGTTTGTGAGCGTAGTAAATGGGGGTGGGCATGAGGGTAGGGGTTTCATCGCAGGCATAGCCAAACATCATGCCCTGATCGCCTGCGCCAATGGCTTCAATTTCTGCTTCGGTCATCTCGCCGGCTTTGGCTTCCAGCGCCTTGTCTACGCCCATGGCGATGTCGCTGGACTGGTTGGCAATGGCGGAGATGACTGCGCAGGTGTTGCCATCGAACCCTTTGTCGGTATTGTCGTAACCGATCTCCAGCAGGATTTTGCGTACCAGCACATCAAAGTTGACAAAGGCATTGGTAGTGATTTCGCCCAGAATCATGATGAAGCCGGTTTTGGTAGCGGTTTCGCAGGCAACCCGCGAATAGGGGTCCTGCTCCAGACAGGCATCCAGGACAGCATCGCTGATTTGATCGCAAATCTTGTCGGGATGCCCCTCGGTGACCGATTCAGAGGTGAACAGGTAGCGAGGCATATTCATGAAGGTGAGGCTCATTTCAACAACACTCCTTACAAAGATTTTTTGACAAAAAAATTCCCCTTGCGGTGTACACACGAGGGGCAACAAACATTTTTCAAAAGCGGCTGCCCTCTCATCTTCCAGTACATCCGTCTGACGGAATTAGCACCTTAAGGTCGTGCGTCTCTCGACGGACTTCCCCAGGTTGCCGAGGTTTCATCGGGCCGGTCCCTCCACCTCTCTGGATAAGAGTGCCGTAAGGGGCTATTCAATTTTGGGCGATATTATCATAAATCGGGGGGAATGTCAAATCGCGTCGGGAATTTTCAAAATCATCCGCAAACCCATTTTGCAAAATGTTCAATTTTCGCTATACTGTTTATATCCACATGCACAGCGGGATTCATGGAAAGGAGAGGGTATGCAGTTCAAGGTTCGCGATTGGATGATTGATCTGGTTGTCATGGTCGAGCCGGATATGCCGGTGACTGAAGTGCTGGCTACCATGCGCCGACGCTATATTCACAGCGTCATCGTCAATAAAGGTCCTGAAAACCCTGAGTACGGAATTGTCACCTCGACCGATATTTGCGATAAAATCGTTGCCGCGGGGCGCAACCCTGCTGGGGTCAAAGCCTCGGAGATCATGAGTTCGCCTATCATCACCATTTCCCCGGAAATGCCCATTGATGAATGCGCCCGACTCATGAGTGAAAAGGGGATACATCATCTTCCGGTTGCCGACAAAACCGGACACATCATTGGGATGATCTCGGCTACCGATTTTCTGGTGGTTGCTGAAGCCATGGGACGCGGCGGCGACCGATCGCTGAGTTGAAACACGTTGCCACCTCAACCCGGCGGGGAGGGAACTCCCCGCTCTTTTTTTTAACTGGAAATTTTGGATATTATTTGTTATGATAGTAAATAATGAAAACCGTCTGGCATATCACTGTGGGTTTTCTGGTGGGATTGGGCTGTTTTTTTGCCCTGATTGCACCGGTTTCGGCACAGGCCGGGACAGCGGATGATTTGATTGCCGCGGTCAACGCCCTGCGCGCCCAGCGAGGATTACCTGCCCTGACCAGGAACGCGGCGTTAATGAACGCTGCTCAGTCTCATGCAGAGTATCAGGCTTCCATTCAGACCATCACCCACACCGGTGCAGGAAACACACGTCCGAAAGACCGCGCCATTGCCGCCGGGTACGGCGGTGGAGCAACTGTGTTTGTCTCCGAGAATATTGCGGCGGGCACCAGCCTTTCTGTGCAGGATGCCATTGCTCTGTACTGGTCGGACGATGTGCACATGAATACCATGCTCAATGCCAGTTATCAGCACGTCGGCGCAGGGGTGGCGTTTTCCGGGGATATGGTGTATTACACGCTGGTGGTAGGAAGCACCAGCGGGGCAAGTAATACCGTCAACACCCTGCCTGCTTCCAGCACACCTGTCTCCCCGTCAACACCTGTTCCGGTCCCCGCGCAGGCTACGGCTACCCCTCAACCTGCCCTGTCTGCCACGCCGGACGCGGCGTTGATGTATGAAGTCCAGCCCGGCGATACCCTGTGGGGAATTGCAATAACCTATCAGGTGAGCATGGAAGACCTTAAGCGCTGGAACAATTTACCCGCCACACCCAATCTCTGGCCCGGCGACC
This sequence comes from Anaerolinea thermophila, assembly GCF_020723905.1. GTDB lineage: Bacteria > Chloroflexota > Anaerolineae > Anaerolineales > Anaerolineaceae > Anaerolinea > Anaerolinea thermophila_A. The sequence continues at coordinate 190,096 of NZ_DYHZ01000002.1, forward strand.
GTCTCATTGTTCAGCCTTCCTTTACTCCCACCGTTCCACCGACCGAAACGCCGGTGCTTCCCACCCCTACCCCCACCCTGACTCCAGTTTACACCCTCTCGCCAACAGCCATTATCCCGGTGACAGCAATCACCCCTACGCCAGTGCCCGAAGAAACTGTCTCCCCAACACCCTTTCCCTGGAAGATTGCAGGCGTCGGGTTGATTGGACTTTCGATCCTCGGGTTGTTCCTCGTTTTTGTCGGCAGATTGCAAGGAAAATAATCCAGATTCTTATTTTCTTTTTATATTTTTCTGTTATGATGCGTGCGTGTAAGGTTGTAATTCAGAGCAGAGGGGCGTATAATTCCCCCCTGGACTCAGGTGAAATTGAATCGAGACTCATCGAGTCTGTTTGTGAGGTGAACGTATGCCAGTCTATACCTATCGGTGCGAATCCTGCGGGTTGCAGTTTGATCATACCCAAAAATTTAGCGATCCTCCGCTGACCGAGTGTCCGGAGTGCGGCGAACCGGTTCGCAAAGTGTATCAACCGGTTGGCATTGTCTTTAAGGGGTCGGGCTTCTATGCCACCGATCATCGCTCGCCATCGGGGAATGGCAAGAGCCGCTCTTCTGAAAACAAATCCACCGAAAAAGGCACTTCAGACTCGAGCAGTTCCTCCGAGAGTAAAGATTAGTTTTTCCTCTTTCCTTTTTTGAATAGCCCGGCAACCCTTGCCGGGTTTTGTTTACCCGGGGATCGGGTAAAAAATTGTAATGCAATTGTTGCGTTTCCGGGCATCCTTCCTCTTTACATGATCGGTAAAAAATTCTATATTGTAAAAAGTACACAAAATCACAATCTTGCCGTAACACAGGGAGTGAGGGGGCAATAATGCGCAGAGGGGCACTGATACGATGGATCTTTCTGGGTCTCGCTCTGTTTTTCCCCATGATGGCATGCAGTTTACCCACCACACAGGGCGGGACCGTTTCACACCCTCGACCATCCATTGCGCTGGATCCGGTCTTCGTGGAGTTCTATCAGAATCTGGGAGGGCAGGCGCTTCTGGGGAGGGTGTTGTCTGCGCCTTTTGATGCCAATCAAAAGCGCTATCAGTATGTGGAGGCAGGGTTACTGGCGTACGATCCTGCCCAGATGGAACCCGGTAAACGCATCCGCTTTGAGCCGCTGGGATTGCAACTGCAGGTGCGTGACGATGCCAGTATCCCGGTGGTGCATGATGAAGTCCATGACCTGCTGGTTGAAGGGTACTGGGTGTATTCCGAATTTGTCGAATCCTACCAGCGTCTGTCCATTTTTGCCGGTGCACCGCTGACGCATGTTCGCATCAACCACGATTACGCGCGATACGAGCAGTTTTTTGAGAATCTGGGTTTTTACCGCAGTCTCAAAGACCCGCCCGGCACGGTGCATCTATTGCCCTATGGAGCGTATCTGTGCGGGGTGGAATGCTCGGAGCGCACTCAGGAATACTGGAATATCATCCAGAACGGCCTGATCACCCAGCCATTCGAGCGGATGGTGACCGCGCGGCACTGGGAAGCCCTGGGCGAACCCGTCGCGGCGCCGACTGTTACCCCCGATGGCATGCTTGAGCAGGTTTACGAAAACGCCATTCTCTATGCCCCGCTGGATCGCCCCTCGGAAGTTGCTCTGCGCCCGCTCACGCTCTGGCTGGGTAACGAGATTACTCAAACGCCTTACCCCTACCGCGAGCAAGCCGGAATGGTTTTTCATCTGGTGGATGAGCAACTGGGGTTTCTGGTTCCGCTTGAGGTGGATGATCTGATTGTACGGCTGGGCGGGGTGCGCAACAGCGGTAAACCGCTGGGCGATGTCCGACAAATTGCAGAGAACGGCGTGTACCGGCAGTGCTTTGAAAACTTTTGTGTGGACTATCAACCCACTGCCCCTTCAGAGAAGCGCGTCCGGCTGGTGCCCCAGGGGGTGGAGTATGCCCGGCGCCTTGCCGATCAGTTGACGCTGCCGAAAGCCTTTACCCCGCAGACGGTCAATCTGATGATTTCCGAAGCCTATCCACAGGTCAGCGACTCTGATCATCAGGTCCTGCAAATGAACGTCTTTTATCGTCAAAGCGGGGAACCGATGGTTCTCGTCTCCGGAACAGCCACCGTAACTCTGCCCGGGCGGACGCTGACTTTATCGTTGCCGCCTACCAACCGGGAAGGGATTTCAACGGTGACGTTGCCGCCGCTCAAGGGGGTCAGCAATTTAAGCGTGATCGAGTATCAGATTTGCCTGAACCTGCCCTCAGCAGAGCCCATCTGCCAGAGCGATACCTTTGTGGTTTTCAATGCTCCCTGAAGGGAGTTACTGATTTTTCATGAACAAACGGAAACGCTGCTCGCTCTGCAGGGCGGGCAGTTTCTTTTTCACCCGGTCTGCCAGTTCCGCGATGGACTGGGAAATATCCGCGTTCGGGTTGCTGATCATTAAGGGGTTGCCCAGATTGGCGGCGCGCAGGGCGCTTTCCTGATCCTCGGGGATGAACAGTTCCACCGGATGATTGAGCGTCTCGCTGATTTTTTTGGTGGTCAGCGGGCTTTCGGCGCGATATTTATTGATGACCAGCATCAGACGCTCGCGCTTCATCCCCAGGCTATCCCATACTTCAAGAAAGGAACGCAGGGACTTAATACAGGAAATTTCCTGTGTACCGACCAGCACAATGAGATCAGCGACATCCAGCGCCGCCAGAGTCGACTCGTTAATGTAGGACGAGGTGTTGATCACCATGTGGTTGTAGAGGTTGCGGGTGTACTCCAGCACGCGGCAGATTTGCTCTCCCGAAAGCGCTTCAGAAATGACCGGATGTTTGGGCGCCGCCAGCAGGTACAACCCGGACGAGCGGTGCAGAATCATGCACTCTTTGACCACCTTGGGGTCCAGGTCGTATGCGATGGGGGTTAAATCCATCAACGAGAGACGTCCCAATTCATTGAAGAGGATATCTACGTCTCCATATTGCAGGGAAGCGTCAATGAGGGCAATCTGGCTTTCGTTGTCTCGCAGTGCCAGCGCCAGATTGTTGGCAATGGTGGTGGTGCCGGAGCCGCCCCGCGGGCTGTACACGGCGATCACATCGGCGCGTATGCCGGAATCTGGCGCTTCTGTACGGGACTCTACCGGTGCAAATGCATTGTAACTGGCACGTTCCCGGGCTGCCAGTTCACTGGCGCGCAGAATGGCTTCGCGAAATTCCCCAATCGAAACATCGTGTGCCAGAAAGTCTGAAGCGCCATTGCGCAGAGCGCGCAGGACGGTATCGTAGTGCTTGTCCTGTGAGACAATGATGACCTGCGTGGCAGGATAATCCCGGCGGATGATTTCGGTGAAACTGATGCCGTCAATATCTGGCAGATGTTCTTCTACCAGCATGACATCGGGCTTCATTTCAGCCACCATCTCCAGCGCTTCCTGCGCCGTGGTGATGAAGTCAATCACCTCGATATTTTCGATCAGCGAGAGCAGTTTCCGGAAGGTCTTAACGGCTTGAATGTTGTTTTCAACGACCAGCACACGGGTAATACGTTGTGGACTCATCTTCTCCCTCTATGTTTCGTTGGGGTTATATATATTGTACATAGGTTCATCTGAATGAGAATGGCGTTTGCAGAGTTGCAAGGAAATAACAATGTTTTTTTGAAGAGGATATCGCTATAATAACCTTAGGGGATTTTATCGAGATTGTTGGGTATGGAATATGGGAGAAAACGTGGATCAGGCAACCAGTCTTCAATATGAGGTTAAAGAAAACCTTCCCCCCGTGGAAACCTCGCAGGGGTGGACGGCTACTTTTAAGGAGTGGCAACAACTGCGTCGGGAACTGGGAGGGTTTCCGGAAAAAATTCAGCAAAAACTGGTTGAACTGGAAGCAGGATTGAACGATTACCGCCTGTTCATCAGTAAACTGGATTACAAAGCCGCTGATACCGACCGCCGGGTGTGGGATTTGTTTAATCACATCCTGCAGGAAAAAGCCCGTCTTGAGCAGGACATGCGCAATCGTCCTCTGTTTCTGCGTCGGGTAAAGGATTTGCGCCAGTTGAAAGAGGCATGGCAGAAATTGCTCTCCGACCAGAACGCCCTGATGGAATATCTGTCGCAGGCGCCGGCGGAACTGGCAGAATACAACCAGAAGCAAATCGAAAAAGAACTCCAGCGCAGGGAAGAAATGCGCCGCCAGGAATACATTCAGCGCATTTCCTCGGCACGGCGTTCGCTTGATCTGGCAATTGGTTATCTGGAACAACTCCATCGGGAGGGCAGAGTCACCTTTGGTTCTCAAATTTTGCAATTAGAAGAAGCCCAGCGCATCTGGAACGAGCGTTTGAACAAAATTTTTGAGGATGAACGCTCCGGCGCGCTCAATCCGGATGAGGTCATCCTGCAAATCTATAACCTTGAGTCCATGGTGCGGGAACTGCCCTCTCTCTCCATGCGGGTGCGCGAGGTGGAGGAAAAATTCACCCGTCTGGTCACCCGTCACGACATGCTGGCATCGCTGGGAAAAACCGTTATCCCCGCCAAAGAGATTGCCCGCATGACCATCAAACTGCATGAGCAGATTCCGCAGTTGTGGGCAAATGGGGACCGCCAGGAGCTGGAACATGCCATTGAGGTGCTGGAGAGTTTTGTCTCCACCTACGAAAACACTGTAGAAACCGAACTGACCTATCTGGAACGCCGCCGACCGGGGGCTACCCGCTCGCTGGTAACCGCGGTGACCTCGGAGAGTCAGGAAGATGTCTTTACGCAGGTCAGTGCCATGGCGCGTTCGCTCATCTCGGCAATCGAGGCGCGCGACCGCTTCCTGCGCGGGCATTCCGAACAGGTGAGCGTGCTGGTGCGGAAGATGGCGGCGGTAGCCGGTATGAACAAAACCGACGCAGATTTCCTGGTGCTGGCGGCGCTGATGCACGATGTGGGCAAGATTTCGGTGCCCGAAGCCATCCTTTCCAAAGTAGAACCGCTCACCGAAGACGACTGGTACCAGATTCAGATGCATCCGTATTACGGGGCGCAAATCCTCAAACCCATTGACGCGGTGGCACGCATTGTTCCCTGGGTGTACCATCATCACGAGCGCTGGGATGGGCGGGGTTACCCCGATCATCTGACCGGGCGTCAAATTCCGGTGCAAGCCAGTTACATCAGCGTTGCCGAAGCCTTTGCTGCCATGCTGGTAGAAATGCCTCAGCGCCCTGCCATGAGCAAAGAAGAAGCCCTGTACGAACTGCGCCGCAATGCCGGTACCCAGTTCAACCCCGAAGCCATTGAATTACTCGAAACGGTGCTCAACAACTCCGAGGAAAAAGCCATTGTCAACAATCACACAGAGGCAGTTTCCGAAGAATAATCTCTGTAAAGCCCCTTTGAGGCGCTGTCCGGCACGGGAAACCGGGAGGGGACAGCGCCATTTCTTTTTTCTACGGTAGAATAAAGACATGCGTTTTGATGTCTTTACCCTCTTTCCCGGTTTGATCGAACCCTACATTAACGAAAGCATCCTTGAGCGGGCGCGTATACGCGGCTTGCTGGAAGTGCATGTCCATGATATCCGTGCCTATGCCACCGACCGCCACCACGTCACCGATGAACCCCCGTATGGCGGCGGTGGCGGCATGGTGATGAAATGCGAACCCATCTTCAACGCCGTGGAGTCGGTGCTGGGCGCGCCGCCTGCCTGTCCGGTCATTCTGCTCACCCCGCAGGGCAGGGTTTTCACCCAGCAGGTTGCCATGGAACTGGCACAGTACCCCCATCTGGCGCTGTTGTGTGGGCGCTACGAAGGGGTGGATGAGCGCGTCCGCGAATATCTGGTGACCGATGAACTTTCCATTGGCGATTACGTCCTCACCGGCGGGGAACTCCCCGCGCTCATTGTCATGGATGCCATCACCCGACTGATTCCCGGTGCCCTTGGCGACCCCGATGGCGCCATGGATGATTCGCATGCCAGCGGTTTGCTGGAATACCCCCACTACACCCGCCCGGCGGAATTCCGCGGCTGGAAGGTGCCTGAGGTGTTGCTTTCGGGCAATCATGCTGAAATTGCCCGCTGGCGCCGCCAGCAGGCGCTTTTACGCACACTTCAGCGCCGTCCCGATTTGCTGGAAAAAGCGCCTTTGAGCGAAGAAGACCGGAAGTTCCTGGAACAGGTGCGTAAGTCCCTGAATGATTCGGGGACATGAATGACTCAACCATCTCAACCCTGAGGAGGATTGCATGAAATTCAGTGTCGGTCGAACGTTCTTGCTGGGGTTCGGCTTCTTTGGCGTCAGCGTGATCTGGATGGTGTACAACGCTTTCGTCCCGCTGTTTCTTGCCAACCGCTTCCACATTGAGCCGTGGCTGATTGGCTTGTTCATGACCTTTGACAACATCGCCGCGCTCTTCATCCAGCCACCGGTGGGGGCATGGTCAGATCGTCTGCGCACGCCCATTGGACGGCGGATGCCCTTCATTCTCATCGGCGCACCGGTCGCGGCGCTGGTTTTTGGGCTGATTCCGCTGGCTTCGGTCCTGCCTTTATTCGTCGCCTGCACCAGCACCCTGATTTTGAGCATGGCGTTCTGGCGCACCCCGGTGGTGGCGCTCATGCCCGATATCACTCCCTCACAGTACCGTTCACAGGCAAACGGCATTATCAATCTGATGGGCGGCTTGGGCGCGATCCTGGGCACACTGGTGGGTGGCCCCCTTTTCAACATCAACGAAGCCTATCCCTTCTGGATGGGATCGGCGCTGGTTATTCTGGCGGCGTTGATGGTCTTCATTTTCATTAAAGAACCTAAAGAATACGAGACGACTTCGGAAGAACAGCCCTCTCTGTGGCACAGTTTGAAGGAAGTACTCACCTCTCAGGAACGCAGCGCCCTGCGCATCCTGCTGGCGATTTTCTTCTGGTTCGTGGCGTACAACGCCATCGAAGCCTTCTTCACCCTGTACGCGCAGAACCATCTGGGCTTGCCCGGCGGCGATGGCGCCCGCCTGCTGGGACAGTTGTCACTGTTGTTTGTGCTGTTTGCTTTGCCAGCCGGTATGCTGGGAGGCGCGTTGGGACGCCGCAAGGTTATCATGACCGGCATTGTACTGCTCTCTGCCTGTATGCTGGGTATGTATTTTCTGCCCCCCGAGGTTCTGTTGATCCAAATCACGCGCCTGCCGGTGCTGGGAGTGGTGCCTGTGGTGGGACTGATTTTGATGCTTGCCGGTATTGCCTGGGCAATGATCAACGTGAACTCCCTGCCGATGGTTGTGGACATGACCGATCAGTTGCGGGTGGGTACGTACACGGGATTGTATTACCTCTTCTCTACCCTTGCCGCCATTGCCGGACCCAACCTGAATGGCTGGATCATCCAGCTGACCGGCAAAAACTACAGCAACACCATGCTGGTTGGACCGGTCTTCATGCTGGTGGCGCTGGTGATGATGCTGGGCGTGCGCCGCGGCGAAGCCAGGACTGCTCAGACAGGGGATTAAAGTTGTGATTTTTATCAGAAAAATGTGCGCATCTCATACTTGCATCCATCGGGAAAGCGCATTATACTCTTCTATACAGTTACCGGTAGCCAGAGGTGGATTGTTTTGACAACCTCTCTGGTTTTGCTGTGTAACCCAAAACTCAATTCTCAGTGGAGGAGAATCGTATGAAAAAGTTTTCCCTCGTGCTGGCTCTGGTGCTGATCCTTTCGCTCGTTCTGAGCGCCTGCACCACGCCTCAGGCGACTGCTACTCAGGCGCCTGAAAAGAAGTTGAAGATTTGTCAGGTCACCGACACCGGTGGTATTGATGACAAATCCTTCAACGCCACCGCCTGGAAAGGCGCTTTGCGTGCGCAGGATGAACTGGGCTTTGAAGCCAAGTACCTGGAGTCCAAAGAAGTCGCCGATTACGAAAAGAACCTGAACGCCTTCATCGAAGAGAAGTGCGACCTGATCGTGACCGTCGGCTTCCTGCTGGGCGATGCCACCAAAGCCGCGGCTGAAGCCAACCCCGATTTCAAATTCTCCATCGTGGACTTCGCCTATGATCCGCCCATCCCCAATGTGGTGGGTCAGGTGTTCGCCACCGATGAAGCCGCTTTCCTGGCTGGCTACCTCGCCGCTGGCATGACCAAGACCGGCAAGGTCGGGACCTTTGGTGGTCTGCCCATCCCGCCCGTGACCATCTTCATGGATGGCTTCGTGCGCGGCGTCAAGTACTACAATCAGGTGAAAGGCACCAGCGTGGAAGTGCTGGGTTATGACCTCGCCGCCCCCGACAAGGGTCTCTTCACCAACTCGTTCGACGATCAGACCAAGGGTAAAGAATTCGGCATCACCCTGATGGATGAAGGCGCCGATATCATCATGCCCGTGGCTGGTCCTGTGGGTCTGGGCACCGCCGCCGCCGTCAAGGAACGCGGCAACGCGCTGATCATCGGTGTAGACTCCGACTGGTTCCTCACCGCCGAAGGGTATCAGGACATCATCCTGACCTCTGTGCTGAAGAATATGGACGCCACCACGCTTGAGGTTGCCAAGCAGGTCAAAGATGGCGCCTTCAAGGGTGGCACGAACGTGGTCGGTACCCTCGCCAACAACGGTGTGGGCATTGCCCCGTATCACAACCTCGACAGCAAGGTTCCTGCGGAACTGAAGGCTGAAATCGAGCAAATCAAGAAGGACATCATTGACGGCAAGATCAAACTCGCCGACATCAAATAAGTCCGGATTGAGCCTGTAAATCAGAGGGCGGCTGAAACAGCCGCCCTCCTTCTTTATTTCCCAATGCTGGAAAAAGGTTATTTAAAACATGGCTGGTTTCTTTGCCAGTTCGCTGAACAAAATGCCCAGCGAATTGGACAGAAGCGTGTGCACCGCGCTGAACAGGTTCATCACCTGCGCGCGGGCATCCTCTTTCGCTACCAAAAGGGGATGCTGGCGTAATTGTGCCTGCTTTTCTGCATACAGTTCCAGTTCTCCCCCCGCCGGATAGAATCCGCTGGCGCGGCGGGCGTTGAATGATTCCTCCATTTCCTCCACCTCGCGCCGCAGAGCCGCCAGCGCCGCATCCTCGCGCACGGCTTGCCGGGCAGCCAGGTAGGCGCGCACTTCTGGAGAGTTGCGCAGGGCTTCGCCCAACTGCCGTGCCAGATCAGCGTAAGGCTCGGAGAGCGTTTCCGGAAGGTTGATCACCTCATCGGAAACAACGTGAACCGGCATCCCGCAGGCGTTCATTTCCTGATGGACGTGCTCCAGAAAATCCACTCCGGCAGAGCGGCTGATTTGCTGTACCACTGCCGAAAAAAGGAATCGCACCCCTTGTTCTGCGCGGCGGTAGGCGCGCATGACCGGCAGGGCTTCCACCTGAGATTGCAGAGAGGGCGCCTCCCCCTGGTCATAGCGGGTGCGTCCCTGTCGGATGGCAACCAGAAGGCGGTGCACGTCGGCATCGCCATGCACCGCCTGAGCAGTCTGTAAAAATGCCTGAAATTCCTCAGAAACTGCCAGCGCTTCCGCCAGGTTCAGCGTGGCTTGCCGGATAGCCTCTCTTCCCGGCTCTTCCAGAATGGCAGGCACAAAGGCAGAAACGCTCATTCACCGCCCACATTGCGGAACACACGCACATACACCGCCAGCCCGATGCCTCCCAGCACCAGAAGCGCGCCCAGCACCAGCAACAGGGGAGACCGCCCACCGCTCTGGGTTTCGCCGGGTGGCGGCTGGCGCACGCTGATTTGCGCGCCAAAGTCAATCACCGAGACGTTTCCCGCCAGCAGTTTGATCGGCACGCTGGTAGTGGTTGTGGGGTTGTAGCCCATCGGCACCGCCAGGCTGACGTTGTACTCCCCTTCTGGAACATCGGCAAAGCACAGGGGGTTGTCGGGATTATCGGTGGTTAAACCGGAAAGGGACACATTGCCGGTGCGATCGGTGACGCTGACTGCGCCGCCCAGAATGGGCGGTTCGTTATCCTCGCGCACGGCATCTCCGTTCAGGTCGGCAAACAGGATGATACATACCTGTCCTGTACCCCGCATGGGAGTGGGGGTAGGGAGTAAGGGAGTGGGGGTGATATCCGGAGCCGGTGTGGGAGTGGGTTCTACCGTTGCCACCCCCAGCAACAGTTCCTGCCCCTGCACCAGCGTACAGGCAGAGTCCAGATTGTTCAGTTCGCGCAGAGTCTGCACCTTCACGCCGGTGAGCAGTTCAATGCGCAGGCAGTTATCTCCTGGCTGGACAATATAGAGGATGCGCCCGTCTGGCTGAGGGGTGGGGGTTTGATAGGTGACCTGCTCAGGGGGTTGCGCCGCAACCGGCAAAGCCAGGCTTGCCAGCATCAGCCCGATCAGCAGAATGAAAACAAACCCGGTGGCAAATCGAAAATTCCTGTCCATATTTCAGGATTATAACATGTCCACCGCTTACCAGACGCGTTCCATTTCGGGGTTGTCGCGCGGACGGCGCCCGACTTTTGCCATGTCGACCCATTCGCCGTGTACTTTCACGCGCACCACGTCGGCGGTAAAGTCGGTAACAGTGGGACCATGGTTGTTGAAAAGCGATGAACCCACCGCGTAGATATCCACTGGAACGCCCAGTTTCTCAAAACGGCGAATTTTATCCGGATTGAAACCGCCGGAGACGACGATCTTCACTCCACGGCAGTACTCGCGGGCGCGTTCCACCCATTCGGGCGGCACATCCCAGGTTTCGGCGGCGCTGTCCAGCGCCTGCCGTACAAGGAACACCAGGCGGGGGTTGACCCCCAGGTCCAGATCCGGATCGCCCAGAGGGGGCACGGAGATATCGCGCAAACTGCCGCTGGTATCCAGGCGCACCCCATACAGGCGATAGCGTTCCGCCTCGTCCGGTTTCCCTGCTTCAATCAGCGCACGGTAGCGGTCGAACATCTTGCGGCACACCCGCAGGGAATCGCCCACGCAGTCGTTGTTAAAATCCACCAGCGCAATGCGCGGGATGCTCTTGGGCAACACTTCAGAGAACGCCAGCATGGCTTCGGCAGTATCGCCCAGAAAACAGGCAATGGCGGCATGGGCAATGGTCCCGCCGCCGTACCCGCCCCACCAGTCGCCCTGCGCATCGGTGGAGACAAACGGTCCCAGCGTACTGGCGTAATCCATGTTGAAGCGCTGGACGGCAATGTTGTAGGCATACCCATCTGCCGCCTGGACTTCGTGCACATCGAAGCGTGCGGGGAAGAACAACACTGGCTTGCCCCGTGCGGCGATAAGGGTTTCGTACACATTGGTGGCTACCCGGCTGGCGCGGGTGAGGATGCCCAGGGTGGGCGTTTCCAGCATGGCAAAATCGCGGTAGCGCCCGCGTACGCGCATTACCGGGGTGATGTTGAGCGGGTCGCCGTTATAATGAACCAGCGAGCCGTCATGCACAGCCCAGACTTCCAGTTGCTCATGGGTATCCACGAAATGGTCGCCTTCCCAGTAACCGGTGCAGTGACGGAGCATGGTCAGGGCTTTATCCACGCCGACCACAATGGTTGTGCCCGGTCGGCGGGTGAACCACTGCATCTCCACCTCGATATCGCCCACTGGTAAATCGTTAGGCGCCATGTGAGGTGGCAGGTTGGGTTTGTCGCCGCGGTACAGAACTTTGCGGCGGGACAGTTCGTTCAGCATCACGGCAATGTTGACGAAGTACTTGTCGCTGTACCAGCCGCGGCGCATGCGCTCGATGTCTAATTTAAAGGTGCGGTTATCCAACCGCTGGCCATCAAAGATGCTCATAGAACGGTATTTATCCTCCGCTCAAAGGGAGTACCACGGTAAAAGTCGAACCGCTGCCTACCGCCGAATCCACCCAGATGCGCCCTTCGTGCGCCTCGACAATGGATTTTACGATTGCCAGCCCCAGCCCCGTACCAGAGACGTCTGGAGCGGCGTTGCTGGCGCGGTAGAACTTGTCGAAGACGTAGGGCAGGTCAATGGGGGGAATGCCGATGCCGTTATCGGAGACCTGGAAGAGCAACTGGTTGCCCTCCACTCGCAGAGAGACCTGAATTCTGCCACCTTGCGGCGTGTACTTGATGGCGTTATCCAGCAGATTGTCCACCATCTGGCGCATCTGCACCGGGTTGGCAAGCAAACTGGGGGATTGAGCGGGCAGATCCAGTTGCAGAGTGTGTCCCTTTTCTCCCAGGGCTTTCTTGAAGCCCTCGACGCTGTAGCGGATGATGGTATCCAGCGCCACCGGCTCTTTGCGGGTGTCGAAACCGGCTTCGATGCGTCCCAGATCGAGCAAATCATCCACCAGACTGGTGATGTTGTGCACGCTGACCTGAATACGGCGGATGAAATCCCGTTGCAGGTCGTTGACCGTTCCCACCCGTTCGATGAGTTCCACATACCCCAGGATGGCGGTCAGCGGCGAGCGCAAATCGTGTGAAACGGTATGGACAAAATCGCTCTTGATCTGATCCAGTTTCTTCAGGTTGGTGATGTCCGAAAACGTCAGGGCAGTTCCCACTTCGGGGATGGGAGAAGCCCGCACGGCGAAATATCTGCCGTCTTCCACCTGCAGTTCGGTGCGGTCGGTGCCGTTATCCAGTCCCTCCAGCAGTTCCAGCAGGGCAGGATGGGTGAAGACATCCCGGAATGAGCGCCCCACCAGATGGTTTTCGGGCAGGGAGAACGCCTGACGCACGGTTTGGTTGACCAGCAGAAGGCGTTTTTCCCGGTCCATCAGCACTACCCCGTCCTGTACGTTGGTGAGGACGGTTTCCAGTTTGCGCCGTTCGGCGATGGTTTCAGTGTAAAGGCGGGCATTTTCGATGGCAATGGTGGCAAACTCAGCCAGCGCCCCCAGCAGTTTCAGATGATGCTCGCTGAATGAGGTGCCGCGCTGACGGTTATCCACGCCCAGCACGCCAAAGGTGTGCCCGTGAACCGCCAGCGGTACATACAGTAAACTCTGCACCAGATAGGTGGTCTTGATTTTTTGCGGGGTGCTGTCATCCAGCAGGACGGGTTGCCCGGTGCGGATAACCGTGCCTGCCAGCGTATCCTTGACCGGAAGGCGGAAGGTGCGCACGAAATCTTCATTAAAATTACGTGCTGCCCGCATGTACAGTTCCCCCGTCGCAGGGTCGAGCATTAACAGACTGCCTTCTTCAGCCCCGGTCATTTCCACGGCGGCATCCACCACAGCGCCGAGGACATGATCCAGATCCAGCGAACTGACCACCGTGCGCCCGAGGCGGGCAAGGGTTTCAAGTTCATCCAGACGCTGTTGCAAACTGGCGGTGGCGCGGCGGGTTTCAATTAAGATGGCTTCCCGGCGCAACCTGCCAATTTCCAGCGCATGGCGAAGCACCCGCAGAATGTCATCGGTGCGTAAGGGCAGAGAAAGATAATCAATAAACCCCAACCGCATGGCGGCTTTGAGTTTTTCCGGCTGATCCCGTTCCACGAACAACACTGCCGGTGCGGCAGGGAAGCGGTAGGCAAGTTCCTGCGCCGTTTCCATTTCGGCGCTCTCGCCGTCCATCTTCTCAGAGACGAAGATCATGGTGGGAGCCAGTCCAGAGGGGATACTCTTCAGACTGGCACGGTCGGCGCAGATGAACACGCCGTACCCCATCGAGCGAATCATGCGCTCCAGCAGGAAGTTCACCTGCGGATTGGGGGTGGCAATTAAAATCGTTTCGGTCGTTTGAGGCAACATGCTTTATGGCTTACCCGAAAAATGAGGTACAGAGGGCAATGAGAGATGGAAAACCGTGCCTTTTCCGCTCTGGCTTTCCAGCCAGATCTTTGCGTTCTGTCGGCTGAGGATTTCCTGTATTAATTTCATCCGGATGCCCAGCCCGCTGAAGCGCGGCGCAGAGGGAGCAGTCATCGGGTGGGTATCGTTCATCACCCGATCAATGTCTGCTGGCGGCAGAACTACCCCGGAAACGCGCACCTGTAAATGCGCGCTTCCGTCTTTCTCCCGTTCCAGGCGGATGACCAGCGGACTGCCTGAATCGTTCAGGCGCATGGCGGTTGCCAGCACGCTGTCGAGCACCGGTTCCAGCAGACTGGCTTCCACGTTCACCGCTACGGTTTCCGGGGGGAGTTCGGTGGTCAGGGTCAGGCGGTTGGGTTGTGCCAGTTTCTGCGCGCGGCTGACCGATTGACGAATCAGGTCGTTCAGTTTGACCGGCGTCGAACGCGCCTCGCCGGTGGGTGGGGAAGGAATGGCTTCCACAATCTGGTGCAGAACATCCAGTTTTTCCTGAATGGTGGAGAGCAACTGCCTCTGGTCAGGACGCCAGCGTGCGGTGGGATCCTTACCCAGTTTGTTCAGGGCATCCGCCGCGGCGGCAATTGGCGATGCCATGGACTCGCGCACCGTGTTGAGAATATCGTAGTTGATGCGCTCGCCGATCCGGGCATTTTGTGCCAGCAGTTCCAGCGAGCGGGCGCGCTCTTCAGCGGCGCGGAAGAGGTGAGCGTTTGTCAGGGCAATCGAGGCGTAGTCTGCCAGGGCTTCCAGCAGATGCTGTTCGCTGGCGCTAAAGGCAGTGGCAGCGCGACGCATCATCACCAGCAAGCCTACCACGTGGCGGCGCGCTCTGGACACGGCTTTGATGGGCACAATCAGGGCTGCCTGCCCCAGACTGGAGATTTTAAACCGCTTGAGCGGCTCGCCGTGAATGCTTAACGGCTCGCCCGACATGGCAACCAGCCCGCTGATTGAATCATCCCAGGGCTTGCCACGCACCGCTCCCAGTGAATTGGGCAGGTTGGTGCTGGCGACCAGCACAAAGGGTTTTCTATCCTCGTCGCGCAGGAGAAACCAGCCCACATCCGCCTGGGTCACGGTCACCGCTCCTTCGAGGATGCGATCCATCAGCAGGGAAAGGTCGGTGATGGAGGTGACCGCCTTTCCAACGGAGTAAATGGTGGTCAATTCGCGCACTCGCTGTTGCAGTTCCTGATTGGTTTGCTGGAGTTGTTGTTGCAGGCGCTCTCGTTCGCGGCGTTCGTGCACCTGTTTGAGGGCGCGTTCTACCGCCGAGACTACTTCGGCTTCCCGAACCGGCAGAAGCAGATAATCGGTTGCTCCGAGACGGAATGCCTGCACGATATCGGCTTCCTGCCCGCGGTTTGCCAGCAGGATCACGGGCATCTGTAAGCCCTGAGCCTGCAGGGCAACCATCAGGTCTTTGCCGCTCAACCCCGGCAGATTAAGGTTAGCCAGTACCAGATCGGGGTTCCATTGCACGGCGCGGGCAATGGCGGAATTGCCATCGCCCACCACCACCACCTGATATCCCACCGATTGGAGCGCCTGTCTGCCGATCAGGTCTGCCACAACAGGATCGCTTTCGACGAGTAAGATGCGATCACGCCCATTTGCCATATTCCTATAATATAGCATGACTACCCCGGATTGGGGAGAAAATTGGCATGGGAATGTTTTCACATTTTCGCGGAAAACGTTTTCAAGGGGATTGGTTTTCCGGTTTTTAGGTACAATCAGCCTATCCAAATAATGGAGGAAGGACAGGATATGAACATTTACATTACCGGCATTAGCGGTTTTTTAAGCATTAATCTGGTGCGTTACCTTTTGCAGAAAGGGTATACCCGCATCTCCGGCATTGATCGGGTGGAATTTAACTATCCCGAACGTGACCGTATTACCTTTTATCAGGGCGATATTCGCGATCGTGAGGCAGTGCGCCGGAGCATGGCAGGCGCTGAGATCGTCATTCATACTGCCGCGGCGCTTCCGCTCTACCCCCCGGAAGAGATTTACACCACCGATGTGGTCGGGACTCGTATCCTCCTGGAAGAGGCGCACGCGCTGGGGGTTCAACGCTTTATCCACATCTCCAGTACGGCAGTCTATGGTGTGCCCGATCATCATCCGCTGTATGAGGATGACCCGCTGATCGGGGTCGGACCCTATGGCAAAGCCAAAATTGAAGCCGAGGAAGTGTGTCTGGAGTTCCGTCAAAAGGGTATGTGTGTGCCGATTTTACGTCCCAAATCCTTCATCGGACCGGAACGGCTGGGGGTGTTTGCCATCTTTTACGAATGGGCAAGCGAGGGTAAAAACTTCCCGATGATTGGCTCGGGGAACAATCGCTACCAACTGCTGGATGTGGAAGACCTGTGCGATGCCATTTACGCCTGTATGACGCTGGATGAGCAGAAGGTCAACGATACGTTTAATATCGGCGCGGCAGAATTCACCACCATGCGGCAGGACTATCAGGCGGTGCTGGACGAAGCCGGCTTTGGCAAGCGCATCATCCCCTTCCCGGCAGGACCGGTGGTGCTGGCGCTCAAAATCCTGGAAGCCCTGAATCTTTCCCCGCTCTACCCCTGGATTTACGAGACGGCTTCAAAAGATTCGTTTGTCTCCATCGAAAAAGCCCGGCGGGTGTTGAATTTCCAGCCCAGATACTCCAACCGGGACGCTCTCCTGCGCAATTACCGCTGGTATCTGGCGAACAAGGACAGTCTTGTCCACAGCGGCGAGGGCGTCACTCACCGCGTTCCGTGGAAGCAAAAGGCGCTTAAACTGGTAAAGGTGTTTTTCTAACGCAACAGTTTTCCGTAACAGGACATCAAAACAGGCTCCCCTGAGAGGATGGAGAGCCTGTTTTGTTCCGAAACACTTTCAGCGCTGGAGCACTGGCAGATACACTTTATTGGGCAGTGAGGTTACGCAGGTGTACATACGAATATCGTCAATGAACCAGCCGTAGTCGCCATTGCTACTATCTGTGCCAATGCGGAAGCGAAAACGCACGTTTTGCCCCGCCAGCGAACTCAAATTGAGACGGGTGGAGATGTAGCCGTTGCTCTCGCGCACAAAGGCTTGTCTGCCTCCCAGAGGGTTGCCATACGAGGCGGAAATGGTGCCATTGTAGCCGTTGTGGGTGAAGAGCGTCGAGGCATCTATCCAGGTGGCGCCGCCGTTGGTGCTGTACTCGATCACTCCGCCATCATATGCCGCGCTGGAATCATCTTCAAATCCATAGGCATGTTTGAAATAGAGGTATGGGGTGCTTCCGGCTGGCAGGGATACGCTGGACGTCATGGCAATGGCGTAACTGGCGGTATTCCCGTAGTTATAGCCCCAGAAATTGGTCACTCCGCTGGTAGCGTAGGTGGCGTCGAAGGATAAAGCGTTGGGATTCTGCGGGTAGTACCAGTAATTCCCGCCGGTGAGGCTGGATGTCGTCCACTTCCCACTGGATGGGTTTTCCAGATCATCCTTAAACAGATCCACAGGGAAGCCGCTGGTGCAAACCGGCGCTTCAGGGGCGGAACACCCGATGGGTTGTTGATTCATCTCTACCGCATCCAGCGCGTTCTTGACCTGTGTACAGTCGGCAGAGGTGATTCCGTTTGTCCCCACCAGCAGGGTACAGGCTTGCTGGAGTGCGTTGTACAGGTCGAGGTAGTCGCTGGCAGAAGTCAGCAGGCTGGTCTGGGCTTTGTAGAAAATGCGCGCTGCTTTGGCAATACCCAGTCCGGTGATCGTCTTGCCGTTGAACGTACCGCCGTCGGTGATCAGATAGGCGGCTTTGTTTGCCACACCGCTGTTGGTATGCACCCCGCCGTTATCTTGCTCATCAGGATCGCAGGTGTAATTGGGACTGGTCATGCGGTCGGGGTCGCCGTAGGCGGGTGGGTTGCTCATGCTGCGGATGGCACCGATGGAAAGATCTTCGCCTAATATCCACTTCACTCCGGCAGTATCGTTGCCCTTGCCGTTGGTCTGGTCAATCCATTCGCCCCAGATATCTGAAAAGGCTTCGTTAATTGCCCCGGACTGATAATAGTAAAACAGGCGCGAGGTGAAATCAGTAACCCCATGGGTCATTTCATGTGCCACCACATCATCCACGACCATGCCGTCTCCATATACCATTTGTGCGCCGTTCCAGAAGGCATTCACATATGGACAGCCCGTGCTTGTTGAGGTAGGGCAGTAACGGGTGGTGGAGATGAGCGCCATCCCCGCGCCGTCAAGGCTGTCGCGGCTGTGGTAGGTCATGTAAAAGGAATAAACATCCCCGGCATAGTCATAGGCTTTGTCCACGTCCTGGATACCGGTTGCCGCCTGCCCTTCGGTGCGTTTGAGGTTGGCGGGGTTTTGCAATGAACTGCTGCGCACGTTGTTGTTATCGTAAATACGTCGGTTCAACGCCGTGTCCATCTGATTGAACGAGAGCGCTACGAAACCGGTCCGGGCATCCACCAGCACCAGTTCCCGGATGGGCAGGAGTTCTGCGGCGGGAATCACATCCATGCGCCACACCAGACGGGGGATGGGGATGCCGCGCCCGCCCAGTATGGCAGGGTCATAAATCCACAACTCTGGCTCGGAAGTGGTCAGCGTTGCAGCCTCCAGCCCATATTTGCGCGCCACACCTGCCAGGGCTTTCTCACTGGCTTCTTCCGCCGCAAACGCCGGGGTGATCTTTACACCGGGATCAGAAAACACCTCTCCGCCCACGACCAGAATCTCGTTGCGGGCAGTGGTATGGACGTAGAGTTCCCCGCCCAATACGGGTACGCCCTGTACCCTCTGCTGGAAACGCACCACCCCGCCGCCGTTCTCTGCCGGTTCACTGCTCATCAGGGTGAGTTCAGATGCCGGGTCTTTCAGCCCGAACAGCGATCCGCAGGTTTGCAGGTATGCCCGCGCCGCCATCTCCGGGGTGGCGGATGCGGGGAGTGCCTGTGGTTGTGGAATGGGACGGGTTTCATCTGTTCCGATGAAGCGCACCAGCCCGCTCTCGCGATTCAGAGTCATCTGGCTTTGCCCCTGAGGCAGGCACTGCGCGGGAGCGGTTGCTGTCAGTCCAGATGCCTGAGCGCGCATCAAGCCTGTTCCCAGCGCAGTCGCTGCAAGCATACCAACCGTTACAATGCGCCACATGGCGCGCCTTACACCTGAAAAGGAAAACAAATTCATAAAACGACCTCTCCATTAAGGGGATAAAGGTTATTTTCCGGAAAGTGCTTTTTCCTGGAGTTCCAGCAAACGGGAAATTAAAGGCTCGAGAGGAAGTTGGTCCAGGGTTAAATCGTCCGCCCGCACCTGGATTCGCTCCCCATCACGCTCAATGGTAAGGGTGTATTCAAAGCAGTCGCGGCAGGCTGATCCGGGCGGCGCGGGCTTTGACTCTTCCCCACGCGCCTCAAGCACCAGAGCGGAGATTTCCTTTAACTCTTTCTCAGACAGCGTAGAGGTTATGATGCGCGCCGCATTTTCATCGCTGACCGTCAGCGTGCCGGTGCTGTCCAGTTCCACGCGACGGGACACGCCGGCAAATCCTCCTGCCTGCGTCAGGCGCACCTTCCACTGCGGGAGACCCTTTGCCCCTTCCGGCGATGCGGTCGGCAGGGGGGGCGTTTCAACGCCGGAGCGCGGCGCACAGGACACCATTCCCAGCAGGAAAATCAGCATCAGCCACCAGACTTTTTGAGGACCTTTCATAAAGGACTCCTTTCTGAAACAAAACAGGTATCCCTTCCAGAGTGGTCTGAAAGGGAATGTCCGTACCGACAGGGAGGAATTTCGTTTCTGGGGGGAAAGGACCTTTTTTGGAGAGAAAATACTCAATCCACCCGTAAGGTGCGGACTCAATCCCTGTAAATAAAAAAGATGGGAAATCCCTCCTCAGTATAACAGAATTTTTACCGGAAGAAAACCACGCTTGTTCCTGCTTTTTTTCCTTTTATTTATGCCCGGAATTGGGATACAATCTTTCACAAGACCATTCCATGGAGGGTTGCTCATGAAAGCCGTTCGCATCGTTCAGCCCAATCAGGTGGAAATTTCCGAGATTCCCATCCCCAGTCCCGGCGATAGAGAAATCCTCATCCGTGTGGAAGCCTCGGGCATCTGCGGTACAGATCTGCACATTCTGCGTGGGGAGTACATGGGAACGTATCCGGTTATCCCCGGTCACGAGTTTGCGGGCACGGTGGTTGAGACCGGCAAAGGCGTCACCCGTTTTCGCGTGGGCGAGCGGGTTGCTGTGGAACCGAACATCTCATGCGATGCCTGTGAGGAATGCCTGAACAATCGCCAGAATTTCTGCCGCAACTGGCAGGCTACCGGCGTGACTCTGCCGGGAGGCATGGCGGAGTACGCGGTGGTTCCCGAAAAAGCCGCCTTTCCTGTGGGCGACTTGCCTGCCGAGCAAGCCGCTTTCATGGAGCCGCTCTCCTGTGTCCTGCACGGCATGGAAAACCTGGCTCCCCGCATGGGCGACCATCTGCTTGTCATTGGCGCCGGTCCCATTGGCGTACAGTTGATGCGCGTGGTGCGTTTGCAGGGCGCGGCGCACATCACCGTGGTAGAGCGCAACCCTGCCCGTCTGATGTTTGCCGCCGAAGCCGGAGCCGATCAAGCCCTGAGCAGTCTGGACGATTTGCCGCTGGATTTCTTTGATGCCGTCATTGACGCGACCGGTGTCCCTGCGGTGCTGACCCGCACGCTGGATTTTGTCCGCCCGGGCGGCAGGGTGTTGTGGTTTGGCGTGCCGCGCTCCGATGCCACCATGACTCTGGAGCCGTTCAAAATCTTCCGCAAAGGCTTGACCGTGATGGGATCATTTACCTCAAAGCGTAATTCCTATCAGGCGGTGAGGCTGTTGCAGAGCGGCGCCCTGCGTGTGGATGATCTCATCTCGCACCGCCTGCCACTGGCTGATTTTCTGCACGGCTGTGAGTTAATGGAACAGGGCGCTGAAGGTGTCCGGAAAGTGATGATTTTACCTCAGGCATGAATCCCCATGGAGGAACACGCATGACCCAACCCAATCCCAATCTGCACAACCCGCACCTGAACGGTGAGCCATTTTTCTGGCAGGCTGGTCCGATTGGCATTCTGATGGTGCATGGCTTCACCGCCACGCCGGTGGAGGTGCGCATGGTTGCCGAGCGCCTGCATCCGCGCGGATACACGGTTGCCGCGCCGCTATTGCCCGGTCACGGCACACACCCCGACGACCTCAACCGCACCCGCTGGCAGGACTGGGTTGCCGCAGCGGAGGAAACCTATCAGCAATTGCGGAAAACCTGTCAGAAGGTCTATTTGCTGGGCGAGTCGATGGGCGCGCTGGTGGCGTTGGCTCTGGCGGCGGAACACCGCGAAGCCGAGGGAGTCATCGCCTCAGCTCCTGCCATCCGCCTGCAAATTTCTCCTGTGCAGAAAGCCCTGTTGCCGGTGTTGAGTCTGTTCACCCCCGCAGTTCCCAAAGGCGGGCTGGATGCCGATTCGCACTGGCAGGGGTATCCCGTCAATCCGCTCAAAGGTGTGCAACAGTTATTCCTCTTCCAGAAAGAGGTGGAGCGCCGCCTTCCAGAAATTGTTCAGCCTGTTCTGGTGCTGATGGGGCGCCACGACACCACCGTTCACCCCGATGCAGGGAAGATCATTCTGGATCGTGTTTCTTCGACTTATAAGTCGCTGGCATGGTTCGAGCATTCCAGCCATGTGATTTTGATTGATCAGGAAGTGGACGCCGCTACCGAGCGCATCGAGCGTTTCATTCAGGATACCTCGAATGACGGTATGCCCGCCATGCTGAGTTGATCGGACTGGCGCGCTTCGAACGTTCCTGGACCTGCCGAAGCCATTTTTTTATGGTGAGATTGTAAGGGGTTTCTCGAACCTATCGCTCTTTGCCTGCCTCAATCACGGGCTGATTCTGCAGGGTGGGGGTTTCCATTCTGGCGTGCAGGTAAGGCGCCAGCGCCGAAAGCACCATCCCGGCGGTCATCAGTACACAACCGGCAATGCCGCGCATGGACAGACGCTCGCCCAGCAGCAGCCAGCCTGCCAGCACCGCGAACACCGCTTCGGAGACCATAATCACCGCGGCGTGGGCGGGGTGCGCCTCGCGTTGAGCGATGACCTGCAGGGTAAAGGACACCCCCACGACCATCAGTCCGCCGTAGAGAATGGCGCCGCTGGCGGCGGAAATGTCTGCCAGTGCCGGGTGTTCCATCCCAAGCATGCCGGGCAGACTGAGCAAAGTGACCACCACAAACTGCCCGATGGCAATGTGCACCGGGTCGGCTCTGCGGGTTAGAAAACCCAGTGCCTGAATGTGCGCCGCCCAAAAGAACGCGCTTGCCAGCACCAGCCAGTCGCCCCGGGAAATCTGCAAGGCTTCGTTGACGCTGAGCAGGTATAACCCTGCCACTGCCAGCACAGCGCCCATCCAGGTTGCCGGGTGGGTGCGCTGACGCCACAGCAAACCCAGCACAGGCACCAGCACCACGTACAGACCGGTGATAAACCCTGCTTTGCCCGCGGTGGTGTACACCAGTCCTTCTGTTTGCAGGGTAGAGGCAATGAATAACAGCACCCCCGCCAGCAGAGAGGCTTTCAAAACCGTGCGGGCACTTGACTGTACACGCAGCGGTTCAAACCGACGCACCAGCGGAAGGAACAGGAAGAGCGCCAGTACGCCCATTCCGAAGCGCAGGGTGTTGTAGGTGAACACACCCACGTGTTCCATGCCCACGCGCTGGGCGACGAATCCCATGCCCCAGATGGCGGTGACCACCAGCAAGAGCGCGTTCGACCGCCACATGTCAAATCACCATCAGGACCCGTTGCTGGCTTTGCAGTTCGGCGTAAATGGCGTTCAACTGCACCCGCGAGGAAGCCGTGAACGACACGGTGACCGAGAGATAACGATCCTCGCGGCTGAGGCGTGTCTCCACCTTCTGGATATCTCCCTCGTCGAGGTGCTTCTGGAACAGGGCAATCACAAAGGCTTCAAAGTCCTGTTCGTTGCGCCCGATCACCTTGAGCGGGATTACCGTTGGAAAATCAAAAACTTCACGATCCAGATTCATCATGCGCCGAGTATACCTGATTCTGGGCGCCTCTCAAGGGTGAAAAAAAGGGTCATTTTCTGATTCAGCGGACTGCTGATGTTCCGACACAAAAAGGGCTGGCATACGCCAGCCCTTTTTGTCTGTGTGTGTGGAATTACTCTTTTTCGTACGGCGTGCCATCGGCGGCAGGCATCTGACCGCGTCCCACTACGCCCGCAAGGACAATCATGGTGACGATGTAGGGAGCCATTGCCATGAACTGAGTGGGAATCCCGGTGCCGAGAATGGTCAGTTTGGTGGCTACCGAGTCAGCGAACCCGAAGAGCAAGCCCGCTCCAAAAGCGCCCAGCGGCGTCCAGTTGCCGAAAATCATCGCCGCCAGACCGATGAAGCCTTTGCCCGCGGTCATCATCTCGTCAAAGCGTCCTACCGAGCCCAGAGTGAAGAAAGCACCGCCAATTCCCGCCATCAACCCGCTGAGCAGGACGGCCATGTAGCGGGTGGCGAACACGTTAATACCCAGCGTATCGGCGGCTTTGGGATGCTCGCCTACCGCGCGCAGGCGCAAGCCCCAGCGGGTGGAGAAGAGCGCCACCTGGATGACAATCAGCGAAATGAGCATGATGTAAACAAACAGGTTGGTGTTGAAGAACAGCGGTCCAATCACCGGGATATCCGCCAGCAGGGGGATGGGAATGCGCGGAAAGATGGGTGGATTGTTCAACTGCTGGTAGGTCTGAAGGAACTTTGCCGAGAGATAGGAACTCAGTCCGGCAGAGAAGATATTGATGACCGTGCCGGAGATAATCTGGTTGATTTTGTAGTGGATGGAGAGCACCCCGTGAATGAGCGCCAGAAGCATGCTGGAGAGCATGGCTGCCAGCAAGCCCACCCACATGTTCTTGGTCACGCTTCCCACCAGCGCGCCAACCATTGCCGCCATGAGCATCATGCCTTCAATGGCGATGTTCACCACACCCGCGCGTTCGGAGAGCACTCCCGAGAACGCTCCGAGGATAATCGGCACGCCCAGCAGGATTGCCGCACTGAGCATCCCCACCAGATTGAGCGATTTACCTGCTGTAGCCCAGGTGAGGAAGGAGAAAACCGTCAACCCCACCACCACACTCAACACCAGATTCATCCAGCGTCCGAATCCACGCCAGACCTGAACCAGCCCGAGGATCACGGTGAGAATGGCAAGCACCAGCAGGGTGCTGTACGCCGGAATCAGCCAGTCCGGTGCCGCACCGCGATCCAACCCACCGGGGGTCATCACAAAGCGCGCCACCATCCCGGGTTCGGTGCGGCGGAAGAACAGGAAGATCAACACCCCCAGCAAAATTTCAATGATGCCGGTGGCACGCTGTCGGGTGGGGGAAATGACCTCCACTTTTTTGCGGTGAATGACAATTGTTGAAGTAGCCATTTACTTGTTCCCTCCTCCCCAACTGCCGGTAAAGACGGCTTCTTCTGCTTCTTTGGGAACACGGATGCGGTAAATGGTGCGGATGATGGCAGGAGCCGCCACAAATGCCAGGATGAGCGCCTGAATGATGGAAATAATATCGTTGGGAATGTACAGCAATTCCATGCGGGTGGCGCCGTTGCGCAAAGCGCCAAACAACAGCGAAGCCAGCACCACGCCCATCGGCGTGCTGTTGCCCAGCAGTGCCAGCGCAATGCTGTCGAAGCCGTAACCCGGCGAAAGCCCCAGCGCCATACTGCGGTTGACCGCCAAAATCTGATTGGCGCCCGCCATGCCTGCCAGCGCGCCGGAGAGGGTCATCGCCAGCACAATGTTCTTGGTAATGTTCATCCCGGCGTATTTTGCCGCATTCGGGTTTGCCCCGACGGTGCGCAGGTCAAATCCCCAGGTTGTCTTGAAGAGCAACCAGTGCACGGCGTAGGCAAACGCCAGGGCAATGAAAAAGCCCAGGTGGAAACGGATGGGCGGCGGGAAGAACTGCGGAATTTCTGCCGACTTTTCAATGATGGGACTGATGGGCAGACCACCCGACCCCGGACGGGTCAGCGGACCGGACAACAGCCATTCGGTCAGGCGGAAGGCAATCCAGTTCATCATGATGGTGTTGATCACCTCATGAGCGCCGGTTTTGGCTTTGAGCCAGCCGGGTATAAAGCCCCACAGTGCTCCTCCCAGCGCGCCTGCCAGAAACGCCAGTGGTGCATGGATGATTTGAGGCAGTCCCTTTACAAAGATGCCCACCGCGGTTGCCGCTGCGGCGCCGATGAACAACTGTCCTTCCACGCCGATATTGAACAACCCCGAGCGGAAGCCCAGCGCCACCGCCAGACCGGCAAAAATGTACGGCGTGGCGTTGACCAGACTTTCCAGAATGGGGTTCACTGCCCGGCGAATCTCCAGCGGGTTACCCGACTGCAACGCCGAGATGATGCGCGCCGGGTCCCCAAGTGCGCCGGTAAACAGTGCCTGATAGGATTGGATGATGGTCTTCCAGACCGTCGCCATTCCCGAGCCAAACGACACGCGGAAGGCGGCATACACGTCTTCACTGGTCACCACAATAAAGATCGCGCCAAAGACCAGACCGGTGAAGATCGCCAGCAGAGGAACCACCAGTGTGCGCCCGGTTTTACGCCAGCCTTTTATTCGCTGGGCTTCTTCGGACTGCCCGGTGACTTCCTCTAAAAAAACTTTTCCTGCATCTTGTTTCGGCTTGTTTTCGCTCACGATCCACCCCGTGTCACAAGGTTGATTCGACGACGCGCTCCCCAACCTGCGGGGCGCCTGCCTGTTCCGGACTGACGCCTGCCATCAGCAAACCAATGTAGTTCTTGGTGGCTTGCTCGGCAGGTACAATTGCCACGATTTTGCCGCGGTACATCACGGCAATGCGATCGGACAGTTCCATGATTTCATCCAGTTCAGACGAAACCAGCAACACCGCACAGCCCTCATCGCGTTTTTCGACAATGCGCTTGTGAATGTACTCAATGGAGCCCACATCCAGACCGCGCGTGGGTTGGGATGCCACCAGCAGACGGATGGGGCGCGAGAACTCCCGCGCAACAATGACTTTTTGCTGATTTCCACCCGAGAGATTGCCCACGTTCACCAGCGGTCCCGGTGTGCGGATGTCAAAGTCCTGGATTAACTTTTCGGCAGTCTTGAGAATCTCCTGTTCCTGAATGCGGATGCCGCGGGCAAAGGGCGGTTTGTAGTACGTGCACAGGGCAATGTTATCAGAGACCGGGAAGGTCAACACCAGCCCATCGCGCTGGCGGTCTTCAGGAACGTGCGCGCACCCCAGTTCGGTAATTTTGCGCGGGGTGGCGTGGGTTACATCCTCGCCCAGCAGACGGATGGTGCCCGAAATGGGATGGCGCAAGCCGGTCACGGCTTCCACCAGTTCGGTTTGCCCGTTGCCCTGCACGCCAGCCACGCCCAGAATCTCACCTGCACGCACATCAAAACTGACCCCGTCCACGGTAATCTGCTTTTGTGCGTCGGCAACCACCAGATCCCTGACTTCCAGCACCACTTCACCGGCTTTGGCGATTTCCTTTTCCACTTCCAGGCGCACGGTGCGCCCTACCATCATCTCTGCCAGTTTGGCTTTGTCGGCTTCGGCGGGGGTGGTTTCACCTACCACTTTGCCGCGCCGGATGACCATGATGCGGTCGGAAATTTCCAGCACCTCGCGCAGTTTGTGGGTAATGAAGATGATGGACTTGCCCTGTTTGACCAGTTCGCGCATGATCACGAACAGTTCATCGGCTTCCTGCGGGGTAAGCACGGCGGTCGGCTCGTCGAAGATGAGGATGTCCGCCTCGCGGAATAGCAGTTTGATGATTTCCACACGCTGCTGCACGCCTACCGGCAAATCGCGCACGTAGGCGTACGGGTCCACTTCAAGGTGATAGCGTTCGGAAATCTCGCGGATGCGCTGAGCCGTCTTTTCACGGTCCAGGAAATCGCCCATGCGCACCGTCTCGGCGCCCAGCATGACGTTTTCCGTGACAGTAAAAACCGGGATCAGCATGAAGTGCTGGTGCACCATACCAATCCCGGCTCGAATCGCATCCAGTGGTGAATGAACGGTTATTTTCTGGCCTCGCACATAGATTTCACCCTCATCCGGCTGATACAAGCCATATAGGATGTTCATCAATGTGGATTTTCCGGCTCCGTTTTCCCCGAGTAAAGCCAGAATTTCGCCTTCATTGAGGGTTAAGTCGATGTGATCATTCGCCAGTACGCCCGGGAACCGCTTGGTGATTCCCTTCAACTGCAGAACTGGTGTCATGAATCCTCCGCTCTTTAAGGAAAGAATTGTGCTTATTTTATCACAATGTTAGACAAGTCTTCCTTCCATTTGTCATATTTTCCGCACACAACGTTCACAATTGAACATAATGAAGCCTCCCCCGCACTGCGGGGGAGGCTTACGATCATCTCGGGGATTCTTCCAGACGTGCCAGCGCCAGCCGTTTGACATGCGCCACAATTGCCGCCATGCCGTTTAACCGCTGAGAGGTTACCACTTCCTGCAACCCCATCCTCATGTAAAAATCGGAGGGCAGGTGCAGAATGTCCTCAGGGGTTGCACCGCGCAGGCCTTCGGCAATGATGGCGGCATAGCCGCGCACGGTAGGCGATTCGGCGGGCACGGCAAAATGAAATACGGCGCCATCCGCCAGCCATTCTACCGCCACGGAAACCGGCGTCATACACTCCGGCACCGATTCCATGGCATCGAGGCGTCCTTCCAGATGGGCGGGCAGAGGCGGTAAACTCTCGGCGTACTGCAACAGTAACTCCAGTTTCTCCCGCCCCTGGCACAGACGGAAATCCTCTACAATTTCGGCAAGGCGTTCAGGGAGCGTTTCGTTCATCCGCCCCCCTTCTCAATGGGCGCGCCCACCAGATTGCCCCATTCCGTCCATGAGCCATCGTAGTTGCGCACCTGCGGATATCCCAGCAGGTACTTCAGCACAAACCAGGTGTGCGAACTGCGCTCCCCAATGCGGCAGTAGGCAATCACCTCACGGTCAGGGGTGATTCCCTTGCTCTGATAGAGTTCCCGCAAAGCCTGAGGGAGTTTGAAAGTGCCATCTTCAGGGTTGACCGCCATTGCCCAGGGGATGTTGACTGCTCCCTGAATATGGCCGCCGCGCAGCGCCCCTTCCTGCGGATAGTTGGGCATGTGGAGCAGTTCGCCGGTGTATTCCTGTGGAGAACGCACATCTACCAGCGCGCCGTTTTGTTCGATGTGACGGAAGACATCCTCGCGGAAGGCGCGGATCTCGGGCTTGGGCGGTCTGGCGCGGTATGTGGTGGGCGGGTACACCGGCACCTCGCGGGTGATTGGACGGGCTTCCTGAAGCCATTTTTGCCGTCCCCCGTTGAGGATGCGCAGGTGCTCATGTCCGTAATACTCAAACAGCCAGAAAGCGTAACAGGCAAACCAGTTGTTCTTATCGCCGTAGAAGATCACCGTGGTGTCGTTGGCAATCCCCAGGCTCTGACACAGGGCTTCGAACTGCTCCTGATTGATAAAATCGCGGCGCACCGGGTCTTGCAGAGTGGTGAACCAGTCCACCTTGACTGCACCGGGGATGTGTCCGGTTTCGTACAGCAACGGGTCTTCATCGGATTCGACAATGCGAATCTTCGGATCCTGGAGATGCTCCATTAACCATCCGGTTTCTACCAGCACTTCCGGGTGAGCGTACTGTTCTGACATGGGAACCTCCTTTCGAGGCTAAATTGGATAAAATTTATATGATTTATTATAAAAATTTGGAGGCTGGTTTGTCAAGGTGAAACCACAGGTTTCGTATGTGTCCGGGAAGAGGGACTGAAATACCCCAGATGCCTGCAATTTTTTCCCCGTTTTTCCGTATACTGAAAGAGAGTAAATGAATGGCATCATGCGCTCATTCGAATGTTCGCAGAGAGGAGTTTATACCGATGAACGATACCCGTGCTCGCATTGTTTTGAGTCTCCTGTTGATTCTTCTGGGACTGGCATTTCTAACTTTTGAGGTTGTGGGCTGGGCTGGGATTTCTCTCACCTGGCCTCTTGGCATTGTTGCGGTTGGCGGTTTGCTCTTTCTCGTCATGTTTCTGGGCGGGCGAGGGCTGGGCGTGCTGGCAATCCCTGCCAGCATTGTCACCATGCTGGGGGCAATCTTCTGGGTGCAGGAACGCTTCAACCTGTATCAGACCTGGGCGTATGCCTGGGCGCTGATCATTGTGGCGGTGGGCTTTGGCTTGCTGATTTACGGTCTGTGGAGTAACCTGCCGGAATTGCGCCGCTCTGGCTGGAAGACCATGCAGGTTGGCATCATTCTGTTCCTCATTTTTGGCGCCATTTTTGAACTGCTCTTCAGCCTGGTTGGCGTGGGGGCGCGGCTGGGCGGCGGTCTCTTCTGGGCGTTGATCCTTGCCGGGCTGGGTGTCCTCCTGCTGGCAATCCGGCTGTCGCGCTACATCCTGCGCCGCGGCGAACCGGGCGGTGAGTGGGACTTCTTCTGGCCCCTCATGTTCATCACCTTTGGTGTGCTGTGGTTGCTGGTTTCGGTCAGTGTCCTTCCTGCCGAAAACCTTACGGCGGTCTTCCGCCTCTGGCCCGCGTTCCTGGTCGTCATTGGCTTTCTGGTGCTGATAGGAAACCGGTACCCGCTGGCAAATCTGGCGCTGGGTTTGATGACTGCCGCAGTCATCGTGTGGGCGGTGTGGACGGGGGCGGCGGCGCGCCTGCCGGTTCGCTCGGGCTTTCTGTTCATACCTTCAATCTCCTCGCAAGGGGGGATGAGCCAGGTCATTTCCGGCAACGGACAGGTCGCCAGCGAGACTCGTGAGGTGCGCGGGGTTTCCAGTTTGCTGGTGGAAGGCGCCAGCGAGGTTACCCTTGTTCAGGGGGACAAAGAAGAACTGGTCATTGAGACGGATGAGAACCTCCTGCCTTACCTGACCAGCCGGGTTGTGGCAGGGAAGTTGATCCTGGGCATTCAACCCGGCGTGGGCATTTCGCCTTCCCGCACCATCCGCTATCGCCTGACGGTGAAGTCATTGAGCGAAATTGAAGCCAGCGGGGCGTCCACAATCCGGGTGGACGGGTGGAAAGGCAACGCCTTAAGTATCCGTATCGAAGGCGCCAGTGATTTCTCGCTGAAAGGTCTGGCGGTAAACCGTCTGGAGGTGGATATCGAAGGTCTGGGTAAGGTTACGGCGGCAGGCACCGCTCCTGAACTGGATGTGGAGATCAGTGGTTCGGGTACGCTGGATGCCGGCGACCTGCGCGCCGAGCGTGCCCAGGTGCGGGTGGATGGTCTCGGCAATGTCACCGTGTGGGTGACCGGAGAACTGGAAACGCGCATTTCCGGCGCCGGTTCGGTGGGCTACTACGGATCCCCGCAGATCAAACCACGCAATGATGGGCTGGCTACCCTGCGTCCGCTGGGAGAGAAGTGAATCCAGCGAGTTCAAGGAAAACTCCGGAGAGGCTCAGGTGCCTCTCCGGAGTTTTTATGTCCGGTTTTCTTTCCTTCTGTAAATCTTGCCAATTTAAGGGCGTGCGAGTATGCTTAACGGTGGGGATGGCTGAGTCCCGGTGGGCTTCACGGTCTTCAAAACCGCTGACGGGTCGCGTGGCGAGCCGTGGTGGGTTCGACTCCCATCCATCCCCGCCTTTTCTTTTAAGGGTTGGAGAAGATCAGCCACGTTCTGCGGTCGAGCAATCCCTCAGGGCTTTCCCCTCCCAGTAGGAGATACGCCCAGCCTTCCGAATAGGTCAGGGTGAAATCTGCCGAGGGCACATCCATGGCGGTGGCGGCGCTCCAGGCATCGCTGGCGGCAAAGTACACCTCCAGCGTGGTGGCAAACCCCTGTTGTTGATATCCGCCCAGCACGGCAATGCGCCCATCGGGTAGAAAGGTTGCCTGCGGCTGGATGCGCCCTTCGTTCATCGGCGCCAGACTCTCCCAGCGGTTTTCCTGCCAGCGGTAAATCTCTACCGCGTTGAGGGATTGTCCACTGGTGCTTTCGCCGCCAAACAGGATGACATCGCCTTCTGGCAGGCTCAGAGCCGTATGGCGCCAGCGCGGCGTTTTCAGAGGGGCGGTAGACGTCCAGGTAC
The DNA here is from genome assembly GCF_020723905.1 of Anaerolinea thermophila. Taxonomy (GTDB): domain Bacteria; phylum Chloroflexota; class Anaerolineae; order Anaerolineales; family Anaerolineaceae; genus Anaerolinea; species Anaerolinea thermophila_A. The sequence goes on from NZ_DYHZ01000002.1 coordinate 221,094, forward strand.
GCGTGTTCAGGTCGTAGATCAGTGCGCCGCCTGCCGCTTCGCCTTCACCGCCAGCCACCAGCACCCGTCCATCGGGTAATCGAGTGGCACTGGCATGGCAGAGGGGATACGGCGGAGCGCCGGCGTCCTGCCAGGTCATCGAGACCGGGTCGAACAGTTCGGCAACGGCTTGCTGTCCGCATCCACCGGCAAGAAGCACCCATCCGTTATCCATACGCACGGCAACGTGTCCCACGCCATGCCCATACAGGGGCAGCAGGGTGCTCCAAGACTCGCTTGCCGGGTCGAACAGGTCGGCAGTTTTGACCACGCCTGTATCATTTTCTCCGCCAACCGCCAGCACCCGTCCATCTTCCAGCAGGGTAGCGCTGTGGTGAGTGCGGGCGGCAACCAGGGCATTGATTTCTCGCGCATCCGATCGGTCACTGTCCAGCAGAAAAGTTTTCATGGTCACCCCGCTCAGGGTTTTCCCGCCGGCAATCAGCAGGCGCCCATCTTGCAGGCGGGTGGCGGTATGTCCTGCCAGGGGCAATGGCAGAGAAAATGCCTGCGGGCTGAAGTACACCGGGAAGGAACTGCCAGCCTGTCCGGTGGGGAGCGGCGGTGCAGGGGTCAGCGTGGGGGTGGCGGTGAACTGCAGGATGACAGTGGGTGTGCTGGTAGGAGGCGGTGCAGTATTCACATAAGCCGGGAGGGCAGTAGGCTGAACCGCCGTGGCTCTGCCGCTGGAAATGGGGATGAGACTCTGGCGCAGTTGCGAGGGCAAATCGGTCACCACGACGACCGTGATGATTGCCATGACGAAAAGGACGAATAGTGCCACCTGCAGAAACATAGTCAGCCAGTTGGTTTTTGGGCTTTCTTCCTCCCCCTTCGAAGAACGAGGTGGGGGAGGCGCTTCTCTTCTGCCAAACAATCCGCGGCGCTCGGGCTTGCGGAAGGCGCTCACCACGCTGTCGGCAGGGGCTGGTGCAGTTTCGGAAGGAATTTCCGCCTGTGCAGGACTTTCTTCCACCGCCGGGACGGGAATGAAAGGCGGCACCGCAGGCTTTTCTTCTTTGGGAGCAGGCTTAAGCCGGGGGGCGCTTTCACGGCTCTCTTCGATGAGCGAATTGATGAATTCCTGATCAATGTCGCCCGCTGGAGGCGCTGTAAAGGGAGCGACCGGGCGTGCTTCCGGTTGTGTTGATGTGGGGGGCAGGGAAATGCCTTCCTGCGCTTCTGGAGGAATAACGGGCGTTTCTGCTTTGGGCGCGGCGGCGGGCGGTTGAGCCGGAGATGTGGACGGTCGGGCAGAGGAGGATTTTTCCCGCAGGACCTGCAGGGCTTTACGGGCTTTTTCACTGTCAGGATTGTACTTCAGGCATACTTCCAGCGCCTGAATGCGCTGAATATCATCGCTGAGGCATTCGGTCAGCCACAGCCATGCGGCTTCGCTGGTTGGCTCTTTCTGCAAAATTTGCATCAACAAGGCGCGGGCTTGTTGCTTTTGCCCGGCTTTGATGAGGTTAATGGCATCCTGTAAAAGCGGAGGCATAGTGATTTTGCCTTTCTGAGTAGACCAATTTCCATTACATTATATCCCGAGCGGAATTCGAATTCGCATTCCAGTATAATTGAAACCATGGATAATGGTTTGATTGAGGAACTGGATGTCCTGATTGCTCGCGTGATGCGCGTGGAAGATAAAACTCTTGGCACAACCCAGGAAGGTTTCGTGGTGCGCTACCGCGGCAGGTTGCTCGGCGATGATACCGCCCGCCTGTATGATCAGTTGGAAGCAGCACTGTTCCCATACCGGCTCACGCCGGTTTTCCGCATGGAAGATGGACATCATGCGGTGTATTTCATCCCCGCCCAGCCTGAGCCCAAACCCTCCAGCGGACGGCTGAACCTGATCCTGTTCATCCTTACGCTGATCAGCGTGATTTACACTGGCGGCGCTATGGGATTAACGCAGGAACCGCCGCCCGGTTTCCTGCCAGGGTTGCTGGCATACCTCTCGGCAGGGTTGCCGTTTGCCATTGCCATCCTCTCCATTATGGGAGCCCACGAGTTCGGGCATTATCTGATAGGGCGGTATCACAATGTGAATGTCAGCCTGCCCTATTTCATCCCGTTTCCCAATGTGTTCGGCACTCTGGGTGCGGTGATTAACATGAAAGGGCGCGTTAAGAATCGGCGCGTTCTGCTGGATATTGGCATTGCCGGACCGCTTTCCGGGCTGGTGGTCTCGTTGCTGGTGCTGGGCATCGGGCTTTCGCTCTCCCATTTGAGTACTCTCCCCCCGCCTCCGCCGGAACTGCCCTCCAGCGGTGGGTTCTTCCAGCAGTTTCTGGACCGCCTGACTGCTCCGGTCACTCTGACGCTGGAAGGCAATTCCATCCTCTATTTGCTGATGAAATACCTGCGCTTTGGCATGCTTTTGCCTGCGCCGGCAGATTATGGCAGTGTGCCGCCCGTACTGTACTGGATTCGTTATTTCTTTACCGCCAGCCCGCCCCCTTACGGCGGCGTGGATGTCAGTTTGCATCCGGTGGCATGGGCAGGCTGGGGCGGTTTGCTCATCACCGCTTTGAACCTCATTCCGGCAGGCACGCTGGACGGCGGTCACCTGATCAACGTGCTGATCGGGCGCAAACGCGCCATGCGTCTTTTGCCCTGGATTCAGGGCATCTTGCTCGCCATGTCCCTTCTTTCCATCAACTGGCTCATCTGGCTGTTACTCATCTCGTGGCTGGGTAAAGCCTACGCCGAGCCGCTGGATGAAATTACCCCCTTAGACCCGCCGCGCAAGGCGCTGGCAATTCTGGGAATCATCATTTTCTTCCTGGTCTTCACCCCCATTCCCATCAGCGGGATGTGAGGCGGCACTTCCGCATATGAAACCCTTTGTAAGCCGCATCCCGTCCCCGGCTTCGGTTAATCAACTTGACACCAGCCCGTTCCTGCGGTATGCTTACGAGGCGTCCGGGCGGGACCGGCGCGGCAGAAACCTTCGAACCCCGCCAGGTCCGAGAGGAAGCAACGGTAAGGAGGTCCCTCTGGGTGCCGCCGGCAAACCTGCCCGGCGCTTTTTGTACCCTTAACCTGCGGAGTGAAACGGGAGCATGAAATCCTTTCCAGTGTGTGATTACGAAGGTTCCGACTACCAGACTTCTTTCTGGGAGCGTGGGGAACGTCGTTACGAGGACGCCGTGGAAGCGGTTGCCCTGCGGCGACTTCTTCCCGCTGGCGGCAGGCGTCTGCTGGAACTGGGCGCAGGAGCCGGTCGCAACACCCCCCGGTATCAGGGCTTTGCAGAAATCACCCTGGTGGATTACTCGTACACACAACTGGAGCAAGCCCGCCAGCGGCTGGGCGATTCTCCACGCTACCGTTACGTTGCCGCCGATATTTACTACCTGCCCTTCAGTTCGGGGGTTTTCGATGCTGCTACCATGATTCGCACCCTGCATCACATGGTAGAGCCGCGCCTTGCCCTGGAGCAGGTACGCCGCACTCTGCAATCGGATGCGGTGTTTATTCTGGAATACGCCAACAAGCACAATCTCAAAGCCATTTTGCGCTACCTTCTACGTCGGCAGACGTGGAATCCCTTCTCACTGGAGCCGGTGGAGTTTGCGCCGCTCAATTTTGATTTTCACCCCGCTTCGGTGCGCGAATGGCTCAAAGCCAGCGGGTTTGTCGTCGAACGGCAATTGACCGTTTCTCACTTCCGGATGGGTTTGTTTAAGCGTCTTCTGCCCCTCAATCTGCTGGTTGCCATGGATTCGCTGGCGCAGTGGACGGGCAACCTCTGGCAGTTATCGCCCAGCGTGTTTGCCCGCTGTCGGGCGGTGGGTGCATCCAGACAGGGAGAGGGCTTCTTCCGCTGTCCGGCATGCGGGCAGGAAGGGCTGGAAGATACCCCGCCGGAAATTCAATGTCCCTCATGCGGTCAGCGCTACCCGGTGCGGGAGGGGATTTACGATTTTCGTCTGGACAAACGGACTTAAAATCAGCGCGGGGTAAGTCCCAGCCAGCGGCGCAGGTTCTCCCACCAGTTCGCAGTGGGCGCGCCAATTACCGCGGCTTCAGCGGTCACCGGAGCGGGTGTGATTTGCGGCTGAAGCATCGTCTGGGTATTGGGGTTTGTAAGCGAACGAAACTGCACATCCCCGCCTTCGCTGGCGACCGCAATAATGGCACCTACAAGGAAGAAGATCAGCAAAAGAGCAAGCAGTGCAGGAAGACGTAAATTCATCCGGTGTTCCCCCTACGAATATAAAAATCAGTGCCTTTAACAGATTACCACAATTTTACCTGAAATTACGCAGAAAGCATCTCAGAATCATTGTGATTTTCTTCCTGCTTCAGGGGTGGGTAAATTTCTCCGGTATCCAGGCGCGGCAGGTTGATTTGTTCCTGCAGGGCTTCCCATTCCCTCCGATCTTTCCACAGTTGCCAGTCGCTGACAAACTCGTGATACAGGCGTTCCCGTTCCTCACGGCAGGTTTGCTCAAACCATTGTACCCCTGCCACCAGTCGGCGGAATGGACGGGTGTATCCGTAAAACGCTTCGACGCGCTGGCGCTCTTCCTCCAGAAAAGCCGGTAAGAAGGTCAACCAGACATCATCATCGTGGATCTGCCCCAGACGCTCCTGAATGTTGCGCAGCAGGCTCAACCAGTGAGACAGTTCGTCGGGGTACAGCGGTGCAAAGGTCTCTACGGTATAGCGCAGCCATTTCGTGGCAATGCGCATTTCGTGCAGTTCCGCCACCCGTTCGGGGACAGGTACGATGGCATCGTAGGACAGAAATGTCTCCAACCGGCGGGTGATTTCAGCATGTGCCAGTGCATACAGTTCGGCATCCGGAGGCGTGCCTTCTTCGCAGGCATTCAGCCGTTCTTCAAGAAAGGTTTTGATCTCGTCCAGGGTGCCCTGTTCTGCCAGTTTCTCCAGCGCGGCAGTGACGGCAGGCTGATGGCTCATCCGTGCCTGCCGCAGGCGCAACAGCAGGCGCTGAAGCCCCGGACGCAGGCGGGCATCTTCTACCCCATCCAGAAAGGCCTGCACACGGGCAATTTGCACATCTGCATCGCGGGCGGCGCCTAAAGCGCGGGTTACACGGCGGATAGCTTTCATCCAGCCGTCCAGTTTTTTGGGGGGAAAGCACCGCTCAAACAGCGGAAGCGTGGCGCGCAAACGCCGTGATGCCACCCGCATCCGGTGAATATGTTCGATATCTTCTGCGCCGGTATGTACCCCCTGCCATTCTTTTTCAAAGGCTTTGAGATGTTTTAAGATCACCCGCGCTCCGTAGGCGCACACACAGGCAGATGTTTTCATGACCATCCTCCACTTTTTCATTATACAAGACTCGTAAACAAAAAATGAGAGCGCCCGGCAGTATTGAAGCGCTCTCATCCCTTTTGACGGGTTTCCCCCGGCTTATTCTGTCTCTTCGTAGTCGTCCAGATCCATCTCCAGCAGTTCTCCAGTGGCGATGAATACCGTTCGTTCGCAAATGTTGGTCACACGGTCGGCGGCGCGTTCCAGGTTGTGGGCAACCCACAGGAGCAAATTGCTGTGATCAATCCATTCGGGGTGTTGAATCATGGAGGTGATCAGCCCGTGGTATACGGAGTTGTACAGCGCATCCACCTGCTCATCCTCATCGGGAATGCGGTGTGCCAGAGACGCATCCTCCTTCACGAATGCCGACAGGGAGCGGTGAAGCATGGACACGGTAATCTCCGCCATGCGTTCAAAATCGCGGCTGGGGATGGGAATCTCTACCCCTTCCAGACGCTGGCATACGCGGGCAATTCCCTTGGCGTAGTCGCCTATGCGCTCCAGTTCAATGATGACTTCCAGCACTGCCGCCAGAAAACGCAGGTCGTGTGCCATGGGCTGTTGGGTTGCCACCACGGCTATGATGCCGTTTTCAATGGCGTAGCGTTTCTCGTTGACGGCTTGATCGCCGCGGATGACTTGTTGAGCGGCGGTCACGTCCCGGCGTTTCAGCGCATCCACCGATTTCACCAGCGCCTGTTCAACCATACTTCCTAAAGTCAGGACTTCGTCCTGAATCTGATGCAATTGACGATCTAAAGTGGCTCGTGGCATGGGTCTGGTTATACCCCTTTCTTTCAAAATTTGAACAGGCTCTTACCCGAAACGCCCGGTGATGTAATCTTCGGTGCGCTTGTCTCGCGGGTTGGTAAAAATCTGACTGGTTTCCCCATATTCTACCATGACCCCGGCGCGGTCTTCATCCATGGTGAAGAATGCGGTGTAATCCGATGCGCGCGCTGCCTGCTGCATGTTGTGAGTGACGATGATGATGGTGTAGTTTTCCGAGAGTTCGCGCATCAGGTCTTCAATTTTGAGGGTTGCAATCGGATCGAGCGCCGAGCAGGGTTCATCCATGAGGATGATTTCCGGCTTCACTGCCAGCGCGCGGGCAATGCACAGACGTTGTTGCTGACCGCCCGAGAGGGAAAGCCCGCTCTTCTTCAGGTTGTCCTTTACCTCATCCCACAGTGCCGCAGCGCGCAGGGCTCCTTCCACCAGTTCGTCCATGTTTCCTTTGTAACCATTGATGCGTGCCCCCCATGCCACATTTTCGTAAATGCTCTTGGGGAAGGGGTTGGGTTTCTGGAACACCATCCCAATGTACTGGCGCACCTGCACCGGGTCTACATCGGGAGCATACAGATTCTTCCCATGGAAGAGGATTTCCCCTTCCATGTGAAAGCCTGGCACAAAGTCGTTCATGCGATTGAACGAACGCAGGACGGTGCTTTTGCCGCACCCGGAAGGTCCAATGATGGCGGTGATTTTACGCGGCACAATTTGCAGATTGACATCCTTGACCGCGCGAAAGTTGCCGTAAAACAGGTTCAGGTTACGGGTTTCAATGGCAAAGTGATTTGAAAGGTTTTGTTCGCTCATATTCGCTTACTCAATCGGTTTCGCAGCACGATGGCTGTTGCATTCAATGATAACAGAACTGCCAGCAAAACGAGAATAGCCGCGGCGGCAATATTTCGAAATTCCGGCTGAGGACGTACCGTCCAGTTGTAAATCTGGAAGGGCAACGTGGTAAAGAAGGAAAAGACGCTTTGCGGGTCTTTGTTGATCAGACTGGAAGCCCCCACCAGGATTAAGGGCGCCGTTTCGCCCAGCGCTCGCGAAACCGTAAGGATGGTTCCGGTAAGGATACCCGGGAGGGCATAGGGCAGAACGTGATGCCAGATGGTCTGCCAGCGGGTGGCTCCCATGGCATAACTGGCTTCACGCAGAGAACGCGGCACTGCCCGCAGGGCTTCCTGGGAACTGATGATAAGGATGGGCAACACCAGCAGTGCCATGGTCAGCCCGCCCGAAAGAATGGTGCGCCCGCTTCCAGCATCTACACCGAATACTGCCCCGGAGGTGATAAGCGCCAGCGTGCGCACAAATACGGCTAAGCCGAGGATGCCGTAAATAATGGAGGGAACACCTGCCAGGTTCTCGATGTTGGTCTGTAAAATCCGGTTGATACGACTGCGATGGTCGGCATACTCTTCCAGATAAATTGCCGCTCCCACCCCAATGGGAAACGCCACCAGGATGGTGATGAAGATAATCCACAGCGAACCTTTCACCGCCTGACGTACGCCTGCCAGATCGGGCTTGGTGGACATGGAACGCTGAAGGAAATCCCAGGTCAGCCAGGCTTTGAAGTAAATTTGCGCATCGGGATATTCACTGCGGATTTCGGCTTCGATTTCCGCGCGGCGGGTGAGCGACTGGAACAGCGGATAAGAAGCCCGGGTGGTGGGTTTGACGATTTCTGTCGTCACCAGCGCTGTCAGATCTGCCTGATTCATCTCATCCAGTGGTGCCTGATCGCGCTCAATGGTGCGCAGGCGCGCCGGGCGCAGGTTTTCGCGCAAAATCTGGCGCAGTTCTTCCTCGGACAGTTCTTCCAGCGGACGGTCGGCAAGGGTAGCCGGGTCCACTTTGTTGGTCACCGCAACCAGAGTGAAGGTTTTGTCTACCACCGTGACGATGAGAATTCCCAGCACAATGAGACCAATCACTGTGGAGAACAGGAACAACCCCTGAAAGAATTTTCCCCACTGATGTCGAACCGAAAGATTGCCGGTTTCGGAGAGAACCACACTGCGATTCATTCGTACACCTCCCGAAGACGGGCGGAAATTCTCCGGCTGATGATGTTGAGAACCAGGGAGATGCCAAACAGCAAAAGCCCGATGGCAAAGATACTGTTGTAATCCGGCGTGTCATATGCTACATCCCCACCGGAGATGCGGGCAATGTAGCCGGTCATCGTCTCTGCCGCTTTCAGCGGGTTGAAGGTAAAGTTCGGTCCCGCCCCTGCGGCAATGGCAACGATCATGGTTTCGCCGATGGCGCGGGAAAAGCCCAGAATGAAGCCGGCGATGATTCCCGAGAGCGCCGCCGGAACTACCACCTGCAGGGAGGTTTCCAGTCGAGTGGCGCCCATGGCGTACGCCCCCTCTCGCAGGGCGTTGGGAACAGAATGCAGGGCGTCTTCGCTGACGGATGCCACCAGCGGAATAATCATGATGCCCATGGTCAACCCGGCGGAAAGCATGTTGTAAATGTTGATAGCATCCCCAAAGAAAATGCGCAGAAAAGGCGTCACTGTGGTCAGGGCAAAGTAGCCGTACACCACGGTTGGAATGCCTGCCAGCACTTCCAGAGCGGGTTTCAAGACCTTGCGGGCCTTTTCCGAGGCGTATTCACTCAGGTAAATGGCGGCGCCCAGTCCAAACGGCACAGCCACCATCATGGCAATCACAGTGGTGACCAGTGTGGCGCTCACCAGCGGCAGAACGCCAAATCGTCCTACGGTGGGCTGCCACTCGGTTTTGGTGAAAAATTCCAGCAGGGTCACGCCGGGCATCTGGAAGAAGAGCAGGGCTTCTTTTCCCAGTTCATACACAATGCCGATTGTGGTCAAAATGGATACTGCCCCGCAGAAAAACAGAAAGGCTTGAATGAACCCTTCTCCCCAGCGTGGGCGCTTTTGTAAGCGCCTTGAAACATCCAAAGCGCTTTCTTCAGGACGTTTCAAGTGACGCAGCGATACTTCCATGGCTATACCTCTCAGGAAGATTTCCCCTTCTCCCCTATACAGAAGAGAGGAGAAGGGGAAACCAGATTTATATAAATTCAGTCCGGATTTACTTTATGGCTTCTTCAAACAGTTTGAAGTTGTTATCCAGTGTTTCCTGAGAAGCCGGGAAATATCCCACTTCTTCGATGACATCCAGAACATGCTCCAGGTAGTAGCGGATGAAAGCGGCAACCTGGGGTTTGGATTTCATGACACCGGCATCGGAGTAGATGAACAAGGGGCGGGAGATCAGGTAAGAGCCATTTTCAGCCGTCTCCAGGGAGGGTTTGATGCCGTCCACGCTGAGGAGTTTAAGTTTGGAGCCTTCGCCTTTGTAGTAGGCAAACCCGAAGTACCCGATGGCATATTTGTTGCCTTCCACGCCCTGCACCAGCACATTGTCATCTTCCGAGGTGTTCAGGTTCTTGGCATCCAGCACCTGTTTCTTGGCATCGTCAAATTTTTCAATCTTGGCAGTTTTCTGAATGGCAACCTCTACGAAGAAGTCAAAGGTGCCGCTGTCGGTGCCGGGGGTATAGCGCAGGATGGGCTCATTGGGCCAGGAAGGATCTACATCCGACCACTTCTCTGCAGTAGTGAACAACTGATAGAGCTGTTCTTTGGTCACATTGTCTACCCAGTCATTTTGCGGGTGGACCACCACCGCAATGGCATCCAGTCCAACCAGAAAGCCAATGGGGGTGCGCGGCGGGTTGAGTTTGCCGCAGTTTTCCACTTCCGCGTCTTTAATTTTGCGGGAAGCGTTGGAAATATCTGTCTCGCCGGACTTGCAGAAGCGTTCAAACCCTGCCCCCGTACCAACAATATCATTCTTGATTTGGCCAGTAAAACCATCTTCAACAAACATTTCAATGATGGCTTCGGTCAGAGGACCGACAGTGGAAGAACCCGCGATGTAGATATCACCACTCACTGCCGCCGGATCATAGGGATCCACGGTGGGGGTGGGGGCGGGGACTTCGGTGGCGGTGGGTTCTACCTTGGTGGTTGGGGTAGGCTGTTCTGCCTGAGCGGGAGGCTGAGTGGCGGTCGGGGTTGCCGACGGAGCGCACGCCGCCAGTGCCAGCGCCAGGACGATCAGCACAGAAAAAACAGACCAGAGTTTACGAGACATAAAAAATTCTCCTCCAAAAAGTATTGTTTGCTAATGCGCCATCAGTGTAACAGGTGAAGTTTAAGTTCAGAGCATCACCAGGTTAACAGATTGTAAAAATTACCCAAAGAAAGGGTTAACCACCCGGTTTTTAAATCAAACTCCCCTTCCATGGTGGTTGGAAGGGGAGCAAAAGTCACAGGGGAGAAAAGATCAGTAGATATCGTTTACAGTGTTGTAAACGTTGAATTTACCGGTGGGGGTAATCAGATTAGGAATGCGTGCCTTTTCTTGCAGGGTAGCATCATCGTATACCACGATTTCTCCGGTTTCGCCGGGCTTGGAGGCGTCACCCCACACGCTGATCCATACCTCTGTGCCCTGTTTGTTGTATTCCATGTGAACGGCGCGTCCATAAGTGGCAATTTCCCAACACTTATGTACCCTGGTAGGGTCGCTCTTTGCCACCACACACACCGTGCGCGCTAGCGTCGGGTCGGAGTTCAGCGCCATATCTACCCAGATCCACTGACTGTTGGGGTGGGTTTTGATGAACAGACTGCCTGCCCCCGGCAGTGGGGTGACCCTCACGGCTTTCCACGCTGAATCGGGATGTCCCTGGGGATCGGTGCCAATGGATACGATGGCGCCTTCACCCAGGTGGGATGTGCTCCAGACCGGTCCGAACTCAGGGTCTGTCCAGTTGGCGCCACGTCCGGGATGTGGGACAGCCGGGGTGTCCACCAGCGCTACCAGTTTTCCTTCCAGCGCATCCACTACAGCGATTTTATTGGACTGATTAGCCGCTACCAGGAAGTATCGTTTCGAAGCGTCCCATCCTCCGTCATGCAGGAAGCGCGCTGCTTCAATCATCTTGATGGTGGGATTGTTGGGATCGGTGTAATTGACCAGCCAGATCAGCCCGGTTTCCTTCACGTTGATAATCCATTCGGGTTTATAGGTGGAAGCCACAATGCTGGCAACCCGCGGCTCAGGGTGGTATTCTTCCGTGTCGAAGGTGTAACTGCGGGTGCTGACCACTTTGAAGGGTTCCAGGGTTTGCCCGTCCAGAATGACGAAGTGTGGAGGCCAGTAGCACCCTACCACAGCGTATTTGTCCGAGAAGTTGCCCAGTTCTCCGTTGTACTTACTCACTTCCACCGAGCGAGCATCGTAACATACCTGCACCTCGGCAACTTTGGTGGGGGTTTCGGTCCACAGGTCCACCATGGCAAGTTTTCCGTCGCGCCCGATGACGTAAGCATAGCGCCCGCTGGCAGACATGCGGGTAATGTGTACGGCATACCCCGTACCCACTGTGCTGACCACTTCGTAGGTGTCACCGTCAATCACAGCCACCTGTCCGGCATCGCGCAGGGTGACGACGAAGTAGTTTTCCCAATCCCGTTTCGTTTGGGGGCTGGTGGGGCGTTTTTCGGGTGGGACAAGCAGTTTCCACGAGGCTTTCATCTGTTCCAGCGCCATCTCTGGTGGGGCAGGCGGTTCGTTCTGCAGGAATTTTGCCATCAATTCGGTCTGTTCCTGAGTCATGAAGCCCTGTTTGCCCCAGTCGGGCATTCCGCGGGGCGTACCGTTGAAGATGATCGCCGCCAGCGCCAGTGTGCCTTTGGGTTGAGTTTTATCGGGGGTTAATGCCGGTCCGGTAGCGCCTTTGCGCAAGGTGCCGTGACAACCCGCACAGCGCTCAAAATAAACCTGCTTTGCCCAGGCAAATTCTTCGTCGCTCAGGGCGGGAGCGGTACCTGCTGAGGCTGCAACCTCGGCAGTTGGGGTGCGTTTGTCCTCTATTCCGGTTTCCTCCTTAGGCGGGTTCATCATGAAATTTATCATCGATTCGATCTCGGCATCAGTGTACAGATCGTTGAGGGTGGCGGGCATCAACCCTTTCTGACAGGGTGTCCCGTTGCAGTCGGGTGCGATAAAGGCGTCTGGCTGACGAAGCGACTCCTTCAGAAATTCGGCAACGCCTGTGGCTTTTCCTTTGTACTCTCCCCGCTCCAGCCGTTCCTGAACCTTCCGGGCAATGTTGGTCAGGTCTGGTCCAATTGTGCCAGTCGCGCCTTCTACTCCTGGTATGACGTGACAGGCGCCGCATCCTCCTTTCTGAAAGGCTTGCCGTGCCAGTTCAGTGCTGTACAGGGCGGGCGGCGGGGCGGAAGCATTTTCGGGTGCAGTAGTGGGAGTGCTTTTCGCTGCGCAGGCGGTAAGTCCCAGCGCAAAAAACACAACCAACGAAATGAAAAGTGGGCGTCGCATGGTGGAATCCTCCTCTGTACTTTGAGTATTAAAATCAATATACCCATATTTATCTGGTTTGAATTTGTGCCAGCGCAAAGATCCTCCTGCAGTGGCTCTGTTGTATAATGAAAAAAACGGATGAATTTTGTCCAGAGGAGGATTCGTATGGCTATTACTCTTACATGGTACGGGCATGCCACCATCGGGCTGGAAACCGGCGGCTACCGTATTCTGGTGGATCCCTTCTTCAGCGGCAACCCGGCGGCAACCGTCAAGCCCGGCGATGTGCGCGCCGATTTCATTCTGGTCAGCCATGGGCACGGCGATCACATTGGCGATACCGAGGCAATTGCCAGACGCACCGGCGCGCTGGTTATCAGCAATTTTGAAATTGCCACCTGGTTGGGGCGCAAAGGGTTGAAAACCCACGGACAGCACCTTGGCGGCGGCTATCGCTATCCCTTTGGGTATCTCAAACTGACCTTTGCCATTCACGGCTCGGCGCTCCCCGATGGCTCGTATGGCGGCAATCCGGCAGGCTTTCTGTTGATCACAACTACCGGCGAGAAGGTGTACCTGGCGCAGGACACCGGCTTGTTTGGCGATATGAAACTCATTGGCGACGAAGGCTTGGACCTGGCGGCGCTCCCCATTGGCGACAATTTCACCATGGGTCCCGATGATGCCCTGCGGGCAGTGGAACTTCTGCGCCCCAAACATGTGATCCCCATCCACTACAATACTTTTGAGATGATCCAGCAGGATGCGCATGCCTGGGCAGAACGGGTGGAAAAAGCCACCTCCGCCAGAGTGCATGTACTCAAGCCCGGCGAAAGTTTCCAACTTTAAGCACAGGCAGATTTTTATGATTGCCGCAGGCTGGTGCACCCCAGCCTGCGGTTTATCCTGTACTCATTGCAGTGATGGACAGGGGGCAGGTGTATAATCGGGGCATGACGGCAAACACAGAGCAGGAAAATTCCCTTTCTCAGACCTCTTTAGGGGAATCATTGAGTATTCTCATCCCGGCGTATAACGAAACGTTGAGCATCGCCGGGGTGTTACGGGGTTTGCTGGAACAGCCAGAATTGCAAGGCGCAGAGATTATCGTCATTAACGATGGATCGTCTGATGAAACCAGCCAGATTGTGCGGCAATTCCCCACAGTGCGTTTAATTGAACATCTTGCCAACCGCGGGTATGGCACTGCCATCCGTAGTGGTGCCAGGGTAGCGCAAAGACCTTTTGTTATCTGGTACGATGCTGACGGACAGCATCGCCCACAGGACCTGGTTGCGCTGGCGCAGAAGTTGATCAGCGAGGGGCTGGATTACTGTATAGGCGTGCGTGCCAGCGGGTCTTATCAAGACCCGGAGCGAATTGTGGGAAAGTGGCTGTTACGTCTGGTTGTCCGTTTTGCTGTGGGGAAATCTGTTCCAGATTTTAATTCCGGACTGCGTGGTTTCAAGCGGGAAGTGCTCTTGCGCTATCTTCCTCTGCTTCCCAAGCGGTTTGGCGCTTCAACCCTCACTACTTTACTGATGATTGAGAACGAACATTTTGGCGGGACGATTCCGATTATTGCCCAGCCACGCATGGGCAAAAGCACGGTTCGGCAGTTGCGGGATGGATTGCGCACTCTGCAAATCATCCTGCACATTGTAATCCTGTTCAAGCCGTTGCAGTTTTTTGGCTGGATGGGTACGTTTCTTATCCTTGTGGGGCTGATTTACGGATTTTATAAAGCCTTTACCGTGCATCTGGGTTTTCCGGTGTTTGGCACGCTGATTATCCTGCTGGGCATCCAATCCTTTTTCTTTGGCTTGTTGTGCGATCAAATCAGTGCACTGCGCCGGGAGCGCTGGGGGTGAGCCAGCATTCGCTTTTCCCTTCCCTACCTCGAGTGTTGAGCGTAAAAAACCTTGGCTTTTTCCTGCTGGGGGTGTTGCTCTTATTTTTTCTTCTTCGTCAGATAGATTTGAGGGAATTGCGTGATCAAATTGTGGGGGTGCATTGGGGGTATTTTCTGGCAGGTGGTATGGTGTATTTTCTGAAAGCCTGTTTGCGGGCAGTGCGCTTGAACCGAATCAGCACGGATCTCGTTTTGCCTTACGGACGCACCCTCCGCCTTTCGCTGGCGACTTCGCTGGCAACCCAGATTCTGCCGTTCAAACTGGGCGAGTTCAGTTATGTGTACCTGCTGAAGCAGGAAAAAAGCACTTCAACAGCACAGGGATTATCGGCGCTGGTGGTCATCCGCCTGATGGATTTGATGGCAATCGGCGTGCTTTACCTGGCGGTAGCCCTTTCTCTGCGTACACCCCAATCGGGTGTGCAGATGGATGAAGCGCTGGCTTTTGTGGGGGTGTTGGGTGCAGGGTTGGGAGTTCTCATGGCACTTTCTCACTACGCCCCGCCATTTTTTCGGAAGTTAAGGACAAAAACCTTTCCACAAGGAAAGATCGGTGCACGCCTCACTGGCGGTTTGGAAAAGTTTTTCCTGTATTTTCAAGCCTATCGTCCGGTGCAGTTTGCCCAATGGATGGGACTGGCGCTGCTCGAATGGGTTGCCAATTACAGCATGTTTCATCTGCTGTTACTGGGAATGGATGTTCCGGTATCGTTTTTCCAGACTGCCACAGCGGTAACCTTTGCGGCGATTGCCAGTGCTTTGCCCGTGAATGCCGTGGGCAGTTTTGGCTCGCAGGAAGCCGGTTGGACTGCCGCGCTTCTGCTGGTGCAGGTGGACAGGCAAATGGCGATTACTACCGCGTTTTCCACCCACATTCTCACACTGGCATATATTGCCTTTTTTGGCACACTGGCGTGGATAAGTTATGTGTTTTTTACCGGGTCACGTTCTGAATGATTTGTTTCCAGAAGGGCGTGCAGATATACTGGAACACCAGGTCGTCTGAGATTTCCTGTTCATTTACAAAAAGGTGCGCCTCGCGGAAATAATCTCCACCGTTTAGGGCAAGTTCGACCTGTCCATTCCCGGACACACTGATCTCGAGGGCAGTGGCAGGTGTTTTCTCTGCCTCTTCAGGGAGATTCCATGTAAAGAACGCTTCAGACGGCAGCATGTTTACCGGGAGGTGATCCTCAGCGAGAATCTGGTTGCTGGAATCCCTTAAGATAAAGTCGAGGGTGGTGTCTGAGGTATCCGGTTTTGAGCGAACATACACCTTTATTTGTTCGATGGAGCCACAGCGGTTGGGGAATTCCTGGCGCACAATAGAGGACGAGAGGGGCAATCCCGGGGTTTGTGTCCACTCGATA
This sequence comes from Anaerolinea thermophila, assembly GCF_020723905.1. Lineage (GTDB taxonomy): Bacteria > Chloroflexota > Anaerolineae > Anaerolineales > Anaerolineaceae > Anaerolinea > Anaerolinea thermophila_A. The sequence continues at coordinate 236,888 of NZ_DYHZ01000002.1, forward strand.
TTTTTATAAACGGGCTGGACACACCCCTGAAAGGTGTACCAGGAGGTTCCGCAGTAGGTGTAGTAGGTGGCATACAGTCCCAGTGTATATAGCGCCAGGGTAAGTGCCATAACTGTTGGAAAAAGGACGGGGAACTTTTTCAGCAACGCACCTCGAAAAGATACCAGACCGCTCAGAGCCAGCCAGAGCAGGGGGGCGGTTGGAATGTAATAGCGTCCCTGATGTCCAAACCCTGCCAGACTTCCCGGTACATAGTTGTTGATCGTATATAAAAGCGCAAAAGTTCCCGAAGAGATAAGAAAAGTGGCTCCCAGAATCAGACGTTGGAGAGGGGTAAGACTGATGGGGGGCAATTCTGTGCCAAGGGCAAGCACCAGCGCAGTGGCAAAGAGGATATAGACAGGTGCAGGCACCACGCCCACCCAGTGGCCATATACTGCTACCCATTCGGCAAAGTAATTCCCGAGAGCGCGTAAATTCCCCCAGGTAAGGGTATAGAGAAAATCCCAGGGATGTGCAAGGATACGTTCGATCTGCTGGCTAAGACTGCCTTCATCCGAACCGGCAAAGGTTGAGGCTTGAACAGCCAGTGCATTATACTGTACTGCAAAAGCGATTGCCACCAGAACGGCAATTCCTGTGGCGATTCCCCACCCTCGTCCCGGAAAACGCCGGAAAGGCAGGAGAAGAAGAAGGGGGAAGAGCACAAACATTCCCGGTTTGGCAGTGCCCACCAGCAGAATAGCCAGGATGAGCAGGAACATTTTCGGGCGGGAAATGGCTGGAGCCTGTTCCAGGGCAATATTCAGGACGATGGCTGTGAAGAAAAAACTTATCCCATTGGTAAAGCCATCTGCATTGAGGGTTGACGCCTGAAACAAAGCGGAAGGCGCCAGTGCCAGCGCCACCAGAATCCACTTTCCCACGGGCAGCAGTCGAATGGCAAGGAACGAAAGCCCAATATACATTAACAGCCCTGCGATCCGGCACAGGATGGCAACCGGTACGACGGGAAAATCATATTTTCGCCAGAATAAATAAGAAGTTAATGCTTGCGGGATGTAGTTAAAGGGGGAGTAAAAAGAACGCGGTTTTACTTCTGATAAATCTGAAGTGTTTATGGACCACCGCATTCCTCTTCCAAGCAAGAGATCAAAAGAAGGGCTTTGAAAAAAGCGACGTTGATATGAATACTTGAAGAAATCATGTAGGGTAAATAAAGTTCCCCGGTTAGGATCATCTGGTTTGGGTATCCAGTTTGCCTGAGACAAATCATAAATTCGGATAACGTGTTGCTCCTCGTCAAACCCTGCGCCGTAAGGGATAAATACGGAAAATACCACGCCATAAAGGGTAGCAAGTAGCAGGAAAAATCTTTCAGGTTTGTCCAAGACCAAAAGAAGCCCTTTCATTTTTTTCAATCATATCCTCTTGATGAGATACACACACGTCTCTTCCCGGGTGTGCATTTGTCCCTGTTCGTCGAAGTCTATTCCTCGAATGGTGTACGGTTCAATACCGGCGTGCCGGTACCCCAGACGTTCATACAGGCGTCGTGCTGAGGCATTTTTCAACCCTACCGCCAGCCCGATGTAAGGAAAGCCGCGCCGTTGTGCCATCTGCTCGGCGTACCTCAATAACCCTGTGCCGATGCCGCGCTGACGGAACCCTTCTCGCACAAACAGATCTTCCAGGTCGGGGCAGGGAACTGTGCGGTGCGACACCACGGCTTCATCCTGTGCGCCGTCCCATTTTAACAGCACGTGTCCCACTGGCATCTCCTCAAGAAATGCGATAAGGTAGACGGCGGTACCGTTTTGCTGACGCAGAAGACGGCGGGCGTGTTTGTCGGCGCCGCCCTGCGGAAAGAGACGTTCTAACCGGGGAAGATCTCCCGTTTGAACAGGGCGAATGAGAATACCGTCCGTCATACGCTCTCATTATACGCGCAAAGATTCTCATCGGTTGAATCCCGCCTAATTTTGTGACATTTATCACTATTGTTTTTATCCCTGTTTTGGGTTAGAATTTTGCATGGTTGAATTTATGCGTATATCTGCATACATGGTAAGGCTGAAATGATATCCTCCTCTCTTTCGCAAGAAATTACTGCCCTGCACGCCGATATTTGCTCGGCGCTGGCGGATCCGGTGCGTATTCTCATCCTGTATGCCCTGAATGAGAAGCCCAGCAACGTCAGCGCGCTGGCAGAGGAACTGGGCATTACCCAGTCGGCGGCATCGCGCCATTTGAACGTCCTGCGCGAACGCGGGCTGGTGATTTCCCAGCGGGATGGGCAGTCGGTGGTTAACATGCTCGCCGATTCGCGTGTCATTCAGGCGCTGGATCTGCTGCGCGCGGTGTTAACCAGCAAATTGAAGAATCAGGCGGCGCTTGCCGAAACAATTGAACCCTCCGAAACGGAGTAATCTTATTTTGGTACGGGAGTAAACCTATGAAGAAACTCGTTATCCTGGGCGCCGGCACAGCCGGGACGATGGCGGCAAACCGATTAAGCCGCGTCCTCAACACCAGCGAATGGGAAATTACCCTGGTGGATCCCAATCCGGTGCATTACTATCAGCCCGGTTTTCTCTTCATCCCCTTTGGGATTTATAAGAAAGAAGATGCGTTTAAACCCAAACAGGCGTTCATTCCGCGGGGCGGCAAACTGATTCAAACGGCAGTGGAAGAAATTCTTCCCACTCAGAACAGGGTGCGCCTGGCGAATGGCGAAACACTTTCCTACGACTACCTGATCATTGCCACCGGCACGGATATTTATCCTGAGGAAACCCCCGGACTGGCGGAGCATGAATGGGGCAAATCCATCCACACTTTTTACTCGCTGGATAGTGCCGTTGCCCTTGCCGATGCCCTGCGCAACTGGAAGGGTGGGCGTCTGGTGGTCAATGTGGTGGAAAACCCCATCAAATGCCCGGTGGCACCGCTGGAATTCCTCTTCCTTGCCGACTGGTACTTCACGCAGCGCGGCATCCGCGACCGCGTGGAACTCATCTATGCTACCCCTCTGCCCGGCGCATTCACGAAACCTATCGCCTCTCGTCTATTGGGGGATACACTGGAAAAACGCCGTATCCGGGTGGAACCGGAATTTATGATTATGGAAGTCAACCCCGATGCGAAGAAGATTGTCTCGTACGACGAGCGCGAGGTGGAGTACGACCTGCTGGTGAGCATCCCGCTCAACAAAGGTGCTGAAGTCATCGGACGCTCGGGTTTAGGCGATGAACTCAACTATGTGCCCACCGATAAGCATACCCTGCTTGCCGAAGGCTATGACAACATCTTTGTCCTGGGCGATGCCACCAACGTTCCTGCCTCGAAAGCCGGCGCTACGGCTCACTATGAGGTCGATACCCTGGCGGAGAACTTCCCGCGTTACGTTCAGGGCAAACCGCTGGAGCCGCTCTTTGACGGACATGCCAACTGCTTTGTGGAGACCGGCTTCGGCAAAGGCATGTTACTTGATTTCAACTACAACACCGAGCCGCTCCCCGGTACGTATCCCCTGCCGTTTGTTGGACCTTTCTCTCTGCTCAAGGAGTCGGTCATTAACCACTGGGGCAAACTGGGCTTCCGCTGGATGTACTGGAACATCCTGATGAAGGGATTGCCCATCCCCTTCCTGCCTGCTCAGATGAGCATGGTTGGAAAGCAAAAAGTTAATTAGGAAAAATGCGGCGCTGATACCGCATGCTTTGGAAAAACATAAGGAGGATTTGATATGGCAACTCGCACGATTGCAGGCAAGACCGTTCAGGTCAACGACGAAGGCTTCATGACCAACCCGGCTGAATGGACCAAAGAAATTGCCGTGGAACTGGCTAAAGAAGAGGGCATTGAAGAACTCACCGAACAGCACTGGAAGGTGATTGATTTCTGCCGTCAGGCGGGGATGAGCAGTGGCAAAGCACCTACCCTGCGGCAGATTACCACCGGCACCGGACTGTCCACCAAAGAACTGTTTGCGCTGTTCCCCAAGGGACCTGCCAAGAAAGTGGCGCGTATTTCGGGGCTGGGCAAGCCGGAAGGTTGTGTCTAGTTGATTCGGGGGGATGGGCGTCGGGGGTGACCCCATCCCCATATTTTTTCAATTCATCAATAATTCTTTCGGAGGAACGGCAATGGCTGAAGAAACTCGCAAAATCGCATTTATCTGCTCAAAAGGCAACCTGGATATGGCTTACCCTGCGCTGGTGATGGGCTGGGCGGCGCTCGGCAACGGCATTGATGTCACCATCTTCTTCACCTTCTGGGGCATGGATTTGATTAACAAGCATCGCGTGGATCATCTGGAGATCCCGCCGGTCGCCAATACCAGCATGAAGATGAACATGATGGGCGTACCCGGCTATCTGGGCATCCCCAATCTGGTGGGTGTTTTGCCCGGCATGACCGCCTTCGCCACCAAACTGATGAAAGACAAAATGAAAGAAATGGGTGTGCCCACGGTGCGCGAGTATCTGGAAATGCTGGTGGATGCCGGTGCCAAACTGTACGCCTGCAAGATGTCGGTGGACATGATGGGCTTGAAGAAGGAAGACTTTATTGACGGCGTGATTGATATCGTCACTGCGGGCGATTTTATGGATATGACCGAAGGCGCGCAGATCATTTTCATCTAAACTTTGCCGCTTTTCGCTAAAGAATGTGGGTATCCGAAAAGCAACCCCCGGCAGGGGGTTGCTTTCTTTTTCTACAATACACACCCTTCCCCAAAAACTTCTCATTATGGAGGCAGTAAGCAGGGCGATCTTCGGCTGTCCACAGGCAGGATGGTGTGTGAATATCTTCCCGGTGTCGAGTTGCCTTAAACTTCTGGAAGATCGTTTTTTCTTCCCATCTGCTCCGGCAATTGATTGTAAAATGAATGCAGGAATCACCCCTCAGAAATTTGCATCTCATCTTGGGAGGCATGAATATGGCAAAATACGCCGCGGCACTGGATCAGGGTACCACCAGCACCCGTTTCATGATTTTCGATTATTACGGGCAGGTGGTGGCGATGGATCAGAAAGAACATGAGCAGATTTATCCCAAACCCGGCTGGGTGGAGCATAACCCGCTGGAAATCTGGGAGCGCACTCAGGAGGTTATTGAAGGCGCTCTGCGCAAGAGCGGGATTTCCCCCAGAGAGATTGCCGCTGTGGGCATCACCAACCAGCGCGAGACTACCCTGCTGTGGGAAAAAGCCACTGGCAAACCCGTATATAACGCCATTGTCTGGCAGGACACCCGCACCGATAAAATCTGTAATGATCTGGCGGCACAGGGCGGACAGGACCGCCTGCGTCCCAAAACCGGGCTCCCGCTGGCAACCTACTTCTCCGGTCCCAAAATTCGCTGGATTCTGGATAATGTCCCCGGGGTCCGTGAGCGCGCCGAACGCGGCGAGATTCTCTTCGGAACCATGGATACCTGGATCATCTGGAATCTGACCGGCGGGGTGCATGTAACCGATGTGACCAATGCCTCGCGCACCCTGTTGATGAACCTGGAAACGCTTGACTGGGACGATGAACTGCTCAATCTGCTGGGTATCCCCCGCGCCATCCTGCCTCAGATCCGTTCCTCCTCCGAGGTGTATGGCTACGCCCGCGGTGCGCTGGATGGCGTGCCGGTTGCGGGCGATCTGGGCGATCAGCAGGCGGCGCTGTTTGGGCAAGCCTGTTACGACCCCGGTGAAGCCAAGAACACCTATGGCACCGGTTGCTTCATGTTGCTCAATACCGGCACCACACCGGTGCCCAGTCGAAGTGGCTTGCTGACCACGCTGGGGTACAAAATTGGCAATACCCCTGCGGTGTATGCGCTGGAAGGCTCGATTGCCATCACCGGCGCGCTGGTGCAGTGGCTTCGCGATAACCTGAAGATAATCGAAAACTCCCGCGATATCGAAGGGCTGGCGCGCACTGTGGAGGATAATGGCGGCATTTACTTCGTCCCGGCATTTTCCGGTTTGTTTGCACCCTACTGGCGCAGTGACGCCCGCGGCGTCATCGTCGGGTTGACCCGCTATATCAACCGCGGACACATTGCCCGCGCCGCGCTGGAAGCCACTGCTTACCAGACTCGTGAGGTGCTGGATGCCATGAATCGCGATTCGGGCATCACCCTCACCGCTCTCAAGGTGGATGGCGGCATGGTTTACAACCAGTTGCTCATGCAGTTCCAGGCAGATATTCTGGGTGTACCGGTCATTCGTCCCAAAGTGGCAGAGACCACCTCTCTGGGAGCGGCGTATGCCGCCGGGCTGGCGGTGGGCTTCTGGCAGACCTTTGATGAACTGCGCGCTAACTGGGGCAAAGATACCGAATGGCATCCCCAGATGAGCCCCGAACAGCGGGAAAAACTCTACGCCGGATGGAAGAAAGCCGTGGAGCGCACCTTTGGCTGGGTGGAAGGGTGATTTTGCGCGGAAAGTTTGTGAAAAAGAGTACAATTAGGCAGTAAGACTACCCTCACAGGAGAAGGTGTATGACCAAACCGCATGCCATTGTCATCGGCGCGGGATTTACTGGCGTTGCCATTGCCTATGATCTGGCACAGCGCGGATTCCGGGTCAGCGTGGTAGAGCGCGGTCCCATCGCTAACGGCACATCCGGGCGCACCCATGGCTTGCTCCATTCTGGTGCCCGTTATGCCGTCAACGATCAGGAATCTGCCATTGAGTGCATTCAGGAAAACATCATTCTGCGGCGCATTGTCCCCGATGCCATCGAACCCAACGGGGGGCTGTTTGTCGCCGTGCAGGAAGAGGACCTGGCATATCGGGATAAATTCATTGAAGGCTGTGCCGCCTGTGGAATCCCCATCCGTGAGTTGACCCCGCAGGAAGCCCTGCGTCTGGAACCGAACCTCAACCCGCGGTTGCTGACCGCGTTTACCGTGCCCGATGCCACGTTTGACCCTCTGCGCCTTGCGCTGGCGTTTGCCGCCTCGGCAAAAGCGGGTGGTGCGCAGTTCTACCTTTACACAGATGTGGTAGATTTGCTTCGCGATGGACGCGGCAATGTCTGCGGGGTGAAAGCCTGGAATCGCGCTGCCGACCGGCGTTTTGATCTGCTCGCCGAGGTGGTGGTCAATGCCACCGGCGCCTGGGTGGGGCAAATTACTGCCATGGCGGGCATTCAGGTGCCCATTGCTCCTACTCCCGGAGTGATGGTGGCGTATGACAGGCGTCTGACCCAGCGCGCCATTAACCTGCTGAATGAACCCGGCGACGGCGATATCGTCCTGCCTCAGCGGCGCATGATGGTGGTGGGCACTACCTCTTTTACCATCGAAGACCCCGATTATGTGCCCGTTTACGAGGATCACGTGGCGCTGATGATGGAACGTGGTTCAGCACTCATCCCCGCGTTGCGCCAGACCCGCGAGCGCGGCGCTTACATGGCAACCCGCCCGCTGATTGGCGGAACTGCCCCCGGGCGGAGCATCTCGCGCACCTTCAAAGCCTATGACCATGCCGAGACCGACGGCATTGACGGGCTGGTGACGATCACCGGCGGGAAAGCCACCACCTTGCGTCTGATGGCAGAAAAAACCGTGGATGTCATCTGCCGCAAGTTTGGCATGGATGTCCCCTGCCGAACGGCAGAGACGCCTTTGCTTTCTTACCGCAAGTTTTATCTGTGAGATCGTGGAGCGCACCATGAGTGATGAAAAATGGACGGTGACCTTTATCGTATTCCGCAAGAAGGATGAACAACCGGTGCGGTACGATACCTTTACCCTTGAAGTTAGCCCGAATGAATATGTCCTGGATGCGGTTGAGCGCATCTGGGCATTCCATGATCGTTCGCTGGTGTTTGCCCATGCCTGCCACCATTCTACCTGTGGCGCCTGCGGCATGCGCGTCAACGGGGTGGAACGCCTGACCTGCATTACTCCCATCCGTGAGGTGACCCGCAACGGTGGTACAGTGCGCGTGGAGCCATTGCGCAACTTCCCCGTGGTCAGCGACCTGGCGGTGGACATGAGCCGTCTCTATCAGGCGATGGATGTCGTGCACGCACAGGCGGTGCATCCACTGGATGCGGCGCCGCTGGAGGGCGATGGCATTCGTCCGCCCCGCCAGGTGCCTCAACCGGAAGAGGAAGGCGAATTTTTGCGCCTTGCCGACTGCATCGAGTGCGGTTTGTGCGTGAGCGCCTGTCCGGTAGCAGGTACCGACCCGGCGTATCTGGGCCCGGCGGCGCTGGCGGGCGCACAACTGCAGAGCATTGCCCGCAATCCCGATCTGCTTTCGGTGGTGGACTGTGCCGAAGGGGTATGGCGCTGCCACAGCGCCTATGAGTGTACCGCGGTGTGTCCCTCAAATGTCCAGCCCGGCTGGCGCATCATGGATCTGCGCCGTCAGGTGGTGGCACAGCGCATCAAAGCCCTGTTGGGCCAACGCTAATCTGGGAGGATTTGCCCATGAACGAACCGAAAAAACTGCATTCTCGCGGTGTGCTGGACTGGTTTGACCCGCGCGGCAGGCAGGTGGGCGGTTGGGGCTTTATCATCAACCGCATCAGTGCCATTGGACTCACCATTTACCTGTACCTGCATCTGGTTATGCTGGGCAAACTGGCGCAGGGCCCGGAAGCCTTTGACGCCTTTATCGCTACTGCCAAACAGCCGCTCATCCTCTTTGGCGAACTGCTGGTGATCATTGCCGGTTTGTATCACGGTTTGAACGGCATCCGCATTGCCCTGACCAGTTTTGGCGTGGCAGTACGCTATCAGCGCGCCCTGTTAATCGCTGTGGTGCTGTTGACGGCGGCAGGCTCGCTTTTCTTCGCCATTCGCATGCTCAGCATCCATTGAGGAGGTCTCCATGCAAAACGCTCCCCTTTCTGCCCCTAAACCCGGCGAAGGCGCCCTGCTCTGGACGCTGAAAATCTTCAGTGGGGTGTTGATTCTGCTCATTCTCATTCTGCATTTTCTGGTGAACCATTACTGGGCGCCCAATGGATTGCTCAGCCATGCCGAGGTGGTGGCGTATTACCAGAACTACCCCATTGTGCCGTTCATGGAGGGCTTTTTCCTGATTTTTGTGGTTGTGCATTCTCTGCTGGGGGTGCGCTCGATTGCGCTGGATTTGCGCCCTGCGCCCCGCGTCCTGCGCGGATTGGACGTTCTCTTGCTCGCCATCGGCTTGATTGCCAGCGGTTACGGCATCTGGTTGTTGATTCGGGTCACCGGCTGGGGAGGATAGGCTCGGGGGATTTTCCCCGAACTGTGATACTGCCTTCTTCCCTGCGTATGATTCATTGAGGCTTGCATGCCCCGTTTTCTTTTCCGTCGGCTGTTGATTCTGCCACTGATTTTGCTGGTAGCCCATGCCGGCGGATTTGTTTATGCCGTGCTTGCCGGGCGACTGGTTCAGGCAAGCGGTCCCTTCGGCGGCAGGCTGGATCCCAATCCCCCTTCGGTGTGGTCGCTTTACTCCCAAACCCTGAACGCCATCCGTCAGGGAGATCTGGGGGGTGCGATACTGCCCGGTAAACTCATCCTGACAACCGACACGGGGGACATTCTCGTCACGGGCGCGCATTAACCCTCCCTTTACCTTCTACCATTCTCTACAAAGCGGGTAAGCCTGCTGGTATACTCATTAAAAGCAGACCTTATGGACAAATACGCCATCTTGACCCTCTTAAGGGAAGGTGAAGTTGAAGTACAGGGGCAGTTTCTGGCGGGCTCTAACTACACTTTTCTGGTAGTGGTTCGCCGGGAGGGCGAAGAATACCCCGCTGTGTACAAACCTGTGCGCGGCGAACAGCCGTTGTGGGATTTTCCCGAGCGCACCCTGGCGCACCGCGAAGTGGCGGCTTATCTGGTCAGTGAGGCGCTGGGCTGGGACCTGGTACCGCCGACGGTGTACCGCCGCCGCGCGCCACTGGGAGCGGGGTCTTTGCAGTGGTTTGTTGAGCATGACCCCGAACACCACTTTTTCCACTTTACCCCTGAGGAAAAGCAACGCCTGCGTCCGGTGGTGCTGTTTGACCTGCTCACCAACAACGCCGACCGCAAAGGCGGGCATATCCTTATGGACCCGCAGGGGCATATCTGGCTGATTGATCAGGGCCTGTGCTTTCATGTGGAGGAAAAACTCCGTACGGTGGTGTGGGATTTTGCCGGAGAGCCCATCCCTGAAGACCTGCTGGCAGACCTGCAGGCGTTTGTGACTCGCCTGGAAAGCGATGAAGCCCTGACGGCTGCGCTGGGGGAGCATTTGAGCCGTGCCGAGATTCGCGCTCTGCACCGCCGGGGCAGACGGCTGCTTCAGGAAGGATTCTTCCCCGCGCCGCCGCCCACCCGTCGTCCATATCCCTGGCCCCCCGTGTGAGGAGTTTTACCTTTCCTTTTTCTTCCTTTGGGCTATAATCGGTTCAATTCATTTCCGCTTCTGGAGGTGTACGCATGCATGTTCGTCTGGTTCTGGTGGGATTTGGCAATGTAGGCAAAGCGCTGGCGCGCCTGTTGCTGCGCAAGCGCGAAACACTGGCGCGTGAGTATGGCATTACTTTTCAGGTCAATGGCATTCTCACCGGCAGGCGCGGTGGGTGCATTAACCCCGATGGTTTGGATGTGGAGCGCGCTCTGGCGCTGGTAGAAGGCGGCGGACGGTTGGACGAACTTTCCACCGTGCCGGTGCCGTCCGGCAGCGTCGAGTTCATCCGTGCCTGCCCGGCGGATGTGCTTTTCGAAAACACCCCCGTCAACGTGGTGGATGGACAGCCCGCTATTGCTCATCTGCGCACCGCGCTGGAGCAGGGCATGCACGCCATTACCGCCAACAAGGGCCCGGTAGTGCATGGTTACGCTTCTCTGAAGGCGCTGGCGGAGCGGGTGGGCAGACGCTTCCTTTTTGAGTCGGCAGTCATGGATGGGGCGCCCATCTTCTCGCTTTTCCGCGGTCCTCTCCCTGCCGCCGAACTGCGCGGTTTTCGCGGGATTCTCAATTCCACTACCAACCTGATTCTGGAATTGATGGAAAACGGCAAAACCTTCGATGAGGCGGTCAAGATTACTCAGGAACTGGGACTGGCAGAGACCGATCCCAGTGGTGATATTGACGGCTGGGACGCTTCCATCAAAGTTGCGGCGCTTTCCACAGTGTTGATGGGCGTACCGCTTACCCCGCAGGAAGTGGATCGTACCGGTATCCGCGGCATCACGCCGCAGATGATTGCCGAAGCCCGCGCTGCAGGGGAGCGCTGGAAACTGGTGTGCACCGCCCGCCGCGATGGCGACCGCGTGGTCGGGAAGGTTGCTCCCCAGCGCGTTTCTCCTGACTCACCTCTGTACAGTATCAGCGGCTCGAGTTCGTTTGTGCAATTCGAGATGGATGTTCTACCCGGATTGGGCATTGTGGAGAGTGATCCCGGACCCGAGACTACCGCGTATGGCTTGCTGGCGGATTTCATCAATGCCCTGCGGGGAGCCTGATCGACAATGAGCGAAGCCTATGGGTTCGGATGGGCGCAGGCGGAGACGCCCCGACTGGCTTGGGAAGGGGCTTTGAAGCAAGCCTTTGCCCGCTCCGCCTGGCTTCAGTCCGTGCACTGGCTGGGAACCCCCGCCCCTGAGGGTCTGGAGGCAGTTCCGCACTTCACCTGGGGCGGGGAACTGCAACAGGCGCATCTTGCCCTGCATGCCGTTCTGCGTTCTCTACGTGAGGGGGAGGTGGATTTCTGTCTTTTGATGGAATTGACTTCCGGGGGAATGGTGGCGATGGCGCTGGGATCCCCTCAGGCGGTGGGACGCTGGAATTTGCCCCCTCATGCCCGCCTGACCCCCCTGGGCGGTGGCTTACCTGAGGTTGTAGAAAAGATTGCCCGCCAGCGGGCGCAGGCGGTTCTGGGAGAGGAGGCCTCTGCAGGTGAGGGGGTCTTCCTTTCTCCTGAAGAAGGATTGCTCCGGGGTGTATGGCGCGGTCTGGAGCAGGCCCGCCAGTTGTCTCAGCCGGTTATTTTGCTCTCCCGGGATACCTGGAGCGGACTGGCAACCCTGATAGAGGTGGTGTAAGGTGAGCGCAAAATTTTCAGGAAACGTTCTCTTAGCGGCATTTGGAGCACTGGTTGTGCTTCATCTTCTCATCTTGCTGGGGGTCGTACCAGCCGGTATTGTCTGGGGTGGACAAATTGGCACCTCCACAGAAAGATTGTTCACGCTGGAAATCATTGCTCTGGTTCTCACCCTTCTCTTTATGGGCATTGTGGCGGTCAAGATGGAATACGTCCGGGCAGGCGGTTTCAGGAAGGCGGCAAATGTGGGGGTCTGGGTGATTTTTGCCTACCTTGTGCTGAACACCGTGGGAAATCTTGCCTCGGGTGTTTCCTTTGAAAACCTGATTTTTGCTCCGGTGACTGTGTTTCTGGCAGTCTGTGCATGGCGATTAGCCATTGAAAAATAAAGCAGGTTCTGCAGTGGTACATTTTGGTTCGAATGCCATGACCCAACAGGGCTGTGCTTTCGTTTTGCGCTGTGCGAAAAATGTGAGAGAATACCTGTATGGACGCACATGCGCGGGAAATGTTGCATGCCCTGTTAATAGGCACCCTTGCCTCCTCTGATCAGCAGGCGCTGGCAGATCAACTCTCCCTGCCGTGGGAAGAACCTGCCGGGAAAATGCGCTGGCTCCTTGTTGCCGCACTGGTGCGCCAGTTGCTCGATTCTCAACCTCCTGCTACCCTGTGTGAAGATGTTGCCCGGCTGGAGGATGCCGCCGAGAGCCTGGAAACCAGCGATCCATCTCTGGCGGGTGCCCTGTGGATGAGCGTGGGCTTGCTCTTCCAGGCTTGCGCTGCTTTTGACCCCGCCCGCACCGCTCTGGAACGCGCTCTGGATCTGGCTCCTTCGGCAGAGGCGCGCTTTCTGCTGGGCAATCTCCTGCGCGAACTGGGACTGTTTGAGGATGCCCATCTGTTGCTGGAGCAGGCTCTTGCTGAAGATCGTCAAACCGGAACTCCCCGTGCGGTAGTTCGCGACCTGGACGGGCTGGCACTGCTGGCGCTGGAGCGCGGCAGACGGGAAGACGCCCTGTCGTGGTCTCAGCAAGCCCTGTCTGCGGCGCAGGACGTTTTGCCCGAAGAGGATGCCCTGCTGGCAGCCGTGTGGCTGAATCATGGCACGGCGCTTCGCGAGATGGAGCGCCTTGCCGATGCCGAACAGGCTCACCGTCGAGCGCTGGCGCTGGATGAGCGCTGGCGCGGCATGGAGCATCCTGCCACTGCCCGCGATGCTGTTGAACTTTCTGGCACGCTTTTACAACTGGGACAGATTCACGAAGCCCGCGACCTTGTCGAGCGCGCTTTACAGATAGACCGCGCCTGCTTTGGCGAGCGTCACCCGGCGGTAGGACGTGACCTTGCCCACCTGGGAGAGGTCTTCCGCGCCCGCAATGCACTCATCGAGGCGCATCAGGCAACCCGACAGGCACTGGAGATTTTTGTCGATGCCTTTGGGAAGCATCATCCGCTGGTGGGGGCAATGTGGAACAACCTGGGGCACATTCTGCACCGCATGAACCGCCTGGATGATGCCCTGAACGCCTTTCAGCAAGCCATGACCAATCTGCAAAAGAACTTCGGCGCCAGCGATGTGCGTGTGGGGATGGTCTATGGCAATATGGGCGCGATTATGCAAATGCAGGGGAAATGGATGGCGGCGCGCCTTTCTCTGGATCACGCCGTGCGGGTGGTGGAGCAAGCCCTTGGGCATGAGCATCCCACGGTGGCGGTGCTGGTGCATAATCTGGGTGAAGTGCTCCGCCAGAGTGGTGACCTGGACGGCGCCCGCATGGCAGTGGAGCGCGCTTTGACCATTGACCGCAAGACGCTGGGAGAGAATCACCCCAACATTGCCCTGCGCTATGCCAGCCTTGCCCGCATTGATTCTGCCCGCGGCGATTTGCCGCAAGCCGAAGCCATGCTCCGCCGGGCGCTGGAAATTGAACGCAATGCCCTTCCCTCACCGGATGCCCGTCTTGCCAGCCGACTGAACAGCCTGGGGCTGGTGCTGTATCAGCAGGGCAAACTGGAAGAAGCCCGTCAGACCCTCGAAGAAGCCCTCTATCTCGCCGCCATGACCATGCAGGATCAGCCCACTGAACTGGCAAACGTGCAGACCAATCTGGGTATTGTCCTGCAAGCGCTGGGTGAAACGCACAGGGCGCTGGAAGCCTATCATCAAGCCGTGCGCATTGAAGAGCAGGGCTGGGGTCCTGACCATGCCCGGGTGGGTTCGCGGTTGGCGGTGGTGGCGGCACGATACCGCGCCATGGGCGAAATGGAACGCGCCCGCTCTGCTTATCTGCGCGCGCTGTCCATCCTTCAGCAGTTCCTTCCGCCGCATCATCCCCGCATTCAGTCCATTCGCAACGAACTCGCTGACCTTTCCAGCGGGTCGAATCCCGAATCGGGTGTAAAGTTAAGTTAATGGAGAATCTGGACTTCTTTACCCAAAACGGTTGGGAGATTCATCATCGTCTGGAAGTGCCGGGGCGGGAAGCACAGCGCCTGCCTTTCGATGACCTGGAATTTGCCCCCACTGTGCTGACTTTTCTGCGCCGTGCCTATCCTCAGGGGATTTTTCAGCATCAAAAAGTCGCCCTGAATGCCTATCTGAAGGGCGAATCGGTGTGCCTGACCACGGGGACTGCCTCGGGCAAGAGCCTGGTGTTTCAGAGCGCCGCGCTGGACTGTCTGACCCGCGACTCGGCGGCGTGTGTGATGGCAATCTACCCGATGAAGGCGCTGGGCACCGAGCAGAAAGACCGCTGGGAGCAAGCCTTTCAACTGGCGGGGATGGATGTCTCCGTGGGGCGCATTGATGGGAATGTTGCCCCCGCTCTCCGGCTGGGCATCCTGGAAAAATCTCGCTTGCTCATCTTCACCCCCGATATTCTCCATGCGTGGTTACTCTCCAATCTCAACCAGCCAGCAGTTATCCGTTTTCTGCGGCGTGTCCGCCTGATGGTGGTGGATGAGGTGCATACCTACTCGGGGGTGTTTGGCTCGAACAGTGCGTTCCTGTTCCGTCGTCTGCGCCACCTGATGGGCTTGCTGGATGCTCATCCACGCTTTATTGCTGCTTCGGCGACCATCGCACGCCCTCAGGAACATCTCCAGGCGTTGTTTGGCGTGCCGTTTCAGGTGGTGGGTCCTGAACTGGATACCTCGCCGCGCTTTCCTCTGGAAGTGCTGTTTACCCGTCCGCCCATGATGCGCTCCCTGGATCCTGTGGTGAGCCTTCTTCATCATCTGGCACAGGAAACCGATTCCCGCTTCATTGCTTTTGTCAACAGCCGGAAACAGGTGGAATTGATTTCCTCCCTGCTTTCCCGCATGCACCGTGAGGAAAACAAGCCAGCCAGAGAAAGCAAGGAAAAAGCCAGAGAAGAAGTGGAAGAGGAGGATGATGAAAGCGTCAGCGCAGCGCGGGCGGTGCTGGAACAGTTGCAGGTGTTGCCTTACCGCGCGGGGTATGAAGAGCACGACCGCGCTTTCATTCAGGAACGCCTGTCTTCTGGAAACCTTAAAGGAGTAATCAGTACCAGTGCGCTGGAACTGGGGCTGGACATTCCCCATCTGGATTTGTGCGTCCTGATTGGCGTCCCTGACTCGGCAACCAGTTTACAACAGCGGATTGGGCGCATCGGGCGCCACAAACCTGGCACGGTCATTCTGGTGCACGGCGGGGATGTGGTGGATCATCTGGTATTTGCCGATCCGCCCTCGCTGTTTCACCGTCCTTTTGCCGAAAGCACCCTGTATCTGGAAAATCCCTACATGCAGTACATTCACGCGCTGTGTCTGGCGCGTCCCGGCGGTGAGCATACCCAGGTGCTGATGGCGACCCACCGCACCTCCGATACCTTCAACAGCGTGATTGAATGGCCCCCCGGCTTCATGGAACTGTGCCGCGCAGAATATACCGGCAATACCCCCCGCGAACTGCTCAGCATGAAGAACGAAGCCAGAGACCGTCCCAATTACGTCTTCCCATTGCGGGAAGTGGGCAGTCAATTTAAAGTGGAGCGCGCTCAGGGTCCCACTTCAGCCTCGCTGGGCTCGCTCTCTTTCAGCCAGTTGATGCGCGAAGCCTATCCGGGTGCGGTGTACTATTACGCTTCGGTGCCATACCGCGTGGTGCGTGTCAACATCAAACAGCACACTGTACAGGTGCGCCGCGAAAAGCACTACACCACCCGGCCCGGACGCCTGCCCGAAACGCTCTTTCCCCGTCTCACGGCGGAAGGGGTTTTGCAGGTTCAACAGCGCGGTGGGTTGATTGCCCTTGAAACCCAGACGATGGTGCGCGAGTCCATTAATGGACTGTACGAACAGCGCGGCGGCAAAGAGACCTTTTACTCCTATCCCCTGCCGCGCGAGTTGGGGTTCAGCCACGATCAGCCCTTCTTCAGCCACAATTACTTTACCAGCGGGGTGTTGCTTACCCATCCCCTGCTCCAGCAGGAAGGCGTGAATCATCAGGCTCTGGCGGGCTGGCTTTATGAAGCCTTCTTTGTGATTTTGCCGATGGAGCGCCAGGAAATCGGCTTTAGCGCCGACACGTTCCGCCATGCTTTGAAGCCCTTCATTCAACCGGGGCAGCCTTTCCTGGCGGTATATGATCAGGTGTACGGCAGTTTACGCCTTTCCTCGCGCCTGCTTGCTCCGGAAGTGCTCCCGCGGGTCCTGCTGGAAGCCTGCCTGTTGACGGCAGAAGACGCCCTCCCTGAGGACTTGCTTGCCACCCGCAAGGTGCTGGCGCATATCACTGCTGAAGCATGGCTTACCCCTCTGCAATGGCTCCGTCTGATTCGACGGGAGACACCAACCCCTGCCGGTAAAGAGCGCATCATTTTGCCGGGGAGCAAAGGCCTGCTCATGCGCACCCATGAGGAATTTCTGGTTCAGCGTCTGGTGACCTTTGGGGGGAATTTATGTTACGAAGGCGTACCGGCATCCATGGCGGCGAGCGCCGCTTCGAGCATGCCGCAGGTGATTGACGTGGCGGAAATTCCCGGGGAATCGCAGATTGGCTGGTACGATCCGGTCACTCAGACGATTGAACCCGCCCCGGTGGAGATGGTGGAACTGTCGGCAGAAGAAGGGATGTTGTTGCCCCCGCCCGATGTTTCTCTACTGCTTCAGCGTCTATCGGTAGGGCAGACTGCCCCACCGCCCGATTCATCCTTGCTGACCGGCGTGGATTCCCTGCGGGATTACCTCTTCTCTCTCTCTGGATAAGGGTCGAGGGTGTTCCCTCGGGTTTGCTGAGCCAAACAATCTGCCGGGAGGTGTGCGGTGCGAGCACGCTTTCTTTTCGTGATCCTGTCTTTGGGAATTGTGTTGGGCATGGGCGATCTCCCTGTGCGGGCAGAGCCATCTGCGTCGCTGATCTTACGCGCCGCTCCCCAGGCGCGCTTCCCCCAGCGGGGAAGTGTCCCGTCCTTCACCTTTCGGGTGGAAAATCCGTCCTCCGCCAGTGTGACCTTTCGCAATCCCTCTGTGCTGTTGCCTGAGGGAATGACCCTGGTGGGGTCTGGCGGATTTTTATCGGGGAGTCCTCAGTCCAGTCAGGAAAACGGGCGCACGCGCCTGCTCTGGCTTATGACCCGCACCCTCAACCCGGGCGCGTCTGTCAGTGCCACCCTGTGGTTGCAGGTGGATGCAAATCATCGCGGGGGAATTTACAGTAGCGAGTGGCGTGTAGAGGAACAGACTTCTTCCGGTTTCCTGCCGGTGGTGCTGGAAGAAGCCGCGCCTGTGATTTTCAACGATGCCAGTCTGCCGGTGGAGTGGCAGGTCAGCGCGGCGTATGCCCCTGTGGGAACCGAACCGCCCTCGTTGCCGCTTTTGCCATCCGAAGACAGTGTGCCGGTACAGGTACGGGTGCAGTGTCCTGAGGGCAGGCAGTGTCTGGGGGTGGATTTGCTCCAGGGCGGGCAGACGTTTCCACTGACTCCCCTGGGAGAGAATAGATTTGAGGGCATCCTTTCTCCCATCCATTTGCGTTCCCCTTATACCTGGGCGTACAACTGCGTGCAGGCAGATGTGATTCTGGATGGAGGGGAACGTGCCCGCAGGGTGCTGTTTTGCATGTACCGCCATCAGCCTGCCCTGCAGGTGAGGGATGCTTCCAGCCAGCCGGTGCCGTCTGCGCAGGTGACGCTGTATCGGGTGGCGAATCGATACCCCGATGGAGCGCCGGGCTGTGACACCACCGGATGGGCGAATTTACCGCCGGTTGCGGAAGATATCCGTCAGGTGGCGGTGCAGGAAACCTCTTTGCTCGCGCCGGGATATGCCGAACCGCCCTTTTTCGATCCCGGGATCACCGCGCAGGATGGGACGTTTTCACTGCAGTTGGAGCGGGGGTGTTATTTTGTGCGCGTGGAAAAAGAGGATTGCGAAGTGTGGTACTCGCCGTTGTATGGCGCGCCGCCCACATGGCAGGACTTACCGGTTACCCTTTCCTGTACGAAACGGGTATTTTTGCCTTTCATTCAGCGGTGAGGAAGTGGTTCTGGCTGTTCAGAAAATCCTCCAGTTGCTGGATGGTCAATGGCATTGAAAGGAAATAGCCCTGCCCGAGTTCGCATGCCATTTGTCGCAGGAAAAGATACTGCTGTTGCGATTCAATGCCTTCGGCGACGGTTTTAATCCCCAGGCTGCGCGCCATCTGCAGAATTGAGCGGGTGATTTCCACACTTTGCTCATCCTCGCCCAGTTTCTGAATGAAAGCCTGGTCAATCTTAATCAAATCCACCGGCAGGCGGTGAATGTAACTGAGCGAGGAATAGCCGGTACCGAAATCGTCCACGTGAATGTCCACGCCCATCTGCCGCAATTGATGGAAGACGTGGCGCGCAATGTCCACCGATTCGATCAGCGCGCTCTCGGTGATCTCCAGTTTCAAACAGGTGGGGGGCAGGCGGTAACTCTCCAGCGTTTCGCGGATGTTCTCCACAAAGCCGTTTTCGGTAATCTGACGGCTGGATACGTTGACGCTGAGCACCAGCGGCTGGGTGGTTTTCATACGGAAATAAATGGGCGCAAATTCACGGCAGGCTTCCCGAAGAACCCACTTGCCCAGTTCACGGATTAAACTGGTTTCCTCGGCAATGGGGATGAAATCGGAGGGGAGAATTACCCCGTGCTCGGGGTGTTGCCAGCGTGCCAGCGCCTCAAACCCCACCAGCGTATGGGTTTCCAGGTTCATGATGGGTTGATACACCAGAAAAAGATGGTTTTGCTCGATGGCGTGGCGCAAGTCCATTTCCAGCGAAAGACGATTAACGGCGCGTTTGCGCATGGTGGCATCGAAGATGACATATCGGGCTTTACCGGCAGATTTGGCGCGGTACATGGCGATATCGGCGTCCTGCAGGACTTCTTCGCGGTTGCTGTACTGCTTCAACCCGATCACAATGCCCATGCTGACGGTGGTGAACACCTTCCTGCCGGCAATCTCGAAGGGTTCGCTGAGAGCATGCTGTACCCGGTCGGCGACCTGGACCACATCGCGGCGGGAAGAAACGCTTTCCAGCAGGATGACGAACTCATCGCCGCCAAAACGCGCCAGGGTGTCGCTGGAGCGCAGGCATTTCAATAAACGTTGTCCGACCTGAATCAGCATCTCATCTCCGGCAGGATGCCCCAGGCTATCGTTGATTACTTTGAATTGATCCAGATCAAGGAAGATGACTGCGCCCATAAAATTGCTGGCGCGGCGGCTGCGTTCAATTGCCATGCCCAGCCGGTCGAGCAGCAGGGTACGGTTGGGAAGACCGGTCAATGTATCGTAAAGCGCCGCGCGGATCAACTGCTCCATGGCTTGTTTGCGTTCGGTAATGTCGGACATTGAACCGGCAATGCGGTGGGCTTCACCCTCACGGTTGCGCATGGCAAGCCCGCGGACCAGAACCCACACGATACCGCCATTCTTGTGCACCATGCGGAATTCGCACTCCAGCCGCGAGGTTGCCCCGCTCAGGTGAGAATGAAGGGCGCTCTGGAAACTATCCAGATCTTCCGGCAGGATGTGCGCAAACCAGTCCTCCATACGGTTACCGATTTCTCCCTCGGTAAAGCCAAGAATCTCTTTCCAGCGTGGGGAGTAGTACACCCGTCCCGATTGCAGGTTCCAGTCCCAGATGCCGTCGTTTGCCGCCAGCGTTGCCAGCATGAAGCGCTCCTGACTTTCACGCAGGGCATTATAGACCAGTTGCTGTTCGGTGATGTCGCGGGAGTTGAGGATGATGCCGCGAACCTGCTCATCCTGCAGGCGGCTCTTGCCAAAGACTTCAAAGATATGCCACGAGCCATCCAGATGCTGAAGACGCACCCGAAAAGCCTGGATGGATTCGGGATGATCCACCGCCCACTGCAGGGTATCTTTTGCCTGGGCGGCATCTTCGGGATGAAGCCATTCCAGAAAATTACGCTCGATGACCTGATCGGGGGGATAACCCAGCGCTGTGCGCAGCGAGGGGCTGGCAAAGCGGATGCGGTAGTCGGCATCCAGCACGAAGATCACTTCCAGTGAGTTTTCCAGTAAAAGGCGGAAGGTGATATCACTCTGACGTTGTTGATGCAGAATTTCGTGACGGCTCAGCAGGTTTTCGATATGCGCTACCAATTGCACGGTAGAAACGGGAACTTCCACTCCCCGCAGTCCCTGCGCCACCAGAATGCCTTCCAGACTCTCACTGTGAGGCTTTTCCAGTAAAACCAGAATGGGCACGCGAATGCTCTCTTTGAGCCGGTGGCTGATCAGGGCTATCGGGTCGGCGGGAGTTGCCTTCCACAGCACCAGCGCCGGGGAAACCGTTCGGGCGATGCGCAGGGCTTCTTGAAGCGAATGCACCGGATGCAACTCGTACAGTTTCGTCCGACTCAACTGGCGTTGAATCGCTCCAGCGAGCGGGCTGGTATCCTTGAGATAGAGCAGGTGGGTTGGCATGTGTGGCTCGAATGTCCCCGATGAATGAGCACTGTATTCTGTAATTCATTTTATCAGGGTTTCTGTATATCCTCTCCTAACAGTTTCATTACAACTTGGGTAATGGCATCATTAGCGTGTGGAAAAGCAGGAGCCGCCGGGCGAAAATTTTCACCCCCGGACTCCTGTGGTGATGCATACTCCACGCGCGGGGCAAAACGCATCTGCCTGGTGGGTTGTTCACGTCATTCATTTGATACCCCCGGGTTGCCGCCTGGAATCCCGGGTCCAATCAAGAAGCGCGCGCCTTCCTTGACAAATCATCAGTTTGGGATAAAATACAAAGCAGGTAAGCCGAAGTGGCGGAATTGGCAGACGCGCTACGTTCAGGGCGTAGTGAGAGCACTCTCATGTGGGTTCAAATCCCACCTTCGGCACTCGACCCCCGAAAGTTCGGGGGTTTTTTCGTTCCTGTTTTCATTACGGGTTATAATAAAGTCATGCCCGAACGGAAAAAACGCGCGCGTATTTCCCTCCCCCGCTTGAATCTTTCTTTCCTTCAGCGCAAATCCTCTGATGGAAAGCCCCGCCCGCGGGTGGATTCTCGTTTGCGACAGCAAGTCATTCTGGTTGTCGTGCTTCTCCTGCTGGCACTGGTCTTTGCCAGCCTCAATCAGCGCATCAGCCAGAATATCCGCCTGACCACTCAACGCGATCAACTCAGCACGGAGGTGATGCAACTGACCGCTACGGTGCAGGCGCTGGAAACCCGCAAAGCCTATATCACCTCAGAAGCCGCTGTGGAAGAGTTCGCCCGCGAGCGCCGCATGATTCGAGAAGGTGAGGTGCTGGTTGTCCCTCTTACGCCGCCGGGCAATCCTACCCCTACGCCGTCGGGTTTTCCCACCCCGCACCCTACCCCTCAAAACTGGGAAGTCTGGTGGGCGTTGTTTTTCGGGGACTGATTTCCCGAACCAGATAAACTGTGGATTATTCCTGTGGGGTTCGGCGCACCACCAGCAAGGTGATGTCGTCGCTGAGCGGTGTGCCCTGACGGAAATCCATCAGGGCGCGGTCCACCAGCGCCAGAATGCCAATGGCAGGCAGGTTCCCGGCATTGCGGAAGGCTTCGCGCAGGCGTTCTTCGCCAAAGTCCTCCCCGGTGGGGGAGAGCGTATCGAAAGCACCGTCGGTGAACATCAACATGGCATCACCGGGGTCAAGTTTCAGGGTGTGATTTTCCAGTTCCAGATCGGGTAAAACGCCCAGCGCCATTCCCCCTTTGGCAGATTCCTCAACTTCGCGCGTGGCTTGACGGTATACCAGCGGGCGGTTGTGCCCTGCGTTTGCGTATACCACTTCGCCGCTTGCCGTGTCCAGAATGGCGTACACTGCTGTGATGAACATGGACTCGGGGGATTCGCTGAATAACAGCGCATTGACCTGCTTCAGCACTCTGGCAGGATCTTCGTGTTCGTCCAGATGGGAGCGAATCAGCGTGCGTGTTACCGTCATGTACAGCGCCGCAGGCAAGCCCTTGTCGGAGACATCTGCCACGACCAGCCCGATGCGATTCTCCCCTAACATGAAACAGTCGTAAAAATCGCCGCCCACAGTCCGCGCGGTTTCCCAGCGAACATCTATTTCCCAGCCCTCCGGTGAGGGCAGATTGCCGGGCAGGAAGGTCTCCTGAATCTGGCGCGCCAGGCGGATTTCCTGCTCCATGCGTTCATTTTGCACCATCTCCCGCCGCAGGATCTCATTGTGAATGGCAAGGCTGGTCTGGCGGGCAATTCCATGGATGATTTCCAGCCGTCTTTCCCGCAACCGCAGTGAGGTACGGCGCTCCCGTGCCAGTAAAGCGCCCAGCACCCTTCCCTGCACGATCAGGGGAAAACCCAGCAGCCAGTCGCCCTGCGGAAGGTCGGCGATCGAAGCACCCGGCTCCAGCGGATATGCCCGCAGGAGCGCCCAGTCTTCCGCTTCCACAATCTCATCGGAAGGGATGGGCACAACATGCACCATGCCGGTCACCAGCAGGGCATCCAGCAAGCGGTGCTCACCATAGGGGTAATGCTCACTGCGCAGAGAACGTTCCTGAGCCCGATTTTCGCCATGCACTGCGGCGGGACGGAAGGTTTGCCCTTCACTGTCCCAGAGGTAGATGACGCACACATCAATGCCTACCAGTACCGGCAGCAGATGGACTACCGAGTCCAGCAATTCATCCAGCGAACTTGCCGAAACCACCGCCTGCGCCGCCTGCAACAGTACTGCCGTCACGTAAGCCTCTTCCTGACGGGCTTCCAGCAGGCGCAAATTTTCGACTGTGATGGAGGTCTGATGGGCAATGCCCTGCAGAATTGCCAGCGATTTGGGGTCGAAAGCGCGTTCTCCCAGCGCGCTGCGCTGGGTTTGCAGCGTGACCAGATAGATGCCAAGCAACTCGCCGCGTACCAGTAAAGGGAGCATGAGAAGTGCGCCGTTGCCCTCGGGAAGCCCGGCTTCGGGCAGTCCCAGGTCTTTTGCCGGGTCGGTGAGGAACATGGGAGCGCGGCTTTCATTCAACTGCATCAACGCCGGCTGGCTGGCAGGAATGCGCACAGTCGTTCCTGCGGGGATATCAAATCCGTGCCAGGCGCGCAGGTTGAAGAAAGACTCATCTTCATCCTTGAACAGGAAAGCGCACTTGCGCACTCCCACCAGCAGGCGCGTTAACCTCAGCATGGTTTCGAGCAACTCATCCATGGAGAGGATGCTCTGGCTGGCTTCCGCAATCTGCAACAGCATGGTGGAGATCAGCGCTTCCTGCTGGGCTTCCAGATACAGGCGGGAGTTTTGAATGGCAACTGCCGCATACCCGGCAAAAGTGGCGGTCATACTGCGGGCTTCGCTCCCGTAGCGTCCATAGGTGCCGTGCACGAGGATGAGCAATCCCAGTGGGGTGTTGCCTGCGCGCAGGGGTGCCACAATGGAGGAGTAATCTTCCGGCAGGTTGAGTGCGTATCCCAGGGGACCGTAGGGCTCACCCGGAGTGCGGATGTAGGGTTCGGGGTGTTCCAGCAGGGCTTTCAACCGTTCCTGCACTTCCGGGTGCTCCCGAAGCACCTCTTCAATGCGTTCCGGTTCTGTGCCGTGCAGCGCCGCCAGCCTCAAAGGGTGATTCGCCGTTCCGATGGAGTCTTCCATTTCATCTTCGATGAGAAAGATGGCTGAAGCATCACAGGGCAGGTTTTGTTCCAGACGGGTCAGGATGTTATCGAGCAATTCCGGCAAACTGACATCGCTGGAAATTTGATAGGCAATATCGCGGAAACTTTCTGCCACCTGGCGCCGCCATTTTTCCGAGCGGTACAGGATGGCGTTGCGGTAGGCAATGGCGAGGCTGGCGGCAATTGCCTCAAACAGATGGACATGCTGTTCGCTGAAGGCGTTTGGTTCGTCGCTTTGCAGGTCCAGCACCGCCAGCACTTCCTCTCCAAGACACACCGGGATCGCCAGTTCGGAGCCAGTATTTTCCGGGGGGAGAGGAGAAGGCAGGTAGAGGGGCTCCCGGTTGACGTCGTTTGCCAGCAGGGTTTTGCCGTTGCGCGCTACCCAGGGAATGATGCCCTTTTCGGCATCCAGCGGGTAGGCAAAACCCTGTTCGCGCATTATGGCGCTGCGTTCGCCGCTTCCGGCTTGAAAGATCACCAGTCTTCTTCCCGGATGAACGGTAAAAATGGATATGTGCGGATAGCCGAAACGCCGCTGAATCAGATGAACCACTTCATCCAGTAATTCATCCAGTTCCAGAATGGAGTTCAGCGCATGACTGATCTCGAACACCGAGGAAATTTCCTGCACCCGCTGTTCCAGTCCGGAATACAGGCGCGCCGCCTGCATGGCGATGGCAATGTTATCGGCAAGCGCGTTCAGCACCAGTATGTCGGTCTCGCTGAACGCCTCATACACATCGCTTTGCACATCCATCACACCCAGCAGTTCCCCTTCAACTTTGAGCGGGAAACAGGCTTCGGAGAGCGTTTCGGGGAGCAGGTCAATCGGGCGGTAATGAGGGCTGGAAAACACATCCGGAACGATAATTTGCTCGCGTTTGAGTGCACAGGTGCCGATTAACCCTTCTCCTGGGGAGATGGTGTATCCGGTTGTGAATGGATGGGTATCGTACAGGGATGAATCAGCCCGGAAATACAGGGTTTGCTGAGAAGGCTCGTAACTGAAAAGCGCCACGTAGTAGTAATTGAAGGTCTCGCGGATCAGGCGGGTGACCCGCTGGCACAATTCATCCAGATTGAGCACGCTGGCAACCTGTGCGCTGACCTGACGCACCAGTTCCAGTTGCTGAAGCCTCCAGGCTTTCAGGCGTTCCTGCCGGGAGATTTCCAGTGCCGCGGCAATGTGCGCAGCGCAGTCTTCCATGAGGGCTTGTTCTTCCGGAGAGAAGGGTTCGCCTTCACTTCGTTCGATTTGAAGCACCCCCAGCAGGGTCTTGTTGGTGATGAGCGGAATTGCCGCCGCGTGAGCGGTGTTCTCTGCAGCAGGGCATTCTGCACAGGTGTCTTCCCCATAGAGAATAGTCCGCTCCAGATGCGCTCGTTGAACCAGATCGGGGGCGGGTGCGTCGGGCAGGGTGGGAATTTCCCGCTCTCCCGGCAGTGGATAGGCGTGGGATGACAGCCACAGCGTGGCACGGGCGTGGAAAAATGCCGCCGCGGCGCGTTCGATATGCGGGCGCTGGGTTTCAATTTCTTTCAGCGCAATGATCTCTTCGCCGAGTTCGGAAAAGGCTTTCCAGTGGGGTGTCTTCACCGTCATGGCATCCATATCCATTTGCGGGTTCATGGGGCTCATCTGTCATCCCGCGTGGGGGTGTGGCGATATTTGACCAGCCTTAACCGGTTGCCAGTGGGAGTGAACTCAAAATGCACCTCATCCATCCACTGTTGCATAAAGTACAGCCCCCAGCCGTGTTCTCGCTGTTCTTCCAGCGGTGCGTCAGGTCTGGGTGGGGGAATGGTGCGGGGATCAAAAGGCTGACCGTAATCTTCCAGCACTACGGTCAGCCCTTTCTCGTCGGTATGGACGCTCAGGAGAATCTCGCCTTTATCTTCACCCTGATAGGCATGTTCAATAATATTGGAACAGGCTTCATCTACTGCCATTTCAATGGTGTAAATGTTGAAATCGCTGAAGCCTGCTTTCTGGGCTTCCCTGCGGATGAACTCTCCAATTTCCGCAAGGCTGGCATAACGCCCTGCAAACCGACGTTTTATCGAATGGTCGGACACAGGTGATTAGAGATTCCCAATCGCGGCAACCACGTCGTCGTAGATTTTGAACAGGGGAATGAACCCGGCCAGGTCCAGCGCGGCGCGGATGTTTTCCGGAACGTTGACCAGCACCAGTTCACCGCGATTGTATCGTTTGCATACTTTCTGAGTGTTGATCAGCGCGCGCAAACCGGCGCTGGACATGAATTCCACCCCGCTCAAATCCAGAGCGATTTTGTATCGCCCACTCTCGGTAATCTTGTTCAGGGCTTCGCTCAATTGCGGCGCGGTGTAACTATCAATGCGCCCTTTGGCTTTCACCAGATCGCAGTGCTTGTACTGAATGTGCTCGATTTCCATGAAAACCTCCGTTCCACTATGGACGTGATACCCTCAATTATAAATCAAAAGGCTCTCAAATCCTTCATCCGATGAAGATCGTTCAGTTTTGCGAAGGAAGATAAAGGTGTGGCGGTTTACGCCCACATTGCCTGTGATTGAAGACAATCTGGATTAACTTTCTTCCGGTAAGGGAACTTTCCACGGCACCAGTAACAGAATCAGCCCTGCCACCAGGAAGCCTGCACCGCCCACCACGCCTGCCACAGTCGGTCCAAGCACGGGGTTGGGTTCTCCGGTGCTTAAGATGATGCCCAGACCGGCAATCCCGTTGATGGCGGCATGTCCAATGACGGCGGGCCAGACACTGCCTGCTTTCAGGGTAGCCCATCCCAGAAAAGTGCCTGCTCCGATGGTGAAAATGGTCATGGCGAGAATGCCCAGCCATGGATAACCGGGGTACTGGGTGCCATAATTGTGTCCCTGAGCAATGATGGGCGCGTGCCAGATGCCCCAGATAACTCCCAGCAAAAGCAATGCGCGGCGCTTGCCCAGTGGGAGAAGTTTCTGGAGCAGGTAAGCGCGCCAGCCAAATTCCTCCCCAAAGGTGAACAGGCTGTTAATCAACGGGGCAATCAGGATGGCTTGGACAGTTTGCAGCCAGAACAATGCCCAGGTGGAGAAAGGCAGGGTAACGCCGGATTTCTGCAGTTGTTCCTGCACGAAGGGCATGCTGGGGTCGTAGTACCGGGGGAAGAGCAGGAAGAATGCCGCTACCCCCGCCAGCGTGAGCAATCCCGGCGCTACCCAGGCGATGACCCAGTACACCCAGCCCTGCTTCAGGCGCGGTGCCAGCCATAAGTTTCCCCACCCTTCGCGGGTAATGATGCGGGTGAGCACATTTGCCAGCGCGGGGGCACCCATGTATCCCACCGTCAGGAAGATTAAACTCAGGGTTTGCTGTACGGGGGTCAGCGCCTGTCCACCGGAAGGGCGAGTGACCAGCAGGTAGAGAAGCCCGCCAAAAAACCAGGCAATGCCAAAGGCAAAAGCCAGAAAGATGCTAATTCGTTTGCGATCTACAGAAGTGTTCATTGTATTCTCCTCTCCGTCAATATTGTATCATTGTATCATCACGGATGTAAGGATACTGATGGGAAGAGAATGGGTTTTCTCAGTGTTAAAAAGCCGTCTCTACGCTGTGATTGCTTCCGGGATGAGAGGAAAAGAGGCAAACACGCCGGATATAACAATGAAAAAAAAACAGGGGGCGCCGACCGGCGCCCCCGGGCTGATGAGACGTTCGTGTGGTTACTCTCCACCCAGAGCGCGGATGGCTTCGCGCAGACGATCTGCGGTTTCGCGGAAGGTGGCTAATTTCTGGCGTTCCTTTTCCACCACTGGCGCCGGAGCCTTTTCGGCAAAGGAACTGTTCAGCAGTTTTTCCAGCCGTTCAATCTGGCTTTGGGCTTCAGCGAGTTCTTTCTCGAGGCGCTTGCGCTCTTCTTCTGCATCCACCAGCCCTGAAAGCGGCAGGTAAATTTCCACCCCCATCACCACCTGCGAGACAGCCGGGGCGGGTTTTTCGCCGGTTTCGCTCAGCAGGGTAAATTGATGGAGATCCACGCCGGCCAGATGGGCGATCACTTCGCGCTGGTTTTCCAGCAGGGCAAGGCGTTCCCCACAGATCAGGACGGTGGGGATGCGCCGCCCGGGTTCCACCTTCTTCTCGGCGCGCAGGTTGCGGATGGCGCGGACGATTTCCTGAACGAGGGTGAATTCGTTCACGCGGGGTTCTTCCCAGTCTTCTGGCTCGCGCGGTTCGGGGAATTTTGCCACGATGAGGGCTTTTTCCCACCCGCCCACCGGGGTGTAGATGGGCTTTTCTTCACAGGCGCGCTTCAGGTAGCCCCACAGTTCTTCGGTAACGAAGGGGGTGAAGGGGTGGAGCAGGCGCAGACAGGCATCCAGCACGCGTGTGAGGGTGTACGCCGTCCAGTAGGCGCGGTCGCCGCCCTGAGCCAGTTGCTGTTTGGCTATTTCTAGATACCAGTCGGCGAATTCGCCCCAGGTGAAATCATAAATTTGCCGTCCGGCTTCGCCATACTGATACGACTGGAAAAGCCGCTCCACTTCGCGAATGAGGTTCTGCAGGCGTGCCCAGATCCACGAGTCGGCAAGCGTCCATTCGGCGGGTTTTTCTGCCTGTGCCGGGGCTTGATCCAGCGCGCCAAGCACGAAGCGCCCGATGTTCCACAGTTTGTTGGCAAAGTTGCGGTTGGCTTCCACCTTCTTCAGGCTCAGGTTGACGTCATTGCCGGGCGTGGAGCCGACCAGCAAGGTGAAGCGCAGGGCGTCAGTACCCATTTCGTTCATCACGATGAGCGGATCCACCACATTTCCCTTGCTTTTACTCATTTTTTGACCATGCTCATCGCGAATCAAACCGTGCAGGTACACGGTGTGGAAGGGCACTTCGCCGGTAAATTCCAGCCCCATCATGATCATGCGCGCCACCCAGAAGAACAGAATGTCGTAACCGGTTTCCAGCACCGAGGTGGGGTAGAAATAGCGCAGGTCGGGGGTGTCTTCGGGCCAGCCCAGTGTGGAGAAGGGCCAGAGTCCGGAAGAGAACCAGGTATCCAGTACATCGGGGTCCTGTTCAATGCGCGGACTGCCGCAATGGGCGCAGCGATCGGGATCCTGACGACTCACGGTCATTTCACCGCAATCGGCGCAGTACCACACAGGGATGCGGTGACCCCACCATAACTGCCGGCTGATACACCAGTCCTGAATGTTCTCCAGCCAGTTGTAATACACTTTGGTAAAGCGCTCGGGCACGATTTTGATGCGTCCGTCGCGCACGGCTTGAAGCGCGGCTTCTGCCAGGGGTTGGATGCGCACGAACCACTGGGTAGAAACCATCGGTTCAACCGGTTCGCCGCCGCGTTGGGAGCGCGGCACATTCATCAGGTACGGCTCGGTCTTGATGGTCAGCCCGAGGGCTTCCATGTCTGCCCAGATTTTCTTACGGCACTCAAAGCGATCCATGCCGGCATAAGGACCACCGTTCTGGTTGATGCGTGCGGCTTCATCCATCACGCTGATGATGGGCAATCCGTGCCGCTGACCGATGGCGTAGTCATTGGGGTCATGTCCGGGGGTGATCTTCAGCCCGCCAGTGCCGAATGAACGATCCACGTAGGGATCGGCAATAACGGGAATCTGACGGTTGAGAATGGGCACGACCACCATCTTGCCGATGAAGCGCTGGTAACGCTCGTCTTCTGGATGCACCGCCACGGCGGTATCGCCCAGAATGGTTTCGGGGCGGGTAGTGGCGACCGGGATGTACTCACCGCTGCCATCTGCCAGCATGTACTTGAAGTAATACAGCGTCCCCTGTTCCTGGGTGTATTCCACTTCCAGATCCGACACCGCCGTGCGTAGCCCTGGCGACCAGTTAATCATGCGCGGTCCGCGATAGATCAAGCCCTTTTCATACAGACGCACAAAGGCTTCACGAACAGCGCGTGAGAGACCCTCATCGAGAGTGAAGCGTTCACGGTCCCAGTCGCACGAGGCGCCCAGGCGGCGGATCTGCCGGGTGATGATTCCACCGTACTTTTGCTTCCACTCCCAGGCGCGTTTGAGGAAACCCTCCCGCCCGAGCATGTCGCGGGTCAAGCCTTCGCTGGCAAGCATTTTCTCAACCTGCACTTGAGTGGCGATGCCGGCATGATCGGTTCCGGGGACCCACAGGGTGGGAATGCCTTTCATGCGGTGGTAGCGAATCATCAAGTCTTCCATGGAAACGAACATGGCGTGTCCGAGGTGCAGTTCACCGGTGACATTGGGAGGCGGGATGGAGATGACAAAAGGTTTCTTTGTGGGGTCGAAATCTGGTTTGTGCGGGTCGTTGGAGGGTTTGAAGAATCCCTCTTTTTCCCACCAGGCATAAATCCGCTCTTCGGTGGCTTTAAAGTCGTAGGTTTTCGGCAGGCTCGTTTCTGGCATAGTATTACCCTTTCCTGTAGAGATGAGGGCGGGAACGCCCTGAGATTGAACATGAACAAAATAGAAAAAACCTTTCGTCTTGCTTGAGGACGAAAGGCATCTTCCGCGGTACCACCTCGCTTCGCCCCGTTTGAAGCGGGACGCACTTCCCGGACCAACATCCGGTTGGGCTGTAACGGGCTTTCCCGCACCGGTCTACTCCTCGCAGAAGGCGAGTTTCTTCGGCGTTCTTGCCGGACGACTTCAGTTCGGACAATCTGCGGAGGCTCGCACCTTCTCCTCCTTCTCTGTCAGACGCTCCCGAACCTACTCCTTCCGGCGGCTCGGCTATCCAGTTGTGATTTGATTATATCCGGGTTACAGGCGAAAGAAAAGGGGGAATCTGGCTTAAAAATTTTCTAAAAAAACGCCGCAGTACCTTGACCAGTATGGGACACTTGACTATAATATAAGCGCATTCCTCGTTAGCTCAATCGGCAGA
Source organism: Anaerolinea thermophila (assembly GCF_020723905.1). GTDB lineage: Bacteria > Chloroflexota > Anaerolineae > Anaerolineales > Anaerolineaceae > Anaerolinea > Anaerolinea thermophila_A. Next base: position 267,971 of record NZ_DYHZ01000002.1, read on the forward strand.
GCGGGCGGCTGTTAACCGCTAGGTTCGAGGTTCGAGTCCTCGACGAGGAGCCTTTTTATTTAAGTCTCCCTGAAGGTTCTCGGTCCCCATTGAGGGGATACCATTCGAGTCCTCGGTTGATCGTCATCCTGTGATAACACTACAGCAGGATCAATCCACGACTTAACTGTACAAATCAGAGAGTTGACCTCCGGGTACCGTGTCTGGTGAAGATTGGACTGCGGTTGCGGCGGCACTCTCTACCGACCACAGAAAAACCGTGGTACCCCGATAACAACTCGCCTTTTCGGTCATAAACCTCCACCGATTAAGCAAATTCGTTGACGGAAACGCGCTTCGCTGGTATACTGGCTCGGCTCAGGGCGTTGTACCCTTCGCCCCGGGACACTTCAAAAACAGAAAGGGCTTGTGAGATGAAGGTTTTACTGATCAAAGATGTGTACAAGTTAGGTCGCGCTGGTGACGTGAAAAAGGTTGCCGATGGGTATGGACGCAACTACCTGATTCCGCAGGGACTGGCTGTGCTGGCTACCCCTGGCGCGCTGAAGATGGCAGAAAGCATCCGCACCCGTGCCGCCAAACAGCGCGAAGCGCTCAATGAGGAAATGAGCGGTCTGGCTCAGCGCATTCAGGGGCAGTACCTCACCTTTGGCGCTCGCGCTGGCGAGACGGGTAAACTGTACGGCTCCATCACCCCTGCAATGATTGCCGAAGCGCTCTCCAAAAAACTGGGCGTTACCGTTGACCGCCATCAGATCGAAGCGCAGTCCATCCGCAATCTGGGCGAGTACAAAGCCCATGTGCGCCTGACGGTGGATCTTGTCCCCGAAATCAACATCATCGTTCACCGCGAAGGCGAGACCCCCAACGTGCCGGTGGAAGAAACTCCTTCCGGTGAGGGCGAAACCGCCTGATTTTCCGCTGCTCTTGCAGAAATGAACAGACCGGCTGGGTGCGGTTCCCGCACTGCCCCATAAAAAGGGGGCGCAGAGGAACGCCCAGCCGGTTATAATTTGAATGTTCAGGACGATTTGGGTATGATGCTTTCGGTTGGTGAACGACTCCGGCAAAACCGGCTGGAAAAGAACCTCACCCTCGAACAGGCTTCTCAGGCAACGCGTGTGCGCGTTCATTACCTCGAAGCCCTCGAACGGGATGACCTCGAAGCCCTCCCCTCTCGGGTGCAGGCTAAGGGCTTTTTACGCCTCTATGCCGATTTCCTGGGCTTGCCCGTTGAGGAAGTGCTGGCGCAGTGGGAAGGAAAACCACTCCCCATGTCAGCCGAAGCGGTTCCTCCCCCAACCAAAGCTGAGCCGGTACAAGCCCCTGAGCCCATGCCTGCCCCTGTCGAACCGTCTCCACCGCACCTCGAGCCGGAACCGTCAGCGCCCACCGGGATCGCCCCTGCCGTCTCTTCTGCGGGTGCTTCCTCATCCGCCATTTTATTGAAAGAGATTGGTCAAGACCTGCGTCGCAAGCGGGAAATGCTGGGCTTTTCCATTGCCAATGTCGAGGAATTTACTCACATCCGCGCCCGTTACCTGGAAGCGCTGGAGAACGGACAACTGGAGCAGTTGCCTTCACCGGTGCAGGGACGGGGTATGCTTCAGAACTATGCTGAATTCCTGCGCCTCGATAGCGAAGATCTACTCAATCGCTTTGCTGAAGCCCTGCAGCAGCGGCGGATTGAGCAGACCATTCGCACCGCCAGTCCCAGTGCGCCACGTGCAAAACCCATCAGCAACGTCAAACGCTGGGTGACTCCCGATTTACTCATCGGCGGCGGTTTGATTCTGGCGCTCTTCTTTTTTGTGGCATGGACGGCAAGTCGGATCACTGCTGAGCGCACCCGCACAGCGCAAGCCACTCTGCCATCCATCAGCGAGGTTTTGCTTACCACTCCCAGCCCCACGCCAGGCGCGCCTGCCCTTCCCGCTACGCCTGTCCCGCAGGAGACCCTTGGTGAGGGCGAAAGCACTCCTATCCCGGAGCCGGTGAATGCCCCTGCCGGTACATCCAACCCTACGGTCGCGCCCATCAGCAATGCACCGGTGCAGGTGTACCTGATTGCGCGCCAGCGGGCATTTTTGCGGGTTATTGTGGACGGAAAAGTGACATTCAACGGCAGAACCATCCCCGGTAACGCCTATCCCTTTTCTGCTGAGAAGAGCATTGAAGTCATTTGCGGAAACGCCGCCGCACTTCAGATCTTCTACAACCAGCAGGACCTGGGCGTTTTGGGCGAGAGAGGTCAGCCTTTGCGTCTTTCTTTCACCCAGCAGGGCATCCTTACTCCCACGCCTTTGCCCACCGCTACTCCCACCGCCACGCCACAGGTCACGCCGACACCCACGCCTACCCCTATGCTGGCAACGCCCACCATTACACCGTTCATCCCATAAGACTTACAGGTATGTTATGAGCAAACGTTTTTATCTCATCTCTTTAGGTTGTGCCAAAAACACGGTTGATTCAGAATCCATGGCGAGTTTGCTGGAGCAGGCAGGCTTTGAGCCAACGGATCGGCAAAAAGAAGCCGATTTGCTGATCGTCAATACCTGCGGGTTTATCGGTCCTGCCCGGCAGGAGTCGCTGGAAACTCTCAAGGATCTGGCGCGGCACAAAAAGAAGCATCAACTGCTGGTGGCGGCAGGATGTCTGACCGAACGCTACCGTCAGCAGGTGGCGCAGGAAGTACCGGGCATTGACGGCATTCTGGGCACGCGCCGCTGGATGGACATTGTCGATCTGGTTCAGCAGTTACGCCCCGGACGGAAATATCCCGAGCCGCTGTACCATCTGCCCGATGTCCCCACCGTCGGCACAGACGAGAAGGGCGTCCTGCGCGCCGCCATTCAGGGCGCCAGCGCGTACCTGAAAATTGCCGATGGATGCCGGCGTCCCTGTGCCTTTTGCGCCATCCCGCTCATCAAAGGTACAGCCGTCAGCCGTCCCCCTGAGGTTATTCTGGGAGAAGCCCGCATGTTGCAGGAACTGGGCGTCAAAGAACTTTTGCTGATTGCTCAGGACACCACCGATTATGGGCACGACCTGGGTATGAAAGACGGGCTGGCAACCCTGCTGGAAGGCATTCTGCGAGAAGCCCCGGAAATTCCCTGGATCCGCATCCTCTACGCCTATCCCGGTTATGTCACCGACCGCCTGATCGAGGTGATGGCAACACACCCGCAAATTGTGCCGTATCTGGATATGCCGCTCCAGCATGCTCACCCGCAAACCCTGCGGCGTATGCGCCGTCCTGCTAACATGGAATGGGTGTATCAGACGCTGGCAAAGATGCGCGCCGCCATCCCTCAACTGGCACTGCGCACCACCTTTATCGTCGGTTACCCCGGCGAAACCGAAGAGGAATTTCAAACCCTGCTGGATTTCGTTCAGGAAATCCAGTTTGATCATGTAGGCATCTTCACCTTCTCCTTTGAAAAAGGCACTGCCAGCGAGCCACTGGGCGACCCCATCCCTGCCGAGGTTAAGCAGGAACGGCTTGCCCGTCTGGCTGAGGTGCAGGAACGCATCTCGCTGGCGCGCAACCAGTCTTACGTGGGACAGATTCAACCGGTGCTGATCGAAGGTTTTGACAGAGGCATTGCCATCGGACGGGCGCCGCACGATGCCCCCGAGATTGACGGGCTGGTTTTTTTGGAAGGTGAAGCCCCTGTCGGCGAGATTGTACCGGTGCGCATCACCGGCGCAATGACTCACGATTTGACGGGAGTACTGGTGCGATCTTAATCCAAAAGTCTTATGAGTACATCCTCTCTTCGCCGCGAACTTCTCTGGGATGGATTAGCCCTTTTCCTGGCGCTGGCAGGATTTTTCGCCAGTTCGCAGGTCACTTTTCGCATTTTTGAAGCCATTCCACACATTGAAGATGAGATGGCGTACACCTGGCAGGCCCGTCTGATTGCCCGTGGATTCACGCTGACCACGCCCACCCCGCCCTGCCCCACCTGCTTTCTGGTTCCTTTTGTGGTAGACGCGCACGGTCAGCGTTCCAGCAAGTATCCACCGGCGTGGTCGGTGGTGCTGGCGCTGGGCGAACGGATGAATGCCCGGGCATGGGTCAACCCGTTTCTGGCAGGGTTGAGTGTGTGGCTCATCTACCGTCTGGGAAAGCGCCTGGCAGGCGCGCCCGTGGGCGTGTTGGCGGCGCTTTTCACGGTCATTTCGCCTTTCTTCCTGATGAACAGCGGTTCTCTGCTCAACCACCCCTGGTCGCTCTTTTTGACTCTGGCGTTCACGCATGCCTGGCTGGATGCGTTTTTTCCTTCGCGCATCCCCGCGTGGCTCTCTCTGCCTGTTGCCGGGTTGAGCATGGGACTGCTGGCGCTCACCCGCCCGTTGACCGCGGTGGGCGTGGCTCTGCCGTTTGGGGTGCATGCCCTGATGGTGCTGTGGCGCGGCGGAGCGCGGTTGCGCTGGCGCCTGCTGATCTTTGGCATGATTGCCGGTGTAGTCTCTCTGCTCTACTTCGTCTGGCAGTACGCAGTGACCGGCGATCCCTTCCTGAATCCTTACCTGCTCTGGTGGGAGTATGACAAAATCGGCTTTGGTCCCGGTGTTGGCGTGAAGGAAGGCGGTCATACCCTGGCGCAGGCATGGTTCCATACCCGCTTCAGCGTGGGTGTGGGCAGTCATGACCTGATGGGCTGGCCCTACCTCTCATACCTGTTCTTCCCCTTTGGGCTGATTGCCCTGCGCAAACGCCCACAGGCATTTCTGCCGGTAGGGGTTCTGCTGGCGCTGGTGGGGGTGTACAACCTGTACTGGACTCCTGCCTGGCTGTACGGACCGCGCTATTATTACGAGGGACTGCCAGCAGCCATGCTGTTAAACGCTTCCGGGGTGTGCTGGTTGATCGGTCGGGCAGGTGGAATTGGACGTGCCGTTCGCCGGCGGTGGCGGAATCGACTGGGGTTATTTGCGGTGACGTTTGCCGTGCTGTTCCTGTGCGCCGCCAACGTGACCCTCTACCTGCCCATCCGTCTGTCCATGCTGGTGGGACTGTACGATGTTCATGCCTCCGATTTAGCCCCTTTCCTTTCTCCCGAGGCGCAAAAGTTACCGCCTGCGCTGGTGATTGTTTACCCCCAAAAGAAATGGATTGAGTACGGGCGCCTGCTGGATTTGAGCAGTCCCCTGTTCGATTCGCAGTTTATTTTCATCATTGACCGCGGGGAAATCCTTAACCGGGAGGTGATGCAGTTCTTCCCCGGCAGGCTGGTGTGGCATTACATCCCCGGAGAAACCACCCTTGTGCCTGTCCCTGAAGAGACGCCCTGATTCACGACACAGCCCGCGCCAGCGCCGTCAACGCCAGCACCAGCACCGAAAAAATCAGCAAAAGGGCGAGTAAAAGGCGTTCCTGCCGCTGAACCTGTGCCTGCTGTGCTTCATCGAGGGGTTTTCCCGAAGCGCGCAGGATTGCCATGCGGCGCAGGCGTGGAAGGAGTCCCCAGGTATTGTATGCGCTGAGCAGAACCATTCCCCCGATGACCAGATGCTTGATGAGAATGGCAACCGCCCATGAGTTTTCGATGGCGAGAAAACCGGTGTAGCGCGGATGAGCGCTCATCTGAAACATGCCGGTGGCAATCAGCACCGCCAGCGAAAGCCATCCCAGCGGTTGCAGGCGTTCCTGCAAGGTACCCAGCAGGGCGGCATATGCAGACGCATCCAGTGTGCGCCGCGCCGCAGGGATGACCAGAACCGCCAGCGCACTCAAACTGCCCAGCCAGAGCACCGTGGCGAGCATGTGCAACCAGTAAGCCAGAGCCAGGGCAAAGGTAGGCGTCTGCATCCGTTCCTCTTCCGTCAGGGTGCAGGAGTGTCTGTGGGTGTCTCGGTGGGAGCCGGAGGCGTGGGAGTCTCGGTAGGCGGAAGAATCACGCCGGTCGTACTGGGAGTAGGCGTCAGAGTAAAGGGCAGGGTAGGCGTCTCGGTGGGCTGGACGTAGCACAGGTTGTACACAGCCGTCATGGTTGGTTCCAGCATACCATCCGGCGCCACCTGCTGGGCGGCTTCATACTGTTTGAGAGCCTCGCAGTACTTGCCTTCAGTGGCAAGTTGATCGCCGTATTTAATCAATGCCATGCGGTAGCGCTCCAATGCGGTTACGCCGTTGACATCGCGTAAACCGGGGTAGGCAGGAACGATTTGAGAAAAGTAGAAGATGACCTGATCCCAGCGTACCCCCCAGTATGCCGCGCCGGTGAGGTACAGGCGCGCCCAGTTGCGTACGCCCTGAGCATCCACATCCAGCGGGCCAAAGCGCTCTACCAGCGCCAGATCGTACAAACCGCCTTCCAGATTGCCGTTGTTAATCTTCGCCAGCCCGCGGTTGCGCAGGGCAATGTAGTACATGCCATCCACTTCTACGGCGCGGTAGGTCAGGTTTTTATTGCGCAGGGCATCGAGCATATCCAGCACCGCAAACCATTCTTTTTGCGCCAGCAGTTGCCGGGCGTTATTGAAAATTTCTTCCTCGCCGCGGAAATCAGGCGTGGGGGTGGGTGTGCTGGTCGCCAGGGCAATCGTGGCAGTGGGGGTCAGCGAAAAGGCTTCCTGAATCATCACTTCCGCCAGTTTTTCCTGCACCCCGGGGAAGTTCGGGTCGAGCTGGATAACGTACTCCAGGCGTCGGCGGGCATTCTGAAAACGTCCCTGCTCGAGATCCTGCTGAGCCAGCATCATCTGCTCGGTCGCCAGGGTGACGATTTGTTCGCGCGACATTTGCGAACGGGCAGCCTGAGCGGCACGGTATCCCAGATAGGTTCCCAGACCACCCAGTAAGAGAATCAAAAGAATTCCTCCGGCAATCACCCACCCGCGCAGAGAGCGGCGGCGCGGCTGGGTTTCGGGTTCGTGTTGAGGCATGCCCTCTTCCTGCGGGGAAGCGGGCGATTCCGGCGCAACCGGAGGGCGATTCGGTTGTGTATCTTCCAGCGACTCGCGAGAGCGCGAGGGCTGAGTGTTCTCTAGATCCATTTCCGACATGGGGTACATTATACCGCAGGAATCAGGTCAAAATCGGGGCTGGAGTTCTTCTGGTTTTGTATAAAGGTCAGGCGAATTGGATGACTGCAAACAAAAACCTCATCATCCTGCCTCTGCAGGTACGGTTCAATCTTCCAGTCCGTAGATTGCGGCGGCAATAGCGCCGTACAGTGCCGTATCATATCCTAATGGACTTAACTCCACCTGCGGGGCGGCGACGATCTTCAGGTGTTCCTGCATCACCTGTACTGCCTGTTCCAGGAAGGCTTGCCCGCCGCCCAGAGCCACTCCACCTCCCAGGCGGATCAGGTCAGGAGCAAGAATGGCGGCAAGATTGCGCAGCCCCATGCCCAGATTGTAAGCCACCTCCGACCACTCAGAAGGCGAAAGCGCTTCGGCAGGTTTGCCATAGATGCGCCGAATGGCATTGCCGGAGATCAACCCTTCCAGACAGTCGGGCAAGCCGCACTCGCACTGCACCCCGGCAGGGTTGGAACAGCGATAGGGGATGGATTGATGTGCCACTTCGGGATGAATCTCGTTTGCCCCGCGGTAGATTTTACCATCCACCAGAAAACCGCCCCCCATCCCTGTGCTTAACGTCAGGTAAAGGAAGCGGCTGGCGCGCACCCCGCCGAAGTGATATTCCCCCAGAGCGGCAATATTGGTATCCACATCCACCCGGAAAGGGCACTGCCAGCGCTCTTCCATGATTGCCTTCAGTGGAACCTGACGCCATGCAGGTTGATGCAGCGGGGAAACAACTCCCGTGCGCCACTCCAGCGGTCCGCCGACAGCGGCGCCAATTGCCTGAATGGTTTCGCCGTTTGCCACCTCTGCCACCATGGCGTGAAGCAATTCCAGACCTTCTTCCAGTGCCGGGGGAGTATCGGCGCGCATCCGCCGGAGGATGCGTCCATCCCGGGTTGCCGAAGCCGCCATGAATTTTGTCCCGCCAACGTCCAGCCCGATATAAACGCCCATGTTGCCTCTCAAAAAGTCTAATGGTGCCGGTTTATACCGTTTCGGTTGCCTTTCCGGATTTTCCAAATGAGACCTGCTCACAGATGACTTCTCCGGCTATCCGGAACATGTCCATCCCACACAGGGTGTGTGTCCCGCCGTTTGGATCCTGCCACAGGCATTTCCAGCGCGCCACACTGTGCAACCCCATCCCAAAGGCTTCCTGCACCTCAAACCGTGCGCCAGGGTGAGTCATGAAAAATTCCCGCCAGTACGAGCCAATACTTTCCCGCCCGCACAGTACCTCTCCGCAAGGCGAAGTGGGGCTTTCAAAGCGGCAATCTTCACTCAAAAGTGCCGTGAGGTCTTCCACTGCCTGCCGGTTGCAGGCTTGAAAGAATGCCAGCGCCAGGCGCACCGGTGCTTCAATTTTTCCCAGTTTCATCGCTGCCCTCCCGGTGAATGTCCTCTCTCATTATAGGAAAATTTAGCATTTTTTCTTATACGAATCCAAAAAATTCCCTTGACAATCTCCCAAACCGTTCTATAATTCGAGTAAGATGGTCAATGAAGGTGGATTGATGGTTCTGGCGTGCATGTGTCCGAGGCGGGGCGTGGGATCCCTGCCTCGCTAGAGCCGTTAATCCCTGAGAGACAGCCAGCAGAGCGAAGGCAGCGGAGAACAGCCCCGCATACGCAAGTATGTTTGAGCGGTTCTCCGCTGTCTTTTCGTTTTCTTTCTGCTGGCTGTCCATTTTTTTACAGGAATGTTATGAATACCGGAACAAACCAAACCACATTATCGAAGGAGTACTAAACCATGCGCATTGCAAACGACGCAACCGAACTGATCGGCAATACCCCGCTGGTGCGCCTGAACCGCATCGCTCAGGAAGCCGGTGCCGTCGCCACTGTGGTGGCAAAACTGGAGTACTACAACCCCGCCAAAAGCGTCAAAGACCGCATTGGCGTGGCAATGATTAACGCCGCCGAGCAGGCAGGGCTGATCAAGCCCGACACGATCATCATCGAGCCGACCAGCGGCAACACGGGCATAGCGCTGGCATTCGTCTGCGCGGCGCGCGGCTATCGCTGTGTGCTGGTGATGCCCGAGACGATGAGCAAAGAACGCCGTATGCTTTTGCGCGCTTACGGCGCCGAACTCATCCTCACTCCCGGGAGTGAGGGGATGGCAGGTGCCATCCGCAAAGCCGAAGAGATTGCTGCCAGCGACCCGCGTTACTTTATGCCGCAACAGTTCAAGAATCCTGCCAACCCGGAGATTCACCGCAAAACCACCGCTGAGGAAATCTGGCGTGATACCGATGGTCAGGTGGATATGGTGGTGGCGGGTGTCGGCACAGGCGGAACCATCACCGGCGTGGGCGAGGTGCTCAAAGCGCGCAAGCCCTCAGTGCGCATGATTGCCGTTGAGCCTGATGCCAGTCCGGTGCTTTCCGGCGGGCAGAAGGGTCCGCATCCCATTCAGGGGATTGGCGCAGGGTTCATTCCTGACGTGCTGAACACGCAAATCTACGATGAAATTGTGCGCGTCAAAGCCGAAGATGCCTTTGCTACGGCGCGCAAGATGGCAAAGATGGAAGGTTTGCTGGTGGGCATTTCTTCGGGCGCGGCGACGTGGGCGGCGCTTCAGGTGGCGGCTCGTCCCGAGAACGCCGGTAAACTCATTGTGGTCATCATTCCTTCGTTCGGCGAACGCTATCTCAGTACAGCGCTGTTCGCCGATTTAGCGGATTAGTTTGTTTTCAGAGGTGATTGTATGGTGGGGAAATTTTTCCAGATGATGCGCGAGGATATTGCCTCGGTATTTGAGCGCGACCCCGCGGCGCGCAGTGTACTCGAGATTCTGGTGGCTTATCCGGGACTGCACGCCGTATGGGGACACCGTATTGCCCACTGGCTGTGGGGACGCGGGTTCAAGACGCTGGCGCGCTGGCTGTCGCACGTCATGCGTTTCCTGACCGGCATTGAAATTCACCCCGGAGCGACCATTGGACGGCGTTTCTTCATTGATCACGGAATGGGTGTAGTTATTGGCGAAACTGCCGAGATTGGTAACGATGTTACCCTGTATCATGGGGTCACGCTGGGCGGCACCAGTCTGCAGAAGGGCAAACGCCATCCCACCCTGGAAGACCATGTGGTGGTGGGGGCAGGGGCAAAGATTCTGGGAGCCATCACCGTGGGCACGGGAAGCCGCATCGGCGCCAATGCCGTGGTGGTGAAGAGCGTACCGCCCAACTCGGTGGTGGTAGGCGTTCCCGGTCAGGTGGTGGTGCGCAACCGCCCGCAGACCGCCGCTCCCGATTTGAATCACAACATCCTGCCTGATACCATCGGCACCACGGTGGCGGCGCTCATTGAGCGGGTTGAATCGCTGGAGAAACGTCTGGAAGAAGCCCGCCAGCAGGTTCAACCCGCGTTGATTGGCTCCAGCGACCGCCTGGAACGTCTCGAAGCCGTCCTGCGCTCCCATGTACTGGAGCACCCGCATCTGGTGCCGGGCAACGGCAAAGAGCACCTGCATCACACTCGCCTGCCGCATCCGGATGCCTCCGGTGTGTGGCATGAGGAAGATTTCACTATCTGAGTCCCCGCCATCCCTGAACATCAAACAGGGTAGAAGCGTTCTTTCCCGCGCTTCTACCCTGTTTTTTTGTCGAAATGGAAAGTGCATTAATCCATGTGGCGAATGACCGCGTCGCCAAACTCGGAACATTTGAGCAGGCTGGCACCTTCCATCAGGCGGTGGAAGTCATAGGTCACCGTCTTGGCTGCAATTGCCCCTTCCATACCGCGGATGATCAGGTCGGCGGCTTCTGTCCAGCCCATGTAACGCAGCATCATCTCGCCGGAGAGGATGACTGAGCCGGGGTTGACCATGTCCTTATCGGCGTATTTGGGAGCCGTGCCGTGGGTGGCTTCAAAAACGGCATGCCCGGTGACGTAGTTGATGTTGCCCCCCGGTGCGATGCCAATGCCCCCGACCTGCGCCGCCAGCGCATCAGACAGGTAATCGCCGTTCAGGTTCATGGTTGCCAGCACGTCAAACTCGCGCGGACGCAGGAGGGTCTGCTGGAAGACGATATCGGCAATTACATCTTTGACGAGCAGTTTGCCGGCTTTCAAAGCGGCTTCCTGCTCAGCATTGGCGGCTTCCTCGCCTTTTTCGGCTCTGGTGCGCTCCCACTGTGCCCATGTGTAGGTCTGATCGCCAAATTCCTGCTCCGCAACCTCATAGCCCCAGTTGCGGAAAGCGCCTTCGGTGTACTTCATGATGTTGCCCTTATGCACCAGGGTGACGCTGCGACGCCGGTTTTCCAGTGCGTAGCGAATCGCCGCCCGCACCAGCCGCGCCGTACCTTCCCGCGAAACCGGTTTGATGCCGATGCCCGCCGTCTCGGGGAAACGAATTTTGGCGTAATCTTTGGGAAAATGCTCTTTGAGCAGTTGCTTGAAGCGGACGTTTTCTTCCGTGCCGTATTCGTATTCAATGCCGGTGTAAATGTCCTCGGTGTTCTCGCGGAAGATGACCATGTCCACCAGTTCGGGGTGTCGCACCGGACTGGGGACGCCCGAAAAGTAGCGCACAGGGCGCAGGCAGACGTATAAATCCAGTTCCTTGCGCAGGGCAACGTTGAGTGAGCGGATACCCCCGCCGATGGGCGTGGTCAGGGGACCTTTAATGCCCACCAGATATTCCCGAAATGCCTGCAGGGTTTCATCGGGAAGCCACGTACCCAGCGTGTTAAAGGCTTTCTCCCCTGCCAGTACTTCCTTCCAGACAATACGGCGTTCACCGCGGTAGGCTTTTTCCACCGCGGCATCAAAGACGCGCACCGCCGCGCGCCAGATGTCCGGTCCGGTGCCATCGCCGATGATAAAGGGAATGATGGGGTGAGACGGGACGTGCAGTTGTCCGTTTTGCATGGTAATGCGTTCGCCAGTTTCGCTCATACGACTCCAGTACCTCCTGTTGTAGGGTTATTTTACCTTTTTTCATCTAAATGCGGGATAATGAGCGGTTGGGGAATATTTTTCTTGCCCTGCCAGAGAAAGGATAAGAACTGCCTTCGCACTGACTTCTTTTGCGAAGAGACAAAACCGGTTTTCTCCTTCACCTTCAGGGAGAAGGGGAGACTGAAGGAAGTCACCCAGAGGTCAACAGCCAGTTGAACTTGAGAAAGTCTCTAAAATTTCTGACTGGTTCCCCTTCACCCCTTGCGGGGTTTCAGAGCGGGGATAGGGGCAACCTGTTCTGAAGCGTTCCGCAGGCAGAGGCGTAATCTTCCAGCGTTTCCAGAATGCGCGCCCGAATCAGGTCCTGCGGGTGGCTGAAGATTTCCCCTGCGCGCACCCTGCGGTAGATGGATGGCAGATACTGGCTGAGCAGACTCAACGGGGGCGGGTATGCTTTCAGGTTGGCGAGCAGTCTCTGCACGGCTTCCTGCACGGCGGTCTGGTGCCAGTAGTAGCGGATGCGGTCGCTGAAACTGTAGCGGCGCGCCAGGACCTGTTCGGCAGGAGTGCCGGGGTAGTACCCCTGCCAGTGACGCGGATCGTTTGTCATGACCTGCTCAAGGACTTCTGTCAGGTGGGAAAGGGGCACGCCTTTTGCGCTCAGCGTTTCCCGTTCGATGTGTTCCAGCGCAAACAGGGCTTCGCGGTAGGCAAAAGTCAACGCCGGACCCACTTTGAGGATGGCAAAGTGATCTTCCACCAGCGCACGCAAAGAAGTACGGGTTTGATAATCGGTGGAGTGGGCTTCGTACACCATGCCGGGCACAGTTTCGATGAAGGATTTCAGCGGAAAAGCCGCTTCCCGCCGGTAATCGTGGATGCTGGCAACGCCGAATTCCACCCCCGGTTGTACCACCAGGGCGATAACGCGCTCCCAGGCAGAGGTAAGCCCTGCCTGCGCAAATGCCCGGCGGAAAGCCTCCAGGGTGGACTGTGCTTCCTGTGGGGAGGTTACGCGTACTTCCTCTTCCTGCACCTGCGTCCCGCCCGGTGCGGGTACTTCGCTGCCGATGACATACACGGGCTTGACCGCCCCGGCGGCGGCTTCGGCGGCGGCGCACAACTGCGCCGCCCGCCGGGCAATGCGTTCCAGCGGAAGCGGTTGACTGAGATCATCATCGGCGCAGGGCATGGAAGCGTCCAGATGGATCTTGGTGTAGCCTGCACGCACATACGCCTGCACCATCTCCACGGCTTTTGCCATGGCTTTTTCGGCGGGGTGTTCCCGCCACGGGTACGGTCCCAGATGATCGCCGCCCAGGATGACCTGCGCAGGGGACATACCTTCCTGCGCCAGCAGATTTTGCAGGAAGGCAACAAAGATGGCGGGGGTCATTCCGCTGTAACCGCCTTCCGGGTTGACCTGGTTGCAGGTGGTTTCCACCAGCAGGGGTACGCCGGTCTGGCGGGCAAGGTGGCAGGCGGCGCTCAGCACAACAGGATGGGCGGAGCAGATGGACGGCATTCCCCGCGCCTCTCCCTGTTTCTGAGCGGCAACCATCTCTTGAAGTGGTGCGGGCGTGCTGAAGATCATGCCTTCCCTCTTTGAAGAACATCCAGCGCCTCAGCAAGGGTGGGCTGAGCCCCCGTTCCCCCTGCTGCGCGGGTGGACAGACTTCCGCAAATCACGCCCATGCGCAGGCAGTCTTCCAGAGTCCAGCCGTGCAGGTACCCGTACAGGAATCCCGCGTCGAAGGAATCGCCCGCGCCAACGGTATCCACCACATCCACAGATAGCGCAGGCACCAGCACCATCTGCTCATGTTGTACACCAGCGGCTCCCTGCGCCCCCCATTTCATCGCCAGGGTATGTACCTGTCTTCCCAGCGCCCGGGCGGCTTCTACAGGGTCGTTCATGCCGGTGAGCGAACAGGCTTCGGTTTGATTGGGCAGAAACACGTCTGTCCATGCCAGCAACTCGCGGATACCCTGCCAGGATTGTCCGGGGTCATAGTTGGGGTCGAGCGAGGTGGTCAGCCCGAAGCGGCGGGCGCGGCGGAAGAGGTCGGGCAAGCCCGATTGCAGAGCGGTTTGCAGAAAATACGAGGCAATGTGCAGATGACGTGCCTGCTGGAGCAGGTCATCGGTGACATCCCCGGCGGTAAGAGCGGCAATTAATCCAGGAAAGGTGAGGATGGCGCGGTCGTTCCCACGGTTGAGGATGACGCTCAAACCGGTTTTTCCGCCTTGCATCATCTTTACGGCGCGGGTGTCAATACCGTATGCCTGCATGGCTTCCAGCATGAAGCGCCCAAACAGGTCGTCCCCGCACTTGCCCACAAAGGCTACCCGCAAGCCAAGGCGCGCCGCGCCGCAGGCGAAGATGACCGATGAAGAGCCGATGGTCAGGTGGGCGGACTCCACGCACTTTTCCACCTGTCCAAACACCGGTTCCACATTGCCGGTGAGAATCAGGTCGGGGTTGATCTCACCGGCAACCAGAAGGTCAAATGGTCTGGAAGATGCAGTTCCGTCAAGCATAGGCTTTCAGTAGTGGCGGTACCAGTCGAACGGCGCGCTGGAAGTGTACACTTCGGTAAATGGTCGTGCCAGTGCCAGGCACAGGGCGGTCAGGCGTTCCAGACGCGGGCGAGCCGTATGGCGCAAAAAATCCAGTCGCGCGCTTCCCTCAAGAGGGACGGCTTCCTGCCAGACGGCTCGTCCTACGGCAATGCCACTGGCTCCGGCGCGGCAGGCAACCTCTACCTGTTGCAGGTAGGTTTCAAAAGACACAGCAGCGGAGAGCAAAATCCACGGCGCCTGGCTTGCCTCATGCAGTTCGGCGCAGGCATCGGCAAGGCGAGCCATGTCGGCGTCATCGGTTGCCTGAGGCAGTTCGGCTTTGAGTAAATCCACCCCGGAAATGGCGGTGAGGCGGCGCGCCGTCTCAATGACCACCCGGCGCTTTTCCTCGCCGGAAAGGCGCTCCCCCTTTAAGGGGTAGGACAGGGGTTCGAGCATCAGCGCCAGGTCAACCTGCTGACATTCGGCGGCAACCTGCGCAACAAAGTCCTCAATTTCCCCGGACGTGGGCGCATCCGGATGGTAGTACACCAGCAGTTTTACCATGCTGGCGCCCATGCGTTTGGCTTTTTCCACGCTCCAGCCGGGCAGAATTTGAGAACGGCGCGCATGGGGATCGCCGGTGTAGCCGGTGGCTTCCAGTGCCACCACCAGACCGCGATTTCCAGGCAGGGCGCCGCTGGCTATTGCCTGCGCCGCTGAGACTTCCGGGTCGAGCAGCACGCCGGTGGCATAGGGTGCCAGTTCGGTGGTCACATCCAGTTTGAAACGGCTCAGTTCGCCGTCATCCTGAAAGCGTGGGTTGGCGCGGCGCAGATTCTGGCGGTGATCCAGTGCCAGAAAGGTAAACGTGCCGCGTGCAGAGGCACAGGTTTGGAAAGAACGGAATTTGGCAATACTCAATGCTTTCATAAAAATCCTTTCCATGACGTGCAGGACTAAGGACAGAACTTTACCCAGGCATCCAGTTCCCGGTGCTTCAGAATGGTGCTGAAGCCCAGTTGTCTGGACTGGCGGCAGAAAGAATCAAAATCGCCGGGCAGGTCGGTGTACTCGGCTGCAAATACCGGTTTTCCCGCCTGAATATAGGGGAGCATGGTTTCGGCAATGCCGTAGTAAAAGTAATCCTCGGTGATGGCAAAATCAAAGGCGTTCACCAGATCCCCTACCATGTCGGCGGCGTTCTTCTGTCCAATGGCAAGCCCGCGTTTATGGGCTTCTTCGGCAAGCCACAGGGCAAACTTTAACTGATCGGCGTAAGTCAGCGGGAAACCGGTGTCGTTGGTGTATATTTCCATGTTATCGGGTTCGACCGCATCGAATCCTTTGGCTTTGCACAGATCCAGTCGGGCGCGCAAAATCGGCGCCAGTTTGTCCATCTGGCGAATGTCCAGCCATTTTTCACCCTGCCAGCCCTCGTAATCCTTCCCCAGTACTTCTGGAGGAAAGCGGTCTCTGTCGGGTCTCCAGTCTTCCCACGAGCCCACGCTGATGTAACAGATGACCTTCCGCCCTCTGGCGTGCAGTTCGTCAATGATGACTTGATCCACATACAGGTCAATGTCATACACATCGGCTTCGATGGTGGTATCAATGTCGTTATTCCCGATTTGCCACTGCCAGGTCAACCCTGCGGTGGGATGCCACCAGTCGGTAGAGGGAGCGCTGTTTTCGGATCGGGTAGAGGATGCCATGTCTGGTATCTCCGTTAAGTCAGGGCTGGCAGGATGGGGGAAAGCCAGCGCGCATCCAGCCAGAAGAAAGCAGAGGCTCAATCCCCATATGGCGGGGTGGAAGATGCCCTTACACACGATGAACTTTGAACTGCGGCAGGTAGTCCTTATGTACGGCAAACAGTTCATTGGTCATTGCGCGGATTTCCGCCAGAGAAAGCACCGATGCCGTCAGCGGGTCGTGACAGATAGCGCGGTACACCATGGTGGGATCCCCGGCGATGGACGCCTGAACTGCCATTTCTTCGATACCGCTGGAGAGTTGAGTAAGCAGGGCACATTCGGGCGGGAGCGCCCCCACGTGGATGGGATGGAAGCCGGCGCGATCCACATACACCGGCACTTCCACACAGGCGCCTTCGGGCAGGTTGGTGATGAGGTGGGTGTTACGCACATTGCCGTTGAACTTGAACGGCTCGCCGCCTTTCAGCGCGTTAATTATGTACGCCGCATATTCCTCGCCGCGTTTCAAATCTTCGGGGGTGAGCGGGGTTTCCAGACGCTGGCGCACCTGATCCTGCCAGGTGGCTTCGTTGCGCTGGTATTCTTTGAGGATGTAGGCATACTCGCCCGGGTTCCAGCCGGTGCCGTGCGTGCAGTACTTCTCGATCAGGTCGGGGCGTTTGCGGAACCACCAGTTGTATTCTGAGTTGTGTCCGCTGGATTCGGTCACGTAATAGCCCAGTGCCAGGAACATCTCGTTGCGCACAATTTCTTCGTTGTACACTTCGGGGCGTTCGGTCACGGCTTTACGGATGAGCGGATAGGCGTCCTGTCCGTTCCATTTAAACTCCAGATACCACGCCTGATGGTTGATGCCCGCGCACAGGTAATCAATTTCTTCGTAAGGGGCGCCAATCCAGCGCGCCAGCATCATGGCAGTGCCCTGCACCGAATGGCACAGGCCGGTGACGGTAATGAAAGACTGCTTTTGAATGGCAGAGACCAGCATTGCCATGGGGTTCGTGTAGTTGAGCAAGACGGCATTGGGGCAGTACTTTTCCATGTCGCGGACGATGTCCATCATCGGGTTGATGGTGCGCAGGAAGCGGAAAATGCCGCTGGGTCCGCGGGTATCGCCCACATTGATATCTACGCCGTATTTCTTGGGGATTTCAATATCGTGCCGCCAGACCTCGGTACTGCCTGCCAGGATGGTTGTCAGCACCACGTCGGCGCCTTTCAGGGCTTCGGCGCGGTCAAGGGTGGCAGAGACGGTGGCAGGGCGGTTGCCTGCGGCGATGAGTTTTTCCACCTGTCGCTTTGCCCATTCCAGCCGTTCGGGGTGAATGTCCATCAGGGCGATGTGGGCATCTTCCAGCAGGGGGAAGGTGAGGATGTCGCGCACCAGTTCACTGGTAAATCCCAGACTGCCTGCGCCAATAAAGGTGATCTTGGTCATAACCTCTCCTGTGATGAAAATGAATTTAGCGTTTGACGCCGGTCAGGGCAATGCCCTCGATGAAGAAGCGCTGTGCAAAGAAGAAGACGATGAGCAGAGGCAGGATGCTGATCAGCGCGCCTGCCATCAGCACGGTAAAGTTGCCGCCGCGGGTCATCTGAGTCTGGAACAACGCCAGCCCAACGGTCAGGGTGGTGTTGGGAGCAGCGGGCATGTACACCAGAGGTCTTAACAGATCGTTCCACGCCCCCTGAAAGGAAAAGATTGCCAGCGCCGCCAGGGCGGGTTTGGCAAGCGGCAGGTACACCTGCCAGTAGATTTGCGGCAGGGTGGCACCATCTACCCGCGCCGCATCCACCAGATCCCGTGGGATGGTGAGGAAGTACTGCCGTAAAAGGAAGGTACCGAAGGCACCTCCCCAGAAAGCAGGCAACCACAGCGGTACGCTGGTTCCTACCAGTCCCAGCCATGAGAAAATGATGAAGTTGGGAATCAGGGTGACATGAAACGGAATCAGCAGGGTGAGCAAAAGCAGGGTGAAAAGCACTTCCCTGCCTTTAAAGCGCACCACGGCAAAGCAAAATGCCGCCATAGAGCAGGTGAGCAGTTGCCCGATGGTGGTAAGGAGAGCAATCACTGTGCTGTTGAGGAACAACAGCGGGAAACTGATGTCGCGGTAAGCAAAGAGCGCCTGAAAATTTTTGAGGGTAAAGGTGGGCGGAATAAACGTTTTCGTGAACTGATCGGCGGGCAGTTTAAAGGACGTGGAGACCATCCACAGGAAGGGGGTGACCATACCTACCGCGCCGATGAGCAGAATGAGGTAGGTCAGGGCGTCTATCATTCGGGTTTGTGCGCGTTTTCCCATAAAGGTCTCCTCCCTACTCATACACCACAAAACGCTTTTCCAGCCACAGATACAGTCCCATCAAGACTGCCACAATGAGGGTCAGTTCGATGGCTTGGGCGCTGGCGCCGCCGTAATTGGAAAAATGCCAGGCATTGCGGTAGATGGAAAACACCACCACCGGCACAGAACTATCGCCCTGACCGCGGCGGGTGAGCATATAAATATAGTCGTACGCCTGAAAGGCGTTGATGGTCGAGATGAGGGTCTGAAAGAAAATACTTGGCGTGATCAACGGCAGGGTAATGCGAAAGAATTTTTGAATGCCCTTTGCGCCATCCATTTCGGCGGCTTCATAGTACTCTTTGGGGATGGCCGTCAGACCCGCCAGAAAGATGATCATACCCTCACCGATGGCACCCCAGATATTCACGATGGTGACCGAGTACAGCGCCATATCGGTGCATAACCAGCACACCGGTTGCAGTCCCATGCTTTCTAGAAGATAGTTGAGTATACCGGTATCCTTGCCGTAAATCATCTGCCAGACCAGTGCGGTGGCGACTGCCGAGGTTACCGCGGGCAAATAGTAAGCCGTGCGGAAAAAAGAAATGCCCTTCAGTCCACGGTTCATCAGCACTGCCACCAGCAGGGAGACGATCACCACTCCCGGAACGTACATGGCGGTAAACCGCACCGTGTTGATCAGCGCTGTAAGGTACTTGGGATCCTTGAACAGGGCTACGTAGTTGGCAAAGCCAGCCCATTGCGGTGGGGTGAGCAAATCCCAACGGGTAAAGGAGAGCGCAAGCGTTGCCAGCAGCGATCCAAAAGCGCTGAAAAAGAGCCCAAACAGTGTGGGGGTGAGCATTGCCCACAGCCAGAATTTTTCCCGACCCAGAGGTTTGAGACCGGCTTCCATAAAAGTTGCTCCAAGCCTGCCCCCCGCAGGCTCAGGTGCGCCAGTGCGGGGGGCAGGGAAACTGGAAAGGGTTACTTGTTCTTCGCCAGCACTTCGTCAGCCTGTTTGACGACTTCATCCAGCGTGGCGTCCAGGTCGGCTTCGCCGGTCCATACCACGCTCATCCCGTCGCCGATCACCGAGGACCATTCCTCGTAGCCCTTGAAGGATGGCTTCATGCGGGCGAACGCCAGCGAATCCAGGAAGACCTGATGGTTCACCTTAACTTCCTGCTCGAGGAAGGCGGGGCTTTCGGCAACCGATTTAAGCACCGGGCAGGCAAACCCCAGTTCCGCCAGGCGGGTCTGACCCTTCTCGCTCAACACAAACTTGATGAAGTTGAAACTTTCCTGCGGGTATTTGGTGGCTTTGGCAACCACAAATCCGGCGCTGTTGACGCTGGTGGCTTGTCCGGCAGGTCCGGCAGGCATGGGCGCCACATCCCACTTGAAGGACGCTTCCGCATATCCTGGAATTGCCCAGTGACCGATGGTGGTCATGGCGGCAACGCCAGCCAGGAAGGGATCACCGCCGTACTGCGCAGCCGTATTGGCATCGGGCCAGGAACCATCCACGAAAATCATGTCATGGAAGAGTTTCCAGGCTTTGCGGGCTTCCGGCGTGCCGATGAGGGTCCTGGTAGCGTCCGCATTGATTACATCACCGCCATATGCCCAGATGCCTTCGCTCCAGATCAATTCCATGTCCCACAGGTCGGCATAGAAGCCGTACTGATCCACTTTGCCATCGCCATTGGTGTCTCTGGTCAGTTTCCTGGCAATTTCGCGCAGGTCGTCATATGTCCAGCCCTGTTGTGGGTATGGGACGCCGGCGGCGTCGAACATATCCTTGTTGTAGAAGACCACGATGGTCTGAAAGTCACGCGGCAAGCCGAAGTAGCCTTCGGGGGTTTCGTAGGCTTTCAAGGTGACGGGATACAGCCCATCCAGCAAGCCGGGGTTGGCATCGAGGTAGGGTTTGAGGTTGAGCAGGACGCCGCGAGCCTGGTAATCCTTATAGAGCGGGGCGTCAATGGCAAAGATATCCGGCGGGGTATTGGCGGCAAGCAGGGTTTTCAGTTTCGTCCAGTACGAATCCCAGTCCGAAACTTCCACACTGACCTTAACATTGGCATTTTCCTTTTCGAAATCTGCCACGATTTGTTTCCACACTTCCAGTTCTGCCGGGTCTCCCCATGCCATGAATCGAATCTCCACGGGTCCTCCGGAGGCTGCCGGTTTTCCGCCTGCCTGGGCGCAGGCGGTCAGGGCAAGGATGAGGACCAGAATCAGGGAAAACAGGGTGCGCTTCATAATTACATACTCCTTTCTCGAAATGTTACAACTTGACCACGGTATCCAGATGCGTGGGACGATCTGGATTCAACCCTTTAGAAAGTGCCCGTTCGAAGGCAATGCGCTGACCAACGGGCAGGTAGAGAATGTTTCGAATTTCCTCCGCCAGCAAAGAAGGTAGCGTGAGGCGATGGGTGGGTGTTTTCGGGGAGAGAGGCGCATTGGCAAAAGATAAATCCACCACCCTGCCGCCCAGATCGAGCATATCTTCCAGTACCGCTCCTTCCATTTGCCCGTTGCGGCTGGAGCGTAAGCCAATGATGACGGCAGAGTCGGCAACCATGCTCTTGGGACCGTGGCGAAACTCAAGAAAATGGAAGGGTTCGCTGTGGCTCAGACTCATCTCTTTCATCTTCAGGCTCAGTTCACATGCCAGTCCATAGCGTATTCCCGAGCCCAGCCAGTAAAAGCGGTCAATAGTGGTATCCTGTCCCAGTTGACCTGCCAGCCCGGCGGCGCTTTCCAGAACCCGTGCGCCCGCTTCGGGCAGGTTGTTAAGAGCCTCGAAGAGGTGATTGTGCCCTGACCACAGGGTGGCCAGCGCCATGGTGCCGAGGTACAGGGTGGAGAAGGCGCGCGTCTGGGCTACCGATTGTTCCTGCCCGGATGGCAGGATGATATTCAAAGCGCCCATCTCTGCCAGCGGCATTTCGGGGTAGCAGGAGAGGGTAATCAGGTCGCCGCGTTGCTGTTCCAGGAAGGAGCGGCAGGCGTGCAGGGTTTCGCTGGTTTCCCCCGAACGGGATACCGCAATCAGCAGGGTTTTCCCCCGGGGATAAACCAACTCTGGATTTAACCACAGTTCTGAAGCGGGGAAAGCCCGCGCCAGTGCACCGGTCAATTCCTGTGTGAGCGCGGCGGCAGAGAGGGCAAGGTAGTAGGTGGAACCACAGCCGGTAAAGAGAATCTGTGTATACCCTTCGGGTTGAAAGTGCAGAATGTCCTGCCGGAGCGGTTTCAAGACCTCCAGCGTGCCTGCCCATGCCTGCGGTTGAGAGAGAATTTCCTGAAATGTAAACGTTCCCTGTTCCATCATGTCATCCCTGAATGCGAAGAATTCGCCGGGCATTGCCTGCGTACACCTTTTCCAGCACCTCATCGGGCAGGAAAATGCCGTAGATGTACCAGCGCCCCTGCCAGGGGATTTCGCCCGGATTGTAGTTAAAGTATTCATCATCGGTTTCGAGGAATCGGTAGTAAATGCGGTAGGTTTCCAGGTCAGGACCGACATCTGTGCCGAAGAGGATGCGATCGGCGTATTTCAGGAAGAAGCGCCGCGCCGTGTAGGGCTGCCGTCCCAGTTCTCCCAGTCGTGCGGCAATATCCACGTAAAAATTGGGGCAGTCGTCAAGCACCTTACCTACCCAGGCGAGGTTTTCGGCATAACATCCCACATGCGCTCCTATGAATGTCACCTGCGGGTGGCGTTTGACCAGCCGATGAAGCGCGTTGACAATATCGAGAAACGGGGGGAAGGGCGGGCTGGGGAATGACCAGTCCGGGTGTTTGCCCAGTTCTTCCCAGCGTTCGTTGGTTTCATCAATCGGGTCGAAGAAAGCCACCGGATCTGCCACGTGAATCAGCACCGGCATCCCCAGTTCTCCCGCTGTCTGCCATACAGGGTCCAGACGGGGATCGTCCACTGACACCCGCGCTCCGGTGTGGTCGCGCACATGCAAGCCAAAATTTTTCCAGATTTTCACCCCATCTGCGCCGCGTTCCTTTTGAATGCGCAGGCGCTGAGCCGCCCATTCCGGGAAGCGGTTGCCCAGATGTTCCCACTGGCTCCAGTCCACCCCGCCAAACACCGAAAAGCGGTCCGGGGCGCGGGCTTTGAAGAGATTCAGGTGCCGGTCGAGAATGTCTTCTCCCCAACCGCCATCCAGGTCCACGTAGTGAATCACGCCCGCGGCGTCCATGCGTTCCAGCAGGGCGCTGATGGGTTTCTCTTCCCAATCTCCGCCAAAGGGAGGCGCCAGATGGTTATGAGCATCAATGACCGGAAAGCGGGGGCTTTCCACTTGATGTTGTGGGGTGACCAGTTTGGGGCGAGGACGGTACTGTGAAAGAAGCATATGAACTCCAGATAATCAAAATCGCTCAGGCAAGGAGTACTTGAATACCCAGTTCTCTAAGGGCGGCGATAAAACTCTCGTCGGCTTCCCGGGTGGTGATGAAGGTGTGCATGCTGGTCAGGGGGGCGAGGAAGGCAGTGGAAACGCGGCAGGTTTTGGTATGGTCGGCAACCACGATTACCTCGCGCCCGATTTTGAGGATGGCGCGGTCGGTCATGGTTTCGGGCAGGTAGTCATTGGTCAAGCCATGTTCGAGATCCACTGCGCGCACGCCCAGAAAGACCCTGTCGGCGCGCACTTCACTGAGGGCTTGCTCGGTGATGTGTCCAATGAAGGACAGTTCGCTGTTGCGTAAAATCCCGCCCAGACAGACTACCTGAATGGTTTCCAGCCCCGCAAACAGGTTGATGACCGGCAGGGAATTGGTGATGATGGTCAGTCCCTTGCGGTCACGCAGGTTTTTTGCCACTTCCAGGACGGTTGTTCCTGAACCGAGAAACACCGTTTCGCCGTCCTGCACCAGTCCGGCGGCAAGTTTGCCAATGCGGGCTTTCTCGTCCGCCTGTTCCTGACTGCGTTCCAGTAAAGGCGGTTCCGGGGTGGCGTGTTGCAGGGGGATTGCGCCGCCATGCACGCGTTGAATCAAGCCCTGGGCGGCAAGCGCTTCCAGGTCGCGGCGGGCGGTGGCTTCGCTGATGGAAAATTCTTCGCAAATTTGCGCAATTTTCAAACGCTGCTGTCGCTGGAGCAGGGAGAGAATGGCTTGCTGACGTTCAATGTTGGAGAGGGAGGTTTCCATAAAATTCAATCACAAACAATCAAAATCAATCAATTTCTTTCAAACATTATGGAATATTTTGCGCGAAAATTCAAGCCCTTCAGGGGGTGATTTTAAAAAAAACGGCGGAGCCGTTGATGGACTCCGCCGGATCAATCCTTGCGGGTTGGTTATGATTTGCGCTGTGCGTGCAGACGGGCGCGTTCTTCCTCAACAATGCTGGCATCCAGTTTCTTGAAGAGCGGTTGCGGCGCCTGCAGGGGTTGCCCTGCCTGCAACTGGCTGGGCTCCCACCTGCCGGAAGCATCGTCGGGGTCGTAAAGCAACACGGTATGCTCGCCCAGGCTGTCCTGCACCGTTCGGGTGGCCTGTTTGCCGAACAGCGGCTTCTCATACCCGAAGTACTGATGCAGTTTCTCACTGCTGAAGGGCAGGAAAGGCGACAGCAGGATGGAAAGGCTGTCAATACAGCGCAGGGCGGTGTAGATAGCGCGCGCCGCCGCCTGCCGATCGGTCTTGATTTCCTTCCACGGCGCGGTCTGATCCAGATAGCGGTTGACCTCCGTTGCCAGCGCCATGGCAGTGCCCAGGGCATTGCGCAGATGCACGGCTTCCAGTTCCGCGCTCACGCTCTCAAAACCGGCTTCCACCCTGCGCAGTATGTCCTCATCCAGAGCGGTCAGAGGACCGGGGTCAGGCACCTTGCCCTCGAAGTGCTTGACAGCAAACGAGAGCACCCGGTTTGCCAGATTGCCCCATGTAGCCACCAGTTCATCGTTGTTGCGCTTGTAAAAATCTTCCCAGTCCCAGTCGGTATCGCGCATCTCCGGCATGTTGACGGTGAGGTAGTAGCGCAGAGGATCCGGATCGTAACGGGAGAGGAAATCGTGTCCCCACACCGCCCAGTTTCGGCTGCCGGAGATTTTATCGCCTTCCAGATTCATGAACTGGTTGGCGGGCACATCGTAGGGCAGGACCAGTTTCTGTCCTTTCTCTCCGGTGAAAATTTCCATGAAGGTTTCGCCCATTCCAAGCAGTTGTGCGGGCCACCAGGCGGCATGGAAGAAGATGTTGTCTTTCCCGATAAAGTAAATGGTGCGCGATTCGGGGTTGACCCACCAGTCTTTCCAGACATCGCCCAGTCCGTGCAGGTTTGCCCATTCCACGGGAGCAGAGAGGTAGCCGATGACCGCCTCGAACCACACGTAGAGGCATTTCCCTTCCCAGCCTTGCACCGGCACCGGAATGCCCCAGTCCAGATCGCGGGTGATGGGGCGGCTCTTCAGCCCCTCGCTTTCAATCTGCCCCAGCGTCTGGCGGCTGACGGTTTCCCGCCAGTAGTGCTGGCGTTCGCGCAGGAAACGGGCAACCTCCGGCTCCAGTTTGGAGAGGTCCAGGTAGTAATGCTCGGTTTCGCGCAGTTCCGGGGTGGAGCCGTCCACTTTGGAGCGCGGGTTGAGCAGTTTTTCCGGCTCCAGCACGTTTCCGCATTTATCGCACTGATCGCTGCGAGCGTGTTCATAGCCGCAAAGGTAGCAGGTGCCTTCGATATAACGGTCGGGCAGGAAACGGTTCAGTGCGGGTGAGTACCACTGCGGGCGGGTTTCGGTGTACAGGTAACCGTTCTTCAGCAGGGCAAGGAAGACGCTCTGTGCTACCTTGAAGTGATTTTCAGTGTGCGTGGTGGTAAAGAGGTCGTAGGTCAACCCGCATTTCTGGAATAAATCCAGGAAGGATTCGTGGAAGCGTTTATAAACTTCTTCGACGGGTTTCCCCTCGGCATCGGCGCGCAGGGTGACCGGAGTGCCGTGCGAGTCGGTGCCAGAGACCATCAGCACACGATTGCCTTTGAGGCGGTGGTAACGGGCGACGATATCCGCCGGCAGGTACGCGCCGGTGATGTTACCAACGTGAATTTCCGCGTTGGCATAGGGCCAGGCAACAGCAACCAGAACAGGAGTGGACATAAGGCAACCTCGACAAAGACGTAAATTTTTAGAAATGAAAACCCGGCGGGCACCGCCAGCCGGGCTGCAGGTTCGTTTCGAGGGCTACGCAGCCAGAACCGGCGGTGAGATTCGTCTCCCGCGCATCATCATGCCGCGCATGCCCATGAGCAACGTTTCCATTGGTTCAACCTCGTGCGCGTATGATAGCATAAAATTGAACTTCGGGCAATGAAAAAGAACTCCGATATTCTGTGCAGGTTATGGAGATCCCAGGGGGAGGCCCAGACTCTGCAGCCAATCCAGAAGCGGATTGAACGCCTCGGGTCCAAAAATCAGCAGAATTGCCATGATAGCGATGAAGAGAAGTACCAGAACGATCAGGGTGTAGAAGATGAAATCGTTGTCAAAGAAGCCCTTTTCCTCTTTTTCGGCAGGTCTGGGTTCGGTGTTGCGTTCCAGGTAGGCAAATTCATCGCCTTTCTTTGGAGGAACCGGGCGGGTGGCTTCGGTAGCAATGCGGTATTCCAGCGAAGGAGAGGTTTCTTCCTCAAACACCGGCATATCCCCTCTCTCCAGGACTTGCATATCTTCTTCCGGGAAGGGCGGTGGGGTGCCTTCGGTGATAAACGTTACCGACTGGGTTTCCATGGCTTTAAGCGCAGCGATGGCTTCCGGATCTCTGGGGTTCAGGCGCAGAACGTTATCCCAGCACTCGCGGATTTCATCCGGACTGGTGAGTACATGCGCCAGTAACCGCCAGGCATGGATGTTGTCCATATCCACGCTGAGGATGCGTTCCAGTTCACGGGCAGCGTTTTCACGGTCACCCTGTTCCAGATACATATTTGCCAGATACAGATCGCTCATTCCCCCTCCCGGTAGTTCAGGATTTTTTGCTACCTCTATTATAGATAATCTTTCAACTGTCGTGCCCGGCGTGGATGGCGTAATCTCCGCAGGGCTTTGTTTTCAATCTGGCGGATGCGTTCGCGGGTCAATCCAAATTTTTGTCCCACTTCCTCCAGGGTATAGGTGCGCCCGTTCTCCAGTCCAAAGCGCAGGCGCAGGATGCGCGCCTCGCGGGCGGGCAGGGTGTCGAGCACTTCCTGAATCTTTTCACGCAACAGGTTGGTATAGGTGGTTTGCATGGGTGAGGGTGTGACCTGATCCTCAATGAACTGTCCCAGTTCCGAATCTTCCTCGTCTTCGTTGATGGGACTTTCCAGAGAGAGCGGCAACCACGAGACGCGCATCATCCAGTCCACTTTGGAGGCTTTGACGCCAATAGCATCAGCCAGTTCTTCGCTGGTGGGGGAGCGTCCCAGTTTTTGTTCCATCTCGTGGGTGGTGCGGTACAGGCGGCGGATGCGATCCACCATGTGCACGGGCACACGGATGGTGCGCCCCTGGTCGGCGATGGAACGGGTGATGGTCTGGCGAATCCACCAGGTGGCGTAGGTAGAAAAGCGAAAGCCGCGTTGATACTCGTATTTCTCCACGGCTTTCATCAACCCTAAATTGCCCTCCTGAATCAGGTCCAGGAATGGTACCCCTCTGCCGATGTAGCGCTTGGCGATGGAGACGACCAGACGGGTGTTGGCTTTAATGAGGTGTTCCCGGGCGCTTTCCCCATCCTGAATCTGTGCTTCCAGTTCACTGCGGCGTTGAGGGGAGAGACGCGAACCGTTGCGGTTCAGTTCTTTCTTTGCCGCACGTCCGCGCTCGATGCGCTTTGCCAGTTCCACTTCCTCTTCGCTGGAAAGCAGCGGCACCCGCGACATCTCTTTCAGATACAGCCCTACGGTATCATCGCTGGATATACGGTTGAGGTCGAAAGTCTGCACGGGGTCTTCTTCAATGAAAGCGCCGTCAAATTCGTCTTCGGGAAAAGGGTATTCTGTTTCTTCGGTGTCGTAAATATCCACACCGTGGCGGCGCAGTGCCAGAAGGATGGCTTCAAAGCGCTCGTGATCTTCGCTGACCTTGGGATACGCTTCCATCAGATCTTCTGTGGTCAGGTATCCCTGAACGTCGGCTTTTTCTAGCAGCATTTTGAGGATCTCATTCCCCCGTTTGTTGCTTCCCGGACTTGCCATAATCCAGACCCTCCTTGCGATGACAACCCCCGGTAATCCTTGGATGTCATTCTTCCGTGATCGGTAACGATTCGCAGACTAAACGATGTTCATGGCTTTGGGTTGCATGAATCAGACCTGTGATGGAAGAATCGAGTGCTCGCAGAGGCGGAGATTGAGGTTCTCTCCACACACCGGACATAACCCCTTACAATCAGGACGACACACCGGCGAGATCGGAATCTCCAGAATCAGATACTCCCTTACCAGAGGCTCCAGTTCGATGTTGCCATTTTCAGGAAACAGCAGGTTGGATTCGGTAAGGGAACGGCGACTGAAGGCATACAGTTCACTGAACACCGTATGCAAAAACTGCGGAAATGGAGAGAGACAGCGCACACACTCCACTTCTGTGTATCCATTGAAATCGCACTGTGCCAGAATGCCCTGCGGCGTGCGGCTTACCCGTAACAAACCGTTGAACTCGGTGACCAGAAAATCCTGTTCCAGTTGTACAATGGGAAATTCGAAGTGAATATCCCGGCTGTAACCAACAGGGGCATTGAGCAGGAAACCAACATTAACGCGGAGTGGGTGTCTAGGAAGATTCACAGGTGGCGATTAGGTAGAGGTTATAATAATACAAAAGCATTATAGCATGTACGTATAGCCAAGTCAAGTTTTTATGATTTTTATCATAAAAAATCGAGGTTCATGTGACAAAACTGCTCATTGCTTCAACCAATCGTGGAAAACTGCGCGAATTTCAAGAGATCCTTTCCGGAGAGCCGTATGATCTGTTTTTGCCTGCGGATCTGGGGATTGCCTTAACGGTTGAGGAAACCGGCACGACCTATCGGGAAAACGCTGCGTTGAAAGCCCGTGCCTATGCACAGGCAAGCGGCTTAATCACCCTGAGCGACGATTCCGGGCTGGAGGTGCAGGCTCTGGGCGGTGCCCCTGGTCTGCATTCGGCGCGTTACGCTCCCCAAACAGGCGCAACCGATGCCGATCGCCGCGCTTACCTGCTGGAGAATTTGCGTGGGAAGCCTCGTCCATGGCTGGCGCGCTTTGTCTGTACCGTTGCCATTGCCACCCCGCAGGGTGAGATTTTCTTCACCGAGGGGGAATGCCCGGGGGAGATCATCCCTGAGGAACGTGGCACTCATGGCTTTGGCTATGACCCCATTTTCTATTTCCCTGAACGGGGTATGACCATGGCAGAACTGCCTCCGGAAGAGAAAAATCGCATCAGCCACCGTGCGCGGGCGGTGATGGCGGCTGTACCCATCCTTCGGCAATTGCTGGCAAAGGGTTAAGCCCGCACCCGTCCGTGCAGGCGATCCATGGCTTCTTCAGTGAGGGGGATGAAGACGCGAATGCGCGTGCCTTTTCCGGGAGCCGAGTCGACCCGCAGGAGCCCGTTTACCAGATCGGCGCGTTCACGGAGATTGATCATGCCCAGACTGCCGCGCCGTTCGTACGAGCCCATCACTTCGTTAACGTTGAAGCCTTTGCCGTTGTCGCTGATTTCCAGGCCGATGATATCGGTGTAGTTGGTCACGAATTTCAGCCGCACGGTGATTTGACTGGCTTCAGCATGTTTACGGGCATTGTTGACGGCTTCCTCGCAGAGATAAAACACAACCGTTTGCTGGGTGGAATCCAGCGCAGAGATGGCGGCAGAGTCCACATCCAGCACCACATTCTGCTGGTACAGGTCGCGCATCTTTTCTGCCATGGCTTTAAGGGCAGATTCCAGCCCTTCGCTTTCCAGCACCAGTGGGCGCAGGGTGAAGAGCATATGGCGAATCTCCTGCGTGGTGCGCCGCGCCAGATCTTCGATTTTTGCCAGTTCTTCTTCGGCGGCGGCAGGGTTCTGGCGCAGTAACCTTCGGGCGATGTTCAGTCGCATGGCAATCGAAGAGATGGACTGGGTGGGTCCATCGTGCAAATCGCGCGCCAGTTTGCGCTGGGCTTCTTCCTGTGTTTGCACGATGCGCTCTTTTTCTTCCTGCAGGTCGGCAAACAAACGGGCATTTTGAATGGCAATGACCGCCTGGTGCCCCACGATCATCAGGTATTCTACCCGTTCGGGGGTGAAGAAGTGGCTCTCCGGGTGGGCAAAGAGCAGAATACCGTACACGTTCATGCCCCGCAACAGGGGGATGATCAGGAAAGACTGACAGGCATGCAGGGCAACCAGTTCGCACAGTTCCGGGTCTTCGCAGGGACCGTTATGAATTTGCGGTTCACCGCTCTGAAGTGCCTCCCGAAGCATGCCTTCCCGGGCGGCAAGGGGGAGATTCTGGTCGCGCAGGGGAAAGCCCTGCCCGACCACGTAGCGCAGGGTATGATCCTCGAACAGGAAGAAAGCCGCCAGCAAGCGGGTTCCCTCGGCTTCGCTGAGCCCCATTGCCTTGATGCCTGCCTGGATACCTACCTCCAGTACCGTTTTGTAGTTGAAAGTGGAACTGAAGGTTTCAATCATGTCAAAAAAGGCTTTCAGGCGTTCGCGTTCCTGCCGCTGGATGGCTGTTTCGCTGTCCCGCTGTTTGCGCACCAGTTCGCGGTAGGTGGTGCGCAGTCGTTTCATGAGGGGCAAACTCAAGACGCCAAAAACCAGCCCAATGGCAAGATTCAACCCTGCCAGAAGTTCGACTACCAGCGGGTTGAACTGACTGGGAAAGAGGAAGTACAGGAAGCCCGTTTCCAGCCCCGCCGTTAAAATGGCGATCAGCAATGCGCCGCGCAGTTCGAAATACATGGCAGAAGGGGCAATTGCCAGTACGCCCACCCACTGAATGGGAGTGGTGGCTGAACCGGTTAGCCCAAAGAGCGCCATGCTGATAACCAGATCTACCAGGGTGTTCAGGGTACGGTGAGCGGGCAGACGCTGGTTGAATACCGCCAGCACGGTCATCACCAGATTCCACAACAGCGATCCTGCCAGCAATGCCAGCGGAAGCCACTGTCCATCCATGTGCAGGATGAGCGAGAATGCCAGAGCGACAATTGCCATCCAGCGGAAGGTAATGGCAAACCAGTCGGCAAGATAGGGAAAATCTGCCCGTTTCATACCGATTCAATCATACCCCGAAAATGGCAGCAGGAATACCAGAATCTTAACAATTGCCTTTCAATTTCCTAACAGGATAGAGAAGCCCTGCGGATTGAGGTACGCAGGGCTTTTAAAAACAACCGTTTTTTCTATTTTAAGCCGTGACAGGTTCTTCCAGTTTCCGGAACACCGGACGGTTGTTCTCAATTTCCACCAGCACGCGGTCGCCTTGCCTGAATTCACCGGAAAGCAGGCTGACCGACAGCGGGCTTTCCACGTATTTCTGCAGGGCGCGCCGCAATGGACGGGCGCCAAAGTTGGGGTCGAAGCCCACCTGTGCCAGCCAGTTGCGTGCCTCCGGCGAGAGTTCTACATCCAGACCATGTTCCTGCAGGCGGTTTTTGATTTCCTGCATCTGCAAATCCACAATCTGAAGCATGTGTTCCATGCTGAGCGGCGAGAAGATGATGATCTCGTCAATGCGGTTGAGGAACTCGGGACGGAAGGTGGACTTGAGGGCTTTTTCGATTTTGTCATGCGCCTGCCGGTCTTCGTTGTTCTCGGATGGCAGGAAGCCCAGTGTGCCGCCGCGGCGCACAAATTCTGTGCCGAGGTTGCTGGTCATGATCAGTACGGTGTTGCGGAAGTCCACCACATGGCCCTGTCCGTCGGTGAGACGACCGTCGTCCAGAATCTGGAGCAGGGCATTCCACACTTCGGGGTGGGCTTTCTCGATTTCATCAAACAGAATCACCCGATAGGGGCGGCGGCGTACCGCTTCCGTCAATTGACCGCCCTCTTCGTATCCCACGTATCCGGGCGGGGCGCCGAACAGCCGCGAGACGGTATGCTGTTCGCGGTATTCGCTCATGTCCAGACGCACCAGCGCATCTTCATCGCCAAACAGAAATTCTGCCAGAGCGCGCGCCAGTTCGGTCTTACCTACGCCGGAAGGACCAATGAAAATGAACGAGCCAATGGGACGGCGTGGGTCTTTCAACCCGGAGCGTGCCCGGCGGATGGCGTCGGCAATGGCGTGTACGGCTTCGTCCTGACCGATGATGCGCTCATGCAGGCGTTCTTCCATCTTCAACAGTTTCTCCGCCTCGCTCTCCATCATCTGGCTCACGGGGATGCCCGTCCACTGGGCAATCACCTCGGCGATGTCGTTCCCGTCCACCTGCCCATCCAGCTGGTGTTCGGTCTCCCAGCGGGTGCGCAATTCGTTGTACTGATTTTCCAGACGCAGACGTTCGGCTTTTTTGATGGCGGCGCGTTCGTAATCCCGCTCCTGCCCCGCCTGCTCTTCCTCGGCTTTCAGACGGTCAAGTTCGCTCTTCATTTGCTTCAGTTCAGGCGGCAGGGAGTACAGCGCCACGCGCAGTTTGGCGGCAGCCTCGTCAATCAGGTCAATGGCTTTGTCCGGCAGGTGCCGGTCGGGGACGTACTGCGCGCTCAGCCGTGCCGCCGCCACAATGGCTTCATCGGAAATTTTGACCTTGTGATGGGCTTCATAGCGGTCGCGCAGACCTCTCAGCATTTGAATGGTGTCCTCAACCGAGGGCTCATCTACAAACACTGGGGCAAAGCGTCGCTCCAGCGCGGCATCCTTTTCGATGTACTTCTGGTATTCATCCAGGGTGGTGGCGCCAATGCACTGCAGTTCCCCGCGGGCAAGCGAGGGCTTGAGCATGTTGCTGGCGTCCATGGCGCCCTGCGCTGCACCTGCCCCCACCACTGTGTGCAGTTCGTCAATAAAAAGAATAATTTCGCCTTCGGAGCGTTGCACTTCTTCGATGGCGGCTTTCAGGCGTTCCTCAAACTCACCGCGGAAGCGTGAGCCTGCAATCATTGCGCCAAGATCCAGCGCAATGACTCGTTTACCTGCCAGGATCTCGGGCACGTCGTTGTTGGCAATTTTTTGCGCCAGCCCTTCGACAATGGCGGTTTTGCCCACCCCGGCTTCGCCAATCAGCACGGGATTGTTCTTGGTGCGGCGGGAGAGAATCTGCATGACCCGTAAAATTTCCTTATCCCGTCCGATGACCGGATCCAGTTTACCCTCGCGGGCTTGCTGGGTCAGGTCGCGGGAGTATTTTTCCAGTGTACGGTAACGGGTTTCGGCTTGTGGGTCGGAGACGCGCTGACCGCCGCGCAGGATTTGAATGGCTTCGTACACTCGTTCTCGAGTCACCCCGGAGCCTTCCAGCAGGCGTGCCGCCGGAGTGCTGCGCTCGGAGAGAATCGCCAGGAAAATGTGCTCGGTGGAGATGTACTCATCCTTCATGCGGTTGGCTTCTTCGTTGGCAATGTCAATAATGCGCTTTACCCGCGGGGTGATGAAAATTTGCCCCGCACCTCCGCCAAAGATGCTGGCTTTGGGGCTGGTGCGCAAAATGTAATCCAGGCGTTCGGCAAGGGCATTGGTATCCACCTTTAACATTTCCAGTAATTGCGGTACGGCACCCTGCGGCTGTTCGATCATTGCCAGCAGGATATGCTCGGTGTCAATCTGGTTGTGCCCATACCGCTGGATGATCTCCGCGGCGCGCTGAGCGGCTTCCTGTGCTCGTTCGGTAAATCGGTCAAATCGCATCATATCGGTTTATCCTCGATGGTTGTTTGCGCCATCTTTTCCAGTTTCTTAAAATAATCGTAGCCAGTTTGATTATAGCATTACGGATATTAGAAAAACAAAGAACGTGTATAAGAGAAATATAAGAACGCCCGCACGGTTCCCTGTTGGAGCGTGCAAAAAACATGCCCATTTTCTCCTGTCATTTCCAACCCCTGGACTACAATTAATCCTGTGAAGGTCTTCATTCCCGTCAAAGTTGCCCATATCCGCCCCCTGGATATCAACCGCGATATGCTTGCCGTTGCCGCGCTGATCGAGGAATGTTTTGCTTCGACCCTCGACCCCGATGGACGGGAGTACCTGTACCACATCCGCCGTGCCGTGGAGGATCCTTCGCTTATCCGCTGGACGTGGACAACCGATGAAGAGGTGTCTTCTCCATTGTTTGGCTATGTGTGGGAAGAAGACGACCGCATTGTGGGCAATCTCACCCTCATCCCCGCCCGGAAGGGCAATGAGTGGGTATATATTATCGCCAATGTTGCCGTTCATCCCGACTACCGCCGGAGGGGTATTGCCCGTCAGTTGACCTTGCGCGCGCTGGATCATCTCCGTGAGCATCATATTTCATCTGCCTGGCTGCAGGTGCGTGAGGATAACCCCGCCGCCCATCATCTCTATCTCTCGGTCGGGTTTGTGGAACGCTCCCGGCGGGCATTATGGCTTTCTTCCCACCCAATGGTACGTCCACCCACCGTTACCGGCGTCAGGGTCACCGGGCGCCGATGGCGGGACTGGAAATTTCAACGGGAGTGGCTTCAGCGCACGTATCCTCCGGATGTGCGCTGGAATCTCTCGCTGAGCATTTCCCGTTTCAATGCCAATCCGTTTTACCAGTTCCTGCAGTGGATGATGGGGGGGGATCAGCGCCACTGGGTGGCGCGGAGTAAATCTTCTGACCCCAGGCCGTGGGGCTTTCTCTCATGGGAGCATCTTACCTCCTATACCCAGATGCTCTGGGTGGCGGCAAACCCTGCCCATGAAGAAGAGGCTTTAATGGCTTTGCTCCCCCGTGCGCAGGAGGAACTGGTGCATTTCCATCTTCCCCTGGGCGTCAACTATCCTGCAGGCAAAGCCGAAGACGCCTTTCGGGCTTGCGGATTTCATCAGCACAGCGTGCTGATCTGGATGGAACAACGCCTGGAAAACGGGTGAGCCTGTGCAACTTTTCTTTCAACCTTGCGTAGAAAGAATGACAAAATATGGCTGATTGGATTGTTTTTGGCGATTCAGAAGTCTGATGACGAGGAGAAAGAACCATGCAAAAACTCTTGATTCGTTTAGGTATCAATGCGGTTGCCCTGTATACTGCCATTTATCTGTTGAGCGGGCGCGGCATTACCCATCAATTTGAAAACTGGTGGGAGATTCTCTGGCTGGCGTTGATTTTCGGTCTGGTCAATGCGCTCGTCCGTCCGTTTGTGATTGCCATGTCCTGCCCGTTGCTGATCCTCACCCTGGGGCTGGGTACCCTGCTCGTCAACACCCTTATGTTCGTGATGGCAGGCTGGATTGGCACGCAGTTCGGTGTGGGGTTTGAGGTGGACGGCTTCCTGCCCGCCTTCCTTGGCGCGCTGATTGTCTCGGTGGTGAGCGCTCTGCTCAGTTTGTTCTTCCACGATGAGCCGCGCAAGCATCGCCCACGTCCCCGGCGGGATTGAAGTCTCATTTCAGTCGTTTGGGAATTACAGGTGGAGCCGCATCTCGCCGGTGGGCTGAAACCCCAGCGCACGGTAGAGCGGCTCGCCTGCCTTGCTGGCGTGTAAATCTACCGCCGAAAATCCACGCTGGCGGCACCACTCCAGCGCCTGTTCCACCAGTCGGCGGGCATACCCTTTGCGGCGGTATTCAGGCAGGGTAAAGACGCTGTGAAGCAGGGGGTATTCCATGTCCAGCCTGCCGGGTGCGGGCACACAGGGCAGGATGGAAACCGCCGCGCAGGCAACAGGTTGCTGGTTTTCCAGCAAAATCCATGCCACGGCTTTGTCCTGTGCCATCCGCGTTGCCAGATACTGCCGGGTGATGGCGTCCAGGACCGCCATCTCCTGTGGGTGAATTTCCCGCCCTTCTTCTTCCAGTAACTCCACAAACATGCGCACGTGCCACCCGGCAAGCAGAGGGGCATCTTCGTGGGTGGCGGGGCGAATCGTGATATTCATGGTAACGGTTTCTCCTTAGTAAGAAGAGGGCTGTCCTTGCGACAGCCCTGAATGGGTTTTACATGACTTTGCTCAGGAAGAGTTTGGTGCGTTCCTGAGTGGGGTTGGTGAAGATGACGCTTGGGGGACCTTCCTCAACGATGACTCCGCCATCCATGAAGATCACCCGGTCGGCGGCATTACGCGAAAAGCCCATTTCGTGCGAGACCACCACCATGGTCATGCCTTCGCGCGCCAGTTGCAGCATCACGTCCAGCACTTCCTGAATCATCTCAGGGTCCAGCGCGCTGGTCGGCTCATCGAACAGCATGATTTTCGGATTCATCGCCAGCGCGCGGGCAATGGCGACCCGTTGCTGTTGTCCGCCGGAGAGTTGCGCGGGGTAAGCATGGGCTTTCTCCGGGATGCCCACCTTTTCCAGCAAGTTCATGGCAATCCTGACGGCTTCGCTCTCTGAGCGCTTGCGCACAATCTTTTGCGCCAGGGTGATGTTTTCCAGCACGCTCAGGTGTGGGAAGAGGTTGAACTGTTGAAAAACCATGCCCACTTCGGTACGCACAGCGTTGATGTTCTCTGCGCTGTCCAGCGGAATGCCATCTACGATGATGCGCCCTTTGTCGAACTCTTCCAGCCGGTTGATGCACCGAAGCAGGGTAGATTTCCCCGAGCCAGATGGTCCAATGATGACCACCACCTCGCCTTTTTGAATATCCAGGCTGACCCCGCGCAGGGCATGCACCTTTCCAAAGTACTTGTGGACGTTTTCAATGTGAATGATGGGTTCCATTTTAGCGCTCCTTGCTCATGCGCGCTTCAATCATGGCAACGACCCGCGCGCTCAACAGGGTCATGATCAGGTACATCAACCCGATCATCAGGTAAATGTGCAGAGGCAGAGGGGTGATTGCCTGAAATTCGCGCCCGCGGCGGGTCAAATCGGCGACGGCAACGGCGCTGACCAGCGAGGAATCTTTCAGCAGGGTGATAAATTCGTTACCGACCGGCGGAAGGATCACGCGGATGGCTTGCGGGAGGATGATATAGCGCATTGCCTGCACGTAAGTCATCCCCAGACTCCGGGCTGCTTCCATCTGTCCTTTCGGGATGCTCTGGATGCCTGCCCGATACACTTCGGTCATGTAAGCACCGTAGCACAGCGTCAGCCCGGCAATTGCCATCACGTACGGGTTGGCGACGAAGTTCTTCATGCTCTCGATGTTCCACCGGGCTCCCAGATCGCGAACAATGGATGGGAATGCGTAGTACCAGAAGTACAACTGCACCAGCAGTGGGATGCCGCGTACCACTTCCACGTACAGCGTGGCAATTCCACGCAGGGGGATGGCGGTGCTCAGCCGTCCCAGAGCGCCAAAAATACCCACGACCAGCACAAGCCCAAAGGTGACCAGTGTGACTGTCACGGTCACCCGCAGACCATCCAGCACAAAGCGGAAGATGCGGTCGAAGGGGTTGCCAACCACCAGCACAAGGATGGCGAGCAGAGCCGAAGCCGCCAGGACTAACAGCCAGCCCGCATCCCAGCGGAAGACGTTTTCGTTTCCGCGAATGGTGGGAAGATGGGGATCAACTTCAGCAGGGGTTGAGGTGCTCATGAGGTTTCAGGTTGCTCCAAACGGGGGGATATCTTGACTTTATTATAACAAAAGGTCGGTGTTTCCCGACCTTTTGTTGACGTTCGCGGTGATGGGGGCTATTTCCCTGCCAGCCACTTCTCTTCCAGTTTTTTGATGGTGCCGTCTTCTTTGAGGGCTTTGATGGCGGCATTTACCTGCGGGATGAGATCGGCTTTCTTCTTGCAGAAGGCAACTCCGTAGTTTTCATCGGTGAAGACATCGCCCACCGTCTTGAGTTTATCGGGATTGGTGGCGAGGAACGCCAGTGTGGTGGGGTAGTCGGCAATCACGGCGTCAATCTGCCCGTTTGCCAGGTCAAGGAACGCCTGATCGTAGGAATCGTAGGACTTTACCTCTGCGCCGGCAATCTTTGCGGCTTCAATGGCGCCCGTGGTGCCTAACTGTGCGCCGATTTTCTTGCCCTTCAAATCATCCTTCCCGCCAATATCGGTGGTTTCTTTACGCACGGTGACAATCTGTCCGGCGTTGATGTAAGGGTCAGAGAAGTCCATTGAGGCTTTGCGCTCCTCGGTGATGGTAATGGCGGCAATGGCCATGTCATACTGACATTCGGCGATGCCCGCCAGCATGGGGTCGAATCCTACGTTGACCCATTCCACCTCGAAACCGGCTTTCTGAGCAATGGCATTCATTAACTCCACGTCAAAGCCTGTCAGTTCCTTGGTGTTCTCATCCACCATTTCAAAAGGCGGAAAAGTGGCATCGGTAGCCACACGCACTTTGGTTTTTTCGCTTGGCTGGGCGGGGGTAGCGCAGGCTGAAAGCGCCAGCGCGACGATCAGTATTGCCCAAATAACAACAGAAAAGCGCTTCATCTTTTGTCTCCTTCCAACTGGCTGAAAAAAATCAGACGAACTTCGAAAATGATTATAGCAGAGAATGAAAGAATCTTATGCCATGCGGCTGGGTGACTTGCGCTGCTCTGGCGAGCAACAAGATAAACCATGTTAGAATAAAAACATGTTCAGGGCATTCTTTGTGTCTCTCTCGCGAGCCACATGGGCTCAAAAGTGGATTACCCGTATGCCGATGGCGCGTCAAGCCGCGGCGCGCTTTGTTGCCGGAGAAACGCAGGCGCAAGCCTTGCAGGTGGTGGAGCAACTCAATCAGCGCGGTATCCTCGCCACACTCGATCATCTGGGTGAATCTACCACCCGTCCCGGCGATGCGGAACAGGCGACCGCCGAGATTCTCTCCCTGCTGGATGCCATTCAATCGGCGGGCGTACAGGCAAATGTGTCCATCAAACTCAGTCAGATTGGACTGGTGGTGGATCCGGCATTGTGTGAAGCCAACCTGTGGAAAATCCTTACCAGAGCCAGAGAACTGGGGAATTTTGTGCGCATTGACATGGAAGATTCTTCTCTCACCCAGCGCACGCTTGACCTGTACTTTAAAGCGCTGACCGGTGGTTTTGCCCAGCATGTTGGCATTGTCCTGCAAGCCTACCTCTACCGCACTGAGGCAGATTTGACCCGGGTACTGACGGCTGGCGGACGGGTGCGCCTGTGTAAGGGTGCGTACAAAGAGCCGCCCTCGCGGGCATTTTCCCGTAAATCGGATGTCAATTTGAATTTTGATCAACTTGCCCTGCAAATGCTCCGGTACACCCTGCGTCACGGCGCGCCGCAGGTATCATCGGATGGGCGCACACCGCCCATCCCGGCGCTGGCAACCCATGACCCTCAACGCATCCGTTTTGTCCGTCAGGCGGTGGAGGAACTGTACCTGTCCAGGCGGGCGGTGGAATTTCAGATGTTATACGGCATCCGCCGCGATCTGCAGGAAAGCCTTACCGCCGAGGGCTTCCCGGTGCGGGTGTATGTGCCTTATGGAACGCACTGGTATCCCTATTTCATGCGGCGGCTGGGCGAGCGCCCTGCCAACCTGTGGTTTTTCCTGAAGAATTTCTTCCAGCACTGATGGAACCCTCCGAATCTCCCACCCTCATTCAGCACATCCTGCGCATTTCGCGTCCATGGGCGCTGGGTCTTTCCCTGTTGACCTACGCACTGGGCGGAGGTGTGGCGCATTATCTGGGCACATCTCTGGACTGGGGGCGTTATCTGGGTGGACAATTGCTGGTGTTCATCCTTTTGCTGTGCGGCTTTTTTCTTTTTGAGACCTTTGAACTCCCTCCGGAGTCCGTTTCTTCTGCCGATGGGGAAAAGCCGCGTCGTTTAACCCGCTCTCAGGCGCTCCGCATCAGCCTGATTTTGCTCACCGGCGGGGCAGCCTGTACGGCTTTATGGATTGCCCAGCGGTCGTTGACCATTGTTGCGCTGTTGATTCTGGGGCTCAGTGTGCTGGTGATGCTGGCGCTGAGCGTTCCTCCGTTCAGGCTGGCAAATTCAGCCTACCGCGATTTGCTGTGGGGCATTCTCTTCGTTAACCTCATCCCTGCGTTTGCTTTTGCCCTGCAAAGCGGGGAACTGCACACCCTGCTGGGGTACCTCACCCTGCCGCTAATTTTCCTGTACCTTTCCTGTTCGCTGGCGCTTTCGCTGGAACACTACGCCAGCGACTTGAAGCAGGGGAGGCGCAACATGCTCAACCGGCTGGGATGGGAACGGGCGGTAGGTCTGCATCATTATCTCCTGCTGGTGGGTTTTCTGCTCTTCCCCCTGGGGAGTTTGATGGGCATCCCCCGCAGTTTGCTGTTTCCCGGGTTGCTGGGGTTGCCGGTTGGCTTATTCCAGATCTGGCAGTTGATGCGCATTGTCAGCGGGGCGCCGCCGCGCTGGCGCCTGTTGATGATTACCGCCGCGGCGACGCTGGTGGTGACGCTTTATGATTTAAATCTGGCTCTCTGGACGGATTGACCTATGCCTGAATTTCTCGAATTGCTTCCTCCCCAACAGGCCTGGGAGGTTTTCAGAAGGGCTTTACCTCCAGAATCGCTTCCTGGAGAGCGTGTTCCAACAGTGCAGGCGCGTGGACGGGTCACCGCTGTACCGGTGACGGCAGGGGAGAATCTGCCTGCTTTTTCCCGCTCTACTGTGGATGGCTATGCTGTGCAGGCGCGCGATACCTTCGGCGCTTCTGAAAGTTTGCCCGCATACCTGAAATGCACTGGAGAGGTGCCGATGGGCGCGGCGCCTGCGTTCTCGATTGGACGGGGAGAGTGCGCGCTGATTCATACCGGAGGAATGCTCCCGGATGGGGCAGACGCCGTGGTGATGCTGGAGCATACGCAGACCTCCCGTCCGGGCGAGGTGGAAATTCTTCGGGCGGTGCCAGAAGGCGAAAATGTCCTGCTTGCCGGGGAGGATGTGCGTGCGGGCGAGGTGGTTTTGCCTGCCGGGATGCGTCTGGAGGATGCTCAGATTGGTGGTTTGATGGCGCTGGGCATTCTGGAGGTGGACGTTGTCCGCCAGCCGCGGGTGGGCATCCTTTCCAGCGGGGATGAGGTCATCCCGCCGGAACAATCGCCTCTCTCCGGTCAGGTGCGCGATGTCAACAGTTATTCGTTGAGCGCACTGGTGGAGCGTCATGGCGGACTGGCTCACCGGTATGGCATTGTTCCCGACCGTCCCGATGCCCTGCGGGAGTTCCTGCGTCGGGCGCTGGATGAGTGCGATGCCGTGATCATTACTGCTGGCTCTTCGGCTTCGACGCGTGACTTCACCGCCAGCGTCATTAACGAGATGGGCGCGCCCGGGGTGCTGGTGCATGGCGTCAATGTCAAACCGGGAAAACCCACTATTCTCGGCGTTTGTGAGGGAAAGCCCGTCATTGGCTTGCCGGGTAACCCGGTCAGCGCGCTGGTGATCGCCCGTCTGTTTGTCGTTCCGGTCCTGCATCATCTGTTGGGATATTCCGGTGGAAGGTGGCAACCGGCGGTACGTGCAATCCTGACCGTCAACCTGGCTTCGCAGGCGGGACGTGAGGATTACGTTCCCGTGCAACTCATCCAGAAAGACGGACGGGTGTTCGCTGAACCTGTTTTTTACAAGAGCAACCTGATCTTCACCCTTGCCCGCGCCGATGGTCTGGTCAAAATTCCCTCCAGCGCCACCGGTCTGGGAGTGGGCGAAGAGGTGGAGGTTCAGTTGCTTTGAGGCGGTCATGAGACGCGTACTCCTTTTGGTCATGGTTGTGGCACTTTGGGGATTATCCGGATGCACCACCCTGGTTACGCTGCTCCATTAAACGAGGTGGATCAAACGGATGTGGCGGTGCGGGTAGAAACCCTGCTCGCAGGAGATGTTTCCCGCACACAAACGCCTTCTCCAGTACCTTCGGCAACTGCCTCCCCTGCGACAACCCTTACCCTGATCCCTACCCTGACCCCTTCTCCATCCCCAACCCCTACTCTGACCCCGTCCCCCACCTGGCAAAGCGTATTTGCGGGCGAGGTGTATGTGCCGATTCTGCTTTATCACCGTGTGGTGGAAGGACAGGAGAATAACCGTTATGCGGTTTCCCCCGAAGCCTTTGAGGAGCAAATGCGCTATCTGGCGGAGAATGGTTACACCACCATTACCCCGGTGCACCTTGCCAGGGTAATCCTCAACGGTGGGGAACTGCCGGAACGTCCGGTGATCATTACCTTCGATGATGGGTATGCCGATACATATACGACGGCTTTCCCAATTATGGAAAAATATCATTTGCGGGGGGCGTTGTATGTGATTACCTCGTATGTGGGGATTTCAGGGCGGGTTGATCTGGAGCAACTGCGCGATCTGGCGGCGCACGGTTGGGAAATTGGCACCCATACCCTCACCCATACCGATCTCACTCAGCATCATGAGCGGATCGGCATAGAGTTATCCCAGTCTCGTCAAATCCTTGAAGAATGGCTGGGAAGTCCCATCTTGACAGTAGCCTATCCCTATGGACGGGTGGATGAATATGTACTCAACCGCACCAGACGCTACGGCTTCACTGCCGGTATGGGGCTGGGTATTCTTAACCGGCATACACCGGGAACTCTGTATTATCTAAGCCGCCGTGAGGTCAGGGCGGATTATGATTTGGATCAATTCATTGACCTGTTGAGCGTTCCACAACCCTGAAGGGGAGGAGATCTCTATGTCCGTTTATCTTCACGATATTCCCCTGCCTGAAGCACAACAGCGTTTCACACAGGCGCTCGCCGGGGCAGGAATGGACGGCTTTTTAGGGAAGGAGGAGATTCCTCTGGATGAGCAGGCTCTGGGGCGTGTGCTGGCAGAGCCGGTCTGGGCGCGTCTCTCTTCCCCTCACTATCATGCCGCGGCGATGGACGGCTTTGCCTTGCGTGCCGAAGCCACCGCGGGGGCTTCTCCCACCCGTCCGGTTACCCTGCAGGTGAGCGAACAAGCCGTCTATGTGGATACCGGTGATCCGCTCCCCGACTGGGCAAACGCGGTTGTGCCCATTGAGAACGTGGAAGCCCTGGACGATCACGGGATGCCTGCATCCGATCCCCGTCACCCGCTGAGTATTCGCCTGCGCGAGGCGCTCCCGCCGTGGACGCACGTGCGTCCCATGGGCGAGGATATCGTCGCTACTGAACTGGTGTTGCCTGCCGGTCACATCCTGCGTCCGGTGGATCTGGGAGCGATTGCCGCCAGCGGTCACACCAGCGTTTGGGTTGCCCGTTTGCCGCGGGTGGCAATTCTACCCACCGGAACAGAACTGATTCCCATCGGTCAGCCGGTCAGGCGTGGGGATATCATCGAGTACAACTCGCTGGTGCTGGCGGCGCAGGTGCGCAGTTGGGGCGGTGAGGCAGTGCGTTTCCCCATCACCCCCGATAACTTTGAACAAATTTGCCAGCAGGTGCAAAAAGCCGCTGATACCTGCGATCTGGTACTGTTAAATGCGGGTTCCTCCGCCGGTTCTGAGGATTTCTCTGCCCGCGTGGTGGAACAACTGGGAACACTGCTGGTGCATGGTGTGGCGGTGCGCCCGGGACATCCCGTCATTCTGGGGCTGATTCGTCGTTCTCAGGGCGGCTGGACGCCCATGATCGGCGTGCCGGGGTATCCCGTCTCGGCGGCGCTGACTGGCGAGATTTTCGTAGAGCCGCTCCTTGCCCGCTGGCTTGGCAGGCGTCCGGCTGAACCTCTGGAAATCGAAGCCCGAATCACCCGCAAGGTGACTTCTCCGGCAGGAGATGACGATTACATGCGGGTGGTGGTGGGCAAAGTGGGTGACCGTGTGCTGGCGGCGCCTCTTTCCCGCGGGGCAGGTGTGATTACTTCGCTGGTGCGTGCAGATGGCATTGTCATTCTGCCGCGCGGTGTTCAGGGCGTGGAGGCAGGAACGCCGGTGAAGGTGCGCCTGTACCGCTCTCCCGCAGAGGTGGAACAGACCATCTTTGCCATTGGCTCGCACGATTTGACGCTGGATGTGCTGGCGCAGGCGCTTGCCTCCCGTAAGCGGCGGCTGGTCTCTGCCAATGTGGGCAGCCTTGGCGGGCTGGTAGCACTGCGCCGCGGTGAAGCCCATCTGGCGGGTTCTCATTTGCTTGACCCGCAGACGGGGGAATTTAACCTGCCCTATATTCGTCAATACCTGCCCGAAACACCCGTTACCCTGGTGGAATGGGTGGGGCGCATTCAGGGCTTGCTGGTGAAGAAGGGCAACCCGCTCCAGATTCACGGTCTGGAAGACCTGACCCGTCCTGAAGTGCGTTTTGTCAACCGTCAGCGCGGGGCGGGCACGCGCGTGCTGCTGGATTACCATCTGGAACGGCTGGGTATCGATCCGGCTCAGGTACAGGGGTATGATCAGGAAGAGTACACCCATCTGGCGGTGGCGGCGGCAGTGGCTTCGGGGCGCGCAGATTGCGGACTGGGGGTGATGGCGGCAGCGCAGGCGCTGGATCTGGATTTTATTCCGCTGTTTACCGAGCGCTATCAACTGGTCATCCCCACGGTCTATTATGAGAGCGAGTTGCTTCGTCCTCTGCGCGACCTGATGCAGGATGAAACCTTCCGCCGCAGTGTACAGGGTTTACCCGGTTATACAGTGGAAAACATGGGTCAAATTGTGGCACAATTGCTGTAGTCATTTTTCACAGGAGGTTATTTATGGTTCTTTCAGCCAATCAACCTGCGCCCGACTTCAGCCTTGCGGATGAGACCGGAACGGTGCGTTCGCTTTCTGAGTTTCGGGGCAAGCCGGTAGTACTGTATTTCTATCCCAAGGATGACACCCCGGGGTGCACCACCGAAGCCTGTAATTTCCGCGATGATTATCATGTCTATGCTGAAAACGGCGTGGTGATTCTGGGGGTCAGTCCGGATTCACCCAGGTCCCATGCCAAATTCAAAGCCAAATACAACCTTCCCTTCACCCTGCTGGCGGATGAAGATCACCGCGTGTGTGAGATGTACGGCGTGTGGGGGCGGAAGAAGTTCATGGGCAAAGAGTATGATGGTGTCTTCCGCACAACTTTCCTGATCGACCCTGAAGGGACGATTGTGAAAGTCTGGGAAGGCGTCAAACCCGAGGGACACAGCCAGGAAGTGCTGGAAGCCCTGCGCAACTGGCAGGGCGCCAGCACCTGAGACTCGTTATATTGCCCCATGCATGAATGCCATCGAGACGCTTCCACCCCGAAGCGTCTCGATGGTTTCTCAGGAGGTCAGGACATGGACGGCGATCAGTTGTTGCGTTCCGCCATGTTAATGGACTCAACCGAAAGCGAGATTCCCTGA
Source organism: Anaerolinea thermophila (assembly GCF_020723905.1). Lineage (GTDB taxonomy): Bacteria > Chloroflexota > Anaerolineae > Anaerolineales > Anaerolineaceae > Anaerolinea > Anaerolinea thermophila_A. The sequence goes on from NZ_DYHZ01000002.1 coordinate 312,858, forward strand.
GGGGCTTTCTTTGCCAGTTCACTCAGGCGGATATTCGCCAGAGTCGCCACTACCTTTTCCTGCAAGTCTTGCCACACTTCACGGGTCATCATGCCGTTGCCATTGGATTCGGGGATAATGCGCATGGGACCCTCAAGGGATTCGATGATTTGCAGGAGCGAAATGTTCTCTGCCGGTTGTTTCAGGCGCAATCCGCCGCGCGGTCCGGGTGTGGCGCGGATATAGCCGCTCTGGATGAGCGAACGGCCAATCTGGTGCAGGAAAGGCAGAGGAATGTGCAGTTTCTCTGCCAGAATAGCGGTCGGAACAGGGCGATCGGTTTCAGTCTGTGCCAGAGCAATCATTAACTGAACACCGTAATCAATTCTTCGACTCACTCGAAACATGGTTCACCTCTATTGTGTTTAATATTATTATGATTGACCAGAATAATAATCAATTGAAAACGTTCTCAAAAGTGACATTTTTTACTTTTTGGTTTGATAACCATCACAATCATAATCAATTCAGTCCAGAATTGTCCAGCCCACGGAGTTTACAAACAGTTAACAATCCGGGTGGAGGATGAAAAAATCATCGAAATGGAGACCCTGTATCACCCGTATCTCCATCTTCCATTAAGATAGATTAAGACTATAATAAATTTGTGAACCAATTCACCAAAAACGATTTGTTTTTGATTTCACCAGAGGAGGATTTTGTCCTATGAAGAAGAGTATTTGGATACTTCTGGCTGTGGTTGTGATGAGCGCGCTTGTACTGGCGGCTTGTGGCGGGGGTGGTGGTCAGGCAAAGGTTGAGCGCAAAGCGCCCCCTCCGGAGTATGCTGGAAAGACCAATCCCTATGGAGATAACGAAGCCGCTATTGCCGAGGGTAAGGAACTGTACAACATCAACTGTGCCACCTGCCACGGTGAAACCGGCGCCGGAGATGGTCCTGCGGGCGCTTCGCTGGATCCCAAACCCTCCAGTTTGATCGTCGCCGCGAAAGAGGCTTCGGAAGATTACAAATTCTGGATTGTGTCTGAGGGCGGCGCCGCGGCTGGACGCAGCGCTTCCATGGCGGCGTATAAGGGCGTTCTTACCGAGGATGAAATCTGGAAGATCCTGGCATACATCGACACCTTCGGGAAATAAATCCCTGTTCGTTTCTGCATAGGGTTATATGAGGGCGAGGAGTCAACTTCCTCGCCTTTTTGTTATACAATTATGGCATGCGCATCCAGGATGTGTCGATTTTCTGGTGGATTGGGGTGATTTTCGTTGCCCTGGCGGTAACGGGAATTTTCCTCTGGTGGTTGCGCCGGCAAAATGACCGTGCCCACCAGTTCCAGTCTCGTTTAGAGGAGATAGAACGCCAACTGGATGTGGTCCTTCGTCTGAACCGGGCACTGGCGGAGAAGGAAGACGAAAAAAGCCTCATCGAGACGGCGCTGGCGCAAATTAATCGTCTGGTGGGCGGGGTGGGGGCTTCCTTTGTGCCCTTTGATGCCTGGGGAGAGCCTTTGCCTGCCTTTACCGCGGGTGACTTACCCGAACCCGTTCTCAAAGGCTGGGCGGAACATCTGGTTTCCGAACAGGTACGGGGTACCTGCCGCACCTGCGCAGTGCTGCAATCAGCGCCGGGGCAAGCCTGCCCTTTGCGCTGGGGACCGATGGGGGCAATGGGCATTTACTGTTTCCCGCTTTCTCTGGGTGAGCGCCGGCTGGGAATGGTCAATCTTTATCTGCCTTCGGAACGCTCCCTGGATCCAGCCGTTCATGACTTTTTGCAGGGCATTCTCAACGAACTGGCACTGGCAGTAGAGACGGCGCGTCTGCACCGGCAGGAAATCATAACCCTGCGCCAGATTCAGGCTCTGCGCCTGCCTCGCCGTGACCTGCAGAGTACCCTCATGGCGCTCCTGCAGCGGGTGAGAAATCATCTGGGCTTTGGTACGTTGATTGTTCAGGTGCGCCCGCTTCAAGATGAACGCCTTTCGGGTATGCGGGTTGTGACTGGAGAGGCACAGGCATATCCGGCGGGATGGCTGGAGAGTTTGCTGGAACAGGCGCTGGTCTGTAAAGAAGCCCATCAGCGGCGTGAGGAATATGGCTGGGTTTGTCTGTACCCCTTGCAGTTACCCGAAGGGCTGTCTATGGGATGTCTGGTCTTGCTGGCGCCGAATGTGGAAAACCTGCTTCCGGCTCAGCAAGCCCTCTTGCAAACCGCGGCGGCGCAGGCGGCGTTGATCATTGAAAACGAGCGCTCTCTGCTCACTCTTGAATACACCCTTATTCTGCAGGAACGCACCCGTCTGGCGCGGGAAATTCATGATGGACTGGCACAGACGCTGGCTTTCCTGAAAATGCAGGTCTCGCAGATGCAAACTGCCCTTCAACAGGGCGATCTTGCCCGGTTGGGGCGACTTCTCCACGATCACCGTCAGGCGCTGGAAGAGGTCTATCAGGACACCCGCCAGACCATTGATCATCTGCGCGCCCAGCCCGAAGAAGATTTGACCGTGTGGCTGGAGGGGCTGGCTTCCAGTTTTCAGCGCAATACCGGCATTCCCACTGAAGTGAAGTGGTTGATTCAACCGCCGAGGCTGGCACCGGAAACGCAGGTGCAGATGGTGCGTATCCTTCAGGAAGCCCTCAATAACATCCGCAAGCATGCCCATGCCTCACGGGTGAGTATCACCTTGCGGGAATGGGGCGGGGATGTGGTCATGGAGATTCATGATGATGGGCGTGGCTTTGATCCCGAAGATGTTCCGGAGGTGGCGCAGTATGGCTTGCGCGGTATGCGCGAACGGGCTGAAATGATCGGGGCGGAACTGCAAATCATCAGCGCGCCACATCTGGGGACAACCGTGCGTGTATCGTTGCCCTCTCGTCAGGAGGAAAATGTAGAATGAGCAGGAAGTTCCGGTTAGTGGTTGTGGATGATCATGCCCTCTTTCGTCGAGGGTTGATCAGCCTGCTGGAAGAGATGTCTGAGTTTGAGGTGGTGGGCGAAGCCAGCGATGGTGAGGAAGCCCTGCGGGTGATCGCTCAAAGGCATCCGGATATTGCTCTGGTGGATGTGAACATGCCGCGCATGGATGGAATTGCGCTGGTGCAAGCCCTGCGGCGGCAAAAATCATCCCTGCGTGTATTGATGTTGACCATCTCACAGGAAGATCAGGATCTCATCGGGGCAATCCGGGCGGGTGCTAATGGCTACATCCTCAAAAACACCGAGCCGGAGGATTTGCGCAAAGCCCTCCTGAACATTGCCGAAGGCAAAGGGGTGCTTTCTCCGGAGGTGGTTCCCCCCGTGCTGGGAGTGATGCAGAGAGGCACCCTTGAGGCATCCACACAATTGCTCAGCGACCGCGAACTGGAAGTCCTGCAATGTCTTGCCGAAGGGCTGACAACCCAGCAAATTGCTTCCCGGTTGTTCATCTCTGAAAACACTGTCAAGACGCACATCCGTCACATTCTGGACAAACTGGAAGCCTCCAACCGCACGGAAGCGGTGGGCAAAGCCACTCAACTGGGCATTTTACGGCGCTGAAAAGAGCATTTTTTGACTTTTGTTTTCTTTTGTGCTATCCTATGCCCTGCTGATTTTAAAATGGAAGATTGGGCTGTATGCAACGCGAACGAATTTCGGAAAACGTCTACTGGTTTCAAAGCGAAATTTACGCTCAGGTGACAGCAGGTGCCATTACAGGGCCGTACTGGGCGGTAGTCATTGATACGCTGGCGTTACCGGAAGAAACGCTGGCAATGCGTGCTTTTATCGAAGAGGAACTGGGGGTTCCGGTGCGCTACGTCATCAATACCCACTACCATGCCGATCACTGCTGGGGGAATGGGTTCTTCCCCGGGGCTACCGTGTTGGGCCATGCCCTGACCCGCAAGTTATTGCTTGAAAAAGGCGCGGCTTCGCTTGAATCGGCAAAACGCCAGAATCCGACCTTCAAGCAGGTGAAACTGGTTCCACCGCATATTACTCTGGAAGAAGGCACGCTCGTTCTGCGGGTGGGGAAGAAGAGTTTGACCATTTTCCCAACCCCCGGGCACAGTGCGGATGGCATTTCAGTGCTGGTTGAGGAAGACCGCGTGCTGTTTGCTGGCGATGCCTTTTTACCCTTGCCATACATTGTGGATGGCGATGCCGAGGTGCTCAGCGAAACCATCCGTAAGATTGGCAAGATGGGGCTGGAAAACATCGTGCAGGGGCACGGTGACATCATTCTGCGCGGCGAAATTGACGAAGCGGTCAAAGAAAATCTGGCATACCTCAGCACCATCCGCAAGCAGGTGCGCGCCGCTCTGCGCAAGCGCAATCCTGTAGATGCGCTCTACGCCATTGACATTGAGTCTTGCGGGAAGAGCCGTGTCTTCCTGGGGGGGTTGGCGGAAGAATTGCACCGTCGCAACCTGCGCTTTCTCTTCCGTCAGATGCAGAATGAAGAGGATCGCGTGGAAGCCGGTGAGCGTCAGTAATTTCGAAAAAGACGTAAACAAAAAGCAGGGATGCTCGTCCCTGCTTTTTCGTTTATTTTGACTGCGCCTGGCGCCGTTTTTGCAGATATGCCCGCAGTCCTACAGCCCGTTCGGTTCCCTCTGCCAGACGTTTCAGGTTGGGGCGTAGTGCCCATGCCAGAATCAGCAGGCTGAAGACCCCGTAGAGGATGTACTGCCACGGGTATCCCTGCGTCAGCGTCAGGTAGGTGAAAAGGGCAATGGATGAAATGGCGATGCTCAGCGTGGTCACTGAGGCATAACCGACGAATACGTAAACCAGCACCGCTACAGGCAGGATAATGTAGGCACTCCACGGCAAAATGCCCAGCGTTCCGCCAAAGCAGGGTGCGCCTCCGGCACCGCCTCGCAGGGTAACCTTACCGTCGCTGTGGCGGGTGAGCATGTAAATTGAGTAGTTATGCCCCATGATCGCCATGAGCGGTGCGGCAACTTCCAGCCAGATGCGAATGCCCCAGTCGGCAGGAATAAACCACACCACCAGCCAGTGGGTAACGTAGGCTTTGGCGACATCGCCGATTGCCGTGAACAGCCCTGCCAGAAAGCCCGCCGCGCGCATGGCGTTGGTGCCGCCCATACGTCCGCTTTCCACTTCGCGGATATCTCGCCCGGTGGTCAGTTTGACGATGATCCATCCAAAGGGGATGGATCCCAACAGGTAGGAAACAACCAGTACACCAAGAACCTGAACGACCTGCATCATTTTCTCGATTTCCTCGCGTTATAGTTTAACCCATTTTACGCAGATGGGTTACGACAGATTTCCAGCGGTTCTTCTCGAATGGTTCCCTCATCCAGCCAGAATGCGCGCAGTTGCCAGTCATTCGGTGCAGGGGAAGCGATGAGATACAGCACCCCCGGATAGGCAAACTCGGCAAGGTCGGTGGGCGAAGGGGTGGGTGGTCCGCCCGGATGAGAATGAACGATGGCAATCAGTTCCAGCCCGCTGGCTTCAAAGGTTTGAAATGCCTGCCATTGCTCCGTGGGATCCATGCGAAAGCGGGTCGGGCTTCGCAGGACGTTGGTAGTAGGGATGAACAGACGGGCTTCCCCGGCAATGCCGCCGATCAGCCCGCAGCGTTCTTCGGAAACGTCGTGCCGGGCATGTGCGAGAATCTGGTTAACCATTTCCTCTGGAATACGCATGGGTTTTACCCCCGAATCAGTACCGCCAGCAAAAGTAAGATTCCAAACATCAAAGTGGGTTCCAGCCACAACCCAGAGCCAGTGCGCTCTTCTTCATAGGCGGTGACGATGCTGGTCAGGGCATACGCCAGACCGGTGAGCAGTAGCCCATACTGCAGGGCAGAAAGAGGAAAGTAGTGAAGCGCCGAGGCAATCTGCGCCGTGACTAAAGCGACCACCAGAGCACCTTTCCAGTGCCAGACCCCACCCAGACGCAGGTACAGCGTGCGCAGCGCCGCAAGCCCCACCGCCAGCGTGATGGCGGGGAAGGTGAGAAAGAGTCGTAAACCGGTTGCTTTTAGCGAAACGGATAACAGGAGGAACAGCGCAAAGGAGAGCGCCGTTAACCCAATGGCGGCAGGAGCATGGCGTACATCTTCGGGGTCAAAAGCGATGTACTCTGCCAGCAGGACAATGACCAGGAAAACTCCTCCCAGACCGAAGAGCGCCCACCATTCCGGACCTGCTTCCAGCGAGTTGAGCGGCACGCCGATCACCCAGGCGGTCAGTGCCGGAAGAAGCCAGTGCCTGCCGCGATTTTGCCAGGTGGGGTACAGAGGATGATCCAGCAGGAGCCACCAGGAGCCGGTAGCGGCAAGCGCTGCTGCCAGAAGGGAAGATAAGGTAGAAAAATCAATGGTGAAGGAGAGAAACAGCCCCGGCAGTTGGGTTTGCAGTACCAGCGGAGCAATTTGAACAAAAGGCGTAATGGCATACGCCAGCATCACGGCGGCGATGACTACGCTCATGCGATTGCGATCGGGCAGATGCTCATGGTCTTCCATGTCCATTTTGATTGTACCGCAAGGGCTGCGCTTTGGGGATGAGCCTTGCAGGTTTGGAGAGTCCAACCTGTTGCGCGCCGTGTGCCCGTTCGTTTGAAAGCCCTTCCTATGGTAAAATAGAATTTCGTATGGATTCATCTGTCCGCACCGAAATTGCCCCACCCCGCCTGATAGCGTCTATCCAGGCTGGATTCAATCTGGTTGCCAATCGCGCTTACCTGCTGGTGTTTCCCATCCTGCTGGATTTATTCATCTGGCTCGGACCGCGCTATCGGGTGAAAGCCCTGTTTTCTCCCTTCATCGAAGACTGGCTTAACATGACGCAGACGATGGCGGGAGAGCAGGCGGCTTCGATGGTCGAGGTGGTGCGCCAGTTCTGGCAATTTCAACTGGAGCGTTTCAATCTCTTCAGTGCGTTAAGCACCTTCCCAATCGGCATCCCCAGCATGATGGCAGGGTTAATGCCTGCCAGAACGCCCTGGGGCATGCCCTTGATTATTGAAGCGCAATCCTTCGGACAGTTCTTAAGTGGATGGTTGCTCTTTGGCTTGCTGGGACTGGTGCTGGGGTGTGTGTATTTCAGCCTGCTTGCCAGTGAAGTTAGGCTCTTTGAGGAACGCGATTCGATCCGCTTGCTGGTTTGGGAGGTTGGGCAGGTCTTCCTGCTGGTGATGAGTTTGATCCTGCTGGCGCTGGTCATCAGTGTGCCTTTGCTGGGCATGGCGGTGATTCTGGAGATGATCAGTCTGCAATTTTTGCAGATGTTCATCCTGGTGGTGATGGTGGCGCTCCTCTGGATCGTTGTGCCACTGGCGTTTACCCCGCACGGGATTTTTGTGGCAAGGCGCAATTTCCTCACCTCCGCACTGCTCAGCGTGCGCACATGGCGCTGGCTTTTCCCGGGTATTGCGCTGTTTTTAATCAGCCTGTTGCTCATCTCTCAGGGGTTGGGTTATCTGTGGCGTATCCCGCCGGAAGATTCCTGGCTGATGCTGGCAGGCATTCTGGGCAATGCGGTGGTCAGCACTGCATTGCTGGGGGCAAGTTTTGTGTACTATCGGGATGCGCTGTTGTGGGCTGAAACCCTGCGGCGCGCCACACAAGTTTTGAAATAAGGCGCGGCTTCGCCAGAAGCCGCTTGATGGGAGGTTGGTTTGGCAATACCTGTGAACACTTCTTACGGTGCAAAAGATATTCAGGTTCTGGAGGGTTTGGAAGCCGTCCGCCGCCGCCCGGGGATGTATGTCGGCGGCACGGACTTAAAAGCCCTGCATCACCTGGTCTATGAAGTGGTGGATAACTCCATTGACGAGGCGCTGGCAGGCGCCTGTGACCGCATTGTCGTCACCATTCACCCCGACAGTTCGGTGACGGTGGAAGACAACGGGCGCGGTATTCCTGTAGATATTCACCCCGAAAAGCAAAAATCGGCTTTAGAGGTGGTCATGACCGTCCTGCATGCCGGCGGAAAGTTTGGGAGCGGGAGTTACAAGGTATCAGGCGGTCTGCACGGCGTGGGCGTTTCGGCGGTCAACGCGCTTTCGGAATGGTGTGAGGTAGAGGTGCGCCGTGATGGAAAGGTGCATTTCCAGCGCTACGAGCGCGGCGTACCGGTGGAGCCTGTCAAAGTGATTGGCAAATGCAAACCCACTGAAACCGGCACCAAAACGACCTTCCGCTTCGACCCCACCATCTTCAAGGGCGATCTGGATTACAAGTTTGATACCCTGGTTCAGCGCTTCCGCGAGATGGCGTTTGTCACCCGCAAGGTGACCATTCGCCTGATTGACGAGCGGACCTCGCGGGAGATGTCCTTCTACTTTGAGGGCGGCATTACCTCGTTTGTGCGTTACCTGAACCGCAACCGTGAGGTGCTCCATCCGGTGGTGTACGCCGAAAAAGAGGTGGAGGGAGTGGGCGTTGAAGCCGCCATTCAGTATACCGATGCCTACGCTGAATCGGTGTACTCGTTTGCCAATACCATCAACACCATTGACGGTGGGACGCACCTGACCGGTTTGCGCGCCGCCATCACACGCGTGATTAACGACTACGCCCGCCGCAATAACTTCCTGAAAGACGGCGATCCCAACTTCAGCGGCGATGACACCCGCGAGGGTTTGACAGCCATCGTCTCGGTCAAACACCCCGATCCGCAGTTTGAGAGCCAGACCAAGGTCAAACTGATGAATCCTGAGGTGCAGACCTACGTTCAGCAGGTAGTGGGCGAAGCCTTCAGCACCTTTCTGGAGGAAAATCCGCAAGCCGCTAAAGCCATCATCCAGAAGTGTCTCACCTCGGCGCGCGCCCGTGATGCTGCCCGCAAAGCCCGCGATCTGGTCATCCGTAAATCCACCCTTGAAAGTTTGACCCTGCCCGGAAAACTGGCAGACTGCTCTGAACGCGATGCCAGCAAGACCGAACTCTACATCGTCGAGGGGGATAGTGCAGGCGGTTCTGCGAAACAGGGGCGCGACCGGCACTTCCAGGCGGTGCTTCCCCTGCGCGGAAAGATTCTCAACACGGAACGTGCCCGGCTGGATAAAATCCTCTCCAACAACGAAGTCAAGGCGCTCATCTCTGCACTGGGTACCGGCATTGGCGATTCTTTCGACCTGTCCGGTTTGCGGTATGGGCGGGTGATCATCATGACCGATGCGGATGTAGACGGCAGTCACATTCGCACGCTTCTGCTGACTTTCTTCTTCCGCTACATGCTCCCGCTGATTGAGGAAGGGCATCTGTTCATCGCTCAGCCGCCACTGTACCGCATCGCCTACAAGAATCAGGTGCGCTATGCCTACACCGACGCTGACCGCGACCGTATCCTCAAGGAACTGGGCATCACTCCGGAGAAAGCCTCAATCCAGCGCTACAAGGGTTTGGGTGAGATGAACCCCACCCAGTTGTGGGAAACCACCATGAACCCCGAAAACCGCACGCTGCTGATGGTAACGGTAGAAGATGCCGCCGCCGCTGACCGCACCTTTGATATGCTAATGGGGGCGGCTGTGCCACCGCGTACCAAATTTATCCAGACCCACGCACGAGATGTGCGCAATCTGGATATTTAACCGGCGGCTTCCTTCTGATCATTTTGAGTCCCCCGACACGGGGGACTTTTTATCCCGGCGGAGATAGTTTCTTCCCCCGTTCGGGGAATTTGTATCATAGTGCGGTATACTATTTAAAAATTCTGCAACCGGCATTTTAATCCTCTGGGTGGATAAACATGGGTGTAAAAGAACTGGCAACGGGACTGGAAAGCGTACGGCTGTTTCGCGGATTGACCCCTCAGCAGTTAGAATGGGTGGCAGCGCGGGCTTACAGCCGGACCTTTCCTGCAGGTGCGGAACTGATTGTTGCCGGGACGCCCGGCGAGACGGTCTATTTCATCCTCAGCGGGACGGTGAAGATCTTCGTGCCTCAGGTGGACGGTTCGGAAGTTATCGTCAACATCCTCGGTCCTGGCGATACCGTGGGGGAACTGGGCGTCATTGACGGCGGGGAGCGCTCTGCCAGTGTGGTGACGCTGGAGCGCACCGAAACTATCTGGATGACCGGCGAAATGTTTCAGGAAGCCCTGCGCACTATTCCTCAGATGAACGAGAATCTTCTGCGCATCCTCTCGGCACGGGTGCGCCTGACGACCGAAAACGTGCAGGCTTACGCTTCTCTGGACATCCCTGGACGGATTGCCCGGCAGTTGCTTTCGCTGGCGCACACCTACGGCAGAGAACAGGGCGGTGGGGTGTTTATTCCTCTGCGCCTCACTCAGGGGGATATTGCCGAACTGGTGGGTTCTTCGCGTAAGCGCGTCAATCAGGTCATGGTGACCTTGCGCCGGGAAGGAGTGCTCACCTTTGACACCGAGGGGCATATCACCCTCTTTCGTCCGAAAGACCTGGAGCGCATGCTCGAAGGCAGGACGGGACTGGATTAACTCGGGGGAACGAGAAGGTGATATCCCCTCCCATCACCTTACGGGAGGGGATATTTGTTGCTCCACAGGTTTACCCCTGTTCGTTTTCTGGTGCGGATTGTCCTTCCGGGATAATAATAGAAGGTGTACCGCTGTGGGCGCGGAATTTGAACCACGCTGGCAATATGGTCAGAAAAGAGATGACCGTGGTAAGCATAAACGGCGCGCGCGGGCTGAACTTTTCATACAGGTAGGCTCCAATGGATGGGGCAGGCAGGGAGAACACCCCCAGACTGGAGTGCAGCAGTCCAAAGCCGGTGCCGCGCAGACGTTCCGGCAGGGCTTTGCTCATTAGCGAACTGTATGCCGGGCTCATCATGCCAATGCCTACTCCCGCCAGCGTCCACGAGAGCAAAAACATCGGGAAGGTGTGGGCGTTGAGGAAGATGACCATGGAGATCCCTTCAATTAGAAACCCTGAACTGATGGCGACATGTTCGCCTTTACGGTCTGCCAGCCAGCCGCCTGCCAGGTTGGTTGCCATGATCGCGCCGCTCAGAGCGGCGCTCAGCCAGCCAATCTGTTGAATGGTCAGTCCACCCACCGATTTGAGGTAAACGGGGAAGAAAGTGAACGACATGCGGAAGAAGATATCGCGCACCCCGTCTGTGAGGAACAGCCACGTCAGCAATCCACCGCTGACCAGCAAGATCAGCAGACTGCGCAGGTTGACGCGTAAACTGTCCAGCGTTAACGGGCTGGCTGGCGCCGGGTTTTGTCGGCGGGCATTGCGTGCCATGCGAACCCGGATGATGGTAGCGCTCAGGTAGAGGATTCCCGCCACAAACAGCATGGGCTTGAATCCGCGGATTTGCACCAGCCATGCTCCCAGCGGTGGACCGATGATGCCCACAACCGCGTAGAGCGTCTCGACCACCCCAAACACACGGGCGCGGTTTTCCTCGCTGGACGATTCGGCAATGAATGCGCCGTAACTGGGGGCGACCAGCGCCGTTGTTACCGCGCCTAACCCCTGCGCCAGCAAAATCCATTCCCATGAGGGCGCCAGCACCAGTCCAACGTAGGAAAGCACTCCTGCCAGACTGCCCATGGCGATACTGCGCAGGCGCCCCAGACTATCGGAGATCCAACCACCCAGAATTTGCAGCGCCAGCGGGATGATGGCGGAAAGGGTGAAGAACAACCCCACCTGTGTGACGGTAGCGTTCAATTCCTGCAGGTACAGGGGCAGAAGATCCATGTACATGGATCCGGCGATATTCGCCAGAATCATGGCGATGAGAAACCAGATTAAGGTCTCATTCAGCAGCGGCTTTTTCGTGTTCATGACCTTCGATGGTTTGCGTCAGATAATCTTTGCCGGGGCGCATCTCGTATTCAAAGAGATGATACTCTCGATGGACGTGCATCCCGGCACGTTGATAAAGACGGGTAGCACCGGTCAGGTTGGAAGCATCCACTCCAAGCCCGATACGGTAAAACCCGCGCTGATACAGCGCATGGAATCCGTGTAACAGCAGCGCCAGCCCCAGTCCATGCTTGCGCCACTCACGGCGCACACCCAGCAGGTTGATCCAGCCCAGTTGCGGGTCTTCTTCAGTGCCGGTTGAGCACAGGCAGTACCCGGCAATTTCCCCGCCGTTCATGGCAACAAACCACAGAGCCGGGTCAACGTGCGGGTCGGTTTCAATCCAGTGCCGCCAGTCCTTGAGCGCTTCCTCCATGGGGGTTTCCACGTATCCCCAGTGGTCTTTAAAGGTCTGTTTATGGGCGTGAATGAGTGCTTCAAGGTCCTGTTCCAGATTCACCGGACGCACCTGAATGCCCTCCGGGAAGATGGCAGGCTGTGGAGGAGTGTTGAACTCGATGCGCATCTGGTAACTGTTGCGGATGTGCCGAAAACCAGACCTTTCCAGCAATTGCGCGCCGTCAACTGCCTGCGAGGGCAGGTACTGATGCACAACCACGCGCGCCTCAGCGGGGGCGCTTTCCAGCGCAAGAGCAGCCCGCGCCAGCCCCCACTGGATGAGGGCTGTGCCCAGCCCTTTGCCCTTCCATTCGGGGTGCACCCTGCCATACAGATACAGGCGCACATGCGGGGGCGAGTCGTACATCTCCCCATAGGCTACCACCTGCTGATCCTCATCGAGAATCAGCAGGGTGTCCCGTTCCAGGTTCATCATGGGGTTTGTCCAGAAACTGAGGATGTCTTGCGCGCTGGTTTCAGGAGCGCCGACCCATTCCATCGAACACCGGTTTAACAAACTGGCTACCGCTTCAGCGTCGGCAAGAGTTGCCGGTCGGGAAGTGAAGGCAGGGGGTAGAGAGAAATTCGGTTTCATGACAGTTCTCCATATCAAAAACTTTTTAACGGTTCGCCCGGTGGGGAAAATAAAACCAGCCACGGGGCGGGGAGCATGTCCGTGGCTGGTTCATCAGCAATTTTGTGTAGATTACCTGCCTGTAGACACACTCCGAGAAGGAATCAGCGCACCACTCGCTTCGGTACGGAGACGAACAGCAACCTGGATGACAGAATAGACCATGCGTTTTGCTTCCTTTCTCAGAGTTAATCTCATTTTAATGTAAGCCCGGAAATTGGTCAAGGGTTTTTCCCCACATGAAATTGCACCTGTAAATGCGCCCTGAAAGCGACATGATGCCTTCTGGAGAGCATGGTACAATCATTTTATGCGCTCATGGAAATTGAACGAGGATGCTCCACTGTTCTTAACACTGGCGGCAAATGCGCGGGTGACTTCCACCACATACCCTAACGATATCATCTGGGCATTGCAACTGCACGGTGGAGAGCCACCGGCGCTGGCAGTGACGACTACGTTTGGTTTACGCGCCGCGCAGATGCGCCTCTTCCCCATCTTTCGATTTGGTCAGCGCAGTGTTCATGATCCGGCTGAGTTTCATCGTCCACCACAGGTGACTCAGATTCTTCCCGGTTATCTTTCCCTGACCCTTTCGCCCTTTGAAGGGGTGGATGTGCAGTTAGAGTACAGGGTGGATTCTTCACAGACCCTCACCGGGCGGGTGCGGGTTTTGAACCGCAGTGTGCTAGCGCAGGAGGGCTGTGTGGATTGGGCGGGGGTGCTGGACCCGCTGGGGTATGGCGTAGGGCTGGGTGTCCTTCCTGTGGGGTTGAACACCATCCTGCATGGGAACACGGGCGATCTGGCAGTTGTGGTGTTCGTCTCTGGGGGGATTGAACCCGGCAAAGGGGTGTACCCCTCGTTGTGCCTACCCATTAACCTCTATCCGGGTGGGAGTATTGCTTTCCACTGGGCGGTCTCTGCCGCGGCAGATACCGACCAGGCCTTTGAGCAGGCTCGCGAAGCCACCATGCGCTCATGGGATGCTGCCACCGCCCGCATTGAACTGCAAACCACCGCCGATTTCATCGAAGTCGTCACTTCTCAACCGGAGTGGGATGCGCTGTTCTGGCAGGCGCAGGTTGCCGCGGTATCTTTGTTGCAAACCCATACCGACGCTCTTCCTGAAGATTCTTTTGTGCTTACCCGCCGCCCCGATCAGGGCTACTCCACCCGCGGCGATGGCAGTGATTATCCCTACCTGTGGAGCGGGCAAACCGCTTTCGACAGTTTGTATTTTCTCGATGTCCTGCCCGGCATCCCCGATCTGGGAAAGCGCTTCCTGCGTAATTTTGCCGCCGCCGTGAATGAAGAGGGTGTGCCGGTATGGAAACCCGGGTTGGGCGGACAGCGTTCCAGCCGGCTGGCGCTCCCCCTGTTGACTCAACTGTACGATCTCACATCGCTCTCTCAAGAAGAGACAGAAACTTTCTTTCCGATTCTGTTCCACCTGATCCAGGCGTGGCTGGATTACGAACATGATCGCGATCAGGACGCTCTGCCCGAGTATCAGCATCCCCTGCAGACCATGCTGGAAAATCATCCCCTGTTTGATCTGTGGCATCCTTCGGCTCAGGGGATGAGCATTGAATGGGTGGAATCCCCTGCTCTGGGTGCCATGCTGGTGCGCGAGGTCGAGGTTCTCTTGAGCCTGGCGCGCCGTTTGGGACGCGGCGAAGAAGAAGCCTGGCTGGAAGCCAAAGCCGCGCTGTTGAATGCCGCCGTGCAGTCCTGCTGGGATCATCGCAGCGGTGTCTTCCGCTACCGGGATATGCAGTCCCACCGCTCTCCTGCCGCGCGGGAACTGCTCGCTTTTCATGGCTCGGGGGTGTTCAAACCCAAACGTCAACCGCTTAAACCGCAAAGGCTGGTGGTGCAACTGACTGCACCCGAGGCGCACACCCTTTCGGCAATTGTGCACATCCGCGGGGTGAATGCGGTCAACGAACGGGTGCAGGAAGAGTTTTCACCGCGCGAAATCTCCTGGCACAATGGCGTGGGTCGTCTTACCACCCGCAATCTGTTCGCCCGGGTGGAGGAAATTTCGGTCAGCGGCGTTCCTTTCGGAGATCAGGGCAGGGTGCTTGCCGCGGGACTGGATGTGGTGGACATCAGTCTGTTCCTGCCGTTGTGGGCGGGTGTGGTGAAGGATAAACAGGCAAAAAATTTGGTGCAAAAGACCCTCTTCCGGCAAATGCTCCGCCGTTTTGGCTTGCCCGTGTTGATGGGTAAGGGAAAAAATTCCCCGACGCCTGCCGAGGGGCAGGCGGTATCTTTGCCGTGGAATGCGTTGATTGCCCACAGCCTTCTGGATTGGGGAATGCGCCGGGAAGCCGCGGATTTGTTTGGGCGCTTTCTCCAGCCTGCCCTGGAAGCGCTGAAGACCCGGCATACTTTCTTCCAGTACTATCATGCCGAAACCGGCGCTCCCATGGGGGAAGCCGGTCATCTGTGGGGCATTCCCCCGTTGAGATTGTTCCTGCGTATTGCCGGTATTGAGAAAATTGCTCCACAGGAAGTGGAAGTGAGCGGTTTTAATGCCTTTCCATTCCCAGTTACGGTAAAATATCAGAGAATCAGCGTGACGCGGGAAGGGGATACCACCACTGTACGGTTTCCGGGACATCCTGCTTACACGGTTACCGGCTCGGAAGCCCGACGCATCTCCTTGACCTGAAGACTCGATTAATTTTCCGAGAAAGGAGGATGAATGAGCGCGGAGTTTCCTATCCAACCCATTCGTTTATGGATTGCCGTGGTGCAGGCGCAGGACGCCGAGATTGCCCGCGAAGCCGTTGAGAAATTAGGACTGCACGTGGAGCGGCTTCCCAGCGTGGGGGGTTTTTTGGGGCGGCGCAACGCCACCCTGTTAATTGGGGTGCCCCCGGAGAAACAGGATCTGGTGGAGCAAGCCCTGCACGAGAATTGCCGTCAGCGGGTGGAGTTCATTGCCATCCCTCTGGAAAGTGCCCCCCTGCCCATGCCTACTCCCACACCGGTGACGGTGGGCGGGGCAACCATTTTCACCCTTGAAGTGGATCATTATGAGGAGATTTAGCCATGAAACTGATTCTTGCGATTCTACGCGATATTGATCATGATGCGGTTTCTCAAGCCCTCACCTCTGCCGGTTACCGGGTCACAATGATTGCTTCAACGGGCGGTTTCTGGCGGCGCGGCAACACCACCCTGATGGTGGGGTGTGAAGACGAGCAGGTTGAACCTGCTTTGCAGATCATCCGCAATAACTGTCAGACACCCGCAGAACCTGGCACCCGTCATGCCACCATCTTTGTGATTAAAGTAGATCAGTACGTCCACTTCTAACCCTGCTCACTACTCTGTCATCTGGAGAGAACATCATGGATTTTGCCAGACCTTTTACGTTCGTGTTTGAAGATGAGAAGTGGCTTGAGAAGATTGCTCTTGTGGCGATTGTCTCCCTGATTCCCGTGGTCGGGGTGCTGGTCCTGTTGGGCTGGGGGCTGGATATTACCCGCCGGGTGATTCGGGATGAGCGTCCCTGGTTGCCTGAACTGGACTTTGGCAGGCATCTGAGCGATGGCTTCAAAGGGTTTATCATCGGTCTGGTGTATTCTGTGCCGATGATTGTGCTGGCGATCTTAAGCACCATTTTTGGCGTTGCTCTCGACAATGCCTCCTCTGATTTTGCCAGCGCCATTCTTGTCCTGTTGATGGTATGCGTGGTTCTTCTCATCTTCCTGTACGGGCTGGTGCTTAACCTGCTGGCGCCGGCAGCATATGCGCGCTTTGCTGCCACCGATACGTTGAGAGCCGCTTTCCAGTTCGGCGAGGTGTGGCGCACCGTCACCGGTAATCCTGGCGGTTATCTGATTGTGCTCTTGGCAACGATTCTTTGCGGGTTTGTTGCCGGGCTCGGCTCGATTGCCTGCGTGGTAGGGGTGATTTTCACCTATACCTATGCTGCGGCGGTGCTGTATCACTTCTACGGGCAGGCTTACAAACAGGCGCAGGTCAATCGCTCACTGTAACCCACTGTTTAAACTAAACAGAATTTGCCCCCCGGCGAATGGACTGGGGGGCATGTTTTTTATTCGTGGAATTCTTCTACTTCGTAGGTGTACACGTCCAGTTTTTTCTTACGCCATAAACCGGCAGGTGCCCCCATCTTCTGACACAGATGACTGAGGAACGCTTCCGGTTCGGGAATCTTTTCCCACACCTGCGGCAGGAAGGTTGCCCGGCGGATGCCATCCCGCAAAATCACCCCGTCCACATGCGGTCTCAGCAGGCGGGGCAGGTCTTCAGGGTTCTCATAGGGCAGGGGACGAGGCGGAGTCAGGCGGGAAATTTCGATTTTCAAGTGCTCCACCTCTTGCGGGCGAACGGGGGGAAAGCGGTAGTCTTCCAGGGCGGCGGCGACGGCGTGCTCGCGAACGTCTTCCACCAGGGGTTGATATGCCTCCAGTGCTCCCACGCACCCGCGTAGTTCTCCATGAGCATCTGTCAGGGTGACGAAACACACCCCTGGCTCGAACAACCGCGCCGGGTACTCTTCAGGGCGAATCTCAGGAAGGGGTTTGCCGTTCACAGCGGCTTCGATCGATCGGCGCGCCAGTTGCAGTAACAGGCGGCGTTCCTCTTCACTCAGCGGCTCTCGAGACATACTGCCCTCCCTTCTTGATTTTCCTATCTGATCAGCAGTCCTTCAGGCAGCGGTAAGCGCGGTTGACATACACCAGCGGCTCACCGTCCTCGCGTACCCAGACCTGTTCCACCTCGCCAACAAACAGGGTGGAATGGGGCATCTCATAGCGGTGCACCACATGGCACTCCAGCGCCGCCAGTCCGCCTTTCAACAGAGGTACTTGCCCGGACAGCGAGAACACCTCTAACCCGTGAAAACGGTCACCATCTTCGGGGATACGCCCGGCAAAACGATCTGATACGGTTTGCTGATGAATATCCAGAATGGTTACCCCAAAACGTCCTGACTCGCTGACCAGTTTATGGGTGCGGGTAGTGTTCGCCAGGGTGACGGTTACCAGCGGCGGGTCAATTGAGACGGAGACAAACGAGTTGACCGTCATGCCGTGGCGTTTACCGTCGTGTGCTGCGGTCACAATGGAAACCCCCGTGACCCAGCGCCGCATTGCACGGCGCAGATCTTCTCCACGGGGGGAAAGAATGCGTTCAGTCATGTGATCATTCCTGTAATGCCAGTTTTAATTTGTTTATACAAAGGGAATGGGCTTCCGTCAAGGGGAACAGAAAAGGTTTCGGAACTTGCCTCTGCGTTTCTAAAAGTCTTGTGTTTTACTTTTTATCGGGCTATACTGAATAAGAATGGTATAGAATTTCCCTGAGGAGGTGATTCCTTGTCTCACCGTCATCCTTTATTTTGCGTTATCCCGCCTTACATGTTGGAGCGCATTGCCGAAAATGGAACGGCTGTTCAGCAGGAACGCGCCAAACAAGCCCTGGTCCTTTCCGAGCAGATGCGAGAACAGCGCCAGAAGGCGGTGCGCACTGAAGCCTTGCGAGGCGCAGGGCCAGCGGTACGTCAGCGCTCGGTGCATTCTGCCCAGTTTTTGAGCAACCTGCCGGGCGTGCTGGTACGCTCCGAGGGATCAGCCCCCAGCGGAGATCCCGCTGTGGATGAAGCCTACGACGGCTCCGGCGCTACATACGATTTGTTCTGGGATGTCTATCAGCGCAATTCGATTGACGGCGCAGGGATGCCGCTGGTATCCACGGTTCATTACCAGAAAGGGTACGATAACGCTTTCTGGAACGGGTATCAAATGGTGTACGGCGACGGCGATGAAGATTTACCGGAAGAAGATCGTCTGTTTAACCGCTTTACCATCTCGCTGGATGTCATTGGACACGAACTGACCCACGGCATCACCCAGTACACCGCTAACCTGACCTATGCCAATCAGTCGGGGGCGCTTAACGAGTCTTTCTCCGATGTGTTTGGCTCGCTGGTACGGCAGTATCAGTTGCGCCAGACCGCCGCCGAGGCGGACTGGATCATTGGCAAAGGGCTGTTTACCTCGAACGTCAGTGGGGTAGGGCTGCGCTCCATGAAAGAGCCGGGCACGGCGTACAACGATCCCATTCTGGGCAAAGACCCGCAACCCGGACACATGCGCGATTACGTCACCACCACCCGCGATAACGGGGGAGTGCACATTAACTCGGGCATTCCCAACCATGCCTTCTACTATGCGGCAATCGAGATGGGTGGGTATGCTTGGGAAAAAGCCGGACGCATCTGGTACGTGACCCTGCGCGACCGTCTGCGGGCGGGTTCGACGTTTCAGGATGCCGCAAACCTGACGTTTGCGGTAGCAGGCGATCTGTTTGGGGCAAACAGCCTGGAACAACAGGCGGTTAAGCGTGCCTGGTCGCTGGTAGGTATCGAGGTGACCGGCGATGGCGGCGGAAACGGCAGTCCCAATCCTGGTTGTTTGCAGGCATTTTTGAAATTGTTGAGGGGTGCATGATCATTCAAGTGGAACGGACGGGCGGCTTTGCCGGGTTGAGCATGCATGCCGTCATTGATACCGAGCGCCTGGATGCAGAAGAGCGCGAAGAACTGGAAGATCTGGTGGAAAAGAGCGAATTCTTCCGTCTTCCATCGCGTCTCACTGCCAACACCCTGGCTGTGAATCAGTTTGAGTATATCATCACCATCGAGGACGAGGTTCAGCGGCACACGCTGGAAGCCCACGAAGAAGCCCTCGATCCTCGTCTGCTTGAACTGGTGCGACGGGTTTTACGGCTGGCTCGACGGCAACAGCGCGAGAAAAAAGACGATTGAGTTTCGACAAACGATTGAAGGAAAAACAACCTGCCTCTTCCTTCAAGCGGGGCAGGTTGTTTTAATTCAGATGCACGGGTTGCCTGAAGGTGACGTGAACAATGTTTGCATTCCTGCGGAAACTTATCACTACCTTTTTTATCGAGAATTGCGCCATAATGAAAGTGCGCATAAAAAGCGCACAGTTTTTGTCCGAGTTCTCAAATTTACACAGGAGGACTGCGAATGCCCGTACAGGGACGTATAGTTGTCAGCGATTTGTATTGTAAAGGTTGCGAGTTGTGCGTTGCCGCATGTCCACAACATGTGTTGCAACTCTCGCCCGATCGTCTTACCGCCAAGGGGTACCACCCGGCAGAACTGGCGGGACCCGGTTGCACCGGTTGCGGCATCTGTGCAGTGGTTTGTCCGGAAGCCGCCATTACGGTATACCGGCAAAAGATGCCGACTCGCAAAGCGGCTGAAGCATAGGAGGGCGTCATGGCGCGCGAACTGTTGAAAGGAAATGAAGCCATCGCTGAAGCCGCCATCCGTGCGGGATTGCAGGCTTATTTTGGTTACCCCATTACCCCGCAAACTGAACTGCTGGAATGGATGTCCAAACGCATGCCCGAACTGGGGCGTGCCTTTGTTCAGGCGGAGTCCGAACTTGCCGCAATCAACATGGTATATGGAGCGGCGTGTACCGGGGCAAGAGTGATGACATCTTCATCCAGCCCCGGTATCAGTTTAATGATGGAGGGAATTTCCTACATCATCGGTACCGAAGTGCCTGCCGTGCTGGTGGATGTGATGCGCGGCGGCCCGGGTCTGGGCAACATTGCCCCGGCGCAAAGCGACTACAATCAAATCGTGCACGGCGGCGGGCACGGCGACTATCACCTCATTGTGCTGGCGCCTGCCAGTGTTCAGGAAGCGGTTGATCTCACCGTGCTGGCGTTTGACCTTGCGGAGAAGTACCGCACGGTAGCCGTGGTTTTGCTGGATGGTTCGCTGGGACAGATGATGGAACCGGCGGAATTGCCCCCCATGCGGCCGGTCAAAACCACTTTCCCGGAATGGGCGGCAACCGGTATGATGGGAAAGCGGGAAAAGCGTAACATCCTCACCAGCATTTACCTCAATCCCCCCGATGAGGAGCAAACCAACCTGCGCCTTTTGCGCCGCTGGCAAGAGGTAGAAGCCAGTGAAATCCGTTTCAAGGAATACTTCATGGACGATGCCCGCTATGTGGTGGTGGGGTTTGGCTCGGCGGGACGGGTGGCGCTTTCGGCGGTGCGTGCGGCTCGCGCCGAGGGCATTCCCGTGGGCTTGCTTCGTCCTGTCACTCTCAGCCCCTTCCCGTATGAGCACATCCGCAAACTGGCACAACGGGTGGAAGGCTTCCTGGTGGTGGAGATGAATGCCGGGCAAATGCTCGAAGATGTGCGCCTGGCGGTTGCCGGGCAAAAGCCGGTGGAGTTTTACGGGCGTCTGGGCGGAGTGATGCCTTTCCCCGATGAAATCCTCTCCGAGATTCAGCGCATTGCGTCCGGCGGTCTCACGCTGGAAGGACATCCTCGCGAACGCTGGCTCCAGCGTATGAATGGTAAGAATTAGGAGGTAGGTGCGATGGTCATGGAACAGATCCTTCCGGAAGAAATTGTCTATCAGCGTCCTGAATCGCTGGTAGAGGTGAGCACCCATTATTGCCCCGGGTGTACGCATGGTGTAGCCCACCGTTTGATTGCCGAGGTGATTGATGAAATGGGCATCCGCGATCGCATGATTGGTGTGGCATCGGTGGGTTGCTCGGTGTTTGCTTACAACTACTTTGATTTCGACTGGGTGCAGGCACCTCATGGGCGCGCCCCTGCCATGGCAACCGGCATCAAACGGGTATTGCCCGATCGCTTTGTGGTGACCTATCAGGGAGATGGCGATATGGCATCCATCGGCATGGCAGAGGTGGTGCATGCTGCTGCCCGGGGGGAGAACATTACCGTGTTTTTCATCAACAATGCCAATTACGGCATGACCGGCGGACAGATGGCGCCCACCACGTTGCCCGGACAGCGCACCACTTCCTCACCCGGCGGGCGCGATGTGGAAACTGCCGGGTATCCCATCCGTGCCGCTGAACTGCTGGCAACGCTCGAAGGGGCGTCTTACGTGGTGCGCCGCAGTTTGCACGATCCCAAAAACATTCGCCTTGCCAAGAAAGCCATCCGCACCGCGCTGGAAGTGCAGGCGCAGGGCATGGGTTTTTCCATGGTGGAATTGCTTTCCATCTGCCCCACCAACTGGGGAATGACGCCGGTGGATTCGCTGCACTGGCTGGAAGAACACATGGTTCCGTATTATCCGCTGGGCGATTACAAAGTTGCCCCAATGGTGGCGCAGATTCGGATTTAAGGAGGGAACAGGTATGCAAACAGAAATCATCATCGCCGGGTTTGGCGGGCAGGGCGTGTTATTTGCCGGGCAGTTGCTTTCCTATGCCGCCATGGATGCCGGCAAGGAGGTTACGTGGATTCCCTCGTACGGTCCGGAGATGCGCGGCGGCACTGCCAACTGTACCGTGGTCATCTCCGATGAGGAGATTGGCTCGCCGCTGGTCAGACACCCGCAGGCGGTCATTGCCATGAACCTGCCTTCGCTGGATAAGTATGAGCCGCTGGTCAAAAGTGGGGGCGTACTGATCGTCAATGCCTCAATGGTCAACCGTCAGCCCACCCGCACCGATATCCACTGGGTGATGGTGCCGGGTAATGAGATCGCTGAGGAACTGGGCGACCGCCGCATGACCAATATGGTCATGCTGGGGGCTTTGCTGGCGAATCTACCCATCCTGCCGCTGGAAGCGCTGATCCAGACACTGGAAGCGCACCTGCCGGCGCGGCATCACCGCCTGTTGCCGTTGAACGTCGAGGCGCTGAAACGCGGCGCGGAGTACCTTGCCGTTAAGGCATAAGCCTTGAGGGGAATTCCATAAACAAACACACCCCCGGCAACTCGTCGGGGGTGTGCTGTTTTACGATCGAACCGTTAACTCATGTTCAGGGCTTGTTCAGGCTCCTGAGGACTTTCCTCTGGACGACAGAGGATGATGTCGTTGGTCTCGGGGTCGAGATCCACCAGTACCTCATCGCCGGGATTGAACTCTTTCGCCAGCACCAGATCGGAGAGGCGGTCTTCCACTTTGTTCTGGATGACACGGCGCAGAGGACGGGCACCCATTTCGGGGTCGTAACCCTCTTCTGCCAGTTTCTCCAGCGCGGCTTCGGTCGCCCGCAGGGTGATGCCGTTTTCTTTGAGCCGTTCCGCCACCTTGTTGAGTTCCAGGTTGACAATCTGGCGAATGTGGTCGCGGTTGAGGGCGCGGAAGACGATGACCGAGTCCAGACGGTTGATGAATTCCGGACGGAACACCCGCCGCAGGGAATCGAGCAGTTTCTTGCGCATATCCTCGTAGGCTTCCTGCTCTTCCTTTGTCTGGTCTTTTGCCAGTGGGAAGCCCAGCGAGGTTTGACGTTTGATCATATCCGCGCCGATGTTCGAGGTCATGATGATGATGGCGTTGCGGAAGTCCACCTTGTGCCCTTTGGCATCGGAGAGATGCCCCTCTTCCATGATTTGCAGAAGCATGTTGTGGGCTTCGGGGTGGGCTTTCTCGATTTCGTCGAACACTACAATGGAGTACGGACGGCGGCGGATGGCTTCGGTGAGTTGACCGGCTTCCTCGTAGCCCACGTATCCGGGCGGCGCGCCCACCAGACGACTGACGGTGTGGCGTTCCATGAATTCGCTCATATCCAGCTGGATGAGCGCATCCTCGCTCCCGAACATGAAGCGTGCAAGGGCTTTGGTCAGTTCGGTCTTGCCAACGCCGGTTGGACCGAGGAAGATGAATGAGCCGATGGGGCGGCGCGGGTCTTTCAGACCGGCGCGGGCGCGGCGCACCGCTTTGGCGATGGCGTCAATGGCTTCATCCTGTCCGACGATGTGCTTGCGCAGTTCTTCTTCCATGTGAAGCAATCGCTCGGATTCTTCGGTTGCCATTTGCATGACCGGCACGCCCGTCCACATCGAAACCACCTCGGCAATGTCATCGGCAGTCACTTTGGGGCTGGCGGCACGATCCCAACCGGTGCGCAGACGTTCCAGTTGTTCTTCCAGTTCGGCTTCGCGCTCCAGAAATTCCTGGGCGTCGTCCAGTCGTCCATCTTCAACCGCAAGGGCGTGATTCTGACGCACCTCGCGCAGTTTCTTCATGATTTCGCGGGCAGTTGCGGCGGCAGTGCTTTTGTACATGCGCACTCGCGAGGCAGCCTCATCCACCAGATCGATGGCTTTATCGGGCAGGAACCGATCGGTGACGTAGCGCGCCGAAAGTTTGGCGGCGGCTTCAAGGGCTTCATCGGTGATGGTCAGGCGGTGATGTTCTTCGTATGCCGTCTTGATGCCCTTAAGGATTTCGATGGTTTCCTCAATGGTGGGTTCGTTGACGATGATGGGCTGGAAGCGGCGCTCCAGTGCGGCATCGCTTTCGATGTGCTTGCGGTATTCATCCAGTGTGGTTGCGCCGATGACCTGCAGTTCGCCGCGCGAAAGGGCGGGTTTGAGAATGTTGGCGGCATCCACAGAGGAGCCCGCTGCGCCAGCGCCAACCAGCATGTGCACTTCATCAATGAAGAGAATTGCGCCGGAGGACTTTAACTCGTCAATGACCCGTTTGAGGCGTTCCTCGAATTGACCGCGGTACATGGTGCCCGCCACCAGCGATCCTACATCCAGTTGCAGGACACGCTTGCCCAGCAGAAGTGGTGGCACATCGCCTTCGACGATGCGCTGTGCCAGTCCTTCGACAATAGCGGTCTTGCCCACGCCGGGTTCGCCAATCAGAGCAGGGTTGTTCTTGGATCGGCGCGCCAGAATCTGGATGACGCGCTCAATTTCCATCTGGCGCCCAATGACCGGGTCCAGTTTACCCTCTTCGGCTTTGGCGGTCAGGTCCACTGCCAGTTGATCCACCAGCGGAGTCTTGGGGCGTTCCTTCTCCTGGCGGGAAGAGGCAGGGCGTCCGCCTGTTGGGGCAGTCCCGGCAGGAGCGCCGGTAGGCGCAGAACTGCTTTCCTGCAGGATACGCCGCGTCTGGCGGCGGATTTGCTCGGCTGTGACGCCCAGTTTGCGCAGTACTTCCATGCCCAGCCCGTCGGTGGATCGAACCAGCCCCAGCAAGAGGTGTTCTGTACCGATGTAGTGGTGCCCCATGCGGCGGGCTTCTTCAATGGCGTATTCCAGTACCTGTTGGGTGCCGGGAGCAAGATCAATTTTACCGCCGCGGTAAGTACCGATGCCTCCCAGGCGCTCAACCATTTCGCGCACCCGTTCAGGCTCCAGCCCTAACTCTCGCAGAACCCGACCGGCAATGCCTCCATCTTCTTCAATCAATCCCAACAGTAAGTGCTCTGTATTGATGGTCTCCTGGCGCAGGCGCTCTGCCTCCTGGTGAGCCAGACTGAGCACACGCCGCGCTCTTTGGGTAAAACGTTCCATTCCTGACATAGTGGATCACTCCTCTTTCCTCAACCCCACACCACCTCGAAGGGTTCGAGCGGGGTTTTCCAGACAGACCCGGGAACGGGAGGGAGATCACAAATGAGTTCATTTGCCCCCTCTCCACAGGTTCCCGTAAGATTGCAACTTTCCTGCTCTGATTCTACCATCAACCAAAGGTTTGTCGAGTCACCTGTTTGAGCGATATAATCTTTCCTCAAGAGGGAAGACAAGGAGAAAAACTGGCTGAAAAAAACCTTTACCTGCTGTCGTTCCCATGATATAATCCCGCCTTGCGCCTACGAGCGGCAATGGAATGAGCCATTATAACCATGGAAGGATTATTAAACCATGAGCGAGCAAATTTTGAAAGCAATTGAACCTCAGCCCAATCCGAATGTTCCGCCCCTGCGTCCCGGGGATGTGGTGAGCGTGCATGTGAAAATCAAAGAAGGCAACCGCGAACGTGTACAGGAATTTAAGGGCACCGTCCTGTTCACCAAGAACGCGGGTGCTGGCTCCACCTTCACCGTGCGCCGCATTGCGTCCAACGGCATTGGCGTAGAACGCACCTTCCTCACTTACTCGCCCCGCATTGAGAAGGTCGTGGTGGAACGTCACAGCAAGGTGCGCCGCGCTCGTCTGTTCTACCTGCGCAACCGCACGGGCAAGAGCGCGCGCCTCAAACAGCGTTTCTAAGAATCTTTGTGGTGTAAACTTAAGGTGCAGTCTGCTACGGCTGCACCTTTTTGTGTTTGCCAGAACCTCTGACTGTTTGTAATTTTTTGCCGTCCTGGAGGAAAAAGAAGATGACCCTGCCCCTTATTGGAATTACTGCCAGCCGAAAGGAAGGAGAAGCGGGACAGACCCACTGGTATGCTACTCCCTTCTCGTATATTCAGGCTGTTCAACGTGCCGGAGGAATTCCGGTGTTGATTCCGCCCGTGTTCTCCCGCGAGCAGATTCCTGCCTTGCTGGAGCGCCTTGATGGGGTATTGATCACCGGCGGCGGCGACCTCGACCCTGCTCTCTATCAGGGAGAGGAGCATCCGCGGGTTTATGGCATTGAACCCGAACGCGATTCGATGGAAATCCATCTTGTGCGCGTGGCGCTGGAGGCATCCATGCCTCTGCTGGGCATTTGCCGCGGGGTGCAGGTGATGAATGTGGCGCTGGGCGGCACCCTCTACACAGACCTCGCTGATCAAATGCCCGGCGCGCTCAAACATGATTACTTCCCCGGTTATCCCCGTAATACCCTGGCGCATGCCGTTCAGGTACATCCCCAGAGCCTGCTGGCGCGGGTGCTGGGGGGCACGCAGTTCGAGGTTAACAGTCTGCACCATCAGGGCATTCGATCGGTAGCGCCCTCTTTGCGGGTGACGGCGCACGCTCCGGACGGTCTGGTTGAAGGGGTGGAAGTGGAGGGACATCCCTTTGCAGTGGGGGTGCAATGGCACCCGGAATGGTTGCAGGAATACGCTCCTCAACAGGCGCTGTTCTCTGCTTTTGTGCAGTCTGCTGTCCGTCAGAAATAAGATACAATACGGCTATGATTGGCGTGTTCGATTCAGGTGTGGGCGGGCTTTCGGTCCTGCGGGCAATTCGTACCCTCATTCCCGCTCAGCCGGTCATCTATCTGGCAGATCAGGCGCATGTGCCTTATGGACCGCGTCCTCTGGATGAGGTGCGCGAATTTTCCCGCGCCATCAGCCAGTTCCTGATTCAGCAAGGCGCACAGGTGATTGTGGTGGCTTGCAACACGGCTTCAGCGGCGGCGCTGTACCATTTGCGGCAAACCTTCCCGGAGACGCCATTTGTGGGCATGGAACCGGCGGTCAAGCCCGCCGCCGAGAGCACCCAGTCGGGCGTGGTGGGGGTGCTGGCAACCCCGGCAACCTTTCAGGGGGCGCTGTACGCTTCGGTGGTGGAGCGGTTCGCTCATGGGGTGACTCTTCTGCAGGATACCTGCTCAGGGCTGGTTCAGCAAATTGAAGCAGGCAACCTGAATGGAGAAGACACCCGCCGTATTCTGGAAAATGCCCTGCTCCCTATGCTGGCGCGCGGCATGGATACGGTGGTGATGGGCTGTACCCATTATCCCTTTGTAATTCCACTTATTCAGCAGATTGTCGGCGAGGCGGTGCGGGTGATTGACCCTGCCCCCGCGGTGGCGCGGCAGACTCTCCGTGTGTTGGAAGCGCATGGCTGGCTTGCAGAGGGGGATGCGCCGGCACCGGTGCGGTTCCTGACTACTGGAGATGGAGAGGCTTTTCGGAGGATGATTGTACGGTTGCTCGGGAAGGTCTTTCCCAATCCTCAGGTAGAGGTCATACAGTGGGATGAGCAGATTCATCCGGAACTGGTATACTAACAAAGAGGAGTCATCTTATGCCGCGTTTTGAACTGGACCTGAACCCGGTGGATCACATTACCACCGATGCTATTGGACAACCCGGCAAGCGGGTATTTTACATTCAAGGGGTGCAAGGCGATCAGGTTGTGACGCTGATCGTGGAAAAAATTCAAATCCAGACGCTTGCTCTTGGGGTAGAGGAATTTTTACAGGAAATTGCCAACCGGTTTCCTCACCTGAGCGCTCCCGCTGCAGAGTTTGACGAATCTAAAATGCGCATTTCTCCACCGGTGGATCCGCTCTTTCGGGTGGGCGAACTGGCACTGGCATACGATGCTGACAATGACCGGGTGATTTTGATTGCCCGAGAACTGGTGGCAGAAGAAGAAATGGGAGAAGACCCCGCCTCGATGGAGGAACGCGCCGCGGTGGTGCGTTTCTGGTGCACCCGATCGCAAATTCATGCCATGGCGCGCTGGGGATTAGAGGTGGCGGCGCGCGGACGTCCAATTTGTCCGTATTGCGGTCAGCCCATGGATCCCGAAGGACACTTCTGTCCCAAACGCAACGGGCACAAGAAGCATTGATGTTCAGAGTTAAAAAGAAACGCCCGCATCCAGACAGGGTGCGGGCGTTTGGGTTTAAGTAGACCAGAAGGGCTATTTGCTGGAACCCAGCGTCAACCCCTGGATGAAGTAGCGCTGCAGGAAGACAAAAACGATCAGGGTGGGGATAGTTGCCAGTAAAGCCCCCGCGGTGATGACGGGCCAGTCGGTGTTGTACTGTCCCCGCAGGGTTGCCAGTCCAGCCGTCACCGGGCGGAGGGTATCGGCACGGAGCAGGATAATTGCCCAGAGATAATCGTTAAACACCCGGGTGAATTCCAGGGTTGCCAGAGTGTGGCAACGGACACAGTCCAGATGAGCGGGGCAGGGACTTTTCCAAACCATGGCATGAAAATGAACTCAGCAAGATGGTCCCAGGGATGGGGGTAAAGAGATTGGCGGTGGAATAATTGCACATTGTACGGGAAGGGGGCATTTTCATCGAAAAGCCAGAACTACTGGAAAAAAGCCCCGGATTTTTCTATAATATAAATGGAGGTGTGCATGCAACAAAGACGTGCTGGGGTGGCATGGTGGTTTGTGATCCCGCTGATGGCGTTACTGGCAGGCTTGTTTGCCCTCTTGCTGGTAGAGCGCCGCAAACGGGTTCATCAACAGGGTCCCGCGGTTTCTCCGCCTGCCCCGCGCATTGTCCTCCCCCCGGAAGAGGATGCCCCTCTCCCCGCTGACGACCTGACGGTCATCCGGGGCATTGGACCCAAAACTGCCAGCGTGCTGGCTCAAGCCGGCATCCGCACTTTTGCCCAACTGGCGCAATCTTCGCCGGATGTTTTGCGGGACCTGCTGAGCCAGTCCGGATTACGCCTTCCCAACGCCAATCCGGAAGACTGGATTGCTCAGGCGCAGGTGCGGCTGGAGGGAAAAGCGGCACCTTAAAACCGGACGAGAATTGCGGGACTGTTCGTTCATCAAGCGTCATCGCAGGTCGAGCCTTTTAGACATACGGAGGTGAGAGATGAACGCTGGTAACGACATCCTCGGTTTGGTCGCTGTGCTTGCCGGTATTGTGCTTCTGCTGGTGTTTGCCTGGTGGCAGAGCCGCACACCGCTTCAGAAGAAATGAAGCCAGTACCGCTCCATCACCAGCCTTCCCGCAGGAAACCCTGCGGGAAGGCGTTTTTCTAGGGCTACTCTTCGGGCATCCATCCACCCAGCAGTGCCAGCAGAAGCGGGTCAAGCGGTATTTCAGGAAGGTCTCCGGTACGGTAACTACCTCCCTGGAGGGCGCGTTCGCGCAGGGAACGCCACAGCACCTGCCGTTCTTCTTCGTTCCGAACGGTCAGGTCGGCAAGTGTGCGCGCGCGCAACAGGCGTTCTCCGGTGGTGTACAGGAAGGTGATGCGCTTCCAGCGTCCCGCAAGGATAGGTGCTGGCAGGCGCTCCAGCGCGCCAATCTGGATCTTGTAGTATTCCTCATGCGCGCGGGGGTGTTCGGGTTCATCGCGCAGCAGGGCGGCGCGGGTGGTGAGTTCGTGACCCAGCACCCGCGCAATGGACTCAATGCGCCAGCGGTGATCTTCTCCAAACGCCGCTCCCTGATAAAATGCCAGATAGTCCACTTCGATGATTTTGGGAGCATGGCGCAGGGGGATGCGGTACCAGCCCAGCACACGGGCAATTTCCCAATCGCGCGGCGCGGGCAGGTAAACGACCAGAATTAAATCGGTATCAACCGGCGGCATAGGATTTTGAAGAAGAAACGTGCGCCGTTCAGCAGAGCGGCGCACGTAAAACCCGGAACCTTTACAGCAAGCCCACCATACGGTTGAAGGCTTCAATTTTGGCGTCAATTTCGCCAACCTGGCGCTGAATATCTGTCCAGTAATTGGGGTCGTACCACTGTGCCTGAATTTCCTCGTAGGTTTTGCCCTGCTGTTCAACCCAGGTGTAGTACTTGAGGTTGTGAATGCGCTTGCGCTCGGCGTATGAGAGTTCAAGCAGCGCATCGGTGCGCACGCCGTGCAGGGCGCCGGCAAAGGCTTCAGCGGCGTCGGCGGGAGTAAACTCGCCGAATTGCTCGCGGTATTCTTCAATGCGCGTGTTGTACAGTTCCATCGAGTCGGTCAGTACCGTCAGGACAACATCGTTGCCGGTCAGTTCATAGTATTTGGCAAACTTGATTGCCGACAGGACATTGGCAATGCCGGAGAATCCCAGCAGGTCCAGTTGTTCGATGATTTCCACCGGAACGCCCTTGCGTTGCAGATATTCCTGCCCTGCCGGCTCGTTGAACAGGCGCATGATTTTGACCACGTCATTATCATCAATGGCAACCACGATGTCCGTGTTCTTGATGTTGTGAATCCACGGTACGTGCTTGTCGCCAATGCCTTCGATGCGGTGCGCGCCAAAGCCGTTTTGCAAAAGGGTGGGGCACTGCAGGGCTTCTGAGGCGATGATCTTGCTGGTGGGGTACAACTGTTTCAGGTAATCGCCGCTGGCAATCGTCCCTGCTGAACCGGTGGTCAACGCCACGCCGCGATAGGCATCGTTTGAACCTAAGGCGCTGTGCAGGACTTCTTCCATGGCGTGACCGGTGACCTCGTAATGCCACAGGTAATTGCCAAATTCGTCAAATTGATTGAAAATCATCAGGTCTTCACCCGAGCGGCGCAGTTCCCAGCATTTATCGAAAATTTCTTTGACGTTGGACTCGCTTCCCGGGGTGGCAATGACCTCACCGGCGATGCGGGAAAGCCATTCAAAGCGCTCGCGGCTCATTCCTTCCGGCAGGATGGCAATGGACTGGCATCCCAGAAGAGCCGAGTCATACGCGCCGCCGCGGCAGTAATTACCGGTGGAGGGCCAGACGGCTTTTTGCGTGGTGGGGTCAAACTGTCCGGTGACCAGCCGCGGCACCAGACAGCCAAACGCGGCGCCGACCTTGTGTGCTCCTGTGGGGAACCACTTGCCCACCAGTGCAATGATGCGCGCAGGCACGCCGGTCAGGCTGGAGGGAAACTCGATGAAATTCACCCCGCCATACAGTCCGCCAAAGGGTTTGGGTTCATTTTTCCAGGTGATGCGGAAGAGGTTGACGGGGGTCACGTCCCACAATCCGGTTTGCTTCAACTGCTCACGGATTTTCTCCGGAATGCGGGTGGGATCTTTCATTTGCGCAAAGGTAGGAATGATGATGCCGCGTTCGCGGGCGCGCTGGACGGCGCGCTCCAGTCGGTCGGGGTGGACAGTCAAATCAATGGTTGCCATGATTTTCCTTTCTCATTTTTGAGGTTGGGAAGAGTCGTTTTCGGGCGCTTCGCGCACAATGTACAGGGGTCTGCCTTTGACCTCATCATAGATTCGCCCGATGTATTCACCTAAAATGCCCAGACAAATTAACTGCACGCCGCCCAGGAAAAGCACGCTGACCAGTGTGGTTGCCTGCCCGAAGAAGGCTTGATTGCCGATCAACCGCTCAATGACGACGATGGGGATGAAAATCAGCGCCAGCCCTGCGGCAATGAAGCCCAGATAGGTGGCTACCTGCAGGGGAAAGTACGAAAAACCGGTGATGGCAGTAAGCGCCAGCCGGAGCATTTTCTTGAAAGGATACTTGGTGCTTCCGGCAAAGCGCGCGGCGCGTTTGTACGGCACGCCAATTTGTCGAAAGCCCACCCATGCTGCCATACCCCGCAGGAAGCGGTGTCTTTCGCGCATGGTTTTCAGTACATTCACCACCTTGCGGTCGAGCAGGCGGAAGTCGCCCGTGTCCATGGGAATTTTGACATCGGTGATGCGGAAGATAAGGCGGTAGAACAGCGAGGCGGTGAAGAGTTTAAACCACGATTCGCCCTCGCGTTCGGTGCGCACGGCATAGACCACCTCGTACCCTTCCCGCCAGCGTGCCACCAGGTCGGGAATGACCTCCGGCGGATCTTGCAGGTCGGCGTCAATGATCACCACGGCATCACCGCGGGCGTAATCCAATCCGGCGGTCACGGCAATTTGATGCCCGAAGTTGCGCGCAAAGATGACCGGACGGATATGCTCATCCTGCTCTGCCAGCCGGCGAATCAGTTCAGTGGAGCCGTCCGAAGAGCCGTCGTCCACCAGAATCAGTTCCCACGGCTCGCCCAGACCGTTCATCACCGCGCTCACCCGCCGGTGCAGTTCAGGAAGGGAATCATGTTCATTGTAAATGGGGGCTATGATTGAGAAAACGGGTTTCATAGTCACTTCCTGCAAGAATTATAACGCACTCTACCAGTTGACTGACAATTCCGTACACGTCATTTGTCATCCAAAACCCCTGCGGGTTATCCATTCCCGCAGGGGTCCGTGACATTAGACAGGGTTTTGGCTCAGTAAGCGCTTAAGGGCATCCAGAGAGGGTTCGATGATGGGCGCTTCCGGCACCGCTCGCATGGCAGAGCGCACATCTTTCAAGCCGGATCCGGTGTTGATGACCACCACCGGATCGTCTGGATAAATTTGCCCGTTCTTCAGGGCTTCCAGCAGACCGGCGTAAGCCGTCGCGCCTGCCGGCTCTGCAAAGATGCCCGCCTTACCCAGTGCGGCGATGGCTTGCAAAATGGCATCATCGGAGACGAGAATGTACGCTCCACCGGTTTGACGGGCGGCACGCACCGCGCGCACGCCATCGCGCGGCAAATCCACCGAGATGCTGTCGGCAAGGGTACTGGCTTGCACGGGAATGATTTCTTCTGTTCCGGCAAAGTAGGCGTTGGCAACTGCCGCCGATCCGGTGCTTTGCACGCCGAACAGGCGTGGCATGGTGTCCAGCCAGCCCAGTTCCTGCAAGTCCTTAAAGCCCTTGTGAATGCCGGAGATGATGTTGCCATCGCCCACGGAGACGAACACGCACAGGGGGCGCTTCAGCCGGTTGGGCAGGATGACCTGCTCGAAGATTTCCAGCGCGGCAGTCTTCTTGCCCTCGACGGTGAAGGGGTTATAGCCGGTATTGCGGCAGTACCAGCCAAACTCCTGCGCGGCTTGCACGGTCAGGTCAAAGGCATGGTCGTAATTGCCATCCACCAGAATGACCTGCGCGCCAAAAACCAGCAACTGGGCAATTTTCGCCGGCGGCGCCGTGCGCGGTGCAAAAATCACCGCGCGATGTCCTACCGCTGCCGCCATGCCTGCCAGCGCCGCGCCAGCGTTCCCGGTTGAGGCCGTTACCACCACTTCGGCACCCATCTGCCGGGCGCGTGCCACCACTACAGCGCTGGCGCGATCTTTGAAGGAAGCGGTAGGGTTTTTGCCTTCATCCTTCACCCACAGGGCTGGCAGACCGGTTTCGGCTTGCAGGGCTGGTGGGGAATAAAGCGGCGTCCAGCCAGCAGTGCGAAGAGGCGTGCCCCATCCGTTGGGGTCGTTTACCGGCAACAGGGGCAGGTATCGCCACAGAGAAGGATCTGCCTGCGCGGCAATTTGCCGGGGAGAGACCTGTTGCCGGATCGCGGAGTAATCCAGCACGATATCCAGATTGCCCCCGTCGTGAGGGCAGGTGTAAAGCCAGTCCTGCGGGGCAAAATCTGCCCCGCAGAGACTGCAACGATATCCTTGAAAGGTTGCCCGCGTCATTCGATTCCTTTCGATGAAAGATTATCCCATCCCCTGAACGCGTTCGGGAAGCACCCGGTAAGTGACCCGCACCTCGCCTTCGCCAATTTTGAAATAGCGGTGACCATGGTATTTCTCGCACAGATCACGAATCTGCTCCACGGCGTTGCTTTCGTCTTCATCCACCACCTGACCGCTGACTTGCAGATACCGGTAGGGGTTATCGGGATCCTGGATGACAAAAGCCACTTTGGGATGACGGCGCAAGATGCGGTCTTTGACTCTGCCGCGGGCGGTGTTAAAGATGAAATGGGTGCCATCGTAGTCAAACCAGATGGGGGTTACCTGCGGCGAACCATCTTTCTTCACCAGCGCCAGATATGCCATGGCTTTTTTCTCACGGGAGACTAAATCGGCGAAATCAGGGGGAATTTTATTGTCCATGGGAGTCACCTCTGGCTAATTTTACCTTATACGCCGCGTTCGCCGCGGATATAGGGAATGCCGAGCGCGGTAGGCGCACCCAGACGACGGCGGATGGCTTCGCGCGAACCAATCACCAGTACGATGATGGTGAAGGCATACGGGAGCATTTCGAGGAAAAATCCCCAGTACGGGTTGTAATAGAAGGGGTTGCGCAAACCAAACAGCATCATGGGCGCCTGAATATCCAGCACCAGACGGCGCAGTGCCCCGAATGCATATGAGCCAAAAGCGGCGCGGAGCGGATCCCATTGAGCGAAGATCACCAGACCGATGGCAATCCAGCCCTGTCCGGCGGTCGTCAGTTCGCTGAACCAGCCCGGAGCAATTGCCAGACTGATGGTCGCACCAGCCAGTCCGGCAAACATTCCGCCCACGAAGACATACAGATAGCGCAGGGCAAACACGTTCACCCCCAGCGAATCTGCCGCCGCGGGGTACTCGCCCACCGCGCGCAAATGCAAACCCGGGCGGGTATAGTTAATGTAGTACCATGCCAGCGGGACAATTACATAGCCCACATAAACAAGCAGTTTCTGGTTGGTGAAAAAAATCGGTCCCAGGATGGGAATCTGGCTCAGCACCGGCACGGTAAAGGAAGGAATCAGAGTGATTGTGCCGGCTTTGCTCAACCCTTCGCCCAGCACCAGACTTAACCCTGTGGCAAGAAAGCCCAGCGAAAGTCCGCTGACCACCTGATCTGCCTGCAGGGTAATGGAGATAAAGGCGTGAATCTGGCTGATCAATCCTGCCGCCAGCATGGCAACCAGCAATCCCAGCCAGGGATTTCCGGTGCGGGTGGCAATGCTGAAGGCGCTCATGGCGCCGAGTAACATCATCCCTTCCACGCCCAGGTTCATCACTCCCGAGCGTTCGGCAAAGATTTCGCCCAGGGTGGCAAATAAAAGGATCGTTCCAGTGGCAACCCCTGCCTGTAAAACGATGATGAGGTCCATGCTATGCTTCTCCTTTGCGGCGAATGCGAATTTTATTGCGCATTAAGAAATCGCTGGCAATCAGGCATACCAGGATGATGCCCTGAATCATCTTGGGTATCCCTGACGGCTGAATCTCCCGACCGGCAAGGATAAGCGCCCCAAAGAAAATGGCAACCGGGATGACGGCAAAGGGGTTGAGTTTTGCCAGCCATGCCACGATGATGCCAGTGTAGCCGTACCCGGGGGAAATTGCCCCCTGCAGGCGGTGAACGACGCCGCTGATTTCCGACATCCCAGCCAGCCCCGCCAGCGCGCCCGAAAGCATCATGACCAGCACGGTATTGCGGGCAATGGGGATGCCGGCGTATCTGGCGGTTGGGGGGTTGTCGCCCACCACGCGGATTTCGTACCCCCACTGACTGCGGTACAGAATCAGCCATACCACTATCGCGGCAAGGATTGCCAGAACCAGACCAAAATGGACGGTCAGACCGCCAAAAGCGGGGACGCGGTCGGCAAAATCGGTCAGCCGGGGGAGCCAGGCGTTGCGCGGGAACATTCTGGACATCTGGAAACCGCCCTCGGTCCATACGGCATAAATCCAGTAGTTGTTCCACGAGACGGCAATGTAGTTCAGCATCAGTGTGGAAATGACCTCGTTGACGTTGAATTTTGCCTTCAGGTAGCCAGGAATAAAGCCCCAGATGGCGCCTGCCGCCATGCCAAAGATCAACATGGTGAGGATAAACAGCCACTGTGGTGAATCGGAGGGCAGGATTGGGGTAAGCACGACTGCACTGGCGCCAAACGCCCCCAGAAAGAACTGTCCCTCGGCGCCAATGTTCCAGATGCGCATACGGAAGGCAATTGTGCAGGCAAGCCCGACGATCATCAGCGGAATGGCTTTGACCAGCGTATCGGAAAGCACCCCAATGCTCCCGAAGGATGCCCGCGCAATGTGACTATAAGCCGCCCATGGGTTTCCTCCAGCAAAGGCGATGACCAGCGCGCCAATC
Source organism: Anaerolinea thermophila (assembly GCF_020723905.1). Taxonomy (GTDB): domain Bacteria; phylum Chloroflexota; class Anaerolineae; order Anaerolineales; family Anaerolineaceae; genus Anaerolinea; species Anaerolinea thermophila_A. The sequence goes on from NZ_DYHZ01000002.1 coordinate 348,967, forward strand.
AAAAGCGCAAAGATGATCAGTCCAATGGTGAGCGCCCACGAAAACCAGGCGGGGGGCGGGGTCAGGCGCGGTTCCACTTCCACGGTGAAAGGTAGCCAGTTCGATTTCCGTTGATTGAGGGTTGATTCACTCATGATGTGCCTCCTGCGAAACGGGGGCGTTCTCCAGACGGGTTCCGGTCATCATCAAACCAATGGCTTCGATGTTGCCATCGGTGACCTCTCCCATGATTTGCCCTTCATAGATTCCCAGAATGCGGTCGCTCAAATCAATTAACTCCTCCAGTTCCTCCGATATGAGCAGAATCGCAGCACCTGCTTCCCGTTGCGCCAGAAGAAGCCGATGCACCCCCTCGATTGCGCCCACATCCAGCCCCCGGGTGGGCTGGACGGCAATGAGCAGTTGCGGTTGTGCCGAAATTTCCCGCGCCAGAATAACCCGTTGCAGGTTCCCGCCCGAAAGCAGGCGCACGGGCGTTTCCACGGTGGGAACGAGGATTTCAAAGCCCTTTTTCAGGTCTTCGGCGTACCCCGTAGCGGCGACATGGTTCAGCATCCATCCACTGGCGATGGGTGGTTCTTTATATTTTTTAAGGATGACGTTATCGGTCACGCTCAGGTTCGGGGCGGTGCCGACGTGGTTGCGGTCTTCGGGGATGTGCGCCACCCCTTTGCGAATGCCCTTGCTCACATTGCAGTTGGTGATTTCCTCACCGCCAACCCAGACATGACCCTTTTCGGCTTTGCGCATGCAGGTGATGACTTCTGCCAGTTCTCGCTGACCGTTGCCCGCCACCCCTGCCAGACCGACAATTTCCCCGCGGCGCACCTCAAAACTCACCCCGCGCAGGGCAGGCAAGCCGCGGTCGTTGAGGGCATGCAGGTTCTCTACCTTGAGAACCACCTCACCGGGCTGAACAGGTTTTTTCTGAATGTTGAAGACCACCTCTCGTCCCACCATCAGGCGCGCCAGTTCAGCGCGGGAAACCCCTGCCAGCGGGAGTCCGGCGGCGGTCACTTTGCCGCGGCGCAAAACCGTCACCCGGTCGGCAATGCTGGTCACCTCATTCAACTTATGGCTGATGAAGATGATGGATTTGCCCTCTTCGCGCATGCGCCGCAGGGTGTGGAACAATTCTTCCACTTCAGCAGGAGCAAGTACGGCGGTTGGCTCGTCCATGATGAGAATCTCCGCTCCGCGGTAAAGCATTTTGAGAATTTCCACCCGCTGTTGCTCCCCAACCGAGAGTTGCCAGATGCGGGCTTTGGGGTCCACCTTCATGCCAAAGCGTTCTCCCAGTGCGCTGATCTGCTCATCGTAGTAAGGCAGGCGCAAACGGAAACGCGGCTCTTCCAGTCCAAGCAGAATATTTTCGGTGACTGTCATGGATGGAACCAGCATGAAGTGCTGATGAATCATCCCGATCCCGGCATGAATGGCGTCGCGGGGTGAGTTAAAGTGGCATATTTTCCCGTTGACAACAATCGTACCGGCATCAGGATGATACAGCCCTGCCAGAATATTCATCAGGGTGCTTTTCCCTGCCCCGTTCTCCCCCAGCAGGGCGTGGATTTCTCCCTTCAACAGGGTGAAGTCCACATGATCATTGGCGAGCACACCCGGAAAGTGCTTGACAATGCCGCTCATCTGCACGGCAATCGGTTTTTCCTGAGAGTTTTGTACTGCCTCCATGAGCCCTCGTCGGTTTTGCTAATAAGATGTTCGCAGGATGTGCCTTCCGGCACACCCTGCGAACTTTACCGGTTTACATGAAGAATGGCAAAGAACCCAGCATCGGCATTATTGAGTCTGCGGCAATTCAGCGGTAATGCCTTCAGCCCACCATTTCATGCAGTACTTGCAGCCCAAACCCATCTCGGGGAACTGGTCCAGATCAATCTGCTGGAGCGTTTCCCCTTCGGGCACAATCAGTTTGCCAGTATTGTCCCTGATGGGACCTTTGAAAACATCGAAGCGGTTGAACTCGCCCTTGAGCGCTTTGGCGACCAATTCCTTCACTTCATTTACCACTTCTGGTGGCAGTTCGGCAACCCCCTTGGGAAGGGTCTGCCCTTCCATGAAGCCATACAACCCCAGACCGCCCGAGTCAGCATCGAAGTAATCCCAGCCGGGTTTGTAGGTCTTGTCAATCACACCCTGGGTGATCTTGGCGTACACGGGACCCCAGTTCCAGTACGGCGCAGTGAGGCAGCGCTCGGCTTTGCAGGATCCTACCCAGTCATAGGTGACGCCCCATTTGCCCTTCTCGGTGGCAACATCCGCAACGGCGGGAGTATCTGCACCGGTGAAGACTACCTGAGCACCGGCATCGAAGAGCGAAGCGGCGGCTTCCTTCTCTTTCACCGGGTCATGCCAGGTGTTGAGCCAGCGCACGTCCATGGTGCATTCGGGGCAGGTCTTGCGCATGCCCAGCGCCATAGCGTTGCCCAGGCGCAGTTCTTCCGGAATGGGGAAGGTTGCCATATAGCCCAGTTTGGGGTTGCCGTCCATCTTGGCACGCGCGCCTCCCAGCATCCCTGCCAGGTACTTCATGGTTTCCATGGCGCCAAACAGGTTGCCAAAGTTCTTTTCATTGGACTTGTACCCCGAAATGTGAATGTAGGTGATGTTGGGGAATTCGCTGGCAACGGTTTCCATTGGATCCATGAAGCCAAAGGACGTTCCGAAGATCAGGTTGAAGCCCTTGCGGGAGAGGGCGCGGAAGACCTGTTCGGAGTCGGCGCCTTCGGGCACGTTTTCAATGTAGGCAACGTGCACATTGGGCACGTTCTTTTCTACATAGAGCAAGCCCTCATAATGCGCCTGAGACCAGCCGCCATCATCGTGCGGACCGATCAGCACCATGGCAACGTTGAACTTGCCTTTTTGAATTTCAGGAATCTGGAAGTTTCCTACTTTTTCCGGAGTAGCCGCCGAGGGCTGACAGGCACCCAACAGCATGGCTACAAAGACCAGTAGCGCCACTGCGCGCAACAGAACACGGTTTTTCATAAACGATCTCCTCCTTCGAACGAACAGTACAAATGGATTGAAAAGGTTGGGAAGGGAAAAACAAAAACTAAATTGCCGCCACTCACCTCCTTCTTTCTTAGAGTAGGGCTACTGATGATGCTTGTACAGCAAGTTGTCTATACAATAGCCGTTGGCACTATTTTACTGGAATCTGTTTTTATTGTACAACGAATTTGAGGGAAAAATTCTAGTGATAATTGTCATGAGATTGGGGTATGGAAAAAACAAATGATGTCAGACATTCCCTGCCGCCCACTGAAGAACGGGAAACTGCTTCCATATCAAATTCAGAAAAGTCGTTTTTCTCAACCTGATATACATAAAAAGATAATATGAGTATAATTACTACTGATAATTATATTTTCAGGAGGTGAACGCAATTTTTAATCCTGTTGGAAATTTTTCTCCGTCTTTTGTATCAGGTTGAAAAAGAAAAAGAGGAAATCATGAAATCTTCGGTTAAGACTGTTTTTTTAATTGCCCTGTTAGGGATGGCTCTGGTCATCTCGTGGAATGCCGCAAATGCGCAGAGAAATGAAGCGCCTCCCGCCCCGCAATCCGAAATGCAGGATGGGAATACCCGCACGCTGGACTCTGTTCAACCGCAAGGGCTGATCGGCTTTATCACCACCAGCAACCCCTATTGCTACCAGCCTGATGTGACCCGCAACGAATGCGTGATCAACTTTCGTTACACGCAGGCAAATCAAGATGGAAATTCCCCCTACCTGAAGAACCTTCAATTTTCCATTGATGGCAAGATTCGCTACTACAGCGGAATGTTTTTTGAAAACAGCAATACCTACGATTATGCCATGGTGCCTCAGGGTTTTAAGGTGCTCTGTGGTTCTCCCAATGAAAGCGGGTTGGGCAATGACTATGGAAAATCCTATTCTGTGGTCATAAGTGCTATCAGCACCACAGGCACTCAAATGGGCGCCAATTTCTTTAGCGTGGCATGCCCGGCATATGCTCCATGAACAAAGGGGGCGTTATGCACAGATTCAGGTTGTTTCTTCTGGTGATTGCGCTGACAGTCCTGCTGTTCCTTTCTCCCAGCCCGGGTTCTGCGCAGACTTCTTCCATTTCCCTTCAAATTCAAAACCCGGTGTGTGTTCAGGTTTCCTTGAACAGCGGCACCTGTTTCATTCGCATGCGCAGCATCTCTGCTGTGGGGAGTGGCAGTTCTTTTTCGCGCCTGCGGGTGTTTGTCAACGGGAAACTGCGGGCAAACATGATCGGTTTCTTTGAAAACAGTGGGTATGTGGTTGGGAACATGTTCGGGGATGGGTTTGTGGTTTCCTGTGGGGGGAAAAACGCCAGCGGCAATCCTGACTATGGAAATGCTTACCCTATTGTGGTCATAGCCTCACTGGCAGATCAAACTACCGTGTCTGGATCAACCACAGTCTATTGCCCGTATTTCGAAGGCAAATCGTTTCTGCCGCTTCTGCTTCGCTGAAAATTCTTTTCTTCGATTTCAACAGGCTGATTGGGTGGCTCCGCTCGATCAGCCTGTTTGGGACTCAAAAGGGTTCCCTTAAAAAACGGTAATTGCAGGATTGTGATTTATAATAAATCGGTATTCTGTCCGCAGGGATTTCCCAGAAATGGAACAGCATTTTCCCATCACGGCGACTAAAATTTTTGTTCCCCGCCGCCGCGAGGAGATTCTTTCACGTCCGCGCCTGCTGGAACTGCTGAAGCAGTGGAGCGATTTGCGGCTCATCATTGTGGCGGCGCCGGCAGGCTATGGGAAGACCTCCCTGCTGGTGGATTTTGCCTCTCAATCGCGCATGCCGGTCTGCTGGCTGGGGCTGGATTTGCTCGATCAGACCCTGCCGCGACTGGTTGCTCATCTGATTGCCTCCATTCGACAAAATTTCCCTGCCTTTGGCACCTCCAGTCTGGCGGCGTTACAGGGATGGAGCGCTGGCAACCTTCGCGATGATGCTCTGGTTTCCATCATTGCCAACGATCTTTATGAACACACCCCTGAACATTTGGTGATCATTCTGGATGATTATCATCTTGTGGAAGAGAGTCGACCGGTTGTCCAGTTTTTGAACGACCTCATTCAACAGGTAGATGAAAACTGTCATTTCATCATTTCCTCGCGTACCCTGCTGAATTTACCCGACATGCCACTGCTCGTGGCGCGTTCTCTGGTGGGCGGGCTTTCTTTTGAAGAACTGGCGTTCCAGCCGGCAGAAATTCAACAACTGTGGCTCAGAAACTTTAAAATCCCTCTCTCTGATCAGGAAGCCGATCAACTGGCGCGGGAAACCGAGGGCTGGATTACCGGCATCTTGCTCACTCATCAGGCGCCGGGAGGCAGGCTGGAAGACCGCCTGCGCGGCGCAAAGGTTGCCGGGGTGGGGTTGTACGAGTACCTGGCTCAGCAGGTGCTGGAGCGTCAATCGCCTCAGATGCAGGAATTTCTCCTGCATACCTCACTGCTGGAAGAATTTGATGCTGAACTGTGCCAGGAAGTGTTAGGCGAGCCACCTGATGAGGTGCCATGGCAAACATGGATGGAGCAAGCCCTGCGTGCCAATCTGTTTATCCAGCCGGTAGGCACCGAGCGCGTCTTCCTGCGTTATCATCACCGCTTCCGTGATTTTTTACAGGCGCGTATGGCGCGTCTGTATCCCGAACGCACAAGGCAAATCCTGATTACCCTGGCTGAAGTGTGGGCGCGGCGCGGTGAGTGGGAGCGGGCATATGCCGTGTACCGCCGGCTGGGGAATGAGGAATGGATTGCTCAACTGGTCGAGCGCGCTGCCACCGATCTCATTGCCCGCGGGAACATCCAGACGCTGGGGGAGTGGCTGGAATCCCTGCCTGAATCCTACCGCAGCCGTCCTGCTATCCTCTCTTCGCTGGGGACGGTGTACGTTACCCGCGGGAATACGCCCCGCGGCGTTCAACTGCTGGATCGCGCGGTTCAGGCGTACCAGGAGATTGGAGAAAGGTCGGGGCTGGCGCGGGCGCTGGTGCGTCGGGCAACTGCCCTGCGCTTGCAGGGCAATACTCTCGCCGCCATTGATGATATCCGTCAGGCGCTTGCCATCATGGAAGACATTGAGGGGGAACATTCCCTGCGCGGCGATGCCCTCAATGAACTGGGGGTAGCGTACTTTTACCTGGGACATCTATCGGATGCGCTCCCCGCGCTGGAACAAGCCGCCGATTTGTTTCGGCAAAACCGAGATGCCGAGAGTGTGGCGAAGAATGCCATGCACCGGGGGATGGTGGCGCGCGCCATGGGACGTTTTAGCGAAGCCGAGCGCTTTTACAATGAAGCCCTCCAGTACTATCAGAAGAGCCACAATCTCATCTGGCTTGCCAATGTGCTCAACAATCTGGGAGTGCTCAAGCAGTATCGCGGAGATTACGAGGGGGCGGCGCTGGCGTTTGAGAAGGTGGTTCAATATGCTCACCTTGCCGGGTACAACCGGCTGGAAGCCTATGCACTGGCTGGGATTGCCGAACTGTACCGGGATTTGAATGCCGTCGCCGAGGCGCGTCAGGCCTGTCAACGGGCGCGCGCAGTAGCCGCTCAAATGGGCGACCAGTTCCTGCTCTTTTATCTCAATCTCCTTGAGGTCAGTCTTTCAATTCAGGAAGAGAACTGGACACAGGCACGTCAGGAACTGGAAACTGCCCGGCAATTCATGGGTGAAGGCGCTTCGCCGTACCAACAGCAACTTTTCATCATGGTCCGGGCGCATCTGGCTTTGTCCAACCATCCTTCCGAGGCGATACTGGCAGACCTCCTGCAATCGCGGCGCGTGCTCGAAGAGTCCAGCCGGCGCACGGATGCCCTGCATGCCACCTCTCTGATTGCCGGTATTGCCTATCGTCTGAAAGAGGTTCACACCGCCTGCCGCGAACTGGCAGTGCTTCAGGATGCCCTGCGAGATGCGGATTTAAATCATACTGCCACACTCTGCGCATTACGGATTCGTCATGTACTGGAAGAGATGCAGGAAAGCGATTGCAAGGCTTCCGTTTTCGCACTGAGAGAAGCCATCAGCGTCTTTGAGCGACGCATTCCCCTGCTCAAGCAGGCTTTACGCCGCCACCTGCAAACCGTGCCGCTGGGACCGCCCAGATTGTCCATTCAAACTCTGGGGAAGGTGCAGATTCGCCTGAACGGTCGGCTCATCCCCAATTCTGCCTGGGTGACCAAAACCTCGCGAGAATTGTTCTTACTGCTGGTTGCCACGCCCGAGGGACTTTCCAAAGAGCAGATTGGCGAAATCCTCTGGCCCGACTCCGAACCCGAGGATTTAAACTACCGCTTCAAGAATGCCATTTACCGCCTGCGGCGAGCAGTAGGCAAAGAAGCCATTCTATGGGAAGGGGACATTTACCAGTTCAACCGTTCCCTGGATTATGAAGAAGATGCCGAGGTCTTTCTGAAGGAAATTGAACTGGCAGAATCCAGCCAGGATGTGGAAAAAGCCATTGCCCACTACCAGCAAGCCATGCGGTTGTACCGGGGCTCCTATTTGCCAGATGTGGAAGGCAGTTGGGTACATCTCCGCCGTCAGAAATTACGCAACAAATACCTGCAGGGTTTGCACCAACTGGCTGGACTGGAGTTCCGCCAGAAGCACTACGAAGAAGCCCTGCAGGTGTTGCAGAAGTTACTGGAAGAAGATGCCTGCATGGAAGAAGCGCATCGTCTGGCAATGGTCATCCATGCCGCAATGGGCAATCGCACTGCGGTGATGCGCCAGTTTGAACTCTGCCAGACGGCATTGAAGCGCGAATTCAATGCACCACCCAGTGAGCAAACCCGTCAATTATTCCAGATGCTGATTCGTTAACTCCGGCAGTGCCAGGAAGAGAGCTACCAGCGTTTTCCCGTCTTCAATCTCTCCGCGCTGTGCCATTGCCAGCGCCTCCTTAACCGGAATGGACACCCGTTCGATGAATTCATCTTCGTCCTGGGGTAGCGGTGCGGGGGTTAAGTCGTCTGCCAGAAAGACGTGCATGTACTCGGTCGAATATCCCGGCGCCATGTAAAATCCTCCCAGGCGTTTCAGATTTCCTGCCGCCATACCGATTTCTTCCCGCACTTCCCGTGCTGCACCTTCCAGCGGATCTTCTCCCGCGTGCAGGACGCCCGCAGGCAATTCCAGCAGAGGATGCCCGGCGCCCAGACGGTACTGGCGCACGAACCAGATGTTTCCCGCTTGATCCAGCGGAAGAATGGTCACCGCGCCTTCATGTTCCACCAGATCATAGGTTTGGGATTTGCCGTTGGGCAGTTGCAGGGTGTGTTGAGCCACGGTAAACACACGCCCGGCGTGCAATACAGTGCGTTGAAGTAATTCAAAAGCCATGCAGAACCTCCCTGGAGAGAATGAAAAGGAGGCGGGGTCCTTCCCCGCCTTCCAGAACAGACGTGGATAAAGGGATTAAGGTTTATGGAATCTTCAGGGTCATGCCCACTTTGATGTCGTCCGGGCTGTTCAAGCCGTTAGCGGCAAGGATGGCTTCCGGAGAAACGTCGCCAAAGTAGCAGGCAATGGTGTAGACGGTATCGCCCGCGGCAACTTTATAATCGGTGTGCTTGCGCAGTACGCGGGGACCATAAGCCGCTTCGTTCCAGTTCCCGCTGGAGGGGATCTTCAATACCGTACCCACTGCGGGACGGGAATTCATGCTCAACCCGTTGAGCGAGAAAAAGGCGTTGAGGTCCAGGTCATACCGGCGGGCAATGCAGATGGGCCATTCGCCTTTCTGCAGGGTGTACGTGGAAGGGCGCTCCAGCGTGGGGATGGGCTTGGGTTGTGGCGCCTGTGCGGTGGGTTGCGGCTGCTCGGCTTGTTGAGGAACAGGTGTGGGGACTTGCTCCATTTGCGGAGTTGCTGTAGCCACCTGCGGCTGTGCCTGGGCGGTTTGGGTTTGCACGGCGTTGGCAAGCGAGGTGGGGGTTGGGAAGAGCACGCCCTGTTCCTGTGTGGGGGCGGGTGTGGAAGCGCGCAAGGTGCAGGCTGTGCTCAACACCAGCACAACAAGCAGGACCATCATCCAGAAAAAGCGAAGCGACTTATTCATGACCTCTGTTCTCCTTCTGTAACCGGATGCATTTCTCCAGAATGGACTGCATTGAAAAATCCTGACAAATTCCGGTTTACTTTTCTATATTTTAAATCTTAATTTTCTTCATCATAGTAGCATAAGGCATTTTATGCGTCAAGCGCAATGCGATTGCAATTTTTAGCGCTGCCTGTCCAGTTGCGTTGCAGGAAATGTGCCAGTTTTTTCCGGGGGGATTAGCCCTGTACTGGATGAACGTTCTCACCCGAAAGAATGACCTGAACGGAAAAAAGATGAAATTTTTTATGAGTTTTTCCGGTTTTATTGTATGATTATATTGTAAGAGGACTCATTTTACCTGAAAAATCTCATTTCGGAGGGGAGTGAATGGCAGAACAGTCTTCGGCGGGCAGACGCCTTCGGCAGGCGCTGGAGATGGAACAGCCCTTGCAGGTGGTGGGGGTGATTAACGCCTACGCCGCCCTGCTGGCAGAACGCGCAGGCTTTCGTGCGCTTTATCTGTCAGGTGGCGGGGTGGCGGCGGCATCGCTGGGGGTACCCGATTTAGGTATTACCACGCTGGAAGATGTACTCATTGATACCCGTCGAATTACCGATGCCACTTCTCTACCTCTACTTGTAGATGCCGATACCGGTTTTGGCAGTGCTTTTAACATCGCCCGCACGGTGCGCTCGTTGATCAAAGCCGGAGCGGCAGGTATGCATATTGAGGATCAGGTGCAGGCAAAACGGTGCGGTCATCGCCCGGGTAAACAACTGGTCTCGCCCGATGAGATGGTGGACCGCATCAAAGCCGCTGTGGATGCCCGCACCGATGAAGATTTTGTCATCATGGCGCGCACCGATGCGCTTGCCAGTGAAGGGCTGGATGCCGCTCTGGCGCGCGCTTCCCGTTATGTGCAGGCAGGCGCCGATATGATTTTTGCCGAAGCCGTCACCGATTTAGCGCAGTACGCTGCCTTTGTGCAGACCTGCGGCGTACCGGTGCTGGCAAACCTGACCGAGTTTGGCAAGACCCCCCTTTACACACTGGATGATCTGCGGTCGGCGGGGGTTCGTCTGGCGCTGTACCCGCTTTCGGCGTTTCGCGCGATGGCGGCAGCGGCGCTGGAGGTTTATCGCACCATTCGCACGGAAGGCACTCAGGGGAGGGTGGTCCCGCTGATGCAGACCCGCGCTGAACTGTATGAGGTGCTGAATTACTACGCTTACGAACAAAAACTGGATGAGTTGTTTGGAAAGGAGAAGGGAGATGGCTGAGATGAGTGCTGTTCAAGAAGCGCCCCGCAAGAAGTCGGTGGCGCTTTCGGGTGTTCCGGCGGGTAATACCGCCATTTGCCGGGTGGGTTTTGAGGGCAATGACCTGCGTTATCGCGGCTATGACATCAATGATTTAGCCGAGCATTCCACCTTCGAAGAGGTGGCTTTCCTGCTGGTGCATGGCAAACTGCCGCTGGCTTCGGAACTGGAACGTTACCGCCTGAAACTGAAACGCCTGCGGGGGTTGCCTGCGCCCGTCAAAGCCGTGCTGGAATTGATTCCTGCGGCGGCGCATCCCATGGACGTTTTGCGCACGGGTATTTCCATGCTGGGAGCAACCCTGCCCGAACGGGATGATCACAATGCCGAAGGCGCGCGTCATATTGCTGATCACCTGCTGGCAATCATGCCGTCCATTCTGCTGTACTGGTATCAGTATGCTCATCACGGTCGGCGCATCGAGGTAGAGACCGATGATGACTCCATTGCCGGGCATTTCCTGCATCTGTTGCACGGGCGCCGTCCCAGTGATCTGCATCAGCGCGCGCTGGATATTACTCTGATTCTCTACGCCGAGCATGAATTTAATGCCTCCACCTTTACCACCCGCGTCATTGCAGGCACTGGATCGGATATTTATTCCGCCATCACCGGGGGGATTGGCGCCCTGAAGGGCTTTAAGCATGGCGGTGCCAATGAAGGGGCAATGGAAGTCATCGAGCGCTACCGCACTCCCGATGAAGCCGAAAAGGATGTACGCCGCATCCTCAAAGACAAGGGCATTATCCTGGGCTTTGGGCATCCGGTTTACACCATTGCCGACCCGCGCGCGAAAATCCTCAAGGACCTGTCCTGCACCCTGTGCAAGGACTTTGGCGATGAAAGCATGTGCGATGTCGCCGAGCGCATTGAGGCAGTCATGTGGGAAGAGAAAAACCTCTTCCCCAACCTGGACTGGTACGCCGCTGTGACCTATCACATGATGGGCATTCCGACCTTCATGTTTACTCCCCTGTTCGTCATGGCTCGTACTGCTGGCTGGGCGGCTCACATTATCGAACAGCGTGAGGATGGAAAGATCATTCGCCCCTCTGCCAATTACGTGGGACCGGAACCTTTGACTTATGTGCCGATCATGAAGCGGGGCTGAAACGGGGTGGATATGTCTGGCAGTCATGGAGAAGTACGCGGGGCTTTCGACCCGCTGATAGTGGAGATTGCCGATTACGTCACCCGCGCGCAAATTGAGAGTTCTGAGGCTTACCACACTGCGCGCCTGTGCCTGATGGATTCGCTTGGCTGTGCGCTGGAGGCGCTTTCGTATCCCGCCTGCACCAAACTGCTGGGTCCCCCTGTGCCGGGGATGAGTGTTCTCAATGGGGCGAAAGTTCCCGGGACGCCTTATCAACTCGATCCGGTGACGGCGGCGTTTAACCTGGGGGCAATGATTCGCTGGCTGGATTTCAACGATACCTGGCTGGCGGCAGAGTGGGGGCATCCCTCGGACAATCTGGGTGGAATTTTGATGAGCGCCGATTGGCTTTCCCGTCAGGCGGTGGCGGCGGGCAAACGTCCTCTGGTGGTACGTGATGTGCTTACTGCCATGATCAAAGCCCATGAGATTCAGGGTGTGCTGGCGCTGGAAAATGCTTTCAATCGTGTGGGGCTGGATCATGTCCTGCTGGTGCGGGTGGCAAGCGCGGCAGTGGTGACGGGCTTGCTGGGGGGAACGCATGAGGATGTACTCAATGCAGTGTCCAATGCCTGGGTGGATGGCGGCACTCTGCGGGTGTACCGCCATGGCAGCAACACTGGCTCGCGCAAATCGTGGGCGGCGGGTGATGCCACATCGCGCGGGGTGAGGCTGGCGCTGATGGCTTTGAAGGGCGAAATGGGTTACCCCGGGGCGCTCACCGCGCCTGTATGGGGTTTTCAGGATGTCTTCTTCAAAGGGCAACCAATTCGACTGGGCAGACCACTGGGTTCGTATGTCATGGAAAACGTCCTTTTCAAGGTCTCGTTCCCGGCGGAGTTTCACGCTCAGACGGCGGTGGAAGCGGCTTTTCAACTGCACCCGCTGGTAAAAGACCGCCTGGACGAGATTGAAAAAGTGGTGATCACCACGCACGAATCTGCTCTGCGTATTATTGACAAGAAAGGTCCCCTCCGCAACCCTGCCGATCGCGATCACTGTATCCAGTATATGACTGCCATCGGATTGATCTTTGGACACCTGACTGCGGAAGACTATGAGGATGAACGCGCTGCTGACCCGCGCATTGATGCCCTGCGGGAAAAAATGGTGTGCGTGGAAAACCCGCAGTACAGCAGGGACTATCTGGACCCGGAAAAACGCTCGATTGCCAATGCCGTGCAGGTCTTCTTCCGCGATGGCACCGCTACCCCGCAGGTAGTGGTAGAGTATCCGCTCGGTCATCGCCGCAGACGCGCTGAAGCCCTGCCCCTGCTGGAAGCCAAGTTTCACGCCAGTTTACAGCGTCACCTTTCCCCGCGGCAGGGGGCGGCAATTCAGGCGCTGTTTGCCAACCCGGGCAGACTGGAAGCCGTACCGGTGCATGAATTTATGGATTGGTTTGCTTTGTAAGGAAGTTATCTTATAACGGTGCTGAGGAAGCGCAATCCTGCCCATGCCAGTCCGCCCAGCCCCAGCGGATAGAGGACGAACAGGAATAACCCATCCAGCCAGCGCAGGGCGCGCAGGGCTTGTCCGGCGCTATTCACTGACATGTTCTGCAGGAAGGTGTACCATGTGGACAGGTTCAACATACCTGCCAGAACATTCAGCACGATGGCGCCGATTAGAATGATCCATCCGACAAGAAACATCCGCGCGAGAATCATCGTGGAACGCCCCTACAGTTCGCGGTGAATCTTGCGGGAGAAATCGGGCAGTGTGCGGGTGTACTCGCTTTCCATCAGTGGGGAAGCGATGAGGTAATCGGCGGTGGCGCGATTACAAGCGGTAGGAATGTTGTACAGAACCGCTACCCGCAACAGGGCTTTGACATCCGGGTCGTGCGGTTGCGGTTCCAGTGGATCCCAGAAGAAGATCAGGAAATCAATTTTGCCTTCCACAATCCCTGCCCCGATTTGCAGGTCTCCCCCGAGCGGTCCGCTCGACAGGATACTGACGGGTAAGCCGGTGTGTTCCATGATTAACTTTCCTGTCGAAGAGGTGGCATACAGAAAATGGCGTGAGAGCGTGCCTTTGTTGAAATCCACCCACTCCAGGAGTTCCTGTTTCATCCCGTCGTGGGCGATCAGGGCAATGTGTTTTTTGGCTTGAGAAACCAGTGTGCGTTCGTGCATGTGTGCCTGCCTTTCTAGACTGCTTCTGTCTCCATTATATTCATAACCCGGAAAACCGCGTGTAGAAACAGGTGAAGAAATTGTTAAGGTTTCTCTTGACGGCAGGGACTGATATGCTATACTCCAGTAGGGTATATTGAAACGAGAGGAGCAGACGCATTGCCTATGCCGCTGTATGAATATCATTGCGATGAGTGTCAGGAAGATTTCGAAAAGATGGTGCGCTTGAGCGAGTGTGACGTCAACCCGCGCTGTCCAAGATGCGGCAGTTTACGCACCCGCAAGCAACTTTCCACCTTTGCCTCGCGCGGTGGATCGTCGCCCACCTGGAGTTTGTCGTCTTCTTCTTCAGGGTGTTCCTCGAGCGGAAGCCGCTTCAGTTGAGCGGGGTAAGCCTGTTGCCAGCCGTGTGCTGGCTTTCTTTTTTACCTTGAGGGTGTACAATGAAATTACGAGATCCTCAATTGCAAGAGTCGTTGATTCAGCGCCTGCGTCGCATCGAGGGGCAGATTCGCGGCGTTGAAGGTATGCTGGAACAGCAACGGGACTGTAAGGAGATCCTTCAGCAGGTTTCGGCAGTCCAGGCGGCTTTGCGCAGTTTCAGCCGTTTGCTCCTGGAGGAATACGCGGTGACCTGCCTGCTGGATGAGGAAGCCCGCGAGAATCCGCGCCTGGCAGAACAAAACCTGCGCGAATTGATTGATTTAATCAGCAAGGCTCAATAATCAGGAGGAAAAAATGGCATCAGCACGCATCAAATGGACGGGAGAGAAGGAGTTTATCGGGGTGGATTCCACCAATCACTCGGTGGTGATTTCCACACCTGCCGAGAACACGGGCATGAAACCCTCGGAATTACTGCTGGTGGCGCTGGCGTCCTGCACTGCGGTGGACGTGGTGGAGATTCTCGCCAAAAAGAAACTCACCCTCACCGGGCTGGAAATTTTTGCTACCGGGGAACAGGAAGCCGATCCGCCGTGGACTTTCCGCAAAATCCACCTGAAGTATGTTTTCCGCGGAAAGGATCTTACGGAGAAAGCCGTTGAACAGGCCATCGCCTTATCTGAGGAAAAGTACTGCTCGGTAGCCGCGACCATCCGCGGGAAAGCCGAAATAACCACCTCATACGAACTGCATCTCGAGGAATAAAGAAAGAAAAAACTGCGCCGTCCGAACCCTTTCGGGCGGCGTTTGCGTTAAAATATCTTGAAATTTAAACCCTTTTCTCAGCGTTGTTGTCCATTCGTTATTCAGGGGTTTTTCTTTATTCCTGTTTTTGGATTCGAGGTTTCTTGAACGCATCTGCATCTTCTTACTCTGGTGTGCTGGCGCGTTATGGCGCATGGATGGATCTGCCTGCCCACACTCGCGCTGTGACCCTTCTGGAGGGCAACACGCCGCTGATTCCCATGCCGCAACTGGCTCAGGAACTGGGCGGTGGTTTTGAATTGTTTGTGAAATTCGAGGGCATGAA
The DNA here is from genome assembly GCF_020723905.1 of Anaerolinea thermophila. GTDB lineage: Bacteria > Chloroflexota > Anaerolineae > Anaerolineales > Anaerolineaceae > Anaerolinea > Anaerolinea thermophila_A. Next base: position 364,142 of record NZ_DYHZ01000002.1, read on the forward strand.
CCCGACCGGCTCGTTCAAAGACCGTGGTATGACCGCCGCCATCAGCGAAGCCTTTGGGCGTGGGGTGCATACGGTCATTTGCGCCTCGACGGGCAACACAGCGGCGTCGGCGGCGGCGTACGCCGCCCGCGCGGGCATGCGCGCCATTGTCATCATTCCCGAGGGTAAGGTTGCCGCAGGAAAACTGGCGGGAGCGGTGGCATACGGCGCGCAGGTCATTCAGATTCAGGGTTCTTTTGATGATGCCTTGAGCCTGGTGGTGGAAATTTCCGAGCGCCATCCCATTGCGCTGGTCAATTCCCTCAACCCTTACCGCCTGGAAGGGCAGAAAACAGCCGCTTTTGAAATTGTGGATGCGCTGGGGCATGCGCCCGACTGGCTGTGCCTGCCGGTTGGCAATGCAGGCAACATTACCTCGTACTGGATGGGGTTTCGTCAGGATCATGCCCGCCGTTCCAGCGGATTACCGCGCATTCTGGGTGTGCAGGCAGAGGGCGCCGCACCGCTGGTGTTGGGACATCCCGTAGAGCATCCCGAAACGGTAGCAACCGCGATTCGCATCGGCAAGCCTGCCCGCGGTGAACAGGCCCTGGAAGCCGCCGAACAGTCCGGCGGGCGCATCATTGCCGTCAGTGATGATGAAATTCTTGCCATGCAGAGACATCTGGCTGGCGAGGGGGTGTGGGTGGAGCCTGCCTCGGCGGCAGGGCTGGCGGGGTTAGCCCGACAGTTACGCGAAGGCGTCATCCGCGTTCAGGATTTGCGCGGCAGGCGCGTGGTGGCGGTTTGCACCGGACACGGGTTGAAGGACCCGGAAATCATTGCCCACAGGATGCCAGCGCCGTTACGCCTTCCCGCCCGCATGGATGCGCTGGAAGAAGCCATTCTGGGAGCGCCGCGATGAACGTCAGGGTGCGCGTCCCGGCAACCACTGCCAATCTCGGTCCCGGCTTTGACTGTCTGAGCCTTGCGCTGGATCTCTGGAACGAAGCGGAGTTTCGCTTTGAGGGTGAGGGCGTGTGCATGGAGATTCACGGTGAAGGGGCAGAAGTGCTCTCCCGGAAGCCGGATAACCTGATCCTCACCGCGTTTTACCGCCTGCTCCGGCAGGTTGGGGCGCCTGCGCCGCGCGGACTGCGCCTTTGCGTGCATAACGCCATCCCGGTAGGCTCCGGGTTGGGTTCCAGCGCTTCGGCGGTGGTGGCGGGCCTGCTGGCGGCGCGGACATGGAGCGGTGTGGAGATTCCACTGGAGCAACTGGTAGAACTGGCTGTCTCCATGGAAGGGCATGCCGACAATGCCAGCGCAGCGCTGTATGGTGGGCTGACCGTCTCGGTGAACACCTCCAGTGGCTGGCTGGTGGAACGCTTTGAGATTGCCCCCCTGCAGGTGGTAGTGGTGCTTCCTCAGATCAATCTGTCCACGCGTTCGGCACGGTTGATTCTTCCTGCCTTGCTCGAGCACCGGGATGCAGTCTTCAACATTGGGCGTTCGGTTCTGGTCACCGAAGCCCTGCGTACGGGTGATCTGGATTTGCTGGGCAGAGTCATGGAAGATCGGCTGCATCAGCCCTACCGCCTGCCGCTCATCCCCGGGGCGCAGGATGCCATGCGGGCGGCACGTGAAGCGGGAGCGGCGGCAGTGGCGCTTTCGGGGGCGGGTCCCAGTTTGATCGCCTTCCCCAATCAAGCCCCGCAAAGTGTGGCTGATGCCATGCAGGCGGCATTTCGAAAGCAGGGCGTGCCATCGCGGGCGTTTCTGCTGCGCACAACCCTGCTGGGAGCGCAAATTCAAGCCTGATTCCCGGCTCTATCCCCCTCAGCATGCAGGGTTTCCTGATGTACAATCGAAGTATGGTAGAAGAGGCAGTAATCATAGATGCTGTTCGTACCCCCATCGGTGCGTTGGGGGGCAGTCTGGCGCGGGTGCGCCCTGATGATCTGGCGGCGCACGTCCTGCAAGCCTTGTTGAAACGTACGCAGATGGACCCTGCGCTGGTTGAAGAGGTCATTCTGGGGTGCGCCAATCAGGCAGGCGAGGACAACCGTAACGTTGCCCGCATGGCGCTTTTGCTGGCGGGTTTCCCGGTCGAGGTGGCAGGTGTTACCGTCAACCGGTTGTGTGCCTCGGGGTTGAGTGCAGTCAATATGGCGGCGCGGGCAATCCGTCTGGGAGAAGGGGATGTCTTCATCGCCGGCGGGGTGGAGAGTATGTCCCGGGCGCCGTACTCGCTCCCCAAAGCCGAGACAGGTTTCCCCTTTGGCAACCTGACCGCGTATGACACTGCGCTGGGCTGGCGTTATCCCAACCCGCGCATGCAGGAACGGTACGGAACCGAGTCCATGGGCGAGACGGCGGAAAACATAGCCGAGATGACCGGCATCACCCGGGAAGAACAGGACCGCTTCGCGCTTGCCAGTCATCAGCGCGCCATTGCCGCCATAGACTTGGGGAAGTTTGCCGAGGAAATTGTCCCGGTTCCCGTCCCGCAGAAGAAGGGCGATGTACTGCTGGTGGACACCGATGAACGTCCCCGCCGGGATACCAGCCTGGAATCGCTGGCAAAACTCAAGCCTGCCTTCCGTCCCAACGGCACGGTGACGGCGGGCAATGCTTCCGGGATGAATGACGGTGCCGCCGCCCTGCTGTTGATGAGCGCCTCACGTGCCGCGCAACTGGGACTGAAGCCGCTGGCACGCATTATCAGTTCCGCCGCAGCAGGGGTTCCGCCGCGCATCATGGGCATGGGACCGGTTCCTGCTACCCGCAAGGCGCTGGCGCGCGCCGGGTTGAACCTGGACCAGATCGGACTGGTGGAAATCAACGAAGCCTTTGCGGTACAGACTCTGGCGGTGATGCGCGAACTGGGGCTGTCTCATGAGATGGTCAATGTGAACGGTGGTGCAATCGCGCTGGGGCATCCGCTGGGTTGTTCGGGAGCGCGCATTCTCACCACGCTGATTCACGAGATGCGCCGCCGCGCACCGTACATGCCGAGACCCTTCTATGGACTGGCGACGCTGTGCGTGGGTGTGGGGCAGGGCGAAGCCACCATTGTGGAGTGGCTGGCATGAATGTGCTGGTAACCGGCGCAAGCGGATTCATCGGCGGTAACCTGTGCCGTGCACTGGTCCATGCAGGGCACCGCGTGCGTGCGTTTCACCGCGCTTCCAGTGTGCTGACCCTGCTGGATGGGCTGGATGTGGAGCATGTAGTGGGGGATCTCACCCAGCCAGAAAGCGTAGCCCGCGCCATGCAAGGCATTGAGGTGGTTTTCCATGCCGCGGCGTGGATGGGCAGCAGCGATCCCGGCAAACTGTATGCAGTCACAGTGGAAGGTACTCGCACAGTGTTGCGATATGCCCGCGAGGCAGGAGTACGCCGGGTGGTGCATACCAGTTCGGTTGCCGCGCTGGGGGTTCCAGAGTACCGCTCTCCGTTTCCCATCAACGAAAACCATACCTGGAATTACCATCCGAAGCGCTATCCTTACGGATATGCCAAGTATCTGGCGGAACTGGAAGTGCAGCGCGCGGTGGCACAGGGACTGGACGTGGTCATTGTCAACCCGGCGCTGGTGTTTGGATCAGGTGATGTCTATCGTCAATCGCGCTCCCTGCTGAAACAGGTTGCCGATCGCCGCATACCGTTTTCGGTGGAAGGCGGCTTGAACGTGGTGCATCTCGAAGATGTCATTGAGGGACATCTGGCGGCGCTGGAGCGCGGACGCACCGGTGAGCGCTACATCCTTGGCGGGGAGAACCTGAGCCTTCATGCCATGCTCAGCCTTGCTGCCGCGGTGGTGGGGGCTCCACCCCCTGCATGGATGCTTCCTGCCGGGCTGGTACGCACTGCGGCGTTTCCGCTGAGGGGGTTACAGCGTTTTCTGAATCTGCCAATTCCGGTTGAAACGCTTCATCTGGCGGGGTACTACTTTTATTTCGACACCACCAGAGCCCGCAAGGAACTGGGCATCACTCTGGGACGCACTGCCCGTGAGGCGTTTGAGGATGCCTGGGAATGGATGCGCTCTCCCCGCTGAATGGGATCGGGAGGTGTGCAATGAAACAGGGTTTGAGAGGGTGGTTTCAACGGCATCCGTTGATGATGTTTTACCTGCTGGCGTTTCTGTTCTCGTGGCTGGGGTGGATTCCTCAACTGCTCACCGCTCGTGGCGTCTGGAGGGTGGAACATCCGCTGTTAACCTTTCTGGGCGGAGGCGGTCCTACGCTGGCGGCGGTGCTGGTGGTGTGGTTGACGCAGGGCAGGCAGGCGGTGGGTGGATTGTTCGCCCGCCTGTTTGATGTGCGGGCGGGCTGGCGCTGGCTGGGGGTTGTTTTAGCATTCTGGATTATCACCGGTGCGGTGGCGCTGGGTTTGATGGCTCTGTTTACCCCGCATCGCCCCGAACTGCAGGGCTTTTCCTGGGGAGCGCTGGCTCCGGTGTTCGTCGCCATGCTCCTTTCCAACGTATGGGAAGAAATTGGCTGGCGCGGGTTTGCCCTGCCGCGCTTTCAGGAACGCTTCTCCGACTGGCACACAGCCCTCATCATGTCGGTGTTGTGGAGCGTGTGGCATTTGCCGCTCCTCTTGAACCCGGATCATCCCATGTCTGGCTTACCGTGGGGCGTAGAATGGCTCTTCAGCCTCTCGCTCACGGTGATGTATATCTGGCTGTACCGGCAGACCCGCGGCAGTCTCTTCTACGTGACGGTCTTCCATGCCCTTTCGAACACGCTGGCATTTGCCTTTCTGGAGTGGGGGGTGTTCTTTGCGTCCTATGGCTTTGTTGTGGGGGCGGTCACGCTGGCGGCGGTGTGGGTGTTGAGAACGTCTCCATCCAGAACACAGGGCGGCTGAACTGATGAATTTCGGTAGAGAAATTTCTTTTCATCTCCATGTGATGTCCTGTATCCAGAGTTTGATTGTAGATGGGCGGGGGTAAAAAGCCTTTACCGGAGGGAGGATTTAGGGTGAGGGTGGAGAAAGCCCTGGATTTTATCCGCGTCAACCTTGACCGCCAGCCTGAGCATGGGTAAAATAATAACGCTTGCGGGAGTGGCCAAGCGGTAAGGCATCAGCCTTCCAAGCTGATATTCGCGGGTTCGAATCCCGTCTCCCGCTCTCTTTTTTTAATTCTCCCTCTTTGAAGTTGTAATTTCGCAGCATTCCAGAAGGTGATGGTGTTCAAATCCCGCCTTCCCCCATTGACGGGTATTTTTCATTTGCCTTCCCTTCAGGCTTGAATATAATCAAATCAAACATTTCCTGCAGGGAGGGACGTATGCCTGAATTTCACCAGTGGTTGGAACAGAAATTCCGTCAGTGGGAAAAAGAGCAGGGTAAATCCCAGTCATACTATGCCTTTGCACGCTTTTTAGGCGTATCCCAGAGTGCCCTCGCCCTGTGGATGACTGGTGACAGCCTGCCCGGCGCTGATGACCTTGCCCTGCTGGCTGAAAAACTGGGGAATGAAGTTTATGCGGTCATGGACAAGCCCCGTCCCGACCCCTTCCTGCAAAAACTGGTGGATGCCTTTCCCGCTCTGCCGGTGGGATTGCGCGAACGTCTTGCCAGTGCAGCGTGGGATACCCGCCAGTACATTCAAAGCCGTGGTCTTGACCCCGAATCGGTCGAAGCCAAAAAAGCGCTGGTAGAAATTTTCCAGCGCTACGGCATTCGTTTTGGCAGTTAATTCACTCGTTGCGTTTGACAGTAAAGGTATCGAAATCCCTTACCACCACTGCGTCTGGAAAGACGCTCTGGGCTTCGGTGAGGATGTCTTTCTCGCGGTAGCGGCGTGAGAGATGGGTGAGGTAAAGCGCTTTCACCCCGGCGCGCTGTGCCAGTTCTGCCGCCATGCGCGCGGTGAGGTGTGAGAACTGATGCGCCATCTCGCGTTCCTCTTCCAGATAGGTGGCTTCGATGACCAGTGCGTCGGCTCCGTGGACGATTCCTGAAAGACTTTCGGTCTCTCCGCAATCGCCCACGTGCACCAGCCGTGTGCCGGGGCGCTCTTCGCCCAGCACCATATCCGGGGTGATGGTCCTGCCGTCCGGCAGGCGCACCGAACGCCCTTCCACCAGATCCCGGCGCAGAGGTCCGGCAGGTACGCCCAGCGCATCGGCTTTTTCGGGCAGGAAGGGACGCCGCGAATGTTCCTCGAACAGATACCCCAGACTCTCGCTGCCGCGGTGATGCACGGGGAACGCCGAAACGCGGAAATCATCGCCCTCAAAGAACACCCCGGGGGTGATGGGGATGAGGGTCAGCGGCATGGGAGGGCGCGCTCCGCGCAGGACCACCCGTGTCAGCAAATCGTCAATGCGCTCCAGCGCCGAGCGTGGACCGTAAATCTCCAGATGGTCGATGGTTTCCCAGCGCATGAAGGTGGAAAGCAGTCCCGCCAGCCCGAGGATATGATCCAGATGCCCGTGGGTAATCAGGATGTGGTTGAGACGTTTGAAGCCTAATCCGGCTTGTAAAATCTGGCGCTGTGTGCCTTCCCCGCAGTCAATCAGAAAGCGGTATTCGTTGTGTTTTACCAGTTGCGCAGAAAGCCCCCGCTTGACGGAGGGGGCTGAAGCCGAAGTGCCCAGAAAGGTGATTTCAAACATTTTATGACCGCCAGAATCCTCGATGAATGGCGCGCACTTCCTCGGCGGTGATGAAGGCTTCGGGGTCTGCCTTGCGGATGATGTCCTCGGCGTGGTCGAAATCTCGTCGCAGGACACTGCAGTTGAGCATGGTGACCGCGCCGTTTTTGCCGAAGGCGGGAATCTCCGTCACCGCGAAGCCAGCATCACGCAGCGCCTGAGCAATTTGCGAGCCTGCCGCTGTGCTGATGATGGTGATGCGCACATGCCCGATTGCCATTTTATCTTCGATGATCATGCCCACAATGTTACCGGTGGCAAACCCGGTAGCATATGCCAGCACGCTCAAGGGATGCACATCGCCGCTCAGCACCCGCGACACCGCAATGATGAAAACGAGCGATTGCAAAAAGCCCAGGATCCAGGAAAAGAGTTTCTTCCCGCGCACGACAAAGAGAATGCGGATGGTGTCCATGGACATGTCCACCACACGCATCACAAAAATTATCAGCGCGGTCAGAAAGATTTCAGGGGTCAGAAAGGATTGCATAATGCCACCTGTTCAAAATCAGGGCTTTTTCTCGCCGGGGAGCGCTTCCATCTGGAGCGCCGCTTCCATGGCGGGTAGATAAGCCTGCTGCAGGTACTCTTTGAGCATGCGTCGGGTAGAGAATTGTGGAATGAGAGTGCGCATGGACTCTTTGATACGTTCAATCCAGGCGTGGGGGATGTCGTCGCCGGCACGGCTCCCGTAGTACAACGGGATAATCTCATTCTCCAGCGTGGCATACAGGCTTTGCGCGTCGTGCTCGTCCTGCTCGTTGGGGTCGGCGTAATCCTTTTCTTCCCCGATCGCCCAGCCGTTTTTACCGTTGTATCCTTCGCGCCACCAGCCATCCAGCACCGAGAAGTTCAGCACGCCGTTCATGGCGGCTTTCATGCCCGAAGTACCCGAGGCTTCATTCGGACGGCGCGGGGTGTTCATCCAAACATCAACGCCCTGAACCAGCAACCGCGCCAGATTCATGTCATAGTCTTCAAGGAAGACCAGACGCCCGCCAGCGCGCGAGTCCTTCACCGCGCGGTAAACCTGCTGGATGAGCAGTTTCCCCGGCTCATCGGCAGGGTGCGCTTTGCCGGCAAAGATGATCTGCACCGGCATTTCGGCGTTGGTGATGATGCGAATCAGGCGATCCACGTCGCGCATGATGAGGTTGGCGCGCTTGTACGTGGCAAACCGCCGCGCAAAGCCAATGGTGAGTGAATACGGCTCCAGCAGGACGCCACCCGCTACCACCTGTACGGGGTGGGCTTCACCGGTCACCCAGTGACGGCGAGCCCGTTCGATGGCGTAATGGACCAGTTTGTTCTTGAGATGGCGGCGCACTGCCCAGATTTCTGCGTCGGGGATGTTGTCAATCATCATCCACATTTCGGGATCATCCAGATTGTCCATCCAGTCCATCCCCAGGTAGCGTTCAAAAAGCAAACGCCAGCGGCGCGCCATCCACGTGCCCACATGCACCCCGTTGGTGATGTGGAAGATGGGCACATCGTCTTCCTTTCGGTCAGCCCACAGTTTATGCCACATGCGCCGCGAAACGCGTCCATGCAGTTCCGAAACGGCGTTGCATTTTTCGGAAAGGCGCAGTGCCAGCACCGGCATGCTGAAAGTTTCTCCCCATTCCTGCATGTTCCGCCCGAGGTCAATGAACAGATCACGGTCCATCTTCAACTCGTTGTACACATGCGAGAAGTACTTGTCCATCATCCACAGGGGGAATTCGTCGTTCCCGGCGGGCACGGGGGTGTGGGTGGTAAAAATGTTGGTCTTGCGGATGCGTTCTCTGGCTTCTTCCAGCGAGAATCCCTGCGCTACATACTCCCGCAGGCGCTGAATGGTCAGGAAGGCGGAGTGTCCTTCGTTCATGTGCCAGACGGTCGGATCGTAGCCCAGCAGACGCAGGGCGCGCAGACCGCCGATTCCCAGCAGAATTTCCTGAGAAATGCGCACTTCCTGATCGCTGGTGTACAGGCGTGCGGTCAGCGAGCGGTCGGCGAGGGTGTTGCTTTCCACGTCGGTATCCAGCAGGAAGAGGGGAACCCGTCCTACCTGAATCTGCAAAATGCGGGCAAAGACTTTGCGCCCTGCCAGGGTTACCGAAACCATCAGCGGTCCGCCTTCGGGGTGCACCAGCGGGACAACCGGCAGTTCCTCGTAGTTCAGGCGCAGATTGCGGGTTTCCTGCCATCCATCTTCGGTGATTTTCTGAGAGAAATAGCCTTGCGTGTAGTAAAAACCCACCCCTGCAAGGGGCAAGCCCAGATCACTGGCTTCTTTCAGGTGGTCGCCTGCCAGCACGCCCAGACCGCCGGCATACACCGGCAGCGATTCGTGCAAGCCAAACTCAAAGGAAAAATAGGCAATTTGCTGGCTGGTCAACTGCGGATAGGTGCGCCGGAACCAGGTGTTTTCTTCAGCCATGTACTGGTCAAAGGCGCGAATCACTGCATCGTAACTTTCAAGGAAGTATCGGTCGTTGGTCGCCGCGTTGAGGTGGCGCCGTTCTACCCGGCGCAGGAATGCCACCGGATTGTGATAGACCTGTTCCCACAGGGTGCGATCAATGCGGGCAAACAATCGCAGGGCTTCCGGATTCCATGCCCACCACAGGTTGTACGCCAGATCTCCAAGGCGTGCAATGCGGCGCGGCAGGCTGAAATGATTGGGCGTTTCACGAACGAAAGAAGACATTTTCAGAACCTCATTTTCTAAATTCCAAAATAAACTGACCTGCTTTCGCAGGGTATGGGGTCAAAGCAGACTTTATTGATAGCGAAAGGGATTATACCATATCCACATGAAGCCTTCAGATGACTCTGGTTGTGCTTCATGTCCTCGAATCGCCCGCTTTTATCCCGGTTCCTGCCGGGTATTGCCGGTTCGGGTGGCGGCGGAGGATTCCATCAACAGACGCCAGTTCAATCCCGCAGGCAGGAAAACCAGGACAAAGTTCAGCAATAACAGAAGGGTGGATTGGAAGATTTCCGATGAAGCAATGATGTAGGGCGGCGTACCTGCCAGTTTGACCAGCCACAGGGCTGAACAGTAAGCAAAAGCGATCAGGAACATCGCCGAATAAAGGATGCTGGAACCCAGACGGTAAATGACGGGCAGTGCGCTGCCCGCCAATCCCAGCAACATAACCAGAAGGACGCTCATCCAGTAAGCATTCGGATCACACGATAGATCGGAAATACACCGCGAGGAAGCCACCAGAGAAAAGAGCATGGAGGCTCCAACAAAGAAAAAGCCGATCAGGAAAAAGATGGGATACAGAAGCGGTTCCTCATGCGTGGAGAGCATGACGAATAACAAACCTGCACAGAGGATGATGGTGATGACAATTTCCCGGATGACAAAATCGTTGAAAAAATTCCAGAAAAAGGAAGATCCGGAAGCCAGATTAGGGTCTATTCCTCTACCGAATACATCTATCATATGAAGCGCTGCCCCCACCCCTGCGGGAAAGAAGAACATGAAGAGTCCAATGGAGATTCCCAGAACGCGCCAGATGAACGTATCATCGTCCTGAAATCGCCTTGATATGGCGCGGCGCCATTCTGCATTCCGGAAAATGAAATCCGGAGGAGGGGGAGGGGAGGAAGGTCGGGGGGATTCACCACCCCCACCGGGTCGGTGAGAGTGACCATTGTCAGACGAGGGAGCAGAGTGAAAAGATGAGCGGGAGGGCAAGGCGCGTCTTCTTCCCCCTGTGGAATAGGCGTTGGAATATGAATTAGGGTAGGGAACTAGATTCATGCGATTGTGGGTGATGCCCGCAGCCCTGCCTCCTCGTAAAGTCTCCGCACGCTACATATAGAATGATTATATACAAATTTTCTATTCGCATATACGCGATATGCGTTGCAATTTGCAATCAAATCGGGCAGGCAAGAATTCTGTGGATGCAAGCCTGAAAGAGGGCAATCCCTTATTCGGATTGGGGGAAGAGCCTGTTGTCATTTGTGAAATTCTTTCTACAATGAAAACAGGACGTTTCTGCCCTTTCAACGACAGGCTGTGATTCCTCGAGAGAAATCGTTACTTAAAAAGGAGATAAACCCATGTCAGACTTTACTCCCCGACCCGAACATCGTTTTACCTTTGGTTTGTGGACGGTTGGCTCAACCGGACGCGACCCCTTTGGCGCGCCTACCCGTGATGCGCTCACTCCGGTGGAACTGGTGCATCTGCTGGCAGAAGTGGGCGCTTACGGGGTGAACTTCCACGATAATGATCTGGTGCCCATTGATGCCACTCCCGCCGAACGTGATCGAATTGTGCGCGATTTCAAAAATGCGTTGAAAGAGACCGGGCTGGTTGTCCCCATGGCAACCACCAATCTCTTCAGCGATCCAGTTTTCAAAGATGGCGCTTTTACCAGTAATGACCCGAAAGTGCGCGCTTACGCGTTGCAAAAGACCATGCACGCCATTGATCTGGGTGTGGAACTGGGTGCGAAGGTGTACGTCTTCTGGGGCGGGCGCGAAGGCACTGAAACCGATGCCACCAAGAATCCCGTAGATGCCATCAAACGCACCCGCGAAGCCCTCAACTTCCTGTGCGAGTACGTCCTCGATCAGGGGTACGACCTCAAGTTTGCGCTGGAAGCCAAGCCCAACGAGCCGCGCGGCGATATCTACAACCCGACCACCGGTCACATGCTGGCATTCATCGAGACCCTCGATCATCCGGAAATGGTGGGGGTCAACCCCGAAGTGGCACACGAGCACATGGCGGGATTGAATTTCCTCCATGGCGTGGCGCAGGCATGGGAAGCCGGAAAACTCTTTCACATTGACCTGAACGATCAATATCCCGGACGGTACGATCAGGACTTCCGCTTTGGCTCTCGCGACCTCAAAGCGGCTTTCTTCCTGGTGAAATTCCTCGAGGATGTCGGTTACACGGGTCCTCGCCATTTTGATGCTCATGCTTACCGCACTGAGGATTACGAAGGGGTGAAGGACTTTGCCCGCGGGTGCATGCGCACCTATCTCATCCTGAAGGAAAAAGCCGCCCGCTTCAACGCTGACCCCGAAATTCAAGCCCTGCTGGCAGAAATCAATGCCACCGAGCCATCACTGGAAAGCGTCTTTGGGGCATACTCACGCGAAAAAGCCAGCCGTCTTAAAGCGATGTCCTTCGATCGGGTGGCGCTGGGCAAACGTGGACTGAAGTACGAACGTCTCGATCAACTCACCATTGACCTGCTGCTGGGTGTGAGATAGTCCTTCTTCTCCCTCCACTGGAGAAATGCTCTTCTTCCCGCGCTTCTGTCAGGCGCGGGATTTTTTTTGAAATGGAAAAGATGACTTGACATATCTGATTTCCTGTGATATTATTTTGATATCAAAATATTTGAACTGGAGAATTTTGATGCCAACCCATTTTCGGGGTGACCCTCAGATTGTTCTAGCCCTGGATACTTTTATCAAATTTACCCGCGCTTCCAGCGCGCTGGAAGCGTACCTGTTCCGTGACGGCATTCTGGAAGGGCTTACCCCTTCTCAGTTTGGTGTGCTGGAAACGCTCTATCATCTCGGTCCGCTCTGCCAGGGCGAAATCAGTCACAAGTTGTTAAAATCCAGCGGCAATATTACCCTGGTACTGGACAACCTTGAAAAACGCGGTTTGATCGAGCGTCAACGCAGCCACGAAGACCGCCGCATGGTGACCATCGTGCTGACCGACTCGGGACGAGATTTAATTGAACGGGTTTTTCCCCGTCAGGCGGCGCTGATTGCCGAAGCCTTCTCGCCTCTTTCACCCGAGGAGCAACGCACGCTGGGGGAATTATGCAAAAAACTGGGGTTAGCCCTGCAGCAGAAAGATTCTCCAAATCTTATCCATCTTCATTCTAAACCTTAGGAGGTACTGTCTTATGTCCTGGCAAATTGATACCGCTCATACCCAAATTCAATTCACCGTTCGTCATCTGATGATCAGCAAAGTGCGAGGCTGGTTCGAGAAGTTTAGCGGCACGGTCAATCTGGATGAGAACAACCTGGAAAACACTACTGTGGATGTCATCATTGACGCCGCCAGCATCAATACCCGTGAGCCTCAGCGCGATGCTCACCTGCGCTCGGCGGATTTTCTGGATGTTGAACATCATCCGCAACTGACTTTCAAGAGCACGCGGGTGGAGCGTACCGGTGAGAACACTGCCCGCCTTTACGGTGATTTAACCATCCGCGGCATGACCAGACCGGTGGTGCTGGATGTGACCTTCAACGGCATGCTGACCAATCCCTGGGGCATGACCAGCGCCGGTTTCTCTGCCTCAACCAGAATTAACCGCAAAGATTGGGGGCTGGAGTGGAACGTTGCCCTTGAAGCGGGTGGCTGGCTGGTGGGAGATGAGGTGGAAATTGCCATTGAAGCCGAATTGATTAAGGTATCTGCCGAACAACCGGCATAAAGGATTTTCCCCTTAACCTTCTCAAAATTTCGCCCCCTGCAATAAACAATAGCGGGGGGCTTTTACGTTCTTCCTCCCCTTCCTGAGGTTGATTGTATAATGAGCAATAATGGCTATGCAATGAATGGAGGAAATCTGGAGATGACTGCATTGATCCATGGTTTTGAACTGCTTCGGGATGAGCGCATTCCCGAGATGAACAGCCGCGCCCGTCTTTATCGTCACGTTCGCACGGGCGCGGAATTGCTTTCTCTGGAAAATGACGATGAAAACAAGGTTTTTGGTATTACCTTCCGTACCCTGCCCATGGATGATACGGGTTTGCCCCACATTATGGAACACTCGGTGTTGTGTGGCTCACGCAAGTACCCCGTCAAAGAACCTTTCGTCGAGTTAATGAAAGGTTCACTGAATACTTTCCTCAATGCCATGACCTATCCCGATAAGACCTGCTATCCGGTTGCCAGCCAGAACCTGCAGGATTTTTACAATCTGGTAGATGTCTATCTCGATGCCGTGTTCAACCCCCTGCTTTCGCCCTATACCCTCAAGCAGGAAGGCTGGCATTACGCTCTGGAAAATCCGGAAGGCGAGATGATTTATAAGGGTGTAGTCTTCAATGAGATGAAAGGCAGTTATTCCTCACCAGACAGCCTCATCTACGACCATGTGATTCGCCAGTTATTTCCCGATACCCCTTATGGGCGGGATAGCGGCGGCGATCCCGAGAAGATTCCCGACCTGACTTATGAACAGTTCCTTTACTATCATCGCACTTTTTACCACCCGTCCAATGCCCGTATCTTCTTCTATGGCAACGACGATCCCGAGAACCGTCTGCGGATGTTGGACGCTTACCTGCAGAATTTCGAGTTCAAGCAGGTGCCTTCGGTGATTCCACTGCAGGAGCGGACAAACGAGCCACGCCGCGTGCGCCTGCCCTACGAGGTCAGCGCTGAGGATGAAGCCCCGCGCCATTTCATTGCCCTTTCGTGGATGCTTCCCGAAGTGCCAGATGCACAGGAAGCCCTTACCCTTTCCCTGCTGGAACATGTATTGATTGGCACACCGGCATCGCCTCTGCGGAAAGCGCTGATTGAGTCGGGACTGGGCGAGGATCTGACTGCCGCCAACCTGACGCTGGATTTACGCCAGCCCGTCTTTTCGGTGGGTTTGAAGGGCGTGCCTTCTGAGAATCTGGAGCGCGTTGAAGGTCTGATTCTGGAGACGCTTCAGCAGTTAGCAGAGCAGGGCGTGGATGCCGAGACGCTGTGGGCATCGCTGAACACGCTGGAATTTCGCCTCCGCGAGCAGAATACCGGCTCGTATCCGCGCGGATTGTTTGTCATGCTCCAGGCGCTGGCACTGTGGCTGTACGACAAAGACCCCATCGAAGCCCTGCGCTTTGAAGCCCCTCTGAGCGACCTGCGTCAGCGTCTCACCCGGGGCGAACGCCTGCTGGAAGAGCGCATCCGCCGCCTGCTTCTGGAAAATCCCCACCGCGTCACCGTGATTTTAGATCCTGACCCGACCCTGGCAGAACGACGCGCTTCTGCGGAGCGGGCGCGTCTGGAGAAAGCCCGGGCAGGCATGACTGAAGAGCAACTTCGACAGGTGGTGGAAGAAACCCTTGAACTGAAGCGCCGTCAGGAAACCCCCGATTCTCCCGAGGCGCTGGCGACCATTCCCACCCTGAAATTGAGCGATTTGGAGCGCGAGATTCGCCGCATTCCCAGCGAGGAACACACCCTTGCCGATATCCCAACCCTGTACCATGACCTGTTCACCAATGGGATTGTGTACCTCGATCTGGCGTTCAATCTGCGCGTCATTCCGCAGGAATGGCTGGGGTTGCTCCCCTTATTTGGACGTGCCCTTACCGAAATGGGCACATCTCAGCAGTCTTACGTGCAGTTGATTCAGCGCATCGGACAAAAAACCGGGGGTATCTGGGCACAGTTATTCCTTTCTGCCGCACCGGAGCGCCAGAATGCCGAAGCCTGGTTGGTGCTCCGTGCCAAAGCCATGCTGGCACAAACCCGGGATTTGCTGACGCTGTTGCACGAGATTCTCACCGGTGTCCGCCTGGATGATGCCGAACGCTTCCGGCAGATGGTGCTGGAAGAAAAAGCCTCGCTGGAAACCCGTCTGATTTACAGCGGTCACCGCATGGCGGCAACCCGACTGCGGGCAGGACTGGATGAAGCCGGCTGGCTCAGTGAACAGACCGGCGGGATTTCTTACCTGTTCTTCCTGCGTCAGTTAGCCCGAGAGGTGGAGCAGAACTGGACGGAAGTCCATGCGCGCCTGGAGGGTATTCGCGATCGCCTGCTACAGCGGCAGGGCTTGCGCGCCAATGTCACCGTGCATCGTGAAGGGTGGCAGACGCTTCAACCTGCGCTGAGCGACTTTCTGGCATCCCTGCCTCAGCGGGCTGTGCTTCCTTCGCAGTGGAAGATGGAAGTGCCGCCTCCACAGGAAGGGTTGATCATCCCTGCGCAGGTTAATTATGTGGGCAAGGGCGGCAATCTTTTTGAGGCAGGGTACTCTCTGCACGGTTCAATCTATGCCATTACCCAGTATCTCAACGCCACGTATTTCTGGGAGAAGGTGCGGGTGCAGGGCGGCGCGTATGGCGGCTTTTGTTCCTTCGACCCGCATTCTGGCGCTTTCCTGATGCTTTCTTACCGCGACCCGAATCTGTTAAGAACGCTGGATGTGTACGATCAGACGGCGCAGTTCCTGCGAAATCTGCAAATTGAAGAGAGCGAACGGGTCAAAGCCATCATCGGCGCAATCGGTGAACTGGATGCCTATCAACTGCCTGACGCCAAGGGCTACACGGCTTTTCAGCGGGCACTGCTGGGAATCACCGACGAGCGCCGTCAGCGACTGCGCGACCAGTTGCTGAATACCCGGGTGGAGGATTTCCATCATCTGGCGGATGCGCTCGAGGCACTGGCGCATCAGGGGCGGATTGCAGTGCTGGGCGCTGAACCAGCACTGCAGGAAGCGGCGCAACAGCACGGCTTCAGCCTGCAACGAATTTTATGATCAATGGGGGAACACATGGAACGCTATCAAATCAAACCGGGGCAAAAAGTGAGTTTAAAGGACTGGTCTCCCGACCCGCCGAGGGATTTCGAGGGTGGGAAGGAATCTGCTCGGGCTGATGTTGCCGAACTCAACCGCAAACTGGAGGTGCTTCAGGAACGCCTGTTTGCCGAGCGCCGCCACAAGGTGCTGGTAATCCTTCAGGGGATGGATACCAGCGGAAAGGATGGTGTGATTCGCTCGGTGTTCGATGGAGTTAACCCGCAGGGCGTCAAGGTTGCCAGTTTCAAAGTGCCCACGCCGGAGGAACTGGATCGCGATTACCTGTGGCGGGTGCACAAAGTGGTACCGGGCAGGGGAGAGATGGTCATCTTCAACCGCAGTCATTATGAGGATGTGCTGGTGGTGCGGGTTCATCAACTCGTCCCGCCAGAGGTCTGGAAGAAGCGCTACGATCAGATTAACGAATTCGAGCGTCTCTTGTGGGAAACGGGTACAACCATCCTCAAGTTTTTTCTCTTCATCAGCAAAGAAGAGCAAAAACAGCGTTTGCTGGAACGGCTGGCAGATCCGGCAAAACACTGGAAGTTCAACCCCGGCGATCTGAAAGAGCGCGCCCTGTGGGATGAATACGAAAAAGCCTATGAGGATGTGCTCTCCCGTACCAGCACCGGGTATGCCCCCTGGTACATTGTCCCTGCGGATAAAAAGTGGTATCGTGACTGGGTCATCAGCCGGGTGCTGGTTGAAACGCTGGAGAATCTGAACATCCAGGTTCCTCCACCGCTGGAAGATGCGGAGACCTACCGGCGTCAACTGCTGGAAGAAGATGAACGGGTAAGCCCTTAAAAAGTTCGGTATAATCGAGGCGCATATGAGTCCTGTTCAGGTTACGCTTCTTGGCACAAATGGCTGGTTTGACACGTACACGGGCAATACCCCCTGTGTGCTGGTACAAACCCCCGATTGCGATGTCATTCTGGACGCCGGTTATGGCTTTGCCAAACTTGACCGCTTTATCCGCGGGGATCGCCCGGCATACCTGCTCCTCAGTCATTTCCATCTGGATCACTTAATCGGGTTGCATACTCTCGCCAAATTCCAGTTTCAGCATGGGCTGACCATCATTGGACAACCCGGCACAAAATGGGCGCTGGAATCCCTGCTTTCTCCGGTGTATTCGGTGCCGCTTTCCGGTCTGCGCTACCCCGTTCACATTGTGGAGAGTCAGCCCGGGAAAATAGAACATCTGCCTTTTGAAGTGCTGGCTTTACCTCTGATTCACTCTCAGCCGTGCTTTGGCTATCGTTTGCAGGTGGACGGCAAAGTTCTGGCGTATTGCACCGATACCGGTTACTGCGAGAACGCCGTCAAACTGGCACAGCATGCTGATATCCTGTTGACCGAATGCTCGCAGGCGCCCGGCACGCCGCACAACGATGAATGGCCCCACCTTTCCCCCACTGAAGCGGCGCGCATTGCCCGCGAAGCCGAAGCCCGTCAACTGGTGCTGATTCACTTTGATCCTACTCAGTACCCCACCCTCGAAGACCGCATTCACGCCGAAACTGAAGCCCGCAAGGTGTTCTCCAGCGTCACCGCCGGGCGGGATGAACTGCATTTTACTCTGGCATGAGCGCACTGGGGATTGAGAACGGGGTTGTCGCGGGGCAATCTGCCGCGTGGAGCCTCATCCAGAAACTCGGCGAGGGGGACGCTGGCGAGGTTTATCTGGTGGAGGGGCTGGTCAGCCATGAGCCAGCCATTCTCAAACGCCCGCGGCGGAGTGTTTTTCTGGGGGAGATTCGCCGTCAGGCTGAGCAGATACGCACCGAGGGGCGCATTTTACAGGCGCTGGAATACATTCTTAAGCCATTGCAGGGGCGGGTGCGCACACCGCGCCTGCTGGATGTGAGTAAGCCCGGCACGGAATTCTCCGAAAATCTTTTCATCGTTATCGAGCGCGCTGACGGATTTGATCTTTCCACCCTCACCCGTGTAGCCCAAATGGGCTTTTCACCTGCCGAAATGGCAGGGTACTCTCCCATTGAACAAAATTTCCTGCGCCATCTGGCAAAACAGGGAGCGGTACCGGAACGGGTCATTCTTGCCGCGCTTGCCGCAGTATTGGATGTCTTTGCCCTGATCCATGCGACTGAATGGGAATGGAACAATCAAATCATCCAGGGCATCCTCTGGAACGATGTCAAACCCGATCACCTTTTCTGGAATCCGTATCAAACCTGTGTGACCCTGATCGACTGGGGCAACGGCAGGGTGATTGAAAAAAACGAAGGTGGACGGAAAGCACGGTACTCCCCCATGGAGGACCTGCGTCAGTTCTGGGAAGAGATGGGACGCTTTCTCTGGCAGGTGCATCCTGCCCTGCTGGAACGGCTGGAATGGACGACGGGGCTCCCGGATTTGCGGGAAATGCCTTCCCGGGTGGAGATTTTGCGTCAGCGCATTGAGCGCCTGCGCCTGGATGCTGAACGGCAGGCGCGCCAGTTGCGAGAAGAAGAAATGCGCCTGCTTTCCCCCACTCTCGGAGAGGGATTATTGCGCGAAGCCCTGGAAGATGTGCATGCCCGTTTGATTGCAGTGGGCGAAATTCCTGATTATGAAAATGCTCTCCGCATGGCGGGAAGCATCAGCGCCAACCTTGCTGCCGTGGGGGATATGGAGACCATCCGCTCGGTGTGCCGCTGGGCGGAAGGATTGCCCGGCAGTCAAAGTGCCATGTGGCAGGTGATTGCCCGGCTGGCGGATTTTGCCCGGCAGGCACAGCCGTCGCATAAAGAAGCCATCCTGCAAGCCGTTCAACATGCCGCCATGGGACAGTGGGAAAATGTCCTCTGGTACATGCTGGTGTTCCTGGAAAACGCTTCCGAGCCGGAAAACTGGCAGGAAGTGGTGGAGCAGGTACGCGCGCTGGCACTGCCGGAGGGCGACGTGAATGTGCGTCCTCTGCCAGTGCTGAAGCGGGTGTTGTTCACTCTGCAGTCCACCCTTCAACGCATGGAAGACAACAATGCGGAAGACGAAGAAACACTTGCCCTGCGTGCCCTTGTAGATCAACTGCGCTCGGTGACCTTCAACTGGGTGCAGGTGGACCCACTGCCGCCTCACACCACGCTTCTCTACGGAGATGCCGAAGCCCTCATTCCCGAGATCGAGCGATTTCTGCCCGGCGCAGGCGAGGACCTGCGTCGCGCCCTCGCCCCTCTGCGACAGCAGGTGCAGGAGGTGCTGGAAAACTGGGGAAGGCGGGAGTTTGTCCATGCTCAGCAGGAGTTACGTCGCCTGCTCTTGCTAGACCCGGATCGTCGCCGACTGTTGCGTGCAGATAGCGCGCTTCAAAAAGCACCCCAGTGGCTTCAGCAATTGCACAGTGGACCGCAGGAACAGGAACACCTCAGCGAATGCGTCACCCGCTGGGAATACGAAGGGCGGGAAATGCGCAATCAGGTGGGCAGTGCCGGATGGCTGGATGGTATTCTGGAAGGGCTGAAAGCCGTGCGCCGTGGCACCTGGCCCGGCGATTTACTCCTTTCCCAGCCTGAACTGGTGACCGATTTGCCCTGGCTCACCGAATTTGAACGCGCTGAGGAAGTCCAGAGACGTTTGTATCCTCATCTGTCCCTGCCTGTGCCTTTGACCCTTCAGGGTATTCAGGAAACCCGTTTTGGTCCTGAACAAGCCATTCATTTCCTGGAGCCGATGGATGCGTGGACGCCGGAAGCGCGCGGCTCATCGGCGCGAGTGTACCGGGCTACTTACCTTGCGGGAAACGGGGAACAGCAGGAAGCCGCCTTGAAACTCATGCGCATGGATAAAGCCGAATACGCCTTGCCGCTTTTCCGTGAAGAGGTGCGCGTCCTTTCCATTTTGCAGGGAGTATCTGGCGTCAACCCCATGCTGGAATGCGGTTTCCTCTGGATGGGCGAGGGCTTTGACCCTCCGCCGGATCACAATCTGGGCGCCATTCAAGCCCTGCGCGGCGATGCTGTGCGTATGGGAGTGGATCGAGCGGAAACCTTTCTGGAGCAACTGGATCAGCGGGTGCGGGAAGGCTGGTTGCCTTACCTGCTGGTGCAGAAACGCCGTCGCGAGGACAACCTTTTGCTGATGTGTGATGCCAGCATCACCCAGGGACGTTTACTGCCCGTCCCGCAGTTACTGATGATGAGCATTCAAATTTGCGAGATTCTCGAAGCGGCTCACCAGCATAACATTGTGTACCGCGATCACAAAATTCTGCATTATTACTGGGAAACTGCCCGGAACGGCGTATTTATCATTGACTGGAATGTTGCTCGTTATCATCCCGGGGGCTTAACGTCGGTGGAAATCAGCATGGATCTGGTTCAGTTGGGCGCGCGCGGGTTACATCACATCCTCACCGGACGCCCTGCTCCCGGCGCTCTGCCTCTGGGACCTACCCGCCCGGAAGAGATTGAGCAAGCCGCACAGCAGTACCGCGCCCAGTGGACCTTTGATGACCAGCGCCTTTCCACTCAGGTGCTTGCCATTCTGGAGCAGTTGCTGGCGGGAAGTTACGCCAGCGTCAGCGATTTGAAAGCCGATCTCAAACGGGCATACCTTGACCTGCGCTAAAACCGGTATAATTCCCGTACCCTATTTCAATGGGAATGACTATGGATACTTCTTTGCTTGACCGAATTGAACAACAACTGGCTGATGCCAGCACCCCCGTGAACGAACTGCGCCGGCTCTCCATTGAACTTGACGATGCCATGCATGAAAGTGGTTTTGCCTTACTGCCGGAAGCCGAGCGCACCCGCGCGCAGAGATTGTTTCAGGAACTGCGGGCACGTTTGCGCGGCGGCGAGGTGAAACCCGTCCCGGAAACGCCTCTGCGGGATGCGACAGTCCCGGAAGCCCCTTCTGCATCCAGATCTACCCGCCCGCGCAGTGAGGAACGCCAGCATAATCCCTATGCTCAGGAAACCATGGAGGAAGCAGAGCGCCTTTTTTACGGAGGACGTTATGCCGATGCCATTCGCCTGTATGATCAGGTGCTTGCCATTGAGCCTGACTGGGAACGCGCCCGTCAGCACCGCAATGAGGCTGAAGGCTACCTGCGTACCGGATACATTCCGGCGGTGGCACTCCCTGCCGAAGCCGCTTCGGCGTTTGGCAAAGCCCAATCGGCGGCGCGACTGGGACGGTATCAGGATGCGCTTGCCCTTCTCCAGCGGGCTCAGAATATCCTTCAGCAATATGGCATTCAGCGCTGGCAGGAAGGAACGGAGTTTGAGCAGAAACTCCAGCAGAACATTGACGCTGAAAATGTCTTCAATGAGGGCTTGCAGTTGTTTGCCCAGGGACAACTGGAGGAGGGGATAGACCGGGTGGAGACCGCCGCTCAAGCCACCGGTTTGCCCCGCTATCATGAGCGTTTGCAGACGCTTCTGCGCGAACGCGAGCAGATTCAAGCCAGCGTTGAAGCGCTCAATGCCACCGTGCTGGATCCGCGCGCGGTCACTCAGGCGAAGAGCAACATCGAAACGCTGGTGTTGAAGTACGGCGAGAACCCAACCCTGCAAAAGTTGCGCGCGCAACTGGAAGCCGCGGTCCCGCGGCTGGCGTCCAGTTTGATGGATCAGGTGCGTCAGTTGCGCGTACAGGCAGTGCGGGCGCAGACGCTGGAAACAGCCCGCAGTCGCATCCGGCAGGCGCGGCAATTGCTGGAGCAATTAACCGGTCTGGGCTATCAGAGCGAGGAATTTGTTGATCTTCAACGCGAGGTGGAGAAAACGTTTCAGGAAATCTCCCGCTATGAGGACACGCTGGAACAGACCCGCGCTGTGCTGGAGACCAACCCGAACTGGCCCTCAGCGGCGGCGCGCATGAGCGCCGACCTGCGGGCGCGTTTTCCCAACGATCCCAACATCATTGAACTGAACAAAGCCCTTTCGGTCTACACCCGCACCCTGCTGGGATTGAAAATTGCCGGTGCGGCGCTGGCACTGGCGCTGGTGGTCTTTCTCATCGGGTTGGGAGTGGGACAGGTGCGCAGTTACATTCTTTCCCTGACTCCCACGGCGACACCTACTCCCACAGCAACTGCCACTCCCACCCGTACAGCAACGCCGACCGCCACAGTCACTCCGACACCGCGTCCCACCGAGACGCCCACCATTACCCCCACGCCCCTCACCGCCTCGCTGGCGAGGCGGGTATGGGCCCGCAATGGCTGTTACGAGGAGTTTACCGGCATTGCCCAGATCCCAGAAGGCGCAGTGGTACGTCTGCTTCCTGCAGAACGGCGCTTCGACACCCTCTCGCGGGAATGTCTGCTGGTGGAATATGTCGGCGAAACACGCACGATCATTGGCTGGATTTTAATTGCCGATCTGGCAAGGTAGTCCAGCGGTTTCTTTTAGAAAACCATCAGGCGCCGGATAAGCGGCGCCTGATGCTGATTTAACCGCCCAGATTGATGTTCACTCCGCCCTGACTTTTCCCCTCTGCCGCCGGCAAGAACTTGCGGATGGCTCCCGCCAGTTTCGACATCGGCATGGTCTGGAGCCAGATGCGCCCCGGCCCGGTGAGACTGACAAGGAACAGTCCCTCGCCGCCGAAGAGCAGGTTCTTTACCCCTTTGACCAGTTGTACATCGTAGGTCACAGTCGGCTCAAACATTGCCAGGTGCCCGGTGTCCACCAGCATTTTCTGGCCGGGCTGCAGGGTGTATTCGACGATCTCGCCGTCGAAACTGGCAAAGAAGGTTCCGGGACCCTCAAATTTTTGCAGGATGAAGCCCTCGCCGCCGAAGAAGCCCGCTCCCAGGCGTTTCTGGAAGGCAATGCTCATGTTGACGCTCTGTTCTGCCACCAGCAGGGTATCTTTCTGAGCAATCATTGCCTGCCCCTGCGCCAGATTGACCGGAATAATTTTCCCGGGGAAGTCGCAGGAGAAGGTCGCCATGGCGCCTTCGATTTCCGCTGTGTAGTTGACCACAAACAGCGATTCTCCGGTAAACACGCGCCCCAGTGCGCCCATCAACCCGCCTTTGCCAAGGTTTGTGTCCATGCGCACGCCCTGACTCATCCACGAAAGCGAGCCGACCTCGGTGTAAAAGCCCATGCCCGGTTTCATCCGCAGGGTGAGCGCCTGCATCACAGTGCCAATGATCTGATAATCTGCCCCGCCCATGGTGCGCCCCGAGAGGGTCACTACAGGTTCAGGTAAATCCAACCGCTGACCGGCGGTGTTGGTGTATTCGCTCATATTGAAGCCTCTCCTTTTCTATTGAGAAATCTGTAATCAGAGTAACAGAAAATCCTTCCAGAATCAATACGGATTTGAGGGCAAAGAAGTTGCACGGGAATGCTTCACCCATACCACAACCAGCAGGATGAGCAAAAAGGTGCGCAGTCCAACGGGAAGTGCCAGCCACTGGAACCATCCCCGGGAAAGCAAAAGGGGCCATTCCAGCAGGTTGACCAGCGTCAGCGTGCCGCTCATCAGTAAACCCTGCCGCAGGGGCAGACTGAGCAAAATCAGCGGGATAAGGTAAAGCACCCATTGAGGACTCCACCCCGGCGACCAGAGGAAAAAAAGCGCCCATGTCAGCCCCACCAGAGTCAGGCTGTTTTTTGGAGAAGCCACTGGATGTCGCAAATACAGGATAAACCCCAATCCACCGATGCCCAGCAAACGAATCCACGCAGGAATGCGCTCAGGGTTGCCCATGGGTTGGACAGCGGCTTGTGGATCAAAACGAAGCGCAAGGTCTCCAAAATTTCCTGTGCCCCAGTTGCCGTCCAGCAATGCCCACACGGTCTCCCACGATCCTTTGGCAGATTGAGATTGCAGGGAAGCCCGGGTGAACTCCGGTGAGACAAGCCATAAACTGCCATACACCGCTGCCACCAGCCCAAGCGCCGTCAGGGTGATGGTGATTGCCCGCCGCGGCGGCGCGCTGCGCCATATTGTGGGAAGAACAAGCGCCGGGAACCATTTTGTCAGCATACCCAGCCCGATAATTACGCCGGTTTGAGCGTCTGAACGTGAGGAGAGCAAAGCGTGCAGTCCCAAAAGGGTGAAGAACACGCACAGGCTATCAAAATACCACCAGGTGTAAGCCAGCCCGGCGATCAGCGCAGCGTAGAGTACAGCGCGGGTGTCGCCATCGGGGAGGGACAGATGCTCGGTGAGGCGCTGGAACAGCACAATGCTGGCTACATCCACACCGGTCAAAAGAATTACCAGGAGATATGTGAAGGCGTTTTCTCGGGGAGCGAGATGCACCAGCCCTTCCAGCAGGAAGGGGAAGAGGGGCGGAAATTCCACCCAGTAATTCACAAAAGGAAGTCCCGGCAGTTGCGCCAGACGGTAGAAGTGATAAAAATCCCCATATCCGCGCAGTCCGTCAAAGGGAAGCGCCAGCAAGAGCGGCACACGCACGAGCAGGAACACCATCCATGGCAGGGATTTGGGACGCATAAGAGGGATAGCCATCAGCCTTTCTGTAAAAATTCGTCAAGCGTATGCAAAATGAGCGCCATTCCTTTCAGAGTGGCGTCAAGGTCTCCCTCCACTTCCAGACTGTGGTTGGCGTTTGACAGCACCAGCAGATGAAAGTCGCCGTGTTTCATCAGGTCTTGCATGGCGCTTGCATCGAACAGCGGGTCAGCATCTCCGGCGATGAAGAGCGATCTGGGCTTGGTACGGCGCACGGCTTCGCGCAGGAAAGGCACCCGCACCAGCGGAGTAAGCCACACGTAGGTGGCGTGGAGCAACTCGGCTTCATGCACCAGCAACCATGCCAGCACCAGAGACCCCAGCGATTTCCCGAACAGCACCACCCGTTGATAGTCGCGCTGAGCCATTGCCACCTCAAAGGCGTTGCGGGCGTCATTCCCCAGCAGGCGCAGGCGCTCCTCCATATCCAGTTGATCAAAACCGGGGGCTCGCGAGGCGTTATATTCAATGGTCAAAGCATCCGCACCGCGGGCAATCATCAGCCGTGTGGGGTAGTACAGGACGGGCATGGCGCAGGTGTAGCCGCGCCCCGGGAAGAAGATCGCCAGTTCATCTGTGCCCTCTTTTTGACGGAAAAAGGTGTTGGTCAACGGGGAGCCATCCATTCCGTGTATGGGTAAAGAAAGAATTTCTTCCATTTCATCACCTCTCTGAATGATTATAGTCAGTAAATGGATAACATTGGTGCTCTTTTTTGCCTTGCCGGTTAACAATTCTGCTATACTGAGGTTAATTCGTCATCTGTTGAGGAGGAAGTGCGAGATGCTGGAAAGTCTGGGGATCCTTGCGCTGGTTCTGGCGTTGTTTTTCCTCGCTTTTTTGTTAATTCGCACGGTACTGTTTGGTAAAGTCCCACCGCCCATCCCGGAAACGGAATTGCCGGCTGTGGATGGGGAGATTGTGGCAGAGCATCTTGCCGCAGTCCTGCGCCATCGCACCATCTCAGAGGCGGAGGAAAAACCTGTGGATGCCCAGGCTTTCCTCAACCTGCACCGTGAACTGGAGCGGCTGTATCCGCGCGTACATGCGACTCTGCGGGTGGAAGTGGTTAATCGCTTGAGTTTACTCTATATCTGGAAGGGCAAAGATGAAACGCTCGATCCGGTGCTGTTTGCCGGCCACCTGGACGTGGTGCCGGTTGATCCGGAAACCCGGGATGCCTGGAAATTCCCGCCTTTTGATGGACATATTGAAGAGGGGGCGGTGTGGGGACGCGGCGCGCTGGATACCAAAAACAGCGTGGTTGCCGTTCTGGAGGCAGTGGAAACCCTCTTGAAACAGGGCTATCAACCCGTGCGCACTATTTTGCTGGCTTTTGGACATGATGAGGAAATCGGCGGGTTTCAGGGCGCGGCGCAAATTGCCGGTCGTATTCAGGCGTACAATACCCGCCTCGCGGCAGTGCTGGATGAGGGCGGCGCCATTCTGAGCGGCGGGGTTGTTCCCGGGGTGCGTTTTCCTGTGGCGCTCATCGGCACTGCCGAAAAGGGGTATGCCACTCTTCAATTGACGGTGGAATCGTCCGGCGGACATTCCTCCATGCCCCCCAGACATACAGGCATTGGCGTGCTGGCGTGCGCCATCACCCGTCTGGAAAATGCGCCCTTCCCTGCACGTTTATACCTGGTACGACGCATGTTTGAATTTCTGGCGCCTTTTTTGCCTTTTGGACTGCGGCTGGCGTTTGCCAACCTGTGGCTGTTCCGTCCGCTGATCAGCCGTGCGCTTGGAGCCAATCCCCGCACCAATGCGCTGATCCGTACCACCACGGCAGTGACAATGGTCCGGGGAGGAGTGAAAGATAATGTCCTGCCTGCCCGCACCACGGCGGAGGTTAACTTCCGGCTGATGCCCGGCGATCGTGTTGCGGATGTGGTGGCATTTGCCCGGCGGGTGATTGCCGATGATGCTGTGCAGATTAATCTGCCACAGGGTAGGGCATGGGAAGCCTCCCGGGTTTCTCCCACCGATTCGGCGGCGTTTCAGGGTATTCTTCAGGCACTCGGGCAGGTTTATCCTGAAGCCATCAGTGCGCCATATCTGGTTGCCGGCGCCACCGATGCCCGTCATTATCAACCCATATGCGAGCAAATTTACCGTCTCAGCCCGATGATGATCACTGCGGAAGAACTTAAGACCATCCACAGTGTCAATGAGCACATTTCCATTGAGACGCTGGCACGAATGGTGCAATTCTATATACAACTCATCAAAATCTGGGGAGAAAACGGGTAAAAACGGAGGTGAAGCATGCCTATTACCGTCAACCAGCTCAAAAATATCAACGAACTGGTGGAGTACCTGAACGATCTGGAAGCCAAGATTCGCGTGCTGGAAGATGAAAATTCCGCCTTGCGCAGCGCCATGGAGGAAGTTTCCAGCACCAACCGCAGCGTGGTCAACCTCTTACGGCAGGAATGGCCCCGCACGGGTCTGGTCAGCCGCAGTTTCTGGATTCGCGCCCTGACCGTGTACGGGCACTTCTTTGTGATTCAATTAATTGTTACAGCATTCCTGTTCGTGGGGTATTTGATCTTCATCGCTCCGGTAATTGCCCGCTTCATTAACGAAGTCCTGCCTGCTTTGCTTCCCGGGATGACGCCCTGACGAACATGCCCCCTGAGATGTTTGTGCATTTCAGGGGGCTCTACCGGTAAACCATTAAACGGTGGGGAAAATTATGCTGTCTGGCGCAGTTCTACCAGTTCAGCCTCCACTGCAGCAATTTCCGCTTTCAAATCCAGTAAATATTGCTCTAACCGGGCAATGTATTCTTCGCGCGAGAGATATACGGTCGTCTCTTCAGTATGACTGCCGCACCCGCAGGTACCGCCACAAGCGCATTCAGACATCTTTTTGCCTCCTGTACTTTTATTAGGTTACCAATTTATTATATCATTATTTGGATAAAATATAGCATATTTAGTCTTGCGATTTGTTTTTCCGGCGTTCCTCACTCTGCGTTATAATCCTCACCATGGAAAGAACTGTCCCCAGTGCTACCAGCGAAGAAATTAAACTGTACCGTGCCACATTGTATTCTCTGCTGCGTTCTACCGCAGAGGTATCCATCCGCACGCTGGAAGAAGCCCATGCGGGCATGAATTCCCTGCTCCATCCGCATGCGCGTGATCCTCAACCCGACCTCTCGGCATTCATCTATGCCATGTTGCGCCTGCCCGATTGCATGCCCGCTGTGCGTTCGGTCATCCTTGGGCAAAGCCAGGAAGTTTTCATGCGCCATGGTTATGGTAACATCGAAACCTGGCAGGAAGTCACCGCCCGGGCGCGGCGGCGGCGCTGTTTCTTCGATGGACAGAGCACCCTGGCATGTTACATCGCTTCGCGATCTGATATCGAGGATATTTTGCCTGCTCTGACTGCCTACCAGATTGAGTGGAACAAGATGCGCTTGCTGCTTTCTGCTGTGCCGGAAGGCGAATCACTGGCAGATGCGGCGGTAGATCCACAGCGTTTCCTGCGTCTGGCGGATGTGCTGCGGCTCAGCGTGGAAGATCTGGGGCGTCTGCGCACCCTGTGGGGGGGACAGTTTACAGCCATGCTGGAGCGCATTCGTGCGCAAAAGATGAATCTGGGGGTGAGGTTGCTCTCGGGTTCGTTAAGCGCCTATCAGCGTGCCACACACCTGTGGTGGGAACACCTGGAAACAGTATGCCCGCAACTGGGCGAACGTCCGTTGTACTTCATCTCCAGCAATACCCACAGCCTTGTCAATCTGCTTTCCGGGTATGCCCTGCGGCATGAAGATGCCATTGCCCGGTTTATCGAGGAGTCCAGTCCGGAATTGAAAAATGAGTGGCGCGATATCCAGAAGGGGCAGGTACGTTCCAGCCGCGAAAATTTTCTGTACTATGCCTTAAAGAAATACCAGCAAAGTCCTGCAGGGGCGCATGCCTTGCAGGAACAACTGGATGAGGAACGTGCCCTGGGGATTTTGCGGATTCCCTCTGAGCGTTCATTTGATCTGGAAGCGCAGGTGATTGACCTTTCCCGTCTTGATCCTGCCCGTTTTGATCCCCGTTTACAGGCTGGACTGGATCTGGACTTCTTGCGTCACAGCAATGCGCTGATACTGAACATTGATTATCCGCTGGGGCTGGGGGCGTATCATTTACTCTCCAAGATTGCCGAGCAAGCCGTACAGATTTTGGGGGTGTACATCATGGGCAAAGCCGCCACGCTGAACGCCCGTCGCGGTGATGTGATGATTCCTTCTGTGGTACAGGATGAGCATTCCCATAATACCTATCTGTTCCGCAACTGCTTTACCGCCGCGGATGTGCTTCCTTACCTTGTTTACGGAGCAGTGCTGGACAATCAGAAAGCCGTGTGCGTGCTGGGGACGTTCCTGCAAAATTCTCGCATTATGGACGTGTTTTATCGTGAAGGATATGCCGATATTGAAATGGAAGCCGGTCCGTACCTTTCGGCGGTGTATGAAATGTCCCGCCCCAAGCGCCATCCGGTGGATGAACTGGTCAACCTGAGCGATCTGCCCTTCGATCTGGGCATTCTCCATTACGCTTCGGATACGCCCTTGAGCAAAGGGCAAAATCTGGGTGCGGGCACACTGTCCTACTATGGCATGGATTCGACCTACGCCACCACCATTGCCATTGCGAGGCGCATTTTCCAGCAAGAAATTCAACGTTTGCGGTGAGTTATTCTTCGTCCAGTCCCGCCACCAGTACCACCACCGAGCGCCCTTCGGCGCGGTAGTGGGTGGAATGTAAACGGGGTGCGCGGAAGGGTGGGATTAAATCGTCAGGGGAGGGCTGACTGGTGTCCAGCACACGACGCCAGTGCCCGCCACTGGCAAGTGCGGGTAATTCAAAGGTCAGCGGATCGTGGTAGGCATTGAAAATCATGTGAATGAGGCGCCCGCCGCCATTGCTGACCGTCATTGCCAGAGAGTGCGAATGCGGACTCCAGTCGGGCTGGTTAAGGTGTGTGCCGTGCAGGGTGATGCGGGCTTCCTGAAGAATCTGCGAGAGCGATTTGAAATCGTCCTCAGGGTCCGAGGCAAAGTGCAGGCGGAAGCGAATCAATTCCCGAACGAACCGTAAAAGTTCGGCGTGTTTTTCAACCAGCCGCCAGTCAAACCAGGAAATTTCGTTATCCTGACAGTAAGCATTGTTGTTGCCGCGCTGTGTGCGGCGGACTTCGTCGCCCATTTGAATCATCGGTGCGCCCAATGCCAGCAGAGCGTAAGCAAAAAAGTTCTTGATTTGCTGTTCGCGCAGGCGCTCGATTTCGGGGTCGTTGGAAGGACCTTCCACCCCGTGATTGCAGGCGATATTCTCATTGTGCCCGTCGCGGTTGTTCTCGCCGTTGGCTTCGTTGTGCTTGTGTTCGTAGGACACCAGGTCGTTGAGGGTGAAGCCGTCGTGACAGGTGACGAAGTTGATACTCTGGTCGGGTTCTTTTTCCTCGTGACCGTATAAATCGGGGCTGGCGAGCATGCGGTTGGGGAATGCGTAGATACTGCCCGCATCTCCGCGTACCCAATGACGGATGTCATCGCGGAATTTGCCGTTCCATTCCCGCCAGCGGTCTCCCACGAAGTTCCCCACCTGATACAGCCCGGCTGCATCCCACGCCTCGGCAATGAGTTTGGTCCCCGCCAGGTAGGGGTCGTTCTCGATATCCAGCAGGACGGGCGGATTGGGAACAGGGTTGCCGTATTCATCGCGGGAGAGGATAGAGGCGAGGTCAAAACGGAACCCGTCCACGTGCATTTCAGAGACCCAGTAACGCAGGCTGTCGAGAATCATGCGCCGGACGACAGGGTGGTTGGTGTTGAGGGTATTGCCCGTGCCGGTGTAATTGACGTAACGAGAGCGGTCTTTAGAATCCAGCATGTAGTACACGTCGTTGGCAATGCCCCGGAAGGACAGGGTGGGTCCATCCGAACCGTTTTCGGTGGTGTGGTTGTACACCACATCCAGAATGACTTCAATGCCGGCGCGGTGCAACAGTTTGACCATGTCACGAAACTCGTTGAGCACCTCTTGCGGGTCCTGCCGGGAACTGTAGAAGGGATGCAGGGCAAAGAACGAAATGGGACTGTACCCCCAGTAGTTGCTCAATCCGGGCGGTGCATCCAGCGGGTCAAAGGCATACACTGGCAAAAGTTCTACCGCGGTGATGCCCAGATCAACCAGGTAGGGTATTTTCTCGATCAACCCGGCAAACGTGCCGCGCTTTCCTTCGGGAACTCCGGAACTGGGGTGACGGGTAAAGCCCGCCACGTGCATTTCGTAAATCACCGTGCGGGCAAAGGGGCGGTGCAGGGGATAATCGCCGTTCCAGTCATAGGTGGAGGTATCCACCACCACGTTTTTCAGCGCATAGGGGGTGTTATCTCCCGGCTGGCATGCTGCCCTGCGATCGTACTGGCGTGGGAACACGACCGCTTTTCCATAAGGATCAAGAAGGACTTTGGCAGGATCGAAGCGCAATCCCTTCTCTGGAGCAAAGGGGCCGTGAACCCGGTAGGCGTAGATTTGCCCTGCCTTAAGCCCGGGAACAAAGACATGCCAGTAATGGAAGGTGCGATTCTTACGCGGATCCAGGGGAATGACCTCTGCCGGTCTGGCATCGTCGGCAGAATCGAACAGCAACAGGTCAACCCGCGTACTCCCGCGGGAGTAAAGGCTGAAATTGACACCCTTGGGGGAAATGGTTGCACCGAGTGGAAAACTACGACCTGGAAGAGTTGCCAGCATCCACGTTCCTGAAAACAAAGTCCTCTTTATTTTATCTTAATCGGAGATTTTGTGGGCTGCAAGCGTTTTCAATCCAATTGTTGTGCAACTGCAAGGATGGACTTCACATCTGTAACCGGTCTGGATTGATGATAGAATCAAATTGCTATGGAGAGCAATTTATTTGAATTTACCTCACGCCGTTCGCCGGTCATCAGCCGGTATGGCATAGTCGCTGCCTCTCAGCCGCTTGCCGTTGCCGCCGGGTTAAAGGTACTTTCGATGGGTGGAAATGCCGCCGATGCCGCTGTGGCTACTGCTGCAGCGCTTAATGTGACGGAACCGGGCAGTACTGGCCTGGGCGGAGATGCATTCTGCCTTTACTACGAAGCCAGCACTCGCAAGGTGTATGCGCTAAACGGCTCGGGGCGTGCTCCAGCCGCGTTGACGCTGGAGCGTCTCCAGGCCGAGGGTTTTGGGCAGACGCTACCGCGGTTTCATCCATACACCATCACCGTTCCGGGGGCATGCGCCGCATGGTGTGATACGGTAGAGCGCTTTGGGCGCTTACCGATGATTAAAGTGCTGGGCCCTGCTGTGGAACTGGCACAGGAAGGCTTCCCCGTTGCGCCTCAGACGGCATATCTCTGGCAGCGTGCCGCTACCCAGCAACTGGCTTCGGCGGTGAACGGGCTGGAATTAACCCTCACTGGACGGGGTCCGTGCGCGGGAGAGATTTTCCGCAACCCCGGCCTGGCGCAGGCGCTGACCATGATCGCCATTGAAGGCAAGGATGCCTTCTATCGGGGTGCAATTGCCCATGCCATTGTTGAGGTGGTGCGCGAGGCAGGGGGGTGCCTGACCCTTGAGGATCTGGCGGCACATCAAAGCACCTGGGAAGAACCCATCAGTGTAACCTATCACGGCGTTCGCTTCTGGGAGTGCCCGCCCAACGGTCAGGGCATTGCCGCTTTGATGGCGTTGAACCTGCTGGAAACCTACGATTTACACCGCCTGGATCCGCTCTCACCTGAACGCCTGCATTTGCTCATCGAAGCCATGCGCCTGGCGTTTGCCGATGCCCGGCATTATGTGGCAGATCCGGCATTTTCCCGTATTCCTCTGGAGGAGTTGCTCTCCAAAGCCTATGCAGAGGAACGCCGTAAACTCATTGACCCGGCGCGCGCCAATCCGACAGTGCGTCATGGGGTGCCGTTTGCTTCCAGCGATACCGTCTATCTGGCAGTGGTGGATGCGCAGGGGAATGCCTGCTCGTTCATTAACAGTAACTACATGGGATTTGGGACAGGCATTGTTCCGCGCGGATGGGGTTTCAGTTTGCAAAACCGCGGGCACAACTTCAGTCTGATTCCGGGGCATCCCAATCAGGTGGCACCTTTCAAGCGTCCCTATCACACCATTATCCCGGCAATGGCAACCCGCGAAGAGGATGACAGCCTGTTTGCCTGCTACGGGGTAATGGGCGGTTTCATGCAGCCGCAGGGGCATCTACAGGTGGCGGTGGCACTGGTGGATGACCATCTGGACCCGCAGGCGGCTCTTGATCGTCCACGTTTCTGCATCGAGCCGGATGAAAGCGGCAGTGTGGTGGCGCTGGAAGAGGGGATTCCGGTGAAGAGCATGGCGGCACTGGCAGATCGCGGGCATAACATCCGCCCGGTCAGCGGAAGCGGGCGCACCCTGTTTGGACGCGGGCAGGTCATTTATCGAGACCCCGAACAGGGGGTGCTGTGGGCAGGCTCCGATCCCCGCGCCGATGGTTGCGCCATGACTCTGGGATGATTCGGACGTGCGATGAAAGCCATCTCTGAGCACCTTCAGCAAATTTTAGATAACCTTCCCACCCGTCCCGGCTGTTATATCTACAAGAACGAAGCCGGGGAAGTCATTTACGTGGGCAAGGCAGTCAACCTGCGCAACCGGGTGCGTTCCTATTTCAACGAAAGTCCCAAGGATTTCAAAACCCGCCAGTTAGTGCGCCACATTGCGCATATTGACTGGATTGTAGTGGAAAGCGAACTCGAGGCGCTCATCCTCGAGATGAATCTGATTAAGAAATACCGCCCGCGCTACAACATCCGTCTCAAGGATGACAAGCGGTACCCCTACATCAAAGTGCACTGGGCGGCACCTTTCCCCAAAGTTACCGTCACGCGCCAGATGGTTCAGGACGGCTCACGTTATTTTGGACCCTACACCAGCGTGTGGGCGGTACACCAGACTCTTGACGTCCTCCGTCGCATCTTCCCTTATCTGACCTGTGATCGTGAAATCACCGGCAAGGATGCCCGTGCCTGCCTGTATTACGATATCAAACTGTGCACCGCGCCCTGTATCGGCGCTATCGGTCAAGCCGAATACCGCAGGATGATCGAAGACCTGTGCGACTTCCTGCAGGGGCGCACTGAACCCATCGTTACCCGCCTGCAAAAAGAGATGGAAGAAGCAGCCGAAGCCCTGCAGTTCGAGCGCGCCGCCGCCATCCGCGACCAGATTTTTGCCATTGAGAAAATTGTCGAAAAACAGCGTGTCATCTCCAGCAAACAGATGGACTCCGATGTCATCGCCATTGCCCGCACCAACGGAGAAGCCTGTGTGCAAATTTTCTTCATCCGCTCGGGGAAATTAATCGGGCGGGAGTACTTCATCCTGGAGGGGACGCAGGAGGAAAAGGAAGCCGAAATTGTCGCGCAGTTCATCAAGCAGTTCTACTCCGAAGCGGCAACCCTGCCCGATCAGGTGCTCTTGCCCCATGAGGTCGAAGAAGCCCAGATCATCGAGCAGTGGCTGAAAACCCGTCGCGGAGGGGATAAGGTGCAACTGGTGGTGCCGCATCATGGCGAGGAACGCGAACTGGTGGAGATGGCAACTGAAAACGCCATTGAGACTCTTTCCGCTTTGCGGGCGCAGTGGGAAGCCGATACCAACAAGCAGCAGCAAGCCCTGGCGGAGATTCAGCAAGCCCTCAACCTGCCCGCTCCGCCGAACAAAATCGAGTGTTTCGATATTTCCAACACGCAGGGCACAGCCACTGTTGCCAGCATGGTGGTGTTTGAGCAGGGCGTGCCAAGCAAGAAAAACTATCGTCATTTCAACATTCGTTCGGTCCAGGGTCCGGATGATTTTGCCAGTATGGAAGAAGCCCTCAGCCGGCGCTTCAAACGCTGGCAGGCGGCGCAGGAAGGACAGTTTGAACCCGGTGCCAAACTGGACCCTGCTTTCACCATTCTGCCTGATCTGCTGATTGTGGACGGCGGAAAGGGGCAACTGAGCCGCGCTGTCAAGGTGCTGGAATCCTTTGGTTTGTCCGGAAAAGTGCCGGTGGTGGGACTTGCCAAACAAAACGAAGAACTCTTTCTGCCGGGGCGCAGTGAGTCTATCCTGTTGCCGCGGCACTCGCAGGGGTTGTACCTGCTTCAGCGGATCCGTGATGAAGCCCATCGCTTTGCCATTACGGCGCACCGCAAACAGCGCACCCGACAGGGCATGGCGAGCGTGCTGGATGCCATTCCCGGCATTGGTCCCGCGCGCCGCCGCTGGTTGTTACAGCATTTCGGTTCGCTGGAAGCCATCCGGCAGGCAAGTCTGGAAGAATTAACCGCCGCCCCGGGCATTACCCCGGAACTGGCGCAAAAAATCAAAGAACATCTGGAATAAAAACGCTCCCTGGTCTCAAGGGAGCGTTTGGCTTTTATTTAAACAGGTGCTTCACACCAGCACGTCAATGACCATTGCCAGGAAGAGGAAAGCCAGATACATGCTGGAGGTGCGGTACATCGTCCAGGCGATTTTATTTCCCCCCTGTTTCAGCACCCGCCATGCCACGCCAATGAGCCACAAACCCAGCACCAGCGCAGAAATCAGGTAAATACTGCCCCCCAGATTGAACAGGGGGATGAGCAGTGTCAGCCCGACCAGTTCCAGGGTGTAGATGAACACCTGTTTGCGTGTTTCCATTTCCCCTCTCACCACCGGCAACATGGGGACACCCCCGCGGGCGTAATCGTTGCGGCGCACCAGCGCCAGCGCCCAGAAATGCGGCGGGGTCCAGAAGAAAATGATGGCAAAGAGAAACAGCGAGGGGATGTTCAGACTGCCGGTTGCCGCCGCCCAGCCTACCAGCGGCGGAATTGCCCCGGCGCCGCCACCAATGACGATGTTCTGCACAGTGGCATGTTTGAGCCACAGACTGTACAGAATCACATAGTACACCATGCCCGCCAGTGAGAGCAGTGCCGCCAGCAAATTCACAAACCCTGCCAGCAGGAAGAAGGCGGCAAGACAGGCGGCAATGCCGTAAGCCAGTCCCTCGGCAGGTTTCATCCGTCCGGAGGGGATAGGGCGTTTGGCGGTACGCTGCATGGCTTTGTCTACCTCGCGGTCAATGTATTGATTCAGCGCGCTTGCTCCGCCTGCCGCCAGGGCGCCACCCAGCATTGTCCAGAAGGTCAATTCCAGCGAAGGCAGGCGCTTTCCACCTACCACCATTCCTGCGTAGGTTGTCACCAGCAGGAGCAGGACAATGATGGGTTTGTTCAGGCGGTAGAAGTCGCCCAGACGCTCTCGCAGAGGGAGCGTTTCCCGGGTTTCAAGTGATTCGTCCTCTGCCGTGCGTCCTGCCAGTCCCACTGCCAGCAGGCTCAGCGTATTCGCGATTATCCATCCGGCGGTGGCAAGTGCATGGACACCCACCAGTTCAACCGGAAAATTGCGCAAAACCATCAGCGCTCCCATCAATCCCTGCCCGAAGAAGAGGATGAATCCTGCTGTCACGGCAGGCAGGGTCAGCGTTTGACTGCGTTGCGAACGCCACGCCAGAACAAACTGCACGCTCACCAGTGTCCCTGTGATCAGCATCAGGGCGCGGTGTACCAGCGCCAGCCAGCCGAGCGGTTCCGTGGGCAGACATACCGGAAATTCTGCGCAGGCTTTTCCGGCATCCAGCGCACTGACCAGCGCTCCGCTGGTTAACAATGCCAGTCCTGCCGCATTGCTCCACAGGGTCAGGCGGGCAAAGGGTGAGGTAAAGCGCAGGGCATGGGTGGGGGCAGGCGAGATTTGATGAGTGAGTGCAAATGCTGCAGTCAATGCGCCCAGCGCCAGCATGGAGAGCAGGAAGTGCAGGGCAGAAGACATCTGTGCCGCCATACCGAGGACCAGAATGGCTCCCAGGGGAATTTGAATCGCAAACAAAGCGGTAGCGGTAAGGGTGGCGATCAGAATGCCGCGTTGAGCGCGCAGATGCACTCCCGCCACAATCAGCGCTCCCAGCAGTGCCAGGAAAGACGTCCCCGCCAGCCACCGGTGAAGCATGGAGGTGGCTTGTGCCGGGTCTGCGGGTAAAGCAAAGGACCCGTAACAGGTGGGATAATCCGGGCAGGCTTGCGCCCCGCTGTTCAGGCGGAGCAGCGTGCCTGCGGTCATCATGGCGAGGGTGAGCACCAGCGCCAGCCCGATGAGCCAGCGGAAAGATTTAAGCGGATTCCGAAAGGTGTTTGCGTACATAAAAAGGGTATCCTGCCAGCAAAATAAGTGCGAAAGAAAACCATTGCAGGGCATAACTCAGGTGTGAACCTTCGCTCACCTCGATGGAGGTGTCTGCACGATAGGGTAAAGCGGATGTTGAGTCATCGGGAAGCGCCAGCATATACACCGGTAAAAGTCTGCCGGATATCTGTCGGGATATACGCTCCACGTTGAGCCATTTCCACGCCGTCAGTCTGCCGCCTTCGGGAAGCACAGGGTCGCCCCCGCCGCCCCAGCGGGGTTCCATTTGGGAGGGCATCAGCCGTCCCTGAAGGCGCGCCTCGCCCGGGAGGCGATAGGCGGCGCGCTGATTCTCATCTCCCTGATTCAGCGGTATCCAGCCGCGATCAACGAGGATTACCGTGTCTGTTCCGGTGATGTGCAGGGGGGTAATCAGGTGATACCCCGGCTGTCCTTCCCAGACCTGATTGAGCAAGAGAACCTCTTCTTCGTATAGGTAAACACCGCTGACTTCCACCAGACGGAATGCTTTTTCCTCCCAGCGGGTTTCACCCTGTAACAGAGCGTTGTTGAGGTTCAACACTGGAGCGCTGGCGTTTTGAAGGATGAGGGCGTTACGGGCACGGCGTTGTTCCAGCCGGTCAAGTTGCCACAAACCCAGGCGCACCATCACTGCGGCGGCAAGCAGTACCAGCACAGTGGTGCCCAGCCAGCGCAGACTGAAGAAGGGATGTGTCGTTCGTCTTTCCTGGGTCAGCGCAGCAGTTTTCATGAGGAGGATTCCTCCCGCGAACGGACAGGAAAAATCAGAAAACTGTACAGCCACAGCATTGCCGCCGAGGGCAATCCCATCAGGACCAATCCCTGAATACGCGTTTCCGTCGTCAGGTTGGGTTTGACCTCAATGCCAAACAACCGCGAAGTCTGGAAGGTGCAGGCATACTGATAGGTATTGGCTTTGCCCACTTCCAGCACCCCGCTGGATTGCGGCGGTACCCACACTGGACCTAATTGATGGCTGACCGAATCGAGGTTTTTTACCACCAGTAAATCGCCTTCCACAAAAGTCATCTTTTCTGGCAGAGACAGCACCGGCTCACCCGCGGCAATTTTCTCAGCCGTCCCGCTGGGGATGACCAGTTCAATGCGCCGTGCCTGATCGCGGGCATTCGGGTCTTTGAGCAACTGGTAGGAAATCTCATTCACCCCCCATGCCCCCAGCATACCTAGGATGAGCGAGAAAATCAGGCGAAGGGTAACGGCTTTCCACATCTTCATGGTTTGAGCAAAAAACGAACATCGGAAAGAATATCTTCTACGGGCGTTCCAAATGAATAGGTTGCCCGGAGCATCCCTTCGGTGTCGATGAGATAAACCCGCGCCGAATGATCCACCAGATAGCCCGCCGCTGTGCCGCCCTGCCGGATCTCCCGGTACACACCGTACGCCTGCCAGATGGGTTGCAGATCTTCTTCTGTGCCGGTCACTCCTGTAATACGCGGATCAAACGCTGCTGTGTACGTGCGCATCTTTTCGGCGGTATCCCGCTGGGGATCCACGGTGACGAATACGACCTGAACCCGCTCTGCCTGTGCTCCCAGTCGCTGGAGGACCTGCTTCATCTCCCCCAGTGTTGCCGGGCAGACGTCCGGGCAGGTGGTGTACCCAAAGAAAATCAGCACCACCTTGCCGCGTTGAGCGGAGAGGTCGAAGCCGTTCAGGTCAATTGGCGGGGCTGGCTGGGGTGGGTCTATAATGGAGCCACGCAGGCGATACGGTTGCGCCAGCGCCAGCCCTGCCACAGCCAGCAGGGCGATGAAAACCCCAAGCCCCAGCCAGAAAGCATACTTTCTCATAGCGTTCCGATCAGGTACAGCGCTGGATAATAGAAAATCCACACCACATCCACAAAGTGCCAGTAGTTTGCCGCCGCTTCCACTGCCCAGTGACGTTCAGGGCTGTAGTGTCCGCGCAGACCGTTGCGCAGGATGATGCCGAGGAAGACCACACCGGTCAGCACATGAAAGGCGTGCATGCCCGTCATCATGTAGAACACCGCCCCCTGTGCGCCATCGGCGGGACCGAAAGGAGCGATTTGCCACTCCACGCCCACCACACCAATCAAGAAGGCAATACCCAGCGCCATGGTGATGGCGGTGCTGGTGATGAAGCCTTTCCGGTTCCCGCGTGAAATTTCCACTTCGGCGCGGTTCATGAAGAAACTGGAAATGAGTAAAACCGAGGTGACGATCACCCCCACCATTTGTTCCAGTTCAGGGCGGTGTCCACCCAGCAGGTAGAAGCGCGTTACCAGTAACCCTGCAAACACAAACGAATCGGAGAGGATGAACAGCCACAGTCCGATGCGGGACGTGCGCAGCTTGTACGCGTAAGAGTGCATGTGTTCCACCGCGGAGGTTTGCGTTGCCATTTAATGTCCTCCTTCTTCGCGGAATGCGCGTTGAATGTGCATATAAAACCAGATCACCAGACCTGCTTTTAGCAGGGCAATCAACCACAGGAAGATGCCGGGAGCACCGTGAGTGCCCAGAAAGTACTCGATGACAGTCAACACTGCCAGTACCACAAAGACCAGCACCCCGCGGCGAAGTTCCATTTTCTTTTCCTGATCATGCGAAGTTTCCATCTCGTATTCTCCCTTTTATCAGTCAGCCGCGTGCGCTGCAGGCGCCGCGCCATCCAGTTCTACGTACTGCTCACTTCCACCGGCGTAGTCATACGGCTCGCCCACCACCCGCAGAGGAACGGGGTAGTTGTGCTGAGGTGTCGGAGAGGGGATTTGCCATTCCGGTGAGCGAGACTGCCAGACGTTGCCCACAGCGACCTTGCCAAAGCGGGCACTGCGATACAGGTTGATGAAGAGAATAAGCACGGAGATTGCCACCATGAACCCTGCCAGGGTGATGATGATGTTGGGGATCTGGAAGCCCATGGCAGGGTCGTAATCGGCAATGCGGCGGCGCATGCCCAGCATTCCAATGCGCATTTGTCCCAGCGACATGACCATGAAGCCGATAAAGAGCAACCAGAACTGCCATTGTCCCAGTTTCTCGCTCATCTGCCGCCCGGTAATTTTGGGAAACCAGTAATACAGCGCCGCAAAGAAGGGGAAGATGTAGCCGCCAAACATGGTGGCGTGGAAATGACCCACCACATAATATGTATCGGTGAGGTGTAAGTCGGTAGATACGGTACCCAGCATGGGCCCGGTGATGCCGCCCAGCAGGAAGATGATGATGCTGCCCAGTATAAACAGCATGGGCACGCGCAGGCGGATGTTCCCCTGCCAGATGGTTGCCGTCCATGAGAAGAACTTTACGCCGGTAGGCACCGCCACCAGCAGAGTGCTGTACATAAAGGGCACACGCAGGTATTCCTCCATCCCTGCGGCGAACATGT
Organism: Anaerolinea thermophila; assembly: GCF_020723905.1. Taxonomy (GTDB): domain Bacteria; phylum Chloroflexota; class Anaerolineae; order Anaerolineales; family Anaerolineaceae; genus Anaerolinea; species Anaerolinea thermophila_A. The sequence goes on from NZ_DYHZ01000002.1 coordinate 404,450, forward strand.
GGTGCGCCCAAACCAGGAATCCCACCAGAGCAATTCCCAGCGAAGACATTGCCACCCATTTATAGCCAAACAGGGGTTTGCGCACGAATACCGGTAGCAGTTCGCTGATTACCCCCAGTCCGGGCAGGACAAAGATGTAAACAGCGGGGTGCGAGTAGAACCAGAACAGATGCTGGAAGAGAATGGGATTGCCGCCGTTGGAGGGTTCAAAGAAACCCATCCCCAGGAGGCGTTCAAACAGCACCAGTTGAAAGGATAAGCCAATTAACTGCGTGGCGGTGAGGGCAATAATGGATGTTGCCAGCACGCTCCATGCCAGAATGGGCATGCGGAACATGGACATGCCCGGGGTGCGCATACGCAGGATGGTGGCAATCAGATTGAGCGCGCCCAGGATAGAGGACCATCCCACTAACCACACCCCCAGAAAGAACATCTGCACACCCATTGGCCCGCGGATAGAGAGCGGCGGATAGCCCGTCCAGCCGGTTTCAAAGCCACCCAGCGCCAGGCTCCACACCAGAATTAACGCGCCGGGCACGGCTACCCAGAAGGAAAAGGCGTTCAAACGTGGAAACGCCATATCGCGTGCGCCAATCAGCAGGGGGATGATGTAGTTGGAGATGGCGGCAATCCCCATCAGGATGGAGGCAATCAGCACCATGCCGTGCAACCCGATCAGGGTATTGAACAGGTTAAACGAAAGGAATTGCAGTTGCGGCGCCAGCAGTTCGGTACGGAAGATCAGCCCAAACAGTCCGCCCAGCACCAGTAAGAACAGGGAGAGGAAACCATACTGCACGCCGATCACCTTGTGATCGTAGGAAAGCCCCCAGTAGCGTTTTCCTCCCTGCGGCTCTTCGATTTCTTCCGGCTCAGGGACGTTTTCGCCCTTTGCCATGCGGAACCAGTCGGTGAACGCGCCCAAAGCAATCAGAAAACCGATGGCGCCAAATGCCCCACCCACCACCCAGGCAGGTTCGGCGCGCAGACGGGCGCCTGAAAGCAACTGCAGAACGGTGACCAGACCGTACCCCAGCGCCATACCGAGAATCTGTCCAAAAATTCCCCGCACCAGTCCGTATTGGAATATCTTTCTCATAAAGCCTCCTCCTCTCGGTTATTTGAGAGACTTGATGTATGCGATGATGTCGCGAATCTGTTCATCGCTCAACTGGTCCGCATAGTTGCCAGGCATGGAGTTGGGATAGCCTTTGACCAGTTGGGATGCCGGGTTGACAATAGACGTGTAAAGATAGGCGTCATCGGAGATGAGCGTGGTTCCATCTGTCAGTTCCACAGTGTGCCCGTAAGCGCCTTTCCACGTTGGTCCCACCAGTTTGGTGCCATCCACCGAATGACAGGACAGACAGCCGCTCAGTTCTGCCCAGCGTTTGCCCCGCTCCACCGGGTCGGCGGTCACGGCATTGACTTTGCTGGACACCCAGGCGTCAAATTCCTGCTTGCTGACCACCACAACCGGGCGGTTCATGTTGGCGTGTGCACCACCGCACAGTTCTGCGCACATCACTGTGTAATTACCTTCTTTAATTGGAGTGATGCGCAGTTCTTTGACCAGATTTTCCCCCGGCAGAGCATCCTGTTTGACGCGGAACTCTGGCACCCAGAATGAGTGAATCACGTCCAGCGAAGTCAGTTTGAGCAATACCTGACGGTTGACGGGCAGAACCAGTTCGTTGGATTTGATTCCGTAAGCAGGGTATTCAAAAACCCAGTCCCATTGCCGGGCAATAACCTTTACTTCCATGGCTTGCGGGTCGGCAACGCGGGTCTCTGCCAGATTGCGTGCGCCGAAGAACGAGAAGATCAGTACGGTTGCCAGCGGAATGAGCGTCCAGATGATTTCCAGGGTATTGTTACCCTTCATGTTGGCGCCGGGTTGATCTTCCGTGCCGGGTTTACTGCGAAAGGCAAACAAACTGTAGCCGATAAAAACGGTGATTAAGGAAAACAACAGGGCAATCATGAAAAAGTGTGCGTTGAAGAGGCGATCAATGGCTTGCGCCTGTGTGGATGCCTGATCGGGAAGCAGGTTGATTCCCAACAGGGCAAAGTACATCAGCGCTGTTGCCACAATCACCAGCCCTCCGGCGATGAAGAGATGTCGGGTATTTCCCTTCATGGGATGACTCCTTTTGGATGGGGGATTGGATTGAAAATCGCTCAGCCATGCATCTGCCTGAGCAGGGGTAAGTGTCTTGCGGTCGTACACCACCACCGCGCCACTTTCACGGAGCGAAACCAGCATGACCTGCATGGGATGTTGCCCTGTGATGAAATGACTGAGGAATTCTTCGCGGTGAATGGTTTTATCGTCGTAATCCACAATGACCAGGTCCGGTTGCCAGCGGTCTAACTGTGCCAGGGTCTCTTCCATGCTGGAGGTGAGTAAAAACTCCACCGCTTCAAAGCGCTGGCGGTAAATTTGCTGAAGACCTTTTCCAAACAGCGGGTTCGCCGAGGCGATTAACACTTTACGAAAAAGGGGCGTTTGACGCATTCGGGCATCCTCCCCAGGTTGAAATCCGAGTAAAACCATCTTTATTCTAGATAAAAAGGCTCAGAATTTCATCCATCCTGCTACCTGAATACGGGTTAACCTGCCATAAAAAGAAGGGTGATTGTCTGAATCACCCTTCTTGAGTGTGTGAAAATTTCCTTCAAAGCATTACGGAGAAGTCACCCGCCACTCCAGCCGGGAGCGCGCCATCGGTGGAAAGCGGTCGCCCATCAGCGCAGCGGCATTGGGGAACAGGGCTTCCAGAAACAGAGTGGTTTCACCCTGTTTCCATACGGTGCGATGCAGCGCCCAGTCCCAGGTGGAGACTTGCCAGTTTGCCTGTTTGAGTATGGTATACATCATCAACAGGACAGCGCGGGCTTCGTAGGTGGTATAAAGAAATGTAGTGCTGGCTTGCTGGCGGCAGTTCAAAACGGTCTCTGGCTGGAAGAACAGCACCTTCAGGTTGTTGCAGTCCGGTGGTCCAGGAAAGAGACCTGGTATGGTCTGATCAGAAAGGGCGATGAAGATTCCCAGCGCCATTCGTCCGCGTGTCCCGGGCGGCAGTTCGGTTTTTCGTTGTGGATCTTCTATGCCGGGTTCAGGGTCATAGACCACCAGCAGGGTGTTATCCTTCTGGAACACACTTCCCTCAATCGCCCCCTCAACGGTATGCCATCCCTGCGCTTCACACCAGCGGTAGAAATCGCCGATGGCTTCCCTGTATGGCACACGGAAGGTAATCCAGATCATACCGCTTTGTTCTGTACAGTCCAGCACGTCGTTCAATCCCGACGCGGGCCGGGTGAGAATATCGCAGGAAACCATATCCTCTGGCGCCATGGGGGTATGCTCTGGAGTGGATGTGTGTGTTGGCGTAAGATAGAGGGGCTCGGATGGAATTGGGGTGGCTGGTGAAGGTGGAGCACTGCAGGCGCTCCATCCCGCCAGAAACAGCACCGTCCAGAAAATTCTTCGAATTTGGTTCATGTTTTCATGGTAATCAATATTGTTTTTTTTTCAAGCGGTTTTTGGGGTTGGGTCTTGACTTCTCCCTAAACTCTGTCATAATAGAACAAAATTTCTATAATTAAACCGGGATTCAATCAGCATGACGCGCATTCTTTTTCTCCCTGATCCCCATACCCTGCTCTGGCTGGAAGAAGGACAGCCTGCCGAAGCCATCCTTGAGGCGCTCCAGCGGGGAGAATGGATTCCGCCGGCGCCTTTCCATGAGTTGCCCTGTGCTGACCTGAGAGCCATGCAAATTGAGGATATGGTGCTGATCACCCGCGCGGAGCCGCGCGCGGTGGTGCAACCCTATCTCCCAAATCTCAGTCGTCGTCAAATGGAAGTGCTTAAGGGGCTGGCAGATGGGCTGACCACCCGCCAGATTGCGCACCGTTTACGCATTTCCACCCGCACGGTGTATCTGTACGTTGCCGATTTGAAACGCCGCTTTGATGCCGGAACCCGCGCTGAACTGGTGCGCCGCGCGATGATTGTCCTTTCCAGTTTACGCAGGTAAAAAAACTGTAAGGTCACAGACAACTGGCATTCCGTATAATCACAATGGATCAAATTCCACGGAGGTACAGAATGCCATGAATGGCGGGCAAAAAGTTTTTCGCGTGTTGCTGAGCCTGTTCATCCTGCTGGGATGGTTATTGTCCTTCTCCACACCAGCCAGGGCAGCGGTAGTGACTATCCGTTACGTGGTGGACAGGCTGGATGATACTCTGCCCCCGGATGACGCAAACGGCGAACCGGGGTGGTTGAATGCCTGCACAGAGGTACCGGGGGATTGCACACTCCGTTCTGCCATCATGCTGGTGAATGCCAACGCCTACGAACTTGCTTCCAGTGACCCCGACAACACCTATCAATTTGAAATCGTCTTTGATGAGGCACTTGCCTGTACAAGCGATACCCCCTGTGTCATTGCCGTTAATCCTGATCTGGCGGGGTCAGGGGAAGAACTGAATGCTCTCGGCGATTTCGATATCGGCGCGCGTATTCCCAATACCGGTGAGCCTTACCCGCTGACCCTGAGCCTTATGGGTAACCCGGCAGATCCGGCTTCGATTGTGCTCGATGCCTACCTCGATGAGTCTAATCCACGGGATCGCGTGCTGGATATCCATCCCTTAGCCACCGTTTCCATTTCTGATCTGACCTTGCAAAACGGCAAAGCGGGTGAGCACACCGATGGTGGCGGGGGCATTCGCAATCGGGGGAACTTAACCCTCAGGAATGTTGCAGTCATCAACAACAGGACTTCCGATGCAATCTCACAGGTTCCGGGTGGTTTTGGCGGCGGTCTTTATAACACCGGTACCCTCATGTTGCAGAATACGATCGTATCCGGCAACACAACCGGTAGAGGGAACGGCACGGGCAATCAGGGCGGGGATGGCGGTGGAATTTATAACGCCCGTGGGGCAACGCTGACCATTCAAGGTGGAGAGGTCAGCAATAACGCGACCGGCACTGGTGGAGATGGCTATGCCTCGGGGGCAGGGGGCGGATTGTACAATGATGGCACTGCCGTCCTGAACAATGTAAATTTTGTGGGAAATTCCACCGGCAACGGTGCGCCTCCTGGAGGGAGCGCCGGTTTAGGGGGAGCCATTTTCAACAATGCTCAATCTGTTCTCCGTCTGGAAAATGTGCTCTTCTCGCAAAACGCGACCGGCAATGGTGCGGCATCCATTGAGAGCAATGGGGGCAATGGCGGCTCGGGAGGTGCCATTGCCAATGCAGGCATCATTGACAAGATGGATAATGTGACCTTTTCTTACAACCAGACCGGCAACGGTGGGCAGAGCGTGAACTTCAACGGTGGACATGGCGGCAATGGCGGCGCTGTGTTCAACGCGGGCACGGCTGAGATTGGCAATGAGGACGCCGCCCCGCTGTATGTTCGCTTTAAAGAAAATAAAACCGGAAACGGCGGCGTGGCTGGCGTGGGCAATGGCGGCAACGGCGGCAACGGCGGTGCCATTTACAATGAAGGCAGGATCATCAGCCCGCTGATTGAATTGAACCCGGAATATCCTGTGTTTGAAGCCAATGCCACCGGTAATGGCGGAACGGGCGGTATCTACGGGGATGGAGGCAGTGGCGGGAATGGCGGCGCGCTGGCGAACGTGGGTACCCTTCAGATTCCCGGCGCACCTGCCCTCTGGGTCATGCAGAATGTCACTTTTCTGGGAAACTATACCGGTTACGGCGCCAAATGTGGTGGTGAAAGCGTGGGGGGCAACGGTGGTTCAGGCGGCGCCATTTATAACAGCGGCAATATCGGCATTTTGGTGAATGTCATCTTTGAAGCCAACAAGACTGGATTGGGCGCCTCCGATCTCTCTGGAAATTGCGGGGGCGGGAACGGCGGTTCGGGTGGTGCCATTGCCAATACCGGCACCGTCCAGGAAGTACGCTTTGCCAGTTTTGTCCGCAACGAAACCCGTGCGGGTGGATCATCGGTCAACCCGGGAAGAGGTGGTCATGGCGGCGCCATTTTCAATGCCGGTGAGGGCAGAATCGTGGCCATCCACTCCACGCTGGACGGCAACAAGACCGGTGCGGGAGGCACAAAAGTGGGCGGCGGTATTGCTGGATCGGGCGGGAATGGCGGGGCTGTCTATGCCGAAAATAAGAGCAATGTCTCGCTCAAGAATGCAACCATTACCGGGAATCAGGTAGGCGGGACAGGGAAAGGCGGCGGCGTGTACAATGCCTCAGGTTTGCAGACGCGCATTTTTGTGCAGAGTTCTGCTCTGGGATACAACAAGTTGTCAAGCCAGGTTCTCAACGACTGCCAGGATGACAGCAGCGGCAACCTGCGTTCGCTGGGATACAATGTGGTCCAGAGCATTGGCAACTGCAGTGAGTTTGCCGCACCGCTGGATCGCATCAACACCGACCCGCAACTGGGCACGCTCTCCACAGGGAAACCATACGTAAGGCTTCCGCTCACCGAGACCAGTCCCGTGGTGGATTTTGTCCCCCTCAGCGCCTGTGCCTATCCTTATCAGGACCAGCGCGGTTCCATCCGTCCGCGCGGGTGGGCGTGCGATGCCGGGGCGGTGGAGTTTGAGAGCAATTATCGCATTGCACTGCCCATGATTCGCAAACCATGAGGGCTATAACCGTTTCCAGATCTGGTAGAGGCTCAGGCGGTTTCCCAGACCATCTGAGGAAAAGGTCTCTTCGATGCTGAAACCGGCCTGTTCCGCCAGTTGTTGAAGTTCCTCGGGTGTAAATAAATGTACGTAGCGTAACCCTCCCTGTTCCGAACCGGCAGGGAGGGTTTCGCGCCAGTCCAGCAGGGTGTCGCCTGCCTCGAGGTCTTCATCCTGAAGTCCAACGGTTGCCCATGGCAGGCGGCGGCTCATCAGTTTGGGGCTGTGTTGAAACTGCCATTCCGAATGCACGAACCATCCGCCGGGCGGCAAGAGGGTGTGAACCCGCCCCAGCAGGGCAAGCCTCAGGTCGAATGAGGGGATGTGATGCAAAACGGCAAAGGCAAGGATACCGCGGAGTGGCACGTCTTTCACCGCCAGATGCCAGTCCGGGGCGGTCAGATCGCCGTGCAGGAAAGTTACCTGTTCTCCGGCGTGGAATGGACTCACTGCGCGGCGGGCTTCTTCCAGCAGAACAGTGCTGAAATCCATGCCGATGTAATGGCTGGTGCGCCCGCGTTGAAGCCATTCAACCGCCAGCGCGCCCGAACCGCACCCGAGATCCAGCCAGATGCCCTCGTCGGGCAGGCATTCCAGCACCCTCTTGACCCCGTTCTGCACCCGCCGCCGTGTGCGGGCAAAGGACTCGCCGAACTGCAGGTAAAAGGTGCGGTTGATCTCCCGCAACTTCTCAATCACATGATTCTCCATAATCTGAAAGGCATTATAAAACAAAGCCCCCAAAATTCCTCCATTTTCTGGTAAGATTCGCACCATGGATTTTGAAATCTGGCAGGAAACGCACGAACCTACCCCCGAACGGCAGGAAATTGCCCGCCGTGTGCTGGAGGATGTGCGCCGCGGCATGGATGTCGTGCGCGCTCTGCGCCGTCATCCCCTGCCCGAGGGCGGGTACCTGCCCAAATCCATTCTGGTGCAGACGTATCAACGTCTGGTGGAGCAAGGGGAATGGCAGGCAGATGCTCATTTCCTTGCCGCCATTCGCATGAAGCCGGTGCGCACCCTTTCCGGCGTCACCACCGTGACGGTGCTGACCAAGCCCTATCCCTGCCCGGGCAGGTGCATCTTCTGTCCCACGGATGTGCGCATGCCTAAAAGTTACCTGCCCGATGAACCCGGCGCCATGCGCGGTTTACAGAATGACTTCGATCCCTACCGGCAGGTTGCCAGCCGTCTGGAATCGCTGGAAGCCACCGGGCATCCCACCGATAAAATTGAACTGTTGATTCTGGGCGGTACATTTACCGCTTACCGGCGCGATTATCAGGAATGGTTCATTCGCCGTTGTTTTGATGCTCTGAATGAAAGGGAGTCTGCTACATTGGATGAAGCCCACCGCCTCAATGAGACGGCGCCGCACCGCAACGTGGGACTGGTAATTGAAACCCGCCCGGATGAGATCACCCCGCAGGAACTGGCGTGGCTCCGACGGTTAGGAGTGACTAAAGTGCAAATGGGCGTACAGTCACTGGATGATCGTATTCTGGCGCTCAATCAGCGCGGGCATACCGCTGCTGAAGCCCTGCAAGCCACTGCCCTTTTGCGGGCGGCGGGGTTTAAGATCGTTCTGCACTGGATGCCCAACCTGCTGGGTGCCACCCTGCAGAGTGACCGCGAGGACTTTGCCCGCCTGTGGACGCACGGCTACGCACCGGATGAGATCAAGATTTACCCCTGTCAACTGCTTCAAAATGCCGATCTGTACGCTTACTGGGAGCGCGGCGAGTATCAGCCTTACACCACGGAAGAATTGATTGACCTGATTGCCGATTTGAAGCCCACGGTACCGGAGTACTGCCGCATTAATCGCATCATCCGGGATATCCCCTCGACCAATGTGGTGGCGGGCAACCGCCGCACCAGTTTGCGCCAGGATGTGCTGGCGGAGGTCGCCCGCCGCGGGCAGCGCTGTCACTGCATCCGCTGTCGCGAAGTGCGCAATGAGCGCGTGGATCCCGTCACCCTTACCCTGCGCGACCTGACCTACACCGCTGCGCATGCCGAAGAACACTTTTTGCAGTTTGTCACACCAAACGACCGCATTGCCGGGTATTTGCGCCTCTCCCTGCCCCTGCCTGAAGCGCCCGATGTCACCGGAGAACTGCCCGACCTGAAAGGTGCCGCGTTGATTCGCGAAGTGCACGTGTACGGGCAATCCCTGCCGGTGGGTTTTGAACTGCCCGGTGCGGCACAGCATATCGGTTTGGGAACACAACTGCTCAACCGCGCCGCGGAGATTGCCCGCGCGCGCGGCTTCCGCCGCCTGGCGGTGATTGCCGCCATCGGCACGCGCCTGTATTACGAGTCGCGCAACTTTGAGCGCGGCGACCTGTATCTGATTCGAGAACTGTGAGCAACGATTTGAAAAAAAACCAAGCCCTCCGATGGGTACTGGAGGGCTTGGTTTTTTCATTCAGGGGTTATTCAGGAAAAATCTTCGGAAGTGCATCCGGCGCGTATTCAGCCACGGCGTCATAGGTGAGGGCGTTTTTCTGGCAGATGCTGGCATACAGATCCACGCTGGGACGGCGGATACGGCGCTGGGTTTCCACATCCAGCCCCCATAGACCAAAGCGCTGAGTCCAGCCGCGCTCCCATTCGAAATTGTCCACCAGCGTCCAGTGGAAATAGCCCTTGATCTGCCAGTTGAAGTTTGCCGCCCGCCATACCTGATGAATGTGCTCTGCCAGGTAACGCGGGCGCAGATGGTCATCGGCATCCTCCACACCGTTTTCGGTGACAATGATGGGCAGGTTGAAGCGTTTTGCCCATTTCAATGTCAGGTACATACCTTCCGGAAAATGGGCAATGAAGCCGGTATCGCTCAGTGGCGCATCGGGCGGGTAGAAGCGGTGGGCAAACATCTCCTGCGGGCGCAGCAGGTCAAAACGCACCAGGTCCACGGTGTAGTAATTGACGCCGACGAAATCCTGTGTTCCCTTGGCTTCGGGGATAGAGAGGGTGCGGGTGATGAGCCTTAATTTGCCATCCTGAAGTGCGTCGGGGAAGGCTTCATTGAAAAATTGCCCGGCAATTTTTGCCGGAAGCGCATCCAGCACTTTAAGCGGTCCGGCGGGCAACAACGGGCGGATTGCCAGTGCCAGTCCCACACGGGCTTCGCGCTGGATGGCGTGAATTTCACGGTATGCCAGCGCGTGACCGCGCACCAGATTTGCCATCACTCTCATTGCCGCTGAGAGGTCTTTCTTTCCGGGAGGGAACAGCCCTGCTACATAACCTTCGTAGGCGTACACGTTGGGTTCGTTGATGGTAATCCAGAAACTGGTGTACTCGTGAAAGGCTTCCATGCATTTGCGCACATAGCGTGCAAACAGCGCCGGGGTTTCCTCGTTTTCCCACCCACCCCGTTCTGCCAGCCAGAGCGGCAAACTGAAGTGATGGAAGGTAACCAGCGGCAGCAGGTTGCGGTCGCGCAAACCTCTCAGCATGTCGCGGTAGTGATCAATGGCGTCCTCATCCCAGCGGTCGGGGGTGGGCTGGACACGGCTCCACTCGATGGAGAAACGGTGGGCATTTTGTCCTGTCTCGGCAGCGCGGTCGAAGTCCTCGCGCCAGCGCCCGCCCCACCAGTCGCATGCCAGTCCGGAGCGGTGCCCGTGGATGATGCGTCCGGGTTGTTGCTCCCATGCCCACCAGTCGTTGTTCGTGTTGTTCCCCTCCACCTGATGGGAGGATGTGGCTGTGCCCCAGAGGAATCCATTGGGGAAGACAAAATCGGCTTTCGGCATTGTGGATCTCCTTTAGAGGGGTTCTTATCCTTATTATGACATGAGCAAAAACGAGTGTCAAACCGTTTCCGCTAAAACAACCTTCCATGCCCACCAATGCATTCAGGGGGGTTTTGTGGTAAACTAAAGCCGCTGAGAAAGGAGTTGCAGAATCGTCATGCCGCCTATTTATCCGTTTACTGCCATCGTTGGTCAGGAGCGCATGAAGCGTGCTCTGGTATTGAATGCGGTAGATCCGCGTATTGGCGGGGTGTTGATTCGCGGCGAGCGCGGCACGGCAAAATCTACCGCGGCGCGTGCCCTTGCGGCACTGCTGCCCAAAGTCAAAGTGGTCAGTGACTGCCGTTTTGGGTGCGATCCGGATGCTCCGGCAACCTGGTGTACTGAATGCCGCGAGCGCGCCGAACGCGGCGAATCCCTGCCGATGACGCTGCGGCAAATTCCTTTCATTAACCTGCCGGTTTCTGCTACTGAAGATCGCGTGGTTGGCACGCTGGACATTGAAGCCGCCATTCAGCGCGGTGAACGACATTTTGAGCCGGGTGTCCTTGCCGCCGCCAATCGCGGCTTGCTTTACATTGACGAAGTCAACCTGCTGGATGATCATGTGGTGGATGTTCTGCTGGATGCCGCGGCTATGGGCATGAACATTGTGGAGCGCGAAGGTATTTCTTTCAGCCATCCGGCGCGCTTCATTCTCGTGGGGACGATGAACCCTGAAGAAGGCGACCTGCGCCCTCAGTTGCTGGATCGCTTTGCTCTTTCGGTGGAAATCTACGGCATTCGCGATGCCCGCGAGCGCGTACTTATCATGGAGCGCAATCTCGCATTCGAAAAAGACCCCCTGGCTTTTGTCGCTTACTGGCAGCCCAAAGAGCAGGAACTTTCTCAGCAGATCGAACAGGCTCGCAAACTGCTCGATCAGGTTACCTATACCAGCCGTGACCTGCTTTCGATTGCTTCTCTCACTGCCTCTTTGCAGGTGGATGGTCACCGTCCCGATCTCGTCATTCTCAAAACTGCCCGCGCACACGCCGCCTTTGAAGGGCGCACGTCCATTACCGCGCGGGATATTGCCCTGGCGGCGGAACTGGCGCTCCCGCATCGCCTGAAGCGTTCTCCCTTCCAGCAAGCCTCGGCGACGATGGAGGAACTGGCGGAGCGCATTGAGCAGTTACAGGGCGGCGCTACCTCCGGCGAGCCGCGGGAACACCCCGGCGGCATGGAAGAAGAATCCGGGCAAAAAAAAACGTAACCGATGGGGAGACCGGGCAGGTTGAACAGCCCGATGCGACTCAGCAGGAACCATCCCGTCAGAACATCTTTGATCAGGGGAATACCCAGTGGTGGAACGGCGGTAAGCAGGTCAGTACCGGCGAGACTTTTGAGGCGCGCCGCCTCGATACCCCTTTAGATAAAATGATGCGCCGCCAGGCAGGTCGGCGTTCGCGCACCTATACGGACCGTAAACGCGGACGCTATATCCTTGCCCGCCCGGCAGGCAGACGCCGGGACGATCTGGCGTTCGACGCCACGCTGCGCACAGCGGCGCCTTTCCAGCGTCAGCGTGAGGAACTCAAAAAGCGCAACCGTGTGGCGTTTGCCGTGCGCCCCTCCGATTACATGCGCAAGGTGCGGGTGCGACGTGCCGCCAACCTCGTCCTCTTTCTGGTGGATGCTTCCTGGTCAATGGCGGTTGCCGAGCGTATGCAAGCCACCAAAGGCGCTATTTTGTCCCTGCTGAATGATGCTTACCAGCGCCGTGACCGTGTAGGCTTGATCACCTTCCAGCGCGACCGCGCCACCTTGATTCTCCCTCCGACCAACTCCGTGCAACTGGCAGAGCAAGCCCTGCGGGAGATTCCCGTTGGGGGCAAAACTCCCCTCTCGGCGGGATTGGATCTGGCATACAGCATCCTCAAACGCGAGAAGATGCTTCATCCCGATGTCCTGCCCCTGTTGATCGTCCTGACCGATGGAGCCGGTAACGTCTCTATGGGACATTTGCCGCCCCTGGAAGAAGCCCACTATCTGGCCGAGCGCATTGCCGAAGAACACGTCCATTCGGTGGTCATCAACATGGAACATGCCGCCTTTGATCAGGGGCTGGCGCAGGAACTTGCAGATCACCTCAAAGCCCCCTGCTACAACCTCACCGACCTGCGCGCCGAGAGTCTGTACTATACCGTGCGGCAGGAAATGCAATCCAGCCTCCTCAAAGGGCTGGAAGACAAACGCTGACCCGCTTCCCCTCCCTGTTTCCTGTCAAAGCGAGATTGCCAGTGCGGGTGAAGGCAAAATTCCCTTTTGGCTGAATTGTTTCCAAAAACCTCTTGACTTTGCAGTGTGATTTTGCTACACTGTTTATGCAATCGTTTGCGCAAAGGATTGCGCAATCCTTTTCCTGTCAGGTCTCCGCCCTATGCCCACCATCCATCAGGTTGCCGAACGCGCTGGAGTTTCTTCTACGACCGTTTCCCATGTGATCAACAATACCCGCTTCGTCTCACCGGAAACGCGGGAGCGGGTGTTGCGTGCCATGGAGGAACTGAATTACCGTCCCAACATCCTGGCGCGTTCCCTGCGGCGGGGCGAAACCCGCACCCTGGGCTTGATTCTCCCGGACAGCGCCAATCCCTTCTTTGCCGAAATTGCCCGTGCACTGGAGTTTGCTGCTTTCCGCGCCGGTTACAACGTCATTTTTGGTAACAGCGAAAACGATCTGGAAAAAGAACAGGTCTATATTGATGTCCTTGTTACCAAACAGGTGGATGGGCTGATTTTTGTCGCCACCGGTGACCGCAGTCAATCGCTGGAGAATCTGGTGCGTGGTGGCTTGCCGGTGGTGGTGGTGGATCGTCAGTTGTCTGCTCTGGAGGTGGATACTGTCCTTACCGATAATCTGCAGGGAGGTTTGCTGGCAACTCGCTATCTGCTTTCTCGAGGTCATCGTCGGATTGGTTGTATTACCGGTCCATCCCATCTGACTCCCAGTGCTCAACGGGTGATTGGCTACCGCCAGGCTTTGCAGGAAGCGGGTGTGGCGGTGGATGAAGACCTGATCGTACGAGGAGATTTTCATCCCCGTTCAGGGTACGAAGCCGGGAAAGTTCTGCTGGAACAGCGTCCTTTGCCAACCGCCATCTTTGCCTGCAACGACATGATGGCAATTGGTGCCCTGCGCGCGCTGGCAGAAGCCGGTTTGCGTGTGCCGGAGGATTGTTCCATCGTCGGTTATGACGATATTGAACTGGCGACCTATGCCGTTCCTCCCCTGACGACCATCCGGCAGGACAAGATAGCCATTGCTGAAGCCGCCCTGCGGATGGCGCTGGAGCGAATTAACCAGTCCGATCTGCCCGCCCGCTGTGAGACCCTGCCGGTTGAACTGGTGGAGCGGCAATCTGTGCGGAGGATTGCATGAGTGGAATCATTGTCATCGTGGGAAGTTTGAACATGGATCTGGTGGTGCGTGCTCCGCGCCACCCTCTTCCTGGTGAGACCCTCATCGGGAGCAGTTTTCAGACCTTTCCCGGTGGGAAAGGTGCCAATCAGGCTGTGGCTGCGGCGCGTTTGGGCGCTCAGGTGCGCATGATTGGACGGGTGGGGCAGGATGCCTTTGGCGATGCCCTGCTGGCAACCGTTCAGCGCGATGGCGTGGATACCACCTTTATCCGCCGGGATCCGCAAGCCCCTACTGGTGTGGCGCTCATCACCCTGGATGCCGCCGGGCAAAATACTATTGTGGTGGCGTCGGGCGCTAACGGCAACGTCTCTGCTGAAGATGTTCTTCAGTCTGTGCCGGCATTTGAAGGGGCAGATGTCCTGCTGGTGCAACTGGAGTGTCCGCTGGATGCTGTGCAAACTGCCGTTCAGCAGGCACATCAAGCCGGTATGAAGGTGGTGCTGAATCCTGCTCCGGCACGTCCGCTCCCGCCGGATTTGCTCCGCCAGGTGGATTACCTCATTCCCAATCAACATGAACTCACCCTGCTGGCAGGGGGCATTGCCGACCGCGAGCAAGCCATCCGCACCATCCAGGCGCTGGGAGTGCCGAATGTGGTGGTGACCCTGGGTGATGAAGGCGCTCTGCTGGCGCTGGGCGAGGATCGCCTCTTCCTGCCTGCTTATCGTGTGGAAGTTATGGATACCGTTGCCGCTGGCGATGCCTTTGCGGGAGCCTTTGCGCTGGCGCTGGCAGAAGGGAAGTCACCGGTGGAAGCCGCCCGGTGGGGCAACGCCGCCGGTGCCATTGCTGTGACCCGTCCCGGTGCGCAGCCATCTATGCCCACCCGTCAGGAACTGGAACAATTTTTGAAGGAGAGGAACAGCCGATGAAGAAAACTGCCCTGCTCAACACTGCCCTTTCTGAGGTCATCGCCACGCTTGGACATGGCGATATGCTGGTGATTGGCGATGCTGGTTTGCCCATTCCCGCTGAAACGTACCGCATTGACCTTGCGCTCACCCGCAACATTCCCCCGTTCATCGAAACGGTACGCGCCGTGCTGACAGAGATGCAGGTGGAAAAGGTCATTGTTGCAAAGGAAACCGGAGAGGTCAGCCCGCAGGTCCTGGCAGAGTTGAAACGTCTGCTTCCCAATACGCCTTTCATCGAGGTGAGCCATGAGGAACTGAAGCGCCTCACGCGGGATGCCCGGGCGGTGGTGCGCACGGGAGAATTTACCCCCTACGCCAATGTCATCCTGGTTTCGGGCGTGGTTTTCTAGCCCCTGGAGTGCCCCTGCATGAGCCAGACGAGATCTTCCCACCTTGCCACCTTTGACCGCCGCGCTTTCTTTCAGCGTTTCGGGCTGGTATTTTCCTTCCTGTTGCTGATGATTGTCCTTTCCGCGCTTTCGGAGCGCTTTCTCACCCCATCCAACCTGATGAATGTGCTGCGCCAGGCGACCATCAACGGCATTGTCAGTGTGGGTATGACCATTGTCATCCTTACCGGTGGAATAGACCTTTCGGTTGGCTCGGTGCTGGCGCTTTCGGTCACGGTTGGGGCTTCTCTGATGAAACAGGGTCAGCCGGTGGCTTGGGCGGTAGGAGTGGCTCTGGGAACTGGCACCCTGCTGGGAGTGGTCAACGGGTTGATGATTACCCGTGCCAAAATTCCCCCGTTTATTGCCACGCTGGGCATGCTTACGGTGGCACGCGGTTTGACTCTGCTGTACACGCAGGGACAGCCCATCACTGGTTTGCCGGCGGAGTTCCGCTGGATTGGTACAGGGGTGGTGGCGGGCATTCCCATGCCGGTGATTCTCTCGCTGGCAGTTTTTGCGCTCGGATGGATTTTCCTCACCCGCACCAAATACGGCGCGCAAATTTATCTGCTGGGCGATAACCCCACCGCTGCCCGTCTGGCGGGGGTGCCGACCGATCGCATGACCGTGCTGGTATATGCCATTTCCGGTTTTTGCGCCGCTCTGGCTGGGCTGGTGCTGGTTGCCCGTCTGGACTCGGCGCAGCCCATCATCGGGCAGGGGTATGAGTTCAACGCCATTGCTGCGGTGGTGGTGGGCGGAACCAGTTTTTCTGGTGGCGAAGGCGGGCTGGCGGGTACCCTGCTGGGCGCTTTGCTCATCGAGACTCTGAACAACGGTCTCAATCTTTTGAATGTTTCCCCGCTGTGGGAACAGGTCGTCAAGGGTGTTGTCATCGCGCTGGCGCTGTTGTTGTACAAGGTCTTCAGCCCGCCCTCGAAATGAATGGGCTGGAAAGGAGGTTGATGGAGGAAAAGAGAAGGGTTCAATCTGTTCCAAATGTTTGTATCTCGGTTCAAAATCTACTTTTCAACGTTCTCACACTTTAGGAGGAGAAACATGAAACGGTCCATTATCTATTTGCTTCTGGCATTCGTGCTTGTTCTGGCGGCGTGCACCCCGGCAGCGCAGACTGCCACACAGGCGCCCCAGCAGGGTGGAGAAATCACCCTCGGGCTGGTCATTTCGACCCTGAATAACCCCTTCTTCGTCACCCTGCGGGATGGCGCGCAGAAAGCCGCCGATGCTGCGGGCGTTAAACTCATCGTGGTGGATGCTCAGGATGACTCCGCCAAGATGACCGCGGGCATTGAAGACCTCATCAACAAGAAGGTTTCGGCTCTGCTCATCAACCCCACCGACTCGGACGCTGTTGTCCCTGCCATCCAGAAAGCCAATGAAGCCGGCATCCCCGTCTTCACCGTGGATCGTGGATCCAATGGCGGCACGGTAGTCAGCCACATTGCTTCGGATAACGTGGCGGGCGGTAAGATGGCGGCGGAATTCCTCTGCAAAGCCATTGGCGGCAAAGGGAATGTGGTGGAACTTCAGGGCATTGCCGGCACTTCTGCTGCCCGCGACCGCGGACAGGGCTTTAACGAGTACATGTCCGCGTCCTGCAAGGATGCCAAAATCGTTGCTCAGCAGACCGCCGATTTCAACCGCGACAAGGGCTTGAAGGTCTTCGAGAACATCCTGCAGGCTCAACCGGAGATCGCTGGCGTGTTTGCACACAACGATGAGATGATCCTCGGCGCCATTCAGGCGGCTGAGGCGGCGGGACGCACTGGCATCGTCTTTGTGGGCTTTGATGCCATTGATGACGCTGTGCAGGCAGTGAAGGATGGCAAACTTGCCGCCACGGTGGCGCAGCAGCCCGCTTTGATGGGGCAGATGGCAGTGGAAACCGCTGTCAAATACCTGAAGGGCGAGAAGGTGGATGCTTCCATCCCCGTACCGCTCAATCTGGTCACCAAAGACACAGTGAAATAGTCTTCTGACACCCGGATGGGGGTGGCAATAACATTGCCGCCCCCATCCCTCTCGCATGAGGGAGTATGACCGAAATCGCCATTCCACGCCTGAAACTTGAGCATATCTATAAATCCTTCCCCGGTGTACAAGCCGTGAGTGATGTCAGCCTGAATGTGTACGGGCATCAGATTCTGGCGCTGGTGGGAGAAAACGGCGCTGGAAAATCCACCCTGATGAACATTGTCAACGGGGTGGTGCCGTTGGATTCGGGCAAGATTTATCTGGATGGGCAACTGGTGTCTATTCCATCGCCCCGTCGGGCGCTGGAACTGGGCATCACCATGATTCACCAGGAACTGGCGCTGATCCCCGAACTCACAGTGGGGCAGAACATTTTTCTCGGGCGCGAACCACGGCGCTGGGGAATTGGCGTGGATTGGAAACGGCTGTACGCTCAGGCACAGCGCGAACTGGATCGGCTGGGAATTGAGGTTTCAGCGCAGGCAACCATTGCCGATTTGAGCATTGCCCAGCGGCAACTGGTGGAAATTGCCAAAGCCCTTTCCTACAATGCCCGCCTGATTGCCCTGGACGAGCCTACCAGTTCGCTCACTTCGCGGGAAACGGATACCCTCTTCCGACTGGTACGTTCCCTGCGCGAAGAAGGTGTAGCGCTGATTTACATCTCCCATCGTCTTGAAGAGGTGTTTGAACTGGCAGACCGAATTGCTGTAATGCGAGATGGGCATCTGGTGGCGGTGGGGAATGCCAGCGAATTTACCCCCGCTGAGGTGGTTCGTCTGATGGTGGGGCGCGAACTGGCGGAGTTTTTCCCAAAAGTTCCTGCAAAACGGGGAGAGCCTGTTCTCAAAGCCGTGAATTTGAAAGCCGGACGAGAGGTGCGCGGGGTCAGTCTGGAACTGCATCGCGGCGAGATTGTCGGACTGGCGGGACTGGTAGGTTCCGGACGCACCAATGTTGCCCGTCTGCTGTTTGGCGCCGACCGTCTTGAAGGAGGGGAGATCTGGTTTGAGGGCAGACAGGTACACCTGCGCTCTCCTCAGGATGCCATTCGCCTGGGGATTGGTCTGGTGCCGGAAGACCGTAAAGCCCAGGGGTTGTTTGCCGGTCAAAGTGTGCGTTACAATGCCGGTGCCGGTCTGATTCAGCGCCTTTCCCGCTGGGGCTTTATCCGTTTTCAGGCAGTCAACCGGATTGTTCGTGAACTGGTGGAACGTCTGCGCGTGCGCACCCCGCATTTGAATCAAAAAGTGCGCAACCTCTCAGGCGGGAATCAGCAAAAAGTGATCATTGCCCGCTGGCTCGGCTTGAATCCCAGGGTCTTAATTCTCGATGAACCCACCCGTGGCGTGGATGTGGGTGCGAAAGCCGAAATCCATGCACTGATGAGCGAACTGGCTGCTCAGGGTATGGCGATTCTGATGATCTCTTCCGAGTTGCCGGAAATCCTGGGGGTGAGCGATCGCATCCTGGTGATGCGCGAGGGGCGCATCGTGGCGGAATTGTCCCGCGAAGAAGCCACCCAGGATCGCATCATGCAAGCCGCTACCGGTCAATTATGATGGGGAGGAACTCATGCTGAACGGAAACCATTCATCTTCCTTCATTAGCTTTTTGCGCCGCACCAGCACCTACCTGATTTTGCTGGTCATTCTGGTGTGGTTCGCTTTGCTCTCCCCGGAGTTTTTGACCGTAGGCAATCTGCTGACCATTGCCCTGCAAACGTCTCTGGTTGCGCTGGTTGCCATTGGTATGACTCTGACCATTATTACCGGTGGGATTGACCTCTCTGTTGGTTCGGTTGCCGCTTTGAGCGGCGCACTGGCGGCAGGGCTGGCAACGCGCGGTGGGCTGGGAACATACCCCGGCTTGCTGATTGGCTTGCTAACCGGTCTGGGCATGGGGTTTCTGAACGGGGCGATGATCGTCTGGGGACGCATTCCTCCCTTTGTAGCCACGCTGGCGAGCATGGCAATTGCCCGCGGGCTCACGCTGGTGTACACCCAGGGGCGTCCCATTGCCGGGCTGGATAAAACTTTTACCTTCTGGGGTGGGCAGGGAGCACTGGGCATCCCTGTACCGGTATGGGTGCTGATTGTGGTGGCGTTTCTGGCGTATTTCCTGCTCAAGCACACCCCGCTGGGGTTGCACATTTACGCTGTTGGCGGAGGCGAGGAAACCACCCGCCTGGCAGGCGTTAATGTGGGGCTGGTCAAGTTCAGCGTGTACCTGATCAGCGGGTTGTGCGCTGCGCTGAGCGGGTTGATTCTCACTGCGCGTCTCTGGTCGGCACAGCCCAATATCGGCGTGGGGCTGGAACTGGATGCCATTGCCGCCGCAGTGCTGGGCGGTACCAGTCTTGCCGGTGGGGTGGGCGGTATTCCCGGCACTCTCGCCGGAGCCTTTATCATTGGTGTTTTGTCGAACGGCTTGAATCTGCTGGAGATGCCCTCGTACAATCAGCAGGTCGTTAAAGGGATGGTCTTCATTCTGGCAGTGATGCTGGATTACTTCATTAAACAGCGGCAGGCCAAACCAAAGGGAAACCCTGCAGACTAAACTGGCAGAATCCATACACTGCGTATAGGTAAAAATTCCAGTTTTTTTCTTTCCCAAAAAACTTGTCACATCTTCCCGCTGATGTTATGATGAAGGGAAGCGGGATAACCTATGGGAGAATACGAAAATCACCTCGACCGGCGACGTTCTGAAATTCGCACCGTCTTGATTGTCATTATTGTGGCGGCTTTTGCCTGCTACTGTGTTGGGCTCAGCATCTTGCAGGTCAATGCCTGGATCAATCGCCCAACGGTTACGCCAACCGCCACCCCTACCGTAACCGAAACTCCTGCGGCAACCGGTACTCCTCCAGAGGCTTCTCCAACCCTCATTACCCTGACCGCGACAGCCACCGGTACTCCAACTCTGACCCCTTCCTTTACCCCCACTTTCTTCACCTTTACGCCGACTGTGACTTCTACGCCCACCCAAACCCCTCAACCGCCTACGGCAACCCATACACCGGTGCCTCCTACACCGACCGATACCGAGACTCCGGTGCCTCCTACATCAACCCCCTGATCGAAGACGCCTATGACCGAAATTAAAGACTTTCTCAAGACATTAATTTCCCTGCCGGGACTTTCTGGCTATGAAGAGCCGGTGCGAGAGGTCATCTCTCGTGAATGGCAACCGCTGGTGGATGAACTCAGCGTGAGCCGGTTGGGCAGTTTACATGCCCTCAAACGCGGCATCTCCCCCGAACCGCGCCCGCGCATTTTGCTCGCCGCACACATGGATGCCATTGGGATGATGGTCACCCGCATTACCCCGGAAGGGTTGATCGCCTTTACCGAAGTGGGTGGACTGGATCCGCGCATCCTGCCCGCTCAGCCGGTGCGGGTGTTCGGCAAAGAGCCGCTGCGCGGCGTAATCGTCCAGCCTTCTGACCGGCTGCTTCCCCCTTCGCAAAAAGGTAAACCGGTGGAGATGAAGCATTTGCTCATTGATACGGGCTTGCCTGCGGAGGAAGTGCGCCGTCTGGTGAAAATTGGCGATCCTGTTGCTTTCGATACCGAACCTCTCGAACTGCCCGATGAATTGATTTGCGGACATACCCTCGACAATCGCGCTTCGGTTGCCGCGCTGACGGTCTGTCTGCAAACGCTCCGGCGGGCAACCCACGACTGGGATGTGTATGCGGTTGCCACGGCACAGGAAGAAGAGACCCTGGGCGGCGGGTTGACCTCGCCGTTCGAAATTCGTCCCACCCTGGCGATTGCCATTGATGTCACCTTTGCCAAAGGACCGGGCGTCAATGACTACCGCGGCAAGACCCTGGACGGCGGTGTGGTGCTGGGCTGGGGTCCGCAGTCGCATCCGCGTGTTTTTGATGACCTGAAGGCGCTGGCAGAGCATCTGGATATTCCCTTTGAGATTGAGGTGTACCCGCGCGCTTCCGGCACCGATGCCTACGCCATGCAAATTGTGGCAGAGGGTATTCCCACCATGGTGGTGAGCATCCCCCTGCGGTACATGCATACGCCGGTTGAGGTGGTCTCGCTCAACGATATCCGGCGGGTGGGCAGATTGCTGGCGGAGTATATTCTGCGATTGACCCCTGAAGATGTCCAGAAGATTACATGGGAGGAGGCATAACGATGAGCCCTGCAACTTCTGCCCCTCAAATTGGCGAGAATCAGATCGCTTTACTGGAAAAACTTTCCAACGCCTGCGCTGTCTCCGGCGATGAAGCCCAGGTGCGCAGGATTGTCCTTGAGGAAATCAAACCCTTTGCCGATGATCTGCGCGTGGATGCGCTGGGCAATGTGCTGGCGGTGCGCAAAGCCCGTACCCCTGGCGCCCTGCGGGTGATGGTGGATGCGCACATGGATGAAGTCGGTTTTATGATCGTCGAAGATGACAAGGACGGGCTGTTCCGCTTTGTTGCTGTGGGTGGAATTGACGAGCGCACCCTGCCCGGAAAGAAGGTGCTGGTCGGTTCAGAGAATGTCCCCGGCATCATTGGAGCCAAACCCATCCATCTTGCTGAAGAAGGCGAAACTGAGCGCAAAATTCCTCTTGAGTCCTTGCGCATTGATGTGGGCTTGAAAGGCGGAAAGAAGGTCAGGGTGGGCGACCGTGCCACCTTTGCCACCCGTTTCTGGCAATCGGGAGTGGCGCTGTTTGGCAAGGCGCTGGATGACCGTCTGGGTGTAGCCACATTGATTGAACTGTTCAAGAATCCTCCAGAAAACATTGAACTGCTGGCGGCGTTTACCGTGCAGGAAGAGATTGGCTTGCGCGGTGCCCGTCCGGCGGCGTATGCTTTTAACCCTCAACTTGCCGTTGCCCTCGATTCGACCCCGGCGAACGATCTGCCCGTCTGGGATGGCAGTGAAAACATCTTCTACAACACCCGCCTCGGAGGGGGTCCTGCCCTCTACGTTGCCGATTCTGCCACGCTCTCCGATCCGCGGCTGGTTCGGCATTTTGCCCAGACCGGCGAACAGATGGGGATTCCCTTCCAGTTCCGCCAGCCCGGCGGGGGCGGCACCAATGCCGGTGCAATTCACCGCGTCCGCGAGGGCGTTCCTTCCCTCTCGGTCTCGGTGCCGGGACGGTACGCGCACACTGCCGTGATGCTGGCGCGTCTGGATGACTGGCAAAACACGCTGGCTCTGGTGTATCATGCGCTCTCACGTCTGGAGCCGGGCATCCTTCAGCGTTGAGTTTCGTCACTGTTTCGACCCTGCAATCATAGAACGGAGAAAGAAAAGCCATGAAAGCATTAATCCAAAAACTGGTGGAAACCGTTGGACCTTCCGGCTACGAAGAAAAGGTGCGCGAGGTGGTGCGCGCGGAAATCGAAGGCTGGGTGGATGAAATGAAAGTGGATGCGCTGGGCAACCTGATTGCCCGCAAAGGCACCCGCACGGAAGGCGGGATGCGCATTGCTCTCTCCGCCCACATGGATGAAATTGGCGTGATTGCCACTCACGTGGATGAAAACGGCTTCGTGCGCTTTACGACCATCGGCGGCGTTTCCCCGCGCACCTGTATTGGCGGACGGGTGCAGTTCCTTAACGGCGTGCGAGGGGTCATTTACATGGAAAGTCTGGAAAGCGCTACTGCCCTGCCCACCCTGGATCAACTGTATATTGATGTGGGGGCATCCAGCCGCGAGACCTGCCCGGTAAAGGTGGGCGACATCGCCGCTTTTGACCGGCCATTCCTGGACCTGGGCGGTCGTCTGGTCTCCAAAGCCATGGATGACCGCATCAGCGTGGCGGTGATGATTCAAGCCCTGAAGGAATTGACTGCCACCCCGCATGAATTGTATTTCATCTTCAGCACACAGGAAGAGGTGGGGCTGCGCGGTGCCACCACAGCGGCTTACGGGGTAGATCCCGAACTGGCGCTGGCGGTAGACGTGACCCGCACCGGTGACACTCCCAAAGGCGTCAAGATGGAAGTGGCGCTCGGTAAAGGTCCTGCCATCAAGGTGCGCGACAGCGGCATGCTTTCCGATCCGCGGGTGGTGCGCTGGATGGTGGAGACGGCGGAAAAAGCCGGTATCCCGTATCAACTGGAAGTGCTGGAAGGCGGCACTACCGATGCCCGCGCCATGCAGTTGACCCGCGCCGGCGTGCCTGCGGGATGTCTATCCATCCCAACCCGCTACATTCACAGCCCTTCTGAAATGGTGGATTATCAGGATGTTCAACTGTCGGTGCGCTTGCTGGTGGCTTTGCTGAGCGCTCCGGTTACACTGAAATGAGCCCTGTTTTTCCCTGCAGACGAGCATTTTTAACGCATTGCCTGAAGCCCTTCAGGTGGGTGGTTGTTTTACTCCTGATGGCGTTTCTGGTCTTAAGCGGCTGTTTGCCATCGTGGGGGACATCGCCGACTTCCACTCCGCTTCCACCCACATCTACGGCGATACCCGTCATCAGTCCGACGCCCTCGGCTGAGAGTTCTGCTACGCCAGCAGTCAGCAAACCGCTGGTCATCTGGTTGCCGCCGCAGTTTGATCCCGAAAATGGCAGTCGAGCAGGAAATCTCCTTAAGGAAAGGTTGACGGCGTTTGCACAGGAGAATCAGGTAGAGATCAAAGTGCGCCTGAAAGCCGTGAGTGGACCGGCTAGCCTGCTGGAATCGCTCATCCTTGCCAGCGCTGCCGCTCCTGCCGCATTACCTTCGGTGGTGGTGTTATCCCGGGAAGATCTGGAAAATGCCGCTCTCAAGGGTGTCATTTATCCGCTGGATGGGCTGAGCACAGCCATTGATGCCTCGGACTGGTTTGAGTATGCCCGTGAACTGGCTCTGGTACAGGGTTCGGTGTATGGTTTGCCCATGGCGGGCGATAGTTTGGGGCTGGTGTATCGTACCGGAAATTTGCCGCGTGCCCCTGATTCGTGGCAGGAAATCCTGGATCAACGCTATACCCTCACCTTTCCGGTGCAGGAAAGCAAGAGTCTGACCACCCTGGCCCTGTATCTCTCGGCAGGTGGAGACAATCAGGATACTCAGCGGCGTCCCCTTCTGGAAGAAGAGCCATTGACCACGGTGTTTACATGGTATCGCAATGCCGTGGAACGGGCAGTTATTCCGATCTGGACGACTCAGGTCGAAACGTATTCTCAGGCATGGCAGGCATATCAGGATAAACGCACCATGATGGTGGTTGCCTGGGCGAGCACCTATCTTTCAGATTTCCCCCCCGACTCGCTTTTTTCCCCTTTGCCTTCGATGGGCGATGCTCCTGCCAGTCTGGCGACAGGATGGATTCTGGCTGTGGCTGAACCCGATCCGCAGCGCCGTGCGCTGGCAGCGCGTTTGTGCGAGTGGTTGACGCAGAGCGACTTTTCCGGTGCCTGGAGCGAAGCCGTCGGCGCGCTGCCGGTTCGCCCCAGTTCGTTCCCTCTGTGGAAAAATCAATCCTTCGTCCCTGTATTTCAGCGCATGGCGGAAACTGCTCGACCTATTCCTTCAAATGATGTGATTGCCGTGCTGGGACCGGTTTTGCGGGAGAGCACCCTGGAAGTCCTGCAGTTAAAGACCCTTCCGGCACCTGCCGCCCAAAACGCGGTGAAAAAGGTTGCCACTCCGGGGGTAAAATGAACGATAATTCCTCTTCGACCATTTCTTATCGCGATTTCCGTGTGTTTGCTCTGCTGGGAGTGTTGTTGTTTTTTCTGTTCCTTTCTCTGGGGGCGAATGTGCTTCAGACTTCCTCCTTGGACGCAACCCCCACGCCAGAAAGTGCCCTGGTTTCTCCCACGGTGACTCCACTTCCACCGGAGTATCTGGATAACTACGCTCAAACCACCGGTATTATTCTGGCGACCGCGGTGATTGTGTTGATTGTGGTGGGGAGTGTGTTGTATGGCTTGCTGTCCAATAAAAAACGCTGAAAAGGTTTTCATTGTGACCCTCTCTTGAGATATAATCTCTTCAAGGAGGGTGGAGGGAAGGATGGGCTGGTATCCGCGCATTCCAACGGGTGAACTCTCACTGTATCGGGCAATTCCAAAGGTGGAACTGCACCGTCATCTGGAAGGGTCTCTGCGTCTGGAGACACTTCTGGATATTGCCCGTCAGCACGGTCTGACCATCCCTCAAACGCATTTCCATTCTCTGGTGCAAATGCAGCGGGATGAGCCGCTCACCTTTACCAATTTCCTCTCCAAATTCCAGACACTGCGCATGTTTTACCGCTCACCGGAGGTGATTCGCCGGATTACCCGTGAAGCCATTGCGGATGCTGCTGCGGAAAATGTGCGCTACCTGGAACTGCGCTTCACACCGGTAGCGTTGAGCCGCTTGCAGGGGTTTTCTTACGATGAGGTGATGGACTGGGTCATTCAAAGCGCCGAGGAAGCCAGCCGGGAATACCATATCAAGACTCGTCTGATTGTTTCGGTCAACCGCCATGAACCGGTGGATCTGGCGGCGCAAATTGTTGAGTTTGCCATTCAGCGCCGGGATCGCGGTATTGTAGGCTTTGATCTGGCAGGGAACGAGGTGGAATTTTCGGCGCTGCCCTTTGAAGAGGTTTTCCATGAGGCGCAAAAGAATGGTTTGCATCTCACAGTCCATGCCGGAGAATGGGGCGGCGCTGAAAACGTGCTGGAAGCGATTGAATTTCTCGGCGCAGAACGGATCGGTCACGGAGTCAAGGTTCTGCAAAGTTCCAGAGCCCTTCAGGTAGCGCGGGAGCGAGGGGTTGCCTTTGAGGTGTGCATCACCAGCAATCATCAGACGGGTGTGATTGGTGCTGTTCATCAACATCCCCTGCCGCGCATGCTCCAGGAAGGCTTAAAGGTCACGATTAATACCGATGATCCGGGCATCTCGCGCATTACCCTCACCGATGAGTACCGGGTGGCACTGGAAGAACTGGGAATGCCCGTCTCCATGTTTAAAGAAACGGTATTAAATGCCGCACGGGCGAGTTTTCTGCCTCCTGAAGAACGTCAGTCTCTGGTAGAGATGCTGGAACCTGAACTGAATCGTGCGTTACAATGGCTTTAAAGGGAAAGCCTTTATGCCCCATTTTTTGATTTCCAATGATGATGGCGTTCATGCGCCGGGCATTTTAGCCCTCGCTCAGGCGCTCATGCCGCTGGGCAGGGTGACGGTGTTTGCCCCCGACCGCAACTGGTCGGCTTCGGGGCATGATAAAACCATGGATCGTCCCCTGCGGGTGCGCGAAACCCACCTTGCCGATGGCACCCCTGCGTTGACTTCGGATGGCTCACCTGCCGATTGCGTCGCGCTTGCCTTGCTGGGGGTGGTGCAGGAACCGGTGGATCTGGTGGTCACTGGCATTAACGCCGGGGAAAACCTCGGACAGGACATGACCTATTCCGGAACGGTGACGGCTGCGATGGAGGGAGCGCTTGCCGGGTTGCCGGCTGTGGCGGTCTCCATGAAACTGCCTGCCAATGGCAGCAGACCGGATTTCACCGCCGCTGCGCACATTGCTCGCCGGGTGGTGGAGCGGGTGCTGCGCTTTGGTTTGCCGCCCCGGGTGGTGTTGAATGTCAATGTGCCGCCCCTGCCGCTCGAACAAATCAAGGGGATCCGCATCACCCGGCTGGGAGAGCGCATTTACCGCGACGCTCTGGTGACCCGTCTCGACCCTCGCCAGAAACCATACTACTGGATTGGCGGGGAGCCGCCGGACGGAATTCCTGAAGAGGGCACGGATATTGGGGCACTGGCGGAGGGATATGCTTCTGTCACCCCTCTGCACCTGGACCTGACTCTGTACAGTCTGATTGAACCGCTCCGTCAATGGAACTGGGAGGAAGATTAATCCGTTTTCGTTCCAGAGGTGTACCGCTGTGGAAAATCGGCGGGGGTGTGCTTTGCCTGCTTGTCGTCCTGACTGCATGCGCCGCCCCGCCGACACCTGCACCGCCCAGTCCCACTCCCAGTCCTTCACCCACCCACACGGCAACCGTGACCCCTTCCCCAACGGCTACCTTCACTCCCACCCCTACTGCTACACCAACCCCTACCCCCACACCGGTGCGTGCAGGCACGCCGTTTGCTTCCGACCCGCAGGGGATTCTCGAAATCAACCTTGAGCAGGTGGTAGAACTGGCACGCTGGGGGTATGGTTCCAGCCGCGATATCGCTCTCTCGCCCGATGGAACCTGGCTGGCGGTGGCAACCCGCCTGGGAGTGGTTCTGTACCGCGCCAATCCCTTGACGTTCTTTACCCTGTTGAACGTCTGGGAGCCTCTTCAGGTAGCATTTTCTGCCGATTCACAGCGGCTGTACATTGCCAGCCAGGGGATTGAAGAATGGGATCTTACCACTATGCAGCCAGAACGGACTTTTCCGTCTGAGGGAGCCTCTCGGGCAATGGAGATGATCCTTTCCAGGGATGAACAAACCCTTGCCCTGCTTTACCCTGACCCCATCGGGAAAAGCGCTGCATGGCTGGAACGCTGGGACCTTTCCAAAGGTGCGCTTACGGCAACTCTGCGCCTGCCCTCGCCGGGTTCAGCGGTGCGAGAGGTGGCGCTCTCGCCCGACCTGAACCATGCCGCGCTCCACGGTGGCGGTCTGGTGCAGGTAGTCAATGCCCGCACCGGCGACCCGCTGACGTTGCTCCCGGCTTCGCAATCGCCGCCGGGAAAGATGACTTTTTCACCGGACGGCTCCTTGCTGGCGGTGGCATATCCGGATCAGCGTTACGATTTTCAAAACACGAACCGGATTGAAGTCTTTACCGTCCCGCATGGGGTGCGGCAGTTTACCTACCGTCTTTCGGGCGGTGAGGGAAAAGATCAGGCCCTGATCAGTCTCGCGTATAGCCCTGCAGGAGATTTTCTGGCGGCGGGGTTTGCCAACCGCGTGGTGCGTCTCTGGCAGGGGGTGGGTTTACCGCGCATGACCCTGCAGGGTGAAACCGAACCGGCGCAGTTGCTTTTCTCACCCGATGGCGCCCGTCTGGTTTCTTCTGGCGTGGATGTCTGGGAGATTGCCTCTGGCGAGCGTCTGGCATCCAGTGGCGAGCATTTTGCTCCGTTGAATGATTTTGTGATTGCCCCTGACGGCTCCTGGGTAGCGCTGGCGGGCTTTGCCAGGGTGGAATTGCGCCAGATTCAGGATGGGAAACTGCTGCGCACGATCACGGAGGGGTTGAGCGGTCCCGTTCGCGATGTGGATGTCTTCCCCGGCGGGCAGACGATTGTGACTTCCAGCGATGAGGGAATGGCGCATCTTTACCGCGTTTCAGATGGGCGTTTCCTCTCCCGTCTGGGGGAGACTGGACCGCGTCTCTGGGCAGTGGCGTTTTCTCCCGATTCACGCTGGCTTGCCTGGAGCGGGGAAAACGGATGGCTGTACCTTTACGATCTTGAGCGGGATTTGCTGGCGCGCAAAATTGAAGAGCCGTATCTGGCAACGCGGATTCTCTTCTCGCCTACCAGTCAGCAACTGGCGGTGCTGACTTCCAGCGGGGTAAATCTTCGCCAGTTAAACGGCACGCTGGTGCGCGCCATTGGCGGCGCAGGGCTGGAGGATATGGCTTTCTCGCCGGATGGTGGTGTGTTGTTTGTGGCGGGAAATCAGGTTCTGCGTGGGGTGCTGGTGAGCGATGGATCTGACCTCTGGAAAGCCGATTACGATCCCCGGCAATCGCCCGGCGCGCTGGCAGTTTCTCCGGATGGGGCTTTTCTGGCGGTGGGCTGGCAGGATGGGCGCATCGAATTGCGGTGGGCGGGGGATGGCGAAGTCCTGCGCACGCTCTACGGACATCACGGCGCAATCACCCGTCTGGCATTCGCACCTCAAAACCGCCTGCTCCTCTCGCTGGGTCAGGATGGCACAGTGCGCCTGTGGGGCGTTCCATGATAAAACGCTGGTTAGCCGCAATCTCGCTGCTGGTCACCCTCAGTGCCCTGTTTGCAATGGCCCCTTACGGTCCGGGGGTGGCGCGGGATTCGGTGGAATACCTTGCCGCCGGGATTCATCTGGCTCAGGGTCGGGGTTTCCTCACCTTTGACGGAACTCCCTTCCGTCTCTGGCCTCCCCTTTATCCAATCGTGCTGGCTGGTCTGGCGTTGCTCCCTGTCGACCCACTGCTCACGGGCGGATGGGTGAATGCCCTTTTGCTGGGTGTCGGCGTATATCTGGCTGGTTGCCTGTTTATGGATCTGTTCCCTGTCCGCCGCTGGCTGGGCTTGCTGGGCGCCGGGGTGTTGGGTATCTCGCATTCCATTTTTCCCCTGTCCATTCATCTGTTGTCCGATTTGTTATTCATCGTCCTGGTCTTTGCGTTTTTCCGGATCGTTTCTACGGAGAAAGGGATGCGCGGGGTGATCCCTGCCGGCATTCTTGCGGGTTTGACCTGGCTGGATCGGTATATCGGTGTATTGCTCCTTCCTTTTGGGGTGGGATGGGTGTGGATGCATGCTCGTCTTTCCCTGCGCAAACGTCTGGAACACACCGGGTTATTCCTGACGGCGGCTTTCCTCCCCATGGCGGTGTGGATGGTGCGCAACCTGCGTCTGTTTGGACACCCTTTCGGCGCTCCGCCGCCAGCCCGACGTACACTGGCAGAAAATGTGGATGCCGCTCTTGCGGAAATGCACCTGTGGCTCTTCCCCGATGCTTTTCCCCCGGTATGGGGATGGCTGACGGTTTTCCTGTTGGCGGTGGGAGCAGGATGGTTTGGACTGCGCTGGCGCACGGGCAGGTTGATGGGGGCTCCGGGATGGTGGCGGCTCTGCTGAGCCTCTGGGGAGGGGGGTATTTTGTGTTTCTACTTTTCTCTTCTACTCAGGCGGATATCACCCGTCTGGATGCCCGTCTGATGGCGCCGCTCTACCCCTCATTTTTGATGGTGATTCTCAGCGGGCTGGAAGGCACCTCACAGGCACTGAAACGCTGGCAGCGTCTTTCCTGGCTGGTGCCGCTCTTCATCGGTTTCATCTGGGGTATCCCTTCCGTGCAGGAATGGGGTCAGATGATTCAGCAAACCCGTAACCAGGGCGCACCCCTTTACAATTATCTCAACACACCTGAATTTCGTCAGTCGGGGGTGACGGCATACCTGCGGGCGGAGAGCATTCCCGAGGAACTGCCTCTGTACAGCAACTATCCCACCGCGGTTTTTCTGTATACCCGCAGGATTTGTTCAGGTTCACCATGGAGCCGTCATCCTCATTATGCGATTGAGTATCCGCTGGAACAGTATCTGCCGGAGTTTCCTCAGGGGGAGTCAGGAGTGCTGATCTGGTATGAAGCAGGGGTGCACACCCATTATTATGCGCCTGAGGAGATTGCCCGGTTCTATCAAATGGAGCCCCTGTATCATGGTGAGGATGGTGGTGTATATCTGATTCGGCGGCGTTAAACAAACCGTCGGAGAGGCGTTCACCTCCCCGACGGTAACAGGCTCAGGTATCCGAATCAGGCAAAGGACTCATACAGTGAGGTCACCCGCAGGGCTTTGCTCATTTTCTTCAGCGTCCAGCCCCTGGGAATGGGGCAGGTGACAGTCACGCTGAACCCGGCGGGCACGTCGAAGTAATTGTCGCTGAAGATGACATCTGCCCCTTCGAGTTTCAGTTCGACGAAGCGCGCCAGTTTACGGGCTTGAACCACGATGACCGCCTGATTGCCCTCGCGGTGCAGAGAGTACTCCATTTGCGGATCGCTTAATTGAAGGTGTTTGTTGGGAACAAAGGTCGCCAGCGAGCGAGAGATTAACTCGTTTGCGTGATACAGTTCTGCCATGAAGACCAGTTCGCGACTGCGGTCCTCTTCACCGTACACCACTCCACCGAAATCCTGTGAGAAGACTGCCTGAGAGGATAACGGTGCAAGGTGGACCGGCACTTCACCGGAAAGTACCATTTGCCCGTCCACCGAAACCAGCGCCCAGCGTACTTTGCCTTCCCAGGGGGCGGTCAGGTCGCTGGTGAGGTGCACTTTCATCTTGGTACCCTGATCCTCGATGGAGAGCAGAACCGGCGCATAGAAACGTTTTGCCGCATAATGCAGGGCTTTCCAGCGCCCAAAATAATCAATGCTCGACCACGACGCTACGGGCCAGCAGTCGTTCAACTGCCAGTACAGCGTCCCGCTGACGCGGTCGCGGTTGCGTCGCCAGTGTTCCACACCGTAGCGAATGCCCTCGGCTTGCAGGACCATGCTCAGGTACACCAGTGAGGGGAAGTCTTTGGGCATGCGGAAGGTTTCGGTCATCTGGGTAATGATCAAGCCGTTGCCGCTGGCGCTGCGCTGATGATGTTCCATGATGTACGAGGTCATGTTCCAGTCTTCAGGCGCTGCATAGGTGCGGATGGTCTCCAGTGGCGGAAGCGACTGGAAACCAAACTCGCTCATGAAGCGCGGGTACACCGATCGGTAAGCGGTGAAAGGCTTGCGCCCGTGCCATACATCCCAGTAGTGCATATCTCCGCGGTCCTGGCTGTTGGGGTTGACGAAGGGCTCATTGGAAGAAGCCGAACTGGGCCAGTACGGGCGGTCGGGGTCGAGTTTTTCCACCCAGGCGGGCAGGGTGTGGTAGAAGAAACGTTCGTAGGCTTCGCGTTCAATCACCCGCAGAGGATCCGTGGGGTTGGTCCAGCCCCAGTCTGCCCAGCCCTGTTCCATTTCATTGTTCCCGCACCACAGGGCGATGCAGGTGCGATGACGCAGGCGGCGGACGTTGTCCTCTACCTCGTGGCGTAAATTCTCGATAAATTCCGGCTCATCGTGCGGGTAGATGTAGCAGGCAAACATGAAATCATGCCACAGCAGAATGCCATAGCGGTCGCACAGGTCATAAAACCGTTCGTCTTCGTAAATGCCGCCGCCCCACACGCGGAGCATGTTTTGATGGGTTTCGGCGGCGGAGCGAATCAGATGTTCGTAGTGCGCTTCGGTCAGGCGGGTGGGGAAGGAATCGGCGGGAATCCAGTCTGACCCTTTCATGAAGACGGGCACGCCGTTGACGATGAAGGTAAAGGATTCGCCCCATTCATCAGGTTCGCGGCGCAGTTCAATGGTGCGCAAACCCATCTGCACGGTTTTCTGGTCTTCCACGCCCTGCGAGGATTCCAGCCACACTTCCACACGGTACAGGGGTTGATCGCCGTATCCGTTGGGCCACCACAATTGCGGGTTGGAGATGGCAACCTGCAACAGGGCTTTCCCCTCCTCAACAGGCGCGCTGGTCTCATAGGTCTTCCTGCCGTTCGGGGCGGTGACGCGCAGGTGTGCTGTTAATGGGACATCCTCCCACACTTCGGGTTTGACTTCTGCCGAGATAAAGGCTTTTTTGCCTTCATGACGCTGGCGGAAATGCACGTCATCCAGGCGTGCCAGTGTAT
This sequence comes from Anaerolinea thermophila, assembly GCF_020723905.1. Classification (GTDB taxonomy): domain Bacteria; phylum Chloroflexota; class Anaerolineae; order Anaerolineales; family Anaerolineaceae; genus Anaerolinea; species Anaerolinea thermophila_A. Next base: position 437,054 of record NZ_DYHZ01000002.1, read on the forward strand.
ACCCTTCCAGACGAAGATCGCGCCACACCCCGATTGGAGGAAGTTTTGGACCCCAGTCCCAGCCGAACTGGCAGGGGGCTTTGCGCACAAACACCGAGCCTTCCAGAGACATGCCGCTTTTGGGCGTCAGCGGCTTTTCCTGATTGCGCTGGCGGCAGTACTTGACTGCTGAGTGGAAGAGCACGCGGATTTCGTTTTCTCCCGCTTTGACCAGTCCCGCCACGTCCCAGCGGTACTGACGGAAGGCATTCTCGGTTTTGCCCAACACTTTGCCGTTAAGGCTCACATCTGCCAGCGTGTCAATACCGTCAGCAACCAGGAACAAATGCGGGGCATGTACCAGTTCCGGAGAAACGGTGAATATGCCACGGTACTCCCATTCGCTTTCGGCAACCCACTGTACTTTGAGTTCGTTATCCGCCACAAACGGGTCGGGAATGCGTCCGAGCGCCAGCAGGTCGGTATGCACGCCGCCCGGCACAGTTGCCGGTAGCCACTCTTCCGCTCCAGCCTGACGAAACGTCCACACTGTACCTTTCGATGAGGTCAAAGATTGTGCCAACATACCGGTGAATTGATTCCTTTCTTGCAGGGATATTTGAATTGTACCTTGAATTTTCCCGGATTGAATCGTGAATCGATAAAAATCCATCTTCCGGTTCAAAAAGATGGATCCGGGAGACTTTTACGGCTGGTAGCGGTACACTACCCAGTCTCTGCGGCTGTCCAGATATTTGTAGGATGGGGCGATTGATCTGGGATATGTTTCACTGACCTCAATGAGCAGGTATTCGATGCCGCGCTCCCGTAACCAGTTTTCCTCTCCAGTTTTCTCTGGCGGGTATACGGGAACAAGTGTGCGGGTGAAATGCTCTCCAAACAGCCCATACTCAAAGTAAAAGCCTTTCTCGGTAGCAATCCCCACCACCGCATCCAGCGGGATGGATTGATCTGCCAGATCCAGCATGGGCAGAGTCAGGTATGCCTGTCGGGTCAACTGGAAAGTACGGGTGGTGTTCCAGATGGTGCGTTCCCCCATCACTTCTCGAGTGGGGTTTTGGGTGGCACACATCCACACGCTGGAAAGCACCACCCCTGTCACCAGCACGCGCCAGAGGATACGTCCTTTGCCCTGTTCCAGTCCGAAAGGCAGCAGCGCCAGCGCAAAGGCTGAAACTGGCATGAAATACCGTCCATCGTAGGGCGTCCAGCCCGGTCGGAAGAGCGTCCCAAAGATAAGCCCGCTGAGAAGCAGGATCAGAGGAGCCAGTAAAAGCAGGTGACGTTTTTTGATTCCCTGCCAGAAAGCCCACAGACTTCCCGGAAGCATCAGCAAAGCGCCAATCGGACCAAACCAGGCTTCGTCTTCCTGGAGCAGGTACACTCTGCGCCACGAAAAGACGTGTCCGCTGTATGTGGCAGTTGTGCCTTCAATACGATCATTCCAGGCGCCTGCCAGGGCATGGGCAACCCACGCTTTGGCTTTGATGCCGTAGCCCCACAGGGGCTGGGGCAATCCGGCGGTGTCTGCCATCTGGTAAAGCCAGCGGGTGGTATTCAGGGCAAGGTACCGGGGTAGAGATACCTGACTCAGCACAGTCTGGCTGGTCATGGCTTCAGCACGCGCCCCCAGAGGCGAACCAAACTTCAGCCAGTTGCTCCAGTAGATGGGGGAACTGAAGATCAGGAAAGCCACGAGTGCGACAATTGCCCAGTGGATCAGCATGCGGATGGAATGGGTTCGTAAGAAGAGCCACCCCACCACGAAAAGCACAGCCAGAGCCGGCAGGTAAAAGATGATGGAAAAATTGGTGCCTGCAACCAGTCCAGCGGCAAGCGCCGAGAGAACCATCCAGGAATACCGGTGCGGTTCTTTTCCCCAGCGGTAGAAGAACAGGACTGTGGTGGTGAACAGCCAGGTGCTGACCAGATCGTGCCGCACCGAGGAAAGATGTAAATTCACCACTGGCAGGGAGAGCCATACCAGCCCTGCTGTCAGCGCGGCGATGCGCCGAAACCCCAGTTCACGGGAAAGCGCCGCCACCCCCAGCGCACCTGCCAGTCCTGCCGTCCACGGGACAAAAGCCACAAAATGATCCGTTCCGCTGAGCAAGATGGTCCACAGGTATACCAGTTGCGCGTTGACCGGGAAGGTTAACTGCCACACCACGGCGGTTTCCCAGGGGAAGTACGTGCCCAGTTGCCGCCACATGCCCACGCGGGCAAGATGGATGGAGAGGGCGTCATTGTTGTTGGGGGGGACTGTGTACGCCAGCACGGCAGCAAACCCCGCCGATATGGCGACGACAAGACCGATCACCGCATAGGGCAAATCGTTCCAGGTGGGTTTTTCAAGCGTCATCGGCGGGCGGGGGAAAAGTGGCGGTTTGCCGTTCCGCCACCACCAGCCAGCCGATAGCGCAAAGAAAACGCTCTGGATGAGCAGAATGATCTCCAGACGATTAAGGGCATGGAGGAGATTGGCAATTTGGAAGACCAGCACCAGGGTGGCAAAGGCTGTCAATGCCACTCCCTGCGCCCACAAGAATCGCTCGCGAATGCGCAGAATCGCTCCCAACAGGAATGCCGTGCCGGTCAGCAGGAGTATGGACAGGATACTTGCCATGCAGTGGGGATTACCCTCCGGTGATGACCGACATCAAAATCAGGTGCGCACCATCTGAAGGCGTTTCATCCAGCACCATCACTGGTGTTGCCAGATCGCCGTCAATCACCAGCATATTGGAACTCAGGAAGGACTCGCCATCAGGAGCGATCAGCCAGCCCACCAGCTGGGGAAAGCGTTTTGCCAGTTCCCGCACAATATCGCGGTAGGTAGCGCCTTCGGGCAGGTGCAGGGTGAGGGTTTTCACCCCGGCATGGGCGCGGGCGGCGCCCGTCAACTCCACGGTGATTGTCATGGCTGTATCTCCCATCTGTAAGTATAAGAGAATTTTATGGCAGTTGAGAAGAGGAAGCCTGTCCAATTTCTGTCATATGTCAGATTTTTTGGCGATAAAAATCAAATTGTCTGATAACTTATTGACTCTGCACCCTTGCTTTGCTATACTGAATTTGTTCCATCCCCTAATCTTATCAGAGAGGAAGATATGAGACTCCAACCGCCGGTAGAAGTTTCTACCAACACTGTTTCGTTTGACGTCAGTGAAATTGAGCCTTTGCTGCAGGCTCCCCCGATGAAACTGCCCCCCTGGCCCGAGGCGCAGATCACCCTGCGCGATGGACGGATTCTCTATATCCGCCATGCGAAGGAAGAAGAAGTGCCCGAGATGCTGGCTTACATGGAGAAGGTCATGAAAGTCAACAAAGACTTTTATGACATTGTGGGCGTGCGCGTCTACGGCGAAATTTTGGGCTGGGTACGCAAACGCATTAAGGATCCCTTCACCCTGGTGGGCTTGATTGATGGCGAGTGGGTTGGCTTTGCCAATGGCCGCGTAATGAACCCGGACATTGCCATCAGCCTGCACACTATGACCTTCACCCGCCGCGGGCGTGTGGGTTGGGCAATGTATTACGCCAAAACCTACTATGCGCTGGAAATCCTCAAGTGCAAAGAGTGGTGGTCCACCTTTGAGTCCTACAACGGCTGGCGCATGGCGGGCGTTGAAATGGCGCAACCGACCAAACCCTGGCCTGAGTACCAGCACGAACTGGGCGGCGCGCGTGTGTACTACCTGACCCAGGACATGTGGAACGCCGGTGTAAAGGACTACGCTGTTCAAACAATCGGCTCCGACCTGTCCTTTGAGGTAACCGACGAGGTGCGCAAGGCGAACGAGCACTTCCACGCACCCGCTGAAGTGAACCTGTAAATCTCAGGGTTCGGGAGGATGTGAAGCCATGTTGAGCGGATGTTTTCGCAGGCTGGCTGTGGGGGCATCCGCTCAACGTTTCCTCCTGGCAGATCATTCACATCTCCCTCGTCAATAGTCAAATGTCATACAAATTTACGCAAAACGCAAGTTGACGAGACATTTTGAACTTGCTATACTGAATCTGACAGGGCATCTCTTTTGTTTGCTTTTTTGACATTTTTCTGTGATGGTATTGTTTCAAGCATTGTGCTTATCCATGTTGACATTACTGGTCTCATGGTGAACCTTCTTTGAATGTCGTCTTTCGATCGAGTATCGAAAGGGACATTTTGCTTTTCTGCAACCTGTCGGTTGCAAATAAAAAAATATTTTTGAGGAGGAGTGATGGCGGCAATAAAAGTCGAAATTCGAAGCGGCGTCTATTATGATTCCGCTGTTCTGATGCAACTTCAGCGTTCTCTTGCATCCCTGCCTGGCATTGAGGATGCCGGTGTGGTGATGGGGACGGAGTCCAACAAGGAACTGCTGGCACATATTGATCTGACCACTCCCGAAGTGGAAAAAGCCCAGCCCAACGATCTGGTGATCGTTGTTCGCGGTGTGGATGAGAAAGCCGCCACTGAAGCGCTGGGAAAAGTGGATGAACTGCTCACGCGCAAGAAAGGCGGCGCCGAGCAAGCCTATCGCCCGCGCAGTATCGAGGGCGCCAACGATATGCTTCCCGAAGCCTCGTGGGTGCTGGTTTCGGTGGCGGGACGTTATGCCGCGGGTGTGGCGCGTGAAGCCATGCGCCTGGGCAAGCATGTTTTCCTCTTCAGCGATAACGTCTCGGTGGAAGAAGAGATTGCCCTCAAGCAAGAAGCCGCCGAGAAAGGTTTGCTGGTGATGGGACCCGACTGCGGAACTGCCCTGATTGGCGGGTTCGGTCTGGGCTTTGCCAATAAAGTGCGCCGCGGCAATATCGGCGTGGTGGCAGCGGCAGGCACTGGCTTACAGCATGTCACCAGTCGCATTCATCAGTTGGGTGGCGGCATTACCCACGGTATTGGCACCGGAGGGCGCGATCTCTCCGAAAAGGTGGGTGCGGTAACCTTCCGGCAGGGCATTGAACTGCTCAGCCGTGATCCTGAGACGAAAGTCATCGTGCTGGTATCGAAACCCCCTTCACCAAAAGTGGCAGAAGAAGTGCTTAAACTGGCGCGCAGAGCCGGTAAACCGGTGGTGGTCAACTTTATTGCTCGCCCGTTGAGCCTGCCGCAGATGGACAATCTCTACTTCGCCCGCGGACTGGATCATGCCGCAGAACTGGCGGTAGAACTCTCCCGCAACCTGCCCGCCCTTGAAACCGATGCAGATTTAGGCCTGGAGCGCTTTGCCGCGGGACAAAAATACCTGCGCGGGCTGTTCTCCGGCGGCACACTGGCATACGAAGCCCAGCACATCCTTGCCAGTTACCTGCCCAAGGTCTATGCCAATGCCCCCATTAACAAAGAACTCAAACTGCCCAACAGTTATGTCAGCCAGGAACACTGCATTGTGGATCTTGGTGAAGATGAGTTCACCCAGGGACGCCTGCATCCGATGATGGACAACGAACTGCGCATTCGCCGGTTGATGGAGGAAGCCGCCGATCCTTCGGTGGCGGTTATCCTGCTGGATGTGGTGATTGGATATGGCTCGCACCCCGATCCTGCCAGCGAACTCGGTCCGGCTGTGGCAAAAGCCAAAGCCCTGGCAAAGGAAGCCGGGCGCTACCTGGAAGTGATTGCGGTGGTGTGCGGTACTGACGAAGACCCGCAGAAACTTGAAGCCCAGGTCCAGCAGATGAAAGAGGGTGGTGCATGGGTTTCCACCAGCAATGAAGAAGCCATGCGCTATGCGGGCCGTCTGGTGCGCGCTCTCAGCCAGGAAGCCGGCGGCGAATTCACCATGAAGCCGGTTGACCTGACGACTCTTCAGCGCCCGCTGGCGGCAATCAATGTGGGTCTGGAGTCCTTTGCCGAGAACCTGGCGGCGCAGGGTGCCCCGGTCATCCATGTGGACTGGCGTCCACCCGCCGGTGGGAATGAGCGTTTAATGTCCATCCTGGAGCGCATGAAACAGCGCCAGTAGGTTCATCCGAAATACACGAGGTTTTGGGAGGCTCTCATGGTCGATATTGAAAAAGCCAATCAACAGGCTGTAGAACAAATGATGGAAGCCCGACCGGTAGTGGTGGGCGTCGCTCCGGCAATTGATGTCATCCCCGGCATGCACAGGGATTTACTGCTTCACGCCGGTCCTCCGGTGACCTGGGATCGCATGGCTGGCCCGATGAAAGGTGCCATGGTCGGCGCTTTGATCTGGGAGGGGCGTGCCAAAAACTGGGACGAAGCTGAAGCCCTGCTGAGCAGTGGCAAGATTAAATTTGAACCCTGCCATGAGCATTCTGCGGTTGGTCCCATGGCGGGCGTGATTTCCCCCTCGATGATGGTGTACATCGTGGAGAACAAGACCCATGGTAACAAAGCCTACTCCGGTTTGAACGAAGGACGCGGCAAGGTTCTGCGCATGGGCGCCTACAGCGAAGATGTGCTGGCACGCCTGACCTGGATGAACGAAGTGCTTGGTCCGGTCTCCAATGCTGCCCTGGAAGCCATGGGTGGGCTGGATCTGCGCACCCTGCTGGGTAAAGCCCTGCACATGGGTGATGATGGACACAATCGCTTGGATGCGGCTTCCATTCTTTACACTACTCAACTGGCGCCGTGGATTGTCAAGGTTGCCAAAGACAGCAATACTGCTTCGGAAGTTATCCGCTTCCTTGGCGAAAACGCCTTGAGCATTCTCAATCAGGTTATGGCGGGTTGTAAGACCATGACCGATGCCGCACATGGCATTGAAGGGTCTACCATCGTCACCGTGATGGCACGCAACGGCACCGATTTCGGTATCCGCGTCAGTGGTCTGGGTGATCGCTGGTTCACCGGACCGGCGGGCAAGGTGAAGGCACTGTACTTCCCCGGCTTTACCGAGAAGGACGCCAACCCCGATATTGGCGACAGCACCATCACCGAAACGGCGGGCATTGGCGGCTTTGCAATGGCGGCGGCTCCGGCAATCGTCACCTTCATCAGCGGTACTCCCCAGGATGCCGTCAACACCACCCTGGATATGTACGAAATTACCTACGCCGAGCACAAATACTTCACCATTCCTTACCTGAACTTCCGTGGTACGCCCACCGGTATTGATATCCGCAAGGTCATTGAGAAGAACATCCTGCCGCGAGTCAACACCGGCGTTGCCCACAAAGACCCCGGCGTTGGACAGGTGGGTGCAGGCGTGGTGACTCCGCCCCAGAACATCTTCGAAGATGCCCTGGTGGCATTTGCGGAGCAATACGGTTTCTAGCACGAATGCGCCCTTGTGACACGAGAGCGAGCGTGACAGAGGATACAAGGTTTTTTTTCGGATCAAGAGGAGGATCGTATGGACCGTGAGCGATTTATCAAAATGATGGCGGAAGCCAAAATGTACGACCTGACGCAGGACTGCAGCATCTTCACTCCGCCTTTCCCGGGCGACAAAGCGCTGGAAGTGCACTTCTTCAAGCGCGTCACCGGTGCCTACGGCGGCGGTCAGGGCGCCAATGGTCAGATTCTCAACTGGAGCAACAGTGTGGGCACCCATCTGGTGGGTGAAACTGCCTTCCATTCCGGCGGGCGGCGCATTTCCGATATCCCGTTGAGCGATTTGTGCGGTCCCGGCGTGATTGTGGACATCTCGGACATGGTATCCGATTACAGCATCTACACCCCCGAGATGATCATGAAGAAAGCCGATGTTCGCCCCGGCGATATTCTGATCATCAATACGGGCTATCACCGCTATTCATGGGATCAGCCGGATGTGGTCAACCCTGAGGCGCAGGGCGGTGTGGAGTCCAAAGAATTCGGGTTCTACGTGCGTCATCCCGGTCCCTCGATGGACTTCTACAAATGGGCGCTGGACATGAAACTGAAGGTCATCGGTGTGGACTGCGGTTCTGCCGAGCACCCCATGAACACCACCATCCGCTACATGCACGAGAATCACTTCCGCCGCGCCGAAGAAAAACTGATGCGCGAGCACGGCAAGAAGTGGGAAGAGATGTTCCCGCCGGATGAGTACTATCAGTTAACCCACATCACCATGCCGAAGAACCATCTGGTGTTCCTGGAGGCGGTGGTGGGCGAAATCGATAAACTCAAGAACCAGCGCGCGTGGATTACCATCATGCCCATCCCCTTCATGGAAGTGGAATCGGCATGGGCACGGGTTGCCGCCTATCAGGCGCCGGAGTGGATGAGCGAAGCCGAGTTCTACGAGGCGATGAGCAAAGCCGAAATGCTCGACATGACTGTGCCCTTCAGCGTGCAGACCCCGCAGTGGCTCAACTACGTGCCGTTGAGCGTTACCTATCACCGCCGCGTGGGTGGGCAGTATTTCGGCATGGGACGCAACAGTTCCATCTGCAATGCTTCCATCCATCTGGCAACCCACATGGACGGCGAGAAACACTTCTACCCCTCTGGTCGCACCATTGGGCAGGTGCCGCTGTCTGAATGGGTGGGTCCCGGCGTGATTGCCGATATTTCCCATCTGGTGAGCGATGCCAGCGTGTACACCCCGCAGATGATTGAATCGGTGGTGGACATCCGCAAGGGCGATATTCTGGTCATCAAGACCGGCTGGCACCGCTATGGCTGGATCAGCCCCGAGTCGGATGAATTCCGCTACATGGTCAAGCATCCGGGTCCTTCGCCCGATTTCTCCGAATGGGCGGCAAAACTGGAACTGAAGTGGATTGGTGTGGATGCGGTTTCGGCGGATCACCCGATGAACACCATCATGCGCATCTGGCATCCCAAGACCTTCCAGGAAGCCAATGAGAAACTCAAGCGCGACTTCGGCAAGACCTGGGATGAGATGTACCCGCTGGATAAATACTATCAGGATATGCATCTCAACCTGTTCCCCAAGCGCATCGTCCACGCCGAGAATCTCGGCGGCGATATTGCCCGCGCCTCCAGCGGACGTTATTACATCGGCTGCTACCTGCAAAAGGCAATGGAAGCCGAGTCCATGTGGGGTCGCTTCGTTGCCTTCAAGGAAGGCGAATAACGTTTTTTGAATGCAAGTCTCCAGGGTGGTTTCATCTCTCTGGAGACTTGCAGTTAACCGCAATGGGAATGGAGGTTCTTAATTTATGAAACCGATACCCTTTGAGTATTTTGCTCCAACCAGTACCGAAGAAGCGCTGGAACATCTGGCGAATCTCGGCTATAACGGAAAAGTACTGGCAGGAGGGCAAAGCCTCATCCCTGCGATGAACTTTCGCATGGCGCGCCCCGGGGCACTGGTGGATTTGAATGGCATCCCCGAACTGGCGTACATTAAACCCACTGCCGATGGCGGGCTGGCGATTGGCACCATGACCCGCGACAGCAAGGTGGAGCACAGCCCCGAAGTGGCTCAGCGCTTTCCTTTGTTGCTGGAGGTGATGCCCAATATCGCCCACCCGCAAATTCGCAACCGCGGGACCTTTGGCGGCTCAATTGCCCATGCCGACCCGGCAGGACAGTTGCCCGCGATTTCCATCGTTTTGAACGCCAATCTCAAGGTGCTTAAAAAGGGTGGGGAGCGCTGGGTCAAAGCCGAAGAGTTCTTCCTCGGTCCGTTCATGACCGTCCTCGAGCCGGAAGAGATGCTGGCGGAAGTGGTGTTGCCCGGTTTACCCCCGCACACTGGCAGCAGTTACCAGCAGGTTTCCCGCCAGAAAGGTGGTTACTCTCTTGCAGCAGTTGCCTCGGTGGTTACGCTGGATACAGCGGGAAAATGCACCAGCGCCCGTATGGTGATGATCAGTGTAGGGGATGTGCCCATCCTTTCTGAAGCCGCCACACGCATCCTGGTTGGGCAAAAGCCTACCCCCGAAGCCATTGCCGAAGTGGCAGAGATTGCCGCCAGCAAGGAAATTGATCCCGGCACCGACATTCACGCTACAGCCGAGTACCGTCGCCACCTGGTTCGTGTGCTGGTGAGGCGGTCGCTCTCTACTGCGTTTGAACGAGCCGCAAAATAAGGAGGGAAACGTGACCACGCATACGATTAAAGTCAAAGTAAATGGCGTTGAGTACGTTCGGGAAGTGGAGCCCCGCCGTCTGCTCAGTGATTTCCTCCGGCATGATCTGGGTTTGACCGGCACGCATGTGGGTTGCGAGCATGGTCTTTGCGGCGCCTGTACCATCCTGTTTGATGGCGAGCCGGTGCGTTCCTGCCTCATGTTTGCCGTTCAGGCAAATGGACATGAGGTGACTACAGTGGAAGCGCTGGGCACTCCCGAAAAGATGCACCCCCTGCAGGAAGCCTTCCATGAGAAGCACGCCCTGCAGTGTGGATACTGCACGCCGGGTTTCCTGATGACCCTCAAACCCTTCCTCGAAACGCATCCCAACCCCACCGATGAGGAAATCCGCGAGGCGATTGATGGAAACCTGTGCCGTTGCACCGGTTATGAACACATCATCGAAGCCGTCAAACTGGCGGCTGAGAAGATGGCTACCCGTTCGTAGGGAAAGGAGAGGTTACCGTGGCTGGACGAGTTTTTGGTCAAAGCATTCCCCGCAACGAGGACCCCTACCTGTTGACGGGTCAGGCAAAGTTCATTGATGATATTGAACTGCCGGGCATGCTCCATGCCGCTTTCTACCGCAGTGATTACGCTCATGCGCGGATCAAGAAAATTGACGTGTCAGAGGCGCGCAAACTGCCCGGTGTGATTGCCGTGTACACGGCAGAAGATTTTGGCGAGTTTGTGCGACCGGGTCCCCTGCAGGTTCCACCGCCAACCGCCATTAAAGGCTCCATTTTCCACGCCCGCCCCTTGATGCCCATTGCCAAGGATAAAGTGCGTTACTCTGGCGAGCCGCTGGCAGTGATCATTGCGGAAAACCGCTATATCGCCGAAGACGCCATGGATTACATTGTGGCGGAACTGGAACCATTACCGGCGGTAACGGATCTGGAGAAAGCCCTTGAACCCGGCGCACCGCTGGTGCATGAAGACCTTGAAAGCAATCTGGCGGCGCTGGTCAAGCAGGAGCGCGGGAATTATGAAGAAGCCGCTGCCAAAGCCGATGTGGTCATTAAGAAAAAGATTTATGTGGATCGCGGCGCCGGTGCGGCAATGGAAAACCGCGGTCTTGTGGTCAACTGGGACGACCGCGCCCGCGAAATGACCATCTGGGCAACCACACAGGCGCCCATTCCTTTGCGCAACAGCATTGCCACACGCCTGGGGTTGTTCGAGGAACAGGTGCGGGTGATCACCCCCTTCATTGGTGGCGGATTTGGTCCCAAGATTATGACCTCACAGCCGGATGATGTGTTGCTGCCCATCATTGCCATGTGGTTGAAGCGCCCCATCAAATGGATTGAAGACCGCCGTGAGAACTTCCTCGCCACCACTTCGGAGCGCGATCAGATCCACTACGCCGAAATTGCCCTTACCAGAGACGGCATCATTCTGGGCGTGAAGGATGTGTTCTATCACAACACTGGCGCTTATGACCCCTACGGCATGACGGTGCCATTGAACACACAGACTCACACCGTGTCCTGCTATGAAGTGCCCAATTTCTACACCGAAATCCGCATGGTCTTTACCAACGAGTATGTGGTGACGCCAGTCCGCGGTGCGGGACGCCCCGAAGGCGTGTTTGTGATGGAACGGTTGCTGGACTACGCCGCCCAGGAACTGGGCATGGATCCGGCAGAAATTCGCCGCCGCAACCTTTTGCGCAAGGAACGCTTCCCGTATCCCACGGGCATCATTGGGCAGGACTTTGTGGAAGGTGTGCTGGATAGCGGCGATTACCCCGAAACCCTGCGCCGGGTGATGGAAGTGATTGAGTACGAAAAGTTCCGCAAGGAAATCCAGCCGCAACTGCGTGCTCAGGGCAAGCATAAGGGCATCGGCATTGTCTGCTTCACAGAAGGGACAGCAGTCGGACCGTATGAAGGTGCGCGCGTCACGGTTGGCGCGAATGGCAAGGTGACCGTGGCTACCGGCATCAGCACCCAGGGTCAGGGACACTTCACCGTCTTTGCGCAAATTGCCGCCGAGCAGTTGGGTGTGGACGTCAAAGATGTCAATGTGATTACCGGCGATACCGGACACTTCCACTGGGGTGCGGGCACATTTGCCAGCCGGGGTATGGGCGTTGCCGGGACGGCGGTATACAATGCTGCCGTCAAGGTGCGCCAGAAAGCCCTGCAATTTGGCGCCAGGTTCCTGGGCGTTTCTGAAGACGAAGTAGAACTGTGCGACGGCAAGGTATGTGTCAAAGGTGATCCGTCCCGCAGTATGCCGCTGGGCGAAATTGCTCTCAAAGCCAACCCTACCCGCGGCACAATTGAGCCCGGGGTGGAACCCGGTCTGGAAGCCACAGCATACTTTGGACCTCCTTACGGCGCAACCGGTGCAGGTGCGGTGGCAATGATTGTGGATGTGGATCCCGAAACGATGGCGGTCAACATCGAGAAGTTTGCCATTGTGCATGACTGCGGTACGGTGGTCAACCCCTTACTGCTCGAAGGGCAGGTGATGGGCGGCGTGCACATGGGCATTGGCAACGCCTTCTATGAGAAGATTAAATACGACGAAAACGGGCAGTTGCTGACCGCTTCGCTGATGGACTACCTCATTCCGCAAGCCACCGACATGCCCAAAGAGATGATTGTGGAGCATCTGGAGACGCCTTCGCCGCTCAATCCTCTGGGGATGAAAGGGGTGGGCGAAGCAGGCGCAATTCCCACTCCGGCATGCTTCATGCAAGCCCTGGAAGATGCGCTCTACGAGTACCGCCTGCAAATTGACGAGACGCCGCTGAATCCCAGCCGGCTGTGGGAACTGGTGCAGCAAGCGCCCAAAAAGTAAATGATCGGGAGTGAAGCCCCGTGATTTTAAAAATCTCATATACAATATTGAGGAGGATATTTATCCATGCAACTCGAAGGTGAACACGTTTTCAAGGGACCGCGCGAAGAAGTGTATGCCATGTTTCGCGATCCTGAAGTGCTGGCAACCGCCGTGCCCGGTGCGCAATCGTTAACCAAGATTGACGACCAGCATTTCGAAGGTGCCATGAACATCCGCATTGGTCCGGTCTCCGGATCTTTCTCCGGGAAGGTGGAAGTTGCCAATGAGGTTTACCCCGAAAAATTTACCCTCATCGTGGAAGGTCGCGGCGCACCTGGATTTGCCAAGGGCATGGGAGATGTGGAACTCATCGATCAGGGAGATGGCACAACCCTGTTGAAGTACTCCGGAGACGTTCAGATCGGCGGAACCCTGGCGAGTGTGGGACAGCGCATGATTGACAGCGTAGCGAAAAGCATCATCAAGACTGCCTTCGAGACGTTGGACAAAGCCCTGGAAGCCCGCCTGGCGGCAAAAGCGGGAAGCGCCCCGGTAGAATTCAAAGCCCCCACGGAGGCAGAATTTGCCGCCGCCGTAACCAAAGACATGGCATCAGGGTTATCAAAGGTAGCGGAAGTGCGTATGCTCTTTTATGTCATCCCGCTGATTGTGGTGCTTGTCATTGTGGCATACCTGCTTTCGCACTAAAGTTGTGGATAGGGTGATTCGAAGGGGGCGAATCACCTTTATCGAAATTCCTCAACGAAAAACGGGCATGGAGGAGACAGCGCCCGGAGAAGAGGAGAAAAGGAGGTGGTTATCGAGGGTACGTGAAGCGTTTTTCTCATCCCTGTGGGCTGGCAAACCCACAAAGTTTTCAACCGTTTTTTCATCCAAAATCACCTGTTCCATATTTTTTCTTCGGAGGAAGGAAGTCACATGGCTACAACTGCTAAAAAACCTGCAGTGATGGGGTACCTTCCCAATGACGTTCCGCCGTTCGGGCAGATGGTTCTGCTGGGCTTCCAGCACGTGCTCACCATGTTCCCCGCGACGGTGTTGTGCGCCATCCTGATGAAGTTCCCCGTCAGCACTGTGTTGACCATCACCGGTCTGGGCACGGTCGTGGCGTTGCTCGGTTCCAAGTTTGCCATGGGGAAATACATCCCCCTGTACTACGGTTCGTCCTTCTCTTACATTGCGGCGGTAACCGCCATTATGCAGGCAAAGGGTGTGGAAGGACCCGTTGCTCCGCCCGAAGTGATTTCGGTGGTGACGGCGGGCTTCATCGCCACAGGAACGATCAACATCATCGTTGGCTTGATCATCCGCCTCTCCGGTGGGAAGGAAGCCATTGATAAAGTTTTGCCCCCCATCGTCACGGGTCCGGTGGCATGCACTATCGGTATCGGGTTGGGCGCGGCAGCGTTGAACATGTCAAGCGGTGCTTGCTGTGGCGTTACCGATCCGGTCATGCAACTGAAGTGGTGGGCGGCGGCGACCGTTACCCTGCTGGCGGCGTTTATCTTCTCCGTGTATCTGCAGGGCAAAGGCTTCATTGGCATGCTCCCCATCCTTCTGGCGGCGATCTTCGGCTACATTGTGGCCATCCCACTGGGACTGGTGGACTTCTCCAACTTTGGCAAGGAAGCCCTCATCCGCGCCCCAACGATCACCTTCCCGGTCTTCAATGACCCTCTGACTGCCACGGTCATCATCGGTGTTGGTATCATGGCGATTGCGACCATCCCGGAATCCACCGCTCACCTGTATCAGATCAGCCTGTATGTGGATCATCTGGCTGAGGAACAGGGACGCGAGAAATACGGGCTGGCTCGCTACATCGGTTTGAACCTGATGCTGGACGGTTTGAACGATCTGGTCAACGGTCTGTTCGGCTCCACCGCGGGAACGAACTACGGCGAGAACAACTCGCTGATGGTGATCAGCCGCAACTACTCCGGCCCGTCCCTGCTGGCGGCGGGTGTGATTGCCATCCTGCTGGGCTTCATCGGACCGCTGGCAGAAGCCGTGGCTTCGATCCCCACTGCAGTGAGCGGTGGTCTGGCGATCTACCTGTTCGGCGTCATCGGCATGCAAGGTATTGCGCTGATGATGGCGGAGAAAGTTAACCTGTACGATCCCAAATCGCTGGCAATCGGCGCAGCCATCCTGATCATCGGTATCGGCGGCAACATCGGTTTCTCCGGTGGCTTCCTGCCGATCCCCTTGCTTCAGAGCGTGTTCCCCTATGGCTGGCCCGCCATTGCGACGGGTGCTGTGGTGGGTATCATCCTCAACCTCATCACCATGGCGTGGAAACCGCCCATGGAGCGCGCCTCTGTCGAGCATTAGTCTTGTAATCTGACACCTGTGCAGGCGGAGCCTGCACCTCTCGGGGCTCCCGGTGCGGAATGGATTCTTCATCGGGAGCCCTGAACCTTCCAGAGCAGGATTCAGGGAGTGAGCATGATTCTGGTCAGCGGTGCGGCAGGAAAAACGGGTCTGGCGATCATCCAGGCGTTGTCCAGACGGGGGAAATCTGTACGGGCATGGGTGTATCGTGAGGAACAACGTCAGCGGGTGCTGACGCAGGGCGCCGCAGAGGTTATCACAGGGGATATGCTTGAGGAGCGGGTGTGGCGGGAGGCTCTGCAGGGAACGGAGGCGGTCTACCACATCTGTCCCAACATGAGCCCCGATGAGGGAGCCATAGCGGACATTCTACTGAAGGTACTTTGCCGTCTGAATGGCGTGCGTCTGGTGTATCACTCGGTACTGCATCCTCAGGTCGAAGCCATGCCCCATCACTGGGCAAAGATGCGGGTGGAAGAGCGCATTTTTGCCAGCGGGGTTCCGTTTACCATTCTCCAACCCTGTGCCTATTTCCAGAATCTGCTGGCATTTCGTCAAAGTGTGCTGGAGCAGGGCGTTTTGAGCATCCCCTATTCCATTCAGGCGCGCCTGAGCATGGTAGATTTGCTGGACGTTGCCGGGGTTGCGGCAAAGGTGCTGAGCGAAACAGGACATGAGGGTGCCATCTATGAACTGGCGGGTCCTCAACCGGTTTCACATGAGCAGGTTGCCGCAGTTCTTTCGCGCCTGTTGAACCGCCTCATTCAGGCGCAATCGATTCCGTTGGAAGACTGGATTCATCAGGCGGAACGTTCCGGAATGTCTGCCTATGCTGTGGAGACGCTTGCAAAGATGTTTGCCTATTATGACGCGCATGGTCTGATTGGCAATGCCCGTGTGCTGGAATGCCTGCTGGGTCGTGCGCCGGTTTCGCTGGAAACCTTTTTATCTCGTGAATTTTTACCCTCAGGAGAGTAAATGGATTCAAACCGCAGTCAACACTATAACTTCACCTATGAAGCCATCCCGGTGATGTTTCACAGCCAGACCAATCAATTTATGAAGTACCTGGAGAAGGATGGCGTAAAGTTCCTGGAGTTCTGGTGGGATCATGTGGGGGAACGCCTGCCCGAAGAGCGCCTGAGCGATTTCAAAGATGTGGCGTGTGAAATCACTCCCGTGGACAAGCAAACCAAAATGGCCATCATCCGCCTGCCGGTGCCAGCGGCAGAAAAGGAAGCCTTTTACATTGGATTGATCAGCCGCCCGGAGCGGCGTTTTGCCTGGGTGCGTCTGCCCAATACCTCGGTGGTATGCCTGATTCGGCGGGAGGGCGAGGCATTTCCCAACGGCACAGAATTGATTGAACTGACCCCATCGGCGCGGGTGGTGCCGATGGGGGCGGGACCTGCCCCTGATTGGGAGGCGTTCAAACAGGTTTTGCTCAAAATGGTCAAGAAGGGGTGAGGAGGGAAGCACCATGAAGATTGACTGGGGTACTGTGGTAGTGGGTCTGGCAATTCTGGTTGTGTATGGGCGCATGGCATTGATCCGCGGGCGCAAGCGTCGTCTGGAGCGTCAGGCACTGCTGGAACAGAAACGCGAAGCCAAAAAGCAGAAGAATCGTCCCCATACGCCGGTAGCACAACCCGAGCCGGGAGTCAAAATCACCTATCAGGTCATTTCCTGGTGGCTGGTTGGCGGCGGCTTGCTCATCACGCTGGTCGGGATTGCCATGCGCTATTCCACGCTGTTCCCGGTAACGCTTCAGCCCTACTGGTGGGCGGTGACGGCAGCGGGGATTCTGTTGTTTGCCTTCAGTTTCAAGTGATGAATATTACATTTGTAAGACAAGTAAATGTGATAAAGGTCAAACTTGTCAAACAATTTGGATTGTGCTACCATGATGGTGTCCAATTGCAAAAAATCGCGAAAACAGCACTCAATGGGAACCACAGAGTTAACCTCATCGGTGCGGGAAAACCGCCCGCACGAGGAGTATTTGTTTTTTTGAGGAGGTGAAGCAGCGGAAACGGGAGAAACCGTGGGAGGAGTGCAAGATCAGGTGATGTGGAAAGATGTTTTTTCCCTGCGCTGGCAGGAGTCTTGAGAAAGACACGATCCGTTTTATAGAGAAGGAAAATCGTATGCAAAATCCTCATCCTGGACTTCCTGAAATTGAATATATCAAACCGGCATCGCTGGAAGAAGCCAGCAAATTTTTAGCGGCTCATGCCGGCGAAGCCCGCCCCTTCCTGGGCGGAACGGATACCTTCGTGCGCCTGCGCGATGGCGCCTGGAAGGATAAGTATCTGGTTGATGTCAAGGGGCTGGACGGCACGGCGCAGGTTTCCTTTGACCCGGAAAAAGGATTGACCATTGGCGCTGGCGTTGCGATGAACCGGGTGGAAGCCATGCCGGAAGTTCGCGAGCATTATCCTCTGCTGGCGGAAGCTATCCGAACTGTTGCCAGTTACCAGTTGCGCAATCGTGCCACCATTGTGGGCAATATCTGCAATGCTTCACCGGCGGGCGATACCATCGGTGCGTGCATGCTGTACGGCGGCGTGCTCAAGGTGTTTGGCGCGGATGGCGTACGCGAGGAACCGCTGGACACCTTCTTTAAAGGTCCTGGCAAGACCAACCTGAAACCCGGTGACATTGCCCTTTCGCTCACCCTGCCTTTACCCCCCAGAGGTCATGTGGGACGCTACATCAAGGTAGCCCGCAACAAACTGGGTGATCTGGCGATTGTAGGTGTTTCTGTGCTTGCCTATCCCGATGCCACTCTTGCATCGGGATATCGTTTCCTGATTGCGCTGGCTTCGGTTGCCCCGGTACCTCTGCGTGTTCCGGCAGCAGAGAAAGTGCTGGCGGAGAAAACCATTGACGAAGCCACCATCGCCGAAGCGGCGCAGATTGCCATGGATTCCTGCTCACCGATTGATGATGTGCGCGGTAGCGCTCAGTATCGCAAACTGATGGTGCGCAATATGACGCGCCGCGCGCTCACCGAAGTCTGGCAAAAACTCACTCAGGCAGCCTGATCCCGGGCAGCCATTCACAACAGGAGGATTTCCTATGGGTTATCACCGTATTACCTTAACCGTCAACGGAGTCATGGAACTGGTGGATGTGCCGTCCAACATGACCCTGTTACAAATGTTGCGTGAAAAACTGGGCTTGACCGGCACGAAGAATGGTTGCGCTTCGGGTGAGTGTGGTGCCTGTACCGTGATGTTGAACGGTGAACCGGTCAATTCCTGCATGGTGCTGGCTGTGGAGTGCGATGGCGCCGATGTGGTCACGGTGGAAGGGCTCGCCAAGAACGGACAACTGGACCCCTTGCAGGAAGCCATTATCGAGACGGGCGGAGTCCAGTGCGGTTTCTGCACCCCCGGTATTCTTATTTCGTCCCGGGCGTTATTAAACCGCAAACCCAAGCCCACTGAATTTGAAATCCGGGAAGCCATCTCGGGCAACCTGTGCCGATGCACAGGCTACAACCGCATCGTCGAAGCGGTGAAAAAAGTCGCTGGAACGGAATAGCGGAAAGGAGAAACAACCATGGCAGTCGCTGAAAAACAACAAACCGTCATTGGCGCCAGTGTGCCGCGCCTGGATGTGCGCGAAAAAGTTACCGGCGCCGCGGTGTATGCCGATGACATTCAATTTGGTCCCGGATTGCTGCACTGCCGGGTGAAGCGCTCACCCATTCCGCACGGCATCATCAAGCGCATTGATACCAGCAAGGCAGAAAAATTGCCCGGCGTCAAGGTGGTCGTTACCGGTGCTGATTTCCCCGATCGAATCGGTCTGTACCTGAAAGACCGCCACATCTTCGCCCGGGACCGCGTGCGCTTTATCGGTGAGCCGGTTGCCGCCGTTGCCGCTGTGACCGAAGAAATTGCCGAGAAGGCGCTCGAACTGATTGAGGTGGAATACGAAGAACTGCCCGGTGTGTTTGATCCGGTTTACGGCGCTTCGCCGGAAGCCCCCCTTCTGCACCCCGAACTGGGCACTTACGAGTATCCCAACTTCATCTTCCCCAAACCCGGCACAAACATTGCCAACCATTTCAAGATCCGCAAGGGCGATACCGAAGCCGCCTGGCCCCAGTGCGCCGCAATTGTGGAACATACCTTCCGCATCCCGCATGTTCAACATGTCCCCATTGAACCGCATGTGGCGGTGGCAAAAGCCGAAGAAAACGGGCAGGTGACTCTGTGGGCAAGCACGCAATCGCCGTTTGCTCAGCGTGCGTTGATTGCCAAAGCCCTCCATATCCCCGAAAGCAAATTGCGGGTGATTGCCCCGTTCGTGGGCGGTGGCTTTGGATGTAAGGCGGGTGTGACCATGGAAGCCATTCCCGTCGCCGTAGCGCTCAAACTGCCCGGTTATCCCATCAAACTGCGCCTGACCCGCGAGGAAGAGTTCTACACCAACTTTGTCCGCCAGGGTCTGGTTATCAAGATCAAGGTCGGGTGCGATAAGGATGGCAACCTGCTGGCGCTGGAAAACACCATGTACTGGGACGGCGGCGCGTACACCGAATATGGCGTTAACGTCACCCGCGCAGGCGGTTACTCCAGCACCGGTCCGTATGATATCCCCAATGTCAAGACCGACAGCATGTGTGTGTACACCAACCATCCAGTCGGTGGCGCATATCGCGGCTTTGGCATGGCGGAACTGCATACCGGCATTGATCAGGCAATGGATATGCTCGCTGAGAAGATCGGCATGGACCGCGTGGAGTTCTTCAAGAAGAACTGCATCCGCGGCGGCGATGTGCTTGCCACCGGTATGGTGATTCATGATGTGGGCATCGAAGATTGTATTGATGCTGTCGCCAGAGACCTCAACTGGGGTGTGAAAGAGAAGCCCTCCGGTCCCAATAAAGTGCGCGGCAAGGGCATTGCCCTCGCCTGGAAAGCCCCGGCAATGCCGCCGAACGCAGGTTCTTCTGCCATTGTCAAACTGAACGCCGATGGCACGGTGGACGTCAGCGTGGGTGGTCAGGAGATCGGGCAGGGCACCTTTACCGTCATGGCGCAGATTGCCGCTGAGACCCTCGGTGTGCCCTATGAGAATGTGCGTGTTACCGGTCCCATTGATACCCGCTACAGCCCCTACGAGTGGCAGACGGTTGCCAGCCGCCTGACCTGGTCAATGGGCAATGCGGTGCGCAATGCGGCGCTGGATGCCCGCCAGAAGGTGCTCAACGTGGTGGCGGAAGCCTGGCAGCAGGATCCCAAAGAACTGGATATCAAGAACGGGTATGTCATTTCCTATCGCACCGAAGACACCATGCCTCTGAAGGACGTGGTGGTGTACGGCATTCCCAAACCCAACGATCAGGGCTGGATTGGCGGTCCCATCGTCGGCACCGGCTCGTTCATGCCCACCTACGTCACCGGGCTTGACCCCGAAACCGGTCAGGGTGACCGTGCAGTGGTGCATTACACCACCGGTGCGCAAGGGGTTGATCTGGAAGTGGACCTTGAGACCGGGCAAATCACCATCCTCAAAGCCGTTTCGGCGTTCGACGTGGGGAAAGCCATCAACCCCGAACTGGTCAAACAGCAGATGGAAGGCGGCATGGTGCAGGGGCTCAGTTCGGCACTCTTTGAGGAGTGCAAACTGGAAAAGGGTGTGATGCGCAATCCCTCCTTTGTGGATTACCGCATTGCCACCGCCATTGATGTGCCCCCCATCATGGATACCTTCATCATTGAACACGCCCAGGACGATGGTCCCTTTGGCGCGCGCGGGATCGGCGAGCATCCGCTGGTGCCGTCCATTGCCGCGGTGGCTTCGGCGTTGCATGACGCGCTCGGTATCCGCATCACCAACCCGCCCTTCAGCGCCGAGAAGGTCTATCTGGCACTAGTGGAAGCCGGACTGGCGAAGTAATCATTGGCGATCAGGCAGGTTGGGGACTGTTTTCAGCCCCAGCCTGCCTTTGAGGATGTGACAATTGACAGGCTTTTTAGCATGAAAGTCCCTTGAATTGTCTGACATTCTTGCTTACACTGAGTACGGTCATTCTTTCAATTTTATAAACGATGGAGAGGAGCAATGACAGATTCCAACGTGAATGCTCAACCGACGAGTGGGGAAGCGGAACAGATGGATGAACGCCAGCACCTGTACAAAAAACTGCAGGAATACCGCGAAAAACTTCTTGAAGCAGGTGGAAAAGACCGCATTGAAGCCCAGCATGCCAAGGGCAAATTGACGGCGCGCGAGCGCATCGAAAAATTGCTGGATGAGGGCACATTCCAGGAAATTGACGCTTTCATGGTGCACCGTCACAGCGACTTTGGTATGGACAAATCACGCTTTTTAGGCGATGGCGTGATTGCCGGCTTTGGCAAGATTGACGGCAGACGGGTGTGCGTTTTCTCGCAGGATTTCACCGTACTGGGCGGGTCCTTTGGCGAGGTCGCCGGTCAGAAAGTCTGCAAGATTCTGGACATGGCAATGGAGGCCGGCGTTCCGGTGATCGGTTTGAACGACAGCGGCGGTGCGCGTATTCAGGAAGGCGTTCACAGCCTTTCGGCTTACGGTGAGGTCTTTTACCGCAACACCCTCGCCAGCGGCGTTATCCCGCAAATCAGCGTAATGCTGGGACCCTGCGCGGGTGGTGCGGTGTACTCGCCAGCGCTGATGGACTTCATTATCATGACCAAAGGCATCAGCAACATGTTCATCACCGGTCCGGAAGTTATCAAGACGGTCACGGCAGAAGTGGTGGATGCCGAGACGCTGGGCGGTGCCATGGCGCATTCAACGATCAGTGGTGTGGCGCACTTTGCCACTGAGAACGAGGAAGAATCCTTTGCCACGGTGCGGCGCCTGCTCTCGTACCTGCCGCTGAATAACGCCGAACCGGCTCCGGCAATCGAGCCGTATGATGATCCCAATCGTATGGATGAGGGCTTGAACGCCATCGTTCCGGCGAACCCCAATGAGCCTTACGATATGAAGCAAATTATCGAGAAGGTCTTCGACCTGGGTTCGTTCTTCGAGGTGCACGCCAACTTTGCCCCCAATGCCATTGTCGGCTTTGCCCGTCTGCATGGGCAATCGGTGGGTGTGGTGGCGCAACAGCCCGCCATGATGGCTGGGGCGATTGACATCAACGCCGCCGATAAAATTGCCCGCTTTGTGCGTTTCTGCGATGCCTTCAACATTCCATTGATTACCTTCTCCGACTCGCCCGGCTTCATGCCCGGTGTGGCGCAGGAACATGGCGGCATTATCCGTCACGGTGCCAAGATCGTCTATGCCTACTCTGAGGCTACTGTTCCGAAACTGACCGTGGTGACCCGCAAGGGCTATGGCGGCGCCTATATCGTGATGGGTAGTAAGCACATCCATGCGGATCTGGTGTTTGCCTGGCCCATGGCTGAAATTGCAGTGATGGGTGCGGAAGGTGCAGTGAACATCCTCTACCGCAAGGAAATCAGCAATCACCCCGATCCGGCGGCAGAGCGTGCCCGTCTGGTGGCGGAATTCCGCGAGAAATTTGCCAACCCGTACCGCGCCGCCGCCTCGGGTTACGTGGATGATGTCATCATGCCTTCGGAAACCCGTCCGCGTCTCATCGCCGCTCTGGAACTCCTGCGCGATAAACAGGTGAGCCAGCCCAGCAAGAAACATGGTTCCATCCCGCTGTAAACCGTTTGACGGAGGTGTTCTTTGAACGGTGATTTTATGCAAGGTCTGACCGTCAGCGTGCTGGGAATTCTGATCACCTTTACCGCGCTGGGGGTATTCATTCTCATTATGATTGTGCTTCAGCGGCTTTTCCCTTACCGTGAGGAAGAGGAGGAGCAGGCCGAGGTAGCGCAGATTGAAACCAGCCAGCCCGCTGAAGAAACGGGCGTTTCACAAGAGGGAGAAATCATTGCGGCAATTGCTGCGGCAGTGGCTTATTTCCGCCTGCGCGCCAACCCGCAACTGGGAAATTCCTTCCAGGAAGGACGCAGTCGCTGGTGGTTCTCCCGCCGTCTGGAAGCCATTGAAGGAAAAACGCGAAAACGCTAGGAGAAAGGCATGAAGAAAATCAAGGTCATCGTCAACGAAAAACCTTATGAAGTCGAAGTGGGTGATATGAGCATTTCCCCCTTCACCGTGGTGGTGAATGGACAGTCCTATCAGGTCACGTTGGAAGGTGAACAGGTGCAGGAAGTTCGCCCCGTAGCGAGCGTTCCCACTGCTCCGGCGCCTCGCCCGGCGGCACCGGTGCCCGCTCCCGCGCCAAAACCAGCCACTGTCCCTGCTGCCAGTGGGGATGTGCTTACCGCGCCCATGCCCGGCGTCATTCTGGATATTGCTGTCAAACCCGGCGACAAGGTGACGGTTGGACAGCAGTTGTGCGCACTGGAAGCGATGAAGATGAAGAACGCCATTCGCTCACCGCGCGAAGGCACCATTGCCAGCGTGGAAGTGCAGGATGGCCAGCGCGTCAATTACGGCGAAGTCCTGTTCCGTTTCTCGTAAAGAGGTCGTATGGATCTTTCCAATCTCAGTATCCTCTTACAGGCTGTTCGGGAACTGGGCTGGCAGAATATCGTCATGCTGGGCGTGGGCGGATTTCTCATCTTCCTCGCCGTCAAGTATGAATTCGAACCGAATTTGCTTCTGCCGATCGGTTTTGGCGCTATTTTGGGCAACCTGCCGCTCACCGGTGTGACCGAAGAAGGCGGTTTTCTGAAGACCATCTACGACTTCGGCATCAGCACCGAATTGTTCCCGTTATTTATCTTCATCGCCATTGGCGCGATGACCGATTTTGGTCCACTGCTGGAAAACCCCCGCATGGCGTTGCTGGGCGCCGCCGGACAACTTGGTATTTTCACCACCCTCCTGCTGGCTCTGCTGATTGGTTTTCCGCTCAATGAAGCCGCATCTATTGGCATCATTGGCGCCATTGATGGTCCTACCGCCATTTATGTCTCCAGCAAACTGGCGCCGCATCTTTTACCTGCCATTACTGTGACGGCGTACAGTTACATGTCGCTGGTACCCATCATTCAACCGCCAGTCATGCGTCTGCTCACAACCAAAGCCGAACGGCGCGTGCGCATGCCCTACACCATCAAACCGGTTTCGCGGGTGGTGCGGGTGCTCTTCCCCATTGTGGTCACCGTTCTGGTCTCGTTGATTGCCCCGAAGGCGTCCCCGCTCATTTCCGCTCTGATGTTCGGAAATCTTATCCGCGAGTCGGGCGTGGTGGAACGCCTGAGCGAAGGTGCGCAGAACGAACTGGCGAATCTGGTTACCCTCTTCCTCGGTCTGGTGATCGGCTCGACCATGGAAGGCAGGGCGTTCATCCAGCCGCAGACGCTGGCAATTCTGGGGTTGGGTTTGCTGGCATTCATCCTTGACACCGTGGGTGGCGTGCTCTTTGGCAAGTTGATGTATGTCCTCTCCGGCAAGAAATTCAACCCCTGTATTGGCGCGGCGGGTATCAGCGCCTTTCCCATGTCGGCACGCATTGTCCAGCGCTTTGTTTCGGAAGAGGATTTCGAGAATTTTGTGCTCATGCATGCCATGGGTGCCAATGCCGCAGGCCAGTTAGGCAGTGTGGTGGCTGGCGGCGTTGTGCTGGCGGTACTTGCGGGTGTGTTGTAAAGTTTGGGGCGTCTCTGGAAGGATTGTGCAGAGGTGCCAGTTCATTCAATCTAATCTGTTTTTGAGGAGGAACGTATGAAACTGATTGATCTGACTATCCCATTGGGAATCGGAACCCCTGCCTGGCCCACCTATGAGCCGTTGCAGGTTAAGTACTTCAAGCGGCTTGCCCCAAACGGCGCCAACGGACAGTTGTTGACCCATTCCAACCATCTGGGCACGCATCTGGACGGGGAAATCCATTTCTATACCCCCGGAAAGGATATGGCGTCGCTCACCATGGACTATCTGGTGCACGAAGCCGCCATCGTGGATCTGAGCGATGTATGCGGCGATTATGATGTGTACACCAGCAAGATGATTGAGGATCGTGTGGAAGTCAAAGAGGGTGATATCCTGGTTATTCACACCGGCTATCATCACTTTGGATGGGACATGCCCACCGCCGATGAGGTGCGCTATATGGTCAAGCATCCAGGTCCCGACCGCGAATTCGCCGAATGGGCAAAGAAGAAGAAACTGCGCTGGATCGCCGTGGACTGCGGAAGTGCCGATCATCCAATGAATACCATCATCCGCACCTGGATGCCCCGCCAGGCAAAGGAAGCCGAGTATGTCTTCAAGAAGAAGTACGGCATGTCGCTGGAAGAGTTCTTCTCCGATGACAAGTATCAACTGATGCACATCGAAATGTTCCCGCATGAGATCATCCATGCCGAGTGCTTTGGCGGTGAGATTGATCTCCTGCTCAACCAGCGCTTTACGGTGGGCTTCTTCCCGTGGCGGTTTGTGGATGGCGAAGCCTCAATCGGGCGCGCAGTGGCTTTCGTGGACGATGACAAGTACGAAGAACTGATGAAGAAACGCGAGAGCATGCCCAAGACCCGCTTTGGCGATGCCTATGATCCCACGCATGTGGAGCGTCTGAACGCCATTTCGCGCGCCAACCTGTCGTAAGGGGATTCCCTCTGTTTTCTCGTGGGGAGAAACAGCGGTGTAACCGGAATTCGTTTTATTCATATCGAAAAGGAGTTCTGTATGAAATTCGATCTGCCAACCAAAGCCTCTCAGGAAGTTCTCGAAATTGATGCCCGAGAAGTGGAAGCCGTTCTTCAGGGACCTTCCATGAAAATGAAGCCCTGGCCCGGTGCCATGGTGCCGTTGAAGGATGGACGCATCCTCTACATCCGCGAGGCGCGGCTGGATGAGGTGCCTTTGATGCTTTCTTACCTCAAGCGCTTCCTCGATGTGGACCATGACTTCTATGACATTGTGGGCGCCCGCGTGTACTCCGAGGTGCTGGGCTGGTACCGCAAGCGCCTTAAGGACCCCTACACGCTGGTTGGCTTGATTGATGGCTTGTGGGCTGGCTTTGCCAACGGGCGTCTGATGAACGAGGACATCAACATCAGTCTGCACACCATGGCACTGGTGCGCGGCGGGCGCATTGGCGCTGCCATGTACTACGCCAAGGCGTACTATGGCTTTGAAATCCTCGGCAACAAAGAGTGGTGGGCAACCTACGAGTCCTACAACGGCTGGCTCCGCTGGGGCTTGGGCATGGCGCAACCCTCTTACCCCTGGCCCGAGTATCAGCACGAACTGGGCGGCGCCCGCGTGTACTACATTACCAAGAAGTACTGGGATCAACTGGTGAAGGATTATATTCGCCAGATGGTCGGCGCCGACCTTGACTTCAACGTGCCTGATGAGGTCCGCAAAGCCAATGAGGTGATGCGCGTCCCGGATGATATTCTGGTATAGTTGACCTCTGGTTATGTGAAAAAGAGGGCGCCGTGAGGCGCCCTCTTTGTTTCGGATTGAGTTGCCTTAATGATGTGCGCGAACAGCCTGAAGCGCGCGCATTCCTGATGCAATGCCGGTCAGGGCATCTACACCGGAGGAACTACCGTATTCCTGCAACGTATGGAGAATACCCGCTTCGTTCAGAGAGCCGGTTAAAAAGCCATCCACGGCTCGAATGAGACGCTCATCTGCGCTTCCCTCGCATGCGCAGGCAATCAGGTTGGCGCTTAATGCGGTGGTCTTCTCGAAGGCAATTTCAACCACCTGACGATGCAGGGCTTCGATGGTGTCGTGTAGCGAATTCAACCCCGGCATGCGGCTCAAGAGCAACATCAGCCCAACGATGAAATCATCTCCTGAGGGGGTAAGTCCTCTGCCTGTGCCCATCAGAGCGGTCAGGGCAGACATGCTGACTTCCACCGGCTGTGTAAAGAGATTTTTGAGAATGAGGATGTTGGCAATGGTGGACTGGAGCATGGCAGGAATGGTGGGCGGATGAGGATCGTCCATGATGAATGCCAGCATAGGGACCAGTCCAACCCCACGGTGTACATACAGGGCGCTTTCGCTCAACCGCTTTATGCTTGCCCACAGGTCTTCATTGGGAAGAATGTTTGCTGGCGGAGCAGGTGGGAGCCACAGGGTTTCTTCGCTCAGAGTGATGTGCGTATTCAGCGTGGGCAGGCTGATTTCATCGGCTTCCACGTGAACTTCCTGCCCAATATAAACGGGCAGAGGTTCAGCAGGTCTTGGAGTAAGGTTGAGCGTCAGCGGACCCCGATAGGATTCATAAGAGAGAAAGAACACCCGTTGAGGGGGGATAAGGACAAAGATCCCTTTGGAGGTTGACCCTGTAACCCTTCCGGTAGCCGGAAAACTCAATCCTTTCAGAGCAGCATAGCCAGTGGATTCACAGCGGTACATACGGACATACGTGGCAGGGGGATTTTCCATATCGGTTTAATCATAACACAACCTCTGAATAACTTCGGAGATATTCATCGCTCGAACAGGCGGAATGAAAAGGTTTGCATTATTGTAAAGTTCCTGTGCTTGCAGATTGTTCCCACTGGGGCTAAAATCAAAGTGTATGAGTGTACCGCTGGGTCCCATTCTTGTTGTTGAAGATGTTCCCCATGTCCGGGAGTTGCTTGAGGTTACCCTGCGCTTTAAGGGGTATCCGGTGGTGACTGCTGCGGATGGACTGGAAGCCCTGGAGTTTATTGCCAGAGAGCGCCCTGCGCTCATCGTAGCCGATATTCTCATGCCGCGCATGGATGGATTTGCCATGGCGCATGAGATTCGCAAGAATCCGCAAACCCGCTCCATCCCCATCATCTTCGTCTCTGCGACGTATGTCACCCCGGAAGACAAGAAATTTGCCCTCAGTTTTGGCGGGGTGCGCTTTATCGAGAAGCCGATTGACACCGAGGACTTCCTGCTGACCGTGGCGGAGGTGCTGACATCGGACTCTCCCAATGTGCCTGCCCCGATGAACGAACGCGACTTCTATCAGGGTTACCGCGAGCGGTTGGAGCAGAAACTGCGCCACAAGAACACGCAGATTTCCCGCACCGAACGTTTGCTGGCTACCTTACCCGATGAGCAAAAACCGGCTTTTGAAACTCTGCTCAAACAGGCACTTGCCGATCGGGACGAAATCCAGCGAGAACTGGATCAACTGTACAGGATTCTGGATGAGATGAAGGGGTTAAGTTAAACCCTTTATTGCGGAGTCTCCTTCTGCGAGTCCCCTGTTCAGGCAGGGGACTTTGTATTGAAAGGAGTATAATCAATGCCATGTTGCCAGAACTGGAAGATCTGAAAATGTTTGCCCGCGAAGCGGGCGCTGTGTTGCTGGAGGGCTTTGGACGCAAAATGGCGGTGGAGTACAAAGCCCGCATCAATCCAGTTACCGAGTATGACCGCCGTTCGGAAGACCTGTTGACCCGCCTCATTCGCTCGCATTTTCCATACCATGCCATTCTGGGCGAGGAAAACGGTCATCAGGACGGGCAGAAAGAGCATCTGTGGATTATCGATCCGCTGGATGGTACGACCAATTTTGCCCACGGCATGCCCATCTTTGCGGTTTCGATTGCCTACGCTTACCGGGGACAGGTACAGTTAGGGGTGGTTTACGACCCTTATCAGGATGATCTCTTCTGCGCCGAGCGTGGACAGGGCGCCTGGCTGGGTGATCGGCGTTTGACCGTTGAAGGTTCTGAGGATTTAATCCACAGTCTGCTTATCACCGGTTTTGCCTATGAAAACTGGGTCATTGAGACCAACCTGCAATTTTTTGCCCATTTCCACCGCCGCTGTGAAGGGGTGCGCCGGTTAGGCGCGGCGGCGCTGGATTTGTGTTATGTTGCCGCTAACCGTGCCGATGGTTACTGGGAAGTCTCGGTGAATCCGTGGGATCTGGCGGCGGGCGGGCTGGTGGCAGAAGAGGCTGGTGCCCGCGTCACCCGCATGGATGGCGATCCCGACTACCTTCGCCCGCCCTGCAATGTGCTCTGCGCCAATCCGGTGTTGCATCAGGTCATGCTGGAAGAGATTCAGAACGTGGCAATTCCACTGTACCCAGCGCCGTAAGCATTTGGGAGACGAACCCGGCGGCATCTTGAACCGGATTTAACGCTGACTCTACCCGTGCAATCAATGCCGAGCCGATGATGACCCCGTCGGCAATCCGGCTGACGCGGCGGGCTTGTTGAGGGGTGCTCACGCCAAACCCGACTGCCAGCGGGGTTTGAGCAACAGCACGCATCCTGTCAACAAACGCCTCCAGGTCCGGCGGGAGTGCGTCTCTTGCGCCAGTCACGCCAGTGAGCGAGACCAGGTAAAGAAATCCCCGCGTGGTTTCGGCAATCTGTCGCGCTCTTTCGATTGAGGTGGCTGGTGAAACCAGAGAAATGAAAGCCAGTCCCTCTGCATCGCACAAAGCGCGAAAACCAGCACTCTCTTCCGGGGGAAAATCCGGCAGGATAACCCCATCTGCACCGGCGTCCCGGCAATCTCGAACAAAGCGCTCCATGCCATACGCCAGCACCGGATTCAAATAGCCCATCAATACAATGGGTTGTTTTACTCCCCGGCGGCGCAAAAGGCGTACCGTTTCCAGACAGCGCCGGGTGTTCATCCCTTGAGAGAGCGCTGTCTGGGTGGCATGCTGGATGGTCGGTCCATCTGCCAGTGGATCGGAGAAGGGCATGCCTACCTCCAGCACATCGGTGCCGTTTTGCGCCAGCGTTTCCAGCACTGCCAGCGAAGTCTGTTCATCCGGATAGCCTGCCGGGTAATACAAAATCAATGCCGCCCGCTGTTGGGTTCGGGCATTTTCAAAAGTCTGGGTGATGCGTTCAATTCCGTTCATCCGTTGCTCCGGTTTAAGGCTTTCAACACGGTTTCCAGATCTTTATCCCCGCGCCCGGAAAGGTTCACCAGCAGGATGCTGTCACGAGGCAGGGTAGGAGCGCGGCGCATGGCTTCTGCCAGTGCATGGGAGGACTCCAGCGCAGGTAAAATCCCTTCTGTGCGGGCAAGGGCCTGAAAGGCTTGCAGGGCTTCCTCATCGGTCACGCTGGTATATTCTGACCGTCCAGTTTCCCGCAGGTAAGCATGTTCTGGACCGACTGCAGGGTAATCCAGTCCGGCAGAGATGGAATGGGTGGGAAGGACCTGCCCGTCCTCGTCCTGGAGCAGGTAAGTGTATGTGCCGTGTAAGACGCCCGGTCTCCCGCGCAGTGGGTCGGCAAAACGGGCGGCATGCCTGCCGCTCAGGATGCCCTCTCCGCCGGCTTCGACACCAATCAGAGCCACATCCTCGTCGTCCAGAAAAGCGCTGAACAACCCGATGGCGTTTGAGCCGCCGCCCACGCAGGCAATACAGGCATCCGGCAGGCGTCCTTCGGCTTCCAGAATCTGTGCGCGGGCTTCTCGCCCGATCACCGACTGGAAATCCCGTACGATGGTGGGGTAGGGGTGCGGTCCCAGCGCTGACCCAAGCAGGTAATGGGTGGTGTGCACATTGCTCACCCAGTCGCGGATGGCTTCATTCACGGCATCCTTCAGGGTGCGGGTGCCGCTTTCCACGGCTCTAACTTCTGCGCCCAGCAGTTTCATACGCTGAACGTTGGGCTGTTGCCGGGCAATGTCCACGCTGCCCATGTACACCACGCATTCCATGTCCAGCAGGGCGGCGACGGTGGCAGTGGCAACGCCGTGCTGTCCGGCGCCGGTCTCTGCCACCAGGCGGCGTTTTCCCATGCGTTTTGCCAGCAGGGCTTGCCCTAAGGCATTGTTGATTTTATGTGCGCCGGTGTGGGTCAAATCTTCACGCTTCAGGTAAATGCGCGCCCCACCCAGTTCTTCCGTAAGGCGTTCGGCAAAGGTCAATGGGGTGGGACGTCCAACATAGGTCTTCAGTAAATGCGTATAGATTTTATGAAACTCCGGGTCTTGCCGCGAATGGCGGTAGGTTTCTTCCAGTTCCTGTACGGCAGGCATGAGCACTTCAGGAATGTACTGTCCCCCAAAGACGCCAAACCGTCCTTCGGCAGATTGTGTGGTGATGTAAGATAAAGTTTCCATGGTGAATTCTCCGTTGAATGTTGAGTTAAAGGAATTCCATTGTACGTTCGCAGGTGCGCACAGCCTGGATGAATCGGCGCACCCGCTCAGCATCCTTTCTTCCGGGGGAGGACTCCACTCCGGAAGATACATCCACACCCCATGGGCGTATCCGGAAAACCCGTTCGGCGACGTTTTCCGGGGTCAAACCGCCTGCCAGCAGGACAGGCATACGCATTGCCAGCCAGCGGGCTATCTCCAGGTTGACTGAGGCGCCCGTCCCTCCATAAGCGCCCGGCTGAAAAGCATCCAGCAGATATGCCGGCGCAGGATGATGAGGGGGATAGAGCCGCAGGGCATCTTCCAGCGCCTGTAAACTGGCTGGACGGATGGCTTTGAAGGATTTCCCTGCCATGAACTGGAGGGTTTCAGGCGGTTCATCTCCAGAAAGTTGTGCCAGAGCCAGCCCGCAGGATTGCAGGATGGATTGCATCTCTTCCACAGGATGGTTGACAAACACCCCGACGCACTGCACCGGATAGCCTTTGAGGGCTTCAACAATGCGCATACAGGTTTCGGGATGAACAAAGCGTGGGCTGCCTTGATAGAAGATAAAGCCCAGAAAGTCTGCTCCTGCATCTGCGGCGATCAGGGCGTCTTCTCTTGAGGTCAGTCCGCAAATCTTGACGATCATGGGATTGCTCCAATCAATTCTTTGATTTTCTCGCCGGGTTTTTCTGCCGTGACCAGTGCCTCGCCGACCAGCAGGGCGTCAAATCCGGCATCAGCAAGGCGGCGGGCGTCCTCGCGGGTGTGGATGCCGCTCTC
Source organism: Anaerolinea thermophila (assembly GCF_020723905.1). Classification (GTDB taxonomy): domain Bacteria; phylum Chloroflexota; class Anaerolineae; order Anaerolineales; family Anaerolineaceae; genus Anaerolinea; species Anaerolinea thermophila_A. Next base: position 469,046 of record NZ_DYHZ01000002.1, read on the forward strand.
GGCAACCCGAACTATCGAAGACGGGATGAGTGGGAGAAGGTGCAGAGCGGTTTCCCGATGGACTTCAAAGGTGCGCAGGTCGCGGTTGTTGATGCCAATCACCTCCGGCTGGAATGGGAGAACCCGTTCCAGTTCGGCTTCGTTGTGGACTTCCACCAGCGTGCTCATCCCCAGATCGCTGGCGTAGGTCATCAGGCTGTGGAGCGAAGCCGGTGAAAGACAGGCGGCAATCAGCAGAACCGCTGAAGCGCCAGCAGCGCGGGCTTCCAGTACCTGCATGGGGTGTAAGATGAAGTCCTTTCGCAAAAGTGGGGGATGATGGGGCAAGGCGGCAAGCGCACGCAAATCGTCCAGACTGCCGGAGAAGAAACGTACATCGGTCAGTACACTGATCGCCGAAGCGCCATTTTGCTGATAACAGCGTGCCAGTTCGATGGGGTTGGCGATGGATGCCATGTGCCCGCGGGAAGGAGAAGACCGTTTAATTTCAGCAATTAACCGCACAGGCGCGCCGGCAGGACGTCGCAGGGCTTCGCGGAAGTCGGGCGGGGAGGGGGTGCGGAGAATGTCCTGTTCCAGACGCTCCAGTGGTAACGTTTGCAGGCGCTCCTCAATTTCTTTCTGTTTGTATGCCAGAATGGTTTCCAGCCGGTTCATGCCGCCACCTGATGGGTATATGCAATCAGCGCTTCCAGTTTTTGCAGGGCGGCGCCGCTGGAGAGAGAATGCTCGGCTTCTGCCAGAGCCCGGGTCAGGTCACCGTTTTCTGCGGCAATGGCGGCGGCGCTGTTCAGGAGAACCACATCGCGGCGCGGGCTGTCATCGCGGTTTTCAAGGATAGCGCGCAGGATGCTGGCGTTCTCGGCAGGCTCGCCGCCGCGCAGGTCTTCGGGTTTTGCCCGACGCAGACCGAAATCACGGGCATCCAGTTCTTCATTCTCCACCTTACCGTGGTGCAGTCGGCTGATGCGGTTGGGCCCGCTGGTGGAAAGTTCGTCCAGTCCTCCATGACCGTGCACGACAAAGGCGCCCTGCACCCCCAATTCGCCCAGAACTTCAGCCAGCAACGGGGTCAGTTTCCCGTCGTAAACACCGATGAGTTGATGGGTAGCGCCTGCCGGGTTCGTCAGAGGTCCCAGCAGGTTGAACAGGGTTCGTTGTCCCAGTTCCCGGCGCGGTGCTACTGCGTGTTTCATCGCCGGGTGAAAACTGGGGGCAAACAGGAAGCCAATGCCCACATCCTCAATACAGCGCGCCACCTGTTCGGGGGTGAGGTGAATGCGCACGCCCAGGGCATCCAGCACATCGGCGCTCCCGCAGCGGGATGAAGCCGCACGGTTCCCGTGTTTGGCTACCTTCCTCCCTGTCCCGGCAATGACGAAAGCCGCAGTGGTAGAAATATTAAATGTATGGGCTCCATCTCCTCCGGTGCCGGCAGTATCCAGCAAGGGGACGCTCTGGACTTTTACCCGACTGGCATGCGCACGCATGGCACGGGCGCTCCCCGTAATCTCTTCTACCGTTTCGCCTTTCATGCGCAGGGCAACCAGATACCCGCCGATTTGTGCGGGGGTGGCTTCGCCGCTCATGATAATGTTCATGGCTTCTTCTGCTTCCTGAGCCGAAAGCGACTGGAAATTCATGACTTTGGCAAGATATGGTTTGAGCATGGTCAATTCTCCCTTCGATCAATGCGAATGCGGTGCGGGAACGCGCACCTCTAGAAAATTTTTCAGCAGTTGTTTTCCAAACGGGGTGAGGATGGATTCAGGGTGGAACTGTACCCCAAAGATGGGATACTGGCGATGACGCAATCCCATCAGTTCTCCGGCTGAGGTAAATGCCGTGGCAGTCAATTCGGCTGGCAGGGGTTCGGCAACGATGAGAGAGTGGTAGCGGGTGGCTTCAAAAGGGCTGGGAATACCGGTGAACAGGTCTTCTCCATAGTGATAAACCGGCGAGGTTTTTCCGTGCATCAGGCGCGGGGCACGGATTACCCTGCCTCCAAATGCGGCAGCGATGCACTGATGTCCAAGGCATACTCCCAGAATGGGAATGTCCATGCCTAACTGTCGGACGATTTCGATGGAAATACCGGCATCTTCAGGTCCCCCGGGTCCCGGGGAGATGACAATGCGCTCTGGCTGCAGGGAGCGAATTTCTTCCAGGGTAATCTGGTCGTTGCGAAAGACACAGATTTCTTCCCCCAGTGCGCCAAAGACCTGCGCCAGATTGTAGGTAAACGAGTCGTAGTTATCCAGAATAAGTAACATGGTGTTCCTCCGGTTTTTCTGCCATCTCAATGGCCTGGGCTAATGCCCGGGCTTTGTTCAGTGTTTCCTGATATTCCCGTTCGGGGTCTGAATCGGCGACTATGCCTGCGCCGGCTTGCACGGAAATGGTTTTGCCGCACATCACCAGCGTTCGGATGGCGATGCAGGTGTCCATACTGCCGTCGAAGGCAAAATACCCCACCGCGCCAGCATACACTCCGCGGGGGTCGGGTTCCAGGTCGCGGATGATTTGCATGGCGCGCACTTTGGGAGCGCCGCTCACCGTTCCGGCAGGGAAGGTAGCCCGCATCAAATCGAAGGCGTTGAGTTCCGGGCGGAGTGTCCCTTCTACCTGAGAGACGATGTGCATCACATGGGAATACCGCTCGATAGTCATCTGTTCTTGCACCTGCACACTGCCGTAAGTACACACCCGTCCAAGGTCATTGCGTGCCAGGTCCACCAGCATGACATGTTCCGCGCGCTCTTTGGGGTCTGCCAGTAAATCTTGTTCCAATCGCTGATCTTCTTCCGGGGTTGCGCCGCGTGGGCGGGTTCCGGCAATGGGGCGGATGGTTGCCCGGTCTCCGCTCAGGCGTACGTGCATCTCCGGCGAAGCGCCGATGAGGTACAGGGGTTCTCCTGCCATGCCGCCGCTGAAATCGAAGTAGAACATGTAGGGCGAAGGGTTCAGGCGGCGCAGAGCACGGTAAATGTCAAATGGATGGGCGCTGGTGACGCGGCTGAAGCGTTGTGAAAGCACCACCTGAAAAATTTCGCCTGCGCGAATGGCTTCCTTTGCCTGTTCTACAGCATGGAGGAACTGCTCCCGCGGCATGTTGGCGTTCATCTGGAGAATCTCTGAGCGCAGAGACTGTGCAGGGGGAATCTCCAGCGGCTTTTTGAGTCTGGCTTGCAACTCGTTCAGCCGGTTTTCGGCTTCCCGGTAGCCTTCTTCACGGTCGAGACCGGGTTTCGGGTGGGCGATGAGGATCATCTTGCCAAAAGCGTGATCAAACGCCGCCAGTGTGTCGATTTCCAGAAAGAGGGCATCGGGGTACTCCTGTTGAACGGGTAACACGCCAGTACCCGGTTCAAAGTGGCGTACCATTTCGTAACCCAGATATCCCACCAGCCCGCCGCAGAAACGCGGTAATCCGGGCAGAGCAGGGCGCTTTTGAACACTAAAGATGTCTTCCAGACGCTGGAAGGGATCACCGTGAAATTGCTCCTCAGAGCCATCCGCCCCTTGCACCAGCAGATCATCTCCTGAAATGCGGTACACCCGGCGAGGGTTTACGCCAATAAACGAATAGCGGGCAACCTGCTCTCCGCCGGTTACGGACTCTAGCAGGAAAGATGGGGAGCCGTTCGCTAGTTTCAGGTAGATGGAAACAGGCGTTTCCAGATCGGCAGGCAGGGTGCGAACCAGTGGGACAGGGTTTTCCTGTTCGGATACGGGTAAAAGGGCGTTTTTCATGAGTTCTGTCATCACGTCTCTCCTGGTTTGTTAATCAAAAAACCTCTCCGTCCATTGGGACGAGAGAGGTTTCTCGCGGTGCCACCCAATTTAGGCTGGAAGGGGTTTTAATCAAAATCCCCGTCGTGACGACGACGGGGAAAAAAAGCCAGCCTCACTCATGGGGTACGGCGGTTCACAACGAACCGGTTATACCCTTTGCCTGGATAACGGCGGCAACTCCGGCGCGGGATACTTGGCAGTTTTGCCTTTCACCCTGCGGCTCTGGGAACCATTCCCCTTCACGGAACGGGCAGGGCTTTCACCTTTTCCCTGCTCTCTGTACCGTCTTGGCGAAGGGTACTCTTTCCCTTCACAGCCTTTTCTTTGTTAAGATGTTGGTTATTTTATAGCAAGTTCGCCGGTAAAAGTCAAGCCCTTTGAGGGGTAGTTTTTTCAGGGTTTTGGGGATTCCATATCACCCGTCGCGACGGGGGCTCTTCCGCTTCCCGGAAAGCCATGAACAAGCAGTTCCCAGCCTTGAAGGAACAGACTGACCTGTGCCAGCGCCAGCCAGACCAGGATGAAGGTCATCAGCACACGGAAGATGGTTACCCAGGTGAGCAGGCGTTTTTCAAAGTCGAGCAGTTTCATCTGCAGATCTTCTACCAGAATCAGGTACTCCTCCACCACGTTCTTCATATCCAGAACAACTTCCTCAATCCTGCTCATCTGCCCGCTGATGGTTTCGAGTCCGCTTTCCATTTTCTCATTCTCTGTGCTGGCGGTTTGGACACCTTTTTGGGCGTCCTGCAATGCCGCAGGGATGTTATCCAGACTGCTGTTAACTTCACCGATGGCAGTGTGCAGGGCAACTTCAGGGGGACGAACAAAGTTGCTCAAAATGGGTACCTGACTCAGCCCGTACAGGAAAATATCCAGGGTTTGGGCGGCGGCTTGGGCGGCTTGTAAAGTCACCTGTGTGGTGCGAATAGCAGCGGGCAGCGATTCGCCCAGCAGGGTGTGAAATGCCTCCAGTGCGGGGGAAAACCCTTCCACGGTAGCAGTGACTCCATCCAGGGTCTGGTGAATGGCAGAGAGGGTGGTCTGGGCTTCTTCCAGCGAGGTGCGGGCGGCGTAAAGCCCTCTGGCGGTGTTGAGCAGGGTGCGCTCAGTCAGATCGCCGGTAGCGACGATGGCCGTACGGGCTTCGTTCAGAAACCGGTTGGTCAGGACAATCGCTGTGATGCTAAAAAGCACTCCCAGAATCGCCATACTGATAAGGGTGATTCCGGTGATGCGGCTCATTAAACTGCGCATCTTTCCCTCCTTTCCGGCACTCTGACGGAAAAAAGATCTTCCAAAAGAAAATTTATCCTTCTTCGGTAAAGTCATCGCCTTCGACAACTGTAATGGCGGGAGTTTCTTCGGCAGGATGTGCCTGACTGTCCAGCGTGTGGGTGGCAATCTGGTAATGGTATTTCAAGTCATCCCTTACGGTGCCTGCCCAGAGCGGTGTCCCATCAAAGTATGCGGCGCGGGCGATCATGTGGGCGGCGACAGGCGCGGTGAGAAATAAAAACACAATGATTGCCAGCGCCCGACTGGTGATGACAAAATCCTGAAAGTGAAGGATGGCGGCGAACAGCATTAAACCCACGCCCAGCGTCCCTGCTTTGGCGGTTGCCGACATACGCAGGAACAGATCGGGCATGCGCAGAATGCCTACCGAAGCCAGGAAAACCAGGAATGCTCCCAAAAAAGCCAGAATCAGAACGACGATGGAGATCATGTTCACCTCACACGCGCTGTTCAATGTAATAGGCAAACGCCACAGTTCCCAGGAATGAAATCAATGCCAGGATGATGGCGACATCCAGAAACGCGGGCTGATTGGCGCGAATCGCAGCCACCGATATGACGGCAATAATCTCCGCCGTGATCAGGTCCAGGGACACTACCCGGTCGGGAAGACGTGGTCCGTGAATCAGGCGAAACACGGTGAGGATGAACGCCAGCCCAAGCAGTCCAAAAATGATGTTCCAGCCTAAGTCTATGATCATTCAAACAACTCCTGTATGCGGCGCTCAAAATTGTCCTTGATTTTCTGGATAAATTCGTCAGTGCTTTCTAACCAGAGGGTATGCACAAAAAGAATTTTCCGGTCGTTCGAAACATCCAGCGAAAGGGTCCCTGGTGTGAGGGTGATCAGGTTCATCAGCAGGGCAATTTCAGCACGCCTCTTCAATGAAAGCGGGATGCCTACCACACCCGGACGCAAATGTGGACGGGGCGATAAAACCGTTGCAGCAACGCGAAGATTGGCGAGAAAAATCTCCCATAGAAAGAAGAGGATAAATTCAATAGCAAGCAGGAAACGATGAAAATATTTGATTCGCGGAAAGGAAGAAAAGACCAGCCAGAGGATTAAGTACCCGATCACAAACCCCCCGATCAGGTTTTCGGGCGCAAAATTGCCTGTCAGCGCTCCCCAGACGATGGCTAACAGCACGTTGAGCAAAAAAATGTTCATGGCTGTCCTCCAAGCACCATTTGAATATACATGGAAGGCTGGAGCAGTTGTTCAGCGGCTTGCAAACTCAGTGTCATGATGGGGTTGGCAAACAATCCCAACAACACACCAACAACTACAATGCCGCCCACTGCCCCCCACATATGGACAGGAAGTATGCCTTTTCCCTCGCGCCTGGCGGGTTTCCAGAAGGCTTCCTGCCAGATTTTGCTCATCGAAAACAGTGTGAGCAAACTTACCACCAGCGATACTGCCACAATGGCTCCCTGCTGTGCCTCCAGACCGGCACGTACCAGAATCAGTTTGGCAAAGAAGCCGGAAAAAGGTGGCAGTCCAGCCAGCGAAAGCGCAGGAAAGGCAAAGAGCAGAGCCATGCCGGGCTGGGTTTGGGCAAGATTCCCCAGAGACTTCAGGTTGAATGTGCCGGTCAACCGTTGAATCATCCCGGAAACGAGGAAGAGCGCGGCTTTGGCAATGACCACGTGCAGGGTGAAGAAAATCGTCCCTGCCAGCGCCAGTGGTGTGAACAGCCCCAGTCCCATGATAAGATACCCGATCTGACTGATAATGTGGAATGAGAGCAGGCGGCGCAGGTCCCACTGCGCGGCGGCGCCCAGCACTCCGGTGACCATGGTAAACCCGGCCAGAACAAGCAAGATGGGTTGCAGGATGGTGCCGTTGAAAGGGAAAATCAGGGTGAACACCCGCACCATTGCATATACACCTACTTTAGTCAGCAATCCTGAGAAGAGCGCGGTGACCGCCACAGGCGGAGTATGGTAAGAGGCAGGCAGCCAGAAAAACAGGGGGAAGATGGCGGCTTTAATTCCGAATGCAATCAGAAAGAGAGCAGAGAGCACTAAAGGTAGAGATGGATTGTCTATTTCACGAATCTGCACTGCCAGATCTGCCATGTTCAGGGTGCCCGTCAGACTGTAGGTCAGACCCGCGGCGATCAGGAAAAACGTTGAGCCGATCAGGTTCAGTAAGACGTACTTGGTGGCGCCTTCCAGTTGAGCCCGGTAACCGCCCAGTGCCATCAGGACAAAGGAAGCCATCAGCATCACCTCAAACCAGACGTAGAGGTTGAACAAATCGCCGGTAGTGAATGCGCCAAACACCCCCATGAGCAACAGGAAAAAAAGCGGGTAAAAACCATACCGCACCTGAGATTCGTCTATTTCGGTGAGGCTGTACAGGGCGATGAACCATGCCAGGACGCTGGTCATGGTGACCATCAATGCTCCCAGCAGGTCAATGGCGATGGTGATTCCAAAGGGGGCTCGCCATGCTCCCACCTGAAGGATGAGGAATTTCTCTTTCTGTACCATTGTCAGCAGTGCTATGGAAAGCGCCACAAACGAAGTGCTTCCCAGCACACCCAGCCAGCGCAACAGGCGGATGCGCTGCCAGAATATTAATCCCATAATGCCCCAGGCAAGCGCCAGTCCAATCGGGGCAATGCTCCATGCGTTCATGATGCGGCTTCCTCCTCGTCTTCCACAGGTGTGTCGGTACTGCGCATTTCGTTCATATCCGCATTCCCCAGTGACCGGTAAGTCTGTTGCATCAGCACAATGGCAAATGCCGTGACCCCAAAACTGATCACAATGGCGGTGAGAATGAGCGCTTGAGGGACGGGGTCTGCATATGGCGGTTGCAGAGCGGATTCGCCGGCAGAAATAAGGGGGGGACGTGCAGGCACCAGCCTGCCTGCGGTAAAGATGATCAGATTAACGGCATTGCTGATCATCAAAAGCCCGATCAGCACCCGCACCAGACTGCGTCTGAGCATCATAAACAATCCCCCTCCGAACAGCACCCCGGCTGTGATGGCAAGCAAAACGTTCATCGTTCATCCTCCGCAAGGTTCAGCAGGATGTGCAAACAGACGCCAATGACGACCAGATAAACCCCGACATCGAAAATAAAGGGGGTGCCCACCTTTCCAATCACCGGCAAGGGCTGTTTGAGCCAGATGCCTGTCATGAAAGGGTTACCCTGAAAGAGGGCGAGAACCCCGCTCAGCAAGGCTATTGAAAGCCCCACCGCAATCAGTTTGTCGGGGGAGAGGGGCAGGTGTGCGCGTGTTGCTTTTGGCGATTCGGCGATGGCGTGCAGGATAAAAGCCGCCGCCGCTACCAGCCCGCCGACAAAGCCACCGCCTACCTCGTTGTGCCCCCGGATGAGCAGAAAAATGGAGAAGATCAGCAACAGAGGCATTAAATACGCTACTGCGACCTGAAGAAGCATGGAACGAGCTTTCATTTGGTTTCCTCCTGACTGGAAGTACGGATGGCTTCGGTTTTGCCGCTTAATTTCAACAGGGCAAAGACGCCAATACCTGCCAGCGCCAGGACGGTAATTTCTCCCAGAGTATCAAAACCGCGAAAATCCACCAGAATCACATTGACCACATTTCTGCCCTGTGCCAGTTTCAAACTGTTTTCGGCATAGAAGGAGGTAACCAGCGAGTCGTGTGGTACGGCAGAGAGGGTCAGTACCAGTACGGTGACAAGAACCCCGGCGGCAACGGAGACCACCACATCCAGCACAGCAGGGGGACCTCCGCGGGTGCGGGTAAACTGCGGCAGGCGATAAATAACCAGAACAAATAAAATGACCGACAGGGTTTCAATGGTGAACTGTACCATTGCCAGATCGGGGGCAGAGTAGAGCAGATAGATCAGCGCAATGGTAAAACCCATCATCCCCAGCAGTGCCGCTGCTACCATCCGCGAAGAGGTGCGCGTCACGCTAAAGACCCCTGTCAGGATCACTCCCACCAGGATGACTTCATAAAACCGCGGCGGGGTAAAGGATGTCCACGGGAGGGAGTCGCTTTGAAGCAGAACAATTCCAACCAGCAGGATGCCAGAAAGGATTGTGACCATCAGGTAGCGGCGGAAGTAGCCATTTTGCAGAAAATTAGTTTGCAACGCGGCAAAGTGTTTCAACCCCGTCAGCCCGCGTTCATATCCCCGTTCAGGGCTGATGGGAGCCAGCGTTTGTAAGATCGTCTGCACAGCCGGCTGAAACCGCATGCGGTTGAGCGCTAACACAGTGCCAATCGCCAGGGTAAGCCCACTTAATGCCAGCATGGGGGTAAATCCATGCCACAGTGCCAGTTTGACCGGAGTGCTCTTAAGAAGTACCGCCTCTACAGCGGGCTGTACAAGCGCTTTGGAAGCAATTCCGGGAAGGAGTCCCAAACCGAGTGAAATCAGCCCCAGAAGCACAGGCGGTAGCCACAAGGTAATCTCTTCGCCGTGTCCTCTGGCGGTTTGCTCGTCCGGCTTTTTCCAGAATGGCAGGAATGCCACCCAGATACCCACTGCAGTGACACCCGAAAGGGCAATCAGCGCAATCAGGGCGTTCCCGCCGCTGGCGCTTTCCAGCGCCGCTTCGTAGACCAGTTCTTTAGAAATGAATCCAAGAGCGGGCGGCAATCCCAGCATGGAAAGCCCGGCAAGGACTGCGGCAAAGGCAGTGAATGGCATAGTGCCAGCCAGACCGCCCAGCCGATTCAGATCCCGCGTGTGGGCGCTGTGGTCAATTCCGCCCGCTACGAAGAAGAGCGCGCCTTTGTACAGCGCATGTGCCAGAATCAGGGTGATGGCGCTTTTGATGGCAAGAGAATCTCCCAGACCGATGAGGAAAACCATCGTTCCTAGCGAGGCAACGGTGGTGTATGCCAGCAGGCGTTTCAGGTCGGTCTGGCCCAGTGCCAGGAATGCACCTGCCAGCAGGGTAGCCAGCCCAAACAGGGTAAGCAGGGTATGCCATTGAGGGGTTCCACCGAGTGCGGGAGTCAGTCGCGCCAGCAGGTACACCCCCGCCTTGACCATGGTGGCAGAATGCAGGTATGCACTGACCGGTGTGGGCGCTGCCATAGCGCCTGGCAACCAGAAGTGGAAGGGGAACTGTGCGCTTTTGGTAAAAGCCCCTGCCAGAATGAGCAGCAATACCGGTAAGTACAGTTCGCTTTGCACGATTTTGCCATTCAACGTATTCATCACCGAGAGATTGCTGGAGCCGGTGATAAGAGTCAGCCCGACCAGCCCGGCAAGCAGAGCCAGCCCACCTCCGGCGGTGACTAACAGGGCTTGCAGGGCGGCTTTACGGGCTTTTTCTTCCGGATGCTCCAGACCGATCAACAGGAAAGAAGAAATGCTGGTCAATTCCCAGAAGACAAACAGCAGGAAGATGTCCTCGCTCCACACTACCCCCAGCATGGCGGTCATGAACAGGAACAGGAAACCGTAAAAGCGGTTTTCCTGCGGGTGGTGGTGCAGGTAACCATGGGCGTACACAATCACCAGTGCGCCAATTCCGCTGATGAGCAACCCGAACAACCATCCCAATCCATCAATGCGCAGGGAAAGGTTGACGCCGAGGGAAGGCACCCACGGCAAAGATACAGCAATGGCAGATTGTTTCTGAATGGTCTCGCTTATATTCCACAAAAGCGCCAGTGCTGCAAGTGGATACAGCAGAAAAACGGGCAGGCTCCACTTCCTCAGCCTGCGGCGTATCCATGGTGCAGTAAAGGTCAGTACGAAACCCGTCAGAAGCAGAATCATGAACCCCATAGGTGCTTTCTCCCAAAAAAACTGTCATTATATCTTACCGGAATTAGACACCCCATGCAAATATTTTTACAAGTCAATCCCATTTTCAGGGGTGTTATAAGGAGGAATTTAGGGTTATAATTCCTTATAGATAATCTTTTTCCAGAGAGAACAGAGACGTATGAGAGATCCTGAACAACGTTTTCAAGAATTGATGGCGAAATTGCGCGCCCGCGCTTACCGGTTGACCCCCCAGCGAGTGGCGCTGATCCGGTTGCTGGCATACAGTGAAGGGCACCCCGATGCCGCTGAACTGTACCGCCGCCTGCTTGACCAGTTTCCCACGACCAGCCTTGCTACTGTGTATAAGACCCTGAATCTCCTCAAAGAGATGGGTGAGGTGCTGGAGATTGAAATTAACGGCATTGGCGGAGAGGGAAGCCGTTTTGATGGCAATGACCCTGCTCCCCATCCGCACTTAATCTGTGTGCGCTGTCATCGCATTATGGATGGGCAAGTCAGTTTGACCGAGGAAATCTTGCAAACCGTGCAGGGACAATCGGGATACCGGGTGATCAGCCATCGGTTGGATTTCTATGGCATTTGCCCTGAATGCCAGGTGCAGGGAGTCAATTGAGTTAAAATTTTAAGGTTTCTAAAAGAAAATCATTATCCATAAATAAATGTTTTCTGATATAATAGCCATAGTTCAAGAAATTTAAAGATGGAGGATATGAAACTATGGATAAAGAAACCTTAATTGCTCATTTGAATGAAGACCTGTCTGGCGAACTGGGCGCCATCATTCAGTACATCACCTATGCTGCCAAAGCCAGCGGACCGTTCCGCCCGCAACTGGCGCAGTTCTTCCTTGCCGAAGTGCCTGATGAGCAACTGCATGCGCAGTTCCTTGCCAATAAAATTGTGGCGCTGGGCGGCGAACCGACCACAACCCCGCGTCCGGTTCCCCCGGCGCGTACCAATCGTGAGATGCTGGAAGCCGTGCTGGAAGCCGAACGCAAAGCCCGTGCCGATTACACCCGCCGCGCAGAAGAAGCCGAAGCCTTTGGCGATAAAGGTCTGGCGGTTCAACTGGAAAACATGGTGCTGGATGAGAGCAACCATACTGAAGAAACCGAGCGCATCCTTCGTGAGTGGCATCTCTAATTTTTCGTCCAACATTCTGTAACCGGGCAGGCTGTCTGAGAGATTTCGGACAGCCTGCTTGATTCTCTGGAATGGGTATAAAATCAAAATCATGCAGGGTGAAGAGCCTCTGTCTTCTCTGCCATGCCCAACTTTTCAGGAGGTGTATCTATGTGGAAAGAGTTTAAGGAATTTGCTCTTCGCGGCAATGTCATTGATCTGGCAGTGGGTATTATCATCGGAGGGGCTTTTGGCAAGGTGGTCAGTTCACTGGTCAATGATATTATCATGCCGCCGATCGGGTTGATTCTGGGGAAAATCAATTTCTCCGATCTTTTCCTGGATCTTTCCGGTACGAATCCCCCATCTCTGAGCGCCGCCCGGGAAGCGGGAGTGCCGGTGCTGGCTTACGGAAGTTTCATTCAATCGTTGGTAGATTTTCTCATTGTTGCTTTCGCCATCTTTTTGCTGATTCGGGCAGTCAATCGTCTGCGTGCACTTAAACCCGAACCTGCTACTCCCCCCGCACAGCCTACCACCAGGGAATGTCCGTACTGCTTCTCCACCATTCCCATCAAAGCCACCCGGTGTCCCCACTGTACCTCGCAGTTGTAAGAAAACAGGCATCCCCCGCAACCTTTTGCGCTTGCGGGGGATGCTTTTTAAGTTTTAATGAGATAAATTATTTGAAAACCATCGGCGCGGACTGGAAGGCTTTATGATGCGCCTGCATGGGAACATGAATGGGGTGGGGCGTTTCTTCCAGTAAACCCCAGCGCGATGCTCCCAGATACAGAATTTCCAGAATCAAATCGCGGTACGATAGCCCTTCTGCCTGGGCAATCACACACAGATCGCTGAAGCCGGGGGTCAGCCCGGGCAGGGTGTTGATCTCCATCAGGCGGGGATTGCCTTCGGTATCCAGTCTCACATCCACCCGCGAGACGTCCAGTGCGCCAATGGCGTGGTGAGCGCGGATTGCCAGCGTCCACAGTTTTTCTGCCAGTTCCGTGTCCACATCAGCGGGGCAGATAAAGCCGGGCACGCCCTCCTCACCGGGGTGCAGTGTCTTGGCGGCATAGCCGTACACTCCAGGGGTGACCGTATTCCGGTTGTCCACTTCCAGGATGGGAAAGCGGTGAAATCCATCTGCGCGGTACAGATGGGGCTTGGGCGACCAGCGGCGGGCATCGGCGCGCCCCAGCACACCCACGGTAAATTCCCGCCCGGGCAGGTAGGCTTCCACCAGCGCCGGTTGATGATACGCTTTTATAACCCACTTTACCCTGCGGCGCAGTTCGTCTTCATTGTGGACGATTGAGCCTTCATCCATGCCCATGCCGGTGCCTTCGCGGGCTGGCTTGACGAACAACGGGTACTGGAGATCTGGTTCTACGGTTTCCTCGCCAGTAACGAATTCCTGAAAGGGAGCGGTGGGAATGCCCAGATTGCGCCAGATGCGTTTGGTCATGGTTTTATCCAGCCCCAGGGCATTTGCAAGCACGCGCGAGGCGGTGTAAGGAATGCCCAGCATCTCCAGCAAAGCCGGAACCTGCGCTTCGCGGGCATCGCCGATGATACCCTCGGCAATGTTGAAGCAGATATCGGGCTGGTACTGTCGTAAACTGTCTAACAGCGTATGGTCGGCGGAAAGAAAACGGGTGACGTGTCCGTCACTTTCGATGGCTGATTGAATGGCTTCGATGGTTTCTTTGCGGTCAAATTCCGCGCCGGCGTCGGGAGGTGCCTGGATCGGTAACACAGTTTCCCCCTTCACGTTCGCGATCACTGCCACTCGCCAGGGGCGTGCCGGTCGCGGACGGCTACTTGGAGGCTTTTCTGGGTCGGGATCCAGTTCCTCTTGAATGAAAATTGTGGTGTCCATATTTTTCCTCTTCCTGTACTCAAAAAGAATTGACGAAGTTCGCTTCGTCAAAGACGGCATTATAGCACTATTTGTCCTTTGTCAAGGGCGATTTTTCGGTTAAGAACGGGTAAAATTAACCCATGCACTTTGGCGTCATTCTCCCCAATTATGGTGCGGGTTCCGGGCGGCTAGCCGTGCTGGATACTGCTCTGGCGGCTGAATCGGCTGGATACCAGTCGGTTTGGACAACCGATCATCTGGCGCTCCCGAGAGGCGATGCCGAGCGTTTTTCCCCTATACTGGAAGCCCTGATGACGCTGGGCTTTCTGGCAGGCAGTACTGCGCGGGTGAAGTTAGGCGTTTCGGCGCTGGTTTTGCCTCAGCGCAATCCGCTGGAGGTGGCGCGCGAGGTTGCCACCCTGGATGTGCTGTCCGGCGGCAGGGTCATTCTGGCGGCGGGCATTGGCTGGTCACAGGGGGAGTATGCCAATCTGGGCTATTCCTTTACCGATCGTGCCAGGCGCATGGAAGAAGCCCTTCAGGTACTGCGGACCTGTTGGCGCGGCAACCGTATTGTCTCGTATCAGGGCAGGTATTACCGTTTTGAGCAGGTGGATTTTGCACCCCCGCCGATACAGGCGGGGGGACCGCCGCTGTGGGTAGCCGGTAATTCTCCCAGTGCGTTGAATCGTGCTCTGCGCCTTGCAGATGGCTGGCATCCGGTGGGTTTGCCGCCTGACGTGTTGGCAGATCAACTGGCAAAGGTGCGCCCCCTGCTGGCGAATCGTCCCTTTAGCGTAGCAGTCCGTCTCAGTGTGGCATGGGAGCGCGAGGCGGCAGAAGGCGGCGCGCTGTGTGGTTCTCCCGAACAAATTCTGGAGATCCTGCGCCTCTATCAGTCCTCGGGGGCCACTGCATTTCTGTTACATTTCCTCGCCGACACTCAAAGCGAACGCGAACGGGCTTTGCGGGCTTTTGCACGTGAAATCATCCCGCATTTCCCGCGCGATGTGGAGATGGGATGAGAAAGACGCTTTTCCTGCTGGCTTTGCTGGTAACCCTGTCCCTGTCTGCCTGCGCTTCCTCTGTCGAACTGGTCAATCTCTTCACCCCCACGTTTACGCTTACCCCATCTGTAACCCCAACTGTCACCGAAACGCCTGCCTCAACGGAGACGTTTACGCCTTCCCCAACTGAAACGCTCACGCCTACCCTCTCCCCCACTGTTACCCCCAGTCCTACCACCACACCTACCGATACCATCACCCCGGGTCCCAGCCCGACGGACACGCGCACTCCCACCATCACCCGCACCCCCACGCGGACGCGCATCCCCACCCGCACGCGGGTGCCTTCCCGCACGCCGACCATCACCCTCACGCCGACCATCACCAATACACCCACGCCGCCGCCCCCACAAACGGCAATATTACGCCCCGGACTGCTCTCGCGGGTGGTTTCGCCCATTCAGACAGAGATCAACGTGATCCCGGGAGAGGATGGCATGGTGCGAATTGAACTGATTGGCGAAGATGGGCGCATTATTGTCCGGCAGGTGCTGGATTACCGCAACTACCGCGGACGCTCCATCACGATTTACCCGCAGATTCCTTTTGAGATTCAAGCCATGGCAGAGACTGCCCGCCTGCAGGTCATCACCCAGGACCGCTTTGGGCGTATCATCACTCTGATGTCGGTGGATGTGGTTTTGCTTTCGCTGGGCAGGGCAGAGATTTATCCCCCGCTGGTCACGCAGGAACCGTACATTGTGCGTTTTCCGCTTGAAGGGCAGGTGGTCAGCGGCGGCGTGTTATGGATCAGCGGGCTGGCACGCCCGGTCAATTCCAGCCCTATTTTGATTGAACTGGTGGACGAAAACGGCGCGGTATTGACCACCAAACTGCTCACCGTTGAACCGCCTGTTGGCGAACTCAGCCATACGCCTTTTGAGGTGGAAATCCCTTACCGGGTCACCACCAGCACACCGGTGCGCCTGACCTTCCGACAGGAAGGCGGACGCATTCCCGGTACGGTTGCTCTCTCCAGCCGGGTGATTGTGCTGGAGCCTTAACTGGAATCAAACAGGGAAAATCTTATGGAGAAGAAGCGTTTTCAACCGGGGTTCTGGCGAATTGTAGATAACGATTACATTGCCACGTTTTCCATTTACACCATTGGCACTTTATGGGCGGTGTATCTCATTTTCAAAGTCTTTGCGCTGGAATTTCGCGACGAGAGTTTTTATCTGATCCTTTCGGTTGTGCTGACCGTGGTGGGGATCATCGTGCTGGCATGGCGGTACTGGACAATCCGCCTGTTTTTTGAAAGAGGGGAACGCACCCGTGGCAGGCTGATCAAGAGCGACTTTTTTCGCTCCACGGGCTGGCTGGAGTATGAGTATACCCTCAAAGGGAAACGCTATCACAGAAAAGAGACGGTGCACCGCAATCCGCGCACCCGCGCTTTAAAAGAGGGTGACTTGCTGTGGGTAGTATTTGACCCGCAACGCCCGGAACGTGCCATGGTGGCGGATATTTACGAAGAGAGTCTCAAAAAGTAAATTTTTCTGAAGGGATTAAGCGCCACCCTGGGTGTACAGTGACGGGTCAGTGGGGGTCTGTCCTGAAGGATCCCATACATACACCCAGTCGCCTTCTTTTGCCCACTGGAACAGCCACGCCGAATCGCCGATAGACAGGTTGACACAGCCGTGCGTTCCGGGGAATCCATACCATGCCCGCCAGTATGCGCCGTGCAAAGCGCGCGCCTGATCGAAGTACATTGTCCAGGGTACATCTTCCAGATAATAGAAGTCCGAGCGGTCTGCCTCAAAAGCCCCCTGCATGGTCTCCAGCGGTTTCTTCTTGTAAATCTGGAACAGCCCCGGGCGGGTGTAGAAGGGTTCGCCTCCGCTGGCAATCATGGTGGCAAAGATTAACTGGTTATTCTCATACACTGAAAGGGTCTGGTCGTATAAATTGACTTCAATCCAGCGGTTGCCGGTTACCCCCGCGGGTGGAGTGGTGTTGATGCGCACCTGACGAATATAACGGCGTTCCACCCAGCGATCGAAGCCAATTTGATACCAGTCCGTGCCCTCGCGGTTGACGATCTGGTAAATCTGTACGGGGGTCTCGCGGTACAGGATGGGATCGACTTCCGGGCTGGAATAAGAAGGCGCGGTGCGGGCGCGGGTATGATCAACGATCCAGCCAAAGGAATTGGCGGGTGTCCGGTAGAACTGCAACCCCTGAAAACTGGAATACGCCGCCGGTGAGGCGCGCATCCATTCGCCACTTTTCAACTGCACATAAGGCTTGTCATTGACGCGTTGAACATTAATGATGGACACATAGCGCAGTTTACCGGCGTCAATGTAACGCACCGGGTTATTCCCGTTAACGGCGTCATCCAGAGTGCTGAAAAGCGGCGCGGCTTCGGTAGCGGGCAGGTTGATTTTGGCAATCGTCACCGGGCTTTGGGTGAGTTCGGCGGGAGGCTTGCGCGCAGGCAGAGGGCGCGGAGGGTACGTCAACCCATAAGCAGCCCATTCGGTCAATTTTTTCGCTGGACCCAGCGCCAGGCAGTCAGCCCCTCCGGGGTAGGCATCGGGCAGACACAGTGCCTCGCCGGTAAAAGGTTCAGGCTGGTTTTGCGCTGTGGCTGTCGAAGCCGCACCTGCCAGCCAGAACAGGAAGGTCAGAAAGAATACCACTAAACCTTTTCGCATGTGCAGAATTTTACTCGATAATCTTGTGAATGAGTGAGGGTCTATGGCTCATCAGGCGTCTGAATCTGGACGCGAATACCATAATAATCCTGGATGCATTGGTTCAACCAGTGGTTGGGGTCTGGCTGCAGGTCCACTTCTGCAATATGGCGATAGGGAGGCACGAACACCTCAGGTTTTCCAGCCTCCCGTGCCTGGGTGATCAGGTTCACCCGGGCATCCCATTCTGCGGCATGCAGGCGCATTTCCCGATGAAATGTTGTCACTGCGGGATAGATCAGCCAGCCTGCCCAGAGCAGTACACCCACGGTGAAAACCGAAACCGGAATCAGTAAATGGGTATTTTGCTTTCTCAACCACTCTCCCGCCCAGACGCCATGCCCAAATGCCGCTGAAATCAGCACCATTTGAGGAATGAACAGCGAGCGCAGGGGGAAGTACCCCATCAACACTGCCGAAGGGAGCAGCATGATCAGAATGGAAAATACCGGGAGGAAGAAGAGGATGATTTTTTCCAGGGGGTGAAGAGGGGCAAAGCCCAGAGATGGGATTGAATATCGTCTTCCCCATTGTATCCCCAGAAGGAATACCACCAGCAGAATCATCAGCGGGAAACCGCTTTGGTCGGGTCCGCCAAGCATCCAGTGGAAACTGGAGCGTATCAAATCACCCGTCTGGAAAAGAATCTCTTTCAGAGTTAAAGAGTAGCCAATTTCTGCCATGCGGGAGGTGTTTCCCGGCGCCAGGGCGACGATCAAAGTGCCGCAAATCAATCCCAGAACAGCCACCGCGCTCACCGGCATGGAAAAGCGGTTTTCCCCTTTCCGGGTACGCCATTCCAGCCATGTGGTCAGGGTCAGCAGCAGGATTCCCGCGATGGACAGGGTTTCGTGGAACCCTCCTGTGAAGAGTGCCAGCAGGAATAAGCCGATGCGCTCTTTCACAGATGCAGGGCTGGGAATCATTCGGAATACGGCTCTGAAGGTCAGCAGGAGAAACCCCAGACCGGCACAGACGCTCAAAGCGTGAAGTGTCCAGAACACAGATTGTACCGGATTGGCGGTGGTGATGAGGGCAAAGAGCGGTAAAGCCCATGCCATCCCGGCGGTTTGCCAGCCCTTTGCTACAGGGTACAGCGTGCGCATCAGCAGGTAAAGCGCGCCTCCGCCTGCGGTGAACAGCACAAAGATTCCCAGCGGGGCGATTCGTTCATCCAGATGATACGCCACAAAGTCCAGCGCATGGGCGGCAAAACGTCCGGTGATGTGCAGATAAGCATGCACATTGGCGCCTGCCCAGCCTTTCTGGTTCAAGAGGTTCAGATAGCAGTAATCATCGACGTAGAGGCGGTTGTATTGTGCGGTGACCATGCCGACAACCCAGCCCAACCCGGTAAGGAATATCAGCGGTACCCACGGCAAAAAATCCTGCCAGCGGGGGGAGGGAAGATGAAACCATTTTCCGCGGGGAACCGCTGTGCCAACCCACATCGAGAGAAAGAAACTGAGAAACACATTTCCCCACATGGCAGTCTGGATAACCCGGGCAAATTGCGGATCTCCGATGGGGATGTGCACGGCGCGCTCGGATGGTGACGCCGGTTCGATGATCATGTCCATGTGAGTATGGCGGGTGGAAACCTCTGCCAGGAGTGGGACCTCACTTTTCAGGGTGAGCGTAAGAGTCCGCCAGCCTTTCCCTTCCCACTGCAATCCCCCCGGATGGTCTTTCGAGAGTTCTAAGCGGACGCCGTCAGACTGAATCTGGGCTCCCCCTAGCCAGTTTACTTGCTGAAAAGATACATCCGATACGCCGTTGTGCATCCAGGTGACCAGCGCACTCGTCGCATTGTCCTGTAATTGGGTAAATGTAACCTCTACACGCTCAGGAAGAGCGAAAATCGCCATGGAAGGCTGTGGTTTTCCCAGAAAGACCAGCCCAGTAGTCCACAGTGCGAAGAGCGCCCCCCATCGAATGGGCACGTGCAGCGCCGGAGCGTTTTCGCGCTGATACCAGGTCAACAGCAACATCACCATCCCCCCTGCAACAAGTCCGCTTAACCCCAGTTGCACCCTGCTGACGGTGTGAACAGGCTGAAACACGAAGAGGTACAGGTTCAGCGTTAAACTGCCCCACAGAATCAGCACCATGAAAACAGGGGAGAATGCAGGGTTAAAATGCAGGAAATGCTGTTTCATGGTTTCCTTTTTTCCCTGATGCGTACCGATTTGCCTCTTAAGAACGTTCAGGGTGCGGCGATCTTTAAACACGTCGGCGGATTGGCTTTGGGGACCAGAATCTGGGTACCGCTTTGATCCAGCGTGTCAATCGCTTCGTAAAAACTGAGAATTGGAATGGTCACCCGGGTTACCCAGACGTTATTTTCTTCCGGGAAGGCATCCTGCGCACCTTTGAATACAATATTCTGCTGGGCAGAGACAATATAGGCAAAGCGTTGATGGCAGAGGTCGTCGTAGAATTGCTGAAGGTAAGCCCGGTTATCTGACATGGCGTATTCCATCAGGTCAATGGTTTCGTAGGGAAATACCAGGCGTACCCCTTCAATTTGATGGAAGGTCAGCAAATGTCTCTGCCAGATGAACAGCACCGGTTGTTGTCGTTCCACGGCGGGTTTCAGGTAGGCTCTCAGCAGGTTCAATTCAAATTCGGCGCGGGCTTTATCCAGAATGGGGATGGGACGCCCTTCCATCACTGCGGGGTAGAGCGGCAAAAGGAAAGCCAGTGCCAGCAAGATTGCCGGTTTGCGGAGAGGCACAAACGGTACTTCTTTGCTCACCTGACCGGTGAAAATTGCACTTCCCCATATCCACAGCACCATCCAGTAAGCATCCAGATTGTGCAGGTTGGCGCCTCCACCAATTTTGGTGCTGACCACCATCCCGCCGGCGAACAGGATAAATAAAATCCCGCCTGATCCGATCAGTCGCAGTGGATGGAGAACAGAACGGCTGGCATTGGACCCAATCAATGCCAGCAGGGGCAGGCTGAGGATCAGAGTCAACGGCAGAATGCCCGGCGGGTAAGTAGGGCTGGGGAGCAGGCGGTACCACAGCAAACTGGAGAAAAAACTGGATCCGAATGAGGAAATATCGGGTTGCCCGGAGAGGGCAATGTACCCTGCCTGGGCGATAAAGGCGCTGAGAATGCCTGCCAGTCCCCACAGGAGAGGATTTCTCGCCCAGCGCCAGAAGTTCCCTTGGTACGGACGTTCCATAAGATAAAGGGTGATCGCCAGCATGGCAGGCACAGGAAACCAGTTCACCCGGCTGATGCCTGCCCAGAGAGACGCCAGGACAATGATGACAAGAGATTTCCAGAACCGACGGCTCTCAAACCCAGCCAGCACAATACCGGACGCGATCAGCAGGTGATAATAAACCGGTCCCTGCATCAGGAACAGCGATGACCAGCCAATGAAAAGCCCCTGTATGGTTCGGGAAGGAAAGGGCAAGCGCCGTGCAAGCAGGAAGGCATTCAGTAAGGGCATGCCAGTCCACAGGAGTGCCTGCCAGAAGCGGTGCGCCCAGAGGGGAAGGTTGCCAGCCAGATGCGGAATGGACAGCAGAAGATAGCGCGAGGGATGCAGGAACGGCAGGGGCGTTGCCTCGCCGTAGATGGCTTTTGCGTGGAACAGTGAGCCATAGTAAAAGCGGCTGGCTTCCGACCACCCCAGGGTGAAGGGATAGTCCCGAACGGCGGAGAAATACTCTCCACCTCGATGAATCAGTCCCAGGAAAAGCAGTGCGCCGGCAAGTGCTTCAATGGCTTGCAGGCGTGGGAACAGCGCCATGAGGAAAGGGGTAAGCAGGACTCCCAGCACCCAGAGCAGGCTCAATCGCAACAGCGGGTTCAGGAATAAGTCATTGCGCTCAAAGAGGTTGGGGTAAGGCATGAAAATCAACTCCAGCCATGTCAGCGCCGCCAGCACAAGCACGCCCATCCCCAGCCAGGAACCTTTCCGCAGGGCTTGCAGGATTCGCTTCAGGACATTTTCTACAATGTGCCAGCGTCGGGTAAAAGAGAGCGCCCACAGGATGGCAACGAAGACAAAGAAAAACCCTCCAAGGGTGAATGCCAGCATCCATTTACCCGAGGCAGGCAACCGTCCATCCTGCACGGCAGGGATACCCAGATCCAGCAGAGCGAATCCCGTGGCAAGGAAGGTCAACCCCAGAACGGCACGCCGCCAGGTCATTTCTGTGCATCCTCCCGTGCGGCAAGGATGCCCGGCACAAACAGCGCGCCGGGCAAACTGGCGAGCATTTGCAGGGCGCGCAGCAGTACCGCCAGCGTCAGACTGGCTTCCATGGAGATGCCGCCCAGATGGGCGTAGAGCAGGGTGCTGGATACTTCCTGTAAACCCAACCCGTTGATGGAAACCGGCAGGAGGGTAATGAAATACACCAGTGACCAGATGCCTGCAATGGTCAACCAGTTGATGGATTGTCTCTGCCCTGCCAGCAGGATGTCAATCGAGGTGAACAGACACACCATATGCACAAAGGTAAAGCCCAGCGATGATACCAAAGTCACCGGTTTGTGTACCCAGAAGCGGAAATGCTCCATCAGGTGGGAGAGGAAAACGCGTACTTTTTGCACCAGAGCAGGGAAAGGCAGGATCGCGCCTGCCAGGACAGGCAGCCCTGCATCCAGCGCGCGCGCCAGACCCCAGGGCAATGCCAGGGTCATCCCCGCCATACCAATCAGGCGGTCTGCCACCAGAGAAGCGGTGCTTAAGGCGGCATCCATGCGCAACTGAATGGCGCCCACCAGGCGCACGGCATCTCCGCCGACGGTGGTGGGCAAAAAATTGGCGGCAAATAAACCGGCAAAGGTAAGGCGTAAACTCTGGGAGAAGCGCATGCGGGGCTGGGCAGATGCCAGCAGGACATGCCACCGCAGAGTGACCGCCAGGCGAGAAAGCAGAGTCAAACCCAGTGCCGCCAGCCAGCGCCAGGGTTCAATTTGCTGGAAAGAGGCGCGTAAAACCTCCCAGTCCTGTTGTGTTGCCAGATACCCCAACAAAATCAGGGTCAGCAGAGTTCCTGCCCATCGAATCCAGGTGGCTTTGGAACGGGGAACCTTCATACGTCGGGGGGGAAGTTGAGGGTTTTTCGTACGGTGTAAGTGGGTTTGCCCTGCGATTCATGGTAGGTACGCACCAGCAGTTCAGCGATTAACCCCATCAGAATGGACTGGAAGCCAAAAATGGCTACCATGGTGCTGATTTGAAACAGTGGACTGCCCAACACAGAAATGCCGAAGAACACCCGCCGCACGAACAGGTAAAACAGCACCAGGAACGCCAGCGCTATCAGCGTGATTCCCACCCCACCGAAAAGGTAAATGGGCTTGTTCGAGTAACTGGAAAGGAATTTCACCGTGAAGAGGTCGAGAATCACTTTGGCGGTGCGCTCCAGACCATATTTGGCTTTGCCAAAGCGGCGCGGATGGTGATGGACTTCAACTTCCAGAATGCGGGCGCCAACCGAATGTGCATACACGGGAATGAAACGGTGCATTTCGCCATACAGGCGGAAGCCAGTAAGCACTTCGCGGCGGTAGGCTTTCAGGGTGCAACCATAATCGTGGAGGTGTACGCCCGTCACCCGGGAAATCAAACCGTTTGCCAGTCGGGAAGGCAGGGTACGGCTCAGGTCATCCTGCCGGTTTTTGCGCCACCCGCTGACCACATCGTATCCTTCACGAATCTTTTCCAGCATCATGGGAATATCGGCGGGGTCATTTTGCAGGTCGGCGTCCATCAGGACAACAATCTCGCCGGAAGAATGGTCAATCCCGGCGGCGATAGCGGCAGTTTGACCGAAGTTGCGCCGCAACAGCACCACGCGCACATGCTGGGGGTCCTGTTTTGCCAGAGTTTGCAGAACCTGCGGACTCCCATCGCGACTGCCATCGTCTACCAGAATCAATTCCCACTGGAGATTGAGCGGTGCCACGGCTTTGATAATGGCTTGATACAGCAGAGGAAGATTTTCCTCTTCGTTATAGACGGGGACAACGATTGAGAGATCCATCACGCCCCAATTATAGTCGAGATTCGTTTTTCTCGATGTTCCCCATGCAAAAGAAAACCGCGCCTGGATAAGGCGCGGTGATCCGGTTGAACCTCAACAAAATTATGGCAGTGGATTGCTCTGAGCGAATGGCGTTCCGAGGATGATCTCAATATCCACCTGGGCATTGGGATCATAGCGATTGAGTACGCGGGTATTATCTTTGCCCAGTATTTCCAGCAACATGGTCATCGTATAGGGTTTACCGCTGTAGTCAATCAGGGTGTTGAAACCGTACACCTGATCTGCATTGCCTTCACCGGTGACATTCAAGCCTTTACTCCGCAAAAACTCAGCCGTTTTGCCAGCCAGCCCTTCAGTCGTCGTGCCGTTCTTGACGAGGATGCGCGCGGCTTCCTGTTTCACCAGTTCCTGAGGATCATCACTGACTGCCGCAGGGCCTACCGGACCGCCAGTGGCAAAGATTTCATCGCGAAGAACACGAATCTGATCGGTGACAGGAATCTCTATGGCTTGCCCGTCTGGCGAAGTGCTGAAAGTGACGTAATTGGGAGGACCGATAATACCGCGTTTGATATTTTCTTTGTCAATTTGCTGGCTCAGCCATGCCAGTTGAATGATCTGTTCCAGAGTCAGGTTGGTGCGTACACCCGATTGCACTTCAGCATACAGGCGCGGTGCTTTGGTGATGAGTGTGGGCAGCATGTTGAATTGCAACACGCGGTCGCGGATGGAAATGAGCACTTCCTGCTGGCGGGCGGCACGGTCAAAATCCCCGCCTTCAGTGTAGCGGTTGCGAGCATAAGCCAGCGCCAGATCGCCGGGCACCGTATACACGCCCGGATCCAGCCAGACGGTGTTGTTCGGGCCGATGGGGTCGAGTTTGATGCGTTCTTTGGGACGAATCTTTACCCCGCCCAGTTCGTCTATGATGCGTACGAAGGCGTTAAAATCCACGAGCGCGTAGTACTGGATGGGCACACCCAGCAGTTGCTCCACGGTGCGCATGGCAAGACCGGGACCGCCTTCCGGCAGTTTGTACGCCTCACCCAGAAAGTAGGCGGTGTTAATTTTGCCGTAATCAAACCCGGGAATCTGCACCCACAGGTCGCGGGGAATGGAAAGCATCCCGGCAGTTTTACTGACCGGGTCAACGGTCAACAGCATCATGCTGTCGGTGCGTGCAGCGCCGTTCTGGTCGCATTCGGCGAAATTGTCTTCACAGTCGCGGTAATCCAGTCCCATCACCAGCAGGGTGACGCGGGTTTTCCCATCCCACGGCTTGGGTTCGGGACCGGCGCCGCTGTTCTGGAGCGGACCTTCGGGCAGAGGCACATTGCTGTTGCCCTGATTTTGTCCCCCCGTTTGGGAAGGCGATGAGATGGCGGGGGCATTGCCCATGCCGGTCATCGTCCAGGAGGAAAACAGATTGCGCGCCCAGAGATACGC
This sequence comes from Anaerolinea thermophila, assembly GCF_020723905.1. Taxonomy (GTDB): domain Bacteria; phylum Chloroflexota; class Anaerolineae; order Anaerolineales; family Anaerolineaceae; genus Anaerolinea; species Anaerolinea thermophila_A. The sequence goes on from NZ_DYHZ01000002.1 coordinate 494,133, forward strand.
CACAATCGCGGTTGCCAGTGCCAGCACCACAAAAACCACCAGCAGAATCAACGTGGTGCGATCCAGTGAGGGTTGGGGTTGTCGATATCGAGAACTTACACGAGCCATGGACTGCATACTCTCTTCTCTCCCATTGCGGATGTTACTGCTCATGTGTGCAAGAAGCGTTCCATCCGCCGGGGAGAGGAAATATTATTTGGGAGAAGGGGGCGGCACGGGCAGGTCTTCAATGGCAGTCTGTATCCACCTGTCGCCTTCGTCAATTAACATAACCGGGATGTCATCCACAACGGGGTATTTTCGCTGGCAATCCTGACATACCAGCCAGGACTCCCGCACAAGGGTCAGCAATCCTGTTTTGCCTTCCTCCCGGACGCATACAGGACAGCGTAAAATCTCCATTAAGTCAGGGTGCACCATACCATTCTTCTCCTACCATTTGGGTCAGGCTAGGTCAATTGTATCACGAAAAAAGGGGCAATCCCAAGCGCGCATTTCTCAGGTCATTGTTTTATGGTCGCGATGGCAGAGTGAAACCTGCCAGATGATCAAATGCCGTCTGGTTCTACCGGATTACTGCGGGCAGAAACACCCGGTAGGTCAGAGAATTCACCACGGTAATGCGAACCGGGATGGACTTTGAAGAGCCTTCCGGCGGATTGGTGACTGTAATGGACAGAGTGCCCTGAGTGGTTCCCACGTTTTGCAGGGTGGCAGAATGCGGTGTGACCAGCATGGTATCACCGGGTGTCGTACCACTGGTGCGGCTGAGTTGCAGGAAATTGCTGGAAGGGCTGGTGCTGGCGCTCCACGTCAGCGGCGCACTGCCGAGGGAGTTTGTGGGCTGAACAGAAACGGAGTCCGGGTACAGTTTTCCGGTGCTTTTTTCGTAAACAAAGGCGATCGAATCGGGCAGGTTCCCCAGGCGGCTCCCGTTGGTAGTCAGGTAAATGGTATCGCTGGCGCTGGTCGAGGTGGAGCCATTGCGCAGTTCCACCGAGACGGTATGCGTACCCGCTGTCCAGGGCAAACTCCAGCCGTTCAGACGCTCCTGAAAAGGCATCCATGCTGTCCATGTGCCGGAGTCGTTGCGCAGGCGCATTTCGTTCCAGGTGCCCTTGCCATATATGTACAGATTGACATCCGGAAAATCCGTTTGCGCGGCTTCGAGGTTAATCACAATAGGGTAAACGTTGGAACGTTTCCCAAAATCCTGTGTCCAGTACCGGTAATAATACCCACCCCCGTAGGTGTACCCTACCCCAATCTCACGGTAATTGCTGTTGAGGATGTTTGCGCGGTGCCCTTCGGAATTCATCCAGCCTTCCACAACGGCTTCCGGGCTGGCGAATCCGGCGGCAATGTTTTCACCGAGAGCAGACCAGCCTGAATAAAAGTTGCTGATCCGACTGGACCAGGAACATACCAGAGTTCCGCCGTCATAAGAGTCGTGATTAAAGTAATTCTCGTCCATCATATCCTTGGAGTGGTAACGACCGGCGTAGTCCAGATCGGTGTTACGCTTCAGCGGGGGAATGCCCAGTTTGTTCCGTTCGATGTTGGTCAGTTCCACCACACGCTGTTCATAGGAGTCATTCATCGGCGCTACATTCACCCGTGTACACCCGGTAAAGAGCAGTTCGGATGGGGGTGGGGTGTCCAGATTGACCGCTTCGCCGATGACTTTGTCAGGTGGAGGCGTCTGGGCGGTGGCAAGCATGAACCAGAGGACAAGGGACAAAAGCAATAGAAGAGTGCGTTTCATGGTGAACCCTCATGAAAAAAAAAGATGCGCCTATCTAGAGGATAAGCGCATCCCCGTGCTTTTTGACTTTACAGGTCCTTTACGGTTTAATCCCGCGGGGGCAGTTCGGTGCCGGGACCGTACTCGAACACCTCTCCCCACGGCTCATAATGGGTGAAGAAGCGATCGCTGAAGTACAGCGTCCCATTCCTGTACACCCGGCGGGTCACCGTCACATCGGCACCTTTTGCCGCCCATTCCACCTGGCGGATTTCTCCCTGTTTGAGGTCCGGATTTTCACGGTACACCGTCTCCGGTGGATCGACAATGTTGGTTGGGCCGGTGGTATCCCATTCTACAGAACGCCCATCTCTGGTGGAGTAAAATTTCCAGGTCAGGCTGTATCCGTTGACGTAGGTTTCCATCAACAGCCAGTAAGGGGTGTCGTTGACAAACTTGAAGTCCACCAGCGGGACGAACACGGTAGCATCCAGCCCGGCAAGACGATCGGAATGCCCGGAAGCGGTTTGTTCGTAATATCCGACACGGTAGGCATGGGCGTGCCGTTCGACAATGGGGAATCCGGCGAAAAAGGCGTTGCGGAAGAGGGTGGTGCTCACCTGGCATACGCCGCCGCCCACGCCTTTGATGGTTTGTCCGCCGATGATGATGAGTGCTTCAGCATAGCCGTTATCCAGGGTAATATCGCCCATGGCTTGTGCCATGGAAAAGGTCTCGCCTGGCGCGACCAGCAATCCGTGGAATTTGGAAGCCGCGGCTTTGATGTTTTGCACCCGCTCTGCGCTCGAACCACGGAAATAGGTGGTGGTTGCCTGAACCAGTTCGGTAATACCCAGTTGCTCACCGGTCATGTCATCGGTCACCGGCGGATTGGTGTATTGAATCTGCAGGGCAATGGTGTGCTCGCCCTGGGCCAGTTTTTCCTGAATGAGGTTTGCGCTTGCAGAAACGTCCAGTTCCCTGCCAATGACGGCATTTTGAATCACTTCCAGCTGGCGGGTGTCATCGTTGAAGATAAAGCGGGCATTGACCGGAGAACGGCGCAGTTTGGGGGCTAAATCGCTCAGGTAGGTGAGCAGATAGGACTCGTTCAGCCCAACCTGATAGCGGGTGCCATCTTCTGCTTCAGCCCGCCGGATGACCAGCATTTGGGCTAACTGTTCGGGGGGGATAACCCATGGTCCATCTCCGGATGAGTCGCTGGCAGGCAGGGTGAGGGTCAGCGGCGCGCTGAGGATGCGGCGGGCTTGTTCGGCGGCGGTACTGGCATCCAGAATGGCGGGGGCTTCTTCCTGTACATACAGGTTGAGGATGGCGTCTTTCAGGGTTTGCATCTGCACACTGACCAGAATCAGCGAGGCGTTGAGGTCGAGTCTGCGCCCAATCTGTCCCTGGGTAACCTTGACCTCAGTGCCTTCTACCTGTAGGGTGGCATCCTTTGCGGAGATGTTAATTTCGGCGGCAATGTTGTTCAGATATGCCAGTGTGACCCGCTGGTCGAGCAACAACACCGGCGGGACATTTTTGCCACCTGCCAGCGCCAGACTCTGATCCCACAGGCGGGTGAGAGGATCACCGCTTCGTCCCACCTGAAAAGCCTGACGAGCGCTTGCCAGCGGGTCGAGCGCCAGTCCCAGTTCGGCAGGGGTAACCATCCAGAAGCGGTCCCCGTCTTTGAGGACGATTTTTCCGGTTTGCGGGTAAGTGATGCGACGCTGAATTTCCAGGGCGGCATCGCGAGGGGTCATCCCGCTTACGTCCACACCTGCCACACTCACACCGGGGAAAATCCTGCCGGCATAGACAATCTGGAACCCGAGGAAAAACACTGTCAGCACCACCGCAAATAGAGCAACACCCAGCATTCCTGCCAGCAAGATCTGCTGAAGAACAGGCACTGAAGGTTGTGGGGTGGGTCTTCGTGCGGGGTAATAAATTGTACTCATCTGGTCTCCATTATAACAAAACCGCTTAAGATATACATGAGACGTTCAGGCATGCAAAAAAGGTTCCAGAATAAAAAAACTGGAGGACGAATTTTGAATCAATTTTCTCAAATCCCTTGACACGGTATAGAAGGCGTGTATAATTCAGCCCGCTGTGAGCAACAGAACGGTTCCGAAAAAACAGCGGAACCGGGGGCACAAGAAAGAAAGCCCTGTAAAAATTGAGTGGCGTCGAGATAGACAGCCGGTGTCGGAACAGAGATGGGAAGACATCGGATTTTTATCGCCACAAACAAAGCACCTTAACAACTGAAGAGTGATAGGGAGAGACAGTAAGGAAGGGCACTGAGA
>NZ_DYHZ01000012.1 GCF_020723905.1 Anaerolinea thermophila
TCCGCGAAGGCGGTCTGACGGTCGGCGCGGGCGTCATCACCAAGATCCTCGAGTAGGAATAGACGGAAGGAGCAGCCGGGAGGCTGTAGGAGCATATGGCATCGAAAAAGAAAGATATTCGCCCTGTGATTACCTTCGCGTGCGTTGACTGCAAAGAGCGGAACTATACCTCTCAGAAAAATCGCCGCAATGATCCCGGGCGTCTGGAACTGAAGAAGTATTGTCCGCGTTGCCGAAAGCACACTCTGCATCGCGAGACGAAGTAGAAAGTTGGAATGGAACCGGCTGGTTCCCCGCCAGCCGGTTCGTAAAGGCCAGTAGCTCAATTAGGTAGAGCACCTGTCTCCAAAACAGGGGGTTGTGGGTTCGAGTCCTGCCTGGCCTGCCTTGAATATGGCGACGCCGACCTCGCCGCAAGGAAGCGCGAATGGTGAGGCGGCGTTTTAGCCGTAAAGACAAGGAGATACTGTGGCTGAGAAAACGTTAAAAACCAAACAGCAAGAAAAGACGAAAGAGGCATTGGCTCAGAAAAATGCCCCCGTAGTGCGTAAGGAGCAAAAACCAAAGGCGGAAGCACCTCGCGCTGCGGAGAAAAAACAACCGGCTCGGCCGGGCCGTTTGGCTACATGGTGGCGGGAAACAATCGGAGAACTCCGAAAAGTCACCTGGCCCACTCTCCCTGAAGCCAGACGGTTGACTGTGATTGTCCTTGTCGTTGTCGGTATCACCAGCCTGGTGCTGGGTTTATTGGATTGGGTTTTCTCACGGCTTATTGCTCTGTTGATTAGCCTCTAGTGTCTCGCGGATTGAGAATAAACGGTTATAGAGATGGAAGAACCGAAAGATCAGAATTTTGATGCGGATTTTCTGGAGGAGGAAAAACCACGTCGGAAAAAGAGCCGAAGTGGTGAGCCTCGTACTCCCCGGAAGACCTCTGTTTCTGCAAAGCCCGAAGAACCGGCTCCTAAAGAAGGAGAAACCGAGACACCTGAACGTGCCTGGTATGTGGTCCACTGTTACTCCGGGTATGAAAATAAGGTGCGTCATAACCTGGAACAGCGTATTGAAACCATGGGAATGAAAGACAAAATTTTTGATGTGGTCATTCCCACCCAGGAAGAAATTGAGGTCAAAGACGGAAAACGCAGAACGGTCGAACGCCACGTTTTTCCGGGATATGTTCTGGTCAACATGATCATGACAGAAGAATCCTGGTATGTGGTGCGTAACACTCCGGGAGTCACCGGCTTTGTGGGCATGGATCAACCCACTCCTTTGCGACCTGAGGAAGTAGCCCAGATTTTGAAACGAATGGAGGCTGAGGCTCCGCGGGTCAAAGTGACCTTTAAGGTGGGAGAGCGTGTCCGCATTGTTGATGGACCGTTTAATGATTTCCGTGGCACCGTCTCGGAAATTGACATGGAACGCAACAAGGTGCGGGTCATGGTGAATTTCTTCGGGCGTGAAACACCTGTTGAACTGGATTTCTTGCAGGTCGAGAAAGCGTAGTAAAATATCAGGCGCAAGCCTGATGAGTGGAAGGGCGATCCCTTAATCCGCCCGCTAAAACCACAAAGGAGTTAGAACTGTGGCAAAGAAACTTAAAGCAATTGTTCGTCTTCAGTTACGAGGTGGAAAGGCTACGCCTGCACCTCCGGTCGGTCCAGCCTTGGCTGGTCATGGGATCAATATTATGGCGTTTTGTAAGGAGTATAATGCCCGTACCTCCAACCGTGCCGGTGAGTTGATTCCTGCTGAGATCACGGTTTATACCGATGGTTCCTTCACTTTCATCCTCAAATCGCCTCCGGCTTCCGAACTCTTAAAGAAAGCCGCTGGCATTGAGAAAGGGTCATCTGCTCCGAATCGCGATAAAGTGGGCAAGGTCACCCGTGCTCAGATTCGTGAGATCGCGGAAATCAAAATGAAAGATTTGAACGCGATTGATATTGAGGGCGCGATGAAGCAGATTGAAGGAACTGCCCGTAATATGGGTATCGTTGTCGTTGATTAGTGGGAGGGATGACATTCGGTCTCCCGTTATGACCACGGAGGAAAAAATGGCAAAACACGGAAAGAAGTACTTACAAGCATTAGCAAAAATTGACCCTAACCGGGTGTACGAACCCAAACAGGCGCTGGAATTGATTAAAGAAATTTCCTACGCCGACTTTGACGCCACGGTGGAAGTGCACATGCGCACTGGTTTGGATCCCCGCCAGGCTGACCAGCAGGTTCGTGATGTTGTGGTTCTCCCTCATGGTTTAGGCAAGACTGTGCGGGTTCTGGTATTTGCCCAGGGAGATGGTGCTGCCCTGGCGCAACAGGCTGGCGCTGATTATGTTGCCGATACCGATGAGTGGATTCAGAAAATTCAGGGTGGTTGGACCGATTTCGATGTCGCAATCGCCACCCCGGACATGATGGGAAAAGTCGGGCGTTTGGGTCGTATCCTTGGTCCCCGCGGTTTGATGCCGAACCCGAAAGCCGGCACTGTAGTGCCCGCAGAAGACTTGCCGCGCGTGATCAAAGAGTCCAAAGCTGGCCGTGTTGAGTTCCGTCTGGATAAAAGCGCCAATCTGCATGTTCCGATTGGAAAGGTTTCTTTTGACGTTGAAAAACTGTACGAGAACCTTTCTGCACTGATGGATGCCATTCGAAAAGCCAGACCAGCCGCTGCGAAAGGTGTGTACATTCGTCGGGTTACTCTGGCGCCCACAATGGGACCCGGTGTACGCATTGACCCGAACGTGGCTTTGTCCTTGACGGTTAAGTAAGAAACTGTGGTATAATTCGCCGCGTTTGGTGAACCATTTGCTTCACCGCTGAAAGCAGGTGCCGAAAGGCTTAATATCCCGCCGAGGTGAAGACGTCTAGATCTCAGGATCGCCTCCTTTTATCAGGAGTGAAAAGCGTCTTTGCCTCCAGGGTGTGACAAAGACGCTTTGAGTTTTAAAATCTAAAAACGGAAGGAGGTGAATACACTTTGGCATTCACAAGAGAACAAAAATCCGCCATCATGCAACAATACCAGGAGTGGGTGGCAAAAAGCCAGGCAATGTTCCTGCTGGAATACTCCAAGATGAACCAGAAGGACATGGATGCTTTGCGCGCGAAGGTGCGAGAGGCTGGCGGTGAAATCCACGTGGTGAAGAATACCCTTTTTGGGAAGGTGCTCTCTGAGGCTGGCGTGGATTACGGTAAGTTGCTCGAAAAAACCACCTTGGTTGGTTTTGCCTTCAATGATCCCCCCGCACTGGCAAAGGTCATCAACGATGCGGCAAAGTCTGATGTGTTTGCGGTCAAAGGCGGGTTCCTGGGGAAGGTCTTAATCAGTGCTGCCCAGGTCAAAGCCTTAGCCGATATGCCGCCGTTGCCTGTGTTGCGTGCACAACTGTTGGGTGTTCTGTTGGCGCCGGCTTCCAAACTGGTTCGCACCATTGCCGAACCTGGTCGTTCGATCGCTGGCGTGATCAAAGCATACTCCGAAAAGGGTCAAACCGCTTCGGCAAACTGATTGTGAAATTTGATTTTTTTTTGAAAATAAACCATACTGAAAGAGGAGTATTAAACAATGGCTGACTTAAACAAACTCGTTGAAGAACTGAGCGCGCTTTCTGTTCTGGAAGCCGCTGAACTGGTCAAGATGCTTGAGGAGAAATGGGGCGTTTCCGCCGCCGCTCCTGTTGCCGCAGTTGCTGCTATGCCTGTTGGTGGCGCCGCCGCTGCTCCCGCCGAACCCGTCGAAGAAAAGACCGAATTTGATGTTGTTCTCAAGGATGCCGGTCCCAAGAAAATCGAAGTCATTAAGGTCATCCGCCAGCTCACCAACCTGGGTCTGGTGGAAGCCAAGACCATGGCTGAAACCGCCGGTGCCAAAGTTCTCTCTGGCGTTGGTAAAGAAGCCGCCAATGACGCCAAGAGCAAACTCGAAGCCGCTGGCGCAGTGGTCGAGATCGCTTAGTCTACTTTACATATAGAGCCAAAAAAGCCCGGAATGCCCGGGCTTTTTTGTTTGTCAGGTGTAGTGGTTAATGAGATTTGAACTGTCGCAGGACAAGAACCACTTTGCCGCGTACCTGCACTTCTTTTTCGGGACGAATGATGGGTTGCATGGTGCGATTGGCGGGTTGCAATCGGACATAGCCATTTCTCTCATTGTAGTAGTATTTCAATGTAGTTTCGTTATCGCGCGTCAACCAGACCGCAACCATATCGCCATTTTGAGCCACTTCTGCCCGTTTCAGAATGACGATATCCCCATCATTGATCATAGCGTCAATCATGGACTCCCCTTCCACTTCCAGAGCAAATAAATCAGTAATTTTCTCTTTATTGGGGAGGAGGCTTTGAGCAACTTCCACCGTGCTCAGTGAGTCAAAGTAGGGTACATCCGATTCAGGCATGGGGATCGGGTAACTGGCGCCAATACGTCCAATGAGAGGAATGCTGATCAGTTCATGAGCCACACGCTCCACAGTTGTTTTCGCTGATTCAAAAGCCTGCTTGAAAGGCGTCTGACCATCCAGAGTTCGTAAAACACGAATGCTTCTGGAAATCCGCCCTCCGCGTTCAATATAACCGGCTTCCTGTAACTGGTTCAGGTAGTAGTCTACCAGCGAAGTCGATTCCACATGGATGTGATTGCCAATTTCACGAATGGAAGGGGGATAGCCATGTTTTTCTTGATAGGAAACAAGAAATTCCAGAATCTTTTTTGACCGCTCCCCCAAGCCTTCACTTTTCCGTGCCATCATTATGGGTACCTCCTGAGCACGATTTATCGTTCATTTGTGCTATAAACATTATATTAGAACAAGTTTTCAATGTCAATATATTAAATGGCTAAAAACCCAAGCCAGTTTATTAAAAATCTGGTCACTGTAAAGTTTCATCCTTGTTCTGGCACGATTTTTATCCAATTCCAGACTCCTGTCCGTTTCTGGGTATGGGGTGAAGAGGGTCATTCTTATCACTGAGAGATCCTGATGTTTTGGTGATAGTCTTTGAGAGACATTGTTCTCTACACTGAATGGCAGTTTACGGAAAAATACTGAAAACCTAGAGCATTTTCTCTCGACAAAACAACCTTTCAACCTGGGAGGCTTTCGAATGCCAAAGTCACATAGATCATTCTGGGCAGTTGCTTTTTTGATTTCAGCAGGAATAGATTTCCTTTTCTGGAAAAAATCAGTTGGTATTTCCTTTTTCATCTGGTCTCTGTTGGCGATGGGGGGCGCGGTTTACCTGCTTTATCGCGAAGGGCATCGTCCGGCTCGGGAAAGCATCTGGCTGGGTTTTATGATTACCGGGTTAGCATTGATCCCTCTTATACGAACAGAACCATTCACTCGTTCTGTGGGAGTTCTGGTTGCTTTATTTGCTTTGATGGTGCTGGCAACAACTTTGAGGAACGGTTATTGGAGCGCTTACACCATATGGGATGTGATTCGTGCTCTGGCTGTTTTCCTGTTCTCTTCGGTTACCCGACCATTTACCCTGTTGATTACCCGGAGTGATTCTCTCAAAAGCACGCAGGGAAATTTCATCACACGGCAAGGATGGGCAGTCCTTCGGGGAGTGATGCTGGCTTTGCCAGTGGTTGGAGTACTGGCATTACTGTTGGCTTCGGCTGACATCGTCTTTGCCGAACGTTTGCTATCGGTTTGGAACGTCCTGAGGCTGGAAAACCTGCCAGAGTTGCTTTTTCGGGTTTTCTACATTGCGGTATTTACATTCATCTTTTGTGGCGTATTGCTTCATGCAGTACTGCCTTCCTCTGATGTACAACCTACTCCCATTGATAAGCGCATCATCCCGCCGTTTCTTGGCTGGACGGAAAGCAGTATTGTGCTTGGAAGTGTCAATTTATTGTTTTTGTTTTTTGTGGTGCTGCAATTCCGTTACTTATTTGGGGGGCAGGTAAACATCCATGAAACCGGTTTTACCTATGCTGAATATGCCCGTCGGGGGTTTGGAGAACTGGTATGGGTAGCGTGCATCACCCTGTTGCTGATTTTGATCCTGAATACGATCTCGCAGCGTGAGACACCTGCTCACCAGCGTGGGTTTATATTCTTGAACAGCCTGTTGATTGGTCTTGTTCTGGTGATTCTGGCTTCTGCGTGGCAACGCTTAACCCTTTATGAGCAAGCCTATGGCTTTACTCGCTTGAGAACCTATACGTTTATCTTCATCCCATGGTTGGGTTTGCTGATGCTCACGGTTTTGGGCTTGCTTGTTGCCCATCAAATGCGCAGAGTTGCACAGGTTATTTTCCTTTTCACAGTTGGTTTTGGGTGGTTATTGGGAATCTGGAACATTGATGGCTGGATTGTTCGACAGAATGTACAGCGCACGCTGGAGGGGTACGACCTGGATGGAGATTATTTACAATCCCTTTCTGCGGATGCTGTTCCTGAAATAATCAGGCAGACACAGCAGAAAGATTTGCCCGAAGCGGCTCGTCATGAACTTCTGATTGGTCTGGCTTGCCGGACTTCCCAATTTCCATCGCTAAAGCCGGCATGGCAGTCCTTCAATCTGAGTGAAGACCGTGCAGGTAAACTGCTGTCTATGAACACCTCTCTGTGGCAGGCTTACCCGGTTAAAAAAGACACAAATGGTGTGTACGTGATCCAGAATGGTACCCCTCGATATTGCCAGCCATTGAACCATTGGGATTAAACAAATATTTTGTGTTAAGAAAGAGAAGTTGCAGGGCTTCTGCAACTTCTCTTGGCTTGTTTTTAAAGTCAGTCTTATTGAGGTGTGGTTGGTTGAGTGGGAGCAGGCGCCTGGAGAGAACCCGGGTACGGAAGGATGATAGGTGTATTGGAAGGTGTCATAATCACCTGAACATTGGGAGCCAGTTTGGTAATATATTGATAGTTCAAAATGTCCGGGTTGTTCTTGATGACATTGGCAATGTATTCCAGTGCTTTGGCTTCGGCTTCTGCCTGGATGAGTCGTGCTTCCGCTTCCCCTTTTGCGCGAATCACTGCCGCGTCGGCTTGCCCTTGAGCCACCTGACGGGCTTGTTCGGCTTCCTGTTTCTTTTGCTCAACCACAAATTTAGCCTGTTGAGCCTGTTGTTCGGCAATCTGCTTTTGTTCAACGGAAGCGGCGTATTCTGGCGAGAATGTGATATTCCTCAACACGAAATCTTTGAGAATAAGACCATTCGCTGCTAACTTTAATGCCATGGTTTCATTCAGGGTTTGAACAAGTTCTGCGCGTTTGGAACTGACTACTTCATCCACACGCATTTGAGAGACGGCATCCCGAATAATGCCTCTTGCCAGAGGGCGCACCAGATCGGAAGTGTACCGATTTTGCCAGAGGATGTGTACTTTTACCACTTCGGTGGGGTTGATCGCGTAGATGACAGATGCATCTACATAAATTTCCTGCCCATCCTCAGTTCGCGCAGCGATGGAATCGTCTCCCTCAATTTGACCCTCACGGGCAGCAATGGACATAGTGTAAGTTTGATTGGCAATTGAGTATCGTACAACCTGTTCCGCAAATGGAATTATAAAACGCAATCCGGGTTCCAGAGGTTCTTTTCGATACCCTTCGGGAGAAACAGCAGAGATCACCACGCCGCGTTCCTGGGGTTCGATAAAAACCAGCCCGGCATTCAGGGTGGTCAGTAAAACCGCAAATAAAATCATAGCGGTAAGCACCCGTCCGCTTCCGCGGGTTGGCTGATTACGTGATGCACGCAAAATGACCACTCCAAAGGTGATGAAAACGATGAACCAGATTGCTCCAACAAGGAATGATGTTAGCGAAGAAATATTCATACGACTCTCCTTCTATAATGGATTATAGCCTGTATTCGGGCTTGTTTTTTGTAAAGAATTCGTAAAGAATGTGCAGTAAGATCCTACTGCGGAGCAGCGTGATTGCGCCAGAGAGCGCTGAGGTGCAATCCACCTCGTGGACGGAGCGTTACCAGTGCATCTACCATCGGCTTCTGATGAGGTGGATTGAAATGCAATGCCTGAATCATGGTAGCCAGAATCAACTTCGCCTCAATCATAGCAAACTGGTTGCCAATGCACAGTCGCGGTCCGGCTCCAAAGGGGATAAACGTAAAGCGATGAGAAGTTCCTTCCGGGTCCTGTGCAAACCGTTCCGGTAGAAATACTTCTGGATTCTTCCAATACGTTTCCAGACGATGAATCACATAAGGGCTGATCACCATAATGGCTCCCGCAGGGATAGGGTAACCCAGAATTTCATCCTCTGCCTGGGCTTTTCGGGTGATTAACCACGCTGGAGGATACAGCCTGAGAGCCTCGGTAAACACCTGCGCCGTGTAAGGGAGATTATCCAGGTCTCTGGTTGTTGGCGGGTATCCTTTGAGCAATCCAAAAACCTCATCAAACAAACGCTGCTCTACATCCGGGTGAGTGGAAAGGAGGTACCAGGTCCAGGTCAACGCGCTGGCAACCGTTTCATGACCCGCAATCAGCAGGGTCATCACCTCATCGCGGATCTGGCGGTTACTCATCCCTTCGCCGCCTTCTTCATCTCTGGCTTGTAAAAACATTCCCAGTAAATCCTCACCGGGATCCCCTCTTTTGCGGCGTTCCTGAATGATTTGTTCTACCGCTTCTTCCAGGGTTCTTAATGCACGTTTGAAAGCCAGGTTACGAGGCAGGGGCAGGGCGGTGGGAATCAGGGTAAGAGTTTTTACCCGGTACACAATGTAATCCAGTGTGGTAAGAACGGCTTTTGTCAGGTGAGGGGCGTTTTGACTCAGGTCAATCGAAAAAAGGGCTTTGCCAACAATTTCCAGGGTGAGTTGCATCATTTCGGCGTCTATGTCAATGGCATGATTCCCGGGAAATTGTTTCCATCGAGCCAGCAGGCTTTGCGTAGAAGGGACCACGATGCGATCTAAATTCATCAATCTTCCCCGGGAAAAAGCAGGCTGGGCTAACCTACGTTGTCGCAGCCAGTTAGTTCCATCGTTTGTCAGTAAGCCCTTTCCTGTGATGATGGATAATGAATTGAATTGGATTGTATCTTTCGAATAGTTCCGATGATTATCCTGTAGAACATGCCTGATGGCGCCTGAATCAGCCAGGTGAATCACCGGGGTTTTGAAGGCTTGAAAACGGGAAATCGGTCCAAAGGTTTTATATAATCCCATCAGGAATTCGAGGGAATTGGATTGGATGGCGCCAATTTGAGGAAGTAATTCCGCATTCGTTGGTCCGGGGATTTGTTTTTTGTTCATGGGATAATTTTAGCAAATACTACTTTCCGAGTAAAATATACAACATGGATGTAGAAACAATTCGTGCCAGGTTATCATCACTTCCGATCAATGAAATTCAATACCTTCCGGAGACGTACTCCACGAATGACGATGCGCTGGCATGGGCACAAGCCGGCGCTCCAGAAGGCGTGATTGTTATTGCGGATAAACAACTGAAAGGGAGAGGCAGACTTGGGCGTACCTGGGTTACGCAACCAGGCGTATCTCTGGCGTTCAGTATCATTCTTCGTCCGACGATTGATGAAACCGAGAAACTGTCTTTATTCTCTCCCTTAGGGGCTCTGGCAGTAGCGTTAGCCCTGGAAGAATTCGGACTTTCCCCTGAAATCAAATGGCCCAATGACGTGTTGGTTTCCAGGAAAAAAGTCAGCGGGATTCTTGCCGAGACTGCCTGGTTGGGAAGACATATTCAAGGAGTGGTGTTGGGAATCGGCATCAATGTTGCATCTGGTTCCATACCAGAAGCAAACAGGTTATTGTTTCCGGCAACCTGTGTGGAGGAAGAATTGGGCAAACCTGTAGATCGGTTATCTTTGCTCGAAGCGGTGTTGCGCCATCTATTTGCGTGGAGAAACCAGGTTTGTTCCGGGATCTTCATTGAGCAGTGGCGCAAGCGCCTTGCCTTTAAAGGAGAAAAAGTGCTTGTCCGAACTCCTGAAGGCGAATTATCGGGTGTGCTGTATGATATTGATCAGAACGGTGCGTTGGTTTTATCGTTGGGTGGAAATCAATTTCAGACCATTCTTGCGGGAGATGTTCAACTTCGACCCTGTTCTGTGGAGGATTAAGAGATGCTTGAGGATTTAAGAAATTCTGCCAGTTCATCCTTTGAGGAAATCGAACAGGAAGCGCCCTCCGTATCACCCGGGAGCCCAAGACGTTCAGGGAAGAAATCCGGAGAGTTTTTAGGCATGACGGCTTTCCAGCGGTTTATCATTGCATTGTTGTTGTTCATGATGACGTGCGTTCTGGGCGCTTTTTGTCTAATCGCGTTTGGAAAAGTTGTATTGCCTGTTTAGAGGACTTCCCGTCATCCTTTATCCTGAAGACGATGATTCAGGAACTTGATGAACGCGGGAACCAGGTCAGGGTCAAACATCCTTCCCGCGTTTTCCTGTAGAAAAGCCATTACCTGTTCATCGCTCCACGCTTTGCGGAAAGGGCGTGGTGAACGCAAAGCATCCCAGACATTCACAAGGCTGAAGATTCTGGCGGAATAGGGTATCTCGTCACCCTTAAGTCGCAGGGGGTATCCGCTTCCATCCCAATTCTCGTGGTGCATATAAGGAATCATTGCCGCAGATTGCAGTAAAGGTACCGTTGATAACAGATTAAAGGCATACACCGGTGATTGCCGGACAATTTCCCATTCAGTATCGTTCAAGATTCCCGGTTTTTGTAAAATCTGGCGGGGAATCATCAACTTGCCAATGTCGTGCAGGATTGCTCCCCAGCGAACATATTGTAATGAAGTTCCATTGACTCCAACAAATTGAGCGAACCGAACGACCGTCTCCGCCAGCTGGAGTGTTGAGCCTTCTGGCTGATTTTCGTGCCATTCTACCGCCTTAGCCCAAGCGGTTAAGGTGGCATCATAAGCAATTGACAGCTCCAGATGGCTGCGTTGCACTCTTTCGATCAGTTCAGCATTATTGATGGCAATGGCTGTTTCTGTGGCAAGCGCTTCCAGGAATTGAACCCATTCTTGAGAGGGTGTAAAAGGACGGCGATGAAAGGTCTCCAGAACACCTTTGACTTCTCCCTGCACGATCAACGGCACTGCAAAAAACGCTACAAACTCTTCATAACTGAAAAGGTGGATTCGCTGAAAATAGGAAGCGATTCCTTCCCGGTTATAGATTGAGACTGTTTTGCGGGTAAGGGCGGCTTTCCCTGCCTGATCTTCACCAATTCGTAACCTTGTCCGGGCAATATCAATTGCTCTAAACCCTTCTCCCGCTGCATACTCCAGCATGTTTGTGGTGGGATTAACCAGAAAAACGGCAACAGCATCAACCTGAAATTGCCCAATTATTTGATTCACCAGCGATCGCAGGGTGAGATTCAGATCCAGACTCGCCGAGATAGAAGTGCTGATAAGATGAAGTGATGTCATATACTGGAGGCGTAGATTGGCTTGAACGAATGAAGTAATGCGCTCAATGATCGCTGCTCCCATTTTACAAAGAGCTTCACAGGCTTCTATGAGGGAGGGGAAGATAGGAGGTTCCACCAGAAGGGCCATAAAATATTGCAAATTGTTCAAGAAAATTTTTGTGGGCAAAAAGATTACGTGATAACGCGCAAAATCAATATCCGGAAAGATATCCAGAGCCGGGAAAATTTTGGTCTCTCCACTTTCCTTTATGTTTTGCAAAGTATTGATGAGAGAGGTACCGGCATGGAGAATCGGAACCTTTCTGAATACCCCGTGGGGATGTTGGGCTTCATAAATTCGGGTGTCCTCCTGGAAAGTGAACCAGGCCGCGCCATCAACTTTCAATTGCTCTACTAACTCCTGAGGAATCTCCTGAAGGATTTCATCAAGGGAACTCTCAGATT
The DNA here is from genome assembly GCF_020723905.1 of Anaerolinea thermophila. Taxonomy (GTDB): domain Bacteria; phylum Chloroflexota; class Anaerolineae; order Anaerolineales; family Anaerolineaceae; genus Anaerolinea; species Anaerolinea thermophila_A. The sequence goes on from NZ_DYHZ01000012.1 coordinate 11,858, forward strand.
GAATCTCTGCCGCGATTTTCCTTACCCCTTGAGCATAAAATTCTTCTCTTTTTTTCTCAGTGATTTCTGTCAGAACTGCCAGAATTCGTAGAGGTTCATCGTCTTGTGGTTCAAGGAAAGTGTGACTCCACAAAAACCATCGTTTGGGTTTTGCCTTATAGAGCAACACAGGAACATCCTGAAAGGTTTGGCGATCTCTCACAATTTGGGGAAATTTTTCCAAAGTCATGGCATCATCGGGAAATTCAAAGAGGGACAAAATGAAGGGAATGTCTGAGGTGGACTCAGAATTGCCCAGGACATCCTCCCATTTCTTGCTACTTACCAGCAGATTGCCCGAAGCATCAAAAATCAAAATCCATGCGTTAAATACCTTCGACAGAAAATCGGAATACTGCGCTTGAGCAGACATCGCCAGTTCGATGTTTCTCTTTTCGGTAATATCCAGCAAAGAAATTCGTATAGACGTTTTGTTCTCAAAAAGAACGGGTTGAATGGTCAAATTGAGCCATCTCCACACACCGTCTAGAGGAGAAAGCCTGATGGGAATGGGAGACTCAGAATCGGTGGTTCCTTTCGGATTTTGAAGCAGGGACAGAATCTTGTCTTGATCTTCTTTGTGAACCAATTTCAACAAATCGGAGAGATTGGTAGGTGGTTCTTCTCGATTTAGAAGATGTTTAACTCTGGAATTGCAGTATAGAATTTGCGATCCATCGGCTATGATTTCGGCAGAATTCGATTGCTCTAATACGTTTAAGTATTCCTCAAAAGCATTTTTCTCTCCGGTGATATTTTGAGCACTTCCAAGGATTCGGGTCAATTTCTGCTGGTTCTCATCAATTTCCGGAATGAGGTGGAACCGGTACCAGAGGGGCTTTCTCTCATTTTGAGGGATTTTAATTTCCAGAAAGATCTGTTGCCCATTTTGAAGTGCGCTTCTGATTTGTTCAACAGAGGAATGGGTTGAGCCGTGGATGAACTGAGAGATTTGTTCGCAGAAGTTCTCCGGTTGAATCTCAGGTATAAGGTTTTGAAGTGCTTCAAAGCCCCACCCAATGGTCCATTGCCCATCTTTCACTCGAATTCCAAAGGTGAAATTTCTGGTGTAAGTGGTAATTATGCGGTATCTTTCTTCTGATTCCTGAAGGTCTTGGACGATTTGTTTGTGTTGTTGAAGCGCTTGCTCCACCTCTTCTTTTTGCTGGAGAAACCGGTACAGATGACTGGCTATTTGACCAAATTCACTGGTTTCATTTAGAAGGGGTTTCAATGCTTCCACCTGATGATTCTTCAATGCGGAAGAAAGTTGCCCCAGTGGACGGATAACCCATATACTCAAAGTGGCAAACACTAGCCCGATAAAGGAAACCGTCAGAAGAAATAAAAACAGGCGATTTTGTTCCTGTGTTTTTAAGAATTCTGAAATATACGGGTTATCAAATTTCCCAATCAAATAGGCTTTCGGCGAGCCATCAATTCCGTCCAGCCCGTACATCACGTAAAGACTGGTTTCTGAAAAAGGCATTGTCTCACCCAACCCTTCAGGGGGCTTTAGTGTAATTTCCAGATTAGCCAATTGACTGAGGTGCTGGAGATGTTCGTTATCCCAGGTTTGTCCTGCAAAAAAATAACCGTGAGGAGGGGTTTGATGCGCTACATCTTTACTGGAATGGATACTGGCTCCATAAACCGACATTGCAGGAACGTTGGTTTGCCAATCGGTATATTTTATGTAGGGTTGGTTTTGGAAGAATTCCCCGGGGGGTTTTAAAAGGTGCGGAGCATACTGCTTGCAAAGAGGCTGTTGGTTTTGATAAACCAATTCATTTTCTAAGGAATAGATCCAAAGGCAATCGATTTGAAAAACTCTGGAAGAAGGTTCCAGAACATGATTTGCCCAATCCTCATTGGGATTTTCCACAAAATCCACCAGTTCATCCCAAAAAGTGTAATCGAGGATGAGCGTCTGGAAGGTTTGTTGTTCCTGTTCAATGGTTTGAGAAAAGAGACTTTGAAGTTGTCTCTGCTGTTCTTCTGTAATTTGGAAAAAGCCGGCTCTCTGACGGTTTTCCAACCATCCAAGCCCAAATAGAAGTACACCGCTCAGTAAGATTGTAGCAACAAGAACACGGTAACGGATAGAGATCATGAAGGTATCCTGCAGGCAATTTCCCCCCTGAGGTTAACCCGGCAGTTAAAACAAAACAACCCGCTTATTTCGAATCGAGTTGTTTTGTTAAGGATCAAATTAGATCAGGTTAACCCACAGGAAGTGTTCAAGTAATTCAATGGTATTCTGCTTATCTGCCAGAATATGTTTTACCACATCTCCAATAGAAATTAAGCCAATGAGTTTCCCTTCCTGAATGACGGGGAGATGGCGGAGTTTTTTTGCGGTCATTACCGCCATACATTCGTCCACGGTGTGTTCCAGGTTGACGTAATAAACAGGATGGCTCATGATGTTCCGAACAGGGATTTCCAGGTCTAAACATTCGCTAAATTCTACTGCGTGACGGGCAAAGTCGCGTTCTGAAAAGATTCCCACCACCTGGCCATTCTCCAGAACAGGCACTGCTCCGATGTGCTTCTCAGCCATCAGCTTCAGGGCTTCTCGCAGGGTCATCTCCGGAGTTACGGTCCAGACATCATATCCTTTTTCTTCCAGTAATTCTTTCACAGTAGCCATCTCTCTACTCCTTTCCCATCTTATATTCGATTATGGGAGGATAATGGCGCCTTGTCAAGCCGTTCTACCAAAAAAAATGGGTGATTCAGGATGAAAACAGGAAGGATTTATTTCTCATACCTTTTTAGAATATCAGGAGAAAATTTCATTGTATAATTTCTTTATCCAGGTATAAGGAGGAAAGAATGACTGCACTTGTTGATATTGAAGGAATTGGTGAAGTATATGCTGAGAAATTAAAATCCGTGGGGGTTACTTCTGTGGAGAAACTCCTGGAACTGGGTTCCACTCCCAAGGGCAGAGATGACCTTGCCAGACAAACCGGAATCAGTCAGGATTTGATTCTCAAATGGGTAAATCGGGCTGATCTCTATCGCGTGAAGGGCATTGGTTCTGAGTATTCGGATTTGCTCGAAGCCGCAGGCGTGGATACTGTGGTTGAACTGGCTCAACGCAATCCTGAGGCATTATATAAAAAACTGGATGAAATCAATGCGGAGAAGAAACTGGTTCGGCGAATGCCTACCCCAGACCAGGTTAAGGAATGGGTAGAGCAGGCTCGTCAATTGCCCCGAGCCGTTCATTACTAAAAAGATTGCCCAGCCGATTGGCTGGGCTTTTCAATTAACCAAAACGAGCGTAGTCTATCAGTTCGCTAAGAGGGCAGGTGGCTAAACCAATCACATGATCGCCCCCACCGTAAAACACATAAACTGTCTCATTGACGACAGGATTCGCACAAGAGAAAACAACATTCGGAACGTCTCCGCGTAACTCCCACAATTCTTCGGGCCAGAAAATGGGGTCTTTGGGGCGATGAATCACTTTGGTTGGGTTATCCAGGTCCAGGAGGACTACGCCAATTTTGTACACCTTATTTTCATCATAGGCATGATTCAAGACAACCCAACCATATTCTGTTTCAATTGGGACGCCATTATTTCCCACGCTTCGAGACTCCCATAAATTTTCAGCACGTGGACCGTAGATGGGGGCCATTTGCTCAGGGGGCCAGTGAATCAAATCATCGGAGTAGGCAAGCCACACCTGGGGCCATCGCCGATGGAGTGCAACAAATTTTCCCCCAATCTTTCTGGGAAAGAGGACATGGTCTTTGTTGTCCTCACCGACTACAATGGGACCTAAGCGTTCCCAGGTAATTAAGTTGTGGCTGCGCGCAACCATCGGAAGTATTCCGCCTCCCGCGTGAGTCGGTTGCCCGCTCCCTCGAAATACACTTCCGTAGGCAGTGTATGTCATGTAATATGTGCCCTCAATTTCCACAATACGAGGGTCTTCCAGTCCCCGAGATTCCTCAGGGGATTCGGGTGCCATGATGGGGTCTTTTAAACGGTTCCAGTGAATGCCGTCTGTAGATATGGCGTAGCCGAGCCGGCTCACCCAGTCCAAACCCTGCGCCCGGTAGATCATGTGAAATAAGCCGTTGGCGTAGAGCACCCCCGGGTTAAAGACGTTATAGCATTCCCATGGTGATTGAGGATCGGGAAGTAAGACAGGTTTTGGATAGCGGTTGAGTTTCATATCACTCCTTTTTTGGATTGTAGATGGATTGTAATGTGCGGAAAATCATTCGTGAAAGAAGAGGAGTTCCGCCACGCTTCTTCAGGAGGATAAACGGTTCTGGAATTGCTTCCAGCGTGCAACAGGAGAAATTGTGAGTTCCTCCCAGACTGAACACCTCAAGGCTGGTTCTGTCGATTAATAATCTCAGATCTAACGTATTTGTATGGGGTGGTAAAGATGCAGAACAATCCAGTACCTCAAGTTGATTGTCCCGAATATTCCAGGTAACGGGCAATTTGTTTACAACCATCGTGATCATATCCGCATTTCCAGACTCTAATTGGATTTCGACGTCGAGCAAGGAAGAAGGGGAAACCGGTAAAACGATTTCGTCTTGTTCCAGTAGAACAGTGTTCCACTCAAACGATTGGTCCCATAAGGTTTCAATCTCTTGAATGGGGCGCCGGCAAACGCGTATTCCTTCGGGTGTTTCCTCCAGACCTAACTCACAGGGAAACCCCATCTGCTGGTTGAATGGCATTCCCGGATACTCACCACCCCGCATCCATGCCATTTGAATGCGACGTCCATCGGGAATATCGCTGAAGGTTTGGGTGGCGTAAAAATTTTTCCCCCAGTCACTGGAAATGAGGGCTGTTTCTGCTTTAAAGAAATGACCATCAAATTCCCCGAGCAGATACTGCCCATTTGCTGCCATAAATACCCAGCGGGAAATATCCGGATTTCCTTTCAGAGGCAGTTCAAAGAAATCCGGGCACTCCATACAACCTGGAAGGCTGAGTCTTTGCAACATTGTCCATTCTTTTAAGTTGGGAGAAGAAAGCAGAGCAAACTCCTCTCCCTGAAGATATAACGCCATGATCCATTTCTGGCTGGGTTCATGCCAGATCACTTTGGGATCGCGATTTTCCGGAGCAAGTTCTGGCAGAACCGGATTGCCCGTAAACTTGGTGAACGTTTTTCCTCCGTCATTGCTATAGGCTAAACACTGAGTAAATGGCTTGCCTTCCGATTCAGGGGATGTTCCACCCGCCGCTGTATATATCAACACCAGTGCGGGAGATTTTCCTGTCTGAAATCCTGCAGTGTTATGCCAGTCAACCACGGCTGAACCAGAAAACATGGTTCCCATCGAATCGGGCAGAAGGGCATGCGCTGTTTGTTCCCAGTGGATTAAGTCGGTGCTGATTGCATGTCCCCAGGTCATGTTTCCCCATTCATTTCCAGACGGGTTGTGCTGAAAGAAGAGGTGATACGTACCCTGGTAGTACACCAGTCCGTTAGGATCATTCAGCCAACCTTTCCGGGCGGTAAAATGAAATTGGGGGCGGTAGGGCTCGGCGAATTCTGTATACATGAGAAACCTTTCGTTGGGTTTTATATTAGAGTTTGATATGAACTGTGAACCTTTATCTTGACAGAGATTCGGGTGGCAATATAATCAAACGTGTATTTTATCTTGATTTAAACAGTTGGATAGGGGGCTGACTGAAAAGGAGAAGAGATGAGTCATAGCGATCGAAGTGTTTCCGAGTTTTCGCCTGCCGTTACCAGTGGGATTATGGATCTGAACGCTTTGTTATTAAAGAACCGCATTATTTATCTGGGTACGGCAATTGATGACAAGGTGGCAAATAATATTGTGGCACAGTTGTTGTTCTTGAGCAACGAGGACCGCGAAGCGCCTATCCAGATGTACATCAATTCCCCCGGCGGGCAGGTATATGCGGGTTTAGCCATTTACGATGCCATGCAAATTATTCCCAATCCGATCAGCACTTTAGCGGTTGGAGTAACGGCTTCTTTTGGGACCGTGCTGCTTGCCGCCGGTACAAAAGGAATGCGTTATGCATTGCCAAACGCCACCATTCACATGCACCAGCCTTTAGGAGGCGCCCAGGGACAGGCAACCGAAATCGAAATTCAAGCCAGAGAAATCCTGAGGCTTAAGGCGCGCCTTAACCAGATTCTTGCGGCTCATACTGGGCAAACTGTTGAAACCATTCAGCGAGACACGGAGCGCGACCGTTATATGGACGCCCAACAGGCAATGGAATACGGGCTGGTAGATCACATAATGGAAATACCAGCCTTCAAACGGCTTCCGGGTTTATAGAAATGAAGGGCTGTCCACAGTGATTCGGACAGCCCTTTTTATCAAAGGGTATATAAACTTAGCAGATGCTTAAATGGTAATGACTTTAGCGGATTTTTGCAGGGCTTCGATAATATCTCCCATGCCACCAACAACGCCGACGGCAACTTGATCTTCCAACCCATATCGCCCCAGGCAAGTCTGACATAAGACAATCTCCGTACCTCTGGACTCAAAGGCTCTTAACTCTTCCAGTACGGGGGATCCCTGGCAAGCCAGTTTAACACCATCGGTATAAAAAACCATCTTTGCTGGAATTTCTCCCGTATCGAGCCAGAGGGTTAAGAACTTCTTGATCAGGGTTTGCTGGAGGTCTGCGGGTCCATCTCCCATTCCAAAGCGGGTAAACAATATGACGAGATCTTTTTTCATTTTAGCCTTCTCCTGAATGACAGAATAAAAAGTTCTAAACCATTTTACCGGGAAATGATAAACCGATCCTTGATTCTCTAATAATTTCCTGCAAAAGGAATCACTAACTTTGCCCTTATTGTGAAGTGATGATGACGATTTGCAGGATGCATCCCTTAGATAAACATAGAGTGAATATTCCTTTCTTCCTTGCCATAAAAATGGGTGTGGGGTAAAATAGGTTCAGTTACGGGGCGTGGCTCAGCCCGGATAGAGCGCACGGTTCGGGTCCGTGAGGTCGGCGGTTCAAATCCGCCCGCCCCGACTTCCACAGGGATTCCATCCCTGTCTGTCCCCGTCAACGCACCCGATGGATCCCTGGGTGCGTTTTGTGTTCTGGTTGATGAGCACCTGTTGCCATCCTTCCCACATTATCAGATCCACACCTTTTCTGTTTTTTCCCCTGCTCATATAAATCAGTCCAGGGTAAGTACCGCTTGTCTGTCCAGCGTCTGATGGAAGAGTCGAAGGGAACCTACAGACAGTACGCTTACTCGGAAGTATTATCCTCTTAGTAAACAAACAATGTAGCAGGGCTTTCTTAAAGTCGAGAGAGGAGAGCAAAAGCGCGCTCAGGCTGAGCGGCAAAAAGGCGGCGAGCCCAAGGCAAGTAGCGGAATTTGTGTTTGCCGATGAGCAATCCAAGCACAAGGTTATTGATGCAGGCCATGACCTGACTGGTTTTTCCTTTGGTCATCCGGGTTCGGTCTTCCTTCAAGGTGACATCTCGGTGATAGTGAAGGCAGTTTTCGATACCCCAATCCGCACGAATGGTATCCAGCAAGCGTTCTGGGTTCATTCGCCTTCGACAATTTGAACAGAAATGGCTCGTTGGGTATGCAACGCATCCCCCATGACAATCTTGTCGCGCAAATCGATCTTGCTCAGTAGTTGGGGGCAGCCGGGATTTCACTCCCTTTACCATCGATGGCCACCTCCATCAGCACAATCCCTTCTGCGGGCAAGTAGGCGGCTAATAGATACGTGCCGTTTTGTTCGTCATCCAGCCTGCCGCGCAACACCTTCCCGTCTATACTTACCAAAACCTGTTTCCCAAAAGAGCGCTTTTCGTTCAAGAACGTGCTCACGATTTCTTCCAGGGCTTCCACATCCAGCACGGTTTCACAAATACGCCGATAGGTGCTGTGATGCGGCATCGTCTCACGCTCTAGTTTCAACCAGGTTTTGAATTGTGACCCACGATGTTTCACCCAATCGGCAATCCCACTGGGCGTATCTTCCCCACATATTTTTGCAATCACCATCATCACCAAAAGATCCGCCAGGCGATAGCGCAGCCCTTTGGGCTTTCGGCTATCTTTTAGGGTTTGAAAATATGCACACAAACTGCCTGCATCGAAAACAACACCCTGTTTTGTGGTAGACTCCATCTTGACCTTCCTCTGTGTATGTTTTTTTTGTTTGAGCAACAAAAGATTACACGAGAAAGGTCTTTTTTTCTACCCTTGGGACTACTTTAAGAAAGCCCTGTGGCTGGTGTTTGTCCCAAGAATGGTTGGTGAAATAGAGAAAGGAGCAAGGTCGAATATTC
>NZ_DYHZ01000003.1:0-314408 GCF_020723905.1 Anaerolinea thermophila
CACAATACGGGCACTTTTCCGGTCGGTTTTCCTGGCAGTACTTGACTTCTGGAAGATGTAGGGTGACATTGACATGGCAGGCTCCGAGTTTATGGAGGTTTTGCAACTCCCATATTACTCCGGGTTTGCTCTTTTTTCAAAACCCACCAGATTTGGGACAGTTATATAAAAATAACAGAACCAAAAACATCGATTATGCAAACCTTTTTCTGTAAAATTGAGCGAAAAGTAACCACAGTTCTTTGACATTCGATCGGCTTGGTAGCACAAAATCGCTTACCGCTCTGCCATTCTTCACTGATTTCCATCAATAAGGCAGAAATCAGCCTCAGGCAGGATTCCTCGTTTGGGAAGATACCAACAACTCCAGTCCTGTGCCGAATCTCCTTGTTGACCCGCTCCAGACTGTTGGTAGTTCGGATGTGGCGGCGGTGTTCCAAGGGAAAGTCAAATACCGTAAAACCATCCGGCAAGTTGTCTTCCAGCCATGCGGACAACCGCGGGGCAATGACCGAAAACTTTTAAATGACCCTCTGAAGATGTTCCTGGGCTGTTTTGCGGTCAGCGGCGTTGAAGATGGCTCGAATATTGGCTGCCACCTCAGCGGGCATGGATTGGCGGGGCACATACGCGCCCGCGTTCTGCTGCAGGTGAAAACTGGCAGCGCTGCCATGGAACACTGCCCAAAACGGTTTTACGGGCAGCCTCAAGCCCGTGATGGTCGTCACTGATTACCAGGCGAACTCCATGCATACCGCGTTCCTTCAGCGATTTCAGGAAGGTATTCCATTGCGAAGCATCCCTTTAGGGAGTGCGTTTCGTGCTCGCTGAGCGAGGTGGAAACTCCTAAAACCTGCCTTTCACCGGTTGGTGAGATACCTGTTGCCAGTAAAACAGCCATGTCGCGGACTTGCCCAGCCTCTCTGACCTTCTCGTAGCGGGCATCCAGATAGAGATAAGTGATTTCGCCTAAAGGCAGCTCGCACCACGCCTGCAAAACGGCATCCAGTTGGGCTGTGGCTCGGCTGACCGCCTCTGCTGAAACTTCAAAATCGCATAACTGCCCGGTGATCTCCTTCACCTTGCGAGTGGAAACGCCTTGAACAATACCCTCTGCTAACGTTATGAGCACCGCGTGCTCGCTGCGTAAGCCTTTCTCCAAAGCCGCAGGGTAGAAACCGCTTTCCCGCACTTGCGGAACGGCGAAGGTAATCGCCCCAACCCGCGTTTTGACGGTCTTCGGCTTGTAACCATTGATATGACCGGTGCGGTGGGCGCTGCGTTCATAGGCTTCCGCTTGTAAAAACTTTGCCCGCTTCTCGGCCATTGCTTGGTTGACAAGGATGCGCAGCAGTTCGGGAATGACTCTCCAGCCCTGTTGAGATAAAATATCCGTGAGTTCTTCCAGAGAGGTATAATCGGTTGGGTGAGTCATGTCAGTCTCCTATTTTGTTTTGCGAACCTACAGGATACTTCTGACTCACCACTTTTGTTAAGGTTCGGATTTTTGTAGAAACAATGTTACACTAACATAGATAAAGGGGCTGTCTGGAAAGAAGACAGTCTTTTTACATTTACCATTTGACACCTGGTTTCATAAGGTAAATGCCTATTTTAGCCTCACCAGATGTTTTTTTCCTGCTAATGTTTCCCTCGGAGAGATGTCTGAAAAGAGAAAACAAGCCTTTTTGGACAGCCCCTCTGTTGTGACCTTATGATAAGTTAAGTGCAGGTTTAAGTTGAAATTGCTGAAAAGATTTGTTCTGTAATAACTTGAATGTCTTCCTCTTTGGTCATTCGTCCCAGCGATATCCTGATTGAAGAAGAGGCTTGTTGGCGGGTAAGTCCAATGGCTTGTAGAACATGAGAAGGTTCTGGCGCTCCTGTATTGCAGGCAGACCCGGTACTCATCATAAGACAGGGTAGACGAAGTAATAAAGCATCTGCCTCTTCGTTAAATGTTAAATTACTGGTATTGGGCAAACGAGGTGCAAATCGGGCATTAATTCGAAGGTTGGGAATTTTGGCTAATAAATTTTCCTCCAACTCATCCCGTAAATGCTGAATTCTAGTACTTTCATTACCAATTTCCGCGGCGATTATTTCACAGGCGGCCCCCAAGCCAACGATACCTGGAACATTGGATGTGCCTGCTCGTAACCCATTTTCTTGTCCACCTCCTTCTAAGAGAGGACGGAGAGCAATTTTTCGCTTGCCTCCCCGCACATAAAGCGCACCAATACCTTTTGGTCCATATAATTTATGGGCGCTGAGGGAGAGTAAATCTATCCCTAAAGTTTCGACGTTTACAGGTATTTTACCGACTGCTTGCGCTGCATCAGTGTGTACTAGGGCACCATACCGATGAGCAAGCGCTGTAATTTCTGCGATTGGTTGAATAGTCCCAATCTCATTATTAGCGGCTTGAATCGAAACGAGGAAAGTATTTTCATCAAGGAAATTTTCAAGATCGGTTAAACGCACCAGACCATTTTCATCTACCGGAAGGATAATCACGTCAAAGCCATTTTCCCGCAAACGGTTGCATGGCGCTAACACTGATTTATGTTCGATGGCACATGTGATGATTTTACGACGCGTTGAAGGAGCATATTCGGATGCGCCAAGAATTGCTAAATGATTGCTTTCGGTTGCGCCTGATGTAAAAAAAATCTCACCGCCGAGTGAGCCAAGGAGAGCAGCTACCTGCTCACGGGCGGTTTCGATCGCTCGTGCCGCCTTGCGCCCCAAGATATGCAACCCATTAGCCGGGTTACCATAGATTTCTGTGAAGTAAGGTAGCATAGCATGGACAACACGAGGATCGCATGGAGTGGTGGCGTTGTAATCAAGGTAAATATTCATAAGATGGCTATCTAAAAGTTTTGTGTGACTTTAATTTCTTCATCATACTGCCGGTATTCTGCATCTAACATATATAACTGATCCCATACCAGCTGGCGTAATTCAATAGCAGGATTAAGGCAATAAATTTCAAATTCTTCAGGCGTAATTCTTCCGTGTGGAAATTGCAATTTCATCAACCCGCTGGCTATCAGGCGCACGGCGTCTTCATTTCGCTTGTATCGTTTTTCGCCTGCGAGAGTGATAGCCGTTTGGACATATTGATTGGCAGTGATGTCTTCACGTAGCCCAAGCAGAGCATCACCGAAGAAGTCCGATTTCAACCCGATTCCTTGAGCAAACGAATCACCACTCAGTTTGCGCACTTTCCAACCGGGGATGATGCCACGCAAACGGTCTAAAAAGGCGGTTTCCCTTAAGAACTCGGGCAATTCCTTGATAATAGGTGTGTTGATGGGACGTTGTTCGTTGTCGAGTTGGATATTTGCAAGCATCACTAGGCTGGCTGGACTGGAAGTTTCATACAAGCCTCCGCGCGTCAGCTTCCCATTGGCAAGAAAGCCTTTCAGACCACCGACGATCTCTTCCGGTTTTTCGAACTTCAAGGTCTGGACTTCATCCAAAACGACCACGGCAAAACGCGCCAGCAGCCCCCATTGTCCGCTAGCGTTATTGACAAATAAGACGGCGGGAGATACATTGCCACCGCTGACCAGCCGAACCCGCGGGTTGATATTTTCATACAAGTAGCTCTTTCCCGTGCCTTTGGGAGCAAGTTCAAGCAGGTGCATGTTTTTCTCCACTAAGGGCAACAAGCGGCAGAGTAAATAGGTTTTTTCATGCTCGGTGAAATTCCAAGGGTTGTAGCCCATTGAGGTCAGGAGAAGTGCTCGCCATTCATCCAGGGTAAAAAGCGCTCGTTTTTCTTTATAAATTTCTAGATTCACCGAGGCCTGCATCGGTTTGAAGGAGGTCAGTGCAACTCCTTCCTTTGTATCCATCAATTCCACCACACCCCACATGCCTTGTTTAAGCAGGTCGGGATACTGTTCGACAATTCCATCAGCAATTTGAACTTCAGGTAGTCCTAATAACTTGAGTTGTGCTACACGTTCGCGCTTGTGTTTGGTCAAAACGACTTCCACTTCCACAGGTGTGAGGACTTTGACAACGTCTCCGTTCAGCAGGCGATTCCGAATGATTTTGGCATCTTCGGGTAAGGGTAAAAAATGATTTGCCCAGGTTTGTATTTTTTCCAGTTCTTCAGGAGAAACTGGACCTTCTCCAGGAGCAAGACTATCTAAAATCCATTCTGCTACGTAAGCGGGCACATTACGTCGGTTCAACTGGCTACTTGGAAGACGGCGTTTGTCAATAGCCAGGCGGCCAAAGACCTCTTTGACTTTTTTATTAAGTGTTTCAGGAGTGAAAGTAATGGTCATAATCCTAATTCCTTGAGTAAGTCGTCTGGCTGATCGTAAAGAACCTTCACTTCTAATGCGGCTTCAGTCTTTCGTGTAAAGGTCACACCGTTAGGCTGTAAAAACAGCAATGAAACATCGACTTTTCCCTTTGAAGATTTTGGTGGCCAGGGAGTGAGCGATGCCTGAAATTTACGCTGACTCAGGGGAGGGATCTTCCACTTAACGTTTAGTTTAGCTCCATGAGAAAATTCTATCGATTGGCATTCTAATTCTAATGAACTACCATTAACAATATAGACAAATATATCTCCATTCATATCGGCTTCACCTGTGCCGGTCAGAGAGATTTCCAACTTGGGGTGCGTCACATCACGCTGGAAGAGAAACCATGGGACAATCACTTCCTCTGGGAATAGTCCCCCATGAGGATAGGCTTCTGTACCATTGGTGACTGTAAAACTTGCTTCGCCCCAGGCTATGCGTAGGTTTTCCGACATGCCAAAGCGTTCACCATACAATTCAACCCAACCATCATTTTCGTTTACTATAAACCCAGCCTCAGGAAAGTTACGCTGGAAATTTCCCCAAGCGACACGTCCGTGAGCCTCCATTCCCTCTTCAACAGGTAATTGGTGCGGTGAACGCGGATTCAATAGCCGCCCGTGATCGCTGGTGATCAGGATGCTTAAGGGAATATTTGCAGGAATGGTTTGGGCGACTTCTTCGATTTCGCTTAGGATGGATATTAGTTTTGCCTGAACTTCCCGCTCGCGTTTATCTTCCTTCTCGAAGTGATAGGCTTTATCTGGCTGTTCCACGCGCCAAAACCAGACCTCTCCGGCGGCGGCTTGCTGTAGGTGTTTCTTTGGGGATTGATTGTCTGGCAAAATTTTTCCCAGAGTTGTGGTCTGTGGAGCGTTAAGCGGCGGCACCCCTTTCAGAAGGGCGTCTTTGGCAAACTCAGTGACAGTAGGCAGGGCAGTAAAGCAATACATTTTTCGTAACAAAGTTAATCGCGGGGCACGGGCAGAAAGTTCCTGAACCAGCCATTCAGCATCCCAGGCGGGTAAGCCATCCAGGATTACGCACAGGGTCAGGGTGTTGAGGTCGGTCAGGTGAGCAGATTTTTGGAAAGACAGATGTTCGCCCCCTAGCAGCCAGAGCGGGTAACGCCGCAGCAACCAGCGGGCAAAGGTTTGCGCAAGCTTGACCGCAGTCTGGCGGGCAGTTTCGTCCCCAAATTGCGCCTGCCAGCGGCGGTAAGGCAGGTACTCACGCTCGAACCACTCCAGAACAGCGTTTTCGTCTTCTGGCAGGTCAGTAGGCACAGGCGGCGGTAGATGCTTTTCTAGGTCAACCAAATTTGAGGGGTTGAGGTAGGGTTGAAGTTGCCAAAGCACTTCGCGGGTAAGTGCATGGGAGTGTTCACGGTAATAATCTGCCGTTTGACGCGCCAATTCCTGCCGCAATTTCAACGGCAGGGGGAAGGGTAACATCTTGGCAAAGAATAAGCCATTTGTTGCAATGATGCGCTTCATCCAGACTTCTCTCACCACACTTAGCCAGCGAGCGGGCAGTTCGAGCGGGAATTCATCCCAGGCATGATCTGCACCTTCCTCCGCGCCAAGCCAGCGCAAGAGCAGTGTTTCTGCCTGTGCGGCATTGGTAGCACGATATAGTTCTTTGATAGGTGCTTCGCCTGCTTGCATTTCCATATCGGAAGCAAATTTTTTTAAAATGACGGCTTCGGCTTCGGTGGGGGTGTGTTCCAGCAACCAGATCAGCCAGCGCGCGGCGTGTTCAGGCGAAGGCTCATATTTCCAAAGCCACAAATCGTCAGGATAGCAGTGATTGAGAATAAAGACGGGTGTAATTTGATCAGGTGAAATTGTCGTTTGCTCTAATTTCTCTGTCAGTTCCTTTGCCTGTAAACTAGTAAGCCCGGGGAACACTTTGCGAAGTGCATCGCTGGACGATTCAAGATATTCAAACGATTGGCCACGCAGACGGTAAAACGCTTCCGCCCAAGCACATAATTTTTCACCCTGAATCAGAATAGGGGTATCATCGGTAGCCCATTGCAAAAAATCTACCTCAGTTTTTATAATATGGACATTGGGGGTAGCAGGCAAATTGCCTTGACGATCAAGGAAAATCTTCTTGCCATTCATCTCAATCTACCAGTTTTTGTAATCGTTCCAAACATCGACGGCGAGTAGCAAGATCACTTATGCGCATAAAACGTTCTTCAATTTGGGCGACAAGGTCTTCCTCCATCCGCTGTTGCAGTGCTTGTTTGAGTTGATAAACGCGATATAGATCCTCTTCTGATAAAAAAGCGGGTGGATTTTCCAGAATTTGAAGCAATTTAGCAGGGGGTTCACCGATTTTATAACGTCTTGCAAGATCATCTAGCCAAGCATGAGCCTCTGAGATTTTGTTTTGCCGTAACCGGATAATTTCTTCTCGTTTTGAGCGTAACAAATCTTTCTGCGCTAAGTTGAGGCAGGAATTGAAACGATTTTCTATCGCTTCAAGCTCTGCTTCAAAATATTCCAAATCCTTAGGGCTATTGCTGGGTAACTGGCTAAGCGATTGAAGGGCTTCAAAGAATGCCTCAAGTTGTTCGATCTTTTGCTGACATTCGAGCAAAATGGCCTCAAATTGCGTTCCTTGGAAAGCATTCAGGTTGCGTAATAGCGTATCTCGTTTGTTGCGTAAATCGGACAATGACTTTGCCTCAGCAATTGCTTCAGGGAGTGATTTTGCTATCGTCTCATATTGACTGATTTTCGCCTCAATCTGATGAATTTTTTCCATCCGAAGTTTTTCGGTTTGTGGGGAAAGATTCTTAAATTCGCCCAGACGGTCCTGGTATTTATAAAGGTCTGCTAACCCTGCTGAAGGACTCATTTGGATAATTTGCTCAATGATACTCTTTTCACTCTCTCGCTGTTTCAACTCCTCGCGCCGACGATTGAGAGTTTCAAGTGCTTTATCCACTTCTTTTGCCAAAGCAGGATAGTCGGACAGGCTCTTGCGGGCACGTTTGAGGTGATCTTCGTGAGATCTATAGTCTGCCAGATCCTCCAATTTTGAATATTTGTTGCAAAACTGTGTAAGAGATTGTTGCAAAGTCGTTTCCCAGTGGTTTTTTAGATCGTGAATGGTCGCTTGCCCTGGTTGTACCAGTGATGGGGATTGAAGTTCTTTGAGAGTGTTTTGTAAACGTAACAGACCATCAAAATCGCTTCTTTCGAGTTCTTTTAACCATTCGGTTACCTGGTGATCATAAGTTTGGGCTATTTTCACTTCCTCCTCCAGGCGAGATTTCAATCGCTCAATTTCTTCTCGTTTGCTATCGGGTAGTCGCGGGTAACTCAATGTTTGTGCCAAAGTGTTTAGGGCGTCGTGTGCTTCAATCAATGTGAAAGGTTTCCCCTGGCGAATCTGATCTAAAACGAGATCTGTTTGATGATATATTTCATCGGCTTTAACGCGACTGATAGCAAGGGGCGTTGAGATAGTGATATAAGTGAAGAATTTTAGGAGAGAGTTGTTCTGATTCAAAATATTTCTTAGCTCGCTGAATGAAACTACTCTTCCGCCTAATGAAATGCGTGAGAATTCATGGCGGTGATAACCCATCCATGACGCGAACAACAGCGCTAAAGTGTTGTAATCATGTCCATAAGGAGGATTAAACAATTGCAACAAAACTTCCTGAACGCGAACCTCATTGCAACCGGGAGGAAAAGCCTGGTTAAGGGCTTCCCAGGCGTTTCTTAAGGCGTTATTGGTGGGAGGCTGAATAATGTAATCTTCCGCAGAAAGCAACCCCCACTTTTGGATTAGGTAATGGGTGATTAATTGATACTGGATATCTCTGTTTCGGAGAGTAGGTAGACTTCCAGCGATTTCATTGCTTAGTAACCCGAGCATTACATTTTGAACCGCATTGCGTAATTGATTGTTACCTTTCCCGATTACCTGATACTGCGTATAAAATTCCACTCGGTACGCATATGCCTGGCGGTAACACTCTGTTATGATGGATTTGAGGGATAAACGTCTGAGTGCCTGGATCGAAGGGCGATAAACTGATGGAATGGCGTAATCCGATAGATGAACGGGCAGATCAGCATAATTTTGAATATCTTCGACCAAACCAGTAATTGCGTGAGAAAAATTGGCTTCGGCCAAATTTTTTTCCTGCTCATACATCATTGAGCCGATTTTTTCACGGTCGGTATTATTCATGTTTTTAAGCGCCTTCAGGCGGCGTGCAGTTAAAATGAGGTCAGGCACAGGTCTCTTTGGAAGCACAATAACTACCGGAATAGGAAATTTGGAGCCTTCCAGTGCTTCCTCTAAAATTGATTGAGCGGTATGCCTTAAAGTTTCCTTTTCTTGTTCAGTTTGCGCAATTAGCCAAATAACAACTCCACGTTTTCCTTCCTCAATACTATTAAGACTTGCTCGATAAGGTTGAATTAGTGACCGAAGTGCTTCCGTGTTAAACATCTCCGCTGTCATAGCGGTATGATAGGGAGTCCAATCAGCAGCATGTCCAAATCCAAGGTTCAACTCCATTGGCTCGCGAACAAAAATCGAAACAATAAGTTCCATCAAGTCATCATCAACAGGCGTTTGTTCTATGGCACGCTGCAAGATTTCTTCCACTTCCTGCGGACGGCTGCTGGCGGGCCAGAGGGAAGATATTCTGTTTACAGGGTCGTAACGAATAACTCTGGCGTTAGCCAATTCTTTAAGAATCTGCTTGATCCTTTCTCGGTCCACACCGCTAATATGATGTAAAAGTTCAATTTGTGCTCCCGCATTTGCCCTCAAGTTAACTGCTGCTTGAACATACAAGGCTTGTAATACTTTTTGGTGTTCATCGTCCAGTGCCTGAGGTGCAGTTTGAAGTGCATTGTGGTAAGCCTGGTACCATTTTTTAGACAATTGCTCGCCAAAGAAATCAGCCAGAGCAATAGGATAGATAAAGTTTGGCCTTCCATCTATCTGGGCAGGCTGTGTGCGCAGGCGAGACCAAGACTCACGCACAAATTGCAGTGCAGTACGAGGATTTTCGCTTGCCCCTGCTTCAAAATGATGGATGGATAAGATAGCGGTGGTTAACGGGTGGAGAGGAAAACAACCCTTAATTACTTTTTCTCCAAAAGATCCCACATCCCAATGCAATTCCTGAGAATAATGGTTCCCAAAATGCTCCAAAACAATTTCCCGTGCCTGGGCAAATGCACTTCTCACCGATTGTTGTTCCTGAAATTTTTCCCACGCAACTTCGTCCTGTTTCAAGTAAGCGTCCAAAACACTTTCCATGAGCGAGAAGAGCCGCCCTCGTCTGTCTCTAGGCAAACGTTGTAATTCTCTCCTTACATCCTCAAGTTGTTGTCCCGTTGCGTAGGTACTTGAGATAGTCTCCACATCATGCTGAGAAAAAGCCACAAATGCGCTTTTGCCAGGGCAATCACTGATGCCGTTGAGCAATTCCTGTAATTTGCCCGATGAACGGCTCTGGATGTACTTGCGTAGAAACAGGCTAAATTCATCAAACAAGATCAGCAAGCCGCCAAATCCTTTGGGCTTGCAAACCTCGTTCACAGCCCAAATGACCAGGTCTTTTAAATTTATTTCACGGCCAAAGTTGGGATAGACGCCATTAAGATGCTTGAAGAGTTCCAGGGTTAGTTCATGTGATCCTTCCCGTTTTAGTGATTCAATTAGAGAAGGTAAATCGGTGTTTTCTTGCGCCAGGAATTCTTCAGCGCGTTCTCGCATTAATCCTTCGAGCCCTCTGAGCCATTTTTCAGCCGCATGGGTCCAAAGTGGAATTTGGATAGAGCGAGTGGCTTCGTGTTCGGAAAGGGCTTTTTCCAATGCAAGGATGAAACCCTCCTGTAAATCATTAATGACATCTCCCTGTAAGCGAATAACAAGGAATTCGCCTTTGCTTTTTTTAAACTCCCGATACCCAGCCAGCTGTGAGGGATTGTTAAGCGCCTGTTCAAGACGAGACAGGATAATTCGAACCTCTTCTGAATCGGCCGGCCGAGAAAAGAAATTAGCCAACGTCAACGCCAGGTGGCTTTTCCCGTGTCCATAATTCGCTGTCAGGACAAAGCGATTTTCAAACCTATCTACTGAGTAAACAGTTTTCAAAAGATCCAGCACTTCTTTGGCGGAGTAATCCCTTTGGGCATAACCGATTGTGGTGGGAGCATGAGTGGTGAAAATGTAGTTTCGGAGCAATTGTTTGTTGAGGTCAGGTTTTTCATAATCGCTCAGTTGAACATCAGAGCGAAATTCTCCTTCGAAATCCATTTTGACCAGGTCTTCGATCTTCATTATGCTAAATCCTCCCAATGGTAAAAAACTATTTGATTCCACCTTCGGCTATATACATCGCATAGTGGTGTTTAAGCTCAAGAGGTAACAATTCATTGGCACCTTCTGGAATAGTCAGCACCAGTTTTGTATTCGGATACGGTATACCCTCAAGAACGGTTAGCCAAAAACGTTTGCGTTCATCTACTTCCATCCCCAAAAGAAGCAAATCAAGAGTGTGCACTAGCAGGCAAGAACGCTTGAAATCCCTCTCGGTTAATTGACGCACCATTTCAACCAATTTGAAATGACCATTCTGCCGGGTAAGGCCAGAAAAACGGGCACCTTGTGGCAGGCTTTGTAAGAAAAACTGGCGCGCATCTATGGCTTGCATATCTAAACGCAAGGCAAGGATTTCTTCTTGTCCTAATAAATGCCTGGGTAGTAACCAAATCCCTATGCCCAACCGGGCACCAGGTTGACGTATCTTTTGAAGCAAATCGTAGATATCCATCCCCTGTATTCTTTAGTCCAAGAATTAAATAGCGTACAGTTTGTCCAAAGCGTATTCTAGGCTAGGCTGGAGCAGCACAACTTGATAGGGGTGCGCAATCCGGTAGAGGTCAATCATACCTTCCTGCTTCAGTTGTAGCAGCAATTCGGTGAAGCCACTTTCTCCAAGCAGAAAGAGCCCGGCAAACCGGTCTCCGCTCAGGTCATCCAGGTTAACCGTTAACCGCTCCCCATAGTGCGCTTGCCAGTAATCTGCCAGTGCATACCCCAGCGCCCAGATCGGAGGCTGGGACACTCTCTGTACATGATAAGTATTTTTTTCAATCTCCTCGAGCAAACCCAGTCGACTCAATCCGTCTCTTTTAAGATAGGTGCCGGTAAAGATTGTGATGGTGCTTCGGATTGAATGTGGAGAAGGGGCTTTACCCTTCTCTCGCTGTAAAAACCCAGCCAAATCATCAGCAAGTTGATCTGCCGTGAAAGTGTTGCCCGGTACAAACCAGTGAGTCACCAAATAATGCCAGAAAGCCGTAGGACCATGTGGCGCAGCCAGGTGATAATGCAGCAACCACTGGGTACCCGTTTTTTCCAGATTGGGGTCATGCTCGGCAACAAAACGCCCGAATAGAGTAAGATGTTTTTTCTCGTCCAACAAACCCGCCCGATAGGCATAACGTGGCATGGCTTCCTGATAAACTGTGCCTAAATCAGTTTTATTGGCAATATCAGACTGGTTAAACTCTGGCTTTTCTTGAGCTACAAACAGAACTTTTGTAATAGAAGAACGCGATAAGGAAAAGGTTCGATGGAAAGTTAAGCTCATTTCTCAATTCCTTTCACAGATGACATATCAAGCAACTTTCATCCTCAGATTCCTCTGGGGTGAAGATATTTGCCAGAGTTAAGTTACCCCTTGATTTCAAAGGGTGATCCTTGCGTCGCTCATACTCTTCTAAAATTGCTTTTCTGCGCTCTGGAGAGCGTAACTCTTTGAGACTTTCTTTTTGTGACCATGTATAACGTTCGCCAGTTTCTGGATTTTCCTTTTCGTAACTTTCTGCCTTCTCATATAAATCAGGATGATGTTCTAGTAAACCAAGCCATTCAATTTTTTGTTGGAAAAAGCAGAAATAACATCCAGACCTCGAACGCCATTGGTAGTATTCAGGTAATCCTAGACCGCTCTCTTCTAATATTCGTATAACATCTTCTTTTCGTATACCCTCTTCAATAAAAGGATAATGTGCGATGATGTTTGGTTTTGTGGAGATATACCCTTTTCGGTAAGTTTCATCTGCCCGGATTCCGATGTAATTATGGCAAATGCTGTCACCTATATATTCTTCAAAGGGTTTTATTTTAAGATATTCTGTACACCAACGAACTTGTCCTGAAGGTAGAAAACCACCACGCGCCTTGAGCATATCATCAAAGGACTGACGGGCCTTAAGTCTTTTGATTTCCTTACCTAGAAAAACCTCAAGCCTATCCAAGTAACTGTAAGTTTCTCTCAATTCCTCACCAGTATCGCAGAAAACGTATTCCAGGTTAGGGATACGATCGCGCAGGTAAATTGCCAGAGCCGTGCTATCTTTGCCGCCGGAAAGCGAGACAATATGGCGAGCAGGTTGCTCGTTATTAGACATAAAGACCTCCATTAACGACTGTACCAAATAAGACAAAGAAAGCCCCCCACACTTTAAGTATTGTATTCATTTCATTGAAAAGTCTCAACGTTTTCTCATTTCAATTTTGTAAGCAAAAGGCGTAAAGCAACTTTGACTATTTCAGGGGAAACCCCGCCTGCTTTAAGCGAAACTTCCAGGTCTTCTGCTAATTTTTGAGCCTTTTTTAGGACATCATCCGGAAGAGTAGAAGGGTCGGAAAGATCTGCTTCTTCTCTCAATAGAGTAGCCAAATAGTTGGCTTGAGCCTGAAAACGCTCCGCGTCAGAATCAGTCCATGACCGTAAAGGTCGATTCGCTATATAAGCAAGAACGCTTTCCAGAGCAGCGCGCGAATCTGGGGCTTCAGCAGCCCGCTTGAGTAAAGGAAGCAGATGGGGATGGGTCACCCGGTGGATAAGGTTACTGGATTGCTGACAGAAATACTGCCAGCCGGTTTCATCCGGTTGCAATCCACAGGCAATAAGCCATGTATCGCGTGCCCACATCATCAGGCGCGGAGTCGCCTGGGCGAGAGCATCTAGCGCCTGATTCAATCGTTCAAAAAAGAGGTCAAATCGTTGGGAATCGAATTCTTCAGTATCGAAGGGAGGCATTCCAAGCGCTTCGGGGACCTCAACGAAAAGAAAACGTTCTGGTGAGCGTGCTGTATCTACAGCGCGGCGCAGGTTGAGGGCGGATTCTGGTAATTTGCGCGTTCGCCAGGCATATTCCGGGAGGGCTTTCAAGCGGCCAATCAAAGAGCGAACCACTGGCATGACATAAGGCACAACCTGTAATCCCCGTGCCATTCGTTGAATCACTGCTGCACGCAGGCCGGTTACTCGGCAACCGGCTATCGCGAATAATTCTGGACGGCGCAACAGCACTTCCCAATCCGCGATGGTGGGATCAACCAGCAATGTTCCTTCTTTATACAATGTCATTTCGTTTTGATGAACCTTGTAGAAAACCGCAAGGAGAACGGGAGCCAATCCTGCTGTAACACCGTATGGAGGCGCAAACAGACGGGCATAGAGGTCTGGCAAAGGTCGTGGCTCGGGCAGTCCTTCAAAAACGAATTCTGTCATTGCCTTCCAAACAGGGTTTAATTTAAGAGGATCATTTTCTGGTGGTGGGACAATAACCCATGTTTCTTCATTTTGCTGATGCAATCCTCCACGGCGCAGGAATGTCTCGTACATACTGCGCTCAGGCGGAAATTTTTGAATACCCAGTAAGGGCTGGTCTGCTCGGGTGAGAATGCCTTCAATGAGAGTGCGGCGTGCTGCTGCTGCTTGTGAGGTCAATTCGCGACGGTTGAGCATTTCATTTCGCAATAATGGCGAGTCCCGGTAGAGAGCGTCGCAGATCTCTGAAAGGAGAGACGATAGACCATGCTGGACTTTGTGGGAAATGTCTGTGCCACCATAAAACCACTTACAGGCACGCAAGGAGGATATTTGATATAGATTGAAAGCCTCATCCAGTTCAACGCGTATGGCTTGTTCAATGGCTGCGAGACGAGTTCGCCATTCGCGTCGCGCGACGGGATCATCCCGTAATTCGGGAGTGTTTTCATATACCCAATGAAGGCCACGAAATTCCTGCGCCAGTTCCTTCAAACGAATAGCACGCCCAGCCACACCGGTTACCACGTTGGACCGAGAAGCCAGAGCTTCGCTCTGTGCCCATTGTTCGAAAACTTCTAGATCTCCCAATGTTCCTGGCAGGCAAAGTAGAACCACTCCGCTGGCACTTTCTGATGGAGTCAAAGAAACAGATTCTCGGTTATGCGTATCAACATAACGAACATCAAAAAATCGTTGAGCACCCGTTATATAACTGTGACGTCTCGCCATTAAGGGACGTGGAGGCAGGTACTTTTGCAAGACCTCAGCCACACTGATAGTTGTTTCCAGAGTAGCACGGGCAGCCTGTAAACGCTCTTCAATGTCCACATCGCTACCTTGCCATACGGCATACATATCATTAAAACGGCGGTATACAATAAAAGAGCGATGCTGAAGCGACTTCAGACCATTGCGTAATTCATTCTCATCATAAATTGGTGATAGCGCACTCAAGATTAGGTTCTCTCTTGCCTGGAGGGGACTAATCTCTCCCAACCAGTTCAAAAGCCCAATGGTTTTCAAAATATCTTGTTCACTTTTCTTTAGGTGGGGGGCATTTTCTAGTCGTTCCAGTGTTTCCGTAATTGGACGTGCTCGGCCTGTGGCGTAGATAATGTTTTGATAGTTGGCTACAAGATAGTCAAAAATATAAGGCAAACACAACATCTCACCCAATGAGTGAGTGGCTAAATATTCCTGAAAGCCAAAGGGTTCCTGTGAGGAGAGATACGCAAAAAGCGAGCGCTCGTTTTGTGCTAGGCGACGAAAAATATAGGGGAGAGAAACAAAGACACTAGGATGTAACGGATAAACTCTACGGCTAAGGGCTTCAAATTCTTCAATACTTATTATCGCAGGACACCATTTCTGCAAGGATTCCCTTGATACGGTTAAATCAGAAACAATCTGAGGGTCAATATCAACAAATGTGCTTGCCAGCAGACGCATTTGTTGGATAGGTGGTTCCTGAAAGGGGATATCTTCAAAACGCCCTTGAACTTTTGCCCATTCACGCTGGGTTGCTCGATCCAATAGAGCAGCATACCCTTCAAAAGATTGGTGCAGGATTCCGATGAAGACGAGAGAAGGGGTTTTATTTTGTGCAGAAAATTCAGCCAACTCTTGTAGTAGATAAACGTCGCTTTCTTGAGGGTGGAAGGATGCAAATTCCAGAGATTTGCCCATTTCGTCAAAAATGATTAGTGTGCCAGCTTTACCGTACCCAAGTCTGCTAGCCGTTTCGAGAAACTTTTCTACCCACTTCAAGAAAATACGGCTGTCTACTTCGCTGAGTGTTCTTAATTCTTCCTTCAAGGAGTTGGGAAATTCTTTGGCTTCCATTGCACGAGAGAAACCGCGAACCAGACATTGTTGAAGAGAAGCGCGTGTTCCTG
This sequence comes from Anaerolinea thermophila, assembly GCF_020723905.1. Taxonomy (GTDB): domain Bacteria; phylum Chloroflexota; class Anaerolineae; order Anaerolineales; family Anaerolineaceae; genus Anaerolinea; species Anaerolinea thermophila_A. The sequence continues at coordinate 15,846 of NZ_DYHZ01000003.1, forward strand.
TGACAGTCACGACTTCAAACCACCCGCGTTCTCCAATTACTTGACCCAGGCGCTTTGCCAGTTCAGGATCAGCCTTTGTAAGTATTTCCAAGGCTATCGGATGGCCTGGATGCTGCTTATCTAATAAGTGCGCAAGAAACAAACCAAAGAATGATTTTCCAGAACCATAAGGGCCTGTTAGTGTCCATGCTTTGCTATTGGTGGTCAGACCGTCCACAATGCGCCCCAGTGCTACCAGAGCCTGAGCAGTTAGGGTATATCCGCTAAGCGAGTTGCCATTTGATGAATAATCTTCCAAACGTACTGCACGCAATCGATTAGAGCGAACTCGGACAATATTGTTCAGCAGTAGTTCAGTCTGCATAATACCCTCTTAATAAATCCCAGCCTAACTCTGGCGATGCAGCATGCAAGTACACTTGGCGCTGGCCAGCAGTCTCCTGGATGGCTATAGCATCACTCGTAATTGTTTCCAATTCTTCTAAATATGCCATTACACTGTTCTCATCCAGTTTAAAAATCTGACCTGGACTTCCGGGCGAATAGACACATTCGTCAAGTGTAACGGTTCGCTGATGAGCCATTTTCTCTACTAGAAATTCCAGTAATGCATATCCAAAAACGGCAACCGGAAGAGATGTCTTTGCCCCAACATTAAAACGATATACACTATCGCTTGGCGTCAAGCGAATCAGGTTCAAATCTACCAATGGGCAGTTCAACGTTTCTTCGCTTTCCCCTTTTTTAACTTGTGGCGGAACATAGGTGTGAATGAAAACATCAAATTCACGTTCAATCATTCCTTCAGTCGTATTTATACCTCGCTGGGTCAACTGGGTATTAAGAAATTCCAACATCGTCGACTTGCGAAATTCAACATCATGGTAACGAGAGAATATCAGGTGCCATACTATTCCGCGTTCTTGATCGCTGGAGAGCAGCCAGTGTAACAACCATAGTGATCCAATATCTTCCAGATACGGATCCCAACCATTATCAGCGAGCAGTGCAACCCCCAGTTTGGATGTCGTCATGGCACGTGGATTGTCATCAGCAGGCTTAAACAAACCTAATCTCAATCCCCAGTAGCGAATTGAGGTGGCCATATTCTTCCCAACACCAAGAATGATAAATGCATCATCTCGGCTAAAGATAAAGGGGTCTTCCAGGATAGCATCGATTGCCTTCTTGAGCCAACCGTCTCGAAAAGTAAATTTCTCATGTCCACCAAAAGAAAAGCGAGAAAGACTCTTTGTACTCTGATGGGAAGGAGATGTGTTGTAGTCAATGGGTAGGTCTTGCCCATGATCGGGCAAATTGCTAATGTGACGGCGGTGACGTTTGTAAAGAGGCATATTTTGTTGTCCCTTAATGAAATGCGTTTTATAAAAAAAACGAATAAGACTGACAGTTCCCTTTCGCCCAGGAGTAAAAGTTCGCTATGCTCAATTTGCCGCAACGCGCCAGCACCGTGTACGTGTAGCCTTTCCAGCCTCGCTGCATCCACCGGCTGGGCTTAAGGATTAATAATACACCAAAAATTTACCTCCTGAGGCGGTTCTTAATGGGCTCTTCCTGAATTCAATCCCTGAAATCACGCTAGTGATAAATAAAAGGATCTCCCGATTCGATAAACTGTATCGGCATTGTGGGAAATAAAGGTTGCAGCCAGTCTACCAGGTATTTCATCCCAATCTCTTCAGTACGATTGTGGCCCAAAATAATTAGAGATTTGTTCATCCCCAGTTGGGCGGCGTCACGCACATAGGCTGGCAAAGTCCATTCCAGAATTTCCCCGCAAATGATGGTATCCAGGTTTTTTCGATGTATGAGTTCCATCGGCATTTCTTCTCTGCCTAAACCCAGACTGCCCCCGCCAACCAGAACACCAGTTCGCTCTACCTGTCCATTTACAGCACCTACCAGACGGCATATTTCCACCCCCAGTCTTTCTTTCAGGAATTTTGCCAGATCCATCACAGGAATTTGAGGAATGGTAAAGCAATGTTTTTCATCTGGATCCTGATAGTTCTCCCATCCCAGTTCTCTGATTAACCCGGCATATATCAGGTCAGGTTGGGTTCTGTGCATGTGGTCGTGAAATCGCCAGATATTGACGCCCTGGTTATGAATAAGACTCATCTTTTTCGCATAGACAGGATCCTCTGCAAGCCAGCCGGTTTCATCCGGACCATTGAAAAAAGTAGGCTCGTGAGTGATGATCAGATTCGCGCCTCTTTGAGCAGTTTCCTGAATGACATCAACAGTAGCCATGAAAGTTGTGACAATGCCTGTCACTTCCCGATACCAATCCCCGGCAATCAATTGATCGCAGGTTTTCTCAAAAGGCGGGATCTGACACTTTTGGATGATGGCTTCAACTACATCTCTGACATTCATGGTTTACTCCCTTTGACAAAATGCCACACTTTCTCATTGCCAGTGTTTCCCAGAATAGTGAATTTGCTCTTGAATTGCCAGGATTCAGCCGATTTTTCCCCACCTCCGGAAAAGATTGGGGGACATCCCCCGTCAAACAGATTTCGTAAATCCTCCCGAAAAGGAGAAATTTTCAGATCTGTTTGGTGGATGCCCCCCATGTCAACCTCAAAGATAGGCTTCAGGTTTTTTGAGGTTACACCAGTCGGATTAATGCCGTTGCCCGTATATCCCTGGACGAAGAGCCTGCCAGAATCTGGAATTCACCGGGCTCGACCACCCATCGAGATTGATAGGGATCGTAATAAGCAAAGGCTCTTTCGTTTAACTCAAACGAAAGCGTTTTGGCTTCACCGGGCTGGAGTTCCACTTTGGCAAATCCCTTCAGTTCTTTTGGCGGACGCGGCAGTGAGGATTGAAGGTCACTCACGTAAATCTGCACCACTTCCTTACCGACGCGTTTTCCGGTGTTTTTCACAGTTACCTGTACGCGAACAGGTTGCCCCACTGTGGCTTCCGTTGGAACGGTCAGGTTTTCATACGCAAAGGTGGTATAGGAAAGCCCGTGCCCAAAGGGGAAGAGGGGTTCCATTTTCTTCTTGTCGTAATAGCGATATCCGACAAAAATGCCCTCACCATAATACACCTTGCGGTCCCCCGGATAATTGATGAATGCGGGTGTATCCTCCAGACGGCGGGGGAAAGTGACGGTTAGTTTTCCGGAGGGATTGATTTCCCCGAAGAGAATTTTAGCGATCGCATTGCCGCCTTCCTGTCCGGGATAATAGGCTTCCAGGATTGCGGGGACTTCATCTGCCCATGGCATCTCAACTGGTGAGCCGGTGTTGAGAATCACCACAGTATTGGGGTTGGCTTTCAACACTGCCTGAACCAGTTCATCCTGTGCCCCCGGCAGACGCATGTGGGGACGGTCGTAACCTTCGCTTTCAAATCCCTCTGGCATCCCAACAAACACCAGTGCCGCATCGCTCCTGGCGGCTAATTCCACGGCTTTCTGAAGGCGATGATCTTCTCCTGGAGCAAAGAAGCGCATCCATGCCAGTTTCCAGTAGGCAAATTCATCCTCGTTATCTTTCAAATATTCAATCACCAGGTCATACGATTTGCCTGCTTCCAGATCCATCTGACATTGTGCTTCTCCCTCTGCGCGATGTTCTCGCGGTTTTGAGACCTGATCAAAGACTTTTTCACCATTGATGAAGACGCGGCAGGCGCTGGTATTGTAAAGGAACAGGGTGAACGTCCCACTTTCCAGGGGCGTAAATGTGCCCTGGGCGCGGAAAGAAAAGCGTGACGAAGTCACATGCGGAGCCGGCAGGGAGTTTGCCCACATCCACATTTCAGCCTTTGGGACCATGATGGTGTCGGCTGGTTGACCTTCCAGAGACGGGTTGTCAAAGAAATCAATTTTCAACCCCTTCTCTCCCAACCAGTCAGCACCCAGGACGGGCGGTTGGTGATAATTATCGCATCCTTGTTCATATTCAATACGTACCCGATTACCTAATCGAGCGCGCAGTGCTTGCAATGGAGAAACCCGATACGGAGGATCTACGTAAGAAGAACCGCCACCTCCAATGCGATCCTCTGCCGCGTTGGGTCCAATCACAGCAATGGATTGAATTTTCTCTGCATCCAGCGGCAACAGGTCGCCTTCATTCTTTAAGAGGGTTATCGCTTCTTCGGCAACCTCAAGTGCCAGAGCCTGGTGTTCGGGCGTATTGACAGAGCCGGGTGGGAGAGTTGCAGGATCATCGAACTTCCCCGCACGGAACAGGATGCGCAAGATTCGGCGAACGGCATCATCAATGACGCTTTCCTCAATTTGCCAGGTGTTTACAGCGTCTTCTAGGAATCTCCCGTAATACCGGGCGGGACCGGGCATTTCCAGATCCAGACCATTTTCGACCGATTCGAAGATTGTGTGATTGGCTCCCCAGTCCGAAACCACTACACCGTCAAACCCCCATTCCTCTTTCAAAATATCTCGAAGGAGGTGCCGGTTTTGAGATGCATATACCCCGTTAATGCGGTTGTAGGAACACATCACCGTGAACGGCTTGGCTTCTTTCACCACCATCTCAAAATGGGGGAGATAAATTTCCCTGAGTGTGCGTTCATCGATTTCCGAAGAACCACGATGCCGTTCAAATTCCTGATTGTTAGCGGCAAAGTGTTTTAGGGATGCTCCCACCTTCTTGCTTTGTAATCCCTTGACCCATGCTATGCCCATCTTTCCATTGAGATAGGGATCCTCTGAATACGATTCAAAATTCCGCCCTGCTAAAGGATGGCGCACAATATTCACACAGGGTCCTAACAGAATATCACAATCCATGGCACGGGTTTCTTCTGCCAGTGCCATTCCGACTTTCTCAATCAATTCTGTGTTCCATGTTGCCGCCATACTTACCCCGGTCGGGAAACATGTAGTAGGACCGGCTTTTCGTCCGGCGTCCGGATAACTTGCTCTCACGCCGTGAGGACCGTCCGTCATGGTGATGGAAGGAATGCCTAATCGGGGAATGGGCATGGTCCGCCAAGCATCTTTTCCAGAGAGAAGTGATACCTTTTCGGACAATGTCATTTGGGCTATCAGATCGGAAATTTTCTGCTCAATGGGATCTTGATTGTGAACGTTCATATTTTACTCCTGAAAAAAGTGACGAGAGGGAAATTTAGGGTTATCATATCACATGTGAGAAAATTTGCCTCATAAGAATCTCTCATCATTTTTCTGAACCAGGATAAATTTTTCCAATTCAAACACAACAAACCTCGAAGGAGAAAGAAAAAATGGCGCTTACACCAGAATGGGAACATCGTATTAAATCCTGGGAGCGTACTCTCTGGGATGCAATTTATTTGCCGGTTGAGGAAGTTCCTCTCGAAGGATTTACGACCACCTTACGGTTGACCTATGAGGAGGCTGTTCAAGGTCCATTTACCCCTATGCCTTCTGGAACTCCCTGGGGAGCCAAGTGGGAATACGGCTGGTTTCGAACAAAAGTGACCATTCCCGAGTCCCTCCATGGCAAACGGGTTGTCCTGCGGCTCGATCCCGGGGGAGAAAGTCTCGTATGGGTCAATGGAAGAATTGAAGCCTCTATTGGATGGGGGCATCCACAGTTTACACTTGCCGCCTCTGCTCAGAAAGGAGCAGCGTATGATATTCTCATTGAGGCGTATGCGGGTCATGGCAGAATTACAGTAGGCGATGGACCCAATCTCTGGGGAGTACAAACCGTGCCGGAACCTCCGGCAACGCAGACAAAAGTTGGCCAAAGCACATTGGGAGTCTGGCGTGAAGATATTTATCAATTAGCACTGGATTTCACCACCCTCAGAGAACTCAGGGATGGGTTGGATCCATTGTCTCTACGGGCTTCTGAAGTGGATGAGGGATTGATGGAAGCCACCCGCATCCTGGACCTTGAATTACCAGAAGAGGAACTCCTGGAATCGGTTCGTAAGACCCGCGCTGTTTTGAAACCGCTATTGGATTGCCGTAATGGAGATACTGCTCCGGAATTGCATGCATTTGGACATGCCCATATTGATGTTGCCTGGCTCTGGCCCCTTCAGGAAACGGAACGAAAAATTGCCCGCACGGCAATTAACCAGTTGAAGTTGATTGAGGAATATCCTGAGTATCGTTTCCTTCAAAGTCAACCTCAGTTGTATCAAATGTTGAAAACACATTATCCAGAACTCTATGAGCGTTTTAAAGAAGCCGTTCGACAGAAGCGCGTTATTGCCGATGGTGGAATGTGGGTGGAAGCCGATACTAACATTAGCGGTGGAGAAAGCCTGATTCGGCAGATTCTGTACGGCAAACAATTCTTTGAGCAAGAGTTAGGGGTTAAAAGTGATATTTTGTGGCTTCCAGATGTGTTCGGATACTCGGGGGCTTTGCCACAAATTCTGCATGGATGTGGCATGAAAGGTTTTGCTACCCAGAAGATCACTTGGGCATATGGAGGTGGCGAACCTTTCCCCTACAATATCTTCTGGTGGGAAGGAATTGATGGCACAACCATCCCTGCCCATATTTTTACCGAATACAACAGTCAAACCAGTCCTCGTTTTATTTTTGAGCGCTGGAACACTCGCCTGCAGAAAAATGGAATTCAAACCATGATTCTCTCTTTTGGCTGGGGGGATGGTGGTGGCGGTCCGGAGCGGAATCATTTAGAGTATCTTCGCCGCGAAAGGGACCTGGAGGGTCTCCCCAGAGTAAAGATGTCTTCCCCGGCAGAATTTTTTGAAGATTTGAAAAAGCGAGGGTTACCCCGTCAGAAATATGTTGGTGAACTGTATTTTCAGGCTCATCGTGGAACCTACACCTCGCAGGCAAAGACGAAAAAGGGTAATCGGAAAAGCGAAATTGCCTTACGAGAAGCGGAATTCTGGGGTACGGTATCTCGCGTTCTCCGGGGGTATGATTTTACGGCAGATACTCTGCGCAACGCATGGATGAAAGTGTTGCTGAACCAGTTTCATGATATCCTTCCCGGCTCTTCGATCCACCGGGTGTACGAAGAGGCAGAAGCCCTCTACAGTGAGGTTTTGCAGGAGTCTCACTCTGTGACAGAGCGAGCCTTATCCACACTCGTTCAGCCTTCCAATGAAGAAGTAACTGTGTTCAATTCACTGAACTGGAAGCGAAAGGCGTGGGTAGAGGTACAGGGACAGTTGACTGAGGTTGAAGTACCCCCTTGCGGATGGGTTACAGTGACGGGCCCAGGGGTAACTCCTGCTGATCAATCCCTTTGGGTTCGGGCTGGAATGTTTCCTCAAGGAGGGGCTTTCCTGGAAAACGAACATTTACGCGCAGAAATTAATTCCCAGGGAGAGATTGTTTCTCTCATCGATAAATCCACTGGTAGAGATCAGGTTGTTGGGAAAGCCAATGTCTTCCGCATGTATAAAGACGTTCCTGATGTATGGGATGCCTGGGATTTAAACAGCATGACTGAAGAAATCCCTGTTGAACTTCATGGCCCTTCGACCATTGAGGTTTACTCGAACACGCCTTTGGAGGCATCGTTACGGGTCAGGCGAACGCTTCATCATTCAGAACTGATTCAAATCATCCGATTGAGAAAAGGAAGCCGACGCATGGATTTCCTCACCGGCATTGAGTGGCAGGAAAGTCATAAACTGCTTAAGGTAAACTTCCCGGTGAACATTCACTCAAACGAAGCCATTCACGAAATTCAATTTGGGCATATTCGTCGTCCCAATCATGCTTCACGGCAATTTGACGCTGACCGGTTTGAAGTGAGTCAACATAAATGGACGGCTCTGGCGGAAGAAGGGCGTGGCGTTGCTGTGCTGAATGACTGCAAATATGGCGTCAGCGTGAAGGGAAACAGCATTAATTTGACTCTCCTGAAATCCCCTCTCGCTCCGGATATGCTGGCTGACAAGGGATTGCAGACTTTCACGTATTCTCTCTATTTCTGGAATGGAAGCCTTCTGGAGAGTGAGTTGATTCAAGAAGCCTATGATCTGAATGTACCGGTGATGGTGATCAAAGGGAGTGCTGGTGAAGGTTCTTTGCTTCAGACCAGTTGCTCAAATGTGGTTTTGGAAACGGTTAAACTCGCAGAGGACGGATCGGGAGATGTCATTTTGCGGTTTTATGAAGCCATGCGCACCAGAACTTGTTGTCAGGTGGAGGTGAATATTCCTTTCCATACGGCTGTAGAAACGAATTTGCTGGAGGAAGGAGCGAATCCTGTAAAGCAACAGGGGAATACCTTGCTTCTGGAATTCCGTCCATTTGAAATTAAAACCCTTCGTCTGAAGATGAGATAGGAGATGCACAATGAAAAAACTATTTGTACTGTGCTTGATTTGCCTTATCCTGCTCAGTGTTGTTCTTTCTGCCTGTAGCGGAAATTCTGGCGAACAAAATCCGCTGAAGGGGACGGTATGGGCATTGGAAACTCTGGGAGAATCGGCGGCTTATCCGGGTGTGGATGTGATCATCGATTTCGGTGATGGGGAAGTCCAGGGCAATACCGGATGTAACAATTTCAGCGGGAAATACAGTATTAAAAAAGAGACAATTGAATTTAAGGATATTTCTATGACAATGATGGCATGTCAGGAGCCAGCTATAAACGCTCAGGAAAACGCTTTTTTGAATGCTTTGCAACTGGCGCGCTCGTATCGTACAGATGGGAATATGCTGGAGTTGCTGGATGAGTATGGGGAAACGCTCATGATCTTGAGACGTTATTAATCTCGAAAAATTAGTGAAACGAGTTTCAGGTGGAGGGCGAGAAAGTTGCCCTCCACCTGAGTTTTTAAGGGGTAAGACGACAAAGGAAAAAATGTGGAAAGATCACCCGCTTTTTACGTAACTCCATTCCTCCTGGGGTGTTTTCAGGCACAGAAGAATTTCAATCAGGGCTAATCCTGTCATATTAACCTGTTTGGTTAACACCTAATTAAATCGTTACGATTGAGGGATATTCCTTTAAAAAATTACTGAAAATAACAGGAGGAATCATGACGGTCACAAAACCTGTAGCGGTAGTTGGTTTGGGGGTGGTTTTGCCAGATGCGCCAGATGTACCGACTTTTTGGGACAACCTGAAGTCGGGAAAATATTCCATCGGTGAAGTGCCACCCGATCGCTGGCGAATTGATCTATATTACGACCCGGATCCAAAAGCACCGGATAAAACCTACTCAAAAATTGGCGCATTTGTTCGCCACTTTCAATTCGAACCGTATAAATGGGGAATTGCCATTCCACCGCGTGTGATTGAGCAAATGGACCAGACCCAGCAATGGGCAATTGCCGCTGCCCGGCAGGCATTAATGGATTTTGGTTACCCACAGAGACCTCTGGACCCTCAGCGAGTAGCGGTGATACTGGGAAACGCATTAGGGGGAGAAAGACACTACCTGACCAGTATGCGTATTCGCGCTGCAGAGTACCAGGCGACGCTGACAGCAGTGCCGGAATTCAAATCTTTGCCTCCTTCGGTACAGGAAGCCATTCTCGAGGGCATTCGGAAACAATTCTGCGCTTCAGTTCCAGATATTACTGAAGATACCATGCCCGGAGAATTGGGAAATATCATTGCGGGTAGAGTGGCAAACGTTTTTAATTTCCAGGGTCCTAATTTTATTACGGATGCGGCGTGTGCTTCCTCGCTGGCGGCAATTCAGGCAGCAGTGGATGGATTGAACAATTATCACTTTGATGCTGTCCTTACTGGCGGTGTGGATCGGAGTATGAGCATCGAAGGGTATGTGAAATTCAGTAAGATTGGCGCATTAAGCCCTGATGGTTCTCGCCCGTATGCGGATGGCGCGAACGGCTTTGTTCAGGGGGAAGGTGCAGCGATCTTCTTGCTCAAACGGCTTGAAGATGCAGAAAAAGATGGTGATCGTATTTATGCTGTCATTCGTGGCGTTGGAAGCAGTAGTGACGGAAAGGGGAAGGGCATCACAGCACCCAACCCGACTGGACAACAGCAAGCCATTGAACGCGCCTGGAAAAATGCCGGAGTATCGCCGGCTACTGTGAGCATGATTGAAGGGCATGGTACTTCAACGCGGGTCGGAGATGTTGTTGAAGTGAACAGTTTGACCGCAATTTTTGGGCAGTTTGACTTGAAACCCGGTAGTGTGGCGTTGGGTTCTGTAAAATCGAACATTGGACATTTGAAGAGTGCCGCAGGCGCTGCTGGGTTAATGAAAACTGTCTTAGCCTTACACCACAAAGAAATTCCCCCTACATTGAATGTGGAACGTCCAAATCCCAATATTGACTTTGCCCATATCCCGTTCTATCCCAATACTGTCTTGCGTGCTTGGGAAGTTAAACAGGGTGAAGTCCGACGTGCCGGGGTCAGTTCCTTTGGATTTGGAGGGACAAATTTCCATCTGGTTGTGGATGAATATATTCCCGGAATTTTACAGGCAGAAAAGAAAGTGTACTCGGGGGTGGATATAACTTACAGATCTGAGTCGGTCCCGGTTGAGGTTCCATTGGCTAAGGAGAGTTTGCCAGCCCCTTATCGTGGGTTGTACTTTGCCAGCGCAGATACGGGAGAAGGATTGAAACACGAAGTGGAAAAAGCGCTTCGTCAGGCTCAGCAAGGGATGTTACCCGAGAGCCGCATTCCTTCTGTAGAAGAACTGGAACGGCCTGAGCGTATTGCCATTGATTACAGTGATCGGGATGAGTTCATCAAACGCGCTGAGCGTGCGTTGAAAGGCTTTGAAAGCGCCTCGGACAACAATCCATGGCAGGCGCTTGTAGCGCATGGTGTCTTCCGGGGCAGTGGACAGGCGGGAAAGGTGGCTTTTCTGTTCCCCGGACAGGGCTCTCAATACGTGAACATGCTCAAAGACCTGTGTGAGGTGGAACCAGTTGCCGCTCAAACCTTTGCGGAAGCAGATCAAATCATGAAGCCAATCCTGGGCAAACCTCTTACAGAATATATTTACGTCTCAGGAGATGAAGCCTCTCTGGCGGAAGCCGAAAAAGCCCTGCGCAATACTGAAATCACCCAGCCGGCAATGTTGACAGCCAACGTTGCCATGATGCGCTTGCTCAACAAATTTGGCTTTGCTCCCGATATGGTGATAGGTCACAGTCTGGGTGAATATGCCGCGCTGGTCGCTGCAGGGGTGTTGACGTTTGCAGAGGCTCTGGAGGTGGTTTCTGCCCGCGGGCGAGAGATGAAACGGGTAGCCATGGAAGATAACGGCGCTATGGCGGCTGTCTCTGCTCCTATTGAAAAAGTGGAGAAAATTCTTGAGACTATCCCCGATTATGTGGTCATTGCCAACATTAACAGTCCTCTTCAGTGTGTCATTGGTGGGACAACTCGAGGAGTGGACCTGGCTCTGGAAGCCTTCCAGCAGGCAGGGTATCAGGGAACAAAAATTCCGGTTTCTCACGCCTTCCATACCCGCATTGTTGCTCCCGCCAGTCAACCACTGCGGGAAGTGATTGCTCGTATGAACATCCAGCCTCCTCAACTCACGGTTGCTGCCAACGTAACCGGAGAGGTTTACCCCAACACAAGAGAAGAAATACTGGACTTGCTTGCCGCACAGGTGGCTTCTCCTGTCCAGTTCATTAAGGGAATTGAAACGCTGTATCGCGAAGGCGCCAGGGTTTTCATTGAAGTGGGTCCCAAACGGGTTTTGAATGCCCTGGCAATGGATATCCTCAAAGGCAAGCCGGATGTGACGATCTTAGCCACCAATCATCCCCGGGAAGGTGCGGTGGTCAGTTTCAACAAAGCACTCTGCGGACTCCTTGCGGCTGGGGTCAAACCAAAAGGCGCTCGACCTTTTTATACTGATTCGACCGTAATTTCCTCTGCACCGGTTCAAGAAGCATCTGTAGTCCAAAAGTTTGAATCGCAGCCGCTGTCTTTATCCCGGGTGTCCGAACCACAGAATAAAGAGGAGATAAAACGGTACGTCCTGAATCTGGTGAGCGAAAAGACCGGATACCCTGTGGAGATGCTGGATCTTGACCTTGACCTGGAAGCCGATCTGGGCATTGATACGGTCAAGCAGGCGGAACTCTTTGCAACGATTCGTACCCACTACAATATCCCCCGACGGGAGGATTTGCGCCTTTCTGATTACAACACCCTTGCAAAAGTCATTGATTTTATGGCTGAAGCCCTGGCACAGGTGTCTGAAGGGCAAAAGGAAAGCCAGGCGGCTTTCCCGGTGGCTCAACAAAAAGCAGAAAAACAAATTTCTCTCCCTGAGATGAGTAGGGGGGCATTCCCCCGGGAGACGGTTGCGACTCCTTCAGGCGGGGATGGCAGGCTTCCGCTTACCGGATCGGTTGTTATCAGTGGGGCTGGTTTAGGTTTGCCCGGTAAGAACCGTCGGGTTTTCGATGATGCCAACATTTCCAGCATCCTCCGGGGAGAGATTCGGATTGAACCGCTTCCTGAAGAACTGAGAGAGCGCATGGCAAAGAAACGGGCGATCCGGCTGGTGAAAAGTGAAGCCGGCGCCATTCAGGAAGTGATTGATCGGATAGACCAGACGGTGAAACTGGGTGGACAACGGGGCACGTTTGATTTGATTGAGGAATTTGGTGTCCCGACTGACCGGGTGGAGGCTACTGACATCAGCACTCAACTGGCAATCGCTGCAGGGATTGAAGCCCTGCGGGACGCCGGTATCCCACTTGTGATGGCATATCGCCGCACCAGTAAAGGAACGTATCTGCCGGATCGCTGGAAACTTCCTGAAGCCCTTGCAGATGAAACCGGAGTGATCTTCGCATCTGCATTTCCCGGTCTGGATCGAATGGCAGAAGAGGCACAGCGATTCTATGAAGTCCAGACTCTGGAAGCGCAAATGAATCAACTTCAGGATGTGCAAAACCTTTTGCCACCCGACTCTGATGCGTATAAAGAGATTCAACGCCGGATCGATACGCTGAAAGCAAGATACCATGCCCTGGATTATCATTTTGACCGGAGGTTTGTCTTTCGGGTACTGAGCATGGGGCACTCGCAGTTTGCAGAGTATATCGGTGCTCGAGGACCAAATACCCATGTCAACGCTGCCTGTGCAACCACAACCCATGCCATTGCCATCGCGGAAGATTGGATTCGCTCCGGCAGAGCCCGGCGGGTGGTGATTATTGCTGGGGATGATGTTACCTCTGGGCCTCTCTCAGAATGGATTGGCACCAGCCTGATGGCGAGCGGTGCGGCAACGGTGGAGGGAGATCCTCGCAAAGCCATTTTGCCATTCGATCGCCGGCGTAATGGCATGATTATGGGAATGGGTGCCGCCGCGCTGGTAATTGAATCCGAAGATGCTGTTCGAGAACGTGGTATGCATGGCATCGCGGAAATTCTGGCATCTCAAATTGCCAACAGTGCGTACCATGGCACCCGCCTGGATGTTGAGCATGTTGCCTTCGTGATGGAGCGCTTGATACAGCAGGCTGAACAACGCTTTGGGGTTCGGCGGACGGATCTTGCAGAGCAAATGGTTTTTGTATCTCATGAGACCTATACCCCCGCACGTGGAGGAAGTGCCTCGGCTGAAATACGCGCTTTAAGGCAGGTCTTCGGTGCTGATGCCCCCCGGATCATCATTGCCAACACCAAGGGCTTCACCGGTCACTCCATGGGGGTTGGCATTGAGGATGTGGTGGCAGTGAAGTCCCTTGAAACCGGAATGGTTCCACCCATTGCAAACATTCATGATGACTTTGAACCAGACCCTGAGTTGGGCGATTTGAATCTGTCCAAAGGAGGGCAATACAACCCCATCTATGCACTCCGGCTTGGAGCAGGGTTCGGCTCTCAACTGGCAATGGTATTGTTGAGGAAGATCCCTGTTTTGGAGCGTGTGGAAAAAGAGACTTACATTAACTGGTTGCGGGAAGTTAGCGGTTATGAAAAGGTGACGCTGGAAGTAGAACATCGCACTTTGCGTATCCGACATGACGGTCCCCCGGTAAAACCCCCACGAAAGTCGCTCTGGCAGTATGGCTTTGGTCCTACCATGTGGGCAGTATCTCCGGGACAAAGTCAGGTTCCTTCCCCACAGACAATTCCACAACCGCTTATCCAGAATCCTGTCCCGGAGAAGGTGACAGAGCCGGAAATAGCCCAAGCCGATTATGGCTCAGGTTCAGAGTCTAGAGGTTCGCGTCCGGGATTGGAAGAAGAAATTAAACAGTTTGTATTGGCGGTTGTCAGCGAAAAAACAGGCTATCCTCAGGAGATGCTGGATTTAGACCTGGACCTGGAAGCCGATCTTGGAATAGATACCGTCAAACAGGCAGAACTTTTTGCCACCATCCGCACACATTACAACATTCCCAGACGGGAAGATTTGCGCCTTGCTGATTACAATACCCTGGCAAAGGTGATTCAATTCATGAAAGAGGCTCTCCTCCAGTCCGAGGGGCATTTTCAACCCGATCCAGATCAGGAGAAGCAGCCTGCCCAACCGCGACCGGAATCCGGCAGTTCCTCTTTGCTGGATGAGGAGTCCATAAAACAGTTTGTTTTGAATGTGGTGAGCGAGAAAACTGGCTATCCAATCGAAATGCTGGATCTGGATTTAGATCTGGAAGCCGATTTGGGGATAGATACGGTTAAACAGGCTGAACTGTTTGCAACCATCCGTTCCCACTACAACATTCCCCGGAGAGAGGACTTGCGGCTATCGGATTACAACACACTTGCCAAAGTCATCGCATTTATGCGAGAAGCACTGGAAGAGCAGTCAGGCGCATCAAAACCGTCAAATGGGAGTGAGGAAAACGATACAGGGGGGGCGGAAAAAGTACTTCCTGCTCAGTCGTCCCCCGATTCTCTCTGTGGGGTTGCGGAGAACGGTCAGGAGATGCCTCAATCGGAGGAACCCTCTGCCGAGAAACAGGATCTTTCCCAACAATCCGTTCTTCAGGTGCGCATCCCTGTTCCGGTTCTCATTCCTCATCCTGCGCTGAGCATTCCATCAGGTGTGCTATTGAATGAAAATGCCCGCATCCTGATTCTGGATGGAAAGGAAGGCGCAGGAGAAGCGCTGGAAGAACTCCTTAAAAGCAAAGGCGTTCAGACCTATCGTTTCCATCCTGAATCGATGCGCGAAATAAACGAAGCAGTGACTAGATTTGCCTCTCAAGGGGAGGTCCACGGGGTGTATTTCCTGCCAGCGCTGGATCACGAGCCATCTCTGGCTACCTTCGAACCTCAAAAATGGCAGGAAATGGTGGAGAGCCATGCGCACTGGTTGTTTACCCTTATTCGTTCGTTGAATGGAGAACCTTTCGTCATTGCTGCCACTCGGATGGGAGGTCTTCATGGTGTGGAAGATGTTCTGCCCGGTGGCGCTTTTGGCGGATTAACCTCGGGTTTCATCAAAGCCTTGAGCATGGAACGTCCCAGTGCGCTCATCAAGGTAGTGGATTTTGAGCAGGATGCACAGAACCACTGGGTTGCCGAACGGTTGCTTGAGGAAACCCTCTTTGATGCTTCTACCTGTGAGGTGGGTTGGAAGGAAAATCAGCGTTTTACTTTCATCCTGAAAGAAGCCGAATCAGCCCCGCTGAACAATCTGGAGCATCTTCATACGTTTGTGGTTACCGGTGCTTCCGGTGGAATCGTAGGTCCCATCCTGCTGGATTTGGCGAAATATACTCAGGGAACTTTCTATTTGCTCAGCCGTACCTCTTTGCCCGATCCGAATGATCCTGATCTTGAGGCACTTGCCCGGGACCGCAATGCATTCCGAAAAGCCCTGGCTGAGCGACTGTATCAGCAGGGAGAACGGGCTACCCCATCCGCAGTCGAGCAGAAAATTGCAGCGTTGGAGAGGGGTTTGGCAGCCATCAAAATCATTGAAGAAATGCGGTCTTTGGGAGCAAAGGTGCATTATCTCCCCTGTGATGTCACCCAACCTGAATCGGTTAAAGAAGCGGTTGATCAAATCTTGAAAGATACTTCCAGTATTGATGTCATTCTTCACGCCGCGGGGATTGAGAAAAGTCGCAAAATTGAGACCAAGCCCTTTGAGGAATTTGCCCAGATTCTTTCGGTCAAAGTCAATGGCTTTTACAATCTCTTCAAAGCCTTTGAGTCCAGGGGAGTTTTACCCCACCAGGTTGTGTTCTTTTCATCCGTTGCCGGGCGATTTGGAAACGCCGGTCAGACGGATTACAGCGCGGCAAATGATTTTCTTTCAAAACTGGCAGGTGTGTTCTCACTGGAATACCCTCAGATGAATTGTGTGAGTATAGATTGGGGAGCGTGGGCAGAAGTTGGCATGGCAAGTCGGGGATTTTTGCCTGAACTGATGAAACGGGCCGGAATTGAAATGCTCTCCCCAGAGATTGCCGCTCCACAAGTCCGTTACCTGCTGGCACAAAAGAAAAAAGGTGAGGTGGTCGTTGCCGGTTCGCTGGGTGTATTGGAAACCCAGAGGCTTGAACAGGAATGTCTGAACCTTGAGCAAGCCAATCAATTGCTGGCAAATCCTGCCCGGAGACACTTCTTATTTGAGCGCATTACAGGATTCAAATTGGGAGAGGGGCTGACATTTGAGGGAGAACTTGATCCTGGCCAGCATCCATTTTTGCATGATCATGCATTGAATGGAATTCCCTTGTTGCCGGGTGTCATGGGAATCGAAGGTCTGGCAGTAGTGTCTCAACAGATGGCGAACCTGTTTTCTTACAATCATAGAGACTATAGGATTGCTTCGCTTGCCAGCATTCACTTCCTCATGCCCTTAAAGTTTTACCGGAATCAGGCAAGAAAGTTGATTTGGAAAACCCAACTGACCTATCATGACAATCAACTGGTAGGGGATGTGAGCCTGGAATCGACCATTCAGCGTTATGGTAGAGACCCGGAAACCATGGTGCATTTCACTGCCCGGGTATTCCTTGTGCCAGATGAGGGAAGAAAGGGTGAAATTCGGAGCAATCCACCTTACTGGAACGGTTCCCATCAATTATCTGCGGAAGAGGTATACCGGTTGTATTTCCACGGTCCTTCCTTCCAGGTGATAGAGGGCGTTCAGAGAAAAGATGGCAAATTGATTGGAAAGTGGAGGAAAGATTTACCCCCTGTTGCAGATTCCATGACCGAATGGGCTACTTTGCCAATGCTTGTTGAACTTTGTCTGCAAACTGCCGGGGTGTGGGAGATTGGAAAGACGGGAGTACTTGCCTTGCCAAGATCCATTGAACGGTTGGATATTTACCGTACCTCTATACCGAGACAATCATCTTTATTTGCTGAGGTTGAGCCTGTTCAAATCGGGGATCATCCAATGAGGTTTGATGCTCGCGTTGTAGATGGTAAAGGAAAGGTGTATCTGGAATTGAAGGGTTACCAGACTGAACCGCTCCCTTATCCTGTTGAACCGGAACTGCTCTCCACTTTGACCCAGTGGGTTCAGATGCCAGAGAGGTGAGCACCATCTACGTTCTGATCCATACGATTGAGGACAGTCAGGCGTTCTGGGAAGAAGCCGGGTTTGATACCTGGCTTTCTCCTCGAGAAAAAGAACGCCTGACTGCTCTACGTTTTCAGAAAAGACGGAATGAATGGTTGCACGGACGCTGGGTTGCCAAACAACTGTTGAAACGGGTTTGTCCTTCTTTTCAAGCATTGCCTTTATCAGACATGGTCATTGATAATCTCCTGGATGGTTCCCCGATATTTATGACGCAGGATCAGGAAGTCTCTGGTGATCTTTCAATCAGTCATCGTGAGGGCTGGGCATGCGTGGCTTTCTCGTCCAGTGGGAATTTCCACATTGGCATAGATGTCGAGAAGGTGGAAAAGAGAGAACTCGCTTTCTACACAGATTACTTTTCAGACCGGGAAATTGAGGGTGAAAGACTTTTCCCTCTTTCCAGGGAAGCATATTTTACCCTTCTCTGGAGTGCAAAAGAGTCTGTGGTGAAAGCGCTTAAAACTGGATTGCGCATAGATGTGCAAAAAATAGAAGTTTTTCCACAAAAGTTTGAACGTGAAACGGTCCCATCTCCACCTCCATACGGATGGTTAGCCTTTTCCTGCCAGGTCTCAGGGATGGATGGAAACTGGGTGGGTTTCTGGCAAAAGCGTGAGGAATTCATCATCACTCTGGCTTGTCGCTGTGTGAATCAAAAAGAGCCTGTTTCGCTTCAAGAAATCAGGCTCTAATTCCTTTCTGATTGGGCCAGATTTAAGCCAGAGGGGTTGCGGGTTTATAATCCTTCAAGGAGTGGGGGATCTGCCCTCCCTGGATCTCAATAAAGCGAACCCTTGCCAGATACGCTGCCCCTTTCATTAAGTGTAGGGCAACATCGACCACATGACGATTTTCCGGCTTTTCCAGATAACTGCCACGAACCCAATCGTTGAATGTCCCCATGGCAGGTCCGCACCAGATTTGATAGTCCATTTCCCTTCCTTTTTCGCCTGTGTTCGACCATCTTGAAGACAGCCCAAGGTACCAGCGGAATACCAGAGCCATTTTGTGATGGGGATCCTGCCGGGCTCGTTCTAATTGTCTGGGGTCCCTTTCTGCAAAGAATTTTTCTGTGTCCTGCCAGATTTCTTCAAACTTCCGTTTGAACACGGTGGTTTCAAGGCGAGTCCTTTCTGTTTGGGGGATGTCCTCCCATTGAGAATACCGGGAATACAACTCATATAATTTGGAGGCACGACTGGCAAACATGGTACCGCGTTTGAGAACCTGGACTTTTACCCCCATTTCAAACATATCTGCCGCTGGAGCCATGGCAACATCCGCCATATCCGCCTGGACAAGCAGGTTGCGGGTGTGTTCCGAGGCTCCAGATTCCACGCAAGATTGGTTTACCGATCCGGTGACAACGTACGCGGCTCCCATCATGAATGCGGCAAGCACTGACTGTGGGGTGCTGATTCCGCCGGCAGCACCAATACGCACAGGGGTTTCATACTGGTATTTGGACTGGAGGTCGTCCCGCACGGCTATCATGGTGGGGATCAATCCCACCAGAGGGCGATTATCGGTGTGTCCCCCGGAGTCTGCCTCTACAGTAATATCATCCGCCATTGGGATTTTGGATGCCAGTTGTGCCTGTTCATCGGTGATTTTGCCTTCGCTCAATAGTTGCGCTACGAGATCTGCCGGAGCAGGAGAGAGAAACCGTGTAGCCACCTCTTTCCGCGATATCTTTGCAATGATGCGGTTTTTAATCCTGATTTTGCCGTTTGAATCCCGTGATAATCCACTTAATCGGTACCATACCAGCGGGTAAGTGATATCGAGATAAGCGGAAGCCTCGATGACCTGAACTCCATAATTCAAATACAACTCAACCACTTTTCGTTCGAGATAAGGCTCGTTGGGGCTGTTCAGCAGGTTGAAGGCATAAGGTCCCTGAGGGAGGGCTTGCTGGATTTCATGGATTGCACTTTCGACTCGTTGAGGTGAGCATCCGCCCGCCCCAAAAGACGCCAGTATCTTTTCCTTGCCCAGGGCAATGACCAGGCGTTCTGAGGCAATTGCGTTTGCCATAGCACCGGCGTAATATGCCAGTCTCACCCCGTAGGTTTTCTTAAAACCGGGGTCTCCTAAGGATTCCGGAAGCACTGCCGGGACAAAAACACCAGGCTCACCTGACGGTAGATGGGTATCGGAGCCAATTTTCCAGGTTCCTGACTCCTGAATTATCCAGAATGGGGTATCCAGGGATTCCAGATAGGATTTCAACGCGGTTGTTGAATCCAATGTGGTTAATTTCGGGTGTTCGTGCGGTGAAGAGGGATGAATCATACCAACCTCATCAATTTGGTGGAATACACTCAATATAACCCTGTGAGGCTCTGACCGATGCGCAATGGGGGTGAAGATGATTTATTGATGTAGAACAAAGCCTCTTGAGATCTTATCTGGTATGATTATTCCAAGAGTTGGAGGAATTGCATGCATCGGAGACTTGAACGAGAGAGAAAAACCATAGCAGCAATGTCCAGAATTTATTGCAGGGATCACCATGGGTTACCTCATGGGAGTCTTTGCTCAGCATGTCAGGAATTGTTAGATTATGCCTGTTTCCGGTTGGAGAAGTGTCCCTATCAGGAAAACAAACCTACCTGTGCCAATTGTCCGATCCATTGCTACAAACCCGAAATGCGCGAACGGGTGAGAGCCATGATGCGGTATGCAGGACCCCGAATGCTCCTTCGGCATCCCATTCTGGCTGTTGCGCATCTACTGGATGGGAGAAAGAAAGTTCTGCCGCCTGGCAAAGTCAAATCTGTTTCAAAACGGGTACTTGATGAGACCAGTATGCGCTGAAAAATCACCCGTTTTTAGGGACTTGAAATTAAGACAAAACATGGTATATTAACGCCAACAATTAAATAAAAGCACTCTTATCCAGAGAGGTGGAGGGACAGGCCCGATGAAACCTCGACAACCAGCCGATATGCGGCATGGTGCCAATTCCTGCAGAAGTATTTCTGGAAGATAAGAGGAGATTTAGCCAGACTTGCTAACCTCTTCTTACTGACAGAAGAGGTCTTTTTTTGTCTGGTAAAGACCTCCACTTGACACAATTCCAATCTAGAAAGGTTTTTGGAGATGCCGATCCGAATTCCGGTCAATCTCCCTGCTCGGGAGATTCTGTTACGAGAAAATGTCTTTGTGATGGACGAAGAACGTGCCGACCATCAGGATATTCGCCCGCTGAAAATTGCCATTCTTAACCTTATGCCTACAAAAATAGCCACCGAAACGCAGTTATTGCGTTTGTTGGGGAATACCCCTCTGCAGGTGGACATCACTCTGATGCGAACATCGTCTCATCAATCAAAAAACACTCCTGAGGAGCACTTGCTGGCATTCTATCAGACGTTTGATGAACTCTGCCATCTGAAATTTGACGGCTTGATCATCACCGGGGCTCCTGTGGAACATCTTGACTTTGAGGAGGTTGATTACTGGAAAGAACTGACAGAAATTATTGACTGGAGCCGTTCGTACGTAACCAGCACCTTTTTTATCTGTTGGGGAGCGCAGGCAGGGCTGTATCATCAGTTCAGTATTCCTAAATATCCTTTGCCTCATAAGATGTTTGGGGTGTTTGAACATCAAGTATTGAGAAGTCACATTCCTTTGTTAAGAGGATTTGATGATGTGTTCTATGCACCTCATTCCCGACATACCGAAATCCGCAGAGAGGATATTCAACGAGTTCCCGATCTGGAAATTGTGGCAGAGTCACCTCTGGCGGGAATTTACATTGTGATGAGAAAGGATGGACGCCAGATATTCGTCACCGGTCATTCGGAATATGACTCGCTGACCTTACAGGCCGAGTATGAACGGGACGTTCGCCTGGGAAAACCGATTCATATTCCCTTGAATTATTATCCTGACAATGACCCTTCCCGTCAGCCTGTGGTGCGCTGGAGAGGGCATTCCAATCTGCTGTTTGCGAACTGGTTGAATTACTACGTTTATCAGGTCACGCCATTTAATCTGGATGACCTTGCCGGATAATTGCCAAAGGAGGAAACATGTCTCAACAAACGTCATCGCGTCGTCGTCAGTTTGGATTTACCACCCGTCAGGTTCACGCCGCTCAGGTTCCTGATCCGGTGACCGGATCTCGTGCTGTACCTTTGTATCAGACTACTTCATATGTCTTCCGGGATACCGACCATGCGGCTCGTTTATTTTCCCTACAGGAAAGCGGAAACATTTATACCCGGATTATGAATCCCACCACCGATGTTCTGGAACAACGCATCGCGGACCTGGAAGGGGGAGTGGGGGCTCTGGCTGCCAGTTCCGGCCATGCGGCTCAAACCATGGCGATTCTCACCCTTTGCGGGCAGGGGGATCATATCGTTTCTGCTTCTACTTTATATGGCGGAACCTATAACCAGTTTGCCTATACATTCCCGCGTCTGGGAATAGACGTGACCTTTGTGGATCCATCTGACCCTGAAAACTTTCGAAGAGCCATTCGGGATAATACAAAAATCATATACGGAGAGACTCTGGGAAACCCACGTATCAACGTGTTTCCTTTTGAAGAAGTCTCTGCCATTGCAAGGGAATATCAGATTCCGCTGATGATTGACAACACGTTCGCTACTCCTTATTTATGCCGACCGATTGAATGGGGTGCCAATATTGTCACCCATTCCACCACTAAATTTATTGGCGGGCACGGCACTTCCATTGGTGGCATTATTGTAGATGGGGGAAATTTCCAATGGAAAGGTAATCCACGTTTCCCCAATTTCAACACGCCAGATGAGAGTTACCATGGACTGGTATACGCAGAAACTGGTCTTGGGGCATTCATTCTTAAGGCGCGGGTGCAGATTCTCAGAGATATTGGGGCGTGCCAGTCTCCCTTTAATTCATGGTTGTTCCTTCAAGGGGTGGAAACCCTCAGCCTGCGAATGGACCGTCATGTACAGAATGCTCAGAAAACGGCGGAGTTCTTAGCCCAACACCCAAAGGTTCGGTGGGTAACCTATCCGGGGTTGCCCGATCATCCTGATTACCATCGTGCAAAGAAATATCTCCCAAAAGGAGCAGGGGCAATTCTTGGTTTTGGAATTGATGGCGGTCTGGAAGCCGGCAAGCGGTTTATCGATCGCTTACAATTATTCAGTCATCTGGCAAATGTAGGCGATGCCAAAAGCCTGGCGATTCATCCAGCCAGCACCACCCACAGTCAATTAAACCCTGATGCCCAGCGAAGTGCCGGGGTCACCCCTGATTTCATTCGGTTGAGCATCGGGATAGAAGATATTGAAGATATTCTCTGGGATCTGGATCAAGCCCTGTCTGATTAAGGTGTGGTACCCTATCAGGACAACCCTCTGATTCTATCTAACATCAGAGGGTTGTTTATTATGGGGATTGAGGGGATTTTTCAATCTGGAAGGAGAGAATGATCTTTTCTACCCACGCTTTTTGCTGGGTATTTGATGGCAAATAATCAATACTGAGCGCTTTTCCCTCCTCCTTCAAATGGATCCAGTACGTATCACTGAGAACTGTCTGGTCGGTATCTTTGAACGTAGTGAGGTGATACACGGGAATTCCGGAAACAGTTTGAAAATCAGCAGGCGGACTTTGGATAAGACTGGAAATGAGAAATTCGCTGTAACGGATATTGATCAAGACCTTTGAAGAATCCAGTGCAATCCAACCCACCGGGCCAGAGCGGTAAAAGTTGGTTATAGACAAAGTAGGAGTTGGGGTATCATAGATCCAGATTTGCCATCCAAAAGGCACTAAAAAAGATCCCAGTGGCACTCCGGGGGCTGGGATCCGCACCGGATTTGAGGCAAAAATGGTTTCAACCGGAAAAGCAGGTGCAAGGTTTTGTGACTGAGATTGAATGGATGAAAAGGTCCCCAAAAGAATGCCATCATTAACAAGCACTTCAACTTGCTGTGGATCCTCCACAGGCAATTTCCAGATTCTTCCGGGGGTGTGAAACGTTTCGCCGAGGAGCAAAAGATTTTGCTCTGCTGTCCAATCAGCCTTCTGGATGGAGGGAAACTCTGTTGTCCAGAGGTTATTTTCCCAGTCAGTAGTGTCTTTCAGGATCAAAAAACCCTCTTTGAGATCCTCTCGCACAGTGCGAGAAATCAGTACCCTGTAATGATCAGGAGATAAGAAAATTCGTTCGTTTTGATGGGAGATAACCGGAGCCTTATTCAGATAACTGCTTCCAAACAAAGCCAGCATGGTGGTAAGCGTTTGTTCTTCATGGAATGTTGGAGGACTCCATAAAGGCATTTCCCGGGAAGAGACATATTTCCCAACCGGTATCTCACTTTCAGAAGGCTCGAGTTCGGCAAGGAGAGTGTCGTCTATGGAATAAGCCAGTTTCCATCTCGGCACCCACAGTTGGTCGCTCCGGGTTGTCCACAGTAACCGGTAATCACCCATTACAGGCAGTGAATTGCTCTTTGTTTCGTTTTTTGAAGTCAATACAATCCGTTTTGTTCCGCTGCGATCTAATAAGCCCAAATACACTTCACCTGACGGTAAACCAGAGGGAGACAGGTACAACACTGCCATCCATTTGTCATTGGGAGACAGGGATATACTTAGAACCTTACCAGGGAGTCTGGCAAATGGAACCGTGTTACCGCGTTCAATAGAGTAATCGCTGATGGTGCGAGGAGCATCAATCCCCGCAAGGAAGAGGTGTTTTCCATCTTTTGACCATGAAAGGGGTACTGGAGAAGACGCAATGGGAATGGTTGTCTTACTACCATCGGTAGCAACCAGCCACAAAGTTTGATCTTGAGGACAATTCACAACCAGCCAGTTTCCATCTGGGGAAAGCACTGGCGGGGTGAGAGTGAATTCCTCCGATGGTTGAAAAAAACCGGACTCGGTGAGAACGGTTTCTGTTTCTGTTGCGAGATCTAGTATTCGAATGCTTCCATCCCATCCCACGTAAAGCACTCGATCTTCTGAAGACCCGGCTGGAGGAATGGTAGACTTTTCTGGTTCAACAGTCGGTGTGACTTCGTTCATGAAAATTGGTGTGGATGCAGGGCTGAAGGGGGAAAAGGCTCCAGATGGACCGCTTAAGCGCAAAATGGTCCAGAAGAGAATAATTACGAAAAGAATTATGGGTAATGCCCTCGAGAGGAAACCAAATATTTTTTCATGCAGGTACTCAACTCGCCAGAAGAATAACCTGAAAGTGAACAGAAATTCATTTGAGGGTTTCTGGGCAAGGATGGAGCGAATTTCTTGTTCCAGATGCTGGGTGAAGTACCCTACCGGCATTAATAAATCTTGAAGTGTGCGCAGATGGGTATATTGAGAAATAAGTCTGGAAAGATTGGCTTGCGTATCAATGGGTTGCCAGCCAAGCACAGCCGCAATCTGATCTACCTCCAGTGAGGTAAATAAAGCCATTGCCAGCCCATCTGCGTATTTTCGAGGAAGTTGTTTCCACTGCTCAGCATGCTCCTGGATGCGGGCAAAGAAGGTCAATTGTTGTTGTGTGGGTAAAGAAAGCCCATTCTCTGGAGGGGGTTCATAAGCAGGATGCCGTTTGAGAGTGGCTACAGCAATCTGAAAAAGCCATTCCTGATGGGATGTCTTTGAGTCCTTTCGATGGCTCCACGCCCTTGCCGCCTGCAAAAAGACAAATCGGGTGAGTTCTTGAGCCTCTTGCCAGTCCCCACACCGGGCAAGGAAGTATCGGAATACCTCCTGAACTGTATGATGATACAGTCGGATGAATTCTTCCGATTTCCCACGCAAGGGAACATTTAAAGACCCAAACATGATTGACTCTGATCCTGTACAGGATTATAGCGGTTTTTGGGGTGTTATCCAAATGCCTGTATCAACCTAGGGAGTGGGGGTGGACTGGGAGCGGAAAAGCTCATATTCTGCTAACGTTTTGAGTTCAGCCACGACATCTTCAACCGATTGACCTTCTGCCAGGTGAAAAACTTGCCAGAATGCATCTTGAATCGGGCGACGAATCACCAGCCAATCCGGATTGCCAGGTAAAGGAATAAGGGAGGCTTCTCCTTCAAAGTGCTTTTGCAGTTCTGGGAGAAGGAGAGAGTCTTTGAATGGGTTTTCCAAAGAAATACCGCCATAAACTCTGGTGATTTCCATCTGTCTGGTATTTTCCGTGAGCCATCGTATCCACAACCATCCCGCCATTTGAAGGTGAGGGTCATTCTTCAACAAACCGTATGAGTAACCGGTGGTCAGGTAAAACGGTTTTCCATCCTCTTGTGGAAAGGGGATCAATAACCATTCATCTTTGCTTTCGGTACTCTGTTGATATCCCTGTTGAAAGGAAAGGTCTTGAAGAGAACCGATATAAAACAACGTGTAGCGGTCTGAAAAATATCCGTAAGGAGAAGGATTCAGCCCCTGCCAGAGGCATCCCTGGGCTTGCATGTTTCGCAGGAACTTGAGGGTGTCGTTCACTTCGGTTTGATTAAATTGAATGGGTTCACCGGGTTTCTCAGGTAATACTCTGGCATTGAATGCGTACCACCATACCAGGTCATGGAATGGTTCAGTTGATAACAACCATCCTCCAGTTCCTCGTTTTTCCAGATAGACGCTTCGATTGTTCTGACGCGCGGCAGCGCAGGCTTGCTCGAGCAACTCCTGGGGGGTTGTGGGCGCTTCCGGATAGCCCAATTCATTTGCCCAGGTGCGGTTATAAACCATCCCATACACAGTTCGCAGTGCCGGAAAACCACTTTGCGCTCCTGAAAACCGATCCTGAAGCCAGAACATTTCATGGATTTCCTGCTGTTCTGTTTCGGAAAGTCCCCACTCATGGAGAGAGAGATATCCATCTAATGGTGTAATCCATCCTACATTCAGTCCGAAAGACAGGTATTCCGGTGGGGCTAAAATGACCTGGGGGTTCTCGGATTGTATCAAAGCGGGCAATGAATCCATACCGCCAGAACTCAAAACCCTGACCTTCATCCCGAAGGGGTTTTCCTGGTTAAACCGCATGCTCCATTCTTCATATTGCCCGGCAAGAGCCCCAGTAAAGGGATGTAAAAACAGGATTTCACTCCCCTTGAGTGTATTCACATCGACACGGTACTCCAGCGGAACTTCAGGGGTAAACGTAGGGGTTGGTTGGGGGGTAGGGGTGATGGCTCCTGGGCTGGGTTCCCGGGTGATGGAGGGCGGATTGACCGTTGGAGTTGTACAGCCAGAGATGACTGCCAGAATCACAATAAACAGAAATAAACGAATTCTTTTGGGGTAAACCCTGTTCATAGGAGATAGTTTACTGGATACGAAGAAATTACACCAGAGCCAGTTGGTTCTCTGGTGTAATTTCTTATTAGAAACGGGGGTTATCTTTTCGCTTGAAGGATTCGAGATCCATCTCGATTCGTGTGCAGTGTAACTTTCTTTCCCTGAACCTCGACGAGAATACGATATCCTGGCGTAATCACCTGCAGGCACATTTGATCCGGTTGGGAGATACCCAGACAGGAATCGGGCCATTCTACTTCCTGAATTTGAAGGATGTTAATCTGACTTTCATTTGCGCCAAAGGATTCCATCAAAAATGTTTTTACTTTTTCGGATATATCTACCATAGGGACGTCTCCAACAACTCGTATGGTTGTGCCATCTTGATTGGTATGAATCACTACGGTTTTGCCATCAACCAGGAGGTGAATGCGGTAACCACTGACGATCATTTCAGCGCAAACCTCATCGGGTTGAGGTAATTCAAGACATGCATTAGCCCATTCTCTTTTTTCTACTTCTTGGATTTTGAGTTTCTCTCTGGGGACATTGAGCACTTCAGATGCCTTTTGAAGGGTATTCTCCATTGCCTTTTCTTCAGTGATTGTATCGGGTGCTGGATAGGGCTCTGTGGATCCATTGGGTACATCTCCTGATGGATAAGGAGAGGGTGTAACGGAAGATGAACTCTGTGGCTGACATGCAGAAATGAGTAGCCCAAAAATGATAATCATTATGATCCAGGATTTTGGCATTTTTACCTCCAATTGTTTTACTTACTAAACCAGACGGTTTAAAGGATAAAAAGTTCCCAAAGGGTTTTTATGGAAACAACCAATTTGTGAACCTTTTAGATGTGCCTGGAAATATGACTGCAGTCACCCTTCAGGTGAAATCGGGAAGAGTATAATATTTCCAAAATTCCTAATAAAGAAAGCGCGTATATATATATGAAATACCCCA
Organism: Anaerolinea thermophila; assembly: GCF_020723905.1. Taxonomy (GTDB): domain Bacteria; phylum Chloroflexota; class Anaerolineae; order Anaerolineales; family Anaerolineaceae; genus Anaerolinea; species Anaerolinea thermophila_A. The sequence continues at coordinate 43,545 of NZ_DYHZ01000003.1, forward strand.
TTGCACTGATTACCGACAGCACCTGTGACATCCCTCAAGCCTGGCGGGAAGAAAACGAAATTTCCGTTGTTCCTCTAACAATTCACTTCGGGAATGAAACTTTTCTGGATGGGGTTACCTTATCCCCTGAAGCCTTTTACGAAAGGCTGGAACGGGAAGCCGTTCATCCAACTACATCCCAACCATCTCCCCAGGATTTTTTGAATGTATATCAGAAAGTCCGTGCCGAAGGTGCGCAGGAAATCATTGTTTTTACTATTTCCAGCGCAATGAGTGGAACCATTGAGTCGGCTCGCCTTGCCGCGCAGGATTTTCCTGTACCCATTCACATTGTGGACAGTAAAAACAACTCGATGGGATTGGGCTGGCAGGTGATTGCTGCTGCGCGAGCGCGTGAAAAAGGCGCAAATGCTCAGGAAATGATGGCGGTGGCTACAAAAGTTCGTGAAAAAATGGTTTACTATGTGTCCCTAAATACCATGAAGTACCTTGAAAAAGGGGGACGGATTGGGAAGGCAACCAAATTTCTTGCGTCATTATTACAAATTAAACCCTTAATTTATGTAGATCCCGCCACTGGTGTTGTCCATCCTTCTATACCAGCGCGTTCTCGCAATGCCGCTATTGATGGACTGTTTAAGGAATTTTTTAAGCACATGGATACCAGCAAGCCGATGCATATTACAGTTTTACACAACGCTGCCAGAGACGAGGCAGAGGCTCTTGCTGAACGGGTAAAAGAGACGTTCCATCCTGCCGAACTCTTCATCACAATTGTCAGCCCTGTATTGGGAGCCCATACCGGGCCCAAAGCAATTGCGCTATGTGGTTATTCGGAGCCGGATTAATCGGGATGTATTGGGGAGCGGTCACACTCCTTTTCCAGAATCTCAACCACATCCGCCAGGGTGTTTACCTGACGCCATACCAGACTTAAGGCCTGTGGCGAAATGGGTTGAATGTCCGGAATGTGAATGCATCGAATTCCCGCTGCGGAGGCTGCCTGGATTCCTGCTTCAGAGTCCTCAAGCACAACACAACTGGAAGGAGAAACTTCCAGTTTTTTTGCCGCAGTGAGGAATAGATCAGGCGCTGGCTTTCCACGTGCCACTTCGTCCCCTGTGACAATCACTTGGAAGAAATTAGACAGTCCTGCGGCTTTCAATTTTTTCTCTGCCAGACGGCAATAGGTTGAAGACGCAACTGCGGTTTTCAAACCGGTACGGGAAATATGAGCGGCTAACTTCTCCCATCCCGCCTTTGTAGGCATACCTTCCTGCTCGATGATTTCAAAGAAGCGTTTTTCCCGTTTTTGATACATTTCCTCAAATGGAAATTCCATTCCATAGGCTTGTCTAAGAATGGCTTTGACATCCTGTTCAGTTCTACCAATCATTTGATGGTAAATTTCTTCGCTCAAAGTGTAACCCGCATGAGCCATGACTTCAGACCATGACCGTTGAGAGAGCCGTTCTGAGTCGATGAGTAATCCATCAAGATCAAATATTAATGCCTGAATGGTCATTCTCTACTCCGTTCCAAAGATGGTGTGATTATAAATCAATTGAGAAAATATTCCTCACAGCAGCATGAGAATGTAGGATTATAATTAGAAAAATTTATGGCTCAGAGGTGAACTCTGGTGGTAGCGGCAAATCGTCATCCAACATTACATGATGTTGCGCGTTTAGCGAATGTATCCCATCAAACGGTTTCTCGTGTCATTAACAACAGCCCCAATGTAGCCGATGATACCCGTGAGCGGGTTTTAGAAGCCATTCGAATTCTGGATTACCACCCCAATCGAGCGGCGCGAAGCCTGATTACAGGGCGTTCCCAGACCCTTTACCTGGTTCACCTTAATCCTCGTTTCCTGACCCCGCTCCCTGCCATTATTCAACATGCAGATTCTCATGGATATCGAGTAGGACTCTCCATGATCAAAGAACCTGTTTCTCGGGAAGAGTTACAGGGATTATTGAATGAAGTTTCTTCCAGAATTGTGGACGGATTTCTCTTTATTGATCCTCAGGGAATTTATACTGCAGAAGAACTCAACCGCTTTTGTCGAGGCGTACCCTATATTCAGTTGGGTGGTGAGCCAGTAGATCACGTGCCTGCTGTACTGTTTGATCAGGAACAGGGAATGCGTGCAGTGCTTAGACATCTGGCTCAATTAGGACATCACAAAATTGCCGAAATCAGCGGGTTGATGGTGAACTACGATGCCAGAATGCGTCATCGCGCTGTGGAAGCGATTGCGGGGGAATATGGGCTTGAACTGGTTGCCTGGTTGGAAGGTGACTTCACTGTCCCCAGCGGTTACCGATTAACCCGTCAATTGCTTCAGAAAAATGGTAAGCGCTTTACGGCGCTCATATGTGGCAATGACTTGATGGCTTTAGGGGCTTTACGCGCAATTCATGAATGTGGGTACCGGGTACCAAATGATATTTCTGTGGTAGGGTTCGATGATGAGTTGATTTCCTCCTTCTTTGAACCTCCACTTACAACCGTCAAACAAGATTATGATGAACAGGCACAAATCGGAATTGAATACTTAATTAACCGGATTGACAAGAAGGATTTCACCATTGAGCATAAACGCATCTCTCCTCAACTGATCATTCGTTCCAGTACCAGTAAGGCTAATGGGTAGGATACCACTCGCACCGGGTTGGTTTGGGAGAGGCTGTCAGTCTCTCCCATTCTTTTATGGCAAGGTCTTTTGACCAGTTGGTGCTTACGTGCTCTTTCAGGGCATCAACATTCAGAGGATAAGACAGAATCGGGCGATTGCCTAAGACCTGGCAGGTGGCGCTCAATATCCCCTTTAAGTCTTTGCCTGTAGAGTCGGAAATTTCTTTGGGAAACGCCGATTTAATTTCTTCCAGCCCTTTTTGATCCACGACAACAAAATATGCCCACTGATAGCCTTTCTTGCTGAGTTGTCGGGTAAACTTTTGAGCCAGTTTATCTTGCTTGATCTGGAAATTGCTCTGTAAATCCTTATGCAGGTCTTCTGAGGTGTCGATTCGCATCAAATGAAGTGCCGATTGATTGGAAGACTGGTAACGCAGTACCATCCAGGCAGATTGGAAAGATGGTTTACTGGAGGAAAGCGAATCCACCTCAATGACCAGGTAATTCACTTGTGAGTTGCTGATATGCACCGCTGACGGGGAAGAAAAGTTCAACAGCCCTAATTGTTCCACCCGAATGGCAAACAGGAAACCGAACCATGCTGAGATGGTAAAAGCGACAATGAAGAAAATAGCCCATGGATGCTTGTTCATAGTCTTGGTGTCTCAAATAAGGAAAATGATCAGACAGAAACCTAAAACGAAGCCGGTGAAACCGCATGAAAGGAGACCCACCAGCCATAACCATTCTTTGCTCTGATAAGAACCTGTCAGTGTAGATCGGACAAGAGCGCGGACAAAAGAAGAACGGCTTAATGCGGTGATGGCGATATTACAGGCCATTAATTCCAGGTGGTAGTGTAGATTGGCTTTCATAAACGCTCTCCTGAGGCAATGAATACGCTATTTTGAGGTGGTTAATTTGATGATTTTTCCATTTTGATCAACAACAGCCCGAACAGTTCTGGGAAGGGGATGCCCATCTGCGGTTTTAACGCTGGCTTTGAAGATCAAAAGATGACCGTCCGGGCGTTTCGTAACTTTTGGCGAAACCCCAGCCACTTCCGGAAATTGCCGGTAGACTTCTTTACAAATGGACGTCAGGAGGTGAGTTTCCATAGCCGCACGAATCCTCATTTAGTGTAATCTTCGACGCATGAACGCCGGGATGTCCAGATCCGTTGAAGAAATCTCAGCAGGTAGAGGTTCGCGAACCTCTACCGGTTGAACAGGTTTCTCGAACCTGGTTTCCTGCTGGACGGGCGTCACTCTCTGGATGGCCTCCACCGGGGTTGCGCCTACACCTGTGACGATTAAGATGACCTGAGCGCGGTCTCTCATGCGTTCATCCGTAATCACACCCGGGATGATGTCTGCCCGCCCATGAGTTTGTTCCTGAAGATATTGCATGGCTTCCATTAGTTCCATGAAGGTCAGGTCGGCGCCTCCGGTGAAGTTGGCAATGATTCCCGTGGCGGAATCGAGACTGATGGAATCGAGAAGCGGATGGTGAATGGCATGTTCAACGGCTTTCAGGGCTTTGGAATTGCCTTCGCCAATGCCAATTGCCATGAGCGAGCCACCGCCGTGTTGCATCACTTGCCGAATGTGAGCAAAATCCACATTGATCAGGCCAGGCTGGGTGATTAATTCAGAAATTCCTTGAATCCCTTGTCTGAGGACATCATCTGCAAGGCGGAAAGCCATATCCAGCGGTAAATTCGGAGAGGCAATCTTCAGTAATTGATCGTTAGGCACAGTAATTAAGGTGTCTGCATGAGGTTGAAGTTTCATCAACCCTTCACGGGCATTCTTTTGGCGTTTTCCAACCTCAAACCCAAAAGGCATGGTCACAATGGCAACGGTCACCGCACCAACCGAACGCGCCGCTCTGGCAGCCACAGGAATGGAGCCCGTGCCGGTTCCACCTCCCATACCGGCAGTCAGGAAGACCATATCCGCTCCGCGAAGTGCGTCGCACAGCACATTGAAACTTTCTTCTGCCGCCAGTTCTCCCTGAATGGGGTTGCCGCCCGCACCCAGCCCGCGAGTGGTGCGAGGTCCCAGAACGATTTTCTTGGGTGCCAGGGATTGTTTCAGGGCTTGTAAATCGGTGTTGGCGGCAATGAATTCCACCCCCTTCAGATCCAGTTCAATCATCCGATTGACTGCGTTCGATCCGCCTCCTCCCAACCCCAGAACCTTGAGATTTGGAAGATGAACATGGGAATTGTTTTGTGCAGGTTTTGTCAACATGGTTTCACCTCTCTCTCAGGATTGTTGCAAGGGCTGTGCCAGTCTCACTGATCCGTTCTACAAGAATGCCCATGTGACGCAAATAACTCAAATCTGCTTCTGGCACTTCTTCCTCAGTGGCAAGAACCGTCACATGTCTGGCTTGTGTTGCTTCTTGAAGGGAAAAGCCTAAGGTGGCTTTGTGTTTTATGACAAAGGGATAAGAGGCTCTCACCCGCCAGTCTGTAATTGCTGGGTGACTGGTGCCAACCAGCACATAATGTGCGATGACAGGCATGGCGGGGGGATTTACGCTCTGGAAACTCTGTTTTGGTTGATGTGTATCCGTCCATGCTTTGATTTGTTCGAGGGCTTGCTGAAAGGCTGTGCTGTCTGGTTCACCAGGTATCCACAATCCCATTGCCTGAACCGAATGAGAGCCTGATGGTTGATTTTTCTGTTCTTTGGGGGTGAAAAAGGCTTTGAGAATTTCCAGTCCTTGCCATGTTTCCAGATCTGTTGAAGGTTCCTCTGGTTTCCCTGTTTCAAGGATGAACAATGGCAGGTTCTCAAAACCAACCGAACGGGCAATAGAGGAATACCATTCGTGAATGTTCACTCCCCGATGGTCTTCATTCTCCGGGTTCAGGTGGTAAGGCAAAACAAGCGGCCAGCGTTCTGGACCACCTGTGCCCCAGTTCAGAGGATGTCCGCAGGTCCATCCATAAGCGCTGATGCCAAAATGGACCTCGTGATTTCTCCGCTGCATGGCTTGTAGTGTAGATTTCAGGAAGAGGGTATCCCAGTAATCTCCGCCGGGTTCAAGGGGAGGTAAGATTGGGAGGATATCGAATCGGTTGGCAAACTCAAACAGAGGAAAAACCTGATCTACGAATCGTTCGACCAGATTCGGGAGCACCCAGACCGGCGCTGACCAGGATGAGCGCATATTGGGCCGGTCAAAAAAGATCAAATGCTTTACCCCTTGTTTTGCATATGTTTCTATTAGCAGGTAGAGGTCTCTGTTTTGGGAGGCATTTTCAACGGATAATCGCAGATGAATAACCGGGCAAAGATTTTCTGCTATACATTGAGATAGAAAATATTCTGGAATGGCCGTAGTAGAATGAACCGACAAAAACAACAGGTGACTGCCTGCTGACTTGATCAGGGGGAGGAAGGTGATGGCATCTTGTAGCCGGTAATGTTCATTATCAAGAAAGTAGTGAACGCCAAGTTGCGGGGTTGTTGTAATGGATTCCATGCTGATAATTGCCTCCACTGGACTTGAAAGACTTTCTGGTTCATTTCGGAGCAAGAGTCATGCCAGAACCTGATCTGCTATAATTCTTTCGATGCTACTGATTACAGGCGCTACAGGATTCATTGGCCGTCATTTAGTCCCGCACCTGGTCGAACTGGGATATTCTGTTCGTATCCTTTTGCGTCCATCCCCATTTACCCCGCTTCTTCCGGAAGGTGTTTCTGTGGAAACGGTTATTTGTAATCCTGACGATGAGAGGGGAATTCAGTCTGCACTGAAAGGGGTTACCCAGATCATTCATCTTGCAAGTGCAGAACACTCAGAGAATCCAGAATCACATTTATCCTTTGAGAAAACTTTTGCTGAAGTGCTATTCCATTCTGCTGCTCGTGCTAAGGTTCAACGAGTAATGTACTTGAGTCATTTAGGAGCAGATCGTTTATCTGCTTTCCCCTCCCTCAAAGCCAAAGGATTGGTGGAAAAAGTTATTTTGCGGTCGGGTATACCATTTACTATCATTCGATCTGGCATGATATTTGGTGCGGGCGATCATTTCACCCTGCCAATTGCGGTAACCATGAGAAAATCTCCGGGTTTTTTCTTGCTTCCGGGAGAGGGCCGAACTTCTGTACAACCCTTATGGATTGGTGATCTGGTGATGGCTTTGCCCCTCTTCCTGGAAGATCCTCGCGCTGAAAACCAGTTGTTTTCTCTGGGAGGACCAGAATATTTGACCTTTCGAGAGGTTTGTCAATCGATTAAAGAGGTATTGGGCTTGCGAAGAACGTTTGTGCCGATGTCACCGGGTATTTTGCGTCTTTTGTCCCAGAGGTATTCCAGACACAAACCATCCATGTTTTTACCGACGTATTTGCTTGATTATCTGGCAACGGATAGAATCACTACCCTGGATACGTTGCCTCGATTTCTGGGTATCATGCCAGAACGCTTTACCCATCGTTTACATTATTTGAAAACTGCAGGATAATCAAATGGCATGAAGCCATTATATTTTTGTGTTCACGCTCACTTCTACCAGCCTCCACGCGAAGATCCTTTGACCGGGGTGATTCCGGTTGAACCCGGGGCTGCTCCCTTTCGTAACTGGAACGAAAGGATTCATGCTCAGTGTTACTATCCCAATGCTATCCTGCATAATTTTGAAAAAATCTCATTCAACATGGGTCCTACTCTGATGGAGTGGATGTTTGATTATGACCCCATTACCCTCAAACGTATCATTCAACAGGCCCAATCAAATGTAGAACGTTATGGGGTCAGCAATGCAATGGCACAGGCTTATAATCACACCATTTTGCCTCTGGCTACCCGTTCGGATAAAATCACCCAGGTACGCTGGGGAATTTACGATTTCGAAATGCGGTTTGGACATTCTCCTCAGGGGATGTGGCTGCCAGAAACGGCTGTGGATATCGAAACTCTCGAAGTCCTGGCAGAAAACGGCATTCAGTTTACCATTCTGGCTCCATGGCAGGGGAAAGGCATCCCGGTTTCTCCTGCCCACCCGTACAGGGTAGTATTACCTGGCGGAAAATCGTTAGCCATTTTCTTTTATGACCAATTGATCAGCACTCGTTTGAGTTTTGACCCTGGTGCAACCGTCAATGCCGATTCTTTTGTGCAGGAATTTCTTCTTCCCAAAGTGAAATGGGTAAATCAAAATGGGGGCATGCCTGCATTAACTTTGCTGGCATCCGATGGAGAACTGTACGGGCATCATCAAGCCTTTCGAGATAAATTTTTAGCCTATTTAGTAGATGGTGCCATTCAGGATAAGCCCATTGAACTGATGTACCCGGCTCGCTGGCTGAAAGAATTTCCAGTTACCGACACCGTAGAAATCATTGAACCCTCATCCTGGTCCTGTCATCATGGGGTGTTGCGCTGGTCTGGAGAGTGTGCCTGTACGCCACATGCATCCTGGAAAGCCCCATTAAGAGAAGCCTTCAATGAAATTGCTGAAGTTGTTGACCAGGCATATCTGGATTGGGTGGGGAATGATGGAAAAGATCCCTGGGAACTCCGCCATCAGTATATCCGTGTAGTCTTTGGGGAAGTGCATCTGGACATGTTATACGAGCAGGTTACGGGTAAGACTCTGGATTCGGTGGGACGCGAAAAATTGCACCTTCTCCTTCGGGCTCAGTATGAACGCCAGCGGATGTTTACATCCTGCGGCTGGTTTTTTGATGACTTTGACCGAATCGAACCGAAAAACAATGTGGCTTATGCCGCACAAGCCATTTGGCTTACCCAAATGGCTTGTGAAAAAGACCTTTCGGATGTGGTATTGAAAAAATTGAAAGAGGTGAAATCCTGGCGCACTGGATTAACTGCCGCTGAGGTTTTCAGCAGGCATCTCCAGCGCGCCCGGGAATTCTGGAAAGAGAAGGTTTAAAGTGCTTCGAGCAGTTTGGCGACTTGATATTGGGAAGCCTTCAATCCTTTCAACAGTTTCTGAACAACTTCAAAGCCTAAAATGGCTCGTTCGGTAAAGAATCCGGCGCTGGCATTGGGACTGAGTAGAGTCTCAAATACAGATAACAGATACATCCACCAGACAAATTCCTCAAACGCCTCCTGATTAAACCAGAGGATCTCTTTGTAGCGATTTACCCCAAGGTAGCGGCGAATTTCATCGTTTTCCAGCCATTTCTGCATGAGCTGACGCACCGGGATTTTCAGATTCTCCTCGAACCAGTTTTGCTGTTCGATTAAGATCCGTACCATGGAAACAGCCCGTGAGGATTGTTGTTCGTTGAGCCCAAGTCCCAGCCCGCTGTCAAAGATGGCTTTTGAAAGCCGCCATTCGTCCAACCAGGAACGGGACAAGCCCGATACATCCTCAACGCCGGCAATTTTCCCTAAATTCGCGGTGAAGATCCAACCAATCAGAGTCAGCCAGTGAGCATCGGGATTTTGAGAGATGCCGCTTCCCAGATAACTCATTGCCTGAGCGTATTTCTTCGAGCCTGGTAATGGATAACGGCTACTTAAGATTTGGATGGAGAGCGCTGTCTGGAGGGTGAGCTTCATGCTGGAGAGCATTTCTTTTCGGTTGAGGTTATATCCGCTGATTGCCGATGCACCATCCAGCAAACGGTTATATTTTCCTTCTGCTTCTTCTAACAAATGAACGGATAATGTCTGCTGGGGAGTTTTCAGACGACTCTCTACCAGATACCGGATATATCCCGGATGGATGATCTCACGAAATGCTGTTAAAACGGGTCGCAGAACCAGTTCGCGAATGGCTTCTTGAATATTGGGTACTCCTCTCCCATTCAAATATTCGTATAGTTGTTTGTAGGATTGCCATTCGTCGTCTTTCACCTGTTGAAAGTCCATGAACACATGATATTCATAGGCGTTCAGCGAGAGGTGCAAGCCATTGTGAGCAATTTCTGCGTTTGAGAAGAGGTACTCCTGACCGGTTACTTGATCTCTGGCGATGGTATACCAGCCCTCTTCTGTATGAAGCCCAAGCCCTTCTGAAAGCGACTTTTGGACTAAAGGACGGTTTCCCTGTCCTTTCACCAGGAATGGGGTGGAGGTTCTGATCCATCCTTCGGTGCTGGCAAACCGGTTATGCACAACCACCAGGGCTCTCTGGTTTCCAATTCCATTGGTGTAGGCAAAAACATTTTCATCCACCCATCCATTCGGGGTGACAAAATCATAGAAAAGGAAGTTGTCAATGCCTGCAAACAATGCCCGACGGTGGAGTAAAGGTGCGATCTCCCGGCGGTGACGCTCCATCAGATCCTGATCGGGTTGTTCGTTCCACATCGGTTTCCGGAATTCCATGCCATATTTCTCGGAATACCCTTCCAACTGTCCATGTCCAAACATAGGCAGACCGGGGAGAGTGGACATCAGTACGCAAATACCAAAGTATTTGTCTCCCTTCCCGAATTGATCGACCGCTGTTCGTTCGTCGGGGTTATTCATAAAATTAACATAACGTTTCAGAATCTCCGGATCGAATTCCAGGGTGTTCTTAATCAATGCTCGATACTTGTTATTTTCCTCGTTTCGAAGCATGTTCATGAAAGCGCTGTTATAAACACGGTGCATTCCTAACGTGCGAACAAAGTATCCCTCCATCAACCAGAAGGCTTCAGCAAGCAGAAGAGTATCGGGCGCTTCCTGAGCAACGCGGTCAACGACTTCGCGCCAGAATTCTTTGGGAAATACAACATTGAATTGTTCGCGAGTCAAACCATGTTCAGCACGGGATGGGATGGCGCCGCCTGTGCCGGGTTCCGGGTACCAGAGGCGCTGATAGTGCCGTTTTGCCAGGGTCATTGCGGCATCAAATCGAATGATGGGGAACCGTCGGGCTACCTGCAGGATGGTTTGAATGACGGCTTCCCGGACTTCCGGGATGAGGTAATTCAACTGCGCAGTGTCATTCCAGGGCATGCTCGTGCCATCATTTCCATGATAGATATAACGGGTGCGTCCATCACGATGATCGTAGTATTTGAAGACCACGGCGGCATCGGTGCGGTCGTAGTAATGATCTTCTATTTGAATGGTTACAGAAGGATCGCTCGATAAATCTGGACCTGAGAAGGTATAAGAGGGAAACGGACTGTAATCCAGCTGGATAAACCAGTCGGGATGATTCACAACCCATCGCGAATCAATCCCCATGTGGTTAGGAACCATATCCGATGCCAGCCGGATTCCATATTTCCATGCCCGGTCTCTCAAATTTTGATAAGCACTTTCTCCACCCAAATCTGCGGCAATTTCATAGTCATAGAGAGAATAAGCCGAGGCAATGGCATCGGGATTACCACAAAGTTGTTTGATTCGAGCGGATGCCCGACTGCGTTCCCATAATCCAATCAGCCACAACCCGGAAAAGCCCCAGCTTGCCAGTTCTGCCAGTTCTTCATCAGGAATTTCATCCAGTCGTTGAATCGGACGTTGATATTTTTGGGAGAGTTGATAGAGCCATACATATGTGTTCTTTGCCAGTAAGACAAGGCGAGGCATCCATTCTCGATCCGGGCTGAACGCCTCAACCTCAAGTTCACCCATTTGATACCGGTCATAAACCGGAATCAGAGTAGGACCAGGACCGAAAAACGAGGCTTTTTCTTCTTCTTTTACAAGGTCCAGACTGGATAAAAGACGATACAGGAACCTGCCTAAAAGTTCAGCCCAGCGCTCCCGGATGTACTCCAGTTGTCCGGTCAATGAGTAAGGTACAGCAATGGCTGGACTGCGTAAAAAATCTATCAAATTTTGACGATCCGGTCCAAAGGGAGGTTGGGTTTCAAAAAACTGATGCAGAGACTGGATAAAGGGTTTGTAAATTGTGGTAGATGCAAGTCTGTCGTCATCAAACAATTCCACGAAAGGATTTGTTGCCGGATTTTGGTTGGTGATCCAGAGCATCATCAGTTCCTCAACCAGGGCTTCCCGGTTGGGAACCCCTTCCGTTTCCCCCTCTAAATACTCCTCGGGAGTCACTTGCCCCAGATAGACGGAGAGGGGTGGAAACTCCTGGATAAAATTGAGCAATAAATGTTCTACTTCAGAACTTCCAAATTGTTCTGTGAGGAATTGGAGCGCTTTGGTAAAAGTCTGAGGATTCCTTTGCTGCTGGTAAAGGGCTGTAACATGATGAAAAATTTCATCCATCAACCCCAGGGCATTAATTTGCCCCGCTTTTACTGCCTGCTCCGGGTAATTGACCAGGTCCCGGTGCTGATTAATCTTTTGAGCAAATAAACGGGCAGCGTGGAAATTGGCAAAAATGACATTGCCATGATATCCGAAAAGACTTAAGTCAAAGTGATAGCGATCACGAGCCTGACGGGAAACATGAAATTCCATATCCATCCCTCTCTTAGGTTTGATTTGATTATACCTTTCAATTGTCTGGGCAGTTTCATGAAACCGAATTAAATTTTCAACAGATCTGGCACACAGAAATAATCGGGTTGCGACGCATCAATCGAAATTTGCCCTGCAATGACATCTCTTTCTACTAAAGTGAGACAGGTCCTTTCCAGCAGGGGCTTTTCCCAGGGAAAAAGTCGACCCAGATCTGACAACTGGACAGCACCTAGACTTTGTATGGCTTTCTGCACAATAACTCTTCGTGCATCCCATTCGGAAATAGGGTGCGCATCCTCAATTAAATTTGGAAAATGCCGGGCGGTTAGATCGTAAATAAAGGCATATTTCCATGCACCTGCCTGCGCGACCCCAACCGGAACAATGCGAAAGGTGATCTGGAGTTCCTCAAGAGCGCGGTTGAAGGCAGAGTCGCTGGAACGGCTTGCCAGGCGAGCGGCTTTTCTCAGGGATAGGGTATCCAGTGCACCTTCTTTGATCAGTGCTTCATATACTGCTTTTGCTTCAGCGGAAAGTTTTCCTGCAGTGTAGTCAATCAGGTAATCCTCATACGGGTTGCCATAGTTTGGCGATAAAGCATAAAAATAAGGGAGAAGGTCTAAAGAAATGAAAGTGTTTTTTCGTCGGATCACCCTGCCATAATACACGAGGTGTTTTCCCAGCCATTCATCCTTCCATCCCCAGGTGATGTGCCCCGGGTCATCGTGTTCATCGGCAACGGGACGGTTTCCCGCAACTGCAGTCCACAGACTGGGGAATTCAATTCCACGGCAGGGCCAGAATAAGATATATCCTCTTTCCTGAATATAATCAAGCGCTACCTCAGGGCTTTTTAACCGATGATCTGGTTGAAGCCGAAAAGTGTATTGACGATACTCCTGAAGGACTGCCCGGGTGATTTGCTTCATGTTGCGCTCCAGAAGTATTTATAACCCAATTTTTGAGGGATGAAAACAAAACGCCGGCATTGAGAGTATGCTCATGCCGGCTCCAGCGAATGGGAAAAAGTTATTCGCACATTAAGATATGGGTAATGATGTTCGAGCCACTGCCGCCAATGTTTTGAGCCATGCCGTACCGTGCCCCTTCTACCTGAGTGGCTCCGGCTTCTCCGCGGAGTTGTTGAACCACCTCCACAATCTGATACATTCCTGTTGCACCTACAGGATGCCCGCGGGCTTTCAAACCACCTCGTGTTGCTATTGGAATTCTTCCATTGGGACGGATTTCCCCTTCCATGGCAAGGCGTGGTCCCTGCCCTCTTTCTGCAAAGCCGCAGGCTTCCAGAGAAAGTGCAGCCATAATGGTAAAGGCATCATGGGCTTCGAATAAATCAATATCTTTGGGTTCAATTTGAGCCTGGCTGTATGCCTGTCTGGCTGATTTTTCAGCCGCAGAAAGCCACAAAGGATCTTTCCGGTGATGGATGGCAATGGTATCTGTTGCGGCAGCAGATCCTACCACGCGGATAACTTTCCTGCCGTTTCCTCTTCTCAGCATTTCAGCCGGCACGAGAACTGCAGCAGCAGCGCCATCGCCCATCGGAGAAGCATCTAACAGATTAATCGGCTCAGCAATCATGGGTGCCTTACGATATTGAGCCTCACTGATGGGTTCCTGGAATCGGGCAAAGGGGTTGTGGGCTCCATTGGCATGCGCATTGATGGAAAAGCCCGCAAAGTGATCCCGTTCCCATTTGTATTCATACATATAACGGCGCATGATCAGCGCATTCAGCGCGACGAATGATAATCCCTGGCTGGCTTCCCAATCCTGATCGGCGGCTGTGGCTAATTCAGCGGTGATCTCACTCCCCGGGGAGTCCGTCATTTTTTCTACCCCGGCGGCTATTGCCACATCAACGGCTCCAGAGGCAACTGCCATGACTGCGCTGCGGAATGCCGCTGCACCCGAACTGCAAGCGTCTTCTATATGCAGGGCTTCAGCGTTTTTTATGCCTACCCAATCGGCAATGTAAGTTCCCAAATGCTGTTGGTGATTTGCCGAGCCACTCATCATATTTCCAACATACAGAGCATCTGCTCTGGTAATACCCGCATCCAGCATAGCGGCAAGAACTGCTTCTCCAGCCAGTTCCCTCAGGGATTTTTCCCATTGTTCATCAATTTTGGTTTGTCCGATTCCCAGAACTGCCACTTCACGCATAGTTTATCTCCTGCTTTTGATACTTTCATTCTACCGGTGTTCCCTATCAAAAACCATCAAATTGTACAGGCTTGTGAAAAAGGGAGGCAAAATCACCTGCAGAGTATAATTAGGGCGTGTCTCGAATATCTTTGTGGTTTTCCATTGGATGGATTTTCCTGCTTTTCTCCGGTTGTGTCCCTTCAACCGTTGAGGTCTCCCCCACCCAACCCGAGAATTCCCTTCCGGTGGAAACGACGAAGGTTTTTTCCCTCTCTGAAAACACCCCTACAGTAGTGGCTACGGACGTTCCCACTGCGGGAGCATTCCCCATCTGGTTTGATGGGGCAATTCCTCCGTTTGCGAGAGAGTTAATCCTGCAGGATAAATTGTTTACTGTGGCTGATAACCCGGAAAATTCGATTGGGGTTTTTGAAATTGGGGCTCCAGAGGGGATTAATGCAATACAGGCAGGCGTGTTGGTATATTCTCTGGCAGTCGCATTTCCAGAGCCAAAGATGTCTGAAAGCCTTAAGACTCTCAAAGATATTTGGTGGGGAACGCTCTCTTTTCCCCTGTTAATGAGCCCCGAAACTTTCAAGGTGTTTAACGCTTACTGGGGAGAGCCAACTTCGAACAGCATCGAGGTAATGGAGGAGTCTTTGATGCTGGAAAAAGTCTGGAAGACTCCTGGTGCCATGGCTATTCTTCCTTTTGATCATCTGACATCCAGATGGCGTGCGCTTCCTGTAGATGGTATTTCTCCCTTTGATTCAAATTTTTTTCCCCAGAGTTACTCTCTTGGAGTCCCTGTCCGTATGGTGATGAAGCAACCGATTACCCTGAGCATACAGGCTGATAAGAACCTGTTTGCTCATTATCGAAGGGAACAGATCACTTTTCTGGCAATGACAGGAGTAACTGCCTTATCCCGTCGTACAGCACAGCGGATGAATGAAAAGGGCGTTTTATACCCTCAGGAGAATATCGGTGCACTGCTTTCTTCTGCTGACTTAACCCATATCAGCAATGAGGTTTCGTTTAACCCGGAATGTCCTCCTGAAAAAGCCCAGTTGCGAGAAGCTCTTTTTTGCAGTCCTCCGGAATATATCCAACTTCTGGAAGCCGTGGGGACTGACATTGTGGAATTGACCGGAAATCACAACCTGGACCGGGGAGTAGAGGCGTATCTCTATTCTCTCTCGTTATATCAAGAGCGGGGCTGGCAGGTTTTTGGCGGAGGCGAGGCACAGGCACAGGCGTCCAAGCCGCTCCTCATTGAAAACCATGGAAACCGGTTGGCATTCATTGGTTGTAATCAGGCTGGTCCAGAAATAGCCTGGGCAGGTGAAAATTCCCCCGGTGCGGCACGCTGTGATTTATCCTGGATGAAAGAACAGGTGTCTTCTCTACGGTCTCAGGGAGTTCTTCCGATTGTAACATTCCAGTCCGTTGAAACCGAGGATTATCGTCCAGCCCCCATGCAGCGCCCGGGAGATTATCTGCAAATGGCTCAGGCAGGTGCGGTTATTGTGAGTGGAAGCCAGTCTCACGCGCCGCAGGGATTTTCGTTCATAGAAAACAACCTGATTCATTTTGGATTAGGGAATTTATTCTTCGATCAAACTGATACCTTTCTTACCAGTCAGGCTTTCATTGACTGGCATGTGTTTTACCAGGGTAGATATCTCGGTGTGTGGTTGATCCCGATTCGCCTTGAAGATTATTCTCGCCCGCGTCTCATGACGCAAGATGAATCTCTCTCGTTGTTAAAAAAGGTGTTTGAGGCAAGCCTGTGGTAGTGATGAGAAAGAATCTATACATTTTGCTGTGTCTCTTGATGGTGCTTCTGATTTCTTCCTGCACAGGAAAAGTTCAGTCATCAAAGCCATTGTCTGTACCACAACCGACATTGACGCCCTTTCAACCCGTAGAGCCAACAAATGGAAGGGCTTCAAATTTGCTCCTACCTGCGGATACCCCCATTCCTCCATTGGAGGACTCTCCGCTGAAACCGGCAAGTTTTCAGGCAGTGTACTTTTCTCCGGCAGTTCCAGAGTTTTTCCGCAGCAGCGTTCCATATCCATCCGGCTGGCAAATCTCTGAGCACCCGGATTCGTCTGCAGTTCAGGTTGTTCCATCCATGGATGGTACGATAACATGGGTTTATGCCCTGGTAGCACCATTCCCGACAATTGAGGATGATATCTCTCTGGATGTTCTACTTCGAATCTGGCGTGGCGAAGATTCACGTTCGTTACTGGTATCACCATCTACATATCATGCAATGTTCTGGTTATTAGGAAATTGTGGGGAGAATGTTTCTCAGGTTGCTCCAGATGAACTTTTGAATCGCGCCTGGCAGGATCAATCCTGGGCAATAGTGCCGTTTGAAGAAATCATCCCCCAATGGAAAGTTCTGAGCATTGATGGAAAATCCCCCTTACAACAAGGGGCTCTGGAAGGTTACCCGTTAACGGTAAATTTTTCAATTAAGAGCGAAACTCCGCTTCCGGAGGACATGTTTCAATGGCTGGTAGAACATCGTACCAATCGTGATCCACAATTCATGACCACCTTAATGCTGACCGGGACCACTGCCTTAGTAAGAGCCATTGGATGGAAAATGGAAACACTGGGAATGACGTACCCGGCTCAGGATATTTTGAACTGGTTGCTTGAGCCAGATTTCCTTCACATCAGCAATGAAGTCTCCTTTAACCCAAAATGTCCGCCAGCAAACCCCAACCAGACCAGTTTGATGTTTTGTAGCCGTCCGGAATATCTGGAGTTATTCCGTGCCATTGATGTGGAAATAATCGAGTTGAGTGGAAATCACAATACCGACTGGGGTAGGGATGCCTTTGCTTATTCCCTGGAGCAATTCCAGAAAGAGGGCTGGATGTGGTATGCCGGGGGATGGAATGCCGGAGAAGCCTCACAGCCGCTGTTAATTGAACACCATGGCAATCGGATTGCCCTGTTGGGGTGTAATTACGCAGGTCCACCTTCCGTATGGGCGACTGACGAAGAACCTGGAGCAGCAAAGTGCGATTTTGACCGTTTAGAAGGGCAGATTCAATCCCTTCGGGATCAGGGATTTCTTCCTGTAGTTACCCTTCAGCATACGGAAGTTTATCAATCTCCTGCCTCTGAGACGCAACAAAGGGATTTCCGAAGGCTGGCACAGGCAGGTGCGGTGATTCTCAGCGGAAGTCAGGCACATTTCCCTCAGGCGTTGGAGTTTTATCACGGTGCTTTTATCCATTATGGCTTGGGCAATTTGTTTTTTGATCAGATGGATATTCCTGTCCCCGGAACCAGACGCGAGTTTTTAGACAGGCATGTTTTTTATCAGGGAAAACATATCAATACCCAGTTGTTAACGGCCATGTTGGAAGATTATGCCCGTCCCCGCCCGATGACAGATGAAGAACGAACGGAATTTCTTCGAGAAATTTTTAGTGCCAGTGGCTGGTGAACTCATTTAGGGAACAGGTAAAGTGTAACCCCCATCCAGAATGATCACTTGCCCGCGAATCATGAAGGCTTCCGGAGAACACAGGAAGGCTACCACGCCTGCAACATCTTCCGGGGTGACTAACCGTCCTGCGGGAGTTTTTTCAATTGCATGGGGTATCGTTTCCGGGTTGCTTAACGATGCAAAATGCTGTAATGCATCCGTCAGAACCAGTCCGGGAGCAACGGCGTTCACAACAATGTTTCTGGGGGCTAATTCCACTGCCAGATACCGAGTCAGTGCTTCTAATGCTGCTTTGCTGGCTCCTACAGCCACGTAATCGGGCAAAACACGATGGGAGCCGGGGCTGGAAATTGCGACAATACTGCCGCCACCTCGTTTTTCCATCAGAGGCACAGCCCTTTGGGCTGCAAAAAGGAATGCTCGTGCATTCACATTCATTGTCCAATCCCATCCAGTAACTTTCTGTTGCAGGGCAGGACGATTGAAGCCGGAAGCCGCGTTGCTGATAAAACCATCCAGTGCACCCCACTCGTTCTCTATCGTGTCAAAGAGCAGGTCAATGTCTTCCGGCTTTGCCAGGTTGGCGCGAATAACCAGGGCTTGCCTTCCCATTTCTTTGATCTGACTGGCAACTTCCTGGGCTGGCGATTCATTTCGATGGAAGTTCACTACCACATTTGCCCCTAATTGAGCCAGATGAAGCGCAATGGCTTTCCCTATTCCTCTACCAGAACCGGTTACCAGAAAATTTTTATTGAAAAAGAGAAGTTCTTTGCTCATTCTTCTGATTGCTCCATTAAAACAGGTTTAAAAAGTTCAAGAGGGAATTGAGACATCTTTGCCTCTCCCAACTGGAGAAGAGTGTTTTCAGACTGTAGGGCGTCCTGTCGCAATTTCCCCAGTTGAATTCCACAGCAGATATCAGGGAACGGAGATAGCCAGTATCGGCTGTAAGTAAACATTTTTACCGCTCCCCGGTAATTTCCCCTTAGAATGTGATAATAGGCTAGCCCTATCTGGAGGATACCGCGATACACATGTCGAAGTGCTCCTTTTTCTGCCCGCCAGGCAATTTCTAATTCTTCGTGGGCTTCAAAATATTGCTTTTGATTGAATGCTTGAATCCCGCGAATGGCGGATGGATGGATTTTCCCTTTGCATGCTTCCATGGCTTCTTGTGGGGTACAGGGTGATTCTTTATCAGTCAGGTTATTCACGTTTACACACCGGGTGATAGATTGCAGAGATTATAATACAATAACATTGGCAAGTTCCAACAGAAAGGAAACCCAATATGATAAACATCTCGGATGAGGATATCCTTTCAGCCTCTCTGGAAACCAACTTTTGGACCTGGTCCGCTCAAGGTAAAGTCAACCCAATTCCAGTAAAACGGGCTGAAGGGGTTTATTTTTGGGACGTTCACGGGAAGAAGTATCTGGATTTCAACTCCATGGTGATGTGTGTGAATATTGGACATGGAAATCAGCGGGTCATTGAGGCAATTGCATCCCAGGCAAGGGAACTTGCTTTTGCAGGTCCAGGGATGGCAACCCGTCCTCGGGCAGTTCTGGGAAAATTATTGCGAGAAATTGTCCCCGAAGGGCTCACCCATTTTCTTTATACCCTTGGTGGGGCAGATGCCAATGAGAATGCCATCAAACTTGCCCGGGCATACACCGGGCGCCCCAAAATTCTTACCCGTTATCGTTCCTATCATGGAGCGACCCATGGAGCGCTTGCTTTGACTGGTGATCCCCGGCGGATAGCCTGGGAGCCGATGGTGATGCCTGGAGTGGTTCATTTTCTGGATCCGTATCGTTATCGCTCCACATTTCACACCCATCATCCAGAAGTGACTGAAGAACAGTTCTCGCAGGATTACCTTAATCATCTGGAAGAAATCATCCAGTATGAAGGACCTCATACCATTGCGGCCATTTTGCTGGAAACCGTAACCGGAACCAATGGCGTGATTGTGCCTCCAAAAGGATATCTCGAAGGGGTGCGTGCCATTTGTAATCGGTATGGAATCTTATTGATTTGCGATGAGGTGATGAGCGGATTTGGGCGAACAGGGCGCTGGTTTGCTGTGGATCATTGGGGCGTTAAACCCGATTTAATGACCATGGCAAAGGGGCTGACTTCAGGGTATGCCCCTTTAGGCGCTGTAGCCATGCGACGAGAGATTTTCGAGTTTTTCAGGGATCGTGAATATGTGGGAGGGTTAACGTTCAATGGACACCCCATCTCTTTAGCGGCAGCCGCGGCGGTGATCGAAGTAATGAAAGATGAGCATCTGGTTGAACATGCCGCCGAAATGGGAACCGTTATGAAAGAAATGCTGGATGAACTGGTAGAAAGGCATCCCTCCGTCGGAGAAGTTCGTTCGATTGGTTTGTTTGGGGCCATCGAACTGGTGAAAAATCGTAAAACGCGGGAACCGATGGCTCCATTCAATGGTTCCAGCCCTGAAATGACAGCTCTCCGTAAATATCTTCTGGATCACGGGGTATTTTTGTATACCCACTGGCATACTGTATTGCTTCTTCCGCCATTGATTATTACGCCGGATCAACTACGTGAGGGGTTTGAGGTGATTGATCGTGCTCTCGAGATTACGGATCGAGCCACTGGTGAAGTGTAACTTTTAGGGTGAGACATCGTCTAATAAAAGGTGTATTTTTGAATCCTGAACAAGAGGTGAATTATGGACTTCAACCTGATCAATTTGACTTCACATGCCGAAGAAGAGAAAGAGCACCATCCTTATAAAGTGGTGATTTTAGGCTCAGGACCTGCCGGGCTTGCTGCGGCGCTCTACGCCGCTCGCGCAGAGTTAAATCCACTGGTGCTGACAGGGATGGAACTGGGAGGACAGGCGGCTTTGACCCACACTATTGAAAACTACCCGGGTTTTCCAGATGGCGTAGGCGGTTCTCAACTGGGTGAACTGTTTCAAAAACAAGCCGAGAGGTTTGGCGCTCGGATTGAGTTTGATATTGCCAGTAAGGTGGATTTATCCCGGCGTCCCTTTGTCATTGAAACAGAAAGTGGACAGGAAATAAAAGCCCAGACCCTCATCATTGCTACAGGAGCAAGCCCCAATCATCTTAACGTGCCGGGTGAAAAAGAACTGACTGGCAAAGGCGTTTCTTACTGTGCCACATGCGACGGATGGTTCTTCAAAGATAAAGAGGTTGTGGTCATTGGCGGGGGGGATAGCGCTTTGGAAGAAGGGCTCTTCCTCACCCGTTACGCAACGAAAGTGACCATTATCCATCGTCGGGATACTTTACGGGCTGGAGCCATTTTGCAATCCCGTGCCAAAGCCAATCCAAAAATTCAATTTATCTGGAACACGGTGGTTACAGAAATTCTGGGGGAGGATGCGGTAAAAAGTGTAAGGTTGAAGAACGTGGTCACCGGAGAAGAGAGTACCTTCCCAACAGATGGCGTATTCATCTTCATTGGTCATAAGCCGAATACTCAGCTCTTTATGGGGCAACTGGAGATGGATGAAGGCGGTTATATCATCACCGACAAGAAGATGCAAACCAGTGTTCCCGGGGTTTATGCGGCTGGTGAAGCGGCTGATCCGATTTATCGGCAGGTCATCACCTCTGCCGGGATGGGGGCTGCGGCGGCAATGCAAGCTGCGCGCTTCCTGGAGGAACACGAATAAAAAATGTGAGTTTGAACAAAACAGGCTGCCAGTTCATATTGCTGACAGCCTGTTTTGTTATATTCTCACATTTCCTTATTTACTTGCCCAGGCAAACACTCGCTCGGCACTCACGCTTCCTGCAGGTTCCCAAATGGGTTCGTTGGTCTCTTTATTTGTTCCGGTTTGGCGGACCGGCAGGACGGACCAGCGGAAAATATGAAGTTTCCCATCCGTTGGACGCAATTCCTCAGGGATGATGTACTTTGTGTCGGTTACGTATGCCACAAATTTCCCTTTACTGCTATCGGTTGCGTCAATCAGGGTGACGGCGTAGGCTTCATTGGGCCTCAGTTCGCCGACGGCTGCCCACTGCAGGGTGATGATGTCATTCTGAGACAGGAATGAAGCACCATCGGTTGGAAGCAACAGATTAGGGGCCGGGTAAGGGGGAATAGGGGTGGGTGTAGGAGTGGGTTTTGGTCCACGCTCGCACAACGGGATGATCAATTTTTGTCCCGGGAAAATGATGTCACCGGGTAATCCATTGTAATCTCTGATGGCTTGAGCGCTCACTCCGTAATTTGCCGAAATTTTGCTCAGCGTATCGGTTTCGGTAACGGTGTACTCCAGTTTTTCACAGGATGCTTCGGCCTGTTGAGTTGGATCCAGCGTGTTTGTCGGAAGAGGAGTAGGGGTTACCGTTGGATAGGGGATGAGAAGGGTCTGTCCAACTACCAGTGTATCACAGGCCGCTGGAAGTTTGTTGAGGATGATGATGCTTTGCACCGATACATTGAAAGTAGAGGCGATAGAAATACACGTATCCAGAGGGGCTACTTTGTATTCAAACGGCGGACGTTCTGTAGCGGTTGGCTCCAGAGTTGCCGTTGGGGAGGGTGTCGGTGTCAGAGTCTGTGTCGGTGTGATAGAAGGTGTCAGGGTGGGCAACGTAGCCGCTTGAGGGGCTGGCTGAGTAAATTGATACACAGCATAAACCGTTCCTGCACCCACTGCCAGGAGCAGAATAATCAGACCCAGAAGGGCAGGAAGGCTGAGAGTAATTTCAGGAATGCCCCTCTCTTGTGTTGATTTCCCTTCACTTTCAATGAGCACCGTACCGCAAACTGTACAGCGGGGTGCATTGTTTGCCAGTCGAGTCCCACAGGTGGGACAAATTTTTGTGTTTGGTGATTGGGTTTCGCCAGTCATAGTTTCCTTATTTACCAGAATGAACGGGTACTCCCGACTGCTGGCATTATACCATACTCAAATTTCAGTTTTTCCAATCCCTTTGGATTGGAAAGGAGAAGAAAAAAGTGATATTTTGCATCATTGACTCAATAGAAAAAATCATATAATTTTAATTTTGAAATAGTTTTACTGGAAAAACCCCTTATAAGTACAAATCATAATGTGGTGTGGACCTGGCGTTTTCCGGATAAAGGGGAATTTGGAAAACTGCTGATTAAGTTCATTTCCGACCGGTTATTGAATATAACAAGGAGGTGTGTAAAGAGAGGATTTTCCTGCAGAAAAATCTCAAACCAATTTGCATTTTAACATCCAAAGGAGGAACGGACTATGTGGATTGTCAGAATTAATATGACGGATCGGAGCGTCAAATTTGAAGATGTGCCAGAGAAATATAAATACCTGGCAGGGCGAGGATTGACCTCTCATATCATTTATGATGAAGTGCCTCCATTGGCACATCCATTGGGACCAAGCAACAAACTGGTTTTTGCCACTGGGATAGTCACCGGAACATCCGCGCCTACTTCCGCACGCGTCTCTGCAGGCGGTAAATCTCCCTTGACTGGCGGTATCAAGGAGTCTAATGCAGGGTCACCCTGGGCGCATGATCTGGCAGTGATGCGGATCAAGGCGTTAATCCTTGAGGGGCTCCCGGAAGATAAGAAGACATTCTGGGGTATTCATCTTTCCTGGGATGCTGACGCAGGGAAACCCAGGGTGGAATTCTTTGATGCCACTGAGTACACCGGAAAAGATCTCTATGAGGTATCGCCGAAATTGTTTGAACGCTTTGGGGATCGCATTTCCTTTGCCGGTTGCGGGGTTTCTGGCGAGTACGGTTATGGGAATGCCGGCATTGTCTACAATGATCTGGCAAAGCGGCCGAGCCGATACTCCGGACGTGGTGGCTTGGGCTCTGTAATGGGGAGCAAACGCGTCAAGTTCATCGTGATTGACGCAAAAGGAGCGCCAGGAGTTGAAATTGTAGACAAAGCCCTCTTTGATGAAGGGCGCAAGAAGATGATTGACGCTATCCGCTCCCATGACATTACCAAACCGAAAGGCGGCTTGAACTCTTTTGGCACGGCGGTGCTCATCAATATCCTCAATGAGGCTGGCGGTTTGCCCACGCGTAACTTCTCCAGCGGACGTTTCGAAGGTGCAGCAAAGATTGCAGGAGAAGCCCTGTTTGAGACCAATAAACAGCGTCTCGGAAAAGAGTTATACAACCACGCTTGCAGTCCAGGGTGCATCATTCAATGCTCCAACACTCTCTACGACGAGAATGGTAAGGAGATTACATCCTGTGTTGAGTATGAATCGGACTGGGCTCTGGGCGCAAACTGCGGCATTGATGATCTGGATGCCATTGGTGAGATGGTGCAATTGTGCAATGCCTATGGTCTGGATACCATTGAAACAGGATGCACCATTGCCGTGGCTATGGAAGCCGGAGTGATTCCCTTTGGTGATGCAAAAGGAGCGATCCAGTTGATCCATGAAATGGGCAAAGGCACTCACATGGGACGCATTTTAGGCGCAGGCACTGAAACAGCCGGGAAAGTTCTGGGAGTGACACGTGTTCCGACTGTGAAAGGTCAAAGCATGCCTGCCTATGAACCACGCGCAGTGAAAGGCATTGGCGTGACCTATGCGACCACTACCATGGGAGCAGACCATACTGCTGGATATACCATTGCCCCTGAAATTCTGAGTGTGGGTGGCAAGGCAGATCCGCTGTCCAACGAGGGGAAAGCCGCGTTGAGCCGCGCCTTCCAGGCTACTACGGCCTTCATTGACTCTTCCGGGCATTGTCTGTTCATTGCCTTCCCCATTCTGGATATTGCCAGCGGGTATCAGGGCATGATTGATGAATGCAATGGCGTTTTAGGCACCAAGTGGACGGCGGATGATGTTCTGCGCATTGGGGGAGAAATCCTCAAAGTCGAACGGGCCTTCAATGAAGCCGCTGGCTTCACTAAAGCCCATGATCGCGTGCCGGAGTTCATGAAGCGCGAGCCGTTACCACCGCACAATCAGGTCTTTGATATTCCTGATGAGGTGCTTGACGCTGTGTACGCGGAACTCTAGTCTCTTTTGATTGGTTAGAAAATGGGGTGGGCAGAGGATTTCTTTGCCCCCCCATTTTCTCAACGGGAGGATATTATGCCCAAAGTCGTAGCGGATGGAGAAGGACGGCTTCAACTCCCTCTTTCGTTTCTGGAACGCCGTCAAATGCCTCCGGGAGCGGAATACTGGCTGGATGAACGCGATGGAGATTTAATTCTCCACCCCCGGCGACCCGACGTGAGAAAACTCTACATTGAGCCGACTACGGGTTGTAATTTACATTGTGTGACCTGCATTCGGAATGTCTGGGAAGATGAAGAAGCCCAGATGTCCATGGAAACCTTTGAACGGATTTTGGAAGCCATAGATCGGTTACCGGAATTAAAGAGAGTGGTCTTTACCGGTTTTGGCGAGCCGCTCACCCATAAACATATCTTCGAGATGATCGAGGAAATTCGCCGTCGGGGAATTGCAGTAACGGTTGGAACAAATGGCTTGTTATTGAACGAGGACAGGGCGCGTAAACTGGTAGAGGCAGGGGTGGACCGACTTGTCATTTCGGTAGATGGGGTGAAACCGGAAACTTATTCCAGTGTGCGAGGCGCGATGCTGGCGCAGGTACTGGAAAACATTCGCCGCGTTAACCAGATTAAGAGCCAGATGGCAACGGTGACCCCGGCTTTAGGGATCGAATTTGTTGCCTTAAAGAGCAATGTAGAGGAATTACCTCATCTGGCTGGATTGGCTTCCCATTTGAATGCGGCTCGCATTCTGGTCACCAATGTGTTACCCTATACTGAAGAAATGCTTCACGAAGTTTTGTATGGCTATGAACCTCAGGCACCATTGAAAGGAGGGTCCTGTCCTGTGCGTGCCAGCGGATGGGTGATGTGGGGAACCCTGGATATGCCCCGCATGCACTGGGGAGCAGAGCGACGTTGTCGTTTTGTCTATGACCGTGCAGTGGTGGTGGGATGGGATGGCGGAGTGTCTCCCTGCTATGCTTTTTCGCATAATTACCATTACTTTGCCATTGATGGATTGCGAAAAAAGGTTTCTCGATACCTGTTGGGTAATGTGAACGAAACCCCACTGGACGAAATCTGGATGAGTGAAGAGTACGTGCGCTTTCGAAGTGAAGTGATGGGCTTTCATTTTCCTTCCTGTCCTGACTGCGACTTAAGAGAAACTTGCGACTTGCGTCAAAGAAATGAAGGATGCTGGGGGTGGAACCCTTCCTGCGCAGATTGTTTGTGGGCACAGGATATTGTTCGTTGTCCTTAGGAGGGTAGGGTGGAAGTCAGGGTTAAGTTGTATGCGACGCTGGTCCGATACGTGGAAGGTATCCGTGCAGGACAGCCAATCTCTTTAAATTTGCCCGAAGGTTCAACAATCCGGGACGTTCTAACGGTATTAAAAATTCCAGAAGAAGAGGTCAAAGTGGCCTTTGTGGCAGGACGTGCCTGTCCATGGGATACGGTACTGAAAGATGGTGATGAAGTGGGGATTTTTTCGCCGATTGGAGGTGGAAAATCATGACAATTCGCATAGATGTGTGGCTGTACGGCGAACTGGCAAAGTACGGAGGGGAACAGGCAAAGGCCGGGTTTGCCAATCTTCAGATAAACCTTCCTGAAGGAGCAACGGTAGCCGATCTTCTCACGCAAATGAAGATGCCCACAGAGGAACGGGGCATCACTTTCATTAATGGATTGCTCAGTGCCATGCCGGGTGTGCAACCAGATTTAGCCCATGTGCTTCATGACGGTGACAGGGTAGCATTTTTCCACCTGCGCAGTATGTGGCCCTTCCAGTATCGCCATGGAGCCAGTATGATCGGCGAACTGGCTCAGGAATTAACCAGCAGAGAGGACAAGGGAATACACCACGATTATCGGCATGAACGCTCAGGATAATGCCATAGCGCTGGAAATACAGTCTTCCAGAATCGTTTTCAAGGTCTTCACGTCTAAATCTTTTTTATCGATAAAGGCTATCGCACCGGCTTCCATGCCTAACCGATGGAACTCTCGATCCGGATAGGCGCTGATTAAAACTGTCCGGGTTTGAGGGGAAACTGTCCGGACACGACGGGTGCACTGTATGCCGTTTTCTTCCCCCCTCAAAACCACATCTATGAAAGCCACGAGGGGTTTGATTTTCTGCGCGATCATGACTGCTGATGCAATATCACCGCTTTCGTAAATGGAAATCTGGGCGTTTAATTTCCCGATCACATGTGCCAGTTGTTGCCGAAAACGGGGGTTGTCGTCCACAATTAATACCCCAATAGGAAAATCTGCTTTGGATGGGCGTTCAGGGGCATTGGGAGAAGAGGGGGTGTGGTGTCCTAGTAATTCGGGGTGCTGGTTGAGGTAATTTACCGCTTCCAGGCGGCTTTGGACGTTCAATAAACGGTACAGGCGGGTCAGATGATTTTCAATGGTTTTTACTGATAATCCTGTAAGCCGGGCAATTTGCTGATTATCTTTTCCTTCCCACAGATACAACAAAATTTCCTGTTGTCTTGAGGTTAGGCCTGGGGTGGAAGAATTGGATAGCGCATGCACAAGTTTGCCAATCAGAGGGCTCGAAATCCAGTGTTCGCCATTCAAAACCCGTTGCACCGCAAGTTTCAGGTCATTGAGCGGTTGATCTTTGAGATGATAACCGTGAACACCGGCGCTCAACAGTCCCTGCACATACACATTATCATCATAGGCGCTGACCACTAAAATCTTGAGATTGGGATAATTTAACCGAATAGAATGAATTGCCGGTATGGGGTCAAAGTCCGGCATGGTCACGTCAATTAATACCAGATCGGGGAGATGTTTCTTGATTTCCTCCTGTAACGATTTTCCGTCCCCGACTTCAGCAACCACTTGAAGATGCTCGATTTCTTCTAGAACACGGCGAATACCCGCTCTGACTACTTCGTGATCATCAGCAAGTAAGACCCGGTACGCACTCATGGAAATGATTATAATACCCCTTTAGGGGAATTCCCTGTGTCTATTGGGGGATTCCTTACTTGTTTTCAAAGCCCTGGGAAGGTATTTTATGAATCACATGGTTTTCCTTTCAAAGACAGAGACGATGAGAATGTGGATCAAACGTCTGGGACAACTGTCCTTCAGGAAAGTATTTTATTCATTCCTTGTTCGTCAGGATGTCATTTTAGCAACGGTTTTGGTTCTCTTAATTGTGATCTTGTCTTTTTCAACCCAGACCTTCCTGACCCGCAATAACTGGCTAAACCTCATGCGAAATTTTGCCTGGATTGCCCTGGCGGCTCTGGGACAGAGTATCGTCATCATTACAGGAGGGATTGACCTGTCAGTGGGCGCGGTGATGGCACTTGCCAGTGTGGTCACCGCGTTTGCTTTAACCGGAGGGCTTCCGGTAAGCCTTTCTATAACGCTGGGGCTGGCGGTTGGTGCGTTCATTGGCTTGGTCAATGGTTTCTTTATTGCTAAAGTTCGTCTCCCTGCTTTTATCACCACGTTAATTACCATGAGCATCAGCCGGGGGATGATCTTCGGGTTGACACAGGGTTGGCCCGTTCGTGACTTACCCGCGTCTTTTCGTGCGCTGGGTTTTGATTTTGTCCTTGGTAATTTTCTCATCCCCGTCTCTCTGGTGATAGCCCTGGTTTTAGCGTTGCTGGTTGCCTTTGTGATGAACAATACTGTATTAGGTACGTATATTTTTGCCCTTGGAAACAGTGAGCGGGCAGTGGTCGTCGCCGGGGTTGATCATATTCGGGTGAAAACCCTGGTTTATGTGATGAGCGGAGTACTTGCTTCGGTAAGCGGTTTATTACTAACTGCCAGGTTAGGCGTTGCCGCCCCTACCGCCGCCGAAGGGTATGAGTTGAGTATTATCGCTGCTGCGGTGATCGGCGGTGCGAGCCTGTTTGGCGGCGAGGGTGGGGTGATTGGAGTTTTACTTGGCGCGGCTTTTATCCAGGTGCTGAATAATGCCCTGGTTCTGTTAGGAATTGCGGCACACTGGCAAACTGCCGCTCTTGGTGTTGCGGCTCTGGTAGCCTTACTGGCGGATTACTTTAGACGCAGGAAGATTCTCCAGGAGGAGTGAGCAAAATGCGCTTCCGTATCATGCCTCTCTTCCTGTTGCTCCTTCTGGGTTTATCTGCCTGCCAGCCTTCTGGTTCCAATCAGGATGGTGGGGTTCGTACGATAAGAATTGCCTGGATCCCCAAAGCCCTGGATAACCCCGTATTTGAACTGGGAAGGAAAGGTGCTTTTCAGCGGGCAGAAGAACTGTCTGCCTTTGGGGATGTAAAAGTTGAGGTGATCTACACCGGCTCGGTGAGTTCAGATGCCATGGAACAGGCAAGGGTAGTTGAAGATATGATAGCCAGGAAGGTGGATGCTATCGCTATTTCCTGTAATGACCCCGTAGCCTGTATTAATCCAATCAACCAGGCGGTTGATGCCGGCATTCCGGTGATGACATGGGATTCGGATTCCCCCCAAAGCAAAAGGTTTGCATACCTGGGAGTGGATAATGTAGAAGGCGGTAAGCAAGCCGCAAGATTGTTAATTCAGGTAATGGGTGATTCGGGCAAGATTGCCATCCTCACCGGCGTACCCGGAGCCTATAACCTGGAAGAGCGTATTCGCGGTTTTCGTGAAGTCATTGATCAATATCCTGGCATTGAAGTAGTTGCCGTTCGTTCCACCAACGATGATATTAACTTGAGTGTGCAGGTTGTTGAAGAAACCATGCAAGCCTATCCTGACTTAAACGGATGGTTCTTTGTGGGCATGTGGCCCCTGCTGGCTGGCAGAGGAGCAATGCCGTTATGGGAACAGGCTGCGTTACACGGCAATCTGAAAACCGTTTCCTGGGATACCATGCCCGAAGAACTGGAATTTCTCCGGGATGGATACGTATCCGGATTAATCGATCAAAATTGTTGGGCATGGGGATACGATACAGTCCAGGTTCTGTACGATAAATTAGTTCATGGAAAATCTACCCCTGCTTTCATTGATGCCGGCTTACGTGTGGTGACGCAAAAAGATGTCGAAGCCATGATGAAAATGTGGGGATCGGGAGATTTTCCTTCTGCCGGAGGGAAGCCGTGAGCCAGGAACCGTTGTTACGGGTCATTAACCTGACCAAAACATTCGGCACTCTGACTGCTGTCCAGAATGTGAGTTTTGATCTTTACCCTGGAGAAGTGGTTGGACTGGCTGGTAGCATCGGTTCTGGAAAATCAGTCTTGATTCTGATGCTTGCGGGATTGTATTCGCCGAACAACGGGGATGTTTATTTTGGCACGCAGCGACTGCACTGGCCCTTCCATGCCAAAGATTATCAAATCGGTGTGATTCACCAAAAACCTGAACTGGCAGATCGTCTGGATATTACCAGCAATTTGTTCCTGGGACACGAAATGGGTATGCCTTCGTTCTTGGGCTGGTGGCGCATTCCGGATCGAAAACAGATGGATGAAAAAGCCTGCCAGATCCTTCAGCAATTGGATATAAAAGTTTCAAACCTGCATCAACGGGTGGGTGAACTATCCAGCGAACAACGTCAGATGATTGCAATTGGCAGATTACTGACCCACCCTGTGAAACTGGTTATTATTGATGAGCCTACCATTCTCCTGTCTTATCCCAATCAGCAGCGTCTCTTGAGTCTTGTCCAATCCTGGAGAAACCAAGGGGTGGCTGTGCTGTTCAGCAGTAACAATCTCGATCATCTGTTTCAGGTCAGTGACCGCATCCTGATCCTTCGGCAGGGACGAAAAGTGGCTGAACTGGATACCGATCACACATCCCGGGAAGAGGTTGTAGCCGCTTTATTTGGGTATGATGATGGGCGTGACTTAACACCAGCGCTCTGGGCTTTAGATGGCATTTATCGGACGCGCGAGTCGATGGAACGCTTGCGTTATTACCAGATGTTGCTGGAAAAAGATCTTGCGGCACAGGATTCGTTGAACCGTCAGTTGTTTGAGCAATTATCTGAACAATTGCGCACCCTGGATCAAGCCAATTTAGCCCTTCAGGAAGCCCATCGGCGTTTACTTTCGGAAAGAGAAGAGGAAAGAAAATCGCTTGCGCGTGAACTCCATGATGATGTCATTCAGGATTTGTTGAGTGTCAATTATCGTCTTGAAGAGATTGAAGAAAATTCAACCAGTTTAAAGGGAGATCTGGCTCAAATTCGAGAACAGATCCGGCGTCTGGTGGGAGAAGTTCGACAGATTTGTGGAAACCTTCGTCCGCCTACTATTGACTCTTTAGGGTTAGGCGCTGCTATACAATCATATGCTCAGGAGTGGTCTGATCGTACAGGTATCGAAGTCCATCTGGATCTGGATCCCAATCTTGGGCGTTTGCCAGAGTTAACCGAACTTTCCATTTTCCGAATTATTCAGGAAGGGTTGAATAATGTCTGGAAACATGCTCATGCCACGAGAGTTGAAGTAAAAGTTCAACATACGTCCCCACGTACATTGCTGGTTTCAATTATGGATGATGGTCAGGGAATTCCGGAACAATTAGATCTGAATGAATTGAACGCTCATGGCCATTATGGATTGCTGGGAATTAATGAAAGAGTCGCATTGCTGGGCGGACGTTTTCGCCTTCAGCATCAACCGGGAGGTGGAACCCTGTTACAGGTAGAGATTCCTCACCCCCGTGTCGAAACCGTAATGTTGAATCAACTCGATGTCTAAAGGAGGTGATGCTCAGGAAACAAGATTTCAAATATTGCCCATCTGCTACAACCTTTGTCAAGATTCGTATAATATTAACACTTGAAGGAGAGGAAAAATGCAAAGCAAACTCTATCGCTCATTGATTGTGATCGTCGTGATCGTCATGGCGCTCACCACCCTGTTGGGGTGTTCTGCCCCGGCAAACACTGGTGGCGGAAAAACCGAGAAGATCAAAGTCGGCCTTTCGTTCTCCGATTTTGCAACCGAACGCTGGAAGAATGAAGAGCAGTTGATGCGCAAACTTCTGGAAGAGAAGGGATACGAGGTCCTCTCTCAGGAAGCCAACCATGATGTCAAACTGCAGAATGATCAGGTTGATAACATGGTCAGCCAGGGCGTAAAAGCCCTCATCATCGTTCCAGAAGATGGTGATGCCATCGTCACGGCAGTTGAGAAGGCCGCAAAAGCCGGCGTAAAGGTTATTGCTTACGATCGCTTGATTAAGAGCACCAGCATTGCAGCGTACATTT
The DNA here is from genome assembly GCF_020723905.1 of Anaerolinea thermophila. Classification (GTDB taxonomy): domain Bacteria; phylum Chloroflexota; class Anaerolineae; order Anaerolineales; family Anaerolineaceae; genus Anaerolinea; species Anaerolinea thermophila_A. The sequence goes on from NZ_DYHZ01000003.1 coordinate 75,440, forward strand.
CCTTCAACAATGTGGAAGTGGGACGCCAGCAGGCTCTGGGTGTCATGAAAGCCCTGGACATCGACAACTGGGACGTGGCTTCCAAAGGGAAGGCTCGTGTGGTGAAACTCGGCGGTAGCCCGACCGATAACAACGCGATCCTCTTCCGCAAAGGGCAGGATGAAATCCTCCAGAAGTACATCGATGAAGGCAAGATCGAAATTGTGGCGGACCAATGGGTGGATAACTGGGATCCTGCCAATGCTCTGAAGATCATGGAAAACATCCTGACCGCACAGAAGAATGACATTGATGCAGTGGTGGCGTCCAATGATGGTACGGCTTTAGGTGCATTGCAGGCTCTGAAGGCTCAAAAACTGGCTGGTGTGGTACCGATTTCCGGTCAGGACGCGACGGCAGATGGCTGCAATAGCATTGTCAAAGGCGAATTGACGGTCACCATTTTGAAGGATATCCGCGATCTGGCGCCGCTGGCAGTGGATCTGGCAGACAAACTGATCAAAGGTGAGAAAATCGAAGGCTTGAAGAATTACACTATGGCTGAACTCACCAATGATCCCAGCAAGACCGGTGAGGTACCCTGCTACTTCCTGCCGGTTTCCCAGGTCACCAAAGATAATGTGTACGAACTGGTTGTGAAGAGCGGTTTCCAGAAATACGAAGATGTCTACCGCGACATTCCTGAGGATCAGCGTCCTCCCAAACCATAAGTTAACTGACTGATACCTTCCCCGGCTCCCTTCGGGGAGCCGGGGGTAACTTTTAGCAGAACAAGTGAGGAGAGAGCCTGTGGAAGATAATATTCTGGAATTTCGCAATGTAACCAAACGATTCCCGGGTATCGTTGCCTTGAATGACGTCTCATTCACGATTAAACGTGGGGAGATTCACGGCATTTGTGGCGAGAACGGGGCTGGAAAATCCACCCTGATGAAAATCTTGTCCGGGGTATATCCTTATGGGACATATGAGGGAACGATTCTATACGATGGGAAAGAACTGCGCCTTCAAGATCGCTCCATCCGTCAAGCCATTGAAGAAGGGATTGCGATTGTTTATCAGGAATTGACTCTCGTTCCGAATATGACCGTAGGGGAAAATATCTTTCTGGGTAAAGAACCCCTTTTGCCCAATGGTTCCATTGATTGGGACCGGCTTTACGCGGAAACAGCGAAAATTCTGGAGAAATACCGGTTAGATATCCAGCCACAGGCGATTGTGAAATACCTAGGTGTAGGGAAAATGCAAATGGCAGAAATTGCCAAAGCGCTTGCTGAAAACGCCAAGGTTTTGATTCTGGATGAGCCCACAAGCGCCTTAACCGAAGCCGAGGTAGATAAACTCATGGAGATTCTCCAGACGCTCAAGGAGCATGGCGTTACCTGTATCTATATTACGCACAAACTGGAAGAGTTTTTCCGCATCACCGATTCCATTACGGTGTTGCGAGATGGAAAAGCCATCATCACTGCCCCAACCCGGGAACTTAATTTGGAAAAACTGGTCAGTTACATGGTTGGGAGAGAGATGAAGGAGCGTTTCCCTAAAGGCAATCGTCATCCGGGGAAAGTCATTTTTGAAGTTGAAAATTTGCACGCCATTGATCCCAATGACCCTGAGAGGAAAATCTTGAATGGCGTGAGTTTTGATTTACGCGAAGGAGAAATTCTTGGAATTGCCGGACTGATGGGCTCTGGGCGTACTGAACTTGTGACCACAATTTTCGGCGAGTATGGAAAAATTACTCAAGGAAAGATTCGGCTGGATGGAAAAGAGATCCAAATTCACAGCGCTCGAGATGCAATGAGACATGGCATCAGCCTTGTACCGGAGGACCGGAAAGGTATGGGACTGGTGCTGATGCAATCCATTTTGAAAAACATCTCCCTTCCCAATTTAGATCGTTTTGCCTCGTTCATGCGCATCAATGAACTGGCAGAACTGAAAGCGGCTGTTACCCAGGCTAAAAATTTGGCCATTAAAGCATCCACTTTACAAGCGCCTTGCGATTCTCTATCTGGGGGTAACCAGCAGAAAGTGGTTATTGCCAAGTGGTTGTTGTCTTCTCCGCGTATCCTGATTATGGATGATCCTACACGGGGCATTGATGTTGGGGCAAAGTACGAAATTTACAAGTTAATGAATGAACTGGCAGAGAGAGGCGTGGCAATTATCATGATTTCCTCTGAATTAGAGGAAGTTCTGGGGATGAGTGATCGGATTGTAGTTATGCACGAAGGACGTTCCAATGGGTGTCTTTCCATTCATGAGGCTACCCAGGAGAAAATCATGACTCTGGCTACTGGCATTGCTGAGATGGTATAAATTTCTACCGAAACGAGGAATACCTATGGCTACAATAAGTGAAACCAAATCACGAATCAATCTCTGGGAAGAGATTCTGAAACGCTTTCGTCTCAATATTCAGACCTACACCATAATTCTGGCATTGGTGGCAATCTGGATTCTATTCACAATTTTGACCGGCGGTGCCTATTTAAAACCTCAAAATTTCTCAAATCTTTTCCGTCAAATGACCGTAACCTCGTTCCTTGCGGCAGGGATGGTTCTGGTCATTGTGACGGGAAACATTGACCTTTCCGTCGGAAAACTGGCAGGTTTTGTTTCGGTAGTGGTAGCGTATTTTCAGGCAAATATCTGGAATCATCTGTTACCCAATCAACCTCTCATTGCTGCTGCTCTTTCGGTCCTGGTTGGTTTAGGCGTCGGTACCCTTTTTGGAGTTATCCAAGGTTATATCATCTCTTATTTGCAGGTACCCTCTTTCATCGTTACTCTGGGAGGAATGTGGATCCTCAACGGTGGGATTTTGATTGTCACTGAAGGGAAAACCATTCCGGCAAACCAGCCAGCGTTTTCAGAGATTGCTCAGGGATATCTTCCTTCATGGCTTGGATGGGTTTTGGCCATTGGGGTGGTCATTTTGCTCTTCTACTCTATGTTGCGAAGCCGACAGCGAAAGCGCCAGTACGGGTTTGAATTGTCCAGTCTTTCTTTAGATATTTTGACAACGACATTCTTTTCCATTCTGGTGATCGTTTATGTGTATATCGTCAATATGTACAATGGCGTTCAAACGCCGGTGCTCTTGCTGGCAATTACAGCCGTTCTGATGTCTTATATCTCCAGCAATACGCGCTTTGGACGATATGCTTATGCGATTGGTGGCAACCGTGAAGCGGCGCGGCTTTCTGGTATCAACATCCGTAAAAATATTTTCATGATTTTTGTTCTGATGGGGTTCCTCTCGGGAGTTTCAGGCATTGTCCTGGCTTCCTACGTTGGCTATGGCACTATTGCGGCGGGGACCGGTTATGAGTTGGATGCAATTGCCTCTTGTATTTTGGGCGGTACCTCTACGCTGGGTGGTGTAGGTACTGTCTTCGGTGCCATGATTGGTTCCCTTATTATGACCAGTCTGACTAATGGACTTCAGATGATGAACGTCCAGCCCGCCTGGCAGTATTTGCTTAAAGGGATTGTGTTGATTCTGGCAGTTTATGCTGACGTTTACTTCAAGAAGAATCGTTGATATTGCCTGATTGATCTAGCGCAAAAAGGATAATTTAAGACCGGTGTACAATTCCCTGAAAAACAATCAGGAGAAATCAGGATGATCCAATCAAAATTGCAATGTGTTTTTTGTGGTGTTGATCATGAGACTGTGCCGCTGATTTCATTGCGATATCGAGACGAAACCTATTTTATCTGTCCGCAACACTTGCCGGTGCTGATTCATAACCCTCAGATGCTGGAAGGGAAATTGCCCGGAGTAGAAAATTTAGAGGGGCATGACCATTAAACCCGGATGACCACAAAAAAAAAACGGGGGTGCACCATATGGCACCCCCGTTTTTTTGATCACTGCCGGGAAATTGGTTTTGAGGGTGGATTGATGGAAGCGGGCTGGGAGGATGGCTCGGAGACGGCAGATTTCCGTTTTTTCTTTACGTTTCCTCCATCCCCATAATAGTAGTATTGATAGTATGCGTAGTTCCGATAGTAATAATGGGAGTTCTTGGGGCTAATCCCATTGACGACCACACCGAGAATCCTTGCATTTACCTGTTGAAGTTGTTCCACGGCTTGAATCAAGGCTGATTGTTTGGTCGTCCCTACTTTAACCACCAGCAGGACGCCATCAACAAGAGGCGAAAGCACCGCTGCATCGGTTACTGAAAGCACTGGCGGAGTATCCAGGATGATCATGTCCGTGTCATTTGCAACAGCCTCAACGATTTCTTTCATTTTCCGGGAACCGAGGAGTTCCGAAGGAGTGGGTGGGGTGCCGCCGCTTGGAATGACTTTGAGGGTTTCTAATCGGGTTTGCTGGATTGTGCCGTTCAAAGACAACGGGTTTTGAATAAAGAGCCCTGAAAGGCCTTGCCGGTTGTCCAGTCCCATTATTTTGTGGATTCGTGGGCGTCGTAAGTCAGAATCAATCAAAACACAGCGATTGCCGCTTTGAGCGATAACCACTGCAAGGTTGATTGCCACGGTGGTTTTCCCATCCTCTGGGGTAGGGCTGGTGACCATAAGCACGCGGATGGGGTGATCTACGCTGGCATAACGAACATTGGTACGCAGGGATCGGAAAGACTCCGTGACGGGTGAACGAGGTGCACTCAGTGCTATTGGCTCTCCCTGTTTCGGGTCAAAGGTGTGAATAGTGCCAATAACCGGGAGTCGGGTTTGTGAGGTGATCCAATCAGGAGATTTAATCGTGTCGTCAAGGAAATCGACTGTAAAGACAATGCCTATTGCCAGAAAAACCCCAACCAGTGCCGCCAGAGCCGTATTCCTGAAAGTTTGTGGACGTACAGGTTTCTCTGGTGGGGTAGCAGGTTCTACCTGAATAATGCTGGTGATGTTTTGGGCTTCTGCCAGACGAATTTGTTCATAACTGGCTAAAACCGATGCATAAATCTGGCGGTATTGCGCCAGCCTTGTTTCCAGACGGTCAATCTCTGCCTGATTGATTTGACGTGCAAGATTTTCAATGGCGGTTTCGCTTAAGGAACCGTTTGCTGCATCAGGGTTCGTCCGTTTGACTTCTGAAACATTCTCTTGCAGAATTTTCTCCAGGGCAGTTGAATTTTCCTGTATTTGTTGTTCCAGGTAAGACAACTGGTTTTGCAAATTTTCCTTGGATGCCTTAAATCGGGAAATTTGCATTTCCTGAAGTTGTTCTGCAAAGGCGTTAACCAGTTCGTTAGCGAAATCAGAGGCGTAGATGGGATTCACATCCTCAACGGTGATTTGCATTAATTGAGTGTCGCGAACAGGTGTTACCTTAACATCGTCGATTGTGTAAGGTAGATTTAATTTTTGCGTGACCTTGAGCAGCAAAGGCTGTTTGGTCATCATTTCGGCATACGTACGAGTGAGTTTTTCGTTGGTGAGGATAATTGCTGTGGAATCGTAATACTGACCAGATCTACCCTCATTGACAAGGATAGTGGTTGATGCAGCATATACCGGTGTTTGAAGCAAACTGAAGATCAGGGCTCCGCTTCCTGCAAGGACTCCAGCCAGTACAATGAACCACCCCCATTGCCATAACAGCCAGAGATATTGACGCAAATCGGTAGATGGTTGTTGAGTCGGTTCTAAAAATTCGTCCATGGAAAAAATAATCCCCTTCTAAATTCTTGCCCCGTCGATTTAGTATATCAAACATTTTCCCTGATAAGAGTATTAATTGTGATACAATTTGGGCTATCCCTTGTCTGCCTAATCGCATTCATTCATCTTGTAATTATCCTGCAATCTGCAAGGGGGAAACTGGTTCTATTTTTTGTGTTAGGATAATAAATAGGACTTGCCAAAGGATGGGGGAACTATGGCTGAAACGGCAATTCATGATACTTTTCCCGTATACACCTCTCGTTCCGGAGTTTTTCGCTGGATAGATGAGTTTCTCCGCCGTGGGTTAGATATCTTCTGCTCCCTGGTTGGCTTAATCACCCTTGCGCCATTCTTCCTGATGATTGCTTTTATGATTAAGCGAGACAGCCCGGGTCCAGTATTTTATCGGGGACAAAGGGTTGGAAGGCATGGGAAAATTTTCAAAATTCTAAAATTCCGGACAATGTACGAGACGCCTGTGACGTATTCGGGGTTACCCATCACAGCCAGGGGGGATAATCGGGTTACCCCCTTTGGGAGATGGCTCCGGGATACGAAAATCAATGAACTTCCGCAATTGTGGAATGTTCTGGTCGGAGAAATGAGCCTGGTTGGTCCACGCCCGGAGGATCCTGAACTGGTTCATTCCTGGGATCCAGAAGTCAGAGCACAACTCCTATCGGTTCGGCCCGGAATTACCAGTCCTGCTTCTGTTTTATACCGGGACGAAGAATCCCTGTTGCAGAGTGCTTCGGTTTTGGAGCAGTACTTTCAGGAGATTCTTCCATCCAAACTCAGATTAGATCAACTGTATCTGCGGTATCGTACTGTATTTACGGATGTAGATGTTATCTTCTGGACTCTTGTTGCTTTACTCCCGAGATTGCGCAAGGTAAAAATTCCTACCCATCTTCTGTACTGGGGACCTTTTGCTCGTTTGTTCAGCCGGGCATTAAATTGGAGTGTATTGGATTTCTTCATTTCCTTACTCGCTGTTTGGATCACAGCAGTGGGATGGAGAATATTCGTGGGTCCCCTGAATCTGGGGTGGGGATATGCTCTGGCATTGTCGTTTGGCATGGCATTATGTTTTACTCTTACAAATTCTTTGTTCGGTTTAACGCAAATCTCCTGGTCAAAAGCGCCGCCTTCGGCGGTTTTTGAACTGATGGCTTCAGCAGGTATTGCTCTGGTTCTCCTGGCAAGCCTCAGTATTGTTGGGGGCTTTGCAGAAAAATTACCCCTTCCTGTGCTTTTCGTCTCCGGTGCTCTGGCACTCGGCGGCTTTATCGTGGCTCGCTATCGTGAGAGGTTAATCACCGGGTTAGCCAGTCGCTGGATGACCCTGACCAAACCCAGGTCTTTGGGTGAAAGAGTGCTTATCATTGGAGCAGGCGAATTGGGCGAAATGGCAAAGTGGTTTTTCGAACGAGGTGAATTAGCCAGAGCCTATCATGTGATCGGCTTTGTGGATGATGATCCTCGTAAAATTGAGATGAATGTGAGTGGCAAGAGAGTATGGGGTACTACTGAGGCTCTACCCGATCTGTCACAAAAGTTTGATGTGGGATTGATAGTGTTTGCTATTCAACAAATTACTCCCGGACAAAAACAGCGAATTTTGGAAATTTGCCGAAAAACATCTGCGAGGCTGATCATTTTCCCTGATCTGATGTCTGCAGTATGGGATTTTATTCGTCAGGAAAACACACCTGCGGGATGGACGAAAAAATTTGTTCAGCAGGATGTGTTCAATCTGCGCAGCAAAATTGCCGAAATCGATGCTCTCCTGGAACGGGGAGACATAACCGAAGCCAGAAACCAGTTAGCCCAACTACAAAATACCATCGCAGAGGAGGAACATGGAAAAAAGTCCTTATGAAGGTGCCCGTGTGTTTGTGACGGGTGCAGGAGGTTTTATTGCCAGTCATCTGGTCGAACAACTGGTGTTTCAAGGTGCATCCGTTCGGGCATTTGTGCGGTATAACTCAAGAGGAGATTACGGGTTGCTCCGGTATATTCCCGAGCCGACACTCCGAAAAGTGGAAATTTGTTTTGGCGATCTTCGGGACTATGACGCCATTCTTCATGCTGTGCGCGGCATGGATATTGTTTTTCATCTTGGCGCACTGATCGCAATTCCGTATTCCTATTTACACCCTCGTGAAGTCGTTGAAACCAATGTGTTGGGTACATTCAACATTTTACAGGCCTGTCGGGAAAATAAAGTGGAGCGTCTGGTTCATACTTCAACCAGTGAAGTGTATGGGACAGGGCGTTATGTTCCGATGGATGAAGGACACCCGCTTCAAGCCCAATCGCCATACGCGGCAAGTAAAATTGCCGCAGACAAACTGGCGGAAAGTTTTTTTTGCACCTATGATCTCCCTGTCGTAACCATCCGTCCTTTCAATACCTTTGGCCCCCGACAGTCTGCCAGGGCTGTGATTCCTACAATCATTTCTCAAGCACTTGCCGGGCAAAAAATTCGTATTGGCAACCTCACTACAAAGAGAGATTTTACTTTTGTGCTGGATACAGTTCGAGGATTCCTCATGGCGGGAAGTATTCCAGGAATAGAAGGGGAAACCTTTAACCTCGGAACCGGTAAAGAGATCAGTGTAGGGGAAGTCATTACTCTGACTGCTAGGATACTTGGGAAAGAATTGATGGTGGAGCAAGATCCAGAGCGTTTTAGGCCGGAAAAATCGGAGGTGATGCGCTTGCTTTCGGATTTTTCGAAGGCTCGGGAAAGTTTAGGGTGGTCTCCCAAATGGTCGTTTGAGGAAGGGCTGAAACAAACCATACAATGGATTCGCGAGAACTTATCCAGTTATCCAGTTCATACTTATCAACGCTAGGGGGGTAAAAGATGAAAGCGGTTGTTCTTGCTGGGGGTAAGGGGACCCGTCTTGCGCCATATACTCGTATTATCCCCAAACCCATGTTACCTGTTGGAGATAGAGCCATCCTTGAAATTCTGTTGCTTCAGATGAAACGTGCCGGCATCCAGGAGGTTATTCTGACAGTAGGGCATCTTTCTGGGTTAATGAAGGCTTATTTTCAAGATGGTCAGCATCTGGGTTTACGCATTTGTTACAGTTACGAAAATTGCCCACTTGGAACGGCAGGCCCGCTGGCAATGGTGGAAGGCTTGGAGGATACATTTCTGGTCACGAATGGAGATGTTTTAACAACATTGGATCTCCAGGATTTGTTGAAGTTTCATGCTCGTACAGGTGGAATAGCAACAATTGCCACGCACCGAAGAAAGGTATTCATTGACTTAGGGGTTATTCATGTCAATGGTGGACATGAAATTGTGGATTATATTGAAAAACCTACTCTGGAATATCAGGTGAGTATGGGGATTTACGTATTTGAGCCCCGTGTTCTGCGCTACATTCCTAAAGGAGAATATCTTGACTTTCCCGATCTGGTAAAAACCTTGCTTGCTGTGGGTGAAAAGGTGGTTGCCTATCCCTTTGATGGCTACTGGAAAGATTTGGGACGACCGGATGATTACGAGCAAGCCAACCTCGATTTTGAACAGATCCGCAATCAGTTATTACCGGAGGAAACTTCATGGAATGGCGAGTGCCTTTAGCCGATATTGATTATGGCCAGGAAGAAGCCAATGCCGTTTTAGGTGTACTGCAACGAAAATGGCTTACGATGGGAGAGGTAACCCAAACCTTTGAAAAAGCCTTTGCTGAGGCACATGGTGCAAGGTTTGCTTTTGGAGTTACCAATGCCACGGTAGCGTTACACCTTGCCTGCCTGGCATTAGATATCCATTCTGGAGATGAGGTTATCGTTCCATCCCTGTCGTTTGTTGCCACCGCCAATGCAGTGCTTTATACAGGGGCAGAGGTTCGTTTTGCTGATGTTATCGGATTGGATGAATTAACTATTGATCCGGAGGAAATTCGCAAGCAAATTACCCCAAAAACCAGAGCCATTATGGTGATGCATTATGGCGGTTATCCATGCCGGATGGAGGACATTTTAACCATTGCCCATGACTATCATCTTTACGTCATTGAGGATGCTGCTCATGCTCCCGGAGCAAGTTTGAATGGAAAATCTCTGGGAGTATGGGGAGACGTGGGGTGTTTCAGTTTCTTCTCGAATAAAAATCTTTCCACGGGTGAAGGAGGCATGATTCTCACCAACCGGGAAGATCTAGCCGAAAAAATCCGGCTGCTCCGTTCCCACGGAATGACCACTCTCACCTATGACCGTCATCGAGGACACGCTTTCAGTTACGATGTCCTGGCGCTTGGATACAATTACCGCATTGACGAAATTCATTCCGCATTAGGGATCGAACAGTTAAAAAAACTTTCCAGGAACAATGCTCTGCGAAAGAAATGGTCAGAGTTATATTGGAGGGAGTTAGCCGATTTACCCCTCATTTTCCCGTTTGCGAAAAGTAATGGACAATCTGCATGCCACCTGTTTCCAGTGATTCTGCCACGAGCTGTAAACCGTGAGCGCTTCATGCAGTCTATGAAAGATCAGGGTGTACAGACTTCCATTCACTATCCACCGATTCATCAATTCTCGTATTATCGTTCACGATACAATCAGGTTGTTTTGCAGAATACAGAACAGGCTGGATTAAGAGAGGTAACTCTCCCTCTTTATCCTACGATGGGGGAAGAAAAAGTGATGTTGGTGGTAGAGGCTGTTCGAACTGCACTGAGAAAAGCCCAGGATTAATGAACTTCCCAGATGGCAAATCCAAAAGGAAGGAATAAATCATTCCCTGATTGGTTTTCTCGGGTCTTGTATCCTTCTGCCCAGATGGGGCTGTGTTGGGGAAGGTTATCATGTTTTAACCTGGCAAACCGTTTTGTAGGATTTGCCCAGATGAGAAGGGATTGTTCCTCTCCATGCCATTGCCACCCGCACATGACTGGATGACTGGTGGGTAATGCTTCAAAATGTCCGGATAATTCAGGGCGGTTGAGCAAAACCAGCAATTTTTTATAAAATGCTAAAACCTCTTCAGAAGGATTTTCTTCAGGACGTCTCCCCAGAAATACAGGCAATCGAATAGAGCGCCCTTCCATTTGCCCTTCGTGGAGCATAAATATTCCCGGCGTGGTTGCGGTCATGATTGCCGCCAGTTTCCATTGACCGGAAGGAAATGCCATCACCGCTCTCATTTCGTCGTGGTTTTCAATAAAACGCACCAGATGGGTTTGATAATGGACCGGTTTTGCCAGTTGGGTACGAATTTGTTTGGGGGCGCGCCCTTTAATGAAATCATATAGTCTTTTGTCATAGCAGGCGTCGAATCCCTGTGCCAGAAGTTCGGGTTCCGTGTCCCAGTACGCTTCTGCCATGAAAAAGAAATGAGGGTGAACTTCCTTTACTGCAGGGAGAATTTCTTCCCAGTAGTCTTTGTCTGGTGGGGCTATGTGGTGATGGCTCCAGGTTCGTGGGAAAATTGAATTCAGCATCAACATAGCCATATCCACACGAACACCGTCACAGATTTGACCAATTTCTATCAGCGTTTGGATGGTGGCCTGTCTGAGACCGGGATGGCAGGCATTTAACTGAACAACATCTTGCCAGGCGGGGAAATTGGGGTCTTTTCCCCTGGCAAAGATGGATTTCCCAATCCGAATATAGGCATCAGGATTTTGACGAAGATCCTTTTCTGTACCTTGAATAAAATATTCAGGATGGTCCTGCGTCCAAGGATGATCGGGTGCTACATGATTGGGAACAAAATCGAGAATGAGGCTCATTCCCCGGTCATGGAGTTCTTTCCGAGCCTTCAGGATTCCTTCTGTCCCTCCAAATCGTTCGTCTACTTTGTAATCCTGTACGCAGTAAGGCGATCCAATGGTGTCAGATGGGGAATAATCCTTTAAGACCTGTTTAAATTCCTGCACCAGTTGAGGGTTCTGTAAGGCAATTTGTGTTCCTAAAGGACTGCGCTTCCAGACACCCATTAACCAGATTAGATGGAATCCTGATCCTTGCAATCGATTCCACTCCTCTTCAGGTACGGTGTTAAGCGTGATGGATTTTCCGGTCTTTAGAGAAAGTTCTTGAAGCCAGACAGCCGTGTTAATTTCGTATAGCAGGGGTTTGGGTGGAAGAGATTTCATTTGCTCTCCTTTTTTCTGTATGAATTTGCTGAATATCATTGATTCTCAACAAGATCACACCTGAAAGAATTAACAGGCTTCCAAGTACCTGGTCGAAAGTAAATCGTTCTCCAAGCAGCACATAGGATTGTAAAGCGGTAAAAGACGGTTCAAGGGTGGCTATGAGGTTTGCAACGCTGGCGGGCAGGTAATTCAGGCTATAGGTGTACAAACCATACCCTCCTATTGTAGGGATCAGGGCTAAAAGAAACAGAACTGTCCAGCCATCCCATTGGTTTCCCAGCCAGAGAAGATTACGGCTTCCAACCCAGTTAATGGGGAATAGAAGGTTGGTGCCAAGGAGAAAAATAGCGGCAATGAGAAAAGTGTATCCCAGTACGGTTGGGGTTGGAATATCCTTTTTTGAGGCAAAACGTCCAAACAGAGTGTAACCGGCAAAGGCAACACCCGACAATAGCCCTGTAAGAATTCCGACTGGATTGGAATTCCAGTGTTGAACCTGATGTGCCCCGGATACCAGGATACAACCGATCACGCTGAAGCAAATAGCGATAATTTTGGGAAGACGCAAGTCTTCCCGCCAGATGAGCCATCCAAAAATCGCAGTAAATGCCGCTGAACTGTAAGCAAGAACAGTAGAAATTGCGGCTCCATTCAAAAAAACCGAGTAAGTCCAGAGGCAATTGAACACAGCGAGGAGTGCTCCATACCCGGTGAGGAATAAAAGCGTAGATCGTTGAATCTGGAGGAGGGCTGGTTTGAGGATGGTGACAGCCAGCAGTACAATCCCGGCTGTAAATAAATCCCGCCAGAATGCCAGAATCAGTGCCGGGATTTGATACTCCTGGCTTAAGTAACGAATAAACACTGCTGTGGCAGACCACAGCAGTGTGCCTACCAGAGCAATGCTATAACCTTTAGAGCGTGGGGTTTTCAAAGAAACATCCTTGGCTTAAATGGTTTTCGTAAGAACGGCAACTCCATAAGGAGACAGGCGAATCTGACCGGCGATACGCTTCCCGCTGATATGATCATCGTAAGTGTTGTTGTCCAGTTTAACCAGTTGTTCCGCCTGGGTATGATTGACAATGACAAAAACTTCTTTGCGGTCGTACGTTCTTACGCGGCGGTACACGTGGACTCCAACCGGCGCTTCAAACATTCCGTTCACGCCCGCACTTGAGGCAACCCTCTTAAGAAATGCGAACATGGCGGTTTCATCCAGATAAGCGCCAACGTAATATACGATTCCGGCTTGATGGTTGTGTACTGTGATGGCAACCTGTCCATCAAGCCATCCATTGGAGGAGCCATATGTCGCTACGGGAAGGGTGAAATCGTGGTCTATGATTCTGATCCGTTCAGCCCAGATTCGTGCCTTGCCGGTAAACCAGTTCCCGATCACGGGGACGTCTTCGTTGATGGCATAAAAGTCTTCCACCTCGGCGCCTGTAAGGGGTGTCAGGAATGCAGGCGGGCGCAATGGATGGAAAGCATTATCGCGGTTTTTCACGGCGGTGCGGGAGCCAAGTACCAGATGTCCTCCGTTCTCCACAAACGCCTTGAGGTGGGCAACCCGTTTTTCGTCAACAATGGTCAGTGAGGGAGCCAGGACAATCTTGTATCCTTCCAGAGATTGATCCGGAGAAATAATATCTACGGGGATGTTCAACTGGCAAAAAGGACGATAATATGCCATCAGATGGGCTACATAATCAAAATCCCGGTGATGTTTTTGCCATGAAATGGACCAGCGGCTTTCATAGTCATTCATTACAGCAACCCGGGATTCAACCTGCGTATTTTCAAACAAAGAGGATAGTTGCCTGAATTCGCTGGCAATTTGTTTCACTTCCTCGAAGAAAGGTCTGGGCTGCCCCGATTGATCGATTAACGTACCGTGAAATTGTTCCTGCCCGTTCAAGGCAGAACGCCATTGCCAGTACAGAACTGCATCAGCCCCTTTGCCAATAGCCTGCCACGCCATTGTTCTGGCTTCGCCCTTATAAAGCGGGTTGTTGATTTTTGCCCAGTTAACGGTATTGGGTTGGGTTTCCATGACCCAGAAGTTTTTCTTTTTGAATCCCCGGGTAAGATCATGGGTGGCACTGGAAAAAACAGGTTCGTTATGTCCCATGCCAATGTACCAGTCCCAGGAAACCATATCCAGATCCGCAGCCATTTCATAATGATCAAGCCCGTCAAACCACCCCATAAAGTTATGGGTGACCCAGACCTGTTCGTTCAAATGCGGTTTGAGAAGATCGATTTGTAATTTTTGGAATTTTCGATAACTCTGAGTGACAAACCGTTTCCACTCCAGCATCAAACCGGGATTGTGAGGACCAATTGGGATTGGAATTTGTTTCCAGTCGCTGTAGGTCTGGCTCCAGTAAGCAGTTGTCCAGCGACGGTTGAGTTCATCAAAGGTTTTGTATCTATCTTTGAGATATTCCTGGAAAAGGGAGTGACAGTGTTCACAGTAACAAATCCGATTGAACTCGTTGTCAATTTGCCAGCCAATTACGTTCGGGTTACTTCCAAAGTGCTCAGCCATGGCTTTAACCAGCCTGGCGGTTGCCTCATGAAATGCACTGGAGTTGACACAATAATGGCAACGGTTTCCAAACTGAACTTTTTTGCCTTCCTCATTGGTTGCCAGGATCTCCGGATGTTCACTCACCAGCCACGCGGGAGGTGCAGCCGTTGGGGTTCCCAGCACCGTGCGAATATTGTGCAGGGCAAGAAGGCTAATGGCATGATCCAGCCATTCAAACTGGAAGTTTCCTGCAGATGGTTCCAGACTGGACCAGGCAAATTCGCCCATTCGAACCACGCTGATCCCGAGTTCCTGCATGAGGCGGATATCATTGAGCCATTGTTCAGATTTCCAGTGTTCCGGGTAGTATGCCGCGCCAATGTGAAGGACTTTTCGAGATGGACTTTGTGTGCTCATGATTCTCTCCTCTTCTCTACCTTGTTTCAGAGATTTGTTCTACAGGTGTTTTCGAGAACGCCAATGTCTTCAATCTCCATGTGAAGAAAATCGCCATCCTTGAGAAATACGGGTGGTTTCCGGAAAACGCCAACGCCATCCGGAGTGCCGGTTGCAATAACATCTCCCGGTTGCAGGGTAAAAGAATGGGAGAGGAAAGAAATTAATTCCGCTACACTGAAAACCATTTCCGAGGTTGAGGAGTCCTGCATGGTGACCCCATTCAATTTTGTGGAGAGGTGAAGGCGCTGTGGATCCGGGATTTCATCAGAGGTGACGATCCAGGGACCCATCGGACAAAAAGTGTCCAGACTCTTTGCGCGTACCCATTGACGATCCCGGAATTGAATATCCCGTGCAGAGACATCGTTGACAATAGTGTAACCAAACACAAAGTTTAATGCTTCCTGCGGTGCAACGTTCCGGGCAGTCTTTCCTATGACTACCCCCAGTTCCACCTCGAAATCCACCTGTTGGGTCACCTCAACACTCCAGCAAATGTCCTCACAGGTTCCAATGATCGAGGAGGAGAACTTTGCAAAAACCACAGGACGCTCGGGAATGGGAACATTTTGCTCGCGGCAATGGTCTCGATAATTCAACCCAATACCAATAATTTTCCCAGGGTTGGATAGTGGTGCTTTTAATTTGACCTCAAAAAACCTTTTTTGTGGAAAAGAGGTTTTCCTGGCCAATATTTCTGACAGGAGATTTTTCCCTCCTTGAATAATATATTCAATGGAGGGGAAACTTTGCAGTGGAAGCAGAAAAACTTGCTCTCCCTCTACGATACCGACCTGCTTGTGATCTCCCTGTTGAATAGTAGCAAGTTTCATATTGGTGTCTATTGCATGGAAAGAATAGTGCCAGTGAACGGTGCTAGTTGATATTTCAGGAAAAACTCTTCCGTTAGATGGATTATCTCTCCACTGAAGAGATTCTTAAACCGTTTTCCCTCCAGAACCGATTGTTGGATACGAAGTTCAATGGTTTGTGTTCGAGGGCTATTGTTTACCAGTACTACGAGATAGTCCTTTCCCTGTTTCCGGGCATAGGCTAACCATTGATCTTGTGCCTCGAGAATTTCCCATTCTCCATCTCGAAGGGCTGGGTGCTTCTTGCGAATTTCAATCAGAGATTTAAAGTAATTCCTTAATTCCAAATCCCATTGCGAGGAATTCCATGGGAAACCACGCCGGCAGTCCGGATCTTTTCCACCTTCCATGCCAATTTCATCACCGTAGTAGATGGTAGGTGCGCCTGGATAGGTAAACATGACCAATGCTGCAAGGCGAAGTGCTTCTTTGCGTCTTCCCACCAGACTGAGAAAGCGAGCAGTGTCATGACTATCAAGCAAATTCATCTGTGCCTGCACAGCGGGAAGGGGGTAGAGGTTCAGAAGTGAAGTAATTTGCCGGGCAAAGGATGGTGCATCTTTGACAAAAAATTCAGGCCCATGTCCTCGCCAGTGTCCAACTAAATCCTCTTGGAGGTGTTCTCCTCCAAAGAAACTCCATAGTGCATAAGTAAAGAGATAATTCATTACCCCGTCAAATTGATCTCCCTGTAACCAGGGCCGGGCATCCCAGGGGATTTCTCCGGTAATGTAAGCATCTGGATTCACGGATTTGATTACATTGCGAAACTCTTCCCAGAATCCGGATTCCTTGATTTCGAAGGGCACATCCAGACGCCAGCCATCAATTCCCTGTTCAATCCAGTAACGACCGACATCCATGATGAATTTTCGGACCTGGGGGTTAGCATGATTGAAGGTCGGCAAAGCGGCGATGCTCCACCAGCATTCATAACGCGGTTTTCCTTCATAGGCGTTCAGCGGGAAGCCGTGGATTTTAAACCAGTCCAGGTAAGGGGATTGTTTTCCGCATTCCAAAATATGGTTGAACTGAAAAAAACCCCGGCTGGCATGGTTAAAAACTCCATCCAGTACAATGCGGATATTTCGGCGATGGGCTTCTTTGAGCAGAGTCTGAAAGGCTTTATCTCCTCCCAGGAGAGGATCTACTTTGAAATAATCGTGAGTGTGGTAACGATGATTGGAAGCAGACTGAAAAATGGGGGTGAAATAAATCGCGGTGATCCCTAAATCCTGAAGATAATCCAGATGTTCAACCACTCCCATTAAGTCGCCGCCTTTAAATCCATGTGGAGTGGGGGGAGCGTTCCAGTCCTCTAAATTGGCTGGTTTTTCTACCTGAATACTGCTGGCAAATCGGTCGGGAAAAATTTGATAAAATACCGCGTCATGAACCCATTGAGGTGTGGCGAACTGAGTATCCAAAATCCCCTCCTGAGATGATGCTGAATTTAGTTTTTGCAGATTTTATTATAAATCTAAAGGGGGGTTACCATTGTTGGTTATACACCTGCGGGTTTGCGCAAAAAGGTAACCGTTCCCTTTTCAACCCGGCAATTAGATTCTGCACAGCCATAACCGCCATCTGATTCCTTGATTGGACACTTGCACTGGCAATATGGGGGGTAATGATAAGGTTGGGAAGTTCCAGAAGTGGGCTGTCCATTGGAATCGGTTCGGGTTCGGTCACATCAATCGCTGCGCTACGGATTTGCCTGGTCTTAAGAGCATGGTATAAGGCGTCTGGGTCCACAACTCCACCGCGCGCTGTGTTGATCAGGATGGCATCCTTTTTCATCAGGGAAAATTCTCTTTCCCCGATCAGGTGATAAGTGCTTTGGGTAAGAGGTACGTGCAATGTGATGAAATCAGCCTCTCGAAGCACAGTTTCCAGAGAAGCGTATTCTACTCCCAGGGTTTCTTCGATTTCTGGAATCCTCTTGGTGTCAGTATAAAGTACGCGCATGTCGAACCCTCTTGCTCGCCGGGCTACAGCCTGACCAATCCTACCAAATCCGATGATTCCTAAAGTAGCGTGGGAAACATCCATCCCCAGAAGAATGCTCGGTCCCCAGGTTTTCCAGTTCCCTTTTCGGGTATATGTATCGGCTTCGGTCACACGCCTTGCTGCTGACATGAGCAGTGCCCATGTGAAATCAGCAGTTGCATCGGTGAGTACCCCCGGAGTATGTCCAACGGGAATCCCGCGTCTTGTTGCGGTTTCTAAATCGATGTTATCGACTCCCACAGCGTATTGGCTGATCACCCGCAAGTGGGGGGCACTCTCTATCAATTCACGATCCACGCGATCCGTGAGTAAGCAGAGCAATCCCTGAGCGTTTTGGATGCGCTCTTTCAGGACTTCGTAAGGCGGAGGGAGTTCGCCTTCCCACAGGTCAATTTCGACCTGACCGGAAAGCATTTCCAATCCGATGTCCGGGATTCTTCGGGTCATAAATATGCGCGCTCTTTCCATAAGGTTGATTATAACCATTCATTCAGAGTTCGGGAATTTTTACCAGATTTTTTTACGGGTCTCGATGTAATTTTGTGCGAATTGTTTTTCCCCCTTGACGTCTGGAAACGGGGCGGGTAGAATTAGACGGCTTTTGTATAGAAATTGACCAAAGATTTGAGAAATCGGAGAGTTGGCATGGTTCCTCATCCAAAAAGAAAACACTCACAAGGACGCCGCGATCGTCGTCGCTCACAAGATACGTTGAAGAGCACCAATCTGGTTGCCTGCTCGAATTGCGGTGAACTGCGCCTCCCCCACACCGTATGCCCAAACTGCGGACATTATAAAGGCGTGGAAGTGGTCGCTCGGGAAAGCAAGAAATAGCCTGGCGTTTTTCCTCCTGATACGAGCAAGCGCGGAGAAACTATCCGCGCTTGCTCGTGTTAAGGAATTCATTACAGTGCCCAGGCAAGCATAATCCCAAAAATCGCCAGAATGATGCCGAGGTGCAGGAATAAATTGGTCTGTGCAAGCCATCCCGAAGGTACAAGGACGTTAAGAAGGAAATTCAATACGATGAGCAAGATGCCTGTGAGGGGTAAAAGTCCCTTACGGGGTGCAAGAAATTCGGAAAGACGGTCTAGCAGTTTAGAAAACAGGTTCAACATCAAACAGTTTCCTCTTTAGCCGTAGGCTTTTCCTCGTTGAATAAATAGGGTTGGAAGCGGGCTAATAACCTGCCCGGTAAATTTCCTTCAATTAAAACACCACCTCGAGTATGTTCAATTCGTTTTACCTGACCTTGATCGTGAAACAGAGAGATGAGATTCCCTTCCTGATACGGAATACGAACTTTAACAGGCTGGTAAGTCTCAAAGAGTTCCTGATTGACGAGGGAAAGCATTTCGTTAATGCCGATCCCTTTCAAGGCTGATATGGCTAATACAGAACCTGAAAAGTTTTTGAGAACTTCTTCTGCGGCTTTCGGATCAGGTAGACGGTCAATTTTATTCAAAAGTGTAATGACAGGGATATGGTCTGCCTGGATTTCTTTCAGCGTATCATGAACTGCCTGCGCCTGCTCAAAAGCGTTGGGATGGGTAATATCTACCACATGCAACAGCAAATCAGCCTCGGCAATTTCTTCCAGAGTAGCCCGAAAGGCTGCTACCAGTTGGGTGGGTAACTTTTGAATAAAGCCTACCGTATCCGTAAACAGGGCTAAATGTCCTCCGGGTAATTCCACCCGGCGAGTGGTCGGGTCAAGGGTGGCAAATAACTGATCTGCAACGTAAACATCTGCATTTGTCAGTCGGTTCAGCAGGGTGGATTTACCCGCGTTGGTATACCCAACCAGCGCAACCACAGGAATTTGAGACCTCTGTCGTTGTGCGCGATAGCGCATCCGGTGCGCCCGTACTTTTTCCAGTTCTGCTTTCAGTGTGGCAATCCGTTTCCGGATTTCGCGCCGGTCCACCTCCAGTTGGGTTTCGCCCGGGCCACGCAGACCAACTCCCCCCATGCTTCCAGTTCTCCCACCGCCTCCACCAGCCTGGCGGGCCAAGTGGGTCCATGCGCGGGTCAGTCGAGGCAGACGATATTCGTATTGCGCAAGTTCGACCTGTAGAATGCCTTCTCGTGTGCGGGCATGCTGGGCAAAGATGTCCAGAATCAGGGCTGTGCGATCCAGAATGCGCACATTGGGACCAAGCCTTTCTTCTAGTTCTCGAAGGTGACGGGGAGAGAGCTCGTTGTCAAACAAAACCACCTGGGCAAGTGTTTCCTCAACCAGAATCTTGATTTCCTCAATTTTTCCTGATCCAATATAGGTATCAGGATGAGGAGCATCCAGCTTCTGTGTTGTCTGCCCTACGACTTCCAGTCCAGCAGTTTCTGCCAGGAGAGCCAGTTCTTCAAGAGAGTCTTCTAAAGGTAAAAGAGAACGCTCGTTTCGCAACTCTACGCCGACGAGGAATGCTCTTTCACGAGGTGGAGAAGTGGGTTCTGGAACTTTCTTAGCCATGCATTTTACCGTTTTCCAAGCCAGTTTTTTAATCGCTTCATGGCTTCTTCAATGCGCTCGGTTGGGGTTCCCAAAGAAATTCTGAGATAGCCCTCTCCGTATTTTCCATACACAATTCCAGGCGTAGTACTTACCCCGGTTTCTTCAAGAAGCCGATTACAAAATTCCACGCTATTCTGGTGGGGAGAGGGTAGTTTTGCCCAGACATAAATGGCAGCAGGGGGAGGGGTAACCTCGAACCCGATCTCGCGCAAGGTAGAAACAATTAAGTCTCTGCGTTGCAGGTAGATGGCGTTCCGTTCTTCCAGCCAGGATTGATCCCCTGATAAAGCGGCAATTGCTCCATCAATCACCGGTTGAAAATGCGCCGAATCCGCCTGGCTCTTGTATGTGTGCAGGTATTTTATCACCTGAGGATTGCCTACCGCCATGCCCAGACGCCACCCCGCCATGTTATAGGTTTTGGAGAGCGAGTTGAACTCTACCGCAACCTGCCTGGCTTCAGGAATTTGCAGGATGCTGGGGGCTTGATACCCATCGTAACAAATATCCATATAAGGGGCATCATTGGCAATCAGAATGTGATATTTGAGCGCAAAATCTACAAGTTTCTCATAAAACTCCATTGGAGCAATTGCCCCGGTGGGGTTGTTTGGGTAATTAATCCAGATAACTTTGGCTTTTTTCCGCACCTCTTCAGGAATTCGATCCAAATCGGGTAAGAAGTCATTTTCCTCGAGTAAAGGCAGAGGATAAACCTCTGCTCCGGCAATGATGCTCGCGCTGGAATATACCGGATAGGCAGGATCGGGAACCAGAGAAACATCACCCGGATTCAGAATAACCTGTGCCAGGTTGAATAGCCCTTCCTTCGAACCGATCAGCGCCAAAATTTCGGATTGTGGTTCAAGAGATACACCAAAGCGGTGTTGATAATAGTCAGCCACGGCTTGTTTGAAAGCAAGGGAACCTCCCATTTGCGTATAGCCATGAGTGTCATGGCGTCGTGCAGAACTGACCAGTGCCTCAATGATAAACGGGGCAGGAGGCAAATCCGGAGACCCCATATCCAGGCGAATCACATCGACGTTTTTGGCTCGAAGTTCGTTGATTTTTTGGTTCAGTTGGGCAAAGAAGTACGGTTTGAAAGATGCAATACGATCTGCCGGTTTAAACATCATTTGTGTGAATCCTGTCATGGTAAGTAAATTCCTAAAAGAGCGATTTTTTTACAGGTTTATTTGTGAGCGGGGCTAAAAGGCGTGCCATTTTTTCATCGGGTGGTTGGGTGATTAACGGCAAAAGAATATGAAACGTCGACCCGGGACAGGTTTTTTCATCAAATCCCGGAGATTCTACCCAGATTGCTCCACCGTGGGCTTCCACGATTCCCCGGGCAATGTGCAAACCCAGCCCGGGTCCCCCTCCCTTAAACTTGGTTTTACTGCTGGAATGAAGATCGGTTTTTCCCAGCCGTGCAAATTTATCGAATATGAGCAACTGATCTTCAGGATCGATGCCAATCCCTGTATCCTTAACGATCACTTCGATGAATCCAGGGAGTTTTCTGCCATCTACCGTAATGGATCCACCGTCCGGGGTGTACTTGATGGCGTTTGTAAGCACATTTCGGAAGACCTGTAATAGGCGTTCTGGATCTCCGAAGGTCATTTCCCCACTGCCGGGGAAGTCTTGAATGGTAAGAGTTTGCTGTCTTTCCTGAAGCACACCGTGAAGTTCATTTTCCAGTACATGGAGAATCCTGTTGATCCACACAGGCTGGAAATTCAGGGAAAGCAAATTATTATCAATCAGCGATACGTCAATCATGTCGTCAATAATGGCTTTCAAACGCCTTGTTCCATTATGAATCCCATTCAATAAATCGAGTTCATAAGCAGTCAAATTGCGACTGTTTAAAGCGTCTCTCAGCATGGCAGCATACCCATCTACCAGTGTGAGAGGGGTTTTCAATTCATGCGCTGCAACAGCAATGAAATCTGACTTGCTCTGGTCCAGTTTTTCCAGAGTCTGTTGAACCTGTTGTAACTGTTCGGATATGGCTCGAATCCGTACTTCCATTTCCATTTGGAAGGCGCGCCGAAAGCAGTACAGAAATATCGGTAATAAACCACTAAGAACGACAATAGATTGCTCAGGTTTTAAGTGTTCTTCGCAAATTTTACTGGTGAAGAGAAGCAAATCCCCGATAAAATCTACCAGACTGCTGGATACATCTGGTGATTCAGTTTGGGGTAAAGCCTCTGCCCATGCAGAGAGAATTGGATCCATCCAGGAATGAGTCCCGGTTTCCAGTGAAACTTCTAACCGGTCAAAGAACTGCTCCAGTTGTTCACGTAAATCTTCCCGAATGTTTGCTGCCCGCGCTAAGGCTTGGGGTGAACGTTGCACCCAGGGTTGCCGGATTTCATGAAGCAGTTCAATCTCTTGCATACAGGTATAGTTTACCCCCAGATTTTGGTTTTGCCAATTTGATGTGTTATTCTTCACGGAAATTTCCATGATATTTGACTAACCATTCCAGAAGGGTATCTCCTACCGCCTTAAGACTTTTAGGGGAAACTTTATCAGGGGTATCGCTGGTGGTGTGCCAGTATGGATAATCAAAATCAATGATATCCACAGCAGGAATGCCTTTTTGGATGAATGGAATGTGATCATCAATCAGACTCGGACCCGGCTCGTTAACGAAAATAGAACCGTAACCTAATTCCTGTGCTATTTCCCACAATGTTTGTTGTAATTCTGGAGTGGAATTTCGCTCAAGAGGAAGACGCAGATCAGTATCGCCGACCATATCCACAATGACCACTGCCTGGGGATTCTCCAATAAGGTTTCGGCAAGGACTGTTGAGCCTTGAATCCAGTCTTGTTGACGGATTTGCCCTTGATCTTCAGCGTCTAAAAACACCAGAACAACTTCAACGGGTAAATCAGGTGGGATGACTCTTGCCAGTTCGAGTAATACGGCAACCCCAGATGCCCCATCGTTTGCACCAGGAACGGGCAGGTTTTGTTTTTGGGGGTCTGGATCGCGGTCGGCAAATTCCCTGGTATCATAATGAGCGCCTAAAAGAATCAGCGGTTCACCCTGATTACGGTGAGCAATCAGGTTAAGGATAGGAAATTCTGGCGTCCCCTCTTGTTGAATTTCTACAGACCAGCCTGCCCGGTTCAGTTCGTCGCTCAGCCAGGTGAGCATCTGTTGATGCCCATCGCTTCCTGGATGACGTGCTCCAAATGAGACCTGGGTTAGGACATCCTGGTATGCACGCTCGGCATTAAATGTGGTTGGGGCGAGCACAGGCTTGCGGAACACCCACAGCAACAAAATCATACTAAGGGTGGCAAGCAAGATGGTCAGAAGGATGCGAAATTTTTTTTGATTCATGGCTCCCTGTCTGTGAGAGCAATCTGGTTTTCTTCTGCCCACACTTTCAAATCAATTAATGCTCTCTCTACATATTGTAGCGCACGTTGTGATTTTCCTGGTGCCGGGGAAGGCAATGGAGGTAGGATACCAAAATTGGCTTTCATGGGTTGAAAGTCCTTAAGAGAAGCGTGAGTCACATAGTGGCAGAGTGCTCCCAGCATAGTTGTTTCCGGGAGCGGGACTGGAGTCTCCCCTTTCAAGACTCGGGCGGCATTGATTCCTGCCAGTAAGCCCGTTGCGATATTTCCCATGTACCCTTCTACGCCCGTGATCTGCCCGGCAAAGAAAAGATCCGATCTCTGATGAAATTGTAAGGTTGGGTGTAAAAGAACTGGAGAAGCCATGAATGTGTTGCGATGCATCTGCCCATAGCGGACAAACTCGGCATTTTCCAGTCCCGGGATCATTCTGAAGACGCGACGTTGTTCAGGGAACGTCAAATTAGTTTGAAAACCAACAAGATTATACAGAGTTCCAGCAACATTATCCTGACGCAGTTGAACAACCGCATAGGGGCGTTTGCCTGTATGGGGATCACGCAGTCCAATGGGACGCATAGGACCAAAGGCAAGCGCTTCCTTTCCACGTGATGCCAGTACCTCAATGGGCAAGCACCCTTCAAAATATTCATGGGCGCCTGCTCGAACCCCCAGATTGATTTCATCTTCAAATGCGCGGAGAGGAATCCGTTCTGCAGAGAGAAGGGCTTCAATAAAATGTTCATATTCTTCCCGGGTCAGCGGGCAGTTGATGTAATCTCCTTCTTCAACCACTCCACGCTGGTATCGAGAGGCTCGGAAGGCTTTCTCCATGTTAATCGTTTCTGCGCGTACAATTGGCGCAATGGCGTCGTAAAAGAATAAGTGTTCGGTTCCTGCCAGTTCCTGGATTGCCTTCGAAAGTGCCGGGGAGGTCAGGGGACCCGATGCAATAATGGCTGGCTGTGAAGGGATGTCGGTATATTCTTCACGGATGAGCCGAATGTTGGGATGAGACTCTATTCTTTCAGTAATGGTTTTGGCAAACAGGTCCCGATCCACAGCCAGCGCGCCCCCAGCGGGGAGAGAACATTCTTCAGCAATCTGAAGCAGTAAAGAACCCAGGAGCCTTAACTCTTCTTTTAGCAGTCCTGAAGCGCGATCAATCAGTTTAGATCCCAGGGAATTTGAACACACCAGTTCCCCAAGCCATGGGGTGGTATGAGCCCCGGTGCTTTGCCTGGGACGCATTTCAAACAAATCTACCTTAAAACCTGCCTGAGCAACCTGCCAGGCAGCCTCTGACCCTGCCAGTCCGCCGCCAATGATGATGATATCTGCCATAGGATGTATTTTACCAAAGCAGGAAGAAAAAACAATTGGACCTGGTATAAAACTTGCAACCTTCAAGAAATGATATATACTCTCTGAAAGAGGGAAAACCTATGCTTCACCATCTTCCCCTGCAAACCATTAAACCGCTTACAACGGCACACCTGGCTCAGACGATGAGTCTGTTGAGCTTGACCGCCGCTGAATTACAGGAACAGATTGAGGCAGAACTTGCCTCGAATCCGGCGCTGGAGATGCTGGATGAACTGCGTTGTCCCGTTTGTCATAGAAAACTTCCCAGGCAGGGAATTTGTCCGGTTTGCAGTCAGCCTGTGCTGAGTCAGGGGGAAGAAGCAGTGGTTTTCGTCTCTACTCGTGAGGTGTACACCGGGTTTGGCGAGCCACAGGACGATGAGGATCGAGAAGATAACGGAGCATTGGAAGAAGAAAGTTTAGCCGTACATGTATTTCGTCAAATCGCTCCAGATATTCCTTCCGAAGATCGGAAAATCGCCGCTTTTCTGCTTACCCATCTGAATGAGGATGGCCTGTTGACGATTTCTCTTCAAGAAATTGCCTCATATCACCACATTCCTGTGGAACGGGTACGAAACATTCAGCGGGTTATTCAACGCGCTGATCCGGTTGGTGTGGGAAGTGTTGACCCTAAAGAGGCTCTTCTCGCGCAACTCAGTCTCCTGGAAGAGACTCAACCCGTTCCGGCTCTGACTCGAAAAATGATTGAGGAAGGTTTGGATTTGCTCTCTCGTCATCAGTTCCATGAACTGGCGCGCATGATGAAAGTGTCGGTAGGGGAAATTCAACGCATTGCCTCTTTTATCAGCAAGAATCTGAATCCTTACCCGGGGCGATCTTCGTGGGGAGAGTCTAAAGGAGGACGAATTGCCAACCAGCAGGTTTTTTACAAACCGGATATTTTGATTACTTTATCCACAAATGGTGATCAAGAAGTCCTGGTTGTCGAAATTCTCTTCCCACTGTGGGGAACGTTGCGTGTGAATCCCTTGTATCGTAAGGCAATCCAGGAAGTTGATGAAGAATTGAAAGAAGATATGCGTCAGGATTTGGAACGCGCTTCTCTTTTTGTGAAATGCCTTCAACAGCGCAATCACACCATGCAAAGATTGATGCAGCGGATTGTTGCCTGGCAAAAAGATTTTATCTTGAAGGGAGACAAGTTCTTAAAACCCCTGACCCGGGCGCAGATTGCCAAAGAATTAGGCGTGCATGAATCTACGGTTTCGAGAGCCGTAGCCAATAAGGCTGTACAATTGCCCTCAGGTAAAATTATCCCGTTGGCAGATTTTTTTGATCGAAGTCTTTCAGCACGAATAGTTCTGAAAGAATTAATCATGCACGAAACCAAACCCCTCAGTGATGCAGAACTGGTGAAACTGATGGCGCAACGGGGTTATGAGGTCGCCCGTCGTACCGTTGCAAAGTACCGGGCAATGGAAGGAATACTGCCAGCCAACCTTAGAAGGGCGTGTTATTGACACAAGTATGAATTCAAGCGAGAAAGGATTTCGCATAAGTCCACCTTGGGGAAAATCTCTCCAGGGTTATGAAGATTTAACCCGATTGTTGAGTCTGGTTTATCAACCCTCTGTTTTATTCATTCAGCCAGCGGGACAGTTATTGTTTGCCAACTCCGCATTTCTGGAATGGACCGGGTGGGACCTGGGAGACATTCTGAGTCATAAATGGATTTGGCTGTTAAATGAAACCACCATTCCTAAGGGTGATGGGGAAGAGGGTTTCCTCACTCATATCCGTTGTAAACATCGTGATCCACACCTTGCGCGTGTTCGTCTGACAGATGTTGATCACGATGGCAAACGATATACCATTGCCTTCTTTTCCCCCGAATCATCTCCCCGGGCAGAACGAGAAAGGAAATTTGAGGATCGCTTGCTGGATGTAATGGAAAAAATTTCCAGCATTTCGCTGGAAACTTCTCTCCAGCATTCTCTTAAGTACATTTGCGCAATGGTTTCTCGTCTGCTCGAAGTCGAGGCTTGTGCTTTGTATCAGGTCAGTCCGCTTTCTCCCCAAATGGTCAAAATTTGCGATAGTGGGGTGCAAGAAATCTTTCCCCCAGTCATGACTCTGGCGGATCTGGTACGTCTTACGGGGATCCAAATCTGGACTCCTGGACGACGCGCCTTAACACTGGTTCATCGTTATGGACAGGAGCAGGGGCTTACTTTTGTTGCCAGTGCTTCATTGGGAAATGCGGGCGGAGCGATTGGTCTTCTGGTCCTGGGAGGGAGAGGCGAAGTTCGAGAAGAAAGGGTTTTATCCACCCTCCGGATGCTGAGACGCCAGATTGGCGCATTTTTAGAAAATCATCTCAAGGTTGAGGTGATTCAGGAACGTTTACTTGCAATTCAGCAGGAGTTCGATGTCCTGGAAGCCGCAATTAATGGAGTGGAGGAAGGCATATTCATTCTCAAACCTGACCTGCGCATTGATAAGATAAATCAGAGCGCTGAATGGTTGTTCGGCTATGCCCAATATGAAATTATTGGTGTACCTGTTGACAATGTGCTGATCGGTTCGGATCGCCTTCGCCCGGCTTTAGAGGCGGCGTTGGAGGGGATCCCCATTCACACCATTGGGGATTTATCCCTTCATCGCCGGAATGGGGTATCCTTCCCGGCGGTCGTTCAGGTGGTGAGGGTGCCGGCAGAGGGAAAAGTAAATGCCCTGGTTGTGCTGGTTACAGATATCAGTGAAGGAGAAGCGATTAGAATTCGTACTCAACAACTGGAACAGCGTGCTTTGCTTGGAGAGGTGACTTCGGTGTTTGCTCACGAAGTACGCAATCCCATTAATAATCTCTACACGGGGCTGCAGGTGCTTTCGGCTACGCTTCCACCTGAAGACGCTACCCAGGAACATCTGGCGCGTTTACAGCAGGATTGCGTTCGATTGAATAACTTAATGGAATCCGTTCTCAACTTCTCAAGGAACACCCAGTACAAATTTGAACCTGTAGACTTAAAAGATTTCCTTCAACGCATTTTAGATCGGTGGCGTCCGCGCTTTGGGAAGGTGAATGTGGAAGCCCAGTTATTTGTTCAGGAAGGTACTCCCAAAGCCTTTGCTGATCCCCGGTCGTTGGAGCAGGTATTTACCAATTTAGTCAGTAACGCAGTGGATGCAATGAGCAAAAAAGGCGGGCACCTGACCATTCAGGTTTCGCCCAAAGTTGGACCTACGGGAAGGAATGAGGTTGTGGTTGCGGTATTAGACGATGGACCGGGCATTCCTGATGAAATTCGTGACCGTATCTTTGAGCCTTTTGTAACCACGAAATCCAGCGGGACCGGTTTAGGGTTGGCGATCACAAAAAGAATTGTTACCGCCCATCATGGAAGCATCAAAGTCAATTCCTTCCCTGGCGGCACAGTCTTTGAGGTTACTTTGCAGGCATATTCAGGAGAGTCAACATGAGTCTGACAATATTAGTTGTGGATGATGAAGAGAACTTTCGAGTGAATACCGAGCGCTACCTTGAAACGCGAGGTTATGAAGTCATCGGCGCTTCCACTTTACAGGAAGCCCGTGAGACACTGGTCAAGGGCGTGGCAGATATTGTTCTGCTGGATGTTCAATTGCCCGATGGGTATGGGCCGAATCTGCTTTACGAAACTGCTCAAATGGCATTCCGTCCGCCAATTATCCTCATTACTGCATACGGGGATATTGATATGGCTGTAGATGCCATGCGCAATGGAGCCCATGATTTTCTGACAAAACCTGTTCAATACAACCAGTTAGAAAAATCAATTCAGCGGGCAAGTGAAATTGTAACCATGCGGAGAGAGTTACTTCACTTGCGTCAGGCTCAAAAGAGCCAAAATTTTGTTGTTGGGAAGAACCCAAAGATGCAATCTGTTCTGGCGATGGCGAAGCGAGCCGCTGAATTATCCGTTTCGGTTCTCATTACCGGTGAGACTGGAACAGGCAAAGAAGTACTGGCAAAGTATATCCACGCGAGCGGTCCTCGAGCGAATAAACCCTTTGTTCCGATTAACTGTGCGGCAATTCCGAATACCATGCTGGAGGCGGAATTGTTTGGTTATGAACCTGGTGCGTTTACCGGTGCAGAAAAACGCAAACACGGTTTGATGGAGGTTGCGGATGAAGGGGTTCTCTTTTTAGATGAAATTTCTTCTATGCCGATGGATATTCAAGCCAAAATGCTCCGTGCGCTGGAGGAACGTGCTTTCCGGCGGGTAGGGGGCTTGAATCAGGTGAAAGTGGATGTTCAAATTGTCGCCGCATCGAATCGCGATCTCACCCAAATGATTAAAGATGGGCATTTTCGTGAAGACCTGTATTATCGGTTAAAGGTTGTGGATTTGCATTTATTACCATTGAGAGAAAGGAAAGAAGACATTCCAGAACTGGTCGTTTTCTTTATTCGCCAAAACAATATGAGATTGGGAATGAACGTTCGTGATGTGACACCACGAGCGATGGAAGTGCTCATGAAATACCACTGGCCCGGAAATATCCGCGAATTGAGTAATTCTATTGAGCGAGCAATGCTATTCTGTAATGGTGAAGTGATCGACCTTCCCGACCTTCCCGACTTGAATATTCATTCTTCCTGAAAAAATTATCTGGCATAGTTTTTGCAACGTTGCCTCCCGAGAGTATTCAATCGGGAGGCAACATGTTTCAACTCAATGTCGAACAGTTCTTGATGCTTATGGCTGTCAGTCTGCTCGTCCTGGGGGTGATCTCTCTTGCGGCGGGGGTTCTCATCCTGACTTTTCGAGTGGGTGGAAAAGATATTCATACACTTGCCAGCCAGACGGCACGTATGGCTCAAAAAGGGATTGCCGAGGATATCGCTGGTCTGGTGGGGAACGCTTCTGCACTTCTGGAAGCACTCAATCAATTGGTGCGCACGACATCTGGTGTGGGGGTTTTTCTCATTCTGGTTGGCTTTATGCTGTTCGCTTCTGCTTACTCACTGGTCACCATGGTGCCCTAGGAGGATCCCATGAATAATGCTCAATTCATTGATGGGCTAAAGCAATTTATCCCGGCGGAACAAATTCCATGGGTCTTGGCAGCAATTCGTCAGGATGAATGGCTTGAACAATTCCTGCAGGGCAGTGATGTTTTCCCTTTATTGAGGAATGTTCTTGGGGAAGACCCGACAACCTGGTCAATTGGAAAAATTGCCTTATTCTCTCTGTACCGGCAGGAATTCACAGAGAATTCTGGTCAGAGTGACTTCCAATCATTGATCGTGAATTCAGCCAATCGTGCTGAGGAATTACTCAAGGACGTTATCGCCAGAAGAAAAAAGCCTGTCTCACTTGAGGAGTATGCATTGCTGGGTATCGCCTTGAAAAACCTCGCTGAGATCAAAGGCTGGAAAGGAACATTTGAAGAAATCCTTAACAGGGATATCCGCGATTTTTATCATTCTTGGAAGACAGCCGTTGTGATCAGTGGAGATTTGCAGGAAAACCCTCTCCAATGGGTGCAAACCCTTTTTGTTGAGTTTGACGACCCGTTAATTTTGGGGTGGGGAATCCACTGGCTATCCGTGCGTTTTCTGCCACTGGATAAAAAGATTGAAATCACCGCAGAGATACTGGAAAAAGCCTCGGCGGTAGTTCAGATAGAGGTTTTACAACGTCTTTCTTCCAGGGGGTATCAGGGATGGAGCCAGAAGGTCGCGGGGATTTTATTAGAAAATCATCCGCTCCTGTCTCGCTATCGTTCCAAAGTGGATTTGGATCGTCTCACATCAACCGGACTGTTGCAGTACGCATTATCTCTTCAACAATTAGCAACTTTATCCTCTCTCGCTGGCAACAATTCTCTTTCCGAATCGGTTTTGAGAGCCGCTCAGCATGCTATGCAATACTGGCAGTTAGAAGGCACTCTTCAACACGTCGTTTTGAGCCACAAAGATCTCGATCCATCCCAGGTGGAATATCTGGCTCAAAAAGTTTTTTCTGCCAATCTTTCCTCAAAAAAGTTAAAACAAATTTTAGGCGGTATTTTGTTCAGTCATCCTGAAGCAGAACACTTTGGAGTTGTCGATTCGTTGGAAAATGTTGAAGAGCCCGTATTACTGCTACTAAAAGCACAGAAACAGTTGTCTCAAGGCAATCTTTCGGTTGCGCTTGAACTGGGAAGGCTGGCTACTGAACAATTTGAAAATTTCTTAAAGGAATCGTGGGCAAAGCACCCGATTTCCTTTTCTGCTCTGGACTGGCAGGTTTTCGTACAAGGTCTGATCCAGCTGGGGCTTACCAGCGAAGCCTTGCGTTGTGCCGAAGGACTTCTGGCTTTACGTCCTGCGGACACACAATTGTTGCGGCTTGTCAGTGATATTCACATCAGACTGATGAATGAGGATCAAGCCTACCAGGCTGGCAAAATGGCTTATGAACTGGAGCCTGGCCAGGTGGATTTATGTCGTCACTTCGCACAGGTTTGTGAAACTACGAGGCGATGGCAGGAAGCACAAGCCCTGTGGAAAAAGTTGATTGCTTGTGCTCCAGTGGATAACAAGAATCTCAATCTGTATCTTTCTTTTGTTCGTTCCTCATTCTTTGCGGATGATCACCAGACAGTTATCCAGACCTGTAAAGTCATTCTTGAGCAATATCCGGATTGTGGTGAGGCTTATGGCTGGCTGGGTAAGGCGTACTTAAAACTGGAGGACGGGGAAAATGGTATTGCCTGTCTCACTCGTGCCACCCTGTTGCTACCTGAAGATGAGCGGTGGTGGCTATCTCTTGCGGAATATTGGTTGTCGAAACAGGATATTCCATCCGCATTGAACACATTAAAGTCTGCTGTGATGGCAGTTCCTGAAAGTGGTTCGATTTATTACCACTTGGGTAATTTGCTTTTACATCAACATCAAACATCTGAAGCATTGATTTATCTCAGAAAAGCCTCCGCTTTGCATCCGGAAAATCCAGAAATTGCTCTTCGGTTGTGTCAGGCGCTCCATGGCTTGGGATATCTCCAGGAAGCACGCCGGGTATTGGAGAATTTGAAAGGGAAATGGAATGTTCACCCTGAAATGGCTTATGAGTATTCCCGGATTGCCGTTGAGCAAAAAGACCATGAAAATGCTCTGGATGCTTTAGAAATGGCAGTCCGCACAGAACACCCTCAAAAAGAGTGGATCTTTGAATATGCACGGTTTCTGTTGGATCATGCTGATTTACCCGGTGAACAAATCCATTTCCGGCTGGAGCAAGCCGAGACTCTGCTCAGGAATTTGGTTTCTCAGTCTCCATCGGATGAACTCACGCTTCTCCTGCTGGCTGAAGTGCTGGTTCGTAACCGTAAAACGGAAGAAGCCCATGCCATATTCTCGCAACTTGCCGAGAACGCGGAATTTATACAAAGTGCCCTGGGATGGAAAGTGTTATATGGTTTGGGTGTCACTCTTTTGGAGATGGGTGATCACGAAGCCGGAGTAGTTTTCCTGAAGGATGCCATTACCAGACAACCAGAGAATCCAATCCTGCTCAAAGATTATGCAGAAGCCTGTGTAAAGGCTCGTCTTTATCAGGAGGCAATCAATGTAGGAGAACTGGTTTGTCGTTTGACCCCAAATGACGTGGAAAATGGAGAATGGTTTGCCCGGCTGGCGATTCAGTTGGAGAAGCCCACTTTAGCCATTGAAAAGTACACCCAGTTAATTGAAGTGGAACCCCATCGCCTTGACTTAAAACTTGCCCTGGCAGGTTTACAGGTAAAAACTGGAGCGATTGATCAGGCTTCAGGAGTACTGGAAAGTGTGGTTCAAGCCGAGACCCTGGATGATGACCTTTTACGAAAAGCAGGCTATTTATATTTGAGCATGGAGAGATTACCACAGGCAATCCAGGCATTTGAAAAAGCGCTGGCAGTCTCACTTGACCCTTCTCCTGAATTATTAAAAGTTCTGATGAGGGTTTATGAACAGGTGGGCAGAGTGGATGACGCCGTCAGGTCAGGGGAAATGGCAGTCCGTGCTGGCAAAGATGATCCTGAAGTTCATCTTGAGTATGCTCGCCTGTTATCTCGCTTAGGTCGAGACACGCTTGCTCAAACCACTCTTCTCCATGCGTTATCGCTACCAACTGCCAGTGACCCCATCCTCCGTTCGGCGATACATAAAGAGTTAGCCCAGATTTGCTGGAAGCAGGAAGACTTTTTAAACGGTTTAATGTATGCAGAGATGGGGTTATTGGAGAATCCACAGTCGATTTCTTTGCAATATCTGCAAGGTCTCCTGACAACCGCACTCCTGCAGTGGGAGAAAGCCCAGCAATGGGTACAGGCAGTACCTCTGGAAAAAGAGTGGCTCTCTGAGACGGATGGAGTGAGCTCATTGATCCTCAAAGGACATCTCTCTCTCACTCAACAACCTGCGGAGACGGAAAAGGTTCTTCAATTGCTGGAAGAAGGCGGGATTACATCGCCAGAGTATAAACTTCTTAAGAGCCGCTACCTGGCAAAAGCCGGGCAATACAACGAGGCAAGACACATCCTGTCAACAATCCCGCCAGAATTGGACAAAGAATGGAATTTATGGAAGATCAGCGCCGAACGAGAGAGTCTGTGCTTCTCCACTGCTTTGCAGCATGCTCGCGAATTTGTTCAGGAGCATCCTGAGCACTTATGGGGAATGCTGGAATTTGTAAAGTGTGTGACCATTGGAAAGGAAATCAGTCAATTGAGCCGGATGCTCAAGTTGAAAACTGGTGGAGAACTCTCTCCAATTGTTGACGAATTGGATTGGGAAAAAGCCGATCAGATGATTCAAAAGTTGACCGGGCTGGTAGTTTCAGAAGAACTTCGTGGCTGGTCAATCCGCTTGAAGGTAGCCTTCGACCCCACTCCAGAACATCTGAAAATGCTTGCCGGGACAGTCCATTCAGCTGAAGAGGCTTCCTGTCTGATCCAGGGATTGCGAGCGATAGGGAACCTGCAAACCGCTCTTCAGATTGCTCATCCTTATTTGAAAAATGAGGCTGTTCGTTTTCAGCAAGCCCTCTGTTACATGGGTAAGGACGTATCTAAAGGATTTGAAATTGCCCGGGGATTAATTGAGGAGAAACCACAACACCCGCTTTATCAGGCTTTGTTCTCATTCCTTGCCAGAGATGCGGGAGAGACAGATTCAGCCTATCAGGCAATTTTGTCCGCCATTGCTCAATACCCGGACGAACCGGAATGGTATGCTCTCGCGGCAGAACTGGCAATTGAGTTGGGGAATTTTGAAGATGGAGTTAGCCACTGGGAAAAAGCAGTTTCTCTCCGACCTGAACGCTCTGACTATCTGCTCGAGTTGGGTTGGGCATACATGATGAGCGAATCCTATGAAAAAGCCGCTGCCATTTTGCTACGAGCCACAAAGATGGAACCCTCTAATTCATCTATCTGGTTCAATCTTGCCCAGGTATATAAACATCTTTCCCGTTTTGAAGACGCTATTACATGTGCTTTGCGCGCCAGCGAGGTCGATCCGACGCATATACAGGGGTTTATTCTGGCATCAGAGCTGTCCCTGGAAAATGGGAACCTAGACCTCGCCCGGAAATACGCTGAAAAGGCTTTAGAGAGGGACGAGTTGAACCCGAAAGCCCTGATGGCAATGGTGAAAGTCTATCATCACCTTGGAAAAGACGAACAAAGTTTATCTATGCTGGAAAGCATGCAGGGAAAGATGCCGCCTGTACTGGAACTTGATCTGGAAAAGGCTTCTCTCATTTACCAACTGCGTGGTGCACAGTCGGCATATCCGCTTACTCTGCGTCTGGTAACAGAGTTTCCTGAGGATGCCGCCAGTTTGGCTTTACATGCCCGGGTTTTAGCGGACTTAGGGGATATCAAACAGGCAGAGCGTTTTGCATTCCGTTCATTGCGGCAGGAACCGAACCAACCGGAATTAACCCTTTCACTGGTCAGGATGCAGAGAAACGGTGGACAACTGGATCAGGCAGTACATCTGCTTACACAAGCCATTACACTCGATCCACAAAATATTGACCTTTACATCGAACTTGGAGAGATTTACGCTGAACGGCGTGAGTACGATCTTGCTTTGCAGACTTTCCACCATGTTATCCGGATCGCTCCTCAGGATCCACGCGGTTACTACCGTACGGCATTGATCTTGCGGGATGGAAAGGACTTTGCCGGCGCTGAAATGATGCTACAACATGCCGCAAAACTAGCCCCAGATGATGTCACCATTCACAGACAACTGGTGAGTGTCATGGCACTGAATCTCATTCATAAATCCCAGGAAGCAGGAGCCGCCTTATGAACTCAACCGTCAATGGGAATCCTGAAATCGTTCAACGTTCAACTTTTCTCTTTTTACTTCGTCTTGCGCTGGATGCAGAAGCATACCAGTTTGGGCGTCAGGCATCATTGCACTGGCTTTCTGTTTATCCGGGTGACCTGGAAGTGCGCCTTTTTTACGCCAAAATGCTGGCAGGGGAAGGAAAAACTGACCAGGCGGTAGGATTGTTGAAAAAACTGGTTCTCATTGATCCTGAGTTCCTTGAAGCATATCGGGAAATGGCTCGGATCACTGCAAATAAAAGCCCGGATGAATACCGGGAAGCGGTATCGGCTTTGTACTTACTGGGAGATGAAATTCCTTCCTCTCTTCCACTGGCGGAGTGGGCTTTACCTGCTTATAGCCTGCTCAAAATGGGAGAAGGGGCAAAACTGGGCGGTGAAGAGGCTCAAAGCGTTCTCTTTCGTCATGCAGGTTTACCCCTGATTGCAATCTGGATGCATTTGAAAACCTTGCTTTCTGCCGTCCCTCAGGAAACTGCCACAGCCTTGTTGGAGTATTACCATCAACAGTTTGAAGAATGCGTTCCGATTGGTTTGGTTTTAGCGGATTTATGGATGAAGCAAGGGAAAGAAGAAGACGCCATAACCCTTTTTCATCACTGTGTGGCTCTGGATATTGCCGGGCAGACCGTTAAGCGCTTATGGGGAAATGACCACCCTTACCGCTCCCTTTGGTTGAGTGAACTTTCTATCCCATTTGATTTACCCGTTCCTGCTCGGGTTGCTGTGCGGTTTCGCGGAAACTGGCTCGAAAGTGGTACTCTCATGAAAGATACCTCTTCTGAGACAGTAGCAGAGCAATGTGAACAGGATGAAGAGAAAAAGGTAGAGGAATCCAGTTATTTCCAGAGGGATTCTGAGAACAAACGTGTGACACATGAAGAGAAAGTCGAATACCACACCTCGCAAGAACGGGAGCATGTTTTTCAGGATCAGGAATTACAGGCCATTGAACAGGAACTGGATCGGGTAGCCAGGCGTTTAAAGAAAAGCGGGATCTCACGGTTAGATGGGCGGTTTCCACTGTATGTCATATTTTCTTCGTGGAAAGGTTTGGAGCAACAATATGGCACCCAGACCACAAAAATTATTGATCTGGAACTTCATCGGTTGGGGGAAGTCATCCAGAAAAGAACTGGTTGGCGATTTTTAGTTTTTTATCCCGATCATTCCCCATCGGTAAAATCATTAGGGATGGAACCTGTTTCCAACCGGGATCCCTGGTCATTAAAACTGGCGCTTCACGATTTAGACCAGGCTTTAGCAAAAAAAGGTGAAATGATCGGCGCCCTCTTGATTGTTGGAGGGGCAAATATCGTTCCTTTCCATGCCTTGCCCAATCCCACGGATGATTATGATCAGGTCATTTATTCGGACAATCCATATGGAACCCTGGATTCTAATTATTTCATTCCTGAGTGGCCTGTTGGACGTTTACCGGGAGTTGATACCACAGCCGATGCTGGACTTTTGATTGATTCAATCCGAAGCCTGATTGCCTATCATCAGCGAGGTGGAAACTCGAATGGAAATGGTTCATCGTTCCTGGCTTTTTGGAAAACGTTTCTGCGGTTCATAGGTATTCAGAAGAATTTACCCAATATTGGGTATTCAGCCGCTGTATGGCGCAGATCCTCTGTGGCTGTTTTCCGTCCTGTTGGCAATCCTCAACATATTCTCATTTCTCCGCCCCAGGATGCCACCAGTCTGAATGTGGATCGCCTGCTCAAGCCTGAACTGGTGTACTATAACCTTCATGGCTTGGAAGATACCGGGGAATGGTATGGGCAACGGGATCCATTTGAGACCGGCGAATATGTGGATTACCCGGTAGCCCTTTCTCCTGCGTTGCTGAAGCGCAATGGACATGCTCCGCGGGTGATTTTCAGCGAAGCGTGTTACGGCGGACACATTTTGGGGAAAACGGAGGATCAGGCACTGACTTTGAAATTCCTTTCTGTGGGAACTTTGGCTGTGATTGCCTCAACCGCGATTTCATACGGTTCGGTCAATACCCCATTAATCGCGGCTGATCTTCTGGGGAATTACTTCTGGCAGGAACTACGCAATGGAAGAACTGTAGGAGAAGCATTGATGTTAGCCAAGATTGAACTTGCCCGGGAAATGAATCGACGTCAGGGATACCTTGACCCGGAAGACCAGAAGACTTTGCTCTCCTTCGTCCTATACGGTGATCCACTGGTTCGTTTGCAAGCCGCCAGTCCTCGAAGAAAGTCGGCTTTCCGTTTGAAAAAATCCCCCCTGATTCGCACTGCCGGGGAGACTGAAATTTTCGGGACAACTCTTGCTGTTAATGAGCAGGTGGTTGCTCAGGTTAAACAGATGGTGCGTGAATACCTGCCGGGAATTGAGAGTGCGGAAGTGAAGATTCTCTCCTGCACCCTTCCTGAGGAATTGCCCGCGCAAAAGAGCAAAAATGGAGGATCTGGACCGCGGTTAAGCGAAAAATTTGTGGTTGCCATGTCCAAAGAAATTCCATATGCCCGATCTATCCATCGCCACTACGCTAAAGCCACAATTGATTCGCAGGGTAAAGTCATTAAGCTGGTAGTGTCTCGATAACAGGAAAATACGGGTTGCCTCCTCTCTTGGTTGTTGGGCGAGAGTCATTGACTTTCGCCCAACTGACTTAAATGGAAAAAGATTTTATTGTCAAGGCATGCACGCTCGCTTATAATACTCTTCCAGGTAATACCCATATCAGGAGCAGGGTTTTTATGAAAAAATGGACTGGTGCTGAAATTCGAAAGACTTTCATTGATTTCTTTGTGGAAAGAGGGCATACCTTTGTCCCTTCATCTTCGTTGGTACCGGGTGGTGATCAAACCCTTTTATTCACTAACGCTGGAATGGTTCAGTTTAAGGACGTGTTTTTAGGTACTGACCATCGTCCATATTCCAGAGCAGTCAATTCCCAGAAATGTATGCGGGTTGCCGGTAAACACAACGATTTGGATGATGTGGGAAGGGATGATACCCATCACACTTTTTTTGAAATGCTGGGAAACTGGTCTTTTGGTGATTATTACAAAAAAGAAGCGATTGCCTGGGCTTGGGAATTGCTGACTCAGGTGTATCAACTGGACCCTGCTCGATTGTACGCAACCTGTTTTAAGGACGAAAAAGGAGAAATTCCAACGGATGACGAAGCCGCCGAGGTGTGGCGTTCTCAACCTGGCTTTAATCCCGAGCATGTTCTTTTCTTTGGAAGAAAAGATAACTTCTGGGAAATGGCTGATACCGGTCCCTGTGGTCCCTGCAGCGAAATCCATATTGATCGTGGACCTGAAGCATGCGATAAAAAAGGGGTGCCTGGGCATGTCTGCCGGGTTAATGGGGATTGCAAACGTTTCCTGGAAATCTGGAATCTGGTTTTCATTCAATATAATCGCTTGAGCCCATCTGAATTGGAACCTTTACCTTCTCGTCATGTGGATACAGGGATGGGTTTTGAGCGGCTGGTTTCCCTGTTGCAAGGGGTAAATTCCAACTATCGAACCGATTTACTCTGGCCTCTTCTGCTTAAAACGCAGGAATTAACAGGTCATACCGATGCGGAACGGGAAGCCAACATTACCCCGTACCGGGTGATCGCAGATCATGCTCGTGCCGCTTCATTCCTGATTGCGGATGGTGTGGTTCCGGGAAATACGGGAAGAAATTATGTATGTCGAATGATCATCCGACGTGCGGCGCGCTTTGGCGGAAAAATTGGGTTGAAGGAACCATTCCTTGCTAAAGTGGCTGAAGTGGTTATCCAAAACTACGGGGATTTTTATCCGGAACTGGTGCGGAATCGCAATGCCATTCTGGATGGTTTGACCCGAGAAGAGGAGCGATTCCAGAGAACGCTTGAGTCAGGAATGAGAGAACTTCAGGCGAGTCTGGACGAATTGAAGCAAAAGAACGAGAAAATTCTTGACGGTAGAAAGGCTTTTGACCTGTATGCCACTCACGGCTTGCCGCTCGAATTAACCCGAGATATTGCTCAAGAGCAGGGGCTGGATGTGGATCAACAGGGCTTCCGAGATGCAATGGAAGAGCATCGTCTTGCTTCTGGCGCTGGTAAAGCCTTTGGACCTCTTGGT
Organism: Anaerolinea thermophila; assembly: GCF_020723905.1. Classification (GTDB taxonomy): domain Bacteria; phylum Chloroflexota; class Anaerolineae; order Anaerolineales; family Anaerolineaceae; genus Anaerolinea; species Anaerolinea thermophila_A. The sequence continues at coordinate 114,823 of NZ_DYHZ01000003.1, forward strand.
GGAGAAGATGTTGATCTGTATCGTCCTGCCCTGGAGCAACTGCAAGCCGAAGGAAAGATTGGGAAAGAAGGGGTCGAATACAACCCTTATGAATGGCTGGAAGTGGAAGGTGAACTCCTGGCACTTTTCCGCGAAGGTGAACGAGTTTCCTCAGCCTCTGAAGGGGATCATGTCGAAGTCCTGTTACCCCGTACGGGTTTTTATGTGGAGGCAGGCGGACAGGTTTCAGATGCAGGCACGATTGTATCTGCCAGCGAGCCGCGCTGGGAAATTCGTGTTACCGATATGCGGAAGCCTGCGGCGGGCGTGATTGTTCACGTTGGAGAAGTTGTCCGAGGGACTCCTTCGGTTGGGGATATCGCTATTGCCCGGGTTGATGTTCAACGTCGGCGGGATATCATGCGCAATCACACGGCCACCCACTTGCTTCATGCAGAATTGCAGGAAGTACTGGGTGAACATGCTCGCCAGGCAGGCTCTCTGGTTGCTCCAGATCGTTTGCGCTTTGATTTCACCCATCCAGAGGCGTTAACTCCTGAGCAGATCGAGCGTATTGAAGCCGGCGTTAACCGCGCAATTTTGGAAAATATTCCTCTGCAGACTCGGGTGAAACCCCTTCAAGAGGCGATCGCTGAAGGCGCAATGGCGTTGTTTGGTGAAAAATATGGTGAAGTGGTTCGCACGGTGTTAATTGGTGAGACCGATCCGCTTTCTTACGAATTATGCGGAGGTACACATGTCCATGAGACGGGCGATATTGGAATCTTCCTGATTGTCAGCGAAGGAAGTGCCGCTGCAGGTGTCCGTCGTATTGAGGCTGTGACGGGTCGTGGGGCTTATGAACTGGTACAAAAGCGCTTCCGTCAATTGCGCAAAGCCGCTGAGGTGCTCTCCTCTTCGATGGATGAAGTTTCAGAACGTGTGGAAAGCCTCATGGAGGAGATGTCTGGATTACGCAAGACGCTGACTTCTTTACGCCAGCAGATGGCTTCTCTTGCATTTGAACAGGATCTGGAAAAAGTCAACTTCATTGAGGATGTGGCTGTTCTGACCAGTTTCATCCAGGGAGTGGATGCCGATACCTTGCGGTCACTTACGGATCGCTTCCGCCAGCGATATGCTACTGGCGTGGTTGTCCTGGCGAGCGTGGTGGAGGGCAAACCTGTGATCATTGGAGCCCTTTCAGATGATCTGGTTAAACGTAATTTCCATGCAGGCGATCTGGTGAAACGCGTTGCAGCAGTTGTGGGAGGTGGCGGAGGAGGACGTCCTACGCTTGCCCAGGCAGGGGGACGAGATGTCACCCGCTTGTCGGAGGCCCTTGACCAGGCAATTGTTTATGTCAAGGAAAAACTAAAGAAGTAATGGACATTTTGCTGAAATAGAAAAGCGCTGGATTTTGCCCAGCGCTTTTCTTTACCTAAACAGGTTTGCTCTTTTCGAGAAATTCGAGCAATAACCGAACGCCAAAACCACTGGGTCCTTTGGGGATATACGGCAAATCCTTTGGCGTGCTGGCTACACCAGCAATGTCAATGTGTGCCCATGGAATATCATTCTCTACAAATTGCTGAAGGAATATTCCTCCCAATATGGCGTGGCCTTCTCGACCTCCTGAATTTTTCAAATCGGCGTCATCGCCTTTCAAGGCTTGCAAATACTCTTCATCCAGAGGTAATTGCCACAGGCGTTCTCCGGTTGTCTCTCCAGATTGAATGAGGTTTTGAATAAGTTCTCTGGAATTCCCCATGATGCCACCAAATACCCGTCCTAATGCAACAATGACTCCTCCCGTCAAGGTGGCAAGATCTACAATAGCGCTGGGGTTATAGTGCTTTTGGGCATATGTGAGGACATCAGCCAGGACGAGCCTGCCTTCAGCGTCTGTACTGATGACCTCAACGGTTTTCCCCGATAAGGTCGTCAGGATGTCATCCGGGCGATAGGCTGTAGAAGAGATCATATTTTCTGCTGCACCAATGATACCCACAACATTCACAGGAAGTTTCAACTGAGATATTGCCTGCAGAGTGGCAATCACTGCGATACCGCCGCATTTATCATATTTCATCCCCTGAATGTTGGTGGTGTCTTTCAGAGAATAACCGCCGGTGTCAAAGGTAATGGCTTTTCCAGCCAGAACAATGGGGGATGAACCAGAATGGTCTCCCTGATATTCCAGGATGATCATCCGGGAGGGAGTCTGACTGCCTTTTCCAACGGCTAAAATTCCGCCTGCGCCTATTTCAGCCAGGGCTGTTTCATCGAGAATGGTACATTTTAATCCGTTATCCACAGCAAGGGTTTGTGTCCATTCAGCCAGAGATATCGGGTTGATCACATTTGCAGGCTCGTGAGCCCAGTCTCTGGCAAGATAAACGGACTGAGCCATGATGATCAGGCGTTCTATCACTTTTTCCAAACCTTCAGACAATTCTTTAGGACGAAGGAAAAGGGTAATGGGGGACTGGGTTGAATGATCCTGTTTGTAACGGTGGAACTGATATGCTCCCAGAAGAATCCCTTCCAGGAGGGCGTTCAGTGCGTCAAATTTTTCTTTTTCGTATAGCCATTGAGTGGTTAAATCCACTGTTTTTACCGGGTGATTGACCAGCCATTTTCCAATCGAACCGCCTGCTTTGCGGTAGGTCTCCAGATTGATTTTGTCCGGTTTTCCTAAGGAGACGCTCAGGCAATTTCTTCCTTCTTTCCTGGATAGCAGATATTCTCCAGTAGAAGTTGGTTCCTCCAGTTTAGGCGGGTCAGAAGGAATTACCAGTGTGACTTCCAGTTCAGCGGGACGTTCATCAACGGCGAGCTTGATTTGAACTGGCAGAGCAGGGCGGGAAGGTGTTGATATCATCAATTTTCCTCCTTAGATGATGTCAATGAACGGGGAGATTTTCCTCGAATTTCCCATAGAATGATTTCTGGTGGACAGAGAAATCGCACCCGCGGTGCTGCTTTTCCTTCCAATCCAATCCCGCGGGTTATATAAAGAACCAGATCGCGAATCTGGTACCTCCCGGATTGAAATTGCCTGCCATACAAAGAAGCGGTGAATACCGGACCAATGATCGGAAGGCAAACCTGTCCGCCATGGGTGTGTCCTGATAACATCAGGTCAAAAGGATATCTAGCGGCATTGGGAGCTAAATCCGGTGAGTGATACAAAAGGATAGAGAAGGCATTTGGAATGTTTTGAGCGAGGGTCTGCAACACTGGTTCATCAAGAAATGGGCGATGACTGCATGGAAGTCCGGTGATTGCAATCGGCACGGAGTCTTTTTCGACAATCACGGTTTCGTTTTTAAGCCAGTAAACGGATAATCCTGCCAGAAGATCTGGGACAATGTGCTCAAGGTCAACCGCTTCAGAGCCGGTTACAGCAAAAACACCCAGTGGCGCATTCCACTCCTTAAGAATTTCCCTTACCTGTTGTACGGCAACAGGATCCTCATTATAGGATAGATTCAGAAAATCTCCTGAAAAAAGGATGAGATCAGGTTTTAGTTGTTGAATATATGTGTTTAACTGCTTCTCCCTTTGAGTAATTCTTTCCAGATGAAGATCGCCTAAATGCAAAACACGCAGGGAGAATCCTTCAGGACATTTATCTGTCTCCAGCGTCTGGTAGGTTACAGTCAATTTTTGGGGTTCAATCCAGAACCCGTAGATGACCAGAATTGTCCCAATCAGTTCAAAAAGAACCCAGATGGGAAAAGGAAATAATACGAAAGGCAATCGGAGTAGAGCCAGAATCAGGGTGGGGGGTTTTGATGGTCCGAAAGAAATTTTCTTTTTGGGAAGAAAATAGAGGAGAAGCCAATCTCCAACAAAAAAAGCAAAGAGGATTAAAGTCTGTCCATAATTTGGATACGTGACTGAGGTAGCCAGCAGGAAAAGGATAATGCTGAAAAGAGAAGCCGGGATTTTTTCGATTTCATCAAATTTTCGAAGGATGCGATCGAACTCATTATTGAGTGTTCCCGGGAAGTGTTTTCGTTGAGAGAAATCTCGAATTTCGTCCAAGTGAAGATGCCTTTCTAAAGGGAAACCATTACAGGGATATATAACCGAAAGACGGCAATTCGTCAAATGGCTGGAAAAGTCTCGCAACAACCCCCCGCGGAAACGGGGGGCTGTGTCTCTAAATCTTCTGGACGACGTTGCTGAACATTTGCCCGACGGCAGGACCTAAGAGTGCAAGAACAACCAAAACAATGACTGCAACCAGAATGATAATTAAGGCATACTCTAAAAGTCCCTGCCCCCGTTCTCTTTGGGCGACAAGCATATTTGACCACCTCCTTTCTCTTCCTTGTTACAGTAATCATACATAATTTGCCAGAGGTTATAAAGCAGTTTACAAATTTGTAATGATTTATCAACAAATGGTTCTTATCAGAGGACTGAAGATCCGTGAAATGCAAAAGGCTGTCTGATCCAGAAAGACCAGACAGCCTTTTGCAACGAGAAATCGCATTACTTTTGTTCTTCGGGAATCCAGCAACAAAGCACAAGGTCTTTTGCTGCTTTTACTTCGTCCACCCGACGTACAGGTGTATGATGGGGGGCAGATTTCAGAAGTTCGGGCTGTGTGTGCGCTTCCTCAGCAATTTTGATCATTACGTCGGCAAAAGCGTCAAGGGTCTGGCGGCTCTCCGTTTCGGTTGGCTCAATCATCAAGGCATCGTGGACGATGAGCGGGAAATAATTGGTGGGCGGATGGAAATCATAGTCCATCAAGCGTTTGCTGATGTCCAGTGCAATGACTTCTGGAGCATCCTCCCATTTCCCTTCGACGACAAACTCATGCATGCAAATACGGTCATAGGGGATCTTGTAAGTCCCACGAAGGCGGGCCTGGAGGTAGTTGGCATTCAGAACGGCATTTTCTGCAATTTTGCGAAGGCCCTCTGGCCCGTGCATGGCAATATAGGTATATGCTCGAACCATGATGCCAAAGTGCCCGTAAAAAGACTTCACCCTGCCAATGGAGTGTTTGGGTTCTACAAATCCGTATAACGGAGGGTAATCTTCATCCCCTTCTTCCAGAACTTCTACAACAGGACCGGGCAGGAAGTCTTTCAAACGATCAGAGGCTCCAACCGGCCCTGATCCCGGTCCTCCACCACCATGCGGGGTAGAGAAGGTTTTATGCAGGTTGAAGTGCAGGACATCAATCCCCAGGTCGCCCGGTCGGGTAATTCCTAAAAGGGCATTGAGGTTGGCACCATCCCCGTATACCAGCCCTCCGGCTTCATGAACCAGACGGGTAACCTCGAGAATGTTCTGGTCGAACAACCCCAGGGTGTTTGGATTGGTGATCATGATCCCGGCGATAGTGTCGTCCAGCAGTGTTCGCAGCACCCCAAGATCCACATTCCCCTGTTTGTCCGTTGGTACAGGTACGACCTCAAATCCGCTCATTGCAGAAGTTGCCGGATTGGTGCCGTGGGCGCTATCTGGAATAAGGATTCGGGTGCGTTTGGTGTCTCCACGATGTTGATGGTAAGCCCGAATCATCAAAACCCCCGTCAATTCCCCATGGGCTCCCGCAGCGGGTTGCAGACTGACTGCGCTGAAACCGGCAATTTCCTTCAGCCATTCCTGAAGATGATACATCAGATATAAACTTCCCTGCACGGTTTCTTCAGGTTGCAAAGGATGGACATAGGCAAACCCCGGAAAGCGCGCTGTGGCTTCGTTGATTTTGGGATTGTATTTCATGGTGCACGAACCCAACGGATAGAGCCCGTAATCAATACAATAGTTCAAACGCGACAGACGGGTGAAGTGGCGTACAACATCCACCTCGGACAACTCAGGCAGAGGAAGATTGTCCCTGAGAAGTTCTACCGGAAGGGGAGTTAATGGCACATCCGCTTGCGGGAAGGTTACTCCGGTTCTGCCTGGGCTGGATAGTTCGAAGATTGTAGGCTCACTCATGACTGAAATCCTCCATAACATCCCGCAAGGTTTCTATTTCTTCGCGAGAAATCATCTCGGTTACTGCGATCAACATGGCGTTTTCCAGCCCCGGGTATTCTTTCGAAAGATCGTACCCGCCCAGAATGCCATATTCTAACAATGCCTGATTGATCTCGCTAACCGGTTTGGGACAGCAAACCACAAACTCATGGAAGAAGGGGGCGTTTGAGCATACTTTGAAACCAGGAATTTGGGCAATTAAGTCAGCGGCGTAATGGGCTTTCTGATAGCAGAGTTCTGCAACCTGTCGAAGTCCTTGTTTCCCCAGGAGGCTGAGGTAAACCGTGGAGGCTAAAGCCATCAGTCCCTGGTTAGAGCAGATATTGGAGGTGGCTTTTTCGCGGCGGATGTGTTGCTCGCGTGCGGTAAGTGTGAGTACGTAGGCACGCTTTCCTTCCTGGTCTACCGTTTCGCCTACCAGTCTTCCTGCAATCTTTCTCACAAACTCTTTTCGGGTGGCAAAAATGCCCAGGTACGGCCCGCCAAAGGACAAAGGAATACCTAAAGGCTGTCCCTCTCCGATGACAATATCCGCACCGAACTCCCCTGGAGGTTTCAGTAACCCTAAGGCTAATGGATTGACGGCAACAGCAAACAATGCTCCTGCCTGATGTGCGGCATTTGCCAACTGGGTGTAATCATAAATTCTACCCAGAAAATCCGGGTATTGAACTATGACCAGTGCCGTGTTGTCGTCAACAAGGGGAAGTAGACCTTCAGGACCGGCAAGGGGATCGCAATCAACGCACTCATCACCGGTGATCGTCAATTGCGTGTATCCTTGCATATAAGTACGAATCGTTGCTCGATATTGGGGGTGCAGGGCATGAGAGACCAGAACTTTTGTGCGCTTTCCTCTGAAGTGGTGGAACGCCATGATGACGGCTTCCGCAGCAGCGGTTGCGCCATCATAATGAGAGGCATTGCAAACCTCCATTCCCGTCAGTAATGCCATCAGGCTCTGGTACTCAAAAATTGCCTGTAAAGTTCCCTGGGACACCTCAGGTTGATAGGGGGTATAGGCAGTGAGAAATTCCCCGCGTTGAATAATGGCATCAACAACTGCCGGGATGTAATGATGGTAGGCACCTGCGCCGAGGAAGCAGGTTAAGTCTCGCACAGAGGAATTTGCCTGTGCCAGTTCGGAAAGGTGGGAAAAAACTTCCATCTCGGACAAGGCCGCTGGAAGATTCAATTTTGGAAATCGATATCCTTCTGGAACATCTGTGAACAGGTCTTCGATCCGTTCCACCCCAATCTTTTTGAGCATGATGTCACGATCGGGATCCGCATTGGGGACGAACATTAGTGCTCCCTTCCTGAACAATAGGATTCATATCCTGCAGCGTCCATCAAATTGTCCAGTTCGGACGGATTGCTCATTTTTACCTTGATCATCCAGGCGGCGCCGTACGGGTCTTTATTGACCAGTTCAGGGGAATCTGCCAGGGCTTCGTTGATGGCAATGACTTCACCGGATACAGGACTGTTGATATCGGCGGCGGCTTTTACGGATTCAACGGTGGCAATTTGTTGTTTGGATTTGATAGTATCTCCAACGGAGACAATCGCTTCAAAAAAAACTACATCTGAAAGGGAATCCTGTGCATAGTCCGTGATGCCAATTGTGGCAACATCTCCCTCCACTTTGACCCACTCATCCGTTGTAGCATACTTCAATTCAGCAGGGATGTTCATGAGATACCTCCTATGTGAAATTATGAAATGGAAAATGATAAAGGCACGGCTGATTTCTCAACCGCGCCTCTGTTTCTAACCTGAGAGATTCACCCAAAGCGGGTTTGCCCCTTCGGTGTCTTTACAGACTCTCCAGAGTGGGACGGAAACCGGGTCCTTTTTACCTGAGAGATTCGCCTGCATATGGCTTGCCCCTTCGGTGCCCCTGATCAGGGTCTCTTCCCGGAATCCCTGCCGGCTCTTATCATTCTACGGGAGTGAAGTAGAAAAGTCAAGACTTTTCCTGGGAAAACATCAGGCGAGAATTTCTCTCGCCTGATGTTCTAAGGTTTATGCTGATGCGGGTTTTGGTCCCCGTTTGAACCAGTTTCTCCATTCGCCAGATTCCCAGATAACCAGCGTTGGTGCGGCGATGAAAATGGAGGAGTAAGTTCCCATGAACAACCCTACCAGGAGGATGATGGAGAACTCACGCAGGGTGATTCCACCGAACAGAGCCATGGCTAACAGCATGTACTCCACGGTCATCAACTGGGTATTGATGGATCTCTGGAGGGTTTGCACGATGGAGTGGTTGGCTAATTTTTCAAAGTCCAGTTTGCGGTAAATTTGAGAATTTTCCCGGATGCGGTCGAAGACGACTACCTTGTCCTGCACCGAGAAGCCGATCACGGACAGCAGCGCGGTAAGGAAGAGGGCATCAACCTGCCATCCAAAAAGGAGCCCACCAATAGATACCAGGCTGATCACCACCAGCACGTCATGGATCATGGCAATAATGGCACACACACCATATCGAAAAGCGTTATGAACGCCACGAAATGCCCAGGTGATGTACAGAATCACTGCCAGCGCCGCAATAGAAACAGCCAGTGTGGCTCGACCGGCAACTTCTTTCCCAATGGTGGGACCTACACTTTCAAAACGACGAATGGTAACTTTATCGTTGAACCGGGAATTCATTGTCTGAAGGACACTGGCACGTGTTTCTTCATCTATAAAGGAAGAGCGAATCAGGAGCGTGTTATTTCCAGTCGTGGTCACCTGGGCATCTGTAATTCCCAAATCATTGTAGAGCGCAACCACTTCTGCTGGGGCTGGAAGTGTGTTTGAAGCAAATTCTACTTCGAGAAGTGAACCACCTTTGAAATCAATCGAAAGGGGCAAACCAAAAATGGCCATCACAATCAGCCCTGGGAGGATGAGAACCAGGGAGATGGCAAAGAACAGGTAGCGTTTTCCAAGAATATTCAGCATAGTTCGCTCCTCAGTCTAGAATGCCAAACCATTTCAGATGTTTGGCTTGAGGTTTGAGGCGATCAACCAGAATGTACATAAAGGTGCGGGTGACCACCAATGCGCAGAAGAGAGAGACAAAGATACCTACTCCCAGGGTAAAGGCAAATCCTTTCACAATCGTTGCTCCAAACTGAGAGCCAAAAATGAAGAGAATAACCACAGTGATGAGAGTGGCAATGTTCGAGTCGCGGATAGAGGGCAAAGCCCGTTTCCATGCCAGATCCAGTGCCTGTGTGAAGGTCCGACCAGCGCGCAATTCTTCCTTCAAGCGCTCAAAAATCAGAATGTTCGCGTCCAGAGCGCTCCCTGTACTGAGTAAGAAACCGGCAATGCCGGGCAGGGTCAGAGTGACGGGGATGAAGCGGAACAGGGTAAGCGTGATGAGTGCATAAACAAGCAGAGACAGATCCGCCATTGTACCGGGTAATCGGTAGTAAATTCCCATGAACAGAATCACAATGGTAAAGCCGACAAACCCAGCCAGAAGACTCTTCTGCAAAGAGTCGCGCCCCAGTGTTGGGCCAATAACCCGACTTTCTACCACCTTGAAGGGAATTGGTAAGGCGCCATAGCGCATTTGAATGGCAAGGTTGTTGGCAGTTTCGATGGTGAAATTGCCAGTGATTTGTCCCTGCCCACTGGGAATACGTCCCTGTACGCGGGGAGCAGAGATAATTTTCTTGTCTAATACGATTGCCAGAATCTTTCCAATGTTATTGCTGGTGTATTCATCAAAAATCTTTGCCCCTTCATCCGACAAGGTGAAATCAATCACGACTTCACCGGTTGTGGGGTTACGCGAAACCACCACGCTCTTAAGATCTTTCCCCGTCATGATGGTGTGATACACCGTAGTGGAAGCAGGTTGTGCCTCTGCTTCTGTGCCTGGGGCGGTGGTGGTATCTGCAGGCTGGCTGGAAGCGCTGGTTTGCCCGAAATCGGTCAAAATGACATCCCCTTCCTTGAGGTTTTCTGGATTGTCTTGCAAATCCACAAATTCCAGCAAGCCAGTTTCTTTGATGACTGCTAAAACTTTTTCAGGGTCACTTAAGCCAGGGAATTCTGCCACAATCCGGCGTTCTCCAGCAACCTGAAAGAGGTTTTCACTGACGCCCAATGCATTGGTGCGATTTTCGAGAATGGTGCGAGCATCTTCAAGGGCTTGGGGGTCAATGGGGGTGTTGGCAGGTAAATCGGCTTCCAGTAAGACCTGAACGCCGCCCTGCAGGTCGAGACCTAGAACCAGGTCCATACTGCGTTCAAAATTACCAATTTTGATTTGTGGGTGTCCCGGGACATTGAACCAGATGGTCAGTCCAAGCAGGAGGACAATTAGAGCCAGAGTGAAATAGTAACGCCTCATTCCTTTCCTCCGATGCATACAAATGCCAGCCTGCGGCTGGCGCTGGAGCGATTATACCCTTATTGAGGGGGGATGAGTAGGGGAAAATGTTTTTGAAGAAATTCGTAAACTTGTTGAAAAACCTCTTCCTCTGTGTAAGGGTCGGTCAGAAGATAAAAGTGACAGTGTGCGCGTGCATGGCGTAAACGTCTTTGCTGTTCCAGGTATTCCCCTTCCGTCCAGTTAAAAGTGCGCCGTTTGAGGCTGACCGGATAACTCACATCCAGAAAAATCAATACATCTGGATTGGTCAGTCGTTGCCACATATCCTGCACGTAGGAATGTTCCTGGGCAATATGCCGTGCTGGTATATTGTGGCTTGCCAGATTGCGAATCAGAGTGGACTTTCCAGCAGTACAGGGACCGACAACTCCAATAACAGGAAAGGACTTAATGGTTTTCATTGACAATCAAATGGATTTGTCCTGGAGGACCAAATATTGCCAGCGAAGCACCCTGAGCGATTTTGAGATGCCCTTCGGGGTGAAAGGCTATCTGCCCGTTTTGTTGTAAAAATACCACACTGACGCGAAATTGTTCTTCTACCTCATTGATACTTCTTCCAATAAGACTGGAAGAAGGGGTGACCAGAATCTTTGCCAGGGTATGCGGTTTTCCCTCGATAGAGATAGGAGGAGTCATATCAATCCCGGCGGCTGTAGCCGCAAATATGGGGGCTGCAAGACCAGTAGCGCTAAAGGCTTGGAAACCGAACTGTTTCTGAAGCGAATCGGCAAACTCATCATCAAAAATACGCACGATCACCTGAATGGCCGGGTTAATTTTTCTGGCTTTCAAAGCCATCTCCAGATTCAGGCTATCATTTTGGGTAAGGAGCATAATGGCTTTTGCTCTGGAAACACCAGCCGCCAGGAGAACTTCTTCCCGAGTGGCATCATCCTCGATTAGGGGGATATCCAGACGATGGAGCAGACTTTTTAAGTCGTTTCGAGGTGCAATTTCAATAACCACGGCATCTTCTTCCAGATCCTTTAACAGGGTGACGACTCGTATTCCAAGGTGTCCCAGTCCCACGAGAATAATATGTTTGTTATACGTAGAAGCAACAGCCATTTGCCATTCCTTGTTTCTTGCGCGGCGATTGAAAAATAAAATTCCGAATTCGGTTAACCCCTGTGCCAGTACGCTGAGTCCCAGTAAAGGCATGAGAAAATAAAAAATCTGCAGGTACCATGATTGAGGGTAAGGTTGAATAGGCTGAAGAAAAATCAGCGTTAAGACGGTGTACAACGCTTCAGAGAAACTATGCGTAGGTGTCTCGGTGGTTTGGGAGAGGATATGATAACATAACCCTCCCACGAAAAGAATCACTGAGAAAACAAAAACAGGGAATCGAAACTCCCGGAACAGGAGTAAAGTATCCCGCCATGAGGCACGGATAGAACGGAGAAAAGAGGGTCTTTTATTCCCTCGCATGGTTTTTTAGAATTCGTTCTCGTCTGGTCCTACGGGTAAACGGACAATCATGCGCCGAATCAGGTCATGTTTATGATGGGAAACCCGTAAAACCACAATGCTCATGTCGTCATTGGGACGGTTTTGATCCAGTTGAATGGCTTGGGCAAGGATGGAGTCGGCGATAATCTGGGCGGGTGGGTCCTGGTCTTCCAGGAAAGAACCTAAAATTGTGGGAATATCCAGCTGTTCTCCATACCGTTCGCCTGCATGGAGAAGTCCATCCGTAAACATCACGATGGTAGTTCCACCCTCCAGAGGAATTTCAGATATATCAGGGCGGATATTGCGAGATGTACCAATGGCAGGTGCTTGGGATACCAGGGTTTCAATCGTATCTCCACGTGCAACGTAAATGGGGCAGTGATTGTTTCGTGCAATGACAATGGTGTTCGTTTGCAGGTCTGCGGAAAGAATGTTTAACGTTGCGGAGACTTTTCCGCTTTTTTCTGTGTAAAGGTAATCCGAAGCAGCACGAGCGGCGGCACCATCCCGTACACCTTCAGCAAGGAGCGTGATGACTTTTCGAACCACCATGGAGGATATGGCTTTGGCTGCTTTTCCTGAGGTTTGCCCATCTGCCAGCACAACCGAAACGCCACCGTTCGGGCGCTCAATAACTTCCAGTGTGTCACCGCTTTCGCTAACTGCGTATTTATTGGTCTTGGCAACCGCAATTTGAATTTCCATGTTTTGATTTTACAACAATCTTAACGAGTTTGAACAGATTTTACCGCAACCAATACCAGAATCTTTCCGGAAGAACAGGGCTTCCACTCTGTATTTACCTGCTGAAAACCGCATCCTTCGACTCTCTGCTGCACGATTTCCAGAAAATCAGTTGGTGTTACAAAGATCTTAAGCCCTTGCGTCAACCATATATGAATACGTTCTAAAACCTCAGGGAGTGCAGGGATGGCTGAAAGGAGAAAGATGATGCTTCCATTTTCCTTCAGGGCAAAAAAGGCACCTTTTAATGTCGTTTCCTCGAAAATATATGGGGCAGGGAAGGTGGCGACGATATGGTCAAAAGTACTTTCTTTAAAAGGCATGGCGCGTCCATCTGCTCTTACCAGAAATGGGGATGTGTGATTGGATGTGTTGATTCGTTCTTGAGTGAGTCGAATCATCTGATGGGAAAGATCTACTCCAATAATTTTCTTACCGGGATGGCTCAAAGCGTGCAGGAGGTGCCCGGTACCGAATCCCAATTCCAGAATGGTATCTCCCTGCAAATACGGGATTACTTCCTTCACCCACTTTTTCCATAAATTAAATGACACAACCGCAGCAACGAAATCATATGCCCAGGCAAATGAGTGGTAAAGAAGGTCAAAAAGAAAGAAAAGAAGGCGTCTTCTCCAATTCATATCACTTGTGTTCGTCACTTGTGTTCGCGGACAAAAAAGTGAAGAATGATCAGACAGAAGATTGCGGCGGCTGAAGAAGCCCAGAACGTCGCCGGATAGCCAAAGGAGTTTGCCAGCCACCCTCCCAGAATGGGTGCAGTAAAAGTAAATGGAGTGATCAGGGTATTTGCCATCCCCACATACAGAGGTTTTTGTCGTTCCTCCCCAAACGTTAGCACATAAGCCATCATGATCGTCCACATGGCAGTATTTGAGATTCCTGTAAAGAACATCACGGGATAAAACCATGTAAAGGACGGAGCGAGCGCAGCGAGAATTGCGCTCAGAAACATTGCCATTACCCCAATCTCAAGCACTTTCCTGTGTGACCAGTGATCTGCCAGCCATCCCAGGAACAAATTCATAACCACGGAGGAGATCATCAGCACGCTGGTTAAAATGCCGGCTTCCGTTTTGGAGGCTCCCAGTTGATTTACAGCATATACGCTATAGAAAGAAGAAGCCATCATCCCAAATGTACCTAAAATTCGTACCCCAAGTACAGCAATAAAGTTGGGGTCGGTTTGAAAAATTGTGATCATAGATTTCCACAAAGAAGGCGAATTTTGTTCTGAGAAGGGATGTTCTCCTTCAGGTTCTCTGGTGGCATTTAAGAAAGCATAAGAAATGGCAAGCCAAAAACTGGCAATCAGAAACGTAAGAGCGTAATTATGAGGATAAGGAATACGATCCAGAAGTAACCCTGAAATGACCGCGCCTGCTGCGGCGAGTAAGTTCATTGCCGCGGCTTGCATGCCAAAAAAGGTCGTGAGTACCTCAGGGAAGATAATCTTATGAATCATCAATTGCCAGGGATTTGCTGTAAAGCCGCCACCAATGGCTTGCCAGGTTAACATCAGAAATGCCAGAACAATTCCCCAGGTATTCCCGATGGTTGGGATCAGAAACGCCACAACCGCAAGTCCTAAAAAAGGTAACCGCTCCTGGAGAGTAAAAACCATAACCAGGGGTTTGAAGTATGTTTTCCTTGCCAGCCATGGCGCAATGAATAATTGCGGCAATTGCCAGCCAAGCACATGCACTGCAGAAACCATTCCGATAAGTATCGCTGAATCGGAAAGGGAAGAGATGAACAAGGGAATGACAGTGGAGAAGGACGCAAACCCCAATGCCATTCCAAACATAGCGCCGTCCAGAATATTTACAGTGAAGTTGAAGCGGTGTTGTTGTACTTTTTGAGATTGCATCGGACCCTCGTTAAGAAAAGAAAACGACTCTCGGGTTCAAGCAGTCCTTTACCCGAAAGTCGATGGGAGTTCTTTGAAAGAAGAGGCTCTCTGAAGGGGTTTAATATTCTTCTTCGTCTTCGTCTACCCAGAGGTCTTCGTCTTCTTCTCCCTCTTCGAGTTCGAGTTCATCCCACTCTTCCAATTCTTCTTCGGTTTCGTCCCATACGTCTTCAGAAGAGGATTCGGGGTTAGGACTGTAAGTGAGACAGCCTTTATCAGGATCGATCTCTACTTGAGCAGCGCTGCAATAACCTTCGTCCCAGAACACACAGTCAAGGTAATGGCATCGAATTCGCGGCATGAGATTTTTATCCCTCCAAGGTATTAAAATTTTTCTTCAGACTTTTCTCCCCACTGAGCCTTGGGGATGAAACATAAACCTGGCAACGGTTCATTCGGTTTACCCAATCTCGGCTAATTCTACATGAAATTTTAACGAATGAACCAAAAATTTACCTCTGTTCCAGCGGGGAGAGATTTTACCCCAGAGGGCAGAATCAGTAAAGCATTTGCTTTAGACAAAGAGGTTAAATTACCGGAACCCTGGTGTCCTTCCAGTTTTGCCCGATATCCTGTTGGGGTAAGTGTGACATTCCCGCGCAAATAACTTTCTCTGCCATCGGATTCAATGGCTTCCTCTAGAATGGCTGTTTGAGGCGGAGGTGGTGTGGGAGGTAAACCTGATAATTTTTTGAGAATGGGAACGACAAAAACAGTAAACCCTACAAAGGAAGATACAGGGTTACCCGGTAAACCGATAAATGGGATATTCTTGAAAAGTCCAAAAGCAAGCGGTTTTCCTGGACGCATGTTTACCCGCCAGAAATTTAGTGTGCCATTTTCTTCAACAACGCGTCGAACAAAATCATAAGTACCCACTGAAACCCCCGCTGAAGTTAGGATAAAAGCAGGATGGTGCTCTATACCCTGTTCCAGGGATTGGAGAATTTCTTCAGGATCATCTCTCAATACCCCAAGAGGAATGGCAAGCGCACCATGAGCCTTCAACAGGGCGGTAAGCATTGGAAGATTGGAGTCGTAAATTTTGCCCGGCTCTAAAGGCTGTCCCGGTGGAACAATTTCATTCCCCGACGAAAACAGCACAACGCGAGGTCGCGGGAACACCCGTACCTCTGTTTTTCCTACCGATGCCAGAAGACCAATATCCTGTGGGGTGATTTGCGTTCCAGAGCGAATAATTGGCTCTCCCGCTTGAAGATCCTGTCCTTTCCTTCGGACATATTGTCCGGGGTGCGCTGGAGCAAAAATGCGCACTTCTCCAGGCAGGGCAGTCTGGCTGAAAGGATAGGCATCTGTGTGTTCCACAGGCACTACACAATCTGCACCGGGTGGTACCGGCGCTCCAGTCATAATGCGTGCGGCTTCTCCTCTGTGAATTGGGGTAACGGGGAAGGTCCCCGCAGGGATATCTTGCACGATCTTTAGAATAACTGGTTGCTCTGGAGAAGCAGACTGTACATCTTCAGAATGGAGCGCAAATCCATCCATGCTGGAATTGTTGAAAGAAGGCAGATCAAAAGGGGCTGTAATGTCTTCTGCCAGAACCAGTGCAAGCGAGTGTTCAAGGGGAACGGTTTCTGCGGGAGGTACTTGAAAATATTGCAGGATACGTTCCTGGGCTTCTTTGACCGAAATGAGTGAATCCATCTTCAACCTCTATTTATCCGGGCTTGACGCGGTGTGCCTCGGTCACATTCGGTAAATTTTCAATTCGGGTAAGTACCCGGCTTAATTGAGCAATATCGCCAATTTCCAGGGTGAGATGTATGGTAGCAATGTGGTGACTTACCTTTAAGTTAACATCGAGAATATTGATGTTTTCTTCTGCCAGGATCTGGGAAATATCTCCCATCAATCCCTGTCGGTCATAGGCTTTCACTTCAACAGGAATGGGGTAGGTTTTTGGAGCGCTTCCCCATGATACTTTAATCAGCCTTTCACGCTCTTCAAGTCGTAAAACATTTGGGCAATCTTTTCGATGGATGGTTACTCCTCGACCTCGGGTGATGTAACCGATGATATCATCCCCGGGGATTGGTTTACAGCATCTTGCAAAGGAAGTCAGTATGCCTTTCAATCCCAGAACGGTCACGGTTGCCGTGGAGGTGGTTTTGGTCTCCGGCGAGGTGGTGGGAGCGAGCAGAGGGTCGGTGATTTTTTCTTTTCCAAAGTCAACCAGTTTATTGACAATTTTTCCCAGTGAGATATCCCCGCATCCAATCGCTACATATAAGTCTTCTGGTGTTTTCAGGTTGAAGGCTTCGGCTAATTTTTGCGGGTCAATTTCCAGCCCAAGCCGGCGTAATTCCCGCTCCAGAATGCTTTTACCATGATTGAGATTTTGTTCCCGGTCTTGCCACTTGAACCATGCCCGGATTTTGGCTCTGGCGCGCTGGGTTTTGGTTAATCCAAGATTGGGATTCAACCAGTCGCGGCTTGGACCACCATGTTTTGCAGTAAGAATCTCGACCTGATCACCTGTTTTTAATTCATAATCCAGTGTGACCAGTTTCCCGTTAACCTTTGCTCCCCGACAGCGGTGACCAATTTCGGTATGGACATGATAGGCAAAATCAATCGGGGTAGATCCTTGTGGCAGATCAATAATATCCCCCTTGGGTGTAAAGACGTACACACGATCATTGAATACATCGGTGCGAACTCCCTCCATAAACTCTGCGGCGTCAGTCACCTCCTGTCGCCAGTCCATCAAACGCCGCAGCAAGTTCACCCGTTGTTCATAATCCTCTTCAATTTTTCCGTGCTTTTCTTTATACCGCCAGTGAGCCGCAATTCCATACTCGGCGTTTTGATCCATCTCAGGTGTGCGAATCTGGACTTCCAGTGGTTTCCCATCATCGTAGATGACCGCAGTGTGGAGGGATTGATAGTTGTTGTCTTTAGGAGCAGCGATATAGTCATCAAATTCCTGAGGGATAGGACGCCAGTGTGTATGGATGATTCCCAATGCGGCATAACAATCCTGGGTAGTCGGGACGATCAACCTCACGCCTCTCAGATCCATCAGCGAGTCGAAAGAACGTGATTTTTCCACCATTTTCTTGTAAATAGAATAAATGTGTTTGGGGCGTCCCGTAATTTCTGCCTTAATTCCTGCCTGATCTAAAACAACTTTCAAACGGGAAATTATTTCTTGAATTTGCTTTTCACGGTCGGTACGTTTCTGTGCCAGCAGTTCTGCAATTTCCTTGTACTTTTCAGGATTGACGTACCGAAAAGCAAGATCTTCCAATTCCCATTTGATTTGCCATATCCCCAGACGGTTTGCAAGAGGTGCAAAGATATCCAGCGTTTCCTGAGCAATGCGCCGCCGCCGATTTTCTGGCAGGTATCCAAGGGTACGCATGTTATGCAGGCGGTCAGCCAGTTTAATCAGTACTACCCGGATATCTTCGCCCATGGCGAGAAAAGTTTTACGCAAGGTTTCCTGGGCAAGTTGTTTCCTGCGGGTGTCTTCCGATGACTCGATGGCCAGCCCAAATTCTTCAATATCCAGAGGGGATTGATCTTCCTTCGATACCCGCGGCAGATGGGTCAGTTTGGTGACGCCATCGACGAGTTTGGCGATTTCATCGCCAAATTCTCTTCGAATATCCTCCAGGGTAACGGGGGTATCCTCGACGGTGTCATGTAAAAGTCCGGCAACGATCAGGGCTGGAGGCACACGGATATCAGCCAGAATTGCCGCCACGGCTTCGCAATGCGTGATGTACGGCTCGCCAGAAAGCCGCTTTTGCCCCTGATGTGCCTGTTCGGCTAACTGATAAGCCCGTGAGATCATTTCCCGATCAGCGGCGGTATAATTTTCTGGCAATTGACTTAAAAGAGATTCAAGCGTCATAACAAATGTGCCTCATTACATTCACTGCAGTTGTTCAATATCATACTCTCTCTACCGGTTGCATGACAAGGGAAATACATAGATGACTTAAAAAAAGCCGGGGCTATGCCCGGCAAATTTCTGCCTGTTGTGTTCTATTTGAGTTTTTCCTGCCCGACAAATTCACGATAGGGAGAGAGAATAGATAATATCTCCTCATCCCCAGGAGAGAGGGTATTTGTAACCATTCGGGTTAAAAGTTCACCCAGCCCGGGACCAAGCATGTAGCCCTGACCACACATTCCAACAGCAAGTAAAAGACCTTCCGCTTCTCTTGACCATCCCACAATGGGGAATCCATCGGGAGTCATTGGGTATAAACCGCGCCATGTCCGTCGAATGCGGATGTGACGCAGGCTGGGCATGACCTCCACCATACGTTTGGATACCATTGGCAGGAAGGCGCTGGTTTCCCGAATATCAAATCCCCAGATGTTTGGACTGGGAGTAATACAAAAAAGAATTTGCCCGGTTTTATGTTGATAAAAATAGAAATTCGCTGATCCTTGAGCCGGGCGGATATCTACAATCATGGGGTCGAACATTCGTTGCACCGGCTCAGTAATTGCGGCTTCGTGCGAGTCGGGTTGAACAGGGATTTCAATACCTATCGGGTTCATAAGGGACTTCGCCCAGGCACCGGAAGCATGGATCACCACAGGGGTTGAGTACATGCCCTTGCTGGTCTTTACCCCCTGAATTTTTCCTGAACGCACAATAATTTCTGTTACCGGTTCGTTGAAATGAAACTCAGCACCGTAGTTGCGAGCCTGTTTATAAAAGGCATGGATAGAGAGCAGAGGGGAAGCGCTACCATCGTTGGGGGAGTAAGTGCCTCCAATCAACCCTTCCGGGTTCAAATGGGGAATGAGTTTGCGCAAATCGCCGGAATCGAGCCAGGAGATATTCAACCCGTAGGCTTGTTGTTTTTGGAGAAGGGTCTTGAGGGTTTGCTCTTCTTGCTCGCGGTAAGCCACAAACACATATCCCCCTTTGTACCATTCAATATCATCTCCGTAAACTTCTTTCCAAGTAGAGAAGATTTCTATACTGCGCAGGCAAAGCCGAATTTTGGCGGGATCAGAGTGGGTTGCTCGAATTCCTCCAATGGCATGCTTGTTGGAGCCTTGTCCTGCGGAAGGCATAGCATCCAGAACCAATACCTTTAGCCCGGCTTGAGCCAGCGATAGTGCCGCGGGGGTTCCTACAGAACCTGCTCCGATAACAATCACATCATAACTCTGAGGATAATCACTCATGCTTCTCCTCCTGTTTTTCGTCCACATGGATTCCCGCAAAAATTCCTAAAGGTGTTTCGACGAATAATGGACGCTTTGAGGAGGGAGTAACCTCGTTCAGTGGAATGCCTTCTTCCCGGAAAATGCGCAAAATAAGAGAAGAGCATGTCTTGGATCCACAGGCTCCCATACCCGCCCGAGTTATGGCTTTTATTTCATTGAGATCTCGATATCCCTCTCGAATGAGGGCGCGGATTTCTCCAGCGCTGACCCTTTCACACCGACATACAATGGTTTTATCCTGCACCGTGGGGGTGTATTGGGTTTCAGCCCTGGAAACTTCTTCAGGTTGAATGCGGATACCTGCGACCTCCGGCGCAATTTCTCTGGGTGCCTGTACAAGAACGACCAGCGTGCGATCGTTATCCTTAATACCAACGATATTTTGTACCACTGAAGTTCCCAGTTCTTCACCTTCTGTACTCATCAGGATCACAGTATCCCCTTTATGGAGGGTTTCTCGATGAAACTCGTAAGGGATGGCAACTCTCGGGTTTTCCGGATCGGCACGGTAGTCTACCAGTGTAATTGCCAGACCTGGACAACCGGCTACACACCGCAGACAGAAAGCACAACTGTGTGAATCCCCCATGAATACAGGAATATTGCGAATATCTTCTTGAGGGATAAAAATCAACCCTTTACTGCAAAGAGTAGAGCAGGGATTACAGGGGATTTCCTGCGTGCAATGGATTATGGGTATGACGCCTTCGGATATATCAGGCACTGTCTCAGGGTAATTTTTCCCAGGACGAGACTTCAAAATTTCAGCGGCTTGGAACCATGTCTGCGGAATGGGTTCGCTGGATGGATTAATTTCGTTCAAAATGGTCAATCCGGCAATTTTTCCTGAATATATCGCCGCAGAGGCTTCTGCAATTTCCTCTGCGTCTCCGGCAACAAAGGCTTTCATCCCAAATTCCCTGGCTTTGACATAGAACTCATTGACTGGGTCCAGTCCTACGGCAATCAAGACGCTATCGCATGAGAAAGTTTTCTCAGTTCCTGGAATGGGTTGGAACTTCTCATTGATTTGTGCAATGGTTACCGATTCAACTTTTTGATCTCCATTGGCGCTCAAAATGGTGTGCGAAGTGTATATCGGCACACCCATTCGCACTAACTTGTCCCGATGGACTTTGTATCCACCTACTTCAGGCATGGCTTCAGCAAGTCCTACAACTGCAATACCTGCCTGCAGGGCATGATACCCCGCAATTAATCCGACATTGCCTCCTCCTACAATAAACAGCCTTTCGGCAGGTCGGACCAAATCCCGATTGACCAGGGTTTGGAATGCCCCGGCTCCATAAACTCCGGGCAGGGTATTTCCAGGAAATGCCAGGAATTTCTCCCGTGCTCCGGTAGCCACCAGCAATACATCAGGTCGTACCAGCACGTATTCCGTGCCTTTTTTCCAGATGCCCACATTGCGGTCGCTGAATACGGCTAAAGCCGTGCTTTCCAGCCAGACGGTGACATTACGGAATTGGGAAAGTTCCTTTTCAAGCCTTGAGGCAATATCAATTCCTCGAGTTCCTGCATATACTGCCTGAGTAGATCCAAAGAATCGATGGGTCTGGAGGACCAGTTTTCCACCCAGACGGTGTTTATCGTCAATGAGCAGAGTTTCAATCCCGTGTTTGCCCAGTTCAATAGCCGCAGAAAGCCCGGCAGGCCCACCGCCAATGATTAAGACGGGTACCTGCAGTTGAGGAATATCTTTTACCTCGGGTGGATGGGTTTCTACGGGAAGGGAAGGCAGCCCATCCAAGGGGGTTATCTGCATGTTGGGTTTTACCAGAGTCATGCAGGCTTTAACAGGACGTTCATCTGCCAGGACCATGCATTGGGAACATTGCCCATTTGCACAAAAAATCCCCTGCGGAGAGTGATCGCGGGGATGGTAACCAAAAACATGGATGCCGTTTGCAATCAATGCGGCGGAGATGGTCTCCCCTTCAAATGCGGATAGGGGCTTTCCTTCCCAAAAAATAGAAATCGGTTTTCTTTCCGGTATAGAGAGAATAGGGTGTTTTTCGATGCGATGGGAATTCATCATGTTTGTTCAGGGAGCTTAATTGGGATTGGATTAGGCACAATTGAATTGTAACAATCCCTTCGGAGAGTCGGTACTGAAGATTGACCGGACTTACAGGATTGACTGTCATAAAAAAAACACCGCGTTATCGCGGTGTTTTCAGAAGAGTTACGAATTATCCGGTTTGGCTTTCTGACTGCGTAGATAGGCTTCAATGAATCCATCCAGCTCTCCGTCCAGAACCGCCTGGGTATTCCCGGTTTCGTATTCGGTTCGATGATCTTTGACCAACTGGTAAGGATGTAAGACGTAGGAACGGATCTGGCTACCCCATTCGGCTTTTATGTATTCTCCGCGCAGTTCTGCTAATTGACGTTCCTGTTCTTGCCGCTTTAATTCGGCTAACCGAGCTCTTAACACCCGCATGGCATTTTCGCGGTTTTGCATTTGCGAACGCTCGTTCTGGCAGGATACTACAATACCGGTTGGAATATGGGTGATTCGCACCGCTGTTGCATTCTTTTGAACATTTTGACCACCGGCACTCGAGGAACGATAGATGTCAATTCTCAGATCGTCTGGGTTAATCTGAATATCGCTGTCGCCATTTGAAATATCAGGCAGGACTTCGACTTGTGCAAATGAGGTGTGCCGGCGGTGAGCGGCATCAAAGGGGGAAAGGCGCACCAGACGGTGGACACCTTTTTCTCCTCTTAAGTACCCGTATGCATACGGTCCTGTCACCGCAATTGTGACCGACTTAATTCCGGCTTCTTCCCCTTCGGAGAAATCTAAAATTTCAGATTCATACCCACGGCGTTCACACCATCGCAGATACATTCGCATGAGCATGGATGCCCAGTCCTGCGAATCCGTTCCGCCTGCACCTGCGTTAATTGTGAGCAGGGCATTTTCATGATCATAAGGACCGCTTAAGAGAGTGGTTAATTCCCTTTTCTCTAATTCTTTCTCCAGGGTTAAGATTTCTGCTTCCAGGTCTTCCCGTAAACTTTCATCCTCGCTTTGGGCAAGTTCCAAACCATCCTGACAACGCTTGGTGAATTGTTTCCATCCTTCAATTTCCTCTCTTAATTCAGCGATCCGTTTCATCAACCGTTGTGCACTGGATGGGTCTTCCCAAATGTCGGGGTTTTCTGCTTCTTTTTGCAATTGTTCCAGCAAGGCTTCGCGGTTGGGTAAGTCAAAGATGCTCCTTTAGTTCAAGGGTGCGATTAAGACATTGCTGGTAACGGCTGATTAAGTCCTGCATGGAAAAGCCTCCTTACTGCCCATTTTTCTCTAAAATACCATTGACAAATGCTTCACGGTTAAAGACTTGCAAATCTTCGGGTTTTTCCCCTAAACCTGCGTACAGGATTGGCAAACCAAGACTTTGCTGGATGGCGAATGCCATTCCCCCTCGAGCAGAGGAATCCAGTTTGCTCAAGATAATGCCCGTTACGTGAACGGCTTCTTTGAATGCCTTTGCCTGCTGAAGAGCGTTTTGTCCTGTGGTTGCATCCAGTACCAGCCAGACGGCGTGAGGTGCGCCCGGCAATGCTTTTCCCACTACACGATGGATTTTCTTCAACTCTTCCATTAAATTGTAACGGGTATGCAAGCGTCCTGCAGTATCTACCAGGACGATATCTATTTTCCTGGAAATTGCGGATTGGATTGCATCGAATGCCACAGCGGCAGGATCAGCGTTAGGCTGTCCGGCGATTACCGGTAATCCTAATCGGTCTCCCCATACCTGAAGTTGATCCACTGCCGCAGCGCGAAATGTGTCAGCGGCGGCAAGCAACACAGTTTTCCCGGTCCGGGAAAACTGCCACCCCAATTTTGCAGCGGTGGTGGTTTTACCAGAGCCGTTTACCCCAACCAGAAGGATGACCATCGGTTTGTGGGATGAGAAATCAATGGTAGGGGTGGGATCCAGACGGCTGATGAGAACCTCGCGGAGAGCGTTTTGGAGTTCTTCTGTCCGGGTAAGCCCCTCTTGAACAACCCTTTGCTTGAGTGCTTGAATAATTTCTTCTGTGGTTTCTATTCCCAGATCGGCTTGAACCAGAATGGCTTCCAGTTCATCCCAGGTATCTGAATTGATTTGCGTCGCTCCAAACAGAGTCGCAATCCGCCCAAAGGTGGCTTTACGCGTTTTTTCTAATCCTTCTTTCCATTTTGAAAACAGGTCTGCCATAGGTGCAAGATTATATCATCCTTCAGAAGTTTGAGCGTGTTGGGTGGCTAATTGACCACATCCAGCCTGGATATCAATACCACGGCGAAGACGAATGGTAGCGGGAATACCTGCTTTTTGCAGGATCTCACAGAAAATTTCCGCTCTTTCTCGTGTGGTGGCTTCGCCATGATATTTTTGGGTCGGATTTAAAGGAATCACATTTACGTGACAAAGTAAACCTTTCAATAACTGAGCCAGTTCACGTGCATGCTCTGGTGTGTCGTTAATATCCCGAATTAAAGCCCACTCGAAGGTAACCCTCCTTCCAGTTTGGGCGACATAACGGCGTACAGCGTTCATCAACACGGAAATGGGATATTTTTTGTTAATAGGAAGCAAACTGGAACGCAGTTCATCATTTGCCGCATGTAAACTGATTGCCAGGTTGATCTGATGATTTTCTTGAGCAAACCGCTCAATCATGGGTACAAGTCCAACAGTAGAGATGGTAAAACGGCGCGCACCCAGGTTGAACCCCTCCGAATGATTAAGGCAGGCAATGGCTTTGAGGGTATTATCGTAATTGTGAAAAGGTTCCCCCATTCCCATCACAACCACATTAGTGACAACTTCATCTATTTTTTTCAACTGGCGGGCAAAATACACCACCTGTTCAACAATCTCTCCGCTGGAGAGATGTCTCCCGAACCCCATTTGTCCTGTAGCGCAAAAGACACACCCCATTGCACACCCTGACTGGGTGGAAATACACAACGTACGCCTTTCTTTATATCGCATCAATACCGTTTCAATAGAACGAGAGTCGGGTAACTGAAAGAGAGTCTTGGAAGTTTCTCCGTCTCCCGATTCAAGCGTTTGAACAGGAGTAAGGTGAGAAAAGGAAAAGGTTTCAGCCAGACGATTGCGAAGGGATTTGGGCAAATTGGTGAATTCTTCCGGTTGATTCCAGAGAGAATGATATAACCCTTCCCAGATTTGTCTGGCTCTAAAAGCAGGTTCTCCCCATTCTATCAGGGTATTCTGCAGGGTCTCAAAATCAAGATCGTAAATGAGAGGGTGCTCAGTCATTTTTCACTTCTCAAAGCCCTCTTTCAATAAAGGGATTAAGTCTGATAAATTTTCAAGAATTAAGTCTACCGGTGGTGTCCATTGCTGGATTTCCTCTAAAGTTGATACTCCTGTAAGCACAGCCGCCGTTGCACACCCGGCGTTTTGAGCACCAAGGATATCGGTGTCCAGTCGGTCGCCAACCGTCAGCACAACGGAGGGTTCCAACCCCATTCTTCGTAAGGCAAGTTCAAATAAAAACGGTTGGGGTTTCCCGGTGATGATCGGTTTTACATCGCTACCGGTTTCAAGAAATGCCAGGACTGCCCCTGCGCCAGGAGTTAGCCCCTGAGGAGATGGAAAACTCTTGTCTGGATTGGTACCGATAAACAACGCTCCGTCACGAATTAACTGGCATGCGCGGGAAAGTTTGGGGTATGTCAGGGTTCGATCCAAACCAGCAACCACTGCAAGCACATTTTCCTCTGCCGGATAAAACCCGGCTTCTTGAAGCGTGTCAATCAGTCCCTGCTCGCCAACGACAAAAACGGGTCCCCCATCGGGGAATTGCTTTTTCAAGTAATATGCTGCCGACATGGCAGAATTGACAATCTGTTCCGGGTGAAGGGTAACGCCGTACCTTGAGAGTTTCTCAAGGTATTGGGAAACGCTCTTGGTAGCATTGTTTGTCGCCAATACGACTTGAATTCCGAGCATTTCCATCTGACTGAAAAACTCTTGCAAATTCAGCAAAGGCTCTTTGCCCCGCCAGAGGACACCATCCATGTCCAGAATCAATCCACGAATCTCTTGCATTCCTTGACCTCTATAATAAATTAAACACCAAGCCGGATTTTAATCCAATCCGGCTTGGTGATAAAGATACCCCACAATGCTTTATTTTGCAGGGGGTTCAAGAACTTTATCTACCAGCCCGTACTCCACTGCCTGGTAAGAGTCAAGGTAGAAATCTCGCTCTGTATCGTGTTCAATGACCTCCAGTGGCTGTCCGGTGCATTGAGATAAAATTTGATTCAACTGAGATTTCAGGCGCAGAATTTCGCGGGCTTGAATTTCGATATCCGATGCCTGACCCTGTGCTCCGCCCAGTGGTTGATGCATGTGAATGGTTGCGTGTGGCAATGCATATCGTTGTCCTTTCGAGCCAGCGGCCAGAAGCACCGTCCCAAAAGAGGCTGTGACACCTACGGCAACCGTGCTGATTCGGTTGGGAATCATTTGCATGGTGTCGTAAATCGCCATTCCTGCATAAATCAGTCCGCCCGGACAGTTAATGTACATCTGGATATCCTTTTCAGGATCTTCCCGGCTGAGAAAGAGCAATTGCGCCACGATTAAATTGGCAATTTGATCATCAATGGGGGTGCCAACAAAGACAATACGCTCTTTCAACAGAAGAGAGTAGATATCATATGCACGTTCTCCACGTGCTGAGGACTCAATCACCATAGGGATGACCGAGCGAAAATCAGGAATGGACATACAACCTCCTAAAACTTACCCAACAGGTCACGCTTGCGGTTCCGTCGCCCCGGCTGAAACCTCATCAGAAGATTGTGAGGCTTCGATGGCTTCCGGGCTGGTTTCCTCCGATTGAGGGGGTTCCTCAGGTTGTGGTTGCTCGTTGGCTTTTCCGGTAGCGATGGCGTGCAAACGGTTAATTAATCTTTGATTGAAAATTTCGTTAATGCTCATGCGAGCCATAGTATCGGCAAGTTGCTTGGTATTCATTCGCTTTCCCGCCAACTGCCGCAATTCTTTGTCATTTCGAGCCTGATTCAAAGCAATATCGTAAATGGTTTGAATTTCAGAAGCTTTGATTTGAATCTGCTCTTGCCGCGCGAACTCTTCCAAGACAAGATTGCGTTTGACATTTGCTTCTGCGGCTGGGCGAATTTCCTGATCGATTAACTGTTCGCGGGTAATCTGGCGTGCTTTAAGATAAGCCTCCAGATCCATTTGCTGTTTGGCAAGGTCTTCCCGGAAATGGCTCAGCAAATGCTCTACCTCATCTTCAACCATAACGGGAGGGTATTTCACCGAAGCCCCGTCCACTAACCGGTCCACCACCTTGTCAATGTAATTTCGTTGATATTCTTCCATCTTTCCGCTAAGGAGTTGCTGGCGGATGTCGTTCTTCAGGGCTTCAAGAGTTTCATATGGACCCATCAGATGGGCGAACGAGTCGTCCAGTTCGGGCAAAACAATTTCTTTGACACTCTCGACTTCGATGATGAACTCTGCTTCTTTGCCTGCAAGGTCATCAGAAAAGTCACTGGCGCTGAAGGTGTGTTTAATTACCTTCTTCTCCCCGGCAGAAACGCCGATGAGTTCCTGAACAAAACCGGGGAAGGGCCACTCGTAGCCATCTTCATCCGTGTGCTCTTCGGAAACGCCAGCGACCATTTCAAAATGGTTCTCTTCAATCAGAACTTTCTCCTGCCCTTCTTCAGGGCTGACCAGGTGAGCCGACATTTTGATAGCGACCAGATCACCCTGTTGGGCAGGACGCTCTACCGGAACAGCCGTTCCCGCACGGCGGCGTAGTCGATTCAGGATCTTCTCTACATCTTCCTCTGATACTTCGGGAGGAGCATATTCTTCTCGTAACTCGCGATAATTCCCCAAGTCAACTTCAGGTTGCAGCGGAATCAGGAAAGAAAACTTGGGTGGATCCATGCTGATGATTTCATCAAGTTTTCCAGGACCATAAGGTTCAACCTTGGCTTCCTCGATAATCTTGGGATAGGTTTCATCGATAAGAAGCTCGATAGCCTCCTCGAGGATAGCCGCATCCCCGATAATCCGGCGAACCATTTCATAAGGCGCCTTGCCGGGGCGAAAGCCAGGGATTTTGGTGCGTTCGGAAATTTTCCGTGCCGCTTTACGCTTGAATTTTTCCAGCGTTTCTGAGTCAAATTCTGCAATGATTTGCTTCTGGTGATCATCACGATCGAGAATTTCGAGTTTCAAGGCTTACCTTCCTGTTATGTGAAATTTTCAATGCTGCTCCTGAACATCAGGAGAAACTTTTCTATGCAGTGCAGAGGCAATTATAGCCGAATGTGTCAGGTTGGCAAGGATAGTGTCATGGGATGCAACGCTTTCCTTACTAGGCATCAAAAAATCCCGCACACATTGTTGACGGGATTGTAGAAATGGGGAAGACGGGACTTGAACCCGTACGCCTTGCGGCACATGATCCTAAGTCATGCCTGTCTGCCAGTTCCAGCACTTCCCCTTTGGCGGAAAAATTATACCACAACCGGTGTGACTGAATTTTGCCTTGGGGATCAGGAAATACGGTATAATCCCCCAGAATTTTCACCATGGAGGAGACAATGGGACGGGTAATAAATCCCGATAGCGCAGGCAAAGAAAGGACACGATTGACCAAAGCCACAGTTCTGGCTTTGCGGGCATTAATGCGGCAAACCCAACCCGATGATACATCCCGAGACCTGGCTTCTTTTATCTCAATTGCTTTAATTCAAATTTCAGAAACCATTGATGTTTCAGTTGAAGCCTGGGAAAAGCGTGGGTATTGGTTGAAAGCCGATCGTTTTCGCCGGGAGTGGGAATGGGCAAAACAGGCTGGTAAGCAGATGCAAGATGCCGTTCTGCAGGAGAACTGGGCAGAGATAGCCAGAATTTCTGCGTTTGTTGGTGGAAAGTTGATGAAAGTAGTCGTTTCGGATAAGCATCGTTTGGGCACGCCGTGGGTTGGCGCATATCAGTTATTGCGCAAATCAAGCCAGTAAAAAAAACACAAGGCTGGAAAAAACCAGCCTTGTGTTTTTATTTAATGAATGAGTTTACTTCTTCCTCAAAATGATGCGTGCGTCTACGACTTTCACCCCTTTGCCTTCGGCGTAAACCAGCACCGGGTTGGCATCCGATTCGCTGATTTCATCCGCGAGGTCCAGAATCATTGTGGAGTAAGAGCAAATCGTTTCAGCCAGGGCTTGCTTATCGCGAGGTTCTTCACCACGGACACCAGCCAGAATAGGTGCGCCGCGAATTTCTCCCAGCATGCGCAGGGCTTGCGAGGTGGATACCGGTGCAACGCGGAAGGTAACATCTTTCAGAACCTCAACAAAGATACCACCCAGACCGAACATCATGGTAGGGCCAAAGGTGGCGTCATTGACAGAACCGAGGATAACTTCGGTGCCCCACGGCGCCATTTCCTGAATGGCAATACCATGAATGCGCGCATCGGCTTTGTAGGCTTTTGCATTTGCCATGATCGTTCGGAATGCTTCGCGAACAGCATTTTCGTCTTTCAGGTTGACCTTTACGCCACCGGCGTCAGATTTATGCAGAATGTCAGGGGAGACAATTTTCATCACAACCGGATAGCCAATTTCCTGAGCAAGGCGGACGGCTTCGTCTTCCGTTTTTGCCAGTGAGGTCCTGGTGACAGGCAAGCCATACAAAGCAAAGACCTGTTTGGCTTCGATCTCAGTGAGCGAATCCCGCCCTTCTGCGCGCGCACGTTCAATGATTTGAAGGGCTTCATTGCGATTTTCTCCACCACACAGAGTGATGGGTTCAGCGAGTAAGGTCTTGTTGCGGGCATATTCATTCAAAGCAGCAATGGCATTCACAGCACGATCGGGAGCGCCGTAAGCAGGAATGCCGTTATCTACCAGCCAGCGCATGGCTTTGTCGGAGCGCTCGCCACCCACAAAGGAAACTGTTACAGGTTTCCCGTTGGCTCCTGAGTTGTCAATGGCGCTTTTGATGCCCTGAGCAATTTCCATCGGGTCGGTTACCGCGGTTTCACAGTACAATACCACCAGACCATCCACCCACGGGTGAGCGTAGGCGAACTTGATTGCATTGTGATACCATTCAGTGCCTGCCATGCCGGTCAGGTCCACCGGATTCTTGGCAGAGCCAAATTCGGGCATGTGTTTTTTCAGTTCTTCCTGAACTTCCGCAGGCGCAAATTTCAACGGTACCCCATATTTCTCGGCTGCATCGGTTGCCAGCACGCCCACGCCACCGCCATTGGTGATGATCAGAAGATTGTCGCCTTTCATGGGGGGCTGCAGAGATAAAGCCAGGGTGCGGTCGAAGAGATTATCCAGGTCGCTGGCTTGGACCACGCCGGCTTGCTGGAACGCCGCGCCATAAACTTTTGCCGCACCTGCCAGCGAACCGGTATGGGAGGCGGCTGCAGCGGCTCCATGGGAGGATACCCCGGCTTTTAAGGCAATAATAGGTTTATTGGTGCGACGGCAAACGTCCATGAAACGACGCCCATTTTTGAAACCTTCAATATAAAGGGTGATCGCCGTCGTGTTGGGGTCTTCATTCAACCATTCAATGATGTCTGCAAAGTCGAGATCAGACATGTTGCCAATGGAAATGAGTTTGTCGAAACCAACCCCGCGTACATAAGTGGCTGCGTCGATGGCAATCAGGAGAGCACCCGATTGAGAAACCAGGGATGCCTTTCCAGGAAGAGGAAGGTAAGGTGCAAAAGAGGCATTCATTCCAGAGGAGTTAGCCAGTACACCCACAATATTGGGGCCCAGGATGCGCATATTGTACTGATGAGCCTTCTGGACCAGTTCCTCTTCCAGTTCACGCTTACCGACCTCGCTGAAACCCGAGGTGATGATGACTAACCCTTTCACTCCCTTTTTTCCGCATTCTTCAACAGCAGGAATAACAAATTTTGCCGGGATGGTCATTACTGCCGCATCAATATCTTCTGGTACATCAAGAACAGACGGGTAGGCTTTCAGACCCAGAATTTCTTCAGCACCCGGATTGATTGGGAAAATTTTGCCTTTGTATCCCTGGTTAATTAAGTTTGAGAGTACTGTGTAACCAATTTTCCCGGGGGTGCTGGATGCGCCGATCACAGCAATGGAACGCGGTGTCATGATCCCATTTAATGCTTCGTGCTTCACGTTTTCCTCCAATTTTCAGGTCTTTTTATATCTTTTTCTATCACAAAAGACGCCACAAACAACCTTATTTTAAGCATTTTTTCCTTTACTAAAGTAACGAGTTTGTTCGACATTTATCATAACAGAAATAATCCCCTGCCTCTGTTTTTAACGGGTGAGACAGGGGAGATCGGGTTGAATTGACCAGTTTATTCCAGACTGCTCAGCATAATTTGCTCAATTCTCTTAATCATGCCGGGAGGGTTGGGGTGGATCCCCTCTGCCAGTAAGATATTTTCGTAAATTTGCTCAATAAGCGGTGGAAGACGCGGATCGTTTTCAGGCAATTCAGCCAGTTTTTTGATAATGGGGTGGCTTGGATTAATCTCTAGCGCCTTTTTAAAGTCCTGAACTTCTTTTTGCAATACGCGGTAAACGTGTTGCAAGGTTGGATCTTCGTCTGGTTGTATGCTGACCAACCGTGCGGGTGAGTCTACTAAACGGTTAGTGACTCGCACTTCTTCAACTTTATCAGCCAGCACCTGCTTCATGAATTTCAATAGCCGATCGACATTCTCTGCTCCCAGACTTTCTGCAGCCTTTCCATCTGTAGTGGGAGGGATAAAAGGTGTTTCCTTGCTGGCGTTAGCGAATCGCACATTTTGATATTCCAGCATGGATAACATCATCAAACCATCTAGAGGATCGGTCATGAGAAGCACATCAATACCCTGGTGTCTGAAGATATCCAGGTGAGGGCTGTGTTGAACTGTGAGAGGATGATCGCCAAGGATATAGTAAATTTTGTCCTGCGAGGCAGGTTTATTTTGTAAGTATTCGTCCAGTGATACCAGTTGATTTGGGTGGAAGAGGGTTGGAAAACGCAGAAGCGGAGTCAGTGAAGGAACAAATTCCTGGTTTGAAATGATTCCTTCTTTGATGTAATGTCGGAACTCGTTCCAGAACTTCGCATAGTCATCAGAGCGGGTCGACAAATCCCTGATCATGTCCAGTACGCGATGAGTGATCAGGCGACGGAGATGAGGAAGAAGCGGGCTGGCTTGCAGGGTCTCACGGGAAACATTGAGGGGTAAATCTTCCGAATCTACTACACCCTGGATGAACCGTAAGAAATCAGGCAAAAGATCTCGGCAATATTCCTGGATCAGCACCTTTCGCGCGAATAACTTTAAACCATCCTCTTTTCTCAGAGAGAAGATTCCACGTTCTGGGGATGGAGGAATAAATAGCAGTGCATACAACTGAACGGGTGCGTCAACATTGAGGTGGGTATAGGCAAGCGGTGGATTCACTTCTAACGTGAACTGCCGATAAAAATCGTAAGCCTCTTCTTGAGTAATTTCTTTACTGGCTTTGCGCCAGATAGCCATTCGTTGGTTCACAGGTTCTTTTTCGGAACCAAGGTAGATGGGAAATGGAATGTAGTCGGAATGTTTTTTGATAATTTCCCGTAAACGCTCAATGCGGGTAAATTCCTGAGCGTCTTCTCTCAGCTTTATTTCCACTGTAGTTCCACGGTTTGCTCTCTCGGCTGGTTCAACAGTAAAAGAATCTTCCCCGCGAGAGAACCAGACTGCACCTTGCCCTTCAGGTCGAAAAGTTCTTGAGATCACTCGAATCCATTCTGCGACCATAAAAGCAGAGTAGAATCCAACCCCAAATTGTCCAATAATATCGGTCATTTTCTGCTGAGAAGTCTGTGCGGCTTCAAGAAAGGCTTTTGCACCGGAATGAGCAATGGTTCCAAGATTTTCAACCATTTCCTCAGCAGTCATTCCGATTCCAGTGTCGCTAATCTTCAAAACACGGTTCTCAGGCTCTGTCTCGATTCGAATTGCCAGTTCTGCATCTGGATCCAATACGTTGCGATTGGTGAGCATTTCAAATTGTAACCGGCTCAAAGCATCACTGGCATTGGAGATTAATTCTCTGAGGAATACTTCGCGTTCGGAATAAAGAGAATGAATGAGGATGTTCAATAACTGCCGGGTCTCTGCACGGAAAGGAATTGCGGGATTGACAGTTTCTTGAGACATATTCATCGTCCTCCCTGCGAGGTCATTATGTTTTTATCTTACAAATGGAACATAAAAATTTTATAAACACGGAAATGAAAACTCCGCCAGGATGAGAATACCTTGCGGAGTTTAGTGTGAGATAAGTTGAATCTTTATCGTCTGGCAAAAATGGCGGTTTCCTGCCGGACAAGAACATAGGGTACTCGAATATTTCCCAGATTCGGCAGTAAAAGGTTGGTGATTTCAGCGTCGTAGACAGGGGTGTACAGTTCGTGGGTTACCTCTAAAAATTTTTTCACATTGGAGGTTGTGGATAAGCGCAGGAATCCTTTGAATTGAAACGAGCCAAGCAAAACAAGCACGGGCTCCATTTTTCGGTTGGGTTCGGTTGGATCGTAATCGATGGGATCTTGTTCAGGTGGAATCAGATGAAAGGCTTGTATTTGGGATAGGGGAATATGGAGCTCTGCGTACGAAGTAGGGCTGACCTGGCCCCCCGTTGTAATCATTCCTTTAGCGTTATAAAGGGTGATCCGATCTGGAACAGCGTTGGTTCTCAACCAGGTGCTGACCCGAATGATTGTCTTGGTGATTAATTCTCCCCAGTAAATGCCTGAAAGCGTATATGCCATGACATGAGAGATTTTCTCGTCGGTGTCTGGGCGGGGGGATGTTCCGGCAGGTTGTTCACTCATAGCACACTCCTCATGAGGATTGATTCGCATATCGTTGTCGAATTGCCGGGATCAGGTATTCTTCAAAAGCCCGATTGAAATCATAGTCGGGTTGCCATCCCCAGTCTTGTCGCGCAGTACTGTCATCAATATCGGCTGGCCAGGAATCCACAATTTTCTGGCGACTTAAGTGGGGGGAAAACTCCACCTGCGCATGAGGAAAATATTTCCTCACGGCTTGGTAAATTTCTTCAGCAGAAGGGCTGAAACTGGTTACATTATATACCGTTTGCCTGAGTTTTTCTCGAGGGGCTTCATGGAGCATTAATAAGGCTTTAACTGCATCAGGCATTGCCATGAAGGGCAGTCTGGTATCCGGGCGGACAAAGCACCGATAGGGGAGGTTTTGAGCGGCATGGTGAAGCATCTCGGGACCATAATCGCTTGTTCCACCCGTGGGAATGGTCATCGCACTGATCAAGCCGGGGAAACGCAGGCAGCGGAAGTCTATACTGCTTTTCTCAGGTTCGGCAGCCAGTTGCCGGTAATGATAGGCGTAGTATCTACCCAGATGCTCGCAATACAATTTGTTGCATCCATACATGGTGATGGGATTTCCCCATTCGTTTTCTTTGACCTTACCTAGAGAGTTTTTTACCTCCAGCGAGGGAATACCATAGGCTGCAATCGAACTGGGATAGATGAACTTGACAGGTTGTCCCTGCCATTGGGATTGTTCTACTGCCAGACGCAAAAGATTCAGCGTTCCTTCGACATTGATTCGGTGGGCTGTTTCGGGGTTATATTCCGCTTTGGTAGAAAGAATGGAGGCTAAATGGAAAATACTGCGAATTTCGAACTCGACGACCATCCTCCCAAGGAGCATTTGATCCAAAATGTCTCCCTGAATGGTCCGCATACAATAGGGCTTTAGTTCTTCATCGAGCGGCTGGACATCAAGGGCAATGATATTTACGTTTCCTTGCTGTCCCAAATGGGTAATTAACCCGTGTCCAATTTCACCGTTGGCTCCGGTTATTAATACAACTTCTTTTCGCATACCCCTCCCAGGCGAGAAACAGAATGGATGTTTTTATTGTAATGGATTGGATAGAGAATTGAACTGGTCAAATATCACCCTTAAAGAAAAAAAACCTCCGAATTTTTTTATCGGAGGGTACAACCTTACAACCTCAAGGCTCGATTGGGTATTTCGCATCTACCCAGGCTTTTAAACCGCCTGATAAAGGCTTCACTTTTTCATATCCTTTGCTGAGAAGAATGTCAGCCGCACGGGCTGAACTGTTTTCGGCTGGTCAGGTGCAATATAAAATGATCCATTGATCTTTGGGTAGTTCATTCAGCCTGGATTCCAGAACCCCAAGGGGGATATTAATAGCCCCTTTAATGTGCTGTTGAGCATACGAGTTTGAGTCCCGAACATCAACAAAAATGGCACTTTGAGTGTCGAAGGCTTTTTTGGCGTCTTCAAGAGAAATCCGTGGAATATTCGCAAAGGGAATTCCCAGATCTGGAGTTGCAGTGATCGTGGGGTTGCTGGGGGGATTGAACACCAGCCACATAAGCAATCCTATCAGAATTAACCCTGTGCCACCCAATAATAACACCATGGGTGAAAGATGCGATGGTTTTCTTTTCTTTGGTTGAGACGATTTCATAAGGACCTTTTCTTTTGTAACACGACTATTTTTATCGAATTATACACCGGGATTAAAGAAATATATTTTCCAAAAGGGAGGTTGTAAGAAAATACTTAATGATTTTTATCGATGAGGAAAAGAAGAAAGCCCAATATGCTGACGGAGCCGCTGATGATCAATGCTGCATTGAATCCCAGTATGCCTGCGAGAGTGGTTCCAATGAAGGGTGCAATGATAGAAGAGACATACTGAATACTTTGCGCAGTGGAGACAAATATGGCACTGTATTTTTCAGGAACTGTGCGCATTAATTCATCGAAGAACACCAGATTCAACCCCGCTTGAAAGATACCCGCCAGCCCTGCATAAAACGGAATGGGCCATACCGTGTGAGTGATCCCAGTGAGAATCGGATAGAGAGATACCCCAAAAGTGGTGGCAAGTAAAACCCGCCTGGAACCGTACCGACGCGACTGTCTGGTCCACAGGAAATAACCCAGAATGAGAATGGCCGTTTGTGCGG
This sequence comes from Anaerolinea thermophila, assembly GCF_020723905.1. Taxonomy (GTDB): domain Bacteria; phylum Chloroflexota; class Anaerolineae; order Anaerolineales; family Anaerolineaceae; genus Anaerolinea; species Anaerolinea thermophila_A. Next base: position 150,689 of record NZ_DYHZ01000003.1, read on the forward strand.
TGTTAATTGTCGCAATCCAGCTATCGGGTGCATGCAATTGACGCACAAAGTAAAGCGGAAACAAGGGCGCTGCCATGGTGGTGCCAATGGAGAAGACAAACCGTTTTAGATTGAAAGAAACAAACGACTTTTCTTCAAGAATAAGATGCAAAAATTCACGAAGACCTTCTCTGAAGGAAGAAGGACGTTCTGTGGATACCTCTTGAGGGGGGATATTTAAATGGCTTGAAAAGTAATAACTGATCAGCCCTCCAGCAGATAAAGCCAGAAAGACAATTTGATAGTTTAATGGGAAAGAGGGTATGCGATCCAGCGCTTGTCCAACCAGAATGACAGTGAGTGTAGTGGTTAATCCCAGGATGGACCATCTTCGTGTCATCAACTCATAACGTCCCACGGGCCCTGCAACGGAATTCATCACCACATTGAAAGAAATTGAAAGCAGTGTTTGAGGAAAGGTGGCAAAAGCCCAGATGGCTAGAATCCCAATAACTGCAGCGTGATCCTTTACTACAAAAGTGATTAAACCGGTTAGGGCATAACAGGCAATTACCAGCAATCGGGCAAGGCTAAACCACGGCACAATGTTTCTTTGACGTTGAAGGAATTGCCCCAGAGGAATAGAAAGAAGCAAGCCAGTCACGGCTGGCATAGAAGTCAGCAATCCAACTTCAAAAGAAGAAGCGTGCAGGCGCGTTAAAAATACGGGAAGAAACGGTGCAGCAGCGCTGGCAATCCCGACTCCAATTGCATCCACCTGAACATTTATGAAATTTCGCCGTTGAATCTCTGAAGAAATTTCAGGGGTGGTAAACCATTTGTGAATTTTCTTCTGCCAGAATTGTATGGTCATGGACTAGATCTCGATGTCAAATTCTCCCACAGAGATCAATGCTGGTTCACCTACTTCTATGTCATACCTGGAAATCCACTTCCAGAAAGCCAGAATGAACTTTGCCCACGGTAAGTCGTTTGGATGTACCTTCCCTTTTTCTATTTGTTCTTCCAGGTTGGGGATTGGCAATGGAGAACCTGGAATGCGGATGAACCGCGTCCATAGATATAAGGTATTATCCCACAAATGAATAATCCCTGCATCGTTTGCGCCAGCAATCATATTTCCGCTTGTTGATAAAGTTAAAGCCGTAAAGGGAGAGTCTTGAACGATCATCTGGGAAGCCGCTGAAGGATTGGACACGCGGAGAAATCCCAAAGTTCCTGATGCCGTTCCAAACATAAGATGTTCGCCATCTGGATGTAAAAACATACCAACAGGCGGCGATGAAAGAGGTCCAGATTGCCAGAGGAAATGTCCTGTCCTTCCATTCCATGCCCGCAAGATGCGGTCCTTACCAGAGGCGATTAATATGTCTGAAGAAGAACTTCCTGCCAGTAAGAAATTCCCTTCAGGACATGCAGGTATGGTATGGACAAGTCTCAAGTCTGGCAGATTCAGGATTTTTATTTCTGCAAAATATCCAGCCACAGCCAGCAATTTCCCATTTGAGAAAGGAAGGATAGAAAAAATCTCTTTATCCTCGAAACTGGTCTGATAGAGTTCTTTACCCATAGGAAAGCGCCAAACCCGTACTGTTCCATCAAATCCAGCGCTGTAAAGCAATTTCCCGTCCAGCGAAAAGTGCATGCTTTTCACTTGCCCACGGTGTCCATCAAAGGTTTTGATGACACTCTGATTCGACATCCGGAAGACCCGTAACCGATGATCTCCGCCTGCTGAAACGAGATATTCTCCATTTTCGCTGAAAAGCAGGACACGGTGATTAGGGTACGGTGAAGCGGGGGCGGGCATAACGGGTTTTCCCTCTGGAAGTTCCCAGACAAAAATGGATTGTCCCGAACTTCCTGCCGCAAGGAATTTTTCTTGAGGGTGAATTGCCAGAGATGAAACCTGGCGTTCTATGGCAACGAATTTTTTAAGTAAGGAAGGTTTGGGTAAAGTCCCGGCACACGCTTGAGCCAGTTCACATAATTCTGTAAATTCTTCCTTCTCTCCAGCATGTGAGGGATGCCAGTTCTTATTCATTAAAAGGGTAAGGATGACTGTGCTCCAATAAGGAGAAGCGTGCTGTGCCAATTTCCAGAGGTCTTCATATCGATCTGTCTGTACAAGGCTTTTCAAGGTTGTTTCCCATTCCGCATCGCTCAAATCGGCTAAGAAACGAACCTCCCCTCTCTCAGCCCCCAACCGTTGTAACCATGCAATTTGTCCGGTTCGACGCGCCTGTTGCAGGATACGGTATCTTAAACTTTTGTCCGCTCTTTGATAAGCATCCAGCAGGAAAGCGTTTTGATAATCCGCTTGCTGGTACTCTTCCATTCTGGAGGTAAAAAACAAGTATAAAGCCCGGATCTGAGGGTCTTGAGGAGTGTAATGTTCATTTTCGAGAAACTCTACCACCGCAGATAGATCGTAGTGGATGTGGAGGTGTGCAAGCGCATCAAAGGCTGATGGATTTCCTTCCCGGGCTTTCATGATCAGGGCAACAATGGCAACCTTTCTTTCTTTTTCTGATAGGGTATTGAACTCGTGAATCAGATCAGGAATGTGGCTTTCATTGAAGTTGAAAATGGTAGTGATGAGATGTGCCCAACGTTTAAAAGGAGTATTTCGGGCATGGTTGAGCAGGGTGTTTTGGAGTTCCGGAGAGTAATACTGGAAAAAAGCCCGGGTAAGTTCAGGAAGGTGTTCGAGATTTTCTGGAGATGCTTCTACCATCCATTCCAGGAGCAATTTCAAAGAATGATCTTGTGGAAGGTAGGGCCTGGTTAAGAGCCATTGTCTTAATCCTTGCTGGTTCTCTCTGAGCGCAAGTTGATACAGAGCATCAATTGCCGGCTGGTTTTCTTTGCTTGCCAGGCGCATCAATGCCTCTCTGGCAAAACGGGAAATTTCTAAGGAGAAATTGTCTGCAATTTGATACAAACCGAAAATTGCTTCCCCGGTTGCTTTTTCCTCCAACAACAGGATGGCGCCGATTTTCGTTAAGGCATCAAGTTGCTTGGATGAAAAATTGTGGTTTTTGCCTTCCAGTAAAGTGATTAACTCAGATTCCGAGAATTCACTAGAGGTTATCATAGCAAAGGATCAATCCCGGTAATGAAAGTGTTTCCATCTGAATCAATGGTGACTTCGCAGACAGGAATATCTTCAAAATCCTTAAAAGAATACCTTCCGGTCAGAAAATGGAATTGTTTGTTTGCTGAGCCAGTGAAACTGTGGGCTACTCTTTTGTCTTTCTTGTATCTTCCAGAAATCAACACATCAATATACGGGAGCAATCTGGCTCCTTTTGAACGGATGATTTCCTCCCATTCAAATCCTGTCAACATAATCACTGAAAGCGTACTTTGATTTCGGATCGAAACAAGCAAATATTCCAGTGCCTCTACTTGAAACAGGGGTTCTCCTCCGGTAATGGTGATTCCTTCAATTAGATTCTCCCGTGAGCAAATTTGTTTTGCCAGTTCGAGTGGATTTATCCAGGTTCCCTGGTGAAAGGGATGTGTTTGTGGATTAAAACAACCTTCGCATCCCAGAGAGCACCCCTGAACCCAGATGACTGTGCGATTCCCCGGTCCATTTGCAAGGCTTTCTCTGACAATGGAGTGAATATTTAACCCTGGAAGGTCGGGAGTGATCATTGGGAGAGAGAAAGGGTGTCGGACTGATCAATTGCGGTGGGCGGTTCTTGAAATTCTGCCGTCATTTCGCGAAGTAGAATTGTCCCCCCCAGGGCTTTTTCCATCTCAGCCGTAAGGTCCAGGCAGGCTTGCCCTTTAACCCCATGAACTCTCACTTCCACTTTCCCGTCAGGGAGAATCTGGACTTCAATCTCTTGAATTTCCATGGTATTCCTCTTTTCAGGACTGCATTCGTCGGAGTAAAAGACGAATTTGTCCAGTTTCTTTTACTTCTTCTTCTACCAGGGTAAACCCTTGCTTTTCCAGTTTGGAGCGGGTCACGTGATATGCGTATCGTTGTTTCAATTGCGTTAGAAACTGGTCGCGCTGGATACCACGGACTCCAAACCAGTCGGCCACCAGTTCGTATCCGTTTGCGCCTTTCCGAAAACCAATGTCGTAACTTAAGGGCAAAGAGACGCGAATATCTACTTTCATTTTGCCAGCAAACCCTTTGATGGATAGATCTCCTTCCTGGTACTCCATTCCCAGGTCTTTCAGTGCCATGAGCAGGTATTCTTTCTCCATCAAAGCGGTTTGAATACGGGAAAAGTGAGACATGGTCACATCCTTTCAGGTTAATCGTACAACAGGGAATTCCTTAAGGACAAGGCTTCCTGTCTTCAAATCACGAGCAGTAATGAGAAGCCGCTTGTTGGCATCAATAGTGAACTCCACATCAAAACGCGGTTCCCCTTGCACGCCAGGTGGATCGGCATCTAAAAAAGTCGGAGAATGCTCATTCATCCAGAACAAAGTACGTTCTTCGATTTCCTGAGATGTTAAAGGTGTCAGGCGTGCTCCTCCGTGAGTGTCAAAGATGAGTTCGTAGGAGGTTGAGTTTTGTGGACGCTTTTCCCCCACCTCAAAAATTGCAACACCCAGACGCGTTTGTCCATTATACGAGGCTTTCACAGAGATGCGAGAAACAGGTTCACGTGTTGGATAAGGCGTACCTTTTTTGACGATGGGATAATAGTCATAAGTTTGCTTTTGAGGGTTGATGTATCGAATGGCATAATCGTGCTGGATGTAATCATAAAAATCCACCCCGGCAACGAATGCGGCGGCACCACGCGCAACCGCATCCAGTGGTCGATTGAAAAACACTCGTTCTTTCCCGAAAGATTGACGAAGTAGCCGCTGCACGCTGGGTATCTGACTGCTTCCTCCAACCATCAGGACGGCTTGAATTTCTTCTTCACGGTAACCTCTTTCTGCCGCAGACTGGATGGCAGATCGGATGAGGTGATTCAATTGAACAAAAAAGTCATGCTCATCCAGCAGACTTTCAAATTGCTCGCGAGTGTACGAGGCGCAAATCTGCAAATCCGATCCTGGTGGAGAGAATTCCAGAGAAGTGGTTTGGTTAGAAGAAAGATTTTCTTTAAGTCGCTGGCATTCAACAAGTAGGGCTGTGCTCCATGGACGTATACGAGGATCTCCATCGGTGAGCTGATTTTTCTGGAGAACATCCTGGAAAAGCCATTGATCAATTGTGGTGCCGCCAATGTTCTTCCCCGACTTGCCAAGCACACGGCATCTTCTCCCGGTTTGTGCCTGATCTTCACTTTCAATCAGGATAACCGAGGCGTGCATGGTGCCGCCGCCAAAATCGAAGATCAAATATACATTTCCAGGTTGAATGTTGGCGCCGTAGCCAAGCGCTGCGGCAGAAGGCTCGTCAATAAGACGGAATCGAGGCATGCCCGCCTGTTCAGCCACTGAAACCAGCCAGTTTTCATAATGCTCAAAGGCTTCTACCGGAACGCTTAAGCCAACTTCTTCTTCCTTGAAGTCAATTTGTTGGTTTGCAAAGAGGAGAATGGTACCCAGGAAATCTTTTCCGGCGTCTTGAGGGGTAATCTCTCGATCCCCTATCTTAAACCGAATAGGACTTCGGTTGCTGATATATTTTTTCATCCATCGCAATGTTTGTGGGGAGTCCTGTAAGGAGCGCTCGATAACCTGTTGTCCAATCCAAACACGAGAGTCTTCTGTGTAATGAATCAGGGAGGGAATCACAGAGATGACTTCTTCATTTTGCACCTGAGAGAATCCATATTCTGGAATATGGAGAGGAATCCCCTGTTGGGTGGCTTCATCCCAGAGTGCCAGCACAGTATTGGAAGTGCCAAAATCAATTCCTAATCTACCACTCATACCTGTACCCGGTGAAATTTTAACCGATATCTTCATCTAGTAAGATATCAAATTCTCCCGGTTGGATGGAAACGGGCTCTGCAACATAGATATCGTATTGGGTACGATATGTTAAAACCAGATCTAAAAAGGTGAGCATCCATTTGAGGTTGGGGGAAAGGTGAGGGCTTTTCCGGAAAGCACGAATGACTGTTAAGTCTTCGACAGTTAAGGTGGAAAGGGGGTGGTTTAGCCATTTCCATAAGAGAGGGCTACGTAAATCCCAAAAAGTAATCAGACGATGTTCGTGACCAATAACCAGAAATTCCCCTTTGTTAAAAACTTCTGCAGTTGTGACTTCGCCATATGGCAGTTTTTCCATATTTGTTTTGAGCACTTGATAATTGTCGTCAAACCACAGAAGAGAGCCGTCTTTGGCAATTGTAAGAAATTTTCCCTGTTCCGTTAGATATTCGCAAAATTGAATAGGCGCATTCAAACTCCCTATGTAACGGCTAATGGAAAATTTGGGGTACAGTTGAATGGCGCCGTTTCTTCTGCCTACCAGTAAGGCATCTTCAGAAGGGGAAAAGGTTAAAACATTTGCCACGCCGTTTGCTTGTTTAAGTAATCTGATCTGGTTATAGACTCCAGAGAGGATCTCTTGGGATTGAAGATTCACGCAAAAAGGATATCGGTTGTTAATCAATGCTACGATTGAATGATCAGTATTGATTGCGGCGGCTCTGGGAGAGAATGCAATGGGAAACCGGAAAAATGGTTGTGAAGGGTAATAATGAATGTTTCCCAAATAGAGGTCACTATTTTTGTAAACGAGTAAGAAACTTCCTGGATCAAGCGGAAAAATCCCAACCGCAGCATTGGGATGTTCTCCAATTTTTTTAACCTGATTCTGAATAATGGAATATATTCCACAGGGCGTGTTACCTGTGCTTCGTTCTACAGCCACCAGAGCATCTTGAGAGAGTGGTACCACTCTTGCAAGTGAATGCTCAAAACCTCGAATCCGTTCTTTAATCTGCGCCTGTTGAAAATCCCACAAAAGGATTTGCCGGTTTGAAGTGGCTATGGCTATCAGATGGGTATTGGGGATGGTTGCAAAATCATTTACTCTTCCACCAACGTGAACTGTTGCCTGGTGGAGAAGCGGGGGAAATTCTTCATGGATTCTGGAGAATTCGGGTTCAGGCAGTTCTCTTAATTCATGGGTTAACTTCTGGAACAATGAATCCTGGGTGTCGGGTTTCCATTCTTGCTGTTTAAAAAGCAGGGACAGAATGAACATTCCATACGTGGGGGGGACCTGAGGCACGAGATGCCATAACTCATTCCACTGTTGGTGTTCCGAATAAATACGGATGGCTGTTTCTATGACTTCGGGTTGGAGAGAAGAAAATTCTCTCTGAATTTCGTGGATTGCCAGGATTTTCACCAGTGAGGGATGAGCAAGCCTCTGAATCTGGCGATGAATGCGCGAGCGCATATCTGGTGAGGAGGTTTGATAGAAGAATTGCATTAACCGCTGCTCGTAGTCAAACTGCAAATATTCTTCCAGTTGATCCGTAAATAAAAGCAGGCAGGCTTGAAGTTCCGGTTTTGAACTTACAAAGCCAAAATCTTTCCAGAGTTCTAACGCTTGCTGATTCCCCTCAAGGGCTAAAGATCCTAAATGATCAAGATGCTGTTGAGGTAGTTTCTGTAGGAGGCGGCGTGCTTGGGTCTGGATTTCATGATCTTGGTCAAAACAAAGGGCCACTAACGCTTTCACGAGATGAAATGGAAAGTCATCAGTCTGAATTTCATTTCCCCGTTTCAGGGCTACTGTCAGCCAGACAAAGGTGCCAGGCTCGGGAAGAAATACCCCGCGTTTAATCCATTCTTCTAAGAAAACCGGTCGTTTCTTTACCCATGCATTAAAAAGGGAGTTGATGGTTTCCTGATTTCGCAGGAAAGGAAGAACGGATAACGCACGCTCACGAATCTCCGAGTCTTGATCCGTGCAGGCATGGAGTAATTCATCCAGCTGTGCTGGAGAGCAATCCATGACTTCTGTCAGCCGGTTTGTCTTCAGGCAGGTGAGTATATAGCCTTTTTGTAAAGGTTCCGGAACATAGCGTGAAGCGCACAAGATTTCTTCAACGAGAGGAGTGCGGCTTTCTGCCCAGTAGGCGCAAAGTGCATTGATCGTGGCTTGTGACCGTAATTTAGCCAGTCCTCTGCGTGCAACCTCCGCTATGTGAGGATCTCCATCTTCACATGCACGAATTAAAGTGTCTAACAAATGAGGCTGGATCTGGGTGATTCGTTTGAAATCACCTTTCAATATCCAGGTATAAACAATCCAGGGAGAAGATGGTTCGGGAAATACCTGATTGGTAAGAAGAAGTTGAATCAAAAGCAGATCTCGCGATCCATACCATTGCTTCCACAGAGCCTGGATTCCTTGCTTATGGTGAATTCGTTTGACTGCTCGAGAGAGGTTTTTTAATAAAAGAGTGGAAGGTTTGCAGGCAAGAACTTTACAAAAAGCCAATACGGCTTGATCATTTCCTTGATTGATAAAGGGAACCAGTATCCAGATCAGAAAGGGGGAAAGAAATGGAAAACGAAGACCAAGAGCCTCAATTCCAGAAAGAAATAGAGACGATACCGAGTTAATAAAAGAGCCCATTTTTGCAGTTATGTGTTACTGTAGTGATCCAGATGCAGATTGGGCTCTCCCTTCACGGAGCCACCCCCTCAGAGCCTCAATAATTTCGCGTTGTGAAACGGATAAGGGCACCTGCCGTTTCAAGGCATGAAGAATATCCTCAGTGGTAAATTCCCGTTCTCCATCATTGAAACCGAGATACATGGCATCAATCACGGCTTGTTCAATTTCTGCCCCGACATACCCTTCCGATTGACTTGCAAGTAATTCCAGATCATAGTCTTCAGGTAAACGATTCCGCTTCTGTAGATGAACGGCAAAAATCTCAATTCGTTCTTCAAAATCGGGAAGATCCAGGAAGAAAATCTCGTCGAATCGTCCTCGACGTAGTAATTCAGGAGGAAGGCTGGAAATATCATTGGCTGTAGCCACCACAAATACCGGTGCGCTTTTTTCCTGCATCCATGTAAGAATATTTCCGAATACCCGCGTACTTGTTCCGGCATCAAGCCCGCCATGTGCCAGCGCTTTTTCCATTTCATCAATCCATAAAATGCATGGAGCAATGGTTTCCGCGAGATGAAGCGCTCGCCGGGTTCGTTCTTCCGATTCTCCAACGAGGCTGCCAAATAATGCTCCCACATCAAGTCTCAGTAAAGGCAAATGCCAGAGCCCACCAATGGTTTTTGCTGTCAGGCTTTTCCCTGTTCCAGGGATACCAATTAATGCAATCCCTTTGGGGACCGGTAAGCCGTATTGTCTGGCGCGTTGGGAGAAAGCCAGTTCCCGCATACGTAACCATTCTTTTAACGCCTTTAAGCCACCAATATCATTTACGGTTTGTGTGACCGGGTAAAATTCCAGTGCTTCGCTTTCACGGATGATCTGGCGTTTTTCTTCTGTAACCAGATCAATATCTCTATCATCCAGCACCCCATCTGTCACAATGGCTCGGGCAAATACACGTTGTGCCTGAGAAGCAGTCAATCCAAGGGCGGCTTGGATTAATTTCTCTTTGCCCAAAGGCGTTAGATTCGTTCGCACGCCTGAATTTGAGGTTAATGAAATCAATACTTCCTGAAGTTCTTCTGCTTTAGGAAGGGGAAACTCTAAGATAACGATTTCGTCTCTGATTTCTTCGGGTACTTTAGAGACATGGGTGGTAATCAGGATCGTCTTTCGGGTGAACTTCAACCGTTGCGCCAGGTTTTTAAGTTTTCTTTTGATTTGGGGGTTATTCCATACTTCATGGAAATCTTTCAGGACAAAAACTGTTTGATTCTGGGGGTCGGCTTTATCAATCTGTTCTAGGGCTGTCAGGGCATCTCGGGCAGTAGGTACAGGTTGATTGGATGGGGTGAGCCATTGAAAAAAGTCTGCTACATCCCATGTCAGACACGTTCTCTGACTTTTTTCACAGGCGTTCCGAATAGATTGCAATACTCTTTCTTCTTCGTTGGATTGAACGACAATCAGAGTAAAGCGTGCTCGAAAGTAAACATCTAATTGCTGGGCAAAGTTCATACAACTCCGAAAGGTTACTTTAATCGGGAAAGCCAGTGACAAAAGCAAAAGGGGAACAAACTTTGGATTTATTATAATTGAACTTAGAGGTTGTTTTTACCCCATTGGATTTAAGGAGAACATATGGCTCTTCCAAGTGTGGATGCTCTGCGCCAATCTCATCGGCTGTTGGCAGAATATCGCTATGAGATTCTGCCTGTAGTACGTGGTTACGCCAATCGCACCCTCTACATCAATCTCAACGATATGCGGATTCTGAGTAAACCAGTGACCGAGGAAATGAAGAAAACCTTCACTGGCGGCAGAGGGTTTGGCTTATGGTTGCTCTGGAATGCCACCACTCCACAGACACGATGGGACAGTCCTGAAAATGAACTGATTATTACAGGAGGTCCCATTGGAGGAATTACGCAATATCCGGGTACAGGAAAATGTACCGTACTTGCAATTTCTCCTCTTACTCATACTGTTTGCGACAGCAATGGTGGTGGCTATTTCGGACCATACCTGAAATTTTCTGGATGGGACGCGTTGGAAATTCAGGGTAAAGCCGAAAGAGATGTCATTATCTTCATTGATGGGGATGAGGGAATGGTTCGAGTGGAAGAGGCTCCCCTTGAGGTTCTGGACACCCACATTTTGAACCGTCAGTTAACCGAGATGTATGCAAAAGATGAAGAAGATTGGCGTTCCATTTCGGTGATCTCGTCCGGTCAGGCGGCAGACCATATACCAATGTGTGGTTTGAATATCAGTTATTACGACCCCAAGCGGAAGGACATTCGCATCAAACAGGCTGCCCGCGGCGGAATGGGACGGGTTATGCGGGATAAACACATCAAGGCGATTGTGGTTCGCTACAGCCAGATGGGACCTTTGAGCAATGGGCCTGCGAAACCGGAATTATTGAGAAAAGCCGGACAAAGAATTAACCGTGAAATAGCCCTGTTTGATGCCTCTCAAAATGACATGCGGCATACAGGTACTCCCTATCTGGTTGAGATCATGAATCGCTTTGATTTACTTCCCATAGAGAATTTCCGCTATGGTTCTCATCCAGAAGCCAGCCGCATTAATGGAGAAGTGTGGAAGGCTCGTTTTGATACCAAGTACCCGGATGGATGCTGGTACGGCTGTACCATGTCGTGTGCCCACAGTGTACCGCATTTCCACTTACGCACAGGGCCCTACAAAGGGGAACCCGTACGGGTGGATGGACCTGAATATGAAACCCTGGGAGCGATTGGGTCGAATTTAAAAATTTTCAATCCTGAAGATGTCCTCGAAATCAGTTTCTACGCAGATACATACGGGATTGATGTTATTTCATTAGGAAATTCTCTTGCATTTGCGTTTGAGTGTTATGAATACGGCGTTCTCAACAAGGACATTACGGGGGGCTTGGAACTGGTATGGGGTAATGCGGACGTAGCCCTGGAATTGATTCACCAGATGGCGCGCGGGGAAGGGTTTGGTGTCATTGTAGGGCATGGTGTTCGCTTTATGAAGAAATACTTTGTTGAAAATTATGGCGCCGATCCCCAACTCATGCAGGATATTGGCATGGAGGTTAAGGGGTTAGAGATTTCAGAATACATGTCAAAAGAATCTCTTGCCCAGCAGGGTGGCTATGCCATGGCAAACAAAGGCGCCCAACATGATGAAGCCTGGCTCATTTTTATGGAAATGGTTCATAAGCAGTTACCCACTTTTGAGGCAAAAGCAGAAGCCCTTCACTATTTCCCAATGTGGCGCACGTGGTTCAGCATTCATGGATTATGCAAACTTCCCTGGAACGATATCATTCCTGAGAGTAACAAGACAGCAAAAGAACCACAAAAGGTGCCTGAACATGTGGAGAACTACACCTGGCTGTATGAAGGGGTAACTGGGGAACCCATTGACATTGATGGTATCATTCTCCAGTCCGAGAAGGTCTATAACTTCCAGCGTCTGTTCAACTTGCGTTTGGGATTTGGAACACGTCAATGGGATCGCCCTCCATACCGGGCAATGGGACCGGTTACAGAAAAAGAATATACCTCGCGCCAGGAACGATACGATACTCAACTTCGCGAGTTGGGATTAGATCCGGATGGAATGACAATCGAAGAGAAAATCAAGGCGTTGAGGAAACAGCGCGAAGAACGATACGAACAGTTATTGGATGCCGTGTATAAACGTCGTGGTTGGAATTCTAACGGTGTTCCAACCTTAGAAACGGTTCGGCGCCTCGGAATTGATTTCCCTGAAGTAGTGGAACTGATTCAAAAAGCTTCTCAGGTTCAGTAATTAGTTTGTTAGAAAACACAGGAGCGGGCACCATGCCCGCTCTCTCTTTATAAATTACATAAAATTTTATAGTATGTTCTCGCAAACATTATGGTAAACTAATTGTCAAGAGGGTATTATGGAAGAAGAGAATAAGAAAACTGTGGTGGTGTACATAGAGGATGATCTGGATTTGATCGACCTCGTTACACGCATTTTAACCCCGCGAGGTTTTGAAGTGAAGGGGGCGCATGGAGGACAAAAGGGGTTAGACCTGATTTTCCAATCCCCTCCTGATCTGGTTTTATTGGATTTGATGATGCCCGGTATGGATGGCTGGGAAGTGTACCAGCAGTTGAAAGCCAACCCTGCCACGAAAAACATACCGGTAATTGTCATTACAGCCAAGGCACAGGACATTGATCGTGTTCTTGGTTTGCACATTGCTAAAGTACAGGATTACATTTGCAAACCTTTCCGACCTCAAGAGTTACTGGATAGCGTAGACCGAGTTCTTCGAGAGGTGAAAGCCTAGTTGCACGTTCGAATTGTTAATCATACTCATCCATACACCCCGGAAATTACAGCGAAGTATTGTGATCGCTTTTTTTGTCGTTTAAGAGGGTTGATGTTTTCGCCTTTCTTAACGGATACAGAAGGTCTCCTTCTGGTAGAACCCAGAGATTCTCGCATTGGTTCCTCAATTCATATGTTTTTCATGCGCTTTGATATTGGCGCAGTTTGGATTAATTCAGCCATGAAAGTAGTGGATCGAAAAATGGCTTACCGCTGGCAGTCCAATTTAACACCTTGTGCCCCTGCCAGATTTATCCTTGAAATACACCCTTCTCAATTGAATCATTTTCATATCGGTGATGAAATTTCTTTTGAAGCGGTATGATCATTAAAAAACTGTCTCTCTTCTTTCTGATTAGCCTGCTCTTGCTTTTCAGTGTCTCTACTGTCAGTGCGCAAGACCAGACTCCATCTGCACCGGTGTATATTGTTCAATCCGGCGATACGATGTACACCATTGCGCTTCGATTTAATATTTCATTGAATGACCTGATTACGGCGAATCCTTCAATCAATCCTGATGTCCTACAGGCAGGTATGGAGATAGTCATTCCAGGTTTGAATGGTGTTAGTGGTATATTGAACACCGAATCCATCCCTTTAGGTCTGGGGTTGGATGATCTTGCGCGTTTCCGAAATGTCCCCAAAGACTTACTGATTAAACTCAACAAGATAACCAGCCCGGCGGAAGTATATGCGGGTTCAAACCTGATCATCCCTCAAGAAGAACAGCCTTCTTACATGGCGGGTTTGGGAAAATTATCCCCTCAACACAGTCTCCTTCAGGTAGCAGCAGAAAAGAGTTTGAATCCCTGGACAATTGCTCTGGCGCATCAGCAAAACAATCCACAGATCATTCTTTCAGGGGAGATGCTCTACTCACCCTCGAAAGAAGAAGTGCCGCCTCCTAATCCATTAATGCCTGTTGTGCAGTCGGTTGTGTTGTCTCCGTTACCTCTTGTTCAGGGACGTACGGTGGTGGTTACCGTTTCTACATCTCAACCGGTGGAAATTTCGGGTGCATTAAATGGCAGATCGCTTCAGTTTTTCCCAAATGGGGAAAATGAGGTGGTTGCCATACAGGGCATCCATGCCATGACAGAACCTGGATTGATTCCCTTTGGTATCCAGGTGCAAACTTCAGATGGGAATGTTCTTCGTTTTCAACAGGATATTCTTCTCATGTCGGGGTATTATCCTCAAGATCCACCCCTCTCTGTCGATCCGGCTACGATAGCACCCGAAAACACTAAACCGGAAGACGACTTGATACGGGAAATTGTCTCAAAAGTCACACCTCAAAAATTATGGCAAGGTATGTTTACCTTACCTGTGGATGAGCCGGTTTGCATCCGCTCCGGATATGGTAATCGTCGTTCATATAATGGTAGCCCTTACACCTATTTCCATACAGGATTGGATTACGGGGTTTGCGCGAATTTAAATATTCGTGCACCAGCCGCTGGTGTGGTTGTTTATACAGGAGACTTAACTGTAAGAGGAAAATCTACCATCATTGATCATGGCTGGGGAATTTTCAGTGGTATATGGCATCAGCAGGAAATTCTGGTTAAGGTAGGAGACAAAGTTGAGCCTGGACAGTTGATTGGGCTGATAGGAGGCACGGGGAGGGTTACGGGACCGCATCTCCATTGGGAAGTATGGGCAAATGGGGTTCAGGTCAACCCTCAACAATGGTTAGAACAAAGTTTTCCCTGAAATGTAAAGTATAATTGGAACGACTCCGAAGAATGCGGGTGAAACATGAAAGGAAATACCACAGGTTTGATCGAACGATACTGGCAGGACTTTAAAATTCAAGAAGAGGACCTTGAATTTATTTATAACTATCTTTTGGAAACCGAAATTCCTTTGACAACGGAAGAACTGGTATCTCTTCTGGTAAAAGAACGCATTCGTCGAGAGAAAGAAACCCTCAGGAAAAAACAAGAGAGTGCAGGTGCCATCTATTACCCCAGAGAGGTTTATTCTATAGGGCAGGTTATACAATTCCCGGTATTGAATTGGGAAAAAGGAAAAGTTCTCCAGATTCGCCCGGGGTATAACCCTGAATTACCCCCATTTCAGGTTATGGAAGTGCAACTGGAGAGCGGGGAAATGAAATCCTTTGCCATGGGATTGGACGCCCATGCTTTGAATGACCTTCCTGTACAGATAGATGAGGACACACTCTTTGACGAAAAAACGGTTTTCAGTCAGTTTGGGGTAATTTTACAGCGCCGGATTGAAGAACAGTTATCTTCTAATCCTGATCTGGTCCGAATTGCAGGAAGATGGTTCCCTCGGGCGTTGCTGGTAGATATTCATGTAGGACATTTGAATCTTGCTGAAGCCATTTTGGAAATGGAAGGGGGCGGCCCACTTCCTACTCGGGTTCTTATGGAACAATTGGATTTACCCAAAGATGTAAATCCGAAACTGATCGAGTTCTCGCTCAACCTTGCATTGCAGGAAGATGAACGCTTTGATGAAGTTGGTCCTGCGGGAAAAATTCTCTGGTTCCTGAAGCGTATGGAGCCGCAGGACGTTCAAACTCCCCCGGTCTACCTTCAATATACTCCACAACCTTATGATCAACAGCAAGTGCTTCCTCTTTTAGAGCAGTTTGAGGGTTCAGTTGTAGATGAACTTGACACCCAAATCTGCCCTAAGGTGGGAGAAGAAGAAGCAACACTTGCCCTCTTATATCCTCACTTCCGTTCCGGGACTTTGCCTTTGTGTGACGCATTTTATCGATTCTTCCCTACTGCCTATGAGTCCCCCCGTGTACAGTTTACGTTTGTAGACGAACAACGAGGAGAAAAATTCTCTGGATGGGTGGTACGTCCATTTCGCTATGTGTACGGCTTGAGGGATTGGTTCTTAAAAAATGAGTGTATTCCGGGCTCTTTAATTACCATCCGCAGAGGTGCAGAAGCCGGAGAGGTGATTATCCGAGCCAATCGAAAGAGACCGACCCGTGAGTGGATGAGGACTGTTGTGATTGGTTCTGATGGGGGAATTGTCTTCACCATGCTGAAACACAATATCAGCACGCTGGTAGATGAACGCATGGGACTGGTGATCAGCGATCAGAATGCTTTGGATCAGGTTTGGCAAAGTTCAAAACACCGAAGTTCATTAAAAAATGTTACCCGTGCCATGATGAGGGAATTGGCGAAACTTAGCCCACAAGGACATGTCCACGCTCAGGAACTGTACGCTGCGGTCAATGTGGTCAAGCGTGTTCCCCCCGGACTGATTTTGAGCATTTTGCTGGAAAGTCCCTGGGCAACCCATTTGGGAGATCTGTATTTCCGCTTTGCTGAAATTTCAGAAAGTGAGGAATAATCATGCCCGAAATCAAACGCTTTACCTTGATGAAACCTACAATGGATACTCCTTTCTACATTGACTTCAACTGGTGGAGTGAACAGGGACAGGATCCGAATGTATTCCTGCAGGAATATCTTTGCCCGGAACATCAGGCGGCGTTTGAACAAAATCAGAGCGTAAAAATTGATTGGGTTGACCCACAAACTGGGGAAGTCCTTTCTGTGGATGGTTTGCAACATGTCTTAATCCAGCATTGCGCCAGACAACCCGATTTTATTAATAAGCACACCTCTCTGGTTGACGCAGTATTTCGAATCTTATTAGCCAGCGGAAATACTCCTATGACACCTGTTCAGTTAAGCAAAGAGATTGGTAAACCCGCTGATCTGATTTTACGGACACTATCCAGCGGCCGAATTTTTATGGGAATTCGCCCTAAATTTGTTCAAAAGTAGACAATGCAATTAACTTCTGCGGCGATTGAATACCTGAGACAAAAAAATATTCCATTTTCCACCATTATTCATCCAACGAATCTGACAACACTGGACGAGATAGCCCGTTTTCGTGGGCAAACGATTTCTCAAATAATTCGTTCCCTTGTATTTCGGTACTCTGATAAAGACTACGTTCTTGTGCTTGCCCAGGCCGGAAATAATGTGGATTGGAAGACTTTGAGAGATACATTAGGGGTGAGAAGAATCACTACGGCGACACCGGATGAGGTGTTCAGAATTACCGGCTACATAACTGGCTCAGTTTCCCCCTTTGGACTGTTACAGAAAATACCGGTGTTTGTAAGCCGCAAAATCCTTCAAGAAGAAATTGTGTCAACAGGTTCGGGAATCCCTCAAGTTGCTTTGGTCCTTCTGGTGAAACATTTCTTTCAGGCATTGGAAGATTACCAACTGGCGGATTTCTAAACCGAACGCAGGTGTGGGGGAAGATAAGAAACAAAATTGTGAAACACCAAAACAGGTTCATCGCCTTCAAAGTCAAGGCGACTGATGCCTGCATTATTCAGGCGAAACCATAAGGGACGAAGTCCTTCCAGCCCCATCACTGCAACAAGGAAGTGCACATAAAAACCGGCATGGCTGACAACAGCCACGCAATCATCCGATCCTCCATGTCTTTCCAGAAGTTCTTTAAGCACTCTTCGTGCTCGCACATCTCTTTCCCCTTCTTCCTCAAAAGCACGATTCCACCAGCCATTTTCATGAATATAATTTTCTGTGAGCAGGTCAGGGAACCATTCCTGCACCTGCGCAAGGTTTATTCCCGGGCGAGGGTCTTTTTCTCCGGTAATCGGGTTTGTCAGATACATTCCACCGCATTCATGCCAGTCTTTCCACACCCTTAGAGGCTTTCCAATGGCTTGAGAAATTTGTGTGCCTGTAGCAATGGCTCTATACATGGGACTGCAGTAAAGATGTGTGATGGGAAATCCGCCCTGATTGTTTTTTTCAGTAGGATCACTGCCTCTATACAAAAATTCGGCAAGCCGTTGGGCTTGTATCTTTCCTAAATCGCTTAAACGAGGGTCATCAGAACGTCCATTTTCTGAACCTGTTCTTTCATAGAGAGCATTGTTTTCAGATTGAGCATGACGGATGAAATATAATTTCATTTACCCTGACCTTTCCTTGGAGTTTCGGAGTACAATTTTACCATTCTCATTTGAGTCAATCATGGTGGTCCTTACCTCCATGTTATTGATTTGACGTTGTCTTTCTAAAAGGATTCTGGACAAGGAACTGCTTTTTTCAGGAAGGCAAACTGTGAAATCTATCCGGGAACTCTATCGTATTGGACACGGACCCTCCAGCAGTCATACCATGGGTCCTCGCCGGGCGGCGGAAATTTTTAAACAACGAAATCCTGAAGCCAGAAAATTTCGCGTGGTCCTTTATTCCAGCCTTGCTGCTACAGGAAAGGGACACTTAACAGATGTTGCTATTCAGGAGGCTTTATCTCCTCTCCCTGTGGAAATTTTATGGTTTCCAGATCGACAACTTCCCCTACATCCTAATGGGATGGAATGGTTTGCCATAGGGGATGACGATGCGATTCTGTCCAGATGGGTGGTTTACAGCATTGGTGGGGGTGCCTTGCGCGTGGAAGGGGAACCTGAAGAAGATTTCCCTGATATCTATCCTCTTACTACCCTCCAGGAGATAATGAAAGAGTGCATTCGTTATGGCAAGACATTCTGGGAGTATGTTATAGAGGTTGAGGGGGAGGGAATATGGGATTATCTTCGAGAAGTGAATCAGGTGATGCATCAGGCTATACAGAGGGGCATTGAAACAGAAGGCGTTTTGCCTGGCGGATTGGGGCTTCCTCGCAGGGCGTGGACCTTTTATCGGAAAATTTCCTTAAGCGGCGGTTACCTGGTCAAAGAAGGCTACATCCCGGCATATGCTTTGGCAGTTGCTGAGGAAAACGCTGCAGGCGGTCTGGTCGTTACTGCGCCCACATGCGGTTCCAGTGGGGTCCTGCCTGCGGTCATCAGACACATTGAAGATACTATCCCTACGACGGAGTCTCAGGTCTTGAGGGCGCTGGCAACTGCGGGTTTAATCGGTAATCTGGTCAAAGAAAACGCTTCCATTTCTGGGGCAGAAGTAGGATGTCAGGGGGAAATTGGGACAGCCTGTGCCATGGCAGCCGCTGCTGCGGCTCAATTGATGGGTGGCTCAGTTCGCCAGATCGAATACGCCGCTGAAATGGGATTGGAACATCACCTGGGTTTAACCTGTGACCCGGTGAATGGATTGGTTCAAATACCCTGTATTGAACGAAATGTCTTTGCGGCAACCCGGGCACTAGATTGCGCCACGTTTGCTTGTTACTCCGATGGCAATCATCGCGTATCTTTTGATGAGGTCGTACGCGTGATGAAGCAGACCGGTCATGATCTACCTTCTTTGTATAGAGAAACAGCGGTAGGCGGACTGGCTACCGCCTACCGGCTTCCTCCGCAAAAGCCAGAAAATCCTACTCCACTGTAACCGATTTTGCCAGATTACGCGGCTGATCGACGTCCAGACCGCGCAAGGTGGCAATATGATATGCAAGAATTTGTAATGGAATCACCGTGATGACAGGGCTGAGCAGCCAGGGGGTTTCAGGGATCCACAGAACATAATCTGCCAGTTCTCTCGCTTTCTCATCCCCGTCTGTTGCCACGACTACAACGATTCCCCCGCGTGCTTTAACCTGTTCAACCTGACTGATCATTTTATCATACCAGGGGTCTCTCGGGGCAATGGCAATGACAGGCATGTTTTTGTCCACCAGGGCAATTGGCCCATGCTTCATTTCACCTGCAGGATACGCTTCAGCGTGGATGTAGGAAATTTCTTTTAACTTGAGGGCGCCTTCATAGGCGATGGGCATGTTAATGCCCCTGCCCAGATAGAGAGCATTATGGGTGTCCTTCAGGGCATAAGCAACTTTCTTTATCTCTTCTTCTCGATCCAGACATTTACCTGCCAGGTCGGGAATCAGAGATAAATCTGTGACCAGACGTTTTCTCTCTCTGGAAGTCAATTCCCCACGAAGGTCGCCCAGTAAAACTGCCAGCATATAGAGATCAACCAGAGGAGCAGTGAATGCTTTGGTTGAAGCAACTCCAATTTCCGGACCCACCTGCATGGAGATACACCCATCTGCCAGACGCATGGCTTGAGATCCAATTGCATTGACGATGGACCAGAGCATAGCGCCTTTTTTGCGGGCTTCTTCCATTGCCGCCAGGGTGTCGGCAGTTTCGCCGGATTGACTGATGGCTAAAACAACAGTATTGGAGTCTACCAATGGATCACGGTAGCGAAATTCTGAAGCAATATCTACTTCTACAGGAATTTTAGCAATCCGTTCAATCATGACTTTTCCAACCATTCCCGCATGTGCCGCAGTGCCGCAAGCAGTGATGATTATTTTTTGAATCTTTCTGGCTTTTTCAGCGGTTATGTTGAGAGTGTCCAGATGAATGCGTCCTTCATCGAAATCAACTCTACCTGCAAGGGTATCTGTGAGAGAACGAACTTGTTCATGAATTTCCTTTTGCATGAAGTGACGGTATTCGCCTTTCTCCGCTGCTACAGGATCCCATGAAATATTATGAATCTGAGGGGTTACCCGTTCCCCATTTAAGGTCTCTACCTTGACATCATGCTGAGTAACAATGGCCATCTGCCCGGATTCAAGGAATATAACCCGTCGGGTGTGTTCTAAAATGGCGGGGATGTCTGAAGCAATGAACATCTCACCCTCGCCAAACCCTATGACCACGCCGCCAGCATTCCCTATTCTGGCAGCAATGATTTTATCGGGCTCTCGGGATGACATAATGACAATGCCATGTGCCCCTTTAAGTTGCTTTAGGGCTTGCCTGGAGGCTTCTACCAGTCCGGAGGAATTGGAATAGTATCGTTCTACAAGATGAACAATGGTTTCTGTATCGGTATCTGACCGGAATTGAACGCCTTCTGAAGACAGTTCTTCTTTAAGTTCCAGAAAGTTTTCCACAATTCCGTTATGTACCACAACAAAATCGCCATTTGAACTCAGATGAGGATGAGCGTTTCGTGCGGAAGGCTCTCCGTGAGTTGCCCAGCGCGTATGTCCAATACCCATCTTTCCAAATACAGGTTGACTCTCAAGCAGAGCGGCCAGTTTGGAGAGTTTGCCTGCTTCTCGGCGAATCTCAATTTTTCCGTTTTGCATTACCGCTAATCCGGCGGAATCATATCCGCGGTATTCCAGTCTTTTCAGTCCGTTGAGGATGATCGGTGTGGCGTTTTGCTCACCGATGTACCCTACGATTCCACACATGAGAACCTCCTGAATGTCTCGATCTATCAAAATATTGACCTACTTTCAAGGAAAACCCGAAAGCCGTAGAAATTAGACGATTAATTGGGGGGATGTCAGGATTCCTCCTGGAAGGCTTCCGCTGATCTCTCGATTTTCCCGGCTGTTCTGCCGGTTAGCTCCATCTTGCGATGGAGAACCTTCTTCCTCGTCAATCTATCCTCAACCCCCTGCGGATAGATCCATGCGCTTAAACATCCCATCTTCGACAAATAAATATCTTATTATGTTTCGATAAGGGGCACCTCCATTTGCCAGAATTTGCCTGATTATAATGCAAAATCGGCGAGTCAGGATTTAAGGGCTTTTACGGGGAGTGGATCAAAACTGGGTTAAGATAGAGGAATGATCGAGTGCCCAAAATGCTATCGAACAGAACGACAAAATCGGGCTGGGAAAACAGAGAGCGAAAGTCAACGCTATCGCTGCATGTTTTGCCAGATTCGATATACACCGGAACCGAAGTCACGGGCTTACCCGGAAGAGATGCGGCAGAGAGCCATTCAGATGTATGTGGATGGGATGAACTATTCATTTTCATCGGGGAGAAAAAACAATCTACATCTTCACCATTGTAGATCGGGCCACCCGTTGCTATCTGGGTTTCAAAGTGGTCTGGGGAAGAACGCAACACGCTGCTCAGGAGATGGTAGATGAAGCGTCCAAAGCTAGGCGCTGCTACCGCGATGCTTTTAATGCCTATGAGCGTCTGTGGTATCACGGGGGCATCTATGAAGTCTCCCAGGGCAAAACGGACACCTATTCCGTTGAAGGGGAACAACCCACCTTAATGTTTTTTCGATAGTCCCCACTCAGTTGTTTTGTTACCAGATCATTTCCCCGGTTGTGATGTTCCTGTTCATTCCATGCCCGGGTTCATGTGCGACCTTCAGGATTCGATTGTGACCAACCGAACCCCATTTGGACGAATCTGCCGAAACGTTGCCCCCTGGCGAATCAGAGGCAGAATACGTTCCGAATTTTCCACAAGGCTGCCTGAAAGTACGTCAATGCCGAAATCAAAGAGGAGCGGTGAAAGGGGGGTGCTTGGTCCCAGGAGAAGAACCTTTGCCCCCTGTTTGCGGAGGTTGAACACACTTTCAAAGGTGTGGTTGATCAGCGTGGTGGCGGTAATTGCCAGAATATCTGCCTGAGGGATAATTTCCGGTGCCATGGAAGCGGGCAAGTCCTCTCCCTGTGGATGAAGTTCCAGCACCCATAATTCTTTTACCTGATTTTTAAGTTGAGACACAAAAGGAAAATGTCCAATTAAGGCAACTTTTTTATCTTTGCCGTGTCTGATAATATACTCCTCAGCGGGTAAATCTACAAAATGATGTACTGGTGGAAGTAAGGCGTTAATGGTAGCCAGACCGATTCCCGTCTCAGTGTAGCTCTGTGAATAAACCAGATGTGCCAGTTCAAGTGCAGAACGATTCTCTAACCGCCCGGCCTCCTCTACAGCAGGATAACGAGCATGCTCCCACTCCGGGTTTGTAAGTGTGGCGGCAAGCCCGCTTTTGACCTTCCCTTCCTGTTCTATCATCACCATCGTCCAGAAAAGCCCGACTTCTACACCGATGACCCGGGCATCTGATACTGTCTCAATGAGTCGATCAAAAATTTCCATCGAAACACCACCTTTTCTGTGTTAAAAAGCAAAAAGTTCTCTGGATAGCCGTTTTGAAAAAAGTATTCTGTCTTAACGGGTCCTCCAGGACAATGAGGAATGGGAAATTTCTTCATCTCCTATGAGCAGAAAATGCATGTTGACTGTCATTATATCTTTATTAATTTTCTCGGAGAATTTTTACATACTCTATATTCCTCACCGATCAGTCATCGACAAAAAAATCGGGCAGGTTGTCCTTGCCCGATGAGAAGCCTGAAATTGGTTCAGTGGAGCATCTCCAGGTGGTTGGCAAGCGTACCATCCAGATAAGCCTGTACGGCTTCATCTACTTCTCGCAGATCGGTTATAAAAGGTTGGATATTGAGCTGGCGTATGCTGTTGAATGCCCCCATTCCCATACCGCCGCAAATTAACACCTGGCAATCTGAAATGGCTTCTGCCATGCTAATATGCTTGAGATGAGAATTGGAATCTGTTCCATGACCTGCATTAGAAGGTTGTTCTTCTTGATTCTGGTGCTCTGCGCTGAATTGCCGGTGTCCTAATTTTTCCCGCATTTCGCGGTTCACAATTTTCCCTTCCTCAATGGTCAGTACCAGATAGTACTGAGCGCGGCCAAAGTGCTTGCTGATGGTCTTGCCGTCATCGGTAATCACTGCAATTTTCATGGTCGACTCCTTGTTCATTGACTCAAGTGAGAAGTGCCGCCCACCTGGCTCTTCACGAACATCTGATGGGTAAAAGATGAGTAAGATTTGAGCAGTGTCTTCGCTGCTATTTTCCCAACAGTGTGGCAGGTGCGCTTCAAAAACCAGGCTGTCGCCGGGTTTTAATGTGTATTCCTCTTGCTCAATCTGGTACCGAATGGTCCCGCTAAGGCAATAGACAAATTCATGTCCGGTGTGGACGATCATCCGGTCTCCACTACCTGTGCCCGGTTTCAAAGTCACCACAAAAGGTTGAACAACGTTACCCGCCAGGTCTTTGCCCAGGTTTTCCATCTGCGTTCTTCCAAAGGCAGCCAGAGGACGTTGATCTGCGGGTGTGAAAACAACTCGCTTTTCTACCGGCTCTGATTCAAAGAAAGTGACAATGGGCACTTCCAGTGCCAGGGCTAACTGCTGAAGCGTGCTGACCGAAGGGGACGATTTACCATTCTCTATCAGGCTGAGGGTATTGACATTCAGCCCGCTCCGATCCGCCAGCGCGCGCAATGATAGGCCTTTGCGAGTGCGCAATTCGCGCAGTTTCCGGGCTACCAGCACTTCGGCACGAGTGTTTTTGTTGTCAATTGCTGAATCCAACAGATTCATTTACAGGTCTTCGCTCTACAATCAATTCGATGGGGGTTAAATTGTGGATATTATCTGAAATTGGACATCGAGCATCAATTTCGCGCAATAATTGCTCTTTCTCCTCCTGGGTCATGTCGGCATCAAAATTCACGTGAACACGGATACCGGAGAACCCCGCCCGTGCTTCGACGTTTTTGCCCATCAAGACATCTGTATCCAGTTCTCCTTCTACATGAACTTCGATTTTGCGCACAGGTAGCCGGCGTTGTTTGGCGATAATATGTCCGATGGTGATAATGCAACCAGCCAGGGATACAAATAAGTATTCCAGAGGAGTAGGACCTGCATCCGTCCCACCACCTGTAACCGGCTGATCAACAATGGCAACATGTTGCCTTGACCTTGTTTCGATTTTGAACCCCGAGATTTGAACCGCATCAACGCTTACGGTTTTGATCGCCATAAAACTGCTCCTTGTAAAAGATTTACCAAAATTATAGTACAAAGTAATGCAAAAATGCAGAAAAACGCATAAAATAATTATATAAATCACTTGTTGAGCATGTCGTTACTCACTTTGTAGAACCTTACACTGATGTATTATTAAATACATGCAAAGCATTGAATGTTTTTGGCTCTGGTTATTCCACGGAACCTATGGAACTAAATTTGTCCTCCACCCGCGACATAGCTGACCTTGCGAGATTTTTACAGATGATTGGCAATCCACTGCGTCTGGAAATTCTGTTTTGTTTGCTTGAACAGCCTTGCTGTGTTTGCGAACTTTCGAGCAAATTAAACCACCGACAGCCTTGCATTTCACAACACCTGATGCGCTTACGCCAGGCCGGACTGGTGAATGCAAAGCGCGAAGGCTGGAAAAAATATTATTTCATCCCTTCCCCTGGTGTCAAAAAATATCTGCTTTGTTTACAAGAAAACTGGCAGGGTGGGTTATTCAATTTTCTGGAGCACGAAAAAAATGCATAGAAGTTTAAAAAGACCCTGTACGTGCCTGATTAAATGCAAGATGCTCCCTTGCGTGGATTTATCTCCCCCGGCTTTTTGATTCTCGACGAAGTTTTCATACAGATCAATTTACAATCACGAAGGAGGTTAAGATGAAAGACTGGTTAAAAACACAGATTCCAACGGCGGTGATTTTGCTTGTGATTGCGCTGGTTGCCGCGATATATTTTGGTCTGGGACAATATGCGGCTCCCGTGGGAGTACCTGAATTGACTCCGTTCCGTATGATCATTTTGATCATAGTGGGCTTTCTTGCTGGGGTTTTAGGTGGAATTATTGGTACTGGCGGTTGCAGCGTGATGTTACCGGTACTGCACTTCTGGATGGGATATCCTGCTCCAATTGCTGTGGGTACTACCCTGTTTGCGGTTATTTTTACTGCGATTTCCGGAGGATACGGGCATCTGGTGCGAGGAAACCTGGACAAGCGGGCTGTTGCTTGGCTGGGTGGAGCCGGGATCATTGGGGTTGTAATAGGCTCATGGTTGTTTACTTTTCTCTCCAGTCAATCTGCCTTACTTGGATTGATCCTGGGAATCCTTTTCCTCTGGCCTGCTCTGCGCATGATCTGGGAAGGTATTCGCCACTCCGGACTTCCTCAAAAAGAAGGCAATAAAATCAATGCCTCTGCTACCGGACTGGGAGTGTTTGGTCTGGTAGTGGGATTGGCAACCGGCGTTGCGGGATTAGGAGGCGGTTATGCTCTTGTTCCAGGGTTAATTTATCTGTTTGGTGCGCCGGTTTATATCACCATGGGAACTTCCCTGGCAACTATGATTCCCCTTGCTGTGATTGGTGGCGGACTAAAACTGGCAGGCGGTTTTGTGGACCTGGCAGTCGGACTGCTGTTGGCGGCTGGCACGGTTATTGGCGCACAGGTGGGCGCAGCCGTGATCAAACGCTTCAAACCAAACACGCTCAAGTTAATCTTTGGCGTTTACTTCCTCTACGTTTCGGTGAAATTTATCACTGCATTCTTTGGTGTTAAAGTCTGGTAAAGAATTTCCCCTTGATCTTTTCTGATCAAGGGGAAATTTGTTTATAGAATATTCTCTTAAAATCTATTGACACAAATAGAATAGTATGCTATCATTATATCTGGATGATAGAACAAGATTGGAGGAGAAGGAATGATGCCAAGACATGGAAGAGGTTGGTTAATGGGAGAGGGCTCCAATTATGGAGGACATCATTCTCCACTCACAATTTCAATCCTCGAACCGGCATTGCTTATCCTGCTGAAAGAGCAGCCACGGCATGGCTACACCCTGCTTGGTGAGATAGAAACCCTGGGGATGTCCACAATCCATCCAAGCGTCGTTTATCGGACTTTGCGCGAGATGGAAAGGCTGGGATGGGTCCAGTCCGATTGGGACATTGATCAGACTCAGGGTCCTCCTAGAAGGATCTATCGTTTAACTGGGCAAGGAGAAGAAGTCTTACAAATCTGGAGGTGTGAACTGGAAAAAAACCAAAAGATGATTTCCGATTTGCTGAAAAGAATAAATGGGTAGGAGACATTCATGCCTGTGTAAGGGATGGAACTGTCCCTTCGGACATGGGATCCCCTGGTGGTCGAGGAATAGGGAATTGTAATTCCATCGGGGGTAATGCTAACCCATCCCCGGTTTCTGAAAATAACCACCCGTTTGGTTGGGATGGGCGAGTATGGAATGCCACAGTTGCTCGCCTGTTTAGACACAAATGCTTAATCGTGGGAATCGAAAAAAAATAAACCTGACTATGAAAGGAGGTTCAATATGCCTGGAATGGATAAAACTGGACCGTTTGGGACTGGACCAGTGGGAAGAGAAATGGGACCATGTAGCGGCGGCGTATCCTTCCAACAAGGCAAGGGTAGAGGAATGGGGAGGGGGTTTCGACGGGGAGGGGGTTTTGGCAGATTTCTACCCCCCATCGTTTCGAAAGAAGGAGAGAAAGATTTCCTCGAAAAACGTAAAAACTGGTTGAAGTCTCAGTTAGAGGCAGTGGAGAAACTGCTGGAAACCATCAATAAGTCTGAGAACTAATCTGGTTTTTAAAAATAGTGGTAAATCACTTCATCATTCTGGGGCTGTCCAAAAAGTAGGGGACAGCCCGTTTCTTTTTTGAGGAAAAGGTGATTCAATGGGGGAATGAAAAGGAAACCTGCCGCTCCAGTGTTCAAACCATACGTGATGGGCCAACCCTATCTGCTGCCACCCAGTTACGATCATCTCATTGAGCCAGGACACCTGGTGCGGGTGGTGAGCGAGGTGATAGACAGGCTGGACTTGAGCCCCCTGCTGGGGCAGTACAAAGGGGGAGGCGCCTCGAGTTACCATCCGAAGATGCTGCTGAAGGTGCTGGTGTATGCCTATACCCAGAAGATCTACTCGTCGCGCAAGATCGCCAAAGCGCTGCGGGAGAACATCCACTACATGTAGGGGCTTTCTGGAAAGAAGACAGCCTCTTAACATTTTCCCACTTGATACCTGGTTTCATAGGTAAATGCCTATTTTAGCCCCACCAGATGTTTTTTCCCGTCTCAGTTTTCCCACGGAGAGCTGTCTAAAAGAGAAAACAAGCCTTTTTGGACAGCCCCTTTTTTCCGCTGCTCAAAACGGACCTTTTTGACCTCTTTTTCCATGCCAAAGGGGCTGCCTGAGCGTTCTTCCAGACAGCCCCCATGAAGAAATTTGAAGATAGGTTAACCGAGGGAAAAATTCTTTGATGCCATTTCTGCGATGCTTTTTCCAATGCTGATGGAAGCAGTGGCGGCTGGCGAAGGAGCGTTGAGTACGTGAATCATTCGAGGAGCCTCTGCAATGCTGAAATCATCCAGCAACCTGCCAGCGGAATCTAACGCCTGAGCACGCACACCTGCTCCAGAACGCTGGACATCCTGTTCCTGTAATTCAGGCATTAATCGTTGCAGGGCTTTGACAAAAGCCTTTTTACTGAACGAACGATAAAATTCCCCCACAGCCGTTTGCCAGTATTTGAATCCCATAATCCAAAAACCCCGATAGGTGAAAAACTCAGTTAGATCTCTCAATGAGATGTCAGTCATTTTATAGCCTTCCCGCTTGAAGGCAAGAACGGCGTTGGGCCCGGCTTCCACACCTCCTTTGACCATGCGGGTGAAGTGAACGCCAAGGAATGGAAAACGGGGATCCGGGACGGGATAGATGAGATTCTTAACAAGGTGGTGTTTCTCTGGAACCAGTTCGTAATATTCTCCCCGGAAGGGAATAATGCGGACTCCTGGATTGACACCGCACATTCTTGCCACACGATCAGAATACAGGCCTGCACAGTTGATGAGATTTTTGCATACCACCTCTCCTTTGCTGGTAGAGAGAACAAACGCATTTCCGCGGTTTTGGAAAGCCGTCACCCGGGCGCCTGTCCAGATTTCCCCTCCATTTTCCTTTACAATTTTCGCATAGGCATTAGTGACCCCGACGTAGTCCACAATACCGGTTTGAGGGACAAAAATCGCGGCAATTCCTGTGGCGTGTGGTTCGTATTCTTTGATTTCCTCTGCGCGCAGTTTTTTCAAGCCGCTCAGTCCGTTGGCAATTCCCCTTTCAAACAGACTATCCAGACGGGGCAGTTCTTCCGGTTCGGTTGCCACAATCAATTTTCCACAGTTTTCATGGGCTATCTGATGTTGGGCGCAAAACTCATACATGGCAATGCGCCCTTCCACACAGTTTTTGGCTTTTAACGAGCCTGGTTTATAGTAAATCCCGGAGTGGATAACCCCGCTGTTATTACCCGTCTGGTGCGCCGCCAGCCGATTCTCTGCTTCCAGAACGATGATGGAATGGCTTGGGTACTTTTGAGTTAATGCCATAGCCGTGGCTAATCCAACAATTCCTCCCCCGATGATGGCAATATCAAAAGATTTGGACATGAGAGCATCTCCTGTGGAAAAGACTTTTAATGAATTATACTCACGAATGAAAACGAGAGCGATATTTTTACTCTTTATTATCGGGTTTGGGAAAAGACTCGATCCAGTGTTTCTTCAACAAGATCTTCCAGTACTCCCAGTTCCCATGCCAGATCCAGAAGGGTATATCGCGGGCGATAAAAAAGACCTTTTGTCATGGCTTCAACGATTTCTTCTCTGGTACGTTGAACTGCATCCAGAGAAATGGGAAATCCTACATCAACAAAGGTTTGTTTGACTTGCTCAAAAGGTGTCAAATAAGGGTCGAGAATTTCCCACAGGAATTGCCACTGCATTTTTACTCGTTGTACCCGTTGGACAATCTCCTCATCGCTTCGATATTTTTTCTCTAGAATCTGGTTAAACCGTTCGGCGGCATCTCCGTAAAGACGCTGGTTTTCTTCAACGAGTTGACCAAGGCTTTTCCGTTGTTTGAGAATGCGTTCAGGATTAAGCGAGTTTGGATTGATTTGCTTGAAGGCTTCATAGAAAGCAAGCATGATGAGTGTTCCAATTCCAACCTGGATGCCGTGCAAATTTTTGGGAAGCCCCCGATGGTGGGTGAGGAAATCCCAAAAGTGCGAAAGAACATGTTCTGCGCCTGAAGAAGGTGAAGTCTCCCCGTTCAAAACAGTCATTGAGT
Source organism: Anaerolinea thermophila (assembly GCF_020723905.1). Taxonomy (GTDB): domain Bacteria; phylum Chloroflexota; class Anaerolineae; order Anaerolineales; family Anaerolineaceae; genus Anaerolinea; species Anaerolinea thermophila_A. The sequence continues at coordinate 180,332 of NZ_DYHZ01000003.1, forward strand.
AGCCGGAGACGAGAATTGCATCTGAGAAAATCTGGAACGCTGACGCTTCCCGTTGGGCAATTCCTGGTGCCACAGCAAAGAGATTTTCCTGGTGTTTCGCGGTGAGATCATAAGGGAGTGGACAAAAATATGTCCCCAGGAAAAAATTTGCCAGCCGCCAATCGGCATTACAGACTGCCCGGGCAGATAAATCACCCCATCCAGCCCAAATCATCTCCAGAGGTGCGTCTCGTTGCACATCTACATCCAGAAAGACGGCTTTGGCAGGTTTCAGCAGGTGGCTGATTTTCACCTCGCCTTCGGTGATGGTGGCTGTGATTGACGTATAAGCGTTCATCGAGGGGGCAGTGCCAGTGAGAGCAAAATCAATTTGTCTTTGGGTGGCAATCCATTTTGTAAGATCGCAGATGACTCCAGAACCCGCCCCAATCAGAAAAGAAGCAGAAATGGGGAGTTGCTTCAAAACCTCCTGAGCCAGTTGAAGACTTGTATCCAGAAGGATTCCCGGCGCTCCAATGCCAATTGGTTTTATGGATAACCCGATATCCTGTAATGGGGCGATCACTTTCTCAAAAATGAGTGGTTCAATGGCACGATCATAAAGCAAAGGAACTGGAGAATCGGAACCGACAATCTTTGGCAATACCTCTGGAGCGCTCTTGTGAATCACATCTGGAGAGGCATTCACAAATTCAAAAGGAATGCTGTGAACCTTACCGCAATACGGGCACTGCAAAGCAGAATTGGAGAGTTCGGAAGGGGTGAGGTTTTTGTATATCATTGGATCTGTATAGATTTTGGTGGACATATTCTGATTATAAAGCCAGAATTCCCCTCATCCCCAAATCAAGCGAGGGGATGAGGGGAAGGTAACTCAGGGGCTTTTCTCCGAAGTCAAACTGATTCCTTGTTTCTCAGCGGCTTGATACAATGGTAAAACCGGAATGTTTAACAACCCAGTCAATAAAATGGCAAACCTTAAGGACTGGTTACCGATTGCGCCAATGCCGGGCCCACCTGCTACCTGCCCGATGGCATTGGCTTGCCCCACCATTGAGACCACGGTTGCTCGAGTCTGTGAAGGAATGTTTTGGACAAGCCAGGCGTTGTACAGGGGACCGCTCAATGCTCCCATGACTCCCCGGGTAAGAATTGCCAGAATTGCCAGGTAGAAATGCCCCGTGAGTGCAAAAACGATAACCATGGCAATGGAAATTCCATGAAAGAAAACCAGGTATCGAGCCGATTGCCGTGAGGATTGGGATATGTTGGCTAATTTCTCCTTAAACAATCCCGTTACGGTGAAGGAGGCGATAGATCCCATGATATTCAAGATGCCAAACCATACCACTGGCTGTAATGCCCCTAACGAAGGAAACCGAAAATTTTTCAGCAGGTGTGCACTGGAAAGTCGGTCATACCCTTCGCTGGCGGCTCCAATGAAAAATTCAACCAGCAGGAGAGATAGAAGGAGTGGAGATCTTCGAACCACATGTGCGCCTTCTTGAAAGGTCTGGAACAAAGCATGGAATGGAGTATATGCATGATGGGATTCTCGATGCGCCACAAAGCGAGTTTCGGGCATGGCGAAAAGGAGAAATATAGCCATCAGCAGGTAAATTGCGCCGCCGACCAGAATGGGAAGATTCAATGCCACACTGGCAATGGCTACACTGATTCCAGAGCCAGCGATTCCAAGAATACGGTTGATTTGACCGCTTTCGATGTTTATCCTTCCCACATTTTCTTCACCAATTTCGTCAGCGAGCCATGCTTCTGTAGCGCCGCTGGTGAACGTGTATCCAAGTCCCCAAAGGACTTGCCCTATGAATACAGCCCAAATTTTAGGAATGAATCCCACCAGTAGAAATCCGCCTGCCATGATGAACCAGCCAGTTACGATGGATATCTTCCGGCTGAAAGTATCAGCAATGACGCCGGTTGGAATTTCAAACAGTAAAATTGAGCCTTCCAGCACTGTCCCAACGAGTACCAGTTGCAAAGGATTTAATCCAATTGTCTGAACAAAGTAGACCATATTGACTGTGAACATGATGGTGTCAGCCAGCGTGTTCCCACCACTCAAAATCAGATAGACAAGGTTGGTTGAGAATTTTTTCCTCATGAAATACCTCCGCTCAGAACCCAGAGCCGTTCCGGATAAATGTGCTGAGTAAGGATGGACCATCCGTTTTTCAAATCAACAAACATAAAACACTCCACTTCAGAACAAAAACATCCCCAGAGGGATTCCGGGAGAGCAAATGATCCAGCCCGAAAAAGCGGAGGCAAGGTTATTCAATTTGTTTCAGCGGGGAAATGCTTGATCAGTCTTGGGCGCCAGCGCTTCTTCCAGGGCAGGGATTAAATAAATGGGTAGAAGAGAAAGAAGTTGTCATGGCGCACCTCAAAGAATTTAATGTGAACGGCATGATAAGTGCTACATATTAAAAAGTCAAGGAATTCCGAAGAACTCCTTGATGAAAGACAAATAGCCCCTGTAAAAAAGTTAAATACGAACGGATTTTTGCGTCTTTCGGAATTGCTCCAGCCACCACGCGATGGTGTCTCGCAGGGTCTCCGATAATTTTCGTGGTGCATATCCTAATTCCTGCCTGGCTCGCTGAATGCTGATTTGCGAGTTGCTCCAAAGGGTTTCGATAGAGTAACGGGTAAATTTGGGGCGGGTGTGCGTCAACTTATAGTAAACCTCTGCCAGAGAGGCAAACCAGACAGCAAGTGTTCCCGGAAATTCAACCACTGGCGAAAATAGTCCGCGAATTTCTTTTACAAGTTCACGGAGTTGAGCAACGGAAATCTGTTCTCCGCCAAGGATATATGTATGTCCTTTAACACCCAGGTCTCTTGCCAGAATATGACCTTTTGCAACGTCCCGAACATCCACAAAATCGAAACCCCCGTTCACGATCCAGTCCAGTCTGGATGACATCCAGTTGAGAATCATTTCTCCTAATTCGGAGCGTCGGTAATCATAAGGCCCAATCACGCCCGTTGGACAGACAATGACTGCGTCCAACCCTTCTTTTTGTACGGCTTCCAGTACCAGAATTGAAGCCTCTGCTTTGGTACGATCGTAGGCTCCAGCGGGGTTCTGTGGATCAAAGGGTAAATCTTCCTGAATCATCACTCCATGGGGTGGACGGGTAAGCGCATGAATAGAACTGGTATATATAAGTCGCCTTACCCCCGCCTGTAAAACGGCTTGAATCACATTCCTTGTGCCTTCTACGTTGACCTTGCGGAGAATGGGCTCATGTTCCTCCAGTAAAGATACCAGCGCCGCAAGGTGAAAGACGGTATCCACCCCCTGGCAGGCGTCAATCAAAGAGGGAAGATCCAGGATATTCCCTTTTACTATTTCTACGGGCAAACCTTCCAGTGAACGTAAATCCTCTCCGGGTAATACCAGGGCTCTTACGGGTTCGCCTCTCGCAACCAGTTCTCTGACCAGAACATTACCTAAATGTCCGGTTGCGCCTGTGACGAGATTCATTGTCCACCTCCTTTTTGAAGGGCATCGAAAAGCCATTCAATGCTTTTGCCGGTTACTTTGCTCCAGTCTTCGCCTTGAGGGTCAAAAAAGGCTTGTAAGAGCATTCCGAGTGCCAGAGCAAGGATTGTTCGCGCAATTGTACGGGGATCGACACCTTCTTTGAGTGACAGTGAGCCTTGCGACTCGCTGTCCTGAATGAGTTGCGTGAATCGTTCTAAGTAACGATAATACGGCGCAACGGCGGCTTGCCAGATTTCAGGCTGCCGGGTGGCTTGTATCCAGAATTCCAGGAAAATTCGTGCACGGGTATTTGATCCTTCAAATATGGCTTCGGTGGATCTGGCGAGTACAATCAGCCCCTCTGGAATGTTTGTATGACTACTGAGGGTCTGTTGTAATTGTTCATCCAGTTGTTTTAGCCATTCCTCCAGGAGAGCAAGAAAAACCGATTGTTTGGAGGGAAAATGATGGTAAAAAGCCCCTTTGCTCACTCCTGAGGCTGCACAAAGGTCTGCAACCCCGGTAGCATCGTACCCTTTCTGAGCAAATAAGACTTCAGCCGCTTGCAGAATTTTTTGACGAGTTTCTTCACTTCTCTGTTGCATAGATTAAAAAGATACCGACCGGTTTGTTTATTTTATTATATCATATTAACGTTCAACCCATCGATTCAAATTCTCGGGAATTTTGAACCGGGTCAGTTTTTTCATCAGTTGTTCAGGATTTTCATCCTCGACAAATAATTGCACATGCTCGGGATAAATAAAACCTTCCTGTAACGCATGAGAGATCCACTGGAGAAGGGGAATATAATATCCACCGGTATTTAACAAACCAATAGGTTTCTGGTGTAACCCGATTTGTGCCCACGTCAATGTTTCAAAAAATTCCTCCATTGTTCCATACCCTCCGGGCAGACTGATGAATGCATCTGCAAGCCGGCTCATTTGGGCTTTGCGGGTGTGCATGTCTTCTGTGACGATGAGTTGAGACAAGCCGTCGTGAATCAACTGGGGTTTGTTCAAATGATGGGGTACCACGCCAATCACTTTACCCCCGGCACTTAAAGCACCATTTGCCACTGCCCCCATCACGCCGGTTTTGCCTCCTCCGTAGACCAGGGTCATTCCGTTCTGGGCAATGACTTGCCCGGTTTGATAAGCGGCTTCAATATACTTTGGGGGAATATGATCAGCCGATCCGCTATAAACACAGATGGTTTGAATCGAATTTTTCATGAGTCAGGTTTCCTTTTGAAGATGAAACTTGCCAACTGGAAAAGAGCCAGAACCACCATGCCCGTAGATACGATTCTCCAGGCACGGTCTGCTTTTTTACTGTTGAGGAGGAACCTCCGAACAGGAGTTACCGGGGTTGGGGGGGCTTTTCTCCAACTGAACATTTTGTTCAACAAAAACTGAAAGATTTTTTCTGGAAGGTACTTTCTTCCTGCATCCAGAAACTTCGCATCCAACCCAACCAGTACACGCAATGGTGGATTTGGATGCTGAACAGTTTTGAGGATTGCCAGAGCCACCTGGCGAGGATCCCTGCCATGGTCGATGGCATAGGTTTGAAGCGTATGGGTGAATGTTCGCCTTGGCTCATACTCGGGCAGAGGATGAGGTGGGCTCTGGATAGATTGACTTAATGCAGTCTTACAATACCCTGGCTCAATTAAGGTTACAGAAATATGGAAAGGAGCCAATTCTTTAGCAAGCGTTTCAATATATCCTTCCAGTGCATGCTTGCTGGATGTGTAAGCCGAAAAGAAGGGCGGTGCGCCCACTTTTCCAGCAATAGAAGAAAGAACAATAATTTTTCCCTTATCTTGTTGTCGCATGAGAGGAAGCACGGCGCGAATCAGATGGACTGTACCGAAAAAATTGGTTTGGAACACCTGCCAGAGGGCTTCGGAGGTTAATTCTTCTCCAGCCGCTACAGGTCCCATGGTTCCTGCGTTGCATACCAGAACATCTACCCTGCCAATGTCTCTTTTCAGATAACGAACGCAGGCATCAATGGATTCCTGGGAAGTGATGTCCAGAGGCACAACAGGAAAAGGGAGATGTTGATATTTCTCTGGTGTACGGCTGGAACCAATGATCTGGAATCCTTTTTTCTTAAATAACAGCGCGGTTTCTAAACCAATTCCGGAGGATACACCTGTGATGAAAACGATAGGTTCAGTCATCATGCCCCGATATTATCACAGGATAAGCGAGAGGAAAGAGGATAGTCAAATTGCAGTGTCATTAAATCATACGGAAAATTATCAGCCAGAAGTATCGTTATCTGGCAATCCAGACCTTAAAAGTCACTGAAAAAAACAGGTGCCTTAACATTCGTCAGTCCTTTTTTATCCTATACTATGCTTAATTCGAAAAATCAAATTCCCGATGCTCTATGTTAAGAGGCTGATCATGCGCCCTTATGAATTGACTTGTGAAGGCCAGGTAAATCCTTTAGGGATAGATGAATTGTCACCCCGGTTCGCCTGGAAAATTCCTTTGCTCAGGCGGGGGATTCGACAGACGGCGTACCAGATTGTGGCGGAATCAGAAGGAAAAATTTTATGGGATAGCGGTAAAGTGGACTCTCCCCAGTCGATTGAAGTGGAGTATTGTGGTTTACCTCTGAAAACTCGCCAGAAAGTTTACTGGCGGGTACGATTCTGGGACGAATCTGGGAAAGTGAGTGATTACTCCGAGACAGCCTGGTTTCAAATGGGCTTGCTGAATCCTTCAGATTGGCGGGGCAAATGGATTGAAACCGGAATTATCGGCGGCGCCAGGGTGACAGCACCGGCACCTTACCTTCGCAAACCCTTTCAAGTGAAAAAGCCGGTTGCCTCTGCTGAACTGTATATCACCGCACTGGGTTTATATCTTGCCTCGATAAATGGTCGTTCGATTGGCGACGAAGTATTTGCGCCTGGATGGACTGACTACCATTGTCGAGTTCAGTATCAGGTTTATGATGTAACATCCCATCTTCAGTTTGGAGAAAATGTTCTGGGCGTAGTTTTGGGGGATGGCTGGTATTGCGGGCATATTGCCAATATGGACCGACAGCAGTATGGAGACCGTCCACGCCTGTTAGCACAGTTGATGATCCAGTACATGGATGGCTCTTTCGAGATCGTCCCGACGGATGAGACCTGGAGATACACTTCGGGTCCCATTTTAGAAAGTGATTTAATCATGGGAGAGAGTTACGATGCTCGCCTTGAAATGTCGGGATGGGATACGCCGGGGTGGAACGATACCGGTTGGTTTCCTGTGCATACAGTACAGTTGTCTTCTCTGAATCTGGTTGCCCGGAAAAATCCCCCGGTGAGAAGGCAGGAAGTGCTTCGCCCCGTTCAGGAACCTGTAGAATTACGCGAATGGAACCGGTCCCGGTGGATTTTTGACCTGGGGCAGAATATGGTGGGGGTTATCCGGTTGAGAGTAAAAGGAGAACGGGGACGGACCATCCGTATTCGATATAGCGAGGTGTTGAATCCAGATGGAAGTCTGTACACACAGTCTCTGCGGTCAGCGCGTGCCACCGATTATTATACTTTAAAGGGAGGAGAGGAAGAAATTTTTGAACCCCACTTTACCTTTCATGGTTTTCGTTATGTAGAACTGACAGGTTTTCCTGGTGTTCCCACTCGGGAAAATATTGAGGGGGTTGTTTTGCATTCAGATACCCCCATCAGTGGTACGTTCATCTGTTCTGATCCATTTCTGAATCAATTACAACACAATATTGAGTGGAGTCAGAAAGGAAATTTCATTGAAGTCCCAACAGACTGTCCTCAAAGAGACGAACGTCTGGGGTGGACAGGGGATGCTCAGGTATTTATTCGCACGGCAACGTTTAATCGCAATGTATCTCGTTTCTTTGAAAAATGGATGCAGGATTTTGCTGATGCCCAGTCTTCCAGTGGTGCCATTCCTCCCGTGGTTCCTAAAGTGTTTGCCTTTGGACAACTGGAAGATGGCGGTCCTGCATGGGCAGATGCCGTATTGATTTGTCCCTGGACCATTTATCAGGTGTATGGCAACAGGAGAATTCTGGAAAGGTATTATCCTGTTTTTCAAAAATTTATTGAATATTTGAAGAACACCAGTGTTGGATGGATTCGCTCCCATCCTGACTGGGTAGATCAGGGGAATTTCCCCGGTTTTGGAGACTGGCTGGCGCAAGATGGTTCGGGTAAAGTGGATGGGGGTACGCCAAAAGATTTGATTGCCACGGCTTTTTTTGCGCACTCCGCCCGGTTGATGGCAAAGATTGCCCGTTGTTTGGGTAAATCAAAGGATGAACAGGTTTACCACACTATGTTTGAAAAAATCCGTGAGGCTTTCAACCGTAGATTTGTTACGGAAGATGGTTTGATAGTTGGAAGAACACAAACGGCATACGTTCTTGCCTTATCCTTTGATTTGCTCTCTGAAACACTTCAAGAAAAGGCTCTGGAAGAACTCCTTCGCGATATCCGTCAACGCGACTGGCATCTTTCCACAGGGTTTGTGGGAACTCCATATCTTCTCTGGACACTTACAAAATTTGGGAAAGCAAAAGAAGCCTGGAAACTCTTAACGCAGAGAACCATGCCATCCTGGCTGTACCCCGTCCTGCACGGCGCAACGACCATTTGGGAGCGTTGGGATGGTTGGACTGAAGAAAAAGGTTTTCAGGACCCTGAAATGAATTCCTTCAACCATTACGCTTACGGATCCGTGGGAGCATGGATGGTTTCGATGATTGGTGGGCTGGATTTCGACCCTGAATATCCGGGTTACCGACACATTCTAATGAAGCCACTACCAGACATAGAACTGGACTTCGCTTCTGTGGATTATCAGACTCCTTACGGGAAAGTCGTCTCCCGGTGGCAAAAAGATGACCGACACTGCTGGAAATGGCAGGTAACCATTCCCCCCAGTACATGTGCAACGGCCTGGCTTCCCGAGGCTGTGGGTAAAGAAGTGCTTGAATCGGGAGTGCCTTTGCCGGCTGTGGAGATGATTGAGTGGCTGGGTGAGGAAGGAGATGCGGTCAAAATCAGGATCCCAGCGGGGAATTATGAATTTTGCTGGTAAGATAATAGGGGTACTCGACAGGATAAGAGATGAATTTGTTTCCTTTTCACGTCATGTTAGATTTATTCAACAAGGAGCAATAAGAAATGGAAGAAAAACTGCAAGAACTGAAACGGCGGCTGTCTGAAATTCATGACCTGGAAATGGCAAATGCTGTACTGGGGTGGGATCAATTGACCTACATGCCTCCCGGAGGATCTGAGGCTCGCGGTCGGCAAATGGCAACCCTTGCCCGTCTGGCGCAGGAGAAAATGACCGATCCAGGTTTGGGAAGATTGCTTGAAGATTTATTGCCTTATGCTGATTCGCTCCCACAGGATGATGACGATGCTGCTCTTATCCGTGTGGCCAAAAGAGATTTTGACCGGTTGACGAAAATTCCTCCAGAATTGATTGCCAGAGTCTATGAACATCAATCCCGTTGCTACATGGCTTGGACGGAAGCCCGTCCCACCAATAATTTTGAAAAAGTGCGCCCCCTTCTGGAACAGACTCTGGAATACAGCCGCGAAGTGGCGAACTGTTTTCCTGGATATGAGCATATTGCGGATCCGTTGATTGACTGGGCAGATTATGGCATGAAAGCCAAAACCCTGCAGGTGCTTTTTCAACAACTTCGACACGAACTGGTGCCTCTGGTGCAGGCAATAACCTCATATCCACCTGCGGATGATTCCTGTCTGCATCAATTTTTCCCGGAAAAAGATCAAATTGCTTTTGGAGAGCAAGTGATTCGGGCTCTGGGATATGACTTTCACCGGGGCAGGCAGGATAAAAGCCCGCATCCCTTTACCACCCGTTTTGGATATGGCGATGTTCGCATTACCACGCGGGTCAAAGAGAATGATTTTGGAGATGCCTTTTTCAGCACGGTTCATGAAGCCGGACATGCCATGTATGAACAGGGATGCAATCCTGCTTATGAGGGAACGCCGCTCTTTGGGGGAACCTCTGCCGGGGTTCATGAAAGCCAATCCCGTCTCTGGGAAAACATTGTTGCCAGGAGCAGGGAGTTCTGGGAATATTACTATCCGCAACTCCAGCAAGTGTTCCCGAGCCAGTTTGGCAATGTCTCTCTGGATACCTTCTACCGTGCGATCAATAAAGTCCAGCCTTCATTGATTCGCACAGATGCAGATGAGGTTACCTACAATCTCCATGTGATGATTCGTTTTGATCTTGAGTTGCAGATGCTGGAAGGTTCGCTGGAGGTCAAACATTTACCTGAAGCCTGGAATGAGCGATATCGCTCGGATCTGGGTGTGGTACCGCCAGATGATCGGGATGGCTGTCTTCAGGATGTACACTGGTACGGCGGGTTCATCGGGGGACAATTCCAGGGATATACTTTAGGGAATATCCTCAGCGCACTGTTTTATCACAAGGCAGTTCAGGAAGTTCCTTCTATCCCGGAAGATATTCGCCAGGGAAGATTTTCCGATTTGCATGCGTGGATGAAAGATCGGATTTATCAGTACGGTAGAAAGTACACGGCTCCGGAGTTGATTCGACGGGTCACCGGGCAGGACCTGGAAATTCAGCCCTATCTTGCTTACCTTAAAGGGAAATATAGCGAATTGTATTCTCTGTAGGGATTACCCGGAACAGATCGAAAGTGAAACAGTTAATGGTTTACAGGGTTGTGGCAAGAGTTCATTTGCTGGTACTGGTGATCGTCTTTGCGATTGCTCTATCAGGGTGTGGCGTGCCGGAAACGCTTAGCCCAACCGGCACGCCTACCGTTCAATCCTCGAAGACGCCAACCCACACGTTTACCCTGCCCCCTTCTCAGACACTATCTCCCTCGCCTTCATCCACCTCTACCGTTACCTTTACTCCTTCGCCTTCATTCACAGCAACCATCACAGATACTCCTACAATCACCCCAACACCAACGTTCGATTTCCCGGATGTCACAGTGAAAATGCAAGCCCATTGCCGTTATGGACCTGCTAAAGCCTTTCTGCATGCCGCTGACCTCTATCCCGGTGATCACGGCACGGTGCGCGGGCGTTATGCTTACAGTGCCTGGTTGTATGTGAAATTTGACAAATTGAAATATTTCTGCTGGGTTGCTCCTTCTGTTGTGGATGTGGAAGGGGATATTAACAAAGTGTATTTGACTGAACCCAAATTGCCAGGTCCAAGCGTGTTGTATGGCGCTCCCGAAAACGTGCGCGTTCAGCGTGAGGGCGATCGCGTGGTGGTGACCTGGGATCGTGTATCCATGACGGAAGACGATGATCGCGGTTATATGCTGGATGTGTTTGTTTGCCAGAATCAGAGGCTAATCTGGTATCCGGTTTCACTTCCCAACCAGTATGAGACCCGTGCAACCTTCATAGACGAACCCGGTTGTTCAACCCCTTCCGGAGGGGTGCTTTACACTGTGGAAAAACACGGATATTCCGTGCCGACAAAAATTCCATGGATTCCTGCGCCTTAAAAGGATTTTTGATGATGAAACATTTTCTGGTTGAAATTACGTATACTGTACCGTTTGAAACCCTCCAACCGGTTGTTTCAGAGCATCGCGCTTTTCTGCAAACCGGATACGATAAGGGCTGGTTGTTGCTCTCTGGCCCAATGAATCCCAAAACAGGGGGGCTGGTGGTAGCGCGCGCTCCCTCGAAGGAAGATCTTCAGGGCTTTTTTGCCGGAGATCCTTATGCGCTGCGTGGTTACGCCGAATATCGCTTTGTAGAGTTCGACCCGGTTAAGTATCAGCCGTTTCTGGCGGACTGGATTCACGGGGATATTTGAGTCAGAATATCGAGTACCTTGGTTAACACTTGGATACTTTGGCGGTACTCCGTCAGAGAAATATGTTCGCCAGGTGTATGATCCAGACTGGAGTCGCCGGGTCCGTATGCTACACATGGACATCTCCAGACCGGTGCCACCAGATTGAGGTCTGCCGTTCCGGTTTTCAATGAAAAGGCGGGAGTACCTTCCTCTGCGCGAATAGCCTGTAAAAAGGCTCGCACCAGAGCAGAGTTTTTCTCTCCCCGGTAGGCAGGTATGCTGTCTGAAAAGTCAATCGTTCCCTCCCCTCTGAGCCATTCAATTTCCTGTTTCAGGTTTTCGGGGGAAATGGCGGGGGGAAGACGTACGTTTATTTCCAGTTCGGCTGTCTCAGCAAATCCGTCCCGGGTTGAATGCATGGCTTGAAGACTGGGCGTCACCTGATCAAACACTCGTGAAGCGGATTCATTCCATTCATTTGTTTTTCTTACAAGAGAATTCCAGAACTGTACGGCAGATTCACAGGCTGTTTGCTTCCCGGAAGCCGTGTGGTACATGGGTTTTTCAATGCGGTACCGAATCCACGCGCTCCCTTTATAACCCAGCGTAATATGATCCCACCCGCTGGGCTCACCAATGATGGCAAAACGGGGATGATACTCATTCAATACCCCTTTGGCACCGCGAGAGTCGCTTTCTTCTGCCAGTGCTCCCACGACGATGATTCTCCATCCCGGGCGCGCCCCGACTCGAGAGGCGGCTGTGGTGAAACACGCCAGAGGACCTTTCGCATCAACTGCTCCTCTTCCGTAAAGTAAATCCCCTTCAATATGAACCGGAATTTCTCCAGGAACAGTGTCAATATGACCTAAGAGTACAATTTCGTTTGGGCCATCACCAAGAATGCCGACAGCATTACCGGTTGCGTCCACAAACGATTGAAAACCGGCCTCATCCATTTTCTGAACAAGGTATGTCACTGCCTGGTTTTCCTGCCCGGTGGGGCTGTAATGTCTCAGTAATCCTACCAGTAAATCCGTTTCGTCCATGTTAATCCTTTTGAAGCACGTGTTTAACCTTTTCGACCACGATTTCGAGGTCATGCTGGTCAATCACAAGGGGCGGGAGAAAGCGCATTACGGTGAGCCCAGCAGGTAAAGCCAGCACGCCTTCTTCCAGAAGCGCTTGCAGGTAGGGCGTCACTTTTTGTTTGAGTTCGATTCCCACCATTAACCCCAGTCCTCTTACTTCCCGAATGAGGGGCGATTCAATCTGCTGTAAGGCGTGGAGAAATTTATCTCCAAGTTCCTGTGCTTTTTGCGGCAGATGGTTTGCCAGCAGGTAATCTATGGAAGCAAACGCGGCAGCACAGGCAAGTGGATTTCCTCCAAAGGTTGAGCCGTGCACCTGTGGAGGAAGTTCCTGTATCGCATCTCCGATTAAAACGGCTCCCATGGGAATACCTCCAGCAATTGACTTGGCAAGGCAGACCAGATCCGGGTGGATGGGATGATGTTGAAAAGCAAACATTTTTCCGGTTCTTCCAAAGCCCGTTTGCACTTCATCTACGATGAATAAAGCGCCGTGTTCCCGGCAAAGCTGTTCTGCTTTCATCAAAAATTCCGCGCTGGCGGGGATGACCCCGCCCTCGCCCTGCACAATTTCGACAATAAAAGCGGCTGTTTCCTCATGAATAGCATCATCCAGTGCCTCGGGACGGTTAAATGGGATGTGCCGAAATCCTGGCACCAGTGGTTCAAAGGGTTCGCGATATTTCTTCTCCCATGTTGCCGAAAGCGCTCCCATAGTCCGTCCGTGAAATCCCCGCATACAGGCAACAACTTGAGATCTTCCCGTGGTAATGCGGGCAAATTTCAGAGCCGCTTCAACGGATTCTGTCCCTGAATTGCAGAGAAACACCCGCGGAAAACCAGATATTTCGCATAGACGTTGTTCCAGCAAAGCCCGTCGGTCGTTATAAAACATTTCTGGGCAGGAAATCAGGGTTTGGGCTTGCGCGGCGATTGCCGCCGCAACGGCAGGATTGGCGTGTCCGATGTTGGCTGCGCCCTGTCCACCAACACAGTCAATGTATTCTTTGCCATTGGCATCCCAGAGGTGAGCGCCTTTTCCGCGCACAATGGCGACAGGACGCTTGGTGTACAAGCCAGATGTATGCTGGTTTTCCAGATCAATGATATTCATCATAGGATGACCGTTCCCTTTCCAGCAAGCGCATCCAGTAAAGGGTGCTCCGTGCGCCCATCAGCGAAGATGACTTGAGGTACCCCCAGTTGGATTGCCTCACTGGCGCCCAGAACTTTTTTCTTCATTCTGCCCTCGGCAAATGACAGGGCTTGTTCCAGTTCTGTGTAATGAAGCCTTGGAATGACAGTGCTTTCGTCCGGAAAGTGTCTCATCAATCCCGGTACGTTTGTCAGGATGATGAGTTGTTCGGCATGCATTGCACCTGCTACCATTGCCGCAGCACGGTCAGCATCTACATTAACTGCTTCGCCTTGCTGAGAAAGCGCCAGTGGAGCAATTACGGGGGTGAGACCGTTTTCGAGCAAAACACGCAGCAGGTCTGCGTTCACTGCCTCGATTTTTCCTGTGTAGTCATCTCGCAGAATCATTTTGTGCCCGTTCTCCACAATGCGGATGGCTTCTTTTCGATGCGCCAGCATCAGGCGTCCATCAATCCCTGAAAGTCCAAAGGCGTTAATACCCCGCTTTTGCATCCGTTCAACAATAAGGGTGTTGATTTTTCCCGCAGTAACCATGGCAAAGATTTCCAGTGTGGCGCGGTTGGTGTAGCGACTGGTAAAGCCGTTTTCGCTGGTTACAAAACGGGGAGGGTGGCCAAGTTGGGTTGAAATTTCGTTCACCTCGGTGGATCCACCGTGAACTAAGATTAACTGTATCCCCTGTTGAATGAGCGTAACAGCATCCGCACAGATGGTATCCAGATTCACACCTTGAGAACCGCCAATTTTGACTACAATCATCTTCGCACCTCAATGTGATTCTAAATGGGGTGTAACCCGGGAAATTCCAGACCAGTGGTTTCCTCAAAACCGCACATAATATTCATTGCCTGAACGGCTGACCCTGCAGCGCCTTTCATCAGGTTGTCAATGGCGGCAAGTGCAATTACCCGACGGCTTTTTGGGTCGAAGTCGAAGCCTACATCCACGTAATTTGAACCTGCCAGGATTTTTGGATCTGGAACGCGATAGACCCCCCGGCGATCTTTGACCAGTCTCACAAAAGGTTCGTTCTCGCTCCACTGACGGTAGATTTTCCACAAATCTTTTTCCGTGATTTCGGGTAGTGCAAAGGCATGTGCCGCCGCCAGCGCTCCCCGTACCAGATCCACAGATGTCATGGTTAAGTGCACGGATGTCAATCCCAGTTCCTGCATGACTTCAGCCGTATGGCGATGTCCATAGGCAGAAAACGTGCGTACCACGCCGCTGCGTTCCGGGTGATGCGATCCCGCGTTTGGGGTGGCTCCACCTTCCGACGAACCTACTTTGATATCTACAATGACAGGCAGACTTAAGTCCAATACCCCGGCTTTCACCAGCGGATAAAGAGCCAGGTTAGCGGCTGTTGCATTACATCCAACTCCGCTGATGTATGAAGCCCGGCTCATCTCTTGCCGGTGCAATTCAGGAAGCCCATAGACAAAACGCCCCAGCCATTCCGGGGCTTGATGAGGTTCGTCGTAATATTGGGCGTACAACTGATCATCCCGCAGACGGAAATCTGCCGAGAGATCAATGATCTTGGGCGCAATTTGCGCGTATTGATTGATTTTTTTCTGGCTCTCACCGTGCGGCATAGCCAGAAAGAGCACATCGCATGGTGAAACCTGATTGGGATCGGAAAATTTCAACGTGGTGCGCTTCCGCAGGTTGGGATGTTGTTGGTACACATATTCTCCCAGATGACTGCTGGAAGTCACCTGCTGTACTTTTACTTCAGGGTGGTCGAGTAAAAGCCTTAAAAGTTCGCCTCCCACGTAGCCGGAGGCGCCAACGATGGAGACGGTCAAAGGACTCATGGTGTCAAATGGCTCCATTCTGCGAGAGAGTGAGATAACGGGTTCCAGATTGTGGATAAATTTTGAGGGGGCTGGATAAAAGGAACTGGCAGGCGGATTTCCTTCCGGGCAACCGCCAGGGTGTAATCGGCGATAATGCCGGCAATATCTACGCCAGTGGTTGGGGCGAGAGTGTGAAATTCCATGGTGTGATTGATCTCATTCACCAGGTAACCCCGCTGTGGGTCTTCCAGCACATCCACAGCCAGGACGCCACCACCCACAGCGTGCGCCGCTTTTACACACAGGTCGTTCAATTCAGGGGTGACGGGACAATTTTCTCCCTGTCCGTTGCGGGCAGTGTTGGTAATCCAGTGAGAGGAATTGCGGTAAATCGCGCAGATGGTTTGATCTCCCACCACAAAGGCGCGTATATCCCGTCCGGGTTTTTGGATGTATTCCTGAATGTAATAAATGGAGTGCTGATAAGAGCCCAGCGTCTCCTTGTGTTCCAAAATGGCTTCTGCTGCGTCACGATCGTTAATCTTTGCCAGCAGGCGTCCCCATGACCCAACCACAGGCTTTAATACGACGGGATACCCCAGTTCTTCAATGGCTTGCAAAGCCGCTTCAGGTGTAAAAGCCACCTTGATGCGTGGTTGTGGTACACCGGCTCGTGCAAGAGCAGAAGAGGTGGCGAGTTTATCCCCACACGTAGCGGCGACATGTGCCATGTTTACTGTGGGTATTCCCCATGAATTAAGGATTTGGGTGGCATATAATCCACGGGCGAACGAAATACTGCGTTCCAGAATCACATCAAAGGAAACCCACGCATCGGGGTGGCTAATGTCAAACACCGATTCGCGGTCGTCAATGCGCTCATAGGCAACCCCCCGCTTTTCAAAGGCTTCCAGAAGCCACTTTTCTTCCACCCGTACCCGGGAAAGAATGATCCCAATCTTCATTCGCACACCTCCAATGCAAATACACAATATCGTTATTCACCCCAGTCTTCTTCTTCCATGGGGGCAAGTTCTACCTGTGGGGGATCGATGCTTAAAACTTCAAGATCCACCCCGCAATCCGGACACACAAGAATTTCGCCGATCATGACATCTTCCAGGCTGATGGGGGCATCACATTCAGGGCAATAAGCAGTAGTCATCGTTACCTCCTTTTTTGGTTTTCAAAAATGGTTATCAGAATGGTTACGAACCATCTCCACCACGAGGGGTCTCAGGTGGAACTGCACTGCGAATCCGGTGTTGTTCCAGAAACTGGCGGGCTTGTTGTAATTGAATTTTCACCGCTGCCGGACTGGTTCCTCCAGGAACATTCCGGTGGGCTATGGACGCTTCAAAATCAAACACCCCTTGAACATCTTTTTCAAAGAGCGGGCTGACTTTTTGGAATTCCTTAAGAGGGAGTTCATTCAGTGGCAGATTCAGTTCATGAGCCCGCCGAACGATTTGCCCAACCATGGCGTGAGCCTGCCGGAAGGGTACCCCTTTCCGAACCAGATAATCCGCCAGGTCGGTTGCCAGAATGGCAGGATCTAAAGCGGTGCGCATTTTTTCCGGATGGATTTCCAGTGTGCGAAGAACACCGGCAACAACAGGTAGCATTAAGCACAATGTATCGCTGGTTTCGAAGACAGGGATTTTATCTTCCTGCAAGTCTTTGTCGTAAGCAGAGGGTAACCCTTTCAACACAGACAACAATCCGGTCAATCTCCCAATCATTGTTCCGGCTTTCCCCCGGGTGAGTTCCAGCGTATCGGGGTTTTTCTTTTGCGGCATCAGGCTGGAGCCGGTGGAGTAGGCGTCGGAAAGTTCAATGAAGTCAAACTCTGCCGAAGTGTAGAGAATCAGCATCTCTGCAAGGCGGGAAAGATGCAGGGCTATCATTGTGGATACAAAGAGAAACTCCGCCGCTGAATCTCGATTGGATACAGCATCAATGCTGTTAGGGGTGATGGCTTTTAAACCCAGTTGATTGGCAAGGAACTTGCGGTCAATCGGGTAAGGAGTGCCGGCTAGAGCGCCAGAACCCAGGGGAAGCACTGCCGCGCGTTCACGCAGTTGTCCCAGCCGTTGGCGGTCTCTGGCAAGAGGCCAGAAATGGGACAGCCACCAGTGGCTGAGTAAAATGGGTTGAGATTGTTGAAAATGGGTGTATCCCGGTAGAAGAATTCCGAAATCGATCTCAGCGCGGTCCACCAGGGCGCTTTGCACCAGTTTGACAAAAGCGTCGATACGGTCAATGGCATCCACCAGCCAGAGGGTGAAATCCGTAGCAATCTGATCATTACGACTGCGCCCGGTGTGCAGTTTTCCTCCCACTGGACCGGTGAGTTCGATCAAACGACGTTCAATTGCCGTATGTACGTCTTCATCAGTAGGTTCGTGTTTAAACCTGCCGCTCCGTACTTCTGCCAGGATATCGGTCAATCCTTTGACGATTTGTTGTTGTTCATCCAGATTGATCACTCCGGCTTTCATCAGGGCTTTTGCCCAGGCAATTGAACCGCGAATGTCCACCTCGGCTAAACGCCAGTCAAAGGAAATGGATGCATTGTATTCCCATGCAATAGGATCTAACCCGCTGGAAAACCGTCCGCCCCAAAGTTTACTCATATTCTCTTCTCCTTGCATTCAGGGATTTGATGTCCGAATTGTACACTTAATCCCGCTTGAATGAGGAATAATCCGGAGCCTCTGAGGCAATTTGCACAGCGGCGGCAATATCCCGCATGGCAGCAACCTTGAGCGGTAATCCAAACAGCGTGATGAATCCTTCCGCATCGCTCTGGTCGTAGACATTGTCTTTCCCGAAGGTAGCAAAGTCTTCGCGGTAGAGGCTGTAAACCGATTTTTTCCCTGCGGTGATGATGTTCCCTTTGTAAAGTTTGAGCCGTACTGTACCGGTGACATGCTTCTGGGTGACTTCAAAAAAGGCATCCAGCGCCTCACGAAGTGGTGTGAACCACTGCCCGAAATACACCAGTTCGGCATAGCGTTGAGCAAGCACATCTTTATAATGAAGCGTATCCCGATCAAGAGTGATTTGTTCCAGTTCCTTGTGAGCGCGCATGAGAATGGTACCGCCGGGAGTTTCATATACTCCACGAGATTTCATTCCCACAAGGCGGTTTTCCACCATGTCTACCCGTCCAATGCCGTGTTTACCGCCGATTTCATTGAGGGACTTGATGAGCGTGGCAGGGGATAAGGCTTTGCCGTTTAGTTTAACGGGTGTGCCTTCTTCAAAAGTAATTTCTATGTATTCGGGTGTATCTGGAGCATCTTCGGGGGAGACGGTCATTTGATACATACTTTCTTCTGGCTCTGCCCATGGATCTTCCAGTAAACCACCTTCGTGTGAAAGATGCCAGAGGTTACGGTCGCGGCTGTAAATGGATTTCAGGGTAGAACTTACCGGTACCTGATGGGCGGCGGCGTATTCCAGAGCATCTTCCCGCGAGCGGATGTTCCATTCCCGCCACGGGGCAATCACTTTGAGCCGGGGATCAAGAGCCATTACAGTCAGTTCAAAACGAACCTGATCGTTCCCTTTGCCGGTACAACCATGTGCCACTGCATCTGCGTTTTCGAGGTGAGCAATTTCCACCATGTGTTTGGCGATGAGTGGGCGGGCAATCGAAGTCCCCAGCAGGTAATGACGTTCATAGATTGCTCCGGATTTGAGCAGTCTGAAGAGGTACTGACTGGCAAATTCCTCCGTCAGGTCTTCAATGTAAATTTTGGTTGCTCCTGTGGCTTTGGCTTTTTCCGGCAAGCCAGACAGTTCTTCCCCCTGTCCAATATCTGCGGTAAAACAAATTACCTCACAGCCATAGTTCTCTTTGAGCCATGGCACGATGATGGAGGTGTCCAGCCCGCCAGAATAGGCAAGAACAACTTTCTTGATAGGCGTAGAATGGGTTTGCTTGGGCATATCTCACTCCTTTAGTTTCTCAAAATCAAAAAGCCCTCCAGGTACTGGAGGGCGTGGTTACGACTGTTAGGGATTCTTTATAGGTTAGAAGTCAGGCAATCCACTCAACAGGTGCGACCAGCCGACCTTCCCTGGAAATTCCGGGGAAGGAAGATCTTTCGTCGAGCCTTGAGTTCAAAAAGGAATGCCATTTTTCTCCTGAAGTTTGGCTGATTATAGCACGATGACTCGGATTGTCAATAGAAAGTGGGGGCATTTTTTGAAAAATTTAGGGGTATTTGGATATACAATCAAAAGGACTTCAATCTTTTTCGGGAGGGTATCATGTCCCCAATTCCTGTGGGTGTTCAATTGTATTCTGTGCGGGAGGATTGTGCGCGGGATTTACCGGGCACCTTGAAAGCCATTGCTCAAATGGGGTACGATGGAGTGGAATTTGCTGGCTTCTATGGACATTCTGCCAGAGAACTCCGTCAGTGGCTGGATGAGAATGGCTTGAAGTGCTGTGGGGCGCACATTCCATTGAGTGACTTATCCGATGAAACATTCCATCAAACGGTCGAATTTCATCTGGAGTTGGGAAATCCCTATCTGGTAATCCCCTGGATTTCGGAAGAATTCCGTGCCAGCCGAACAGCGTGGATAAAAACAGCCGAGTGGTTTTCCCACCTGGCAGAACGGTTGGAGCCCTATGGGCTTCGCCTGGGATACCACAATCATGACTTTGAATTTGACTGGATGGATGGCGAAGTGCAATTTGATATTTTCTTCAGCGCGGTAAGTCCCAAAGTGTTCATGCAGTTAGATACAGGAAATGCCATGCACGGCAGCGCCGATCCTCTGGAGTACCTCCAGCGGTATAGCGATAAGGCGGTGACCATTCACCTCAAGGAATACTCTTCTAAAAATCCATCCGCTTTACCGGGGGAAGGAGAAGTACCATGGCAGGATGTTTTCGCCTTGTGTGAATGCTGTGAGGTCACCGAATGGTACATAGTTGAGCAGGAGCAATACTCCATGCCTCCACTGGAAACCATAGCCCGTTGTCGGGAAATTTTAAGGAAAATGGGGCGGTAAAAAATGGATAGAGATCGAGTTCGCTGGTTTGTGGATGCCCGCTTTGGGATGTTCATCCATTGGGGTATTTACGCCATTCCTGCTCGCGGGGAGTGGGTCAAACATTTTGAGTGCATTCCAGAAGAACAGTACCAGCAGTATTTTGACACCTTCAATCCGATCCATTATCCCCCACAGGAATGGGCACGAATAGCCAGACAGACAGGGATGAAATACGCTGTCATGACTACCAAACATCATGATGGCTTTTGCCTGTTTGATAGCCAGTTTACCGATTACAAAGCCACGAACACGCCAGCAGAGCGGGATCTGATCAAAGAATATGTGGAAGCCTTCCGTGCGGAAGGGCTCAGGGTTGGATTCTATTACTCCCTTCTGGACTGGCATCATCCGGACTATCCCGTTGCTGGAGACCGCTTTCATCCTTACCGCAATCTGCCGGAGTTTTCTGGACGCAAGGGTAATCTCGATCGCTATGTCCGGTATGTACATAATCAGGTGGAAGAGTTGCTGACCTCGTATGGAAAGGTTGACATCATCTGGTTTGACTTTTCTTACGATGACATGTGTGGGGAAACCTGGCAGGCATCTGAACTGGTGAAAATGGTGCGCTCTCTCCAGCCCGAAATTTTGATCAATAACCGTCTGGGGGGCAATATTCGTGCGCTCCAACCCGAATTTTATGCAGGCGATTTTGCCTCTCCCGAACAAATTATTCCCCCGGAAGGTGTGGTAAATGAAGCCGGAGAGCCGATCCCATGGGAAGCCTGTATTACTTTGAATGACCATTGGGGGTATCATGCCCAGGACCAGAACTGGAAATCCCCCCGCACCGTGGTTCGTGCTCTGGTAGAGTGTGTTTCCAAGGGAGGAAATCTCTTGCTGAATGTGGGACCAACGGCAAAAGGGGAGATTCCTGAAGCCAGTGTGCAGATCCTGTCCCGGGTAGGGCAGTGGATGCGGGGCAACGGGGAGAGCATTTACGGGTGTGGACGATCTATGCTCCCCAAACCTGAATGGGGGCGATGGACAACCAGAGACGGGCATTTGTTTGCTCATATTTTTGAACGAGGCATTGGGCCAATCTGCCTGAGGGGTTTGGAGGGAAAGATTGCCTGTGCACGTCTACTGGCGGATGGCTCAGAGGTGAAATTAGAGCGTCCCTGGAATGCGCTGGAATATCCGGATGATTCTTTTATAACCTTCTCGCAATCTGAATGTCCGGATGAGTGGGACACGGTGATTGATCTGGTGTTGAAGTGATTTTTGGTGATTCTTAACCGGGAAAATTCTCAGGAAGTGGATCAGTCTGGGCTGGTATAATTCCTTTCTGGAAAGAGAGGAATGCTGAATTTGAACCCTACAGGAAGATCTCTGGCGATGTTAGACCGTCAGTACTATGAGAATCTTCGTGGCGCACTTCAAAAGGTCGCAGATGATCTGGCTCTGGCGGCAGAAGCGGATGGGGCATTTATAATAATCCTGGAAGAAGATCAGCGTTTCTCTCCTTTACTGGCAGGTGGGCGGGTTACGGAAAACGAACGTGCCATCTTTATGACGGCTATGCTCGATCCCGAAACGGATGTGCTGATTTACCGTATGCTGGCAAGACCCGTCACACTGATTTCCAATATGGTCGAAACCGATCCCCGTGTTTCACCCTCAATTGTCACTCAACTGGGGATGAGTGCAGTAGTATCTGTGCCGGTGATGCGCGAAGGTCGTCTGGCAGGGATGGTTCTGGTAGTTCGGCGTGGGCAAAATGATCCTTTCACCCATACCGAAGTGCGCATGGTGGAGTGGTTTGCCACTGCCATTGCCTTAGCGCTGGAAAATGCCCGGTTATACCACGAAACACAATCCCGACTGGCAGAAAGCCAGGCGCTTCATCAGGTCACTCTGGCGCTGTTGCACAAACTGGATTTAGAGGAAGTGCTCCAGATTATTTGTGATGAAGCCTTGTCCTTAACCCGTGCTTCTGGAAGCGCCGTCGCGTTGCTGGAAGAAGAAGGCTGGTTGCGTATTCCCTACACTACCGGAAAAGTACCTGAAGTGCAGGGCAGGGTCACAGTGGAAAAGTCGGTAATTGGCATGGCAATCCGCAGGGGAGAGGCGGTGTTGGTAAACCATCCATCTGAGGAAAGTATCAGCGGTTTACCTATGTCGATTCTGGCTGTACCGCTCCGTTCACAAAATAAAATCGTAGGGGTATTGCAGTTAACCCATCAGGGCCAGTCCTTCACGCCAGATGATGTGCGGCTGATTCAAGTCTTTGCCGATCAGGCGGCTATTGCAATTGAACATGCGCGGTTGAGCCGGCAGGTACAGGAAATGGCAGTAATCGAAGAACGTCATCGTCTTTCCAGAGAGTTACATGATTCGGTTAATCAATTGCTTTACAGTATCATGCTGTATTCGGAAGCCGCTATACGCCAGGCGGAACAATCGGATTGGGAACGTGCTCGCCAGCATCTGGAACGTCTGCGGGAATCCGCTCAGGAGGCTCTCAAAGAAATGCGTATGCTGATCTTTGAATTGCGTCCCTCCATTTTAGGGCAATTAGGGTTGAGAGCCGCGCTGGAACAGCGTTTGCGTTTGGTGGAAGAGCAGGTGGGATTGACTGCAGCGTTGAAATGGCGGGTGAATTCCCCACTGGACAAACACCTGGAAGAAACGCTGTATGGAATTGCGCAGGAAGCATTAAATAACATTGTCAAACATGCTCGTGCCAGAAATTTGTTTGTCCATGTGGTTCAGAGCGGGCAATCATTGATTTTGAGAATTGAGGATGATGGCGTCGGCATGGATGTAGAAAATCTTCCCGTTGCGGGATTAGGCCTGAAAACCATGCGGGAACGCGCGGAAGCCATTGGGGGAAAACTCAGCCTTCAGAGCGCATTAGGGCAGGGCACTGTAGTTACCTTTGAGGTCAGTCTATGAGTAAAATTCGTATTCTGGTTGTGGATGATCATATCGTGGTTCGGAAAGGACTGATGGCGATTTTGGAAACCGAACCAGGCATTGAAGTGGTGGGAGAGGCTGGCGATGGCAAGGAAGCGGTTGAAAAGGCTTGCTCACTCCTGCCTGATGTTGTCTTAATGGATCTGGTTATGCCGGGAATGGATGGTATTGAAGCCACTCGACAAATCAAGCAACGTGTTCCTCAGGTTCAGGTTCTTGTACTGACCAGTTTCAGCACAAATGACAAGGTGATTCCCTCATTGAGTGCAGGGGCAACAGGCTATCTCCTCAAAGATGCTACTCCTGTGGATCTGGTGAAGGCCATTGAGCAGGTAGCGCAAGGCGAGGGGGCTCTTCACCCCGCGGTGACCCGTTACGTACTTGGGCAGATTAAAAATATGCCTGAAGAAACCACGGTAGAGGAAGAACTGACTGAGCGAGAGAAGGAAGTGCTTCAGTATATGGCACAGGGTTACAGCAATGCTGAAATTGCCCGTCTTCTGGTGGTCAGTAATGCCACTGTACATACCCATGTCAGTCGGATTCTTTCCAAGTTGAATGTGTCCAGCCGAACTCAAGCCGTTCTCTACGCGCTCAAGCGAGGAATAGTCTCTCTAGATTGACTGGAAGATTTCCCAATACAGGTTCGGTCAGCAATGCATCGGGAACAATCCCGATGTTTTTGCTTAAGAATCAACCTTTTTATGGACAGGATTTCCATATTTTTCGGGATGACTCTCGTCTCTTCAGTTCCTATACTTCTGGTTGGATCAATTGGTTGCCTTTTGAAAAATGGCACGGGAGGTCAGAATGAAAAAAGGAATTGTAAAAAACTGGATGAGTTCCCCGGTGTACACGGTTACGCCGGAAACGTTTATTGTAGATGCCCGGCGTTTGCTGGATGTTCGTAAAATCCGGCATTTGCCTGTGGTATCTGCGGGAAAACTGGTAGGCATTGTTACCCGGCGCGGTCTTCTCCGCGCGGACTTGCCGGCTGTTGTGGATGAAACCTGGGAAATTTCCTATGATTTGAATCAACAGACGATTCAAGACATCATGACCGTTAATCCAATTACGGTTTTTCCCAATACACCCATTCCAAAAGCCGCTCGTGTGATGCTGGAAAACAAGATCACCGGCTTGCCTGTATTGAATGAACAGCGCGAACTGGTGGGAATTCTAACCTCTTCGGATATTTTCCGTTTCATTCTGGAAGAGTTGGAAGAGCCGCTTCAGGTTGCTGAGTATATGAGCGATGAGGTGGTTGTTGTGGATCCAGATACCAGCCTGCTTGAAGCCCACCGCTTGATGGGTACAAAACGCATTCGCGCGTTGCCCGTTTTAGAAGATGAGCGCCTGGTAGGCCTGGTGACCCGCACTGATCTGGTCAGCAGTGATCCCTCCCGTTTTGTTTCCCGGAAACAACAGGAACTTTCTTTGAAAATCCTGACCCAACCGGTAGAAGCCATCATGACGCGAACTCTTGTGACGGTAACCCCGCAGACCTTATTAAAAGAGGCGGCTGGATTGTTGCTGCAAAAGAAGATTCATTGTTTGCCCGTTGTTGAAAAGGGAAAGTTAGTTGGGATTCTTACGGAGAGTGATCTCTTCCGAATGGTTGTCCAAAAATTCTTCTAATTGAAAGGGACCCTATGGTTGCGACGACTCGAAAAGTAAATCCACCAGATGGAGATCGGCGTTGGAAAATTGTCGAAGCCACCATGCGGCGGCATGGGTACGCATCCACGGCTCTCATTGAAACCCTGCATTCCATTCAGGAAACTTTTGGGTTTGTGAGTCGTGATGCGTTGAACTATGTGGCAGAGTCCTTAAATATCCCTCCCGCCAAGGTGTTTGGGGTAGCCACTTTTTACAATCTGTTCAATCTTAACCCGGTTGGAGAGCATGTCTTTTCTCTTTGCACCGGAACTGCCTGTTACGTAAAAGGTGCTGGAGAGATTGTGGACTTCATGAAAGAAGAGTTTGGTTTGGAACCCGGACAAACCACCCCTGATGGGAAGTTGACCTTCATGGTGGCGCGTTGTGTAGGCGCCTGTGGTCTGGCTCCCGTCATGATTCTGGATGGAGAAGTGGTGGGGAAATTGAGCGTCGAAGAGATGAAAGCCAAAATACGGGAGTGGGTGAACCATGACAAATGAGGAACTTGTTACCATTGCTGAAAAAGAACAGGAACAGCAAAAGCAGTATCGTTACCGCATTATGGTCTGTTCCAGCACAGGGTGTTTATCATCTCGGAGCGATGAAATTCTGGCGGCGTTAGAGTCTGAGGTAAAGCAACGCGGCCTGGAAAATGAAGTGTTCGTCAAGAAGGTAGGGTGCCTGGGATTATGCGCTGCTGGACCAATTGTTTCGATCCAGCCAGATGGAATTCTGTACCGGGAAATGACCCCGGAGGATGTACCGGCAATCCTGGACCGTTTAGGTGGTGAACCTCTGGAAGAAAAACTCATCGATACCAGTGAACCCTTCTTCACCCGGCAAAAGAAAAATGCCCTTGAAAATGCGGGTGTTGTGGATCCGGAACGCATTGAAGATTACATCGCCTCAGGCGGATATTCGGCATTGATTAAAGTGCTCACCGAGTTAAACCCAGCGGAAGTCATTCAAGAAGTACAGAAAAGCGGCTTGCGTGGGCGCGGTGGGGCAGGCTACCCGACCGGTTTGAAGTGGAGCACGGTAGCAAAAGCTGAAGGGGATCAGAAATTCGTGGTTTGTAATGCGGACGAAGGTGATCCCGGCGCGTTTATGGATCGCTCCATTCTTGAAAGCGATCCTCACCGGGTGCTGGAAGGGATGATCGTTGCAGCGTATGCGGTTGGAGCCAGTCAGGGCTATGTGTATGTGCGTGCCGAGTATCCTCTGGCGGTTAAGCGCTTCCGGATAGCCATTCGTCAGGCAGAAAAGATGGGCTTCCTTGGACAGAACATTTGTGGCACGCCCTTCTCGTTCAAAGTAGACGTTCGTTTAGGGGCAGGCGCCTTTGTCTGTGGCGAGGAAACCGCGCTTCTTCAGTCGGTTGAAGGTAATCGGGGTATGCCGCGGCTACGTCCCCCTTACCCAGCGCAATCGGGGTTGTTTGGGAAACCTACGCTGGTTAACAACGTGGAAACTTACGCGAACATCCCCGCCATTCTGCGAAATGGTGGAGAGTGGTTTGCTCAAACCGGTACGGAGAAAAGCAAGGGCACCAAAGTATTTGCGTTGACCGGTAAGGTTAAGAACACCGGGTTAATTGAAGTGCCAATGGGGATTACCCTTCGGGAAATCGTCTATGAGATTGGCGGAGGTGTTCCGGATGGGCGGAAATTCAAAGCCGTACAGACCGGCGGTCCTTCGGGCGGATGTATTCCCGAAAATTTACTGGATACCCCGGTGGATTATGAATCCCTTAAGGCGCTGGGTTCCATGATGGGGTCTGGTGGCATGATCGTCATTGATGACCGTTCAGACATGATAGATGTTGCCCGATACTTTATGGAATTCAGCATGGAAGAGTCGTGCGGAAAATGTGTCCCCTGCCGGGTTGGCACGGTGCAGTTATACAACCTGCTGGGAAAATTCCAGCGTAAAGAAGCCACAGAAGAAGATTTGCAAACGCTTGAAGAACTTTGCGATCTGGTACGAAATGCCAGCCTGTGTGGTTTAGGACAGGCAGCTCCCAATCCCATTCTCAGTACACTCAAGTATTTCCGTGAGGAATACCTGGCGAAAATTCGAAAACCATCCCCCGTTGAGGAGGAGGCATGATGACCCCTACGGCTACGGTGAAAACATTTACGATTGATGGAAAGCCTTACAGCGCCACGGAAGATGAAACTATTCTGGATGTGGCTCGCGAAAATGGCATAGATATTCCCACATTATGCCATCTGGAAGGGATTCTTCCAACCGGGCAGTGTCGGTTGTGTATGGTGGAGATTCAAGGAAGCGGACGTCTGGTCCCTGCCTGTGCCACCAAGCCTGAAGAAGGTATGGAAATCGTCACGGATAACCCGCGTCTGCGCAACTACCGCAAGATGATTGTTGAATTGCTGTTCTCCGAACGCAATCATATCTGCGCGGTGTGTGTTTCCAATGGACATTGTGAACTTCAAAGCGTAGCCCAAAAACTGGGTGTCAATCATGTTCGCTTTGCCTATCTGCATCCCCGCTTCATGCTGGATGGATCTCATCCCAAATATGAGGTGGATCACAACCGTTGTATCCTGTGTGGGCGCTGTGTACGTGTATGCGAAGAAATCGAAGGGGCTCACACCCGCGACTTACGCAATCGCGGCATCCGCACCATGGTAATTACGGATTTTGATACTCCTTGGGGTGAATCACCAACCTGTACCGGATGTGGAAAATGTGTACATGTATGCCCGACTGGTGCACTGGCGGAAAAGGGTAAATCTGTGGCTGAAATGGCAAAGCGCCGGCATTTCCTGCCGTATCTGGCATTGAGACGTCGTGGAGGTAAATAAACATGAAGAAAATCAGACTGGCAACCATCTGGTTGGATGGATGCTCCGGATGTCACATGTCTTTTCTGGATATCGACGAGCGACTGATTGAGTTGAGCGACCGCGTGGAACTGGTATTCAGTCCTCTGGTGGATGCCAAAGAATTTCCTGAAGATGTAGATATTACCCTTGTGGAAGGCGCTTTGGGCACTGAGGAGGATTTACACAAGATTCGCAAGATTCGGGAGCGAACGAAACTGCTGGTCGCTTTTGGTGATTGCGCTGTTACAGCGAACATTCCGTCCATGCGTAATCCTTTCGGCCGGGATGAAATGCTGAAATCCCTGTATGTGGAGACTGATGCGTTGAATCCGCAGGTGCCGGCGCAATCCTTACCGGAACTTCTCCCGCGTGCATTACCGCTTCACCACTACGTCCACGTGGATGTCTTTTTGCCCGGATGTCCCCCTTCAGCAAACACTATTTATCAGGTGCTAACGGAGTTGATTGAAGGACGTATTCCGGATGTTAATACCTTGACTCGCTTTGGAGCATAGGAGGCGCCTATGAGCGATCGTATTGTAATCGAACAGGTTACCCGTATAGAGGGACATGCCCGGGTTTCAATCTTTCTCAATGATGATGGTTCAGTGAAGGATGCTCAGGTGCACGTCACCCAGGTTCGAGGGTTTGAAAAATTTGTCCAGGGACGTCCCTTCTACGAGATGCCTTCTCTAACTGCTCGAACCTGCGGTATCTGTCCCGTGAGCCATTTGATTGCCTCGGCAAAAGCCTGTGATCAAATTCTCTCTGTCCGGATTCCCCCGACAGCAATCAGCCTGAGACGTATCCTCAATCTTGGACAAATTATTCAGTCTCATGCCCTGAATTTCTTTTACCTTTCTTCGCCAGATCTTTTGCTGGGCATGGATTCAGATCCGGCAAGACGGAATATTCTGGGTGTAGCGCAGGAGCATCCGCAATTTGCCCGTGATGGTATCCGTTTGCGCCAGTTTGGACAGCAGGTTATCGAACGCCTGGCTGGGAAGCGCATCCATCCTGCCTGGGTGATTCCAGGAGGAGTGGCATCCCCACTGGATCCCTCGGCAAGAGAACAAATCCTCCGGGAGATTCCCGAGGTGAAGAATATCATTCAGCGCACGCTGGACTGGTATAAGAAGAACCTGAATGCTTACCAGGAATACATCCGGACATTTGCGAACTTCCCCAGTTTATTCCTTGGGTTGGTCAACAAAGAGGGACGGCTGGAACATTATCACGGTTATTTGCGTGTAGTCACTGCGAGGGGCAGTATTCTTGCCGATCAATTATCGGTAGAAGATTATGCGGATTACATTGGGGAAGCGGTCGAGCCATGGAGTTACTTGAAGTCACCGTATTACAAGCCTCTGGGATATCCCGGGGGAATGTATCGGGTGGGTCCGTTGGCGCGGTTGAACATCGCGAATGAGTGTGGCACACCGCTGGCAGACCAGGAACTGGCAGAGTTTCATTGTCTGGATAAAGGCGCTGTTTTGAGTTCTTTCCATTACCACTATGCCCGCCTCATTGAAATTCTGTACGCCATTGAACGCATTGAGCAGCTGCTGGATGATCCTGATATTCTCTCGACCAGTGTGCGGGCGCACGCCGAGGTTAACAACCTCGAGGGAATTGGAGTCAGCGAGGCGCCACGGGGTACCTTGATCCATCATTACAAAGTTGATGAGTATGGCTTGATTCAATGGGCAAACCTGATTATAGCGTCTGGTCATAATAACCTGGCGATGAATCGTGGGGTATTACAGGCGGCAAGATACTATGTAAAATCGGCGCAACTGACCGAAGGGATGCTCAATCGTGTGGAAGCAGTGATTCGCGCCTTTGATCCCTGCCTGGCTTGCTCCACTCACGCCGTTGGACAAATGCCACTGGCAATTGAACTGATTGCTCCAGACGGTAGAGTGGTGGATACCCTGGTGCGTGGAGAATAAACCTCGATAGCAGTCCTCCTCAAGGCTTTAGAAAAGAGCGGAATCTTTGCACAGGTTTCGCTCTTTTCAATTATCTGTGAATGGTTCAGGGAGATTGAGGTGGAATAGGGATTTCTACACGCGGAGTGTATCCATGCTTCTCGGCGGCGATAAAAGTGGCGTATGAGGGTTCACTGCAACCTGGCTCATCGGGAATTCGCACCGATGTCTGATATGTGCCAACTGGTTTGAACACCATTTGCCCCTTGATACAAACCCATGCTTCCACAATATAAGGGGTTTGTTCCGAATCATCCCCGGCTCGCAGGAGTAAAGGATTCCATGAAACAATGATTTCATTCCCTTCTCGTCTGGCTGTTATTCCGCCTGGAGAGGGGTAATAGGGAGAAATGGGCAGTTTGACCTCCCAGGCGCTGACCGGCTCGAGGGTTTGCCAGTCTCCCTTAAATTCAAGGTAATCTGCCCGTACCCAACAGCGATTACTTCCGCCGATCGCTTGAATCTCAACATAATTGCTCCCAATCACCCGCCGTAAAACCTCAATATTGCTTCCCTTGTACACACCATATTTGTACAAATATGGCGCGCCTGGACCGTAGTGGCAAACCGCCTGTTCGATAATCACTTTTGCACGCAGTTTGGTATAGGTGGGTGCCGGGCTGGGAGTGACGGTTGGGGTTATGGTTTCGGTTGGAGATGGGGTAACGGTTTTTGTCCGGGTTGGAGAAGGATTTGGGGTTGGGGTAGAAGTAATAGTAGGCGGCACAGGAGTGGAGGAGGAAGTGGGTAAAGAAGTTCCGGTGGGATTTTCTTGGGTTATGGCAGGCGGTAACGATTGTGGGAACACAGTGCTGCATCCCGTCCCAATCAGCAACAGCAATGAAATCCAGAAAAACATTAACAACAAGGAAGGTTTCATAAAAAGAAAGGCGCTCCCGGCGGGACTCGAACCCACAACCTACTGATTCGAAGTCAGGCGCTCTGTCCACTTGAGCTACGGGAGCGTTGCCTGTATTATACCCGAAAACAGGCTCTCTGCGTGCATCAGTTTTTACTTTACCACCAGCACCGGGCAGGTTGCCATACTGATTACCTTTTGGGTCTGGCTTCCCATAAGTAAACCTGTGATCCCCCCTCTTCCTTTGCTACCAATGACGATTAAATCGCACTGGTGTGCTTCTGCAACATTCATGATCCCCTCAGCAGGAGATTGAAATACCAGTTCGCGACGAATCTCCACTCCTTCTCCGACCAGGGCACTGGCTTCATCAATCAATCGGTTGCCTTCCAGCGTTTGTTCGGCAATCCACCGCTCTGCCATTGGGTCGCTGGACACCCAGGGTACCGCTCCTACAGCGCAGACAATTCGCACCACACAATCTTTCTGCTCACGCGCCAGATTTCCGGTTAATTCAGCGGCACGGCGAGAGTGTTCAGAACCATCGTAAGCAAGGAGAATTTGTTTGAACATATTTCCTCCTCCATTTTTCATTATAACCATCAAGAGGAGAAAATAAACAGGCTGGCGAGAAAAAACTCGACCAGCCTTAAAAACGATCCCGTAAAAACTTCTTAACGTTTACCTCCATCCCAAACCACAAAGGGCATGTTCACAACGACGTTGGTGGGAGTTAAAACCAGTTCTCCATTGGCTTCTGCCTGTTTGATTTCTGTCTCAGATTTCAGTTCACGAGCCTTTGCGTCCTGTACCCACTTTACCAGGATAATTTCCCGTAATGGTGTGTAGCCCTGGCTGGATGGCGGATGGTTAAAGACATCTGGTTGGTATCCGAGAGGTCCATCTCCCTTAACACCATTCTCGAACACGTAAACCTGAGCCAACGATTCAGATGGTACATTTGCCAGTGAGGGTACGGTAAGTACCGGAGATTTCATCATATTCGTCAGTTTCTCGGCAATTTGTGGATCAGAGGCTTCGGTATGAACAAAGTAAATCTCTTTTCCCTCTGCATAGGCTTTACCTGCAGGATTTTGGGCATAATTGCCGCTGGCGGTAGGTTGTGTATTACAGGCTGAGAAAAGCACGCTTAACAAGAAAAGAAGAGTAAGTGGGATCAAAATACGTTTTGTCATCATGTTATCTCCTAAATTTTTTTGTTTCTTAATCTTAGGCTGTTGGTTACGACAAAGACACTGCTGAACGCCATTGCCAGTGCCGCAAGCATAGGAACGAGATACCCCAGCGCTGCAGCAGGGATGAGGATAGTGTTGTAGAAGAAAGCCCAGAACAGGTTTTGCTTAATCGTTCGCAGGGTTGCCCGAGAGAGTCGAATGGCTCGAGGTACCCCTCTTAAATCGCCACTGATGAGGACAACGGGAGCAGATGCCATTGCCACATCCGTCCCGGTGCCGATAGCAATGCCAATGTCCGCCTGAGCAAGCGCCGGCGCATCATTGACGCCGTCGCCCACCATAGCCACGGCATTGCCCTGTTCCTGCAATTTCTTAATTTCGGCTGCTTTTTCGCCGGGTAAAACCTCTGCCAGCACCTCATCAATTCCAGCCTCTCGGGCTATGGCAAGGGCTGTCGGACGATTATCTCCAGTCAGCATGGCTACTTTAATCCCCATCTGATGAAGTTCTTCGACGGCTTCGCGGGAACCGGACTTAATGGTATCGGCAATTCCAATCACTCCCACAGGCTGATCGTTTACCACCACAAGGACAGTGGTTTTTCCTTCCTGTTGCAATCTCTCAATGGATGGCTCTACACTGGTTAGCGCATATCCTCGCTGAATCATCATGCGAGGACTTCCCACCACCACTTTTAATCCATCAACTTCGGCTTCTACACCATTTCCTGCAGTTGCAAGAAATCCTTGCGGTTCGCTTAACTTCAAATCCCGGTTTCCGGATTCGGCAACAATGGCTTCTCCCAGTGGGTGTTCAGAGCCTTTTTCCACCGATGCAGCCAGCCTGAGAATGTCATTCTGGTTAAAGTCTGATGTGAGAGGAAGAATGTCTGTTACGGCGGGTTGTCCGCGAGTGATGGTGCCGGTTTTATCCAGCACAACTATTTTCACTGTTCCAGCGCGTTCAAGGGCTTCGGAATTTTTAAAAAGGATGCCCAGTTCTGCGCCTTTTCCAGTTCCTACCATAACCGCTGTTGGGGTGGCTAAACCCATTGCGCAGGGACAGGCAATCACCAGCACAGCCACCATGGTAATCAATGCCCGGGTGAATGGAGTTATGTCGGAATTTACAGGCAGGGGAGGTCCAAAGAACAACCAACCCAGAAAAGTGAATACTGCAATTACAATCACTGCCGGCACAAATACAGCCGAGATGCGATCAACCAGTTTTTGTATGGGGGCTTTGGAGGCTTGGGCTTCTTCGACCAGTCGAATGATTTGAGCAAGAGCCGTATCTTTTCCGATGCGAGTGGCTTCAAATTTAATCAGCCCAAGTTTATTCAGCGTACCGCCGATGACCATTGCCCCGGGACCTTTTTCTACCGGCAGCGATTCTCCCGTGAGCATGGATTCATCCACTGATGAACGTCCTTCAATCACAATGCCATCTACTGGGATTTTTTCACCCGGACGAACCATCACAATGTCGCCAATCTGAACTTCATCCACAGGGATTTCCATTTCTTGCCCGTCACGGATGATGCGGGCGTTTTTTGGACGCAATCCCATGAGTTTCTTAATGGCTTCGCTGGTTCTACCCTTGGCACGGGCTTCAAGCAGTTTTCCCAGTTTGATCAGCACAATAATCACCGCGGCGGTTTCAAAATAAACATGACCGGAAATCCATCCCAGGGTGACAGGGATGGAGTAGAGAAATGCCGCCGATGTCCCCAGCGCAACCAGCACATCCATATTAGCGGACCCGTTGCGCAGGGATTTATACGCACCGATGTAATATTGTCGTCCAACGTAGAATTGCACGGGTAACGCCAGTACCAGCATTACCCACTTAATCCAAGAAGAATGGGAAACGGACATGGGTAAAAAGCCCAGATCCCCCGCCATAGAAAGGACGAACAATGGTATGGCGAAGATTAAACCAATAATCAGATGCCGCTTTTGCTGTTCAATCTCTTTTTGACGGGCAATACTTTCGGCATCTTCTGTCTCTACGCCTTCTTCAGCCGTTTCAAATCCCAGAGCATGAATGGCGCGACGCAGTTCTGTATAGGTGATTACAGTCGGAATGTAGCGAATGCGTACCCGCTCGCTGACTACTGAAACCTGGACGGATAACACACCCTCAAGGCTGGCAAGGCTTTTTTCCAGTCTGCGCGCGTCGTTATCATCGCTCATGCGTTTTAAGAGAAAATCTGCTTCGCCTGTGGCTACGCCATATCCGGCCCGTTCAATCCGTTCAATCAGATCCGTTAATCCTGCCAGTGAGGGGTCAAATTCCACGCTGGCGCGCTCGGATGAGAGGTTTACAATGGCAGTTTGCACCCCCTTGACCTTTTTCAAATTGCGCTCAACGGTTGCAACACAATTGGCGCAGGTCATTCCGGTAACCGGCAAGGTAATTTGTTTGGTTTGAGGCATACTTAACCTTCCCTTCTTCAAATAAAAGAGGGATTCTCAAATGGGGTTGGCAAGCCTGGAATTAACTTTCAGGTGGGTAATTGATTTCCCGAAGTGTCGCAACAATCTGCTCTTCTGTAGCCGGGGCATCAAAGGTAATCACAGCAATTTTGGTGTCTTTATCCGCCTTTACCTCTTTGATGCCCGGGAGTTCGCTCAGTTCAGAAGTAATGGTATGAACACAGTGGTTGCAGGAAATGTTGGGAATCTTGTAAGTGACAGTTTGCATGGATACCTCCAGTATGTTGTGTTTTATACACGAGTTGCGGCTTCAAAGACATCGCTGATTTCTTTCAAGACGCGTTCTCGTTCTTTGGGGTCCTCACCTTGAACGGCGGTAATGACACAGGAGTTCAGGTGCTGTTCGAGAAGGAGCGTGCTGACCTTATTGAGCGAAGATTGCACAGCCTGTATCTGACGGATGACGTCAATACAATATGCATCTTCCTCAAGCATTTTCTGAATACCCCTTAAATGCCCTTCGGCAATCTTCAGTCGATGAATGGCTTCGCTTCGATCATGCATACAAAATCCTCCTGGTTGCCCCACCCCCCTGGGGGGGGGTAAAAATAGTATATCATGAAAATGCAGAAAATCAAGAGGAATTAAATCCACTTTACATTGTCAGAGATAAAGAGAGAAAAAGAAAGGATTTTTCTGAGAAGATAGATTATCTCGTTAATCGCAATCGAAAATCTGGCATTTTGGACAGAAGTGGGTGCCTCTTTGCCCTACAGTTATGCGCTCAATAGGGGCTCCGCAGTTCAAACATGGCTCGCCTGTGCGTTGATACACCCGGAAAGAATTTTGAAACTCACCCCCGCGATACACCCAATCAATGCTGGCGCCGTTTTTTTGAATGCCTTCCTCCAAAACCTGTCGAATAGCACTGAGGAGGCGTGTGCTTTCTTCCTGATTTAAAGTGTGAGAGAGACGCCTGGGGTGTATTTGTGCCAGGAACAATGCCTCATCGGAGTAAATGTTGCCCACACCTGCCAGAAATCTCTGATCCAGCAAAAGGGGTTTGATCTGGCGTCGATATGTTAGCAACCGCTCATGAAACTGCTCTGGAGACAGGGTTTCATCCAGAGGTTCGGGTCCCAGATTTCCAATGATTTGATTGGGATCATCAACCAGCCAGACTCGCCCAAATTTCCTGGCGTCATTGAAAACCAGTCGAAGCCCATCAGAGAATTCAAACCACATGCGATCGTGAGATTGCAGGGGAGAGGTTGACGGTTCAACTCTTAAGTCGCCGCTCATGCGCAGGTGAATAAACAGATGTGCCGAACGCAACTTGATCCAGATGAACTTTCCCCGCCGATGGATTTCTCGAATTTCTTCCCCTGTAATTTTTTCCTGAAATGTTATCAGGTCTGGATGGGCAACCGTTTTTTGCCAGGCAATCTTTGTAGATACAATTTGCTTCCCTGAGATGGATGGAGCCCCCCTGCCTCCATCCCGTAATGCTGAAACAATCGTCTGAACTTCAGGTAATTCAGGCATGTGGTCAAAATGGATTACTCGTTAAACATCTCGCCGACACTGCGTCCCTGATTGGCGCGGAGGATCACTTCACCCAGTAAGGGGGCTACCGATAAGATTTTTAACCGGTCACCAAACAGTGCCTTCTTTTCATCCGGGATGGGGATGCTATCCGTGGTGATAAATTCTGTAACGGGCAAACTGGCTAACCGTTGTGCAGCATTGGCAGAAAAGACCGGGTGTACAAATACCATGTACACATTCCGTGCCCCATTTTCTTTGAGAATATTCACCGCTTCAACCATGGTTCCGCCAGTGTCAATCTCATCATCTACCAGAACGCAATCCCGTCCACTGACTTCACCAATGATCGTCAATGCGCGCGCTTTTGCATCGTTAGCCACACGACGTTTTTCGATAAATGCCATGGGGGCATCAATCGCTGCGGCAAAGTTTCTACCCTTCTTCGCAAACCCAAGGTCAGCAGTGACCAGAACAGGGGAATGCATTTTGGGTTTGATGGAGTGAAGGTAATCTACCAGAATGTGAAATGCTGTCAGCACATCGCCTGGAATGGTGAAGAATCCCTGAATTTGCCCGGCGTGAAGATCTAAGGTGATATAGCGGTCTGCGCCAGCCACCTCAATCATATCTGCAACCAATCGCGCTGTAATGGGAACGCGAGGCTGATCCTTCTTGTCTGAGCGAGCATAACACAGGTATGGTATCACCGCAGTGATTCTTGCTGCCGAGTCTAGCCGCAGGGTTTGAATCATAATGAGCAATTCCATCAGGTTGCGGTGTACCGGAGCGGAAGTTGTCTGGATGACGTAACAGTCCTGTCCGCGAACACTGCTGTGCAGTTTTACAAAGAGGTTTTCGTTAGGAAAAACGACCACATCCCGTCCATTAACAGGAACCCCCAGATACTCAGCAACTTTATTGGTAAGTTCGGTGGATGCGGAGCCTGCATACAGTTTAATATCTCCATACATCCTTTCATGTCGCCCGTGGTGCATATTACGCTTCCTCCCGTGTGGTTGCCTGCCACTCCGAACGAAGCACAGACATTACCACCATATCTGAATAGTATCCATTTCGATAAACGGCTTGTCGTAAGACTCCCTCTCTCACAAAGCCAGCCCGTTCATAGGCTCGAATACCTCTCACATTTTCAACGTCAACGCGCAGGTACACGCGATTTAAGTTCAAGGTTTCAAAGGCGTGTTTTACCATTAGTTGCATGGCTTCTCTTCCAAATCCCTGGTTCCAGAACCGTTTGTCTCCTATCAGAATGCCAACTTCTGCACTGCGATGCACCCAATTTAAATCAAACAGGGAAATGTTACCGATCAGACGCCAGTCATCCCCTTCTTTTGCCTCAATGGCAAGGGGACGTTCTGGTTTTGGATGCTTCAAAACCTGTTCGTACCACATCTCTTCTTCTTCCAAAGAGAGGGGGATGTTCACTGTGATAAATTGCCGTACCTCTGGATCGCCAAGCCACTCGACAAAGAAAGGCAAATCACTTCGCTGAATCGGTCGAAGTCTTATCCGTTGAGAAGAAATCATTTTTTTCTCCTGATTTTACAACCTTCAATTATAAGCGAGGTTACCTGAATTGTTTTATGGCTTTTCTTAAAATCCAGTAGTTTTTTAGAACCAACATTTGCAATAAAAGTCCCCACACCTTTAGGGTGCGGGGACAAGAGGACAAGACTAAACCGGGTTATGGTTCGGTTTTTTTCTCTTCTGGCAATTCCACGCGGATATGCAGTTCCTGCAACTGCTTTTCGGTAGCAGGAGAGGGAGCATCCGCCATCAGATCGCGAGCGGCCTGGTTCTTGGGGAAAGCGATGACCTCCCGGATATTGGGCTCATCTGCCAGAAGCATCACCAGACGGTCAATTCCCGGTGCCATACCACCATGGGGTGGTGCGCCGTACTCAAAGGCTTCCAGCATATGCCCGAATTTGCGCTGGATATCTTCATCCTTCAAACCCAGCAGTTGGAAAATCTTAAATTGGATATCCCGCCGGTGAATCCGGATGGAACCGGAAGCCATTTCGTAGCCGTTACACACCATATCATAAGCATCCGAAAGAATGCTGGCTGGATCGGTGTCAAATTTATCCAGGTCTTCCATCTTGGGCATCGTGAAGGGATGGTGTGCAGCGTCCCATTTTTTCTCTTCTTCATTCCACTCAAACATCGGGAAATCCACCACCCAGGCAAATGCCAGCACGTCCCTGTCGGCTAATTTAAGTCGGTCTCGGAAATACAATCGCAGTGCCCCCAGTGTCTTATTGGCAACCTCTCGGGTATCGGCAACAAACAATACCAGGTCTCCTGTCCTGGCACCGGTCAATGCCTGCAGGGCTTCGACCTCTGCGGGGGTTATGAATTTCTGCGCTGTGCCTTTGATCCCTTCAGCAGTCAATGCCAGCGTTGCCAGCCCTTTTGCGCCTTGTTCTTTTGCAAAGGTTGTCAGGTCATCCACCTCTTTACGGGTGTACTCGGCGCATCCTGGGGCTACAATGCATTTGACCACCCCCCCGCTTTTTAACGTGTTCTGGAACACCATGAAGGAACTGTTTGCAAAGATGGTACTGCAGTCGTGTAGTTCCAAACCAAAGCGAAGATCTGGCTTATCGGTGCCGTAACGCTCTACTGCCTCACGATAGGTAAGTTTGGGCCAGGGGGAAGCCAGCAAACGTTTGTGGGGAG
Organism: Anaerolinea thermophila; assembly: GCF_020723905.1. Taxonomy (GTDB): domain Bacteria; phylum Chloroflexota; class Anaerolineae; order Anaerolineales; family Anaerolineaceae; genus Anaerolinea; species Anaerolinea thermophila_A. Next base: position 218,976 of record NZ_DYHZ01000003.1, read on the forward strand.
CGACGGCAGGAATCATTGCGGTAAACAAACCTTCCACCATGTTCAGCACATCATCCCGCTGGACAAAAGACATTTCCAGGTCCAGCTGGGTGAATTCGGGCTGACGGTCACCGCGCAAGTCTTCATCGCGGAAGCACCGCGCAATCTGGAAATAACGATCCACACCAGAGACCATCAGTAATTGTTTTAATTGTTGTGGGGATTGAGGAAGCGCATAGAACATCCCCGGATGAACCCGGCTGGGCACCAGATAGTCACGGGCGCCTTCCGGCGTGGTCTTGAATAAAATGGGCGTTTCTACCTCAATAAACCCCTGCTGATCCAGATAGTCCCGGATGAACTTGACCACTTTGTGACGAAGGATGAGATTGCGCTGCATACGTTCCCGGCGCAGGTCAAGATACCGGTATTTTAAACGCAGGCTTTCCTCTACCTCTTCCTCTTTATTGACCAGGAAAGGCAATGGTTTCGCAGGGTTTAAGACTTCGCATTCCAGTACATCAACTTCAATTTCTCCGGTAGGCAGGTGAGGATTTTCTGCTCCTTCCGGGCGTCGTCGAACAACCCCTTTGACCTGGAGGACCCATTCTGCGCGAGCACTCTGGATCACCGCCACCTTTGGGTTGGAAGGATTGGCAACAATTTGAACAATACCGTATCGATCGCGTAAATCAATAAAAGTAATACCGCCATGATCTCGCTGCCGGTGCACCCAGCCAGACAGGATAACCGTTTGTCCAACATGAGTGGGGCGTAGTTCGCCACAAGTATGTGTCCGGTACATTTAGCACTTCCTCATTCACAAAATATTCTTAGACGGCAATTTTAACACAGCCGATGGTTTCCACCAAACCGAATTTGCTGGTAGAAAAGTTGGTTGTCGTTAGTCCAGAAGGTATTTCACAGCTTCGGCTGGGGAAAGTTCCCGTTGAAGCACACGTTCCACTACCTGATTAAGACGGGTTTCTCCAACCTGGTGCTTCCAATGTTCCAGCAAAATCTCCTGGACGCGTTCCAGAATTTCGGTGAGCACCCTGCTTCTTTCACGCGTTGTCCAGAGAGAATGTGTTTTCAGATATTCTCCATGGCGGAAGATGGCATCGATAATTTCTACAATTCCTTCTCCGTTAACAGCGCTGGCGCGCAATAGAGGAGGTTTCCAGCCATTCTGTTCCCTGGTTTGGGGGAACATTTCCAGCATTAAATTGAGTGCACGAAGGGTATTTTCTACTCCGGGTAGATCCGCCTTGTTCACCACCAGAATATCGGCGATTTCCAGAATCCCCGCCTTGATTGCCTGAACGTCATCTCCCAGACCCGGTGCATCCACCACAATGACTGTGTGGGCAAGACGGGCAACTTCGACTTCTGATTGTCCAGTGCCTACCGTCTCCACCAGGATCATGCCGAAACCGAGAGCGTCCAGTACCTGAACGATAGCAGATGTTGCCCTTGCCACCCCTCCCAGTGCACCGCGGGAAGCCATAGAGCGGACAAACACCCCGGAATCGCCTGCTAAATCCCGCATACGCACCCGGTCTCCCAGTAAAGCGCCGCCTGTAAATGGGCTGGATGGATCCACTGCCACAATTGCGACTTTAGGAGCGTCCTGGCGTGAACGAATAGCCTTTGCTAACTGGTTTGCCAGAGAGGATTTGCCCGTTCCTGGTGCTCCTGTCAATCCGACAATGTGGGCATTACCCGTTCGCGGGTAAAGACGTTGCAGTGCCTCTTGCCCAAAAGAAGTGTTGTTTTCTACCTGTGTCAGCAGACGGGCAATGGCAAGCCGTTCTCCTGCCAGGGCGCGTTCCACCAGGTCCATCAGACTTTTTCACCCAGTACGGCTTCTTGAATGTCTCGCACAACCACTTCTGTGCTGGTGCCGGGACCATAGACTGCATAAACTCCGGCTTCTTTGAGGGGAGGGATGTCCTCCTCTGGAATAATACCGCCCACAAACACCTTAACCTCTTCCTGCCCGTTTTTTCGAATCAGTTCAATGATTCGAGGAACCAGTGCCATATGTGCCCCTGAGAGAATGGATAGTCCAACCACGTCCACATCTTCCTGAAGGGCGGCTTCTGCAATCATTTCAGGGGTTTGACGCAAACCGGTATAAATGACTTCCATCCCTGCATCACGCAGAGCCTGGGCAATAATTTTTGCTCCACGGTCGTGACCATCCAACCCCGGTTTTGCAATGAGAACCCGAATCTTTCGATCGTTCATTGCTTTACTCCTCATTTATTCAATCAGTTCATCCTGGATTATAAACGGAAAGGCTCTCTTTTTCTCCGGACATTACTCATATTTTGAACATCCTTAATTCCTTTCTCTAAAAGGTTAGACAATCTTCCTTCTCTTTTGGATCCTTGCAGTATGATGTGATTGAAAAATTTTTTATGGTATATTTATTGAAAGAAATTGCAATAAAGAAATTTCTCACTATGTCAGAAAAGGAACCTGCTCAAACACTACACCAGCAGGGCTACCGTGTCACTCCTCAACGGCTGGCTATTTTGAACGTTATAGAAGAGAGTGATGGTCATCTCTCTGCTATGGAGGTGTACGAAAGAACGCGGAAAATCCTCCCGGGGGTGACCGAAGCCACTATTTATCGTAACCTTGATTTTTTAGTCGATCAGGGCTTGATTTTGATGGCGCACGTTGGAAGTGGGAAGGTTGTTTATGAGTCCACCCGTCGTTTGCATCATCATCTGATTTGCAGAAAGTGTGGTGCTTCTCAAGAAATTCCCCATACCCTCCTCACCAATCTCTTTGAGGAATTATCCCGAGTGAGTGGGTATCAGGTGGATACATTTCATGTAACGTTTTTTGGAATTTGTTCAAATTGTCAATCTGAATAAGAGGTTATATTTCATTCCTTTTTGAGGAGGTCAGTATGCTTTATTCTCCTGCTCCAATGCACATTCCAGACGGATTTCTTTCCGTCCCTCTATCCATTGCGCTTTGGATCATTTCGATTGTTGTCATTGCTCTGTCAACAAGACGGGTAAGTCAGGACCTTGGCGAACGTGAGGTTCCGGTGATGGGGGTGCTGGCTGCGGCTATTTTTGCCGGGCAAATGCTGAATTTCACCGTCACTGGTGGAACATCGGGGCATCTGATGGGGGCAGCCCTTGCTACGATACTGTTAGGTCCCTGGGCGGCTGTTCTCATCATGACCTGCGTAGTTGGTGTTCAAGCCCTGATCTTCCAGGATGGCGGACTGCTCGCTCTTGGAGCCAATTTGTTCAATATGGCAGTTGTGGGTCCTTTTGTTTCTTATCCCATCTACCGCTTTTTTCAACGGATGTCTACAGGACAAAAGTGGGGAGTATTTGTAGGCTCCTTCATTGCTGCCTGGACTTCAATTTTCATTGCTTCTCTTGCAGTAGCCTTGCAACTGGCTTTGTCGGGCACTTCACCAGCAAATATCGCATTTCCGGCAATGGGGGGTATCCATGCTCTCATTGGCATTGGGGAAGGCTTAATCACTCTGGGTGCAGTCAGCCTGATTTACGCTTCGCGGCGCGATTTGTTGAAACTGGGTGAACCTCAACCAAAAGGCAGTACGCTGATCTGGATTGGTGGAACCCTTCTGGCAATTCTCCTGGCGGTACTTTCCCCCTTAGCCTCCAGCAATCCGGATGGGTTGGAATGGGTAGCGGAACAGGCCGGGTTCCTGGAGAGAGCCAGTGAACCATCTTTTACCATTATTCCTGATTACATCTTCCCGGGTATTCCCAATGAAACTCTTGCTACAATCATTGCGGGAATTTTGGGAACTCTCTTGGTTTTAGGTGTAACCCTCGGGATTGCCTATCTGCGCCGCCAAAAGACTGCCTGAAAACAGAGATCAACCTGTAGCCGGGTATCCAGTAAACCATGCACGCACATTTCCTTGACCCGTACAAGCCTCGTTCCAGCCCCATCCATCAACTGGATGCCCGGCTAAAAGTTCCGTTAGTCATTGCTTTCATTCTTACCACTTCCCTGATCCCTATTGGGGGATGGCCCTTTTACATTTTCTTGACTGCGGTACTCCTCTCGGCTGAAATCCTCAGTGATTTGGGAATTCCGTTTTTCTTTAAGAGAGCAGCACTTGCACTACCTTTTGTTCTGGCAGCGCTGCCGGTTCTTTTCACTCAAACAGGTAATGTTTGGGTGACTTTGCCGTTTGGGCTTACCATCACTGCCCCGGGAGTGGAGCGATTTATCAGCGTTGCGCTGAAGGCCTGGATTTCTGTTCAAGCCGCCATTTTGATGGCATCAACGACACCATTTCCTGAAATATTGCTGGCTTTGCGAGCATTGCGTCTCCCAAAAGTTCTGGTGTCCATCATTGGGTTGATGTGGCGCTATTTGTTTGTGATTGTAGATGAAACCATCCGAATGATGAATGCCCGTAATGCTCGAAGCGGAGAAAGCCCGAATCCTTCTTATAAACATGGGGGCAGTGTCTTTTGGAGGGCAAAGGTTACCGGTGGTATGGCAGGGAACCTTTTTATTCGCTCCATTGAGCGTTCGGATCGTATTTACCATGCCATGCTTTCCAGGGGATATGATGGTGAAATTCGGCATTTACCGCTCCCCTCTATTCCGGAGATTCAGCGCTGGATTTCTGTGGTGGTATTTGTGAGTTTTTTCCTTATCGTAGTTTTAGCCAGAGTTTTGTGGGGGTAAGTGATGAGTTGTGTCATTGAAGTCAAACGTTTGTCTTATTCGTATCCTGATGGACATCAGGCACTTCGAGAGGTTTCTTTCCATATCAGCCATGGCGAAAAAGTTGCCCTGATTGGTCCCAATGGTGCTGGAAAATCCACTCTGATTCTTCATTTGAATGGCATACTACCTGTTCAACAGGGAGAGGTTTTTATTGGGGATTTGCCAGTGATACCCAAAAACCTGGGACGTGTAAGGGCTATGGTGGGGCTTGTCTTTCAGACACCCGATGATCAGTTATTTTCTCCGACGGTGTTCGATGATGTGGCTTTCGGTCCCATTTATCAGGGATTGCCTCCTCAAGAGGTGAAAGAACGTGTCCATGAAGCCCTTTCGATGGTGCAAATGACAGAGTATGCTCCACGAGTATCTCACCATTTGAGTGTGGGGGAGAAAAAGCGCATTGCCATAGCCACAGTCCTTTCCATGAACCCTATTGCTTTGGTGCTGGATGAACCTACCGCGGGTCTGGACCCCCGTGCTCGAAGATCTCTCATTGAATTGCTTCGCCAGTTGCCCCAAAGTATGCTGGTTGCAACCCATGATTTGCCGATGGTGCGAGAATTATTCCCCCGCACGATTGTCATGGATCAGGGCCAGGTTGTGGCAGATGGTGCAACCGAAGCCCTTCTCAGTGATCAAAAGTTTCTGATTGAACATGGGCTGGTATCGTAGAAGCGATCCTGTCCTGGAAACCTCATCCCATTTTTCTCAAATGAATGAGAGGAAGCAAGTCTGGTTTTGTGGTATGATAGCGGGCATTGGAGTTGTTTATGGACGAGAAAATCACTATCATTGAGGGACCAACGCCCGTATTTGAAACCATTGATGATGGTTGGGCTTTAGGATTACATGAAAGCGCAGGCATGTACGCAACAGCGTTGACGCGGGTGCGTACATTCAATGGAAACGCACTTGTAGAACGGTGTCATAAAGCCTGGAGCCGCCAGGAACACATTTACCTGCATTTTCGGAATCGTCTGGGATTGGAAGAGCGTGCCCCTATTTTTGCCGCGCGTAATGTAACTACTCCTGAAGGAGATGTCCTCTTGCTGTGGTGTCGGTTGAAGCCTGAGGATCTGGAAGAAGAACCCGATTTTGACTTGCCAGACGACGAAGATAAGGATTAAATTGTCATATGCTCGATCTGACTGCTATTCGGGGGCAATTTCCGGCGTTAGAAAGGGAAGTGATCTTTCTGGATAATCCCGGTGGGACGCAGGTTGCACGTTCGACCGTCGATCGTATAGCTCAGTACCTGGTCGAATTCAATGCCAACCATGGTGGCGAATTTGAAACCAGCCGAAGGTCAGATGCCGTCATTGATCAGGCTCGCCAGAGTATGGCAGAATTCCTGAACGCCCATCGGGTAGAGGAAATCATTTTTGGTGCAAATATGACCTCTCTGACCTTTCAAATCAGCCGGTCTCTGGGAAAAATATTCTCTCCCGGGGATACGCTGGTTGTGACCCGATTAGATCACGATGCCAATATTTCCCCCTGGGTGCAACTGGCAGAAGATCGAGGCTTAACCATACGATGGGTAGATTTTCATCCTGAAGATGGCACTTTAAATCTTGAGGATTTTGAACAAGCTCTGAGCGAACATCCCCGTCTGGTTGCCTTTGGTTATGCTTCCAACGCTCTCGGTACAGTTAATCCCGTAGCCGAGATGGTTGAAAAAGCTCATCAGGCAGGTGCGCTCACGTATATTGATGCCGTACAGTATGCTCCACATGGTCCGATTGATGTTCAATCGCTGGACGTGGATTTTCTGGTCTGTTCAGCGTATAAATTCTTTGGCCCCCATGTAGGGGTTCTTTATGGGAAGATGGCGTTGCTGGAGTCCTTACCTGCCTATAAAGTTCGTCCAGCCTCGGAAAATCCCCCGGGAAAATTTGAAACAGGTACCGGGAATTTTGAGGGAATTGCTGGTGTTGCAGGGGCATTGGAATATCTGGAATGGGTCGGGAAAACTTTCGGAAGTGAAGTGGATGAAAGTATTCCCTCCCATTTATCTGGACGCAGGCGCTCTTTCAAAAAAGCCATGACTGCCATCCGGTCGTATGAGTATACACTCAGCCGGGCTCTGCTGGACATTCTTGAAGAAATTCCCGGAATAACTATTTATGGGATCACCAATCGGCGTCAATTGGAGCAAAGAGTCCCCACTGTCTCATTTACTTTGAAAGGCAAACATCCTCAAGAAATAGCCCGCTGGTTGGACAGGCAACATATTCAGGTTTGGAACGGGAATTTCTATGCCTTAGCGGTTACCCAACGTTTAGGGTTGGAAGATTCCGGAGGGCTGGTCAGGGTTGGACCGGTGCATTACAACACCCTTGAAGAACTGGAACGTTTGGGGAGCGCCCTCTGGGAAATGGCTAAAAAGGTATAATTTTGACTGGGGCTGTCTGGAAAAAAGACAGCCTCTTTACATTTTTCTCACTTGACCCCTGGGTCCATAGGTAAATGCCTATTTTAGCCCCACCAGATGTTTTTTTCCGACTAAGTTTTCCCACTGAGATCTGTCTAAAAAGAGAAAACAAGTCTTTTTGGATAGCCCCTTTTTTTATGGTTTTATTTTGTTGAAAGCCCTAAATAAGGATAAACGCCAGAGTGAGGGGGGCACCCTGACGTTTATCTATGGAATATTTTACTCACTTCTTCCAAAAAATCAAGGGTTAAAACTTACCTTAACCTTACGAATAACCTTAAAAATTCCTAAGAGTTTTTTAAAAATGAGTGCCCCAGGAGGGACTCGAACCCCCAACCAAGGCGTTAGGAGTGCCTTGCTCTATCCTTTTGAGCTACTGGGGCGCATCCAAATTATATCCGGAACCGTTCCGCCTTTCAAGAAAACCAGAAGTTCGCTTTGGGGTTTGATACTATAATCATTTTATCTGTAAAGAGGAGCACAAGTATGGAAGAGAAACAACATAAACGTGCTATCTGGGCATGGACGATGTATGATTGGGCAAATTCCGCTTTTGCCACAACCATTATGGCGGCAGTCCTTCCGGTGTATTATGCCTCGGTCGCTGCCGCTAATTTGCCAGGAAATCTTGCAACGGTTTACTGGGCTTATACCACATCAATTTCACTTCTCATTGCGGCAATTCTCAGCCCGATCCTTGGAGCAATTGCTGATTTCAGTGGAGCAAAGAAACGTTTTCTCACGATTTTCATGCTTTTAGGGGTGACTGCGACGGCTCTGCTGTACTTTGTCAGAACGGGCGACTGGCTGATGGCGTCAATCTTCTTTATCCTTGGCGATCTTGGTTTTGCCGGCTCGCTGGTATTTTACGATTCCCTGCTTCCTCATGTGGCAGGGCCAGATGAAATTGATCAGGTTTCTTCGCGTGGATATGCCATCGGGTACCTGGGTGGTGGTATATTGCTGGCAATTAATCTGGCAATGATTATGCTGGCGCCTCAGGAACTGACAGGATTAATGACACGTCTTTCTTTTGTCAGTGTTGCCCTTTGGTGGTTTGTTTTCAGCATTCCGTTGTTGAAGTGGGTATCTGAACCTCCTCGAAGAATCATGCCGGGTGAGAGTGGGAAAAATCCTGTTGCGGTTTCTTTTCATCGCCTTGGACACACCTTTCGAGAAATTACCCGTTACCGGGATTTGTTTATCTTTCTGGTGGCGTTTTGGTTTTATAACGATGGCATTGGTACCATCATCAAAATGGCAACCATTTACGGTGCGGAAATTGGGATTGGACAAACCACGCTGATAGGCACTCTCTTAATGGTGCAGTTTGTTGGAATTCCGTTTGCTTTCCTGTTTGGATGGCTTGCCAAACGGATTGGCACGAAACAGAGCATTTATTTGAGCCTGCTGGTTTATACAGGAATTGCCATTGCCGGGTATTTCATGCAAAAAGAATGGCATTTCTGGGCATTGGGGTTTGCGGTTGCCACTGTTCAGGGGGGGAGCCAGGCGCTCAGCCGTTCCCTGTTTGGTCGGATGGTGCCGAAGAGCAAATCGGCAGAGTTCTTTGGCTTTTTCAGCGTCTCGGAAAAATTTGCTGGAATTGCTGGACCGTTAATTTTTGGGCTGGTCAGCCAGTTTATGGGGAACAGCCGGTTGGGAATTATCTCTCTGATTCTCTTCTTTATAATCGGTGCAATCCTGCTAACTTTCGTAAATGAAAAAGAGGGTATCAGTGTTGCCGAAAAAGAAGAACAAGAGTTAATTGAAGCAGCGGTTTCTGCCTCCTGATAATTAACAAAGGGTATATTCTGGCTCTGCTTGATTTTTTTCATGCAGAGCCTTTTTGTTTTCAGAAAATCAGGGTTTCTGTTCCTTTCAACCAGTTTACTCATAAAAATCTTGTATTATGGAAACAAATGTTCTATAATGAAAACGTGGATACGTTTGAAAAGATGCGTCTTTTACAATCCGAGATGCGTTTGGAAGTGGCAGAGGATGTCTCTTTACCGGGATCTCCACTTACCAATTCACTTCCTGATGTGCCTTCTTTTTGTCCTGCGGATTTTCCAATTTCCACTGCAACGCTTCCCAATGGCAAGAAAATTCCCTTGTTGAAATCTTTACTTACTTCGGCATGTGAGCGGAACTGTCATTACTGCCCGTTTCGAATGGGGAGAGATTTTCGTAGAATTACTTTCAAACCGGAGGAACTGGCAAAAGCCGTTGTGGATTTAACCACCAGAGGGGTAATTCAAGGAGCATTTCTGTCCAGTGGAATTGCTGGAGGTGGTTTACGGACTCAGGATCGTCTGTTGGCAACCGCAGAGATTTTACGAAAAAAGTATCAGTATCAGGGTTACCTTCACCTGAAAATCATGCCTGGAGCGGAATATGATCAGGTTGTTGCCGCCATGCAACTGGCTGATCGGGTTTCGATCAATCTGGAAGGCCCAAATACACAGCGCTTACAGGCACTGGCTCCCCAGAAGATTTTTTTCGATGAATTGTTAGAACCTTTGCGCTGGATTGAGAAGATTCGGCAAACTCTTCCACCCTGGCAGGGCTGGAAATCTCGCTGGCCCTCCAGCACAACGCAATTTGTTGTCGGCGCCGTAGGCGAGAGTGATTTGGAGTTGCTATCTGTCACTGCATGGCTTTATCAAAAGGTCCGGTTGGGAAGAGCCTATTTCTCCGGATTTTCACCCACCTCTGATACTCCTTTTGAAGATCGCCCGGCCTGTTCTCCATGGAGAGAGCACCGCCTATATCAGGCTTCTTTTTTGTTACGCGATTATGGTTTTGATGTGGAGGATTTGCCTTTTACCCGGGAAGGTTACCTGCCATTAGAGACCGATCCGAAACTGGCATGGGCGCAAACTCATCTCATCCATAAGCCGGTAGAAATAAACCGGGCGGAAGCAAAGGAACTGTTGCGTGTACCAGGAATTGGCCCAAAAACTGCGCAAGCCATTTTATCGGCTCGGCGGAACCAGCGAATAAAAAGTGAAGATGACCTGAAACGCCTGGGTGTTCCCATCAACCGCGCTGCTCCGTTCTTACTGGTCAATGGGCGCCTTCTGCAGCATCAACTTCGATTGTGGTGAATCCGTGGAGAACTAAAAGCCATTAAAAAAGTAAAGTGCCCCCAGAGGAATTCGAATCCTCGTTTTGGCCTTGAGAGGGCCACGTCCTGGGCCGCTAGACGATGGGGGCATTCCAGAAAGCGGTTGGATTTTAACACAGCCTTTTTTTGATGTCAACAAAATCAGTGCCCTTTTGAGGTTATATTCTCTAATGGCATGGGGGTTTCTTCTGGCATAAAAACCCTCCCGCTGAAACTTCAGTGGGAGGGTTTGCTGTAGGTGTTACTGATCTACCAGCAAATCTTCCAGTTGCTTTCGGAAAAATTCCGGAAGGGCAAAGGCTGCCCTGTGTACCGCCGGGTTCAGGTAATTTAACCCTTCCGGGAATGGACGGGAGAGACCTGCGGTCCATGGCGTATTGGAAACATACATGAACCCAATGCCGCCTCCCGGGTAGGTGGGAATGAGGGCATGGTAATAAGCAGGGTGATCCACCAATCCCTTCACAAAAGTGAAAATTTCCCGAATGAGCGAAGCGTCAAAGAACATTTGCTCGCATTGGGTGGCGATAGCACCTCCGGGATTTAGGGCTTGCAACATGAGGCGGTAAAACTCTTCACTGAACAGGCGCTCAGCCATACCAATGGGATCGGTAGTGTCTGAGATGATCACGTCAAATTTCTCTGTTCCCGATTCCAGGAATGCAAAGGCATCCTGAACAACCAGGCGCGCCCGTGGATCTGCCCAGGGATCGCCAAAAGCGCTGAAGGCTTCTCTGGAGACTTCCACAACCCGGCGATCCAGTTCACAAACGACGGCTTCTTCCACAGAAGGATGTTTCAGGACTTGCTGAAGGCTTCCGCCGTCTCCGCCGCCGACAATGAGTACCCGTCGCGGGGCACCATGGGCAAGCATAGGAACGTGGGTGATCATCTCATGGTACCCGGCATTATCCCGTTCGGTTAACTGAATAATGCCATCCAGGACCAGTGTTTTTCCAAAGAATTCCGTATCCAGCAGGAGCAAGTGCTGGAAGGGGGTTTGTTCATCTACCAGCACTTGCTTGACCCGCAGGGATTTCCGGTAATACGGATGAAGTTGTTCGGTAAACCAGATCTCATTCACGGTTGAAAAATGTCCCCTTTGCTCTTCCCGCACGGAAAGTTTCTATAGTGAAAGCCGCAGCCTTTTCGGGATCGAATTTCTTGCAGGAAAAAATATCAATGTAAGCCGCGTTTGACTGGTTTGCAAAGTGTCCAGTGATGTTGCTGGTTTCAATCAGTTGAACGAGCGAATAACCGCTTACGCGTGGGTCTTCTCCGAAATCCACGATAATGGGCTCGCCAAACCGTTTCATTTCAATCAGGTCGCACAACTCAATGACGTAACGCCTGATTACCTCTGCGGAACGGATGCGCTCCGGGTCGCAATCGTAGAGATTCAAAACCAGATGCCAACCCCAGGGTTGGTCTGTGCCTTCGCTCCCCGGCATGAGCATTTCAAATGTATCAAGTTGGAAAGTGTTAACAGCAGTTGACATGTTCTGGTTCTCCTACAAGTTCTGCTACTCTTGCGACCTTGCGAATGGAGCACTGGGATGCGCCAAAGATATCTTTGATCTGGTTGATGAGCGGCGTGAGGTCCAGATCCAAATCGCAGGTAAACAGATCGACTGCACAATAGCCGTATTCGGGCCATGCGTGCAAACTGGCATGAGACTCAGCCAGCAAAAGGAAACACGTGAATCCATGAGGACTGAACGGGAAAAAGCCCTCATCGACCACAGTTAAACCGCTCTCTCGGACCGCTTTCGAGAATAACTGGCCGGCACGATCGCTATCATAAAGTAATTCTCGATTGCAATCCGAGAGATCGCAAATGTAGTGTTCCCCAAGTTTGAGTTGCGCGTTCACCTGAACATAACCCTCCCAAAAAGAAATATAATTATTGTTTTCAAGGGACGAATTTTCAATCAAAAACCCCAGAATGTCAATCCTTTTCTAAGAAGTTGTTTGGAATTTTTTGTTGATTCACTGTTTATCTCTCTGCCAGAAAAGGAGGAACATAGCAACCCAATCACAATTTTATCCATGCTATAATCTTTATAAGTAGTAATGATGAGAGGTTTAGAATGGAAACGGGTTCCACATCTTCTCCCGTAACAATGGTTCTGGTGATTGCCTTTCTATGCATCACCATTGGCTATGTTTTTGGATGGCTTGTTGCTACCTGGCGGGCTGGTAAAGAGAAAGACGAAACCGAAGAGTTGCTTTCCAAAGCTGTTTCTTCTGTTCCGGAAAGGTCTGTCCCTTTACTGTTGGGCGTTTTTCAGGATCCCTTGAACAAGCGAATCAGGTTGGAGTGGAAAGGGGAACTCATTGAAAAGCCCTCTGAACTTTCGGCTGAGAATCGAGGTAAATTATTAGCCATCCTTAGTGATGTGAGAGATTGGCTGGGTATTGGTGAAACGCCAGCATCGGCTCCAACAGAGAATGTCTCCGTCAGGTTGCCTGAACCGCCTTCCGTTTCTTTATCTGTGGAACCCGTTCGTTCGCCCAATATAATTACTGGAGTTACCACTGCATTTGCAGATGCAATGCAACCTCCCAGGAAAGAACCACCCAAGAGCATTGTGCAACAGATTGATGAAATTTTCCAGAAGAAATTGGAAGGCACTCCTTACGAAGGAAAAAACATTTTTCTGGCTGAGGATCCGCGAAGAGGTGTTCTGGTACGCATTGAAGGACAGGTGTACGAAGGAATTGACAGTGTACCAGAGGGAGAGGTAAAGGAATTATTGCGTACTGCTGTGAGTGAGTGGGAAAGGTCGCAAGAACTTCAAATTAAGAAAAAAGGATAAAACGACTCATCTGCCAGTAGAGGGGGGCTACCGGCAGATGAGTTAATACTACTATAGCAAATAAATGTTCATTTTACAAGTGCTTTTTCAAAGAAAAGTTGAACAGTCTGGTTGTGGCGAATTCTATGTAAAAACCTGGTTGTTTTAGCCTTGGATGTGAGGGAATTGTATCAACCTATTCATTTGCGCGTATTTGAAAAATATGACATAATTTGAGTATGAAAATATTCTGGGAGAAATGGGGTTTAGGGTTGATCGTTCTGGGGGTGATCATTGCTGTGTTGCAATCCACCCACCCAGGACTTGCCGTTACGGTCCCTCAGGGGGATTCCTGTTATATTCTGGAAGGCGAAATTCGGGAATTTTATAATAGTATCCCGGATGCCTCGTTTATCCTGGGAGAACCGATTACGAATTTATTTGATAACCCATTGAAACCCAGTGAAAAGATCCAGTATTTTACGCGCGCTCGTATCGAATTTTCTCCCGATTTACCCGCTGGACAACGTGTCCGTTTGTCCCCACTTGGAAGTTTGAATTTTGAAAATCTTCCGCCGGCAGAACTCCCGCTTTCTCCAGGGGCTTGTCGGACGTTCCCAAATGATAAAAGCGTTTGTTTTGACTTTCTAAAATTTTATGATCGCTATGGCGGGCAGAAAGTCTTTGGGCTTCCCATTTCCAATTTATTAAAACTACCCAATAATCGTCTGGTTCAGTATTTTGAAAATGCACGTTTTGAATGGTGGCCTGAACGACCAGAAGGGCTGAGGGTTAGCCTGACAGAACTGGGCAGAGTTGATTTCGATCGCAACAAATTCCCTCGAACACTGCAGGATTGTCACGTACCTGGAAATATCATAGAAGCACCCATTAAACCCCGGGTGATGGTATTCCCCGCCAAAATTGCCATTAAGTCCAGCGAGATCCAGACTATTTACATCATCGTGCGGGACCAGTATCGCAATCCTCTGGAGAATGTCCCTGTTTCCCTTCAGGTTGTCGTTGATGGCAAATCTACCGACCCGATGCGATTGAAAGAAACAGATTCATCAGGATTAACCCAGGGCGCAATTCCTTTAGGTAGTTACAAACCAGGAACAAAAGTAGAAGTAGTTGTCACGGTAGTGGTCCAGGAAAAGACGACCACAACACGCGCTTCGTTTCGGATCTGGTGGTAATTTATTCCAAAGTTCTCCCTGATCTGGTATACATGTTTTTCTTCAGGTAGAAAGCATGTGCTATAATGTGCCTGCTTTAAACCTTAGGATAGGGATTTCCAGTGAACAAGCCGAAGCCGAAAAAGAGTAAAGAGGTCTCATCCTCCAGAGGGAATAAGCCTTCTGCTAAAGGAAGCAAACCTGCTGGAAGGCAACCTGCCCTTGCGCCTTCCAAAACCAGGTCAGGCAAAAAGGTTCTCACTCCTCAAAAACCCGGCATTAGCTGGTGGGATAGCCTTACTCCCGAACGGAAAATGGATTTGTTGGGAGCCTTACTGGCTTTGATTGGGCTTCTATCTCTGCTGAGTTTGTTTTCTTCTCAACATGGAATCTTGACACGCTGGTGGGTAACAGCCATGCAACTGCTGGGAGGGAACGGGGCTTTCATCCTACCCTTGTTATTCCTGGCACTGGGTTTCTGGTTGGTTTTACGCAATGTCGATCGTTTCCCGTCCCCTTCGTTAGAACGAGCAGCGGGTATTGCCCTGCTCTACGGGGTGATACTGGCAATGTTACACCTTTCCAGTGGGGGAGGGTGGGACCTTGCTGGTGCTGGTAAAGGTGGGGGGTATATCGGTGCTGTGTTGGAGAGGGCACTGGTTTCAGCGATCGGGCAGGCAGGGGCATGGGTATTACTTCTGGCGGGATTAGTCCTGGGTATTGTCATGACCGCTGATATTGCCGTGGTTGATTTGATAACATGGATCCGGAATCAAATACACCGTCTTGCCCGGCAATCGCAAAACTTAAAGACAACTTCTGAACATCACTTGCGTGGGCGTACATCTGCATTTTCTCCCTCACCTGCCCCTCTGGAGCGGGAGGAATTGCCCGAGGACTTTAAACCCTTACCCGTTCACCATACCGAACCTTCTTCTTTTACTCCATCTGTTGAGCAAAAACCTTCTCCGAGAAAGGTGGGGGAGAGAAACCGTTCTGATCGTGTACCGACCTCATTGGTTCATCGAACAGAAGGAGAGCAATTGCCGTCTCCCTCTCAACAACTGTGGCAATTGCCCTCTGTGGATGAAATTCTTGATCCGCCCATCGAAGAGACCATCCAAACAAACGTGGATGCCGAGCGGGCACGCCTGATTGAGGAAACGCTGGCATCCTTTGGCGCCCCCGTGCATGTTGTTGAAATCAGCCGTGGTCCAACAGTGACTCAATTTGGGGTAGAGCCAGATTTTATTGAGACCCGCAGTGGACGTATGCGGGTGCGTGTAGGCAAAATCGCCGCCCTTGCTGATGATCTTGCTCTGGCGTTAGCAGCGCCGCGCATTCGTATTCAGGCACCAGTTCCTGGACGCCACTATGTGGGGATTGAAGTCCCAAATATTCAGATCAGCCGGGTGATGTTAAAAGAGGTTATCGAAAGCGAATCTTTTCGCAAAATCCGGTCACCGCTGCGTTTTGCGCTGGGAAAGGATGTTGCAGGGCATTCTGTGGCGTATGATCTGGCAACAATGCCTCATTTGTTGATTGCAGGGACAACAGGTTCAGGAAAATCGGTGTGTGTCAATTCCATTCTGACCTGTTTGCTTTTACATAATACGCCGGTAGATTTGCGTTTGATCCTGGTAGACCCCAAACGCGTGGAATTAACCGGTTACAATGGCATCCCCCATCTTCTTGCGCCCGTAGTGACGGAAGCAGAAAAGGTTGTTGGGGCTCTGCAATGGGTACAGCGCGAAATGGATGCGCGCTATCATCGCTTTTCACAATCCGGTGTCCGTAATATTGCCGAGTATAATCGGAAATTCTCCCCACCGCTTCCCTATCTGGTAGTGCTGGTAGATGAATTGGCAGACCTGATGATGATGGCGCCAGAGGAAACCGAACGCAGTTTGACACGGCTGGCGCAGTTAGCCCGTGCAACCGGGATTCATCTGGTGTTAGCCACCCAGCGTCCCTCTGTGGATGTGATTACGGGTTTAATTAAGGCGAATTTTCCCGCCAGAATTGCTTTTGCAGTTGCCTCGGGGGTGGACAGCCGGGTCATTTTAGACCAGCCTGGCGCGGAACGTTTGCTGGGGAGGGGTGATATGCTCTTTCAAGCCCCTGATGCCTCAGCGCCGGTTCGTATTCAAGGCGTTTTTGTCTCAGATCTGGAAATCCAGCGTTTGGTGGATTTTTGGCGTCTTCAGGATATGAACATGCGTTCCACTCGCCAAACGTCTGGGGAATCGAATAACATAATCGAACCGGTCAATATGGATTTGCCTCCCAGCGTGCCCTTGACGCAGGTTCCTCTGTTTGACTCTGAACTGGGAAGTCGGGAAGGTGATCCATTGCTGGAAGATGCCAAACGCATTGTTCGCCAGGAAGGTAAAGCCTCTATTTCTATGTTACAGCGAAAACTCCGCATTGGTTACACGCGGGCTGCACGACTGATTGATGCACTTGAGGATGCCGGTGTGATTGGTCCTGCCTCTCCCACCTCTCAGGTTAGGGAAGTGCTGGATTGGGAAGATGATGCGGAATCGGAATAGAAAAAGGCATCCATAAAACTGGATGCCTTTTTCTATTGCTGAAGAAAATTTAACCGATCATGCTAAGGCGAATATCTTGCTGATCGAGGCGGACGAGTAACCAGAAGGAAAGTGCCAAGCCCAAAAAGCAGGTAATTAGAAAAGGCACATTAGGTTGTCCTTGATTGGTGAAGCCGGTACTAAAGAACATCATCAATCGGACGATGACGTTCATTCCCTGCATGAAAATCATGAAGGTTAAAGCCAGTTCTTTTCCCTTTAAGAGGAAGTATCCGATCAGGACAAACAAAAGCACAGCCGCCATAACGACCCCGACGCCCTTGAGAAGCGATTGAGGGGGATATAACAACACTGCAAGGATGGGGAGAAGAAAAAAGTAGAGGATTTTTTCATAAGTTTTCATAGATCACCTGCCTGTTGGTCTATCCATGCCCTCCAAGGTAGGCTTCAATCACCATGGGGTTATGGAGAAGTTCTTGCGCCGGACCTTCCAGCACAACACGTCCTGTTTCCAGTACGTACCCGCGATCAGCGATGGAAAGCGCCATTTGAGCATTCTGCTCAACCAGGAGAATACTTGTACCCTGCTGGTTGATATCCTGGATGATTTCAAAAATCTGCTCAACCAGAATAGGAGAGAGCCCCATAGATGGTTCATCCAGCAAAAGCAGGGTGGGACGTGACATCAAAGCCCGAGCGATAGCGAGCATTTGCTGTTCTCCACCGGAGAGCGTGCCCCCGTACTGGTTGCGTCGTTCCCGCAATCGAGGGAATCGATCCAGCACCATCTCTAAATCTCGTTGAATTTGGGCTTTATCTTTGTTAAGATAGGCGCCCATTTCCAGATTTTCCAAAACGGAGAGGGTGGCGAAAATTTTACGCCCTTCGGGAACCTGAACGATGCCTTTACGGACAATGTCCTGAGGCATGGTGCGGGTAATATCTTCTCCCTGGAACAAAATACTTCCCTGACGGGCTCTCAATAGCCCTGAAATGGTGTTTAAGGTGGTGGACTTCCCAGCGCCATTTGCACCGATCAGGGTGACGATTTCGCCTTTATCCACATGGAAGGTTACCCCTTTGAGGGCGTGAATTGCGCCATAGTACACGTTGAGGTCTTTTACTTCGAGCATCATAGCGTTCTCTTCCGTCTAAATTTTTCGGATAATGCGGCAGAACCAGGTCCGAGATATGCTTCAACAACGCGCGGGTTTGCCTGAATTTCAGCAGGTGTTCCTCGAGCGATGACCTCACCGAAATCCATAACCGTGATGTATTCACAAATTCCCATCACCACCCGCATTTGATGTTCAATGAGCAGAATGGTCAAATCAAAGCGTTCTCGAATAAAATGGATCAAGTCCATCAACGCAACAGATTCAGCCGGGTTCATTCCGGCTGCAGGTTCATCGAGAAGCAACAATTTGGGTTCTGCAGCAAGGGCTCGTGCGATTTCCAGTCGGCGTTGCTCCCCATATGGGAGGTTTTTCGCAATCTCATGTTGCCGGTCCTGCAGGTTGAAAACGGCTAAAAACTCTTGTGCTCTTTCGGTGAGAATGCGTTCGTTTTCCTTGTACCTGCTATTGTGGAAAATTGCGTCCGTAAGGCTATAGCCTGCATGAGGGTGATAAGCAATTCGCACGTTGTCCAGCACGGTTAGATTGGAGAAAAGACGAATGTTTTGAAAAGTGCGTGCGATGCCCATCTGATTAATTTTATGTGGCTCCAGTCCGGCTATTTCCTGTCCGTTGAATCGGATTGACCCGGAGGTGGGAACGTATACCCCTGTGATCATATTGAAAACGGTGGTTTTCCCTGCGCCGTTGGGTCCAATCAGACCGTTCAAATCGCCTTTATTGAGCGAAAGGCTGAAGTTATTCACGGCTTTCAAACCGCCAAACAATTTGGTCAACCCTTCAATGCGAAGGATTTCCTGTCCGTTGGATCGGGATTGGCGCGTTTGCGTGGAAGTTTGTTCACTCATAGGCTCTCCTTAGCCGCTGGAGTTTGGGTTTCGGTTGCCGGTTTCTTCAGGGGTGGAAGAACTTGCCTCAGGTATGGGATTTCATAATTTCCAAACAACCCGTTGGGCTTCAGCAACATCATTACCAGCAGTAGCAGGGGATAAACCACATACCGCCAGGTTTCGAACCCGGGCGGCAGAATACTACGCAGAATGCCTTCCAGCACCAATTGCCAGGCAAAGGCGGCAAATACTGTCCCGGTCACACTGCCCAACCCTCCAAAGACGACGATGATCATGGGGTCAAAGGATTTGATAAAGTTAAAGGAGTCGGGATGCAGAAATCCGTTGATGTGTGCGTACAGCCCGCCTGCCAGACCGGCAAACAGACAACCCAGCACAAAGGTAAGGGTCTTGTAATGTCCAATGTCAATTCCCATTGCTTTAGCGGCAATTTCATCCTCTCGAACGGAGATGATGGCGCGTCCGTAACTGGAATGTAACAGGTTGCGGGTGATGACGATTACCAGGATCAAGAACAGCATAACCCAGATCCATGAGGTGAGTTTGGGAATACCAATCATCCCGCGCGCCCCTTTCATCTCCACGAAACCGAACATGACGTCAGAATTGTCTAACAGGACTTTAACGATGATGGTGAAACCCAGTGTGGCAATGCCAAAATAATCTGACCCGAGGGTAAGCACGGGTAAGCCAAACAGAAAACTTACCTCTGCCGCAAGGATGCCGCCTATGATAACTGCCAGCAGATAGACCAGCGTATTGGCAATATTGGTTGGTAAGGCTTTGAGTATGGCATTTACTGCCGGCGCAGTCAGGTTACCAATTGAAACAGCGAGGGCAGTCAAACCCACTGCGGCAATGAGATAAATGGCAAATGCCGAAAGCGGATCTACACCACGAATTTTGCCAAACACGCGATAAAGAATCAATATAGAGGCGCCAACCAGCAAAATGGTAAAGAACAGAACTGTCAACCCGTTGGAATTGGCGTCGTTTGTCCAACGATAGGTGATATCTGCGGCAGAATAGGCACCAATTGCATAGAATCCCCATTGCCCCAGGGAAAACTGTCCATTGAATCCGTAGATCAGGTTGAGCCCAAGCCCAACAATTGCCATGACAGCCCCTTGCCGGAGAATGGTGTTCCAGAACGGGCTAAGCACACCCAGCGAGATAAGGACCTGCACCACGAGGGTGAAAGTCACAATACTTCCAAGGAAGATCAGGGTAGTTCGACTGATGTGTTTCATACTATGCCTTCTCCCGTTGGGCTTCTCCAAAGATACCGGTGGGGCGGACCAGTAAAACGATGATCAAAATGGAAAAGGCAATGGCGTCGCGCATGGGGGTGGAGATATACGCAGCGCTGAGCGTCTCTGCCTGTCCAAGAATTAAAGCGCCCACAACTGCGCCGGGAATACTCCCGATTCCTCCCAGCACAGCCGCAACGAACGCTTTCAACCCTGGAATAATCCCCATCCAGAAGACTACTTGCGGGTAAGCGATGGCATACAATACCCCTGCCGCCCCAGCCAGTGCTGCGCCTATGGCAAAAGTGGTTGAAATGGTGGCGTCCACATCCACACCCATCAGGCGAGCCGTTTGGCGGTCATATGCAGTGGCTCGCATGGCTTTTCCGGTGCGGGTATTCTTGACGAAGTACTGGAGTAAAACCAGAAGGATAATGGAAACAACGATGATGATGAAAGAAATGTTGGAGAAAATAATCGCTCCTGCAGGCACTTCCTGCCCTTTTTGGAGAACTTGCACGCCCTGATCCCCAATCACCCAGGTAATTACATCGAATGGGCGCCGGTAGGTGATGTAGTTTGCGGTATAAACGAAATTCAGAGCGCCAAAATACTCCAGAAAGAAAGATACCCCAATGGCGGTAATCAAAGCGGAGATTCTGGGTGCATTGCGCAGGGGTTTGTATGCCACCCGTTCAATGGTGACGGCAAGAAGGGCACATACAGCCATGGAGAGAAGCACAACAGAAATTGTGCCAATGACATCGGCAATGAAGGGGTTCAGGTCAGGGAAAAGAGCCCGGGTCCAGAGGTGTAATTGAATGCGAGAAATGGCGTAAAAACTGGTGAATGCCCCCACCATAAACACGTCACCGTGGGCAAAGTTAATTAACCGCACAATGCCATACACCATGGTGTACCCGAGCGCAATCAGGGCATAAACAAATCCAATCTGCAAACCATTGGTCACTTGCTGAAGGAATAGAGATGGATTCTCAAGCAGTGCATTCCCCAGGCGCCAGATGGCTACCAGCAGGACCAGCCCTAATAGCAAATATCCCAGTGTTCGCCGTTGGACCAGAGATTCTAAAAAAGAAGGGGCTTTCCTTATCGGTTCAGAACGATTCATATGAGTTACCCCGACGGATCAAATTTAAATTGGTTTTCCTCGTTGCTTGCGCACCGAAAAAACCAGAGGAGAACAAATCAAAATTCCCCTGAAAGGGTAAATGCTGGTGGAAAATGCTCCCGGACGAGACATTGACCTGTGAGAAAGAGGGGCGGAGCGCTATCCGCCCCTCTTTGTTCCAGTTTCAGTTTATGGTGCCACCGAGGCGGAGAAGGAAACCTTTCCATCCTTTACGGAGAGCACAACGGCGTTCTTTACCGGGTTGTGTTGAGCATCGAAGGTGATCTTGCCTGAAACTGCTTCGTATTCCAGAGAAGCCAGCGCTTCGGCAACCTTGGTGGGGTCATCGGTTCCGGCTTTCTGGATTGCCGCAAAGAGCAGGTTTGCCGCGTCATAGCCCAGAGTTGCCAGCGCATCGGGGACGGCGTTGTATTTCTTCTGGTAGTTGGCTACCCAGGACTGCACAATTGGACGAGGATCTTCAGGGGAGTAGTGATTGGAGAAGAATCCACCATCCGCGGCTTTGAGGTCAAGATCGGCAGAATCCCAACCGTCGCCACCCATCATCACAGCGGTTACGCCTTTTTCTTTGGCTTGCGCACCTACCAGGTTCACAATCGGGTAGTAATCGGGCAGGAAGAGCACTTCGGCTTTGGATTCAGCCACTTTGGTCAGGATGGCAGAGAAGTCGGTGTCGGTCTTGGTATAGGATTCTTTGCCCACAACCTTGCCACCGGCTTCAGTGAAGGCTTTTTCGAAGTATTCAGCCAGTCCGCGCACATAGTCATTGCCCTGATCGAACATGATAAAGGCAGTTTTGTATCCCTTATCGAGCGCGTACTTTGCCATCACCGTTCCCTGGAAGGGGTCAATGAAGCAGGCGCGGAAGACATACTTCTTGGTGGAGCCATCTTTGTTCAAAGTTACCTGGGGGTTTGTCGAGGTGGGGCTGATTTGAACCACCTGATTGGCTTCAGCAATTTCCGATACAGGGATGGAGGCGCTGGAGCAAACCTCACCAATGATGAACTTGACTTTATCTTCCTGGATGACTTTGTTCGCGGCATTCACGGCAGGGTCAGCAGAACACTGGCTGTCGGCGACCACTGTTTCAATTTTCTTTCCGTTGATTCCGCCTTTGGCATTCCATTCCTCAACTGCCAGCTGGACGCCGTTATTGGTTGAAATACCAAACGTGGAAACCTGTCCGCTCATGGGAGCCAGAACAGCCACTTTGATGGTACCCCCACCACCTGCCTGACAGGCTGTCACCATCAGGGCGACAATCAGCAATACAAATACAGCAATACGGGTCTTCATAAAATTCTATTCCTCCTTTGGATTTTTCTTTTTTCAGGGAAATGTTTACAGGTATGATAAGACCTTTTGAGGTGATCAGAGGTCTTCTTTTTTTATTGCTCTGATCGGGCGCTCACCTCCTTTCAATGAATAAATTTATGAGAAGGGTTCATCACCTCTCAAAAGAAATTTTCCGATGTTTGCTGTGTTGGTAAAGGATAAGGGGGGCTTGCTAAATAATGTTTGAATATACCAGAGAATTGAGATATGTCAATAGCCGATGCGCCTCCAAAAATTATGAATGATTATTTCAGGATACCAGTAAGGGGAGGACTTTACAGACGTCCCAGGGAAGCAGTACAGTAGCCAGATGATCGAGACGGGTTGGCGAAAAATTGTTAATGATTAAGTGTGCCCCCTGAGAAACGGCCTGCAGTGGCAATTCGCTGGCGGGAAACACTTCTAAAGAGGAACCAATTACCAGCATGCAATCTGCTTTCCGGGTATGCTCCCTGGCTTCCATCCAGACATCATCAGGAAGCATCTCTTCGTACAGCACAATGGTCGGTTTCAATACGGAAGAATCTTTCGGGCATCGAGGCATACTCTCACTGGTTTCCAGAAGTTCACGAAAGTTTTCCATTGGAAAAGTAGCATGGCATTCCAGACACTCCAGGTGATCAATGGAGCCATGGAGTTCTAAAACAATTTGACTACCCGCGCGTTGATGAAGTCCATCAATATTCTGGGTAATCACAGCCCGGAGGATGCCCAACCGTTCCATTTCTGCCAGAGCCCAATGCGCATCATTGGGTTGTGCTGTCCACATTTGTCTCAAAAGTGGGCGTTTCCAATCCCAAAATTTTTTCGGATTGGCAAGAAATACGCTCAACGAGGCAACTTCCAAGGGGTTAAACCGTTCCCATAAACCGCTTCCTGCGGAACGAAAATCAGGTACCCCGGAAGGGGTAGAAATACCCGCCCCGGTAAATGCGACTACATATCGACTCTCCCGGAGGATTTTCCGGGCAAGGGTAATTCTTTCATCCAGCAAGGAGTCTTCAGACGTTGACACGTTCGGCAATGGCTTCAGCTAAGCGGCTGTACTGGAGGCTCAGCATTCCGCCAATCTGCACCTGAATCAAGGGTAGATTTCTGGTTGCCGCCTGGAATGAGACTTCAGGTGCAGGCGGGATGACCTGCGAAACGCTGTACCCCAGCATCTCCTGGATCTGAGTTACCGAAAGCTGCACGTCAGCGCGGATGCGGTTTACAACAACCAGGGAAAGCAGTTTTCCTTTTCCAAAGCCCCTTTGCTTGAGATCTTCGATGAGGATGCGGGTTCGGGCAATTGCCGCTGGGAAGGGTTCTGTGACAACAATGATTTCTTTAGTCAGATTCAGAATTTCATCCAATGCCAGATGGGCATTTGTGCCAATGTCAAGGAAAGTCACTCGACCAATCAGCGAAAGCTGGTCAACAACGGCTTCCATGCTGGCGGTATTTTTCATCAAAGGAACGTCTTTAGCGTATGGTGAAGCCAGCAAAAGGCGAATCCCATAGGGAACGCGT
This sequence comes from Anaerolinea thermophila, assembly GCF_020723905.1. GTDB lineage: Bacteria > Chloroflexota > Anaerolineae > Anaerolineales > Anaerolineaceae > Anaerolinea > Anaerolinea thermophila_A. Next base: position 243,033 of record NZ_DYHZ01000003.1, read on the forward strand.
ATCAATTCGTTCTCGACGGTAGCCACGTTGATGTCCGAGGGGCTCAAGCGGAGGAGGTTGTTTAACCCCTCACAGGATTGAATTCCCAACTCTGTGCTCCAGGAACCCTGTCCGGGGCGCAATTCTGCGGCGATGACTTCCTGTTTGGTGTTTTGGAAATAATTAATGGCTACGTTCAGCGTGAGGGATGAAACCCCCAGTCCACCTTTTGCACCAATCACCCCAATTGTATAGCCTCTTTCGACAGGAACGCCCATCCGCCCTTTGTTGCGTGAGAGAATGGCGCGCATATGGGCAGTTAATTCGGCTGGATGAATGGGCTTGGTGAGGTAATCATCAGCGCCTGCTTCATATCCGGCAATTTTATCTTCCACCTGGGCTTTGGCAGTGAACATCAGGATGGGAATATCGGCAGTTTCAGGCTCTTTTCGTAATGTTCGGGCAACCGAAAACCCATCCACATCGGGCATCATGACATCCAGCAAAATTAAATCCGGTCGCTCCGTTCGTGCCATGGAGATGGCTTGGGTACCGTTACTGGCGGCAAGAATTTTGTACCCCTGGCGTTCCAGCATTAACCCTACAAGACGGAGGGTTTGTACGTCGTCATCCACAATCAGGATTTTCTCTGCCATTTGCGCTTCCCCTCTCTTTCGGGCAAGTTGCCCTTTGAATTCAGTCTAGCATAAAATAATTCACCAGACAAGTTTATTTTCACTAATAAATATAACATTTTTTGAGTTGAAGATCCGTTAAGGTCAGGTAAACCTGATCCACTTCTTTTTCACAATTATATAACGAAGAATTTTTATCATGAATTAGTGATGATGTGGGAGTGTTCTAAAAGTGACCATACCCACAAGTAAAGGTACCCAGAAAGTAATACCCCGGTATGCCATCGTAATGACTGCCGCATCTTCAATGGGAATCTGCAGGGAGCGCAAAGCCACGGTAAGGACTCCCTCGACAATTCCAATCCCTGCCGGCGTGGGGGATACAATCAGAAATAGAGAGGCAAGGCTGAATCCAGCAATCACAACGCCGGGAGTAAAGGGGACGTGAAAGGCTAAAAAAGTTAAGGTGAGTATTCCAATGAGAAGGGCTTTATTCAACAGTGCAAACAAAATGGGGCGGATAATTTTCTTCGGATGATTTCGAATGATAGCAATGCCTTCAGCGGCTTCATAAGCAAATTCGTGGGCTCGTTCTTCTGAAAGGTACTCTCTGTGAATAAAAGGCTTAAGCAGGCGATTAACAGTGTGCGCTCCCCATTGAAGCACCTTTGCCAAGAGAGAAGCCGACTGCATGCCAATGTAAAGCAAAACACCCAGTCCAAGCGCACCAATGAGCAATATCAACGAGGCTAGAATTTCTGCCCAGTGTAAGTTATTCCGATAGGCAAGTTCAGCAAGCCCGAAAATTAAAACAGTAAGGACGGCAACATATTCCAGTAATACAAATATGACAGCGGCAATGGCAGTTTTTCCCGTTGAGCGATTGTTGGAAACTGCATCAGACATGAAAACGGCTACACTGCCTAGCCCTGCGCTGGGCGCAACGATGTTCAGAAAGTTTACCGCAGTTGCTAATCGCGTCATGTAGAACGCAGAGACAGGCATGTCCAGAATGTTATAGATGGATTGGTAAGTGAGTCCTAAATTTAAAAACCACCCCAATAAGAGCACAAATGCCAGAAAAATCCAACCGAACTCTCCCCGTTGGAGAACTTTTCCAATATCCTGCATTTCTGCGGCTCGCCCGATGATGAAAAGGACGCCAAGCAGGAGGACAAGAGCGATGAGAAACTTTTTCACATCACCGATTATAATGGCGTTTGCCTATTTGCTTAAAAAATAAACAGGTTGGAAATTTCACACTCCAACCTGTTTATTTTTGGATTCTCCGTCTATGGAGTCACGTTCGCGCTTCCGCTTCTTAACAGTTCAACGGCTTTGTCCAACTGGGGATCTCTTTCGGCTTTGATGTCTTCTTCGGTCAGCGGAACTACCACGTCAGGTGTCAGCCCGGAACCATTGATCTGGCGCTTATTGGGTGTAAGCCAGCGAGCCACGGTGACACGGATGGCACCCTGATCATTTTCCAGCGCCACCCAATTCTGCACCGAACCTTTTCCAAATGATGTTGTCCCTACCAGAATTCCACGCTGATAATCCTGAATAGCCCCGGCGGTAATTTCAGAGGCAGAGGCAGTTCCTTCGTTGATAAGCACAACCAGAGGAATCTTGGTTGCCAGTCCACCGGGAATGGCATTGAAGGATTTTTCCCGACCATCCCCATATTCCTCGTACATGATGACACCTTTATCAATAAACTGAGAAACCACCTCAATGGCAGTAGTTAAGTAACCGCCGCCGTTGTTCCTCAAATCCAGGACCAGTCCTTTCGGATTTTGCTTGAGAAGATCTTTCAGGGCGTTTTTCAGTTCATCGGTGGTTTTTTCACCAAAAGTGAACAGTCGAATGTAGCCAATTTCGTCATCGAGCATTTTACTTTCCACGCTCGGAATGGTAATTTTGGCGCGGGTGATGGTAAATTCCAGCGGTTCGCTTTCTCCTTCCCGCTGAACCGTGAGAGTCACTTTAGTTCCTGCTGGTCCAAGGATGCGTCTCAAGACCAGGTTGCCATCAATTCCGGTCATATCTTCGCCATCCACTTTCAGAATAATGTCTCCGGCTTTTAAACCCGCCTTCTCTGCTGGTGAGTTTGGCATTGGACTGATGATTTTCACATATGCGCCGGTAATATCCACCCAGGCGCCAATGCCTTCATATTCGCCACTCATGGGCATATTGGCTTGCCGGAATTGATCAGGATCCATATATGAAGTATGCGGGTCTCCCAGCGATTGCAACATCCCGCTGATGGCACCGCGCATCAGTTTTTCCTGATCTACTGGTTGCTCTACATATTGATCATTAACGATATTCCACGCTTCCCAGAAGGGTTTAAATAACTGTTCCAGATCCTTTGGAGTTCCTCCTGTGGTGCTTGAAGAGGAAGGGAAAGGACCTGAAGGTGAAGCAGATACACTTCTTTCGGGAAGTAACCAGCCCACAACAATCCCGCCAGAGAAGGCACCTGCTAACAGAATCAGCGCGAAAAAACCAAAGACGAAGTAACGAATGGACTTATTCATAAATTACTCCTTGCCATGAGGGTATCATGGCAGGCTTAAGATTGGATGAAAACCTCATTTGGGGCATTATACAACAAACCGTGTTTCCTTTTTATTCTTTCTTTGCAGATGGAGGAGATATTTCCCGAACTCGTTTTGCTAATTCTGAAATTTGTTCCTGCTCTTTGCCAAAAGGATTTTGAAGTGTCTGAAAAGAACGACGAATGACCTGGATTTCAGGGATTTCCCCTTTGTTCTTAAAAAATTCGTATAACCATAAATTGAACCCGATAATGAAAATAACCAGGAACCCAATGGCACACCATCCAAGAATTCCAATCTCTTTCATGAGCGGTGATCCTCCGATAATAATGGATCAAGTACCTGGGGAAGATGTTGCAGGTAGGGAATATGGTTGTGACATTCTGTGCAGATTATCGCAGGATGAACATGGATCGTATAAAAGCCCAGTGCTTTTGCAGCGCTTAGGTTTGAAACATTATCATCCAGATAAATACATTCTGTTGCCTGTGGGGACCCTGCTTTTTCCAGTGCCTTTTTAAAGGCTTCAGGTAAAGGTTTGCAATAGGGAAGCATATCCATGATGTCAATAATTTGTTCAAAAACCCCATCAAGTTCCAGCACTTTCAAAACCCTGAGGGCGTGATTGCGGTCTGCATTGGTCAGAATAATTTTCCGCAAAGGGTACTTCAATAAAATCTGGCGGATTTCGGGTGCAGGGTGCAGAAATTTTTTGAGAGGAATATCATGAACAAATTTCAGGTAATCAACAGGGTCAATCCCTCTGGTAATCATCAGTCCTCTCAGAGTGGTCCCATATGTTCGGTACAGGCTTTCTCGTAAAGTGGAAACATCTTCCGCCGCAATACCTACACGGGTTTCCATGTACTCGTTGATTTTTTCCCCGATGGCGTCCCAGACCCCTTTTTCAGGGGGATATAGTGTGTCATCTAAATCAATGAACAGCGTGGTAAATGTCATAGGCAAAGTATACCGTAACTCATTGTATGGGATGAGAGAGTTAGATTAATGTATAATCCACAGCATGCCCATCCATATCTTACCAGAAGAAGTAGCGTCCCAGATCGCTGCCGGCGAGGTGGTAGAACGTCCTGCCTCTGTAGTCAAAGAATTGATTGAGAATGCTCTGGATGCTCAGGCTCATCAGATCGTTGTTCGGGTGGAAAGTGCAGGACGTCGGTTGATTGAAGTGTCAGATGACGGCAACGGCATTCCTCAAGAGGAACTGGCGCTGGCGGTGATGCGTCATGCCACCAGTAAACTCCAAACTGCTGAAGATTTATTCCAAATTGCCACACTGGGGTTTCGCGGGGAAGCCTTGGCTTCGATTGCGTCCGTTTCGCACTTTTCGCTGGTTTCCCGACCGCCGCAACAAACTACAGCCGCCCGGATTCGAGTAGATGGCGGGAAAGTGGGTGCTGTGGAAATGGTGGGAGCCCCTGTGGGCACTCTGGTGCGCGTAGAGGACCTGTTTTTTAACGTGCCCGCCCGTTTGAAGTTCTTGAAGCGTGATCAGACAGAACGACAACAAATTGATGCGCTGGTTACGCGGTATGCTCTGGCTTATCCTCATGTTCGTTTTCAATTATTCCATGATGGAACCCCCGTTTTCCAAACGGCGGGCAACGGACACCGCAGGGAAGTGCTGGCGCAGATGTATGACATAGATATTTCCCGCCAGATGCTGGAGGTTGAATACGAGGACGATATGGTATCAGTATCCGGCTTTACCAGCCCGGTGGGATTAACTCGTTCCAATCGGAAAGAGATCACTTTTTTTGTTAACGGACGCTGGGTGCAGGATACAGCCCTCAATACTGCTCTGCTTCAAGCCTATCACACCATGCTCATGGTTGGGCGATATCCGATGGCAATCCTCTTCGTTTCCCTTCATCCTGAAGAGGTGGATGTCAACGTTCATCCGACCAAAGCCGAAGTCCGTTTTCGAAATCCCGATCGAGTGTTCAGTGCCGTCTCTCGTGCTGTTCGGAGAGCATTGTTGACTGCCAATCCTGTACCGTCGGTTGTTCCACCTTCAGTCTGGCAACGACCAGTGACTGGACAATCCACAATTGATCCTGCCTGGGAAATGTCTCGTCAGGCACAGGGCACGTGGTTTTCTTCTGAGACAACGGCTGAAGAACCGGAGTCTTCTGTCCTGGAAAACCCATCGCATCACGTCCAGTCACCCCTTCCATCTGGGATGTTGCCATTGTTGCGTCTGGTTGGACAGGTGGCTATGGCATACCTGGTTGCAGAAGGTCCAGATGGTTTGTATCTTATTGATCAGCATGCGGCTCATGAGCGTGTTCTGTTTGAGCGATTTCTCCAGAGAAAACCAGATGGCATTCCGGCACAGACTTTGTTAGAGCCAGTACTGGTTCATCTTTCTCCTGCTCAGGCGAGGCTGTTGGAAAACGAGTTGGAAACTCTGAACCGCATTGGTTTCCAGATTGAGCCATTTGGACCTGCTACCTTCCGGGTGACTGCGATTCCTGTGATCCTTGCCGGAGCCGATCCAGTGTCGGCTGTTCGTGCTGTGGTGGAAGACTTTGAGGAAGACGAAACACCCCTTCAATCGGAAGTGGAAGCCCGACTGATTGCTCGAATTTGCAAACGTACTGCGGTTAAAGCCGGACAGGTGTTATCTCCAGAAGAACAGCGTGCCCTGCTCCATGATTTGGAAGCCTGTCAATCTCCGCGTACCTGTCCGCATGGACGTCCTACGATGATTCATCTCTCGGCTGATTTGTTAGAACGTCAATTTGGTCGCAAGGGCTCTCGATAGGTTGGGTGCCTTAACCAAACATGCGGAGGGTATCTGAAGCCTCCGCATGTTTGGTGTTCAGGCTTTTTTGTCAGGGCAGGGTGAAGCGTAAAAGACGGTTATTTGCTCCATCACTGACCCAGACTTTTCCCTCGGCATCGATGGCTATGCCTGACGCCAGGCCAAACCCATCGTAATTGGTGCTGTAATATCCCCAGCCGCGCACAAAACGACCATCGGAATTGAATTCCAGCACTCGATATCCCTCTGGGTCAGTTACAAAGACATGACCGTTCACCGGAGAAACCTTCAGGAAAGGTTTATTCTCTAAAGATTGCCCATACCATCCGACGATTTCCCACTGCCGAATGGGGGTAAAAACGGTTCCTGAAGCATCTGGGACAAACACCTGCACCCTTTGATTCCACGTATCTGCAATGTACACCAGTCCGTCCCTGTCAATGGCAATTCCAACAGGTTCGTCAAATTGTCCGATATCCAATCCGGCAGTGCCAAATTGAGCCACAAAAGTCCCATTCGGTTCGAATATGGCTACACGTTTGTTTCCGGTATCTGTGACATACACCCGTCCCCGCTGATCAATGGCTAAGCCACGTGGTCCCCAGAATGCATCGGGGGTCTCTGCCTGTCCGAAATATCCCCACATGCGCAGGAATGTACCATCCGGAGTAAAGGCTTGAATGCGGTGATTCCAGGTGTCGGTTACGAACACAGTCCCATCCAGCCCTACGGCCACATCCCACGGTTCATTGAAGGTTCCTCCAGGGGCATCACCCTGAGACTGGTCTGCAAAGGTGCCCCACTGATGCAGCAGGGTTCCGTCTGCAGAGAAGTGCTGAATGCGGTGATTGCGCGAGTCAGCCACATACAATGTGCCGTCAGGTGCGATTGCCATTCCTCGCGGAGCCTGGAATTCGCCGGGGTTTGTCCCACTGGCGCCGATCACACGATCAGGGGTGAGATTGATCATCCCTGCCTGATAGGGGTCTTCTGGCGTGGTTTCTTCAATGGCTTGAGGGGGAATTCCATACTCCCACATCTTTCCAATTACATCCTTGCGGATGTACAGGCGCATTCTTGCCGCAGGTGACCAGTTTTCGAGGGTTAAATCTGTTCGGTTGGTCAACTGGGCATACTTTCGATAATCCCGATTCAACCAGATATCCCATAGCGCTGCCCGATAATCCGCAGAGGTGATGGCGTTGCGAATTCTCTCCCAGGTCAGATTTTTATAGTCTTCCATGGGCCACCACAACCGCATATATTCAAATTGAATATAGTTATCCCCAACAACCGGATCAATCTTATTGAAAACGTCTTCTCCAGCGATGATTACAGCGGCTTCCCGCAAGTCGCGTGTCGGTTGAGAGCCAAAAGCGCGGGCATTGGGATAGTAACGCAGGTACCAGATGAAGGGATAATTGGCATCTCCTGAATAAGCCACTACCAGGTTGCGTCCCTTGGTCAGGCGCTGAGAAATTTCTTCAACCTGTTTCAACACCTGTTTGGGACCCGGTGCGGCGTGGGCGTAAACCAGATATTCGGTGGGGTAATCGTAATTGATAAAAGAGGCCCGGTAAGCGGCGCGGGCGGTGAGGATGGTAAGGATGGCAAAAACGGTCAGGGTACCCAGTCGAAGTACCTGGCGGGTTTCCCAGTTGCGAAATACATAGATAATACCTGCCAGTGTAGCCAGTGCCGTAATGGTGGAGAGCAGGAATTGACCGGTAGCCTGCAACTGCGTCAGGGAATTTCCTGCAAAGGGCGGATTGCTTCCCAGAACACTCCCCAATGCCATAGAAGTGCTGGTCAGAAACACTGGCAGGATTGCAAGTCCAATCCAGCCCTCCGGGCGAAGGACATCTTTCCATCTGGTGGTATCAATCAGGTACCCGATCCCCCAGCCTCCGGCAAGTAAAAAGCCCAGCGTGATATGCACGGTGAGCCATGGCATTTTTTCGCCGGCAATGCTGAAAGCAATCAGACTGGTAATTCCCCAATACACAAGGAACAACAGCACCGGCAGAGGTTGAGCCTTTTCGTAAAATGTAGTCAGACTGAATGGGCTGGGGATTTCAGGTGTGGTCTCTTGTTCTACCAACCTGGAAATTTCCTTATCATTGGATGCCTGGCTGGCAATTTCCTCTTCTTTTCGGGAAATCAGGCTGTCAGCAGGTTCTTCTGCCGGGCTTATGCCAGGTCTGTGGGCAAATTTTTTATACTTAGCCGCAAAGTAAACCGCTAAAATCGTTCCAAGGATTCCCAGATACTCGTAAACTGGCAATTGCACCAGAGCAAAATAATAGATTGGCTGGGTTCCACGATTTTCTCCCTGTTGGCTAAGCCAGTATCCTAAACTACCTACAATACCGCTGAAGAACCCGTTGGTATAGGTGAACATGGTAGTATAGAAGAAGATGTACACAGCGTAAAACAAAAAGGCGTTCTTCAGCCAGAGTTTCCAATTCCAGAGAATACCCAATCCTGCGGAGAGAAGAAACAGGAAGATCAGGAATCCACCTGTCATGAGCCTGCCACTTGCCGATGTGTAGTCCAGTGGATCACCGCCCAGCATTTTGACTGGAAAAGCGGTCAATTGGGGGAGTATCAAAGTGCCAGTGAGCAGAAGCAGATTGAAAGAACGCAATTGTTTCAATTGATTCCAGCCAAGGTCCTGGATCAGAAATGCCAGACCGGCTCCACCGCTGATCAAGGCGCCCAGTACCAGCGCCAGTTCAACGGCGACCTTCGTGCTGGCTGGTGTGGGTCCTGCACTGCTGGCGGTGGCTGGTTTAGCTGTCAATACACCATACCCGATAGCCAGGAAAATGAGGAATAAGGCAACTCCAAATAAAGCCAGAATGGTGGTGGAACGGCGGAGATGTTCGCCCTCGGCGCGGAAAATTTCAGCCAGGAAGAGCAAAAGTAAAAACACCAGCAACTGGGCAACGTAAATGTAGGCCGTTTCCTTTGTAACAAAGTGCATCACAATACTGGCTGTCAGCAGGTAGAGGGAGAGTTTATCTCCTTTATCCATGTGACGAAGCACGGCGTACAGCATGACCACGCCGTACAGTTCAATAAAGCCTTCATTACGGGTATAGCGACCGTAATACATCATGTATGGAGAAATCAGGAACAACAACCCGGCAATTAATGCGCCAGTCCTGCCCAGATAGCGGCGGAATCCAAATAGGACAAACGCTACCGCAGCCGTGCTGAACAACGCTGCGGGTACACGGGAGGTAAAGTCGTTATCACCAAACAAAAAATAGGTGAATGCCACGATGTGAAACTGGAAAGGTCCATGAGTAACCGGGTTATGCGCATAGCCGCGACCCATAAACAGATCATGGGAGGGCCAGACATGATTCACTTCATCATGACTCATGACCCGCTCGCCTAGCATTACAAATCGGCTGAGAATGGTCAGGAGAAGGATTAGCGTGATGAAAATGGTTTCTACCCGGATGGGGTTGGACGGGGAAAAAAGAGGGCGATCCAGCCAGTGTTGAGAGGAATTTGTTTGATTCATGGGCGATTCCATTCTGCGATTCAGAATTGAATGCGGAATTTCTCCGTGTTTTTTATGAAGTTGGCAGATTGAAGTAATTGTATATGGCTCTGGCAAGGTCTGCAACTACCCGGTTGGCAGGTTCCCAGAGCAATTGCACGGGATCGTACATGTATAAAGCAATCACAAAATTACCGCCGGGTGTATAGACAATGCCGGCATCGGACACCGAGTGCATCAGATTATCTGTTTCAATTGTCCAGCCATGCTTATGAGCAATTTGTGTACCTTCAGGGATACCGGCTTCTAAAAGCACTCCATTACGGTTTTTCAGCAGGTAAGCGACCATTTGTTTGCATTTCGTCTGAGTCAACTGGTTCGGGAACAGTGCCGCAAAGGTCCCACCGTTTTTCTCAGCACACATATAAATGTCTTCCAGAAGTGAGCCAATATCCGATGCGGTAGTCTGGTTGTACAGGTCTGGATCGGTGGTTACATCTGTGCGCTGGTTAGCTGGGGTTGTGAAACGTTGCAGGAGAGGAGCGCCCGGGTAGAAATATCCTGCGAGGAAAGTGTTTTCTAAACCCAGGGTTTGCATATCGGCGGTTACCATCAGAGGACCGGTATTGCGATCCAGAAGCATTTCCATGAGCCGGTCCGCTGGACCATTTTCAGAGTATTCGATCATCAGCGAAATTTGCTCCGCAATGTCTTCCGGAACCGGTTCTGGCGAACGCATCATGGCTGAGACCATAATGGGAATTTTTATGGTGCTGGCAGCCGAGAAAGCAATATTGGGTTGTACCAGTTTTCCCTCACTGTAGGCGAAATGAATCTCCTCGCCAGTTTGAAGGTCATTCACATACATTTCGAGAGTGCCCTTAAATCCGGAAAGTTCCACAATCTGTTGAAGCAAAATTTTCAAGTTCTCAACCGAAGGGCGTGGAGCACTGACTCGATTGAAGGTCAGGTTGACCTGTCGAGAAGTTGGAGAACGAAAGGCATCGCTGAGCAACACAACTGCCCGGTCTACATCCAGAGCAGTTCCTGCCTGCCCTGCCTGAAAGGTTACCGACCCTGGCATGGGCATAGCGGGTTGGGGAGGTTCATCGTAACGTGCTACAATTTCTTCCTGAAGAAATGTTCTCAAACGTTCTTCGGAAAGCGTGGCAATCAGAGGAACTGGTTTAGGAGAGGGTAATCGATTCCAGAGAAACTCCCAGAAACCGGGCCAGAACGGTTGTTGGAGCCGTTCCAGGTCAGCAGCAGTCATCATGGCTTCCAGGTTCAAGCGAAAATCAACCGTAGAAGGTTTGATTTGAAATACGGCGTCGCGGTAACGAACCTCAACCGGAGTGGCTGTATATACCGTTAATAGGCGCTCTGCTGCCTGCTGTGGAGTAAGTCCACCCACAGGAACCCCGGCGATGATTTGTCCCGGTAAAAAGGTAGCACGGATTCGACTGTACCGAACCAGTTGCGTCACAGTAAGAATCACAGAAAGGAAGATGAGCGCAATCGAGATCCAGCGAATAAGAAGAAACGAGTTGCGGTTACGCATACTGCGGATTTTACCAGAGAAATATAAGAGCGAAATGAATTGATGTTATACGGGGTTGGAAGACAGGGAGGTTTTGATTCTGGTAAGGAAGTGCTCTTCTTCCATGCCAACCCGTTTCAATAGATCGTCTTGAAGTTCATACAATCCTGATTTCAACGAGCCGATTCGTTCCGCTTCACCGGGATAGCGTTGTTGGAGGGCTTTAATGCGTTCCTTAAGAGGGACCACTCGATTCCCCTCGACCAGTTTGTCGGCATAAAAAACCAGTTTTTGTTCCCATGTTTCCAGATCACTCAAACAGTGGAGCGCATGGGTCCGAATCACTTGACCGATGCGGGGATATCCACGGTCTTCCAGTATGCGTGCTCCTAACTCGGCATGTCCCAAGGACGAGGAGGGTTCATTCCCTAACGTTTTCATTTTAGCCAGATCATGGAGCAAACCACTGCGATGAACGAGAATTGGATCAATGGTTTCACCTGCATTGCGGAGCCAGACTGCTATGACATAGGCTATTGTTGCTACCATTTGCATGTGAATTTGCAGGGCGATTGGCAACCCAAATTCCGCCATCCAGGATTGACACATGGAGATATCTGGAAGGCACAGCGAAGAAAGTGTATGAGACAACCTCGAGAAATGTTGAATTTCTCCATCCTGTAAGGGAAGCAAGCCGGGTGCTGGTTCACCTTCAGGGTTGAACCAGATGGCTTTCCACCCTGCTCGTTTTGCTCCTAGTACGTCTTCGGAAAATCTGTCACCCACCATAACAATCTGGTCAGGGTGGACTCCCAGTACGCTTTCCACCTGTCGGAAAAATTCCAGGTCTGGTTTTCGTGCCCCTAATTCCCGTGCAGTAAAAATGGCTTGAAAAGGTTTTTTGAGATTGACCCTTTCAAGGGCTTTTCCTACCTGAAAGGCGTTGGAATCTGCTGCATTGGTGCCAACCACCAGTTTAAAATCAGCCTGTAAGGAGAAAAGCGTCTCTGCTGCGCCGGGCATTGCCCGGACTTCGTCCCAAAACATCATTGGACCGGAAAAGCGAGGGTCAACTTTCATTAAGGTATTTCCCCAGTCAAAAACCAGAGTAGTGATGCCGTTTGGATTCAAGTCGTAGCCTCTCTCTTATTAAAAAATATAGGGGTGAGGTTAATGAGTTTCTGCTTTCTCCAGTGCACGATTTGGAAAGACTAAAGATAACAGTGGAAAAGCCAGCAAATTTAGCAATGCAAAGAAAGCGAAGGTATATCGGAACCCGATCCAATCTACCATAGATCCAGACAATGCGAGTCCAATGCCTGTGCCAAGATTGGCGATGCCCATCAGGATAGCAAACATCGTTGCTGCAATTCGCAAATCGGTTACTCGCATGGAGGTGGCAAAATAAACGGTTTCGTAGAATCCGAAAGCGAAGCCAAACACCAAGACCAGTACAAGGGCAAGCATGGCATCAGGGGTCAGGCTTAACCCCAAAATACTCACCAGCGAGAGTAGAATGGCAATTACCACTGAGCGAGATTGACCTAACCGGTCAGTAAAGATACCTCCCAATACCCCTCCCAGGATGACACCGATTCCCCAGATGGTGGTGGTAAATCCAGCAAAACTGACGCTGATTTGAAAAGTCTGCTGTAAGAAAGGATTTACGATTTGATTGGCAGCATTGATGATCATTGAATAGAGTGCCCCCAGTATCCCCAGTGCTATCACCTCGCTGGATTTGAAGGCAGAAAAGCCCTTCCACGTAAATCGTTGTTGAGCTGTGCGCTCGCTCTCATGGAGCAAAAGCACCAGAGGCAGGGGAATTAACGTGAGGAGCGCGAGAAGATAGAACATCCATGTCCATGAGGCATGCTGGGCAACCCACCCGATGACGCTCGAAATCAACACCACGCCCAGCGCTCGCCCTCCTACCATGATTCCCTGAACCGTACCTTCCTCTTCTGGTGAGGTGGTATCCAGGGCTAAACCATCTGTGCTGGTATCGTACAGGGCTTGACCGGCCATCAACAGAAATGCCAGAAAGGCAAAAAGGGCAAATTGCCTGCCGGGATGAATGTATGGCACCAAAAGAAGACAAAGAAACTGTGTCAACAGCCCGATCAGGATATACGGTTTTCGGTGCCCCAGATGAAACAGATTGAACCGATCGCTGATTAAGCCCAGAAAGATTTTCAGAACAAAGGGAATGAGGGCAATGAGACCAATCAGTCCTACCTGTGTCATACTCACATCAAAGGAAAGCAGGTAGATACCATTGAGTGCGGTGAAGTAACTTAAGATGGCACCCTCAGCGAAGTAGATCAGCGCAAACAAGGCAAAACGAAAAGAGCGAGAAGATTTCATCTGGGTACCTCGTTAAGATGTTGGATAGGCTTTGTCAGGTATATAGAAAATTTTCAGATGAAAGCATTTGAATCAGTGGATGATCAGGATAAATTCGCTTTTTTTCTCTTTAATTTTATGACGTACCTCGTCTATCTTTCCCCTCAGGATGGTTTCTCCCGGCAGGGTTAAATCCAAACATAAGGTGATACGACAGTTCCCTCCAAAGACCGAAGCCACATCATCCAGTACCTGCATCAAGCGGTATGGGGTATCCATGATTACGACAGGCACTCTCAAGTTGCGCAAACCACGCAAGACATTGCGTCTTTCTGTTTTTTCTCGGGGGAGGAACCCCGCAAAATAAAAGCGTTCCAGACGAAAGTCAAGGATGGAGAGAGCCGCCATCAGGGAAGATGGTCCTGGAATGGGGGAAACGGGTACTTCCCATTCACTCAAAAGAGCAATTAAATGAGCACCCGGGTCAGCAAATACAGGCGTTCCACAATCAGAGATTAACGCCATGGATTCACCCATTAAGATACGCTGGGCAACATCAGGGGCTTTTTCGGCTTCATTGTGCTCATTCAGAACGATGATTTCTTTTTGAATGCCTAATTTCTTGAGAAGGGTACTACCAATGCGGTGCTCTTCACAAATGATCGCATGGACGTTATGTAAGACTTCTACTGCCCGTAAAGTGATATCTTTTGGATTACCAATGGGGGTGGCAACCACATAGAGATGTCCTTTTTTCGCTGTCATACCTTAATCATAACATCAAAGATTGATCATATTAGAGATTATCCTACTCATGCAAAAGGGCTGCCCGCAGATCGGACAGCCCTTCAAAAGGTCGCCTTATGCAGGGGACTTACGCATCGTAGTACAGAGTAAATTCATATGGATGCGGTCTCATGCGTACGGGGTCCACTTCGTTTTCATATTTGTAGGCAATATATGCCTCGAGGAAATCGGTGGTGAACACGTCGCCACGCAGAAGGAATTCATGATCTTCTTCAAGGGCTTTCAACACTGCATCCAGTGAGCCAGGAACCTGTTTGATGAGTTTGGCTTCCTCTGGGGGCAGTTCGTACAGATCTTTGTCGGCAGGTTCGCCCGGGTCGATGCGGTTCTGAATGCCGTCCAGTCCTGCCATCAGCAAGGCTGCAAAGGTGAGGTACGGGTTTGCGGCAGGATCAGGCGCGCGGAACTCGATTCGCTTGGCTTTGGGGCTCTTGCTATATACCGGAATGCGACAGATAGCCGAGCGATTGCGCTGAGAGTATGCCAGATTGACCGGTGCTTCGTATCCTGGCACAAGCCGGCGGTACGAGTTGGTAGTTGGCGCAACAATGGCTAACAAAGCCGGGGCGTGTTTGAGTAAGCCACCAATATAGAATTTTGCGACATCAGAAAGGGAGGCATACCCGGATGGATCGTAGAAAATATTTGCCGAGCCGTTCCATAAGGATTGATGAACGTGCATGCCGGATCCGTTATCCCCAAAGAGCGGTTTAGGCATAAAAGTTGCCGTTAAACCATTCTGGCGGGCAACGTTCTTGACGATGTACTTGAACACCATCACATTATCAGCCATGCGCAAGAGGGTATCGAAGCGCATATCGATTTCTGCCTGCCCGGCAGTGGCTACTTCGTGGTGATGAACTTCCACGGTGATGCCTGCTGACATTAACGCCAGGACAATTTTGGAACGTACGTCCTGTTGAGTATCTGCGGGTGGAACAGGGAAGTACCCACGTTTGGGCGGAATTTGCGCGCCCAGATTGGGTTTTAAATCCTCTCCTGACTTCCACCAGCCTTCCACGGAATCGATATAGTAAAACGAAGAGTTGGTGTTACTGCCATAGCGGACATCGTTGAACAGGAAAAATTCGGGTTCAGGTCCCCAGTAACTGGTGGTGGCAATTCCTGTCTGTTTGAGAAAGGCTTCTGCCTTTTTAGCGATGTGGCGTGGATCTCTCGAGTAAGGCTGGCGGGTGATTGGGTCGTAAACATCGCAGATAATCACCAGTGTGGGCACTTCCAGTACAGGGTCAATAAAGGCAGTAGTTGGATCGGGAATCAACAGCATGTCGGATTCATGAATTTCTTTGAATCCGCGAATGGATGAACCGTCAAAACCAATTCCATCTTCAAAAAGCGATTCTTCCAGTTGTGTGGCTGGAATGGAGAAATGTTGCCAGGTGCCGGGCATATCGGTGAACCGCAAGTCCACCATCTGTACTTTTTCTTTCATCTTCATTACGTCAGTGACTGTAGTCATGAAAACCTCCATCAAATGCAAACGAGATTGGTTTGATTGTATTCATCCCGGAGAAAGAAAAGACTACCCGAAGGGGTAATTTTGTCTCAAGTATAATGAGGATTATGATACAGCCAATGCTGGAAAATGCTTTTCCCCTTTCTTACCTGTTGGAGGAATATGGGCTTTCCTCAACGGCTCAATCCTCTTTTTTTCGGATTGCCGAGTCCCTCAAGCGATTTACGGTAGATGAGAGTATCCTTCCATATTTGCTAAGAGCGTTGGGAGAACAGGAAGATTCAGAGCGCGTTCTGGCATATTTCGAACGTCTGGTCAATGAACGATACCCAGAAAAGGTGTGGCCCTATCTTTCCAGAAATCCTCGCATCATTGAGATTCTGGTTATCCTCTTTTCGCGGAGTCAATTTTTATCCGAAATTTTGCTACGTAATCCTGAATTGATTTTCCACATGCCTTCTTACCGGCGGATGGCGCGCCCGAAATCAGTGGAACAGTTTTACACAGAAGCCCTTACATGGATAAAAAACGATCAGCAAGATTCTTTCCTGTGGATGAATGGGTTACGCCGTTACCAGTCCGCAGAGTTGTTGCGCATTGGACTGTGCGATTTACTGGATCTCTACGACCTTCCTGCAGTGACCCGTCAGTTGAGTACACTGGCTGAAGCCCTGATACGGGTATCCTTGCACCTGATAACTCAGGAGTTTGACGTTCCTTCGGACCGGCTTGCCATTGTTGCTTTGGGAAAATTAGGCGGGGGAGAACTCAATTATTCTTCAGACATTGATTTGCTCTTTCTTACCGATTCAGAAGATCTGGAAAGGCTTCAGCGTTTAGGGGAGCGTCTTATTGATGCTCTCTCACGGGTGACAGAAGAGGGATTCCTTTATCGGGTGGATATGCGTTTGCGTCCATGGGGACGGGTAGGTCCATTGATTTCCACTACGGAGGGATATCTGTCCTACTTAAAAAAACATGCCCGTCCCTGGGAAAAGCAAGCCCTTTTGAAAGCCCGGGTGATTTCCGGTAACGCTGAGATCAGGAAAAAATTTACTGAAGGGGTCTATCAAACCATTTTCTCTAACGGGATTGAGGAAGTGCGTGCAAGTGTTTTCTCAATGAAACAGCGCACTGAAGCAGAGTTAAAACAAAAAGATCAGTTATGGGGAGAGGTTAAACTGGGGGAAGGTTCAGTTCGAGATGTTGAGTTTACCTTACAGTTCCTCCAGTTAGCATACGGCAACACCTTGCCAGAAATCTTAACCGGTAACACGCTTGAAGGATTGGTGCGTCTGGGAGCGTCTGGATTGATTGATTCGGACGAATATCGTATCCTCACCGAAGGCTACATTTTCCTGCGCACTGTCGAACACTATCTGCAAATGATGCACTACCGCCAGACGCACAGCCTGCCCAATCATCCTGAGGCTTTGCGAAAACTGGCAAGACGCCTGGGATACGATGGACAACAACCAGAACAGGTCTTTCTGGAGCGGTATGAGCAGCATCGTAAAGCCATTCGATCTGTGTTTTTGAAATATGTGGGGAATGGACATATGAGCACAAACTTAACCACCAGCCCTGTTCAGGGTGATAATAACGGAGAGAAGGGGGAACTCTCTCAACATCTGAACCGGATGACGATTTCATACCGGGAAACCTACACAGAGGCTGAGATTACCCGGCATGCTCGTCTGGCACGCTTGTTAAGTGAGAAGATTCCCTGTCGGGTGGAAGCCCATCCAATCGAGGGGGATTTATGGCAGGTCACCATCGTAGCGCTCGACGCTCCTGGATTGTTCTCGGTGATCACAGGATTGTTATTTGTCCATGGCTGGAACATTCTCAGTGGTGATGCCTTTACCTATGAAGCCTTGAAAAATTCGAGCATATCGCCGGGTACACATGACCTGAGACGAAAAATTGTGGACGTCTTTACCGTTCAGCCAGTGGAAGAAATCAGAGTAAATCCTTCTGCCTGGGATCTGTTTTCTGCTGAATTAACCACGTATTTGATAAAAATGCGCTCTGGAGAGCGGCGCGAAGTGATGGGGGAGTTAACACGAAGGGTGGCAAACCGGGTGCGGAAACCTGAAACGCTAGTTCAGGCGCCACCACTCTACCCGTTGGAAATTGCTGTGGATAATGAATCCAGTGATCACTTAACGGTTTTGCACATTCAATCTCAGGATACCGTAGGATTTCTCTATGAATTGACCAATGCACTGGCAATTACCGGCGTATATATTGACCGGGTACAAATTGAAACCGTCCAGAATCGGGTGCGAGACGTTCTCTACGTTACGGATATGAATGGCAATAAGATCACGGATGCTGAAAAGTTGCGTGAATTACGCGCAGCGACAGTACTCATCAAGCATTTTACCCATTTACTCCCATTTTCCCCCAATCCTGAAAATGCGCTCATCCACTTCCGTGATTTTATGGATCAACTGCTTCGTCGTCCCAACTGGATGGATGAAATTGCCTCTGTGGAGCGTCCTGAAGTCCTTCAAGCGCTGGCTCATGTGTTGGGGGTGAGTGATTTTCTGTGGGATGATTTCCTGCGTATTCAATATGCCAACCTCTTCCCGGTTGTAACGGATGTCCAGGCGCTCAGTTCAGCAAAATCCCGCGAGATGCTGCAGAAGGAAATTGGCGCCATTCTGGATACTTTGCATCATGGTGCACAAGAGCCCAATGAAAATGCCCCCTGGATCGAGGCTTTGAATGCCTGGCGGGATCGCGAGATGTTCCGAATTGACATGCGACATATCCTTGGACACACCCGCGAGTTTTGGGATTTTGCCGCTGAATTGACGGATCTTGCAGAAGTGGTCACCAATGTGACATTTCACCTTTGCCATGAGGATTTGCGCAGTGTTTATGGCACTCCATTGCTGGATGATGGCAGAATCTGCCAGATGACAGTTTTGGGCTTGGGAAAATTTGGCGGAAAAGAACTGGGTTTTGCTTCAGACATTGAATTAATGTTTGTTTATGAAGGAAACGGACAGACTACTGGACCAAAAGTTATTTCATCCGCCGAATTTTACGAAAAACTGGTTGAATACTTTGTCAAAGCCATGCGCAGTCGTAGAGAGGGCATATTTGAAGTGGATTTACGGCTGCGTCCCTATGGCAAGGCGGGAAACCTGGCGGTTTCGCTGGATGCGTTTCGACGGTACTTTTCTCCCTCAGGACCGGCATGGGCATATGAACGCCAGGCTTTGGTTAAAATGCGCCACGTGGCTGGAGATGAGCGGTTAGGCAATGTGGTGTGCCAGATGCGGGATGAGTTCGTTTATCATGGAGAAGGCTTTGATGTGACCGCCATGCGCGCTATGCGTGAGCGTCAGATTCGTCATCTGGTCAAGGGAGGCACTTTTAATTTGAAATACAGTCAGGGTGGACTGGTGGATATTGAATATCTGGTGCAAGGATTGCAGATGCGCTATGGCGCACAATATCCTGAAGTTCGTCAGACCAATACCCGAGAGGCAATGGCCGCATTGCGGAAATTTGGAGTCTTGTCTGAGGAAGAATATACCCGTCTAAGAAAAGCCCATACTTTTCTGCGCTGGTGCATTGATTCGCTGAGGATGGTTCGAGGAAATGCCCGGGATGTCACCCTTCCTCTGGATGGTACCGAGGAATACGAGTTTTTGGCACAGCGCATGCGGTATGGAGAGGATCCTCAAAAACTTCGCAAAGAAGTTCAGCGATATAGCGAAGATGTGCGAGAGTTAAACCATCGCCTGCTCGGTGGTACCCCCTGAAATCACACCGATTAACTGAAGCACATCCCCATCATTGAGTGGCGTATTTAAATCCAGAAGGATTCCCTCTCTGAGCACCAGAAATAATTCTGGGGGGATTTGAAGGGCTTCTAAAGCCTCTCCAACTGTTGTAACACCCCGAACTATTTGTTCCTGTCCGCGAATTCGTATTATTACGGTAGGTTTTTCGTTTGAGTTCATGGGACTTCAGCCAGTCGTTCCTGTATACAAAGCAACCACTCCAGCGTTTTGCCCTGTGGCTCAGCCGGGGTCAAAGCGAGGATGGGGTATTTATCAGTCCCGATTTGCCCCTCAACCGATAACGGGCGAATTGAATCATCAACCCACCGCTTCGGGAGCATTCCCAATCCGCCGGGGGTATTTGCAATAAAAGTTCGCATTTCCTGAGGGGAGGGGATGATTACCATTTCTAGTGAGAAGGTTGGGTTTTGTTGATCAATCATTTGAAGGAACCGGCGGGTAATATCGCTTTCAACCGGATACCCGGCAAGTGTCAGGGTAAGATTGCTGCCGCCAAGACTCTCCCAATTAAGAGAAGGCATCTTTCCAAAATACACCTTTTGAATATCCTCATAACGAACATGGGCGATGGGATTATTCGGGTTAACAATCAGTACCAGTTGCTCTTCCCCAATCTGGTATGCATGGTAATTTTCCGTCTGGGTATCTCCCCAACGCAGAATGATTTGCGGTTCGCCGGCATCGAAGGGAGAAAGAATGGCTAACCCTGTCCCTGAGGGTGTGCAGGATTTATATTCATTAGAAAGCGAAAGCAAAGAATCGGGAATTTGAATATACAGCCATTCCGGACCTGGTGCGGTTCTTGAAAGAGGGGCGGGAGTGCATCCTGTAAAGAATCCCAAAATCAGAATGGCTAAAAATTTTGAGACCACTTTTGTGTAGTTCATGGTTGAAAATAGGATTAAAAAACCTGCCAGAGGAGAACTCCCATACCAAGGATGAAACAATACAACGCAAAACCTTTCAAACTATGCCGTTGTAAGTGTCCCAACAACCAGTGAATGGAAGCATATCCCACTCCAACCGCTGTGAGGAATCCGGTTAAAAGTTGTAGGGTATAAGCCCATAGATCGGGTTGTCCCAAAAGGTGAAGACCTTCCAGTCCGCCCGCCGCCAGCATAATAGGAATGGACATGAGGAATGAAAATCGAGCCGCTGAAGAGCGATCCAGACCGCGTAATAATCCTCCAGTGATGGTCGCGCCCGATCGGGAAATACCCGGGAACAGGGCTAAGGCTTGAAAAAGTCCCATGATGATTGCATCCCTGGCACTCATCTGAGCGAGGGATCGGGTGTGCTTTCCCAGTCCTTCCCCAAGAAAAAGCAGTGCCGCAGTTCCCAGTAAAAAGAAAGCCGTAGCGCTGACGCTGTGAAATGCCGATTCCACCAGAGACTTAATCGCCACACCTGCAATGCCGGCTGGCAGAGTGGCCAGGAGAATAAACCATCCCAGTCGGGCATCCTGAGTTTCAAACAGGTTACGATGCTGAATAGCCCGAAACCAGGCAAAGAGGATTTTCCTGAGATCTTTCCAAAAGTATATAATAACGGCTACGAGTGTACCAACCTGAACAATCACATCAAAAGGAAAGACCACCTGGGGATCAAAAGTCCAACCGAATAATGCAGGTACAATGACCAGGTGTGCTGAACTCGAGATGGGAAGAAATTCGGTCAGTCCCTGAACAATTCCAAGAATGACGGCTTCAAAGAGGCTCATTATTATCCTCTTTCTTCTGGGTTCCGGGTGTGTTTCCCGCAAGGATGATAGTTGGAAAGAAACTCCTCGCGAAAATCGTTGAAGCGTTTTTCCAGAATGGCCTGTCTTGCGCGCCGTACCAGTGTGAGTAATGTATGGATGTTGTGAATGGAAATCAGCGTAGATGCCAGCATTTCTTTCGCAACGATGAGATGTCTGAGATAAGCCCGACTGAAGGTACGGCAGGTATAACAGGTGCAGGTTTCATCGATGGGGCGTGGATCCCGTGCAAAGACAGCGTTCATCAGATTCAATCGTCCGGTAAAGGTCATCGCTGCCGAATGGCGCGCCAGCCGCGTGGGCAGAACGCAGTCGAAGATATCCACGCCGCGGGCAATGCCTTCAACCAAGTCTTCTGGAGACCCAACTCCCATCAGATAGCGCGGTTTATTCGTTGGGAGAATGCCGTTGACAATTTCCAGCATGGCATGCATTTCGGCCTTTGTTTCTCCAACCGAAAGTCCTCCAATGGCATGCCCGGGAAAGTTTAGAGAGGCAATAAATTGGGCGGAGCGTTCCCGTAAATCCGGGAAAACGCCGCCCTGTACGATACCGAACAGGGCTTGATCGGCACGGGTTTTGGCTTTCAGGCATCGTTCTGCCCAGGCATGGGTGCGTTCAAGAGCCCGCTCGTTGTAAGCCCGATCATAGGGTGGGGCGCATTCGTCGAATGCCATAATGATATCTGCGCCCAACAGTTCCTGAATCTGGATGGATTTTTCAGGGGTGAAGCGATGGAGCGAACCGTCGATGTGACTCTTGAAGGTTACCCCGTCTTCATCAATTTTTCGCATAGCCGCAAGAGAAAAGACCTGAAAACCTCCTGAGTCGGTGAGCATGGGGCGATGCCATTGCATGAAGGCATGTAGTCCGCCCATCTCTGCCACCAGATCAGCACCGGGGCGCAGATAGAGATGATAGGTATTGGCGAGGACGAGCGAGGCATCCAGTTCTTCCAGTTGTGCCGGGGTAACGGCTTTAACCGTAGCCTGTGTACCGACTGGAGCAAATATGGGCGTGAGCAAGTCGCCATGGGGGGTATGAAAGACCCCTGCACGGGCATTTCCATCTGTAGCCATTAATTCGTAATCGAAGGATTCCATAGCGCGTCAATTATACCGTAACTCAGTAGATGACAGACAAATTCTGGTATACTTCAGCGCATGGATCATACAGACCATACCACATGGCTTGAAATCGATCTCAACGTTATTCGGAAAAATATCCATTTGTTGCAACAAATAGTCGGTGTTCCCATTATGGCTGTGGTGAAAGCCAATGCCTACGGACACGGTCTGATCGAGACCAGTAAAGCAGCAGTTCAGGCAGGTGTCCAGTGGCTTGGGGTTGCCCGGATCGATGAGGCTCTGGAACTCCACCGGGCGGGGATTCAAGCCCATTCCATTGTATTGGGGTACACTCCTCCCGAGCGGGCTGGAGATGCAGCACAGGCGGGCATTCGCCTTGCGGTTTACGATTCTCATGTGGCGCAAGCCTATGCGGATCAAGCCAGAGCGGTGGGGAAACCATTGTACGTGCATGCCAAATTTGATACCGGCATGGGCAGGTTAGGGGCTTCTCCAGAGGGAGGAGTGGAATGGATGCGCTGGTTGAAGACCCTTGACGGTTTACAGGTTGAAGGGGTGTTTACTCACCTTGCAGAAGCCGATGATCCCCAAAAAACAACCACAGACTGGCAGTTGAATCGATTTGATGCCTTGCTTTCGGGGTTGGAGTCAGTTGGATTGCGACCCAAATGGGTACATGCGGCAAATTCGGCAGGGGCATTGTATTTTCCCCGCGCCCGATATAACCTTGTCCGCACAGGAATAGCCGTTTATGGGCTCAATCCCTCTAACAGGGCTCCCTTGCCTGAGGGTTTTCGCCCGGCGCTGACCTGGAAAACGAGACTCACCTCTGTCAAGATTTTCCCACCAAATCACGGTATCAGTTACAACTATCGTTATTACACAAGGTCCGAAGAAAGGATAGGAGTTTGCGCAGTTGGCTATGCAGACGGTTTCCGCAGACGTCTGGGAAACGTGGTGCTGATAAGAGGAAAAAAAGTGCCGGTAGTCGGAAGCGTTTGCATGGATCAGTGTATGGTTAATCTGGATGAGATTCCCGAAGCCGAAATGGGCGATGAAGTTGTGCTGATTGGACAGCAAGGTGAAAACGAAATCACTGCCGAGGAACGCGCCCGTGAGTGGGAAACCATCAGTTATGAAGTCGTTTGCGGATTGGCAAACCGCCTGCCACGGATTTACATTGATTGAGGCATCATGGAACCTGTTCAAGAAAAACGCTGGAAAATTGCTCCCCCCGTACCTCCTCAGATTACTGAAGAATTGAAAAATTACTCTCCGGTAGTACGTCAGTTGCTGTACAACCGTGGGGTTACTACCAGGACCGCCGCTGAGACTTACCTTCAAGCAGATCTTCCCGGCTATTCTCCTTTCCTGATAATGGGAATGATGGAGGTGGTAGACCGATTGTTGTATGCAGTGGATCACCATGAAAAAATTGCCATCTATGGTGATTATGATGTGGATGGGGTAACAGCCACGACTCTGATGGTGGAAGTACTGGAAGCATATGGCGCGGATGTGGAATGGTACATTCCTAATCGCTTTGATGAAGGCTATGGCTTGAACCCTGACGCAGTTCGGGAACTCCATGAAAGAGGGGTAGATGTCTTACTTACCGTGGATTGTGGCATTCGCTCCCCTGGAGAAGCCCGTCTTGCCGCACAACTGGGCATGGATTTGATCATTAGTGATCATCATCACCCGGGAACGGAGATTCCAGAGGCAGTGGGGGTGATTTGCCCGAAACAGGCAGGAAATGCGTACCCCTATGAGCATCTTTCGGGGGTTGGCTTAGCCTTTAAGATTGCCGAGGCTCTGACGATGCGCCGTCCTCTGGCTGGGGTTTCGGTGTACCAGTGGCTGGATCTGGTGGCACTTGGGACCGTTGCAGATGTGGTTCCTCTTACAGGTGAAAACCGTTCACTGGTGAGAAAAGGACTGGAAATTCTTAAACAATCCCAGCGAGAGGGGGTTTTGGCTCTGGCACGGGTTGCAGGGCTGAAGCTCCCTTCTATCGAGTCATCCCATATTGGTTTCATTCTGGGTCCCCGCTTAAATGCTGCAGGTAGGGTGGAGTCAGCAAAAGCAGCGGTAGAGTTATTGCTGGCAAAAGACCTCTTTCAGGCTGGCATTCTGGCTCAGCAATTGGATACACAGAATCGAGAACGCCAGCGCCTTACTCAGGAAGTGCAGGAGAAAGCCATTCAAATTGCCAGCACCGGCAAAAGTAATTACCTGATCATGGCGTTCGATCCTGAATTTAACCCCGGGGTTGTTGGTTTGGCGGCATCCAGACTGGTAGAACTTTTCTATCGTCCCGCTATTGTTGGACAAAGAGAAGAGGAAGCGGGACAAACCCGGGCATCCTGTCGGAGCATTCCTGAATTTCATATCACTCAAGCACTGGATCAATGTGCTGAATTGCTGGAACGGCATGGTGGACATCAAGCCGCGGCTGGATTTACTGTCAAAAATGAGAATCTTCCTCTTCTTCAGGAGCGGCTCATTTCGATTGCAGAAGAAGGACTCAGTAATCTGGATTTGATTCCCTCTATTCATGCTGATATGGAACTTCCTTTGTCTGCAATTCAGCCAGATTTTTTAGGAGAACTCCAACGCCTGCAGCCTACCGGAGAAGGGAACCCGGAGGCCTTTTTTGTTTCACGCGGGGTTCAGGTGAAAGATGCCCGGTGTGTAGGTAGTCATGGCGAACATCTGAAACTTACTTTAGAAGATCGCAGAATCATATGGGATGCGATTGCTTTCCGTCAGGGGCATCGAATACAGGATTTGCCTCGTTTTGTGGATGTTCTGTATGCTCTGGAACAAAATACTTACAATGGAAATACCACCCTGCAACTCAGAGTAAGAGATATAAAACCCGCTCAGTGATAGAGCGGGTTTTATGGATCAGTCAACAAAACGGTATTTCAGTAATGTCCACACGGCAATGAAAGCGTCTTTCATCTTGATCTTTTTTCCTTCGGAATATTCCCGTGGGTTAAATCGGATCGGCACTTCATAAATCCTTACTTTGCGCTTGAGCAGTTTGGCGGTAAATTCAGGTTCAAACTCAAATCCTCTGGCGTGTAAGGGGATTTGCAGAGCAATATCCCGCCGAAACAGTTTATACCCTGTTTCCATATCCGTCAGAATGTTGTTGTACAGAATGTTGGTTATGAAGGTGAGGATTTTGTTGGCAACCATGTTCCAGAACAGGATGGGACGTCTTGCCCCGCCGAGAAATCGCGAGCCGTAAACTACTTCTGCGATACCCTCTTCCACAGGTTGAATCAGGGAGGGATAATCACGGGGATCGTATTCCAGGTCTGCGTCCTGAATGATGATCCAGTCCCCTTTGGCTTGCTGAATTCCCGTTCGTACAGCGGCACCTTTACCCTGATTTTTCTCATGGAAAACAACCCTTACAATCGGATCATCTTTTATGGTCATCAGGTAGTCCCTGGTGCCGTCGGTGGAGCCGTCATCCACAATGAGAATTTCCGAAGCCAGTTGTACAGCCTTCACCCGGCGGATGATCTCCGCAATCGTCTGAATTTCGTTGTAAACAGGGATTAAGACAGTTAGATTCATGGGGCTGATTATAATGGGGATAGAAAAAGTTGAGCAAGATTTTACGGGTGAATGAAAGGCTATTGCAAAGCGTATGCAACTTTTAATCACCATGTGCGTATAAGGTAGTAGAAAAATGACAGGAGCCAAACGGTGAGTACCCTGGAAGCAGAATGGATACAAGAAGCCATTCAAGGCAATGACGATTCGTTTGCCTGCCTGGTGGAATTGTATCAACGTCCAGTGTATAACCTGTGTTATCGCATGTTAGGAAATGCTCAGGAAGCGGAAGATGCCGCCCAGGAAACTTTCTGGCGGGCTTACCAGGCTTTGCGGCGTTACGATCCTCAGCGTCCCTTTGTAACATGGCTTTTATCCATCGCTGCGCATTATTGCATCGACCAGCAACGAAAACGCCGGGTTCCTCTGCTGGATCTTGACTTATTGCCTGAAGAAGATATTCCAGATGCTGCACCTGACCCTGCTCGAGTGGTATCCGAAAGAGATAGTCAGGGGCAGATCCACCAGTTACTGAAAAAATTGTCCCCACTGGATCGTGCTGCAATTATTCTGCGTTACTGGTACGACTTCTCTGAAGAGGATATTGCCCGAACGCTTTCGCTAACGGTCAGCGCCGTAAAAAGCCGTCTTTTTCGAGCAAGGCGCGAACTGGCAGAAAAGTACCAGATTGAAGTTGAAAAGCCTCTTGTGGGAAGGAGAGCAAATGAAACCCCATCAACCATATGAAGCATGGATTTTTGAAGAAGACCTCTCGCAGGAAGAGCAACAGAGGCTCACGGAGCATCTGAGTCAGTGCGAAGCATGCCGAAGCCTTCGCGAAAAATGGCTTGGAACTCAAACAGAGTTGCAGGAAAGGGCCATGGCTGTTCCTCGAGCAGGTTTTACCCAGCGCTGGAAAACCAGCCTGGTAGTGCGGAAACAGCGGGAGCAGAAAAAACAAGCCTGGAGGGTATTCTGGATTTTCTCCGGTGTGGCATCAGGAGTGATGGCAGGAGTATTTACATATTTCCTCACCCAGATTTCTCTAGCCGGGTGGCTGGAGTTAAGTGTGGAGATGATCCATCAAGTTTTAGGGGTAACTTCTTCTATCGGTGGGGTGCTCTCTGCCTGGACTCGCCTGTATCCATTTCCGCTTACGCTCTTTATGGTTTTACTGTTTCTCTTATCCCTGTTAGGGTTAATTGCTCTCTGGCTCTTTGCCTTATCTCGTACATTTCAAGAGGGGAAGGAACGCGCATGAATACTCGCCATAAATGGTTTACGCTTGCGTTGTTGATTGGTTCTCTCCTCATCCTTCCGGGGTGCATGACATCTACCTCTGTGTTCTCGACGGATGGAGCGGTGATTGGACAAAGTTTCATCCTTAAAGAAGGTGAAACCTGGGAAGATGATCTGTCTATTATCGGTGGTTCGGCTGTTCTGGAAAAAGGTTCGATTGTAGATGGGGATGTTGCTTTGATTGGCGGTACTTTGATGGTAGAGGGAACGGTGAAAGGGGACATCAGCGCAATGGGGGGAGTGATTTCCCTGGGAAGTCACGCTGTCATTGAGGGCGATATCATCACCTTAGGGGCAAACTTAACCCGGGAATCTGGCAGTGTGGTCAAGGGAAATTTCCAAAACCGTATTCCTGATTTTTCCATTCCTGCACAGAGTCCGACTCCGCAAGTTGGAATTTTTGAGACCGTCATGAATGTGTTCTGGAAAATCTTCCAGGCATTTGCACTGGGAGCGCTGGCGGTCCTGGTGGCTCTGTTCATGCTTCAACCGTTGGAGCGTGTTGGCACAACCATGCAATTTGCACCCGTTCAGGCAGGGGTGATTGGCTTTCTCACATTTATGGTGGGACTGGGAGTTTTGCTGGTGATGGCAATTACCATTTTGTTCCTGCCGTTAAGTTTTCTGGGCGCGGTTGCTTTGGGTCTGGCGTGGATTTATGGCTGGCTTGCTGCAGGCTTATTAACAGGAGAAAAACTTGCTGAACTTTTCCATACCTCGTGGAGCGGTCCAATCAGCGCAGGTATTGGTACGCTTGTTCTTACCCTGATCGCGAATCTTTTAGGCGCCATTCCCTGTGTGGGTTGGGTTATTCCTTTTGTCGTGACTATGATCGGATTAGGCGCGGTGATTCTTTCCCGGTTCGGAACTCAGAGATACCCAGGGGTAATCTCTTGAAAGGATTATCAGATCTAAGAGAGTGGAATGAATTTTGCACCTGGAAGAGGGGAGGAGGAAAGGATGAAAAAAATCGCTTTGTTTTTGTGGTTGGGGTTGCTGTTTTTTCTTGCGCTTGCCTGTACCATCAATTTGCCTTTACCCGAGGTGAAATTGATTGAACCGCAAACCTACCTGATTAAGGAACCATATCCAGAACAGGAACCTGCCGAATTAATCATTCGTATGGGGGCAGGGGAGTTATCCCTGAGCGGAGGCGCGAAAAATCTCGTGGAAGGTGAGGTGGAATACAACGTAGAGGGTTGGGAGCCTAAGATTCGACGAGAGGGGCGTGAAGTGCGCATTGAACAGGGTGTGAAGAGTGCCAATTTTAGCCGCGGTGTTCAGAATCTGATTAATCGCTGGGATCTGGAACTGGGAAATCGTCCAATAGATCTGACCGTTGAGGCGGGGGCTTATGAAGGAGATTTGGATTTCTCTGATGTTCCGCTGACTCGCTTGAAAATTACCGATGGCGCCAGCAAGGTTCGGGTTGTGTTCAACCTTCCCAATCCGCAGGTGATGCGCGTTTTCACTTATGAGACCGGGGCTTCCAATGTAACCCTGAAAAAACTCGCGAATGCCAACTTTGAGGAAATGACCTTTAAAGGCGGAGCAGGGAATTTCACTCTGGACTTCAGTGGAAAACTGCAACGTGATGCCAGAGTCTGGATTGATGGTGGTTTGGGGAATATGACCATTATTTTACCGGAGGAGTCCAACTGTCGGATTATTCTTTCCGGTGGTTTGACCAATGTCTCCACCGAAGGCTCCTGGAGTATTCAGGGACAGGAATACCGCACCATGGGAGATGGACCACAACTTCGTATCGAGGTTAATGTGGGCGTGGGAAATTTAAAACTGATTAGCGAATAAATCAATCGGTATAAAAAATGACAAACGGCGCAGGTTATTCTGCGCTGTTTTCGTTATAATCGGTGTTTATGAATTTCTGGATAACACTTGCTATTGTTTTAATAACATATGTCGGCATTGCGCTGGGAAAATGGCCCAAGTTATCGGTCAACCGTACGACACTTACAGTCATTGGGGTTGGAATGCTCCTGGCTTTCAGGCAGATTGCCTTCGAGAATATCCGCGATTATCTGGATGTAGACACCTTAATCTTGCTCTTCAGTATGATGGTGGTAAACGCCCACCTGCAACTTTCTGGATTTTTCCGGGTTGCTGCTCATCTATTGTTTCGCCTGACTCGAGGACCGAGGGTCTTTCTTGCTGTGGAAATTCTTCTGGCGGGTGTACTCAGTGCGCTTTTCCTTAATGATACCATTTGTCTGATGCTCACCCCTCTGGTTTTGAGCCTGTTGTTAAGCCTGGAACGCAATCCCATTCCTTACCTGATTGCTCTGGCAACTGCGGCAAATATAGGCTCTACAGCCACATTAACGGGCAACCCGCAGAACATGATCATTGGTGTTTCTTCAGGTATTCCTTACGCTCAATTTGCCGGAGCACTCACTCCCATAGCACTGTTGGGGTTGGGTGTGGTTTGGGTGGTTTTGGTTCTTTTTTACCCTCAGGAATTTCGAGAAAAACGCTTTCCAGAAATGCCACCCTCACAGTTGAATGTAATGAGACCGCAATTGACAAAGACCTTGCTGGTCATTACCGCGATGTTGGTGGGTTTTCTGGCAGGGATACCGGTGGCTCTGGCGGCTTTTTTAGCGGCGTGCGCACTCTTTTTTACCCGCCGGGTAGACCCGGATAAGGTTTTAGCAGAGGTTGACTGGAGTTTACTGGTTTTCTTTGCGGCTTTATTCATTCTGACCGGCGCTCTGGAAGCCAATGGTATTACCCACCGTTTGTTTGAATTGCTGAACTTTCAGGGTAATTTAAGCGTTCTGGGGCTCACTTCTGTTTCGGTGATCTTGAGTAACCTGGTCTCGAATGTACCCGCTGTGATGCTTTTACGCCCGGTTGTGGCTGGCTCAGCCCATCCGGTGGCTGGGTGGTTGACGCTCGCTGCTTCATCAACGCTGGCGGGTAACTTAACTTTGCTGGGTTCGGTAGCGAATTTAATCGTGGCAGAAATAGCCAGCCGCAGACAGGTGAATTTGACCTTTGGAGAATATACCCGAAGCGGCTTGGTGATCACCATCATTACTCTGGTGATCAGTGTAGTGTGGCTTCAGTGGATGGTTTGGCGTTAAGGTTGAGAGGGGGCATACAGGTGATAACGTTCGATCACCTGAGCCACACCATCAGAAACCATGTAACGGTAGGGGCGTCCAGCGCGTACCCGTTGCCGGATATCATGCGAGGCGATCTGCAGGAGCGGGGCTTCGAAAAAGAACACTTTTTCCCGGATCCCTGGAATGGATGATTCCAGTGTTTTCCAATCTACGGTGACTTCCGGGCGTTTCAGCACACCTACTCCCGCAAGCAGCGCAATCAGTTTTGCCGGTTGATGCCATAAAGCTAAGTCCCGAAGGGAATCTTCCCCCATCAGATAATAAAAATCCACTCCGGGGAACTTTTCTTTCAACAGGCGCACAGTTTCAACGGTGTACTGGGGAGCAGGTAATTCTGCCTCAAGTGTGCTGATCTCAAATTGCTGGTATCCTCTCAGGGCTTCCTGCAACATTTCCATGCGGATGGGAAAGGGGGTAATGGGCATCCCACGTTTATGCGGTGGATCCGGGGTGATTAACCATAATACCCTGTCCAGATGCAACTGCGTTTGGGCTTCTTCCGCCAGTGCTAAATGGGCAATGTGAGGAGGGTCAAAGGTGCCTCCAAGCAATCCAATCCGGGAAGGGGTCAGTCCTGCCATTCCAGTTCGTAGTCGCCAATGAATACCGAATCGCCTTCTTGAATGCCAGCCTTTCGCAAAGCCTCCTCCACGCCGAGCGTTTCAATGAGTTTCTGGAATCGGCGAACAGGTGCTTCGTATTCCCAATACGTCATGGAAGCAGCGCGCTCCAGCGCCCTGGAATGAACTCGCCATCCACCGGGTACTCTCTCAATGGTAAACGCGCGGGGATCTTCTCCCGGGCGGTAAACCGGAAGCACTGGAATCTCTTCCGTTTTGGGTGCTTTCTGGAGCATTTCTGCGGCTTTCCACAACAGTTCCCGTACGCCAGTGCGAGCCAGCGCTGAGATGGCGTAAGGTTCAACCCCGTGTTTGCGCAGTTGTTCCTGGATGTGAGGCCAGCGTTCTTGAACCTCGGGTAGGTCAATTTTATTTAATGCTACAATTAGAGGCTTCTCTGCCAGTTTTTCATCAAACAGAGCCAGTTCTGTATTAATTTGTGAGTAATCTGCCAGTGGGTCTTCCGATAGGCCATCCAGCAGATGAATCAAGACGCGTGTTCTTTGAATATGGCGCAGGAAAGCATCCCCCAATCCAACTCCCTGATGAGCGCCTTCAATCAATCCGGGAATATCAGCAAGGACGAGGGTAGTGTTGATGTCCAGTTCGGCAACGCCCAGATTGGGCTCCAGCGTGGTAAAAGGGTAATCGGCAATTTTGGGTCTGGCGTTCGTGACTGCCGCCAGCAGGCTGGATTTCCCCGCGTTTGGTACCCCAACGATTCCGACATCGGCAATCAGTTTCAATTCCAGTCGTAACACCCGTTCTTCGCCAGGTTCTCCTTTTTCTGCCATTTTCGGCACCTGGTTGGATGGGGTGGCAAAGTGCTGATTACCCCGTCCGCCTCTTCCCCCGCGAGCAACAATTAACCGCTGTCCGGGTTGCGTCAGATCCCCAAGCAGTTCGCCCGTTTCAGCATCTGTGACTACCGTGCCCGGGGGAACGGGAATAACCAGGTCAGGGGCAGATTTCCCGCTCATATTGTTTGGACCTCCGCGGGATCCATCCTGTGCCTGATAGCGGTCTTTGTAACGGAACGCCACAAGGGTATTCAGGGTTGGCTTGACCTCCAGAACTACGTTTCCGCCTTTCCCGCCATCTCCCCCGTCGGGTCCGCCATGCGGTACGTATTTTTCGCGGTGGAAGTGTACCATCCCATCTCCACCGCGACCACCTTTCACCTTAATGATTGCTTCATCAACGAACATATCCCAATTTTAACCGCAAATCGAACCGTGTGCGAGGGGCAATCCTCACACACGGTTCGATTCTATGCTGAAAAGAGTTATTTCTTTCTGCCAAACTTTTCGGAGAGGATGTCCATCAAATCGGGTTTGCCGATTTCCTGCAATTCATAGCGTACCCGCTGAATGGGTTTTTGCACTTTGATCACACGGGTCAGATCAATCGGGGTTGCACTGATTACCAGATCGACATCAGAGCGGTTGATGGTTTCTTCCAAATCTTTCATCTGGGCTTCCCCGTACCCCATGGCCGGCAGAATTGGTCCAGTGGTGGGATACTTATGGTAGGTTTCCAGAATACTGCGAACTGCAAAGGGGCGCGGGTCAACAATTTCTGCAGCACCAAAGCGGCGAGCCGCCACCCAGCCGGCGCCATAAGCCATTTCACCATGGGTCAGCGTGGGACCGTCCTCAACTACCAAAACTCGCTTTCCGCGGATGGCGTTCGCATTTTCAACGAATAATGGAGAGGCCGCTTCAATGAAGATTGCGTTGGGATTGACCGCATACAAACTTTCGCGGACTTTAATGACATCTTCAGGGCGGGCGGTGTCCACCTTGTTCAGGACGAACACATCGGCAGCTCGGACATTGGTTTCGCCCGGGTGATAGGCTAATTCATGACCCGGACGATGGGGGTCAGCAACCACAATGTATAAATCCGGCACGTAGAAGGGGAAGTCGTTATTCCCGCCGTCCCACAGGATGATATCCACTTCCTGCTCTGCCTGGCGGAGAATTTTCTCATAGTCCACACCCGCATAAACAATCACACCATTGTCAAGGTGGGGTTCGTACTCCTCGCGTTCTTCAATGGTGCATTCATGCTTATCCAGATCCGCATAGGTTTCAAAACGCTGGACGGCTTGCTTCACCAGGTCACCATAAGGCATGGGGTGGCGAATGGCGGCAACCTTGTAGCCCAGTTCACGCAGAATCAGGGAGACGCGGCGTGTAGTCTGGCTTTTACCAGAGCCAGTGCGTACAGCGCAAACAGCCACAACAGGTTTGGAAGATTTCAACATGGTGGCTTTTGTACCCATCAGGCGGAAATCAGCCCCTGCGGCAAGCACGGTGGAGGCTTTGTGCATGACGTACTCGTGCGGCACATCGCTGTAAGCGAAAACCACCTGATCCACTTTCAATTCTTTGATCAGCCGAACAAGATCGCTTTCAGGATAAATTGGAATGCCTTTGGGGTATTGTGGACCAGCCAGTTCGGCAGGATAAACTCTGCCTTCAATGTTGGGAATTTGGGTTGCTGTGAAAGCAACCACTTCATATTCCGGATTCCCGCGGAAGAAGACATTGAAATTATGAAAGTCTCTTCCTGCAGCGCCCATGATGATGGTTCGAATTGGTGCCATAGTGTGACCTTTCTCTCCTTATCAGGTGATATTTCGAAAAAACAAGCGTTTGTATTGGAGAACTACAAACGCTTGTGATTTCCTACATGACCTCTGGGGCATGGATTCCCAAAAGCCCTAAAGCATTCGCAATGGCCTGCCGGGTTGCGGCTACCAGTCGGAGCCGTCCATTACGGATGGGTTCCTCGGCAGTCAAAACTGGACATTCGTTGTAAAAATCGCTAAAGGTTTTTGCCAGTTCATATGCCGCATTGGCAATATGTAACGGCTTTAATTCACTCGCGGCTCGCTGGACTTCTTTCGGGAAGCGAGAAATCAAATCAATTAATTGCAGTTCGGAAGGCATCATGGCGTAGTTGATTGCTGCTTCGGTTGGGATGCCGCCGCCTTTGCGCAAAATACTGGAGGCCCGTACGTGGGCATATTGAATGTAAGGCGCCGCCTGTCCGTTGAAGTCCAGGGCTGTTTGCCAATCAAAGGTAACGATTTTTGTGTTTTCTCTTGCCAGCATGGGGTACTTAATTGCCCCGATACCGACAGCCTGGGCAACCTGTTGTTTTTGTTCCGGGGTAAGTTCTGGATTCTTTTCTTCTACCACCTGCAAGGCTCGAGAAGTGGCTTCACGGATGAGGTCTTCCAGTAAAACGACAGTTCCTTCACGGGATGCCATCACCACATTACCGGGTAAATTGACCAGTTCGTAAGGAATATGCTGGCAACGAGTAGCCCATTCATATCCTGCCAGTTCCAGGGTCTTGAAAACCTGCTGGAAATGGAGAGATTGACGGACGTCCACCACATAATAAGAGCGGTGCAGGTTTGGATAATCGGAAAACTTGCGCTTGGCAAGCGCCAGATCTTCGGTGGCGTAAAGCGCAGTATTATCCGAGCGCAGGATGACCAGCACGCGGTACTTTTCTTCGTTCAGTCCCAGCAGTTCATCCAGTTTGACAATAACCGGTCCTTCAGGTCTCTCGTCTCTGGCAATGCCTTTCTGGATGAGTTCTTCAACAACTTCCTTACCGGGGTGTTCCACCATGCTGTTGAAGTAGTAAATATCAAAATGGATATCGAGGATTTTGTACATTTCCCGAAAACCCTGCAGAGACCATTCCCGGGTTTCTTCCCATAATTGCACAATCTCCGGATCGCGTTTATCCCAGCGGGCATACAGTGCACGGACTTCGCTTTCCAGTTCAGGGTTTTCTTCCAGCCGTCGGTTGGCTTCTGCGTACAGATCCCCCATCCAGCGCGTGGTTGCATCAGCAGGTGGTTTTTCTCCAGCATGGAATTTCATGTAATTCCACAGCCACTTAATCACATGGAGCCCAATATCACCTGGATAATTGGCGCGGATGACATCGTAACCGGCAAATTCCAGAATGCGACTGATGGAATCTCCAAGGATGGCGCTTCTCAAATGTCCAACATGAAACGCTTTATGCGTATTGGGCTGGGAAAATTCCACCATCACCTGTTGATTCAGGCGGGTTCCTTTTCCAAACGCTGAGCCTTCTTTGAGGACCTGGTCAATCACCCGTTGAGCATATTCCCTGGATGAGAAGTAAAGGTTTAGATACCCCTTAATGGCTTCCACCCGTTCAAACCCTGCCGGTGTGCCCAACGTTCGGGCTACTTCTTCAGCCAGTTCTTGCGCCCGAATGGGAACCTGCACGTTTTTCCCCTGACGGGCTTCTTGTGCGGCTACGGGGAAAAAAGGCGCTGCAATTCCCCAGGCGCCATTGAAGGGAATCCATCCCCAGGTCAGTTTTACATCCTGAATACCTTTATCCCTCAGGATTTGAAGAATTTTCTCTTCTACTTGTTGCTTTTCTGCTTCAAACATGATGAATTCTTTCCGCGTGATGGTGTAAACACCCATAAGAAGAAAAAGCGGGAGGATCATCTCCCGCTGCCGACCTCTCTGATGAGGGCGCTGTGATGTATGACAAAGCTCACCCGGTGGAAACCGGGGATCGAACAAGGGTTACTTTGCCAGTGCTGCAAGACGCTTCATCAGGCGGCTCTTGCGGCGGGCGGCATTATTCTTATGGATGACACCCTTTGAGGCTGCACGGTCAAGCGATGAAATCGCCAGTAATACAGCCTGTTTGGCTTCTTCCACCGACTGGGTGGCAATGGCTTCCCGGGCTTTCGCAATGGCCGTGCGCGCCTTTCCACGAACGATGCGGTTGCGAATGCGTCGTTTCTCGTTTTGTTTATTGCGCTTGATTTGAGACTTAATGTTCGCCAACTTTCCAATCCTCCAGATAATTTCCACAATCGCGACGATGGATTTTAATCCAGACCTTGCCTTTTGTCCAGAGAAAATTTGAAAAAACTGCGGGGGAATTTAACGCCCCCGCAGTTGACTTTTCCTGACAAAGGGGTTACTTATCCAGTAAGGCTGCTACGCCAGGTAAGACCAGCCCTTCAAGCATTTCCAGAGAGGCACCGCCACCCGTTGAAATGTGGGTAATTTTGTCTGCCAGGCCGGATTTCTGAACAGCGGAAGCAGAATCCCCGCCGCCCACAATGGAAATGGCATTGCTTTTTGCCAGCGCTTCGGCGATTCCGAAAGTCCCCTTGGCAAATGTGGAGACTTCAAAGACGCCCATAGGACCATTCCATACCACTGTAGCGGCATTTGCAATGACCTTTCCATAGGATTCGACCGTTTCCGGTCCGATGTCCAGAATCATCCAGTCATCGGGGATAGGCCCAACCGGCACAACTTTGGTCTCTGCGCCTTCTTCCATGGATTGAGCAATGACCACATCAACCGGCAGGCGAAGTTTTGTACCACCCTGGGCAATTAATTCACGTGCCAGATCAAGTACTTCATCCTCAACCAGCGATTTACCCAGTGGGTATCCCTGGGCTTTAAAGAATGTATTTGCCATACCGCCGCCAATCAGGATGGTATCGGCTTTGGTGAGCAGGTTCTTAATCACACCGATTTTATCGCTCACTTTGGCGCCGCCTAAAATGGCAACAAATGGACGCTTGGGATTTTCAATAGCCTGGGAGAGGTATTGGATTTCCTTTTCCATCAGGAAACCTGCCACTGCAGGCAGGAAGCGTGCCACACCCTCAGTGGAAGAATGGGCGCGGTGAGCACTCCCAAATGCATCATTGACGTATATATCCGCAAGGGCAGCCATTTTCTTCGCCAGTTCAAGGTCATTCTTCTCTTCTTCTGGATGGAAGCGGGTGTTTTCCAGCACCAACACGTCACCGGGTTTAAGAGTGGCGGCGGCTTTTTCGGCAGGCTCTCCTACGCAATCTTCAGCAAAAGCAACCGGTTTGCCCATTAATTTAGACAGGTATTCAGCAACCGGTTGCATTGAATACTTGGGGTCTGGTCCGCCTTTGGGCCTACCAAGATGCGAGAAGAGAATTACAGCGGCGCCTTGTTCCAGCAGATATTCGATGGTGGGTAATGCCGCGCGGATACGGGTATCATCCTGAACCACGCCGTCCTTGATAGGTACATTGAAATCTACCCGAACCAGGACTTTCTTTCCTTTGACATCAATATCCCGAACAGATTTTTTGTTGAACATATTCAACCTCACTGGTCAATACAGGAATTGTCCGCCCTCTTGAAATAGAGGGCGGACAAGTTTTGGGTAAAAATTACAGTTTCTTCGCCATCATGGCTGCCAGGTCAGCAGTGCGGCAGGAATAACCCCATTCATTGTCGTACCAGGTGACGACTTTGATCAGATTTCCACCCATGACCATGTTGGAGGGCAGGTCCACAATCGAGGAGCGCGGATCGCCCTTGAAGTCCATGGACACCAGCGGATCCATGTATTCACCGGTGGTTACGCCTAAAATTCCTTTCAGGGCGCCATTGGCGGCTTCCACGAAAGCAGCATTCAATTCTTCCTTGGAAGTTGCCTTTTCAACCGTTGCGGTGAAGTCAACAA
This sequence comes from Anaerolinea thermophila, assembly GCF_020723905.1. GTDB lineage: Bacteria > Chloroflexota > Anaerolineae > Anaerolineales > Anaerolineaceae > Anaerolinea > Anaerolinea thermophila_A. Next base: position 280,541 of record NZ_DYHZ01000003.1, read on the forward strand.
TCGAAACCGTTGGAGTGGGAACACGCAGAGCATAACCGTCGAATTTACCCTTCAGGTCAGGGATAACCAGTGCCACGGCTTTGGCCGCGCCAGTAGTGGTGGGGATAATGTTCAGTCCGGCGGCGCGGGAGCGGCGCATTTCTTTCTTATGCCCCTGATCCAGAATCACCTGGTCGTTGGTGTAGGAGTGGATGGTTACCATCACGGCGTTCAGGATGTGGAACTTTTCATGCACAACTTTAGCAGCGGGAGCCAGACAGTTAGTGGTGCAGGAAGCATTCGAGACAATGTGATGTTTGGCGGGATCGTATTTGTCATCGTTTACGCCCATCACAATGGTGATATCTTCATTTTTTGCCGGTGCGGAAATGATAACCTTCTTGGCACCTGCCTGCAGGTGTGCATTTGCACCCGCCTTGCCCTTTGCGGGATCACCCAGGGCGTCGGTGAACACGCCGGTGGATTCAATGACGATATCAACACCCAGATCCTTCCAGGGAAGTTTGGCGGGGTCTTTCTCGGCTAACACTTTGACCGTCTTACCGTTGATGACCAGATCCGTCCCGGAAACTTCCACAGTTCCGTTAAAAATGCCGTAGTTAGAGTCATACTTGAACAGATGAGCGTTGGTTTTGGCGTCGAACAGATCATTGACGGCAACCACTTCCAGTTCGTTGGGGTATCGTTCCATGATGGCTTTTAATACCTGGCGACCGATACGTCCAAACCCGTTAATACCAACTTTGACAGTCATGAAAACCTCCTTTTGAAGTCTAATATTGACATGCACAGGCATGTGTTTTCCGGTTTTTTATCTGAATGATCAATCCCCTTATGTCCAGACAAACCCCTCTAATTATATACGATTTTCAAGATTCGACATTGTTCAAGTTTTCACGAATATTTAAGGGACCTGTTCGTTCTTCAAAGATTTCCATAATCGTCATGGCAAGTTTGTGAGGATCGTGTCGAGTTGGATTTTGTGCATCCACCAGATCAGCACAGTACACGGGATAGATTTGCCTGAATTCATCCCCTGCCAGTACCCATTGAACACCATCGGGAAGAACTTGCCTGGTGTTATGGTTGCAAAGAATGACATCAAAAATTCCCTCGCCAATGTATTGTTCAATAGTTTTTACATGATCTTCGCAGGTAAAGGAATCGGTTTCACCGCGCTGGGTAGCCACGTTGCAGATGAAAAATTTCAGCCCACGACTGACACGGATGGCTTCAGCAATATCAGATACCAGCAAATTGGGAAGGATGCTGGTAAACAAACTCCCGGGACCAATCAGAATCAGGTCGGCATTGAGAATGGCTTGAATGGCAGGGGGATAGGCTTTCGGATTATCAGGTTCAAGCCATACCCGCCGGATTTTGCCATTGACCTCTGGAATCCGACTTTCTCCCAGAATGTGAACTTCTCTGCCGCGGTCCGGAAGTTGAATATCCGCAGCCAGACGGACGTCATGCAGGGTTGAAGGATAAACCCTGCCACGGACTGCCAGGACTTTTCCTGATTCGGCTATGGCTTGTTCAAAACTTCCGGTGATTTCCGTCATCGCGGTGATGAACAGATTCCCCATGGAATGCCCGGTAAGCCCGTTGCTTCCAGAGAATCGGTACTGAAACAAATGCGTCATCAGGGTTTCGTCGTTTGCCAGTGCCGCCAGACAGTTGCGAATATCCCCCGGAGGAAGTACTCCCAGAGTGCGTCTTAACTCTCCGGACGATCCCCCATCATCGGCAACGGTCACAATGGCGGTGATGTTGTGGGTGAACGTTTTAATGCCTCTTAACAGGCTGTACAGGCCAGTTCCACCGCCAATGGCAACAATTCGGGGACCGCGCTCTCGTTTGCGGAATTCAGAGAGGGAATCCAGTACCCGTTTTCCCGGTTGTAAGAAAGGGGAAAGCAGGGTTTTGTTGAATCCCCACAATCCGAAAAGCAACAATCCCAGTCCAATACCCCCGAAGATAAGCACGCGAAGCGGACGGGTCAGGAATCGAAGCGCCAGAAAAGACACAGCCGGTAGCCACCAGGTGTCAGGGGCGTTGCGGTAGAAATCGAGTAAAAGCATGGCAATCCCCACACCAATGAAGGTGTTGCCTAACATGATCAACAAAAGCCAGCGTTTCAGCCCTACGCCGGGGGAAAGCCAGCGGAGTTCCCGTTGAACCGTTTTAAGAACAGTTCGATAGAAAGATTTGCGCGAGTTTGGCATACGCGGTAGAATATAGCAGTGATTTGAGTTTGAGTCAACAATGTGAACCTGAAGGATGAGGCAGGATAATCATTATGGACTATTACATCGCGGTAGATATTGGGGGAACCCAGTTGCGGGCTGCGTTGTATCCCGAAGGAGAGCAAAAAGCCGTTTCTCAGAAGCGCATCCCCACACAAGCCAGAGATCAATCTGCGGTTGATCGTCTTCTGGAACTTATCAAGACCGTTCTACCTGCACATGGGAAAGTCAAAGCGATTGGTATGGCGGCACCGGGTCCCCTCAACCCTAAAACAGGTATTTTATACGCCGCTCCAAATATTCCCGGATGGGTCAATCTTCCATTGGCGCAGATTGTTCAGGATCGCTTCAAGATTCCAACATTGTTGGGAAACGATGCTAACCTTGCAGCCATGGGAGAATGGAAGTTTGGCGCAGGTCGTGGATACCAGCATTTGCTGTATATGACGGTCAGTACAGGAATTGGTGGCGGAGTGATCGAGGACGGAAAACTGTTGCTGGGATATAAAGGACTGGCCGCAGAAATTGGGCATATCACTGTAGATCCCAGTGGGCCCCTGTGCGGTTGTGGACAACGGGGGCATCTGGAGGCGCTGGCATCCGGGACAGCAATTGCCCGTTATGTTACTGAACAACTGGCTCGTGGGGTGCCTTCTTCTATGGCGGAATTGTCCACTGTATCTGCGCGGGATGTCAGTCTGGCAGCAGAACAGGGTGATCCACTGGCTCGTGAAGCCCTTGCCCGGGCAGGAGGATATCTTGGGCGGGCAATTGCGGATTTCTTGCACTTATTCAATCCACAGATTGTAATTATCGGTGGAGGAGTTTCACGGAGTGGTAAGTACCTGCTCGACCCTCTGAGGGAGGCTATTGCCGCCTACGTCATTTCGCCAGAGTATCTCCATGGCCTGGTGGTCACGACCGCTTCTCTTGGAGATGATGCAGGGCTTTTAGGTGCTCTGGCACTTGCTCAAACTGTAGAATAAGATAAGAACGAAGGAAACGGAGGGATCCCGCCCTCCGTTTTTATTATTTTATTAACTACCCGAGCCCCTTGTTCATTGGCAAAATTTGGGTGGATTTGCTACACTAGTGGAGGAAATCCCAATTCATCTCAGAAACGTTCAGGAGGCAATCTGGTATGGTGACAAGGCTTAAACTTCCCGGTGTGGTGGCTCGATCCATGATAGAACGCGATCATCGTGTCATTTCCCCTTCATATCCTCGAGGATATCCTTTTGTGATGGACCATGGAAAAGGTTGTGAGGTATGGGATGTAGACGGAAATCGTTTTCTGGATTTTGCAGCGGGGATTGCGGTAAATTCAACCGGACACAGCCATCCCAGGGTAGTGAAAGCGATTCAAGAACAAGCCGAAAAGTTTTTACACATCTCATCCGATTTCTATCATGAGAACTGGATCAGGCTGGGTGAGGCGTTAAATGAGATTGCTCCATTCAATGAACCTGCGGTTTCCTTTATGACCAATTCAGGCACAGAAAGCGTGGAAGCAGCCATCAAACTGGCACGATATGTCACAGGAAGGACGCAATTTATCGGTTTTCTGGGAGGTTTTCATGGACGTACTATGGGAGCCGTAACGTTCACTGCCAGCAAGAATCATTATCATCGGGGCTTTTTCCCGTTGATGAATGGGGTTACCCATGTGCCATATCCTGATCCATACCACCCGGTGTTACAAAGCCTTCCGGGGGAAAGGTATGGAGAAACTGTTGTCCGTTATATCGAAGAACAGGTACTGGCAAAAGTGATACCCCCTGAGGATGTTGCGGCTATCCTCGTTGAACCGATTCAGGGAGAGGGTGGTTATATTGTCCCGGCAGATGGTTTCTTCCCGGCTTTGCGCCAATTATGCGATCGATATGGAATTCTTCTGATCGTTGATGAAGTACAGTCTGGCATGGGACGTACGGGAAAGTGGTGGGCAATTGAGCATTTTGGGGTGGAACCTGATATTGTCTGTGCGGCAAAAGGGATTGCCTCTGGCTTGCCGCTGGGCGCCATGATTGCCCGGAAGCGCTTGATGAAGTGGCAAAAAGGCGCGCACGGTAATACCTTTGGGGGAAATCCACTCTCATGTGCGGCGGCATTGGCAACGATTGAATTAATTGGGAATGAATACATGCAAAATGCTGCTGAAGTAGGCGCATATACTCTGGAAAAATTGCGGGAAATGGCACTTCGTCATCCAGTAATCGGGGATGTACGGGGGATCGGTTTAATGATCGGGATAGAATTTGTTAAGGATCGGGAAACCCGAAAGCCTGATGAACAGTTTAGAGACCGGGTAGTGGATCTGGCTTTTGAGCATGGATTGCTCTTACTGGGTTGTGGAAAGAGTGTGATTCGCATTTCTCCGCCGCTTTGTATTACCCGTCAGGAAATCGATGAAGGATTAGGGATCATCGAAAGGGCTATTCAACTGGCAGAGGAAGCATGTTAGAACCGCTATTGCCTGATTTTCGCGTCCGACAGCGTGATTACTTGCTGGAAATTGCTCGAGCGTTAACGCAGGAACTGGATTTAAAAAAATTACTCGGGCGAATACTTCGCATAGCCATTGAGATGCTGGCAGGGCAGGCAGGGTTGATTGCCTTACGCGAAGAAGAAGGCGGCTGGCGGGTGGTGGTGACTCAGGGCATTCCTATGCCTTTCTTGCGTGCCATTGAAAATGTACTGGCTAATGTTCCCGCTGATGAAGACCCTGAACAGTATGAACTACCTGAAATCAATCGCCAGGTAAACGAACTGGCACAGGCCGCCAGCATGGGGTTACTCCACGGGATTGTCTTGCCTTTGGTTACGCTCCAGCGTGTGGTCGGGCTGATTGTTATCTTTCGTTCTTATGCCGGCAGTTTTACGGCAAATGATATAGCCTTATTAAGTAGTTTTGCCGATCAGGCGGCAATCGCAGTACAAAATGCCCAGTTATACACCCAAACTACACTGGAAAAAGAGCGCCTTAATGCATTGTTAGATTCTCTTGCCGATGGGATTTTGATTCTCCACCCGGATAATCGCATCGAGCGATGTAACCCGGCAATTTCTCGGATGCTTAATATGCCGCTGGAAAAAATTCGCGGAAAACGCCATGAAGAAATAATCCGCTGGAGCAAGCCACCTCAGGGCATTACACTTGAACAGGCTGAATCGGATGGCTGGCCCCTGACTCCGCATGCGTACCTCTATGTGGAAGGTGATCTTGCCCGTCCAGGATTAGCCCCTTTACCGGTAGGAATTACTTATGTTCCTCTGATTTCCTCTGAAAACCGTCTGGTCAATATCATCGCGACGGTGAGAGATATCACCCGCTTTCGGCAGGCAGAGGAGCTCAAATCTACTTTCATCTCCATTGTCAGTCACGAACTCAAAACGCCGGTGGCATTAATCAAGGGGTATGTAAGCACTCTGAGACGAGAGGATGCTTCCTGGGATCCGGAAATTATCCAGGATAGCCTGAAGGTAATTGAAGAAGAAGCCGACCGGTTGGCAGTGATGATTGAAAACTTGCTGGATGCTTCCCGCTTACAGGCTGGGGGCCTTACGTTAAAAAGAAGCGATTTGTCTCTCCCAGACCTGGCTCAGAGGGTGGCTCAAAGAATGCAAACGCAAACATCTTCTCATCGCATTGTGGTAGATTTTCCCGATGATTTTCCCATTGTACTTGCTGATGAAGGCAGGATTCAACAGGTGCTCACGAACTTGATTGGAAACTCCATCAAATATGCTCCAGGCGGTGAGGTGCGTATTCATGGAGAGGTGCGCGGCAATCAGGTCATTGTTTGCGTCAGCGATGAAGGTCCCGGTATTAACCCGGAAGATGTCCCTCATGTATTTGATCGTTTTTATCGTAACCCTGAAGCCGCAAAAGTAACGAAGGGGGCAGGGTTAGGTTTGTACCTCTCCCGTGCCATCATCGAAGCCCACGGAGGAAGAATCTGGGTGGATAGTCATCCCGGTCAAAAGGGGGCTCGTATTTGTTTTACATTGCCCAGAGATTAATCGCCTGTTTCGCACTTCGCAGAGTGGTATAATCCCATCATCTTTCTATTTAAGGATTCCCTATGGCAAAAATTCAAACTTCTTGCCCACGATGCCGCCAGCCTGTTCTTGCTGAAGTAGAGCAGTTGCTGGATATGAATGTTGATCCAAAAGCCAAACAGCGCCTTCTTTCGGGTACTTACAACCGTGCGGTGTGCCAGAACTGTGGATATGATGGGCCCATTCCCATGCCTCTGGTCTATCACGATCCTGAAAAAGAGTTGTTATTAACCTATTTCCCTCCCGAACTGGGACTTCCTTTGAAGGAACAGGAACGGATTTTAGGCCCTTATATTAAACAGGTTACCGAACGCCTCAAGCCAGAAGAACGCAAAGCCTACCTTTTCCGCCCGCAGTCCATGTTCACCATGCAAACCATGATTGATCGGGTACTGGAAGCGGATGGCATTACCAGGGAAATGATTGAGAAATCTCAGAAACGTCTTAACCTGATTCAACGTTTACTGAATGCCACGCCTGCTTCTCGCCCGGAAATTGTCCGGCAGGAAGAAGAAACTATGGATCAGGAATTTTTCCAGATGATTGGACAATTTATCGAAGCATCACTGGCGGGAGGAGATCGGGCTACCGCTCAGGCTTTGGTGAATTTGCAGAAGGAAATTCTTCCATTGACTGCTCTGGGACAACAAATCTTATCTGATTCTGCGGCTATTCAAACAGCCTTGCAAGAACTCCAGGAAGCGGGCAAACGCGGTCTTACCCGGGAAGGCTTGCTGGAATTAATGCTGAAACAGACAAGCCCTGCCGCGGTTGAAGCACTGGCGCGTGTTACTGTTTCTGGTCTGGATTATGAATTTTTCAACATCCTCAGCAGCCGTATGGAAAATGCTCCCGATGATGAGAAAAAACGCTTACAGGAACTTCGGGACAAGTTATTGGCAATGACCCAGGAAGTCAACCGGCAAATTCAGGAGCAGATGCAGTCTGCTCGAAAACTGGTCGAAAATCTCCTTAATGCGCCCAATCTGGAAGCGGCTCTGGAAGAAAATCTTGGCTCGCTGGATGAGTTTTTCGCCGAAGCCTTGCGCGAGGCGCTGGATAAGGCTCGTCAGGATGGCGACCTTGAGCGCAGTGCCAGGATTCAGAAAATCGTAAACATACTGCAGGAAGCCGCGAAACCGCCTGCTGAGTACGAACTGATTGAAGACTTGCTCAGCGCTCGGGATGATGTAGCCCGTCGCGAATTGCTCGAAAAGAACGAAGAAAATATTTCGCCTGAATTTCTTCAGATCCTGTCTGGACTCGTTTCTCAGATGCAGGAACAGGGACAGGAAGAACTGGCTCATCAACTGGAAGGTGTTTACCGGCAAGCCTTGCGCTTCAGTATGGAAATGAATATGAAAAAGGGGTAACCCCTAAATATCTTCCTCTTGTTTTATGGGGCTGTCTTTGAAGACAGCCCCTGTTTTATTCATTCAGCAGGCGGGTTATCCAGACGCAATCCATGACCTCGCACAGTCAGGATATAGTGATGGTGTGGATCAATTTCTGCAAGCCGTTCCCGTAACCTTCTTACCAGTGCATCAAAGGCTTGTTCGGTGACTCCAAAGGCTTCTTCTCCCCAAACGGCTTGAATCAATTCTTCGCGAGAAACCACTTCTCCCTGCTGTTTTTCCAGGGTTTGTAACAGTCGAAATTGCTGTGCAGATAACGGTGGCAGAACTTCCTTCCCGTTAAGCCAGAGACGACGAGATCGTTCATCCAGTCTCAGACGATATCCTCTCGTATGTGGAGGGATAAAGGCATTGCCTAAAGGCAGGGTAGCATCCGAAACAAGAAAAGTGAAATGCTGCACCAGGGCAACCTGAAACACATCTCCATCTTGGAGAGACACAGGATCTTCAACGCGCTTACCCAGGTAATAGGTGCCGTTTTTACTTCCTAAATCCTCCAGCATGGCTCCATTGGGGAGGGGAGATACCCGTGCGTGATAACGGGAAATCTGGCGGTCAGGAATAACGATGTCACAGGAAGGATCCCGACCGATAAGCAGGGATTTTTTCATTGTCCATCGTTGTCCATTCAGGGGACCTGTGGAAGCCACAAGCAAAGGCGCCTCTGTGCCGCTCTGTGTCATGTAATCCCTCCGATACGGTATAATATATCAAAGAATCATACTTTTGATAACCCTGCAGCGGGTCGTCCGAATAAAACCCAGACAATTACGCCGAATTAAAATTGTCTGAGGTCTGTGTTCAACAGGTAGGAGGAGATGCCAGTTCCGATTAAGCCGGGAGAGGTGCTGCGAGGGCGTTATAAGATTCGCCGGGTGATTGGTCAGGGGGGAGTGGGTTGTATTTACCTGGCGGATGATTTACGCCTGGAAGGTCGCACCTGTGCATTGAAGGAAGTGGAACATGATCGTTCTCTGCCCCCCGATTTACTTCGGGAGGCGCGGGAGCAGTTTTTACGTGAAGCCACCATCCTGGCGCGTCTGGATCATCCCAACCTGCCCAAGGTTTCCGATTTTTTCTCTGTGGGGAACCGTGACTATCTGGTCATGGATTATGTCCCTGGAAAAGATTTACGCACCTTAATGGTAGAGGCTCGTCAGGCGGGAACATTTTTAGCCGAAGAAGATGTGCTGGCGTGGGCAAGTCAACTGTGTGATGCGCTTGAATATCTGCATGGTCAAAACCCTCCCATCCTTCATCGCGATATCAAGCCCAGCAACTTGAAATTAACCCCCAGTGGATTGTTAAAACTGGTAGATTTTGGTCTGGTGAAACTGGCTGCGCCGGGTGAAGTGACTATTACCATTCTTCAAGGACAGGGCACTGCCCTTTACACCCCTCTGGAACAATATGGTGGTGATAGTGGGCATACTGATGTGCGTTCTGATATCTACGCCTTTGGGGCTACTCTATATCATTTACTCACCAATCATCCCCCGGCAGATGCCAGAGAGCGTTTTCTGAACCCTGAAAAACTCATTCCTCCAAGGCAACTGAATCCTGCTGTCTCTCAGAGAACCGAGCGAGCAATTTTATGGGCAATGTCTTTACATCCTGATGAACGTCCTGAATCGGTGACCCAGTTCCGTTCAGCCTTATTGGGGGATTATGCTCCCGTTTCGCGCCCTCTTCCCCGGGTATCCACGCAACGTTCTGTTTGGGGGTTCCTACGGTTTCCCCTGGAGAGAACTTTGCTGGGAACCTCTTTAATGCTGATGGCACTGGGTTTGCTGATTACCCTGTTACGGTAAATTTTGGGGAGTCCTGGGTGATTCTCCTGATCGAACATATTGACGGCTGATTCCATACCATCCTGAGCCAACCAGTATACCGACGAATATCCCGATGCCAGTTACCCCAACAATTCCTTTCCAGGATTGGGCAAGTACTTCATGGCTACCCGGGAAGCCCAGCGCAAGGTAAAGGTACGAAAATGTACCTCCTAGAAGGATCATTAACCCAATTCTGACCGCCCAGCGTGAAGAATGAATCAATTGCAGAGAAGCCCAACCACCAGTAAGTGCCCCTCCAATGGTCAAAAGGGTGGAGAGTAGCCACAATCCGATCGTTGGGGTGCCTTGAGATTTCGGTGGCTCAGGAGTGGATGTTGGGGTGATTTCTGGCGTCAAAGTGAGAGTGGGGGTGGGGGTTTCTGTAGGGACAGGGGTAGGTAAAATGGCTGTAACCACAGCCCCTTCGGTATTACTTACATCCAGTCGAAGAATATTGGAATTCATGGCAGGTTCACTGGTTACGCGGATTTCCAGCAAGCCTGCTCGTTCAATTCGATAAGACGCGCGAGCGATTCCGCCTTGAGTTACCGTTTCTATCAATTGGGCTATCCCTGTTTCCCCTCCCGAAGAGAAATGGAATCGAACAGGAGTACCGTCTGGAACGGGATGGCGGTTGTGATCCAAAATAACCCCTGTTTTCAACGGAATGATATCTCCTACCTTGAAGGTGGGAACAGGCGTTGCTTCGGAATTTCCGCCTGGCTTCACCATACCTTCTGGTATATCCAGTTGTAAACTGATAATCTGATTGGGGTCAGGAGTAGTTGCTTCTATGAGATCATAACCAATCCCTGGAATGGAGACCGGTGAGGCTCCTGAAGGGATCATCTCCTGGAAAAGCAGACGGGCGGCAATTTCGATGAAGGGTGAGGTTTTCCCATATAGGGCATAGTAAGCGTTGAGTTTACTGATGTCGGTAGCATCCAGGTAGTAGGGTGCGTTGAAGGCAAACACAATGATTTTTTTATTCCGAATCCAGTCAGGCTTTTCTGATAACAATTGCCGTAATGCGCCTGATTCTGGCCGGCTGGAAGATTCGTTCAGGGTGGAGAAAATCAACCAGTCTGCCAGTTGCACATCGCGTACCAGTGTTTCTGTTCCCTCCTGGTTGCGGAGGGCTTGCCAGAGCTCTAAAAAGGAGTAAGAACTCACCCGGTTAGAAGAAACTTGCGCTCCGGCTTGAGGCCCATATAGTTGCAAAACTGCGTTCTGCAAAGCATTAATGGCAGGGCTGGGTTTTTCCGCACAGGTGTTGCATTGTCGAGCAAGAATCGTGTCTGTAAAGAAGACCAGGCGCTCTCTTGGCTGGGGTGGGGAAGGCAAAACATTGATGAGTTCGTTAAAATCTGGACTGATCAATGTTGCTGCACGGGCGGCTACATCAAAGGTGATTTTTTGGGATTTACCAATGGCACCAAGGTTGGATTCGGATGGAACAATTTGTTCAAAATCAAAACCGGGATATAAGCGGAACTTCAAGGTCAGGATCCGTTCTACGGATTCATCTACCCTCTGTGCAAATGTGGGATCTTCATTGTATTTCTGAATGAACGATTCTAAAATGCGTGTCAGGGTGGTGTATGAATCGGGGTCTCCACTGGAAACCAGCGAGTCAATGTAAAGAATGTCATTACCCGCAAGAAAAGCATTTCGAGCAATCTGGCGGGCATCGAAGTTTGTTCCACTGGGATCAAAAAAACGCTGAATGGCTGGACTGCCTAAATTATCGCTGACGATTACACCACCGTTTCCCCGCCACTGCGCAAATTCAGGCAGACTCAAAATTTCATTCAAAGCCGTGCGATCAAAACTCAATGGGTTTGTGGTCGCGCGGATATTTTTCTGAAATCCTTGATATCGAATGTGAGAAAGCAACAAGCCGTCAGTTGTAGAGGCTGATGGGATTGGTTCACTGGTCACTGCGATGAACGGTGCCAGTTCAACTTGTTTTAACTGCTCAAAGGTTTTCCGAACGGTGGCTATTTCTTCTTCCGGCTGCCGATCTGAACTTCCCCGGCCCGGGAAATGTTTGGCGATGACTGCCATTTTCTCCCCGCTCCCTTGATGAATGCCGGCAATGTAGGCTTTTCCCATTTCGCTGACCCAGTAGGGGTCCCCGCCAAATGTACGCGAACCGAGGTCTTCTTTCCCTATCGCATAGGGAACATCCAGTACATCCAATGAAGGTCCAAAAATCAGATTGAATCCCAGAGCGCTGAGTTCACTGCCAAGCACTGCCCCTACCTGTTGAGCGATGCTGGTATCCCAGGTCGCTCCAATTGCCATTAGATTGGGTAGAGGGGTCAGACTGGAAAGGATCTGGTCATGGGGAGCAAGGTCGCCTTCTTGGGAAATCCCTATAAAAAGGGGGATATATTGTGGAATGGTTTGCCCTTCACTTTGAGATTGATTCCACTCAATTTCCTGTAGCGTTCGGATTAGATTGAAAGTGCTCAGCAGTAAACTTTCCTGATCGTTAAAGTTGTTATTCTTTCGCAGTAAAACGACTCCTCCGATGTGATAGCGGGTGATCAGGGTATAAATTGGAGATTCAGGTGTTATATTTGTTCCTTGGAAAGAAACCAGGAATAGTTGACCAATCCGTTCTTCAGGGGTAAGTTTTTCAAGCAGATTGCGTGCTTTTTGCCTTGGGTTATCGGCTTGAGGAAGTGAATTGGCTGAGGCAAGAGGAAAGATGGCTGTTAAAAGTACAGCCACAAGAAGAAGGATCAAAATAGGGTTATGACTTCTCTTCATAAAGCATATCTGTTTTATGAATGGATAATTTTTTCAAAAAGACTCGAATCGATATTTCCTCCACTGATAATTAAGGTGGCAGGGAATTCTTGTACTTTTCCGCTCATCACGGCAGCCAGGGTTACCGCTGCAGAGCCTTCGATACGTTCCTGAAAATTTTCCCATGCATAACGGATGGCTTGAGCAATTTCGATTTCCGATACCAGTCGGATATCAAAAAGATGTGATTTCACCAGGGGAATGGTGATAGAGCTCTCTTCTAAATCGCCAGCCAGACCATCTGCGAGACTTTTCCATTCTACCACTTTCTCTTTGTTTCCCTGGTGAAAAAGTGCGTGAAAATAAGGCGAGGCTTCTGACTGAATACCAATCACCTTGGGGGGATTGGGTAAATGCTGTATCGCCAGAGCAATTCCTGCGGCTAATCCACCGCCACCAACCGGCACTACCACACTTTCAGGGATATTTTCTGCCCATTGCTCAATCAGTTCTACTCCAATCGTAGCCTGTCCGGCAATTACCTGCGGGTCATTATAGGGAGAAATCCATGTCATCTTATGACGTTGGGCGTATTCTATTGCGGCTTGTTCAGCGTCGGCATAATTCCCGGAGACGAACCGCACGTCGGCACCCCATGCCCGCATCTGTTCCACCTTGAGAGCAGAAGCATTCTCATATGTGAAAACAATGCAAGAAGTTCCCAGTCTTTTGGCAGCATAAGCCACACCCTGCCCGTGGTTGCCAGCGCTGGCACAGACCAATCCTCTTTCTAATTCCCATTCTTCCAGAGAAAAGGCTCTGTTCAGCGCTCCTCTTACTTTGAAGGAACCCGTAATCTGGTGATTCTCCCATTTGAAGGAAAGAGCGGTTTGTTCATCCCATGTTAATGGCGTTTGAATCACCTCATTTTTTAAGCGTAGATAAGCCTGTTCAATCCACTCCTTCGGAAACATCATCGTCCTAAAACCTCACGGGCGAGAAGCGGATCATCGGTGATCAGTCCGTCCACCCCATGTTGAACCAGTTCTTGCATGGCGTTGAACTGGTTCACCGTCCACACGTTGATTCTCCGTCCTTTCTGATGTTGCTTTTGAATGAACACTGGTGTGGCATCCGTATAATAAGGATGGATAAATTCAGGTGAAAGACCACGCATTATAAAAGACCTTGCCCACCATCCGCTTCGACCTTCCAGTGCGAGAAGGGCTACCGGGACTTCGGGAAGAATTTGACGCGCGCGCATGAGATTTAACGGATGAAAAGAGGAAAATAATACCCGCTCTTCCAGATGATGTTTCTTCACCAGATGACAGACTTTTTCTACCAGTGCATCTGTAGGCGTGGTGTAATTCGTTAATTCCACGTTTATCAGCAGAGATGGGGCAATTTCAACGAAAACCTCTTCCAGTGTGGGAATAGGTTCATTGCTAAATTTTGGAGAGAAGAACCTGCCGGCGTCTAGTTGTTTCAATTCAGCCAGAGTCAACCGATGAACCCATCCCTTTCCATTGGTTGTTCTGTCCACTGTGGGGTCGTGAATCACCACCACATGACCATCTGCGCTGAGTTTGGCATCCAGTTCAACGGCATCTGAACCCTGCTCAATGGCAAGGCGAAAGGCGGCAAGGGTGTTTTCGGGAGCATAGGCACAGGCTCCCCGATGAGCAATGATAAGGGGATCGTGTCGAAGGCGAAATTCGTTCATAGTTCTACAAAGTAAGATTTAGCGGCTCGATCGATCAGTTCCCGACTCATTTCCGGTTCAACGTTCAGGTATCCGGCAATATCCAGGATCTGATCGCATAAATCACGAGGATGATTGGCGCGCAGTTTTCGGTTACGCTTTACATACCATTCCTGAAGCAGGTAGGCTAACCCCTGATCGGAATAGGTAACCCCCTTGGCGGCAGCAACCCGACGGAAAATTTCCCGGTATTCCTCGTAGGAAGGATCCTGAATTTCAATTTTATGGCGCAATCTGCGTAGGAAGGCCTCATCGACCAGTTCTTTGGGTGGCAGGTTGGTGGAGAACACTACCAGCACATCGAATGGAATCTCGATCTTCCGACCGGTATGCAGGGTTAGATAATCAATGCGGTTTTCCAGAGGTACAATCCAGCGGTTGAGCAAATCTCGTGGGCGCACCATTTGACGTCCAAAGTCATCAATCAACAAGATGCCGCCATTGGCTTTAACCTGGAAGGGGGCTTCGTAATACTTTAGCGTATCGTCAAAGACCAGATCCAGCCCGGCAAGGGTCAATTCACCACCTGTGACAATAAAAGGCCGATGGATACGTACCCAACGGGGGTCGCGGCGAGAACCGGCTTTCAGCGTGCCCGTTCCCTGATAGGTGGTGTCTTCCTCTTGCACCAGTTTGTGATTGACGGAATCATATAACTTGATAACCTGCCCGTCTACATAGATGGCATAAGGAATGTAAATGCTTTGAGCCTGGAGCATGTTGCCAATGGCGCGGGCAATGCTGGTCTTGCCGTTACCCGGAGGACCATACAGGAATATTGACGTTCCGGAGTTTACTGCCGGGCCCAGTGCCTGAAAGGTATTTTCGTTAAGCACCAGTCCCGAAAGGACCTGCCTCATCACCCGGCTGGTAACCTGAACGCGCGAACGCGCCTGCCGTAATACCGACTCCACGTATACCCCTAAAGGAACAGGAGCAGGTCCCGCATATTGACTGCGTTCCAGGGCTTCTCGAGCGCGAGCAATTCCTGCACCGGTGATGGCGTAGAGATAGGCACCCTCCCCAAGTCCCATTTGAGAGGATCTCACCTCAATGAGTTTCTCACGCTTAAGGGTTTCCACGATCTGGTCAACAACACCCGAAAAGGGCAGGGCGATTTCCTCAGCAATTTTGTACCCGGTCAGGTATCCCTGGAAATACATCACCTTGAGAACTAAATCCTGAAGCCATAAAGGGGAAAGACCAGTATCTTCCAGATTGACAATGGGAGGTGGGGTAAAGGGTGGGGCAGAGGGCCCTGTAGGTGTTGCAGGTTTTGCTCCCGATTTCATGGGTGCATTTGTCATAGATGACCTCCCTGAAACAAGCCAAATTTGGGTAGAACAGCGAATAGTTTCTTTTGATTATAGCATGCTGTAAACGGGATGCCCTCACACAAAGGGATTTTCCCTCTTTACGAATACCTTTCAGTTCCCTGAAATGGATATAATAAATTCGATTCTCCAAAATTGCGTAACGCGAGGAGCCTGCCACCATGAATTTTGATCGTCCTCATCGTCGTTTAAATTTACTCACCGGAGAATGGGTTCTGGTTTCTCCTCACCGAGCCAGACGCCCATGGCTGGGACAGGTAGAAAAAGTGCCCCCGGAGCGATTACCTCAATATGACCCGGAATGTTACCTTTGTCCGGGAAATAAGCGTTCGGTTGGTGTTCAAAATCCCCCCTACACAGGGACGTTTGTTTTTGACAATGATTTTGCTGCTTTACTGCTTCCAGAAGACCGCCCCGGGAGCCACACAGAAAGCGATCTATTTATCGCTGAGGAAGAGAATGGCATTTGTCGGGTGATTTGTTTTTCGCCCCGGCATGATTTGACCATCCCGGAGATGAGTCAGGGGGAGGTAGAAGCCGTCATTGATATATGGATTGAGCAAACCCTGGATTTGGGTGGGAAGCCATTTATTCAGTATGTTCAAATATTTGAGAACAAGGGGGCGATGATGGGAGCATCCAATCCCCACCCCCATAGCCAGGTGTGGGCGACCAGTCATATTCCCAACCAGCCTGCTGTGGAATTACGTCAGCAGGAAGCATATGCTCAAAAGCACCACTCCTGTCTGCTGTGCGATTATCTGAAGGCAGAACAATCATCCGGAGAACGGATTGTCTGTAGCAATGAATTCTTTACGGCATTAGTACCGTTTTGGGCTGTCTGGCCCTTTGAAATTCTGCTCATTTCCCATGATCATGTCGGTTCAATGCCGGACTTGAATCTGGAACAACGCCAGGGGCTGGCAGATATCCTCCGGCAAATCACGATTCGTTACGATAACTTATTTGGAATTTCTTTCCCCTATTCGATGGGATTTCACCAGACTCCTTCCGATGGAAAATCCTACCCTTTCCATCATTTTCATGCACACTATTATCCGCCTCTGTTGCGGTCCGCTACCGTTCGGAAATTTATGGTGGGCTTTGAGATGCTGGGAATGCCGCAACGTGATTTAACCCCCGAAACCGCTGCACAGCGTCTTCGGGATTTACCTGCAATTCATTACAAGAACAGGGAGCCTGACTAATCCAGTATCATTTCTTCTTTGCCTGCCAGTTTTTCCTGAATCCGCTGGACGACCAGATCGAGGTGCTGTGGACGATGGACAAAATCCAGATCGTCCGAGCGGATGGTCAGCACCGGGCACAGGTCAAAGGATCGGAGCCAGTCTTCATAGAAAGTATCAAGCAGGGCAAGGTATTCTTCGGTGATACCTGTTTCAATATTCCTTGCCCGCTTGCGGATTCGATTCATCAAGACGGGGACGGGTGCTTTGAGGTAGATCAGCAGGCTAGGCGCTGGGAGATGCGCCACCACCAGATCGAACACTTTACGGTAGGACAGATACTCCGCTTCCGTCATGTTCCCTAAATGGTGGAGCGCGCGTGCGAAGATGTACGCATCCTCGTAAATACTGCGGTCAATAATTGCAGAGCGCGGGTCATTCCACATGTCGAGATGTTGCTGAGCACGGTGTCCTAAAAAGTAAATTTGCAGGTGAAAGGACCATTTCTTCATATCTGCATAAAAATCGGCCAGGAAGGGATTGTCAGCCACTGATTCATAAGCAGTGATCCATCCCAGACGCTCGCCGATTCTCTCAGTCAGTGAAGTCTTTCCAGAGCCGATGTTTCCCGCTACAAGCACCAATCGTTTAGGCATAGCAATTTTCTCCATGAGGAATGGTTTTGGTGTCCTTTTGGTAATTCTATCCCACTTCTTAAAGAGGACGGGAGTATAATACCCCGTGAATTTCTCTCTTTCTGGGAGTTTTTAAGGATGGCTGACCAGCCACAAACCAGAGTGGATCGTATGATACTGATTGTTGTTGCCGCTGAACAAAGCGGTCAATTGACCTCGGCACTGCTTAAGGCTGGGTTTGCCTTAACAGTCATCAGTCCACGTGAGGGTTTTTTGGGTTTTGGATCCACTTGTCTGTTGATGGGAATCCATTCTCAAAGAGGGGATGAACTTGTGCAAATTGTCCAGAAAATTTGTGGAACGCGCCGACGGTTTGTTCCAGCACAGGGGCATATGGTTCTACCTGAAGGACTTCCTCCCATGATGATCGAAGCCGAAGTAGGGAGTGCGTATATTTTCAGTATCGAAGTAGAGCATTTCGAACAGTTCTAAATTATGGCAAGTCACTCATCGCAGATTTCGTGGAAGAAAATCCGAAACAGCCTCCAATCGATCACGTCTGGAGGAACCTGGGTAACTCAGTTTCCACATCAGGTACAACACAATCTAAGGATGTTCTTTTTTGATGGCATCTTTGCCGCCAGTCAAGACGCTATTCATGTGACTTATCTCACCTTGTACGTCCTGGCATTAGGAGCGACAAAGGCTCAAATTGGTCTCATGAGTGCTCTGGGTAGTCTGGGAGCCATGCTCCTGTTACTCCCTGGAGCAATTCTGGCAGAAAAATCACCCAGTCGAAAATGGCTCGTAGTGCTTTCGGGAGGGGGAATTAGCCGCCTGATGCTTCTCGGTTTTGCAGTGCTGCCCTTCTTCCTGTCCGGAGAATCGGCAGTAATGGCGGCTATAGCCATGAAGGTAATCATGGATGCTTTCTCCAACCTGTCCATGCCCGCCTGGACTTCACTCACGGCTGATATTGTGCCTCTGGCATGGCGTGGACGCTATTTTGGCACTCGCAATATGTTTATGGGGATTGCCAATATGCTGGTGACTTTTATCGCCGGGCAGATGATTGTCCATGCTGCTACACCGCTGGAAGGGTATCAGAAAGTCTATCTGTTAGCCCTGGTGTTGGGCATTTCTTCAACGGTCTTTTTTGCCAGCATTCGAGAGACGCAATCCAGTCATGTCGCTTCTCAAAAGGGCTTAGAGGTATATAAACCCAGAGTGCTCCTTCAGGGACTAAAGCGAGATCCTAATTTTGTAGCATTTTGTATTTCTCAAATGGTCTGGAATTTTTCTGTCAATATTGCAGGTCCTTTTTTTAGCGTGTATCAGGTTGAGGTGCTGAACTCTACCCCTGCTATTATTGGTATTCAGTCGATCATAGCCAGTGTATCAGGTTTACCTGCCCAGCGCCTTTTTGGCACATTGAACGACCGTTGGGGTCCTCGCAAGGTCCTCTTGCTAACAGGTTTCTTAATTCCCTTTATGCCGTTTGTCTGGCTGCTGGTTCGCTCCCCCTGGCATCCCACCCCCATTAACATTTGGGCTGGCTTTATGTGGGCAGGATATAGTCTGGCGTCTTTTAATTTTTTACTTTCTATCAGTACCCAGGAAACGCGTGCCAGATATTCCGCATTGTACCAGATTGCTGTGACGCTTTCCCTGGCGGCTGGGTCGGCTTTTGGAGGTTTTCTGGTTCAACACGTTGGGTATCCGGCAATTTTTATCAGTTCGGGTATTGGGCGATTTTTGAGTGTGTTTCTTGTCTGGCGTTTTGTAAAATCAGCCCAGGAATCTCCCGATGCCGCTTTACCTGTATTGGATCAACCGGAAATAACAACTTCGGTGAAGGAGGCTGAAACGTACCAGAATGGGCATGAAGACATTTGAGTTTGAACCTCAGGGCGTTTGTTCTCGAAAAATTTATCTGGAATTGGAGAATGGACAGATTAAGGAGGTAGAATTTCTGGGGGGATGTGATGGAAATCTCCAGGGAATTTGCCAGTTGGTACGGGGTATGGAGGCGGTAGAAGTTATTCGACGATTGAAAGGGTTGAATTGTGGACGAAAAGAGACTTCCTGCCCGGATCAGTTAGCGCAGGCTCTGGAAATTGCCGTCAGGAAATATGAAAAAGATTAGGAATTGATTAACGTTGGGCAATTGTCTTGACTTTTGTACTTCGATATGTCATACTAACTTCATCAACCCTGAAGGTTGTTTTTTATTCCAGTGCTATCTTTAGAGAAAAGGAGGTGGTGTCGAAAATGGATCATAGTAAGCAACAAACGGCTGCGGCACCCCTCCTGGTTTCTCATTAACCAGTGTGCCGCAGCCACCCAAAGAAGGAGCCGTCTGAAGAAGGCGGCTTCTTCGTTTAAACCTTTTACAACCATTAAGCGGTAAAGCCTCCCGTGAGGTATTATTAATCCGAAAGGGGCGGATATTCGATCAAATTTTACAGGTACCCTCGAGTATCCGCCTTTTGATCAACATGCCAACGATTCTGTGGTGGATTCGCCGCGATTTACGCCTTCATGATCATCCAGCCCTTGATTATGCTTTACAGCGAGGCAGGGTAATTCCTGTGTTTATTCTGGATGAAGCATTGCTAAAGAACGATGCCCCTTACCGAAAAAACTTTCTCTTTTCCGGGTTAAGAGATTTAGATGCAGAATTGCGAAAAAAAGGAAGCAAACTCGTCCTTCGCAGGGGAGAGCCTCTGGTTGAACTGTACCGGTTAGTTCAGGAAACCTCAGCAGATGAAATTGTTGCTCTGGAGGATTATTCCCCTTATGCCCGCATCAGAGATGAACGTATTGCAAAATCTCTCCCCTTACGCCTTTTTGCTGGAGAGACGGTCTTTCCCCCATACATGGTGGTGAAATCAGATGGAACCCCCTACACCGTTTTCACCCCATTCAGCAAGGCTTGGAAAGCGCTTCCTTTCGTTTCACCGTCCGGTTTATCACTTCCCGAACGTTTTCCTTCCATCCCTGACGAGATTTTGTCTTTTCCTTTTCCTGAGGCATCCTCACCAGAAGGATTCCTTCCCGGTGAAACGGAAGCCATAAATCGCATGGAGAGATTTCTCGCAGGAACGGTTGGTCAATATGCCGAATCCCGCAATCGCTTAGACCAGGAAGGCACCTCCATGCTCTCACCCTATTTTCGTTTTGGCATGCTTTCTCCCCGAATGGCGGTCTCTCGAGTCTGGAAACTATTGCAGGAACCGCTTCTGCCCGAAGAGAAGAAAGGGTGCGAAACCTGGTTGAATGAACTTATCTGGCGCGAATTTTATATATCTATTTTGTATCATTTTCCCCATGTACTCAAAATGGCTTTCAACCCTGCACTCCGAGCCATTGAATGGAGGAATGCTTCCAACGAACTGGAGGCATGGAAAGCAGGGATGACGGGTTACCCGGTTGTGGATGCGGCCATGCGTCAGTTGAGAGCAACAGGGTGGATGCATAATCGAGCGCGGATGATCGTTGCTTCTTTCCTGAGCAAGGATTTGCTGATCAATTGGCAGGAAGGGGAACACTGGTTCATGCAATGGCTGATAGATGGCGACCCCGCCTCAAATAACGGAGGATGGCAGTGGACAGCCGGGGTAGGCACCGATGCAGCTCCGTACTTTCGAATTTTTAATCCGGTCCTGCAAAGTGCCCGGTTCGACCCTCATGGCCTCTATATCAGAAAATGGGTGCCGGAGTTGCGCAACGTTCCTGAGCAATACATCCACTCCCCCTGGACGATGCCTGTTTCTCTCCAATCCTCATTGGGTATCCACATTGGCAAAGATTATCCTGTTCCAATTGTAATGCACCATGAGACCAGGACTCGGGTGTTGGAGGCTTACCGTAAGTCTCAGAAAACATATACTTCCTGAAAAAATTACTGGCTTTTTTGATTGCCTTTGATTCCTGAAGTCATGTCATAATCACAGGAGATTCTTTTATGGGAGGAACTGATATGATTCCAAATCAGTGGTATGTCGTTTTGGAATCCAGAGAAGTTCGAAAGGGACAACCGGTTGGTGTCATTCGAATGGGGGAGAAAATGGTGTTCTGGCGTCGCAAAGATGGTAAAGTGGTGTGCATGTCCGATCGTTGTCCCCATCTTGGAGCAAGTTTATCTGGTGGAAAAGTGGCGGATGACCATCTGGCTTGTCCGTTCCATGCGTTTGAATTTGATTCTACCGGCGCATGCAGATACATCCCCGCCCTTGGAAGAAACGGTGTTCCTCCAAAAGCCATGCGGGTAAAATCTTATCCCACTTATGAGGCGCACGGATTCATTTGGATTTACTGGGGAGAACCTCAAGGCTCACTAACACCTCCCAAATTCTTTGACATTGATGAAACCTTTTCTTATGCAGGTTACAGGCAGATGTGGAATGTGCATTATTCCAGAATGGTGGAAAACCAGTTGGATGTGATGCATCTGCCACACGTACACACAGATACCATAGGCAGAGGAAAGCGCGTGGTGGTAGATGGACCTCTCGTAAAAGTAGAGGATGGTGTGTTAAAGGTGTGGGTTTTCAATCGAAAAGATGATGGAAATCCACCGCGCCGAGCGGACGACCTGGTGATGCCTGATCGTCCACCCTTCCTGGAATTTATCTTCCCTAACCTCTGGCAAAATCGAATCAGTCCGGATTTCCGGATTGTAGTGGCATTTGTTCCGGTGGATGAAGAGCATGGAATGTTTTACTTAAGACAGTACCAGCGATTTGTCCGTGTGCCGGTGCTTCGAGAGATTGTGAACTGGTTTGGGGTTCTGGCAAGTCATCATATCGCTGAGCAAGATCGCAGGGTAGTGAATACCCAGTTACCTAAAAAGTCCTCTTTACGGGGAGAAGATAAGCCTATTCAGTGCGATAATGCGGTATTAACCTATCGAAGGGTTCGCGAGGAGTTGATTGAAAAAGCCAGAAATCCCGAAAATCAAGCATAGGACTTATCCATTTTTTCTTTTCTTGAAAACGGTTCGAATTTGTGGAGCCGTTTTCAATTCGCTGGCGTGTTTACCGATGAGAAACAGAGTGTTGAGAGCCCAAACACTCAGAAGAAGTGGATTGGGATGGTATAAAACCAGGTAGGTGAAAACACCCAGCTGGCTAAACAAAACCACCCACGCATGAGGCTGGAGAAAGTAGATTCCCACTGCCATGAACAGCCCAAGGATAATTGGAATTTCTCCCAGGGTCAGCCCAATCCACATGCCAAACGTGGATGCAATGGCTTTTCCCCCTCTCCCTTTGAGAAGAGGCGAAAACATGTGTCCAAGAACGGGAGAAAGTGAAATCAGGAGCATCCATACAAAAGGGGGGTGAACAAAGAAATGAACCCATCCAACAGGAATTGCGGCTTTAAAAACATCCAACACCAGTGCCAGGGCACCACTCCATTTTCCCCCCGCCCGAAACAGGTTCGTAGCGCCTGGGTTTCCATCCCCAACCTGCCGTATGTCCGAATGAAACAGCCACTTACCCAGCAAATATGAATAGGGGATACTTCCGGAGAGAAATCCGATGCACCCCCAGATGAAATATTGAAGATGAGAACTCATTTTTCTTGTGTTTGAAGAATTTTTTTAGAATTTGAAAGTTGTTTTACCTTCCATAAAATTCCCGGCAGCAGCGCAATTTTTTTCCATCCACTGGTATGAGCCCGGATCGAGTATACACGGTACTCGTTTTTTTCAATTTCGTCAAGAATGGCGCGGTAGAGAAGTGCGGCTGCACCAACTGCTGGACGGGCTGTTTCGCTCAGATATGCGATTCCAGGAAGCGCTTGCAGATAAAGAGCCCGGGTTCTGGAAATTTCAAATTTCATGAGTTCAATAAAACGCTCATCATAAACACGCTCGAGGATCTCTTGAGGGGTCAGGCTAAACCTTTTAAGGTCTTCTACAGGAAGATATACGCGATTTCGCTGGGCATCTTCTCCGATATCCCTCAAAATATTGGTCATTTGGAGAGCAATTCCCAATTGAATGGCATAGGGGGCAGCCTGCTGGAAACTTGCCCCCTTTGCCAGTCCAATAATGGGAAGTGCCAGAAGCCCTACGGTTGAAGCAACCCGGTAGCAATATGTCTGGAGTGCTTCAAAGGTTGGGTAGAACTGAAAATTCAGGTCCATTTCAATCCCATCCAGCAGTTCTTTTTCGTACTCACGATTAATGGGATATGCTTCCCGGACCTGTGCCCAGGCTTTCAGTACCGGATTGGTTTGTTCATCTGAGGATAGACCGACAGATGCTCTCCATGCATTCAGATCATTCAGAGTAGTTTGCTCTCGATCAACGAGATCATCACTTGCCCGACAAAATGCATAGAGGGCCCGGATGGCATACCGCTTTGTGGGAGGGAGCAGAGCCGTTGCAAAGTAAAAAGTCTTGGAATGCTCCCGAATGATTTGCTCTAAAAGCATGGTAGCGGTGGCATCCTGTTGGGCAAGGATGGTTACAGACATTTCTACCTCCAGTTCTCAGGAAGATCTCCCGAGGATTAACTTCTCCGCAATAATTGAAGAGGAGAGCACTCCTGGTAATCCTGCTCCAGGATGAGTTCCGGCGCCGACAAAATACAAGTTCTCGAAATCTTCAGATTGGTTATGGGGCCGGAACCATGCAGATTGAGTCAAAATGGGTTCCACTGAGAAAGCCGCCCCCCGGAAACTGTTCAGTGTATTTTCAAAGTGGAGAGGATCAATATAGTGCTCTGCGACAATGTTTGCGCGCAGGTCAGGTAAGTAATTTTCTTCCAGGAACTTTAGAATGCGGTCCTTGTAAATGGGTGCCATGGTTTCCCAGTCAATATCGCCTTTCAGATGGGGAACAGGCGAAAGAACATAAAAGGATTCACATCCTTCTGGTGCCATAGATGGGTCGGTAATGGTGGGCATATGCAGGTAAAGCGAAAAATCATCTGCAAGTACTTTGCGGCGGAAAATATCATCCAGCAAGCCTTTATACCGACTGCTGAGGATGATATTATGATGGGCTAACCGGCTTTCCAGGTATCGTCTCTTTGTCCCAAAGTAGATGACAAACAGAGACATGCTGTAGCGCATTCGTTCATAGCGGGTGTTCGTGTTCACCTTTCGATATCTTGCCGGGATGAGATTGCGATATGTCCAGGCTACGTCTGCGTTGCTGATAACAGCATCGGCGTTGTGAACAGAACCATCCCTCAACCGGATTCCACTGACCCGACGATCCCCGGAAACCAGAATTTCTTCCACTTCCGCGTTCAGGTGGATTTTTCCACCCAATTCTTCAATCAGACGTGTCATGGCATCCACAATGGCTCCGGTTCCTCCCATGGCATACCAGACGCCCCATTCCCGCTCCAGATAATGGATCATGGTATAAATGCTGGTCACTTCAAACGGGTTTCCGCCTACCAGCAAGGGATGAAAAGAAAAGACCATGCGCAGGAATGGATGTTTAACGAACTGTGAGACATATTGATAAACACTTTTATAAGATTGAAGTTTTACTAGGTCGGGCGCAATTCGCAACATATCTTGAATATGCAGGAAAGGCTCAGAGGCTAATTCCACAAACCCTTTTTGAAAGATGGGCTTTGTGGTTTGAATGAAACGTTCATATCCAGATTTGTCTTCAGGGTTCCACTTCTCAATCTCTTTTAGGATGAACTGTGGATCGCCGTTGTAATCAAACTGGTTACCCTGGTGATCGAAAATCCGGTAAAACGGATCCACCGGCACAAATTTCACATAATCTTCCCGGTTTCGACCTGCCAGAGCAAAGATCTCATCGAACATCCAGGGAGCGGTGATAACTGTGGGACCCCCATCAAACTTAAACCCGTTGATTTCATAGACATATGCTCTGCCCCCCGGTTTATCGCGTTTTTCAAAAATTTCAACTTCAACCCCCCGAGCCGCAAGGCGGGCTGCGGCGCCTAAACCCCCGAATCCACTGCCAATGATGATGACTTTCATTTCTTCCCTCCATTTCAGAAACTTAGAATCATTATATAAAATAAAAGACAACTGTATCTTTTGGTATGGGGTTTGTATAAAGTTGTCTGGAATTTTTAAGACAAAGCAAGGCGAGTGATTTTCTTCCTGCGGTACCAGAAAAAGAATTTCATGGCAATAGGATTAAATAATAAACGGGTAAAAAGCCCCTGGAGATTGTTGGTGTGCTCAAATTCAATGCGCTCAGTCATTTGCGTTTCATTAACTGAAAGAGATTTCCACTGGTGATAGTGTTTCCAGTGCCGGAAGGGACCTTTTCGTTGAATATCCAGAAATCCCTCTTGGAATGATACCTGCTGATGTTGGGCTTCCCATTCAATAGGCAAAGGTCCAAACCATAACTTGAAATGAGTCACTGAATTTTCGCTAATCGGATCTTGAGAAAGGATTTCAATCCGAATACCGGGTGGGGTTAATTGTTTCAAGGCATTGGGTGAAAAGTGAATTTGGGCTATTTTTTCAGCAGGAGCCCGGACGGTGTAGGTGTCAATCAGTTCTTTCATCGTTTTTTTCGTCTACTCATGACAGGACTGCCAACAGGTATCGGCTGTGGAACAGGAGGCTTTTCAAAAAGAGGCGGGATTTCTTTGAGCCAGTTTTCGACTCGATCAATCAAGCCCTGAAAAGGGGATTTGGAAGTGTTTTTCTTTTTCATCGTAAATTTCTTTCTAGTCCATACTGCTGGAACTTTGCACCAGTGGCCGCATATGGAAAACCATGCGCCAGAAATAAGACCCCAGCCACAACAGGAGAATTGACGCTAAAAATCCTGGTACGGCGGTTCCAATGAAATTCCCATAAGTTTTAGAGGCGATTTGAAGAAGGAGTGATCCCAGGGAAGGAGCAAGCACACGGGTCAGGGATTCAAGTGAAGCCGCCAGGCCTAAAATGCCTCCGGTTTCGACAGAGGCAACGGACTTTGAGAGTGCACTGTTGATGACTGTATTGAGAATACCTCCAGATACAGCAATCGGAAGGAGAGCAATCAGAAGAACAGGAATTGATGGTGCCAGAGCCCATACCATCAGAGATACTGCCATGGTGAGAATTGCCGCGAACATCAAATTGATTTCACTGAACCGTTTAGTAATTTTTCCGATAAAAACGCCCTGCGTCAGTACCGAAATCAACCCGACATACGCCAGGATATATCCGGTGTCACGGGCCTGGAGGTTGAATCGTTCCAATGCATAGATTGCAAAGATGGTTTGAAAGAGAGAGAAAGCCAACCCAAAGAAAAATCGGGTATGCAGAAGCGGTCCAACGTATGGACGGCGTAAAGTATCCAGCATGGCTTTGAGAGTAAGAGGAGGGCGCTGCTGTAGGCTGATGCTTTGACGGCGTTCCGGTGTCAGCGATTCTTTTAACCACAGAAATACCAGCAGAAAATTGATGATGGAAAGACCGGTTGCCGAGAATGCCGGGTACTCGTAGCCAAACTGGCTGAGTGCTCCTCCAATGGCTGGACCAAGAATAAAGCCCAGGCCAAAAGCGGCCCCAATCAATCCCAATCCGCGTGCGCGGCTTTGATTGTCGGTAACATCGCTGATATACGCCTGGGCCACGCTGATGTTGGCTGCGGTAAACCCTGCCAGAATTCGAGAGATAAAGAGCATGGTCAGATTTTGGGCAATTCCCAGGAGGAGAAATCCAAGGGCGTTACCCACAATCGAAATCAGCAGGATGGGGCGCCTTCCATAACGATCAGACAGCCTGCCTAAAAAAGGCGCGCCAATGAACTGCGCCAGTGCATAGGAGGCTACCAGCAAACCAATCTGGAACTCGCTGGCTGAAAAACTCTTTGCCAGATACGGCAGAAGTGGAAGAATTAAACTGAACCCTAACAGGTCAATGAAAACGATGAGAAAAATGGATGACAATGCTTTGTTTTTGAACATGGTTACACCTTTAAGAGGCTGAATTTCCTTGTGTAGATGTTAAGAGCGATTCGATCCGGGAGACAATTTCTGAGGGACGCATCCCTGTAAGATATATGGCAGACACGCTGTCCGGTAAGCGGTTGGCATGAAAGGCTTGTCCGCCTAAAACAATCAGAGGCTTTTTCCCTTTGATTTTCTCAAGAATGCGAGGAAGTTCTGTCAGGTGTAAAGCATTGTGGAAATTATTAGCCGTGAACATGACCAGTTCAGGTCGCAGAGCATTAAGAGTTTCTTCAAGTCGGTCCAGTTTCAGGTCTGGCCCAAAGTAAATGACATCCCAGCCTCTCCAGCGAAGCATCACAACCAGCATTAAGATTCCAATTTGATGCATTTCTCCCGGAGCACAGGCGGCAAAAATTTTTGTGGAACGTATAGGTTGGCTTGTTGCTGTCATCATGCTCATCAAGTGTTGCATGACAAACTGAGTGGCAAAGTGTTCCACTGCGATGCTTAATTCTCCACGATGCCAGCGTTCTCCAATTTCTACCAGTGCAGGAGTGATGATTTCTGTAAGGACCTGATCAACAGAATACAGAGAAAAAGACCTTCTCAGCACTTCTGTGGCTTGGATTTCATCAAATGAGAGAATCTTTTCGAGAAACTCCTTGCAAAGATGAGTTAATTCTGTCGGAGAGGTGTTGAGCGGCGTGGTAAATGGTGGAACTGATGGCGTAATAGCCGGATCTTGCCCGTTTTTACGAAGTTCATTCAAGTATTCTACGGCTCTGCTGATGTGCATGCCGGAATCAATTTGTGCTTTGAGCCATCGAAGCGTGCGTAAATCATATTCCGAATACAAACGATATCCCTGATGCCCTCTTCGGGGAGAAGGTAATCCGTAACGTCTCTCCCATGCTCGAATCGTAACGGGAAGCAACCCTACCAGTTGAGAGATGGCTTTAATGTTATATACCGGTATATCGTTTTTACTGTTAGAGTGATTTTTTTCACTGCTCATTGCCATTTGTGGTCCTTAATCCCATAATACCCTCATCATACCCTGTGTTTAGGGTAAGGGAAAAACTTTTTGTATAATGTTTGTACCTACTGGATTCTGTTGCGATGATTGGGTTTCCCTGCAGAATCTGCAAGCAATTCGTTAATCTTTTCCAACCCTTTCTCCAGAGTATTGCCAAGGTAAATACCCGCAACTTTTTGTCGAATCTCAGGGTGGTTGTCAAAACCTCTCCCTCCATAACAAAACAGGGGAGGACGGCGCAACATTGCCAGCCTTTGTTGAGCATTTTTTAATTCCATAGCTGACGAACTGGAAGAGGCGGACAAAATAATCATTGCCGGATGTTCATAAGAAGCAAAATCAACCAGGTCCTCTATAGGCACATCGGGGCCCAGATATTCCACCCGATATCCCTGGGCTCGCAGTAGGGTCGAAAGCATTAATGCTCCCAGTTCGTGTTGCTCAAAGGGGGCGCATCCAACAAGAATGTAAGAGGAATTTTTTCGAATGGGATAAGTCTGGAAAAGACCGAGCAATTTACCTTTCAGGAAATTGCTGGCAAAATGTTCGGTGGCTATGGTGATTTTTCCCAGATACCAATCTTCCCCAATCTGAGTAAGCGTTGGAACCAGAATCTCCATAAATAAGGGGATGAGATCGTATTCTTCAACAGCCTGTTTAAACAATTCGCTGGCGCGTATCTCATTGTGGGCGAGAAAGGCTTGATAGAGGAATTTAACAAGTTCTTCCTTCTGGTGGATTGGCTGGCGCGTGACTTTTTGTGGGGCGGTTGGGGTCACCTCTGGCATAATACCCTGGTTCATCATGGCGCGCAATTCTGAAACCGCATTGCTGATGGAAACCCCGGCATCCACACGGCTTTTCAGCCACCGCAGGATGGCTACATCGCGTTCAGAATAGAGGCGGTAGTGATTGTCAGCACGTTGTGGATTGAGCACTTCATGACGCCTTTCCCATGCTCGCAGTGTAACAGGGCGAATGCCCGTTTGTATGGAAACCGCCTTTATCGTGTACTGGGGAATATCGGGTAAGTCAGCAATTGTAGCCATAGAATGCTCCTGTTAGACAAATCCTATCATTTAGGTACGGATTGTATAAAGATAGTATAGTGTTTATAGGTTTAAAATACAATAGGGAAAGCCAGTTTCTAATTAAACTCTCATGTTTGTAAAATGTTTGTATACATTTCATGGTATCCGATTTGTCTTGTTGGTAACATATACCTTCTGCAATTTACTGAATAATTATTTTATTTTTATGATTTGGCTCTTAGGTTTTTTGCACTTTTTGGTATTGAAGTATCGAAAATACGGTTAAAATACCTTTCATGTCCTGGATACGCAGAATTTATTTTGGGGATAACCTTGCGGTTTTACGTTCGCTCCCTTCAGAATCGGTTCATTTAATTTATATTGATCCCCCATTCAATACAGGGAAAGAACAATCACGAACCCGTTTGAAAGTGTCCCAATCTGATTCGGGAAACCGGCGCGGTTTTGGAGGGAAAACCTATGAAAGTGTGCAGGTGGATGAAAAAGGATATCCCGATAATTTCGAGGATTATGAAGCCTTTCTGGTTCCTCGGCTGGAAGAAGCCTATCGGATTTTGACGCCAGATGGAAGTTTATACTTCCACATTGATTACCGTGAAGTGCATTACTGTAAAATCTGGCTTGATCGTATCTTTGGGCGAGAATGTTTCCTTAACGAAATCATTTGGGCTTACGATTACGGAGGCAAACCTAAAAACCGCTGGCCTGCCAAACACGATAACATCCTTTTTTACGTCAAGGATCCAGACCATTACACCTTTAATGTGGATGCCATAGATCGTGAACCTTACATGGCACCGGGTCTGGTTGGACCCGAAAAAGCCGCCCGCGGTAAACTCCCAACGGATGTCTGGTGGCATACAATTGTAGGAACAAACAGCAAAGAAAAGACGGGATACCCGACACAAAAACCTGTTGGCGTGATCAATAGAATTATCAAGGCGTCTTCAAACCCAGGGAATCTGGTGATGGATTTCTTCGCCGGAAGTGGTACTGTTGGGGAATGCTGTTTGGAACTTAACCGCCAGTTCATACTGGTAGATAACCATCCTGAAGCCATACAGGTCATGCGGAAACGATTCTCCGGAGTGGAAGGCATTGAATGGATTGATGCTTCTAAAGGGCTAAAGGATCTTCACGGAAAAGAATATTCTTAAGAGCCTCGAAAATATTTATCCATGTTCTCCCTGCGCTTCCCGGCGGCGGGCAATGAATGTCTCCTGTGCATTGATGATGGGTTCTCCGGGTTGAGGTTTGATTCGTTTGTATGAACCATCAGGCTGCATGATGCGTGCTTTTACATTGTCCTTCAGGTAGGTTTCCAGAATTTCATCCCGAATAGTCCGGATCATTTGAGGGTCTTCGACCGGGAATAACACTTCAACACGTTGATTAAGATTGCGAGGCATTAAATCGGCGCTTCCCATGTAGATAATTTCTTCCCCCGCATTCTGAAAATAATAAATTCGGCTGTGTTCGAGGAATCGCCCAACGATACTCCGTACGGTAATATTTTCGCTGATACCCGGAATGCCGGGACGCAAACAACACATTCCACGAACAATCAGGTCGATTTTTACACCGGCCTGTGATGCTTCGTATAGCAATCGAATGATGGGCTTGTCCACCAGTGCATTCATCTTAAATAGCAGATATCCCTGTTTCCCTGCTTTTTGATGAGCAATTTCCTGGCGAATCAACGCTTCAAATTGCTGGCGCAGGTTGATGGGGGCCACCAGTAATTTCCGGTAGGTATCTCTGGAAGAGTATCCCGTCAGGTAATTAAATAAGTCAGAAGCATCTGCGCCAATTTCTTCATCACAGGTAAACATGCCAATATCTTCATAGATGTTTGCCGTGATGTGGTTGTAATTTCCAGTGCTCAGGTGGATATACCGGCGTATGTGATTGCCTTCTTTCCGGACCACCAGCGCTACCTTGGAATGGGTTTTAAGCCCTAATAGCCCGTAGATGACATGAACGCCTTCCTGTTCGAGGATTTTTGCCCATCCAATATTGCTCTCTTCATCAAAACGGGCTTTTAATTCCACCAGAACAGCAACCTGTTTGCCGTAATCTCGTTGTGCTTCCAGCAGTGCCCGTACCACCGGGGAGTCTTTCCCCACTCGATACAGAGTTTGCTTAATTGCCAGAACATGTGGATCGCGTGAGGCTGCTCTTAAGAAATCAATGACCGGATTGAAAGAGTCATAAGGGTGATGCAGTAAAATGTCTTTTTGCCGAATAGCATGGAAAATATTTCCTTCATCCAGAGGCTCCTTTTTAAGGGCTTCCGGAATGGCCGGGTAAAACGGTTTATCTTTCAAATCATATCGGTCAATGCGGGTTAGTTCAAACAAATTGCTCAGAACGAGAGGACCACTCAGTTCATAGATCTCATTGGGTTCTACCTTAAGGTTCTCCACTAAAATTTTACGTACCTCAGGTGACATATCCGGATGAATCATCAAGCGGGTTACCGCACCGAATCGTCTTTTTCTAACGCTTTCTTCAATCAGATCCAACAAATCCAGGGCTTCCAGTTCCTGGATTTCCATATCCGAATTTCTGGTGACATGAAAGGCGTGGGACTCCATCACTTCCATGCCCGGGAACAGATGGGATAAATTGGCTTGAATTACCTGATCAATCCAGACAAAATAATGTTTCTTGGGAGAGGTGCCGTCTTTACGGGTGCTACCTGAAGATCGTTTGATCGGTACCAGTTGTGGCAGGGAAGGAGGGACTTTAATGCGAGCAAACCGCTTAATGTTATTTTTCCCCCTCACCATCACTGCCAGGTTAAGGCTTAAATTCGAGATATGAGGAAATGGATGACCGGGATCATAAGCCAGAGGGGTTAAGACAGGATAGATGATTTCATGAAAATAAGCATTAACGCTTTCACGTTGTTTAGGTGTGAGTTCATGGTAATCTAACACATAAATTCCGTTTTCTCTTAAAGCGGGAAGTAATTCTTCCTGCCAGACAATTTGGGCTTTTTCCATCAACTTCAGAGCCACTTTGCGAATCTCTGCTAATTGTTGAGATGGTGTCAGTCCATCGGGAGGAAGTTCAAATACCCCCGTTTCTTTTTGCATTTTCAAACCGCCGACCCGTACCATGAAGAATTCTTCCAGGTTGGAACCCACAATGGCAAGAAACTTGACCCTTTCCAGTAAGGGATTGGTGGGGTCACGTGCTTCATCCAGGACGCGGTATTGAAACTCTAAAAGGCTTAATTCGCGATTGAGGTACAGATCTGGGGAATCTAGATTTTGGGGGTCAAATACAGGATTATCCACAACCCGGTCTCCTTGAAATATTGTGTAGATAAAAAAATTATATCAACTTCCGGGTAATTATTTTGATAAATTTGGTGCTGAAAATTATTTTCAGGGAATGGTTTTAGCAATCACAATCAAGCGATGAGTGCTATCGTAAGGTGGCCAGCATGTAACCAGCGTTAATTGTTCTTCCGGGGTGTCCTTGAGCAATTCAGCATTTTTCAGCATTTGCGCAAAGGAGACGTCTTTCTCTTTTACTTTCTGGATATCTGTTACTGAATAGTGATATTGCAGTCCTCTGGATACCAGAGTAATTTCATCACCCCGTTGCACCTGATACAGACGGGAAAATACCGCTCCTTTTACATTGTGATGTCCGTAAAGAACGATGTTTCCCCCGGATCCTGGCGTTGAAGCAGAAGGGTTCCATCCAACTGCGAACGTATCTGGAACAAGCCATTGTTCATAGACCACCCCGCGAACAATAATTTTCCGACTGCGGGTGACCTGAACCGGGGCTTCTAATTGAATTGCCGGAATGATAATGGATTCGGGAAGATTGAGCGGGGATTCAAGGGATTCTTCAACCAGATAAAGATCGGTGGAGTACTGATAGGTATCGGGGAGGATGGTGTTGGTGGAGGATGAAGGCTCAAGTACCTGAACCAGATACGGGTCATAACCTTCTCCTAATGCTTGAAGTACTTCTGTTGCTGCATTTACAGGGGCGGGGCGGAAGTAACTCCATGTCCCCAATACCAAAAGTACTGTGCCAACTCCAAAAAAAGTCCAGCGTAAGATTGCCTTTTTCATCTAAAAGCCTTGATGGGATGAAGGAGGACTTTCGAAGGTCCTCCTTCATCCTCTGTGGGATTAAGACTGGTTTCGACGGCCGGAAGGCGAAGACAGGTAAAAACCAAGGAGCAGGAAGAGCAATCCCAATCCAATCAGAAGGGCTGTGATTGTGCCCTGAGGTCCCAGGAGTGAAGCGCCAGTTACCGGTATGATCACACCACCTTCAGCAGTTGCCGAGGGGGTTACAGATGGACGATTGTCCGGGGGAGGTGGGAGCGTGCGGGTAGGTGTTCTGGTTGGATCATCAGGGGGCGGTGGAGGTACCGTTTGTGACGCGGTGGGGGTATTCGTCAAAGTGACCTGAGTGGCTGTAATTTCAACTGTGGTGCTGGGTGTTGGGGTAAATGTCGCTGTCTCAGTGGGGGTTTCGGTTGGGGTAGGTGTTGATGTCGGAGTCTCTGTAGGTGTCTCCGTTGGTGTAGTCGTGAAAGTTGGAGTGAAGGTGGGGGTATCCGTCGGGGTGGCGGTGAAGGTTGGAGTGAAGGTGGGGGTAT
>NZ_DYHZ01000003.1:314508-436206 GCF_020723905.1 Anaerolinea thermophila
AAGGTGGGGGTATCCGTCGGGGTGGCGGTGAAGGTTGGAGTGAAGGTGGGGGTATTCGTCGGGGTGGCGGTGAAGGTTGGAGTAGGCGAAGGGGTTGCAACACTACCACAAGATTCAATAGTGGTAGATAGGGATACAGTTCTGGAGCCCTCTGGTTGATAAACCCACGTGAGACTAAGCGTATGCGCTCCAAAAGAAGAAGTGGTAACCAGCACTGTCTCGAAAGCATTAATTATGCCGCTTCCTGTAATGGTTCCGTCCAATACCCATGTAAATACCTGATTGTCAATCAAATTATTGTTATTGGTAACGTACCAGTTAATGCCGTTATCAGTGCAAACGTAACTCAATCTCAAGTAGGTTTTACAGGGTTGGGTTGTTGGAGAACTGGTAGAGAATTCCCCATCCACATATAGCGAAACCGAGTTTGCGCTGCTTGAGGTAATAAACTGAGCAAAGGAATTGGCTCCAACCGATCCTGTGCCGGTTTCACCCAAGTCTGTCACCCAGGTGAAATTCACTGAGAAAGCATTGGGATTGAACACCTGCCATAACTGGGTGGTGTCTTCTACATATCCACAAATTGGGGACAGATTCAGAACTGGAGCGGCTTGAATCACCGGCGGGACAAACAGGGTAACTCTCGGCTGGAATGTAGATTGAGATACTGGCAGGGATGTAGCCTGAGGGATAGCCGTTGCCAGTTGGACTTCCGTTGGGTTTGGAACACTGCTAAATGGTGAGGGGGATGGTTGGGTTTGCTCTCGAGAAGGAATACGAATGGGAGGAACTTCTAAAGGGGTTAACGTCTCATCACCATCGTCACCTGTTTGTTCGGTAGGAAGTTCGATGATATTCCCTGAAAATTTTCCAGCAGGACCTGTATCTGATGCCAGAACAGGTTGACTGAGGATGCTGAGAAACATCCCGACGAGTAATAACAAAATTCCTGATGTATTAAACATCCGCCCAATGGATTGTCTTTTTGATTGGCTCATTGCCTGTGTCCTTCCATAAAAAAACCGACCTGCTTTGATCAGGCCGGTTTCGCTACTGGCTCCCTGTATATTCCGCTCTGGTAAGAGCAAGCGACCAATTTTAAAATATACAGATCAAGGCTTCCTATAATAATGATAATTTCTATCCTAATCGTATCGTAAAAAACCAAAATAGTCAACTGCTTCCAAAGCGAAAACTGCTTCAAACAGGTAACCGCAATGGAGTTGATATTTACCGGGTGATCATGAGTTTGTATCCCAGACGATCAATATTTTGAATCAGTTCGGAAGATTGGACAACGCTACCTAGTTTTTGCCGGAGCAGGTAGATCAGGTATTTAATCCGGTTTCGAACCTGAGGCGAGTCCTTACCCCAGACTTCTTCGGCAATGGTTTTGTAATGAACAACCTCTGGTGCGTGTTTTGCCAGGCATGCCAGAATGGCAAACTCCTTGCCGGTAAGTTGGATGTGTTTTTGCTGGTAAATCACTTCCTGCGTGGTGAAGTTAATGATTAAACCTTCATGGGGGAAGACTAACCGATCGGATTGTTTGGCAGGGCGGGCACGACGAAGTACAGCCTGAACACGGGCTACCACTTCGGCATTTACAAAGGGTTTGGTAATGTAGTCATCCATTCCAATACGGAGAGCCCTGACCACGTCTTCTTTGTTATGGATTGCAGAAATAACAATAACAGGAACATCGGTTGCTTCACGTAAGTATTGATACGTCTGCCAGCCATCCATTTCTGGCATCATTAAATCCAACAGGATGAGGTCTGGATGAATATCCATGCACTTTTGAATGGCTTCATATCCATTGACCGCACTTAAGACATTATAGCCTGCCATTCGCAAAATTTGCTTGAGCAGGAAAACCGTGTCTGGCTCGTCTTCAACCACCAGAATAGTCTGTCGGGAGGCTTTGGTGATCTCGTCGAGGTCAATCCCTGGTTGTGTTTGGTCCAGTGGTAATGTAACTGGTTCATTCATAGGCTCTTTTCCACTCCCCTTTTTAGAATTGAACAAACCGGCATCCCCGGCCGGTTTCGCTATTGACTCCCCACAGAACTTCTCTGCCTCTCTGACAGATGAGCGACCACACTCATCCTGTGGATTAACGTCGCCTCGGAAAGTTTGTTGTTATGATACTGTGATGATTATATTGTTACCAATTCCAATTAAAAAGTCAATAGATTTCTATTAATCGATTGTGATGAAACAGGTTATAAGCAGTAAATTTCAATGCTTCTTTATAGCCTTAAGTTTGTTTTCCTCCATAATGAAAACAAACCATTGACTTTTATTTTAAGAGGGCTAAAATCATATCAGGTTTAGTGTAAAAAATACACCAAATAAGGAGGTCTCTATGACCATTCAAACTGTTCCCGCTCAGATTGTGGAGTGGCATGCTTATCTGGATGAATGGCTGGCACAATTGCCCGTTTTGCACGCCCGGGATGTATTTGAAAATTCTCAGCAATGCGCAATTGTGTCGGTCGATGTCATCAATGGATTCTGCGCGTTTGGTCCACTTGCCAGTCCTCGTGTAGCGCGAATTGTGAAACCTATTGTTTCACTGTTTCAAAAAGCCTGGGATCTGGGAGTACGCCATATTGTCCTTACTCAAGATACCCATGAACCGGATGCTGTTGAATTTGCCCAATGGCCTCCCCATTGTGTTCGCGGTACGGCGGAAGCGGAGCCAGTGGATGAATTCAAGACATTACCATTTTTCCCTCACATGGTTCAGATTCCCAAAAATTCAATTCATTCAGGTTTAAATACTCCCTTGAATGACTGGATACAGGCTCATCCTGAAGTAGATACATTTGTCGTGGTTGGCGATTGCACCGATCTATGTACGTATCAATTAGCCATGCATCTCCGTTTGGATGCTAATGCCCGTCAATTGAATCGCAGAGTGATTGTGCCAGTGGATTGTGTGGATACATATGATTTACCGGTTGACGTGGCTCGATCGCAAGGACTGATGGCACATCCAGGCGATGTTTTTCATGTCATGTTCCTCTACCACATGGCGCTGAATGGAATTGAGGTTATCCAAAAAATCGACTGATCTCCCTGGGTATTCCTGATTGGGATGGCGGAGTATTCCTCCGCCTTTTTTGTTGCAGGAATATTACAACCTTTTAGAAACTGCTAAAACATGTTTTCATTATGCAAATTAAGTTTAGAATTATTACTAGAAAGTAGTTTTGCGATGGACATCGAGAAAATTTCTTTGGAAATCCGTTCACTCTTAGTAGAAGACAACCTCGTGAACCAGCGAGTTGCCATGATGATGTTGCAAAAAATTGGTCTCCATCCTGACCTTGTTGGAGAAGGTTATCAGGCTTTAAGGTTGGTTAAAGAAAAAGCCCTGATTGAAAAGAACCCATACACGATCATTTTTCTGGATATATTTTTGCCGGATATTGATGGACTGGAAATCTCTCGATTGATTCGTGCCGAACTTCCAGTGAAGGATCAACCCTTCATTGTTGCTCTGACTGCAGATGAATCCCCTGAGAACCGGCAGCGGTATCTTGAGGGGGGAATGGATGCAATTCTCATTAAGCCTTTGAAAATGCCAGAGTTGCTGGAGGTCTTGAAGGTTTTTCAGGGCAAGAGGCTTATGAAGCAAGGAGTGGAAGGTACCGACTGGCGGAACAGCCATGAAGTTCTCAATAAATCCACTTTCCTCAAATGGCAGGAGATGCTGGGCGGTAAAGAGAATTTCCGTAATGTAGTGAATATTTATATCCGAGACGCTTGTTTTTTATTAGAAGGGATAGAAAAAGGTGCGGTGGAAGAAAACTGGAAACTGGTCCATCGAAATGCCCACACCCTGAAATCTACCAGTGCTAATCTCGGGGCCCTGGGATTGGCTTCAGTTTTGGAAGAATTGGAACTGGTTGCTTACGAGAACTTGACCGGCGATTTCTCCCGTCCGGTTGCAGAGTTAATTCATCAGGCAAGGGACTGGCTGAACAAGGTGCTTGAAGAACTGCAGGATTACGTTCGATAATCCGACAAACGGGCGTGGGAATTTTCCCCGCTTTTTTGTTTTATCTGTAAAATTGAACCTGTTCTCAATTTATCCCAGGAGGGTAACTGTGGCAGATCAATCCCAAGCCGCCCTTGTCCAGTCCGAGACAAAAAAACTCAAACGAGAATTAACGTTACTCCCCTTGTTCGGTTTGTTATATTTTACAGTTTGTGGAGGCGCCTTTGGCATTGAACCCTTGATTGGTTATTCCGGTCCCGGGTTGGCTTTGTTATTGATTGCCATAACCCCATTTATTTTCAGTTTACCCAATGTTTTGATGGTTCGAGAATTGAATAGTATGATGCCAGTGGAAGGCGGATATTATCACTGGGTTAAGCAAGCCTTTGGCCCTTTTGCTGGTTTTCTTGCTGGCTGGAATAACTGGGTGGTATCCTGGTTAGATGTTGCCATTTATCCAGTCCTGGCGGTGACCTATCTTTCGTATTTTATTCCTGCCCTTGATACGGGAACCATGGTGGGAGGTTTTTTTGTTTCCGGTCCTGTGACCCGCTGGTTGATAGCAGCGATAATCATATGGGCAATCAGTTATCTGCAAATCCGTGGAGCGCGTCTGGCGGGTTTGTTTACGAACTGGCTGGGAATTTTTGTATTGGCGCCCCTTGGGTTGCTTTCCGTTTTAGGAATCTTTCAATGGATTCGCTCTGGATATACTGCCTCGTTGCCGTTCCTGCCCGAAGGAGAAAATCTTATTGGAGCATTCAGCACAGGGCTTTTCGTGGTGATGTGGAATTTTATGGGTTGGGAACTGCCGGCTGTGGCTGGGGATGAGATTGTCAATCCTCGTAAAACCTATCCCCGAGCCATGGCGCTGACCCTCGCGGCTACCATCCTGACTTATACGCTGCCGGTTGTTGCGGGGTTATTTGGTGGCGCGGGAGCAGATGGCCGCTGGCAGGTTTGGGGAATAGAAGCAGAAAACCGTGAGGTTGGCATCATCAGCAACTTTGTGGATGAGGAAGTTCTCTCAAATGCTTTTGACCAAACCGCGAAGGCAAAAGGGGTCTCAGTTGCAGACGTCAGTTTGTATGACATCAATGTCCCGCCAGTGATGGCGATTCGCGACCAACTGGTAAGTTGGGGAGTGGATCCCACCAGCCTTTCCGGTTGGGAATTTCCCCAAATTGGCGACGCAGTTGGAAGATTGGTGGGTGGGGAGCCACTCGCTCGCACGATGGGAACACTCCTGACAGTTGCAGCGATTTTGAGCATGATTGGGTTGTTCGTGGGGAATAGTTTGGGCGGAAGCCGCATTCCGTTTGCTCTGGCAGCGGATGGCATGTTTCCGACTTTCCTGCTTAAAGTCCATCCACGCTTTGGTACGCCGTGGATTTCAATTATTCTGGTAGGGATTATCTTCACAGTTTTTTCCTGGCAGGCATTCTCTTTCCTGGTGGTTGCCGATGTGTTTTTACAGACGCTGGTAATTCTGGCGGAATTTGCTGCATTATGGAAACTGCGTATTACCAAACCACATTTTCCCAGGCAGGCCGTTCCCGGTGGAATTTCAGGGTTAATTCTGATAACGCTTGGACCGGTTTCCATCATTGTTTTGGCGATCGTCAGCCAGTATCTTGAGGAAGGGTTTGCCTCTATTGGATGGGCTCTGGCATTTATGGCAATAGGCGCGCTGATATATTTTCCCATGCGCCACTTCGTTAAACCTGGCATTCCCGACGTAAATCCTTATCAGGCGAGTGATTGAGTTTGCTGAAGGCAAACAAGAGGAGGATTAAGGCATCTGACGCAATCCTCCTCTTTTATCTGTAAGTGACCTGTTTTGTCTTAAGCGGTATGGCGAAGAATGAACTCCATGATCTTCCACAACATCCATCCAGTAAAGACCGTAACCAGACAGGCAAACCCCATCCAGAAACTGATCCGCTGAAATAGATTAAACAAGGTTACCCCAGCAGCCAACCCTTCCTGAGGAGATACTAGCAGCCAGAGCGTGGATAACGTTTGGAGAATTTCAACCCCGAAATACAGGATTGGCACAAAGAGAAGGATGTGGTTCATTCTCGCCGCTAAAAGGCGCATCCCAAAAAAGTAAGTAATCCCTAAACTGCTCCAAATGCCCAAAATCATTGCTGGAGTCAATCGGATTAAGGATAAAAAGCCATGCAGAATTCCCATGGAGTTAGGAAGGTTCTGACGAAAACTCCTGACTTCTTCTGTTGTCAGTGCGCCAATTGGGCTTTGCAGAAAATGGGATGTGCCTCCCAAATCCAAAAGTCCCTGATGACGATGAAGTTGAAAATATCCCCATGCCAATCCTTGCCAACCGAAGAAAAAAAGTAAGAATAAAATACCGAATCTTCTTAGAGAATTCGGATTTGACTGGTGTTTAACCCATGAAAACCACCCGTTGTACCAGAAGGACAAATTAACCTTGCCCATACGCTTGAGTGTATCGCTGATGAAGTGCTTGAACTACATCATCTGGAATTGGGATGGGATTGCCTAACTGCATGGCAAGCCACACGGTTTTGGCAATATCTTCGATCATCACTGCGGCTTTTACAGCAGATACACCATCTTTTCCAACGGTGAACACTCCATGATTCTGAAGAAGGCAACCAGGAGAGGAACCGATAGCGTCAATCACTAACTTTCCGATTTCTTCCCCGCCAATCAATCCCAGACCTGCACAGGGAATTATCCCTCCAAACTCATCGGCTTGCGCTGTAAGATACACAGGAATGGCTTTACCTACTGCCGCAAAAGCCGTTGCATAAGGGGAGTGGGTGTGGACAATGCCATTCACATCCTTGCGGTGGCGGTAAATGTACAGATGGCTGAAAGTGTCTGATGAAGGTTTCAATGTGCCTTCCAGAACCTTTCCCTGAAGATCCAGAAGAATAAAGTCTTCTGGGCGGAGATCTTCGTAAAAAACTCCGGATGGTTTGATTAACACCCATCCTGTCGAGGGATCTCGGATGCTTACATTTCCACTGGTCCATGTGACCAGCCCGTTTTTAGGCAGTTGCAGGTGTAGTTGCAATAATTCTTCGCGTAATTGTTGTAACAACATAGAAAATTCCTCAGGCAGACGATTAGATCAAGAAATTCCCTTAATGGTGGCTTTCAGAGTTTTCAATCGTTTCATTACATCGTTTGCACCCCGCCCAAAATAATCATGAAGGGATAGGTATTCTGCATACAATAAATCGTAAATACGTTGATGTTCCGGATTGGGATGATACACTTCCTCACGGAGATGCGCCATGTGTTTTGCGGCTTCATAAATGTCATCATACCCCCCTGCAGATTTTCCAGCCGCCACCGCGCCAAACATGGCTGAGCCCAGCGCCGGGGTCTGATGTGCTGCCGCAACCCGAATTTCTCGCCCGGTAACATCCGCGTAGATTTGCATGAGCAATTTGTTGCGGTCTGGTAAACCACCGGTAGCAATTAATTCGTTTACGGGAACGCCATGATTGGCAAAGGTTTCAATGATGATTCGGGTTCCATAGGCTGTTGCTTCAATTAAGGCGCGATAAATTTCCTCCGGTTTGGTTAAGAGGGTCATCCCCAGCATCATTCCGGTCAAATCTACATCCACCAGCACGGAACGGTTTCCATTCCACCAGTCCAGGGCAAGCAATCCGCTTTCTCCGGGGTTCAATTGAGCGGCTTTTTCTTCGAGCAAGGCATGAATATCAATCCCTCTTTGGCGGGCTTCCAGCTGGTAATGTTCTGGCACACAGTGCTCGACAAACCAGCCAAAGTGATCGCCCACACAGGACTGCCCTGCCTCATAACCAAAAAATCCCGGGATAATCCCATCTTCCACATATCCGCAAATTCCTGGGACAAAGTGTTCTTCGCGACAAAGCACCATGTGACAGATTGAAGTGCCCATGATCATGACCATTTTTCCTTCATCCGTTACGGTAGAGGCAGGTACAGATACATGGGCATCTACGTTGGCAACGGCTACAGCAGTGCCGGGCATTAATCCAGTCCACTGAGCGGCTTTCTCGGTTAAATAACCTGCACACTTGCCAATCGGAACAATATCACGGCTCATTTTTTCGTCAATAATGTTTTCCATGCGGGGATCAAGAGCGCGGAAGAATTCTTTGGGAGGGAAGCCTTCTTTTTTCGACCAAATGGCTTTATACCCGGCAGTGCAAGAGTTGCGGGTTTCTTTTCCTGTGAGTTGCCAGACGACCCAGTCGGCTGCTTCGATAAACCGTTCTGCCGCATGATAGATTTCCGGATCTTCGTTCAGAATTTGCCAGACTTTTGGGAAGAACCATTCCGAACTGATTTTTCCGCCGTATCGATTCAGGAAAGTGTATCCCAGATGAGCGGCAATTTCATTCAAACGATTGGCTTCGGGTTGTGCGGCATGATGTTTCCAGAGTTTGACCCAGGCATGAGGACGGTTGCGGTACTCTGGTAGAAAACAAAGCGGGGTGCCGTCTTTCAGGGTCGGTAGCATTGTGCATGCAGTAAAATCAATGCCAATTCCAATAACATCAGCAGGGTCAACTCCACTTTGTTGTAGAACGGCAGGAATAGCCTGTTGGAAGACTCGCAAGTAATCCTCAGGGTCTTGAAGAGCCCAATCCGGTTCCAGGGGAATATTGGATTCGGGAAGTTTTTCATCAATCACGCCATTTGCATAGGTATAAACCGCAGTGGCAATTTCTCCCCCATTGGTGACATCCACAAGCACAGCACGACCTGATTCAGTACCAAAATCTACCCCAATAGCATATCTGGTCATTTTTTCCCTCCCCTACATCTCCAGAATTGATGGCCGGCGAATCACTGTTCCAGCAACCTCAATCTCGATGGAGGGCCAGCCGGAGATCTCTGTAAGAACCTCGAAGCCATCTTCTTTAACCAGAATCGTATCCTCGCTCTTTGTACCGGTAATTGAGGGATTCCATGCATAGGTTTGTCCCGCTACTACTCGTTCCTGACTTTGGGGAGTGGCGATAAATTCTCTGGGTTCATAACCAGCCGGTCCGCCCTGGTGATGCAGTTTCCATTCTTCAGGGTATCCGGCTGTAGCATATGCCAGTGTGATGTCTGAAAAGACGTCTCCCAAGGTCCTTCCAACCCGGGTGGCAGTCAGTGCTACTGCATCTACATAAGCCGTGGCGTGGGCTTTCCGTTGGATCTCATCAGGGAGTTTCCCAAAATAGATCAGACGAGTGAGGGAAACAACTAATCCGTACTTGCGTCCACACAGCACCAGCATGGCATACTGGTTTAAGGGTTTTGAGGTCGCAGGGGGATGCCGATAGCGGAATACACGCTCATCGGTGGCAATTAAGCGAACAATGGGTTCAACACCCCGGCTCAGGCAGGCTTTGGCAAGCAACGCAGAAATTTCATACTCACTCATTCCCGGACGAACCGCATAAATTGCTTCTGCCATGGCTTGAGCGCTAAGGTTGGAGAGTTCACGGAAGCGGTTTTGCTCTTCTGGCAAAAGGACTGAGCGCAGGCGGGCAATTTCAACCGATAAATCTACCAGATTGGGCATGGGATAATCACATCCCAGACGTTGTCCTTTTGAGAGGATATTCAGCGGAGATTCGGATGAATACCAGTCCTGAGCAATGACTTTCCAGCCCTGTTGTTCTACCTGCTCCTCCTGAAGGAAACGGGGGGCTTCAATGGTATTGGTAAGCAAATAAGCATTTTCCTGAGTAATCAATAGTGAGGCTTCTCCAAAAGAAGAAGCCGTATTGATTACAGAGCTGAGGCCACTGGTGAGCCATGAGAAAGAACTGGCTTTACGGAGCAGAACACCATCCAGCCCGTACTGGAGAAGTAGGGCACGAAGATTGCTTAACTTCAATGTTATTTCGTCCATTGCCGTCTCCTGTTTTAGTGGTGATAATATACCTGCCATCCAAGATATTTTGTGAAGGCTTCATAGACCGCATCCGCAACCAGAGAGGGATTGATGGCGACGTGGTGTTCAAAACCATTTTCACAAATATAAGCCAGCAAACGCTGGAAATTGGGCACATGTACGACGCCATAACCGCCGAAGGTCTTTAAAGTGTCTTCGGTCAGATGTCCTTCTCCGAGGTATGCCAGTATGCGTCCATTTAAATCATCCGTAGAGACTCGGCAATAGG
This sequence comes from Anaerolinea thermophila, assembly GCF_020723905.1. GTDB lineage: Bacteria > Chloroflexota > Anaerolineae > Anaerolineales > Anaerolineaceae > Anaerolinea > Anaerolinea thermophila_A. The sequence continues at coordinate 324,688 of NZ_DYHZ01000003.1, forward strand.
TAAATGGAACGGCTTTAAGACGTCCTACTACAGTTCCGTAGGTGTTTTCACGTCCAACCGAGCCGGCAATGATGGCTTGATAATCCATTTGCGGTGCAGCCTCTTGCGAGGCTGAGGCTTCCAAGAATAAATCTTTAGGCAGGTTGGAACAATGGAAAATCACACCTTTGTCAGGATCATCGCCGTAATTGTTGTTCCAGTCCACAATTGCAGATGGTTTCCCTGAGGCTAAAGCCAGTGCCAGCATGCCAACCGCTCCGGCAATGTCGGTTTCACATGCTGAGGGGATTAAGGTATTGCTCATCATGGACATCAATGTGCATGGTACCACCCCATAAAACTCTTCCATGGAAGTCCAGCATTGGAGAGCAGAAGCAACCAGACGATTCTCAGCCATCCAATCCTCAATGACTACCCCCAGTTTTGCCATGCGTGTCAGGGCTTCACCCGGAGTGTTCTTTGTTGGAACATAAGACTGGATTTGTTCTAATTTCGCTTTCACTTTAGGATCGTCTGTCTGCAATCGTGTGGCGCGCCCAAAAATTTCTGAGAGGTCAATGGTCTCGACGCTGATGCCTGTGCGTTCCAGTAATTTTTCACTGTAGCGGACTGTGTTGAATGCGGCTGGTCTTGCTCCGATGGCCCCAAAGCGAGCATTACGCAACCCTCTTACCACCCGACACACAGAAGCAAACCGTCTTAAGTCAACCCGGAAACTTTCACTTTCCGGATCGACAGTGTGCATGCTGGTGAGGGTAAAAGGAATACCATACTGTGTCAGATTGTTGCACACTGACATCTTTCCGCAAAACGAATCGCGGCGATCGGCAATCGTCATCCGGGTAATATCATCGGGAAAGGCGTGTACAAGAACGGGAACATTCAGCCCTGCCCATCGCAAGGTGTTGGCAATGGCTTTTTCTTCTCCGAAATTTGGCAATGTCACCAGAATGCCATCAATTTCGTCTCGATGGGCTTTGAAGAGATCAGCACATTTCTGGGCATCATCCAGAGTGACTATTGAGCCCGCTTTAGTTTCGTTTTCATCGGTGATGATCGCGCGAATTCCTTCTTCTTCAAGTACTTTGAGAATTACTTTTCGTCCACTTACACAGAGGTGATCTGGAAAGAATCCTCGATTGCCAACAATTACTCCCAACGTCACGGGTTTCATAGCAAAATCCTCCATTATTTGATTATCTTTTTTGTGAAGACTCCCGAACGATTAACTCGGGTTGAAGCCAGATGGTTTCAGATGAAGGGGTAAAATGATCTTCCTTGCACAGCCGGTGATGAAGCATTTTGACGGCTTGGGCGCCCAGTTCAGTTAAAGGCTGCCTCATTGTGGTCAATGGGGGATCAAAAAATGCTGCTTCTGGAATGTCGTCAAATCCTACAATGGCAACATCTTCGGGAATGCGAATCCCCAAATGGCGGGCAGCTTTCAGCGCTCCTAATGCCATCTGGTCATTACAAACAAAAACTCCATCCAGATCGGGGTTGTTTTTTATCAACGCAGTAAACCCGGCTTCTCCGCTGGCGGGTTCCCAATCTCCCACAACCTTAAGTCTCTGGAGATGTTCTTCATTCACCTTACCCGATTCAAGACAGGCAGTTTTCCATCCCGCTTCCCGTTGCTGAGATTCCCACCACACTTCGGGCCCGGTGATAATCCCAATCTTTCTGCAACCTCTTGAAAGAAGGTGGAGAGTTGCCAATTTTCCACCATTAAAGTTGTCCACCGCCGCAACATGAAATCCCGGACGCGGATTCATGTTCATGAAAACAACTGGCACATCGATTTGTTCAAGATCTTGTAACAATTCTTCGCGGTGCGAACCAATCTCTGGTACTGCCCAAACGATTCCATCCACCTTACGCATGAGTAGATTGGCAAGCAATTGTCTTCCGCTGTTTAATTCTGCCTGGCGGACCAGACTCAGGAGGATGGAATAACCCAATTCATTGGCTTGTTTTTCCACACCGGTTAACGCACGGGATGGACCATAGTAGCCTAAACCATATCCTACGACTCCAATGGTGTGAGTTTTTCCTTGAATCAGACTTCTGGCAATGTAATTAGGGGAATATCCCAATGTCTCCATAATTTGTTGAACCCGTCTGCGGGTTTCATCAGAAACATCGGGATGGTGATTAATCACCCGCGACACTGTTTGGGCAGATACCCCCGCTGCTCTGGCTACATCACGGATTGTTACATGCTTTTTTGTACTCATTTCCGTTACCGTTCACGGGATTTTGTTATTATAGTAGCATGTCTGAATAAGCAAGTCAATAAAAATGGGTGCGCATTTTGAGCGGAGAGGGGTAACCCTCACTTCCCTGCTCACTTCCCTGGATGAAATTCTTATAGATTGTGGAAAGAGTGGATTTATAATTTGAAAGAAGGAAATCCTTTTGCAATTTGAGGCATTCAATTGAGCCTTAAAAACAAAAGTGGGCGGAACAGGACTCGAACCTGCGACCCCATCCTTGTAAGGGATGTGCTCTAACCGACTGAGCTATCCGCCCGTGCCAGCAAATTATACATGATTTTTTAAAAATTGGGTGCATTACTCAAAAAGGGAGAAAAATTAATGAGGTTTCTTCGATTTTCATTCAGCGGCGAAGCCCCACGAATGGGGTGGTTGTATCAGGATCGGGTGGGAGTGGTTGAAGGTTCTCTGTTTGGCGAGTTTCGCCGTATGGAAGCCATGTTCCCTCTGGAAAGAGTGCGTTTGATGGCGCCTCTCCAACCGGGGAAAATCATTGCTGTAGGGAGAAATTACGTTGAGCATGCCAGAGAACGTGGCGCTGAAGTTCCAGAAGTTCCTTTGATTTTTCTCAAACCACCCAGCAGTGTGATTGGTCCTGGAGAACCGATCCTGTTGCCGCCCCAGTCTCAGCGAGTCGATCATGAGGCTGAACTGGCTGTGATCATTGGACAAAGGGGGCGCTGGATTGCTCCTGAACAAGCCATGGAATTTGTCTTTGGTTATACCTGCGCTAATGATGTCACTGCCCGCGATTTACAGCAAAAAGATGGTCAGTGGACCCGGGCAAAAGGATTTGATACATTTTGTCCGCTGGGACCATGGATTGAAACCGAATTGGATCCCTCTGATGTGTTGATTCAATGTAAAGTAAACGGAGAGGCCCGACAGGTAGGCTCCACAAAAGAAATGGTTTTCTCTATTCCGCAATTAATTGCCTATATTTCTTCTGTGATGACCCTGGAACCGGGCGATGTTATCTTAACGGGCACCCCGGCAGGCATTGGCCCCCTGAATGCCGGCGATTTGGTGGAGATTGACATTGAGGGTATTGGAACTCTTTCCAATCCGGTCAGGAATTCTGGACAGTAATTCAGGAATTACCGGGCAAGGATGGCTTTTTCCAGCAAATTGAGCGGGCTGGCTGAATATTCTGGGAGTGAGTAAATTGAAAGATCGGATTCAGAAACCGGGGAGGCTACAATGAAGAGCCTGCCCCACGAATCGGTTTGCCCGCGGGCAATACAGGTTTGCAGGATGAGTGTACCGGGCTGGGCGTAAATTTCCTGAAACAGTTCAGAAGCCGAGAGGACTCTTTCGGGATGGTCAAGATCCCGAAAATTGCTGGTTGGGCTGTTCGGTTCAAGGGCTTGAAACCGATGAATTTTTTCAACCTGATACCATTGAATGCTTCCATTTTTATAAAATCCCAGAATATTTCCTGCAGTTAAGAGGGAGAAGTTTTTTCCTGCAAGGGTATTATGCGCAAGCAAACCAATACTCCCGCGCTGTTCAGCCAGAGAAAAGGAAGTAAGTACACCTGGCTGAGAAGAAACATAAGCGGGGTTGTTTTCCGGTTGGGAAATTACAGGAAAAGCAAACAGATTGGGAGCAAACAGCCCTGCCAAATATTGATGAGAATCGATCTTTTCCTGAAGGGTTTGAAAGTCAGTCAGATATTCTTCATCCCTGGTTTCAAATGGTTCCATTCCTGTAACAGGTATGGCGAGAAAATGCCCGGAAAGGTTATTTATCAGGGCGAAGAAGAACACAGTAACCAACCAGAGAAAATTTTTTAGTAACATTGTCTATTTTTTAAGTAATATAAATATCAATTACAGATAATATTTTAGTATGTAATCATGAAGAAAGAAATTATTTTGGGATAGATGTAAGGCCGTTGTAAACTGATGAAGGAAGACGCCGAAAGCGTAAATTGATTATGGTATAATGAGAATCCCTGGGAAAATTCCCAATGTTCTTGAATGAGGAGAATCAGGTATGTCTGGCCATTCAAAATGGGCAACGATTAAGAGAAAAAAAGGTGCGATGGATGCAAAACGAGGTCAGTTATTTACCCGACTGACCCGTGAAATCGTGATGGCAGCACGGGAAGGCGGAGGCGATCCTGAAACCAACTTCCGTTTACGTCTGGCAGTGGAGAAAGCCCGTTCGCAAAACATGCCAAAAGAAAATATCGAGCGCGCAATCAAACGGGGAACGGGGGAATCAAAAGAAGGCAATGTTTTTGAGCAAGTTTTCTATGAAGGGTATGCTCCTCATGGCGTGGCTCTGATGATTGAATGCTACACCGAAAATCGTAACCGGACTGTTGCGGAAGTTCGCCATGTATTAAGCCGGGCGGGTGGCAACCTTGGTGAAGCGGGATCGGTATCCTGGCAATTCAAACGCATGGCCTATTTTGCCCTTTCTGCGTCAAAGATTGATTTTGATAAAGTATTTGAAGTTGCTGTTGAGAATGGTGCTGAGGATGTGACGCAGGATGGCGATACCATTGAGGTGCTTGCGCCGGTAGAAAACTTTAAAGTGCTCAGCGATGCATTCCGCAACGCCAAGATGGAACTGGAAGAGGCTGAACTTCGCATGATACCTACTAACGAAGTGGAATTAGGTGTGGAAGAAACGCTTCAGGTTCTGCGAACCATTGACGCGATTGAGGAACTGGATGACGTTCAAAACGTTTATCACACCATGAAAATTTCGGAAGCCGCACTGGCAGCACTGGAGAACGAAGCCTGATGCCCTATGCTGGTCTTGGGAGTGGATCCGGGAACGGCAACGACAGGGTATGGCTTGGTGCGGGAGTCCCAGGATGGTACCCTTTGTCTGGTTGATTTTGGGGTGATTGATACGCCCGCAGGTCTGGAAGACGAAAAACGCCTGTTGCTTCTGTATCAACGTTTAAACGAGTTAATTCTTCTCCACACTCCGGATGCCGGGGCTGTGGAGAAGTTGTTTTTTCGTCGGAATGTGACCACGGCAATTAGCGTAGGACAGGCAAGAGGCGTTGTTTTGCTTGCGCTGGCTCAACAAGGGATTCCGGTTTGGGAATATACCCCTATGGAAGTGAAACAGTCTGTCAGTGGGTATGGTAATGCAGAAAAACGACAAGTTCAAATTATGGTTCAAACGTTATTGGGGCTTCAAGAGTATCCCAAACCCGATGATGCGGCTGATGCGCTGGCAGTGGCGATTTGTCATATCCATCATTATCGCTGGAAATTGTATGAGAAAGGCGCTGCGTCATGATTACCAGTCCGGCGAATGAACAGGTGAAGCGAATCCGCCGTTTGCAGGAACGGAAGGAAAGAGAAAAGACGGGCTTGTTTTTTGTTGAGGGCATCCGTATTGTTGCTGAGGCGGTTGATAGGCAAGAATCCTTTGAATCGGTGATTGTTTCTCCTGAACGGTTGCAAAGCGAGTATGCCTGGAAACTGGTAGAAAAACTCCGGCGTCAGGGAGTTTCGATTTTAGAAGTAAGTTCGCTGGTTTTCGAAAGAATTTCCCAGAAAGAAGGTCCCCAGGGAATTGCGGCAGTTGTTCATCAACGCTGGTTGCCCCTAGATTCGGTAGTGGTCGAAGAGGGCAAAACCTGGGTGGCGCTGGACTCAGTAGCGGACCCGGGAAATTTAGGCACAATTTTAAGGACGCTGGATGCAACTGGAGGAGCAGGGGTTATATTACTGGATCAATCTACAGATCCTTATGATCCTTCCTGTGTGCGTGCCAGTATGGGGGCGCTTTTTGATCTTCATCTTGTTCGTGCATCTTTTAATCAGTTCCGCAATTGGATGAAACAACATTCAGATGTTGCGCTCATCGGTACCTCTGGAACGGCACACCAGGATTATCACGATTTTGTTTATCCCACCCGAATGATTTTACTGATGGGAAGTGAGCGTTTAGGGTTGCAGCCCCATCATGTAGAATTATGTGATGAAATGGTGCGGATTCCCATGGTAGGAAAAAGCGATTCCCTGAACCTGGCAGTTGCTACCGCAGTGGTTTTATATGAAATTTTCAATCAACGACGGCAGAATTTTTCAGGAGCAGTTCCGTGATTGCTTATGTGGAAGGAAGGATTCTTGATCTCGGTGAATCCTATCTGGTGATTCAGGTGGGATCAGTAGGGTTGCAAATCTTTGTGCCATCTCCCTTAAGAGCCAGGTCTCGAGCAGGCGAGAATGTTGTTTTGTTCACTTACTTAATTGTGCGAGAAGATTTACTGGCTCTATATGGATTTGAGTCCCCGGTAGAACGGGATATTTTTGGATTGCTTCTGGGGGTAAACGGTATTGGTCCACGCCTGGCGCTTAATATTCTTTCGGTGCTCTCGGTAGATGCCATTCGAAGGGCGATACTCAGTGAACAACCGGAAGTATTAAGCCGGGTACCTGGGGTTGGAAAGAAAAATGCCCAGAAAATTATCCTGTCTTTACAGGGTAAGGTTACGGGAGAAGGACTGGAAGGCGTTCATCCCATAGCGGAAGTGGATCAAGAGGTGCTGGAAGCACTGACTTCGTTAGGCTACAGTGTCGTCGAAGCCCAAACCGCAGTGCAATCCATTCCCAGGGATGCACCAATGGAACTGGAGGAACGATTAAAACTCGCACTGCGTTATTTTTCTCCCTGAAGGTTGTTTTACCAAATTGCTTAAACTGGACATTTGCAGACCTTTCAGGTAAGATTATTTCATCCTTTCAATGAATGATTTGAAGTATTGGAGGCTCCATGACCGATCTGATTAAACAGTTGACGATTGATTTGCAATCCAAAATTGAGACGTTTAAGCCAGAATTGGAAATTCGGGATATTGGGACGGTCATCGAAGCAGGAGATGGAATTGCCCGGGCGCAAGGGCTTGCTTCTGTCCGTTCTCAGGAGTTAGTAGAATTTTCTAACGGGGTCATGGGCATCGCCTTTAACCTGGAACATGATGCGGTTGGCATCATTATTCTGGGAGATTATCGCTCGATTAAAGAAGGAATGACGGTTTACAGTACCGGGCGAATTGCTTCAGTGCCGGTTGGAAATGGTTTGATAGGTCGTGTAGTCAATGCGCTTGGAGAGCCGATTGATGGTAAAGGACCTTTGCAATTCAGCGGTTATCGTCCGATTGAACGCATTGCACCTGGAGTAGTAGCCCGTCAGGACGTAGATACACCTGTCCAAACCGGAATAAAGGCTATTGATGCTATGATTCCGATTGGGCGAGGTCAGCGGGAATTGATTATTGGTGATCGCCAGACGGGAAAGACTGCCATTGCTATTGATACGATCATCAATCAAAAGGGCAAGGATCTCATCTGTATTTATGTCGCCATTGGGCAAAAGAAAGCCGCAATTGCTCGTCTGATTGCCACCCTGGAACGCTATGGCGCCATGGATCACACGGTGGTGGTGGTAGCCTCCGCGGATGAACCCGCCGCTATGCAGTATATTGCTCCTTATGCGGGATGTGCAATTGGCGAGGAATTCATGGAGAGCGGCAAAGATGCGCTAATTGTCTATGACGATCTCTCGAAACATGCATGGGCTTATCGCCAGGTCTCACTCCTCTTACGGCGTCCACCGGGCCGTGAAGCCTATCCAGGTGATGTGTTTTACCTCCATTCTCGTTTGCTTGAGCGGGCATGTCGGTTAGCCACAGAATATGTCATTGTCCCGGCAGCATTTGAGGGTAATGAAGCTCAAGCCTCGGATGCGGTAGATGGAAAGGTTTATGGTGGCCCGCTTTCACGCCATGATGCTGAAAACGCCCTTAAGCAAATGCAAAATCCTGAAGCCTATAAGGTGGTAAAACGGGCTGGAAGTGGAGGTTCCCTGACTGCACTACCCATCATTGAAACCTTACTGGGTGATGTTTCTGCTTACGTACCTACCAATGTCATTTCGATTACTGATGGGCAAATTTATCTGGAAAACGATTTATTCAATGCTGGTATTCGCCCTGCGATCAATGTAGGTATTTCGGTGTCTCGTGTGGGTGGCTCTGCTCAAACGAAGGCAATACGCCAGGTTGCAGGTCGCCTGCGCCTGGATATGGCAGCGTTTCGGGCTCTGGCGGCATTTGCGCAGTTAGGATCCAGCCTCGATAAAGCCACCCAGAATCAGTTGAACCGTGGGCAGCACTTGCAGGAAATCCTGAAGCAACCTCAGTATGAACCGGTTTCCCTTGAACATCAGGTCATTGTCCTTTATGCAGGGACAAATGGCTATGCGGATCAGGTGCCCCTGGATCGAATGCGCGCCTGGGAGCAGGATTTACTGCGCTTTATGGATACCGGCTATCCGGAGATTGGGCGAAAAATCGCGGAAGAGAAACGAATCAGCGATGAAACCGAACGGCAACTGAAAGAAGCGCTGGAAGCCTTTGCTCGTTCCTGGGTTAGTGCCTGAAAGGGGTTGAAGTATGGCTTCTACAAGAGAAATGAGGCTGCGAATACGCAGTGTCAAGAACCTTTCCCAGGTGACCAAGGCTCTTGAGACGGTCAGTGCCAGCCGTGTGCGGAAAGCCATTCAAGCACATAACTCCAGCAAGCCCTACGCAGAAAAAGCCTGGAAAGTGCTCGTGCACCTGGCGCGTCAACCAGGTCACAATGCTCTTCATCCTCTTCTGGCAGATCGCCCTACGGTTAAAAAGGCACTTGTCATTTTGGTCACCAGCGATCGTGGATTGGCTGGATCTTATAACGCCAATATATTCCGACATGCTTTGCATGAGTTTAATCAAAAACCTTACCCGGTTGATTTTGTGGCAGTCGGCAAAAAAGGGAGAGACTTGCTGTTACGGCGCAGAAAAAATGTCATTGCAGAGTTTAGCGATTTACCCTCTCCACCTTTATACAAAGAGGTAGCGCCTATAACCAGTCTGGTCATTGAAGATTTTGAAAAAGGTATTTATGACGAGGTGTACATTTGTTACACCCAGTTCATAAACATGATGCGTTACGAACCGGTTACAAGAAGATTGCTTCCCCTGAAAATCCTCTACAAGGATGAGATACCCAATCCGAATGTGTTGGATGCCACCCATCGCACTCATTCGGTTTTCACCTTTGAGCCGGATGAAGGGGAAGTCTTGAACAATATTGTGCCCCATTTTACGGGAATTCAAATTTTTCAGGCGATTTTGTCCGCACAAACCAGTGAACATGCAGCGCGTATGATTGCCATGCGCAATGCAACGGAGAGCGCGCAAGATTTGATCCAGTCTCTTCAACTGGAATATAACAAACTACGTCAAACTCTTATCACCAATGAAATGTTAGATATTGCAGGCGGGGCAAATGCCCTTGCCCAGGAAAACGAATAACGCGGGAGGTTATGCATGGTTCGTCAGGCAACCGGTCGAGTGGTTCAAATTCAAGGTAGTGTCGTAGATGTCGAGTTCCCTGCAGATGATTTGCCGACCATTTATGAGGCACTTGAGGTATTGCCTCCCACAGGGGAGCCTTTGATATTGGAAGTCCAAAAGTATTTGGGAGAGGGTTGGGTTCGAACGGTTGCCATGGATACAACCGATGGGCTACAGCGCGGCATCCCGGTTCGTCGTACAGGAGCGCCAATCACCGTTCCGGTTGGGCCTGCTACTTTGGGGCGTATCTTCAATGTCACTGGAAAACCCATTGATGGAAAAGGACCGGTGGAAAGCGAAATCCAGTATCCGATTCATCGTGCAGCCCCTAAGTTTGAAGACCAGTCTACTCGTGTAGAGGTATTTGAAACGGGGTTGAAGGTAATTGATCTCATTGCTCCGTTTACCAAAGGTGGGAAGACAGGTATTTTTGGTGGTGCGGGAACCGGAAAAACAGTTATCATTATGGAACTGATTCGTTCTATTGCCACCGTCCATAAAGGAAATTCCGTCTTTGCCGGTGTGGGTGAACGCACTCGTGAAGGGACGCAGTTATACCGCGAGATGCTCGAATCGGGGGTTATGAAGGATACAGTAATGGTTTTTGGTCAAATGAACGAGCCCAGTGGTGTTCGTTTGCGGGTTGCCTTGACAGCGCTGGCAATGGCAGAGTATTTCCGTGATCAGGGACGGGATGTTCTGTTGTTTATTGACAATATCTTCCGCTTTACCATGTCCGGCTCGGAAGTTTCAGCATTACTGGGGCGCATGCCTTCGGCAGTAGGGTATCAACCCACGCTTGCAACAGAGATGGGCGAATTACAGGAGCGCATCACTTCCACTCACCATGGTTCGATTACTTCCATGCAGGCAGTGTATGTACCGGCAGATGACTACTCAGATCCTGCCCCAGTAGCGACGTTTGCCCATCTGGATGCCACCATTGCACTGGATCGTGCCATTGTGGAAAAGGGCATTTTCCCGGCTGTGGATCCTCTGGTCTCTACCTCACGAATTCTGGATCCCCTGATTGTTGGTGAAGAACATTATCGTACGGCTCGGGAAGTTCAGCGGGTTCTTCAACGATACAAGGACTTACAGGATATCATCGCCATTCTGGGTTTTGATGAACTGAGTGAAGATGACAAATTAATTGTCTCACGCGCCCGAAAGATCGAGCGTTTCTTCAGCCAGCCTATGTTTGTGGCTGAACAGTTCACCGGGCGGCCTGGAGTGTACGTGCCGCTGAAAGAAACTGTCAGAGGTTTCCGGGAAATCCTTGATGGCAAGCATGACGATTTGCCTGAACAGGCATTTTACATGGTGGGTACCATTGATGACGCTGTAGCACGCGCTCGAGAATTACAGAGTTAGGAGAGAATTATGCCAATCCGCTGTGAAATCGTTTCGCAGGATCGGGTTGTATTTTCAGAAGACGTGGATATGGTTATCCTTCCGGGGGGAGGTGGGCAGATGGGCATTCTGCCTAACCATTCCCCCGTATTAACGACCCTGCAATATGGTATTGTTCATGTCAAAAAGAACGGGGAAGAGCATTATTTTACTGTAGCGGGGGGCTTTGCTGAAGTACAGCCAGATCAGGTAACCATTCTTGCTGATGCGGCTGAAAACGTAGAAGAAATTAATCTTCAGCGGGCAGAAGAAGCGCGGCGGAGGGCGGAAAATTTACTTAAACAAGGCGTTCCTCAAGACACCGATGAGTACCTGAATATCCAGGCTGCCTTACGTCGTTCCAACTTGCGCATTGAAGCGGTGCGCAGATACCGCCGTCATCACTAAACATCCAGTCAGGGGAATGTCATGGCATTATTCACGCGTGAATTGGGCATTGATTTGGGGACAACGAACACTATCATTGTCGAAGGTAATCAAATTTTAATCAATGAGCCCACGGTAGTTGCTGTGGTGGTAGCCGAACAGAAAATGGTAGAGTCTGGCAGAGCAGCCCGGGACATGTATGGCAGGGTCTCCGATGCCATTGAAGTGGTTTGGCCTCTTCAGCACGGCGTAATCGCCGAGTATGAAAAAACCGAAAAATTCCTGAAATTTCTGGTGCGAAAAGTCTCCGGTCCCATGCAGTTGTTTCCCCCGCGAATCATGCTCACTGTACCTTATGGGGTGACGAGCGTGGAAAGCCGTGCTGTTCATGAAGCGGGACTTGGGGCAGGGCGAGAAGTTTATCTTATCCCGCAACCCATTGCTGCCGCTTTAGGTGTGGATTTACCCATTGGTACGCCTTCAGGGAATATGGTTTTATCCATTGGAGGTGGTACTATTCAGGCAGCAGTTCTGGCAATGTACGATATAGTGCGTGGAGAAACTTTACGCACAGGCGGGATTCGCATGGATGAAGCCATTATCGCATATGTGCGCAAAAAGTATGGGGTGTTGATTGGCCAGCCTACTGCTGAACAGTTGAAGATTCGCCTTGGCGCGGCGATTCCACAAGAGCAACAGCAAACGATGGAAGTGCAGGGGCAGGATCAGGTCAGTGGGCTTCCCAAACCCGTTTCCCTTACCACTGATGATATTGTGGAAGCCTTACAAGAGCCCTTACAGGAAGTAGTGGGTTGTGCCAGGCGAGTATTAGAGAAAACGCCACCTGAATTGATTGCAGATATCATTGACCGAGGAGTAGCGTTGTGCGGGGGTGGAGCGCTTCTCAAGGGGATTGATCGATATTTGACAAAAGCCCTGGGTATCCCAGCCTACCTGGTGGATAATCCTACTACCTGCACCGCAGAAGGTGCAGCGCGGGCATTTTCGATGCGCGAAGCGCTTTCGCGGAGCCTTTTACAAACCTGAAATTTCTGGCTTAAGCAAGCAACAGGGCTGGCGAGACTGTGCCAGCCCTGGATGGTTTAATCCAGATAATAAGTCATTCTTTGTAAGTGAATAATTGGGTCTATATATTGCACATGGACATCATCAGGGACAGTCAATGTAATGGGGGCATAGTTCAAAATGGCTTTGACGCCAGCCTGAATGAGTTGATTGGTTACGCTTTGGGCAACTTGAGCCGGTACGGTTAGCATGGCGATTTTAATTTGGTGGGTTTGAATCGTTTCAATCATCATTGAAGTGTGCAGCACCGGAATCTCATTAATCACCTGTCCAACTTTTTGTGGGTCAGAGTCGAAAATCAGTGCTACTCGAAAGCCATGATCAATGAACCCTTGATAATATGCGATGGCTTTTCCTAAATTACCTGCGCCGATCAAAGCCATGTCCCAAATCCGATCGACTTTTAGAATTTGTTGTAGTTTATGAACAAGAAATGGAACAGAGTAACCTTTGCCTTGTTTGCCAAATTCTCCATATTGAGAAAGGTCTTTTCGAATTTGGGCTGCTGAAATGCCAATTTTTTCGCCCAATTCTTTTGAAGAGGTGACGGTGCAACCTTGTTGAAGCATATGCTCAAGGGCTTGCAAGTAACGTGGCAGGCGCCCAATCACAATATCAGGAATGGTTTTCTCGTTCATGAACACCTCTACAGGGAATTTATTCCCATTTTACTCTAATTAACAAAGGTTGTGTAAATTATCACATCCTGAAAGTAAAAAAAACAGGTTACCTGTCTTCCAAGCAACCTGTCTGTAACTCATTGACTGATTTTTTATTCCCTCTGTCTTCCTGAAAGCAAGAACACGTAGTATAACACCGTCGAGATGGCTTGAACGGCTGCCGCTACATAGGTCAATGCTGCAGCATCCAGCACCTTATTGACACCTTCCATTTCTCCATAATAGACCAACCCGCCATCGGCTAAAACGGCTTTTGCTCTCCGACTTGCATCGAATTCAACCGGAAGGGTGATCAAGGCGAACACTGCTGTCGCCGCAAATAATCCCAGCCCAATCCATGCAACTGTAGTTCCCATGAAGAAGAAACCCAGCATGAAGATAATCGGACCAAGCCAGGAGCCAATCTGTACCGTTGGAACGATTGCCGAACGGATTTGGAGAGGGAAATACCCCTCATGGTGTTGAATAGCGTGTCCCGCTTCATGTGCGGCAATTCCGGCGGCGGCAATGCTGTTGCTGTGGTAAACCTCAGGACTGAGTCGAAGAACACGCGCCACAGGGTCATAGTGGTCGCTTAAGAAGCCGTCAACGGCTTCTACACGAACATTCGACAACCCATTCATGTTTAGAATGCGTCGTGCAATCTCTGCTCCAGTCATACCGGAAGCGTTCCGTTTTTTGGAGTACTCATTAAATGCTGACTGTACTTTGAATTGAGCCCAGAACCCCAATAGTAAGGCTGGTAAACTGAAAAGCAGGTAGATAAGGTACCCACCACCAAAAGCGATCATAAATTAACCTCCCAATTTATTTCGAGACTGGTTTTGTCTTGATAGATAAGATAACAAATATTTATAAGAGGGGGATTAGAACGGTATCAAGAAAGTGTAAAAACTTTAGAGGATTTTGATTAAAAAAAGAGGCGCGCCTGCCGAGACTCGAACTCGGGCTTCCACCTCCGGAGGGTGACGTGATATCCACTTCACTACAGGCGCTGACGCTCCAAATTATACACTGCCTTTTTAAGGATGGCAAGTTCATGGATTTTCAGATTCTTATTTTGCTTTTTGCCTGGAATGGATTATAGCGGCAAGATGAAAACCGGATACTGTTCACCTGTTAACCGAAACCCACAATGTTGGTATACATGTAAAGAGGTGGTATTGGTGCTTTGTGTATTCAGGGTCACATTTTTTAGTCCCTTTTGAACAATAAAATGATGAAGTAAACTGCGCACCATTTGTGAACCTAATCCACGGTTTTGCATTTCTGGAAGGACTGCCAGACGCGCCAGGTGGGCTTTGTATTCACTTTCTGTGCTCATCTGGTAAGCGACAATTTTCCCTTCTATTTCCAGGACGGTCTTATAAGTGGATTTCTGAAATGCGTAATACAGATCTGTCTGGCTTAATTGCCACAAAGGTTCAAAAGCGGCGTTATCTACCGCTGTAACCGCAGGCAAGTCTTCAAGTTGCATCTCTCGGTGAATTGCATAAGATTCGCGAGAAGGTTCATAAACCACAAAATTATGATCATATATCATCATCACCACATCCTGATAATGGATAAACCTCAAATCATGGAGGATGTGGGCGAACCATTCACTGAGTCCCAAAGAGGCTAAAAACGGTACATGGCTGTTTTCGTGGTGCCATTCCAGGTTTTTTCCCAGCAGTTCAGTCATGATGCGGGTAGGAGAAGTAAAAAGATCAGCGGCAAAGATGCGGATCCATGCCGCCATGGGAGGGTCAGCCGGAGTGGCGAGTAGCCCAATCAATTGATCATCTTTTTCTGCGAGCCAGAAGGGTTGCCATCCCACCCAATCCAGTGGGTTTCTCCAGTCAAGGTGCTGGTGGAGATAGATGGTTTTTTTTAGAAATGCCTGTAAATGTGGTTTATCCTGAAGGGCTACGGGGCGAAGTTGATGCTGAGATTGGAACAAATTCACTTTTTCCCTATCATCTTGAAAGGTAAATCAAGGAGCCTTTTGAGCAAACGTTCCTTCAACGTAAGTTGCTTTTGTTCTTCGAGGGCGGCATCCATACTTGCCAGGGCTTCAAGTTGCCGGTTGGTTCGAATCTGTAAAGAAGATATGGCTTTGAGCGTTACTGCGCGCATCTCAGAGTGATTGATTTGTTTAAACAAAGCAGCAGCGCGTTGATAATGGTGCAGGGCTTCTTCAAGTCGATTCAACCCTTCCAGTGCCGCTGCGTAATTCGCTATGGCAATCCCTTCTCGTTCAATATCACCCACTTGATGGAAAATTTGCTCTGTGCCTTCACAGGCTTTGAGGGCGCCCTGAGCATCACCGGCTTGTAGGAGGGCTACACTCTGATTGTTCGCCATCTCAGCAGACAAAACCATGTCACCGCTTTCTCCGTAGGCTTTTGCGGCTCTTTCAAACTGTGCCGCCGCTTCAAGATATTTCCCTGCGCGGTACAGTTGTTGTCCGGTTTTAGCGAGTTGATCAGGTGTATTTTGCTTTTCCATCAATAGGTAATCTCCAGAAGACTTTCAGCAATCAAGCGTAGCTTGTTCGCATCCAGCGCAGATAATCGCATTGCCAGTTCCAGATAAGGGCGGTTTACGGGTTGCACAATAAATTGCTGCATTTCCTCCGGAAGTTTTTCAAATTGTTCTACCCATTGTCGCTGGATACGCCGTTTAGCAATCGGACCTTTTTCATCCAAAAATTGACTGATGGGAACATCCAATACTTCCGCCAGAGTTTCCAGTTCTGGCAAAGGAATTTCCCGGTTTCCGTTTTCATATGAAAACAATAATTCTTCCTCAATCCCTGTTTTTTCGGCTAACTGGCTGGTGGAAATTCCCTTTTCCTGTCTGGCAAGACGTAAACTTGCTGCAATAATTCGATTGCGCAATTTTAGAACTGTGTGGATGTTTTGCGGAACTTCCGCTTGCCTTTCTGCCGAAATGGGTTTATTGTCCCAGAAAACATCAACAGGAATATTCAGATATAAGGAGAGCAATTCAACCTGAGGAAGCGTTGGAGAAGCCTCTCCGCGTTCAAATTGAGAATATTGTTCTGGCGAAATTTCCAGAATACGGGCGCATTCTTCCAGCGAGCGGCATGACACTCGCCGGCTATCATAAAGAATTGCACCCAATTTCTTTCGACGAATCAGGATGAGCCGATTTTCCATTTGCTCTCCTTTGAGCGAATTTTATCTGCGCCGACCCCCGCCAAGGATATCTGCCAGGTTAGCGCCAAACACTTCAGGACCAAGTTTGAATCCTGCTGCTTCAAGCCGCGGGGTAAAGAGAGGTCGAATGCCTGTGGGCTTCAATTCTCCCAAGACTTTCCCATCTGCTGAAATACCGGTTTGCTCAAACTTAAAAATATCGGTCATGACAATGGTATCACCTTCCATTCCCGCAACTTCAGTAATAGAGACCACTTTTCGGGTTCCGTCCTTAAGACGGGATACCTGAATGATCAGGTCAATGGCAGAGGCAATTTGTTCACGAATTACTCTAACGGGCAATTCCATCCCCGACATCAAACACATTGTTTCAAGACGGGAAAGCGCATCGCGAGGAGTGTTTGCATGGAGTGTAGTCAATGAACCATCGTGTCCAGTATTCATTGCCTGTAACATATCCAGCGCTTCACCGCCGCGGCATTCTCCAACAATAATCCGATCAGGGCGCATTCTCAGGGCATTACGCACCAGATCACGAATGGTGACGGCGTTTTTACCCTCAGAGTTTGGTGGTTTTGTTTCCAGTCGCACCACGTGTTCCTGTTGGAGTTTCAATTCTGCGGCGTCTTCAATGGTAACAATGCGTTCATCTTCTGGAATGAAACCAGACAGAATGTTCAGCAGGGTGGTTTTTCCAGAACCGGTTCCGCCAGAGATGATGATGTTTAATCGGGCAATGACACATGCCCGAATAAAGTTTGCCATGTTCTCCGTGATGGACCCGTAATTGATAAGCTGTTGGATGGTGAGTTTGTCTTTTTGAAACTTGCGAATTGTGATTGTAGGACCGTCAATAGCACAAGGCGGAATCACAGCATTTACACGAGAACCATCCGGGAGGCGGGCGTCTACGGTGGGACTGTCTGCATCAATGCGACGCCCTAACGGTAGAACTATCTTCTCGATAAGCCGAATGACTGCCGCATCATTTTCAAAAGTGATATTTGTCTTTTGCAGTTTCCCTTTGCGTTCTATATAGACCAATTTAGGACCATTTACCATGATTTCAGAGATTTCCGGGTCATCCAGAAGAGGTTGTAATGGACCAAACCCGAGTAAATCATCCAGAATATCATGAAATAATTGATCTCGAACGCTGTTAGGAAGTTGAAGCCGGGTCGTCTGGTAGGCTTGCATTAAAAGTTGACCAACTACTTTCCGGCGGTCTTCACCGGAAGGAGGTGGGTTGGATTCAAGTTCCCGAGAAACAACATTAATAAGATAATCTTTCAGTTTGGCAAGATCGGCTTGACGTGGTGATGCGCCTGGATTATTCATGGATTCTTCCTCTAAGCACTTTGTATCTCCTCATCTGGGATGATCCAGATGACGTGTTCTTTATTCAGAGTGAGGAAATTGCTTTTATACAACAAATTCCCCTGAGGGTCGAGAACGTTTGCTTCCGTTATCGCGATGAATTGAATGGAAGCATTCAACTCGTCAATAATCCGTTCGCTTGGACGTACATGGAGGGTACCGCGAATGGTATGCTGAGTGGTTTGCACAATAACCGGTACAGGTTTCTTAGAAATGACCTGTGTAAAAATTTTACCCTTTTCGTCGTATTGTGTCACCATGTTTATTTTCCTGTTTCAGAAGATTCTTTTTCAATAGGGGGCATGAGATATCCAAGCCCAGAACGTGTCACAATGTGGATGGGGTTGTGAGGGTTATCCTCAAGTTTTTGCCGCAATCGAGCAATACTTACCCATAAAATTTCCTTATCGTCTTTATATTGTGCTCCCCAGACAGCAGTAAGCAAATCCTCTGGTGAAAGCACCCTACCCATGTTATGAGCAAACTGGATGAGCAGGCGGTATTCTGTAGCCGATAGAAAAACAGGTTTCTCATCTTTCCAGACTTCTGCTCTGGCAAAGTCAATTTTCAAATTGCCATGGATGAAATACCGGTTTTGGGTCACAGAGTCAGCGGTTTGAGCACGTCTGAGAACTGCTCGAACCCGCGCAATCAACTCTGTTGCAGAAAAGGGCTTTACCACATAATCATCAGCGCCCACATTTAAGCCCTTCACGCGATCTTGTTCTTCTCCCTTGGCAGTGAGCATGATAATGGGAACGCTTGAAAATTGTCGGATTCGCTCGCAGGTCGAAAATCCATCCAGATGGGGCATCATGACATCCAGGATGACCAGATCGGGTTGGCGAGAAGATATAAATTCCAGGGCTTCTTCCCCGTTACTTGCCGTACTCACCAGATATCCAGCAGCTTCGAGGTTCACCCTGAGCAAATGCTGATATCTTGGCTCATCATCTACCACCAGAATATGAGGCGCTGCCATTTTTAGACCTCCTCCGAAAGTTCGCCAAAATCCCCGTCTTTCGGTTGATAAATGGGCAATCGAATGATAAAGGTGGTCCCTT
This sequence comes from Anaerolinea thermophila, assembly GCF_020723905.1. Taxonomy (GTDB): domain Bacteria; phylum Chloroflexota; class Anaerolineae; order Anaerolineales; family Anaerolineaceae; genus Anaerolinea; species Anaerolinea thermophila_A. The sequence continues at coordinate 343,489 of NZ_DYHZ01000003.1, forward strand.
TTCCCGGGATGGAGTGCACCTGAATGTTCCCGTGGTGTGCCTGGATGATCTTTTTGCAAATAAATAACCCTAAGCCTGTACCGTGAACGTTAGGCGAAGTATCCGGATTCCTGAAAAAGCGCTCAAAGACATAAGGCAGGTAACGTTGCGGTATTCCAGGTCCGTGATCTTCTATGGTGAGAATTGCCTCTCCATCCTGTTCTTTTATTTTAACCCAAACATCTGACCCGGGAGCATATTTGATTGCGTTATTAAACAGGTTTTCCAATACCTGATTAATCCTTTTGGGGTCGGCTTCAATGGAAGGAAAATGGGGTTCCGTCTCAACATGTGCTGTAAATGAGGGGTGATGCATTTTGAGATGTTCAATGGTGGAGCGAACCAGAGAATCCAGCCGTACCGGTTGAAATACCATTTTCAGCGTTCCGCTTTGAAGGCGCGCAGAATCCAGAAGGTTTTCGATTAACTCTTGCAACCGATCCGTTTCCTGATCAATAATTCTTAAGAACTCTTGTTGAGTTTGCGCGTCCCACTCAGTATCTGACCGAAGTAATGTCGTGGTGTACCCTTTAATGAAACCCAATGGCGTTCGCAATTCATGGGTAATCGTTGAAATAAAATCTTCTTGAACCCGATTTTCTTTGCTCTGGGTCTCCAAAATGTCATAGGCTTTTTGGAGGTTCTGGCGTTCTACCAGTAAACTGATCTGCTGGGCTATAAATTGAGCAAGTTGAATGTAAGACTGGTTAAACGGTGGTCCCCCAAAACGGATCAGGACCAGTACTCCCAGTGTACGTTCTCCTGCCTGAAGTGGTATACCCAAAATATAAGGGCTCGCCAGACGATTGTCTCTGGACAGGGTGTCGGGTTCTACAATCTTGATTTCGGGCTGATCCATAATTTGATTGGCGATATTTTCACCCCATGCGATATCCGCCTCTGCTGAGCGTCCTCTCCCAACTGCTCTTGCAAACATTACATCCAGGGTATGATGAAATGGATCTGCCAGATATACCGCAAGGTTATCGAAGATGAAAATGGATCGTAGAAGGGGGACAATCTGGTCTAATGCCGAATTCCAGTCTGTGCTTTGAGTGACAATTCGACTGATTTCGTATAGATGACGTATTTCAACCGCTTGTGTGGTTGGATCCGGTGTGCCCATTTCTAAATAAACTCCCCACTAAAGTTCTTACTCATTCTTATGCAGAGACTATTCTCAAAGCAAATGAAAATGTACTCCCCTTATTTTCTTCAGAATGGACATGAATGACCGAACCGTGTGCTTCGATGATTCGGCGTGCCAGGGCAAGCCCTAACCCGGTTCCGCCTGCTTTTCGAGTGGAACTTCCATCTAATTGTACAAAAGGCTCAAAGATTTGTTCGATACGATTGGCAGGAATGCCGATGCCGGTATCAGACACCTGAATTTTCAAGAAACCTTCATCTCGCTCAGTAGAAAGAGAGATCGTTCCCAGAGGAGGGGTGAACTTGATGGCATTATCGATCAGTTGCATTAACACCCAGGAAACTTTTTCTTGATCAGCGGCAATCATTAAGGCATTGTCTGGTGGATCAAGATGAAATTGAACCTGCCGTTCAATTGCTTTATGAGAATTCCGCTGATAAACCGAGGAAAGTAATTCAAAGGCGTTGACAGGACGGATATTCAGATAAATTTGATTCTTTTCACTCACTGAGAAGAGAATCAGATCCTCAATCAATTGCGCTAATCGTTCTGAGGAACGTTGAATTACCTCAAGAGCAGCCCGTTGTTGGGAGTTTAAGGGACCCAAATCGCCAGCAAGAAGTAAATCCAGGTAACCGGTTAAGTGGGTGAGTGGAGTTCGTAATTCGTGAGAGATATTTGCAACCAGGTTGGATTTTAGTTCATTTAAAGAGTGGAGTTGTTCGAGGGCTTTTTCTAATTCAGCCGTACGTTCCTTGACCCGTTGTTCCAGTTTTTGATTGGCTTCTTGTAAAGCATTCTGGTATTGAAGGATTTGTTCCGCAATTGCGCGGTCTAAATTTTCCTGGGTGATAAACCCTTTTTGAACGAGAATTTTCCCTAAAAGTGGCGATTTTTCCTGCCGATTCCTGAGCCTTTCTTGTTCCTGAAGTGCCAGCGTCAATTGTTCATGGGTAATCAAACCTTTTTCGACCAGATAATCACCCATTTTAGGAACCAGCAATTCAAGGGAAAGCGGCGAGGTGTTTTTCATGATTTAACTCCACCATACCCATTCTCCCCCCACCATAGTGGCTACTGGAAGGAGTGAAGGCAGTTTATCGGGAGGAATTTCCAACGGAGACTCAGGAAGAACAATTAGATCTGCCAGGAAGCCTTTCTCCAGTTTTCCCAGTTCTTGTTCTCGAACCGCAGCGTAAGCAGGGGATATGGTAAATCCGGCAAGCGCATCTTGTACGGAAATCCGTTGCTCTGGATGCCAGCCCTCAATTCCAGGAAACCCGTTTAATTTTCGGCGGGTAACTGCGGCGTAAACTCCCAGCCATGGATTGGGACTCTCAACCGGAGCATCGGATCCAAATACCAGTTTTGCCCCGTAATCCTGAAGCGATTTATAGGCATATGAAGTCTGGCTTCTTGTTCCCCAGTAAATATCCGCCATTTCCATATCCGAAATAGCGTGTACAGGCTGAACCGAAGCCAGAATCTGGTGTCTGTCAAATAGTGGAAAATCTTCTATATTAAGGCACTGCACGTGCTCAATTCGATGCCGCAAGGGGAGGATTTTTTGTTCTTTCTCGAATGCCCTAACCTGTGCCAATCCAAGCAAAACTTCATGATTGGCACGGTCTCCAATGGCATGGATCGCAAGACTGAGCCCATGTTGGACGGCTTCCCTCCCGTATTCAACAACATCTTCATGATCCAGGAAGAGGATGCCTGTGTTTTGGGGTTCGTTTTCGTAGGGTTGAAACATTGCTGCAGTATGGGGGCCCAGTGCACCATCTGCAAATAACTTCACCGAACCAATTCTCAGGTAGGATGAACCAAACCCACTGCGTAACCCCAGCCGGATCGCATCGGGAAGGTTTTCTAGCGGAATGCTTTTCAGTACCCGTATTTTGAGGGTGTTTGACTGGTCAAGGATTTGAAGAGCAGAAAAACAACGGGACTGGTCAAAATCATGTACACCGGTAATGCCCATTTTCCATAAATTTTTCTGGGCTTCCTGAATGGCTTCGGCAACTTCCTGTGGAGTTGGGGCAGGCAGAACACGTTCTACCAGTTGCATGGCAGATTCAAACAAGATGCCAGTTGGCCTTCCCTGTGGATCGCGTTGAATTTTTCCTCCGGGTGGGTCGGAAGTGGTTTTATCTATACCGGCGAGTACCAGGGCTTGTGAATTTGCCCAGGCAGCATGCAAAGACTTAGCAGTCAGATAAACTGGATTTTGAGGACTGACGGCATCCAGTAAAGTATTATTTCCGAAGCCTTCGCTCCATAGATTTTGATTCCACCCATGTCCCCGTACCCATTTTCCGGGCGGTGTCTTTTCTATCCTTGCCTTTACCCGTTGAAGACATTCCTGTAGCGTTTGGGTTTCACAATCTACCCGTTGAAGCGAGAGTGCATACTGTTCTAAATGAAGATGCGCGTCCGTCAACCCTGGGAAAATGCAGGCTCCCTGCATGTCCTCACAAAGTGCTGTTTTCCCGTATAGCAAAAGTAAATCCTCGTCCGAACCAACAGCAAGAACACGATCATCTTGAATGGCAATGGCTGTGCCGGCTTTGACATAGGGTGAGGAATATACCTGCGCATGGTACAGAACGCGAATCATGGATGCCCCAGGAATTGATTTAATAAATGATCAAATTCTTCTTCTGAATAGTAGTAGATTACAATCGAGCCGCCTTTTTGTCCATGGCGAATGGAGACCTTTGTGCCAAAGCGTGTGCGAAGTTGTTCTTCATATTCCTGAATTTCTGGAGATGGACCGCGCTTGTGCTGTTTTAGTGGGCGTTCACCAGACATCTTGCGCACCAATTCTTCCGTTTGGCGTACTGTTAATCCTTGCTCGCGAATAACTTTCAGGACTGTGTTTTGTGCGGTTTCGGTGTGTAATCCAAGTAACGCCCGGGCATGCCCTTCGCTTATTTCTCCATTTTGCAAGGCTTTTTTGGCTTCCTCAGAAAGGTTAAGAAGCCGCAAAGTATTGCTCACTGCCTCGCGGCTTTTTCCTACCCGGATAGCAATATCTTCATGCCTCAAGCCGAATTCTTCCACCAACTGTTGATAGGCTTCTGCTGTTTCAAGAGGTGAAAGGTCTTCTCTCTGCAGGTTTTCAATCAGGGCCAGTTCAAGGCGTTCTTGTTCACTCACCGGGCGGATGATGGCGGGTATCATTTCTAACCCGGCCAGTTTAGCGGCTCGCAAACGTCTTTCTCCCGCCACAAGGTAATACTCATCCTTTCCGGGTTCTGTGGTGACCAGAACCGGCTGTAATACACCATGCTCTCGAATCGATTCAGCCAGTTCTTGTAAATTGGCTTCGTTTATTTCCGTGCGTGGTTGACGAGGGTTCGGTTTGATTTGATCAACAGGCAGGGAAATCACCCCGCTTTCATTCTGGGAAGATTCTCCGGGGATTAATGCGCCTAAACCTTTTCCCAAGCCACCTTTGCGTGCCATGATCACCTTTCTTATGTCAGTTCAGGAATGTGAATGCCATCTAAAGCCAGTAACTCTTTGGCAAGAGATTGATAGGCTTGTGCCGCATGAGACTCTGGTGCATATACAGAAATGGGTTTCCCGAACGAGGGCGCTTCTGCCAGACGCACACTTCGGGGAATGATTGTTTGAAAAACTTTATCAGGAAAGTATTTTCTTACCTCTGCAACAACATCGGTAGCCAGTCGTGTGCGCCCATCAAACATGGTCAGGATGACACCGCGAATTTGCAAATCAGGGAACAAAGAATTTTTAACTCTGTGGATGGTCTGGGTGAGTTGTCCCAATCCTTCCAGAGCAAGGTATTCACATTGCACAGGGATCAACACCCCGTGAGATGCGGCTACCAACCCATTTATGGTCAACAGACCAAGGGAGGGAGGGCAATCAATCAGAATGTAATCATATCGATCCACTGCGGGAGCAAGCACCTCTTTCAGCCGGTGTTCCCGAGCGGGGATATCTACCAGTTCCACCTCTGCGCCGGCTAACGCTGGAGACGAGGGCAACAGCGAAATTTTATAACGAGGGTTATGCAGAATGTGTGGGGTGATGGGCATCTTTCCAATCAATACTTCATATGTGCCCCCACGAATACTGTTTTTATCCACGCCCAGAGAAGAGGTGGCATTGGCTTGAGGGTCAAGGTCTATCAGAAGGACACGCTGTCCATAATATCCCAGATAGGCTCCAAGGTTAATGGCAGAGGTGGTTTTTCCCACTCCGCCTTTCTGATTGACCAGTGTGTAAATTCTCGCCATAACCCTCTACCTTAAACAATTTCTGTGAGACAGAGTTGAATTTCCTGAGCAGTTGGAATGCCATCCAATCCCGGCCTTGTCACACTGTAAGCCGCCAGTTGAGTGGCGAATCGACCTGCTTCCCAGGGATCCCTGGTGGTATAAAGGCGGATAAAGAAAGCCGCGGCAAAAATGTCCCCTGCACCGGTAGGATCAATTTCTTTCATCTTGGGCGGGGTAAACCGTCTTACATCGCCGTTCCAGTAAATTCGCGCCCCTTGAGCACCTTCTGTAACAGCCAGAATTCGGATGTGAGAAGCAAATTCTTCAATGTATGATTCATCCCCACGGACATCTTCTATGCTGAGCACCGCTGCGGTGGCTTGCTCCAGAACATAGCCTGCTTCAAGCCAATCAGTGAACTGAACATTTCCGTTTTTGTCCCATGCTCTGAGCCATCCCTGTGGAGTCAGGCCAATGAGAGCGTTAGGAAATGCTCTCACCAGACCTGGATCCACTTCATTGGCTACTGGACCAAGATGCACAATGGGTGCAGAACGCCAGGTCTCGGGAATTAATGAAAGCCCCAGCCCTGGTGCTCTTTGATGAATTTTCTGAATGCGACCTTGAGGGGTTTGAATGTTTTCAAATGTGGTGGTTTCTGGGGAGTTCAACCCGACTACCGTGTATTGAGATAACCGGGGAACGTCAAAGCAAGAATCACAGGCCGTGACCACACCTACTCTTAACCCCAGGGCTCTTGCGGTGAGTCCTGAATAAGTGGCAGTTCCACCAACTCGCGGACCTTCTGGAGTAAGATCTCGAGTGACATGGCCAATCAGTAAATAATCAATTGGTTCTATGGAGGGTAAGGATAACATATAAAAATTATACTTGATCTGGATCTTCGGGAGAGGAAACAGACTCGGTTGAGGATTTTATCTCTGTTTCCATGACGAGGTTTCTCATTGCATCGTCAATGGAGAGGGTTTCTCGACGCATACCTGGGGCAGGTGTCCCACAGTAAGGACATAAATTCCATGACAGTTCAATGGCTTTCCCACACTGGTGGCAGGTTTTCTTTAAACGGGTATAGCATGCCGGGCATACAACCCAGTCTTCTTTCACTTTTCTCCCACATCCGGGACACAAAAGGCTTTCCTCAATGGTCTGTAACAGCGCTTCTTCTTCAAGTGATTGCTGGAATTCCTCTTCCAGTGTTCTTGGAGGACGCAGAATGAAGTAAATTAACATCCCCGGAAGGAATAGAATTGCTACAACCAGTACAGCCAGGATATGGACCAGCGTATCCCGGGTTCGTCGTCGAATATCCCTGAAAACCCAGAAAATCAGACTCAGCCAGAGGGCAGCGAGGAATGCGGCAGTGAACCCTACTGAAATTAAGAGAAAATTCGATAGAAACGTTGGGTCAACAGTCATGATTTGCTCCTTGGAAATTATAGCATGGTTACCTGAAGGGGTTTAACAGAATTTGGCTATACTTAACGTATGGCTGTAAAAGAAAATAACCATGCCTATCGAATTCGAGATATTGAGGAGACGGATCGTCCGCGAGAACGCCTGGCAGAGTTGGGATCGCAGGCTCTGAGCAATGCGGAATTACTGGCTATATTATTGCGTGTAGGCATGCAAGGAGAAAATGCAGTTCAGTTGGGGCAGCGAATTCTTAAAACTCTGGGGGGCTTGCATGGGTTGCATCGCGCTTCTTTTGCGGAATTGAGTTCCATTAAAGGAGTGGGGATCGCCAAAGCTGCTCAACTTAAGGCAGCCATCGAACTGGGGCGGCGACTTGCCATGATGGAACCGCAGGAACGCGCCAGTATCACCTCCCCAGCTGATGCAGCGGAACTGGTGCGTTATGAGATGAGTGCACTTCTTCAGGAGCATTTAAGGGTTATTTTGCTGGATACCCGGAATCGTGTCATTAAAATCGAACAACTGTATATTGGATCATTAAATGCTTCCACAGTGCGCGTAGCAGAAATTTTTCGTCTGGCAATTCAGGCATCGGCTGCCTCACTGATTCTGGTTCATAACCATCCAAGCGGTGATCCTTCCCCAAGCCCTGAAGACATCAATTTAACCCGTACCGTCATTCAGGCAGGGAAGATGTTAGATATCGGGGTGCTGGATCATATCATTATTGGACAAAATCGCTGGGTAAGTCTTAAAGAGCGCGGTCTAGATTTCTCCTAAATTTTCTTGTTGAGGTGTACATATGGCAGAAGTGGTAGGAAATCTCAGAGAACACGCGACAGAGGGGGAGAAGAGAACTTTGAGGTTTCTCAGGCAAAATTTACCCAAGGAATTTACTATTTATGTGGAACCGCAGGTTTTCTCCACCCGGGATATCCGATACCCCGATTTTATTGTGGTCAGTAATTATGGATATGTCGTTCTGGAAGTGAAGGATTGGATTCAAGTGGAAAAAGCCGATCCTCATCATGTTTCAATTCGGACAAGAGAGGGAAAAACCAGAGAAGAAAAAAACCCGGTCACTATTGCCCGTGAGTATGGGTTTGAATTAGAGAAAGAAATTTCAAAGAAACAGAGCAGCGTTGTTGGATTTTCTCAAGGATGGAAAATTCCGTGGAGTTATGCGGCAGTTTTACCGAATCTTCCACAATCAGTCATTACTCAACTCTGGAGAGTCTGGGGCGAAGGATTTGTTTGGGGGGAGAACGACTTAAGAATACCGGACTTGCTCCTCAACCGGATGAAAAATATCTTCCCTGCTTTTCGATTGCAAAAGGGAGGCTTATCCAGGGAACAATTAAATTTGATCCGGGCAACTATATTTCCTATCGTTGAAATATCCCGACCAGAAGGCACAATTATTCTGGATCCAGCACAGGAAAGCATCATTACCGAACCGGTGCAATTGGAGAAACCTCAACTAACAAAAGCGCAGGAGAAAGAAGCGCGCCTTCAGAGCCTGTTTGAGGAAGTCCAATTGGAGGGAGATCAGCAGGAAGAAGAACTTCCTCCTGAAGGGGCTAATCTGGTTAAAAATATCTCGATTCGACTGTTACGCGGGTTTGCAGGTAGTGGCAAGACCCTGGTTTTGATTCAACGTGCTCGCTATCTTTCAAAACTTTATCCTGATTGGAAAATTGCGGTCGTTACCTACAATAAACTTTTACAACAATGGCTGGAAAGTGAATTGGATGGTACAGGTGTTAAAGTTAAAACTTTTCATGGTTTGTGCTATTCTTTGCTGCCCTGGGCACTCCAGGTAGAAGACGATCAAAAGGAATCCTTACTGGATAAATGGCTGGATAAAGCACGAGAAGATTACCCGATAGTGGAAATGATTGGAAAAAATGCGATAAAACAGGAATTGAACTGGATTCGAGAAATGGGGATTGTTCAGGCCGAAGATTACATTCAAATCGAGAGGCATGGTGTTGGGACGAAATTACGTCTCTCAAAAGGCCATCGTGAAGGTGTATTTAATCTTCTCCAGGCCTATCGTCAGTACCTGCGTCAAAATATGCTGTGGGATTGGAATGAATTACCTTATTATGCTCTGGAGCATCTGCAATCTTCAGAGAAAAAAGAAATTCAACAGTTCAATGCCATTCTCATTGATGAAGCGCAGGATTGGGCACCGGTTTGGTTTCGGGTAATTCAACATTTTCTCCTTCCCGATCAGGGGATTCTATTCCTTGCAGATGACCCATCCCAGAGCATTTATCGGCTTTTTTCCTGGAAAGAAAAAGGGATCAATGTGGTTGGCAGGACGCGCTGGCTACGAACACCCTATCGAAATACATGGGAAATTTACAATGCAGCATATCAACTGATTAAAGATAATCCGGAAATTGAAAAATCATTGCAGGAGACGGGTGAGTTTATTCCACCGGAGTTAACGCCAGAAAAGATGCGTCATGGGGCAAAACCGGTGCTGAAACAGTGTGAGAACTTGAATGATGAACTCAGTTTTATCAGGAATACAATCTTTTCCCTTACTGAACAGGACGTGCGGGAAAATCAGATTGCAGTATTGGTCCGTGCGAAGAAAGATATTGAAACCGTCAAGACTGCTCTCAAAGGAACTGATGTGATTGTAAATCCTATACATGGATTTAAAGGTTTAGAGAAACAAGCCATAATCATTCCCTTCCTTCAAAAGTTATTTACTTCTCCAAATGAAGTTGAAGATCTTCGATTGCTTTATATGGCAATGACCCGCGCTCGCTCACACCTGTATATGAGTTATTCTGGTCCCCTTCCAAGGGTAATGGATAAACTCAAGAATGCCGGCTGGGTAGATTTTATTGGTTTTTAATGCAACTGTTGGACAATCTTTGACAAGATTGGCAACTTACCTTAAAATAAGCCGTCGGGCAATCATACGAAAGTGAAGGGCTACGATTCATGAAAGAGTATAAAACTGAGGCTATTCGAAACATCGCATTGGTATCTCACAGCAGTGCAGGAAAGACCATGCTTTCTGAGGCTTTCCTGCATGTTACGGGTGCGACTACCCGTTTAGGTAGAATTGAGGATGGAACGACCGTTTCCGATTTCGAAGAGGAAGAAATTCGTCGTGGGATTTCTTTAAGCACCTCGGTGATTCCGGTCGAATATAAAGATGTAAAAATCAATGTGTTGGATACACCGGGTTACCTCGATTTTGTCGGCGAGGTCATTTCTGCCTTGCGTGTGGCAGATGGTGCTATTGCGCTGGTTGACTCGGTTGCCGGAGTGGAGGTAGGAACCGAAATCACCTGGCAGTATCTGGATAAATTCAACCTTCCCCGCTTTGTCCTGATCAACAAAATGGATCGCGACAATGCCAATTTCAAGAAGGCGCTTGCTTCCATTCAGGAGTTCTCTTCAGTGCGCCTGATTCCAGTGCAATTACCCTGGGGAGAAAAGCAAGCCTTTCAGGGGGTGATTGACCTCCTGACCATGAAAGCCTACAAAGGCGATGGCAAAACGGTGGTGGAAATTCCTGCAGAGTACCGCTCCGAAGCAGAAGAAGCGCGCACTGCCTTGATTGAAGCAGCAGCCGAAGGTGAAGATGCCCTGCTAGAAAAATATCTCGAAACCGGTGAGTTAAGCCCGGAGGAAATTATCCGTGGGTTGAAAGCCGTTGTGCGCAATGTCAGTTTTGCACCTGTGTTTGTTGCGGCTGGCGCGGCAGAAATCGGTATCATTCCGTTGCTGGATGCCATTGTGAATCTGATGCCCTCTCCGGCAGAAATTCCTGCGCCTGTGGCTCAGGGTAAGGATGGAGAGGAAAAACTGCCCGCCTCGGATGCTGGCCCTCTGGCTGTCTATGTCTGGAAGACCACAGCGGATCCCTTTGTGGGTAAATTAACGTATTTCCGCGTGTATTCTGGAGTAGTTAACTCCGATACTCGTGTTTGGAATCAGACCAAAGGCGTTGAAGAGCGCTTTGGCACGGTTGCAGTGATGCGAGGGAAAGAAACCTTCCCGATGAAAGTTATTCATGCGGGTGATTTGGGAGTCGTGCCGAAACTGGCAGAAACCTCCACTGGAAACACCCTGTGCGACAAAGCACATCCGCTGGTATTGCCTGAACCTGAGTATCCCGGTGCTCTCTATCAGGTGGCAATCAGCCCAAAGACACAAGCCGACTCGACCAAGATTTCACCGACTCTGACCCGCCTTTGTGAAGAGGACAAGACTTTGTCCTGGCACATGGAACCTGCTACCGGACAAACCATCCTGCAGGGAATGGGCGAGCAACACATTGATGTAGCTCTGCGCCGGGCAGAGACCAAGTTCCAGGTCAATTTGATTGCCAGTGAACCTCGTATTCCTTACCGTGAAGCCATTACCAGAAAAGGTCAGGCAATGTACCGTCACAAGAAACAGACGGGCGGCGCTGGGCAGTTCGGTGAAGTACACCTGCGCATTGAACCACTGGCTGAAGGTGACTTTGAATTTGTCAATGACGTCTTTGGTGGAGCCATTTCGTCTTCGTACATGCCTGCCATTGAGAAAGGCATCCGCAATGTTATGGCAGAAGGCATTCTGGCTGGATACCCGATCAGCGGTGTCAAAGTGTCTGTTTATGACGGAAAAGAACATCCGGTTGACTCCAAGCCAATTGCCTTTGAAATTGCTGGACGTGAAGCCTTCAAACTGGCTTTCATGGATGCCGGTCCGGTTTTGAATGAGCCCATTATGGATGTGGAAATTATTGTGCCTGAAGCCAATATGGGCGATGTGTTGGGAGACTTGAATACCCGTCGGGCTCGGGTACAGGGAATGAATTCAGAACGTGGTCATTCCATTGTGAAAGCCTTTGTTCCTCTGTCAGAAATGCTTCGCTATACTACCCAGTTGCGTTCAATGACGGGGGGACGTGGTTTCTTCCGCATGAAGTTTGATCATTACGAGATGGTGCCGCCTCATATTGCGCAGGAAATCATAGCCCGTGCACAAAAAGAGAAGAAGGAAGAGTAGTCTTTCAATAAGAGGTGAAGAAGCAGTCAGGTTTTGCCTGACTGCTTTTGTTTTTCCAGCATGGAATATAATAATAATTCACTGGAGTGGAGGGCAAAAATATGGAAAATCTCCCGCTATCTGATTTTTGGGATGCTATCCTATCCAGAAATCCACGCCTGATCCGAAACACCTTTGTTTTACTGGATGAATCGTCCAGAAAAGCAGTGATCAATCATTTACAGAAAATGATTACTGAGAGCGGCTGGCATCCTGAACAGGTCAAATCGGCTAAAGCGGCGCTTGTAATCATTCGAGGGATTGGTACAAAAACAAGGAGGATTCCATGAAGGTCACTGTGTTTGGGGGCACCTTCCCAAAACCAGATACCACGCCATACGAGGAAGCAGTTCAATTGGGGAAATTACTTGCCCAGGCTGGACATACAGTCATTACCGGTGGATATATGGGGGTGATGGAAGCCGTTTCAAAGGGGGCGGCTCTGGCAGGCGGGCATGTGATTGGTGTTACCTGTGATGAAATTGAGCGGTGGCGGAATGTTCCCAAGAATCAATGGGTGAAGGAAGAGTGGCGACGTGCAACGTTACCCGAGAGAATGGTTACTCTGATGGATGAGGCAGATGCCATTATTGTAATGCCGGGTGGGATTGGAACACTGGCAGAGACTGCCTTAATCTGGAATCGGATGCTCATTCAAGCCTCCAGCCCCAAAAAGGTGATACTGATAGGGGAAGGCTGGAAAAAAGCAATCAACGCATTATTTGAAGCATTTCCAGAATATTATCCTGACGGGCATCAGGAAATGGTACTTTTTGCCTCAACTGTTGAGGATGCTCTGAATTATCTGGCGAATTAAGGAGAAATCCCATGCCAAAATTAACCCAGGCGGAAATTCTTCGCTATTCTCGCCATTTGGTGTTGCCAGAAGTTGGTTTAGAAGGTCAACAAAAACTCAAAGATGCCAGAGTCTTGATTGTTGGAACGGGAGGATTGGGATCGCCAATTTCTCTCTACCTGGCAGCGGCTGGAGTGGGGTGTATTGGGTTGGTTGATTACGATACAGTGGATGAAACGAATTTGCAAAGACAAATCGTTCACGGCACTTCTCGAGTAGGGATGCCTAAAGTCGAATCGGCAAAACAACGTATCCATGAATTAAATCCATATGTACAGGTGGAAACCTATCAAACGGTTCTCCGTTCCGATAACGCCCGTTCCATTGTTGATAGATATGACATTTTGGTGGATGGTACCGATAACTTCCCTACTCGCTACCTTTTGAATGATCTGGCTGTTTTTACCCGGAAGCCATATGTGTATGGATCCATTTTCCGTTTTGAAGGACAGGTGAGCGTTTTTGATGCTCGTGTTGGACCCTGTTACCGTTGTCTGTTCCCTGAACCGCCCCCACCGGGAATGGTGCCATCATGTGCGGAAGGGGGAGTGTTTGGTGTATTGCCGGGGATCGTAGGGACTCTGCAGGCGACCGAAGTCATTAAATTGATTCTGGGTATTGGAGAACCTCTCATTGGAAAATTACTTTTAATAGATGCGCTGGATAGTACTTTCCAAACTGTTCAGTTGAGAAAGAATCCTGCCTGTAAACTTTGTGGTGAGAATCCTCAAATTCAGACACTGGTGGATTATGAGGAATTTTGTGGGGTTCCCGCTGCAGGGCGATATATGGTTCAGGATGTTCCAGAACTGTCTCCGCGGGATGTGATGGAACGATTAGACTCTGGAGAGTCGTTTGCGTTTTTAGATGTGCGGGATCCTGTGGAATTACAGGTTTCCCGTATTCAAAGCGCTGTGGTTATTCCTGTGGGGCATCTTCCCGCCAGGCTTCATGAACTGGATCGAAATAAAAAATGGGTGGTATTTTGTCGCACAGGTGAACGCTCTGCCCGGGCTGTAAAACTACTTCGGTCAGCAGGTTTCCAGGCATATAACTTGAAGGGGGGTATTAACGCCTGGGCTGAACAGGTAGATCCCGGGATGTTAAGGTATTGAACATGGCAGATGAAACCAAACGAACGTTGCTGGCTGTACTGGCCCATCCGGATGACGAGACTTTTGGCGTTGGGGGCACGCTAGCCTTATATGCCCGACAGGGTGTTGATGTATATCTCATTTGCGCCACTCGAGGAGAGGCTGGAGACGTAGAACAAAGTCATCTCCAGGGGTATTCTTCCATCGCGGAACGCCGTGAATCTGAGCTGCGGTGTGCGGCAAATATCCTTGGATTGAAAGGGGTTATCTTTCTCGGTTACCGCGACTCGGGAATGCCGGGGTCGGTGGATAATTCTCATCCTCAGGCTTTATGCGCTCAACCAGTTGAGGAGGTTGCCAGTAAACTTGTCTCTCTGATTCTTCAAATCAAACCTCAGGTAGTGATCACTTTCGATCCTATTGGAGGATATCGTCATCCTGATCATATTGCCATCCATCGGGCTACTGTAAAAGCATTCGAACATCTCACCGCACTTGAACAGGAAGGGAAAGCGCAAAACCCGATAAAAAAATTGTATTTTCACACGATTCCCAGAACTTTTCTGCGCTTGATGGTTTTTCTTCTGAAACTTATTGGGAAGAATCCCCGCAGGTTTGGAAAGAACGGTGATATTGACCTCGCGTCTATTGCAGCAGAATACTTCCCAGTCCATGCTGTGGTGAATTATCGGTCAATTGCTCAGGTTCGGGAGCGTGCTGTGGCTTGTCATGCCAGTCAGGGGGGCGCTTCTCTGACTGGTGTGGGGATTTTTGGGGAACTTCGTCGCTGGCTTTTTTCGAAAGATGTGTTTATACGGGCTTTCCCGCCGGTAGAGAAAGGCACTCCCCGAGAAAAAGATCTTTTTGAAGGTCTATGGTAAGAAACCCGCCGCACAGTGAATTTGTGCGGCGGGAAATAAGTTTCTCAGAATTATGCAGTTTCTGCAGAAACAACTGGAACGAAGGCTAACCCATCCGGGACTCGTTCTACTCGAATTGTATCGCCTGGTTTGAATTCACCACTGAGCAGGTGAATTGCCAGAGGATCCTGAAGTTCGCGTTGAATAGCCCGTTTGAGCGGCCGTGCTCCAAAGTCAGGGTCATACCCAACTTCGGCGAGGTAGGCTTTGGCTTCCGGTGTGACTTCCAGATGGTAACCACGCTCTTCCAGGAGGCTGTGCAGACGCCGTAATTGAATCTCAACGATTTGTTGCAGGTGCTCGGGCCCTAACGGATGGAACACAACCACTTCGTCAATACGGTTCAGGAACTCTGGACGGAAGTGGGCTTGTAACACCCGATTGATTTGCTCCCGGGTGACCTGCGTGGTGCTGTTCAGCCATAATTCTGACCCCAGGTTGCTGGTCATGATGATGACGACATTGCGGAAATCTACCGTTCGCCCTTGACCGTCGGTCAATCGCCCATCATCCAGCAATTGGAGCAGGACGTTGAACACTTCAGGGTGGGCTTTCTCAATCTCGTCGAACAACACCACGCTGTACGGGCGCCGTCTCACGGCTTCGGTTAATTGTCCACCTTCTTCATAGCCTACATAACCCGGTGGCGCACCAATAAGACGGGACACGGTATGCTTTTCCTGGTATTCGCTCATATCAATGCGAATCATGGCGCGTTCGTCATCAAAGAGGAATTCTGCCAGAGCCCGCGCAAGTTCCGTTTTCCCAACACCCGTTGGTCCAAGGAAAATGAACGAACCAATTGGACGGTTGGGATCTTGTAAGCCAGCCCGTGCTCTGCGAATTGCATTGGAAACAGCGCGCACGGCTTCATCCTGACCAACCACCCGTTGATGGAGACGATCTTCCATCTCCAGTAATTTTTTCATCTCGCCTTCCAGCAAGCGCGAGACCGGGATGCCTGTCCAACGTGACACAATTTCGGCAATTTCTTCCGCATCCACCTCTTCCTTCAACAGCGCGCCTTCTTGTTGAATCTGAGCTAACCGTTGCTCGGCTTCCCTTACTTTATTCTGTAATTCATGCAATACGCCATATCGCAAGCGAGCGGCTTCTTCCAGGTTGTTTTCTCGTTCTGCCCGTTCAATATCACGGTAAGTCTGGTCTATTTGTTCTTTCACCTGTCTCAGGTTGGCGATGGCTTCTTTCTCCAGTTTCCAGCGGGCATGCAAACTGGCGGATTTTTCCTTTAGGTTGGCGAGTTCTTGCTCCAGTTTACTCAGACGCTCCTGAGAAGCCTTATCCCTTTCTTTTTGCAGGGCTTGTCGTTCGATCTCCATCTGGAGAATCTGGCGATCAACCTCGTCAATGGCTTGAGGCTTGGAGTCAATTTCGGTTCGTAGCCGGGCCGCGGCTTCGTCAATTAAGTCAATTGCCTTATCCGGTAAGTGGCGGTCGGGTATGTACCGATGTGACAGGGTTGCAGCAGTAATGACAGCGGCATCGGTAATTCGTACGCCATGATGCACTTCATAACGAGACTTCAACCCACGTAAAATGCTGATGGTATCCTCCACTGAGGGCTCTTCCACGAGAATGGGTTGAAAGCGGCGTTCCAGGGCAGGGTCTTTTTCAATGTGTTTGCGGTATTCATCCAGCGTCGTGGCTCCAATCATATGGAGTTCGCCACGCGCCAGCATGGGCTTGAGCATATTCCCTGCATCCATTGCCCCTTCTGCTGCGCCTGCTCCTACTACGGTGTGCATTTCGTCAATGAAGAGAATAATTTCCCCTGAAGCATCGGTTACTTCTTTCAATACCGCTTTCAGGCGTTCTTCAAACTCACCGCGATATTTTGCACCGGCAACCAGTGCACCCATATCCAGCTGGATGATGCGCTTTCGTTTCAATCCTTCCGGAACATCGCCGTTAACAATACGTTGTGCCAGTCCTTCCACAATCGCGGTTTTGCCAACACCAGGTTCACCAATGAGGGCGGGGTTGTTTTTCGTCCGACGAGAAAGGATTTGAATGGTCCTGCGAATTTCCTCATCTCGTCCGATAACCGGATCGAGTTTTCCCTGTCTTGCCATGGCAGTTAAGTCTCTGCCGAATTTTTCCAACGCCTGATATGTATCCTCGGGTGTAGGCGAGGTGACGCGTTGCGTCCCGCGAATCGAGGCTAATGCCTTCAAAATGGCATCTTTGGTCAAGCCATATTGGGAAAGACGCTTTCCCTCTGGTGAATCCGTTAACGCCAGTAAAATATGCTCAGTGGAAATGTACTCGTCCTGCATCCCTTTAGCATATTGTTCTGCGCGGTTGAGCACCTCAACCGTAGGCTGAGCAAGCCCAATGGAAGTGCTGGACCCATAAACTTTAGGACGTTTGGCTAAATCCTGGGAAAGTTCTTCCCTCAACGCCACTGTGGAACCGGCAACACGCGTTACAATTGCAGGAACGACGCCTTCGGTTTGTTGAATTAAAGCCAGCAATAAATGCGATGGCTCAATCGCTTGATGATTGTAATCCTGTGCCAGTTGTTGACTTTTCAGGATTGCTTCCTGTGCTTTTTGGGTAAATTTATCGAGGTTCATGTTTCCCTCCCTTTCTAAAAACAGTCATACCAGTAATCTCAATTGAGAATAAAGGCGAAGTATCAAAAAATGATAGGAAAATTATAAACAAATGATTAAAATCTGATTGTGGCATTGTTATTGCAAAGGTGGCGTTGACTTCATTTGACAATGGCTGTATAACCCATTACACTATGAAAAGAAATCAATCAAGGAGGTTTCAATGCCGGCTGGTTATCAATTGATCATGCGGAGTGGGCCTCAAACGGGGGGAGTCTTTCCACTGAATAAGACAGAAATCAGTCTTGGCCGTGATTTGACCAATGATCTGGTGGTCAGTGACCCGGAAGTTTCCCGACATCATGCCCGGCTTTACTTCCAGGGAAACACTTACATACTTGAAGATCTGGGTTCAACCAATGGCACCTTTGTTAATGGTATCCGCCTGACCGGTCCTTATCCCCTGCGATCTGGAGAAACCATCTCCCTCGGCGAACGCGTGGTTTTTCTTTATGAAGCCGTAGATGAAGATGCAACGGTTGTTACGCCTTCCTCGAGAATTCCCTCAGGGGGTGAACTGTACACCCCGGCAAATGTAACCCCCTCTGTAAATTCATTCCCAAGAGCACAATCCTCTGTTCCCCCAAAGAGCCGATACACTGCTCCGCTGGGAAGCACTCCTGTAACGCCTGTGGAATATCCGGTTGACTCAACGGGTAGAGGAGAACCGGGAGTCTTGCAAAAAAGCAAAACCACTCGCGTCTTAGTGATCAGTCTGGGAGTGGTTTTTGTGCTTACATGCCTGTGCATTGGGGTGCTTTTGTGGAATGCTCCCAAGGAGTTCTGGTGCCTCTTTCCTGTTTGGCCCGCAGGGGCGTGTCCATGATGTGGACTTTCCCCGTTGAGTAATTGATCAATGAGCCGCACTGCTTTTACAGGTCCAAAATTGAGAAAAAAGAACAGGCGGTTTCGTCCTGCCCGCTACAGGGCTGCTATCAATCGTTGGGATAGCACCACCAAACTGGTGGTGAGTCTGGCGTTGTTTTCGGTTGCTGCCTGGCTTCTGGTGCGCTTTCGAAATATTGTCGGTCCGCTACTATTAGCGGTTTTGCTGGCTTATCTGCTTTACCCTGTGGTGTCTCGACTTCAAAAGGCCACCCGAATGTCCTGGCGTCTTGCAGTTGGAATCGTGTACATCTTTCTCGTGTTGCTGGTTTTGGGTGGAACAACGCTCAGTGGTTTGGCTGTAGTGGAACAATCGCAGAGTTTAATTCGATTCCTCCAGCAAACACTGAAAGATTTACCTTCCTTGCTAGTCACTTGGAGTGAAATGCCTATTCAGGTAGGTCCTTTTCAATTGGTTCTACCCAATTTTATGGATGTAAATACCCTTACGCAATCC
Organism: Anaerolinea thermophila; assembly: GCF_020723905.1. Lineage (GTDB taxonomy): Bacteria > Chloroflexota > Anaerolineae > Anaerolineales > Anaerolineaceae > Anaerolinea > Anaerolinea thermophila_A. Next base: position 362,280 of record NZ_DYHZ01000003.1, read on the forward strand.
TTATTGGGTATTGTTCAGCCGTTACTCAGCCGGGCGGGGACCCTGGTAGGTTCTATTGCCAGTGGAGCCGTTAACTTTCTTGGGTGGGTGTTTTTCATTTTGTTAATTTCTTATTTCATTCTTGCTGAAAGTGGAGGAGCCTCTCCGGAAATTATCCGGATTAATTTGCCCGGATACAATGAAGACTTGAGAAAGTTCGGGACGTATTTGAGCGGAATCTGGAACGCATTTCTTCGCGGACAAATTATCATTATTTTGATAACAGTACTCGTATATACAGTGCTTCTGGGAATTTTGGGGTTGCGATTCTTTATTGGACTGGCTTTATTGGCTGGGCTGGCAAGATTTGTCCCTTACGTAGGACCTGCTGTAGCATGGACCAGTTACGGATTGGTTGCCCTGTTCCAGGGCTCCAATTATTTTGGATTACCTCCCTGGGGATATGTGATCCTGGTGGTAGGCATCGCCTGGATTACTGATATCGTTTTGGATAATCTGGTGGCAACCCGTTTGATGGGAACCGCTTTGAAGATTCACCCCGCAGCAGTGATGGTTTCTGCGTTGGTAGGAGCGAACCTCTTCGGGATCATTGGTGTGGTTCTGGCTGCGCCTGTGGTGGCTACACTGAAGTTGCTGATCAGTTACATCATATATCGCCTATCAGATCAGGAGCCCTGGGAAAGCCTTCAGGTAGCCGCCCCGGTTGTTTCTCGCCCAATCTTTTCGAGAATCAGAAGTATAATGTACCGTGCTTTTCAAATGTTGAGGAAAGGAATAAAGAAATATGGCAAACCAATTGGAACCCAAAACTGAAACTATTGCTGAAACCGAAAATTATATAGCCTGGAAGGCGGATGAACCTGATGGGGAAACCACCTACCATATTGAACTGAATAACGTCACAGTTCATTTTTTTGAGGAAGAGTGGGAGGAATTTCTTCAACTGGCTAAACTCTTGGTAAAGAAATAAAGATTAACTATTTATCCCCACCGCAAAATGGCTATTCCAGCCAAAAAGCGAACAATGACAGAAAGGATCATACTTCCAAACAGACCAAAGTTGGAAGTAATCAATGGGGCAACTAAACCACAAATTAAAACTGCAAAATTAACCGCCAGGTTAAACCAGGCGAGATATGATGGGCGATCATCGGCAGGGACTTTTGTCAGTAAATAATTGACCAGTCCTCCTCCGTTGATTGCCCATCCGATTCCACTCACAATTTGAGTGATCACATAAATCCAAACCTGATAACTGAATGTAAAGAGCAGGGTTGCCAGGCTGGCGATCACCGTTCCAGCCCCTGTCAGTGTTTTAAAGCCATATTTTCGAGATAAAGATCCCACCTGAGTGGAGGTGAGAAAATAAATTATCCAGAACAAACTGGTTCCGAACCCAATGGTTTCGTCTGTCAGTTTTAATTCATTCACCTGGTACAAGGGAAAAATTGGGTTGGGTAAAAATACAGCCACGTGAAAGAAAAACATTATCCATAACACACTGCGAAAAGGCCCTGAAAAAACATCTGGACGAACGATTTCCTTGAAAGTTGGCTTTTCCAATGGCTTTGGGGATTCTTCAATGGAAGGAGTTACCGCTTTTATGTGATAAAGATGATACGCACTGAGCATGGATCCCAGCCATCCCAGCGCAAAAACAATCATGTATCCAATTTCGAAAGGAAGTGTTTTAAGGATTTGCCCTACGAGAAAAGAAGTTGTCATCGAAGTGAGGGCTAATAAGGCATTACGGATACCAATAACCTGACCGCGCCATTCGTCAGGAATGGCTTCTGCAAGAAACGCATTTCCCATTACGGCAGCAATGGTCCCCGGAATATTCATCAAAAGGGTGATGAGGATAATAGCCCAGATTTGCGTCTGGGCAGGAAGAAGTATCGGTAAAGGAATGAATAAAGCGTAAAATAACCGTGTGAATAATGCTGCTCGACGTAAAACCTGAAAAGTCGATTTCCCTCGAACAAGGACATTTGTTGGAAAGGTCATCAAAATATTGATCAATGCCGGACTTGCAGTAAGAATCCCGATTTGGAAGGAAGAGGCTCCAAGACGAGAAGCATAAACTGCCAGAAAGACGATGACACTCCCATTCAACACTCCCCACCAGGCAATATCAAAGAAAAGGTGAATAAAATTTTGGCGGTGTTCAGCAGGGAATGGTTCGCTTAATCCAAGGATACGCTTCCAAGTATATGACATGGGCTCAATTATATTAGAGAGCATGAGCATACAGGTAGAATTCTGCCTTAAATCTGGAATTTTGGTAGAATGTCAGGGTGATGAGAGTTACAATCTGCATGGTTTTACTGGCAAATCTCTGGCTGGTGGGTTGTTCTTCGCCGATCTCTGATTTCTTATCAGAAGAACATGAAAAGCCAGTCAATGTACAGTCTTTTCATCAATCGGAAACGCCGTTATTCCCGATTGATGGAGAGGAGCCGTCTCAACCGGAGCGTATTCAACTGGATCAGCAGACAAACCGACAAAAAGATCTTCATGCTTTTATGAGTTCATTCCCATGTGATCGTGCTGAAGCGGGTAGTCCCATTGATGTAAGTGTCCCCGACAATTCCCTTTTTTCACCCGGTGAGCGGTTTATAAAAATATGGAGACTCCGAAATTCAGGAAGTTGTCCATGGACTCAAGATTATGCTGTTGTCTGGTTTTCTGGCGCGCCTTTGGGAGTAAAAGTCAGGGAAGAATTGAATACAAATGTTCATCCTGGGGAGGAAGTTGAAATTGCGGTTGAAATGGTGGCGCCTGCGTTGCCAGGAATTTATCAAAGTAACTGGAAAATGCAGAATTCCAGAGGAGATTTTTTTGGCATTGGTCCAGAGGGACACTCTCCTTTCTGGGTGAAAATACAGGTGCTCCCTCAAGTTACCCCTACCGTTGAACCAATGTTTACTCCTTCTCCCTCTGTACCTGAAATTCACTCTTCGGGAAATTTTGTGTTGTATACAGGAGATTTTCTGAATCTGGATAATGGGATGCAAAGTGTTGAGGAAGACATTGACTTCAGTTTGGAAAGTACGGAAGATGGTTTCTGGATTAGACCGTTGAATGGTTCACAATTGACGATTTATGGCTTTATTGCTCCTTCTTATCAGGAATGTCTTCTTTCGAACTTGACTCAGGATCCTGTGTTTATGGGAAAAGAATTGCACGGAAGCTTTCTGTGTGTAAAAACGGACGAGGGAAGAACAGGCAGTATGTTTGTATTATTGGATTTTGAACGCAGGGAATTGTCTGGAACATACATTCTTTGGGAATAACCTGGTATAAGTCTCATGGGTATTCTGTATCTGGTCGCTACACCGATTGGTAATCTTGAAGACATCACGCTCCGTGCATTAAGAGTGCTTCGAGAAGTATCTCTCATCGCTGCAGAAGATACCCGACAAACCAGAAAACTTCTCAATCATTATGGGATAGAAAAACCGCTGGTAAGTTATTATGAACATAATAAACTGACCAGACTTCGCACGATATTATCTCATCTGGAAAATGGTGATGTTGCCTTGGTCTCAGATGCGGGTACACCTGGATTGAATGATCCGGGATATGAACTGGTTAAGGCTGCCATTGAACAGGGGGTTCGGGTTTGTCCAGTTCCAGGTCCTGCTTCTCCAATAGTTGCATTAGTAGGATCTGGATTGCCAACAGATGCTTTTCTGTATCTTGGATATCTCCCTCGTAAACCCCGAGAACGTCAGGAGAAAATTGCAAGTATTCGCGATGAACCGTTTACATTGATCTTTCTTGAAACCCCGCACCGTTTATGGGATGCTTTGAAAGATCTTTTAGATATTCTTGGAGATAGACAAGCGGTTGTTGCCAGAGAATTAACCAAAATTCACGAAGAATTTATTCGTGGGACTTTGGGAGAACTTCTTCAGCATTTCCGGCAAGTCGAACCGTTGGGGGAATTTGTTATCCTGATTTCAGGAGCAACCCGAAAGGCACAGGTGTGGAGTAAAGAACAGGTAATCGAGGTGTTTGAACAGGAATCAAGAGAAGATGTTCCTTTAAGGGATCTGGCTGAGCGCTTGGCTGCGGTTTCGGGTTGGAAGAAAAACGAGTTATATCGGTTATTCCTCGAACATAAAAAGAATCAAGGTAAAATCAGATAATCCAATATCCCGGGAGAATTCTATGAATCTGGATGATGTGGCTGGTTTCCAAAAACTCGATTCACAAAACATGATCGCACAAATCAATGGGCTTCCAGACCAGTTGAGTTATGCCTATTCGTTGGGGAAGGACTTTACTCTTCCCCCAAAAAAAGAATATCGCCATATTTTGATTTCAGGAATGGGGGGATCAGCAATCGGAGCAGATCTGGTTGCTGCGTATGTACAGGATAAAATTTCTCTTCCCGTTGTTGTTCATCGAGATTATGAATTACCACTATGGGTTAATGAACATACTCTTGTCATCGCTTCCAGCCATTCTGGAAATACAGAGGAAACCCTTTGGGTATTTGAACAGGCGCACCAACGCGGATGCTCAATCATTTCCATTTGTACGGGGGGAAAACTCTCCACATTAGCCAGAGATTTCGGCATGCCGCTCTGGCAGTTTGAACATCGACATGCGCCCAGAAGTGCTGTGGGGTATTCCTTTGGGTTGCTCCTGGCGTTATTTGAACGACTGGGTTTCATTTCTTCTGTTCAACAGGAAATCGAAGAGGCTGTTCATGCCATGCGCAACGTTCAGACCAGTTTAGGTGTAGATGTGCCTGTCACCCATAATCCTGCCAAGCGAATGGCAGGACAGTTGTTTGGGCGCTGGGTGGTGGTGCTGGCAGCCGATTACTTGGCGCCTGTTGCGAGACGCTGGAAAGGACAAATTAACGAACTGGCAAAGGCTTGGGCACAGTTTGAATTTTTACCGGAAGCCGATCATAATACTCTGGCAGGATTGGAAAATCCTTCAGCCATGCTTATGAATATGATGGCTTTGTTCATTCAGGCACCTGGCATGAATATTCGGAACCAGAAACGAATTGAATTGACCCGTGAAATGTTTATGACACAGGGCATTAACACAGATATGATTATGGCTCGCGGGGATAACAAACTTGCTCATATCTGGACATCAATCCTGTTCGGGGATTATATGGCTTACTATTTGGCGATGGCGTACGGCATGGATCCAACGCCCATCCCGATTCTGGATGCGTTCAAAATGGAGATGTCTTCTGCATAAAGGGAGGGACACTTGAAACACACTGCAGGCTCAATTGAGGTCATTACCGGCTCCATGTTCAGTGGTAAAACCGATGAATTGATTCGCCGATTACGTCGCGCACGGATTGCGCGACAAAAAGTTCAGGTTTTCAAGCCTGTCATTGATGACCGCTACAGTATCGAAAAAGTGACTTCCCATGCAGGGAATGAGTTTGAGGCGTTTCCTATTTCGCATTCAGAAGAAATCTGGGAAAAATTAGACCCTGAAACTTCAGTGGTTGCTATTGATGAAGCCCAGTTTTTTGATGAAGGAATTGTGAATGTAGTACAGATATTAGCCTCGAAAGGTATTCGCGTGATTGTTGCTGGTTTAGATATGGATTTTCGTGGTGAACCTTTTGGGGTGATGCCCGTCATGATGGCAATTGCCGAGCGGGTGGATAAACTCCAGGCAATTTGCATGGTATGTGGGGAGCCAGCCAGTCGTACACAGCGCCTGGTCAATGGAAAACCCGCGAAATACTCGGACCCGGTAGTGATTGTTGGGGCGTCTGAGTTATACGAAGCGCGTTGCAGACAACATCATGAAGTACCCAGAGAGTGAGGTGAGGAATGTGGGACTACCGTGAGTTTCTTGGAGAGGTCTTAATTGACTCCGAAACTTTGCAAAAGCGCATCCTGGAATTGGGAGAACAAATCAGCCAAGACTACGAAGGAAAAAAACTTCTACTGGTTTGCATTCTTCGTGGGGGAGTCATGTTCCTTACTGATCTTATGCGTGCAATCCGGATTCCCCATGCCATAGAATTTATGGCAGTTTCTTCATACGGTGTTGGAGGAAGACATTCTTCAGGGCAGGTACGGATTACCTTTGACCTGAACACCGACATTTCCGAATGGGATGTGATTCTGGTTGAAGATATTATTGACAGCGGCCATACCCTTCACTCTGTGCTGGAACTGTTATCTATCCGACAACCAAAGAGTTTAAGCGTATGCGCCTTACTGGATAAATCAGAGAGAAGAGAAGTGGAAATTCCTTTGAAGTACGTGGGATTTGAAATTCCGAACAAATTTGTCTTTGGTTACGGATTGGATATCGACGATTTCTATCGGAATCTTCCTTTCATCGGTGTGGTGAATCTGGAAAAGTACAATTCGATGATAAGCCAACAGGAGAAAGGGTGAATCAGTCTTTTAATCAGGAATTGAGCCACATTCTGAAAACGATCCTCATTGAAAGCAGAGGTACACCCATTTATCTGGTTGGGGGTTCTGTTCGGGATTGGTTCTTGGGGGTTCAATCGCATGATCTGGATTTTTGCTTGAACGATTCTCCTGTACCATTAGCGCGTCGTGTAGCCAATGCGTTACAGGCAGGGGTGTTTCTATTGGATGAAGAGCGGGAGACGATTCGTGTTGTCGTATCTCCACAGAAGGGACCGGTGACGTTTCTGGATTTTGCCCGTTTCCGAGAAAGGGATTTAGAGGAAGATTTACGCAAACGAGATCTCACCATTAACGCCATGGCTATTCCTTTGCAGGAAGCGTTTTGTATCCCCAGTGCTTCACTGTCTGTTTTGGATCCCTGTGGTGGCTTGCAAGATCTCAAAGGAAAAGTTTTAAGAGCCTGCTCATCATCCTCTTTTGATGATGATCCTGCCAGAGTCTTACGTCTGGTCCGTTTTGCCCAGAAACTCGAATTTCGTATCGAAGATTCTACATTTCAATTGGCACGCAGTGCCGTCCCACTTCTGGGATCCGTTTCTGCTGAACGAAAAAGGGACGAGATTTTTCAAATTTTAGAAGGCAAAAAGGTTCGCCTTGGAATTGATTTACTAGATCGTCTCAACGCTTTGTCTGTCATTTTTCCTGAACTGGATAAGTTGAAGGGGGTTCAACAATCTCCTCCCCATGTACAGGATGTTTGGCACCATACCCTCGAAACGGTCAGCCGGCTGGAATTATTGCTTAAGGTACTTGCGGAAGACCTGTCTGAACAATCTCCCACTGGCTTGTTTGCAGCGCAAGCCTCTCTCTGGTTAGGACGGTATCGAGAACAATTCAAAGCCCATTTTAATCAGCGAATCAATCCGCTTCGTCTTTTACGTGGTTTAACCTTTTTTTCTGCCTTATATCATGATGTAGGAAAACCAGACACTGCTTTTGAAGATGAGAATGGGCGGATTCGTTTTTTCAACCATGAGGAAGCCAGCAAGAGCCTCGCTGTCTTGCGTGCCCGCTCTCTGGCGTTGAGCAACGATGAGGTTGAGCACATTCAAAAAGTAATTTCCGGTCACATGAGAATCCACTGGCTGGTTTCGGAAGAGAAAGAACCGTCGCCTCGCGCAATCTATCGGTTTTATCGAGATTTTGGTGATGCCGGGATAGATATTTGTCTGCTTTCACTGGCAGATCTCTGGGCGACTTATTCTTATACATTGACTAGTGACCGATGGGTAAATGAATTAAAAATTTGCAAGATTCTCTTAGAAGCAAGATGGGAAAAGGAAACCGCATTGGTGACACCTCCCAAATTAGTAAATGGGGAGGATCTCATCCGGGAGTTTAACTTACAACCCGGGCCATTGATTGGTAAAATTTTACAAGCCATTCGAGAGGCTCAAGTGGAGGGATTGGTTACAGATAAGCCTTCGGCCCTCACTTTTGCCAGAGAATGGATCGCAAACTGGTCTCCTCACCAAAAGGAGGATTAGGAGATGACGCAAGAACCAGTGTCACTGTATTATGAGGAACATGGGCAGGGAAAACCCATCATCTTAATTCACGGTTTTCCATTAGATCATTCTATCTGGAATGAGGTGGTTCAACAACTTGCTGATAAAGCACGGGTGATCACGCTTGATTTAAGAGGGTACGGTGCTTCACCTAAACCGGAAGGGGATTACTCCATGCGTACCATGGCGGATGACATCCTGACATTGATGGATCGGTTAGGCCTGGAAAAAGCCATTGTGGCAGGCCATTCGATGGGAGGATATATTACCCTTGCCTTTGCAAAAGCCTATCCTCAACGTTTGAGCGGGGTAGGACTGGTTGCCACTCAGGCGGCCGCTGATTTACCCGAACGACGACAAGCCCGTTTAATTCTGGTAGATGAGATCAAGCGTAAGGGACCTCAGGCTGTGATTCATGCCACGTTGAAAAAATATAGTCGGAATCCCGAAGTGCTCAAATATACTCAAGAACTGATGCAGAAAGCTGCTCCTCATGTTTTAATGGCTTGTTTAAGGGGAATGGCAGATCGGGAAGATATGATGGATTTTCTAAAAGAAATCTCCGTTCCAACAGTGGTTATTGCTGGAGAACAGGATGACCTTATTCCCATAGAGAGGTCACTTGAGGTAGTAGAGCGGTTACAAAGAGGATGGATGGTAGCGATTCCCAATGCCGGACATATGCCCATGATGGAAGCCCCTCAGCGGGTAGCATCAGCGTTCATTGAACTTCTTCAACAGACCTGAGAGGTTATCATGTACATGGTGATGTTTGTTCTGGATGACTCAACCTTGCTGGATGAAGTGTTGGATGCGTGGTACAACGCTGGCATTACAGGGGCGACCATCTTTGAAAGTAATGGAATTTTTCGTCAGCGGGCGAAACGGTTTAATCTACCTGTGCGTTACTCTTTGCCCCATGTCACAGCCAGGATAGAAGCCAACTACACTCTGATGGCAATTGTCCCGGATGAAGAAACTGTTCAGGCTTGTCTGAAAGCCTCTGAAAAAGTGGTGGGTGATCTGGACCAACCATACACAGGTGTCTTTGCTTCATGGCCCCTGACCTTTGTGAAAGGGGTACGGATAGAAAAGAAATCCCCCTCTTCGGGGGAATGAATTATTCGCAAGATTTCTAGGGGAAAATTTCTGTTAATAAGGGCTGATAGGTGCATTTGCATCCATTGGGGTTAGAACAGCCATCCACTGGTAGAGCAGGAACCTGATCTTTGGGGTAAGTTCCTTCTAAAGCCATGCATGTTGGACAGGCATCTGCGCTCACTGCCACATGAATAGCATAGACCCGCGGATTCTCGCGCATTTTTTTCAAGGCAATAGACGTAACAGATTCTTCCCGTAAGTCAGCCTGACAGGTAGGACAGAACACAATTTCATCCGAAACCATGGTTTTACAACGAGAACAGGTTTGCATAATTTGCCTCTACTTTGGATGATTTTCCGCTATTTTACTACGGTTCTCTACAGGCTAAGTCCCGGCTTTGTAAGACTTTTTTTAACCATGGAAGATCTCCGGAGAAGCTTATTAATTTGTGCAGTCAGAATTGCGCTTGATACAGGTTTTGACAGGAAGCCATCCGCACCACTGTCAAGAGCCTGAGCAATGACCTTGGGGGAATCGAGGGCTGAGACAACCAGAATGGGTACCGTACTGAATTCTCTGATTTTTTTGCAAATTTCCACTCCGTTCATCTCTGGAAGGAGCAGATCTAGGATGACGATATCAGGTTGCTCGGAACGGGCTAATTCCAGTCCATCAGAGGCAGTATTGGCAACAAGCGTCTCTGCCCCTGATGGTGCCAGTAATACCGAGAGCAAATCCGTCATACCAGGGTCGTCGTCAATGATGAGGATCTTCATGTGCTTTTCCTGATCCATAGTTATTTCTAGGTAAACCTATTATCAATCATATCTGAGAGTTTTTACCTTTCAATGGGTTTACAGTCTTTTGCAAAGTTGGATAGACATCTCCGATAAAAAACTTTGCCAATCGATGGCTTTGTGGTAGAATTTTGTGGATTTTGGCGAAATATCCCCTGCTATGGGGTTGTTTATCTTTTCATGGAGGATTCCAAAATGACGCAAAAAAAATGGGTATATGTATTCAATGAACTGGACCAGGCATCCGCTTACGTGGGAGGTTCCTGGGACGCCGTGCGAGGTTTGCTGGGTGGTAAGGGAGCAAACCTGTTCGAGATGTATCGTATCGGGTTACCTGTCCCCCCCTTCTTTACCGTAACAACTGAGGCTTGCAATGCCTACTTGGCGGCTGGGGAAAAGTTCCCTGAAGGAATGTGGGATCAGGAACTTGAGGCTCTTCATAAGATTGAAGAAGCCAGCGGGAAGAAATTTGGCGACCCTAACAATCCTTTGCTGGTCTCCTGCCGTTCTGGTGCAAAATTTTCTATGCCCGGCATGATGGATACGGTATTGAACATTGGTTTGAACGACGAAACCGTTCAGGGCATGATCAAACTCACCAACAACCCGCGCTTTGTGTATGATTCCTATCGCCGCCTGATCATGATGTTTGGTGCAGTGGTGTTGGGTCTGCCCGATGAGGCTTTCGAAGAGCCCATGGAAGCCTTTAAGCACCAGAAAGGCGCTAAATCCGATACTGATCTGACTGCTGAAGACTTGAAAGAACTTTCTGAGATCTTCAAGAAGGTTGTTCGCGAGAACAAGGGGTTTGATTTCCCGCAGGATCCCATCGAACAATTGCGTCTTGCTACCGAAGCCGTATTCAAGTCCTGGAATGGGAAGCGCGCCATTGACTACCGCCGCGCTGAGGGTATTCCCGACAATCTTGGTACTGCCGTCAACATTGTAACCATGGTCTTTGGGAACATGGGTTGGGATTCTGGCACAGGTGTTGCCTTTACCCGCAATCCATCCACAGGTGAGCGCAAAGTCTTCGGTGAATACCTGCTGAACGCTCAGGGCGAGGATGTGGTTGCCGGTATCCGCAACACTGACCCCATTGAGAAGATGGCAGAAACCCTTCCTGAAGCCTACAATGAATTCATGAAGATCTGTGAGATTCTGGAGAAACACTACCGCGACATGCAAGATATGGAATTCACTATTGAGCGCGGTAAGTTGTGGATGCTCCAGACCCGCAATGGCAAACGCACTGCAAGAGCAGCCATTAAGATCGCAGTAGATATGGCAAACGAAGGATTGATCTCCAAAGAAGAAGCAGTCATGCGCGTTTCCACCAAACAGGTGGATGCAATGCTTCATCCGCAATTTGACGAGAATGCTCGTAAGGCTGCCAAGAAAGAAGGACGTCTCTTTGCTACTGGCGTAAATGCTTCTCCGGGTGCGGCTGTGGGACAGGTCTTCTTTGACGCTGATACCGCCGAAAAGAAAGGCAAGGAAGAAGGCTTGCAGGTGATCATGGTTCGTCCCTTCACCAAACCGGATGACGTGCATGGTATGCTTGCAGCGAAAGGCATTCTGACCAGTGAAGGTGGTGCTACCTCCCATGCCGCTGTGGTGGCGCGTCAGTTTGGCGTCCCCTGTGTGGTTGGTGCTTCCTCCATCCGTATTGATCTGGAAAAACGCCAGATGAAGGCTGGCGATGTTGTGGTTAAGGAAGGCGATTGGATTTCGCTGGATGGTGGCACGGGTGAAGTCTTCCTGGGCAAAATGGATCTCAGTATTCCTGACCTCGAAGAGCAAAAGGATCTCCTTACCCTGCTGAATTGGGCGGATGAAATTGCCCGTCTGCAGGTTTGGGCGAATGCTGACTACCCCAAGGATGCTCGCCGCGCTCGTTCCTATGGCGCCAAAGGCATCGGGTTGTGCCGCACTGAACACATGTTCTTTGAGCCTGAGCGCCTGCCCATTGTTCAGCGCATGATTCTGGCGGAAACCATTGACGAACGCAAGAAGGCTCTGGACGAACTTCTGCCCTTCCAGCGCTCGGACTTTGAAGGTTTGTTTGAAGCCATGGATGGATACCCCGTGATCATCCGTCTGATCGACCCGCCTCTGCATGAATTCATGCCCGACGAAGAGAAACTTTTCGAAGAGGTCATCACGATGCGGGTTAAGGGTGAGACCCAGGGGCTTGCAGAAAAAGAAAAACTGCTTGCCAGCATCCGCGCGATGCATGAAAGCAATCCCATGATGGGCCTGCGTGGCGTGCGTTTGAGCATCTACATGCCTGAAATTGTTGAAATGCAGGTTCGGGCGATTTTCGAAGCAGCGGCAAACTGCACCTTAAGGGGCGTCAAAGTTAAACCCGAAGTCATGATCCCGTTGACCGGTACGGTAAAGGAATTGGAATGGATCCAGCCGCGCCTTGAACGCATTGCCAAACAGGTGATGAGCGAGAAAGGCGTTAACTTCCCGTACAAGTTTGGCACCATGATTGAAATCCCGCGCGCTGCAGTAACCGCAGGTGAGATTGCTCGCCTGGCTGAGTTCTTCTCCTTCGGTACTAACGACCTGACTCAGATGACCTTTGGCTACAGCCGTGATGACGCCGAGCGTAACTTCCTCATCAAGTATGTTGAGGAAGGTATTCTTGAGAAGAATCCCTTCCAGACGCTCGATCGCGAAGGCGTGGGACGCCTGATGCGCATGGCAGTTGAAGAAGGACGCCGCACCCGTCCTGAACTGGAAGTGGGTATCTGCGGTGAGCACGGTGGCGATCCTGATTCTATTGAGTTCTGCCACTTGATTGGTCAGAACTACGTGAGTTGCTCACCGTTCCGTGTGCCGGTGGCTCGTCTGGCTGCTGCACAGGCGGCAATTAAAAACCGCTAAATTTGTAAACCATCTGTAAACTTAAAAAGGGTCTGGAGATGCCTGTTGAGGGAGTTCTCCAGACCCTTTGTACTATAATTCAGGTAGGATTATGTCGCCTTGGAGGAATGACGGATGTCAAATCGGAATCCAGAACAATCATCAAGTTCTCGAGTCATCGATGGTTTTATCGTTCTTTTTCTGGCTGTTGCTTCCATAGGAATTTTCACCTCCGGCTTGTTTCCTTATGCTGCTTTATTAGGGGATTTTCCCGGCACAAACATTACGCTAGCCCTGATTGTTGCTTTAGTTTCGGGTATTTTACTGGTTTATATTTATTCCTCTATTGGAGTATTTTCTCCCCATCATGGCGCTGATTATGTATTGATGTCTCGGGTGCTTACTGGTTCTCTTGGTTTTGCGGCTTCTTTTACCATGATGGTCGGGGTGGTGATGCTGGTCAGTGGGTTTACAGGTACTCTTGCCACTGTGGCTTTTCCGATTATTTCTAAAACTGCTGGAATTACTGCGAACGCCAGTTTCTCGGTGTTGGAAGGTTTAAATTCGCCAACTGGAGTCATCATTGTTGGTTCGATTTTAATTGTGCTGGCTTTTATTGTAAGTATTTTCCCGGTACAAATTGCTCGTAATATTCTACGTTTGGGCTTTTTTCTTACTTTACTCAGTTGGGCAGGATTGCTTTTCCAATTAGCTGCACCTATACAGTCCTTTGCTGATGGGTGGAATACCTATATGGGGTTTGGTGCTTACGATCGACAACTTTTCATTGCCCGCCAGTTGGGTTTGACAACTGGACCATTTCCCAACGCGTTTTTAACTCTGGGCTTGATCATTGCCGTCATTTTATTCGTTGGTATTGTTATACCTGTCTGGATGGCAAAAGAGGTAAAGAAGCCTCAGCAGGATTTGCTTTTAGGAAATTTGGGTGCAGTTCTGATTGCTTCTGCCCTGTTTATTGTGACCAGTCTGTTTTTACTCCGCTTGGTGCCTGTTAACTGGCTTGCCGCGCAGAGTTATATTTATCTGAGAACTAGAGAGGGATCGGAAGCAGTCTATCCATGGTTGTTTTTCTACGCCAATATTCTTAGACCTAATCCCACATTAGCGTATTTATTCCTGCTGGGGTGGTTGATTGCAACATTCAATTTACTTCTTGTTACTATCATGGCAGGATCAAGAATGCTATTAGCCTGGTCAAAAGACAAAATTTTACCCGTTTCGTTGTCATTCAAACATCCATCACTGGATACGCCAGTAGTGGCTGTTCTCTGGATGTCGTTGCTATTGGAACTTGGAGTGATGCTATTTGCCCTGACCCATACCTATAGTTTAGAAAGCATAAGACCGTTTTTCTTTGTTATTGCTTCTGGACAGATTATTTCCGCTGTGGCTTTAGCTGTTTATCCCCTGAAGAACGTGGATGCTTTTCAAAAGGCTTCAGGCCCGGCAGGATGGCGGATAGGAAATATTCCCCTGGTTAGCCTTGCGGGATTGATTTGGGTTGCTTATGGGGTTTATTTATTGAATTACCTTGCACTCAGCCCGAGGGGGTTTGAATTAAGACCCTTTGGCTGGATCATGGGAACTTTTGCGGTGGGTTTTGCGCTATACTGGTTCCGGAAGAATCAATTAATGAAACAGGGAATTAATTTAGAAATGATAGTTTCTCACCCCCCTGAGGAATAAATTTTTATACTTGTTCTGGATAAGGCAAATCACAGGGCAGGCAACTCCCTGTGATTTGTTTCTTTCTGTGGATATAATTCAACTCATGAGAACTCATCTACATCGCATTGTCACAGGTGTCGTCATTGGAGCACTAATGGGGGGGCTATACGCCTGGTTCGGTCAAGCCATTAATGGGTTACTACTACCCGGGGTGCCCTTGAAGCCAGGGGGAGGTGATTCTCTCCTGGAATATATCTTGAAATATACTTTTTCCGGTGCATTGTTAGGAGGTGTGGCATCTTTTCCAGAGTCAAAATGGTTAGGGACGGTTTTGGGAGGATTTTCAGGCGCATTAGGATTAACGTTGTTGGGTACCCTTTCCCTTCAGGGAGGAGAGGAACGTACCTTAGGGATGTTTATCATGTTATTTTATCTGTTTTTACCTCTGGTTGTTTTGTATCTCCCCTTTGCTTATTTGGTGAGGCTTGGAGTATCCTCGCAGATCCCTGATCAGGATCACCCTGAACTTTGGGCACGAAGATATCTTGTCCCCTTGGGACTCCTTCTTTTAGTATTCGTGATTTCTTTATTTTCAATTTATGGACGATCTGAGCGGAAAGCCTTCCAAATTGTAAATCAACTGATTCAGCAATCTCGTGCCTCCTCCAGTGTACAAGCCTTACCAGCCTCATTTCAGTCTGTTCAGGGCTATTGGGAGAATGCTCAAGGAGAATATACCCTTTGGTTGAGTGATCGAGTTGATCTATTTATGGGCCCACAACCAGCCAATTCACCTTTGTCTCAATTCTTAATCGTAGCAAAATTCGAAAACGGTTTTCAGTTTGCCTGTATTTTTCAAGGTGAGCAAACAATTGTTCCTTATTGTACAAATTATTCTTATGAACCTTAAGGTTTGTTATAATTTTTTTAGAATTTTTTACCGGGTGGTTTTTGTCTATAAAAGATAAATCGGGTATAATTTAGCGGTTTTGTTGTTGCCTGCAAGACAATTCACCAAGACCCAATGGAGGTTTCGTTCTATGGAAAAAGACGAATATTTACGCATGTATAAAGAGATGGTGATAATCCGCCGACTGGAAGAACGTTCTGCTGAACTGTATCAACAGGGAAAAATTGGCGGATTTCTTCATCTCTATATTGGACAAGAGGCTGTCAGCACAGGGTTGATTTCAGCAAGGAAACCCCAAGACCGCGTGATTACAGCCTACCGGGACCACGGCGTTGCGATCAACTGCGGCTTATCAGCACGCGAGGTGATGGCAGAGTTGCTCGGAAAAGCCACCGGTTGTTCCAAAGGCAAAGGCGGATCAATGCATCTTGCCGATGTGACCAAAAATTTCTGGGGAGGTCATGCGATTGTAGGTGCTCATTTGCCTATTGCTACGGGGCTGGCTTTAGGAGATGCTTATACCGGGCAAAAAAATGTCACTATCTGTATGTTTGGTGATGGGGCAACGAATATTGGATATTTTCACGAAGCCTTGAACATGAGCAAAATCTGGAATTTACCTGTTCTGTGGGTGTGTGAAAATAATCAATATGGAATGGGGACAGCAGTGGAGCGAGCCTCAGCGGTTTCTGAAATTATCCAAAAAGCCCAGGCATATGGTATGCCCAGCCGGCGGGTAGATGGTATGGATGTGGTGGCAATGCGCCAGGCGGCTGAAGAGATGATTGAAGCCATTCGAGAGGGAGCAGGTCCCATGTTGATGGAAGCCATGACCTACCGTTTTCGAGGCCACTCCATGGGAGATCCAGAACGTTATCGCAAACCTGAAGAAGTTCACCGCTATCAGGAAAATGATCCCATTGGGATTTTCCGACAGTATCTTCAGGAGAATGGGATTGCCACAGAAGAAGCACTCAATCAATTAGATGATGAAGCAGAAGCCATTGTGGAAGATGCTGTTCAGTTTGCTGAAGCCAGCCCTGAACCTCAACCTCATGAACTGTTTGAGCACATTTACGTAGAAGCATAGGGAGGAAATATGGCAAGAATTACCATGCGCGAGGCAATTTCTCAGGCTTTATGGGAAGAAATGGAGCGTGATCCCAGTGTGTTTATTTTGGGCGAAGAGGTTGGGGTATGGGGGGGAACCTATGCGGTTACCAAGGGCTTTTACGACCACTTTGGCCCTGAACGCGTAAGGGATACACCCATTGCTGAGTCAGGTATTATTGGGGCGGCAATTGGTGCCGCACTAACCGGCTTGCGCCCGGTCGCTGAATTAATGACCATCAATTTTGCGTTTTCTGCCATGGATCACATTGTCAACCAGGCAGCCAAACTTCATTACATGTTTGGCGGTCAGATGGTTTTACCTCTGGTGATCCGAGCGGTGGGAGGTGGTGGACGTCAATTGGGGGCTACTCACTCTCAGACTCCGGATGCCATTTTTGCTCATTTTCCGGGATTGAAAGTGGTTGCACCGGGAACACCTGCGGATGCCAAAGGACTGTTGAAATCTGCCATCCGCAGTAATGACCCCATCCTGTTTATCGAACATGCCACTTTGTATCAGATGCGGGGTGAAGTTCCGGAAGGGGATTACACCATTCCGATTGGAAAATCTACTGTTCAACGTGCTGGAAAAGACGTCACCATTGTCACTTACAGTAAGATGTTGGAAATTTCGTTAAAAGCAGCAGAACAATTGTCAAAAGAAGGCATTGAGGTTGAAATTGTGGATTTACGCACCCTGCGTCCCTTAGACATGGATCCGGTACTGGAATCCTTTAAGAAGACCAATCGCGCTGTCATTGTTGAAGAAGGTTGGAAATCCTATGGCGTAGGTGCAGAAATCGCCGCACGGATTTACGAAGAGGCCTTTGATTATGTAGATGCCCCAATTCGCCGTGTGGCACAAAAGGAAGTTCCTTTACCTTACAATCGAACCCTGGAGCAAATGGCCTTGCCCAAGGTTGAGGATGTCGTTCAAGCGGTCAGGGAGGTGTTGAATGGCTGAAACGATCAAGATGCCCAAACTCGGCTTTGATATGCAGGAAGGCACTCTGGTGCGCTGGGTTAGGCAAGAAGGCGAGGCAATTGAAAAAGGACAGGTACTGGCAGAGATTGAGACGGATAAGGCTACAGTGGAAGTAGAAACCACTGTCAGTGGTGTTGTCTATCGGCATCTTGTAGAGCAAGGTGCGATAGTCCCTGTTGGTACTCCAATAGCCATCATTACCGCGCCCGGAGAGGTTGTTTCAGAAGAACCGACCTCTGAAGTCTCTCCGAAAGCAAGCACTGAGGAGTCTGTTGAGATGCAACCATCAGGGCCTGCGAGTGGTCCCGTCATTGAGGAAGTACAGCGTATCAAAGCCTCTCCATTAGCCAAACGCCTTGCCCAAGAGCATCAGATAGATTTGAATGCCATTCGAGGAAGCGGACCGGGAGGAAGAGTTGTTCGAAAAGACATTGAAGCCTACCTGGAAATGATAAAAACCTCTGCTCCAAAGCCTTCCGAAGTAGCGGGAGCGGCGCCTCCTGAACCTGTGCCCCCATCGGTTATTTTGCCTGTATGGACAGGTATGGCAAACGTTCCAGCGGATGAAGTTGTTACCATGGATCGTCTCCGGCAGGCAATCGGACGCAGGATGGTGGACTCAAAGCAAAACTATCCTCATTTTTACGTAACCCGCTCTTTCAATGTGGAGGCGTTGCTCTCTCTGCGAGAACAAATTAACCAGTTGATGCCTGATGGACAAAAGTTAACCTTGAACGATTTTGTCATTAAAGCCGTGGCTCTGGCTTTGCGCAATTACCCAAATCTGAATGCTTCCGTTTCTGGAACAAATATTGTGCGCCATGGTCATGTGAATATTGGAGTGGCTGTTGCGGTAGAGGGTGGTTTGCTTACGGTTGTATGTAAAGATGCTGACTTGAAACCGGTCAGAACCATTTCTGCTGAAATTCGTGACATGGTTTCCAGAGCACGGCAGGGGAAAGTCCGTCCAGAGGACATTGAAGGATCAACTTTCTCAATCAGTAACCTGGGAATGTTCGATGTTGAACATTTTGTAGCCATAATTAATCCCCCTGAAAGCGCAATCCTGGCGGTGGGTGCTGCTCAAAAAGTGCCTGTTGTTGTTGGGGATGAAATTAAACCCGGAATACGCATGAAAGCCACGCTGTCTGCCGATCACCGGGTAACGGATGGCGCTGAGGCGGCGCAATTCATGCAGGCTCTGGCGAGATACATTGAAAATCCAGTTTTGCTTCTTGTTTAGACTGAACCGGTAATTGAAAGGGGCTGTTTGCAACAACCAGACAGCCCCTTTTTCATGGCTTTTGTTCGTAAAACAGCCGGTATAAATTATAAAGTTCTACAATATTCATAATGTATTGGCGGGTTTCCTGGAAACGAATCACTTCTAGAAATAAATCTGGATCATCGTTTGCCAGTTCTTTCCATGCAAGAGTGTTTCCAGCGCCTCCATTATAAGAAGCCAGTGCGGCGTATATATCTCCATCAAAAAAGCGAATTTGACGGGAGAGGTATGAAGCCCCAAATTCAATGGAGACCTTGGGGCGCTCCAGGTCTTTTAGATCAAAGTTAGAAGGCCATTGCAGTTGAGTGGCAATTTCTCGGGCGGTTGACGGAATGATTTGCATCAGTCCTCTGGCGTTAGCAGAAGACCTGGCTGTAGGATCGAAGAGACTTTCCTGCCGGATTACACTCAAAAGCAACAAAGGATTTAGATTGTACTTCTGGGATGCCTGCTGGATGAGATCTTTGAAATATACGCCAAAACGGATATGGTTGAAATAACGAGGCGCGCTCAAGGTGGAAGCGTCGTCAAATCCAGCCAGATTGAGAACTTGCCGGGCAGATAAAATTGCCAGGCGATAAAGGTTTTTTTCCAGGAAGTAGTTCATGAGTTTATACGAGTTAATCGGATCGTTGAGATATTGCTGTCGGACTTTCTCAAACTCATTGAGCGCTTCTTCGTACAAACCCAAATCGTATAAGGCTTCACCCTTCTGAAATGCTGGTGATACCCTCAGTTCAGAGAGATTATTCAAATCTTGCTCAGGAGGGATCGAAAACTTTGTCCTCAACCAGGTTTCAGCCTCGTCTTTTTCTAAATTCAAATCATAGGCTAAATTGATTGGATTTTGACTTTCAAAGGGCTTTCGCCCTACCAGAAGTTCTGACGCTCGTTGACTGTAGTATCCGGTAGGATCTCGCTGAACAGCCTGCTCCCAGGCGGTTTTGGCTTGCTGAAAATCATTTTCTGCCTGATACGTTTTCCCTACCCATAAGTAAGATGCGGCTTGCTCTTCGGGTTGATCTGACAGGATGAGAAAACGTTGAAAAATTAATCGAGCCTGAGAATAATTTTTTAATCGGTAAAGGGTAATACCTGCCAGGAACAATGCACGGCGGCTGATTTCTGCTGATGGAAAACGTTCATGGCATGTCTGCCAGGTTTCTGCGGCTTTCGAAAGATAATTTCCTCTTTCATAAATTCTTGCCGCCTCAAAAAGCATTTGGGGAGCATCCTCAACATCTCCGGCTTTATTGACGTAATCAAGTAAAACCTCCGCTGCCGTTGGATAATTGTTTAAATAAGCCCATAAGATAAAGGCTTTTTGCTGGTAGGCTTTTGACCAGAATCGATCATTCGGATATTTCTCGATGAGAATATCAAAATCCCCAATTGCGTTTCCATATTCCGACATAGCCAGGCGGCTCATGCCTCGATAGTAATAGGCTGTGCTGGTGGGAATTTCCTGACTGTCGATGTACCGGGAGAAAGCCTCTACGGCAAGGCCGTATTGTCCAGCAAAATAATCTACCAGACCACGATTTAATTCGTCCACAGGCTGTCCAGCATTTATTAACTCCACCAGCCCGGAATACGAGTCATAAGCCATTGGAAAATTCGTTACCGAATCCTGAAAACGCGCATAGGCTTGCTCTGGAGCTCCCAGGTTCAGGTATATTTGTCCCAGCAAGAAGTTGATTTGTGCTTTAGCATATTCATTGGCAGTATTTTGATATGCATCTAAAAATTCTGTGATGGCAGAAGAGGTATTCTGATTAATAGCCAATGCCCGGGCTTTCTTGATTTTCAGCCAAACGGGGTCTTTATCCACAGGTAACGCATCAATTGCCATCTGGTAGGCTTCTGCGGCTTCTGCCGGACGATTTGCATTCAAGAGGGCATCCCCTCGCCATTCCTCTATATATTCGTTCAGGGTTGTACCGGTTATCTCAGATAATTTCGCATAGGCATCAGCGGCTAAATCGGGTTTGTTCAGGGCTTCGAAAGAAAGCGCCAGATATAACCAGGCACTGCCTATATTTTCAGCCTGGGGAAACTGTGTGATTGCCAGAGTAAGTTCTTGAATGGCTTGATCGTAGTTTCTCGTTAAGTAAGATATTTTTCCCAGTTCAATCAGGGCTTCTGCAACTACTGCCTCATCCTCCGCTCGCTGGATGATATCCTGAAATTCTTCTTTTGCCCGATCAAAATCTCCCATGAAGAAATGACTTTCTCCCAATTCCAATCGAACAGCAGGTAATGGTGTAGGAGTAGGTGTAGCACTGGGTTCTGGAGTCGGTGTCTGGTTGGCCAGGTTGACGCTCTCTGTTTCTACACTGGTCTGCGGCCTGAACTGTACGGGAAGTCCACAGGACATCATCACGAAGGGGATCAGCAGCAAGAAAAGAAAAAATTTTTTGGACATATACTGGTGCTTATACTGGAAGTGCGAAGGGATGTCAATACCCATGAAGGTTTCAGAGCATTTTGATGGATAATTGTAAAAAGGATTTTATTCCCAGAGGTCAACCCTTGTCAGGAGTAAGACGGTCATTTATACTGGATACGGAGGTTTTGGGAGATGCCAAAACAGAGGATTTTGCTGGTGGATGATCATGAAGTCGTTCGAATTGGCTTGAGAGCCCTTTTAGAACACCATGCCCATTTTGAGGTGATTGGTGAGGCGTCTACGGCAAAGGAAGCCATTGATATGGTTTCCCGGTATCGTCCTGATATCGTCTTGATGGATATCCGTTTACCAGGCGCTTCTGGCATAGAAGCCTGCGAGGAAATCACTACTCGTTTTCCCGAAACGCGGGTGGTCATGCTGACTTCCTATGCAGAAGATGAGATGCTTTTCTCGGCAATTCGTTCAGGCGCTTCCGGGTATATTCTCAAACAAATTGGCGGTGATGACTTAATTCGAGCGCTGGAATCCGTGGGCAGGGGAGAAGCGTTACTGGATCCGGCAGTAACCCAGCGTGTATTTCAGGAAGTCCGTCGTGCCGTCAAGGAAGAAGAGGCATCCGCCTTTGCAAACCTCAGTCAACAGGAAAAACATGTTTTGTTGTTGGTTTCCGAAGGTAAAACCAACCGGGAAATTGCCAAAGCCTTGTTCCTTGGAGAAGGAACCGTCCGGAATTACGTAAGCAGTATTCTCTCCAAGTTGGGAGTGAGCAATCGCGCTGAAGCCGCGGCTTATGCTGTGGAGCATAACCTTAGAGAATATTTGTAAAGCTATTCTCCAAACCACTCGATCCATCTTTGTTTCATGTAAAGGGCATCTTCTTCAAGCACCGGCGATTCACAGAGAATCCTGCCGGTGCATTCACGTTCGTGAAGGGCTTCAAACAGTCCCTTTAAATTTAAATCGGATTCTTCCAGCCGTAGATGATTTTTTTCTCCCTTATCTGAATACTCAATTCCTGAAAGATGGATGTGGAGGCTCTTCAAAGATTCTTCGCCAAGCGTCTTTGCGACTTCATCGAGCACTTCAAGCCATTCCTCGCGAGAATTAAGGGCTCCTGTTCCAGTACGGGCGTGGAGATGCGCAAAATCCAGACAGGGTTTCACATATCCTGGAAGGGCTCTGCTCATCTCCAGTACATCCTCCAGCGACCCCAGCATGGCAGATTTGCCCATGGTTTCTGGTCTCAATATTACCTTAATTTGTTGATCGGATAATTCCTTTACGCATCCTTCCAGGCGGTTAATGGCTTTAGGGAGAACTTCAGCAGGTGGTAGTGAAAAATAAGAGCCGGGGTGGAAAATAATATCCGTGGCTCCTGCCAGCGCTCCATAATATGCTGCATCCATTAAACGCTTTCGAGATTTCAGCCACTCTTCGTCATCAGCGTTGAGGTTTATGAAATAAGGTGCATGGACGCTGATTTGAACCTGATATTCTTCAGCCGTTTTTTGAATGTCACGGCAGGTTTCCTCAGATACACGAACGGACTGTACCCATCCCAATTCAAACGCATACAATCCGAGAGAGGCTAAATGTTGAATGGCTCCAATACTCCCACCCGGTTTCTTTGGGGTAGAAAGGGGAGCACCAACGGTACCAAAGGTGAAAGGAAGCATATGTCACCTCGCAAAAAACGGAGCAATTTTTTGCCACAGAGCGGGACCAATAATAAAAATTCCCACCAGTACAGCCGCAATGGCAGATATAAGTACCGCCGCTGCACCAACATCTTTCCCAACCCGTGCAAGAGGATGATGAATGGGCATGGCTAAGTCGACAACGGCTTCAAGTGCCGTGTTCAGGAATTCGGATATCCACACCAAGGCGATTGTCAAAATAATGACAGCCCAATCCCGAGCCGGAAGGTTCAGGAAAAGGCATAAAACCACGATTACTATGGAAATGATTGCATGGATCCATGCGTTCCGCTGGGTACGAATGACATACCACCAGCCGGAAAAGGCATACCCAAAGGCGCGAATCCTCAGTCGAAGGAATTCATTCATCATTATTCCGGAAGCCGATTAATTTTACAACCTAAACGGTCGAGAATTTCCTGTTGGATCTTCCACATTTTGTTTTTCTCTTCTTCTGTGCTGTGATCATACCCAGCAAGATGAAGAATGCCATGAACAATTAAGAGCACAACTTCGCTTTCGGTAGAGTGACCGGCTATTTGAGCCTGTTCTTCGGCTCTTTGAAAAGAGATAATCACATCTCCCAGGTAATGCCTTTCCGTTTCCGGGTCAAAAAAGTCCATTGTAAAAGATAGCACATCTGTGGGAGCGTCTATACCCATAAACTGTAAATTCAGATTCTTAAGGGCTTCATCATCCTGAATAGATATTGTCACATCTGAGTCTTGATGATTTTCGGCTTGGAGGGTTTCCTTGGCGGATCGAATCAGCGTCTCTCGATCGAGTAGACCTTCATAGGGTTCATCAATGAAGAGGTAAATCATATTTTCTCCTTGGATAGGTCAGTAGGGGGTTGCTCTTCCTTATGGGTGGGTTGCTGGATCTCCGGGTATCGAATTCTCGGATGGTAGGTGTTTTTCAACGTTTGTACGAACGAATCAGCAATTAATGTGAGGTCTCTCAACGTCAGTCGGGTATTATCCAGTTGTCCTTCTTTGAGGCAATAATCGATCACTTTTTTTACAACTGCCCGAATCTCTTCTTCAGTTTCAGGTAATTCAGCACGAACTCGTGCCTGTGTTCCATCGGCAAGCATTAGTAAAGCTGTTTCTCGAGAGGCTGGAGGAGGTCCCGGATATCGGAACTTTTCTTGATCCACTTTTGTAGAGTCGCCATTGGCTTTCTCAAGCGCTCTGGCATACTGATATCGAGTCAGCATAGTCCCGTGGTGTTCTCGAATAAAATCCTGGATTCGAGAGGGAATACGGTACTTCTTTGCCAGTTCTACCCCATCCAGCACATGCTGGATGATGATGCGAGCCGATTCTTCTGGAGGAATATCATCATGAGTGTCTAAAGCAGTGCCAGTTTGATTTTCGATGAAGAAAGAAGGATTTAGAGCTTTACCGGCATCATGATACATACCGCCCACGCGAACGAGCATAGCATCTGCGCCAATTTTCTCTGCTGCTTGTTCAGCAAGCACAGCAACCTGTAAACTGTGCTGATAACTACCCGGAGCGTTCTGCATGATCAACCGCAGTAAAGGATGATCTGGGCGGGAAAGATCCAGTAATTGTAATGCTGTTGTCAAACCGAGTGTTTGGGAGAAAATGTACTGAAAGAGGACAGTCAAACTGGCAGAGGCAATACCATTGAAAAAAGCACCCCCAACCAAGGTAGCAATCCCTATCAGATCGGTATAAGGAGAAATCAGGCGATAAGCAAAGATGATAGCACTTCCAGTTGCTCCAATACTGATTCCTGCCCAGATAAAATGGCTAAGACGTTGTGCTTTACCTAAAACAAAGATGCCAGTGATACTGCTCAGAAGATAGTATACGGTCAGATCAAGACTGTTTGTGGTACCAAAAGCAGTTAAGATGCCTAAAGAGATGGAAAGGATGACACCGAGTTCTATGCCAAACAATGATGCAATAGTTAACCCAAAGGCGGGAATTGGGAACAAATAGGGTACCACAGCGCGATTGGGTACAAGTGCTCGTGCAGAGAAAAGAAAAACCAGAAAGAAGAGAGCAATGATAAATGAAAAACGTAAACTTCCTGAAATTGGAATGGTTTTTCGATAGAAGAAAAGACCAGTTAAG
The DNA here is from genome assembly GCF_020723905.1 of Anaerolinea thermophila. Classification (GTDB taxonomy): domain Bacteria; phylum Chloroflexota; class Anaerolineae; order Anaerolineales; family Anaerolineaceae; genus Anaerolinea; species Anaerolinea thermophila_A. The sequence continues at coordinate 387,201 of NZ_DYHZ01000003.1, forward strand.
CAAGTGAGAACAAGGATCAGTGAAACTAGTGAGATTAATTCCCTGTTTCTGTTGTTACTGCGAATTAATTTATATTGCTGAAGCGCTTCGTACGTTAATGGGGTAATTATTTGACCTCGACGAACAATTGTTTCCCCGGCAACATATTGTTTGGTGATTGGTTGAACTGCCTCGCGCGCAGATTTCCGGGCAAGTTCGGTTTGCTCCGGGCTATATAAACTGTTGGGGGTGATGAATGGACGGATGAGTTTTAAAACCAGTTGGGCTTCTTCGGGCGAAAGGGAAAAACTTATCAGTGAAGGGGTACGTTTGATGGCTTCCTGTAACTGGTCTTCTCGAATAGTGTCTCTCATGACCTGTTCCAGTACCCGAAGGGCTTCACTTTGAATTAGTTCCCAGTTACTTTGATCCAGTGTCAGTATGATATTGATTTCTTCTTGAGTCAGGTTCAGGTCTTTGGCTTTTTGTAAATCTTCAATCTTTTGCTCAAGTGATGCATAAGGATCTTGCCGGATTGCATTGATGTACTGGAACGTAATCCGCAGTTTTTCGATTTGCCGGCGGGTTATGGAAGCATCTGAGGGGAGATAGACCGGTAAGGTTTTTTGCTCTGCTTCCTGACGTGCCTGTTCTGTCAATACTTCACTGACATAACTCAGAGAGTATGGGGCTTCAATATCTTGAGGTGCCACGTCTCCTGGAGAGAGTGTGTAAATTAGTGGGCGAGAGGCTATTGGTAACCATAAGATAATAAAAGAAAGCCCGCTTGTCATAAGCAAAATGAATACCTTAAACAACCTTCGAGTATAAGGTGTAAGCAAACGGGCTTTTAGATCCGATAACCTCATGTTATCCCTGCAACAATTTACGAACCATCTGGCTAACCTGATCGCCGGAGGCTCTTCCTTGCACCTTTGGAATGAGGATTTTCATTACCTTACCCATATCTGCGGGCGTGGTTGCGCCGGCTTCCTGAATGGCTTCTCTGGCTAACGCTTCCAGTTCTTCCATAGACAGTTGTTTGGGTAAAAACGATTCAATCACCGCAATTTCTGCTTTTGCTGCCTCAGCCAGATCGGATCGGTTGGCTTTTTCGGCGTCGGCAATGGATTCGCGGCGAGACTTTAATTCTTTTTGCAACACAGCCAACAACGCGGATTCGTCCAATGCTGCACCTTTTTCTACCTCGGCAAGTTTTATGGCGCTGAGGATCATACGTATAGTGCGACGGGCAACTTCGTCGTTGTTGCGCATTGCTTCTTTCAAGGCCTGTTCAATTGTTTGTCTGCTTAACATAATGGGATTATAACCTCCTCAAGTGTTATGGCGTGATGAATACAAAAGGTTTAATTTTTTCAAAAGTTGCTTTTCCGATTCCAGTGATATTCAAGAGTTCTTCAATAGTTTTAAAACCCCCATGGGAATCGCGATAGCGGATAATTTCTTTTGCCCGATCTTCCCCAATGCCTGGCAGGGTCATTAATTCTTCCAGAGAAGCATGATTCAGATCAATCCATGCAGATGCGTTTTGATCAGTTGCTGGTGGGGTTGTAATTTCGTAAATGGAAGGAATATAAATTTTTTGCCCATCCTTAATAGGTGCAGCCAGATTGATGTCACGAAGATTGGCAGACTCAGTAACGCCGCCTGCCGCTTGAATAGCATCGTTTACCCGACTTCCTCTTTCTACTGGATATACACCCGGTTTATTTACTGCACCATCCACATGAACCAAATAGGGTTGTGGTGTAGGTGGTGGATATAGAGTGAGCGGGACTCCGCTGGGACGCCGGGCAATGAGAAGAATGACTGCGCTCGCAATGAGCCCAAAGAAAAACGCCACCAGGTATTTTTGCCACTCCTGCCATTCTTCCATGGGGAATTCTCCCTCTGAGAGAAAATTATGTGTCCTGGGATGATGCGTATTCCTTTTCCAATCGTAACATTTCTTTAAATGCAGCAATGGCTACTTCCAGCATGCCAGGATCCGGTTCCCGGGTGGTCAAACGTTGCAACACCAGATTGGGTTGAATCAAGTTGCGTACCAGAGGATTATCAATATGGTTAGCACTCCAGCGAATGAACTCGTAGGCAATCCCTGCCAGTATTGGTAGAAAGAGAACCCTGGTTGCAATTCTCCAGAAGGGTGTCAGGTCTCCCAGCAGGGTAAAGACAACAATGGAAACAATGATCAGGGTGAGCAAAAAAGAGGTGCCACATCGCGGATGTTCTAAAGGATATTGTTGCACTTTCTCAGGGGTGAGCTCTTCCTGACCTTCGAAGGCGTTAATGGTTTTATGTTCTGCTCCGTGATAAGCAAATACCCGCTGAATTTCGGGAATTTTTCCAATAGCCCATATGTATCCAATAACAAAAGCAAGCCGGATTCCTCCTTCAATTAAATTGCTTGTAAAAGCATTCATTGTCAGGGAGTTTTGTAGAAATTGAGCAATCCCTGCGGGAATCAGGAAAAACAAGCCAATTGCCAGAAGGAGAGAAACCCCGATGGTGAAAACTGCTGATTTCCCATCAATCGGTTTTTCTTCAGGGGCTTGTAAATTGGCAGAAATGGTCAGAAACCGCATTCCCAGACCAAGAGCATCCCATAGGGCTGTGACCCCTCGAATAAAAGGCAATTGCCAGAACCGTGACCGGTAAATATTGGAAAGGGGTTCAACATGCAGGACAATTTTCCCCTCTGGAGCGCGCATTGCCGCAACAGCAACATAACGGCTCCGCATGAGTACGCCCTCAATCAGTGCTTGACCACCATATGCAGGCATTCGTGTGGATTTCAATGTTTAAGTCCTTCCTGTTCGGCTAAGTTAAAGAAGAAGTGGATTAAGGCTTCAATGCCTTTTTTCCAGGTGGGAAGATGGAGGTGTTCGTTAGGACTATGAATGCGATCATCCGGAAGACCAAATCCAGTAAGAATGCTCTCAATGCCAAGGAAATTTTTAAAGTCTCCTACAACTGGAACACTGCCGCCTTCGCGTTTATAAACTGGGCGAATCCCCCATACTGTTTCAAGTGCAGAAGCCAGTGCCTGATTGGCAGGATGGCGAATGTCTGTCATGCAGGGATTGCCGCCACCCAGGTATTTTAATTCCCAGCGTACCGTAGGAGGCATAACATTTTTCAGGTGCTGGAGGAATTGCTGATGAACTTCGTGAGGATTTTGTTCGGGAACAAGTCGGCAAGAAATCTTTGCCATTGCGTAGGCTGGAATGATGGTTTTTGAACCCTGACCAATAAAGCCAGAGTACAATCCATTCACTTCTAAGGTGGGGCGGGCGCCAATTCGTTCAGCAAAATTGAATTCAGATTCTCCCCAAAGAGCAGGCGCTCCTGTTTGTTCAAGAAGAACTTCTTCCCCCAGAGGCAGGCGGGAAAGTTCCTGTTTTTCCCAGTCCGGTAAGGGTTTAACCCGATCGTAAAAACCGGGCAAGGTTACTGTTCCGTTTTGGTCATGCAAACCGGCAATGAATTCGCAAAGTACCTGAGCCGGGTTATGAATAACCCCGCCAAATACCCCAGAGTGCAGGTCGTGAGAAGGTCCATAAACCAGCAACTCAAAGAAAGCCAAACCTCGCAAGGCATATACAATAGTGGGCAGGTGAGGCGCCATCATCCCGGCGTCGGGGTTCAAAGAAATATCGCTCTTCAAGAGATCGACGTGTTTTTCAACGAATGCTCTGAAATGCGGAGATCCGATTTCTTCCTCACCTTCAACAACAAATTTTACATTTACAGGAATTTCTTGAGTTTTTCGAATGGCGTGATAGGCTGAAAGTGCAGCAAGAACTTGCCCTTTCATATCCGAGGTTCCCCTGCCAACCAGGTAATCTCCCTTTACCTGGGGTTCAAATGGAGGGGTTTCCCAGAGTTCAAGAGGATCTACAGGTTGCACATCGTAGTGCCCGTACACCAACACCACAGGTTTTTCTGGGCCGGCAGATAAATCTTCCCCATAAACTACCGGATGCCCCTGGGTGGGAATGATCTTTACGTTTTGCATCCCGGCCATTTCCATTTGATAAGCCAATTCTGAGGCGGCTCTCTGAATATCATTTTGGTTTTCAGGAAAGGTGGAAATGGAAGGGATTTCAACGAGTTTCTTAAGCGAACTCAGATACTCATCCATATGATCTCGGGCAAACTTGACTGCATCCCCTCGACGAGTGCTCATACCTTGATACTCTCCTTTATCATTCTGTTATTCCAAATTATAAGCAATTTTATCGGGATTGCCATCTCGGAAGTCATCATGACCTTAACTGTGGTGTGGATGTTAACAAAAAAGACTTGTGATAAAATTTTATGGAATACGGTGGTCGGCTAAATTTTAGCCGGCGTCGAGCGGAAATACGCTCGTCGAAAAGTGCCACAGTTCCAATCCGGCATAAAAGGCGTGATGGAATGCAGAAAGAGTCCACCGGTTTCATGAAGAAATCTTATTCATTTCACTTTTTGAGGAGATGAATCCGCTTTCCGGTAAGCATTTTTTATGCTTGCCGGTTATTTTTATCTTCCAGGAGGAGCCATGCTCATTACCCGATGTCAACTGGTACGCTGGACAGAGCCTAACGAGATACTCACGGATGCAGCGGTATTAATCCGAGATGGGAAAATTGTTGAATTCGGTCCATCAAAGCATCTGGAGGAAAAGTATCCTGCAGAAGAAAAGTTAAATGCCAATGGACAATGGCTGATGCCAGGGAATATTTGCGCCCACACTCATTTTTATGGCGCTTATGCCCGGGGCATGTCTGTTTTTGGCACTCCGCCAGCAGATTTCCCTCAAATTTTACAAAAACTTTGGTGGGGCCTGGATAAGGCTCTTTCTGAGGAGGATGTTTATTACTCGGCGCTGGTGTGTCTCATTGATGCCATACGGCATGGTACGACTACGCTGGTTGATCATCATGCCTCGCCCAATGCCATTGATGGATCTCTGGATCAAATTTCCCGGGCAGTGGAAGAAAGCGGTGTCAGGGCTTCGTTGTGTTATGAAGTGACAGATAGAGATGGAACTTCCCGGCGGGATGCAGGGATCCGCGAAAATATTCGTTTTTTGGAAAGAATTAAAAAAGGCGATGATTTGGGTGGAAGGCTTTCGGGGATGTTCGGATTACACGCCAGTTTAACCCTGAGTGATGAGACTTTGAGAAAAGCCCGAGAATCTGTGCCTGATACAGTGGGTTTCCATGTCCACGTTGCTGAGCATTCGGTTGATGAATATGATTCCCTCCAGAAAAGCGGTATGCGGGTTGTGGATCGGCTTCAACATTTTCAGATTTTAGGACCTCAAAGCATTGCTGTACATGCTGTTCATGTGGATGCAAAGGAAATTTTTGAACTTGCTCAGACTCAGACCTGGGTTACGCATCAGCCGCGTTCAAATATGAACAATGGAGTGGGTGTTGCTGCGGTAGAGTCAATGATGCGTGCAGGTATTCGGGTGTGTCTGGGTAACGATGGGCATTCCAATACCATGTGGCAGGAATGGAAATTCGCTTATTTCCTCCACAAACATGCTCATCTGGATCCCCGCCGAATGGGCGCAGACCAGGTAGTGCAGATGGGAGTTTATAATAACCGCTCTCTTGTAGAAACTCTTTTCCCCGGAAGAAAAATTGGGATCGTAGACATAGGGGCAGAAGCGGACTTGATTCTGGTGGATTATCATCCCTATACTCCTGTCACTGAGGGAAACCTTCCCTGGCATATCATTTTTGGTATGCAGGAAAGCATGATTACCATGACTATGGTTGCTGGAAAGGTGTTGATGCAGGATCGAAAATTGCTTACACTGGATGAGCAGGGAATTACTGAAGCCGTTCGGGCTCGTGTACCGGCTACCTGGGAACGTTATAAAAAATTGATGGCAGAGAGAGGTTAACAAACATGGAATCAACAGCACAGACAATTGCAATCATTGGGGGAACAGGGAAGGAAGGAAAGGGTCTGGCGTATCGTTGGGCAAAGGCGGGGTATACCATCCTGATTGGTTCTCGGGTTCGAGAGAAAGCACTTGCTACAGTAGCAGAATTGAAAGAAAAGTTAGGCCAATCTGTTCACATTGAAGGAATGACAAACCAGGAAGCCGCTGAAAAGGCGGAAATTGTGGTGCTTACAGTGCCTTATGCGGCACATCAGGAGACTCTTATGTCTATCAAAGAGCAGGTGCAGGGCAAAATATTTATTGATGTGACCGTTCCTCTGGTTCCACCAAAGGTGACCCGGGTACATATTCCCCCTGCAGGAAGCGCGGCTCAGGAAGCCCAGAATATTCTGGGGCCTGATGTCCAGGTAGTCTCAGCCTTCCAGAATATTTCTTACGAGCATTTGCTCAACGACCATAATGTGGATTGTGATGTACTGGTTTGTGGTGGAACACGTTCGGCTCGAGCCGAAGTAATCAAACTGGTCGAAGCAGCAGGGTTGACAGGATGGGATGCTGGACCCATTGAAAACTCTATTGTTGCCGAAGGGTTGACCTCTATCCTAATTGGTATCAATAAACAATACGGGGTGGAATCTGCCGGGATTCGAATTACGGGTGTTCCAAGAAAAAAGGAGTGAACTAGGACGTGTCTCTCCAGATCATCCCTGTCAAAGGAATTCCTGAAATTAAAACTGGTGATTCCCTCAGCGATATTATCCTGAAGGCATTAGATGAAAACAATCTTTCTCTTCAGGATGAGGACATTCTGGTCTTGGCACAGAAAATTGTGTCCAAGGCTGAAGGCAGATTTGTCAACCTGACAACCATAACCCCTTCTGCAGAAGCCTATCATTATGCCGAAATCACTCAAAAGGATCCACGTTTCATTGAACTGGTGCTTCAAGAAAGCCGTTCAGTGTTACGTTGCCGTCCCGGGACGATTATTGTGGAGCATCGCAATGGGTTTGTTTGTGCCAATGCTGGGATTGACCATTCCAATGTGATGGGACCCTGGGGAAATCCTGAGGATTGGGTATTGCTTTTACCAGAAGATTCCGATGCATCTTGCCGCGCTTTACGTGAGCAGTTCATTCAAAAAACACAAAAAAATATCGGGGTGATGATTATTGACTCTCACGGGCGGGCATGGAGAATGGGTACCGTTGGTGTGGCTATTGGAATTGCAGGTGTACCTGGACTGGTGGATTTGAGGGGTAAACCAGATCTCTATGGGTATCGGTTGAGAATCACCATGATCGGGGCTGCGGATGAACTTGCTGCTGCGGCATCCCTGGTGATGGGGCAGGCTGATGAAGGTACACCAGTTGTACTGGTAAGAGGGTTTCCCTATCCCCTGAGAGAATCCTCCATTCAGGAACTGATTCGCCCTAAAGAACTGGATTTATTTCGATAAATGTTCTTCGCAGTGGTTTCTCTCCTTACCTCTGAAAACAGTCCGGCTTTTTCCGATCTCTGGAATCGCCTTGGGAGAATTTTCAGGTTGTATGGAGTTGAACCAGTGGAAATGCCTCATGTTTCCTGGCATGTTAGTCCTGTGTATGATATGGAACAATTGGAATACGCGCTCAAAACACGGGGTGAGGAAATCCAACCTGTGCATGCAAGGATTTCAGGGTTAGGAATTTTTACGGGAAAAAAACCGGTGCTTTATTTACCTGTGGTGCGTAGTCCTTCCGTTCATGATCTTCATCTCACCCTTTGGAAAGAAATTTCCCCGTTTTCTTTCAGGCAAGAATTAAATTACTCTCCGGATGAATGGATACCTCATATTACTCTCAATAGAAAGGTGATTTCCTGTGATTTGGGGGGGATTTTACAGGAACTTTGTTCTCTTGACCTGAGAAGTGAGATTTACCTGGATAACTTTGCGATTATGTATCGTGATGATAACCACGACGGCATTGGTAATATTTTTCCCTTTAGCAAGGAGAAATTTGTATGAAAGTAGTTGCCTTGGCTGGAGGAGTAGGTGGCGCTAAAATGGCAGATGGATTAGCCAGAATTCTGCCCGCAGATGACCTTACCGTTATTGTGAATACAGGTGATGATTTCAGCCACTTTGGCTTACGAATTTGCCCGGATCTGGATACAGTTTGTTATACCCTTGCAGGTCTGGCAAATCCTTCCACAGGTTGGGGACGGGCAGACGAAACATGGAATGCCTTGAATTCCATTCGCGAATTGGGCGGCCCTGCCTGGTTTCAATTGGGGGACAAAGACCTGGGGACCCACCTGGAGCGGACCCGGCGTCTGGCACAGGGAGAACCTCTCAGCAAGATTGTTCGAGATTTTTCCCGATCCTGGGGAATTGCAGCGCAAATATTGCCCATGAGTGACCATCCCGTAGAAACCTGGGTGGAAACCGAAGAAATGGGATGGTTGCCATTTCAAGAGTACTTCGTTGCTCAACAGTGCGTTCCCAGAGTAAAGCAATTTGAGTTTCGGGGGGCTCAACAATCCTTACCTGCCGTTGGTGTTTTGGATGCTCTGGAAGTAGCCGATTGCTTGATTATCTGCCCTTCCAATCCATGGGTAAGCATTGCGCCAATTTTGAGCATTCCTGGAATTAAGGAGTGCTGTTTGAAGGTGCCTGTGCGCGTTGCTGTATCTCCCATCATTGGTGGAAAAGCCATCAAAGGACCGGCGGCAAAGATGTATGAAGAACTGGGAATTAATCCTTCTGTTCTTGCTGTAGCAGAAAGTTATAGGGGATTGATTGATGGTTTGGTGATTGATAGGGTAGATCAGGCTTATGGTGAACCACTGGAGAAAGGTGGTTTGCATGTCCTTGTCACCCAAACCATCATGCAAAATTACATTGATCGGATGAATTTAGCCAAAGAGACACTTGAATTTTGTCAAAAATTATTGATATTTAGAAAAGGAAGAACATGACCCTTTGGGCAATTGTTCCAGTAAAGCCTTTACATCAGGGAAAATCGCGCTTGTCGGGAATGTTATCTTCCGATGAGCGGGAAATTCTTAATCTGTTTTTACTGCGTCATACTTTAGAAATTCTTTCATCTGTGGAGTTAGTGAATCGAATTTTAGTGGTCAGCAAAGACCCGCAGGTGCTGGCAATCTCTCGAGAATATCAAGCCGTTACACTTCACGCTGAGGATGAGCGATTGGACTTGAATCTCGACTTGCAAAAGGCTGATTTGATGGCGAAATGGATGGGGGCAACCGATATTTTTGTGCTTCCCGCAGATTTGCCATTAATCACGGTTTGGGATGTGTATCAATTCATTCAGACCGCTCAAAAGCCTAAATTGTTGGTGATTGCGCCAGATCGTAATCGAGATGGCACAAATGGGTTGCTTTTCAGCCCTGCGGATGGATCCCGGTATGCCTTTGGTTCTGGTTCCTTTGAACGCCATTGTTCTCTTGCCAGCAAGGCAGGGTATCACATCGAAATTTTTGAGAGTGAAACCTTTGCTTTGGATCTGGATACTCCGGAAGATTTAAATCTACTTTTTGAAAAAGCCCCTTCCTTTTTCCAGAAGTTTGCAAAACCTATCAGGAGGAATGTATGAAACAGCGGGTTGCTTTGTATTTGCAGGACGCGCATGATTTGCGTGATGGATTAGATTATGTGCGTTATGCTGAAGCGCGCGGATTTGAGGCGGTCTGGCAGGCAGAAAGTCGCCTGGTTCGGGATGCAATTGTTCCAATGGCGGCGTATGCGGCAGTGACCGAGCGAATAAAAGTCGGTTCAGGAGTGATCAATAACTGGACCCGCAACATCGGTCTGCTGGCAGCCACATTCCTCACATTAGATGATCTGGCTCCCAATCGAATTATTTGTGGCATTGGGGCATGGTGGGATCCTCTGGCAAAGAATGTGGGTATTGAACGTCGGAAGCCTTTGGTTGCCATGCGAGAAACCGTCATTGTGTTACGACGTTTATTAAACATGGAACGGGTTACTTTTCACGGGGAATTTGTACATGTGGATGGCATCGAGTTGGATGTGGTCCATGGAAGACGCGAACCCAGAAATGTGCCGATTATGATTGGCGCAACGGGTGATCAGATGATGGAGTTGACCGGGGAAATTGCTGATGGGGTGGTGTTGAATTATTGTGTGCCTCCCGAATATAACCTGAAAGCCCTTGAATTGCTGGAGAAAGGCGCTCGAAAAGCCGGAAGGACTCTGGATGACCTTGACCGGCCACAGCTGGTCGTTTGTTCAGTGGACTATGATCATGATAAAGCGATTGACACCACAAGAGAATTATTAACCCAGTATCTGGCTCAACAGCCTCACATTGCTAAGGCATCCGGTGTTTCTATGGATGTAGTGGCAGAAATCCAATCCATTTTGGGCTGGCCCGCTACTCACGAACAGATTCAACGGGCTAAACATCTTGTCCCTGAGGATTTAATTCATCGAATTACTGCATCGGGCACACCCGAAGAGGCACGAGCCAAAGTGGAAGAGTATCGCCGCAATGGTTGCACTTGTCCCATATTGTATCCGGTTGGCGGAGATGTCCGCTTGCTGATTGATACTTTTGCGCAGGATTAATATGAGGTGGATATGATCATTGAATATCATCGTCCTGATACACTGGATCAGGCTCTTGCTTTGTTATCCCGTCAAAATCCTCCTACACTCCCATTGGGAGGTGGTTCGTATCTGAGTCGGCATACTCGCGAAGATGTTGCTGTGGTAGATTTACAAAAACTGGGGTTGGATTTTATTGAAAGCACCGAAAAGGGTTTATCCATTGGTGCAACTACTCGATTGCAAACGCTTGTGGAACATCCGGAAATACCCCAATGGTTGAAGCAAGCCGCTCATCGGGAAACTTCTGCTAATTTGCGGAGGATGCAATCCCTTGCTGGCACGCTGGTAACCTGCAATGGCAGATCAATCTTGGGAACCGTTTTACTTGCTGCTGATGCACGTTTATACTGGTTGCCACAAGGGGAAGAAAAAAGTCTGGGAGATTATTTTGCTTTGCGCTTACACTGGAATCAGGGATTATTGATTCGTTCCATTTCTATTCCCACAAAAGTTAAGGTGGCGTCAGATTGGGTAGCCCGAACCCCAAAAGATTTACCTGTTCTGGTGGTGGCGGTGGCACAATGGCCATCAAAAAGAACACGTGTAGTTGTGGGCGGTTTTGGAAATACGCCTTTGCTTGTGCTGGACGGTCCAGAACCAGGAGGAGTAGATGTTGCCCTGAAATCTGTCTTAAAGCAAAGCACTGATGAATGGGCATCCAGTGAATATCGCATGGATGTGGGGGAAAAATTGCTGAAGAGGCTGCTTAAGACGCTGGAAGCACTGGAGGGATAGGCTATGAAAATTACCATCACCATCAATCAACAAACAAAAACTCTGGAAGTTCATCCTTCCGATACGCTGTTGAAGGTATTGCGCCGTGAAGGGTACTTCAGCGTAAAATTCGGGGGATGTTCGGAAGGTGAATGTGGATCCTGTACCGTGCTTCTGGATGGAGTGCCGGTCAATTCCTGCTGTATGCTGGCAGCCCAGGCGGATGGTCATACCGTGGAAACTGTTGAAGGATTGGGTGAGCATCCGGAACATGGCTGGAAAACTACCAGAGGTTTGCATCCCATTCAACAGGCCATGGTTGAAGCAGGCGCGATTCAATGTGGATATTGCACTCCGGCTATGGTTCTTGCGGCAAAAGCTCTTTTGGATAAGAACCCCGAACCTACCGAAACCGAAGTGAGAGATGCTCTCTCGGGGATTTTATGCCGTTGTACGGGTTATGTGAAACCCGTAGAAGCCATTTTACTCGCTGCTCGACAGATGCGAGGTGAGCAGGTATTGTCTGAAACCGATGGGGCTATTCCAGTGGATTGGAAGCCTTCGGGCACTTCCTCAGAAGAGAATTTGCCTTTAGAAGGTTCGCCCGTCCAGTACCAGACCCGGATCACGCCAAAAATCTGGACTCATCCTGATGTAGCCACTACTTCGGTAGTCGGAAAACCTGAGAAAAAAGTAGACGCCGTAAAACTGGTGCAGGGAAAACCGGCTTTTACAGATGATATTGAGATGCGGGGTATGTTGGTCGCAAAAGTCCTGCACAGTCCCGTTGCGCATGCGAGAATAAAACGCATTGATGTTTCCAAAGCCCGCGCTTTACCGGGGGTCGCTGCTGTATTGACCTGGCAGGATATTCCCCGTGTAGTTTATTCTACTGCTGGGCAATCTGATCCAATTCCGGGACCGCTGGACACATTTTCGCTTGACAACAAGGTGCGATTTGTCGGTGATCGGGTTGCTTTTGTCGCTGCGGAAACGGAGGAAATTGCTGAAAAAGCACTCGAATTAATCGAGGTGGAATACGAAGAATTGCCAGCGATTCTTGATCCTGCCCTTTCCATGCACCCCGATGCAATCAGGATTCATGATGAACCAGAGTATGTTAACTTTGCTGATTCTGATCCGACGAAAAACCTTGCTGCCAAAATTCGCATTGATATCGGTGATGTGGAAAAAGGATTTGCAGAAGCGGATATGATTTTTGAAGGGGATTACGAAGTCCCCAAAGTTCAGCAAGCCCACATCGAACCTCACGTGGTGGTGACGTATTGGGATGAAGATGATCGTCTGGTTATTCGTACCAGTACGCAGGTTCCTTTCCATGTAAGGAGAATTCTTGCTCCGGTTTTGGGCTTACCAATCAAACGTATTCGGGTGATTAAACCCAGAATCGGAGGTGGTTTTGGTGGGAAGCAGGAAGTCTTAATTGAAGACGTTGCGGCACATTTGACCATTGCCACGGGACGGCCGGTTCGTTATGAGTATACCCGTGAGGAAGAATTTATTGCTGCGCGTTCACGTCATCCCATGCGAATCCACATGAAAACCGGTGTGAAACGGGATGGGACAATTACCGCCAATGAAATGTATTGTTTGAGCGATACCGGTGCTTATGGATGCCATGCTTTGACTGTCACAGGGAATACCGGACACAAATCTATGGCTTTATATGTGGGAGATGGAAAATACCGGCAGTCGCCTAATATCCGTTTTTATGCGGATATTGTTTACACAAACACACCACCGGCTGGAGCCTATCGTGGATATGGTGTTCCACAGGGTTATTGGGCTGTTGAGCGCCACATGGAGAAAATCGCTCGTGCACTCCATCTGGATCCCATTGAATTTCGCCTGAAAAACACTCTCCGGGCTGGGGAACTACATCCATTCAGCACCGCATGGAGTGAAGGGCGAGAGCCCCGTCCAGAAGTGATTCATACAGTGGGGCTGGAAGAATGTGTACGTCAGGGAAAGTCGCTGATTGGGTGGGATGATAAATTTGGCAATCCCGAATGGCACAGGGTTCCTGGGCGACCGGAACTTCGGCGCGGTATTGGAGTTGCGCTGGTCATGCAGGGAACAGCCATTCCATATCTTGATATGGGGGGTGCCAGCATCAAGATGAACGATGATGGCTCCTTTAATTTACTGATTGGGGCTACTGATTTGGGTACAGGTTCTGATACTGTCCTTGCCCAAATGGCGGCGGAAGTTCTGGGAACCTCTGTAGATAATATCATCGTTTATTCCTCCGACACGGACTTCACTCCTTTTGATAAAGGTGCTTATGCTTCAAGCACTACATATATATCCGGAACAGCAGTAGTAAAAGCCGCTGAACAGGTGGCTGAACGGATTCGTATCCGGGCGGCTGAGATGCTTCGTCAGAATGAGGAAATTTCGCCCGACGAGATTCGTCTGGCAGATGGAAAAGCCTTTGCGCCAGATGGTAGATATGTCACTCATCAAGAGGTTGCCTATCATACCCTGCACCACCAAAACCAGGAACAAATTATGGGTGTAGCCTCGTACTTTTCGCCGGTTTCTCCACCGCCGTTCGCTGCGCAATTTGCCGAAGTCACCGTGAATATCGAAACCGGAGCAGTGACTGTAAATCGGCTTGTGATGGCAGTGGACTCTGGCGTGATTGTCAATCCTGTTACTGCGTCTGGGCAAATAGAAGGCGGGATGACTCAGGCATTAGGATATGCGGTTTGCGAAGAAATGGTATATGATGAAAAAGGCAAGGCGCGTGAACGAAACCTGAAGGATTATCACATTTTCCGAGCAGACGAGATGCCCGTGATGGATACCATCTTTGTTCAAACTTACGAGCCATCCCATCCATTTGGTGCCAAAGCGGTAGCGGAAATTCCTATGGATGGTGTTGCTCCAGCTGTTGGCAATGCAGTCCTGGATGCCGTAGGTGTGGATATTGATGCCAATCCAATTACTCCCGAAAAGGTCTGGCGTGCCCTTAAGGAAAAACCAGTTATCGGTTGATGTTTTTACTGGAGGTTGTATGAGAATTTTTGAAGCCTTAGCCGAATTGGAGAGTCAGGGAAAAGGGGCGGTGCTTTGTACGGTGATACAGAGTTCAGGCTCTACTCCGCGTCATGAAGGAAGTAAGATGATTGTGTATCCGGATGGGAAGATCCTTGGGACGGTTGGGGGTGGAGAACTGGAAAGCCGGGTAATCAAAGAAGCCCTTGAAGTTTATCAACAGGGCAAGCCCAAACTTTTGGGTTATTCAATGGTCAATCCGAAAGAGGGCGATCCTGGTGTTTGCGGAGGAACTGTAAAAATTTATGTTGAGCCGATTCTCCCCAAGCCGGTATTACTGGTCATAGGGGGTGGACATGTTGGGAAAGCAGTGGCACATTTAGGAAAGTTTCTCGGATTTCGCGTAGCCATTTCAGACGACCGACCTGAATTTTGCAACCCGGAAGCAATCCCTGACGGAGACGAGTTTTATCCTGTCCCGATGAAAGAACTTCCCGAGGTGATGGATATTTCCCCGCATACTTATATTGTTTTGACTACACGGGGAAGTGTTATTGATGTGCCGGGTTTACCGGCATTACTGGATACACCTGCCGCCTATATTGGCATTATTGGGTCGAAACGGCGTTGGTTGACCACGAGAAAAGCCTTAGTAGAGAGTGGTATTCCTGAGGATAAAATTGCGCGAATTCATTCACCAGTAGGGTTAGAATTAAATGCAGAAACCCCTGAGGAAATTGCAGTAAGCATTCTGGCTGAAATTATCATGCTCCGGAACGGTGGCACCGGCGAAAGGATGAGAATGTAACTATGTGGAAAAGGTATTGCATCGTAACTCAGATCGATGAAGCCCTCGACTGGCTGGCAAAAGAAAGGGAAAAAGCAAGAATCATTGCTGGCGCAACTGATCTCATCCTTGAGATGGAAAAAGGGACACGTCAAGATGTTGAGACGCTAATTGATATCTCACGTGTTTCCGGTCAGGATACCATTTCTCTGGATACAGATGAGTGGATTCACATTGGACCATTAGTTACTCATAACCAATGTGCCTCATCACCTCTTTTATATGAACGGGCATACCCATTGGCTCGTGCTTGCTGGGAAGTAGGCTCTCCGCAGATTCGCAATCGGGGAACGATTGCTGGTAACTTAATTACCGCATCGCCCGCGAACGATACGATTACACCGCTCATGGCTCTTGGTGCGATATTGACACTTCGTTCCCGGCACGGAGAGCGAAAAGTAGCCATTGAGGACTTTTATACCGGCGTCCGTCGTACTGTGCTGAAATCAGATGAGATGCTGGTGGACATTGCCTTTCCGGCTTTGCGTCCTTCACAAAAAGGCGTTTTTATAAAATACGCCTTGAGGAAGGCGCAAGCCATTTCAATAGTAAACCTTGCGGCAATTCTAGATCTGGATGGAGAAAATCGGGTTCACTCCGCCCAAATTACTTTAGGGGCAGTTGCTCCCACCATTATTCACGCCCTTTCTGCTGAAGAATTTCTGTTAGGAAAAACCTTAACCCCAGAAGTAATTGCGGAAGCGGCTGAGAGATGTATGGCAGAAGCCAGACCCATTTCCGATGTGCGTGGTTCGGCTCGTTTCCGAAAAAAGATCACCGGAGTGATTGCAAAAAGGGCTTTGCATTCCATTGCTGAAGGACGTGAAAAAGAGGGAATGCCATCATCGCCGATCACCCTTTCAACCAGAAAGAATCCATCTTCGTTGGAAAAATCCATTGTTTTTGAAGAAAATTCCAATATTCCCATCATTTGTAACGTCAATGGGCAACAGCGAATTTTCCACTCCGGTCATCGAAAGACCTTGTTAAGGTTGTTGCGTGAAGATGGTTTGCTGATTGGAACAAAAGAGGGGTGTGCAGAGGGGGAATGTGGAGCCTGTACGGTGATCCTGGATGGGATGGCTGTAATGAGTTGCATGGTTCCGGCTCCCCGTGCCCATGGTGCAGAAGTTATCACTGTTGAGGGGTTAGCAGAAAACAATACCCTTCATCCGGTTCAGGAAGCCTTCATTGAGGCAGGTGCGGTGCAGTGTGGGTATTGCACACCGGGATTCTTAGTCTCTGCGGCGGTTTTATTGAAGGAATCTCCCCGACCTTCGAGAAATGAAATTGTGCAAGCGTTTTCTGGAAACTTGTGCCGTTGCACAGGGTATTATAAGATTGTAGAAGCCGTTGAAAAAGCCGTAGAGAAAGGAGGTTAAGATGCCTAAATATTCATCTTACCAGTCAGAACGTCAACGAGAAGAACGTGAACAGCGTAGACAAATTCACCCGATCTGGAGAGGAGTGGGATTTGCGTTAATAATTCTGATACCAATTCTCTCGTATGCGGCAACGGAGGTCTTCATTAAGTGGAATTCAGAGACGAATCAGTTCCCTTGGCCCTACGATTTGATGGCTCGCCCGGGGAATTTTCTCTATAATGGAGACCCCTGGTTGTATTACAAAATTATTTTAACCCTTGCATTCATGCTGGTTTTATATGCCATTTTCACGTTCTTCACATTTATCTTAAACAGCGCTTTTGCTCCACCGCGGTACGGCCCTTATGATGTTCCCCCGATTAAAGGGCGTGTACGAAAGCGGGCGCGATAA
Source organism: Anaerolinea thermophila (assembly GCF_020723905.1). Classification (GTDB taxonomy): domain Bacteria; phylum Chloroflexota; class Anaerolineae; order Anaerolineales; family Anaerolineaceae; genus Anaerolinea; species Anaerolinea thermophila_A. The sequence goes on from NZ_DYHZ01000003.1 coordinate 404,100, forward strand.
TTTTGATAATCGAACCATCTACATTAACCTCAGGAGGAAGAATGGCCATTCTTGGTCAATCTGTTCAACGTGTTGATGCATTAGGGAAGGTTACCGGGAAAACGTTGTATCCGGGGGATTTGAATTTTCCCAATCAAGTTTATATGAAAGTGTATTTTGCGAGGCGTCCTCATGCCCGAATTGTCTCGATAGACACTTCTGCGGCTGAACAGCACCCTGGCGTGCTCGCTGTTTTTACGGCTAAAGATGTGCCGGTAAATGAATACGGTTTAGGAATTTTTGATCAACCTGTCTTGTGTGGACCTGGATCGAGTAAGCCATATGCCGACCGTGTTCGTTTCGTTGGGGATCAGGTGGCTCTGGTGGTCGCAGAAACAGAGGAAATTGCTACACACGCTCGGGACTTAATAAAGGTGGTCTATGAAGATCTCCCTGTGGTGGATGATCCACTGGAAGCCATGCAAGAAAATGCTACGTTGCTACACCCGGACCGGGGGAGTAATATTCTCACAAAGTATCGAATTCGAAAAGGAGATGTAGAAAAAGCCTTTTCAACTGCTGATGTCATCGTAGAAGGAGAATATATTACTCCTGTTCAAGAGCATGTATTTCTACAACCTGAGGCTGGAGTTGGATTAATCGATGAAGAAGGGCGTGTCACGGTTTATGTGGCTGGTCAATGGGCGCACAAAGATCAGGAACAAATTGCTCATGCTTTGGGGTTGCCCCTTGAACAGGTACGGGTGATCTACCCGGCAATAGGGGGGGCTTTTGGCGGACGCGAGGACATGTCTGTTCAGATCATTCTGGCGCTGGCGGCCTGGCGTTTACACCAGCGTGGGATTGACCGTCCCGTGAAAATCGTCTGGTCGCGGGAAGAATCAATTATCGGTCATCACAAACGTCATCCATACCGAATTCGTACCCGGTGGGGAGCCACGAAAGAGGGGAAAATTGTCGCTGCAGAAGTAGAATTAATTGCCGATAGCGGCGCTTATGCTTACACCTCTCCGAAAGTGCTCGGAAATGCCACCTTAATGTGTACAGGGCCGTATGAAATTCCAAACGTGAAAGTAGATTCATACGCAGTGTATACAAACAATATTCCTAACGGGGCGTTTCGTGGTTTTGGTGGTCCTCAGGCAGCATTCGCGGCTGAAATGCAGGTGAATAAACTGGCAGAAAAACTGGGAATGGATCCTGTTGAACTGCGAATGAGAAATATTCTTCGTGAAGGATCTGTCCTTTCTGTTGGTACCCCTATCCCTAAAGGAGTCAGTATTGAAAAGGTGCTGGCGGAATGTGCTCTCAAAGCGGGATGGCAAAAAACCGAAATGGGATGGAAAGCTCCAGATATCCAGTCCATTGACCCTAAATACCCACACTTGCGACGCGGAATAGGTATTGCATGCGCTTTTAAGAATGTAGGCTTTTCTTTTGGCGCACCAGAACAATGCTGGGCTACTGTTGAATTGATTGGCAAAGCAGAGATTGAAACGGTGCGGGTTTACCATGCGGGTGCTGATTGCGGCCAGGGAGCGCATACGGTTTTTGCCCAGATTGCGGCAGAAACTTTAGGTGTTCCGATGGAAAAGATTGAGTTAATTGTATCTGACACGGCTACCACACTGAATTCGGGTTCTGCATCAGCATCACGCATGACCTTTATGGCAGGAAATGCGATCAAAGGCGCTGCAGAACTGGCATTGGAAAATTGGAATAATGAAGAAAGACCGGCAAAAGGTACCTATCAATACCGTCCGCCTAAAACGACCCCGTACGATCCTGAGACGGGCAAATCGGAACCCAATTTTGCCTATGGATACGTTGCTGAAGCCGCTGAGGTGTTGGTTGATACAGAAACCGGGCAAATCGAGGTGAATCGTTTTGTGTGCGCGGATGATGTTGGGAAGGCGGTCAATCCTCAACAGGTAATTGGGCAAATTGAAGGTGCTGTGGTTCAGGCACTGGGATACACATTAATGGAGAATTTTATTCAGAAAGATGCTGTGCCTCTTACTACCACGTTATCCACTTACCTGATTCCTACCATCCTGGATATCCCTGAAAAAGTTGAATCTATTGTGGTAGAGCAACCCGATCCTATTGGACCTTATGGCGCGCGTGGTATGGGAGAGATGCCTTACATGGCAGTAGCGCCTGCCGTGTGTACAGCGGTCAAGATGGCTACCGGAGTATGGATTGATGAGTTCCCCTTAACGCCGGAACGAATATTAGATGCTCTGGGCGAGTTAGAAGAGGAAGGAGAGGCTTGAGCGATTGAAACGGCAATTATGGGTAATTGTTCGTGGCGGTGGTGATTTAGCCAGTGGAGCGATTCTTCGACTTGCGCGGGCGGGAATAAATGTAATCGTAACCGAATTAGCCCAACCTCTGATGGTCAGGCGTAAAGTTTCTTTTGCAGAGGCAATTTATCAGGGTGAAGTTGAGGTAGAAGGGATTCATGGTGTTAAAGCAGATATAGACCCAGATAAAATAATGCGCATAGCCAATAATGAAAAAATACCTGTTATCATTGATCCTGACTTGCAAATCCATAAAATACTCCCCGTCGACATTCTGGTCGACGGTAGAATGTTGAAACAGGTCCTAGAGGACCAGCGTCCTCTTGCTCCGTTGGTAATAGGCCTTGGTCCCGGTTTTAAAGCCGGGACAAATTGTCATGCAGTTGTTGAAACCAAACGCGGACACTTTCTGGGGAGAGTCATCTGGAATGGCGAAGCAGAAAAGGATTCTGGTATTCCTGAGGGTGTGGATGGAAAATCCAATGAACGGGTAATACGCGCTCCCTGTACGGGTATTTTTGCTGCAAATGTGGAAATTGGGGATTTTGTCGAGGAAGGACAGTGCCTTGGGAATGTCAGTGATATGCCTGTGAACGCACCTTTTCGTGGTGTTGTTCGAGGTCTAATCTGGTCTGGACTCCAAGTTTATTCCGGGCAAAAAATTGGTGATGTTGATCCTAGAGGTGATCCTCGATACTGCTGGTTAGTCTCTGATAAATCTCTGGCGGTGGGAGGCGGAGTTCTGGAAGCCATACTCTCCTTGCCAGAATTTCGTGCCCGATTGGGATAATGAACATGTTGACAGACACACAAATTGGTGCAGTTGTTCTTGCTGCAGGGATGTCTCGTCGAATGGGACAGCCTAAGCAGGTTTTACCCTGGGGGAAAACAACTGTGATTGGACAGGTTGTGAGCGTTTTAGAATCAGCAGGGGTGAATCAAATTATTGTCGTTACAGGAAGGGCTTATGAGCTAGTAGAAGAGGCTTTACAGGGCACCACAGCACAATGCGTTTATAATCCCCTGCACGAAACCAGTGAAATGCTGACTTCTCTGAAAATAGGAATTTCGCGCTTGAATGAAACTATTCAGGCGATGTTGATTGTATTGGGAGATCAACCCCAGATTGAAGAATCCACTATAAGAGGATTAATAGACGAATATAGACAGGAGAAAGGCACATTAATAGTACCCAGTTACCAGATGCGACGCGGACATCCCTGGCTGGTTGATCGAAAATACTGGCAGGAAATCCTTCAGATGGATGAAGAGCGAGAAAGCATGCGCGATTTTCTCCGCAATCATTCCCAAGAAATCACTTATTATGTGGTGAACACATCTACTGTGCTGGCAGATCTGGACACACCAGAAGATTATCAACAATTACGACCAGGAAATCCGTAAAAAAATGAGCAAAATTTGGGGTTGCCGTTATAACAACAATCAGGTAGAGAAATTGGTTCTGCCTGATACAGATGATATGGATGAAATCACCCGTGGGTTTGGAGAAGGGGTTTACACCACGTTAAGAACCTATCGTGGCGAGAAAGTTCTTTTATTGAGTGAACACCTTCAGCGTTTGGAACATTCAGCAAAGTTATCAGGTATTTCCATCACAGTTAATAAAGCAGGTGCAAGACGAACCCTTCGTAGGTTAATTGAAGAAGCCGGAGGGAAGGATATTCGGATACGACTGATAATCCTGTTTTCAAAACCTGAAGAAATGATTGGGCTGGCAACCATTCTTGTTCCCCCTTCTATGGAAGATTATCGTCAAGGGGTTGTTGTGCAGACCAGACACATGCATAGAGACAATCCTGAAGCCAAGGTAACCCAATTTATCCAGACGGCTTCAGGTCTTCGAAAACAGGCTAGCCAGGAAATCCATGAAATAATTATGGTTGATGATGAAGGGAATTTTCTGGAAGGTTTGAGCAGTAATTTTTTTGTGATCTCTCATGGTGAAATCTGGACAGCAGAAAAAGGCGTTCTACCGGGAATTACCCGTGAAATTGTGCTGCAATGTATCAGAGAATTGCAAATTCAATTAAGGTTAGAGGGTTTTCCTCTTGAACGACTGGATGAAATAGAAGAGGCGTTCATCACCAGTGCCAGTAGAGGCATTTTACCTGTTCGTAAAATTGACCAGTACAATGTACCCATTACGCCAGGACCTGTTACCACAACATTAAGTACCCGTTTTCAGCAAAAAATATCAGAATTACTCGAAGAAATTTAAAGAGTAAAATCCTCAGCATTATTATCGGGCAAGTCTTCCTCAGAAGAAAGTTCTCCTTGTTCATATTGGCGCAAAATTTCATTGGCTCTTTCCACGTCTTCTTCTTCTACGAGGATATCTACAGAGCCGAGAGGTCCAACGGTTAACCCATAAGCAATCCCTGCGCTTTCAGGAACAATGATGACAGGGATATCGTAGGATTCCAGCAACATGCGAATCATTTCCGCAGAGGGCATTCCCGATGTGGTGTAAACACACTTAAATCGTTTCGGATCCATGGATTTCCTTTCTTTTTTTCTCTTCCAATCGTTCAATTCGATGGCTAATTTCATGAAGCCACTCTTTTCTTTTCCATGTCGGTACAGGGAGAGTACTGCAAAGATGAAATGCTCGATTTGCCCACTCAAGAGCAGCATCCAATTGTCTCAAAGTATGTTCATAAATTTTCGCCAGTTCAAGATGGGCTTCGAGATTTCCATAATCAGCGGCTTTTTTCCACAATGCAATGGCTTCGGAAATGTTCCCTTGTTTTTTATGAATTTCAGCATGCTTGAGGAGTGTTTTTACCAAAAAATCCGGTGGCATATCCTCCGATATGGACTGAGCATATAATTCAGATGCAGTCTCCCAATGTCCTAAATCATGATACAGGCGAGCAATAGAGGCTAAATCAATGGAATGAAGAGGAGATTCTTGGGGTTGCGACAGTACCCTACCCATAAAGTGTAAAAGCGCTGCAAGGGAAAGAATGTCCACACGATTGTGGTAGAAAACCCCATCAAGCAAAGAAAAATCTCTTAATTTCAGGTAATTAAAATAAGTTTCCGGAATCAGATATCCAGGGATTTCTTCCTGTTCACGGGTAATATGTAAAATTTGTTTTTCCAGTTCTGAGAGACTACAACTTTCCAGGCGTGCTTTCCAGAATCGCCTGGCAAGATGAAGCAAGTCAATATGAATTTTTTCTCCCATCCTGTTTTCCATTCGGTTGAGGATAACTCGTGTTTGAAGAAGTGGTAGATCAAACGATTTGCCATTAAAAGTGACGATGACCCGGTAAGGTTCTAAAAAATTAAGGATTTCGTCTAATAACCTGTATTCCTCAACCGGATCGGGCAAAAAAAACTGGTAAACTTGAAACTGACCTTCTCGATGCACTCCAATACCAACCATAAAGGCAAAAGTTCCCGTTCCCCCAACCAGACCTGAGGTTTCTGTATCCACAAAAGCAACATCATGAAGGTCAAGTGTGGAAATTTCAGGGGCTTTGACCCATTCGCTGAGAATGCCAAATGAAAAAGATGGCTCAATGAGTACATCTCCATGGAAAAACGGCAGAGGGACCGAGTGAACGAATGTATAAACCTTGCTGGAAGATTGGATAAGGCTTTCTTCCCTTTGTCCATCCTTTTTATCAATAAAAATGTTTCCCTCAGGTTTTTGAGAAAGATTTTCGTTTTTATAACCCAGAGAATGTAATTTTTCTCGCAGATTTGCCATCGTTAATCCAATTGTATCAGTCCATTAAAAATATTGAGTATGGCTAGCGTTTCCTGTTTACCCCCTGCACCATTTTCAGCCGCGGGTCCTACACAGGACGGGCATCCTTGCTGACAGGGGCAAGTTTCCACAATCACTGCGGCTTCTTTATAGAGGATCTCCTCAATATCATACAGTTTTTTACTCAAACCAATACCCCCAGGAATCTGATCATATACTACCAGGGTTGGGCTACTATCTGCCAGGGCACATTGTGGTTCGGAAAATACCCCAATATCCTCCAAATCGCACATCAGAAAAAGAGATGCCACATGATGAATCAAATAACTCAATCCAGCCAACCCGCTCTGGATGCGCAAGTTTTCTTCGACCCTTTGATGGCAGGCCGGGCATAATGTGATGAGATTTTCCGGGCGATTGGCTTCTTGTAGTGAGGAGAATTGTCGAAAAGGAATTTTATGATGAACATGATGAGCTTTCCCTTGTTCAACTGTACCACAAAGTTGACAGGTGTAATGATCGCGTTTTCTTACCCAGTCTCGAATCCTTCCCCAGTCTGGGCCATAATCATTGGGATCATTCCGCCATAAACCTGATTTTCGAAGAAATTCCACAGACGCCTTATTTAAACATCTCCAGTAACCAACCGTTAACAATGTAGTGGGTGGAAGATCAAGAGATTCAGTTCCCAGGTTTTCTCGAGAATACCAGCGGATTTTCTTAAAGCCAGTGACTTGACGAATGACTTTTAATTCTCCAAAGTACTTAACCCCCCCAGTAGCAGATTGGTTAATCAAAATGGATTGCTTTTCGACCGCAGTGTCCTGAATGGGCTCGGTATAATAATCCAACTGCACTGGTTCCAGTAGGGCGATGCCTTTTTCCAGGTCTAAGGACTTTACCCAGTAAGTATCCCCTGCATGTAAATAAACAGCTCCAGGATGAGCCATCCAAAATGCGCTGGAATAATCCACAATGCCTACAGTTTCTGCTTTTCCATCAACGAATTGTTGCAATTGAATCGTTTCGGGAGAGGTTGTTCGTAAAGAAATTTGTGAAGCAGGATACTGGTCAGCCATCCAGATGAAGCGTCTGGCGCTGGAATGAATTTCACCAGAATCTACCAGGAAGGACAAAATTTCCTCAACCATTTCAGAAGGAACTCCTCCAAATCCTTCCCCCTGCTGAAAAGGGAGTTCGAACGCTGCACAACGGATATGCTGAAGCAGAATGAGGAGATTATTTGGATCCACCAGCGCCATCTCGGGGGATTTCTCAAATATGTACTCAGGAAATCTCATCAAGTATTGGTCCAGCGGATCGGCAGAGGCGATAAGAATCGACAAAGCCAGTGAACTTTTTCTCCCTGCTCTCCCCATTTGCTGACGGGTAGAGGCAATCGAACCGGGATAACCAACCATGACGGAAGCCGAAAGAGAGCCAATATCAATCCCCAGTTCCAGTGCATTGGTCGAAATCACACAGCGAATTTCACCTTTGCGGAGGCTGGCTTCAATGGTGCGCCTTTCATCAGGCAAATATCCACTGCGATATCCTTCTATCCAGTGTGGGGCGTTAGAAAAACGATCTTTCAGGTAACGGAGCATTAATTCAACGGTTCGCCGGGTGCGAGAAAAGGCAATAGTCTGCACATTATGGTTAACCAGGGTGGTAAGTATCTTTATGGCTTCTTGAACAGCGCTAGCGCGTAATCCCAGGCTTTCCTGAATGACAGGGGGATTGTAGAGCAAAATTTTCTTTGGTCCCGAAGGCGACCCGTCATGGTTGATCAGATCAATTCTTTCCTCTATCAACTGAAGAGCCAGTGAATCAGGATTGGCAATTGTCGCTGAGGTCAGTATGAATTGTGGTGAAGCACCATAAAAAGAAGCAATTCTTTTTAATCGTCGTATGACGTTTGCAAAATGAGAACCAAATACCCCTCTGTAAACGTGGGCTTCATCAATAACAATAAATTGTAAATTCTTAAAAAAGTCAGCCCACAAGGTATGATGGGGCAGAATACCCATATGAAGCATATCGGGATTTGTTAATACCACACGGGCTTTTTTACGAATGGCATTACGGCTACTGGCTGGTGTATCTCCGTCGTAAATCCCCAGCGTTATTTGTTGAACTAAAGATGTGTCTGCCTGAAGCAGTTGGTTCATTTGGGATTGCTGGTCTTGAGTTAATGCTTTTGTTGGAAACAGGTAAAGTGCCCGCGTAGAAGAGTTTTTCAGGCAATAATCCAGAACGGGAAGGTTATATGCAAGTGTTTTTCCGCTGGCAGTTCCCGTCACAATAACGACATGATTCCCTTCGATAATTTTTTGATAGGCTTCACCTTGATGGCTGTATAATTGATAAATCTTTAAAGAGTGAAGTGCGTTCTTCAATCCTGGATGGAGGGAATCTGGAATATTCACCCATACGGCTTGACGTGGGGGAATTTCTTCCATACGAACCACATTATTGCCAATATCTGGATCGGTCAGCCATATGTGCAGGATTTTCTCAAGGTTATCCATAACTGATGTTTTTACCTTACTTTAAGAAGATCATCAAGGACTCTGAGAGGTTTTAAGATGATTATAAAAATCCTGTTATTTATTCTGGGATGGGTAGCGGGGGGGATGGTAAACTGGTTGTCGGACTGGCTTCCGATTGAAAGAAGATTAGGTGGGTTGATTTGTTCTTCCTGTCGCAAGGAGATGGGGTGGTTGGACTACTGGACTCTTGCGCCCTGTAAACATTGTGGCACTCCGCGACTACTGCGTTCATGGCTTCTTCATTTCGGGTTAGGAATTGTATTTGTTTTTGTTGAGTCCATAGGCGCTCAGCGTCTTTCTCTGGTTGAAGCCGTGTTATGGCTGACTTACTCTGCTCTCGTTGTAGTCATTGATTTTGAACACCGCCTGATTTTGGAAAAAACCTCAATTGTTGGAGCAATCCTTGCTTTTTTTGTGGGTACTGACATTCATGGGGTGGTTGTCACTATTCTGGGTGGCGCTGCCGGTGCTGGCTTAATGTTTATTTTTTTCCTGGGCGGGGAATTGTTTCGTCGGTGGATGGAAAAACGTCGTGGAGAGCCTATACCTGAAGTGGCTATGGGCTTTGGAGATGTTATCCTTGGTGGAATTATTGGATTAATCCTCGGTTGGCCTGGTGTGCTTGCAGGGCTTTTTCTGGCGATTGTTGGGGGCGGTATTATCAGTGGAGTGATTTTACTGACAATGATCATTAAAAAGAAATATCAAGCCTTCACGGCGATACCTTATGGTCCCTATTTAATTTTTGCTACCTTCTACCTGCTTTTCTTTGCTTAGCCCGGCTTTATAGCCTTAATATCCCTTCCGCCAGGACCTGCCAGTAATATTTCTGGTGAAACTTCTTGAGCAAAGGGCTCAAAGTTCTTCACAAATTGATTCACCAGAAGTTCGGCTTGTCTCTCATACGCTACAGGATCTGCCCACGTCTGGCGTGGATTAAGAATCTCGCCCGGTACCCCTGGACATTCAAGGGGAATGCTTAATCCGAAGAATGGTTCAACCTGATAAGGAACATTTGCCAGGTCTCCATTTAGGGCGGCGCGAATGAGGGCTCTGGTGTATGGCAATCGAATCCGTTGCCCGATGCCGTATGGTCCCCCCGTCCATCCTGTATTGACCAGCCAGACTGTGGTTTGATGTCGTTGAATTTTTTCCCCTAAAAGATGGGCATATCGCGATGGATGCAAAGGTAAGAAGGGGGCTCCAAAACAGGCCGAGAAAGTTGTCTGAGGTTCAGCCCCCAAACCTGTTTCAGTTCCCGCTAGTTTAGAGGTATATCCTGAAAGAAAGTAATACATGGCTTGTTCTGGAGTTAAACGGGCTATGGGAGGTAAAACACCAAAGGCATCGGCAGATAAGAAGAAGATGTTCTTAGGGTGCCCTCCTCTTCCTTCTGGAACGTAATTGGGAATGTAATGGAGGGGATACGCACCGCGGGTATTTTCTGTCCGATGATCGTCGTCAAAATCCAGTTCACGAGTCTGATTATCGCAGGTTACATTTTCGAGAACTGCCCCAAAACTCTGCGTTGCCTGCCAGATTAAGGGCTCTAAATCTGGGCGAAGATGGATGGTTTTGGCATAGCAACCGCCTTCAAAGTTAAAAATTCCATCATCGCTCCAACCATGTTCATCATCACCAACGAGCCGACGCTCGGGATCTGAGGATAAAGTCGTTTTACCGGTTCCCGATAAGCCGAAAAACAGAGCCACATCGTCCTTTGTCCCAATATTAGCAGAGCAGTGCATAGATAGAATGCCCTTCAGCGGTAAGAGGTAATTGAGAACCGTAAAGACTGATTTTTTAATTTCTCCAGCATAACTGGTACCGGTGATGAGAATCACTTTCTTTTCTAAATCCAGGGCAATCACAGTTCCGGTTCGAGTGCCGTCTTCTTCTGGAGAAGCCAGAAAATCTGGCAAATGGAAGATGGTAAACTCAGGACGATGATGCACCAGTTGATCCTGTGGAAGTCTCAGGAAAAGGTTGTACGCAAATAAAGCCGCCCATGCTCGCTCTGAGATGAGACGGATAGGGAGAGAAAACGAAGGATGAGCACCGGCTTGCAGATCTTGTATGAATACGTCCTTCCCCTGAAGATAGGCTTTTGCTTTGGCAAGTAACCGATCGAATTTATCTGGCGAAAGTGGCTGATTGACCTTTCCCCACCAGATTTGGTTTTGAAGGGAAGGGTGTTTCACTACAAATTTGTCATTTGGAGAACGTCCGGTGTGTTTCCCAGTATTTACAACCACTGCACCTGTTCGAGAAAGTATGCTTTCTCCTCGTAAAATAGATTGTTCGATGAGACCGGCAGGGGGTAAATTCCAGAAGACGGTGCGAAGGTTTTGAAGCCCATGCAGTTCAAGACCATAATCTCCCGGTGTACCTGTGTAAATCATCAGTAGTCTCCTGATTTATTCTTTGGGGTGAAATTGAGTAAACCAAAACCATAAAACATCTTCAGCAGGTTTCCCTCGAACGGACACTGACTTGTCTGCCAGTGCAATGGGGGGGAAATACCCGTCGCTAACAATACCAGCAACCCAGTCAGATTGACTGATTACCTGAAGAAAGGCATTATAAATTTCAGCCTGTTCCTGAAAAGACTCTTCCGCTGCAGGAACATCCAGCCCTCCCTGATAGAAGACAAACAAGGGTAAACAGGTTCCATTCGATGGAACGCACCCGTTTGCACTTCCTTTTACAGAAGGATATGCCAGTTCAATGATGATTGGGAGATCAAAACGATCGCGGATGAGCCGAATCTTGTTTTCAACAAGTTCTCGCGCCGCAGGAATAATATCTTCTGCTTTTGGTTCTTCTACACTGGTAAGCGGCTCATAAACATGGATGAACAAGAGGTCCACTTCACGTAACACTTCGTTTAATGGATCAAGATTCTGAGAAGACGAAACCTGCCAGGCTACTTTACCAGGGTAAACTGTCCTGATCTGGTGAATCAGATCAATCCAGTATGCGTTCAAATCTGCGGCACTCATTACGGGAGCACCGTTAGGTAAGGAATTGCCTGGAAGAACCGGGTCCAGGTTTTCAGGATTAAGGATAAAAATTTCTGCCTCGGCCAGGTGAGCCAGCATGGCATGGTGCAGGATAAACATTCGGTATCGGTCTAACCAGGTTTGCCACCAACCCGAAGTCCCCGGGCAATCTCCCCACCACACTGCAGGAGGTTTTTCAAATGATGCGGTAGGGCGAACAGCAATGCTGATTTGTTTGTTTTTTGCGATTTGGATCGTGCTGGAAAGATCTTCCCATGTAGCATCTACACCGGTTAACCATTGAAGGTTAGGCGGATTTGTCGTTGTAAAATGCCATGTAGGGGAGAGGACCAGCAGGTTAGCATGGATAGTGGCAATATCCTCAATTGCCCATGGAATAAATGGTTGCCAGGAGGGATGATAGTCCGCAGCAAAAGCAACACCCTGAATAAAAGATGGTGATTTTTGGGGTTGAGAGCCTGCTGGCACTGTCACCGGCTCAAGAGGAGGTAACTGGAATTTCCACTCTTTTACTATTTCGGTGATTTTAATATCCTCCGTGGGTGGGTTAAATCGTTTTGTACCGGGGTTATCGGGTCCAAAAGTAGTCAAATCATCCGCAATACCGCATTGATCGTTTTTGCAGAACCGATATGCGGTTTCACCAATAGCATCAAGAGGGCTGTAAAGAACATACATCCATTGATGATTCCCAAGGGGCCACATTGGTAGTGGTTCAGTCCACCCATAGGGATTGAACTGAATCGAAACAGTTTCATTGGCTCCGGTTGTTTCAGGAACAGAAACATAAAAAGAAATACTTCCTTTTCCGGGAGATTTCCACGTTTCAATTTGATCTTGAATGATCACTTCCTGCTCAGGAATAATCAATTGTCGGAGACGAAATTCCCCTTGTTGGGTTCTTTCTGCATTCCAAAAACCATCCCCAAGGGTGTATTTGTACTGTAAATCCAGACCGGCGGGAAGTTCCAGAGTAATACGATAGGTACCATCCTGTTGATAACTTAAATAAGGTGCTCGGGAGGCTAAAATATTCATTCCACCGCGAAGATCTGCGAAGGTGTTTCCCAGAGCAGATATATTCCCCACCATTCGGATAGGAATGCCCTTTGGGCTATCCACTGGAGGAGACACAATAAAAGTCACCTTAACTTTTGGCGCTGGCTGGACAAGTATTTCTGCAGGTGTCATGGCTTCTTCCATGACTTTAGCACCTTGCTGGAATGGTAAAAATTCTCCTTTTAGACTGACTGCCACAAGGTGATGTGTCCAGGGGGGAAGGCCATCCAGTGTGAAGGAGCCATCAGCCGCTGTCAGCATGGTGACTCCAGCGGCAGTAACCAGGACATTCGGTACAGGAGTTCTGTCAATGGCGTTTAAAACATATCCCTGGATTCTACCGATTGGACCTTGGTAGGGAGTATCATTCCAGCCGGCAATATAATCATCCACGCTACCAGGGTCTTTTACATAAAACAACCGATATCGAATCTGCTTTCTTTGGGTGTTGTACTCAATTGCAACCCCTTTCCCTTCCCGAATGTATCGGTACTTAACCAGACTTCCTACTGGAAAAGGCAGACGAATTGAATATTCTAGGTTGCTTTGTTTTTCAAGAGAATATCGTCGTGGATTGAGTGCAATCCCTGTAACTTCGTCCAGAACTTCAATGCTTAAAGTTTGTCCTTCTTGTAATGCTTGCGGAAGTGTTACCTTGAATACAACCTCCGCCATAAGCGTTTGGGACGTTGTGGAAGAGGTATTAGCCGAAAGAATTTGGGCTGTTGGAGTTGGTGAAGTGCATGATGAAAACACAAACAACAAGATGAGAAGAGCAATGAGCAAACTTGATTTTGTTCGAGATTGCGCTCTTCTCATCTTCGTAATCCCCTTTAATTATTTTTTTGAAGTTTCTTGTGGATCTAATGAAGGCTTTGGATGGTTAAAGTCTTGTTTGATTTCTGCTTCTCTGTCCGCCAGACTTCCCAACACCCCGTTGACAAAACGCGCAGAACTATCTGACCCATATTTTTTGGCTAATTCAACTGCTTCGTTGATGGCAACCTTAACCGGCGTACATTGCCCAACTGCAAATTCCCACAGGGCAATTCTCAAAATATTACGATCAATCACGGCTACCTGATCAAGAGGCCATTCAGGGGCATGTTTGGCGATTTGCTCATCTAACTGCTGTGTGATTGGCAATACCCCCATGACAATTTCTCTGGCAAAATCAGCCAGTTCGTTTTGAAGTTTGGCGTCTTTTATCCGTTCATCTAAGACCTCACCGGGTAAATGATTGGTCAGGTCAATTTCATACAGGGCTTCAAGAGCCACAGCCCGAGCGCGAGTTCTTAACTTCATAGGTTACGCTTCAACCGTGTAATCAATATCCTCTACGTGAACATTGATTTTCCCGACTTCCATGCCAAGCATTTCTGAAATGGCTCGAGAAACCTTCTGTTGAATGGCTCTTCCCACTTCTCTCACATTGACATCTTTCGTTAAAACTACATAAATATCAGCATAGACTACTCCGTGATCTACAGAAATTTTTACCCCTTCCTGTGGATTCCTGGAGAATAACTGGTTCACATCAGCCGGTGCTGCGCTGAGCCGGGCAACTCCCGGTACACTCAGGGTATTTAATCGGGCGATGGTTAAGAGCACTTCAGGTGCAATGGTTGTTTTTCCGGTTGTAGAAGGTGTTTGTTCCATATTCCATCCTCTTATATTATGCCTTTATTCTAACCCATAAATCCTGAACTCGTTATGGATTCGATGAAAATATTTAAGGAGTGGGCAGCGTGGTAGTTGCAAAGGGCATAATGCCGATTCGAATGGGCGCTTTTTTCTCCGACAGTGCTTCCTGCACAGCGTTTTCCAAACTCTCATGAGGACTTACCAGCCAGGATCTGGCAATATCCTTAGGAATGTGGGAAACCAGGTAAACCCGGTAATCCTGGACAATCCGAGCCACCTGATATCCCTTGTGAGGACCGACTCGGAACGGTTGCTGAGCGAACCTTTCAAAGACTTCCTGCGGGGATTTCACCCCTCTCATAAATTCTTCAAAGGCTTGATTACCACTTCCTTCTCTGCACTCAGCGACCAGAATGATTGTTCCCCCTTTTCGAGTGATGGTTGTAGCATGAGTTAAGGCCTTCTGGGCTTGATAGAAATTAATGTCCTTGGGATAGCCGCCTGCTGAAGCAATAACCAGGTCAAACAATCCTTTCTTCTGTGTCGTACACACCTTTAATACCAGAGGAATTCCAGATTTCATGACCTTTTGAGGATTTCCTGCAAGTGCATATAAAACTTCCTTTTTTTCGTTCAAAATGGTGTTCAGCACAAAATGAACCCCCATCATCGAGCCAATTTCTTCAATGTCCTCTCGGAGCGGATTATTTTCATAAATACCTATCCACGCTTTTGAATCTGTTATCCAGGCATGATTGCGGTTAATCGTTTTTCTTCCTGCCAGTCCAATTGCGGCAGTTTTTACGCCACCAGAAAATCCGGCAAAATGGTGTGGTTCAATATCACCGGTGCAAATTTTCAGATCAGCCTGATAGAATACCCGATTGACCCAGACAGGAGTACCTCTAGAAGTCACTCCGATAAAAACAAGATTTTCGGATTCATCGCAATCATGCGAAATACATCGAACGCGTTTGAGGATTTCATCCGGCAGTAAGGATTGGATTTCTGTTGGACTTAATGGAACATGCGTCCCTGTAGCAATCAATATGGAAACTTTGTCATCAGAGATACCATGCCGATTTAGCCAGTTCAGCAGAGGAGGCAGGATCAGATGATGAGGCACCGGGCGGGTTTTATCATTTACGCTGATAGTCACCTGTTGAACCTGATCAGGAAATTTAAAATCCAAAGGATGATTAAGCGCTTCTTCGATCACATGGAGAGGATCATCGCTTCCGGCAATCTCGGGTGGCAGGATCCATTCAACCGGAAATTCCGCAGGTATGGAACAGGATTGCATACCTGAGCCAAAAGGAACGCGAATATCAGACATAAATTTATACATCCTGAAAGGTACAAGTTTACTAGCCTGATACTTTTATACTACAGATTAGGGTTTGTAAAGAAAAAATTTAATTTAATCGCGCGATTCGATTAACAATAGGTTCAGAATGCCAGAAAATTCTTTTTTGCAAGACAATTTCGCGGCGCAAAATCTGGATAAGTTGTTTCATGAAATGAGGGATTGATTCTTTTTCCAGAAGTTGTTGCTTTTCATAGGAAGGAATCTGCAATAAAGAAGCAGTCAGGAAAAGCGTGCTTGAAAGATCTTCGCTCTCCTTCAACTCTTCCAGAAAAAGGTTAAGAGTTTCAGAATCGTGCGTGGAAAATTCAAAGACACCCTGCAATCTGACGTACTCAAACAAGTACTCAAAGAGGACATTTTTCAGTTTCAGGGTTTCCAGGGTATGGATTTGGTGGAATGGATGATTTTCTACTTCGGCTATCAAATAGGGGGTTTGTTGAACGAAAGAACGAATGTGGAAACGCTCTTCTCCAATAGCAGTCAAATTCATTTTTCCCTCAGCAAGAGGCTGAACTTCGATAATTCGAGCCGTACAACCGACAGGATAAGGTTTGGGAAGAGGACCATAGGCTTCAACACCGGTACGAATCAGACAGACGCCAAACAATAAATCGCTTTCGAGCACATGACGGATCATCTTTTTGTAACGGTCTTCAAAAATGTGCAGATGGATGGGGGTTTTGGGAAAGAGTACCGTTTGGAGAGGGAAAACAGGCAAAGTATACATGTACTTTAATTTTACTTGAGGCTTCAGTCATGTACGAGTATGCATATAAGGTTCAGTCCTTTTCAGGATTGGGTCTAAAATATATTCAGTTCATTTACTAAGGAGGAGCCTTATGTCTATTCCATTTCCCAGTGATCAATGGATTAAAGCCATGATGGAAGATCTCAATCAAAGCGCTTCATATGAAGAGGCTGCCAAAAATTGGGAAGGTGATTTTGTCTTTGTGATCGAACCAGGAGGAAAACTGGAAAAAACTGTCTTGCTGTATATGGACTTATGGCATGGAAAATGTCGCAATGCTTATGAGATCCCTGAGGGAGAAACGGTTAAATCAGCATTCCGTCTCTCTGGCCCCGTTTCAGTGTGGAAGAAAGTAATGACCAAGCAATTGGATCCCATGCAGGCAATGATGACCGGCCAGTTGAAACTAACGGGAAATATGGCTATGGTCATGAGAAATGTACGTGCCGCGAAAGAACTGGTAGAGAGTTGTACCCGTATTCCTACCGAATTTCCGTTGTGAGGGGGGAAATATGTGGTACTTTCAAAGTCCTCAAATCGTATATGGCGAAAGTGCCCTCTCCCATTTGTCACAAATTTCCGGGCAAAAAGCGTTTCTGGTTTCGGATCATACTCTGGAACGTTTGGGGCTTGTAGAAAAAATCCGGTCTCTTTTACAGGAAAACCATTTCCAGGTAGAGACATATCTCGACGTTGAATCGGATCCATCGGTTGTTATCGTTGAACAGGGCGCGCAGAAAATGATTCAATTTGAGCCGGATTGGATCATTGCTCTGGGCGGTGGCTCGGTAATGGATGCCACGAAAGCCATGTGGGTGTTATACGAACGCCCAGATATTGACCCGGTAGCAATCAGCCCGGTTGAACCTCTCTACTTACGAAAAAAGGCTCGAATGATTGCCATTCCAACCACTGCTGGAACAGGCTCTGAAGCCACATGGGCAATTGTTCTGAGCGACAGGGATACTCATCAGAAACTGGGGTTGGGAAATCGGGAGTGCATTCCAGATTTGGCTATACTGGATCCAGAGTTGATTGTCAATTTGCCACCTCGGATCACCGCAGATACAGGACTGGATGCCTTAACCCACGCAATTGAGGGATATACCAGTGCCTGGCATAATGATTTTTCTGATGGCCTATGTTTGCAGGCTATTCGTTTGATTTTTTCCTACCTGCCTCGTGCCTATCACAATGGTAAAGATTTGGAAGCGCGTGAACATATGCAAAATGCCGCAACCATCGCTGGTTTGGGTTTTGGGAATGCAATGGCGGCGTTAGCCCATGGAATGGGACATGCGCTTGGAGCACGTTTTAATATCCCACATGGGAGGGCTGTGGCTTTATTTTTACCCTATACAATGGCATATTATGCAAATGGGGGAGTCGAATCTCGTTATCGTGAAATTGCTCAAATTTTGGGTGGCACTTTTACCACCGATCAGGAAGCGGTTCGGTGGCTGATTGACAAAATCCGTGACCTGGAAACTGAAGTGGGGCAACCTCTTTCAATCTCGGAATTGGGAATTGAAGAAAAGACATTTGAAGATGATCTGGATAACCTTGTCTCTTTTGCCCTGAACGACTCTCAGACTTTGATGGGAATCAGGATTCCCGATACTGATGAATTAACACGGTTGTTTCGGGTTACCTATCACGGGAAGGATGTTTCTTTCTAAGGGAGTTTTATATGAATAACCGTCTTCTCCTGGTGGATTTAACCACAGGTTCAATTGAACATTCAACCATTCCGGAGTCCTATCTGAGAGAATATGTTGGCGGAAGTGGCCTGGGGGTCAGAATGCTGTGGGACTGGCTTAATCCTTCGATTGCCCCTTTGGATCCGGAAAGCCCTCTGTTATTCATTACTGGACCCCTCACCGGGGCTTCTGGCCCGGCAACCGGGAGATTTACGGTGTGTGGGCGTTCTCCCCAGACCGGCTGGTGGGGCGAAGCAAATATCGGTGGATTCGTCGGACCTGAATTACGGCATGCAGGTTTCGATGCAATTCTGATTACAGGAAAAGCGCCTTCTCCGGTTTATCTCTGGGTGAATCAGGGTAATGTGCAAGTTCGGGATGCCTCACATCTTTGGGGAAAAACGGATATCTATGAAACCCAGAACCAGATCCGCCTTGAACTGGAGGAACCACGAGCCAGAATAGCCTGCATTGGACTTGCTGCAGAAAATGGGGTGGTTTTCTCGGGAATTTTCTCGGACCACGGGCGAGCAGCAGCGCGGACGGGGTTGGGTCTGTTGATGGCATCAAAAAATCTTAAAGCACTGGCAGTTCGGGGAACTCAGAAGTTGCCTATCGCTTTTCCGGAGCAATTTGCCGCGCAACGCATCAAGATTAATAAAGAGTTGGCAAATCACAATATGACGGCAGTGTTCCGTGCTACGGGCACTTCAGGCGCCGCGGAGTATCTTCAAATGCTTGGTGATATGCCTCAGAAATACTGGACAGAAGCGAAATTCGAGAGCGCCGATAAAATCAGCGGCGCGCAAATGGCGGAAACCATTCTGGTTGGCACGGCTGCCTGTCAGGGATGTGTTATTTCCTGCGGAAGAGTGGTATCAATTCCTGAAGGCCCATATCAGACGGAGACAAGAACAAAAGGCCCGGAGTACGAAACCATTTGTTCATTTGGTTCTCAGTTGCTGGTTGACGACCTCGCTGCAATTACCGCACTTGGAGAAAAGTGTGACCGACTGGGAATGGATTCAATCTCAGCAGGGAGTGTGATTGGATTGGCTTACCTGATGTTTGATCAGGGGATCATAAGCCAGAAAGATACGGATGGTTTATCTCTGCAGTGGGGAGACCCTCAGCCAGCGTTTATCCTTCTTGAAAAAATTGCTCATCGGGAGGGGATTGGCGCATGGATGGCTCAGGGGAGCCGCACATTTGCTGCTCGATTTGGGGCTGAACAATTAGCGGTTCAGGTGAACGGTTTGGATGTCGCCATGCATGATCCACGGGCTTTCAGCGGACAGACACTCTCTTACCTGACTTCCCCTCGCGGTGCCTGCCATAACCAGAGTGATTTCTTCACGGTAGAGTTAGGCGGCACAATGGAAGAAATCGGCATTCCAATGACCGACCGTTTTACCGACGCCGGGAAAGCCAGATTTGTTGCCCGTCATCAACACTGGCGTTCGGTTTGCAACAGTCTGGTTATGTGCTTTTTTGCTTCTGTCTCCCCACATGATGTGGTGGATTTGCTGAATTCTGCTACCGGACAGGAATGGACGCTGGAATCCCTCATGAAAGCAGGAGAAAGGATCTGGAATTTAAAACGGTTATACAATCTCGCTTTGGGATATTCTCCGGAAGGTGAGAAACTCCCTGCTTTGTTGTTAAAGGCGTTACCCGAGGGGGGACAAGCCGGTTTTATTCCCGATGTCCAGACCCTCAGACGGGAGTATTATGAAGCATGCGGCTGGAACTTAACCAGCGGAATGCCAGAAGAGCACGTACTTCGAGAACTTCATCTGGAGTTTGCAATGGAAAAGTTGCCTTTGAAGGAGGAATAAGATGCTGCAGGCAGTGATGGTTGAACCGGGAAAGATAAAGTTTCATGAGGTTGAGAAGCCCCTACCAGCAGAAAATCAGGTCCTGATAGCCATTCAAAGAATTGGGGTATGTGGTTCGGATATTCATGTCTATCATGGAAAACATCCCTATACGTCTTATCCGGTTGTTCAGGGGCATGAAGTTTCAGGTGTGATTGCTGAGGTGGGAACAAACGTGCAGGGATTTTCTCCGGGAGAATCCGTTGTGTTTATGCCTCAGGTGACTTGCGGGGAATGTTATCCATGTAAACATGGTATGGAGCATATCTGTGAAAATCTCAAGGTGATGGGATTCCAAACTGGTGGCGCAGCCCAGGAATATTTTGCTGTGGAAGCCAGTAAAGTGTTGAAACTTCCAGAAGGTGTTAGCCTGGATGAAGGCGCAATGGTAGAACCGGTTTCAGTGGCGGTTCATGCTTTGAGACGGGGTGGATTTGTTCCTGGAATGAAAGTGCTGGTGTTAGGTGCTGGGACTATAGGAAATCTGGTTGCACAGGTTGCCAGGGCTCAAGGGGCTCAAAAAGTTTTGATTACCGATCTCAGTGATTATAAATTGGAAAAGGCGAAAGAGTGTGGGATTGAAGGAGTTAACACAGCAAAAGAGGATTTATCCACAGCGGTCATCCAACAAATGGGGCAGGAGAAAGCCGATTTGATTCTTGAATGCGTGGGAGTTCAACCCACCATTGCTCAAGCAGTCAACATTGCCCGAAAAGGCACAACAATTGTTGTTGTTGGCGTATTTGCCGAGAAACCGGTTGTGGATTTGGGGCTTGTTCAGGATCGTGAACTGTCATTGGTGGGCACATTAATGTACCAACGTCCGGATTATGAAACAGCCATAAACCTCATCCATGCCGGGTTGCTGAAGTTACAACCCCTGATTACTCACCGCTTTCCGTTTCAGGATTATCTCAAGGCTTACCTTGCCATTGAGGAATCGCAAGGAAAATACATGAAAGTGATGATTGAATTGTAATCAGGACAGCGATTTCTTACTGCGGGTTTTTTGGAGTTCGTATTCCGGAATTCGCTGGCTGAGAAGATCAAGCGAAATTTCAACAACCTCCCGGGCTTCTTCGGGAGTTGTTGTTCCTATGACTACCATATCTACGGGACGAATGGTGCTCCAAACAAAAGAAAGTCCAACAACCGGAAGAAGTCGCCCTGCCGCAAGGGGTTTAATGGTCATGACCGGTTTTCTGGCATTACGAATGATATTCATTACCCAGTCTGCTTCAACCTGCATCAGGAAACCCGCAGCATTATAAATCTGGATATAGGTTTCCACATCCGCACCCATTTCATCGCAAATGACCGGCGTTTCCGGCATGTGCGTGGAAAGCCCCGGGATCATTCCGCGCTCTCGAATCATCCTCGTATAGCGATCCAGATTGCGAATGGTGCGGTACATACGATCCAGCAAAGCGTCCGTGACGGCTTGATGTGGCAAACAAAAAGTGGCATGCCACTCAGCACATTGATCGAAAACCACTTCTGGCTCGTTCTCTTTGGGACCACCCGGCAAAATATTGAACCATGGCGTGTAAATCCGGTAAATGGATTTTCCTGAACGCTGTTCGGCTTCCTGAATGGATTCTTCCAGTAGCGGATGCAAAGGTCCCATGACGGCATCAATATTGTATTGTAAAAAGGCAAGCAAAACTTTCACGATCCTGTCACGGGTTTGCAGATCCTTGATAAAGCGGTCCTTTGCCATGCTGGTGTGAGAGTATCCCAGGAACCAGTTGGTTCCAACAATGAGACGGGGTAAACTCACTCCCCCAACTTCTGTTCGGGGAAAAGTGTCCATTTAGAACCTCCGATCCACTACATGATGCGCTAATTCCTCCAGGGCGAGACGCTCAGGACAGGGTTCGAATTGATTGAGGTTCCGGATGGCTGTTTCGACAAACTGAATGGCTTCCTGATGACTGCGTTCAATGGCCTCACTGGAACGGATTGAGTCAATGAGCCGTTCTATCTCGTCTTGATCGTCAATACAAAGCCCATCGACCAGATAATGGGTCAGGTCATGCTCAGGATGCATTTCGGCAAAATAAATGGCGGGTAAAGTGACAATGCCCTGCCGTAAATCGCTCCCAATGGGTTTACCAAGGGTGGCTTGTTCACCGGTGTAATCCAGAATGTCGTCAACGATTTGAAAAGCCATTCCCACCGCATATCCGTAAGCCCTTAAGGCTTCAGCCACCGCATCGGGAGCAAGACATAACAATGCCGCTGATTTCGCAGACATCTCGAAGAGAGAAGCCGTTTTGGCAAAGATACGCTGGTAATAGTTGTTTCGATCTACCTTACAACGCGTACTGAATAATTGAGTCAATTCCCCACCCACAATAATTGAGAGAGTATGGGAAAAGAGTTTCATCACCGGCACCGAGTCGGTTTGTGATGCAAGGTTTGCAGCGCGAGCAAACAGATAATCTCCGGTCAAAACGGTGGCGCCAGGTGACCAGCGTGAATTCAGTGTAGGCATTCCCCGGCGTAGCAAAGACCCATCAATCAAATCATCATGAACCAGTGTGGCGGTATGAAGCATTTCAATGGCAGCGGCAAGATTAAGCAATGGCTCTCGCTGGGCTTTGAGCATTTTCCCTGCCAGAATCGTCAAAGTAGGACGAATGCGTTTTCCACCGGCATTTAAAAGTAAATCTATCGCAGCCTTTAGATCAGGATAGCGCTCATCTGCCTGTGAGCGCATTAAGGCTTCAACTTCACGCAGGTCATCTTGAATGGAAACCATAAAAGTAACAGCCGAGGTCAATTTTAACTCTCCCATAAAAAGAGCGATGTTGCATTTTGGGTTGTAATTTGCCAGACTTCTGGTACAGACAGGTCAAACTGTCTTGCCAGTTCTTCGGCAATCAGCGTCACAAACATGGGTTCATTTCTTTTTCCACGATGTGGATGGGGCGTTAAGAAGGGCGCGTCGGTCTCAATGAGAATTCGATTTTTGGGCAATTCTTTGATGATGCGTTTTTTTTCTACTGCGTTTTTATAGGTGATTGGTCCTGATATTCCCAGATAAAACCCCATACCAATAACCTGACAAGCAAGACTTAGAGGACCTTCAAAGGAGTGCCAGACTCCTAATCGGTTTGGCGCTTTGCTCGTATCAACCCATGTTTGCAAGATTTGGAGGAGGTCTGTTTCCGAGTTGCGGTTGTGAAGCACAACAGGGAGACCTCTGTTTGCTGCAAGATCGAGCTGGGCTTCGAGTGCGTTTTTTTGAATGTCCGCAGGGGTATGTTCTCGGTAGTAATCCAGTCCGATTTCCCCAATTGCAACCACTTTTGGAACTTTAACCAGATCTGCTAGTTCCGAATAAGCGGTTTGAGACCAGCAATCTCCTGCACTGTTTGGATGAATACCCACAGCCGCAAATACCTGTGGATATCGCTGAGCCAGTTCAACAGCACGAACGCTGGTCTCAACGTCAATTCCGGGAACGAGAATTCGCTCTACCCCTGCCCGAACTGCGCGTTCGAGAACCTCCTCCAAATCAGCATCAAACGTGTTAAGGTTCAGATGACAGTGAGTATCTGTTAAGTAGACTTTGTTCATTTACTCCAGCCCGGCAATTCTCAATCCGTCCTTGAGAATGAAAGGCACCCGGTCTTTGTGGGTGGTTTCACAATACACCCGCATGATGGGCTCTGTCCCAGAGAAACGGATCAGCAACCAGCCGCCATCCTCTAAGGAGAATTTAAAACCATCCGTGGTATTCAAACCAGTGACTTTGAGACCACCGATGGTGGCGGGATTGGCGGCTAGGATGGCTTGTTCCCGGGCGCTTCTTTCACCCTTGAAGGTACGGTCCACCCGATCATAGAAATGAGGACCCACCTTGCTGAAGAGTAAATCAATTAATTCGCTGGGTTTGCGCTGTAATTTCACCATCATGTCAAGAATGTACAAACCAGCCAGAATTCCATCTCGCTCGGGAACGTTTCCGCGGAAGGCATACCCGCCGGATTCTTCACCACCAATCATAGCGTTGGTTTCCAGCATTTTTGGAGCCACATACTTAAACCCTACCCCAGTCTCGTAAACGGGGATGTTGTACATCTTGCCCAGTTTTTCCAGCATACTGGTAGTTGAGAGAGTTTTTACAATGGCTCCCCGCTCGCCGCGTACTTCCAGCAGATATAACGCCAGCAATGCATACACCTGCAACTGGTTGATAAAGTTGCCTTTTTCATCCCCGACGCCGACCCGATCTGCGTCTCCATCGGTAATCAGAAGGACATCGGCTCCAAGGTCAACGGTTTTCTTCAATCCCACATTGATATTGGGTGGAATCGGTTCAGGCCGTTTCATTTCGGGGAAAATGGGGTTGCGCTCGTTGTGGATTTCTACGATCTCAGTCTTCCCGCCGGCAAGAATGCGGGGGAACCACCCGGCGCCATTTCCCCACATGCAGTCCACCACTACTTTCAATCCAGCCTGTTTGATGGGTTCAACATCAATTAACGCTTTCAAATGTTCGATGTAAGCCGGAGCGGGATCAAATCGTTGAATGAGCCCTTGAGCCTCTGCGTCTGAGGCGGGCATGCGCTTTACATCGGATTCGTCTTCGGGGATCAGCGCTTCAATTTCTTTCAAGCCATCCGGATCAATTGCGCCCCCGAATTCGTTGCGTACTTTGAAGCCATTATCCGTTGGAGGATTGTGGGAAGCGGTGATATTGATCGCGCCAGCGGCTTTGTGATGGACAACCGAATAAGCAATCACCGGAGTTGGCGTTGCTCCATCTGTTAGCAGGACTTTCAGACCGTTTCCAGCCATGACTTCAGCAGCGGCGAGGGCAAAATTCTCTGAGTGAAAACGTTTGTCATGACCAATGACAAATGTTGCCCCGGCTTTTCCATGCCGAATCATGTAAGAAGCGTAGCCCTGTGTCGCACGTCGAACATTTGCAAAGGTGTAGTCTTCAGCAATCACACCGCGCCAGCCATCAGTTCCAAATCGGATAGTATGGGACATATTATCTCCGAAAAGTGAGAAATAGAACAATTTATGTTATTATAACAGGGTTTAAAGAAGAAAAAAGACCTTGTGAAAACCCTTGCAAAGGGTAGAATTGATATAAAGTCTGGATAAGGATATGTCTCAGGGACGTTATTATCTTGATTATGCGGCCACAACACCACTCGATTCAAAGGTGTTGGAAAAAATGTTTCCATTTTTCACCGATCAGTTTGGAAACCCTTCCTCGGTTCATTTCTGGGGACAGCAGGCAGAAAATGCCGTCGAATTGGCTCGGGAAGAAGTTGCTTCCTGCTTAAACGCCGAGCCGGCAGAGATTGTATTTACCGGTTGTGGAACAGAAAGCGACAATCTGGCGCTTCGCGGCGTTGCCCGTGCTCAACGAAATCTCAATGGGAAAACTCACCTCTTGACCACTCCGGTTGAACATCATGCGGTTTCCCACACGGCTTTTGATCTGGCAGAGAGGGAAGGGTTTGAGGTCGAACTGTTGCCTGTGGATTCGTTTGGCATGGTCGACCCGGATGAGGTGGCACGACGCATCCGCAAAGATACCGCACTGGTGTCGGTTATTTATGCCAATAATGAAATTGGCACCATAAATCCCATTGCTGAAATTGGTAGAATTTGCCAGGAAAAGGGTGTACCTTTCCACACAGATGCCGTGCAAGCCGCCGCGCATTTGAAAATGGATGTTCAACGGGATAACGTGGATTTGCTTTCCATTGGAGCGCATAAGTTCTATGGTCCAAAAGGTGCCGGTGCACTGTACATTCGGAAAGGCACACCTGTCGTAGCCGTGCAAACCGGAGGAAAGCAAGAAAATTACCTGCGTGCGGGAACTCATAATGTGCCATATATTGTGGGACTGGCGGAGGCGTTGAAGATTGCCCAGTCCAACCCGGAAGAGAGGGCACACCATTATCAGTCCATGCGGGATGCTTTGATTGATACTGTGCTCACCCGCATTCCGGGCAGTCAATTAACCGGCCATCCGGTGATGCGTTTGCCCAATCATGCCAGTTTTGTGTTTGATCGCGTGGACGGTAATACGCTTTTAATGATGCTCGATGTGAAGGGATTTGCCTGTTCATCGGGTTCTGCCTGCAAGACCGGCAGTCCTCAGCCTTCAGAGGTGTTGCTTGCTCTGGGCATTCCTCCGCAACTGGCACTCTCTTCCTTGAGGGTGACATTAGGAAGAGACACTACCCCTGAGGTGATCACCCGTTTTGTGGAAGCCCTGTCGGATTGTATATCGCAGCAGAGAAGGTGAAAGGCTAAAGGGATAGATGCTAGAAATGGAAGGCAATACCGTTGTCATTGCCATGAGCGGAGGAGTGGATAGTTCTGTCGCCGCGGCATTGCTGGTGGAACAGGGGTATCGGGTGATTGGAATGATGCTCCGGCTCTGGTCGGAGGAAGGCAAAGAAGATCAAAACCGGTGTTGCACCCCCGATGCCATGGCGCTGGCACGCAGAGTAGCGGCAAAACTGGGCATCCCTTTTTATGCATTGGATGTACGTGACCGGTTTAAAGAACTGGTTGTCACTCATTTTCTGCAGGGATACGCCTCCGGGGTGACGCCAAACCCCTGTTTAAAGTGCAACCGTTTTATTCGCTGGGGAGTTCTGTACGAGCATGCTCGCTCTCTGGGAGCAAACTGGTTTGCCACCGGACATTACGCCCGCCTGCGGCGGTTAGAATCGGGAGAAGTGCAACTTCTCAGGGGATTGGACGCCGAAAAGGATCAATCCTACGTACTCAGCGTTCTTCCTCAGGAACAACTTCAGCACACGCTTTTCCCCATTGGTGAGTTCCACAAGCATGAAGTGCGGGAACTGGCTCAGCGCCTGGGTTTGCCCGTTGCCCACCGACCTGATAGCCAGGATTTGTGCTTTCTGGCAGGGGGAGATTACCGCGATTTCCTTGCCCGTCACGCGCCGCAGGTGCGTCAGCCCGGTTTGATTGTGGACCGTCAGGGGAATGTACTGGGAGAGCATCAGGGGCTGGCTTTTTACACCATTGGACAACGCAAAGGACTGGGAATTTCTTCCCCCCGTCCCCTTTATGTACTTGAAAAAGATGTGTACCAGAACCGTCTGGTAGTTGGCGAAGAGCATGAACTGGGGCGCAGTAATCTGATAGCCAATGAGGTAAACTGGATTTCCGGAAATCCACCGGAAACTCCCCTTCCCGTTGAAGTGAAAATTCGTTACAAAGCCCGAGAAGCCCGGGCAGTTGTGATACCATTAACTTCAAATCGGGTTCGCGTGCAATTTGAATACCCTCTGAGGGATATTACTCCCGGTCAGCAGTGTGTTTTTTATCAAGGGGACATTTGCCTTGGAGGGGGGATCATCTCAACCGAAGTGGAGAGCGCATGACCCTTCCAGCCTTGCTTTTCGGCTTCCTTTTTGCCACTTTGATAGGCGCAGCCTTTCACCTGTGGAAAGATGGCGGTTTTGGACGGCTGATCCTGTATCTGGTGCTTGCCTGGATCGGATTCTGGGCGGGACATTTGCTGGCGGTCTCGCTGGGGTGGCATTTCCTCTCTGTCGGTCCGCTCCGTTTTGGGATGGCAGTTCTGGGGGCTTTGCTTTTTCTGGGAACAGGACACTGGCTCAGTCTGGTCAAGGACGAGTCGGAATAATATCCATTGGAAAGAGGGTACATCATGTTTCGCATTGAGTCACTGTTGTCTGCGCGCCTGTTTGTTTCTCCTCAGGTAGTGGGAAACCGCCTGTATTTCATCTCCAACCTGAGCGGGCATCTCAGTTTGTACGCCATGGATCACGGAGGGAGTGTCCCTGAACCTTTGCTTCCCCCGGATCTTGTCCTGCATAACCCTCATTTGATGGGAGGGTACCCTTTTTACGTCTTTGAGGATCTGGGGAAGATTCTGGTGATGATGGACCACGAGGGCGATGAAAACTATCAGCCCATGGTTATTCCCATGGAAGGTGGCTATCCTGAGCCGTTCTTTAAGGATGTGTTGGGGAATTGCCGGGTTCATCTGGTGGATTGCGATGCCAGGTCTCACGTGGTGTATTTCTCCGCAGAGTCGCGTGAGACCGATACGCAGATGACCTACCGCGCCAGTCTGGCTAACGGGAGCATTGAAAAAATTGCCGAAAGTCCCTTTGGGGTTTATCCATTGTGCCATACCGAAGCACATGAGCGTGTGGTGCTCATGGACGGTTACACCGAAGGCGATGGAGTCTTATACCTCTGGGAAAAGGACATCCCGGAAAAGCGCCTGATTCTGGGAAAGCCCCTGGAACAGCGCCAGCCGGGTGAGGAAGTCCCCCTGAATGGCATTCGCAGCGGAGTGTTTGTGAATGATGGACAGGGGCTTTTGCTTGCCTGTGCGGTATTTAATGATCGTTATGGGCCCGCCTACCTGGATCTCAACCAGCCCGGCAGGTTGCAGGAAATGAAAGTGGAGGGCATTGCCCACAGCGGCGATGGCGAAATGGTAGGGATTCAATCTCTGAAGGAGGGGCTTTATCTGGTGGAATACAACATAGATGGGTGTTCGTGGTTGTACGAAGCCACGGCTGATTTCTCTACCATGACCCTCCACCTGATGAGACCCATTGTGGGGCATCATCCTCCCTTTGTGGCTGGCATGCTGGCTTCTTATCTGTACGATGAGGCTTCCGATCGGTATGCCATCTCCTACTCTACGGCAACCTCGCCCACGCAACTGTACACCATTGAAGGCGCAGATCGCCAGACCATTGTCCAACACACCCGCGAACGGGTGCTGGGGATTCCCTCGGCATGGCTTTCGCCCGGAGAAGATGCCTCTTACACTTCCTTTGACGGCACACGCATTTCCGCCCGCCTTTACCTGCCCTCACCGCATCTGGGCTATGCGGGTCCCCGCCCGCTGGTGTACTACATTCATGGCGGTCCGCAGAGTCAGGAACGCCCCGATTTTGCCTGGTTTTCCATGCCCCTGATTCAATTCCTCACCCTGAACGGGTTTGCGGTGTTTGTCCCCAATGTGCGCGGCAGTACCGGCTACGGGCTGGCTTACACCAAGCAGGTGGATCGGGACTGGGGCGGCAGAGACCGTCTCGATCATGTGCATGCGCTGAAAGTGCTGGCAAACGATCCTCGCCTGGATGTCAGCCGCGCCGGTGTGGTTGGGCGTTCTTACGGCGGCTACATGACCCTGACCCTGGCGGCGCGCCATCCGGAACTCTGGTCTGCCGCGGTGGATATGTTCGGTCCCTTTGACCTGCTAACCTTCCTGGAGCGCATCCCGCCGACCTGGAAGCCGTACTTTAAACTCGTCCTGGGCGATCCCGTAGAAGATCGCGAATTCCTCGTGGAGCGTTCCCCCAAAACCTATATCGATCAACTTGCCTGTCCGTTGCTGGTCATTCAGGGCAAGAACGATCCGCGGGTGGTGGAGCGCGAGTCCCGCGACCTGGTGGAGTATCTGCGTCGTCAGGGAAAATCGGTCGAGTATTTGATGTTTGAAAACGAAGGGCACGACGTGTTGAAATACGAAAACCGCGTGCGTTGCTACAATGCCATTACCGATTTCTTCAAACGCACGCTGAAACCTTAATAGCATCTATGGAAGGCGAGAGACCATTTTCACCTGGTATTGAATACGCCCGCGAGGGGGATCTGGTTCAACTGGTGGGCATCAATCACCGGAATTTCATCTTCCGGCTGCGCACCGGCGCTGAGTTCCAGACCCATCGCGGCATCCTCTACCACGATGACCTTATCGGCAAGCCTTACGGCTCGCAGGTGTACAGCCATATCGGCAGTCCATTTTTCCTGCTTCAGCCATCTCTGTCCGATTTACTGCTCAACATCCGCCGCAACACGCAGATTCTCTACCCCAAGGACATCGGATACATCCTGGTCTGGATGGGGATTGGTCCCGGCATGCGGGTCATCGAAGCCGGCACCGGCTCCGGCGCGCTGACCACGGCATTTGCCTATATGGTTGGCGATAGCGGC
The DNA here is from genome assembly GCF_020723905.1 of Anaerolinea thermophila. Lineage (GTDB taxonomy): Bacteria > Chloroflexota > Anaerolineae > Anaerolineales > Anaerolineaceae > Anaerolinea > Anaerolinea thermophila_A. The sequence continues at coordinate 434,113 of NZ_DYHZ01000003.1, forward strand.
AGGGTGTACACCTACGAGACCCGTGAGGAAATGCACAACCTTGCCCGAAAAAACCTTGCCGCTGTGGGACTGGACCACCGCGTCGTGTTTAAATGCAAAGACATTGCCGGAGGATTTGACGAGACCGGCGCCGATGCCCTGTTTCTGGACCTGCCCGATCCCTGGAATTACCTCCCGCAGGTGCGGCAAGCCCTCAAAACCGGTGGATTCTTCGGTACGCTCCTGCCCACCACCAATCAGGTGCAGAGTTTGCTGTTTGAACTGCACCGCCAGGGATTTGCCTTTATCAACGTGTGTGAAATTCTACTCCGCTATTACCGTCCCGACCCGGCACGGTTCCGCCCCACCGACCGCATGGTGGCGCACACCGGTTTTCTGATCTTTGCCCGTACAACAAGCCCCTTGCCGCAACTGGATCCCAAACTGGCGCGGGAAATTTCCCACCCGCTGGAGGATGCTGTACAGGACGCTGATGACCATGACGACCCCGCCTGAAACGTTGCTGACCCGCGAGCGAATTCAGTCTGCCCTGGCGGCTTTGCCTGCCCGGGAGGAAAATAATGCCTGCCGTGGCGCCTTCACACAGGCTGCCGTGCTGGTGCCTCTGGTGAACCATCACGGGGCATGGGAGATGCTTTTCACCCGCCGCACCGACACGGTGGAAAATCACAAAGGACAGGTTGCCTTTCCGGGCGGCGCGGTTGAACCGCAAGACCGCACGCTGGAGGATGCCGCCCTGCGCGAAGCCTGGGAGGAAATCGGTTTACCGCCTGCCAGTGTGCGCCTGCTGGGTAGATTACCCCTGCTTTCCACCATTACCGGCTACTGCGTCACCCCGGTGGTGGGGGAAATTGTCCAGCGGGTGGTTTATCAGCCTGCCCCCGCTGAAGTGAGCCGCGTCTTTCAGGTTCCGCTGGACTGGCTGGCAGATCCGCAAAACTGGGAATGGCGCTGGTTCACCCGTCCAAATGGACTCGCCAGTTGGGTGATTTTCTATCAACCGTACGATGGCGAGGTCATCTGGGGGGTGACGGCGTCCATTGTGCATTCCTTCCTGGCAGCACTGGGATGGCTGGAAGCCTCGCATCCACCTGACCAGACCCCCTGAAAATAAGCACATGCGCCGCCCGGTGAAGGACGGCGCATGGCATTCCATTTGCCAGAGGACTACTCGATTTCCTCTTCTTCTTTCTTACCGCGCTCGATAACCTCAGGTTCAGCCATTTCCCCTTCGGTGGGCGCTTCCACTTCTTCGGTGGTGGCGGAGACGACCACGACGACATCATCCGGATCGTTGAGCACTTCCACACCTTTCCCCACCTGCAAATCGCGCACGTGGATAGTATCGCCAATGCGTTCCAGGCGAGACAGATCCACCACGATGCGTTCGGGCAGGTCCTGCGGCAGGGCTTCCACTTCGATTTCATCCAGACTGGTGACCACCACGCCGTTGTAATCCTTAACGGCGGGGGAAACGCCTTCGAAATGCAGACCGACCCGCGCGCGAATCTTCTCGGTCAGCGAGACCACCTGAAAATCCACATGCAGGAGGCGGTTCTTGATGTAATCGCGCTGCTTTTCGCGCACCAGTGCAGCGTGCGTCTCGCCATCCAGTTCGATGTACACCAGCGTGGATGATGAGGCTTTTGCCAGTTTGAGACCGGCGCTGTGCGCATCCAGCAGGATGGGCGTGGAGGGGAAATGCGCCCCGTACATAACCGCTGGCAGGTAGCCTTCGCGGCGCAGGGCTCTGGCAGTGCGGTCCAGCGTGCGGCGCTGGGCTTGAAGAACGATTTTTTCCATGTTTGACCTTCCTTTGGAGCGCCTCTCACCCCTGCGAGGGGGTTACCCTCACTCCGTTGGAATGGGATTGAATTGAAACCGGTGGCGAAGCATCTCGAGAGGCGGGGGAGATCTTCCACCCTTCCGGCGCGAAAGAGGATTTTACCCGCCCTCAGGAATTGGGTCAAGGAAAATGTGCTTCTTTTTCATGGCTTTCTCAAAGATTCCTGATAACCTTGCCGTTTTCCCCGATCTCGGTCACCGGGTAAGGTTCGACATCAATGCAGAAACCGGGGAAAGCGACACGGGCAG
>NZ_DYHZ01000004.1:0-179098 GCF_020723905.1 Anaerolinea thermophila
TCTCAGTGCCCTTCCTTACTGTCTCTCCCTATCACTCTTCAGTTGTTAAGGTGCTGTTCGACCGACTTCTTTCGACAAAAAGCCCGATGCCTTCAACATTGCTGCTGCGACATCGGATGCTTTCCTCGACGCCTGCCGGTACCGGTAATTTTCTCTTGTAAACGATCCGCCGCTCTTGTCAGCAGGATCTTCACCGTTTGAGCGTTTTTATTATAACCATTTCGCTCGTTTTGTCAAGAGATTTTTCCGCTTTTTTCAAGGTGCTGTTTTGCTTTTGCGCCAGACGCTGTGCGCCAGCGCGGTTTTGAATTATACGCAGAGGCGCGCTTCTGTCAATGGAATTTTTGTTCTTTTTTTCAGTTTTTTGGAAATTCCTTCAGCAGAGAGGGCTTCCATTTGCCCTGCTTCAGCATACGGGCAATCTGCCCGGGGAACTGCGGACGGGCAAACAGGAACCCCTGAGCGCGATCACAGCCATTCTCCAGCAAAAAACGATACTCCTCTTCGTTTTCAACCCCTTCGGCAATGGTCTCCATCTCCAGCGAATGCGCCGCGGCAATCATCGCCTGGACAATGGCAGCGTTATCCCGATCCAGGGGCAGTCCCTGAATAAACTGACGATCAATCTTGAGCGCATCTACCGGCATCTGCTTGAGCGCCCACAGCGTGGAGTAGCCCGTCCCAAAATCATCAATGCACAGGCGCACGCCGAGTTGCTTCAACCGCTCCAGCGACTGCATGAAATGGCTGAAGTTCGAGGCGAGATCCGTTTCCAGAATCTCGACTTCAAGACGTTCGGGTGGAATCCGATGTTCTCTGAGCACGCCGCCCAGCCAGTCCACAAAATGACCTTCTTGCAGGGAAAGCGCACTGAAATTCAGCGCCAGGTTTACCGGCGGAAGTTCTTCCGCGTCCCAGGCGTGCAGTTGCGCCAGCGCTTTTTCCACCACCACCCGATCCAGCAAGGGCATCAATCCATGAGACTGGGCAACCTCAAGGAACGTTCCGGGCAAGAGCAATCCCCTCTCGGGATGCTTCCAGCGCAAGAGGGCTTCCACGCCCGTGATCCTGCCATCCAGCAGGCGCACCACCGGCTGGTAGGCCAGGTAAAACTGATCTTCCTCCAGTGCCGTGCGCAAATCATTTGCCAGGTCAATTTGATCGCGCAGTTGCTGGTGCATTTCCTCATCAAACACCATCACCCGCGATTTACCCCTGCCTTTGGCGGCGTACATCGCCATATCGGCATTGCGCAAAATTTCCTCCCCGCGCTGGTGCGGCGAGACCACGGCAATGCCTGCGCTCATCGAAAGGAACACCTGCCTGCCACCCAGATCAAACGGCTGACGGGTAACCTGAATGAGCCGTTCGGCAATGTGGATTGCCTCATCCAGCGATGCCGTATCTTCCAGCAGGATGGCAAACTCATCCCCACCCAGCCGGGCGATGAAATCGCCCCCACGCAGCGAGCGCTTCAGGCGTTCGGCAAAGACGCACAGCACCTGATCGCCCACCGAATGGTCATAGGTGTCATTGACCATCTTGAAACCGTCCAGGTCCAGAAAGATCAGCACCGAATGTTTTTCTGGATCGTGCTGTGCCCCCTGAACCACCTGCTGAAGACGCTCAAAGAAGTACAGGCGGTTGGGAAACCCCGTCAGGGGGTCGTGACGGGCTTGATGATTGAGCCGGTCCTGATCTTTGCGGATGCGCTCCGCCGAGCGTTCCAGCGCTTCCAGAGTCGCGTTGATGTGCCGCGCCAGCAGGGCAATCTCGTTGTGTCCCTCTTCCGGTAAGCGCATGGAGAGATCTTCCGTCTCACGGATGTGCTGTAAACGCTCCACCAGCCTCACCAGCGGTTGAATTGCCAGCCTCTTCACCCCCTGCGACACCACCAGCCCGTACACCGCGCCGGAGAGCATCAGGGTGACGACAAAGAAGGAGATGGCTTGCTGACCCTGATGGAAGATGGCGCGTTCCATCTGCACCGCAATCCGGAAGGCAGGGCGCAGGTAAATATCCTGAAACACCGCTGAACCCCGCACCCATTCCCCATCCAGCGGCTGGACCTGGATGGACATGCTCTGTTCCAGACTCACCGGCTGTGCCGCGACCGGCAGATCTTCAAACGTTAACTGCAAACCGCTTTCTTCTGCAAGGGCGCGCCGGAATGAGTCGGTGATTTGCCGCGCCACCACCAGCGTTCCGGCGCGCGGACCGCTGAAATCACTGCGCAAAACAGGGAAGGCCGCCACCAGCCAGAAACCCTCGGGGGTGCGCACAATTCCCTGCAGAGGTGCGACGTTTTCACTGCGCTCTGCCAGATAAGGGTGTTTCAAAATTTCCTGCAAAAAAGAACTGGACGGGTAACTCACCCATTCCCGCCGCTCCAGATGGAACTGGCGGTAGAAAACCACGTTTCGCTCAGCATCTACCAGCAGAAAGAGGTTAAACCCCTGGTTGATAAATGTGGCTTCGGCTAAATTGTTCTCAATGTATGCAGAAGAAGGCTCAAGGACAAAATCGTAAGTATCGTCCCAGGGACCCCAGTCCTGCACAAACCGCACCAGTTTTTCCTGTTCCTTCTGAAGAAGAGACACCGCCAGGCGGGTTTGCTGACGGACGGCTTCGCTTTCCAGATTCAGGAAACTTTGCTGAAACAGGAGCAGACTCATCAAAATCAAGCCGGAGATGATGGCTACCGAAGTCACCACCACCAGCAACAGGGTCTGCAACCGGAGAGAGGCTGGGGCTTTCTTCATTAACTCCCTGAATGGATTGTACCCTAAAGTTAGAAAACGAATAACAAGAAGTTATAAAAATTTTGGGTGTTCTGGATGAAAACCAGAATGTTCAACCCCCGAAAGATGCCCCTGAACGAGCCAACCGGCACACAGTATACTCCAAATTCCCCGAAATGAGCAGTTTTTGAAAACGTTTCCACCCTCAGCCTGCAACGAATTTGCAACGAACGGAGAGAAAAATTTGCAATAAAATAACTGAAAGATAACCCCATTTCGACCTTTGCGTGCCGCCCAACCACCATGATTCACCCTGACCTGTTCCCTGCCCTGCCGCCGGATGTGGAAGACATGGATATTGAAAACCTTTGCAGTGCCCTGGAAAACATACGCCGTCCGCTGGTACAGGCTGTCTTTGCCGATCTGTACCGCAATCCCTTCTGGGAAGACCGCTATGGCGAAACAGGACGCCTGAGCATCCCCCGCGATCTCGACCAGCATCTGGATTACCTGCTGACCGCCCTGCGTTTGCGCAGCCCGGAATACCTCACCGAGTACTTCCGCTGGGTGCGGCATGCCGTCATCTTGCGGGGAATGTGCACCCATCACCTCACACAGGTGCTGGCATCCCTGTCCGTGAATCTTGCCACCCTGCTGAGTGAAGAAGATTTCCAGGCTCTGACGCCCTTTCTGGAGGCAGCGCGCCACTCTCTGGAATACAGCCATTTTGCCTGCCGCGCCCTCTCCCCCCATGTGGACCTTATCTCCCGGCAGACGGCGCAGTTCGCCTACCCTGAGGAGGAACAGCACGCCCGCCGGGAACTGTGCCGCCGCGACGTGTTGATTTACCTGTCCTACCTGATGGACGCGGTGGAAAAAAACAACCCGGAAATTTTCTCTGGCTATCTGGAATGGTTGAAAGGGTTTGACCGCAAGTACGGCATTTCTACGCGGGAACTGGTGCTCTCACTGGGCGAGATTCACCGGCAGATTGAGCAACGGCTGGACGCAGAATACGCCCAACCGTTCATTCACATCCTGACTCATCTGCCTGCTTTAAACGGAAATAACTAGCGGGACAGCACCCGCTGATGGAAGGCTCGCCGGATGTCTTCCTGAACGTCCTCAATTGTCCGCGAAGCATCCACCACCACCCAGCGGTGCGGTTCGGCTTGCGCCATCTCCAGATACCCCGCCCGCACCCGTTGATGAAACCCCAGATCGTACGCATCCAGCCGGTTCCATTCTCCCTTGCGCTGTTTGCGCTCCAGCCCGCGGGCAGGGTCCACATCCAGCAGAAAGGTCAGGTCGGGGGTCAATCCACCGGTGGCAAAGGCGATCAGCCGGCGCAGTTCTTCCAGAGGATATCCATGTCCGTATCCCTGATATGCCAGAGTGCTGTCGGCATAGCGATCGGAAATGACCAGCGCCCCACGGTTCAACGCCGGACGGATGACCTGCTCCACCAGTTGCGCGCGCGCCGCCTGAAAGAGTAAAATCTCAGTGCGCGGGTGCATGGCAGTATTGCGCAGGTTCATCAGCACGGCGCGAATCTGATCGCTGATCTCCGTGCCCCCCGGTTCGCGGGTGGTCAGCACTTCATTGCCACGGGCGCGTAAAAATTCCGCCAGCAGGCGAATCTGGGTGGTTTTTCCGCTTCCCTCCGGACCTTCAAAGGTGATGAACATGTTGCCTCTCTGCAAAGAGGGTGAAGAAAAAGGGAGAAAGGCGCGCCTCTCTCCCTTTTCATTTTATCATTCGCGGTAGATTCTTACCCGCCGGTTGGGTTCCTTGCCGTACGAGTGCGAGGTGAGTTGATACTGGCGCGCCATCTCGTGCTGCATGCGGCGGATTGCCGCCGACGCCGGCGCCAGATCCACATAGCGCTCGCCGTTCATCACCATTTGAATGGCAGCCTGAGTTTGCGCCATGGTCTCTTCCCATTCGTCGCCATCCTCGGGCTGCATGCTCAGGTTGAACAGTTCCGCCAGCAATTGCTCAATCTGCGTGTTGGTGTTGGCGCGCAGAACATAGATGGGCATGCCGCGCTGTTCAGCCTCCAGAATGGTCTGCTGGCGACTGCGGTAATAAGCCCGCAGGGTGATGAGCACATCGGCTTCTTCCAGCGCGCGCACAATCAGGGCAGGTACGCCCAGACGCTTGGCGCTTTGCTGAAGGCGGTTGCGCGCCACCCCGTACGGATAAATGCGAATGGGTTGAAGGCGTTCCCCACGCATGGAGCGCGGCTCGCTTTCGGGTTCTTCGCGGCGCCCGGGAGTCATCTCCGTGGAACGCGCGCCGGTGGGTTCGTTCATCAGGCGGCGGAAGCCCGCCTGCATGGCGCCGTACCCGTTGCGCGCCGCCGGTTGAGCGGGTGGCTTTTCCACATGGATGTTGCCCTCGGCGTCACGGTAGCGAATCTCCGGCGGGAGCGGATTGTTGCGCACCAGCGCATCCACCGCCGCCGCCACGTCGGGATGAATGGCAAGGCGGTCGCGTTCCTGAATCTCGATGAGCACGTCAAAGGTCGGCGGTGCGCGGCGTTCCAGCACCGTCTTCTGCGTGCCGCGGCGGCGGGCTTCCTCATCGGAAAGGGTTACCGCCTCAATACCGCCCACCAGATCGGACAGAGTCGGGTTGAGCAGGAGGTTTTCCAGCGTGCGCCCGTGCGCCGTGCCAATCAACTGCACGCCCCGCTCGGCAATGGTGCGCGCAGCGGCGGCTTCCAGTTCGCGCCCGATTTCATCAATGACGATGACCTCCGGGTTGTGGTTCTCCACCGCCTCGATCATCACCTCATGCTGAAGTGAGGGTTTGGGCACCTGCATGCGGCGCGCCGCCCCCACGGCTGGATGCGGCACATCGCCATCACCGCCAATTTCGTTCGAGGTATCCACAATGACCACGCGCTTCTTTTCTGCCAGAATGCGCGCCGCCTCGCGGAGCATGGTGGTCTTGCCGATGCCGGGTCGTCCCAGAATCAGTACGCTCTTCCCCGACTCGATCAGGTCCTGAATGATGTCAATGGTGCTGTACACCGCCCGCCCCACGCGGCAGGTCAACCCAACAATGTGGCCCCGCCGGTTGCGGATGGCAGAGATGCGATGCAGGGTGCGCTCCAGCCCGGCGCGGTTATCGGCATCAAATTCACCGATGCGCGACACGGTAAAGTCCAGGTCGTCATGGGTCACTTCCTCTTCCAGCAGGGTCAGATCACCGTTGGTGAAACGCGCCACCGGCTTGCGCCCCAGATCCATGACAATCTCGAGCAGTTGATCGCTATTATTGGCTTTTTGCACCGCCTCGGCAATGCGCGGCGGCAAAACGCCCATAAGAACATGTAAATCGTCGGTTATTCTTCTCTGTGTCATACACTCAATTTTTGTAAATGGTCGAACTCTGTACCATGGGCACGGTTGCCTCATGGTTGAAGGTTTCTCCGGCAATCTGCCGCGCCAGCATACTTGCCCGCGCTGTCGCTACCAGATGACGCACCAGCAATGCCTGCCGCGGCGAAACATACCCGCCCAGACGGTTCAGCACCGGTTCCAGCCATGCCTGGTAGGAACGCGCCGCCACATACACCGGTCGGGCAGGTAACCCCAAGAAGCACCCCAGCAGGGCTTGCAGAGCCTCTTCGGGGTGTTTCAAGCCCGGGTGCATCAACGGCTGGATGAAGACGCCCTCGGGACCGTAGAGCAAATCGGCATACGCCAGAATCTCTCTGTCCTGGCGGTATACTAGGCGCTCACCGGTCTGCCCGGCAAAGGGCTCGGCGGCTTGCACCAGCGGCGGCACCAGCAGTTGATACAGACTGCGGACGGCGTTTTCCTCGGTGGGAAGCGGCGGACGCCACTCGCCCGAACGGCGCGAAACCGGCGCCGGGTCGAACTTCCAGATCGTCTGCCAGCCGTACACAGCAAACCCGCTGCGCCGGAAGGCTTCCAGCGCGGGGTGACTCTCTTCCACCTCTGCCAGCAGGTTGAGCGCTCCCCACGAACCTGCCGTCACCGCCAGGCTTTCCATCAGCGCCGGTAAGCCGGGATGTTCCACTCCGCTGGCGGGCATCAGAAACGCCAGATGCGCGGAGCGGTCACCCGGAGTATAGACCATGCGCCCGATGAGCGAGGGAAAACCCTTGTGAGAAGGACAGACCGCCGTGTACGATCCGCGCAGAGGGTCGAGCGACGCCAGCACCGAGAGCGGCGCCAGCACCCCGCCGCGCGTCAGCAATAACGCCATATCCGTGTACAGGAACTGTCGCCGGTACCGGAAGAGGGTAATCAGGTCGTGCCAGGCAAACGAACGAATGGTTACCGTGCTAACTCCACAAAATAGCGGTGGAAGCGATCATCTCCGGTCAGTTCCGGGTGGAAGGAAGTTGCCAGCAGTTTGCCCTGCTGCGCGGCAACGATGCGCCCATCGCCCAGGGTGATGAGCGCCCGCGCATTGCCGTACACTTTTTGGATAATGGGTGCGCGGATGAACACCGCATGAAAGGGTCTACCGTTGTACTCCCTGCCCATGAAACTGATATCCAGATCGGTCTCAAAACTATCCACCTGACGTCCAAAGGCATTGCGCTGAACCGAGATATCCATCAACTGCAGAAGCGGTTGCGGACGTCCCACATCTTTGGAGAGAAAAATTGCTCCGGCGCAGGTGCCCCAGATAGCGCGCTCGCGCCCAAATTCACGGAGAGGCTCCAGCAAGCCAAAATCTACCGCCAGTTTGCCAATGGTGGTGGATTCGCCGCCGGGGATGATCAACCCCGCCAGCCCTTCCAGATGAGACGGCAGGCGCACCTGCTGAACCTCGACGCCCAGCCGTTCCAGCATGGTCTGATGTTCGATGAAGTCGCCCTGTAATGCCAGAACACCAACTCTCATATCTTTTGCGCTACCATCCTCTACCGGCAATCAATTCGGTTTCAGGGATGGCGGAGATCTGCCGTCCCACCATCGGCTCGCCGAGGTTGCGGCTGACTTCCGCCAGAATCTTCGGGTCGTTGTAATGCGTGACGGCTTTGACGATTGCCGCGGCGCGTTTGGCAGGATCGCCAGACTTGAAGATTCCCGACCCAACGAAAACGCCGTCCATACCCAGTTGCATCATCAGGGCGGCATCAGCGGGGGTGGCAATCCCACCTGCGGCAAAATTCACCACCGGCAGGCGACCCAGTTTGCGGGTTTCCAGCACCAGTTCATAGGGCGCACCGATTTCTTTGGCGAACGCCATCACTTCCTCGTCCGGCAGGTTCTGCAGGCGGCGGATTTCGCCCATTACCGCGCGGGCATGGCGCACCGCTTCAACCACGTCGCCGGTGCCAGCCTCGCCCTTGGTGCGGATCATCGCCGCGCCCTCTCCAATGCGTCGCAGGGCTTCGCCCAGGTTGCGCGCGCCACACACAAAAGGCACTTTGAAAGCGTGCTTGTAAATGTGGTGTTCCTCATCTGCCGGGGTCAGCACCTCGGACTCGTCAATGTAGTCCACGCCGATGGCTTCGAGAATTTGCGCCTCCACAAAATGCCCGATGCGGCATTTCGCCATCACCGGAATGCTGACCGCATCCATGATTTTGAGAATGAGTTCAGGGTCGCTCATGCGGGCAACGCCGCCGTGTGCACGAATATCGGCAGGGACGCGCTCCAGCGCCATCACCGCCACTGCGCCGGCATCTTCGGCAATGCGGGCATGCTCTGGCGTCACCACATCCATGATCACGCCCCCCTTCAGCATCTGCGCCAGACCCTTTTTTACCGCAAAGGATCCAGTAATATTCTCTTCCATGTTTGTTGTCCTCCTCATCTATTAAACACCTTCAAGGTTCACTTTGATTCTACCACGCCCACCCAAAGCGTCAACCTCGCATCCACAGTTGTAGATTGCCCCATCCAACCCAGCCTGATCGGTGCCGTTTCTAAAACCGAAACAGGTAAGGAAGGATGGAGTAATACGTCCAGAAAATGGGCAGCAGGTTCAAAATGAAATGCGGAATGAAGGTAAAGACCATCTGGCGCGATTGTCTCCACACGACCAGATGTAGAAAACCCGAAAGGGAGGTCAGCACCACAAAGAGCGTGCCAAAAATCGTTCCGGGATCAACGGTCTGTAAAAACCGCGTCCAGAAGAAGGTGTGAATCATGCCAACAAAAGCAGCAAAGAACAGCAGTCCTGTTGCGCGGTACAGGATGGCAGTTTTCTTGGGATACAGATCCCACGCTTCAAAGAGATAAATCCACAGGATTTGCTCGGTGGCGGCGTTGACCGGCGCCCAGACCAGCGCCGTCAACAGCATGCCCGGCAGTTGAATGCTCGGATTGACAATGGGAGAAAGCCAGGCACACACCAGCGAGAGCGCAATCACACCAAGGTTGATATAAAAGGCAATGGGCGGTTTGGGTGGAAAGGGATTGAGATACCCAATGGATCCCCGTCTCCACTTGACCAATCCCCATGCCAGACCGTAATACAGCAACATGGGCAGGAAGGCTCCCGTACGCAGGTACAGAAAGCCCGCCACGAAAGGGAAAGCCAGGGCAATCCCAGCCGATAGAGCAAGATCCAGTTTCGCAGGTTCCCAGGTTTTGTCCATTTCACCCTCCAGTGCAGCGATGAGATCGCGTGGGAGCAGTCCCCCGCCGGACTGGATTATAAAACAGGTTCAACCCGTCAGGTCACTGTGCAGTCGGGTGAAAAAACTCTGAATCTCTCACCCCTGTTTCCCAAACTTTCGGTAAAATCAGAAGAAAGGATTTCCTTCATGCCGGCTTTTGACCATTTTGACCTGCTGGCGCCCTTCTACGAGCGCTTCATCCAGCCGCGACCGCCCGAGGAACTGCTGACCCATCTGGATTTGCCCGCGCAGGGAGCCCTCCTCGACGCCGGAGGCGGAACGGGAAGAGTGTCTCAGTTCCTTCGGGAACATGCCCAACCGGTGGTGGTTGCCGACCTGTCCTGCCGGATGCTGGCGCAAGCCCGCCAGAAGGAGGGTCTGCACCCGGTCTGCTCGCACACCGAGCGCCTGCCCTTCCCCGACGAGACCTTTGCGCGCATCATCATGGTGGACGCCCTGCACCACGTCTGCGATCAGCGCGCCACCGCCCACGAGTTATGGCGCCTGCTTCAGCCGGGCGGTCGCCTGGTGATTGAAGAGCCGGATCTGCGGCGTTTTGCCGTGAAAGGGATTGCCCTTGCCGAAAAACTGGCTCTGATGCGCAGTCACTTTCTGGCGCCTGCGGACATTGCCGCGCTGTTCAATCTTCCCGGAGCGCAGGTAAGTATCGCCTCAGGCGGATTCAACGCCTGGATCGTGGTGAAAAAACCGGCAACCCCTTCAGCCCGTTAATCGTGCACCCATCCCACCCAGTCAATGTGCGCGCCGGTGCGGGAACCCAGTCGTTCCATCAACTCGCCGGTGTGCTGCATCAGATGGCGCAGGGAATAAATCTGCAGTTCCGCCGTCAACAGGGTACGATCGCCGTGCCCTTCCACTTCATCCAGTTTCAACTGGAACATGCGCTCACGCACATGCCCCTGCAGAAAAACCAGGTATTCCAGAAGCGTCGCCTTATCGTATGGCTCAAAGGACTGCGTTTCATCAAAGTCGTACACCTCGCGGTGCTTTTCCCACGGCACGAACGTCTCCGGAGAGTCCGCCAGATATTCGTGAACGAAATACAGGGCGTGGTACGCTACCTGCCAGAATTTATTACGATCTTCCGGGGCATTCCAGAGATCTTCAGGGCATAATGTGATGGTCTGTTTGAGCATTTCCAGCCCCGCCAGAAACTGTGAAACCAGAATTGCGGCTAGATTCATCCTGTCACCTCCCCTTTGATTGTAACGGCAATTTATCTGGAGGGGGCAAACCCCTGCACATGCGCTGGACTTCCCGGAAAAATGGTCTATAATGACTTTGTTGCATCACCATATTTCGGTGTAGGAAGGAGCAATGCCCGATGTTAAGCAAACGACTGCTTGATGAAATGAATACCCAGATCAAACTGGAACTGTACTCGGCTTACCTGTACCTTGCCATGGCGGCGCACTTTGAGGAGAATAACTGGGGCGGTTTTGCCAAGTGGATGGCAATGCAGGCAAAAGAGGAACAGGAACATGCCCTCAAGTTCTTTGAGTACATCCACGACCGAGGCGGCAAGGTGACCCTGCAAGCCATTGACGCTCCGCCCTCTGCCTTTGGTACCCCCGAGGAGATTTTCGCCGAGGTGCTCAAGCATGAGCAGAGCGTCACCGCACGCATTCACCTGCTGTACAGCATCGCCGTGGAGGACAAGGACTACGCCAGCCAGGAGTTCCTCAACTGGTTCGTCAAGGAACAGGTCGAAGAAGAGAAGAACGCCACCCAGGTGCTGGAATGGCTGAAGATGGCGGGCGGCTCGACCCCGGCGCTCTTCCAGATTAACGCCCTGCTTGCCCAGCGCGGAGGATAACATTCCGGCGCACACGCCGACTGCCCGGCAAGCCCGTCGAGTCGAAGTGTGCCCCGCACACACAAGCATCAACCGCCCGTGGAGAAAATCCACGGGCGGTTGATGATTCTTCATCCAGACATCATCAGGCTTTTTCGGGACGCCGCGCGGCAAGCCGCAGGAGGTACCACAATCCGCGCAGAGGCGCCAGCGCCCAGGCGATGAAGGCGTTGACAATGCCAAACCCCTGACTGAGCCACACCAGCACCGGTCGGAAGATGCGCAGGAAGGGCAGATGCGCATACGCCAGCGAAAGGGCAATGATGGACATGGAAATGCCAAAGCGCGCCCAGTCCGAAAACTCCATAATACCCAGTTCTTCCAGCACCAGTTCAATGCCGATGCTTAACACCAGAATGTACGCCGCCGACTTGAGAATCGGCTCGCGCTGGACCACGTAACTGAAAATACCCGCGGCAAAGCGCATCACCAGAATGCCGATGAAGACGCCCAGCATCACCACCAGAATGTGATCGGAGAGCGACACCGCCGCCACCACGTTATCCAGGCTAAAGGCAAGGTCCATCAGTTCCACGTTCAGCACAGTGAGCCAGAAGCCCACCCGTCGCACACTCCGCACTTCGCCATCCTCTTCCGAGCCCTGCTCCCCTGGGGCGCTTAAGTCATCCAGCGCCAGACGGATGAGGTATGCCGCCCCCACCAGTTTTAACCACGGGTTGCGGATGATAAAACTGGCGGCGAGGAGCATCAGTCCGCGCCCCACATACGCCCCCAGCAAACCCACCCGCAGCGCTGCCAGCCGCTGCGGACCCAGCACACCGTCCAGCAAGTGTCCCACCCGCCTGAGTGCAGGGGGCCAGGGGATGGGGTCTTTATCGGACAGGGTGGAAACCATTGCGCCCAGCACAGCGGCGTTATCAATGGAGAGGATGCCTTCCAGGAAGATCAACTGCAGAACGATGACCAGAAAAGAAAGGTCCATTTCTCGGCACTCCCATTGGAGGATTCAGATCCCCACCGGAGGCGGATGGCAGTTTTGGCGCAGGATGGTACGCCTGGCACAGGGGGACATAAAAGCGTTTATAGCACAAATTCCGTACTTATAGGGAAAGATTAAGCCGAATTTCGGCAGGGTGAGGATATTCTTCCCACTCTCAGCGTGCGCATTGTAAAAGGTGGTTTACAATTCACATCAGAAGGAAGGTTTCACCATGCAACCGCATCATCGGCACGGAATCATTCTCACTGTTCTTGCCCTTGGATTTCTGGCAGGATTATGGAGCGGATGCGCCCCTGCGCCTTCACTCCTCTCGCCCCAGCCTTCCCCCTCAGCCACGATGATTCTCAACATCCCCAAAGCCACTCCGCTCCCCGAAACGATGGACTGTGTGCTGGTCAGCGCGGAGCCCACCCCCACCCCCAGCAGTGAGCCGCCGCTCTTCCCGCCCCCCTCGGCGCAGGACTGGACGCTCGGTCCCGAAAACGCCCTGCTCACCTTTGTGGAGTACACCGACCTGCAAGCCCCCGCCAGCCCGGCGCTGAACGGGCCGCTGACGCGCCTTCAGGAACGCTACCCCGATAAGGTTCGGCGGGTATTCCGGCATTTTCCCCTGCCCACCAATGATAAATCCATGCTGGCAGGCGCCGCCGCTGAAGCCGCAGGCGCGCAGGGCAGGTTCTGGGAAATGACGGGTCTGCTGTTGGAGCGTCAGGACGAATGGACGGCGCTCCCCGAGGCAGATTTCCGCGCCTGGCTGGAAACTCAAGCCGCCGGGCTGGCTCTGGACAAACCCGCCTTCCTCGCCGCGCTGGACGACCCCGCCGTGCGTCAGAAACTTCAGCAGGCGCAGGAAGAGGGCTTCCGTCTGGGCATCCCCACCATGCCGTTTGTGCTGATCAACCAGCGCATTTATCAGGGACCGCGCGATTACCGCAGTCTGGAAACCCTGCTCCTGCTGGAAAACCTGAAGAGCCGCCAGTTCCGCCAGTGCCCCCCCTTCGTCATCAATCCGGCACACACCTACGTTGCCGTGCTGGAAACCACCCGGGGAGAACTGCGCATTCAGTTGTTTGCCGATCAAGCCCCGCAAACGGTCAACAACTTTGTTTTTCTGGCGCGGCAGGGCTGGTACGATGGGGTGATCTTCCACCGCGTCCTGCCCGGCTACATTGCCCAGAGCGGCGACCCCAGCGGGAGCGGCTTTGGCACCCCCGGATACGCCTTCGCCGATGAGATCACCCCCCTGCGCTTTGACCAGCCCGGACGGGTGGCAATGGCAAACGCCGGACCCGACAGCAACGGCAGTCAGTTCTTCATCGCCTACACCGCCCTGCCCGACCTGGACGGGCAGTACCCCATCTTCGGGCAGGTCATCGCCGGGCTGGACGTGCTTCAGCGCCTCACCCCGCGTGACCCCGCTTCATCCGCCGACCTGCCGGAAGGCGACCGCATCCTGCGGGTGACCATCCTCGAATCGGCACCGTAAAACGGCACAACAGCAAGGTTATAAAAAAAATAAATCACCCCTTCCCCAAAAAAGAAAGAACATGATAGAATAACAGCAGGTTGGGGAGTAGCACCTGCTCCGCCGGAGCGGGGAGGCAATCGTCAACACGGAGTTTTCTCCCGGTTGTCCTCAAAAGTCATCATCCACTGCGAGACCACCGTGATACCGTTTCAAGGAGGTCTTTTTTTTATGTCTGTAGCCAATCAAGAAACTGAATGGTATCGAAAGAGCATTGAGGAAACTGCCCGCTTGCTGGACACTTCACCGCAAGACGGCTTAAGCGAAGCCGAAGCCGCCCGTCGTCTTCAGCAGTACGGTTACAACGAACTGCTTGACCGCGGCGGGAAGAGCCCCCTGAAGATTCTTCTGGAGCAACTGACCGGCATCATGACGGTGGTGCTGTTTATTGCCGGAGCCATTTCTCTCGTACTGGGGGATAAAGAAGACGCCATCGCCATCCTCGCTATCATCATCCTCAACACCGTGCTGGGATTTTCTCAGGAATACCGCGCCGAAAAAGCCATGGCGGCGCTCAAGAAGATGTCTGCCCCGGTGGTCAAAGTGCGCCGTGATGGACACACCCGCGAGATTTCCTCGCGCGAGGTGGTTCCGGGCGATGTTGTTCTACTGGAAGCGGGCAACCTTGTCCCGGCAGACGGCAGGCTGGCAGAAGCGGTCAACCTGCGCGTTCAGGAAGCCGTGCTGACCGGTGAATCTGAGCCGGTGGAGAAGATCACCGCCGTCCTGGAGAAAGATCACCTGCCCCTGGGCGATCAACGCAACCGCGCCTTCATGGGCACGCTGGTCACCTACGGACGCGGCACGCTCATCATCACCGAGACCGGCATGCGCACCGAACTGGGCAAAATTGCCGAGATGCTTCAGACCGTTGAGCAGGAAAAAACGCCCATGCAAAAACGCCTGGAGCAACTGGCGCGCACGCTGGCGCTGGCGGCGCTGGGCATCGTCATCCTCGTCTTTGTGCTGGGCATTCTGCGCGGCGAGGACATCCGGCTGATGTTCCTGACCGCGGTGAGCATGGCGGTTGCAGCCATTCCCGAAGGATTGCCCACCGTGGTAACCATCGGGCTGGCGCTGGGCGCCCAAGCCATGCTGCGGCGCAAAGCCCTCATCCGTAAA
This sequence comes from Anaerolinea thermophila, assembly GCF_020723905.1. Lineage (GTDB taxonomy): Bacteria > Chloroflexota > Anaerolineae > Anaerolineales > Anaerolineaceae > Anaerolinea > Anaerolinea thermophila_A. The sequence continues at coordinate 14,842 of NZ_DYHZ01000004.1, forward strand.
CTGCCCGCCGTCGAGACCCTGGGTTCCGTCACCACCATCTGTTCAGATAAAACCGGCACGCTGACCGAAAACCGCATGACCGTCACCGTGCTGGATGTTGCCAATCACGAACTGGACTTGAAAGAACAGGTACAGAACTTCAGCCCGCGGGTGCGCCGCGATCAGGTTGAGCCGGTTCTGCGCCAGAACGGCGCCATCCCGCTGTTGCTGACGGTGGGCGCGCTGTGCAATGACGCCGTGCTGGAAGCCGATCCGAACCGTCCGGATGAATACAGTTCGGTTGGCGATCCCACCGAAGGCGCACTGGTGATTGCCGCCGCACGTGCTGGCTTGTGGAAAGAGGAACTGGAACACACCTTCCCGCGGGTGGCGGAACTGCCCTTTGATTCAGACCGCAAGCGCATGACCACCGTGCACCGCGTACCGCAGGACGCCCTGCCCGACCTGTTTACGGGCTTTTTTGCCGACGGGCGCGCCCCCTTCATCGCCCTGACCAAAGGCTCGGTAGACGGCATGTTAGAGGTCAGCGCCGCCGTCTGGGTGGATGGCAGGGTCATCCCGATGGATGAGCAGTGGCGCGAGCGCATCCGCGCCAACAATGACAGACTGGCGCGCGGCGGGATGCGCGTGCTGGGCATGGCGTACCGCCTGCGCTCCAGCGATGCCGTCAACCTGCCGGATGATCCGCTGGAAAGCGGTCTGATCTTCATCGGCATGGCGGCAATGATGGACCCCGCCCGCCCTGAGGTGTTCGATGCTGTTCGGGTAGCAAAGCAAGCCGGCATCCGCCCGATCATGATCACCGGCGATCATCCCCTCACCGCGCTTGCCATCGCCCGCGAACTGGGCATCGCCACCAGCGAGCGGGTTGTCACCGGCACGGAACTGGCGCTCATGGACGTGCCCACGCTGGCTCAGGTGGTGAAAGAGGTCAGCGTGTTCGCGCGGGTTTCGCCAGAGCATAAACTCAAAATCGTTGAAGCCCTGCAGAGCCACGGCGAAATTGTCGCCATGACCGGAGACGGCGTCAACGACGCGCCGGCGCTGAAGAAAGCCGATATTGGCGTCGCCATGGGCATCACCGGCACGGATGTGTCCAAAGAAGCCGCCGACATGGTCTTGCTGGATGACAACTTCGCCACCATCGTTGCCGCGGTAGAAGAAGGCAGGCGCATTTACGAAAACATCCGCAAGTTCATCCGCTACACGCTGGGCTCCAACCTGGGAGAAATTCTGGTGGTGCTGGGTGCGCCTTTCCTGGGTATGCCCATCCCGCTGACGCCGCTGCAAATCCTGTGGGTCAACCTGGTCACAGATGGTCTGCCCGGGCTGGCGCTGACGGTGGAGCAAGCCGAGCGCGGGACGATGCAACGTCCGCCGCATCCACCGCAGGAGAACGTCTTTGCCCGCGGGCTGTGGAGCAACATCTTTTATGCCGGGTTCATGATGACCCTGCTGACACTCACAGTCGGTTATGGCGCCTGGAGCATGGGTGTGGAAGCCTGGCGAACCATGGCGTTCACCACCCTCACCCTGGCACAGATGGGCAACGCCCTGGCATTGCGCACCGGCAACGAGTCAGTCTTCCGCGAGGGCTTCTTTAGAAACCGCGCCATGATCGGCGCCGTCCTGCTCACCTTTGTCCTGCAACTGGCGGTAGTTTACGTGCCGTTCCTGCAGCCCTTCTTTGCCACGCAGGCGCTCAGCGCCGCCGAACTGGGCGTGTGTCTGCTTGCCAGCGCCGCCATGTTCGGGCTGGTGGAACTGGAAAAGCGCCTGCGCCGCTAATCCCTTTCTTTGCCATCTTCCTTCCTCTGTTGTAAATCCACCTTCCCCACCTGCCATGGGGAAGGTGGATGATTCTACCGGCGGGCAAGGTAAGGGGACAAATTCCCAAAACCCCCTTGACTTCTCCAGAATTCTTCTTATAATCATTCAAAACTGCATAACGCAAAGACGTTGAAGAGGACGAGTAAGCGTCGCCCCGTCGGTACAGAGAGCAGGGAAAAGGTGAAAGCCTGCCCGAACCGCGGCGCCGAATGGACCTCGGAGTTGCAGGGCGAAAGGACTGCCGAGTAGCCTGCGCCGGAGTTGCCACCGTTATCCGGGCAAAGGGTATCGCCTTCGGGCTGTACCCGCAATGAGTGAGGCTGGCTTTCTTTCCCTGTTGTGCATCACGACAGGGATTTTTGATTAAAGCCCCGCCTAATCTGGGTGGCACCACGGACCTGCGTTCGTCCCGGAAGGAACGGACGCAGGTCTTTCGTTAAGTCAAAGGTGGAAATTCTTTATTCAGGAGGAGTACCATGTCCAACCAAACCCGTTTTTTGCTGAGCGAGAACGACATTCCCCGCTTTTACTACAATGTCCTCGCCGACAGTCCCATTCCCCCCGCGCCGGTGCTGAATCCCATCACCCGCGAACCGGTCACCCCGGACTTCCTTGCCGCCATTTTTCCCATGGAGATCATCCTGCAGGAAGTCTCTCAGGAACGCTATATTGAGATTCCCGAACCGGTGCGCGAAGCCTACAAACTCTACCGCCCCACCCCGTTGATTCGCGCCCTGCGCCTGGAAAAGGCGCTGGATACCCCCGCCCATATCTACTACAAGTACGAAGGCGTCTCGCCATCGGGCAGTCACAAGTCCAACACCGCGCTGGCGCAAGCCTTCTACAACAAAATCTCCGGCACCCGTGCCATCACCACCGAGACCGGCGCCGGTCAATGGGGGTCGGCGCTCTCCATGGCGTGCCGCTTCTTCGGCATGGATCTGGAAGTGTACATGGTGAAGGTCTCCTACGAGCAGAAGCCCTACCGCCGCTTCCTCATGGAAACCTACGGCGCGCAGGTCTTTGCCAGCCCCACCACCCGCACCCAGGCGGGACGCTCCATTCTGGAGAAGGATCCCAACAGCCCCGGATCGCTGGGCATCGCCATCTCCGAAGCGGTAGAAGTTGCCGCCACCTCTGGCGGTGAAAAGAAGTACGCCCTCGGCTCGGTGTTGAACCATGTCCTCCTGCATCAGAGCGTTATTGGCGAGGAAGCCCTCAAGCAGATGGACATGGCGGGCGAGTACCCCGACATGGTGATCGGCTGTGTGGGCGGCGGCTCCAACTTTGCCGGCATTGCCTACCCCTTCCTGCGCTACAACCTCACCGAGGGCAAGAAAACCCGCCTGATTGCGGTGGAACCCAAAGCGGCGCCTTCTCTTACCCGCGGCATTTACTCGTTCGACTACGGCGATACCGCCCGGATGGCGCCGATTGTGAAGATGCACACCCTCGGGCACGATTTCATCCCGCCCGCCATCCACGCCGGTGGACTGCGCTACCATGGCATGGCGCCCAGCCTTTCGGCGTTCTACGACGCCGGGCTGATCGAAGCCGTAGCCGTCGGACAGCGCGCTGTCTTCGAGGCGGCGGTGCTCTTCACCCAGCAGGAAGGTATCCTGCCCGCCCCCGAGTCTGCGCATGCCATCCGCGTGGCAATGGACGAAGCCCTGAAATGCAGAGAAACCGGCGAGAAGAAGGTCATCCTCTTCAACCTCTCCGGTCACGGGCACTTCGACTTGAGCGCCTACAACAAATACCTCAGCGGGCAACTGGAAGATTACGAGTTCCCCGAAGAAGCCATCGCCACCATTGCCCAGCGGGTGCCGCAGGTCTCCATCCCTGCTTAAGCCTGTGTTCCTCCCCCCATCGAAAAGCCCCCGAACATCTCCGTTCGGGGGCTTTGCTTGCGATGATGTTATGCGCCGAATCAGGCAATCACGCCGAGACGTTTGCCCACCCGCGCAAAGGCTTCCAGACCTCTATCGAGGTCATCCTTGCTGTGCGCCGCCGAGAGCATTACGCGGATGCGGGCTTTGCCGTGCGGCACGGTGGGGTAGCCAATTGCCATGGCAAACACGCCTTCCTCGAACAATGCACGGCTGAACTGCTGTGCCAGCGGCGCCTCTCCCAGCATGATGGGGGTGATGGGGGTGACGCTCACGCCGGTATCGAAGCCAAGTTTCTTCATCTCTGCCTTGAAGTAGCGGGCATTCTCCCACAGGCGATCCACCAGTTCGGTGGACTCTTCCAGCACATCCACAGCGGCAATGCAGGCGGCAACATCGGCGGCGGGGGTTGCCGATGAGAACAGGAAGGGACGCCCGCGCTGTCTCAGCCATTCCACCACCAGCGGAGACCCGGCTGAGACGCCGCCCACCACGCCAAAGGCTTTGGAGAAGGTGCCAACTTCGATATCCACCTTGCCATGCAGGTTGAAGTGATCCACGATGCCGCGTCCACCCCTGCCCAGCACACCCTCGCCGTGCGCATCGTCCACCATCAACATCACATTGTAGGCGCTGGTGACGGCGTAAATCTTATCCAGCGGGGCAATATCGCCGTCCATGCTGAATACGCCGTCGGTAATGGCAATGGCGCGCCGATAGGTGCCCTCGTTCTCGCGGATGCGGGCTTCCAGATCCACCGGATCACAGTGCGCATAGCGTACAATGCGCGCCCCGGAAAGGCGGCAACCGTCAATGATGCTGGCATGGTTGAGTTCGTCGGAGAAGATGACGTCTTCTTTACCCACCAGCGCCGAGATGGTGGCAAGGTTGGCGGTAAACCCCGATTGGAAGGTAATTGCCGCTTCCACACCCTTGAAGGCGGCGATGCGCCGTTCCAGTTCCAGATGCAGGTCCAGCGTCCCGGCGATACTGCGCACCGCCGCCGGACCCACCCCGTACTTCTCCAGCGCCTGACGGGCTTTTTCCACCAGCCGCGGATGGTTGGCAAAACCCAGATAGTTGTTGGAACAGAAATTGAGCACGCGCTTGCCGTCCACCACCAGCCATGCCCCCTGCGGGGTGGAGATGGTGCGAATGCGGTTGTACAGTCCGGATTCTTTCAAACGATCGAGTTCATCCTGAATCCACTGCAGACGTTCGCTCATGATGGTACTCCTCACGGGTTAGAAAAAGGTAAATACGACCAGAAACAGAAGCACCAGGGCTTCTGCCACTGCCACACCAACCGCGCGGCGAAAACTGCGCGTATCTTCCAGCGAGAGATGGGGGTACTCGCCGCGCAGGTTCAACAGCGGACCTGCCAGCGCGGCATACGCTCCTCCAGCAATCAGCCCGCCCAGATGCCCCCAGTTGTCAATGCCCGGCGACAAGCCCAGCACCAGATTGACCCCGATGATAAACATGGTGTTCCACAGCGCCGAAACCGCTTCCTTGCCGAACCACTTGCGGTTGTAGTACAGAAAAACCGCTTCCGCCGCCACCACACCAAAGAGAGCCGTAGAAGCCCCTGCAGAGTCCTCCGGCGAGAACAGGTAAGAAAACACCACCCCGCCCAGTCCACCCAGGAAGTAAAGCAAAAGGAAGCGCCGCCGTCCGTAATGCCGCTCCAGCGAGACGCCAAAGGAATACAGCGCGTACATATTGAAGGCAATGTGCGGAAGCGAGACGTGCAGGAAGACCGGCGTAATCAGACGCCAGAACTGCCCCTGCTGAATCAGGAGGTTGCTTTTGGCACCCACTGCCAGCAAAAGATCGAAACCAAAGAGGGGACGCGAGAGCATCTGTAACAGGTAGATGGCAATGGTAACCCCCAGGAGGATGTACGTCACCAGCGGTCTGGTGAGGGGGACACGCACCTGCACAGGTTCGATCCTGCCCAGTTCAGCGGACGCCCGCTCTTCAGCAGGTGGGCGTTCGGGCAAGTCGGAAGGCAAACTCACAGGCACACCTCCCGGTGATCAATGCGGTGATGCTCGGCTTCGATGATGGCGGTAATGATGCGCACGGCTTCATCCAGACGGTCGTGTGCGTTGACCACCACGTAATCAAAGTGCGAAAACTGTTTGAGTTCCTCGCGGGCGGTCTCCACGCGCAGTTTAAGGGCTTCTTCGGTTTCGGTTTTGCGGTTCTTCAGTCGCCACAGCCACTCATCTTTGTTGGCAGGAATGAGGAAAATCAACACCGCTTCGGGGCACAGACGGCGTACCGTCTCGGCGCCCTGCACATCCACCCGCAGGATAACATCCTTGCCGCTTGCCATGGCATCGCGGATTTGCGAGCGGGGAATGCCCTTGTAATCGCCGTACACATTGGCGTATTCAATGAACTCATCGGCGGCAATTAATTCCTCGAAGCGTTCGCGGCTGACGAAGAAGTAATCCACCCCATCCACCTCGCCGGGGCGGATGGGGCGGCTGGTCATGGTCACCACAAAATGGAAGGGCAAGCCCTTCTCTTTCATGGCTTTGATGACCGCATCCTTGCCCACACCGGAGGGTCCGGAAATGACAATTAACAACGGTTTGGGATGGTGCAGGTCAAAATCAAGCGGCAGTTGCTCCATGGGCTCCATCATCGGGGTTAACAAAATTCCAAGATAAGATGATTATAATTGAAAAGCCACAAACTGAGCCGGAGGAATTAAGATGCCCTATTACGATTACCGCTGTCTGGATTGCAACCGCCGCTTCAGCCTGTTTTTCACCTATGCCGAATACGGCGTCAAGCCTGCGGTTTGCCCGCACTGCGGGAGCGAGCATGTCCAGCGGAGAATCAATAAAGTGCGCATTGCCCGCTCAGAGGAAAGTCGTCTGGAAAGCCTTGCCGACCCGTCCAATCTGGAAGGACTGGATGAAGACCCCCGCGCCCTTGGGCGTATGATGCGCGAAATGAGCCGCGAAGTGGGCGAAGACATGGGTCCCGAACTGGACGAGGTGATTCACCGCCTTGAATCGGGACAAACTCCTGAGCAAATAGAGCAGGAAATGCCCGAACTGGCGGAGAGTCTCGGCGCAGGCGGGGAAGACGAAGGCGGTTTTGACGGCGATTTTGGGGGCGAAGAGTAAACCCTACGGACTATCCAGAATAAACGGAATGGCAACCGTGTACAGCGCCTGATAGGACAGGTGTTCGCGCTGAAGGGTTTGCCCATCCCTGCCGCCAAAGAAGTGCAGGTAGTTACCATGCGCCACCAGCGCACCCTGCGCGCCCAGCGGAACAGGCGCAGAATCGAGCATTTGCCAGAGTCCGTCGGCAGGGGTGAAGACCCAGCCAGGCATATTGCCCGCGCCGCCGGAAGAGATCCCGCCCAGCAGATAAATGGAATTGATCAACCCCGCCGCGCTCATCTCCGCACGGGGCGCCGGCATGGCAGGCAGGGCTTCCCACACTGTGCCGCCGCTGGCTTCACGGGCGGGGTAATACGCCCACACCTCATCCAGGGCTTGACTGCCGTCGCTCCCGCCAAAGAGCAGAATACGACCCTCCACCGCAATGGCGGCGGCAAAGGCGCGCGGCGAGGGTAGAGGGGTGCGTTCTTCCCAGCGGTCGCTTTCAGGGTCGTAGGCATACACTGCCGCCGACGGCGATGTGCCATCCCAGCCGCCAAACAGATACAGATTGCCCTCAAAGGCGGTCAGCGCGTACCCTGCCAGCGCCTGAGGAAGGGGGGAGCGCGTCTGCCAGGTATCTGTGAGAGGACTGTACACTTCCAGCACCGTTGTGGGACGCCGGGCAGAGGTCATCCCTCCGGGCAGGTAAATCTGCTCGCCCAGCCGCGCCGCCCCAATCTGGGTGACGGCGGTAGGTTTGCCGCTCAGCGCCTGCCAGGACTGGCTGGCAGGGTCATACGCCAGCGTATCGTTGCTGATGCCGGTGGCAGTCTCGCCGCCAAAGAGGTACAGGCGCTCGTTGAAGGCAATCGCCGCCATGCCGGCGCGTCCCTCGGGCAGGGCGGGCAGGGCAGTCCAGCGCGGCGGAACAATGGGGGTGCCCTGCATCCCCGCCGGTGTGGGGGTCAGGAGTGTCGGGCGGGAGGCATTCCAGATCAACGCCCCCACCGCCAGCAGAATCAGCAACAGCGCCACCGCCAGCGCCCACGGATGCACTCCCCGCCGGACAGGGACGGGAAGGGCTTCGCCTTCCGACACCGTGGAGACCGGAAGAGGGCTTTCTGGCACAACGCCTTCCCCCTCTGCCGGTGAAGCCTCGGGAAGAGAAAGCCCCGGCGGGGTGATGCCATTTCGGATGGCATACAGGGTGGCTTCGGTGCGCGAAACCACCCCAATTTTGGCAAAGATGTTGCGCAGATGCACTTTAACCGTGTTGGGACTGATAGACAATGCCTGAGCAATTTCTTTGTTGGATGCGCCGGTTGCCACCAGACGCAAAATTTCCACTTCGCGTTCGCTCAGGGGCTCGTTGGGCAACTCCATGCCGTTTATTATACCGTCAACTTGCCGGGGAGGTGTTCACCTCTGGCAGTCCCCCCCTTGCCAAGTTGGGTAATCCTGTCAGGAGAAAGCGCATGATATTTGATATAATTTATCAGAAAACAGCCTTAGATAACATGGAAATCTTTCAATCTTTTTTCCAGCAAAACGAAACTTTTCTTGAATTTATTTATGGGTTGACTTTTTTCGTTCTGGGTGTCGCCATTTCCCTGCAATCTCGCTATTCTTCCCGCCTGGAACTTGCCCGCAGTCTGCGCTGGCTGGCGGCATTTGGCTTTTCCCACGGGTTGTATGTGTGGGGAAAATCGTTTATACCCATTCAAGCAACCTATCTGTACCCTTCTTTAGCCCATGGGGTACATTTTCTACACCTGTTGCTCCTTATCCTTTCCTATGTGTGCCTTTTTGAGTTCGGTATTGCCCTGCTCCGCCCCTTCCGCATAAGTAAAACGCTGAACTGGATCCTGGCAGGATGGCACACACTTTTCACCCTGTTGATGGTGAGTGTCTCTCTGTCTACCCCTTTCGATTTAAAAACCTTTCATGACCACATTGAGGCTCTGGCAGGCTACATGATTGCCTTTCCCAGCGGGTTATTCGCCGCATATGGCTTGCGTGAACAAACCTATCGCCTGATTGCCCCACTGGAGGCTCCTTACGTGGTAAGCATGTTGCGTACTGCTGGAATATCTCTGGCGGTATTCGGCGTTCTGCGTGGTTTTGTTCCCCCACCCGTACAGTTCTTTCCCGGCAACTGGCTGAATCTTCTTACCTTTGAGAATACTTTAGGTATCCCCGTGCTGGTATTCCTGGTGCTGGCTGGCGGTGTGTTGCTGTTTTCGATGGTACGCGCGCTGGAGGTGTTCCACGTAGAAATGGAGCGCACTATTGAACACATGGAGCAACAACAAATCTTGCTGGCAGAGCGCGAACGCATCGCCCGCGAACTGCACGACAACACCCTGCAAATGGCATATACCGCAGGACTTCTCATAGACTCCGCACGAAAACTGGCTGATCCCGACAGCGCCATCGCCCTGCGATTGGATCGGGCAGTACAGGCACTGAACGAAGTCATTGCCGAATTACGCCGCAATATGAACACGCTACACTCTCCACTGACCGGGGAAGCCCCCCGGCAGGCCATCCGCCAGTTGACAGACGACCCCCGTTTCCGCACCCTGGTTGATATTCATCTGGAAGATGCCCTACCCGAAAACTGGACGCTTCCTCCCCGGCACTCTGGGCATTTGCTGGCTATTTTGCAAGAAGCACTTTCCAACGTGGTACGCCATTCAGGTGCCAGCCGCGTAACCCTGCATCTTCACCAGGACGAGAAAGGGAACACCCTGCTGATTCTGGAAGACGATGGTACAGGATTGCCCGCTCAGATCCGTGAAGGATATGGATTACGCAACATGCGCGAGCGTGCCCGAATGATGGGGGGAACCCTCACTTTGAGCAACCGCTCTCCCGAAAAAGGCACCCGCCTGGCCCTGGTAATTCCACCAGAAAGAACTTCTCCACCAGAATGGACTCGAGAATGAACCGCATTCGAATTGTCATTGTTGATGATCATGCATTGGTCCGCATAGGATTGACAACCCTCATCGGTGACCGCCCCGACATGGAAGTGGTAGGTGAAGCCAGCGACCTTTCCCAGGCTCTGCGCGTCATCCAGGAAACTCAGCCACATATCGTATTGATGGATATTCGTATGCCTGGTCAGAGCGGCATCGAAGCCACCCATCAAATCGTTCAGCGTTTTCCACATACCCGCGTCATCATCCTCACTTCTTTTATCGAAGATGACCTGGTGATGCGCGCTATTCATGCAGGTGCGGCAGGTTACATACTCAAACAAGCCGATAACGACGTCCTGCTCAACGCCATTCAGACGGTAGCACGTGGCGAATCTCTGCTCGACCCCACTACCACAACGCGCCTGCTAAACTATGTACGGGAAATGGAACGCAAAGCGGAACAAAATGTTTTCAGCAGCCTTTCAGATCGCGAGTTAAGCGTTCTGGCAGAACTTTCAAAGGGCAAGACCAACGCCGAGATTGGCAAAACCCTGCACCTCAGTGAAAAAACCGTTCGTAACCACGTCAGTGTGATCCTGGAGAAACTGCACCTCTCCAACCGTGTCGAACTGGCGACCTACGCAGTAGAGCATCATATCTTCGACCTGATAAAAAAAGGATAAAAATGGGCGGCTCGTTTCCCGAACGAGCCGCCTGTTGTGTACCAGTAAGGAATATCGTTATGATTGAGCCGTTTGAGATATCTTCTTTCTGCTGTTCAACCAGCGGAGGATGAAGAAGTCAGCGCCATAGTAACCTGCCACTTTCCACGCCAGAATCAGCAGAATAGCAACCAGGAAGAGCAACGGGTTGGTGCTGGCAGTACCAGCCATCATGAAGTTCCAGTTCATCAACGCGGCAAAGAAGGCGGTAATACCCACAATTGCGCCAACGATCAGTCCAATACCAACCAGCAGTTCACCATAAGCCACCAGTTTGGCAAACCAGGTGTACGATTGTGCATCCAGCAGATACTGAATGAAAGCGCGGTACCAATCAAAGGCGATTGGCGGTCGCGCAGGTGGCTCAGGTACGGCAACAGCCCGTGCCCAAAATCCCTTGAGCGCTTCACCCGTCACCACCCAGGCAGGATTGTTGATTTTGTGCAGGGAGGCATCAATCCACTGCCATCCCAGCCAGATACGCACTACAAGCCACACCCAGGCAGCACGGCGGTCATTGAAAAGGAATTTAACCCAGGAAGGGTCCTGTAAATCAAGGTTTTCACCCTTGAAAAATGTGGAAATGCTTGCCATAGATCACTCCTTAATGCAGGTTGATGATGTTGAGATCGTTCATTGAACAATCCATTTGGATTGTAGAAGATAAGTACACAAAACCACAGGGACACTCAACCCTATTTCTCTGGGACAGGTCTCCCTATTCCAAACCACTGCGAAGGTTCACACCCATTCGTGAATTACGGTACAATTTTCCTGATTCTGGAATCAGGCAAGGAAACGGCATGGCACATCCATTGATTCAGACCCTGAAAAATGTGCGGGGCAATGCCCGCGGCGCGATCCTCTCGGAACCGCTGTGGGGTATTCCGTTCAACCTCTACGCTCCCTACTTCTCGGTGTACATGCGGGCGCTGGGTTTGACCGACAGTCAAATCGGCTTGCTGGTCAGCCTGGGGCTGGCGATGCAGTTCTTCTGGGGCTTGCTGGGGGGCATCATCACCGATAAACTGGGACGCAAGCGCACTACATTCATCTTTGACGCCCTTTCCTGGAGCATCCCCACCCTGCTGTGGGCAACTGCGCGCAGTTTCTACTCCTTCCTCGCCGCCGTGCCGTTCAACAGCGCCTGGCGCGTCACCCACAACTCGTGGACGCTGGTGCTGGTGGAAGACACCGATCCCGAAGAACTGGTGGAAATCTACTCGTGGATTTACATTGCCGGGCAACTGGCTGTCTTCTTTGCGCCCATCGCAGGACTGCTCATCGCCCGCTTTGGACTGGTGCCGACCATGCGCGGCTTGCTCCTGCTGGCGTGCGTGATGATGACTGCCAAGTTCATCGTCATGAACGCCATGGTGACCGAGACGCGCCAGGGCAAAATCCGCATGGAAGAGACGCGCCACCGCAGTATCTTCTCCCTTCTGCTGGAGTACCGCGACGTGCTGGGCATCCTCTTCCGCTCGCCCGCCACTCTGTACACGCTCGGCATTCACCTTGCCTTTTCCATTGCCGCCACAGTGAGCAATACCTTCTGGTCCATTCTGGTCACCGAGAAACTGCACATCCCCGCGGCGCACCTTTCGTTCTTCCCCATTGCCAAGTCTGCCATCATGCTTACCTTTTTCTTCCTCATCACCCCGCGCCTGCGCGGTGTGCATTTCCGCAACCCCATGGTGCTCTCATTTCTGGGTTATATGGTCGCATATTCCATTCTCCTGCTCACCCCGGCGGGCAATTACCCCCTGCTGTTCCTTTCGGTAACCATCGAGACGTGCAGTTTTGCCGTGCTGGGCACGCAGATGGACCGCCTGCTGGTGGTGACAATGAACGCCGAAGAGCGCGCCCGCCTCATGGCGCTGTTTGTGGCGACGCTGGTTGCCGCCACCTCGCCCTTCGGCTGGATTGCCGGACAGTTGTCCTCCATCGACCGCAACCTGCCCTTTGTGCTGTGCCTGATCATGTACGTCATCGGCATCGTGCTGGTGCTGCGCGCCGCGCGCCTGCCCGAAAATCAACCCCAGTCCCGCGAGGTGCCCGCCGGATGAGCGCCGTCCTGTGGCTGATCCGTCACGGCGAGACCGACTGGAACCGCGAGGGGCGCTGGCAGGGCTGGCGCGATGTGCCTCTCAACCCCACGGGACTGGCGCAGGCTGAAGCCATGGCGGAACGGCTGGCACGGGCAGGGGTGGTATTTGGCGCCCTGTATGCCAGTCCCCTGCGCCGCGCTCTGCAAACGGCACACCCCACAGCACGCCGTCTGGGGCTGGAGATTCGCATCGATGAGCGCCTGCGTGAGATTCATCAGGGGGTGTTTGAGGGATTGACCCACGCGGAAATTGCCCAACGCTTTGCCGCCGAACTGGAAGCCATCCGCCGCGCGCCAGCCCTCACCTCTGCCCCCGGCGGGGAGACGGTCACCCAGGTTGCCGCACGTGTGCGCGCCGCCGCCGACGACATCGCCCATCAGCACGAGGGGCAGACCGTGCTGGTGTTCGGGCATGGACTGGCGCTGGCGACCCTGTACTGTCAGGCGCACGCCATCCCGCTGGAAGAGGCGCCCCGCTACATCCCCGCCAACGGGGATATTCTGGTGGTGGAGTGGAACGGCGCATCCCCGAGTGACAGCAGGGAGTAGTGCACCCTCATTCCCGCTCTTTCTCCCCGCGGGAGAGGCTTTTTTCTTCAGGAAAGCAGGGCTGTATCCTTGTGGTGCTTTTGTGATACACTAAAAGTATCGTATGAGCGCCTCGGTTCTGGTTGCCACGCCGCACGCCGCCTTTGGCGAACTGATCCGCCTAAGCCTCGAAGAGGAAGGGCGCTATCAGGTGCGCCTGGTGAGCAGTGCCCGCGAAGCCGCCGCCGCAGTGGTCAACCCCTACTACCGCATCGTCATCCTCGACTGCGACCTGCCGGATCTGCCTCTTGCCGAACTGAGCGCTGTCCTTCTGCACGACCACCCCGGCTTGAAACTGGTGCTGATCCCCCCCGAAAACGACCCTCAGCATCCTGCCGTACGCGACATCCCCGCGCACGGATACCTTTCCCGCCCCTTTTACCTGCCCGATTTACTCGACCTGCTGGCAGGGCTGGATAGCGCCGAGCCCCCGCCGCCCGCCGGAGAGGAAGGACTGCCCGTCTGGGTGGACGAACAGGCTCTGGAACATCTGCTGGCAAACAGCACCGCTGAAGGCGGAATAATTCTGCACCGCAGTGGCGCGCAGGTTGTCCGCACCTCCGCCGCCGAAGCCCTCAAGGCGCAGATCGAACGCCTGTGGGAGATGGAAGAAGCCACCGATGTGGTGCGCTTTGCCCGCCTGAGCGAAGAACTGGGCGAACGCATCCTTTACGTTACCGCGCTGACCCCGCACATGGCGCTGGGGCTGGTATACCCGCTCAAAACGCCTCTCAGCCGCATCCGCACCGAAGCCCTGCAGATGACCCGCACCCTCACCAACGGCAGCGCACCCGCCTCCCCGGAAAAAACCGTCCCTCCTCAGCCCCGGGCGGCACCCGCCTCCCCTGCGGCATGGCTCCCCGAAACCCTGCCGCCTGAGGAAGAAACCGCAGAAGAAGACCTGCCCGAACAAATCTCGCTGGCAGATTTGCTGGGCGACGTGCCCCCGCCCGACCCCCAGCCCGCCACAGAGTGGGTGCCGGAGATTGACCTCTCCCTGCCGCGCGTCTCCGTGGAGACGCCCGCCCCTCCCATCCACGAAGCGCCTGCTGTGGAAGCACCTCCGCCTCCCGAACCCGAACCCGCCCCCGCGCAGTCTGCCAGCGCCGAAACCCTGCCCGCCCTCCTGCCCGAAGAAGAGGAACTGGCGGTCAACCATGCCACCGTCCTGCCCGATTTAACCAGCATCCAGCAAATCGAACCGGTCTCCACCGCGTTCAGCCAGATTTTCTACACCTGCGTGCTCATCCCGCGCCTGCCTTCGCACTTCCTCACCGGCGCGCTGGGCGAACAGGTCAGCCAGCGCGTCCAGCAGTTGTGCCTGGCGTTTGGCTGGCGGCTGGAAGGCATTGCCGTACGCCCGCAGTACATGCAGTGGTCGGTGCAGGTCAGCCCGTCCATTGCCCCGGCGACGCTCATCCGCGTGATTCGCCAGCGCACCTCCTCCTTCATTTTTGAGCACTTCCCCGCCCTGGCAGAGGAAAACCCCTCCGGCGATTTCTGGGCAAGCGGCTACCTCATCGTCAGCGGTCCCCAGCCGCCCTCGCCGCGCCTCCTGCGCGACTATATTGAGGAAACCCGCCGCCGTCAGGGCGTCCTGTTGCCATCTTCCTCTGACAATTTGCCGCGGCTTTCCTCATCCACGGACACATCCCATTGACCTTTTGTGGAGCGCCTCATGCCCCCTGTGCTGTATCTGATTGATGGACATGCCTTAGCCTATCGCGCTTTTTTTGCCCTCACCACCTCTGGAATGCGCCTTTCCACTGCCAGCGGCGAGCCCACCGCCGGGGTGTACGGCTTTGCCAGCGTGCTCCTGCGCCTGCTGGAGCAGGAAAAGCCCGAGTATCTGGCGGTGGCTTTTGACGGCGGTTACTCCTTCCGCGACCAGATTTACCCCGAGTACAAAGCCACCCGCGCCAAAATGCCCGACGACCTGCGCGCCCAGATGGAGCGCATCCGCGAACTGGTGGATGCCTTCGGGTTCCCCCGCCTGGAGTTGAACGGCTACGAAGCCGACGATATCATCGCCTCCATCGCCCATCAGGCGGTCAAACAGGGTTTCGGCGCCAAGATCATCACCGGCGACCGCGACCTTCTGCAACTGGTGGATGAGCGCATTGCCGTCAATCTGGCGGGGAACAAACTCAGCGAAGCCAGAGACTTTATCCGCCCTGAAGACGTGCAAGCCTACCTGGGCGTGCGTCCCGATCAGGTGGTGGATTTCAAAGCCCTGGCAGGCGACCCCTCCGACAATATCCCCGGCGTACGCGGTATCGGCGAGAAGACTGCTCTTGCCCTGCTGAAGGACTACCCACATCTGGAAGACATTTACGCCCACCTGAACGAACTGCCCGCCAAAGTTCGCCAGAAACTGGAAGAAGGGCGCGAAGCGGCGTTCATGAGCCGCGAACTGGCAACCATTCAACGCGACCTGCACATCACCCTGGAACTGGCACAAGCCCGCACCGATGCCATCCCCGTGGAGAGGGTCATTGAGTTCTTCCGCCGCATGGAGTTCCGCTCGCTCATCACCCGTCTGGAGAAAATCTTCGGCGTCTCCGCCAGCAATGCCCCACAGCAGGTTCCCCTCATCCCCCCGGAACCGGCGGCAGTGGGTCAGTTATCGCTCTTTGGCGAAGAGATGGTGCGGGTGGGCATCCCGCCCCTGCACGACCTGAACACCGTGGTGGTGAACACCCCCGAAGCGCTGGCAGACCTGTGTGTACACCTGGCGCAAGCCGAATGGATTGCCCTGGACACCGAAACCACCTCCACCGACCCGCTGACCGGCACGCTGGTGGGTATCTCGCTGGCGGTGGAGCCCGGCACAGGCTACTACCTGCCGGTAGGACACCTCACCGCCGAACCCCAACTGCCGCTGGAGAACATTCGCACAGCCCTGTCGCCCTTTCTCAATGACCCCGGCAAGCCCAAAGTGGGACAAAACCTTAAGTACGATCTGCTGGCGCTCCGCCTGGCAGGCATCGAGGCGCAGGGGCTGGCGTTCGACACCATGATCGCCGAGTGGCTGGTGGATCCCGCCTCGCACTACCTGGGACTGAAAGAGATGGCAGAGCGTTACCTGGGGGTGCAGATGACCCACATCGAGGAACTCATCGGCACGGGAAAGAACCAGCGCACCATGGCGCAGGTGCCCGTTGCTCAGGTTGCCCCCTACGCCGCCGCCGACGCTGAGATTGTCCTGCGGCTCAAGCCCATCCTGGAAGAGCGCATGCTCAAAGCGGGCGTCACCCGCCTGTTTCAGGAAGTGGAAATGCCGCTGGTGCCGGTGCTGGCGGAAATGGAGTGGAACGGCATCCTGCTGGATACGCCCTTCCTTCAGAGGATGAGCGTGGAACTCAGCCAGCGCCTTGCCGAGATCGAAAAAGAAATTTACGCCCTGGTGGGACATCCCTTCAACATTAACTCCACCCAGCAGTTATCGCGGGTGCTCTTTGAGGAACTGCGCCTGGAGCCGCCCGACCGCCGCAAGAAGACCAGCGCCGGGCTGTACTCCACCTCGGCAGAGGTGCTGGAAGAATTGCGCGGCAAACATCCGGTGGTGGATTTAATCCTCGAAAACCGCGAGTTGAGCAAACTCAAATCCACCTATGTAGACGCCCTCCCTCAGCAGGTCAACCCGCGCACGGGCAGGGTGCATACCCGCTTCAACCAGACTGGCTCGGTCACGGGACGGCTGGCATCTTCCGACCCCAACCTGCAGAACATCCCCACCCGCACCGACCTGGGTCGGCAGGTGCGCAAAGCCTTCATCGCCGACGAAGGCTGGGTTCTGCTCTCGGTGGATTACTCGCAAATCGAACTGCGCATTGTGGCACATGTGGCAAACGATGAAGCCATGCTGGCGGCGTTCCGCGCCGGGCAGGACATCCACGCCGCCACGGCGGCGGCGGTGTACGGCGTACCGCTCGAGGCGGTCACCCGCGAGATGCGCCGCCACGCCAAAGCCATTAACTTCGGGCTGATCTACGGCATGAGCGCCTTTGGCTTGAGCCGTTCCGCCGACCTGACTCTGGCAGAAGCCGAAAACTTCGTCAAGGCATACTTCGATCAGTTCCCCGGCGTCAAACGCTACCTGGACGACCTGCGCCGCCGCGCCGCCCGTGAGGGCTACGTGGAAACCCTGCTGGGGCGCCGCCGCTACTTCCCCAACCTGAAGAACCCCGCCAGCCCGGCACTCAAAGCCCGCGAGGAACGCGAAGCCATCAACGCCCCCATTCAGGGCACAGCCGCAGACATCATCAAACTGGCCATGATTCGCCTGCCCGATGCCCTGCGCGCGGCGGGCAGTCGCGCGCGCCTGCTGTTGCAGGTGCACGACGAACTGGTGCTGGAGGTCCCCCGCGAAGAACTGCCGGAGACAGCGAAACTCGTCCAGCGCGTCATGGAAACAGCCTTCCCGCTCCAGATTCCCCTCACCACCGAAGCCCGCTGGGGAATCAACTGGGGAGAGATGACGCCCCTCTCATGAGGCACATTTCAGTTTCCCAACAGTTTGGCAAATACGGGTTGGGTTGCAAAATTTCATGTTATTCTTAAGCATATGGCAGGGAATCAGGCAGTTTTCCAACAGGCAATGAATCAGGGGCATTCCGCCGCATGGGATCAGGACTGGGTAAAAGCCGCCCAGTTTTATGCACAGGCGCTGGAAGAAATGCCCGATAGCCCGCTGGCGCTCTCCAGCCTCGGGCTGGCGTATTTTGAACTGGGCGAGTTGGAGCGGGCGCTGGAGTGTTATCAGCGTGCCTCTAAAATTGCTCCCACCGACCCCGTTCCCTACGAGAAGTTAACGCGCATTTACGAGCGCATGGGCAAAATCAAAGAAGCCAGCGAGGTGTGCCTGCAGGCGGCAGAACTGCACCTGCGCGCCCGCGATGTGGACAAAGCCATCGAAGACTGGGTGCATGTGCTCAGCCTGTACCCCGAACACCTGCCTACCCGCCAGCGGCTTGCCGCCGTGTATGAGCGCATGGGGCGCAAAATGGAAGCCATCAATGAGTATATCGCCATTGCCAGCATCTTCCAGCGCACCGGCGATATGCCCCGCGCGCTAAAATCGGTGGAGTATGCCCTGCGGCTGATGCCCGAAAGCCAGGAAGCCCGTTTTGCCCTGCACATGTTGCGAACCAATCAACTCCTGCCGCCGCCCTCTCGCCCCAAAGGCAGCACCGGACCCATCCGCATGGCGTCGGTGCGCAGTGAGGAAAAGGGCAAGGGCGAACGCAAAGCCGAAGGCGCGGGCTTGAACCCGGTAGAAGAAGGGCGCCAGAAGGCACTGGAGCAACTGGCATCCCTGTTGTTTGATCAGGTGGAGGAAACCCAGCGCGAAGCCGCACCGCGCAGTGGGCTTGCCGCGCTGGCGCGCGGGGTGACCGGTCCGCTCAGCATGGCGGGCGACCGCACCCGCATGGCACTGCACATTGGGCAGGCCATCGATTCGCAAATGCAGGGCGATGTCACCAATGCCATTGCCGAACTGGAACGCGCCGCCGATGCCGGACTGCGCCACGCCGCCCTGTACTACGACCTGGGCTACCTGCTGGCAGATCGAGACGGCGACAAAGCCCTGCGCTACCTGCAGGAAGCCGCCAAACACCCCGAATACCTGCTGCCCGCCAGCCTTCTGCGCGGAAAAATTTTGCTGGACAAAGGAATGCTCCCCGAAGCCGCGGCGGCGTATCTGCAGGCGCTGGCGCAGGCCGATGTAGCCCTGGTGCCCGAAGCCCATCAGGAAGCCCTGCGCCAGTCCTATGAGCCGCTCATTGATGCGGTTGCCAGCGAGGAAGACCTGAAAAGCCTGGAAACTCTGTGTCTTCAGGTGCGCGACCAACTCCTGCGCCCCGACTGGCGCGATTTGTTGACCAAAGCCCGCGAGAATTTACCACAATCGGCGCCCGATGCCGCCCCCTCGCCTGTCGCCGAGATTTTACTGGAAACGCGCGGCGGTCAGGTGGTGGAAGCCATCGCGCGGGTGCGGGAACTTTCTCAGATGGGGCTTTCGCGCACCGCCCAGGAAGAAGCCTTTTACGCCCTGCAACTGGCGCCCCATTACCTGCCCCTGCACGAACAGATTGGCGAACTGCTCCTGCAGGAAGGGCGCAGGGAAGACGCCAGCCGCAAGTTTCAGGTGGTTGCCGAACTCTATGCCGTGCGCGGTGAAGTTGCCCGCGCCGCGCGCCTTTACCGCCGTGTGCTTCAGATGAACCCCATGGATCTGGCAGTGCGCGAGCAACTGATCGAACTGCTGGTCACGCAGGAACGCATTGACGAAGCCCTGGAAGAGTACATGGAACTGGCAGACGCCTACTACCGCCTGGCAGAACTGGACAAAGCCCGTCAGACCTACCTCAACGCGTTGAAGATTGCCCAGCAGTCCCGCCAGAACCGCACCTGGGGAGTGGAGATTCTGCTCAAGGTGGCGGATATTGACATGCAGCGGCTCAATTTCCGGCAGGCTCTGCGCATCTACGAACAGATTCGCACCATCCAGCCCGATAACCCCCAGACCCGCCTGCAACTGGTGCAGTTAAACCTGCGCATGGGGCAAGCCTCCGCCGCCCTGGGCGAGGTGGATTCGTTCATCAACCTGATGGAAAGCACCGGCAGGCGCGCCCAGGCAGTACAGTTCCTGCAGGACCTTATCGCCGAAGCGGGCGCCAATGTGGACCTGTACCGCCGTCTGGCAGACCTGTACGTGCGCGAAGGGCGCATCGAGGAAGGCGTGGCGCAGATGGACGCCGCCGCCAATCTGTATCTGGACGAAGGCAAAGTGATGGAAGCCATCAACCTGCTGGAGACCATTGTCTCGCTTAACCCGCCCAATGTTCAGGACTACCGTGAAGCCCTGAACACCCTCAGGCGCGACAGTCTGCGTCGGTAAGAAAATTTGTTACCATTTTGTAACCATTTTCTCATCAATTCGTAAGGTAATTCCCACTGTTTTGGGTTAAAATTGCCCCGGTTTAGGGGTGGTTTCATTTTTATGGCGGGTTCTCTGTTTTCCAATCTCTCCAGAGATGCCTTATGGTCGGCAAAATCTCCGACCCCGGCAGACTCCCGATTCTCCTATCTGGACATTCTCATTCTGACCACCGGCGGCGGGATTGCGGCAGGCGTACTGGCGCTCTGGCTGACCATGCGCACCGCCCCCCTGTTTCTTTTCCTGAACGGCATTTTCTTACTGGTGCTGGGGGGCATCTGGGTTGCCCGCTCCCGACTGTCTTCAAGGGTCATCCGCTTGCTTTTGTTTGGGGTGTTCTGGGTCCATTACACCATTATCATGCTCTTTACCGGCGGGGTGCACAGCCCCATGGCAGGGATGATGCTCATCCTGATTTACGTTTCCGGGCTGCTTCTTGGCTTCAAAGGCAGTCTGGTGTCCATTGTGCTTGGGGCAGGCGTGCTGTTGCTCTCCCTCTCGGTGGAACAGGCAGGGCTCCTGCCCTCTTCCACTGTGCCCATCACCCCCGTAATGGAGGTACTTTTCCGATTTCTCATCGGTGCCATTTTCATTCTCATTGTGTACTTCACCAACCACATGCTGGCAAATTACCAGCGCATGCTGGAAATAGAACTGGCGCAACGCCAGGCGACGCAGAACGCGCTTGCCCTGCAAACCGCCCAGATGCAGATGGTGCTGGAAAAGAGTTTCGACGCCTTCATCCTGATTGATGAAACCGGCCGGGTGGCGGAATGGAATCCGGGCGCAGAACGCCTGCTGGGCTACCCCCGCGCAGAGATGCAGGGGCAGGCGACTGTGAAAGTTCTCGAACACATTGCCCTGCCGGCTTACCGCACCCCTCCGGCGCTGTCCAAACTGACGCGGGCATTCACAGAAGCCCTGAAAACCGGCAAAAGCCCCTTTTTCAACCGGAAAACCGAAGCCCGTTTTCTGCATGCCAGCGGGCAGGTGCGCATATGTGAACTGAACAGTTTTGCCCTGCCCACCCCGCAGGGATACCGCATTGGCATGGTGTTGCGCGATGTGACCGTCGAACGCGAAGCGCAGGAACAACTGCGCCTGCGCCTCAAACACCTCGAAGCCCTCAACCGCATTTCCACGCTGGCGCGCGAACAGTCGCAGGTGACCGTCTTCCTTGAAAGGGTCATGGATATCCTGCTGGAGACGCTGGACGCCCCGGCTGGCGGTATCGCTCAGGTGGATCGAGAGAATCAATGCTTCCAGGCGCTGGCAGTGCGCGGCTGGGCAAAACCCTTTGAGGGCAAAACCTTCCCTCTGCGCGGCGGGCTGGTGGAAAAAGCCTTTGAAAGGGATTATCCCATTTTCAGCGAAGACCTGCACAACGACCCAGGTTCCAACAAAGACATCACCCGTCTGATTCCGGCAGGCTGGCGCGCCGTACTGGCTCCTTTACGCGCCGGTCAGGAACATCTGGGCGTACTGCTGATTTCAGTGGAACACCCCCGCCTCTTCACCGAGGCGGAAGTCCGCCTGGTCCAGACCGCGGGTGATATCATCGGGAGCGTCCTGCGCCGCGCGCAACTGGATGCAGAAGTGCACACCCGCCTGGAGCAACTGGCATCCCTGCACGAAATTGACACTGCCATTTCCTCCAGCCACAACCTGAAAGCCACCGCCAACATCCTGCTCCAGCAGTGCCTGCGCACGCTTAAAGTGGATGCCGCCCTGCTGTACGAATTTGACCCCCTCCATTTCCACCTCGATTGCGTTGCCACGATGGGATTGAACACCACCCGCCTGGAACACATCCGCGTGCGTCCGGGCGAATCGCTGGTGGGCAAAGCCATGCTGGAAGGCAAACTGAGCGGCGGAAAGGTAGAATGGACAACCCTGCCCGAAGGCTCCCACGACCGTCTGATGTGGGAAAAAGGCTTCCAGCAGATTTTTACCGTCCCGCTGGTCAGCAAATCCCGAGTGGTGGGGGTGCTGGAAGTGTGCCGCCGCAAAGTCTCTCCCGCGCCGCAGGAATGGCTGGAACTGCTGAACACCCTGGCGGGACAGGCGGCCATTGCCATCGAAAACGCGCGCCTGTTTGAGGATCTCCAGCGCACCAACGCCGAACTGACCACCGCCTACGATGCCACCCTGGAAGGCTGGGCGCTGGCGCTGGGACTGCGCGACAGCAACACCGAAGACCACACCCGTCGGGTGGTGGAAGCCTCCGTAGAACTGGGTAAAGCCATGGGCTTGAGCCACGAAGACCTGATTCAACTGCGCCGCGGCGCCATTTTGCACGACATCGGCAAACTGGGCATTCCCGATACCATCCTGCTCAAGCCCTCCTTCCTCACCGAAGAAGAGCGCGAAATCATGCGCCGCCACACCCTGTATGCCCGCGAATGGCTAGCGCGCATCCCCTACCTGCGCCCGGCAATGGATATCCCCACCTTCCATCACGAGCACTGGGACGGGAGCGGTTATCCCTACGGCTTACGTGGCGAGCAGATTCCGCTGGCGGCGCGCATCTTCTCAGTCGTGGACGTGTGGGACGCGCTCTCCACCGACCGCCCCTACCGCAAAGCCTGGCCCCGCGAAAAAGTCCTTCAGTACATTCAGGCACAGGCTGGTTTGCAGTTCGACCCGCAGGTGGTCAAAACCTTTGTGCAAATCATTGACCGCGTCGAAAAAATTCTGGAAAAAGGGCATTTTGTCCCCTGAGGCTCTGTCCCGGCATCCGCAGGGAGTAAGTCACTGCACAGAAAGAATGCGGTAATCCTCATGCAAAAAGGCTGTTTTTGCCTCAACAAGGAACGCCCTGAGGATGTTATAATGAAAGCGTGCCTCGTCAAGCCCTGTTTGCCGGTCTGGTCATTGATGAATTCGATCAGCCTGTCGAGGTGGCGTATGTGGGCGATGAGCCGTGTTACGTGGTCAATGACCGCGGCTTCCGCCGCCACATCCCCGCCGAGCAGGTCGATCGGCAGGTGCTGGCATGGATGCGCGAACAAATGCGCGGGCACGAGGACATCATCAGCGAACAGACCGCTCAAATGCTCGGTCAGGATGACATTTTTTCCCGCGCCATCATTGAACAGCAATTAAAAAACATGGATCAGCAGTTCGAGCAACTGCTGGAAGTGGGTATTCCGGAAGAAGCACGCGCCTATCTGGGAATGATGGGCTTTCGGGTGGTGATTAACCTGCACGGCGATGTGATTCGGGTGGATCAGCCTGCCATGCCATCGGGAGATGAAGAATGAACGCCCATTCTCTCCCCCCTTATTATTCAGAAAGTCCAGGTGGAGAGAATATGGGTGAGCCGTTTGATCCCGCAACCGTTCCTTTTATCCCGGGTCTGGGATTATCCAGACAGTACTATGTCAAAGCCGTCCGTCCCATTGTAGACAGTGCCTTCCCCGGACTGCGCCACTCTGCCGCCCTGGTCGGCTACGGTTCGGATGTAGTCGGGCTGGACACCGAACGCTCCCGCGATCACATGTGGGGACCGCGCATGGTGCTGTTTGTCGAGCCGTCCTTCAACACCGCCGAACGCAGTTTTCTCTTTCAGGCTTTGCGTCAGCGCCTGCCGGTGCAGTTCATGGGCTACCCCACCCATTTTGGTCCGCCGGATGAAGAGGGGGTGCGCCTGATGCGCAAACTCCAGCACGGACCGGTGGATCATCTCATTGAAATCACCACCATACCGGAGTACTTCCGCAAAGAAATCGGCTGGGATACCCACACTCCTCTCACCATTCAGGACTGGATGACCTTCTCCGAGCACAAACTGCTCAGCCTGACCGGCGGCGGGGTATGGCACGACGATCTGGGGCTGGAACGCCTGCGCCAGCAACTGGTGTATTACCCGCGCGAGATATGGATGTACCTGCTGGCGGCGCAGTGGATGAAACTGGGGCAGGAAGAAGCCTTTGTCGGGCGCACTGCCGAAGTGCATGACGATCTGGGATCGCGCATCATCACCGCACGGCTGGTACAGATTGTCATCGGGCTGGCGTTTCTGATCGAACGCAGGTACGCCCCGTACAGCAAATGGTTTGGGAGCGCCTTCCAGCGCCTGAACATGGCGCCGCGCCTTCAACCCTATCTGGAGGGAGCCCTGCGCGCCAACAACTTCCCCGAACGCGAATCGCATCTCTGCCAGGCATACTCCATTTGCGCAGAGGAATTCAACCGCCTGGACTTGATTCCACCGGTGGATACCACCCCCTCTTTCTTCCACAACCGTCCCTACCGCGTCATCCACGGTGACCGGATCGCCCACCAGATTCGCGCCGCCATCCCGGACGAGCGCATCCGCAACCTGCCCAATTTCCTGGGATCGATCAACCAGATTTCCACCAGCACCGACTTAATCTCCGAAACCGAAGTGTGCCTGAGCCTGAAGTATCTTTACAATACCGGTGAATGAAGGCATAATAAGCGTACGGGCTGAAAGCGCCCGTTTTCTCAAACATCATTCCGTTATCGTTCACGGAAAAGGAGGGACTCTATGGAATACCGCAGATTGGGCAATTCCGGGCTGAAGGTGGCGCGCATCTGTCTGGGGACAATGCAGTTTGGCTGGACCGCCGACGAGAAAACCGCCTTCGAGGTGATGGACGCCTACTTCGAGGCGGGCGGCAACTTCATTGACACCGCCGACGTGTACTCGGCATGGGTGCCGGGCAACCCCGGCGGCGTCAGCGAGGAAATTATCGGGCGCTGGATGAAAGCCCGCAAGAACCGCCACCTCATCGTACTGGCGACCAAATTCAATGGACGCATGTGGGAAGGTCCCAACGGTGATGGGTTAAGCCGCGGGCATGTGATGAAAGCCATCGAGGACTCCCTGCGGCGTCTGCAAACCGATTACATTGACCTGTACCAGACCCACTGGCCGCACTACGATACTCCGCAGGAAGAAACCCTGCGCGCCCTGGACGACTTAATCAAAGCCGGAAAGGTGCGCTACATCGGCGCGTCCAACGAACCGGCATGGCGCCTGATGAAAGCCATGTGGATCAGCGACAAATACAACCTCAACCGCTTCATCAGCCTGCAGCCGCCCTACAGTCTGGTCAAGCGCGCCGAGTTTGAGCGTGAACTGGAGGCGGTGTGTCTGGATCAGGGCATTGGCGTGATTCCCTACAGCCCCCTGCAGGGCGGTTTCCTCACCGGCAAGTACCGCCGCGGCGTGATTCCCGACAGCGCCCGCGCCGAGGGCTTGAAGCGTTTCTTCACCGAAAAGAACTTTGCCCTGATTGATTTGCTGGAGGAGACGGGTAAGAAGCACAACGCCACCGTCACGCAGGTGGCACTGGCGTGGATGCTCCAGCGTCCTGCCATCACCGCGCCCATCATCGGAGCAAATAACGTGGCGCAACTGCGCGACATTCTGGGCAGTCTGAACGTGCAACTGACGCCGGAAGACGTCACCGCCATTGACCAGGCCAGCGACTGGCGCGAGTCCTAGGCATGGTTCTTTAACCGCACACAGGGCAGTCCTCTGGAAGGATTGCCCTGTTTTTGCTTTACGGGCATGCGGGTATAATGGGAGGGGACGGCGGAATGCCTGCGGAAAGGCACTATCTGTCAGGGAGGTCAGAAAACCTTCCTTCCATTCGTCCAGACCATTCCAAACGGGAGTACTCATTTACACCCCATGAAACAACTGCTTCAAAACATGCGTGATGGAAAAGCCGAAGTTGCCGAAGTCCCCGTGCCGGTGGTGCGGCGCGGTACCGCGCTGGTGCGCACGGCAACCTCGCTGGTCTCGGCAGGCACCGAACGCATGGTGGTGGAATTTGCCGGGAAAAACCTGCTCGAAAAAGCCCGCTCGCGCCCTGATCTGGTGCGCCAGGTGCTGGAGAAAGCCCGCCGTGAAGGGCTGATTCCCACCCTGCAGGCGGCATTCAACCGTCTGGATCAAGCCATGGCGCTGGGATATTCCTCAACGGGGGTCATCGTTGAGGTGGGTGAGGGCATGGAGGGCTTTGCCCCCGGCGACCGCGTGGCTTGTGCGGGCGGCGGGTACGCCGTCCATGCTGAGTATGCGGTGGTGCCGAAAAATCTGCTGGTGAAACTGCCCGACAGCGTGGATTTCGAGTCGGCGGCGTTCACCACGCTGGGCGCCATCGCCCTGCACGGCTTTCGTCTGGCACAGCCTCAGGTGGGCGAGCGCATTGCCATCATCGGACTGGGCTTGCTGGGGTTGCTCAGCGTGGGGCTGGCGCGCGCCGCGGGCTGTCATGTCTTCGGCGTGGATCTCAGCCCGGAACGGGTGGAACTGGCAAAGCGCATGGGCGCTCATGGCGCCGTTTTGCGACCGGATGCGGAGAGCGCCGGTGCGGCGTTCACCGCCGGGCAGGGCTTTGATGCCGTGCTGATCTGCGCCGATGCCCGTTCCAACGACCCGGTGACGCTGGCAGGCACACTGGCGCGGGACCGCGCCCATGTGGTTGCCGTCGGCGCCGTGGGGCTGGACCTGCCCCGCAAGGTGTATTACGAGAAGGAACTCACCTTTCTGGTCTCCCGTTCCTACGGACCGGGGCGCTACGACCCCACCTACGAAGAGCGCGGGCAGGATTACCCCATCGGTTATGTGCGCTGGACGGAAGGGCGCAACCTGCAAGCCGTTGTAGACCTGATGGCAGGCGGCTTGCTGGATGTGCACCCCCTCATCTCCCACCGCATTCCCATTGAACAGGGGGCAGAAGCCTACGCCCTCATCACCGGCAAACGCAACGAGCCGTTTCTGGGTGTTCTGCTCACCTATCCGCAAACGCCGGAGGAAACCCCCACCCGGCGCATTGAACTGCGCCCGCCTGTGTCTGCCGTGCAGGGGTTGCCCGGCATCGGGGTGCTGGGGGCGGGCAACTACGCCACGGCGACCTTCCTGCCCGCCATTCAGCGGGTGGGAGGCGCGCGTCTGGAGGGCATCGCCAGCGCTTCCGGACTGACCGCCCGCCGCGCCGCGCAAAAATTCGGCTTCCGCTTTGCCACCTCGCAGGAAGAGGAAATCCTCACCGCCGCGGAGATTCAGGCGGTGGCGATCCTCACCCGTCACCATCAACACGCCCGCCAGACCCTGCAAGCCCTGCGCGCCGGGAAGGCGGTGTACTGCGAAAAACCTCTGGCGCTGACGCTGGAAGAACTGGAAGAAATTGAACGCGCCCTGCAAACCGAAAACCTGCCCCTGCTGATGGTGGGCTTTAACCGCCGTTTTGCCCCGCTGGCACAGCGCATGAAAGGTCGCCTGGAAGGGCGCGCCGAGCCGCTGGTGGCGCATTACCGCGTCAACGCAGGCTATCTGCCCCCGCAACACTGGACGCAGGACCCGTCCGTGGGCGGCGGGCGCATCGTCGGCGAAGCCTGTCATTTTGTGGATTTTCTCACCTTTCTGGTGGGAACACCGCCGGTTGCGGTGGAGGCACGCTACCTGCCCGATGGCGGTCGCTACTGCGGCGATAACGCCGTGCTTACCCTGAGTTTTGCCGACGGCTCGCTGGGAACGGTCTCTTACCTTGCAAACGGCGATCGCGCCATGTCCAAAGAACGGGTGGAGGTGTTCTGCGGCGGCACCGCCATGGTGCTGGAGGATTTCACCCGTCTGGAGGTGTACCGCAACAACCGCAGAGAAGAGACACGCACAGGCGGTCAGGACAAAGGGCACGCCGCCGCGTGGCAAGCCTTCCTCACCGCGCTCAGGCAGGGCGGCACTCCGCCCATCCCCTACGAGCAGTTGCTTGCCGTCGCCCGCTGGATGATTGCGGTAAGCCGCCGGTAGGGCAACCCTCACCGGGCGCCGCAGGCGGTCATCGGTTCAGCCAGCGGGCAAGCAGATTCAACAGGATGGTGAGCACCAGGCTCAGGACAATCGAAGCCAGCAGAGGGAAGATGCAGGTCACCCCGCCGCCTTCAATGCGAATCGTCCCCGGCAGGCGGCTGAAATCGGGCAGGAAGCGCCCCGCCAGCCAGAGCAAGCCGCCCACCAGCAGAAGCACGGCACCCAGCAGCATCAACCCCGCGCCAATGCGCTCCAGTCCCATAGGCTTCACCTCAACCAGTCGCCAATTTCTGCCCAGGCATATTCCAGGTGATCCGCCAGGACGCGCCCGGCTTTGCGGGCAACATGGCGGTAGGCGTACTCCATCAACGCGCGTCCGCCAATGGCGTGCAGGCGTTCGCCAATCTCGCGAGCACGGATGTGGCGCAACTGCAGGTTGAAACCGGGCGTGAAGCGTTCGGCAAGGAAATCATCCCGTTTGCCGATGTCCACCAGTTCGTCCAGCAGGCGCGTCACCTCGGCATGGGCAGAAGATGGGTAAGGTTTGAAGAAGAGATCTTGAAACCAGTTCATCTCTGTTCCTCAGATGGTTGCAGGTCTTTCTGCATCCACACCACCTGGGTGGTGCCAAAGTAATGGGTGGGCAAACCGGCAATGCGGTAACCCAGTTTCTCAAAGTAATCGGTGGTATTCAGGCGAGAAAAGCATCCCAGCGCGCGGAAGCCGCGCTTTCGGGCTTCTTCTTCCACGTGAGCAACCAGCATTTTTCCAATGCCCTTTTTCTGGTATGCCGGCGCCACCGCCAGATGGGAGAACCAGCCCACCCCCGGCTCTTTCTCGAGCAGTTTGACCACGCCGACAATTTCACGGGTATCCTCACGAACTGCCATGAAATGCTGACTGATCGGCTCATAGTCGTCTTTTTCTGTGCCGCGCGGCTGCCCCCACGGCTCACGCAGGACCCGGTAGCGCAGGTCGTAGTAGGCTTTGAACTCTTCGCGGGTGGTAGGAGATTGAATGACAATCATGGGGCAGTCTCCTCATCGGAAAGGGATGTTAAGATTATAATCCATCCCCCGCCGCACAGCAGGGAAAACAATAGCCCCCGCTGAGGGCGGTGGGGGAAAACTCAGCGGGGGCTTTCGCCAAAGGAGGAGACAGCCTAAATCTTTTCTTACAGGAGGTGTGCGCCCGTCTCCATGGCGTAATCATACTCCTTTTCCCCGTAAAGGGTAGATTAGGGAAGTCACTCCTGGCGTGTGAACATTATCATTCTCTCCATGTGACACTCGCAACCCCTCAGGGGGTGAACTTTGCCCTGATTTTGTGACACCTGCTTCGCCTGAAAATACGAGGAAAATGGTCATAAAAAAGCGAGGAAAATCATCCAGGAATCATGTATATTTGCCACTACAATTCCCCCGCGGCATTTATTAAGATTAGTACAATGTTCAGACAGGAGTACGCGCATCTTGCCATTTTTGAAGGGCTGAATCCCCAGCAGATTCAAGCCCTCTCTCCCTTTCTGGAAGAGATGCGCTACCCCTCGGGCACGGTGATTTTTCAGCAGGGCAATCTTGCCGATGCCCTGTGCATCGTTCTGGAAGGCGAGGTTCAGATTCGCTACAAACCCTACGATGGTCCCTCGCTGGTGGTGGCGCGCATCTCCCCGGGCGGGGTGTGCGGCTGGTCTGCGGCGCTGGGGCGGGATGTGTACACCAGTTCAGCGGTGGCAAAGACCGACGTGGTGGCGTACCGCCTCAAACGCGCCTGCCTGCAAACCCTGTGTGAACGCAACCCCGACCTCGGACGGGTCTGGCTGGAACGGCTGGCGAGCGTCATTGCGGAACGCCTGCGCAACACCCATATCTCCATCCTCGAAATGCTCACCACCGGTATGGAAATGCAACCCACGTCAGAAGGTTGTCAGAAACAGGAGGGGTAAAACAATGGTTACAACCAACGGCAATTCCCTGGAGTATTCCACCGAGGAGCGCCTGCGTGCACTTATTGAAACGCTGGACACCTACATTCAGCAGTATCACGGCGGTTCGGTGGAGATGGTGAGTTTTGACGGGAAGGTGCTCAAGGTGCGCCTGGGCGGCGCCTGTGAGGGGTGTCCGCTCTCGCCTACGACCATCAACGGCTGGGTAGCGGGGACGGTGCGTCAATTCTTCCCTGAAATTGAAAAAGTCGAAGCCGTCGAGGAAAAACCCCAGAAGTAATTTCTCTGAGTGAATCTTCCCTGCGCCGGGCAAAGTTCTGCCGGGTGAGTAAGCCCTGTCTGTACCCGATGGACAGGCTCACCTCGCGCGCCTTCATTCAGCCTCACGGCACTCCCGAATTCAGGCATTCACCCAAAAAATCGTGTAAAATTGACCTGAATGATGATGATTCCTGCCTGCCGGGGGAAACATGCCCCTCACAGGCAGATGAGATTAACCATTTCCCGAGAGAGGATGACAACACGATGATGGAATGGTTCGCACAACAACCCCCTGTGCTTCAAGCCCTGTCAGGCACCCTGTTCACCTGGGGAGTAACCGCGCTCGGCGCCGCAATGGTGTTCTTCTTCAAGAGCATTGAGCGGCGCGTGCTGGATACCATGCTGGGGTTTGCCGCCGGGGTGATGATCGCCGCCAGTTTCTGGTCCCTGCTGGCACCTGCCATTGACATGGCGCAGGAAAACGGTCAGCCGGGCTGGCTGCCGGCGGTGGTGGGCTTTCTGGCAGGCGGCGGCTTCCTGTGGCTGGTGGACCGCATCCTGCCGCACCTGCATCTGGGCCTGCCGCTGGAAGAAGCCGAAGGCATCAAAACCTCATGGCAGAGGAGCATTCTGCTGGTGCTGGCAATTACCCTGCACAATTTTCCCGAAGGGCTGGCGGTGGGCGTTGCCTTTGGCGCAGTGGCGGCGGGCATCCCCTCGGCGACGCTTGCCGGGGCACTGGCGCTGGCGCTGGGCATTGGCTTGCAAAACTTCCCCGAAGGGGCAGCCGTTTCCATTCCCCTGCGGCGGGAAGGTTTTTCACGTTTCAAAGCCTTCCTGTACGGACAGGCATCCGGTGTGGTGGAACCCATCGCCGGAGTGCTGGGAGCGGCGGCAGTCCTGCTGATGCGCCCGCTCCTGCCGTATGCTCTGGCATTTGCCGCCGGCGCCATGATTTACGTGGTTGTGGAGGAACTCATCCCTGAAGCGCAACAGGAAAAAGACACCCACGCCGCCACCTTTGGCGCCATGCTGGGTTTTGCAGTGATGATGTTCCTCGATGTAGCGCTGGGATGACCTCCATCTGGATTCGCCCGGCAGTGCCAGAAGACGCTCCTGCGCTGGCAAGCGTGAACGTCACCACCTGGCGCGCCGCATACCGCGGCATCATCGCGGCGGAATTTCTGGAAAATCTGAACGAAACGAAACTGGAAGAACGCTGGCGCCAGCGGCTCACCAGCGGCGAATCGGCCACCTTTGTGGCAGTGACCGACCGCGGGGAGGTGGTGGGATACGTGAACGCCGGCATCGAGCGGGAAGGGCTGAAGCCTCAGGCCGGCGAGATTTATGCGGTGTACCTTCTGCCCGCCTACCATCGGCAGGGCGTGGGTAAACGCCTGATGCGCCGCGCCATGCGCTGGCTGAAATCGCAGGGCATGCGCGCCTGTGTGGTGTGGGTTCTGGAAGATAACCTCCCCGCGCGGCAGTTTTACGAGGCGCTGGGCGGTATCCTCTACCGCGAGCAAAACATCACCATTGGCAGGCAGACCCTGCGCGAGGTGGCTTATCTCTGGGAAGATGTGGACAGCGTTCTGAACCCGGGTTAAACGGAAGACCGCCCGAGTCTGTCCCCTTCTCGAACGGTCTTCCACTGCAAGTCCCCTATGCTTGCAACCGGTGGCACTGGAGTATTTTATTCTGCTCTCATCATACTCCACCGGCGTTGACAAAGCGTTGACAAAAACGTTTTCATCGGTTCTTTTTATTGCAAAAACGTTGCAATCCAGCCCTGCAGACGCTCCGCATACCCTTCCAGGGGGGTGTTGCGGGCATTTTGATGCAGGGAATGCAGGCGCTCCTGTAAAGTCTGGACAAAAGGCGCCACATCTTCCCCCATGCGCCGTGCCGCACGAATCAGAACCACCAGAGCGTAAATTTCCATGAACACCACTTGATGATCGCCGGCACGGCTGAGCAGAGCCATGGCTTTCATGCGCGCTTCCAGTGGATTGTTTTGCTTCAACGCCACAATCGCCATGGCAAGATGCGCAAAAGCAAAGGTCAGCATATCCGCCGGAGAGGGCATGACCGCCGACAGTTGCGCCGTCAGGGCACTGGATTCCTCGCACCTGCCCATCAACGCCAGCGCCAGCGCGCGCGCCGCATCAGCCAGACAGGCAATCAGCAGAATGCCTTCCGCGCGCATTTTTCGGCTGGTTTCTTCCAGCAATGCCAGCCCGGCGGCGCCATCCCCGGTCAGGGTCCGCCCTATCCCCCATCGCACCATGGCTTCAGCGCGGTACACGTCCCCCACCGGTAAAGTGGCAATCGGCTCATACACGCGGTTGGCTTCCTCAATCGCCCCCAGCAACTGCAGGGCATCTCCCCAGATGCGCTGACTCCACGCCTGAACAACACTCACCTTTGCAGTGCGACTTTCCCGCCGGATTTCCTCCATGGATTTCCAGAAGGCTTCCAGTTTGCCCTGCGCCAGCAAGACCATGGCGCTCAGCGAACTGGCAATGGCGAAAAGACGGGGGTTGTCCATGTAGCGGAGCATTGCGCGGGTCATTTCCGCCTGCTGCAGAGCCTGGTCATAGCGTCCGAGGTAAAAGTTTGCCATTGCCAGGGCTGGCAGTACTCGCGCCCCGGCGCTGTGGCTTAACGCCCGCCGCGCCTCCTCCAGGGCTTGCCCGGCAATCTGCTGGGCTTCCTCCAGCCGCCCCAAAAAAATCAGCACCTGAGCATATCGTGCTCCCAGACTGGCGTGCAGTTCCAGCAACGGGCGGTCTCCTTCCACCTGCCAGCGCGTCCACGCCTCGCCGAGCACCTCCAGGGCTTCCCGAAGGTTTCCCTGCACCATCGCCGCCAGTCCGCCTCTGTGGAAGGCGTACCGAAGCCACACGGCAGGCTCGTTGACCATCTCCACATACGGCAGGGCAGAAGCCAGATGCTCCTGCATGTCCTCCCCGCGGTTTTGCAGTTCGGCGGCAAGCACCTTCTGCAGGAAGGCGCCTGCCAGCAACCGGGGATTCTGGCGCAGATACCCCTGTGAGAGCAGATGTTCGGCGGCGCGCTGACTCTCCCAGAACTGATGCAGGTCAAACGCCAGGGCGCACCACTCCTCATATAGCGCCAGCACCTGTTCATCAGGGACGTTCATCCCCAGACGGTCCAGCATGCGTTCGGCGTTCTGGAACGCCTGCCGCGCCTGCTGAACGGCATACACCCGCCGGTGATAGCGCGCCGCCTCAAGCCAGTACGTCAATGCCTGCGCATAGTCCCCTGCCTGCTCGAAATAGTCGGCGATTTTACCCGCCAGCGCACGCGGCTGATCTCCCCCCTGTTCTTTAAACAGTTGCACCGCCCGCCGGTACAGAAGCCGGCGGTAGGGATCGCTCAGATTGAGTAAAGCCACCGTGCGCACCATCTCGTGTTGAAAGCGATAGGACGATGTCTCTCCATGAACGATTAACTGAGATTGAATCAATTCTTCCAACCCCTGAGCCACCTGCTCTTCCGAAAGCGTCAGAATCCGCATGAGATGCGCCAGAGAAAACTCACTCCCCAGCACCGCCGCCCCTTCCAGCGTCTGCCGCGCCAGCGGGCTGAGATGCTCCAGACGGCGTCTCACCAGGGCATGCAACTGGCGGGAGAGTACCTGACCGGCGCCGGTAATCAGCGCGCCGGGCGATCCTTCTTTCACCATGGCACGCAAGAGTTCCTGCAGGAGCAGGGGGTTGCCGCCGCTTTCGCGATGCAGTTGATCCACCAGATCGGGTCGGGGTTCCACATTGCCCAGTTT
Source organism: Anaerolinea thermophila (assembly GCF_020723905.1). Classification (GTDB taxonomy): domain Bacteria; phylum Chloroflexota; class Anaerolineae; order Anaerolineales; family Anaerolineaceae; genus Anaerolinea; species Anaerolinea thermophila_A. Next base: position 48,776 of record NZ_DYHZ01000004.1, read on the forward strand.
CTGGAGCAGCCAGCGCACTTCCTGCCGCGTCAACCCGTGCAGTTCAATCAGGGTGATATCCGTGAGGGGAATGTCCCTCAGGATGCGCAACAGCGTCGGAGACGAGGGATTGGGAATGGTGCAGATTACCAGCAGGGCATTTTCGTTGAAAAAACGCTGACGGATGAGAAACTCCAGCGCTTCCAGCGAAGACTCGTCGCACCAGTGGGCATTATCAAACCACAACGCCATGGGCATGTCCTGCCTGACCACCTCTAAAAGGCGCTGAATGCCCTCAAACATCATGGTAGGCAGAAACGAAGTCTCTCTCGCCGGTGGGGGTAAATCGGGGAAAGAATCGCGCAGTTCGCCCAGCAAAAGGCTGAAGAATGCCAGCCAGTTCTGGGAAAGCCCCGCCCAGTGCCGGGGAGAAACGTCCTTTCGGAATACCTGTATCCAGGAATGGTAAGGGAGCGAACGATCCGGCGGGAAGGCACTGGCCGAAAGCACACGGCGTAGCGAAGTGGAGTGTGATAAACACTCCCGCACCAGGCGGGTTTTGCCCACCCCTTCTTCGCCAGTGATCACCACCACCCCGCCGCGAAAGCAAGCCCGATGCAGTTCTTCCAGTTCTTCCTTTCGTCCCACCCAGGGCAGAAGCGCAGGCGTTTCGAAGCCCACCCCCGCGCCAGAGAGGCGCTCCGGCGCGGTGCGCAGACGCTCGCGCCAGTCGGCAATCCAGGACGGCGGGTCCAGTTCTTCCGCCTGAAAACGGCGAATCACTCCATCCAGATGAGCCTGCGCCTGGGTGAACCAGCCGCGCCGCTCCAGCAGTTCCAGCAGGGCATGATTCAAACCCTCGTCCAGCGGAGCAAACTCCAGACCGCGGTTGAGCCACTCCATGGCTTGCTCCACGTTGCCCTGCGCGGCTTCATGCGCCCCCATGCGCTCCAGCAGGCGGGTCTGCATGCCCAGCAGGAAATCGCCATAGGTAGCGTACCACCTTTCCAGGTCAGGCGAATCGGGCAGGCGCACTTCGGCGAGGAACCGCCTGCCTGTCCACATGGTGACCGTTCGGCGCAACTGTGCCGCCAGCACATCGGGCAGAGGCGTCATCAGCGGGATGGGCGCCAGCGCAGGGAGCAATGCGCGGGCGTTGTTTTCAAATTCCAGCGCGTCGCAGAAAACATAATCCGGGTGGAGAAAGACATCCTCGCCGGGGGTCTGAATGAGATTGCGGATGGGAAAAACGCTCTTCAGGCGTGCCAGCGCCTCACGCAGGCGTTTGCGGGCGGTTTCCTCGGGGTAATCGCCCCAGAAGAGCAAGGTCAACCGGGCGCGGGAGACGGGTTCCCGCTGACAGGCAAGAAAATACAGCAGGGCGCGCACCTCACGGCGTGGAATCTCCAGCGGTTGACTGTCCATGTACACCGCAGGCGTTCCCAGCAGATGAATGCGCACCGGAGGATTCATATCTTCACAGCAAGTTCCTGCATGCGCTGCTGCGCCGAGAGACGGGTTTCGCGGGCGGCGGTGAGGTTGGCGGGGTTGACGCCTCCCAGCATGAGCGCCAGTTCGGTGAGGCGTTCCTCCTCTTCCAGCGCCTGTACCTGCGTGGTGGTGCGCCCCTCGTGCACGCTCTTGCGCACGCTGAAGTGCAGGTCTCCATATGCCGCCAGTTGCGGCAGGTGGGTCACGCAGAGGACTTCATGCCGCCGCCCCAACTGCCAAAGTTTTTCGCCCACCACCGCGCCCACGCGCCCGCCAATGCCCTGATCAATCTCGTCGAAAATCAGTGTGGGGACGTAATCGGCTTGCGCCAGCACGTTCTTCAACGCCAGCATCAGTCGCGAGGTCTCGCCGCCCGAGGCAATTTTGACCAGCGGTTTCAGCCCCTCGCCCAGATTGGGGGCAATGAGAAACTCCACCCGGTCAAAGCCCAGCGCATCAAATGCCACCCGCGAGCCATCGGGCAGGCTGATGCCCTCAGGATCGGGGTCGGTGCGGAAATCCACGGCAAAGCGCGCGCCGTTCATGCTCAGGTCGCTCAGTTCGCGCTCCACGGCTTTTTCCAGGCGCGCGGCGGCTTCCTTGCGCCGCTCCGAAAGCGTGCGGGCGCGGGCAGAGAGTTCCTGCAGGGCGCGGGTTTCTTCCTCTTCCAGTTCTGCAATGCGCTCCGTGGCGTGGGCAATGGTCTCCAGTTCGGCGCGGGCTTTCTCGGCAAACGCCAGCGCCGATTCGATACTGCCGTTGTACTTGCGCTGGATTTTGTGAATCACATCCAGGCGCTCTTCCACCTGCGCCAGACGGCGCGGATTGAATTCAATGCCATCCAGATAGGTTTGCAGAGAACGGCTCAAATCGCTGGCAAGTTCCGCCAGCGTCTGCGCCTGTTCCAGCAAATCGCTCTGCGAAGCATCCATGCGCACCATGCCGTGAAGCAACTGCACCAGTTGCCCTGCCAGATCGCTCAGCGCAGGGGTGTCGGGCGTGCCTTCGTCCAGCAGGGTGAGGCTCTGCTGCGCCAGCGACGCCAGATTTTCGGCGTTTGCCAGACGGTCGCGCTCTTTGCGCAGTTCTTCATCCTCGCCCACCCGCAGGCGTGCCGATTCAATTTCCTGCAACTGGTAGGTCAGCAGGTCAGTGCGGCGCTCGGCTTCGGCTTCGATCTGACGCAGTTTTTCCAGTTCGCGGCGGATGCCCTGCAGGCGCTGATATTCGCTGCGATAATCCTCCAGCAACTCCTGCAGTCCCGCAAAGCGATCCAGCAGGTGAATGTGTTCGCGGACGTTGAGCAGAGAAAGATGCTCCGACTGCCCGTGGATATCCACCAGAAAACTGCCCAGTTCACGCATCAAGCCCGCGCTGACCGCCCGCCCGTTCACCCGCGCCACACTGCGCCCCTCGCGGCGGATTTCCCGCGACAGCAGGATCGTATCGGGGTCGTCCAGCAGGTCTTCGCGCATCAAAATTTCATGCACCGCCGCGCGAACTTCCCCGGGCAGGGTGAAAGTGGCTTCCACCAGGGCACGGTCAGCGCCCGCGCGAATCATGGCGGGCTCTACCTTACCGCCAATCACCGCGGCAATGGCGTCCAGAATGATGGATTTGCCCGCGCCGGTCTCTCCGGTGAAGGCGATCAGCCCCTGCCGCAGAGAGAGGGTCAGCCGGTCAATGATGGCAAAATTTTCAATGCGCAGTTCGCTCAACATCTCGGTTCAGACCTGAATACCGCTCAAACGGTAGTAGGTACTGCTGGTCACCAGCACCATGTACAAACCGCTCCACACCAGCGACAGAATACTGCCGCCCGCGCCACCCAGCATGATCAGACTCAACAGGGTGACGAGGAAAATGGGAAGCCCACCCAGCGCCGCCGCTACCGCCGCCACGCGGAAAAGCAGGCGCGACCGCCGTTTACGCACCGCCCAGCGCACCGCCTCGGCGATGAAGAACCCCGCCACAGGCGCAATGAAGATGGTAAAGAACCCCATGAACTGCGCCACCCACGACCCCAGCAAACTGATGAGTCCCGCAAGGAAGAACGCCAGCGGGTAATCCCACCACTGCGAAGTCTCATAAACTTTTTGCTGCCCGCGGATGCACTCCGGACAGCGGTAGCCGGTGGGGGTCAGCACAGCACAGGAGGTGCAGATGTAGCGGTCACAGCGAGAACAGCGCAGAAGGGTCTCGCGATCGGGGTGACGGTAACACACCGTCTGGGGAAGGCCTGGCATTTCACTCATGAACGGGCTCCAGTAGCGGGGTTTTGCTCCATATAAGCGGTGATGTTGCGGTAGAAGTAACCGGGGTCTTCAAACCGCACAAAATGGACGGTCAAATCGGACGCCTGCACGCTCACCTGATCGCCATCCGCCAGCGGCAACGGGGGATGTCCATCCACGCTCACCACGGCATCGTGGTCGGCGTCAATGAGGACGCGCAGTTCCACGCACGCCCCCTGAGAGAGGATGATAGCGCGATCCATGGACAGGTGCGGCGCAACGGGGATGAGCAGGATGTTGCGCAGTTCCGGCGGCATGATGGGACCGCCCGCCGCCAGCGCGTAAGCGGTGCTCCCCGTGGGGGTGGCGGCAATCACCCCGTCGGCTACGTAGGTGGTGAGGGTGTAGCCATCCACGCATGCCTGCACATGGATGGGGCGCACGAACTTTCCGCGGCACACCACCACCTCGTTCAGCACCAGCCAGTTGCCCAGCGAGGTATCACCGCGCCACAACTCGGCTTTGAGCATCATGCGCTCTTCCAGGCGGTACCTGCCCTGCAGGAGCAAATCCATCCCCTGCCGCCATTCGTCCTTGCGAATCTCGGTGAGAAAGCCCACCCTGCCCATGTTAATGCCCAGGACGGGGATGTTCAACGGCGCACACAGATGCCCCGCCCTCAGCATGGTGCCATCACCGCCCAGCGCAATTAACAGATCAAACTCCCTGCGTTGCAGGCGTTCCAGCAGCATTTTATCCAGAAAACTGCCCCCCACCACCAGCGGAACTCCGGCATCCTTCAGGTACTGCGTCAGCGGTTCAACCTGTTCCAGCGCGCCGGGGGTGGCAGGGTATGCCAGAATCAACATGCTCTGCGGGATGGGAAGATGACTGTCCATAACAGGTACTATTATATTGTACGCAGGGCAGGGGAGCAAACCCATTTTTGCCCGGTTGTGGAACGATACGGGCAGGCACGCGCTCCGGCAAACTCGCTGCGCTTCCGGGTGTCGTCCCTGCGCGCCAAACGCCCTCAAAGGGACGGGACTTCCGGCGAATGGGGGACAAAATCGTGACCAGACAAATCATTTTCTTTACAACTCCATCCTTCTTCATCCCCCCTTAACCTTTCTTTCGTAAAATCAATCAAAACCCGCTTCGCAGAAAGGACTTGGTTTATACTTATGTCCATGATGGTGAAACGTCTCCAACTGGCATTGATTCACACCGCCGTGGCGGTGACCCTTGTCCCCATCAACAGCACGCTCAACCGCGTGATGATTAAAGAACTGGGTATTTCAGCGGCGCTGGTAGCACTGCTGGCGTCACTCCCTTACGTGTTTTCCCCCCTGCAGGTGATCATCGGCTCCTATTCTGACCGTCATCCTGTGCTGGGACTGCGGCGCACCCCGTACATCGTGCTGGGTTTGCTCTTCTGCGCCGTCGGCGTGGTACTGGCGCCGCTGGCGACGGTGGAGATTCCCGTTCAGCCCATCCTGGGGCTGATCCTGACTCTGCTGGTGTTCATGGCATGGGGAATGGGCTTCAACCTTGCCAGTGTGTCTTATCTGGCGCTGGCTTCGGAAATCTCCGGCGAAAAGGGGCGCTCCCGCACCGTTGCCATCATGTGGGTGATGATGGTGGTGGGCATCATCCTCACCGCGGCGACACTGGGCGGTATGCTGGAGCGCTTCGATTACGCGGCGCTGAACCGCGCCTTCCTCACCGTAGCGGCAGGCGCACTGGCGCTGGGCACGCTGGGGCTGATCGGACTGGAAAAGAAAGTCTCCGGACAGTCTGCCACCGTCTCACCGGATGAAGAACGCGAGTCCTGGCAGAGCATCTTCCGCAAAGTGTTTGCCAACCCGGAAGCGCGCCTGTTCTTTGGTTACCTGCTTCTCCTGTTGACTGCCCTGCTCGGGCAGGACATCCTGCTGGAACCCTACGCCGCCGAGGCCTTCAATCTTGCGGTCTCCGCCACCACCCGCATCACCTCCATCTGGGGCGGTGTGATGCTCATCGCCATGCTGGTGACGGGCTTTCTGGAAACCCGCCTTGCCAAGAAGACGCTGGCGCGTGTGGGTGGATGGGTAGGCGTGCTGGGTTTTGCCCTGATTGCGGTTTCGGGCTTGCTGGCTCAGCGCGGCATGTTCTACGGCGGGGTGGTGTTGCTGGGAGCCGGCACGGGAATCGCCACCATCTCCAACCTCTCGCTCATGCTGGATATGACTACCAGACGGGTGGGGCTGTACATCGGCGCATGGGGAGTTGCCAGCGCGCTGGCGCGCGTGGTGGGCAACCTGCTCTCCGGCGTGTTGCGCGATGCCGTCAACCTGATGAGCCAGAACCCTCTGGCGGGCTATCTGACCGTGTTCGTCCTGCAGGGGCTGTTTTTGCTCATCTCGCTCTTCCTGCTTTCCCGCGTGGACGTGCACCGTTTCCAGGAACGCGAACGGCTGACCTTTGTCGAACGCGCCGCCATTGCGGGCGACCTTTCCTGAATCATTCATCCACACCTGGAGGGGAAACATGCCTTCTGAAAATCCAGCCATCGGGTACATCGTCGGGGGAAACCTCAAAACGGCTGTGCGCGCCCGCCTGACCGTCCCCACGCGGGATGTTCAGGAAGGGGCTTTTGTGGTGATTGAAGACGGCGATTTCAAGTTCTACGGCTCGGTAACCGACATCCAGCTGGGCTCCACGAATGAGCGCTTTGCCGATGAACAGAGCGAACAGCGCCTGCCCGCCGACCTGGCAAAACTGCTCCACGGACAGACCCTCTACACCACGCTGGAGATCATGCTCTCGCAGATGGTGCACAGTCCCGAGGGGCTCACACAGCCGCTCTTCAGCGGTCCGGTGCCGGTCAAAACCATCCCCTCGCACCATGCCACGGTGCGTCTGGCGGGTGAGGGCGATTTTGCCGAAATCTTTGGCGACCCCCACGCGCCGGGCAACCTCGTCATTGGCTACAACCGCGAACAGGGGCACCCCATCCCGGTTAAACTGGGGGAACTGGTCAAGCGCTCCTCGGGAGTGTTTGGCGCCACCGGCACGGGCAAATCCTTCCTCACCCGCATCGTGCTGGCGGGCATCATTCAGCACGACGTTGCCGCCTCGCTGATTTTCGACATGCACAACGAGTACGGGCCCAACGGCATTGACTCAGACCGCAACCAGGCCGTGCCAGGCTTGCGCCAGAAGTTCCCCGCCAAAGTGCGCCTGGTGGGGCTGGGCAAAACCACCCTCATCAACGGCATGCAGGTGGATTTCTCGCTGGAAATTGGCGAAGAAGATATTCAACCCGGCGACATCGAAATGCTTACCCGCGAACTGAACCTCAAAGAAACCACCCCCGCCACCCTCTCCGCTCTGGAGCATCAGTTTGGCAAAAAATGGTTCTCGGCATTTAAAAACATGGAAGTGGGCACGAAAATAGAAGGAGAGGATGGCAAACCCATACCCGCGCCCAACAGCGTGGAATACTGGGCGAGAGAAGCCGGGGTGAACGAGATGGCGGCGGTGGCACTGCACAGCAAACTCCAGCGCGTTTTCCGCCTGCCATACATCGTCCCGAAGCCTGCCGCCGACCCGCTCAATGCCCTGCTGGAGCATCTGGAAAAAGGGCATCATATCGTCCTCTCCTTCGGTGAATACGACCGCGACCTGGATTACCTGCTGGTGACCAACATCCTCACGCGGCGCATCCGCGAGGCGTGGCAGGAGAAGACCGATACGTATCGTGCCAGCCCGCAAACAACGAAACAGCCCCGCCAGTTGCTCATCGTGGTGGAAGAAGCCCATAAACTGCTCAGCCGCGAGATGGCGTCGCAGACCATCTTCAGCACCATTGCCCGCGAACTGCGCAAGTACTACGTCACCCTGCTGATTGTGGATCAACGTCCCTCGCAGATTGACGATGAGGTGATGTCTCAACTGGGCACGCGCATCTGCGGCTGGCTGGGCGATGATTCCGATATTCAGGCGGTGCTCTCCGGCTTGCCCGGGAAAGACGCTCTGCGCGGTTTCCTCTCCCGCCTGCAACCCAAAGAGGAAGCCATGATGATGGGCTGGGGCATTGCCACTCCCATCCCCTTCCGCACCCGCAAATACGATGAGCATTTCTGGAAAGACCTGCAGGGAGACAGATTCAAAAAGCAGAGCGAATCGGACTTAATCAAAGCCCTCGGCATTCGCGACTCGGATTAAGACGGACGGGTTTGCCCACAGCACCCGCCCGCGGGAGGTGACCATGATTTCAGAAGGTGAGATTTTTGTGCGCGTGCTGGTAGCCGCGCTTCTGGGCGCGGTGATCGGCGTTGAGCGGGAAATCAGCAACCAGCCCGCGGGGATGCGCACGCACATCGTGCTGGTAACGGGCGCGGCGCTTGCCATGACCCTCTCCATCAACCTCTCCATGCAGTTTTCCGGCAGCGCTCCCGGCGGCGACCCGGCCCGGCTGGCGGCGCAGGTGCTTTCGGGCATCGGTTTTCTGGGGGCGGGCGCCATCCTGCGCTTTGGAGCAACCATCAAAGGTCTGACCACCGCCGCCTCGCTGTGGACGATGGCGGTGGTGGGGCTGGCAACCGGCGCCGGCTATTTTGGCATAGCCGGTGGGGTGACTGCGCTCCTGCTGGTGGTGCTCACCCTGATTAATCTGCTGGAAGACCGCTACATCAACCCCAACGTTACTGTGGAATTCACCATCGTCATTGAGGATGAGCCGGGGGTAGTGCCGAAAATTCGCGCCATTCTGCAGGAAAACAGCCGCGCGCTGGAAGCGTTCCGCCTGCGCCATCATGTCCGCCATCAACGTTTTCGGGTGGATGCCATTGTGCGCCTGCGCCGGAACGATGACGTGGAGGCGCTTCATCAAAAGTTAAGCGAACTCAAAGGGGTAAAGATCGTCCGCTATCTCTAGCCGTGTGGGCTGGCTGAAAGCCTGTCCGGGGTATGCCCACGCGCCCTGCCTTTTAAAACCACTGGAACTGGCAAACAAAAAGGGCTGTTCGATGAACAGCCCTCTGGAGATTTCGCTGCCTGATTCAGACGACTCAGGCGGCTTTGGCTTTTTCGACCACTGCGGCAAAGGCTTTGGGATCGCGCACCGCCAGATTGGCGAGCACTTTGCGGTTCAGGGCAATCCCGGCCTGCTTCAGAGCATGGATGAACTGACTGTAGGTCATGCCGTTCAGGCGCGCCGCGGCGTTGATACGGGCAATCCACAGTTTGCGCATATCGCGCTTGCGCACACGGCGATCGCGCGTGGCATACCACAGGCTCTTCAGCATTGCCTCATTGGCGCGGCGGAACAGGCGATGCCGCGTGCCAAAGTAGCCTTCCGTCATCTTCAAAATCTTCTTGTGTCGCAGATGTCCTTTCGGACCACCTTTTACACGTGCCATGTTTTACTCCTTTGCGAACCCCCGGGCGCCGGTCTGATGACCTGTTGCGAACACCCGACAGCCGCTCCCAAAAAAAACCGAAAACGACGAACTGCCCTGCAGGCGATTAATCCTGCTTCTTCAGATAGGGAGCCAGGCGCTCAATACGCTTGATAATGCCCTCTCCCTGAACGGGAAGCATTTCCGTGAACAGGGCTTTGGTGCGCTTGGAGGTGCGGCGGCGCAGGTGGCTCTTGCCGCCCTTGGTGCGCACCAGCACACCCGACCCGGTCAGGCGAAAGCGTTTGCTGGTCGCCTTGTGGGTCTTCAACTTAAATTTTCCGGGTTTAACTTTGCGTGGCACAGCGAAACTCCTTCTTTTCTAAAAAACTTGCTTAAATAAAAAGTCACACGTTTGCTCGCGCGAGGGCGGATTATACTACGGAATCGCTCCCATGGGGAGAGATTCCGCCCCGATTCACCGGGATTTCACCACCAGAGGGAGATGCCCGCCCTCACCCGCCGGATGGACGCGGCGGGCGCACCCGATCGTACACCCAGCCGCCCACCAGCACCAGCGCGCTCAAGCCTGCAATCAACGCGCCCATTGCCGGCAGAGAAAGCCGCCCGCCCAGATGCAGATAACGGCTGAGGTACCACTGCAGGAACACCGCCAGGAAGATGCCTTCAACCGCCAGAATGCGCCACAGCCAGCGGTCTGCGGTACGACGGGCAAAATCCAGCGCCCAGCCCACCGCCAGCCCCGCCAGCGGCAGGAGCAGCAACCGGTAGCGCGGATTGTCGGTCATATCGCCGCCGCCGCGCAGGGCAGAGATGAGCGCCCACGCCCAGAACGCCCCCGCCGCCCACAAAATCAGCCGCCGGTCTTCCTCTTTCGAAGTTCTCCACCCCGCCAGAAGACTGTACACCAGCAAAGGCGCCAGCGCATACCATCCCGCCGAGCGCAGGAGAATGACGATCTTTGCCAGCGGAATGGCAGGCTCCACCAGCGCGGCAGGGAAAACCGGCTGTGCCAGCCCGTAGCCCACAATGGTCGGCACAATGTAGCGTTCGCCCACATCGGCGATAAACGCCGCCAGGCGCCCCGAGGCTCTCAGAGTCAGCACGCGGTCGTACACCGCCGCCTCGCGGAACCAGCCCCATGTCAGCACAAACGCCACCCCGCCCGCCAGCAGAATGCCGATCCAGCCCAGCGCCTTCCAGCCCCTGCCCGGGTGCCGCGCGGTGAACTCCAGCCACGCCAGCAGAATCAGAATGCCAGCGGCGAATACCGCCGAGCGGGTGGAGATGAACAGCATCCCCGCAAGGGCGAGCAAGCCCGCCGTCACCGCCGCGCGCGGACGCTCCCGCCAGCGGAGGACCAACCACAGCCCCACACACAGCAAGCCCAGCATAAAAGGTTCGCGCATCTGCGAGGCGGTAAAGAACAAACCGTCGGGATAAAGCAGGTAAATCCATACCGCAACCTGCGCCGCCCCTTCCGAAAGCCTTGCCTGTGCGGCGCGGTAGAGAAACGGCACGCCCAGGGCAAAGAACAGCGCGCCCAGAATCAGCACCAGCGCCGGACGGTGAGCATCGGCGCTCAGGGTGCGGTACACCAGCGCACTGATCATCCCCAGTCCGCCGTACTGATCCGAACCCAGTTTCAGACTGGGATTGAAGAGCAGGCGCTCGCCCGAGAGGGCAACCTCGTAGGCTTCGCGGTCGCGGTGATAGGCATCGCGGAAGACGTACCCCGCGTTGTACTCAGGTTCATCGTAACCCCACAGTGGATAGGCAATGCTGAAGAACAGTCCCAGTCCCAGGCGCAGGACGAACGCCAGCGTCATCCACACCGCCAGCATCCTGCCGCCGCCCATCCCGCGCCAGAGCCAGAACAGCGCCAGCGCGCTCCCGCCGATGAGCAGGAAGGAAGCCCCGAAGCCGCGCCAGAACGCCCCCGGGCTGAGCCACGCCGTCAGCACAGAAAGCGCCGCCACCCCGAAAATCAGCCCCGGGATTTTCAGCCCTGTTTTCACCATGTCTCGCCTCCCAGAATGCGCGCCTGACGCGCCTGCCAGTCGTATTGTTCTGCCAGCGCATGCGCCCGCTCCGCCAGCCTGCGGCGCAAACCGGCATCCGCCAGCAGAGGGCGGAGCGCCTCAATCCAGCCCGCCGCATCTTCGGGCGGCGCGAACACAGCCGTGTCCTCATCCAGCACCTCGCGGATGACCGGCAAATCGCTGGAAAGGATGGCGCGCCCCACCGCCAGATAATCGAACAGTTTCATAGGACTGCAAATCTCCGCCGAATTGCCCCCGCTGGAACCGGCAATGCTCTTCCCGTAGGGCATGAGCAAAATATCCGCCGCCGCCTGAACCAGCGGCAAACGCGCCTGCGGGATGAAGCCGGTAAAGGTCACGTTGGCAAGGGCTCGTTCCTGCGCCAGACGGCGGTAGGACTGCACATCCTCTTCCCGTCCGCCCGCCCAGAGGAACTGCGCCTGCGGAAACGCCTGCGCCAGCGCCAGGAACAACTCGCCGCCCCGCCCGGCGTAGAGATGCCCGCTGCACCCCACGGTGACGCCCTCTGCCAGTCCCAGTTGCGCCCGCGCCGAGGGCGGGTCGGGCAGGTCGCGGTAGCGGTCAAGGTCCACCCCGTTGGGCGCAATCACCACCTGATGCTCCGGCAGGCGCACGGCAAAGCGCGCCTCCAGCGCCCGGCGCAGGGCACGGGTGATGCACACCAGACGCCTGCGCCCCGGCAGACGCAGGAAAACGCGCATCCACAGCGGACCCAGTCTGCCGGTGGGCAGATCATGGGCTTCAAACACCGCAGGCATGCCCGACACCAGCGCCATCACTGCCGACTGGATCGCCCAGGTGTAGACCATCTCCGCGCGCTCACGGCGGGCAAGGCGCACCGCCCGCAGGGCAAAATCGTTGCGCTTTGCCAGCGGCAGGGCAGAAAGCCAGCGCACCGGAAAGGGTTGACTCAACCCGTACAGGTCGGCAAGCGTCTCCCAGTCTGTTGCCGGTTTGCCCGGCACGTACAGGGTGACCTCGTGTCCGTTGCGCGCCAGGGCATGGCAAACTTTCATCACCTGAATGCTGTTGGCAGTGATGGACGGCACCTGCGCGGTGGCAATACAGGCAATCTTCACAGGCGCACCTTTGCCCAGACGGGATAATGATCGGAAGGGTACACCCCCTCCCGGTTGCAGCAGGCAACCCCGGCATCCTCCACGGGCATCTCGCGCGAGACCAGCACCCAGTCAATGGCTTGCAGGCGCGGGAGCGTGCCAAAAGCGTGGAAAGTGCCTTCGTTCCTGCCATCGGTGTGGATGGCGCGGTAAGCATCCTGCAGGCGGTGCACCGATGCCCCTTCTCCCAGCAGGGTGCGGTACACGCAGGAACGCTTTCCAGCGTTGAAATCGCCGGTGACCAGCACCCTGAGCGCGGGCGGCAGGGCGTCAATGCGCCGCCGCACCAGTTTTGCCCCTTCCAGGCGCGCCTGCGGCAGGTAATCCAGATGAGTGTTGAACCAGGCAACCTCCGCGCCGCTCAAACAACTGCGCAGGTGCAGGAAAATCGCCGTGCGCACGTAGGCACTCCCCCACGAGCGGCTTCCCGGTATCTCCGGCGTACGGCTGAGCCAGAAAAACTGCCGATCCAGCACCTCAAAAGCGCCGCGGCGCACCAGCGCCACGTTCATCTCCAGCGGTGCGGCGCCGTTTCCACCGCGGCGCACCCCAATCCACTCATAGTCGGGAAACGCCTCGCGTACATCCCGCGCCTGCACATCGTCGTGCACTTCCTGCAAGCCGATCAAATCCGCATCCAGCGCGCGCAGGCAGTCCACCACCACATTGCGGCGGCGGCACCAGGAATATTCGCCGTCCTGCGCTTCGGCTGTGCGCAGGTTAAAAGTCATCAGCGTGAAGGGATGCTCCATCGTTGTTCAGCGCGGCGGGCAGATTCAGTCGGTGAAGACGGGCAAATGTCCCAGCGCAATGATCTGTGCCCACTTGGCGCGTTCGCCCTCGGTGAGAATGGCGGCTTCTGCCACCACTTCGGCGCCGGCTTTCTGCAGGAGCATGCGCATGCCCTGCAGGGTCGAGCCGGTGCTGATCACATCGTCCACGATGATGACCTTCTTGCCCTTCATCATCTCGCGGTCTTTTTCATCGAGATACAGGGTTTGCGGCTGACCGGTGGTGATGGAAAGCGTCTCGGCGCGCAGGGCATCGCCCATGTAGGGCTTGTAGGACTTGCGCAGAATCACGTAAGGCTTGCCGGTTTCCACCGAAAGGGCATGCGCCAGCGGGATGCTCTTGGCTTCGGCGGTGACCAGCACGTCGTAGTCCACTGCCTTCAGTTTTTCCGCCAGGGCGCGGGCGCAAGCCGTCACCAGTTCGGTATCGCCCAGAATGTTGAGGATGGCGATGCGCAAACCGGGCTTGATTTCAAACAAAGGCAGTTCACGATGCACACCGGCAATGTCAATCGGATAGGTTTCGCGTTCGGTCATGGAATTTCACTCCTCCAGATTCAAAGGTAAGGCGCACAGCGCCTGTTTTTGAGCATGGGAAAGGCGTTTAAGTTGACGTTCGCGGCGCATGGCGGCGGCGCGGTCGGGCTGAGGTTCGACATACGCCAGGCGCACCGGCAGGCGGGTGCGCGTGTAACGCGCCCCGCGTCCGGCATTGTGCTGACGGGCGCGCCGATCCGGGTCGGTCGTCCAGCCGGTGTAGTAGGTGCCGTCGGCGCACTCCAGCAGATAGCAGTAACACATGCCCACGCCAGTGCACTCCCCGGTGATGGGTTTAATCGCGTTTGGGACGGATGCCCAGCAGGCGCCCAATGGATTCGCCAAAGCGCGGCATACCGGGCGATTTTTCCTCGCTGGCTTCGGGATACTGATTCTTCAAACGCTGGCTCCACCACGACTGGCGCGCCTGACGCGCCTGCTCAAAGCGGGCGTGCAGGGCTTCGCCATCCTCGCGGGCAATCGCATCGCGAATATCCACCAGCTCGCGGATAAAGTGATCCAGCACCGCCACCAGGGTGGTATGGCTGAAGATTTCGTTTTGTCCCAGTTTGCCCTTCTCGGCAAAGAAGAAAGCGGGTTCGGTCATGCGGGCGTACATCTGCCCGGCAATCTTGCGGATATCCGACCAGCCGGGCTGTCCGGCGGTGGCGTTGACCAGCGCCGCCGAAAGCACCTCCGGTAGCAGGTGACTGGACGCCAGCAACCCGCTCACCTCCACCGCATCGGAGAAGATGGGCTTGGCGCCGAGCATCTCGGCAAGGCTTTCCGCCAGCGTCAGCGCCGAGGAATCGGTTCCGGCGGGCGCGGTGATCATCATGATGGTATCTTTGAACAGGTCTGCCTGAGCCGATGCCGTGCCGCGGTCGCTTTCCAGCAGGTACTTTGCCGCCACCGTCGGCGTAAGAGTGACGAAGTAGCGGTCCTCGCGGGGGAGCGCCTTCTGCGCCCATTCCGTCGAGGCGGCAGGAATGGGAGAGGTATCCACCACGGTACAGCCGGGCTTGAGGTGCGGGGCAATGGCTTCCAGCGTAAAGCGCAGTTCATCGGCGGGCAGGGAGAGGATGACCACATCGGCGTTCTCTACCGCCGCCGGAAGGGTGAAGACCACCTTATCCACCGCGCCCATCTTCTGCGCCATGCGTGCCATGTCGGGGTCTTTATCGTGTCCCACCCGGTAAATTTGCTCCGCGGCGTTTGCCAGACCCAGCCCGAAAGATGCACCGGTTTGATCCAGACCAATCAGGGTAATCTGCACACTCATGGGTTATGCACCTCCATTTCCACAAACTTGCCAGACAGACAGAATGGGACTGCTTTATTCAAGGGAACATCCTCAATTCGGAGAATCAGTACACCAGAGCCCGCAACAAATTGCCAATGGGCGGGTAAAGCAGAGCGCCAAAGACATCAATGCCCACCCACGGCAGGACGAACAGCACCACCATGAGGATGGCAGGTCCCATCGGGCGAATGCGTTCCAGCACCTGCGCCCACGCGGGGGGCAGGAAGAACTCGATGATTTTGTCGCCATCCAGCGGCGCCAGCGGGATGAGGTTGAAGAGCATCAACAGCAGGTTGATGACAATGAAATTCAGCAGGAACTGCGGCAGAAACCCAAAACCACCCAAAGCCTCGCCCACCGAAAACAAACCCACACGGAACGGGATTGCCGCCACCAGCGCCAGCAAAAAGTTGGAAAACGGACCCGCCAGCGAAACGAGCATGTACGCCGCCGGAGAACGCCGGTTGAGGATGTAAGGGTTGACCGGCACCGGCTTCGCCCAGCCAAAACCGACAAAAATCATCATCAGCGAGCCCAGAGGGTCGAGATGTGAAAGCGGGTTAAGCGTTACCCGCCCGTACATGCCGGGAGTAGGATCGCCAAAGGCTTGCGCCGTGCGCGCATGAGCGTACTCATGCAGGGTCAATGCCACCACCAGGGTAATAACACGAGAAATCAGGGAAATAGGGTCTAAATCAAACATGAACACACCGCCTGTATGGAGCGATTATAACATGGGGTATAATGAAGCGCATGCTTCCGGACATTCAATTGAACGATATCGTCACCCTGCGCAAACCGCATCCCTGCGGGGGGTACGAGTGGAAGGTGATTCGCCTCGGCGCCGATATCGGGCTGGAATGTCTGACCTGTGGGCGGGTCGTCCTGCTCTCGCGCCGCGAACTTTCCCGCCGGATGAAGAAAATCCGCTCTGGAGAATCGCATGATCCCACCCCTCCCCGCTGAACCCCGCCGGATTGTATTCCTGTTCTCCGATACCGGCGGCGGACACCGCAGCGCCGCCGAAGCCATCATCGAAGCCCTCGACGCGCTGTATGAAGGACGTATTTCCTGCGAGATGGTGGACTTTTTCAAGGAATACGCTCCCCCGCCGATGAATCTGGCGCCCGAAATTTACCCACCGCTTTCGCGCATGCCTGCCCTGTGGGGCATGGGCTACCGCATCTCCGATGGACCGCGCCGCACGCGGGTGTTCTACTCCGCCATCTGGCCCTACGTGCGCCGCCACATCCAGAAATTGATGGCAGAACACCCTGCCCACCTGTACGTTTCGGTGCATCAGTTGATCAACACCCCCATGGCGCGGGCGCTGGCAGGCACGGGGATTCCGCTGGTGACAGTAGTGACCGACATGGTCACCACGCATGCGGCATGGTACGCGCGCGGCGCCTCGCAGGTCATCGTGCCCACCGAAGAAGCCTTCCGCCGCGGCTTGAACGCCGGCCTGGAACCCCACCAGATGACCGTAGTGGGGATGCCGGTAGCGCTGCGCTTTCAGCGCCTGAGCGAAGCCCGCGAGGACATCCGCCGGCGTCTGGGCTGGGATGAGCGCCTGCCGGTGGCACTGATGGTGGGCGGCGGCGAGGGGATGGGTCCCCTGGAAGACATGGCGCACGCCATTGACGAAGCCCGCCTGCCGGTGGCGTTAGCCATCGTCACCGGTCGCAACCACGCCCTGCGCATGCGGCTGGAACGCCATCCATGGCACATTCCGGCGCATGTGTACGGGTTCGTCACCGAAATGCCCGCCTTCATGCGCGCCGCCGACATCCTCATCAGCAAAGCCGGACCCGGGACAATCAGCGAAGCCTTCATCTCCGGCTTACCCATCCTGCTGTACAGCAAAATGCCGGGGCAGGAAGACGGCAACGTGACCTATGTGGTCGAGACTGGCGCCGGTCTGTGGACGCCCACCCCCGAAGAACTGGTCTCTGCCCTGCGCCGCTGGCTGGAGCGCCCCGAAGAACGCCAGCACGCCGCACAGGTTTCACGTCAACTTGCCCGCCCCGATGCCGCCAGCGAGATTGCCCGCATCCTTGGGCGCTACGCAGGCATTCTCCAGACATAAATTGCCCCGCACGAAGCGGGGCAACGGACTGCGCACCGGGGAATCCTGTTGATTTAGAAGACCATATCGGGTTTCCAGACCTTCCAGACCTTGCCCGCCAGTTCCCGACATTGTCCCTCCTTTCCCCCGGTGCCAGTCCCAGCGGGAACGATTCCCTTTTTCATTGTAGCACATGGACGAAAAAATCCTCAAAACCGTTGACGATTTCCCCGCAGGCTGGTATAACCGTGCCCGTGCAACTGACCCATCTGCCTCACAGTCCTTTCTGGATGATTAAGATGATTTCCCCCTGCCACTCATCCCACAGGGGAGATTGAGGCTGTTTACCGATCGTGAATGTCCAGACTCCCCGGAACATGCCGGGGAGTTTTTTTACGGGCACAATCTTTTTGATTTGGAGGTCTGTTCATCATGGCAAAAGAAACCGTTGGCACCGAAGCCCCAGCCGGACGCAGTGGTTTTGCCACCGCACTGGGCGCACTCATCGCCACCCTTGGCTCTGCTATCGGGCTGGGGAACATCTGGAAGTTCCCCTACCTGACCGGCGAGAACGGCGGGGCGGCATTCCTTCTTCTGTATTTACTGGCTACCTTTCTGGTAGGTTTACCGGTGATGATCAGCGAAATTCTGCTCGGGCGGGCAGGACGCGCCAACGTCATCACCACCATGCGCAAACTGTCCCCCTCTCCGCGCCAGCCCTGGTGGTTGATCGGCGCGGCGGGCGCGCTTTCGGCATTCCTCATCATGGCGTTTTACACCGAGGTGGCAGGCTGGGTGTTCGCCTACGTGGCACGCTCGCTCACCAGCAACATTCTCTCCACCGACCCGCAGGTGACCATGCAAACCTTCAATGCGCTGGTCACCGACCCGGTGCAGTCTCTGCTGTGGCAGTGGGTGGTGCTGATTCTGGTGGGTGTCATCATCACCTTTGGGGTTGCCAGGGGCATTGAAGCCACCACCAAACGTCTGGTTCCCCTGCTCTTCCTCCTCCTGCTCATCGTGGACGTGCGCGCCCTCACCCTGTCCGGCGCCGGACAGGGACTGGCGTTCCTCTTCCAGCCCGATTTCAGCAAAATCTCCGCCACAACCGCGCTGGTAGCCCTGGGACTGGCGTTCTTCAAACTGTCCATCGGCATGGGCGCCATGATTACCTACGGCAGTTACTGGAAGGATGATCAGGACATCCCCTCAACCACCCTGCGCGTGGCGCTGTCCGATCTGGCTGTCTCTCTGCTGGCGGGCATTGCCATCTTCCCGGTGGTCTTCACCTACGGCTTTGAACCCGCCGCCGGACCCAAACTGCTCTTCATCACCCTGCCCGCCGTCTTCGCGCAGATGCCGCTGGGCAACGTCTTCATCTTCCTTTTCTTCCTGCTGACCAGTTTTGCCGCCACCGGCGCAATGGTCTCGCTGGTAGAGGTGCTGGTGGCTTATGCCAACGAGCAGTTCCGCCTTTCGCGCAGGTCTGCCACCTGGATCACCGTGGGATTGCTGGCGCTGGTCGGCTCAACCGCCGCGCTTTCCAACAGCACCCTGGCAGGCTTCACGCTTTTCGGAAAAACCCTCTTTGACCTGTACGACTTCGTCACCTCGAACGTGCTCCTGCCGGTGGGCGGGCTGTTCATCGCCATCTTCGTCGGCTGGGTGCTCAAACCGGAACTGGTCATCGCCCAGTTGACCAACAACGGAACGCTCTCCAACCACCGGGTGGTGCGCTCTTTCCTGTTTGTGGTGCGCTACATTTCCCCCCTCCTGGTGCTGGTGGTCCTGCTGAACAGTCTGGGAGTGTTCTGACAGAAGGCGTCCGGTGAGCCTGTCAGGCGGGCATACCCCGTAGGGAGACCGCCGCATCTGTATGAAGGATGCGAACCCCTCGCGTTCCCTCATCCGGTAAGGGGGCTGGCTTCCTTCGGCAGGCTCAACCAGCGCACGGTGCCCTTCTTCTGAAAATCGTAGGGAAATCGTAGGGGAATCGTAAGTTTTTCGTCAAGATTTTCTTACCCGGTTTGCCTATAATAGCAGTCAAGGGCGACTTCTCTTCTTCTCCTCCTTTAAAGATTGCCGGGGTCGGCGTCCCCGGCAATCGCGATTTAACCCACAGTCTTGCGGAAACGGTTCTGCGAGACTGTGTTTTTATTCTTGACAAACAATCTTTTTTGTAACATTTCTTTTGACATGTCTAACCTGTGGCTTTTGTCCATTGTATTTTAAGAGCGGTTTGGGGCTATAATAGCATTCAGTTTTTCCTATCCTTTTCAAGGCGCATCCATGATCATCGATACCCTCTTTTCCGAAACCTTTCGACTCGCTTCAGGCGTTCTGCTCAACCTGAAATCTGAACATCTCCCCCAGTTGCCCGCTCCACAGGCAGGGAAAGCCTACATGCTCTACGCGCATGTACCTTTCTGCGAGAGTCTGTGCCCGTACTGTTCCTTTAATCGTTTCCTGTTCGACGAGCGCAAAGCCCGCCTGTATTTCAGTTCCCTGCGCGAAGAGATGCGCATGGTGGCAAAACAGGGCTATACCTTCGACACCCTCTACATTGGCGGGGGCACGCCTACCATTCTTATGGACGAACTGGTGGGAATCATGGATCTGGCGCGCGATCTGTTCGGGGTGCGCGAAATTTCCTGCGAGACCAACCCCAACCACCTTGACGACCGTCTGGTGGACCTGCTGGCGCCGCGCGTTCAACGTCTTTCGGTGGGGGTGCAGTCCTTCGATGACGACCTGCTCAAACGCATCAACCGCTACGAACGCTTCGGCTCTGGCAGGGAGATTCTGGAACGCATTCAGCGCACCGCTCCGGCGTTCAACGCCTTCAACGTGGACCTCATCTTCAACTTTCCCGGACAGGACGAAGCCAGCATTGACCGCGACCTGCGCCTGGTAATGGAATCGGGTGCCACACAGATCACCTGCTACCCGTTGATGACCTCGCCCTCGGTGCGACGCTCTCTGGAAAAGACGGTGGGAAACGTGGAGTTTTCCCGCGAGGCGGCACTGTACGAACGCATCGTCGAGACCCTTTCCAGCGTTTTTGAACTCTCCACCGCCTGGACCTTCTCGCGCAAGGGCAAAAGCCTGATTGATGAGTACATCGTCAAAAGCGAGGAATATGTGGGGGTGGGGTCGGGGTCGTTCAGTTACCTGAACGGCACCCTGCTGGTCAACACCTTCTCCCTGCAATCGTACCAGCGCTGGATTGGCGAACGACACGCTCCCATTGCGGGGAAACGTCGCTTCAGCCGCGTGGATCAAATGCGCTACCGCTTCATGATGGACCTGTTCGGTCTGCGCCTGGACAAACGCCAGTGGCAGCGCGATTTTGGCAAGCCCATTGAACAGTGCCTGCCGTTGGAACTGCTGGCTTTTGAGAAAGCCGGAGCGTTTGCCGAAAACTCCTCCGAAGCCATCACCCTGACGCCGCGCGGGCGCTACCTGCTGGTGGTGCTGATGCGCGAGTTCTTCTCCAGCATTAACCGCGTGCGCGATCAGGCGCGGCGCGCAGTCCAGGCCAGTGAATCTCTCTATAAACCGGATACCCGCCTCTCCAATGCCAAAATTTAGTCCTTATCGGCATCCGCCAACCCTTTTTCATCAAATCTTTTCAGGGTTGCAAAAAGGGTGATTCACCTTTATAATCAGTCTGAAATTCTAACAACCTCCGGAGAAACTAGTCGTATGGACGAGAAAGACACCCAACTCGAGCAGGGAATGCCCCAGCAAACGCAAGACAACGCCGAGAACCATGAAAACATGGCTTCCTTGCTGGAGAAGGAAGGCCTGGGGCTGGATTTGCCCAAAGTGGGCGAAATCCGCACTGGCGTTATTGCAAGCATTACCCCTCAACAAATTTTAGTCAGCGTTGGAACCAAATCGGAAGGCGTCATCAGCGGGCGTGAACTGGAAGCCATTCCTCCTGAAGAACGCGAAAAACTGCAGGTCAACCAGGAAATCCCGGTGTATGTGGTTCACCCCGAAGACTCCAATGGCAACATTGTCCTCTCTTATGTAAAAGCCCGCGAAGAAACCGACTGGAAAAAAGTCGAAGAAATGCGGGACAGCAAAGAGGTTTACCACTCCAAAATTATCGGTTACAACAAGGGCGGTCTGATTGTGCCTGTCTTTGGCTTGCGCGGCTTCATTCCTGCCTCTCAAATCAGCCTCTCGCGGCGTGCGGCAATGGGAAGCGGCGAAAGCCCTGAACAGCGCTGGAGCAAGATGGTGGGCGAAGCGATTGACGTCATCGTCATCGAAGTGGACCGCGAACGCCGCCGCCTGATCCTCTCCGAGCGCGCCGCCACCCCCGAAACCCGCGAAACCCTCAAAGAGCGCGTCATTGAAACCCTGACCGAAGGCGAAATCCGCACCGGGCGCGTTACCAGCCTGGCAGATTTTGGCGCCTTCGTCAACATCAGCGGCGCCGATGGGCTGGTGCACCTCTCCGAAATTTCCTGGGATCGCATCAAGCACCCCAGTGAAGTCCTTGAGGTTGGGCAGGAAGTCAAGGTCAAGGTCATCAGCGTGGATCGCGAAAAGCGCCGCATCGGTCTGTCCATCCGACAGACCCAGAACGACCCCTGGCTGGAGCGCGCCGCCAAGTATCAGGTAGGCATGCTGGTGGAAGGCGTGATCACCCGCCTGACCAAGTTCGGCGCCTTTGCCAGACTGGAAGAGGACATCGAAGGGTTGATTCACATCTCCGAAATCAGCGAGAAGCGCATTGAACACCCCAAAGAGGTGCTCAAAGAGGGCGAAAAGGTCACCCTGCGCATCGTCAAAATTGACCCCGAAAATCACCGCATCGGCTTAAGCCTGCGCCGCGTGGACTCTCAGGCGTTCACCGACCTGGACTGGCAGGCGCTGGAAGAAGCCCTCAAAGACCTGGACGCTTCCGAAGAAGCCTGATCCTTAACGGAATCGACAAGAGCGCATCGTCGCCGGTGCGCTCTTTTTTTCCCTCAAACCCTATGAAACCCCACTGGATGATTGACGGTCACCTGGATCTGGCATACAACGTCCTCACCTTCGGACGCGATCTTTTCCGCTCCGTACAGGACATCCGCCAATCCGAGCGCGGCACGCTGACCCCCCGGCGCAACAACGGCGAATGCACCGTCGCCGTGCCGGACATGCAACAGGCTCGCACCGCGCTGGTGATTGCCAGTCTGTTCGTCGTGCGCGCCGGGGTACTGGAAGACTGGGAAACGCAGGTGTACCGCACCCCGCAGGAAGCCCGTCAACGCTGGATGGAACAACTGGACGTGTACCGCCGCTGGTGCGAGGATCATCCCGAAACCTTCCGGCGCGTGGAAACCCGCCGCGACCTGCAAACGGTGCTTCAGGCGTGGCAAGACTTTCCCCTCCCTGAACCGCTCCCTCCCGAAGCCGAACCCGACGAGCGCCCTGCACCTGCCTGCCCACCCATCGGGCTGGTGGTGATGATGGAAGGCGCCGAAGGTCTGCGCGAACCCCGCGAAATCGAAGACTACGCCGCTCAGGGCGTGCGTCTGGTGGCGCCGGTGTGGGCGGGTGGACGCTTCTGCGGCTCCAACCGCGACGAGGGCGCCTTTACCCGCGAGGGCTGGGAACTGCTGGACATCCTCGCCGACCTGGGCATGGGACTGGACCTGGCGCACATGAACGAACGCTCGTCTCTGCAGGCGCTGGACCGCTTTGAAGGCTGGCTGTGCGCCTCGCACAGCGCCTGCCGCGCGCTTGCCCGCCAGCCCGATAACCAGCGTCTGCTCAGCGATACCCAGATTCGCCGCATCGTCGAGCGCGACGGCGTCATCGGCATTGCCCTGAACGCCCGCTGGCTGAGACCGGGCTGGTCTGCCGGCGATCCGCGCGAGAGCACCACGCTGAAACACGTAGCCGCTCATGTGGATCACATCTGCCAGATTGCCGGAGACGCCCGCCATGTGGCACTGGGCTCCGACCTGGACGGCGGCTTTGGGCTGGAGCGCATCCCCGCCGGGGTGGATACCATTGCCGACCTGCCCCGACTGGCTGACGTGCTGGCAGAAGCCGGGTATAATGAAATGGATCTTGCCGCAATCTTCGGGGGAAACTGGCAAACTTTTCTGGAAAGGATTTTGCCTCTGTGATGACTGCCCAGATTTCCCCAACTTCTCCCCCGCCCGTCGCCGCGACCAATTCGGTCACGCGCCCGTACCGCTACTGGCACCGCCGCGCCCGCACCGGTCTGATCCTCACCCTGTTTGGCTTTCTGGTCTTCCTGATGGGCGCGCGCCCCGGGTTGTTCGGGCTGGATCGCAGTCCGGTAATCGGGTTTGTGCAGATTGCCGTGTTCCTCATCGGGCTGGCAATCATCTGCATCGGCGGGTATATCAGCCTGCTGGCGCTGTGGAAGGGCGAGCCCCTCAGCATCGCCGCCGATATCGGTCAGCGCCTGGTGGCAACCGGCTACGTCATCGCCGTCTTTGCCGGCATGGCAGATGTCTTTGGGATGGGCAGTCACTCCCTGCCAGCCATCCCTTACTTCGGGCAGTGGCAGGCACGCGGGGTCGAAGTGGGGCAGTTACTGATTGCCATTGGCTTTATCTTGATGTTACCTTTCACCCTTCACCGGCACTCCCCGCCTTCTGAACCGCCCCAGACATGAACCCCCTCGCCCGAGAAACTGCCGCCCGCTCCCCGCAAAGTGCAGGGTCTGGAAGGCTCACAGCAACAACACACAAAAACCGGCGGGTATTGCCCGCCGGTTTTCATGCGTCAGGTACAGTCTTATGGTTTGAGCACCGCCGGTAAATACACATTTCGCGGACCCGCCCACAGCGCCACCGTTGCCTCGGGCATGCGGGGATCGTCGCTGGGAATGATCACCTGCGCGGTAAACTCCCCCACCTCCTCGCCATCCAGAATGAACGCCTTCACCGCAAGCGTACAGCGCCCTGATGAGCGCGGCACACCGTTAATGGCGGCATCCAGCGTCCTGTTGGAACATCCATCCGCGGTGATCTGGAAATAAGCGTCATCCCTCCCGCCAATGGAAATCTTACCAATGGTTACGGGCATATCGCCAAAGTTGGTCAGGATGATGTTCTTGCCTGCCGTTTCCTGACCGGGCAGGGCGTAGAAAGACAGCCTCGAGGGCGCATACGTCAGTTGAGGGGCAGGCGGGGGGACATCAAAGACTCGCGCCCACACGTCAAAACGTTCATCAAGATTGAACGCCTCTCCATCCGGCAGGTCGCGGTCCTGACTGGAGAAGGTCACCAGCGAGCGGTTCCCGGCAATCACCGGGAAGGCGGAGGTGTTGCACACCTGCAGAGGATTGGGACAGTTTGTCGGGTCAGGGGGGGTATCCAGCAGAACCGGCATCCCTTGGCCTGTACCTTCCGGCGGCGGGGACGGCGGGTTATTGCGCACGTTGAGCAGGAACAGTAGGTCGGCGTCACTGCCTGCCAGACGGTCATAGATGAACAAATCGCGGTGTGAGCACACCCACTTTGCCTGTTGCTCATCGTAGGCGCAGTACACATTCACATCTTCCGGCACCACATTGCCCGCCTCAGAGGTGAAGGCAATCCAGCGCCCGTCGGCGGAGATGGTCGGGCTGAAACTGGGTTCTTCCAGCGCCTGGTCGGGGTCGGTATGGTAGCGCGCGGAGATCAGACGGGTGCGCCCGCTCAGACGATCCCACAGGTACACATCGCGCTTGCCGTTGGTGTCTGCTGGAATGGCGGAGTTCTGCGTCTCCAGGTTGGAAGCATCCGAAGCAAAGGCAATGTACACCCCATCGGCGGAGATGGCGGGGTAGAAGGACAGCGCATTGCCGGGCTTGCCGTCTGCGGCACGCGAGACCAGCGTGTACGCCGGAAGAGTGTTATCCAGCGTACCGTCGTTATCCGGGTCGCGATCCATCAGATAGACCTGAATGCCGCTCACCCCCGGCACCAGATTGGTGGCATCGGAGGTAAACGCCACCCAGCGCCCATCGTACGACACCACCGGATGCCAGGCATCGCCGTTGATATTGCCGCCGGAAGCGGTGCGGGTGAGCAGTTTATTGGTGACATTGCCGGTTGTGGCATCCACAAGGCTCACGTACAGGTCACGCCGGTTATTGCCGTCGGTCACGCTCAGGTCGAGGTTGCTGGCATCGCTTTGAAAGATCACCCGCGGGTTACCACTCTCGGTGTACAGCGCCAGCGAGGGCTGAAGCACCAGGTACTTGGGGTCACACGTCTGTCCCGGCGGGAGCGGCACCGGACAGGTGTAGCCCGAATCGTCGTTGGCGGGCGTACCCGCACTGCGCCGCGAGGCTTGAATGGACTGGCTGACCGTGCCGTCAGGCTCCACCTTCACCACGTAGATATCCAGCCGCGAGTCGGTATCGGTGGATTTCAACTGCGCCGAGGTCTGGAACGCCACCCACTGCCCGTCGGGGGAGATGACCGGGAACATCGAGTTGCCCTGCCCTAACTGGTTCTGGTAGGTTGCTGAGAGCGCAATGGTCTCATTCCGGGTACGGTCACGCAGGAAGACGTCCCAGGTGTTGAGGGTATCGGGAAGGCTGGAGAGGTTGGTGGTCACCTCAATGTACTTGCAGTAAAACACCACCCGCGAACCGTCATAGGACGCCGAGGCATGGTAACAGTCCTCGTTGGCAGTTTGCCCCGATGTTGACGGGACGGACACCAGCAGGGTGGTAGCGGGCGGCGCATCGGCACGCACCAGCACCGCGCCAAATGCCAGCGCAAGGGCAGTAATTAACAGGCGGTTGAACAGTTGAAAAGCGCTTTTCATGCGGATTCTCCTGTGCGTGGAGTTTAACAGATCCATGACGTATCCAGTGCCCGCATCTTCGACAGGCACGGTGAACCTGTACATCCCTCAATACCCTCGAAAGACTCAGGCACAGCCCGGCGTACGGCAAGACGCCTTCACTTTGCATTGTAGCAGAGAAAATCCACAGAAAAGTTTACATTTTGCTTAACTTTTCCCCGTCCACACCGAAAAACCCTCCACCCGCAGGTTTCCATCCCGCCACTTCACCCGTTCCAGACGCACCGGCACACTCAACCCCGCGCTCAATTGCAGGCATGCCCAGCGCCCCACCGGCGGCATGGACAGCCCCCAGGGACTGCCGTCCGGCAGGCGCAGACCGCCATTTGCGTCCAGCCTCAGGGTCAGCACAGACGGCGGAGCCGTGCGGCGCTCCACCACCAGATGCCGCTCCGCGGTGACAAACGCATCCAGATCGTCCAGAGCAAGCAAATCTCTGCACACGTCCAGCGCGATGTGCCTGCCGTCCCGGTACAGGCGCACCCGCTTCGTGGAAGGCTGGCGCACAAACACCCCCCGCAGGCACTGACCGGCGCCATCCTGCCCCGCCAGGCGCGCCAGATGATTGGTGAGAACTTCTTCGCCGAACAGGTTTGCCAGCAGACTGCCCGAACCCAGGCTTTGCCAGGCACTGCCGTTAAACGCCATCAGCCCGGGCGGCGTTCCAAACGCACCGTCGGCATCCACCCGGGTAAGGTAGGCGTTCTGGGCGTCCAGCGCGCCGGTGCGCCGCAAAACCAGCCAGTAGCGGCTGGTGCTGTTCAGGCGCAGTGCCGAAGACGGGCGCAGACGCACCCACCCCAGCGCCGGATCGCGGCTGAGGGAACTCCCCGACAGGGTAAAGGTCATCAGCGCGGCGCCGGGTTGTGCGCCAGCATCGGCGCACAGGGAAATCTGCACATCATCCACGGGATTGCCCGTGCGAATCAGCCAGACCCACACCTCGCCGCAGTCCCAGCCATCCCCGTCGGGGGTAAAGGCTTGCGCCACCCGCTGAACCGCGCTGGAATGCCCCCAGGTCAGAGACGCCCCCTCCCGGTGTGCGCTCCCCAGCCACCCCTGCGGATGACTGGCATAGCGCCAGCCGAGGGTGTGCCACCAGCCGCGCCCTTCCAGAAGCACCAGCCCATCGGCGCCGGAGAGGGGCGGTAGAATTTGCAGGTGCGGGAACGCCCGCTCTGCCAGCAGGGCATCGCGGCGGGCAAAGGCTTCGGCTTCGCTGGCTTCTCCCACAGAGAAGATGCGCTCGCGCACCCCAAACCGCCGCTGACTGCGCCCATCCTCCGCCCAGGGTGTCTGGAACGGACCGGCGCCGCCCTCCCCACCCCACGGCGTGGGCGCGCGGTAGCGCACCGCACAGCGATTGACCACCTGCGCCAGATCCCACCGCCAGCGCACTCTGCCGCGCTGAACCTCTACCCCGTGCAGGTAGCCCCACCAGCAGGGCGCGCCGCCCGCCGGAGCCAGACTCATCTCCGCCCCCAGCCAGCGGCGCAGGTCGTCCTGATCCGCCAGCGCACCGTCCAGGCGCACCTGCGCCGTATCTGCCCCGCCCGGCATCTGCCAGGTCAGTTCCTCCACCTGCGGATGGAACGCCTCCAGCGCCAGATGAGAGCAGGCATCCACCCGTACCGTCCACGCGCTCACAGCCACCTCCGCCGGAAGAACGGGCGCGCCTGCAGAGTCAGGGCATCGCCCACATTTATCGCCCCGTTGCGCTCCACCAGCGTATACAGCCGGTGCGTCTGCGCGGGCTGCAGGAACACCCCGCTGCCCTCAACGGCATGGGTGAGCAGCGGCGCCCCCGAGAACTTCACCCCGCGGGTACGCGAGTCACAGGTCAGCGCCAGCGTTGAAAGGCTCAACAGCGGGCACAGGCGCACCTGCGCCTCCACCGGAAACAGAAAGAGGCAGTCCAGATCGAGGACGTGCGTACCGGCGCTCTCCGCCTGCCCTTTCAGCGCCAGCGTCACGCCCGCGCTGATGCCATGCACATCCCACGGCGGCAGGCGGATGGGCGCAAGCCGCAGGGTCTGCGCCCCGATAGAAAGCACCACCGGTTCGCTGGCGTAAAGCGCCTCAAACCCGGCAGTGCCCTCAAACCCCGCCTCCCCCCAGAACAGCACCGGCTCGCTCAGAGGCGCATGCAGGCGCGCCATCAGGGTGTAGAACCTGCCCTGCGCGGATGCGGTCTGCGCGGCGGTAAGGGAATAGCGTTTGAGGGTCACTTCGTCTGTCCCGCTCCACGTCAAACGGCGGTATGCCCCCGCGCTGGCGGCGCTGGCGGTGAGGGTCGTCCCGCTCACCCCGCTGCCCTCCACACCCTGCTCGCCCTCCAGCACATGCGGAAAAGGCGCCTCCGGGTCGTGCATACCCGCCGCCAGCAAAATGTCTGCCTTTCCTGAGAGCGCCCCGCTCAGGGTGATCTCCAGCGGCGCGGGCAGACTGCCCTGAATCTGACTGGCAGGGATGTCCACAAAGTTGTCATGGTCGCCATCGCTGTGATTGTAGAGGGTGGCGTTCGTTCCTGCGCCGTGGCGGTTGATGAGCGTCAGCGGCGCGCCAGATTGCTCCCAGTAAGGCTCGCGCTCCACCTCCAGCAGAATCATCTGGCGGTGCATGTGCCGCGCCGCCGGATGAGGTACGCTTTCCAGCGTTCCACCCCGCAGTGGCGAGCGCCACTCCTGCCCATCTGGCAGGGTGACGCCCAGCCAGCAGATGGGATGCGCCGGCAGGTGCGCCGTGGCGCGGGCAGTGTGCAGGTACGTCTCCAGCGTCTGCAGTGCGGCGGCAATGGCATCGGCACTGCCTTCCAGCGCCACCTCCAGACGGGTCAGGTGGCTGTTGGTGAAGCGCGCCGCGCGCAGGGCGCCGTTCTCCTGCAGGGAAATGCCCATCTCTCCGGTGAGCAGTTGCAGGTTCATGGCGTACCTCTCCCATCAGGCAAAATCATGCGGATGACTTTCCCCCAGATCCCCATCCCAGCGCACAAACGGCGTTGCGGCGCGCTGTTCGTGCAGGCGCGCCGTCTCCGGCGGGTACAGGGTGCACAGGATGCGGCGGAAGTCTTCCATCACA
Organism: Anaerolinea thermophila; assembly: GCF_020723905.1. GTDB lineage: Bacteria > Chloroflexota > Anaerolineae > Anaerolineales > Anaerolineaceae > Anaerolinea > Anaerolinea thermophila_A. The sequence goes on from NZ_DYHZ01000004.1 coordinate 77,681, forward strand.
TTGCGGCTCCACAGCGTCAGCGATAGTTCTTTCTGCGGAGAGAGTTCCCACTCTGCCTGTGCCGCCGCCCGCGCGGTAGCGGCATAGCCCGCCGCCCCCATTCCCAGCAGATGATGCAGGCGCTCCGGCAGGGTGGTTTCGATCACCCCGTCCAGCCCTGCCAGCGTGAACGCCTGCGCCGAAACCAGATTGATCTCCATCAGCGCCATGCGTACCGCCGCGGTCAGATCATCCTGGCTGTAGCGGGCACCCTCGCTATCGTGCAGAAACAGACGCACCCGATTCAGCAAATCGCTCAGTGTGAGGGTCATGTGCCTCCTTTGGGCGCGCCGCCCTCCGGAACACACTCCAGAAGGCGGCGCAGTCCCGATGAACCTTACAGGCGCGCCCCTTCAATCGCCACGCCCAGAATGTACGCCACCAGCAGGGCAACCATGCCGCTCAACTGCTCCTCATCCAGCGGAAAATCCGGTCGGTAGGCTTTCACCACCATCAGAATCAAGCCGATGAGCATTGCCCAGAACTTGCGCGAACGCAACAGGTCTTTCCACTTTTCCATGGCGGGTCTCCTTTCGTTACAGGCGCAGGTCAAAGTACACCACCGCGCCGTACAGAGTGAACTGGGTGGAAGCCGAGGCATCCACGTTGACATACAGGTAGTACGCCTCATCGTCATCCAGCCATGCCGGACTGTTCAGGGTTACCATCATGCGGTGATCGCCCAGCGCTTTCCGTTTGGCGTCGGTATCGTGCCCGCTGTCCAGCGTTACCGACACGGCCGCGCCGCCTGCCGTGCCGCCCGCCGAGAAGGTCATCTTTTCCACCTCCACGGTGGGAATCGAATCGCAGACACCCCCTGCCACTTTGTACAGCAAATCCACCCGCTTGATGCGCGCCCCCTTGAAAGCGGCGGCGTTGCCGTTCACCCCCAGCGGTACGATGAGGTTGAAGACCCCATCGGCGGGTGTGCGGTCTTCCCTGACCACGTTCGCCGAGAGGCTGGTTGTCCACGTCCCGGCGGTTTTGACGATATCCGCCGGAGGGATGAACACGCTCATTTGCGTATCGCACACGTACCCCATGATCTCTCTCCTCCTTTACCTAGCCCGCCACGTTGTTCTTGTGGAGCGGGCGGAAATCATTCACCCACACCGCCAGATAATGGCGCACCTTCAGACGATGCTCATCATTGGTGAAAACCGCCGGGCTGAGTTCATCGCCGGCAATATAGACTTCCGGCAGGATGCCAAAGCGCTCGCCGATGAAAATGGCAGGCGCAATGCGCGGGTCGGCAACCGCTGCCCAGTCGGTCGGATCGGTCCACTCCGGCACGGTGATGACGTCGCCCGGTTCCCCGCGCTGAAGGTTCTCGCTGAAGATGTTGGCGGCGCGCTCCATGCCCGGGTAGAGAATCTGCATGGCGGTCAACTGCAGTTCGCGCGGCACCAGCAGGTATCTGGGACTGATCGCCATGCGCGGACCCACGCCGTAAAAGCCAGAAGCGTTCTTCACCAGCATGGGCTGGCGGTACATGGCTTGCCCCACCGCCTCCCACTCCGCCGCCGAAAGCGCCCCCGTGCGCAGGTTGGCATGCCCGCCCGCGGCGGTCACCGGATTGGCGTTGAACAGCGCCCCGCCGTCCGCCATCGTCGGTCCCACCCCACCGTTCTGGGTGAACACCTCTGCCACCAGACGGCTGATTTTGCGCAGACCCGCGGCGGCAAGTTCGCGGGCATAGGCTTTGAGTTTGCGGGTGTCATCGCGGTCAATCAATTCCAGGGTGAGCGGCACGTACCCGCCGTACTTCTTGAAGGTGGCAATCTCGGCGCTGTCGCCCACCGCCAGTTCGGTGTACTCGGCACCCTCCGCCACTTCGGGCAGGTCGCCCACCGTGCCCACCAGAATACCGGTGATCTGATTCAGCGTGGTGAAGTGCTCCTGCACGGTCACCTTGCGCCACCAGTCATAGCCCGCGCGCCCCAGTTCCTCCCACGTATTGACTACAATCTTGTTAAGCGCGTTCTTGACCAGCCCGGTGAAGTCGGCGGTGGTGGCAAACTGCGCGCGGGAGCGGTCCCAGCCGCCGTGAAAGTCATAATCGCCGGTGAGCATGAGGTACAGTTCACGGATGCCCTGCAGGCGGTGCACCTTGAGCGTTTCCATGCCCTTCTCGCGCGGCACGCCGAACAGATCATCCACCGCCGCCTGCAGTTGATCGCGGGTGTCCGCCATCTCCAGCCGCCCGGGACCCAGCGCCGTCTGCGCGCCGGTACAGTCCGAAACCCAGCGGCGGGCTTCTTCGATGCGCTGATGCAGTTCCTGCGGTTCAAAAGCCCGCCCCTGAAACTGCGCCCGCACCGCCTGTTCCACGGGAGCAGGCAGATGCGCCCCCTGAAGTGCCAGTTCCAGAAACGCCCCGCACCAGCGGGTTTGCTCCTCCTGCGCCCGGGCTTCCCCCTGCGCCGAAGTCTGCAGGACCGGCACTGCCGGTTCAACCGAGTGAGAATCCATAGCCATCCCTCCTGAAAAGTTAAGCGCCCGCACGAAAGCCCCGCCCCGTGCGGGTTGAATCACCAGATCGAGCGAATTGATGCGCACGATGCGCTCCACCTGTTTCCCGCTGGCAGTGAAGACCACATCGGCACTGAAACCGATTTGCGGCGTCACCTCGCCGCGCGCCAGCATTTGCCGCCCCAGATCGCTCAACAGATGCCCCGAGGGTCCCATGGCGCGCAGATGCACGCGCACCCCCTTTGCCTGCTCATCCCAGACTGGCTGTGTACACACCCCCGCCAGATCGCGCACACTGCGTGCCCCCCAGGCATGGTCAATGAAGCATGCCACACCCTCCCACAGCGGGAGCGAACGGCGCAGCACCGCCTCATCGAATCGCCAGCCGTTGCCCTCCCCGGCGGTGATCGCCAGCACCTCGAACTCCCCGGCGGAAGTTACCCCACCCAGCGCGGTGAACCACTCCCGCCGCGGCAGATGGACAACCTGCCCAAAGGTCATTTAGCCTCCTTTCGTATCAGATGAATGGGTGATCAGCGCGGGCGCGGTCTCTCCGGCAAAGCGGTACACCAGCCGGAGCAGTTCGCTTTCCCCGATCAGCCCGCGTTCGTACAGAGGAATCAACGCGCCGCTTACCTGCGCCATTGCCGCCGCCAGCGAAGCGTTATCCCGCGCGGAGAGGTCTGCCCCCCGGACAGACACGCCAAACTCCTGCGGCTGTCCCCTCATCCACGCCCAGCGGCGCAGACAGGCGCGGGCAACGTCCTCCACCAGCCAGCAGAAGAACTTCTGGCGCTGTTCCAGGCGGCGGTACGCCGGTCCGCCGGCGGCTTCTGCAGTGGTGCGGGTGGCGCTCTCCGGTTCTGCCAGAAAATGCAGCGGGATGCCCGCCCCGGCGGCAATCATCTTCTTCAATGCCAGCCCGTCCTCGCCCGCTTCGTGGCTCTCCAGATGCGGCTGGATGACGCTCCACTCCTCGCCCTCATCGGTCACCAGAATACTGCCCGGCACGGGCGGGTTTGCCGCCAGCGCCTGCTGGCGCGCCAGGCGTTCCGCCTCGCTGGCGTAGCGGGAGCGCACGGTGAACAGAAAGGTGTTGCGGTAGCGGTTAAGGCGGGCGCGGTCTTCCAGCCATCCGGCATAGCGGTTGAGCCAGCGCAGGAGCGGCGCCAGATCGCTCTCCCCGCGCACTGCCCCCACCGGACGGTTAACGGCGTAGTGCAGCATGGCGGGCGCAAAGCGCCCCTGTTCATCCGGGCGATCGTCCAGCGGGTTATACGCCTGCCACCAGCGCTCCTCGCCCGCGCCGTCCACCTGAAGATAGGCAAGTTCCTGCTGAAGGTCGTTTTCGGCGGTGCGGATGGCGCGAATCTGCATCGCCGGAATGGCGCGCACGTAGGTCATCCCGCCCGCATCGGTACTGAGCAGCAGAAACAGTTCTCCCGCCCGGCTCAGTTCGTCGCACCATTCGGGCGTACGCATGGGCAGGCGGTTGAGCGGATGCTCCCACCAGCGCTGTAAAAACGCCTGCGCCTCCGCCTGCGGACTGACCACCGCCAGCCCGCCGCCAATGACGTACTGGGTGGTCAACTCGACAATGCGCCGCGCCAGCGGATGAACGCGCCAGGCTTGCAGAGCCTGTTCCAGCACCTGCTCGCGGTCAGGCGCAAAGCGTTCCGTCTCGCCCCACACCTGCGCGCGCACCAGCAGGGTGTTGTCCGTCTCCGCCAGCGCCATCTGCACCCGGCGGCGCACCTCCGGCTCAATCCAGCGTTGAAAGATGGTTTTCCACATGCCTCTGGGTCATCTCCCTCCTTACTACAGTTTTTTTTGCTACCCCCCGCCGTCCAGTTCCCTCAATGGGTCGCGGGCAGGGATAACCCCCGCATACGCAGGAGGCGTCCCTCCCCAGCCCCACGCCATGCGATCCAGCAGAGCGCACAGCGCCCCCGCCATCAGCAGGTCGTCGTGCAGATAGCCCCCCTCGACGGGATGGCGCGCCCCTTCGGGTACCCCCCATCGCAAACGCTGATGCGGTGAGGCGTCCATCTCGTAGGTACAGCCGCGGCACTGCGCCAGAAACCGCTCCACCAGCGCCCGGGCACGTCCATCCGGCGCCTGCGGCAGGTGAAACCGCCCGCTCTCCACCACCTCCAGAAAGCGGTAGCCCAGATCGCTCTTGCTGGCAGGGCTGAAGAGAAAGCGCACCATCCGCCCCGGCAGGGCGCGGTCGAGGAAATCTGCCAGCCCCGCACCCACGCCGGTAGCATCCACCACCATGCGCCGTGGATTCCACTGCCGCGCCAGCGCCAGAATCTGCTCGAACAGGCGCGTCTGACTGACCCCCGTCCACTGGCAGAGATGCACCACCCGATAGCGCGGTGCCGGGCGGTCGCCCTGCGGCGGCTCCACCTCGACAATGACCAGCGCACTGGAATCGCGGCGGTTGCCTGCCCATTCCTCCATCAGCGGCAGTTGCACAGGCGCAGTCCCGCCCACATCCAGCAGAAAAGCATAGGTCTTGCCCGGCAGAGGCGCATCCTGCCAGGCGTGAGCCCCCTGCATCAGCGCCAGGCGCTCCTCCGGGAAGAGCGTACCCGCCGCATCCACTTCCTCGGAGAAGTACTGCGTGCGCACCGCCGGGTGATTGCGCCCCAGTTGCTGAATGGCGCGCTCCACCGTGCGGGCATAGCGGGGATGATCGGCAATGACCTCGGCGGCGGTCAGGCGGAAGACCCGCCGGATGCCGTCGCGGGCTTCCTCCGCCTGCGCCAGGCGCAACTCCCGCCCCAGCAGGGTAGACGCCGTCCACGCCGTCCCCCAGAAAACGCGCACCGCACCGGTTGACGCCGTCATCGGCGCAATTTCCGTGTCGAACTTCTCCACGCTCACCGACTGGGCTTCGTCCACCTCCAGCAGCAGCGAGGCAGTGGCGCCGACAATGTTCGAGCCGGGCGCGGCAGAGAGAAAGTGGATGCGCGCCCGCCCCAGCCGGAAGGTGTTGCCGCTCTCCCGCCGCCAGCGTCCGCGGGTCAGCGGATTGGCGTTGAGCACACGCTCCAGGCGGCGCATGGCGGTCAGGCTTTGCGGGCGCAGGGTGGGCGAGGCTTTGACCATCTCGGCGGTGGTACCGCTGAAGAGGGTGAGCAGGTAGGCTTCCAGATGAGCCTGCACCTCGTTCTTCCCGCTCTGACGGGGGAACATCACCACAAAGGACAACCCGCGGTCGTGCAGCACCGCCTCCACCACGGCGCGCGCCACCTGCGCCTGATACGGGCGCAGGCGCACCCCGCTCAGGCGGGCAAATGCCGCCACATCGCTCAAGGTCTGGCGTAAAAGGCGCACTTCGTCCATGTCCTGTCCCCCTGAAGGTGGAAACGGCGGCGGCACAGCCTTCACGGCGATCGGATCGAACCGGGGGAAGCCGCTCAGTATCTCCCCGCCTGAGGCGGTCTGCTGGCTGGCTGAAAGCGAATCGTCTCATCCGCCGGAACACCCGCACTGGCGCAACCGCACCGCCGTGGAACCGGGCTTAACCGCCGCCGGTTTTCCCGCTCATCTCGCGGAAAATCTCATCCGCCATGTGGAAAATTTCATCCAGCGCGCCGCGATCCTCGCTCAACTCGCTCTGCACCTTGAGCATCTGCGCCAGCCGCGCGCACGCCTGACTGAAGGCTTCCAGCAAACGCACCTGATGGGGCAGAGGGTTCTCCTCTCCGGCGCGCTCTGCCGTCTTGCGGATGAGGGATCTCAACATTTCAATTTCCTCCTGCAGGGTCTGATCCTGCGGAGGGCAGGTCTCGCGCCGGGTTTTGCGTCTGCCTGCCATGTCCCTCCCTTTTTATTAGAAAATTTGTTCTATTTTCAAACACAGCATACCATACCCCCCTGCAGGCGGCAACCTGTCAAAATGTGCAAACCCACACTGCACCCCGTCTCCTCTTCCCCACCGGGTTGCTCTGCTCCCGAAGGCAGGGTGAGACGCCCGGTTCGGGCATATAATGGAAATACAGAAAGGCAGGCGCATATGACGCCCCGAAAACTCCCCCTCTGGCAAATCGTGAGCCTGTGGACGGCGGCAAACGCCCTCGGCATTGCCGCCTCCATGCCGCTCTCTCTCCTCGCCTCCCTGCTGAGTCCCCTCCCCGGCATGGTGGGCGGCGCCCTGCTCATCGGGCTTCCCATTGGACTGGCGCAGTGGCTGGCGCTCCGCCGTATTTCCCCCGTCTCCCCGCTGTGGGCGCTCACCGTTTTTGCCGGCATGCTGGCAGGCGTGTGGCTGGCGCCTTTCCTCGTCCCGGGCGATGACGAGTCCATTCTGGGTCTGTCTGTCGCCTATGCCCTTGCCGGCTTGCTGATCGGTCTGGCGCAGTGGCTTTTCCTGTTCAAACGCTTCCGCCGTTCCTTCTGGTACCCGTTGAGCAGCGCCCTCGGGCTGGGACTGGCACTGTGGATGGTGCTGGTTACCGGTCTGGTCAACTGGAACGGCTCGTTTGCCCTCGCCCTGGCAATTTTGATTTACTCGGTTGCCACCGGCGGAACGCTTGCCTGGATGCCCGAAATTCCCCCTGCCTCTCCTCCTCAACCGGAATCGCCTGCCTGAGTACGTGGATTGCGCTATAATCGTTCCATCCCTCTGACAGGAATGGAGTACAGACATGGAACGCATTTTACCGGAGCAAGTCGGGTTTTCTTCCGCTCGTCTGGAGCGCATTACGTCTTTCTTTCAATCACTGGTCGAACGCCGGGTCATTGCCGGCGTAGATGCGCTGGTGGCGCGCCACGGCAGAGTGGCATACCGTCAATGTGTGGGGTTTGCTGACCTTGAAAGCGCCAGACCCCTCGCCGAAGATGCCCTCTACCGCATTTACTCGATGACCAAACCCATCACCAGCGTGGCAGTGATGATGCTCTTCGAAGAAGGCGCGTTTTTCCTGCATGACCCGGTTGCCCGCTACATCCCCGCTTTCAGCGAGGTGAAGGTGTATCAACCGCGCAACGGCGGAGCATGTTACGACCTCGTTCCGCCCCATCGCCCCATCACCATCCACGATTTACTCACCCACACCGCCGGGCTTTCCTACGGCTTCGATGAACATTCCTTCATCGACGACCTTTACCGCAAACAGGTCTGGCACCGGCTGGAAACAGACCCCGACGTGACCCTGGGAACGCTTGTCGAAGAGATTGCGAAAATCCCGCTGGCGTTCCACCCGGGCACGTCCTACCGCTACAGTACCGCCATTGACGTGCTGGGGTATCTGGTCGAGGTGGTTTCGGGCAAGCCCTTTGATGTCTTCCTGCGCGAGCGCATCTTTGAGCCGCTGGGTATGACCGACACCGATTTCTGGGCGCCGCCGGAAAAAGCCCATCGTCTGGCAACCCTGTATGGACCTTCGGAAAGCGGCGGGTTGAAGGTGCTTCAGACCACCGAGAACTTCCTGCGCAAGCCCTCGGCGCCCAGCGGAGGCGGTGGACTGGTCTCCAGCATGGCAGATTACTACCGCTTTGCCCAGACCCTGCTGAACCGCGGCGCGTGGAACGGCGTCCGCCTGCTGGGGCGCAGGACGGTGGAGTGGATGATGACCAATCACCTGCCCGAGGGCATGCGCCTGCCGGATGATCCTGCCTGTGGATTCGGGTACGGCGGCAGTGTGATTGTGGATGCGGCGCGTCACTTCCACATGGGCTCGCCGGGCAACTGGGGCTGGGGCGGCGCCGCCAACACCTGGTTCTTCCTCGACCCCGTCGAAGACCTGCTGGCAGTGATGATGCTCCAGTACATGCCGGGATTCTCCATCCCCTTCCATCACACCTTTGCCAATCTGGTCTATCAGGCGCTGGTGGATTAAGCAGGGTATGTCCCGTCCCATCCCGCTGATTCTCGACACCGACATCGGCACGGATATTGATGACACCTGGGCGCTGGCGGTTCTCCTGCGCTCGCCCGAAGTGGATGTGCGTCTGGCGCTCTCCGCCACCGGCGATACCGCCTACCGCGCCCGCCTGCTGGCAAAATTCCTGCAGGTTGCCGGCAGAGAGGACATTCCCGTGGGCGTGGGACTGCCCACCGTGGATGAATCCACCCCCCGGCGCCTTCAGGAAGCCTGGGTGCAGGGCTACACGCTGGCAGACTACCCCGGCACCGTGTACGCCGACGGCGTGACTGCCCTCATCGAAACCATCCGGCATGCGCCCGAACCGGTCACCCTGCTGTCCATTGGACCGCTGACCAACCTTGCCGCGGCGCTGGAGCGCGACCCCGCCATCGCCCGCAACGTCCACTTTGTGGGCATGCACGGAAGCGTGTACCGCGGCTACGGCGGCGCGCCCGAACCTCACCCCGAGTACAACGTTCGTCTGGATATTCCCGCCAGCCGCAGGGTCTTTTCCGCCGACTGGTTGAGCCTCACCCTCACCCCGCTGGATACCTGCGGGCTGGTGACGCTGAAAGGCGAAGCCTTTGCCGCCGTGCGCCACTCCCGCCACCCCATCACCCGCGCCCTCATGGAGAACTACTCCGTATGGTGCGCCGCCTCGCCAGACTGGCTGAAAACACCCCTCGACCCCGCGCGCGAGTCCAGCACACTCTTCGACGTGGTGGCGGTGTATCTGGCTTTTGCGGACGACCTGTTAGACATGCAAACCCTGCCGCTGATCGTGGATGAAGCCGGATTCACCCGCGTTCACCCCGCAGGCAAACCAGCCCGCTGTGCCATGGCGTGGAAGAACCAGCCCGCTTTTGAGCAGTGGATGGTGGAGCGTCTGCGCTGAATTTGTGACATTTAACCTTCAAATGCGTGACAATTGACAAGAACCCTTTCCCGGAAAATCGGGTATGCTACAGGCGGAAAAAAACACAGCCCTCAGGCTGTGATGACGCAAATACTGATAAGGAGTGTGTCATGACCCACGTAATTTCAAAGGACGATTGCATTCAGTGCGGTGCTTGTGAAACCGAGTGCCCCGAAGGCGCCATCTACATGGACGGCGAGTACTATGTGGTGGATGAATCCAAATGCAAGGACTGCGGTTCCTGCGTGGATGTCTGCCCCACCGGCGCCATTGCCCCGAAATAAATCCGAATCTGCGGAACGAAAAGGGCGGGAATTCTCCCGCCTTTTTCGTTTTTAAACTGCGCTGTCTTTTCCCAGATGATTCCAGCGTTCGCCCCCGTCCACCACCAGCACCTCACCGGTGATGAAGTCGGAGCGCGCCAGGAACAGCACCGCCCCGGCAACGTCCTCGGGATTACCCCAGCGCCCCATCAGATTGCGCCGGGCAATGGCGGTACGGCGTTCCTCGCTCAGGTACTCCGGCGGCAAAACTGCCCCCGGCGCTACCGCGTTCACCCGCACGGCAGGCGCCAGTTCCAGTGCCAGTTGCCGGGTCAGCGCCAGCAGACCGGCTTTGCCCACCGCATGGGCAGTGAAATCCCGCCACGGCTCGTAAATGACCAGGTCGAGGATATTTACAATCGCCCCCTGCCCGCGCGCCAGCATCCCCGGCGCCACCGCGCTGGCGCAGTACGCCGCCCCGTAAATGAGCACGTCCAGCACCCGTTTCCACCGCTCCCAGTCCGCCTCATTTTGCACCGGGAAGGGCGTCTTCAAGAAGGGTGAGGCGCTGTTGACCAGCACATCCACCCCGCCCAGTTGACGCTCCACTTCGCGCACCATCTGCTCCACCTGAGCGCGGTCGGCAATATCCGCCCGCAGAGGCAGGGCGCGCACCCCCAGGGCTTCGGCTTCATGGGCGGTCTTCACCACCTCTTCCTGTGAGGAGAAGTAGTTGATCACCACATTCGCGCCTGCCCGCGCCAGCGCCAGGGTGATGGCTTTGCCCACCCGCACCGCGCCGCCGGTAATCAATGCTGTTTTTCCTGTCAGTTCCATCCGTTTGACCTTTCCACTGGCTGATATCGGTATGTTATACTGACATTGTACCGAAAAATCCCACCTCAGAAATGGAGTTGTATGACTTTTTCTCCCCGCTTTGGTCTCAGCACGCTGGTCAATCATGTTGGAGAGGGCGAAGCCCCTCTGGACGCCCACTCCAATCCCATCTTTCAGACATCCACCTTCCGTTTCCCCGATGTCGCCACGGGCGCGGCGCGCTTCCGCGGTGAGGAAGACGGCTTTATCTACACCCGCTTCGACAACCCCAACTTTCGCCAGGCGGCGGCAAAAATCGCCGCGCTGGAAGGCATTGACCTTCTGCGCGCCCAGCCCGACACCCCTCCCGAGAAAGTTGTGGCAGGGCGCATGTTTTCCTCGGGCATGGCAGCCATTACCACCGCCATTCTGGCGCGGGTGCAGAGCGGTCAAACCGTCATTGCGCAGGAAGCCCTCTACGGCGCCACCTACACCTTCCTGCACGATTTTGCCCCCCGCTACGGCATTCGGGTGGTGTGGCTCAACCACCCCCAGCCCGAAGACTGGGAGCGCGCCTTCCGCGAGCACCCCGACGCCGTCCTGGCATATGCCGAATCGCCCGCCAACCCCACCATGGGCGTGATTGACATCACCGCCGCCGCCGAGATTGCCCACCGCTACGGCGCCTGGCTGATGATGGACAACACCTTTGCCACCCCCTACTGCCAGCGCCCCCTCACCCTCGGCGCCGATGTGGTGGTACATTCCACCACCAAGTACCTGGGAGGGCACGGCGTGGTGGTGGGCGGCGCAGTGGTCAGCCGCCATGTAGACTATATCCAGGGCAGTCTGAACGCCACCAATAAACTGCTGGGCGGCAACCCCGGTCCGTTTGACACCTGGCTGACCTCCATGGGACTGCGCACCTTTGAACTGCGCATGGAACGTCACTGTGCCAATGCCATGCGGGTGGCGCAGTGGCTGGAAGCGCATCCGGCAGTGGCGCAGGTGTACTACCCGGGCTTACCCGGTCACCCCGAACACGAACTGGCAAAGCGCCAGATGCACGCCTTTGGCGGGATGATCTCCTTTGAACTCAAGGGCGGGCTGGAGGCGGGTAAAGCGCTGATGGAACGCGTGCGTCTGCTGACGCTGGCGGTAAGCCTCGGCACCACCGATTCGCTCATCTCTCACCCCGCCAGTATGACCCACTCGGGCGTCCCCCCTGCCGCCCGCCAGGCGGTAGGCATCACCGACGGGCTGGTGCGCTTCTCAGTGGGCATCGAAAACGTGGAAGACATCCTCGCCGACCTGGAACAGGCGATGGCAGGGCTTTAACCCCCCGCCCTGTCCGGGCGCGCCGCAGGCAGGATATGCTTAAACCAGAAGACGGGCTGGAAATTCCAGCCCGTCCTTTTCTTCCATCTCTCCGGCTTACGCCTCGCGGAACTCGCCTTCCACCACTTCGCCATCCGAGCCAGCACCGCCAGCCGGTTGACCCTGCGGAACGCTCTGCAAAACCACCGCGGCTTGCGTCAGCGCCTGCATGCGGTTGCGGATTTGCTCCGCATCCTCACCGCTCATCGCCTGACGCAGATCGTTGATCTTCGCCTGAATCTCCTCGCGGGTCGCCATCGGCACGGCGTCGCCGCGCTCTTTGAGCAGTTTCTCCACCTGATAAATGGCGTTGTCCGCCTGATTGCGGGCTTCCACCACCTCTTTGCGGCGCCGGTCGGCGGCTTCGTTCTGCCGCGCCTCGTTGACCATGCGCTCAATGTCACCCTTGCTCAGGTTGGTCGAAGCGGTGATGGTCACGCGCTGTTCTTTGCCGGTGGCTTTGTCCTTCGCCGTCACATTGAGGATGCCGTTGGCATCAATGTCAAAGGTCACCTCAATTTGCGGTACACCGCGCGGTGCCGGCGGGATGCCCTCCAGGCGGAAGCGCCCAAGGCTCATGTTATCCGCCGCCATGGCGCGCTCGCCCTGCAGGACGTGCACATCCACAGCCGTCTGGTTGTCCTCGGCAGTGGAGAAGATCTCCGACTTGCGCACCGGGATGGTGGTGTTGCGCGGGATCAGCACGGTCATCACACCGCCCAGCGTCTCCACACCAAGTGAGAGCGGAGTCACATCCAGCAGGAGCACGTCCTTCACCTCGCCGCCCAGCACGCCGCCCTGAATCGCCGCACCAATCGCCACCACCTCATCGGGGTTGACGCTCTTGTTCGGCTCTTTGTTGAAGATGCGGCGCACAAATTCCTGCACCATCGGCATGCGGGTCGAACCACCCACCAGCACAATCTCATCCACCTCAGACGGGTTGAGTTTGGCATCGCGCAAGACGGCTTCCACCGGTCCGCGCATGCGCTCCACCAGGTCGGCGGTCAACTGCTCGAAACGGGCGCGCGACAGGCGCAACTGCAGGTGCTTGGGACCGCTTGCATCGGCAGTGATGTAGGGCAGGTTGATCTCCGTCTCCATCATGCTGGAGAGTTCGATCTTGGCTTTCTCGGCGGCTTCGCGCAGGCGTTGAAGCGCCTGACGATCCTGCCGCAGGTCAATGCCCTGTTCTTTCTTGAACTCATCCGCCGCCCAGTTGACGATGCGTTGATCCCAGTCATCGCCACCCAGGTGCGTGTCGCCGTTGGTGGCGCGCACCTCGATCACGTTATCGCCAACTTCCAGCAGAGATACGTCGAAGGTACCGCCGCCCAGGTCGAAGACCAGAATCTTCTCGCTCTTCTTCTTGTCCAGTCCGTAAGCCAGCGCCGCCGCCGTCGGCTCGTTGATGATACGCAGCACTTCCAGCCCGGCGATTTTACCGGCATCTTTGGTAGCCTGCCGCTGGCTGTCGCTGAAGTACGCCGGAACGGTAATCACCGCCTGCGTCACCTTTTCGCCCAGATAGGCTTCGGCGTCGGCTTTGAGTTTCGCCAGAATCATCGCCGAAATTTCCTGCGGCGTGTACTCGCGGTTGGTTTGCGGGATGAACACACGCGCATCCCCGGCGGGTCCTTCCACCACTTTGTAAGGCACCATCTTGCGCTCGGTCTCTACTTCACTGTAACGCCGACCCATGAAGCGCTTGATGGAGTACACTGTGTTTTCAGGGTTGATAACTGCCTGACGTTTGGCGGGTTGTCCCACCAGCCGCTCGCCGTTTTTCGTAAAGGCGACCACCGAAGGGCACAGGCGCGATCCTTCCGCGGTGGTGATCACCACCGGTTCGCCGCCTTCCATCACAGCAACCACGCTGTTGGTTGTGCCGAGGTCAATACCAATAATCTTTCCCATGTTTTCCTCTCTCCTTTCTTTGAGGAAGAATGTTTTCAGTCATTATTCCAGTGCAAGGATACCCGCGGCATGCTAGAAAATCATTAACGAAGTGTAGGAAGAGTATTAACGTTTGAGAAGGGTGGTACGCTTTTGCGTGGCTCTGTTGAACCCTGTCCGTCCGCATTCATCGGTATAATCAAAATATGCACACACCGCTCTTAATTCCTTTAGACTCCCTGCATCCGGTCGACTGGCTGCTTGCCGCGCTCTCGTTTGCCGCCGAGCGCCACCGCGATCAGCGCCGTAAGGGCGTCCTGCACGCCCCTTACATCAACCACCTCATCGAGGTGGCGCACCTGCTGTGGTCCGTCGGCGGCGTGCGCGACCCCGAAGTGCTGGCGGCGGCGATCCTGCACGATGTACTGGAAGACACCCCCACCGCGCCTGAGGAAATCAACCGCCTGTTCGGCGCGCGGGTGCGCGCCCTGGTGCAGGAAGTGAGCGACGACAAGAGCCTGCCGCAAGCCGAGCGCAAGCGTCTGCAGGAAGAGCACGCCCCTTACCTCACCCCCGACGCCAAACTTATCAAAATCGCCGACAAAATCAGCAACGTGCGCTCGATTCTGGAAGATCCCCCCGAACAGTGGAGTGACGCGCGCCGCCGCGAGTACGTCGCCTGGGCGGTGCGGGTGGTGGCGGGCATGCGCGGCATCAACCCGGCGCTGGAAGCCGAGTTCGACCGCATGGTCGAGCGGGCGCGGGAAATCTGGCAGGACCTGCCCTGAGGGAGAAAACCTTCCCTGCGGTAATTTATCAAATCGGGTAAAATTACGGGTAATTCAGGTGGGCATTCCCCCGCCCGATCCTGGTTTTCCCGGAGCATCTCATGACCACAGAAAAACTGGAACGGCTCTTTCACATTCTCGGCGAGATGGACAGCGCCATCGTTGCCTTTTCCGGCGGGGTAGATAGCACCCTGGTTGCCGCCGCGGCGCACCGCGTACTGGGCGAGCGCGCCGTTGCCGTCACCGCCGTATCGGAAAGTCTGGCGGAAAGCGAACGCGCCGAGACCCTCGCCCTGGCGCGTCATATCGGCATCCGCCACGTGCTCATCCACAGCCACGAACTGCAGGACGAGCGCTACCGCGCCAACTCGCCCCTGCGCTGTTACTGGTGCAAGAACGAACTGGGCACCCTGCTCACGGCATACGCCCGGCAGAACGGCTACCGCGCCATTCTGGACGGCAACAACCTCGATGATCTGGGCGATGTGCGCCCCGGACGGCAAGCCATGCAGGAAGCCGGTTTCCGCTCCCCCCTCATCGAAGCCGGCATGACCAAAGCCGACGTGCGCGAGGCGGCTCGCCTGCTGGGCTTACCCAACTGGGACAAACCCGCCATGGCGTGTCTGGCGTCGCGCATCCCCTTTGGTATGCAGGTGACGCGCGAAAATCTCCGTCAGGTGGAGCAGGGCGAAGCCTTCCTGCGCTCGCTGGGACTGCGTCAGGTGCGCCTGCGCCATCACGGTCAGGTAGCGCGCATCGAGGTCGAGGAAAGCGGCTTTGCCCTTGTGCTTCAGCACCGCGAAGCCATCGCCGCGCGGCTCAAGGAAATCGGCTTTACCCACGTGGCACTGGACCTGAAGGGATATCAGCAGGGCAGTCTGCACGCCGCCCTGGCTTCCCCTTCCCCCGCATCCGCCGGGCAGTAAACATCTCCCACGCATCACTGCCCCTGTCAAACTGCCGGAATGCCCGTTTTGCCCCCTCGCCGTGCCTGGAAAGAATGCCAATTGCATGGCTAGAATGCGATAAAAGACAGTACCCCCTCAACCCCAAAACAGGGTATGATGGTAGGGAAGCAACGATGCCTGCATCGCGCCTGCCATCCTTTCCAATTTCGAATCGAGAGGTTCCACGAACATGAGCACCTACAAACGCGTTCACAACTTCAACGCCGGTCCTTCCATTTTGCCCGAGCCGGTCCTGTTGCAGGCTCAGGCGGAAATGCTGGACTATCAGGGCACCGGCATGTCGGTGATGGAGATGTCCCACCGCTCCAAAGAGTTCGAAGCCATCATCCAGACCGCCGAAGCCGACCTGCGTGAATTAATGCGCATTCCCGAAAACTACAAAGTGATGTTCCTGCAGGGCGGCGCCAGTTTGCAGTTTGCCATGCTGGCGATGAACCTGCGCCCCGCCGGCGCCTCGGCGGATTACATCGTCACCGGCGCATGGAGCCGCACCGCCCTGAAAGAAGCCCAGAAACTGGGCACTACCCGCGTGGTCTTCAACGGCGAGGGTGAAAACTTCACCCGCCTGCCCGAGCCCGCCGAACTGCAATTCGACCCTCAGGCGGCATACGTGCACTTCTGCCACAACGAAACCATCCACGGCGTGGAGTTCAAAACCGAACCGGTTGTTCCCGAAGGCGTGCCGCTGGTATGTGACATGTCGTCCGATTTCCTCAGCCAGCCGGTGGACGTGAGCAAGTACGGCTTGATCTACGCCGGCGCGCAGAAAAACGCCGGTCCCGCAGGCGTGACCATCGTCATCATCCGCGAGGACTTGCTGGCGCGCGTTCCCGAAAAACTGCCCGTCATGCTGGATTACAAAGTGCTGGCAGAGAGCGGATCCCTGCACAACACCCCGCCGTGCTACGCCATTTACATCACCGGGCTGGTGCTGAAGTGGCTCAAGAACCTCGGTGGGCTGAACGCCATGTACGAGATCAACCGCGAGAAGTCCGAAATGGTGTACCGCACCATTGACGAGAGCGGCGGCTACTACCGTGGACATGCCCGCCCCGAAGCCCGCTCCATCATGAACATCCCCTTCCGCATGGCAAGCGAGGAACTGGAAGACCTGTTCGTCAAGGAAGCCAAGAAAGCCGACCTGATCGGCTTGAAGGGACACCGCTCGGTGGGCGGTCTGCGCGCCTCGCTCTACAACGCCCTGCCGCTCGACTCGGCGCGCGCCCTGGTGGCATTCATGAAAGACTTCCAGCAGCGCCACGGCTAAAGCAAATCAGAAATTGGATTCACAGCAAAAGCGGCTCTGTCCATGAAGACAGAGCCGCTTTTGTAATCGCCGGTTCAATTCCCTGCTGGCGCAAAATCCGATACGATCCCCCACCAGCCCTTGTAGCCCCGGCAGTCGAGGTTTGCGGGCATTTTTAGCCCGGATCGGCGTACTGCACCCGTCCCATCCGCCAGACCTCGCCATCGGCATTCACAGGGATGCGTGTAAGGACAGCATCATCGTCGTTAACGGCAAGCAGATCGGCAAAGTTTGTAATCTGCTCTCCGTAGCGGTTGTTCGATCCTTCCAGAATGGCGGCTTCCAACACACCAGTGTGCACCTCCTCAACCGTCCGCGGGGACGATACCTCGGGGGTGTGTTCGTAGTTGTAGGCAATGACATCGAAGAACACCGGACGACGCAGTCGGTTGCCGCTCAGCCGCGTCAACAGCGCTTCTGCAAGTGCTGGATACGGCGTGTATTCGGGGTTTTCCAGCCATGCCGTGATATCGGCCTCAGATACGCTGTAGTCAATGCCCACGGCAGCCAGGGCGCCAAGCATTGTCTTCGTTGGCTCCACCTGCACGTTGACCAGTTGACGAAACGCAGTCCGTCCTGCGGCATCAAGCCCCGGCACTTCGTTGATCAGGCGGGCTGTCTGCACGTACCAGAGCCGCTGGACTTCCTCACGGACGTCAAATCGCCATTCCGGCTCCGGCGTCGGCTTCCGGAACACACGCGGCATTTGTTGATAGCGTTCGAAAATGCGCCGGAAACACCCCGCAAGGATCGCCTCATCTTCCGGATGAATGCCCTCGAACCAGCCCTGAGCAGTGAAGGTGGTACTTGCCGTGGCAGTCGTCCCGTCGCCGGTGATGGTGACAGTTACCGGAACTACAAATCGTTCGCCGCCGCGGGAGGTCAGCGAGAGTTCAAAAACCACAGGGTCAATCGTGTACTGTACTGCAAACGTCGCACCATTATAAGCCACGTTCAATGTGCCGCCGTTGCCGGTCGCAGGCACACCTCCAACCGTCCACGTCACGGTAGCCGCAGGCACGGCTGGTCCGCCATCCCCGCCGAAGCCGGTCGTGCGGATGCGAAACTGGCTAAACGTTGATGTGGCAAACGTTCCTTTGCGAATTGCGTCGCCGCATGGCGTCCTGATTTGCTGAACCGCTCCAATCACATCCATGACATCATCCGAATGATTGCCCCGGACAATTTCGACACGCCGCCCCGCGCCTATTGTGACCGAAACCTCAACCCAGTTCCGCTCTGGATCTATATCGTGGATCTGGACAACGAGTGGTGTCGTGGCAACGGCAACATCGGTGTCCACTGACACCGCCGGGATTGAGCCGCGGTACCAGACCCGCGGGCCGACGTTCGGCCGGTCAACGAGGGAATGCACAACCACACCCTCGCGCGACAGACTCGGTCCGAGGAGGTCCATACCGGCATCCCATCCGCGGGCTGTGCGGTATTCAACATACACGCGCCCCACACCATTCGCCGGCTCGTTCGGCGGATGCAGGATCAAAAGACTCTGACCCTTTGAAGCAGACGCCGGCACCAGGCGCACCCGAACAGCGCCCCCCGGAGGGGGAAAGGGGCGCTCGACAACCCGACCGGCAAGGGCATCGGGCATGAACCGGTGCAGGTTGGCGCGGGACAGGTGAGGTCCCATGGACAGGACACTGTTGGCATTCGGCCAACCACTGACGGCAGGTCCGTTGAACGTCGGCGAAGCCGCCCAGAACGGGCCTGTCCCCAGCCAGCGGGTGCCGAACGATGCCGAAGACATCAGGTCATACGGCGATCCGTATTCCGGTCCCAGGATGACATTACTATCGCCAGGATTCCAATCCGTACCATTGTTGTCAAGGCCAAAGGTGTGGTCAAAGCCAAACACATGCCCGATTTCATGGCACATGAACGTGTGATTGCTTGTTGACGTCGGCAGGACTGCCACAGTGAATCCCTCGACGCCTGTCGTTCCGCCATCAAAGCCGGTTGTGATCGTCGCAGGCTGTCCGGGCTGTCCGGCAAGGGGATTCGCCATGGTCCGCGCTCCGGGATGGGTCAGCACCACGAGCCCGTCAAGTCTGGCCAGCGGATCGTGCCCGGGATAACGATCGCGCAGCGCTTTAATCGCAGCCTTTGCCTGGGCACTTCGGCTTGTATCCGCGCCGAGGGTGACGTCCACCCAGGGAAACATCGGCGAATCAAGAAAGTCGAGATAGCCGCGGGTAGTGTTGATCCAGTAACGAAACAGCGCGTGACTGCCGGTCATCACCATGGCGAGACACGCCTGATCGGGAATCTCAGGGACAGTGGTATCGTGCCGGGCTCGGATGATACCGAGCCGAACATTTTTAGGCATGGGTTACTCCTCAAATGTCTGTCGAGACGTCGTTCCCGTATGGAGGCCGCCTCATGGATGAGAAACAGAATATTTCTGCAACTGCCAAAAGACCCCGTTAAGGCATAGGACAATTAAGGCTGAGAGAAGCCATAAATCGAAGCCATTGCGACTGTTCCGGGACCAGTGGGCTGAAGCCATGGAAAACACGCCTTCATGGCTCCCAGACAGGGTAAATTTTTATAATCAAAGCCTCCTCAAATCTATTATATATTATTTTGATTAATTATATCTGTATTGTAAAGAAGTAAATGGATAAAAAACCAGTCTGTCCAGATCGTCAGAAAACAAAACCTCATTACGGGATGGTGAAAAACGGTATCCGGAGAGCCCGCATAAAATTTATCATTTTGTTTTATTGTGTAGTAAAATTTTAATCAACCTCTTCCCATTTTCCTCCCCACCTTTTCCGGACTGAAGAGACATGTTTTACTCAACCCATCTCTGGAGGACCCGTGAACAAAACCCGTATTCAAATTCTCATCGCCGCGCTGGTGCTGATGCTGGTCACACTGGCTTGTGAGTTCAGCGCCAGCACTGCTAAAATCCAGGAAGTGTGGATGTCCACCGACGACGCAGGAGAACAGCGCACCACTGTATACGCCCCGGATGCCGTTTTTTACGCACAGGTGGACCTGCGCAACGCCCCCGACGATACTCAACTCAAAGCCGTGTGGACGGCTGTGGACGTGGAAGGCGCCGACCCCAACACAGTGCTGGCAGAAACCGAGTTCACCAGCGGGAGTGGTCAGGTCACTTTCAACCTGACCAACGACCAGTTATGGCCACCCGGCACATACCGTGTGGAGATCTACCTGAACGGAAAACTGGATAAGAGCGTGGACTTCTCCGTACAATAACCAGGTCAGCAGGCGGCGACGATCTCCATCAGGCAACGGGTGAGGTACGAGCCGCCTTCACCACTGCCCTGCCCGGCTGCCGCCAACCTGGCAGGGTTTTCCCATAAACCGGCTGACCATCCCCTTCTGTTCCAATGGAGCAGTCATGAACAACGCAAAACGCCCTGAGTTTCCGCTTCTCTTCTTCCTGCTGACACTGGGCTTTTCCTGGCTCTTCTGGATGCCCCTGGCTTTCCAGGCACAGGGATGGCTCGCTCTGCCCCAACCGCTGGCAGATTTCCTCGCCAGCCCGCTCAACCCCGCGCCGTGGGCGCCCACCCTGATGGGCTTCCTGATCACCCTCATCGGCGCTGGCTGGCGGGGACTGGGCGCCTGGCTGAAGGACGGCTTGAACCCGCGCAATCCGGGGCGCCAGGGATGGAGCATGGCAATTTTCCTCCCTCTGGTCATCTTCCTGGGCGCGCACCTCATCGAAGCGCTCATCCGTCAACACCCGCCGGACCTCTCCATCCTCAGCAACCCGCCCATGGCGCTGATCGCTCCCTTTGTCATTCTGCTCACCGGCGGCCCGCTCCAGGAAGAATTCGGCTGGCGCGGTTATGCCCTGCCGCGCCTGTTGCACCGTTACAACGCCCTGACCGCCAGCCTCTGGCTGGGATTCTTCTGGTGGCTGTGGCATCTGCCACTGGTGTTCATCCCCGGGCGTTTCATGGTCAACAGTTTGCCCCTGTTCCTGCTCCTGCTGGTGGAGATAACCCTCACAGCAACCCTGATGACCTGGGTGTACCGGCGCACCCGTCAAAGCATTCTGGCGGCGCTGGTCTTCCACACCCTGATGAACTACTCCATCTGGGTGCTTCTGCCCTCCATGCAGGTCTCCGCCGGGCTGATTCTCATCACCTGCGCCCTGCTGGCTCTGGCGGTGGCAGGGCTGGTCCTGCGGGAAGAGACCCAGCACATTCACCAGGGATAAACCCTGCCGCAATGGACGCACACCTCCGGCGAGTGGAACGCCGTGCTGATCACCTGGACCTTCTTGCTGATATGGATGACCCTGAACACGTTCATTGTCGGATGGCTTTTCCTGCGCCGTCCCTCAAAAGGGCGGGGAGAAACCCCGTCCTGAAATGCTTGAGAAGCACAGCATTCTTTATATTCACGGGTGGAAAAACTGCCTGCACGGGGCAAGCCAGCCCGGATTCGATCTCCAGGGGGATTTGTAATGAATCTGAAAGGTGCTTAAGCGAAACAAATTTTCTATAATAGAAATAACTCAAATGGGGGAGAGACCAGCCTGCCGGCGCCAGCATTTCAGCAGGATTTCCTCCATTTGATCCGCCGGGACTTTGAAAATTGCCTGAAACTTTTTTACCCGCCCGGCGTTATATCTCATAGAGGATTGCAGACGGCAACGCCGATGCCCGCGCAATCCGGTCGCCCTTCGGTTTTATTGTTGTACGGAGGAGGTCTCTATGTGGATCGTTTACCTGGCCGTCGCGTTTGTTGTGCTGGTCTTTGGCGCCATCAGCCTGTTCGCTCTGGAGACTGAAACAAAGAGCAATGAGCAACATCAACGCAAACCAACCCTGTAAGGCGCATCGCCGCCCATCGAGCCTCCCCGGAGCCGGTTTCTCGTCCTGAGATGTCCGTCTCCGGGTGGGGACCCCCCCTTTACCCGGGGACGTTGTAGAGAAAGGCTCCCGTCTGCCATCGTGGACGGGAGCCTTTGCCGTTTAACACCCTCCCAGCACCTCCGCCAGTTTGTCCGGTTGAAAATCCACGATAACCGTGCCGTTGATGTCGAACGTCGGGGTGGTCAGGTTGCCGTTTGCCCAGCGGCGCACCTGTTCGGCGGCTTTCCGGTTGCGGCTGATATCCACCTCCACGAACTTAAAGCCCCTCTGCATCAACCACTGACGGGCTTGCTTGCAGTCATCGCACCACGGCGTGCAGTACATCACGATACCGCCGTGAGGCAGTGGCTCATCTTCCACCAGGGCGTGGGGTTCGTTTGCCGCCGCTTCGGGATCCACCTGCCGCAGGATGGCGCGCAATTCCTCGTTATCGGGTTGCTGGTCAATATCGTGAATATCAATATAGCGAATGATGCCCTCGCGGTCAATGACGAACAGGGCGCGCTCGCTGGTGCCGTCGGCGCGCAAAACACCGTACTGTTCGGCGACCTTCCCGTGAGGGTAAAAATCGGAAAGCAGAGGGTAAGAGATTCCCCCCAGTGAATCCGCCCATGCCTTCAGGCAGGGCACGCTGTCCACGCTGATCCCCAGAACCTGGGTGTTCAATCCCGCGAAGAGAGCCTGTTCAGCCTCATACGACGGGATCTGGCTCGTTCATATCGGTGTCCATGCCAGCGGAAAAAACGCCAGCACCACATTGCGTCCGCGCAGACTGCTGAGGGTAACCTCTTTGCCCAGATGCGAAGGCAGGGTAAAATCAGGTGCAGGATCACCAACGCTCAGGCGCATCGTATTTCACCTCCATAACCGGTATTGTACTGCGTTTTTATGCGCACAGCGGGGTGATGTCTCATCCTGTTTGCATGGAAAGGGGCGGTTGGAACGCAGTCCACCCCCCGCGGAGAGACCGATTTGCACACCATAGGGATTGTCGTCCCCGTCTTTAACGAAGAAGAAGCCCTGCCGGCATTCCACCGTTTGCTGTGCCAGACGATTGATTCGCTTCCCTACCGCTTCCTCATTTACTACGTCAACGACGGCTCGCGCGACGGCACCATGACCATCCTGCAGTCCATCTGCGCGGCGGATGCCCGCGTGACCGCGCTGGAACTCTCGCGCAACTTCGGGCATCAGGCGGCGCTGACCGCCGGGCTGGACATCGCCGAGGGCGACTTTGTCATCTCCATGGATGGCGACGGTCAGCACCCCCCCGAACTGATCCCTGAGATGCTCAGACTGGCGCAGACAGGTTACGACATCGTCCTCACCCAACGCCTGGAAGATGAGCGTCTGCCGCTCTTCAAACGCCTCACCGCCGGGTGGTTCTACCGCCTCCTCAACCGCATCAGCGACACGCCCGTCCTGCCGGGTGGAGCCGATTTCCGCCTCATGTCCCGCCGTGCGGTGGATGCCCTGCGCGGCATGCGCGAGTACCACCGCTTCCTGCGCGGCATGGTCTCATGGATGGGCTTCCGCAGCGTCATCCTGCCCTACCAGCCGCCCGAGCGCATCGCCGGACGTTCCAAGTACACCCTGCGCAAAATGCTCAAACTGGCGCGCGATGCCGTCTTCTCGTTTTCCCTCGTCCCCCTGTACATCGGGCTTTCGCTGGGCGGGGTCATGCTCGGTCTGGCGGTGCTGGAGGTCATTTACGTGCTCAGTCTGTGGCTCAGCGGAGATCGCTCCAGCCTTGCCCCCGGATGGAGTTCGCTCATGTTCATGTTGCTCTTCACCAACGGCATCCTGATGATTCTGCTGGGCTTTGTGGGCGTGTATGTGGGCTACATCTTTCAGGAGGTCAAACGCCGCCCCATTTATCTGGTGCGCTCGGTGCTTCGCACCCCTCAACCTTCGGCGCAGGAGGACTGGGAAGGCGAATGAAGCGGTTCCGTAACGGGGTCATTCCGCTCTTTCTGCTGGCGCTGGCAGGGCTGGCATACGGGCTGTGGGCAACCCGTCTGGGCATTTACTGGGACGACGTTCCCATCACCTGGATTTACCACACCTACGGCGCTTCAGGGCTGACCCGCTACTTTTCCACCAACCGTCCCGTGTGGGGCTTGCTCTATCAACTCACCGTGCCCGTGCTGGGCATGCATGCTCTGGCATGGCACATTCTGGCAATTCTGGGGCGCTGGCTGAGCGGCGTTTTGCTGTGGCGGTTCCTGCTTGCCGTGTGGCGCGACCGCAAGGACTTTGCCGCATGGGCGGCGGCGCTGTTCATCCTCTACCCCGGCTTCAGCCAGCAGTTCATCCCGGTGGTGTATTCCCATTTCTTCATTGTGCTGAACGTCTTCCTTGGCTCGTTCCTGCTGAGCGTGCTGGCAGTGCGACAGCCCCGCCGCCGACTCATCTACTCCCTGCTGGCGTGGGCGCTGGGGCTGGCAAACCTGCTCTTCATGGAGTACTTCTTCTTCCTCGAACTCACCCGTCCGCTGTGGCTGGCGGTGGTGATCTGGCAGGAAAGCCCCACACCGCGTTCGCTCTGGCAGACTCTCAAACGCGCCTTCATCCTGTGGCTCCCCTATCTGGGATCACTGGTGGGTGTCATGCTGTGGCGGGCGCTCTTTTTTGGCTATGGCTTATACAGACCCATCTTCTATGAGATGCTGGCGCAGAATCCCCTTAACGCGCTGGCATACTGGCTCAACCGCACCGTGCAGGATGCCATCCTCACCGCAGTGATGGCGTGGGGCAATGCCTTCCAGACCCCCGGCGCGCAGGAAATGGTGCCGCGTCTGCTCATGGGCTACTACGCCGTGGTGGGAACTGCCTTCCTGCTGGGACTGGCGGTCATCTGGCTCACCCGCACCCCGCGCGAATCGGCGCCCCCGCGCCCCCGCCTGTGGGTCACCCCCTTCCTGCTGGGACTGGCAGGGCTGACGGTGGCGGGCGTGCCCTACTGGCTGACCGGTTTGCCGGTGCAGTTGTACTTCCATGCCGACCGGTTCACCCTCTCCTTCATGCTCTCCGCCGTGCTGGTGACGTGCGGACTGTTCTTTGCCCTGCCCCTGCCGCGCGGACTGCGCCTGGTGGTGTTGAGCGTGTTCCTCGCCTTCTCGGTGGGTTATCAGTATCGCAGTGCGGTGGTGTACCTGCGCGACTGGGTGGTGATGCAGAGGATGTTCTGGCAACTCTCGTGGCGCATGCCCGCTTTACAGCCCGGCACCACCCTGTTATCGAACGAACTGCCCATGCGCCACTATTCGGATAACTCGCTCACCGCGCCGCTCAACTGGATGTATGCGCCCGACAACACCGAACCCCGTTTGCGCTACATCCTGTTCTATCCCACCGTGCGGCTGGGCGCCAACCTGCCCGGTCTGGAGAAAGGCTTGCCCTTCGAACTGGATTATCTGGCGGCAACCTTCCAGGGCAACACCGCTCAGGCGGTCACCTTCTGGTACAAACCGCCTGCCTGCGTGCGGGTGCTTGACCCGGAGATTGACATCGAGAACTGGACACTGCCCATCTACCTGCGCGATGCCATGGCCATTCACGATACTGCCCCCATCCTGCCGCAGGGCAACCCCTACCTGCCGGAGATCCTCTTCGGCACAGAACCACAGCCCAACTGGTGCTATTATTTTGAAAAAGCCGATCTTGCCCGCCAGCAGAAGGACTGGGAAGCAGTAGCGCGCTGGGGAGAGCAAGCCTTTGCCACCGGCGAT
Organism: Anaerolinea thermophila; assembly: GCF_020723905.1. Taxonomy (GTDB): domain Bacteria; phylum Chloroflexota; class Anaerolineae; order Anaerolineales; family Anaerolineaceae; genus Anaerolinea; species Anaerolinea thermophila_A. The sequence goes on from NZ_DYHZ01000004.1 coordinate 103,012, forward strand.
TATCCCAACGACCCACTGGAGCGCTTCCCCTTCATTGAAGCCTACGCCCATCTCGGCGAGTATGACCGCGCCATGGAGCAGACCCGCCTGGCAGGAGACATCTCCCCCGTCTATCAGCGCCTGCTGTGCCGCCTGTGGCGGCGCATCGAACGCGAAGCCCCGCCCACCCCGGAGAGAGATGCCTCATACCAACAGGTGATGAACGATTTTGCCTGCGATGAACCGTTTACCCCGCCGCCGGGCATCACCCCGGAGCGCTAAGTTTCACATCCTTGAGGGAGGAGCACTGGTCATGAAAGTACTGGTTACTGGAGGAGCAGGGTACATTGGCAGTACCATTTGCTCGGCGCTGGAAGATCACGGACACACCCCGGTCATCCTCGACTCGCTGATTACCGGCAGGGAGGAATTTACCCGCGGGCGCATCTTCTACCGCGGCGATATCGCCGATGCGGCGCTGGTGGAGCGCATTTTCCGCGAACACCCTGACATTTACGCTACCATCCACTGCGCCGCGCTCATCGTCGTCCCTGAATCGGTGGAGAAACCCTACGAGTATTACACCGAGAACGTCTGCAAATCGCTGTCGTTGTTCCACACCCTCAACCGTCTCGGGTATGGACGGGTGGTCTTCTCCAGTTCGGCTTCCATCTACGACGTGGTGCCGGGCTTCATGGTCACCGAGGAATCGCCGCTCAAACCGGGCAGTCCCTACGCCCGCACCAAGTACATGATGGAGATGATTCTGAAGGACTTCTGCACCGCCTACCCCATGAAAGGCATCGCCCTGCGCTACTTCAACCCCATTGGCGCCGACCCGAAAATGCGCTCGGGCATTCACGTGAAAGAGCCATCCCACGTGCTGGGCAAACTGGTGGATACCGCCCTGGGCAAACTGCCCTGCTTTGAAATCACCGGCACGAACTGGCCCACCCGCGACGGCACGGGCATCCGCGACTACATTCACGTGTGGGATCTGGCACTGGCGCACATCCAGGCAGTGGAGCAGTTCGAGCAGGTCTTTGAGCGTCTGGGCGGAAACACCCGCTACGCGGTTATCAATCTGGGTACCGGACGCGGCGTGACCGTGCGCGAACTGGTGACCGCCTTCGAGAAGGTGTACGGCAAAGAAATCTGCAAGGTGGAGCGTCCCCCGCGCCCGGGCGATGTGGCGGGAGCCTACGCCAACGCCGACACCGCCCGCCGTCTGCTGGGTTGGGAGGCGCGTCTGCCCATCGAACAGGGCATCGCCGACGCCCTGCGCTGGGGAGAAATCCGCCACACCATTTTGAAATACGATTAAACGCCTGTGTTATAATGACTCTACAGGTCGCCCGCAATGCCCTGCGAAACGCCGTCGCTGGGGTGCAGTGTTGGTGTGTGGTAGGGCAGGCTGGAAAATGGGTGCGCAATCGTTGAAGTCCTCACTTCGTCTTCCCCTTCTGGTTCTTCTTCTGCTGTCCCTGTTGGCTACGCCTCTTTCAGTTCAGGCGCAGGGACAGATGCAATTGCTCGCCTATGGACTGCGTACCGACGCCTTTCCCTCCATCTCCTTCTTTCTGGAAGCCTACGATCCTCAGGGCAACTTCCTCACCGACATTCAACCTGCCGAAATTACCCTGAGCGAAGACGACGCCCCGGTTGCCGTCTCCTCTGTGGAGGAAATCGAACCGGGCATTGAGTTTACTCTGGCGTTTAACCCCACCCGCGACCTCGCCCGCCGTTTTGGCGACACCACTCAGTTCGATCAGATTCGCCAGACCCTGCTGGACTGGGCAGGACAGCAGCAATCCCGCGGAGGGAGTACCTTCAGCCTGTCCACCGAAGGAGGCTTGCAACTCATCCGCGCCCGCCAGCCCGCCGAGTTCAGCGGCGCCTTGAGCGCCTACCAGCCCGCGCTGGAACGCCTCACCGTCCCCACCCTCTTCCCGCTGGTGCAGGCGGTCAACCTCGCCGCCGATCAGATCAACGACCCCACCATCAAACGGGCAGTGCTGTTCGTCACCCCGCCGTTGCAGGGCGAGCAACTCAACGGGCTGGAAGACCTTGCCGCGCGCGCCGTGCAGTTGCGCGTGCGCGTCTTCGTCTGGGTGGCAGTCCCCTCGCTGGACGGCACCGCCCCCGATACCGCCGCCCTCCAGCGGCTGACAGACGCCACCGGCGGCAAACTGGTGCTGATTGCCGGGCAGGAAACCTTCCCCTTGCTGGAAGAGTGGCTCAAGCCCCTGCGGCGGGTGTACCAGGTGCGCTTCCTTTCGGGGGTGCGCGCAAGCGGAACGCACCGCCTCACCATTGCCCTCAACCGCTCCGGCATGCAATCCCTGTCCCCCGCCACGCTGACCTATGCCATCCAGATTGCCCCGCCCAACCCCATCTTCCTTGCCCCACCCAATCAAATCGAACGCCGCTGGACGCAGGAAACCGCCCAGCAAGCCAGCCAGTTGACTCCCCAGAAAACCTCCCTGCAGGCGCTGATTGAATTTCCCGACGGCTATGCCCGCGGACTGCGCTTCTCCCGCCTGTATGTGGACGGCACCCTGGTGGATGAGAACACCACCCCGCCCTTCGATCAATTCGAGTGGGATCTGGCGGCGTTCAACACCCCGCGCACCGCTTACCTGCAACTGGAAGTGGAAGATGAACTGGGCTTGACGGCAAAGAGCATCATCCTGCCGGTGGAAGTACTGGTGGAAGAACCACCCCGCCGCACCCTGTGGGAGCGCATTTCTTACCGCGGAGTCATTGCCATCGGCGCGGTACTGCTGGCGGCGCTGGTGCTGACCATGGTTTTGCTGGGCGAAAGCCGCGCCCGCCGACAGCGCACCCCGCGCCTGCGCCGTTCGCTGACCGACCCGCTCACCCAGCCGGTGAGCATCGTTCAGGATGCCGCCCGCCCCGTGCAGGAACGTGCCCGCCCCGTCACGCGGACGGGCTTTGAGACCCCACCTGTCCCGGCGTATCTGGTGCGTCTGGGCGAGGACGGCGAAGCCCTGCCGGGCACGGTGGTGCCGCTTTCCCGCACGGAGTTAACCCTGGGAAGCGACCCCCGCGAGGCAATGGTCATTGTGGACGATCCCAGCGTTTCGGGTCTGCACGCGCGTCTGGTGCAGGAAGAAGAAGGCAAATACCGGCTCTTTGACGCCGGTTCGCAGGCGGGCACCTGGGTGAACTTTCAGCCGGTGCTGCCAGAAGGAGTGCTGTTACAGCACGAGGATTGCATCCATCTGGGACGGGTAATGTATCGCTTTGACTGCACTCAACCGGAAAAGAAACGGGAATGGCACACACAACCTGTTCAGGGGGAATGATTCATGAGGCGAATGGAACGCCCGGCAGTTCCGGTGGCGGCAATCAGCCACCCCGGAATGAAACGCCGCGGCAATGAAGACCGTTTTGGCGTCTTTGCGTACCGGCAGCACCCGCCTTTTTCCCTGCCGGTCGTTTTGCTGGTGCTGTGCGACGGGGTGGGCGGTCACCGCGCCGGCGAGGTGGCGGCGGAGATTGCCGTGGAGCAAATTGACGCCGCCGTTGCCGCCAGCGACGGTTTGAATCCGCCTCAGATTTTGCGTCAGGCAATTCAGCAAGCCAGCGAAGCCATCCGCCAGCAGGCGGAGCAAAACCCCGATCAGATCGGCATGGGCGCGACCTGCGCCTGCGCCTGGATTGCCGGCAGACGCCTCTACACCGCCACGGTGGGCGATTCGCGCATTTACCTGATTCGTGACGGCAAAGCCCACCGTCTGAGCATTGATCACACCTGGGTGCAGGAAGCCCTTGAACAGGGCATTCTGAAACCGGACGAGGTAGAGGGGCACCCCAATCAGCACGTCATCCGCCGCTATCTGGGCTCGCCTCAAATTCCCGAGGTGGATTTGCGCCTGTGCTGGGACGAAGCCCCCGCACAGAACGACGCTCAGCGTCTGGAAAATCAGGGGTTGTTGCTGCAGGACGGCGACCTCGTCCTGCTGACCAGCGATGGGCTGACCGATCTGGTCTCGGATGGCGAAATTGCTGCCACCTTCACCTCCCAACCTCCCAGAGAAGCCCTGTCCCGTCTGGTGGAGATTGCCAACACCCGTGGCGGTTTCGACAACATCACCATGGTGGCGGCGCATATCCCGCCGGCGCAGTACCGCGAGGAAGCCACCCGACCGCTGAAAACGCACACACCCTCCCGTTCCCGCCGTTCCCGTGAGTGGCTGGGATGGTTGGGGGTGATTCTGCTCCTGCTGGGCGTTGCGGCGATTGCCGGATGGTACCTGATCGGCGGCGTACAACCCCCACCGGTCACCCCGACGGTTACAGCAGTTGCCTCGCCTCAGGCGGTACCAGCCACCAGCCCGTCCCCGCCATCCACGGCGACATCCTCTCCCCCCACCGCCACGCCTGAAACGCTTTCCTCGCCCACGGCGCAATCTGGCGCCGCGCCGACCTTCACCCCCTGGCCCACCCGGCTCCTGCCTTAGTCGCGGAAGCGTTCGTAAATTGCCAGCACCTTATCGGCGTAGGAATAACCCACGTTCATGGGACCGTATGCCATCAGCCCGTCGCGCACCGAGCCGCGCTTGCTGATCAATCCGGCAAGCATGCGTGTACCGTAGCGGATGTTGAACTCCGGGTCGAACAGTTCTGCCATGCTGGGACGCGAGGCAAAGCACGGTCCGTTGACACAGCGGAAACTGGCGGCAATGCCATCGCGCGGCATCACCTGCATCAAGCCCACCGCACCGCTCCTGGAGTATGCGTCGGGTTTGCCGCCGCTTTCCTGCACAATCAGCGCCGCAATCAGGTCGGGATCCAGCCCGTTCTCGTTGGCGTAACGGGTGATGAGCGCGCACCAGCGGTAAACCGCCTCGGGAAAACGCGGGCTGACCTCGCAGGCAGAGTCATCGGATGCCGGGGGGTCTTCCCGGGGTGCGGGCGCATCTGCGGCAGGAGGTGTCTCTACCGCTTCGGCGGCATCGGCGGTCTCGGCAGGCGCAGAGAGCGTCTCAGCAGGCGCGGAGAAAGACGGCTCCTCGGTGGATGCCGCCACCACCTGAATCTGCCCGATGGCGTTGGCGGCAAAGATGAGGAACGCCGCTCCCAGGGCAATCCCGCTCAAAATCCAGCGAAATGGGATGGTCATACCTTTATTATATAGTACATATGTTCTATTTAGCAAGGATGATTCGGGGAGATTTTCCGGGATAAACCGGGAACCAACCTCTCAAGAACCTCCCATTCTCCATCTCTCTGGTACAATATTTGTATGCGTGCGCGGTGGATGGATTTCCTCCCCCTCTTCCTCGGTGATACCCTTGCCATCCTCGTCATCAGTGTGGTTGGGTTTGCCTTTCACGGGAGCGCGCTTGCCCGCGTGTGGAGCACCTTCCTGCCCCTGCTGATCGGCTGGGCGCTGATTGCCCCCTGGCTGGGACTGTATCAACCGGTGGTGTTCACCCGCATTCCTCAGGCATGGCGCGCCGGGCTGGCGGCACTGCTCGCCGCACCCATCGCCGGCGTCCTGCGCGGATGGTGGCTGAACAGCGCGGTTCTGCCCGTCTTCGTGGGCGTACTGGGAGCCACCGCCGCCCTGGGGATGATCCTCTGGCGGGCGGTGTGGGCATGGCGCGCTGGAAAGCGGATGTGACATGGACGAACTGGCATTGATTCAGGAAGCCCGCAACGGCGATTTCAACGCCTTTAACCGTCTGGTGCTGGCATATCAGGATATGGCGTATCATCTCGCCATGCGCATGCTTTCTGACCCCGATCAGGCGGAGGATGTCACCCAGACGGCCTTCCTCTCGGCGTACCGCCACCTCTCCTCTTTTCGCGGCGGCTCGTTTAAAGCCTGGGTCATGCGCATGGTCACCAACGCCTGTTACGACGAACTGCGCCGCCGTCAGCGCCACCCCAGCACGCCGCTGGAACCGCTGGATGACGACGACGAGAGCATCGAAAGCCCCTCATGGATGGCAGATGATGGGCTTTCTCCCGAAGAACAACTGGAACAAAAGGAACTCGACCGTGCCATTCAGCGCTGTCTTCAGCAACTGGATGAGGAATTCCGCGCGGTGGTGATCTTCATTGACCTGCAGGGCATGGATTATCAGGAAGCCGCCGAGATTCTGGGCAAACCGCTGGGCACGGTCAAGAGCCGTCTGGCGCGCGCCCGCCTCAAACTGCGCGACTGCCTGCACCGCTTCTGGGAACTTTTACCCCCGCTGTTGCGTCTAAACACTCAGAGAGACGATTAACCATGAACGGCGACCTTTCCTTCCGCGAGTATGAACGCTTTTCCGCCTATCTGGACGGACAACTGTCCCCGGAGGAAGTTTCGCGTCTGGAAGAGGATTTACGCCGCAACCCGCAGTGGCGTCTGGCGCTGGACGAACTGCGCGAAACCCGCGCCCTCTTACGCCGGGCGCCGCGATACCGCGCCCCGCGCAACTTCACCCTCACCCCGGAGATGGTAGGAAAACCAGCCCGTCAGGGCTTTTTCTCGTTCCTCTCCGCGCGTCTGGCTACCGGCATGGCGGCAGCCGCACTGGTCGCCACCCTGTTACTGCAATTCCTGCCTGCCCTGCGCTTTGCCGCCCCCATGGCGGCGGCGCCTGCCCCGCAGGTAGTGGAAAAAGCCGCTGAAATGCAAACCGTCCCTCAGGAAACCCAACCCGCCATCCTTGCCCCTGAAAGCGCCATGCGTGCCGCAGTACAGCCCACCGCAACCGCACCCATCATCATCTGGAACGCGCCGGGCGGTCTGGGCGGCGGCAGTGGCGCCCCCGAAGGCTACGGCGGTGAAGCCATGAAAGCCGCAGGCGCGCCCTCTCAGGAAGGCATCGTCACCTATCAGCAGGAGACCACCGCTCAGGGCATGGGCGGCGGAGGAGCCGAAGCCGGAGCCAGCGGCATGGCAACCCCCGGCGAAGGCATTGTCCATTACGGCGATCAACCGGCGCCGGGCACGGTCCCACCGGTAGTGCCCACCGAAGCCCCCTCCCGCGCGCTGACGTCCGAAGCCACCCCCGCCGAACCCGTGGAGGGCAATGGTCCCATTCTGGGCGTGCCTGCCTCCGGAGAAGCCGGGCAGGTGATTGCCGCCCTCCCCGCACCGGAGGAGAGCGAACGCCCGTCTGCCGCGCCCCTCGAAGCCCCCGCCCCCTTCTGGACACCCGTGCGGGTGGCGCAAGCCGTGTTGCTGGGCATGGCGGCGCTCTTCGCCGGCATGGCGGTATGGCTGCGCCGGAAAGGATGAACCCCGTGGCAGGAAAAGCGCACTTTTGCATTCAATGTGGAGCGCGGCTGGAGACGCGCTTTTTGTTTGGCAGAGATCATCAGACCTGCCCGCAGTGCGGCTGGATTTTCTTTGAAGACCCCAAGGTGGCGGTGGCGGTGCTGGTGGAGCGCGGCGAGGAAGTCCTGCTGGTTCAGCGCCTCAACCCGCCCCTGCAGGGATTGTGGTCCCTGCCCGCCGGATTCATGGATGCTTACGAAAACCCCGCCCGCGCCGCCGAGCGCGAATGTCTGGAAGAAACCGGGCTGGTGGTACGGGTCACCCAGTTGCTGGGCATCGTTCCGGGACGCGAGCACCCCAACGGTGCCGATCTGGTCATCGCCTACCGCGCCGAGGTCGTATCCGGAGACCTGCAGGCAGGCGACGACGCCGTCAAAGCGGCATTCTTCCCGCGCAGTGACCTGCCGCCGCTGGCGTTCCGCGCCACACAGTTGATTTTAGAGGGCAAAATTCCCCAGACGCATCAGCACATGGAATAAATCGGGTCAGCGCACCCAGCGCCGCAGTGTCCCGCTCTCGGTGGTGAGGAAGAACATCCAGTGCGGCTCTGCCGGGTCGGCACGCACGGCGTTCACGTTGAGGGCGCGCAGTTGCGGTTCCAGTTCCACCCAGGTCATTCCCCCATCTTCGGAGAGGAAAGCCCCGCCCTGTCCGGCGGCAATCCAGCGCCCCGCCCTCGCCGCATCCGCCCACAGCGCAAAGATGGCGCGCCCGGTCAATCCCAGCGCGCTCCAGGCGCTCCCGTCCCAGCGGTACACCCCGCTGGCAGTGCCGGCGTACACACGGACAGGCTCGGCAGGATCGGTTGCCAGCGCGTACACACTGCCCCCCGGCGCCGGTATCGGCGTCCAGGTGGATCCGCCGTCTTCGCTGCGTTGCACCGCCCCGCTGGAGGTTGCCGCATATACCTGCTGTGGACTGGCGGGATGCACCGCCAGCGCCGTCACGCTCTGCCCGTTCAGCCCCGCCGCGTTCCAGGTCAGTCCGCCGTCCATACTTTTATACACCCCCGCACCGCCCGTGCCCAGGTAAGCCACGCCGGCATCCGAAGGCGCAAAGGCAAGCGTCAGCATGGCAGTAGAAGGCAGGGCGCTGGTCTGCATGGCAGGAGCCCCATCGGGCATCAGCAGGGTCAAAGGGTCAGGAGGAGAAACCGGCAGAGGCGGCACCGATCCCTTTGCGGCAGTCCCCGTGTCCTCACCCACCAGCGTTAACTTCATCCATGCAGAAGAGGGAGCATCCAGCCGGTACAGCCCGCCCTCGGTCAGGGCAAACAAACGCGTCGGACTGGTGGGATGAGAGAACAGCCCCCGCAGATTCAGGTTGCCCAGCCCGCTGTTGACCGGCGTCCAGGTCTGCCCCTGGTCAGTGCTGAGGAAGATGCCCCTGCCGTACACCGCCGCATACCAGCGCGGCGGAATCCCCGGAACAATTGCCAGCCCGGTCACATTCAGGTGCGCCAGCCCGCTGGACATGTTGCTCCAGGATTTTGCCCCGTCGCTGCTGCGGTAAATGCCGTTGCTCACCACACCGGCATACACCAGCGCGCTGTTGTCCGGGTTGACCAGCACGCTGTACACCAGTTCGTTCGTCAACCCGGTTACCGCCCACGACTGCCCGCCGTTGCCGCTCTTCAGCACCCCGTGATTGGAGAAGGTGGCGGCATACACATTCTCGGGCGCCTGCGGGTCAAGCGCCATGCCGTACACCTTGACATTGGGGTAAGCCAGCAAATTCCAGGTGACCACGTCATTGGTGGATTTGTAGAAACCGGTGCGGTGCCACACCCCCATGTACGCCACACTGGGATTGCGGTAGCGCGGATCGAACAGCACCGCCCGTCCGGAGAGGTCATCCACGCCGGTATTGGCAGGACTCCAGGTGCGCCCGTAATCACGGCTCAGGTAAGCCCCATGCTCATGCGTGGCGGCAAGAAGAATGTTGGGGTCGCGCGGCAGCAGCGCAATCGAGTACACCCAGTCCTGCTGATCGCTCCCCCCCACGTTTTCCAGCACCGCCCGCCAGGAATTGCCCCCGTCCTCGCTCTTGTAAAGGATGCCCTTCCAGGGGGGAAGGGCTTCGTCTTTGTAAATGCGCGTCCCTGCGTACACGCGGCTGGAATTCTCCGGATCCACCGCCAGCGTGTACACAATCGCACCGGCGGCAATCCCGTTGTTCACCGGCGCCCATGTCAGCCCGCCATCGGTGGACTTGAACACCCCACTGCGGTACGTGCCGGCGTACAGCGTGGACGGATGGAGAGCATCCACCGCCAGCGAGTTGATCATCAGATTGGTCAAGCCGTCCCGCGCGGGGAACCAGTGCACCCCGCCGTCGGTGCTTTTATACACCCCCGCGCCAAACGTCCCCGCATAGACGATGTTGGGACTGCGCGGATCGGTTTCCAGCGCCACCACCGAACCGCCATAGGGACCCACCCACTGCGGCGGCGGTTCGCTGGAAATCAGAGGGAGATAGGTGGAGAACGGCGGCTCTCCCTCTCCATGAACGGGCAAGAACAGAAGGAACAGGGAGGCAAAGCAAGCCAGCAAAACCAGCCACGCACGCAGTTTCACCATGCCGGTCAGGGATTTCCTCTCTACAGGCGTTTCACAGGCTTACCGTGCAACCTCTGTGCCACTGCGTTCGACCAGCGCGCGCAGTGCCAGCGCATACGACAGCCAGCCAAACCCCGCAATCGTACCCACGCACACCGGCGCAATCAGCGAGCGCTGACGAAATGCTTCGCGGGCATGCACGTTGGAGAGATGCACCTCAACCACGGGAATGCCGATGGCGGCAATGGCATCGCGCAGGGCAATTGAAGTGTGCGTGTATGCCCCCGGGTTGAACACCACCCCCTCTGCCCATGCCCGCGCGCCGTGCAGGGCTTCAATGAGTTCCCCTTCATGGTTGGACTGAAAACAACGGATGGACACACCCAGTTCCTGCGCCAGCATCTGCAGGCGCGCGTTGATCTCCGCCAGCGTCAGCGCGCCGTATACCTGCGGCTCACGGGTGCCCAGCAGGTTCAGATTGGCACCATGTAAGATCAGATAGGCTTTCATGAAGAAGAATTATACAACAGGGGCGCTTTCGCCCAGCATCTGCCGCTGTATCGATTCGCGTTCTACCGTGATAAACCGCCAGAAAGCCGCTCCAGCGCTCCCTGTGGGGTTGAGGCGGTGACGACACATGTAAATTTGCTGTTCAAAGGTCATCCCCCGCACCCGCACAACCGCCACATTGGGCAGGTATAAATGCCGCAGGACCATGCCAGAAACAAACCCCACCCCCGCCCCCTGCGAGACAGCAATGGCAATGGCTTCCGAATTGCCCATCCGCAGGACCACCGGCAGGTCGTAGATGTTAAAGCCTCGTTTTGCCAGTTCGCTCTTCACCACGCAGTACGTACCGGCAGTATCTTCGCGCAGGATGAAACGCTCGCGCGGCAATTCCTCCAGGTCAATCTCCCCTCGCCTCGCCCAGGGATGATTTTCAGGCGCAATTAAATGCACCGGATCGGTGAGGAAAGGGAAAAACTCGTAATGGTGGTCAAATTCTTCGATACTGCTGGAAAACGCAAACTGAGCATGACCGCTTTCCAACGCTTCCAGCGCAGCAGCGCGGCTCACCACCAGACACTGCGCGCTCACCCGCGGATAGCGGGCAAGGAACTGGCTCAGAATCACCGGCAGGACGTACTTGCCCGGTGTGGTACTGCAGGCAATGATCAACTGCCCGTTAACCTGATCGCGGCTGGCTTCCACCAGATCGCGGGCGCGAATGTTCAGCGCCACCAGTTGATGCGCCACCGGTAGAAAAGCCTGTCCTTCCTCGGTCAACGCCAGTTTGCGTTGCTGACGGTGAAACAACGCCTTGCCCAGTTGCGCTTCCAGCGATTGGATGGTCTGCGTGACGGCAGGCTGGGAGAGGTTCAGTTTTCGGGCGGCTTGCGAGAAATTGAGCGTTTCGGCGGCAACGATAAACACCCGTAATTGATGAGGGTCAAACATACCTCCATCTCCCTGATAATAAGATTTACTTATCGAATTTTATCACACTTCAAAATAGCAGGATATGACCATTCACACTTACAGAGTTGGATGAATATCCTTAAAATTGGATGAGATTTGTGAAAAATACCACAAAGGAGAATGCGCATGAGGAACTGGCGTCTCTGGTTAGGACTGGTGGGGTTGACTCTGGTACTGCTCAGCGGCTGTGCGCGCACAGCGCAGGTTGCCGAGCCCACCGCTCAGCCCACCCCCGAAGTCCCACCCACGGCGATTCCCACACCCACCCCAAAAGTGGATTACTGTCTGGAATGCCACACCGACAAGGATCGCCTCATTGACACCGCCAAACCCGAGGAAGAGGTCATCTCCGAATCCGAAGGGGCTGGCTGAGGGGGCGAACTGGCTCCGTTGGAGCCATGGGAAAAGGTGCTGGTCAGCACCGACTTCAAAGAAACCACCCACGGGCGCTTTACCTGCGTGCAGTGCCACGGCGGCACGCAATCGCCGGATAAAGACACCGCTCACACCGGTATGGTTGCCGATCCTCTCACCGAGGGCAAGGGGCGCTGTGATCTGTGCCATAAGGAAATTACCGAGCAGTACCCCGACAGTTTGCACGCCTCGCTGGCGTCTTACAAAATTTCCATGTATGCCCGCAGTGTGCCGGAGAATCACCCCGCGCTGGATGAAGCCTACAACAACCACTGCAGCACCTGCCATTCTTCCTGCACCGACTGCCACATCACCCAGCCCCAGCACATGGGCGGTGGTTTCCTGGATGGGCACAAATTCGTGAAAACCCCGCCGATGACCCGCACCTGCACGGCATGCCACGGGACGCGCGTGGGCAATGAATACCTTGGCAAGAACGAAGGCATCCCCGGCGATATCCACTTCCGCCAGGGGCGCATGAACTGCGTATCCTGCCACGAAGGCGCCACCCTCCACACCACCCCCGAAGATGCCCGCGGCAACCGCTACTGGGGCGAGCAAACCCCCGCCTGCGAGGACTGCCATCAGCAGGTTGGCGCATCAGGCGACCCCATTGCTCAGCACGTCCTGCATAAGGATAAACTCCAGTGTCAGGTATGCCACTCGGTGCAGTACACCTCGTGCGATGGCTGTCACGTTGCCATCAGCCAGAAAACCGGTAAGCCCTTCTTTAAGACCGAAGCCACTTACCTGACTTTCTTCATCGGAAAGAACGCCACCGATAACCCCAACCGCCCCTATGAGTACGTGACCGTGCGGCATGTACCGGTGGCGCCCACCAGTTTCCAGTACTACGGCGAGAACCTCCTGCCGAACTTTAACCTGCGTCCCACCTGGATGTACACCACCCCGCACAACATTCAGCGCAAGACGCCCCAGAATTCGTCCTGTAACAGTTGTCATGGCAACAGCGAACTGTTCCTGACGGCTGATAAGGTCAAACCGGAAGAGTTGGAAGCCAACCGCAGGGTCATCGTCGAAGAAATCCCTGCACCCATTCCGGGACAATAACACACCATTCTTATCGAGGAGAGAAGTATGTCTCGCAAATTGTCTTTACCGCTTATCGTTCTGGTACTGATAGCGCTGGTATTGAACGCCTGCGCTCCCGCCGCAACCCCCACGGTTGCCCCCACCAGTACCACCGCGCCGGTGGTGGTTGAACCCACTGCCACCCCGGAACCCACCGTTGCCCCCGATGTGGCGGCGCTGTGGAACGATTTGATTGCCAGCCTGCCCGCCGATAAGGGCTATGGACTGGTCTCTGCTGCCAAACTCAATGAGGAACTGGCAGAGAAAGCCCCCTTCCTGCTGGACGTGCGCGAAGCCGCCGAACTGGAGAAGGACGGCTACATTGAAGGCGCCGTGCACATCCCCGTGCGCCAGGTGCTGGACAACCTCGACAAACTGCCCCCCCAGGATCAACCCATCGTGGTCTATTGCGCCTCCGGTCACCGTGGCGCCTTTGTGATGGCATCGCTGAAACTGCTGGGCTACACCAATGTGCGCAATCTGGCGGGCGGTCTGGGTGCCTGGAAGAAAGCCGAACTGCCTGTGGTCACCGGCTCCATGCCCGAAGCCCCCAAAGCCGGCACCGCTCCGGAGATTAAAGATCAGGCGCTGTATGAACTGCTCAAGGGCTTCTTCACCAGCCTGCCCGATGGCTTCTACTCCATCAAAGCCGACAAACTCAACACCGAACTGGCAGAAGGCAAAGCCTACAACCTGATTGATGTTCGCCGCGAAGACGAATTCCAGAAGAACGGCTACATTGCGGGCGCCGTCAACCTGCCCATGGAAACCCTCTTCGCCAGCCTGGACAAACTGCCCGCCAAAGACGCCCCCATCGTGATCTACTGCGCCTCCGGTCACCGCGGTGCAATTGTCGCCATGGGCTTGCGCCTGCTGGGCTACACCAACGTCATCAATCTGGTGGGTGGCATCAATGCCTGGAAGGCGGCAGGCTTCCCGCTGGAAGGCGTGGTGGACTGGAACGCCCTGTGGGGTGACTTCCTCACCAACCTGCCTGAGAATTTCTACACCATCACCGCTGCGAACCTGAACAGCGCTCTGGTGGAGAAAGCCCCCTTCCTGCTGGACGTGCGCGAAGCCGCCGAACTGGAGAAGGACGGCTACATTGAAGGCGCCGTGCACATCCCCGTGCGCCAGGTGCTGGATAACCTCGACAAACTCCCTGCCCAGGATCAACCCATCGTGGTCTATTGTGGCTCCGGTCACCGCGGCGCCTTTGTGATGGCGGCACTGCGCTTCCTGGGTTACACCGATGTGGTCAATCTGGTGGGGGGGCTGAATGCCTGGAAGAAAGCCGAACTGCCTGTGGTTACCGGCTCCATGCCCGAAGCCCCCAAAGCCGGCACCGCCCCGCAGGTGGATGCCCTGCGCCTGGAAGGGCTGAAAGCCTTCTTTGCCGGTCTGCCTGAGGGCTTTGGCACCATCAAAGCCGGTGATTTGAACGCCGCCCTGGGCGAAGCCACCAAACCCTTCATTCTGGACGTGCGCACCGAAAAAGAATATACCGAAGACGGGCACATTGAAGGCTCCGTGCACATCCCGATCAATACGTTATGGGCAAATCTGGACAAACTGCCCGCCAAAGATGCCCGCATTGTCGTGCTGTGCAAATCGGGTCACCGCGGCGCGCTGGCTATGATGGCACTGCGCATGAACGGCTACACCGATGTGGTCAACCTGTTGGGCGGCACCAATGCCTGGGTGGCAGCAGAACTCCCGCTGGTGAAGTAACGCAGAACCGAAAATAGCCTCTCAATCTCCCCGAAAGGACTCTTTCGGGGAGATTTTTTTAAATCTCTTTTCTGGAGCGGTGGTAAAATGTTCTTACTCCATTCATTTCATCCGAAAGAGAATTTCCATGGCAGACTCAAACGTGACCCGAATGGCACAGGTGCTGGTGGACTACTCCACCGCCATCCAGCCCGGTGATACCGTGCTGATTGAAGCCACCACGCTGGCAGAAGAACTGGTGCGCGAGGTGTACCGCCGGGTGCTGGAACGCGGTGGGCATCCGCACCTGTTGCTGGCGCTCCCCGATCAGGATGAAATCTTCTACGCCGCGGCATCCCGCGACGAGCAACTGGATTTCGTCCCCGCCCTGCATCACTACGCCGCCGAAAACTTCGACGCGCGCATCCGCATCTACTCCGAGGGCAACACCCGCGGCTTGAACAGCGTCAACCCCGCACGCCAGGCACGCCGCCAGAAAGCCCTCTCGGTGGTTCAGCGGGCAGTTTTCCGCCGCGCCGCCGCCGATCAACTGCGCTGGGTGAGCACCCTCTTCCCCACCCAGGCATACGCCATGGAAGCCGGTATGGGCTGGCATGAGTACTGCCAGTTCGTCTTCTCCGCCTGCGCGGTGGACGGTTCGGTTGCCGACCCGGTTGCCTACTGGCAGGAAGTGGGCAAACAGCAGCAGAAGTTCATCACCGCATTCCAGGGACACGACCGCGTCACCCTGCGCGGTCCCAACGTGGACCTGACCCTCTCCATTCGCGAGCGGCGCTTCCTCAACTCCTGCGGCATTCACAACATGCCCGACGGCGAAATTTACACCGGTCCGGTGGAAGATTCGGTAGAGGGCTGGGTGCGCTTCACCTACCCCGCCATTTACGGCGGGCGCGCCGTGGAAGGCGTGGAACTGACCTTCCAGAAGGGTCAGGTGGTCCGGGCAACCGCACGCACCAACCTTGAATTTCTGGAGCAAACCCTGAACAGCGACCCCGGCGCGCGTTATCTGGGTGAATTTGCCATTGGCACCAACTTCCACATCCATCGCTTCACCGGCAACATCCTCTTCGATGAGAAAATTGGCGGCACGTTTCACATGGCGCTGGGCAACAGTTACCCCGAAACAGGCGGACGCAACCAGAGCGCCATCCACTGGGACATGATCTGCGACCTGCGCACCGACTCCGAAATCCTGGTGGACGGCGAGGTGGTTTACCGCAACGGAGAGTTTTTAATCTAGGGTTATCTTTCCTGAAATCAACTGAACCTGCCCACAGTGGGGCAGGTTCTTTTGTTCTTTACAGGAGATGGGGGATGATTCGAGCGTCTTAAAACTCCGGCAGGTGATGATCGAAACGCTCGGCGGGCAGACCGGTAAACAGCGTCAACACCTTTAACCAGGCGCGGCGCTCCTCGGGCGTCAGCGGTTCTTCGCGGTATTCCCAGTTTTGCTTGCGGATAAACTCCAGCATCTCGGCGCGGTGCTTTTTGAGACGCTCAAGGGTGTCTTCCAGCACAAAATCGGTGGCGCGCGGGAAACGATCTCCCGCTTCGTCCATCCAGCCACGCAGATGCTTCAGACAAATCCCATCCGATTGCAGGTAGGCTTCGCGCAGGCGCGAATCGCGCTCCTCCAGCGCCTGCATGAAACTGGAGAGCACGTTCATCCCCGCCTGTTTCATCTGCTGGCAAACGGGACATTCCACCGCCGGAGCATGTCTGGTGCGCCGGAACAGCCCCATCCCCGGAGACATCCTGCGCGCCGTCCGCCGTTTGCGCAGGTCTTCCAGCGTGTTTTCAACCAGCGACTCGTAGATGAGATTCACCCCCAGCGCCGGACCGCTTCGGGAAAGTTCCATCGCCACCAGCAACCGGGTGTGGGCAGGACAAAACCCGCCTGCACTGCGCACCTCGCGGCGCGTCTGCGGATCATTGGTGTGTTCCCACAGCAAATGATCCACGGCGTTCAACGCGGCTTCGTGCTCCAGTCGGCACACCGCACAACCCGGCTTGCGCAGGGCTTCTTCCAACCGCACCAGCGTCAGAGCAAACGGCATGGGCACTCCTTTAGGGGAATAAACTGAAGCAAATATATCATTTCCTGAGTCGAACAAACGAAAAAGAATTACTCCTTGAAAAGATTTTCATAAACTGTAATAGCAGGAGTTTGATACACAGGTATCCAATTTGCCTGGACTTCTTTCAGCATTTTTTGGGTTTCTGGAATAACATATTGCCCCCAACTGAGAACAATAGTATCGACTATCCAATATCTCGCCTTATGATAATCTGTATCAAAACGCAATCGTTCCTTGGGAATTCCCAGTGGGAAGTGAACGGTACCTCCCTGGTTTACCGCTATGGAAATTTGATAATCTGTTGAATTTGCATGGATTGCCCATGCAATAGCAGGTGATGCAAGTACCAGATCATCAGTTGATACATGGCGATTCACATATTCCGTAACTGCGCGGAATTCATCTAGGGGAATCATCAGCGAGTCAAAATCTGTTGAAAAATGTGTCATCACCTGTTGAAATAAATTGAATAAACTGCCAAAAAAAGGGAAAATAAAAACAAGCAGTAAACATATTGTAAGGAAGGCTCTGACATAACCCGTTCCAAAACCTGTTAATCGATTCAACGAGAAAACCTCTAAAATTTTTCCTGGAAAAGACACAATGTATTCAATTCCCCGTGCAGACAAAACCCCTATACCCAAAAAAACGAGAGGATAATAAGGCAAAAGATAATAAAAACTTTGATACCCCATTGAAACACTTCTCAATAAAATTACAAGAGGAACAAAAAAAGCGGTAAACGATAAAATCGCTAACCGTTTATTAGACAGCAACAAGAATCCAAACATACCTAAAAGGAGCAAAGGATTTTTATCCAAATCAAAAGCATAAACTACCATTATTCTTCCCAATTGCATCACAATCGGAGCATTTATCCTCAAAGAGGTAAATTTCCAGTCAAATAAAAAGGAATCCCCAAATGCCATCCATGATAAAAAAAAATGAAAAAGTAAGGGCAAAACCAGAATCAAGAAAACCCAACCGCTCTTTTTCCAATTCACCAATATGGCTGTTAAAGCGATGAAGATCAAATACCCGACATAAGCCAGTTCAATTAGCACCCCAATTGAACCTAAGAAAGCAGCCATTAGAAACCATCTAAATTTATCTGTCTGAATCGCTTTCCATAATAACCAGAAAACCACAACCGTCAAAGGAGCGAGCAAATTGTAACCGAACCCCATTCGGGAAAATAAAACGGCTTTGGGATCAACGGCTAAAAGAAATGACGCAAGATAAGGCACCAGTGGAAAATCTTTTGAAAGGATATCCTTAAGACAATAAAATAGCAGGATTACCGTTAAGACCCCCGCAAAGGCTGTGACTGCTCTTAATGTCAGCAAATTTACAGGGAGAAATCTTGCAAGTATCGTTAAGAGGTGAGGAAAAACGGGCATACGCCCCAGTAACAACAAACTTCCTTGTACTCCCAAGTACTCAGAACGCCCCTTAATTAAGTTGTCGACCACATTCAAAATAGTCCCTTCATCAGAATAAATTCCCGGATTGCTTTCCAGTTTGTAGAAACGGGTAAAAACTGCTGCTGCAACAATCAATGAAAAAATAAAAATGTGCAGAATTCGTAAAAATTTTCCTGAAACCATTTCTTACCGCTCCAACAGGTAAATATTTACAGGCGCTGCCTGTGGATATTCGATTTTTCCATAGTAGTTTGCTGACCGAATATAAAAATTCATTCTTTGATGAATATGAGGAGAAAGTTGAGAATCATTGCTATATATAATCCAAACCCTTTGATTTTCGAGTTTCTCCAGAGGTACTTTCTGTAAGTTAAACGCCTCCTGAAAAGGCGGAATCATAAAGCCAGGAGGAAATTTTTCGTCAAGCAAATAATGAGAATGTCCATCTAAATAAAAAGCAAAAGGCAATAACGTGGTTGCAGTGGCATGATAAAAAATATCCCCCGATTGAATTTCAGGTTTCAGGTTCTCTAATTTTTCTTTCAAATATCCCCCTTTTTGGTTTGGACTCCAAAAGAGGAGATACAGAACCGATAGAGCAATCAATACACCCAATATAATCTTGCCAGTTATTTTATACTCATTCAGAAGATACGCCAGAAACAGGATAGTTACCGCTGATATGCCACTTAAGGAACGATATACTATTAAATGTCCACTATGGTAAAACATACCTGCAATAAAAATCATGAGGATCGGAAATACACAAAGAAGCCCAGGTACAAACAACAACCTGAGATGACTGGCTTTTTGAATAATCCCCAGTAAGAAAAAAGAGAGGAATATTACAATAAGAAAGATAAGACCACTTATTGAAAGGATAAAGTTAAGTAGAGACATGTTATCAATCCAAAATACATGACTCAACTGGAAAAACAATCTCTCACCATTTACCTCTGGCACATTGATTCCAGAAAAAAATCTTCCTTCTAATGCCTTCCCCCATATAAAAATCCAAGGAAAAAAAGAAAGGATTGCCCCAAAACCTGTGTAGAAAATTTTTCTCCATTCATGTGGATGGTTCAGGAAGGCAATGATAAAGAGAGTCATCACATAAAATGGTGCAGCACTATTTGAATAGAGAAGTAAGCCACTGCATGCCAGAAATCCCCAAAATTTTTTTTGAAGGATAAATAAAAAACCTTGTAAATACAGATAACTCATCAGAGCATATACACGAGCATCTTGCGCCATCCAGATTTGATACGGTAATAAACCAAGCAGCAGTAAAGTCATAAAGCGAAGGGATTTTTGCACCTTATAAAAAGCCAGTATTTGCTCACCAACCCAGAGTATCCCAATACTGAACAAAAATGAAAGAATGCGATATCCCCATGCTTGTTGAGGAAAAATCAACACAACCACCTTTTCCAGAATTTCCCATAATGGGGGATTGAGTTCAAAAGAGATGAGCCGAATCATTGGAAACAAAGGCAAACGAGTGAGAAAAATTGTCAATGCTTCATCATACCAGACTGAATTTTGTTCCAGACCATGCGCTCTCAGAATAAATCCAATGCCTAAAGGAAACCATAAATAGAATTTTCCAGAATAAAGAGAGGAGAGTATTCTCTTATACTTGCCTTTTAAAATAGACTTTATCATAATCTCTTTTTTCATAAAAATCTTCTGAACAAGGATAACCTCCTCCTGAGATTTTACTCGTACTTTCTCTTATTATCCACTCACTTATTCATCTCAACTGTATTGCGATTTCTCTTTCCATTGACCCTTTTTATCCAGAATCCGCTATAATCACTTCAGTATGCACTGTCTCTCAACCGCCATACCCGATGTGATGATTCTCGAACCGCAGGTATTCCGGGATGAGCGCGGCTTCTTCATGGAAGTCTTCCACGAGGAAAAGTTCGCCGCTCTGGGATTGCCCACCCGCTTCGTCCAGGACAACCACTCCGCTTCGCGGCGCGGTGTCCTGCGTGGACTGCACTACCAGGTCCGGCAGGCGCAGGGCAAACTGGTTCGGGTGATCATCGGCGAGGTGTTCGATGTGGCGGTGGACCTGCGCCGCTCTTCCCCCACCTTCGGGCAATGGGTGGGTGAGTTGCTCAGCGCCGACACCCCCCGCATGATGTGGATTCCCGCCGGTTTCGCCCACGGCTTCCTGGTGCTGAGCGAATGGGCGGAGGTGCTCTACAAAACCACCGATTTCTATGCCCCCCAGTGGGAGCGCACCCTGCTGTGGAACGACCCCGCCATTGGCATCCGCTGGCTGCTTCAGCCGGGAGAAGAGCCCCGCCTCTCCGAAAAAGACCGCCGCGGCTTACCGCTGGCACAGTGCGAAACGTACCCTTAACCTTCTGTCCCACCCGTGTGGGACGCCTTTTTTCTGGGAGGATGTATGCCTCGTTCTCTACTGGTTACCGGCGGAGCCGGGTTTATCGGTTCCAACTTCGTGCGCTATCTGCTCGCGCATGACCCCGCCGTCCACATCATCAATCTGGACCTGCTGACCTACGCGGGCAGTCTGGAAAACCTGAAGGATTTGCCCGACCCAGCCCGTCACACCTTTGTACAGGGCGATATCTGTGACCGCGCCCTGGTGGATGACCTCTTCCGCCGCTATCGGATTGACACCGTGGTGCACTTTGCCGCCGAATCGCACGTGGATCGCTCCATCCTTGGTCCCGCGCAGTTCATCCAGACTAACATCGTCGGCACCTTCACCCTGCTGGAAGCAGCCCGCGAAGCCTGGCTGAAAGAGGGCATTGTCCCGCGCGAACAGACCCGCTTCCACCACGTCTCCACCGATGAGGTTTTTGGCTCGCTGGAACCGGATGACCCGCCCTTTACCGAAACTACCCCCTACAATCCGCGCTCGCCCTACTCTGCCTCCAAAGCCTCCAGCGATCATCTCGTGCGGGCGTACCACCACACCTATGGCTTACCCGTCAGCATCACCAACTGCTCCAACAACTACGGACCCTATCAGTTCCCCGAAAAACTCATCCCGTTGATGATCTTCAACGCCCTCAACGGCAAACCCCTGCCCGTTTACGGTGATGGTCAGCAGGTGCGCGACTGGCTCTATGTGGAAGACCACTGCGAAGCCATCTGGAAAGTGGTTACCGAAGGCACTCTGGGCGAGACCTACAACATCGGCGGCGGCAACAACCCCACCAATTTGCAGGTCGTGCATACCCTGTGTGACATTCTGGATGAACTCCTCCCGCACTCGCCGCACACCCCGCACCGTCAACTGATCCAGTTCGTCGCCGACCGCCCCGGACACGACCGCCGCTACGCCATGGACATCACCAAGATTCAGACCCAACTGGGCTGGAGCCCCCGCGAAACCCTCGCCAGCGGATTGCGCAAGACCGTGCAATGGTACCTGAATCACCCCGAATGGATTGAAGCCATCCGCCAGCATTCCGACTTGAGCGGGTGGATGGAGAAGAACTACGCCCGCAGAGGAGGTAACCCATGAAAGGCATCATCCTGGCTGGCGGGAAAGGCACCCGCCTGTATCCCCTGACGCTGTCCATCAGCAAGCAAATTCTGCCGGTGTACAACAAGCCGATGATTTACTACCCCCTGTCCATCCTCATGTTCGCCCGCATTCGCGAGATTCTGGTCATCAGCACCCCCGATGACCTGCCCGTGTTTCAGCGCCTGCTGGGCAATGGCAGTCAGTGGGGACTGTCCTTCTCGTACGCCGAACAGCCCCAGCCCAACGGACTGGCAGAAGCCTTCCTCATCGGGCGGGACTTTCTGGCGGGTGAACCCGCCGCGCTGATTCTGGGCGATAACATCTTCTACGGGCACGGCTTGCCGGAGCAGGTTCAGCGCGCCGCCAGCCTGACCCGCGGCGCGGTGATCTTTGCCTATCCAGTGCGCGACCCCGAACGCTACGGCGTGGTGGAGTTCGATGGTAACGGCAGGGCGGTCAGCATTGAGGAAAAGCCCCGACAGCCGCGCTCGCGTTATGCTGTGCCCGGTATGTACTTCTACGACGAACGGGTGTGCGACTTCGCCGCCGCGCTCAAACCCTCACCGCGGGGCGAACTGGAAATCACCGATCTCAACCGGGTCTATCTGGAGCGGGGCGAACTGCAGGTGGAACTGCTGGGGCGCGGCATCGCCTGGCTGGACGCCGGCACGCACGAATCGCTCATGCAGGCATCCAGTTTCGTGCAGGCAGTGGAAGACCGCCAGGGGCTGATGATTGCCTGCCCGGAGGAAATTGCCTGGCGCATGGGCTTCATTGACGACCAGCAATTACTGGCGCAAGCCCAACACTACGGACAGAACGAGTACGGCGCCTATCTCCTGCGCCTGCTGGAGGAAAAGATTTGATGCGCATCCTCCTGCTGGGTCACCACGGACAGGTGGGCTGGGAATGCCGCCGCACGCTGGCGCCGCTGGGCGAAGTGGTCACCGCCGATTATCCTGAGGTAGATTTTGCCCAACCAGAGCGCCTGCCCGCACTGGTGGAGCGCGTGCATCCACAGGTCATTCTCAATGCCGCCGCCTACACCGCCGTAGACCGCGCCGAGAGTGAGCCAGAGGTGGCACGGCGGGTCAACGCACTGGCGCCCGGCGTGCTGGCAGAATCTGCCCGGCAGGTAGGAGCGGCGCTCGTGCACATCTCCACCGATTACGTTTTTGACGGAAGCAAAGGCGCGCCTTACACCGAGCAAGACCTTCCCCATCCCCTCAGCGTGTATGGACAGACCAAATGGGAGGGCGAGCAAGCCGTCCAGCAGGCAGGCGGGGCGTATCTCATCTTTCGCACCTCGTGGGTGTACAGTTTGCGGCGGGAGAGTTTCGTCCGCAAGGTACTGGAGTGGGCGCGCCAGAACGACACCCTGCGGGTGGTAGAGGATCAGGTTGCCGGTCCCACCTGGGCGCGTCTGCTGGCGCAGGCAATCAGCGCCGTGCTGGCGCAAGCCCTTGCCAGCGGAGATGCCCGCGCATGGCTGGAAGACCGCCGCGGACTGTATCATCTGGCGGGAAAGGGCTGGTGTTCACGCTACGAGTGGGCATGTGAAATTGTGCGCCTCGACCCGCGCCGCGAAGAACAGCGCGCCCGCGCAATCCTGCCCGCCCGCACCGCAGAATTCCCCACCCCCGCGGCGCGTCCGCTCTTTTCAGCGCTGGAAATCGGCAAATTTGAACGAACCTTTGGGCTTACCCTTCCCCCCTGGTCTCAGGCGCTGGAGATGGCGATGGAAGGGGAGTTGGGGTGAGCGCATCGGGAAACGCCGCCAGCCCCAGCCCCACAAAAGAAAACGCATAAGGCAAAAGCATGCGCACTTCCTGCCAGTAACCCCACACCACAATCAACGGCAAATGGAAAACCAGCACCCACGCCGCCCGCTGAAGGAACTTCGGCGCGCGGCGGTATCCCACACCTGCCAGAAGCCAGAATCCTCCCAGAAAGAGAATCCAGTTCACCGCCGCCCTGAACAAATGCGCGGGCTGGATGTTGAACTGCCAGATTTGCGCCAGCGTCTCCACGTGTGCCGTAGCCGGACGAAGCCAGCGCAATCCCAGGAAGACCCCGCCCCACAGCAGGGCATAAAGCACCAGCCACCCGACATGCTTCCAGTGCCACCCCCGCAGAGAAAACAACCGCTGTCCCGCCACCGCTGTCAGCGCAAACGCGGGCAAAATCAACACCCCGGTTTCACGGTTCAGCGAAGCCAGCAGCACCACCAGCCCCAGCCATCCCCGGCGTCCCTGCGCCATCAGCAGAAGCGCCAGCGTGTAAAAAAGCGCTTCCCAGAACGACCACGGCTGAAAATAATGATCGTAGAAGGTCAGCGGCATCACCGCCGCCACAAACAGCGTCCCGATGAGCGCATACTCCCTGCGGAACCAGACCCTCAGCAGGGCAAACCCCGCCCACAACCAGAAGAACAGCGCCAGCCCATTCAGCACGATGTAAGACAGAGCAAAGGCACGCCAGTCAGAAAAAAACAGCCGTTCTACCCGAAAAATTGCCTCGGCAAGAAAAGGCACCAGCACGCGGTACTGATAAGGCGAAGGCGCGCTCCCTTCCAGAATCTGACGGTGCAGAGCCAGGCGCATCTCCAGCGCAGGCTTTTCAATGTTGAAGAAATACACGTACGCCAGCGTCAGCGCCAGAGAGAAAAGCACACACCCCACCGCAAAAGTGAAAGAACGGGACTTCATCTCACCGTCCTCCAGAAAGGTCTACGCGGGTCAGCACCACCCCCTCAGGATGCGCCTTCAACCGTTCAGCGATGACTTCCAGCGGAGCGTTGTCATCCACCAGCACACTCAGGGAATAATATTGCTGAATTCCCATCTCCCGGAAACGGGAAAGCACTCTTTCATGGGTTGTTTCATCTCCACCCGTGGAAAGCATGTTTCCCTGAAAATACAGGTCAGGCACATCCATAGCAAATGCCTTACTAGCCATCACCACAGGATGATCTCGAATCGAAGTCAGTACAGGAAGACTGCGGGCATAGTAACTGGTAAGGGTACGAGCCGTCACCAGCCCTCGAATGGAAATGCTTAATCCCACCAGACATGCCACAACAAACATCCAGCGTACCGCCTTAAACAGCCGTTGATTTGCAGAAAGAGAGAGGGTGTGTAACTCAAGTCCTGCTGCCACCACCAGCAGAGGGTAAAACGAAAGCAGGTAGCGCGGTCCCCATTGCAAACCGCCCGCACCAACCCACGCCCGCCAGAGGTACACCACTCCGTACACCAGCAAACTCGCCGTCAGCATGGCAGGGAAAGCAGATTGCTTCCATGCCGGCTTGCGCAGTAAATAATACAGTCCAAAAAGCACCTGCGGTGCTGCCAGCACGGCGCCGTGCACCGCCTGATACCACGTGGGCTGAAACGCCACCCAGCCGCACACCCCAATCACCACCCCAAAGGCGCTCAGCGAGAGCCAGCGCAGACGGGGGAAGAACGCCAGCACCGCCCCCGCCAGCAGGGAAAGGCTCGCCGTCCACAGTGCCCAGCGAGGAAAGATGAAACCATCCACCCGCGGCGGGTTAAAAAAAGCATATGCCAGCAATTTCAGCCCCGCATTTTGCCACCCGGAGAGGGATTCGGCTTCCACCAGTTGACCAAAGGTGGGACCCAGAGGATGTCCGGTTGTCCACAGGTTCAATGCCATCCACGGCAATGCCGTCGCCCCAGCACTGAGAGCGGCAAAAAGGGCTGGGCGGGGACGGCGCACCAGAAGCACCGCGCCAAACCCGATGAGCAGAAAAGCGGCATCGGGGCGGAAGAACACCGCCAGCGAGCCGCTGATCCCCGCCAGCACGGCGGAACGAATGCGCCCATGCTCATCGGCGTCCAGCATACCCAGCAGAGCGCCCAGCACTCCGGCAGTGCTGAGGGTGTGCTCCCAGAACCGCGTGGCGTAAAACGCCACCGGCGTTGCCAGCCCCGTCAAGAACAGGGCAACGATCCCCCATCTCTCCGATCGGGTCAAACGCCGTACCAGCATGCCGGTCAACCCTGCCGTCAGCGCCCCCGCGGCGGCAGGCAGTACAAACAGCCCCAGCCAGCCAAAGACCTGATAAAAGGGCAGAGACACCAGCGGCAGGGCAATGGGCCACCAGGAGTACATTTCACCATCGCGGGGGATAAAGTAATATAGAGGAACAAATTCCAGATTGGGGTCCAGACTTTGAGCAGGATAAACCAGGGGAGTATTCAGCCGTCCAGTTTCCAGAATGGAGCGGAGAAAAATATACTTTCCACCTTCATCCAGCGACCAGAATACCTTCTGCGGCGTCAGGGAGATCCAGATGAGATAAAACACCCACAACAGGAAAGTGCTCCCCCCCAGCAGGCCTTTTAGAGTTTTCCAAAACCCGGAAGAAAATCTCATACGGCTCGAATGGCATTCAGCGTTTTTTTGCTAGAAGGATCCAGAAATCTGTCCCAAACATCTGGCAAAGATGCGTGTATTCGTTGGGATCATAAGCCCGACGTTCCACATAACGATATAAACGGTGCGCTCGACGGCGTATTTTTTCTACCAGATGGGAAGGAATCTGAATCTCAGAAAGACGCTCTTCCATCTTTTTTATCGCGTCTTTCATCTCTCTTAATAACAGAGAGGGTTCCACCCATCTCTCATTAAGAAGTTGTGCCTCTAACCCCTGTTCCTTAATCCTGTGGATATACCAATCAATGAGATGATACTCGTTCACCCCATAGGCAATATCCGGATAAAGACTCTTGAAATACATTTCGGCATCCTTTGGAGTGAGCAGCGTAATTCCCGGAAGATTATAGTGTCCATCATTCCACAAAAAGCGATACCAGAATGGATTGGGAATTTCCATGTAGAGCACCCCCCCGGGTTTCAGCGCTTTTGCCAGTTGCGAAAGGGTCAATGAGGGATTGGAAACGTGTTCAATCACATCGTTGCAGGTGAGAAAGTCAAATGTGCCCAACTCGTTGAAGCCAGATGATTCTACATTGAGGCAATACAATTCCCCCTGAACACCTTTCTCACGCAGGTTAATTGCCGCCAGATCTAACAAATCCTGGTTCACATCAATTCCCACCACCCGGGAACAGCCTCTCTGAGCAAAGGCGATTAAGAAACCTCCATAGGCACAACCCACATCCAGAAAACTCTTTTCGCGGAAATCGATCCAGTTTCGAAGACGATCAGCAACCTTTGCTCCTCGCTCAATGGTTCCTTTTGCAAAATTTAACCATAACGCGAACGTTTCTTTCGGCAATCCAGCAGAAATGCGTTCAAGATAGGACTGTAAGGCGAAATTGAATTCGGGTCCGGTAACGGTAGGAACAAGTCGAGCCGCAATGGATTGCGCTCGTACCTGCCACGTGTTGTGTAAAGCCTCTTCTGTGGCAAGATTCTGGTAACCGGCATCGTTTCGTAAGTTCAGCGCTTCATCAATCTTAGTGCTGAAAGTCTGAGGAGTACCTGCAACCAGTACACCTCTGGTTTTCATGCTCTCTCGCATGGGGGTAATGACGACTGGCTTACGGGCTGCCATATATTCAAACAGTTTCAACGGCGAAGTGGAATGTGTAATGTCATTGACCACAAAAGGAATCATGCATACATCAAAGTACCGCAGGTAATCCGGTAACAAAGCGTAATCTTTCTTCCCCAGCCAAAACACATTCGAAAACTCTTCCAGATGTGCCTGATGCACCGTACCATCGTAATCGGGACCTATCAACACAAAGTTGAGATCCGGGCGCAATGCCGCTACCTTTCGGAGCAGATCGTAATCAAACCAGCGTGCCAGTGCCCCATAATACCCGACAATCGGGTGCTTCATACGAACAACCGGTTCCAGATCGGCTGGGGGAGGAGCACTTTTTTTCCACACCTGCTCAAAATGAGAATAATCTACCCCGTTGGGAACAAGAAGCGCATCCGGGCGAACAGAGCGTACCTGTTCCAGCAATTTATCT
Source organism: Anaerolinea thermophila (assembly GCF_020723905.1). Taxonomy (GTDB): domain Bacteria; phylum Chloroflexota; class Anaerolineae; order Anaerolineales; family Anaerolineaceae; genus Anaerolinea; species Anaerolinea thermophila_A. Next base: position 130,550 of record NZ_DYHZ01000004.1, read on the forward strand.
GCTGTGGCAACAACCAGTTCAGCATTTCGCAAAAAGAAGCGATGATTTGCCTCTAATTCAGGAAGGGGACGGGAAAAGACTTCCAGTTCATCAATATACTCATAAATGACGCGCGGTTCGGTAAAAAAGGAGAGATAATCGCGATTATAGGGATAGAAAAATACAATCGGACGAGAGATATTGGCAAATAATTTCATCTCCACCTTTGCCAGATACAGGCGGGGTGCCAGTTGATGGAACCCCTTTGGAGTGGGGATATATTCTGGCTGACAGTAGAAGACCAGATACCCCTCCCGCGCAAACGCCATTGCCAGGTGCTGAGGACGCTGATAGAGAGCCGCTTTCCACTCGATAGAAGGAGGAAAAACAATGATCCCCTTGACATCGGAATGTTCTTTCAAAATATCCATCAATTCCGCATACAGATTGCGGAAAACAAAGCGGCGTATCTTGCGCAAAAGGGCAAGACGATTCAGGTAGCGCATAACCCTGCCGCCCGAGGGCAAAATCGCCTGACGAATTTTGTTGAGCACGAGATATGCCTGCCAGACAGGACTGGCTTCAAAACGAGCGACCCTTTCCAGCAATTCCTGATTCTTTTTGGTCAGGTAATTCACCTGCTCCTGAAGCAAATTAATGGTGTGCTGGGACTGATCCTGAGCACGTGTCGCAAGAGAGAGTGCCTCTATCAGAACATCTTTCCGGACCCAATCGCCGGGAATAGCCGGAGAGGGTAAAGATTGCCAGTATTTTTCTGACAGCGGGAAAACCTCATCTGTTCTTTGCAGTGCAACAATACGATAGAGCGCACTTTGATTGGGAGAAACAACCCCTGCGCGATGGACTTCCCGAATCAGGTTTCGTACGGGTTCCTGTATCCCATAAATCCAGTGCACAAGAGCCTGAGTTAAAGCCGTCCCCAGCAACGCCTGGGCTTTTGGTATCCAGCCGGAAAGGGTCAGCGTTTCTTCCGTAGAAGATGGGTGTAAAGGAAATCTTTCGCCATCCCCATTCAGAGACATCCACAACCGCCAGATCCAGTACCAGTAATTTTCGGGGTTGTACGTTCCCACCAGAAGATACTTTTCAGCATAGCCTTCAAGAATTTCTATTGCTTTGAGACGCTGTTCAGAGGAAAGAAAATCGTAACCATCAAAAATGAACACCAGATCCCAACGTTTCTCAGGAGCAGGCACCCCATGGATGAAATGCACTCGCCCTTCCAGAACCATTTCTTCTTGTTGGAGAATTGCCTGATCCTCTTGTTCCGGCAAAATGATGTCCACATCAAAAGCGGGATTTTGTACCAGTGCTTTCCCCGCCCAGGTAGACCCGCTACCCACCAGAAGGATCCTGCCTCCATCGGGTAAGATTTCCTGCAATGCCAGACGAAGTTCCTCTGCCAGTAAAGACACTTCAGGCATATCTTTCTCTTTAAATCGAGATAAAAAGGCTTCAGTGTATAAGTTTTTCAGCCAATCATTGCCCATCTCTTTAACCTCTTATCCTCGTTCCATTACACGAACTTCTGTATAAACTGGAGGAAGCACCAGGGAAAAAACAGGCTTTTTCGAAACCACCTTCAATAACACTCCGTTCTCCACATAATCTAAATACTGCGTGGGTACTTGTGAGCGATCCTCCACGTTCATCACCAGCGCATAATCGCCGGGCGCCAGGATGTTCTGAAAGCGGAAGGTGACTTCGAGCGCCTGCCCGGCTTGCAGGGCGGGGAAGACCAGCCCTTCATCGTACGTGGTGGCGGTGATAATATCCAGACCTTTCAGATTACGCAGGTTAATACCCGCTCCGTAAGCCTTATGAGGCAGGTGCTCCAGCGCCCGAATGCGCAGGGCAATCTCCACCGCTTCACCATATTCCAGCGTGAAGGCATTTCCGCCGGAAGACTGCACGCGGTAGGCTTCAATGCGCGCCCGCCCGTTCCCCCAGCGGATTAAATCCGGGCGCCCTTCGATGGGCACCCAGCCCTGCGCATCCACTGCCGCACTCTCTTCAACAGGCTGTCGGGCTTCCTGCTGAGCCTGCGCCTCCCACAGCATCTGAATGTACTGCGAAGTCACCTCCATGGGCGACCCCAGCATACGCATCTCCCCGTGAGAAAGCCACATGGCGCGGTCGCAGAGCATGCGCACGGTCTGCACATCATGCGTCACCAGCACAATGGCGGTGCCCTGTTTGTGCAGATCGCGCATGCGGTTCATGCACTTCATCACAAAACCGGCATCGCCCACTGCCAGGGCTTCATCCACAATTAAAATCTCCGGATCCACGCAGGTAGCAATGGAGAACGCCAGCCGCACGTACATCCCCGAAGAATACAGTTTGACCGGCTGATCAATAAAATCCTCAATCCCCGAGAAAGCCACAATCTCATCAAAACGGCGGCGCATTTCCTGCTCGGAAATTCCCAGCGTCACCCCGCTGAGGTACACATTTTCCCTGCCGGTAAATTCCGGGTGAAAGCCCGCCCCCAGTTCCAGCAGAGCAGTCAACCGTCCGCGCCGCTCAATGCGACCCGTCGTCGGCGCCAGCGTACCTGCCATAATCTGCAGGAGTGTGCTTTTCCCGCTCCCGTTAATCCCGATAACCCCCAGCGTCTCCCCGCGCCGCACAGAAAGGTCAATGCCGCGCAGCGCCCAGAACGAACGCGCGTATTCCTTACCGGTAAAAGGGGTCAGAAAGAGCGTTTTCAACCGCTCGATTTGACGATTGTACAGGCGGTACGCCTTGGAAATGTTTTCCAGAACCAGCACTTCGTCGGGGTTCATAGGTAATCCGGAAACGCGTGTTTGGTGCGGGTGAACCACACGTACCCCACCATCCAGAACAGCAAACTCATCCCGCCCGCCCAGGCAATTTGCTCCAGCGTGGGCGGCAGTCCTTCCATTAACACCCGCCGGTACATGCCGACGATTTGCGCCATGGGGTTCAATGTGACCAGAAAGCGCAGGCGTTCCGGAATGAGCGTTTCGGGGTAGAAGATGGGGGTGATGAACATCAGCAGCAGGGTGAACAGTCCGGTGGCTTGCCGGAAATCCGGGATGAACACTGAAAGCGAAGCCAGCAACCACGAAAGACCGGTCTGAAGCATGAACTGCACAAGCAGGAAGAACGGCAGGAGCAGCACCCACCCGTTCAACCCGCCGCCCACCGCCAGCACCAGAATCAACAGCAGCGCCAGCCCGATGAGTTGTTGAATCATCGTCACCAGCGTCAGGTTGACCGGCAGCACCTCCAGCGGAAACACCACCTTCTTGACCAGATTGGGGCTGAGGCGCATCAACGAACAGGAGGCGTTCACCCCCTCAGAAAAGGCGTTCCAGGGCACCAGCCCGCACAGCAGGTACACCGCAAACACCGTGGGCGAGTCGGTAGAGCCAAAACGCACTTTGAGGAAATACGAGAAAACCAGCGTATACGCCAGCATCATCAGCAGGGGTTGAGCCACCGCCCACAGGATGCCAAAAATCGAGCCGCGGTAGCGCGCCCGGAAATCCCGCCAGGTGAGAATGCGGATGGCTTCCCGGAAGCGAACCAGCGTTGCCACCGTTTTGGGAACATCAATCAGATCCACCAGCAATGTAAGGGCTTTGCTCAAAGAAAAATCCCCAGACCTCTTTCCAGAATCGTCCTGTGAGCGATTATACCATCCTCATCGAAGAGCGCTCCACCGCCCCCAGAATCTGCCGCGCACGGTTCTGCCAGGAATGGCGGGCGGCTTCCTGACGCAGTACCTCTCGAAAACCCGGCTGTACGGCAGACGCCAGCGCCCGATCAAGTTGATCGCTCCATGCCTGCGGGGTATCTGCCGGGAACACCATGGGCACCGAGAGACTTTCCTCCATCGGGGTGAGCACCACCGGCTTTCCAGCCGCCATTGCCTCAAACAGTTTCAACGGCGAGGTGGCATGCGTAATGGGAGTGAGACGAAACGGAATCATCACCGCATGGAACCCGTGCAGGTAGGCGGGCAAACTTTCATAGGGACGGGCATCCAGCCAGCGCACATTCGGCAGGGTTTGCCACGGGCGTTTTCCCGGACGGAGATGCAACTCTGGACCGATGACCATGAAAGAAAGGTCTGCCCGCAGGCGGGCAACCGCCTCCAGCAGTTCATCGTCGAACCACTCTGCCAGCGCGCCAATGTACCCGATGATGGGTTTTCCCTCCCTGCGCAGTTCTTCGATTTCAGGGGCAAGGCGCCCGGGCGGTTGTGAGAAAAACGTCACATCTGCCCCGTTCGGGCACAGGATGAGATCCGCGCGCTCGGTCCGGAAGGTTTCCTCCAGGCGCCGCGCAGTGACCAGCACCACCTCCGCGCGCGCAATCCGCTCACGGTGCTGATGCGCCAGCAGGCAGGGATGCACCTGTCTGAAGGTGGAAAAATCGTCCACAATGTCATAGATCAGACGGGAACGTTGCAGCGCAAACGCCGGAGAGTAACTCCACGGCAGGAGATACAGAAAAGGATCTTCCAGCCCGGCAAGCGCCTGCGGCGGCGCACAGCACAGCCGGAGATTTGCCTCCATCTCCAGCAGTTCAGGTGCTCCCTGCCAGGACCAGTCCGGCTCCAGATAGACCACCTTTTCGCCCAGCCCTGCCAGCGCCCGCGCCAGTTGTTGCGGGCGCTGAAAGAGTTGTTTTTGCCACGAAAGCCCCGGCGCAAATACCCACACGCGCTCCCCGCCTGCCCATTCTGCCAGTTGAAGCCGCACCTGCCCGACCTGCCGGGCAAAGCGAAGTGCGCGCCAGGTCTGTTTTACGCGCCACCACAGAGTTTTGATCCACACCAGCGGCGGGCAGATCCATGGATTTTCCCCCGCGCGCGAAACCACCTTCATCCCCTCTCCCCCTCCATCACCGCCAGAATTTGCCGGTGAATGGCAATCTGATTGAAGCGCTCCAGAGCAATCTGGCGCGACCTTGCACCCATTTGCCGGCGCAGGTCTTCCGAACGCAGCAGGTCTTCCAGCCGATTCGCCAGCGCCTCCACGTCCCGGGTGGGCACGAGATAGCCGTTCACCCCGTCCTCCACCGCCACCCGACATCCGGGCAGGTCGGTTGCCACCACAGGCAAACCGCAGGCAACTGCTTCCATGAGCGCCGCTGGCATGCCTTCTCCGTAATAAGAGGGGAACACAAACACATCCGCCTGCGCATAGACTTCTTCCATGCGCGGCTGAAAGCCCCACCACTCCGCCAGACCGGCTTCTGCCCACGCCTGCACCGTCTCCCGCGTCAGCGAAAGCGGATTGCCCGCATCCACATCGCCCGCCAGAGCCAGCCGGAAAGCCACCCCGCGCTGACGCAGGATTTTGCCTGCCTCGACCAGTTCTTCCACCCCCTTTTCGCGCAGGAAACGTCCGGCGAACAGCGCCACCGGCACCTCGTTGTGATGGGGAACAGGATGAAAGCGCTCCACATCCACACCCAGCCCGGTCAGCAGGTGTGCCTGCCCGCGGCGGAGCAACCCCTGACGGAGAAAATACTGCCGGTCCAGATCGTTCTCAAAAAGCACCTGCTGGCGCGGAGAGCGCAGAATCAGCCGGTACAGCACCAGCGTCAGCGGACGCAACAGCCGTGCCCGCAGTTCATCTGAAACCAGCACATAGCCCCTGCCGGTAATATTGCTCACCACCCGCGGCACACCGGTAATCGCCGCGGCAATCCCGCCGTACAGCACCGGCTTGATGGTCATGTGATTGACCACATCCGGTCGCTCTTTGCGGTACAGGCGCACCAGCCGCCACAGCGCATCCCATTCCTTCCACGGCGCCAGCGACTGCCTGCCCACCTCCCAGCGCACCCAGCGGAAACCATCTCCCTGCAGGGCAGAGACAAACGGTCCCTCCGGCGAGACCAGCACCACCTCGTGCCCTTCCCGGCGCAGAAAGCGCGCAAAGTTCAGGCGGTAGTTGTACAGAAACCAGTCGGTGTTGGCAACCAGCAGAATTTTCATGCCCCGTTTAATTCCCGGTACAGTTCAACAAGGCGCGCTTCCATCGCCTTCCAGCCGAAGCGGGTATCATATGCCCGGCGGGCGGCTTCGCCCATGCGGACGCGCAGAGAGGTATCGTCGGCAAGGCGCGTCAGGGCTTCATCCAGCGCCTGCACATCTCCGTAGGGAATGGCAATACCCATGCCCCATTCCTCCACAATGCGATCCACGTTCGTGCCTTTTGCCACCACGATGGGTTTGCCCAGCATCATGGCTTCGAACAGTTTGTTCGGGCTGGAATAACGGTTGTTGATGACACCCGGATCATAAAGGGCAAACAGCACATCCGCCTGCTGGGAAAGGTCCAGCGCCTGCCGGTAGGGAATCCGTCCATGCCAGACAGCGTTGGGCAGTTCGCGCAGTCTCTCCAGGATGATCGGCTCATCCCCACCAAAACCCGCCATCTCCAGCCGCCACTGCGGATGACGGCGCAGCACTTCAATGACTTCCAGGAGCATGCGCTCCACGTGCATTAACCCCACGTAACTCAGGCGCAGCACACCCTCCGGCGAGGGTTGAAAGGCAGGCAGAAACGCCCGTTCATCCTCGGGACTGTTATAAATCACCTCCAGGCGGCGCGGATGCGACCCGGCAATCTGCTCGCGGCGGGCGTCGTCGCACAGAATCACCGCATCCGCCTGATCAATGGCGCGCAGGTCCCGGCGCCGAATCCAGGACTTGATCCATCCCGGCGTGCGCCGCAGATGATCGGCGTAAAAATCGAAGATATCGTACACCACCCGCCTGCCGTACAGGCGCCCCGCCCACAGCGCCGGCAGGATGGTGTCGAAATCGCAGGCGTGCAGGACATCGTACTCGCGGGCATGGCGCATCAGCCACGCCATCAGCGCCGCCTGCCAGCGGAGCAGATTCGGCAGGTTGAAAATCCCCGAAGCGTACCGCGCGCGAATCGGCACGCGGTAAATGAAAAAGCCCTCGCGCTGTTCCACCCGCGGCTGACTGGCGGTACGATCCCACGCCAGCACGTCCACGCTGTACCCCGCCCGCACCAGCGCCCGCGCTTCCTTCTCCACCCGCGGATCGGGTGCAATCGGGTTGGAACGACAAAAGAGGACTTTTTTTTCTGTCATGCCGTTATTATATCAGAGCCAAAACGGCATAAACCTTGCACACCTCTTGAAATGAAAATCGGGATACAATCGAACTCAGGAGGTTGTTTCGTGCGCAGGGTTCTTGTGCTTTTTACCTTAACACTCATGCTCGCCGCGTGCCGGGCTTTACCCGCCCAGCCCACCCCTATCACCGCACCCTCACCGGCGGCGCCCACCGCCACCCCGCAGATAGTGCGTACCCTGCCCCCACTGGTCACCCCCACCCAGCCGCAAAGCCCCGAAGCGCCCGCGCCCGAATCCGCCCCCCGGCAGGAACCCCCTGCCCCCAGCCCCACCCCTGCCTTCGTCATCCAGGCGGGATCGCCCGCCTATTTGCCCGCCTTCACCCACCCCGAAGCCGGCTGTGGATGGGTGGGCATTGCCGGTCAGATTTTTGACTCTTCGGGGATGCCCGTGGAGAACACCGTGGTGGTGGTCAAAGGGCTTTTCAACGGCAAAGCCGTGGATGCACTTGCCCTCAGCGGGCTGGCAAAAGGGTATGGATCCGGCGGATATGAGATTCAGGTCGGCACGGCATCCGCCGCTACCAGCGAAGCCCTCACCATCCAGTTGCTCAATGACCGATTTGAACCCCTCTCGCCGGTTTACCCCGTACAGACCTTTGACGACTGCCAGAAAAACCTGATTCTCATCAACTTCCAGTCCACCGCCAGCCAGTTCTGGCTGTACCTGCCCGCCATCCTCAACGAATCTCCCGAATCCCCCTGACGCCTGCGGGTATAATATTCCCATGCCAGAAACCTCAACCGAACTGTCCCTGCGCCGCGAGGGCGAGCGCCTGCTCCGGCGCTGGTGGGTGTTGATTGTGTGCGCCTTTCTGGGCGCGCTGGGCGCATACCTGTACAGCCTGCGCGCCGCCACCGAATACGAAGTCTCCTTCAGCGTGCTCACCGGCATTGATCAGACCACCGCGGGCGAACTGACGCAGTACGAGGAAGATGTCATGTTCGAGGCGGTGGGCTATATCCTCTACTCCCCCGACACGCTGGCGCAGGTCGCCGCACTGGCACAGCAACAGGGCATGGACCTCACCCCCGCCGACCTGCGCGACTCTTCCAGCGTGGAGCGCCGCCTCAACGAATGGCGCGTGCGCCTGCACCGCCCCAGCCCGCAGGAAGCCGAAACCCTCGGCAGATTGTGGATGCAGTGGGCGTGGGACGAACTGCGCCGCGCCTATGCCCACGCCCTCACCGCCGACGGACTGCGCCGCTACGCCGAGAGCCTCACCGCCTGCCTTGCCCGCACCGTCACCACCGAACCTGCCTACGGACTGTGTGGATTTAACCGCCTGCCCGACCTGCAGGCAGAACTGGCTCAAACCAGCCAGCACCTGCTGGACGAGCGTCTTGCCTCGCGCGGGCTGAGCAGTAGCCTTCTGCTCCACGAAGTCCAGTGGGAAACCCCCGTCCCCCGTCCCGTCTCCTACCGCCGCGGCTGGCTGGTGCTGAGCGGGCTTGGGCTGGGTTTGCTGGCTGGGCTCATCCTCGTCTTTGCCATCCCGGAGAGGAAAGCATGACCTTCCGGCACAAAGCCTGCCGCCTGACCGTTGAGGCGCTGTGGGCACTGCTGGCGCTGGCACTGCCTTTCACCAGTTTTCCACTGGTGGCGCGCCTGACCGGCTCCAGCATGGTTGCCCCTGCCGCGCTCCTGCCCCTCGGTGCGCTGATGGTGCTGTGGTTCCTGCCGCAACTCTGGCAGGGCGCGCGCCTTCCCCGCCTGATTCTGCCCCTGCTGGCGTTTGCAGGCGCGGGTTTGCTTTCCACTTTCCTCTCGTATTTCCTGCCCCTGCCCCTCTTTCGCGAAATCCCCCCCTACCGCCAGCAGATCGAAGCCCTGGCGACCCTGGCAATGGGCATGGGGTTTTACCTGCTCACCACCCTGTGGACAGGCGACCCCGAACGCCGCCGTGCCTTCCTGCGCTGGGTCAACCGCTCCGGCGTGATTCTGATTGCCGCGGCACTGGCGCAAGCCCTCTTCTGGCGCCTTAACGGCGCTTACCCGCAGTGGATGGACACCCTGCAAACCTGGCTGGTCACCCACGAACTTTACCCCGCCCGCGCCAGCGCGGTTGCCTTTGAACCCTCCTGGCTGGCGCACCAGTTGAACATGCTCTACCTGCCCTGGTGGCTTGCCGCCTCCCTGCGCAATGAAAGCGTTCACCGCTGGCGTCTGGGCTTTCTCACCGCCGAGCGCCTGCTTCTGCTGGGCGGGCTGGCTTCGCTGGTGGTCTCGGTCTCGCGGGTGGGCTTGCTGGCACTGGTGCTGATGATCGCCGCCCTGCTCTTCGGCGGCGCCCTGCGCCTCATGGCATGGATGCAGGATCACCTCACCCGCCGCTCGCGCGCACAGGGCTTTACCCGCACCTTCCTGCGCGCCGCCGTGGGCGCTGCCATCATTCTGCTGGTGGGCGCGCTGGTACTGGGCATCTTTGCCGGTTCGGCGATTGCCCTGCGCCGTTTTGATCCACGCATGGAAAAATTCTTCGACATCCGCGTCCTGCTGGTCAAAGGCTCATTCCTCGCCTATGCCAATCAACTGGTGTTTGCCGAGCGCCTCATCTTCTGGCAGGCTGGATGGCAGGTGTTCAACGATCACCCCCTGTTCGGCGTGGGTATGGGCAATGTGGGCTATTTCTTCCCCCGCACCCTCAGCGCCTTTTCCTGGAATCTCACCGAAGTCTCCACCCTGATGTACCATCTGAACATCATCCCCAACGCAAAATCGCTGTGGGTGCGCCTGCTGGCAGAGACCGGCGCACTGGGCTTTTCCTGCTTTCTGGTGTGGCTCATTCTGCAGGGTTGGACAGCCCGCCAATTGCTTACCTCCCGCCAGGCGCTTTCCGGTACAATTGGATTAACCGGTCTGCTTTTGCTGACAGGGCTGATCGCCGAAGGCTTCAGCGTAGATACCTTCGGACTGCCCTATTACTGGATCACCCTTGCGCTGGTCTCCGGCGCCGCATTCGATAAAGGAGTGGAATCATGAGCGATACGGCTAAAAAATGGCTGCTTGCCTGTGGTATTCTCGTTCTGGTAGCATGTCTGTGCCTTTCGGTGGTGGGAATCGGCGGCGCGGCGCTGTTGTTCTTCACCAGTGGAGAGATCAGCAAAACCCTCACCGTGCCTCTGCCCACCCTTGACCTCTCCCCTCAGGAGACCGCCACCCCGCAGGAAAGCACCCCTCTGCCCTTTGACCCTCTCCCCCGCCCGCAGGACGGCAGTGAAGCCATCGCCGCAGAGACTCTGCAAACCCTGCGCAATACCCTGGTGCCGGTGAACGACCCGCTGGACGTTGCCGCGCGCCTGCTGGGCATCACCGGCGTCTCACCCACCCTGCCCGCTCCCGCCGCGCCCTACCGCGTGGGCGATCAGAAATCCTTCTGGGTAACCAACACCGACACCGATGAAACCCGTCAGGTCACCGCCACCCTGCGCTACGCCACCGATGTGGTGTACTTCTGGGTGGAAAACGGCATCCAGACCGACGACCGCGCCCTGAAGCGCCTGGCAGACACCTTCTCCAACAAAATTGTTCCCACCAACCGCGAGTTCTTCGGCACCGAATGGACCCCCGGCGTGGATAACGACCCCCATCTCTACGTGCTGTACGTCTCCAACATCGGCATGGACATTGCCGGCTATTACTCCTCCTCCGACGAAGTCCCCCCCGCCGTCAACGAGACCTCCAACGGACATGAAATGTTCGTGCTCAGCGCCGACAACATCGCCCTGGATGAAGAATACACCTACGGCACCATGGCCCACGAATTTCAGCACATGATTCACTACTACCGCGATAAAAACGAAGAATCCTGGCTCAATGAGGGCTTTTCGGTGCTGGCAGAACTGCTCAACGGCTACGATATCGGCGGCTTTGATTACCTCTTCATGCTCGACCCCGACCTGCCGCTGACGTACTGGCCCGACCCCAGCCAGTCCACCCCGCACTACGGCGCCTCCTTCCTTTTCGTTACCTACTTCCTCGACCGCTTTGGCGAAGACGCCACCAAAGCCCTGGTGGCGCACCCCGAAAACGGCATGGAGAGCATTGACCTGGTATTGCAGGAGCAAAACCTCACCGACCCGCTGACCGGTAAACCCCTCACCGCCGACAGCCTCTTCGCCGACTGGACGGTTGCCAACTACCTTCAGGATCGGCGTGTGGGCGACGGGCGCTACGCCTACTCCCGTTACGACGCCCCACAGGCAACCCCCACCGAATATGTGGAAACCTGCCCCTCCGAACCGCTGACCCGCGAAGTCAATCAGTACGGCACCGACTACATTCAGATCACCTGCCCCGGCGAGCATACCCTCATCTTCCAGGGCGCAACCATCGCCTCGCTCCTGCCCGAAAGCCCCTACTCCGGCAATTACGCCTTCTGGTCGAACAAGGGCGACGAATCTGACATGACCCTCACGCGCCGCTTTGACTTTACCGGCATGCAAGCCCCCATCACCCTGCGCTACCGCATGTGGTACGACCTGGAGGAAAGTTACGATTACCTCTATCTGGTGGCTTCTACCGACGGCAAGATCTGGGAAATGGTGCAAACCCCCTCCGGAACCGATGAAAACCCCGTCGGCAACAACCTTGGCTGGGGATACAACGGCACCACCGGCGGCTGGGTGGAAGAAGAAGTGGATCTCTCCCGATACGCCGGTCAGCAGGTGTACCTGCGCTTCGAATACATCACCGACGCCGCGGTCAATGGCGAAGGATTCCTGCTGGACGACATCTCCGTGGATGCGGTGGGCTACTTCAGCGATTTTGAACAGGACGAGGGCGGCTGGGAAGCGCGCGGCTTTGCCCGCATTGCCAACCTGCTCCCCCAGACCTTCCGCGTCACTCTGATTCTGGAAAACGGCAAGACGCAGGTCATCCCGCTGGAACTGGATGAAAATCAACGTGTGGAGTACCCCCTTGATCTCAAGAGTGCTGACGCCCGCGCCACGCTGGTGGTGAGCGGCACCACCCGCTTCACCGTCCAGCCCGCCTATTACACACTGCAGATTCGCTAACCCCGCTCCTGCCCGGCTCTCCCCCGCAAATGCAGGAGAGCGTCTGGCATTACCACAGCCACTCGATGGTCAGCGGCGCGTGGAGAAACGCCTCCCGCGCCGCTTTGCCCTTCTCAGAGACGAACAGCGCCATGCGCACCATCTCCACGTCCTCACTGCGCAGGGTACTGCCCAGCACCGTCACCGCCTCGGGCGCCTGCGCCTCCCACCCGCAGGAAGCATAGAACGGAATCAGTTCCGGACGGCAAAAGAGCAAGCCCAGATCCACATCGGCGGTGCAGATGTGGCGCGTTGCCGCTTCCACCACCCGGCGGGCAAACCCCTCCCTCCGATAGGGAGGAAAGGTCATCACCGCGCCCAGCCCGTAAATCTGATACACCTCATCGTCCAGCCCGAAGGTCAGGCGCACCAGTTCGCAGTGGCTGATGAGATTCTCCCCCTCCACGATGCTGAAGTGCAGAACTTCATATCCCGGCGGATACCAGTCCGCGTCAAAACGATGCTCGCCCTGAAAGGCGCTCGCCCAGAACATGCGCTTGAAACTGAGCGCCTGCCAGTGCAGGGCAGGCGGCAGGTCTTCCTGCGAATGGATCACCAGATGCGGCGTCATGCTCGCCCTCCCTGCCGTGTACAGCCACCCGGCATGACCATCACAGCACAGCCTCTCATCTTGCCCTCCCGGAGAAAATCGCCTGTTTTCATTATAGAGAGATTTGCCCCCTGCAGAGCAGAGAATTTCTCCGCCGCACGCCTGCCGGCAGTCCGCCTTACCCGCGAATGAAGTAAATTACCGAGACCACCACCCCGATCGAAACCACCAGCCAGCGCAGCACGATGGGCTTGACCCGCCCGGCGAGTTTGCCGCCCAGCACGCCGCCCAGCAGCGCGCCCACCGCCATCACCAGCGCCGCGCTCCACAGCACCTTGCCAGAGAAAAGGAAGAACAACGCCGCCGCCAGATTGGTAGCAAACGAAATGCCCTGCTTGAGCGCATTCAGACGGGTGAGCGAATCCTCCAGCACCAGCCCCAGCACCGCCAGCACAATCACGCTGAGACCGGCACCAAAATACCCGCCGTACACCGAAGCCAGCAGCACCGGAATTACCGCCAGCGCTTCGGGCGTGCGGGCGTCTTTCGCCATGCGCGCCGGAGAGAACACCCGCTTCCGAATCTCATCCTGCGCCGCCAGCAGGAGCGAGGCGAACAAAATCAGGTACGGCACCAGCGAGCGGAACAGGCGTTCCCCGCTGAGCAAAAGCAGTAACCCCCCCGCCAGCCCTCCGATGAGCGCGGCGGGCAACAGCGTCCGCGTGCGCTGCGCCTGCCCCTGCAAATCCCTGCGCTGTGCCCATGTACCTCCCAGATACCCCGGCAGGAGAGCAACCGTGTTGGTCACATTGGCAACCACCGCCGGAACGCCTACCGCGGTAAGCGCCGGAAAGGTGATCAGCGTGCCGCCGCCCGCCAGCGCATTCACCGCCCCCGCGGCAACCGCCGCCAGTCCGATCCAGAGGTATCCCGTCCACTCCATGACTGCCATGTTCCTTTCGATGAGAAGATTGCAACGGCGCAATCATATCACAATCTGCTCGCGCCGGTTGAACCTGAGCCTGTGCCGTAGCGGGCGCAGATTTCTATCCGGTTTTTTCCCTGAAAACCAGGAGAGCATGCGTTCTTTTTCCTTCAGGCGCGATTCCCGTAAAAAGACGGGTATAATTGCCCCGTTCATCTTACACACTGGAAAGAGAAGAGGGAGCACCATGCTGTTTTTCAACCCACGCTTTAACTTTGGAGAACTCAAATTTGCCTGCGACACCGCCGATATGCTGTTCAAAGTGTCGCACCTCAGCCAGGAAGAGCGCACCTTTACGTTCCTCAGCCCGGAACTGGAGATCAACGGAGAAAAGCGTGGACGTTTCGCTTTTCGTTCCGAAGGCGGACAGAGGACGCTCCCCAAAGGCTGGAATGAATTCGCCCTCCTGTTCATCTCCGCGGGCGAACCCGATATTTACCTGCGCCTCACCCTGCGCAGTTACTTCAAGTCCCCCATCCTGCGCATGAAAATGCGCTTCACCGCCTCCGCCCCCTGCCGGTTGACCCGATCGCAGGGCAAAGATGCGTTGACCTACTTCGGCGTGCAGATTCCCGAAGAGGGCATCGCCTCGCTGAACGAAGTGAGCCTCAGCCACTTCAACCCTCTGGCACGCCTCTATCAGCCCCATCTGGAGATGTTCGACCCCGCTGACGTGTTCGACGGGCAGACCTTCGCCGGTCCGCTGATGATTCTGGAAGGCGAAGAACGCGCCCTGCTGGTAGGCTACGAACACGGCGGCGATGCCCCGCAGTCCTTCCTGCGTTTTGTCCTGGAAGACACACCGGAACGCTCGGCGCTGTTCCTCAATGCTGTGGCGGGCAACTATCTGGACGGGCAGGAACTCGGTCCCGAACAGGCATTTGAAACCCCCTGGTTTGAGATAGGCGTCCTCCCCGGTGGGCTGACGGAGATGCTCCCGCGCTACCGCCGCTTCGTCATGAACGAAATCTGCCCCCACGCCGCCAGCCGCGAACTCCTGCTCACCTTCAGCGCCCCAGACGAGCCGCTTCCCGTGGATCGCCTTCTTCAGGAAGCCGAAGCCGCCCACCGCCTCGGTCTGGACGTGTTCATCGTGGACGCCGCGCGCCTGCCCGAAGACCTGCAAACCCTCCGCGCCAGGCTGGATGAATACGGCATGCGTCTGGGCGTGCGTCTGAACCCGCAAACACTGCCCGCCAGCCCCGAATGGCGCATGACGCAGGCGGGCGAAGCCCTCCCCGCAGTCGAAGGCAACCCTCCCCTGTGTCTGGTCTCGGCATATGCCGATCACCTCACCCGGACCATGATGCGCATGCGCGAGGAACTGGGCGTCACCGTCTTCCAGTGGACGGGCGTGAGTTTCGATGCCGCGTGCGACTCGCCCCTGCACCACCACGGAGATGAATCTCACACCCCGCAGGAACGCGCCGACACCTACCGCTTCCGCCTCATCTCTGCCCTGCAGAATGTGGTCGGGCAGGTTTGCGAGCGGTACCCCGAGGTGATCGTGGATCTGGACGTGTCTGCACCCAGCCGCCCCATGGGGCTGGGCTTCCTCGCCGCCGGACGCTACTGCCTGAGCGACTCCAGCGCCTCACCGGCACAGGCAAGCCGCCACGCCCTCAACTTTGATCCCTTCCTACCGGTCAGCCTTTTGCGCGCCCCCGTTCAGCCCACCGATGAGCAGTCTCTCGCCACCCTGGCGCTGGGCGGAAACGCCCTTCAGGGCAGTCTCAGCGCCCTCCCGGAGGAGACGCTGCGCCTCTGGGCAGACACGCTGACGCTCTACCGGCGCCTCCTCCCCGAGATCAGCGCCGCCTACCCACGCCGCCGCGGCTGGATCGGCTCCAGCCCTGAGGTGCATGAGAAAATCGCCGCCGACAAAGCCACAGGAGTGGTCTCCTTCTTCACCGTCACCGGCGGCACGTTTGTCCACCTCACCCAGCCCATGGATCTCTCCCAACTTGCGGAAGTGCGCGGCGCCGACGCCTGGGAGATGACCCATGACGGCAGGCTGAAACTCACCGTGAGGTTGCCCGACCACGGCGGGCGCGCTGTCTTCATCCTGCCTCGGCAGGAAGCCTGATTCAGCCAGACTCAAATCAAAGGCTGTCTGCGGGTGACCGTCAGACAGCCTTTTTATGTGGTGCCATCCCCCGCAAAACCGCCCTTTCCCCGTAAAAAAAACTGGCTTCTTCTTTTTCCTCTTCCATTCTTCAGTTTTGTGCCATAATCATCCCTGAAAGCAGGAGGTGAATGATGGAATATCGATTTTTAGGCAGAAGCGGGATGAAAGTCTCGGAACTGTGTCTGGGAGCGATGACCTTTGGACGCGAAACCCCGGAAGACGAGAGTTACGCCATTCTGGATCGCTTTGCAGAAGCGGGCGGCAACTTCATTGACACCGCCAATGTGTACAGCCGCGGCATCTCCGAAGAAATCGTCGGCAGGTGGCTCAAAGGCAAACGCCGCGAAGACTGGGTGATTGCCACCAAAGTGCGTTTTCCCATGGGCGAAGGCGTCAACGAGGTGGGATTGAGCCGCAAACACATCCTCGCGGCAGTGGAAGACAGCCTGCGCCGTCTGCAAACCGACACCATTGACCTGTATCAGGTGCACGCCTGGGACAGCGCCACCCCGCTGGAAGAAACCCTCTCCACCCTGAACCGGCTGGTAGAACAGGGCAAGGTGCGTTACATTGGTGCCAGCAACTACTCCGGCTGGCAACTACAAAAAGCCATTGACGTGAGCAAAATGCACAACTGGGAAGCCTTTGTCTCCCTGCAACCGCTCTACAACCTGCTGGACAGGGAACTGGAGTGGGAACTGGTGCCGGTATGCCGCAATGAAGGGCTTGCCATCCTGCCGTGGAGCCCTCTGCGCGGCGGCTGGCTGAGCGGGAAGTATCACCGCGGCATGGAAGCGCCCCCGCCCGGCTCGCGCGTGGACGAAGCCTCCCGCCAGCACTGGAGCGAAGCCTGGGAGAAATACAACACCGAACACACCTGGCGCGTGCTCGATACCCTCTACGCCATCGCTCAACGGCTGGGCAGGCACCCCGCCCAGGTAGCCCTGCGCTGGCTTCTGCAAAAACCCGGCGTCACCGCGCCCATCATCGGCGTGCGCTCGCTGGCACATCTGGAGACCAATCTGGGCGCAACCGGCTGGCAACTCAGCCCGGATGACATGGCAGAACTGGACGCTGTCAGCGCAAAAGACCTGCCCTACCCTTACTGGGTGAGCAACACCCCGCGGATGTAGTCCACCCGCCAGATGCCCGCGCCCGGCGAGGAAATTTGCACAGCCAGACAGGCTGATCTTCCCCTGCCGGGTGGGCATCAGACAGACAAAACGCGGCGGCACGAGAAGGTGCCACCGCACATCATTCATCCCGCTCTCAGGCGCTCTTCCTGCGCCGAAACGGCGTAAAAAACACCTTGGTCGCCTCGGCAACCACCGAGGGTATCAGAATAAGCGGCAGAATGTTTACCCACTGCGCCCAGCCCAGCGGTGCGGTCTCGAAAATCCCGTTCAGGAACGGCACATACACCACCCCCAGAATCAGCGCCAGCGAGAACAGCACGGCAAGGTTCATCCAGCGATTACTGAACACCCCCACCTTCAACAGAGGGTAGTACTCAGAGCGCGCCGTGTACGCCCTCAGCAGTTCGCTCACGCTCAGCGTCACGAACGCCATCGTCCCGGCGTAATGGACGTGCCGCGGGTCAGTGGAGCCGATCCAGAACGCCAGCAGGGTCGCCGCAGTGATGGCAACCGTCTGGAAGACAATTCCTCGAATCATAAACCCATTGATGATCGGCTCTCTGGGCGGACGCGGCGGCTGGTGCATGATGTCCGGATCACCCTTTTCGGTGCCCAGCGCCAGCGCCGGCGCGCCATCGGTGACCAGATTGAGCCACAGCAACTGCAGGGCCGTCAGCGGCGAGCGCCCCATGAACAGCGTCGAAAGGAAGATGATGGCAATCTCCGCCAGATTGCAGGACAGCAGGTAGTACACAAACTTGCGGATGTTGCTGTAGATGATGCGCCCCTGCTCGATGGCAGCCACAATGCTGGCGTAGTTATCATCCAGAAGCACCATGTCGGCGGTCTCTTTGGCAACATCGGTGCCGGTGATGCCCATGGACACGCCGATATCGGCACGCTTGATGGCGGGCGCATCGTTGACCCCGTCGCCGGTCATGGCAACCACCTCGCCGTTGGCGCGCAGTGCATCCACAATGCGCATCTTATGCTCCGGCGAGACGCGCGCGAACACATCGGTGCGCTCCACCTCGCGGATCAGCGTGGCGTCGTCCATCTCGTTCAACTGCGCCCCCGTCAGCACCCCATGTCCCGGACGGAGCAGGTGAATGCTCTCGGCAATGGCGCGGGCAGTGTTGGGATAATCGCCGGTGATCATGATGGTGCGGATGCCCGCCGTGCGGGCTTTCTCCAGCGCAGGCTGAACTTCCGGACGCGCCGGGTCAATCATCCCGATCAGCCCGACAAACACCAGGTCTTTTTCCAGTTCCTCGCTCTCAATTTCCTCCGGCAGAACCGGCACCAGCCGGTACGCCAGCCCCAGCACGCGCAGAGCGTCCTGCGTCATGGCATCGTTGGCGGCAAGGATTTGCGCCCGCATGGCATCGTCCAGCGGCGCGGGAGTATCATCCCGGCGCTGAATGTGCGTACACAGGTTTAGCACGATATCCGGCGCGCCCTTAACGGCAATGACGTACCAGTGGCGTTTCTCCCGGTTGTAAATGGGCGAACTGTCCTCCGGGATGACTTCTTCTATTTCGTGGATGGTCACCATGCGCTTGCGGGTCGAATCAAAGGGCACTTCCTGCTCGCGGGGATAGACATGCGCCAGATCCTGCTGCAAAATGCCTGCCTTGGCGGCGGCTACCAGCAAAGCCCCCTCGGTGGGATCGCCGATGATGCGGTAGGCAAATTTGCCGTTCTCGCCAATTTGCTCCAGCATGGCATCGTTGTTGAGTACGCCCACCCACAGCGCCGTGGTCACCGCGGGGTAGTCTTTCAAATCCACCCGCTCCCCGTTCAGCAGGAACTCCCCTTCAGGGTGATAGCCCCGACCGGTAATCTCGAAGGTATGACCGTCCACCCACAGGCGCGTGGCGGTCATGGCATTCTGCGTCAGCGTGCCGGTCTTGTCCGAGCAAATCACCGTGGCGGAACCCAGCGTCTCCACCGAAGCCAGTTTGCGGATGAGCGCATGGCGGCGCACCATCTCGCGCATCCCCAGCGCCAGGCTGATGGTGACAATGGCGGGCAAGCCCTCCGGTACCGCGGCAATTGCCAGACTGACGGCAATCATGAACAGATCCACCACCTGTTGAATCTGGAAGCCATCCGTTCCCAGTATGCGCACCAGCCCGACGATGAACACCAGCGCGCACACCGCCAGCGCCCCCCAGCCCAGCGTCCTGCCCAGTTCATCCAGACGGCGCTGAAGCGGCGTCTGCTCTTCTTCCATGCTCTGAAGCATGTCGGCAATCATGCCCAACTGGGTGCGCATCCCGGTTGCCACCACCACCCCACGCCCGCGTCCGTAAGACACCACCGTCCCCATGTAGGCGGTGTTCTTGCGGTCTCCCAGGGGTGCGTCCTCTGCCATCAGCACGGCGGCGCTCTTCTGCACCGGCACCGATTCGCCTGTCAGCGCGGCTTCTTCAATGCGCAAATTGACCGCTTCCAGCAGGCGCACATCCGCAGGCACGTAGTTGCCCGCTTCCAGAAAGACGATATCGCCCGGCACCAGTTCCCGCGCCGGAACCGCCACGCGTTTGCCGTCGCGCAGCACCTGCGCCTCCGGCGCCGCCATCTTCTTCAACGCCGCCAGGGCTTCCTGCGCGCGGCTTTCCTGCACCACCCCCAGCACCGCATTCAGCACCACAATGGTGAGAATGGCTCCGGCTTCCACCCATTCCCCCAGCACTGCCGAGATACCCGCCGCCACAATCAGCAGAATCACCACAAAATTGTTCAACTGCCCCATCAGCAGTTGCAGAAAGGTTGGGCGGGGCTTTTCCGCCAGTTCATTTGCGCCGTACTGCGCCAGTCGCCGCGTGGCTTCCTCACTGCTCAAACCGGTCTGTTCGGCAGTGCGGAGTTTTTGCAGGGTTTCGTAAGGGGAGAGCGCATGCCAGACAAAAGCAATCTCATCCGGCACGATTGAACGATAGGATGGTGTTGCCATGAAGGTCTCCTGTTAGCAGTCATCGTGCCTGTCTGTTTTTATCCAGACAGCGCTGAAAATTATAACCCCAAAGCGGGATTTTCTTTGCGCTTTAAAGAGCGTTCAGCGCCCGGCGGGCAATGCCCCGCAATTCATCGAAAGGAAGCAGCAGGAAAACCAGGATGTGAATCTGGAAGATCATATCGCCCACCTTCAGGGCGCTCTTCATGGCAATCGCGTAGATATTGGGATCTGCCGGGCTGATGAGATTTTCGGCAATGGCGCGCCCGCGCAGGTTGTAGTACATCCGCGGCAGGGCGAAGTGCATGCGCCTGCCGGTCTGTTTGCCCAGCATGGCAACGCAGGAATTGAGAATGACGTTGCCCACCTCATACAGGATAGACTGCTCATTTAAATCTTGAGACGCTCCGTTAAAAACTTCCCCGCCCAGCAGTTCCACCAGTTGCGCGCAGGACTGGTAGTCCATCATCATCATCGAGGTGCCCACCAGCCCCCCGCTGAAGCGCTGTTCCACCGCCGAACCGATGACCCCCATTTCTTTTTCCAGAAAATCAAAAATGCCCTGCCGGTCGAGAACCGCCACCTGCGCCAGTTCCATGAGAATGTGCCGGTTCACAATCCCCGAGAGCGTACCGGCGGCGCGCCCGCTGGCAATGTTCATCATCTCCCGCAGCACATCCAGTTCTTCAGGTGAAAGCAGTTCAGCGTCCTGCATCTCCGCCCCCGCCAGACGGCTCACTCCTGCACGAAAAGCGAACGCACCGCATTGACCAGCACCTCCGGCGAGACAGGCTTGTTCAGGAAGGCATCTGCTCCGGCATCCATCAGTTCTCTGCGGGTTTCGTCTTGAATATCGGCGGTGATGACGATGATTTTCAATTCCGGCTGCATGGACTTCAAATGCCCGATGAGTTCCAGCCCTTCCATGCCCGGCATGAGCAGATCCATGGTCACCAGATCGGGCTGACAGGTGGGCAGTTGTTCCAGCGCATCCATGCCGCTGGAGGCTTCCCACACCTCATGCCCTTCTTTTTCCAGCATGCGCTTTACCAGAGTGCGCGCGTAAGATGAATCGTCCACAATCAGAATTTTCGCCATCCTTCCCTCCCTCATAACTGCGCGGATTCTGCCAGCATGTTCAAAAAGCGTTCGCCCAGATCGGGGTCAAACTGCGTTCCCAGGTTCTCACGGATGATCTGCATGGCTCGCTCGCGCGGCAAGCCCCTGCGGTAGGGACGGTCGCTGGTCATGGCGTCGTAGGCGTCCACCAGCGCCAGAAAGCGCCCCTCGATGGGAATCTCATCTCCCTTGAGACCAAAGGGATAGCCCCTGCCATCCCAGCGCTCATGGTGATAGAGAATGTAAGGCGCCGCCGGAGCCAGGTGACTCACGCCCTTGAGGATGCGCGCCCCCGACATGGGATGCCGTTTCATCACCTCCATCTCCTCATCGGTGAGGGGAGCGGGTTTGTTGAGAATGTGTTCCGGTACCACTATTTTACCAATATCGTGTAAAAGCGCGCCAATCTCCAGGATCATCTTGATTTCCGGCGACCAGCCCAGATAATCGGCAAACGCCAGCGCCAGCGTCCGCACCCGATCCACATGTCCGCTGGTGGTCACGTCGCGTTCCTCGATGGCGGACGCCAGCATGACCACCGTTTGCAGGTGGGCTTCGCGGGTGGAGAAGAGCGAAATTTGCTCGCGGCGGCGCAGGCGCGCCTCCACCGCGGTGAGCAGTTCCTCGGCGCTGAACGGCTTAAACAGGTAATCATCTGCCCCCAGACGGCGGGCGTTGGACGTGTCGTAGCGTTCCGTGCGCGCGCTCATAAAGATGAACGGCACCAGCATGCCCTCCTCCATCTGCCGCACCGCCTCCAGCAGTTCAAACCCGTCCATGTTCGGCATCATGATATCCGACAGAATTAAATCCGGATGAAACAGCCGGAAGGCTTACAGTCCTTCCCTGCCGTTGGTTGCCGTCATTACCTCATATCCGGCATCGCTCAAAATATCGCGCACCACCTCCAGCAGAGCCAGGTCATCTTCAACCAGCAGGATTTTCACCGGGCGTTCCGGGCTGATCTGACTCATGTTCACCTCCGTTCAGTGCAATCTCAAAGCGATTGCGCCCGTTTTCCTTGGCGCGGTACAGGGCTTCGTCGGCACATTTGAGCAGGGCGGCAAGGTCGCGGGCATGCTGGGGGAAACAGGCAATTCCCACCGAAAGCGACAGGCGCGCGGGCAGTCCCTCCGGAAACGGAAGGGCGGCGTTCTTCTCGCGCACCCGCCGGATCAGACGCTCCGCCACCCGCTGCGCGCCGTCCTGGGTGGTCTCCGGCAACAGCAGGATGAACTCATCGCCGCCGTAGCGCGCCACTGTATCGAATTCCCGCAGGGAGCGTTTAAAAGTCTGCGCCAGGTCGGCAAGCAACCGGTCGCCCTCCTGATGTCCAAAGGTATCGTTGTAATCTTTGAAGTGATCCAGATCCACCATCAGCAGGGCAAAGGGACGCAGATAGCGGGCAGAACGCTCCAGTTCAGCGGTGGCAATCTCGAAGAATTTGCGGCGGTTGTAAATGCCCGTCAGGCTGTCGGTGGCGGCAAGAATCTGCTGTTCGCGGAAGGACAGCGCGTTCGCCAGCGCCATGCTCATCTGCGCGCCGATGACCTCCAGCAGTTCTTTTTCCTCAGCGGTAAACCGGCGCGCCGGGTCGCGGGTGAACAGTATCAGCGCTCCCAGCGGCTCGCCCCTGATGAACAGCGTCGAGTACAACAGTCCCTCGAAACCCTCAGCCTCGTACACCCGCCAGAAGAGGGTTTGATGGGGCGCGCGCAGGTCGTAAACGGCACCGGTAGCCCCGAAAGTCCGGATGACTTCCTGAACCCTTTCAGGCGGCAGGCTGTACACCTGTCGCAGATGTTCGCTGAGACCGTACCCCGCCAGAATGTGAAATTCCTCTTCCTGCGGCATTCTGCCCATAACCATCACCGCCTCCACGTGGAAAATGTCCGCCAGTTTCTCCACCGCCTGCCCGAGGATGGCTTCATAATTCAGATTCTGGTTGAGCAGAAAGGCAAACTGCACCATCAGTTCCAGGCGCCGGTTGGTCTCGCGCAGGCGCCGGGTGGTGAGGGTGTAATCGGTGATGTCGTGCGTGCTGAAGATGATACCGCTGATGGCACCATCGGCATCGTAAAGTGGATTGGCTTGCAGGGAAAGCCAGCGCTCCTGCCACGGTGCATGACAGGGAATATCCTCATGGTAACTCTTCAACACCCCGTCCAGCAGATTGCGGCAGATGCGCTCCCACTTGAGGCGCTCCGCGCCGCTGAAGGCGTCCAGCAGGGAACGTCCCTGCACCAGATGCGACAGCCAGCGTTCGCCGCCGTTTTCGCTGGCAAAGCGGTCCCATGCCGCATTGGCGTTGACCAGTTTCAAATCTCGGTCCACCGTGTAAATCACATCGCCGGTCTGATCCATCACCGCGCGGTAGTAGTTCTGCCAGCGCCGGACTTCGGTGTGCGTGCGGGCGTTGTGCAGTGCCGTCGCCGCCGCCCCGCCAATCAGTTCCAGCAGGTCAAGGTCCTGTCGGCTGAAAGCGTGCAGGCGTTCGCTCTCCACATCCAGCACGCCGATGACCTGCCCCGAAACCATCAGCGGCACCGCCATCTCCGAGAGGGTGGTGGGAATAAGAGTGTAGTAGCGGTGGTCCTGGCGGACATCGTGCACCAGCGCCGGGCGGGCATGGGCGGCAACCCACCCCGAAATGCCCTCACCCAGCCGCACCACCACCTCGCCCACGCCGATGCGTTCTTCCTCCATCCCGTCAGATGCCATCAGCACCAGTCTGGCTCCCTCACGCAGCAACAGGGTGGCAAACGAAGCCTGGAAGAAGCGGCGCACCTCCTGCACAATGGTGCGCATGCAGGCTTGAAAGTCCAGCGTGCGCAGTGAGGTTTCGATTTCCTGCAGGGTCTTCATTTTGGCAATCTCGCGCTTCAGGTCGTGCTCGCTGATCAGGCGTTCGGTGGCGTCCTGAATCAGAATCATCACCCCGCTGATTGCGTCGCGGTCGTACAGGGGCATCAGCGTGACCGATTGCGGCAGGGGCGCGCCGCGCTCGTTCTGCAACCGGAAGGCAATGGGATGAAAGCGGAAGGAAAGCGTCTGCGTGGTGCCGTTCTGCAGCGTATCCTCGAAACGGGGCAGAAGATATTCTTCCGCCTCACCGTCCAGCAGGTCCGGCAGGGAGGCGCCCTCCCACTCCCGCGACCGTTCCGCCAGACGCTCCTTCACCCAGCCGTTCAGGTGCACTACACGCAGTGCCCGATCGGTCAGGATGACGCCAAAAGGCACCCGCTCACAAAACGACAGGAAAATATGCGCCAGATCCGACTCAAAGGGCCAGGGGGTTTTCACCTTCATACCTCTTTAACCCTCTTCTTTCCACACCGGCAGGCACACAATTGCCCGCGTGCCTTTCCCCTCCTCGCTCTCCATGCGGATGGTGCCGTTCAGGCGATCCACCATCTCTTTGACAATGGACAGCCCCAGACCGGTGCCGGGCACCTGCAGTTTCCTGCCGGCGCTCCCACGGAAAAAGCGCTCAAAGAGGTGCGGCAGTTCCCCGGCAGGAATACCCACCCCTTCATCTTCAATCATCAGGCGCAGGAAGTGCGCTTCCTGCGGATCGCGCTGAACGGTGATGAAGATGTTCTTCCCTGCCGGCGTGTAGTTGATGGCGTTGGTGAGCAGATTGGTGACGATCTGCATCACAAAGCGCTTATCACCCGCGGCGGGCGGCAGGGCTTCTTCGCACTGGAAATGCAGGGTCAACCCGCGGCTCTGCGCCAGCATCCGCCGGTCTTCGACGATTTCATGCACAAACGGCGCCAGCGGCAGGGGCACAATTTCCATGCGGGTTTTGCCCAGATCCAGCCGCGAGATGGTCAGCAGGTCTTCCACCATGGCTTCCAGCCGGGCAGTTTCGCGGTTCAGCGCCGCCAGATAGCGCCCCACACGCTCCGGAGAAGCGCCGGGCAACTGCTCGGCGTACAGTTTGATGCTGGTCAGCGGCGTGCGCAGTTCATGGCTCACATTCGAAACAAACTCCGACTTCAGCCGATCCAGTTCCTTCAGCCGGGTGATGTCCTGCAGGGTACCGACATGCTCGAGCACCCTGCCTTCTTCATCATGCACCGGTGTAAGAGTCAGGACGGCATCCAGAGGCATGCCGTTGCGCCGCCGCCCGCGAACCTCTTTCTCCCAGCGCGGCGCCATCCCTTCCTGCGGCAGACTGGCAAGATACTCCGCAAACAGATTGCCCGTGTTTTCACCCAGCCAGAGCCAGGCGCCGTTTGCCAGCAACTCTGCCGGCGAATAACCGGTGATGTGCTCAAAAGCCGGGTTGCCGTACAGGAACGCCCCCTGCGGGTCGAGGACGAAAATGCCCTCTCCGGCGGCATCCAGCACCGCCTGGGTGCGCTCTTTCTCGGCGCGCAGTTGCGCCGTGCGCGCTTCCACCATCTCCGTCAGTTCCTCAGCGTGATGCTGAAGACGCTGATTGAGCATACCGCGGTGCAGGGCAATGGCAGCCTGGCTGGCAACACCCTGCAGGAGGGTGCGTTTGTCTTCCGCGGTAAAGAAATCTGCCCGACGACTGCCCCACACCAGCAGTCCGATGGGGTTTTCGCCCACCAGCAGGGGCGCCGCCGCCACGTCCTGAATGCCCTGCTCGTGCATCAATTTGCCCGGTATCTCCCTGCCGGAAGTAAACAGAACAACTTTCTCCTCCAGCACCTGCTGGAAGAGAGCACAATGGTCCACAGAGATGACCGTGCCGGGTGGATAAGACCACTCCCCAGCCCTCACCAGCGGTGGATTGCCCGCCAGAAGGGTGAGAGAATCGCCAGACACCGAAAACAGCCACACCAGGTCGGCATCCAGCGCGCTCTGAGCCCCTGCCAGAATATCGCTCTGCACGGCAGACATCTCCAGCGCGGCGGCAAACTGGGTGGAAATGTTCAGCAGGATGGCGCGCTGTTGAGACAGACGCACCGTTTGATCGTAGAGCAAAAGGTTTTCCAGCGTGGTGCCAATGCGGCTGAAGAAGGTCTGCACCAGAGTCATCACCTCTTCATCGCCGGGGATGGTGTCCAGATCAACGACACCTATCACACGACTGCCCGAGATGAGCGGGAAGCAGTAGATTTGCTCGCCGGTATAGCCGGGGATTATCTCTACCCGCGGGTCGCTCTTCACATCGGGGATGAAGACAGCCCGGCGCGTCTTGAACACGGTGGCAAACAGACCGGTGTGCACGCTGAGCGGAGTTTCTCTCAGCCTCTGAACCACAGTCTCAGGAACCCCTCTCAGCGCCAGCGGACGCAGAATTTCGTCCTTTTCCACCAGATACACCCCCCCGCGGCGCGCGTTCAGCAGGGCAAAAGACACATCCAGCACCACCTCGGCAACCGTCTGCAAACTGGGGCTGAAAGTCAGGCGCTGGCTGGCTTGATCAATGATCGCCAGCCGCCGGGCGGCACGTTCGCTGGCTTGAAAGCGCAGGGCGTTGTTCCATGCCACCCCCAGTTGCGTCGCCAGCGTCTCAATGAGGTCCTGGTCGCTCAGGGAAAAGGCATCTTCCTGCGGCGCTTCCACCAGAAGCACCCCGCGGATTTCGCCCCCCACCGTCACCGGCGCGCAGATTTCCGAACCCGGGTGAAAGCCGTTCCACGGCTGATAGTGCGGGTCGGTGCCGCACTGATTGCACAGGTAGGTTTTGCCGGTGCGCAGTACCACCCCGGCAACGCCCTGCCCTGCCGGAAAGCGCGCCCCGGGCTGGTCTTGAAGAGGGGCATGGCTGTACAGGGCTTCCAGCACCAGTTCCCCGCCCTTTACGTCCAGCGAAAACACCGCCGCCAGAGGGTAGCCCAGTTCATTCACCAGACTCTCCACCGTCAACTGGAACGCCCGCTGGGGGTCCAGACTGGCGGCAAGGCGCTGGCTGATGCGGTTGACCAGCGCCAGTTGTTCCACCTGCCTGCGGGTCTGGGCTTGCAGGCGCAGACGCTCGATGGCGCTGGCGCCCATCTGCGCCAGCGTCTGCCCTAACTGGCGGTCGGCAGTGCGGTAGCGCGCGGGCGGGGTGGAAACCAGCACCAGCACGGCTTCGACCTGCCCCTGCACCACCACCGGCACGAACAGCCCCGAGGGAGAGGGCAATTCTGCCCGCTGAAGGGCTTCTTTCATCACCGCTTCAGCGCCCTGAGCGGCGTACAGGTCGTACGCCAGCAGAGGGCTGTGCAGGCGGTACGCCTGCGCCGTGAGGGACTCCTCAATGGGAAAGAGCATCCCCGCGCAGTCGTGCAGGGCACCCAGGGCATACCGCACCAGCAAACCCTGCGGATCCGCCTGCGGTACCAGCAGCAGGGCGCTGTGCGCGTTCAGCGCCTGCGCACTGTGCACCAGCAAAACCTCCAGCACGTCCTGCGGCTGGGTGCTTTTCTGCAGAGCCTCCGAAAGCCGGTTGATCGCATCCAGTTCTGCTGTGCGCCGCTTCTCGGCGCGGCGCACAGCGCAGGTGTGCAGGGCATGGGCAACCGCGCTCGCCAGCGTCTGCAGGCGCTGGCGGGCTTCGCCCAGAAAACTGGAAGCCCAGGCACTTTCCAGATACAGCACCCCCAGAGGACGGTCCCTGTTGTGCAGCGGCAGTGCCAGCGCCGCCTGCGTGTGCGGATGGAAGGGACGGTAGCCCGGGGTGGCAAAGGCATTCAGGATGTGCAGAGGCGCACCCTTCAGGAACACTTCTTCCACAATCAGCGGTGGGGCAGGCGGCGGAACGCTGGCTTCGCCGTCCACGCTGGCAACCGCGGCGGGCTTCAGTTCATCTTCCTCATACAGGTACAGGTGCGCCAGCACCCCCCCACTGACGGTAAGTGCCTGCTCCACAATGACCTGCTCCGGCGAGACCATCTCCTCGTCCAGCACCGCCCGGCGGATGTCGTTCTGCGCCTGCAAAAGGCGAATTGTGTTGCGCAGTTCCTCTTCCACCACCAGACGGTCGCTGATATCCTGCACGGTTAAAATCACCCCGACCACTTCCTCGCCCTGAAAGAGCGGATACAACTGCCCGCTCTGCATCACCGGCGCGCCGTCTGCCGCAGGCAGGATGGTGCGGTGCAGTGCATTGGACAGCAAAAAAGGCGCCCCGGTCTCCAGAACATGCCGTACGGCTACTTCCAGCCCCGAAAGGCGCAACTCCGGAAAGACGTCAAAAAGACTGCGCCCCTGCACCTCTTCCTGCGTCTTGCCGGTCAGGTACACCAGCGGTTCGCTCCACTGGGTGATGGTTAAATCGGGAGAAAGGGTCAGAAAACCGATCATGGCAGGCTACTTCGGACTCTCCGGCGAGGGATCCAGCGCGGCGCTGAGGCGTTCCAGCGATTCCAGCCCCATGACCATGACCACATAGCCGCTGACACTGCCGTCGCTGGTTTCAAAGTAGGTCTTGACCACCAGCGTGTAGCGGATTTCGCTCCCGCCGATGTGGAGCGTCTGGAGCATATCGTGGACGGCTTCAATGTTCAGGCGCGGCACGGCAAAGAAAATCTTCACCTTCAGCAGGTTGCCCAGCGTACCGATAAATGCATTCAGCAGAATGTTGCCGATTTCGGTCAGGGCTTCGCGGTCGGATGAGGTCAGCGGGCGCGGCACGGGCGGTTCGCCGGTCAGCAGGTTGACCAGGATCGAGGCGCTCTCGTAATCCAGCAGCAGAATGGCGTCGCCGTTGATCGCCCCGCTGAAGATTTGATGCACCGAGGTGACTTCCGGGCTGAGGAAATTTAACTGGTGCGGCAGTTCTTCCAGCGGGTACAGGGCAATTTCTGGCGCTATCAGCACAATGCGCTGACGCACCAGCGCCGAGAGCGAAGCGGCGGCGCGCCCAAAGCCGATGTTGACCATCTCGGTCAGGGTATCCATTTGTTCAGCGGAAAGATGCATTTATCCCTCTCTTTCCAGTTCCGCAGACACCGCTTCGCGCAGGGTTTCCGGAACAATGGGCTTCTGGATGAAAGCGCACGCCCTCAGCCGCAGGGTTCCTGCTGGCTGTATTCCTGCACATCCGCCGAGCAGACGATCACCTTTGCCGAGGGCTGAATGGCTTTCAACTGCGCCAGCATCTCCAGCCCGTTCATCCCGGGCATGGTCAGGTCGAGGATGACCAGTTCGGGCTTTTCCAGAAAGTAAATCTCCAGCCCGCTCAGCCCATCGGCGGCTTCCAGATATTCGTAGCCGTCTCCCAGGGCCTGTTTGAGGGTATTGCGGGCGTAGCGCGAGTCGTCAATGAGCAAAATTCGGGTCATAGATGCCGGTTGCCTCCTCTGCTACACCATCTTCAAAATGGCTTCCGCCATGCCCTGCAGGGGCACAGTGAAATCTGCCAGTCCGGCTTCGATTACGGCGCGCGGCATACCGTACACCACGCAGGATTCCTGCGCCTCGGCAATGATGGTTCCGCCCTGCGCTTTAATCCATGCCGCGCCAGACGCACCGTCGTTGCCCATGCCGGTCATGATAATCCCCAGCAGGCGCCTTCCGTACACGTCTGCCGCCGATTTGAACAGCACATCCACCGAGGGACGGTGGGGCGTATCCAGGGGGCGCAAACTCAGCGCCGCCACCACCCTGCCGTCCAGCGTGCGCCGCAGGCTCAAGTGCTGTCCGGCAGGAGCCAGCAAAACCCTGCCGGGTCGCATCTCGTCACCCTCGGCGGCTTCGATGACCTCCAGACGGCTGATCTCGTTCAGGCGGGCGGCAAACAGCGCCGTGTACCCCACCGGCATGTGCAGCACCACCGCCATCGGCACAGGCAGATCGGCGGGCAGGGCGGGGATCAACTGCGCCAGCGCCTGCGGACCGCCGGTGGAAATGCCCAGCACCACCGCATCCACCTGCCCGGTGCGCGGCACAGGCGCCGGCAAAGGCGCCGCAGGGATGGCAACCGCTGTGGAAATGCGCTCCGGCTGGATATTCGCCGCCGTTTTCACTTTGGCGATGAGGTCTTCCTGAATTTCATACACCCGTTCCGAAGCCAGCGCGGTGGGCTTCTGCACAAAGTCCACCGCCCCGCTCTCCATGGCTTGCACCACCAGTTCGCCATTTTCGCTGGCAATGCTCACCACAATGACGGGCAACACCCGGCGCTTCATCTGCTCTTTCAAAAAGCCGATGCCGTCCATCTCCGGCATGATTAAATCCAGTGTGACCACGTCGGGCTGCAGAATGGCAACCTTTTCCAGCGCGTCCCTGCCGTTGCGGGCAGTACCCACCACCTGAATCTGCGGGTCGCGCGTGAGCATTTCGCTCACCACCTTGCGAATGTATGCCGAATCATCCACAACCAACACGCGAACAGGTCTGGCGTTCATCTTTCTATGCGTCCCCTTTTTCCTGTTTGACGTATACGAAAGCGCGGTGCAGTTCACGCAGTTCGAAGCGGGTGGAAATGCGCAGTAAACTTTCCGCCGCGCCTAAAAAAAGATACCCCGGGTTATGCAGAGCCTGATAAAAGCATTGCGCCGTGCGGGTGATGGAGGGAACATCAAAGTAAATGAAGACGTTGCGGCAAAAGATGAGGTCGAATCCCTGCATGCTCTGCATTCCCGCTTCGTCCATCAAATTCAGGTACCTGAATTGTACCTTTTTAAGAAAATCTTCGTGAATCTGAAAATGCTGGCTTTGCACTTCTGTAAAGTACTTTTCCCGTAAATGGGGGGGCAAAACCCGGAACGAACGCATGCCGTACACACCCCGCCGCGCCACGTTCAGCGAGGTCTCATCAAAATCGGTGCCGATAATCTCAATCCGATCCCAGTCCACGGCGCCGTTCTCACGCACTGCCATGGCAAGCGAGTACGGCTCCTCGCCGGAGGCACAGGCGGCATGCCACACCCGCACCACCCGACCCGGCGACTGCGCCTGCAGGGCGGGAATCAGGTGGTTTGCCGCCGCAAGGATTTGATCCACCTCGCGCCAGAAGTAGGTTTCCCGCACCGCCAGCGCGCTCTGCACCCGCTTCCACAACTCCTCATTGCCCGAATTGTACTTGAGCAGGTAGTACAGGTCGAAAAAAGAATCCATGCCCTCCTCCACCAGAAGAGGGTACAGGCGATCCTGCAGGATGGTGCGCTTTTCCGGGGTGTACTCCAGCCCCAGCCGCTGACGAATCAACTCGCTCAGCAGAGCAAACAGATCCTCAGGCAGCGTGATGGTTTCACCCAGCGGTCGCAGCATGCCATCCTCCATTAAAGCGAGGGTTGCAGAAAGCGATTGATTAACATTCGCAGGGCAGGATTGGGTTCGGCGCGCGCCATCTGGCGCAGCACCGGCGCCGCCCGTTCACTGCCCAGATCCAGAAGCGCCAGCATGCTGGCAAGACGCACCTCGGTGTGCGGGTGCTGAATCAGGCGAATGAGCGTCTCGATGGCAGCGGACGTATGCATGCGGTGACAGACCTCCACAATTGCCAGACGCACCGCCAGCGGCAAAACCGGCGAGTACAGGTGGCGCTCCAGCAGAGGCAGAATGCCATCGCCCATGCCTGCCAGCGCGCGGATGGCACTCTCGCGGGTCTCAAAGGGGGTGAGGAAATCCATCAACACCAGCGCGG
This sequence comes from Anaerolinea thermophila, assembly GCF_020723905.1. Classification (GTDB taxonomy): domain Bacteria; phylum Chloroflexota; class Anaerolineae; order Anaerolineales; family Anaerolineaceae; genus Anaerolinea; species Anaerolinea thermophila_A. The sequence goes on from NZ_DYHZ01000004.1 coordinate 162,194, forward strand.
CGCGTTCACTGCCGGTTGCGGCAAGCGCCTGCAGGGCATCCTCACGGGTTTCGCGGTTCTTTGCCAGTTCGCTCAGGCGGTCAATGACTTCCTCGCTGGAAAAATGTCCCAGCGCCTGAATGGCTTCACGGCGGATTTCGGAGTGCGGCGACCTGCTCGCCTGAATCAGCAAAGGCACTGCCTCAGGGTCGCCCTGCTCGCCCAGCACCCGCACCGCCCGCAGGGTCACATCGGGCTCAAAATCCTCAAGGCACGGGCGCAGCACTGCCGTCAGTGGACGGCTGGCATACATCCCCAGCGCTTCCACCGCAAAGGCGCGCACGGCGGGATGCTCGTCACGGCTCAACGCCATGAAATCCTCGAAGGCAAGCGGCGATCGCAGAGCAGCAAGCGAACGGCACGCCGCCAGTCGGATGCGCGCATCGGGATGATGAACCTCCTCCCGCAGAATGGAAAGCGCCAGCGGCTCGGGAGCATGCGCCAGCGCCCGCAGGGCAGACTGCCGCAGATGAAAACGCGGCGAACGCGCGCACTCCAGCAGAAGACCCGTGACGCGCTCATCCTCAAAGTACGGCAAACTCTCCACAATGGCGCGCTGAACCACCTCGGTCTCGCCCTCAAAGCGGGCAAGCAGGGCATCCAGCGCTTCAGGGTCGCCGAAGTAACCCAGCGTGCGCACTGCCGCCTCACGCGTCCAGTGATCTTCGCTGTCCAGCAGGGGCAGAATCAGGCGGGTGTGTTCGGGGTGTCCCAGCGAGTTGAGCGCGGCAATGATATTCTGACGCACCACCGGGGAAGGGTGCCCCAGATGCTGAGTCAGGGGTAAAAAGGCGCTCAAATCGCCAATCTTTGCCAGCACTGCCGCCGCCAGCGAGACAATGCGGTCGTCTTCCTCATCCAGCAGAGCCACCAGTGCGGGAACGGCTTGCCTGCCCGCCGCCTGCCCGAGGGCGCGCAATCCCAGAATGCACACTTCCGGGTCAGGGTGTTGCAGGGTGGTGATCAGATACGGCGCGGCAGGCTTCCCGCCCATGCGCAGGGCTTCGATGGCGGTCTCGCGAAGCACAGGGGTTTCCAGAAGCAGTGCCAGCGCCCGCATGACATCCTCCCGCAGGGCATCCTGCGTGCCGGGCGCCACCGTCGAAGCCAGCCACCAGCCCGTCACCGTCACCAGAGCGCGGTAGGTGGGGGTGGCGCGCTGAGGCAAGCGCCTCTCAGCCACCTGTTGAAGAAAGGGGAAGATTTTTTCGGGAAACAGGTCGCCCAGGTGAGCGATGATGAAATCCTGCACCGCTTTTTGATGCCCGTACCGTTCGCCACAGCATTCCGCCAGATTCACCAGCGCAGGCAGAGCGATCATCCAGTCGCCGTGAGGGCTTTTCATCCAGTCCAGGATGGGCAGAATGGCGGTGGTATTGCCCAGTTCGCCCAGAGCATTGACGGCGGCGGGCGCCAGTTCGGGAATCTCCAGCAAATCCAGCAGGGAGGGCAGGATGAGCGGGGTGTTCATTTGAATCAGGGCTTCCACGGCGGGATACGCCAGGTAAAAGTTGCCGCTTCGGGCAAGGCGGGTCAGCGGCTGAATGGCTTCCAGCGCCCGCAATTGACCCAGCGCCACAATGGCGTTGAACTGCACGTTGGGGTCAGAATCGTCCAGCGCCTGAATGAGCGCCGAAATGGCGCGCTCATCCTGCAGGGAACCCAGCACCTGCACGGCATAGGTACGCACCTCGGGACTGGGGTCGGCGCACAGGGAAATGATGCCAGGCAGGACGTCGTACTTCATCTCCGTCAGGATTTGCAGAGCGGCGTTAAGCGCGTTGATGTCGCGGTGCTGCTGGCGGATAACCTCCAGCAGGTGCGGGATGAGGGCTTCATCCTGTGCCGCAATCAGGGCTTCCACCGCTCTGCGGCGTTCCTGCCAGTTTGAGGAAAACAGACCTTCCAGCGAAAGCGAATCCATAGACACCTGTTCAGCCTCTTGAGATTATTCTCTGGTGGTGCGGCGCGTCGATCGCGCGGCGGGCGGGTTCAAACGGCTCTCCAGTTTGTACAGCGCGTTGACCAGATAATTCGCCGAGTCGGTTTGCTCCTTGTTCAGGCGGGCAATCATGCTGATCTGGCGGCTGATGTCGCGGGTAGCCGTGCTGATTTCCTGCGCCGCCTGGGCTTGCTCTCCCATGGCTCGGTTGATCTGATCCGTGTTCACGCGGATGTTTTCCATCGCCGCGGCAATCTGCGTGGTCGCCGCCGCCTGCTCGGACGAGGCTTTGGTTATCTGTCCCACCAGTTGATTGACACGGTTGGACTCTTTGGTGAGCAAATCCATGCCCAGGTTGATCTCCTGCAGGGCGCGGGCGGTGGACTGCGCTCCCTTGCGGATGGATTCTACCGCCGCAACCAGTTGATCGGTGCCGTGGGCTTGCTCGCTCATCGAACGCGAGACCAGCCCCGTCAGGCGGGAAATTTCCTGCGTGGCGCGCACAATCTCGCGCGCCGCCGTGGACTGCTCGTTCATCGCCTGCACCACCTGATCGCTGGCTTTCTTGACGTTATTCACCGCCAGCACAATGGTCTGGGCGACCTTGTTTTGCTCGGCGGTTGCCTGGGCAATCTGGCGCACCTGTACATTAACCGTATTGACCTCGTTAAGGGCATTGGCGCTGGCGCTCACCTGTTCTTCGGTGGCGCGGTTCACCTGCTCCATGTACGAATGGGTCTCGCTGAAGGCGTCCAGAATCTGCCGCAGTCCGCGGGCGGCTTCCTCGGCGAGACTGGCGCTCTCATCGGTCACCCGCAGATTCTCGCCGGTAATGCTCACCGCTTCCTGTGCCGCCGACTGCAGGGCGCGGATGATGGCGGCAATCTCGGCGGTGGCTTTGGCGGAACGATCCGCCAGATTGCGGATTTCCTCCGCCACCACGGCAAAGCCGCGTCCCGCCTCACCCGCGCGGGCGGCTTCGATAGAAGCGTTCAGCGAAAGCAGGTTGGTGCGTTCGGCAATCAAACTGATCGTGTCCACGATACTGCCGATTTCCTCGGCGCGCTTGCCCAGATTTTTAATCACATTGGTGGCGTTCTGGGTGCTCTCGCGCACCTTGCCCATGCTGGTAATGGACTTCTGCACCGAAGCCGCACCCACCTCGGCATCGCGGCTGGCGCGGGTAATGATTTCGGACACCTGCTTTGCCAGCGAAGCCGTGGAACGCACCGAACGATCCAGTTGCTGAACGGCAGCCGCCGCCTGCGTGGAAGCGGTGTTAATTTGCTCAGCATTGCCCGCCACCTGATTAATGGACGCCGCCATCTCATTGATGGACGTGGAAATCTCGTCCACCGAACCCGCCACCTTGCCCATGGTGGCAGTCACCTCTTCAATGGACGCCGCCATCTCGTTAATCGAGGCAAACGTCTGCTCACTGGATGCCGCCAGATCCTGCGCGTTCTGCGCCACGCTCTGGATGGATTTGCTCATCTCTTCCAGACTGGCGGCAGTTTCGTTCACGCTGGACGCCAGATTGTCGGTATCGCCGGAAATGCTCCTCAGGTTGCCCGAAATCTGCGTGATGGACGCGGCGCTCTGGTTCGACGAGGTCGCCAGTTCGGAGGCAATATCCGCCAGATTGCGGCTCACCCGCGAGATTTCCTCCACCGAGGCGGCGGTTTCCATCGTGGCGGTTGCCAGATTGTTTGTCATCCCGCCTACCTGCTGAATGGAGGCGGTGGTTTCCTCAATGCTTGCGCTTAACTGCTGCGCCGATGAGGCAATGGCTTCGGTCTGCGTAACGGTTTCCTTCAGCGAAGCCGAAATTTCATTGGCGGTGCTTAAAACGGCTTCAAAACTCACGTCATTTACGGGTAGTGCAGTCATGGGGTTTCTCCTCCAATTCTTTCAGGGTGTGGTTGGTGTCTGAGTTAAGCGGGCTTTTTCATCGGGCGAGAGGATTTCCTCCAGATTGAGAATCAACACGAGGCGTCCCTGATGGGGAATCACCCCCGCCACAAAACGGTTGCCCTCCGCCTGCAGGGCGGGCGGAGGCGGTTGAATCTGCTCACTGTCCAGGCGGACAAATTCCCGTGCCGAGTCCACTGCCATACCCACCAGCCGATCGCCCATCTGCACCACAATCAGGCGGGCTTGCAGGTCGTAGGGAATGCGCTCCAGCCCAAAACGGACGCGCAGGTTCACCACCGGCAGGACTTTGCCGCGCAGGTACACAATGCCATCCACAAAGGCGGGCACATTGGGCACGCGGGTAATCTGTTCAATCATCTCCATCTGCTGGATGTGATCGGACAGCACGCCGTAGGTGGTATCGGCAACGGTAAACAGGATGTAGGGTTCCAGTTTGGGCATAGATTTACTCCTCCTGAGGGTTCTCACGCGGTCGGGCAACGTTGTAGATGATGTCTTCGGGATCCACAATGAGAATCACACTGCCATCGCCCATCTCGGTAGCGCCCTTGACGCCCGCCGTGCGCACCAGCGGGTCTGACAGGGGGTGCATCACCGCTTCACGGATGCCCACCACGCGATCCACCATGACGCACACGGGATGGTCTTCATCGCCCAGCACAATCCCGGGGATGATGCGGGTGGGCTTGGGGGTGGTGTGGAAGAAGTCGTGCAGGGCAAACAGCGGCACCGCCTTACCGCGCAGGGTCAACAGGGTGCTGTTCATGAAGCGCGTGGTCTCGGCAGGGTTGACCTCGATGACCTCGCGCACAAGCGCGCGGGGAATGGCGTAGCGTTCGCCGCCGCTCTCCGCAATCAGGGCATCCAGAATGGTGAGGGTGAGCGGCAGGCGCAGAGAAAAGGTGGTACCCTTGCCCCACTCACTGGTCAGACTCATCTGCCCGCCCAGATGGCGGATGGTTTCCATGACCACGTTCATGCCCACCCCGCGCCCGGCGCCCATATCGGCATCTTCACGGGTCGAAAAGCCGGGGCGGCACAGCACCTCCAGCACCTCGTTCATGTTCAGAGGGCGGTCTTCCTTCAGCCAGCCCAGCGCGCGGGCTTTTTCCGTCACCTTCTGCACATCCACCCCGCGCCCGTCATCGCTGACTTCAATAATCACACGGTCGCCCTCGGGACGTCCCCGCACCCAGATGGTGCCCTGCGGGGGCTTTCCCGCCTGCACCCGTTCCTGCGGGGCTTCAATCCCGTGGCTGATGGCATTGCGCACCAGATGCAACAGCGGGTCAAGCAGGCGCTCCACCAGCGACTTGTCAATCTCCGTCTCGGCGCCCTCCAGTATCATCTGCACCTCCTTGCCCGACTGCTGGGCAAGGTCGCGCACGGCAAGGGGCATGCGCGAGAAGACCTCCGAAAGCGGCACCAGACGCATGCGCACCACCGTCTGGCGCAGATTGCGCACCTGCCTGCCCATGCGGAGGATGATCTGCTCCAGACGGTCAAGCACGGCGGGCGGCGCGCCGCGCAGTTCGGGCAAAATTTCCTCCAGACGCGAGCGGGTAATCACCAGATCGCCCACCGTCTGCATCAAGGCATCCATCCTCGCCAGTTCCACGCGGATGGAAACGGTGGAAATCACCGCGGGTGGGGCAACCGGCGCGGCGATTGCCTCTGGAGCCGGTTCAGGCGCGGCAGGCTCTACGGGAGAAACCCGCCCGGGCTCCTGCAGAGGAATCCAGTCCAGCGGCGGCAGGTCGGGGGCTTCAGGGCGCGCCCTGCCCGCATACAGAAAGGCAAAGCGCACCACCTGATTTTCGATGATCGGCTGGGCTTTGATGATTTTCCCCTGCGCTTCCAGAAAGGCGCGAATCTGATTGACCCGCGATTTCTCGCCCGGCTGACGGGTGGGGTCGTACACCACCACGCCAATCTGCATACCAGCCTGTTTCATCTCTTCCAGCAGGGCTTTTTCCAGATCGTTGAGGCTGGAGAGCAGGTTGTCTGTCACAGCCCCGCCCTGCAGTGCAGAAACAGAAGGGCTTTCCTTCCCGGCACGGGATTTCTTCGAGGCTGGCTTCTCAGGGCGGTATGCCTGCAAACGCAGCAGAATGTCTTCAACGGGCGGCGGCGGTGCGGCAGGGTTGCGCAGGGCGACAATCACCACCGTCAGGCGCTTGACGCCCTCAATCAGCGCACCGATGAGTTCGGCAGAAAATTCCAGGTGCTGATCGCGCACCTCGCGCAGGATGCTCTCCATGGCATGGCTGAGTTCCGCCCCCGCGCTCAAGCCCACCATCCCGCACAGTCCCTTGAGAGTGTGAAACGAGCGGAACAGGGCATTGATTTCCTCCGCCTGCCGGGCTTTTTCCAGCGCAGTCAGCGGGCGGTCTTTCCCGGAACCGCTGTAACGCTGTTCAAACTCCAGCAACAGGCGGGTAATGCTCTGCAGATGTTCATCCGCCTCTTCAAAAAACCCTTCCAGATCAGAAAATGGCACATCGGGCGGAATCATTTCCACAACTCCTCTACGGTGTGCAGCAGCACCGACGGAGAAAACGGCTTGGTCAGGTAGCGGCTGGCGCCCAGATGCATGGCTTCCTGCAAACTTTCTTCATCCCCGCGAGTCGTGAGGATGATGACGGGCAGATTCCTCAACCGATCCACCTGACGGATGAACTGCAGCACTTCCATGCCGTGCATATCGGGCATGTTGATATCCAGCGTCACCAGGTCGAAGGACATCAGGGTCATCTTTTCCAGCGCCTCCAGCCCGTTGCCCGCCTCCTCGAAATCAGCCTCCAGCGGTTTGAGCGCGGTGATGATCATGCGGCGGATGGTTGGCGAGTCGTCCACCACCAGTATCCGCCGCCGCACATTCTCCCTGGGCGAACGGCTCAGCCACGAACGGATGAGTTCCTCGCTCAGATCCTGCTTGGGGATGAAATCGAGCACGCCCACCGTTTCAGCGGCTTCGCGGTAGTCGTACATGTCGTAAATGGAGAGGATGACGATTTGCGCGGGTAACCCTCTGGCGCGAATCTGGCGCGCGGCTTCGATGCCGTTGCCGTCAGGGAGAATCAGATCCATCAGAATCAAATCGGGGGAGAGGCGTTCTGCCTGCTCGACCGCTTCCGTCATGGTCTGGGCGGTACCCACCAGTTCCAGTCCCGGGATACTCTGCAGCAGGCTGGAAGCGCTTTGCAGAAACTGTGGACTGTCGTCCACGAGAAGAATTCGATGAGCACTCATGTTTTTAAGATAGTGCTCCACAGCCGATGCCGTCAATCAGGAATTTCCTGATGCCCACAGTGAGCCGGTCATCCCCTATCCCATCCAACTTCCCGCCAGAGGTTCGCAGAGCAGGCAGGACAAAAAAACAACCGGCGATGGCGGTTGTGCAGGACCTGTTTCCATGCACTGAACCGTCATCGCCGGGTTCCGGTGATCCCGTCAACGGGAAGCGCCGACCGACCGCCCCCGGCAGGGGATGCCCCGCCGGTCTTCAGCCGAAAAGAGGAGTCAAAAGCCCTACGAAGAGCGCAGTCGCCGCGCTACCAGGATGATTACCACCAGCGCCACGCCCATGCCAATCATCCCGGGCAAGCCCACCTCGTCGGCAAAACCGGTGGTGGGCAGGGCAGTTGAGGTGGGCAGGACCGTGGCAGTGAACTTGCCTTGCGCCAGTTGCGTCTGCTGAGCCGCCAGGGTGGCTTTCTGCGCGTCCGACACCGAGGTGGGCGTCAGCGTGGGGGTGGCAGTGGGCGGCTGGACGATCACCGGCGTGTTGGTAGGCGGCACCGGTGTCGGCGAGGGGATGGGCGTCGCCGAGGGGGTCAGCAGTAACAGCGCCTGCTGAGCGTTCTCGGTGGCGGCAAATGCCGTGGCGGTGTTTGCCGCCAGCAGTGCCTGCTGTTGTTCCCGCAGGGCAGCATTGCGCTGGGGCAAAACAAAGAACACCATCACAGCCAGGAGAATCAGAGCCAGCAAGAAAATCCCGCCGATAATGCCAAGAGCAATCATGAAGTTGCGATTGCCGGGCTTTTCTTCCTGCGGCTGTGGCTCGGATGGGGTTTCCTCTCCAAAATCGAGGTCCTCAAATGGGTTCTGGTCGGACATCTGCGCGTTCTCCTTCTTCGTGGATTATACCGATTGTATCACTTCCAGATTCGCAAGGGGCACCACCACCAGGGTGTCTTTGCTCAGGCGCACTTCTGCCGCCTGCGCCCGCACCCCGTTGGGCAGAACGGTCAGCCCCGGCAACAGGCGCACCAGCACCCCCACATGAGAGGGGTACGGCGCTCCTGAAATGCGCACCTTTTGATCCGGTTTAAAGTAGGCAAAGTCTGCCGCGGGTTCGCCCACCGCCGGCAGGGGGATGATGAGTTCGGGGCGCTCTCCCGCCAGCGGACGGAAGGGGGTGTACAGGGCAACATCGCGCTTATCGTTGGTGCTGATGAGCGCATACGCCGCTTCGTTCATGGGAATACGCCCAAACCCCTCGGTGAGCAGAATGGGGTAACTGACACTGCGCGCCACCGGCACCAGACTGGCGCTCATGCTGGAAAGAATCAGCCCGCGCAGAGGCAGTTCCTCGCCCATGCGCAGAACTTCGGCGTCGGTGCACATTCCACCAACCACCACCGCCCCCCGCAGACTCACATCCATCTTCTGGCGGGTCATTTCCTCGTCCGGTGCGTTGAGCAGGTTGACCAGCATCCCCTCGGCAACGCGGTCGTTGCCCCAGGCGCCCTGAATCAACGCCCCCTGCCCTTCAATGACCGCCCCGCGTTCCTGAATGACCTCGGTGACGTAGCCCGGCACTCCGGCGACGATCTGGACGGGCTGGCTCTGCACCTCCAGAATCACCCGCCCGCCGGCAATCATCACCACCTGACCATCGGCAGGGGCGCGCACCATGCGCTGGAACAGCCCGCCGGTCTCGGCAATCACATCGCCCTCGAAGACGCGCTCGCCCTCATTGCGCACGATGGCGCGCTGGGCTTGCTCCACGCTGCTTAACCGCAGGGCGCGGCGCACATCCACCAGCACATGCTGAGAGGGGATTTGTGCTTCGGCGATGACATCGGAAGCGTTGACCTTTTGACGGCTGGCAACCAGCACCCGCCCGCTCACCGGCAGGGTGCGCACCCGCCGAATGCTGGTCAAGCCGAGAATGTGAGTTACCTGTGCAAGCATAGACTGTCCTTATCCGTTCTCCGTTGCAAGGTTCATACCGGTCGCCGGGTTTCCAGCGCCTGCGTCCAGCGCAGCAGCAGTTCGCGGCGGCGGTTCGGCTCAGCGGGCAGAGAAAGCGGTCTGCCGCGGGCGTCAATCACCGCGCCGCACAGCCCGCCGACGATTTTGAAGCCCCCCGCCGTCTTGCGGCGCGGGTCAATTTCGGTACCGCGCATGGCTTCCAGATACAGGCGCGCCGTCTGTCCGTGACGGATGGGCAGTGGCACCAGCGAGCCCTGCCTGATCTCCATCTTCACCTCGTTGCCATCCTCGTAAACCAGCCGCGCTTTGAGGATGACCGTACCGGGCTTTGCATTGCTCACCGGGCAGATGACCGCACCAAGGTTCTGGAAGGCGCCGCTTTCCAGAATTTGCACCGGCAGAAGTTGATTGGCGGCGGCAATTGCCCCCAGCGCGGGCATCAGCCCGTAGGGGTCGAGGAACAGCGTGCTCACGCCGGTGGGTTGAAGCCCATCCAGCAGCATGAGCAGAGACTGTACCGGCGAACCCGCCTGCGCCAGCGCCGCACCGCCGGCAAAAATCGGCTCAAAGGTCATGGCGCAGTCGGGGTAATCCTCTTGAAATGCCTGCGCGGCGTAGCGCAGAATCTCCCGCACCAGCCCCTGTTCGATTGCCAGCGTGGTGGTGGTGGCAGGAATGGTGGCAGGGTAGAGGCTCTTCTGCCACAGGTAGTCTTCCACTTCCTGAACAGACACCTCCATCGGCACCCAGCGCGCCACATCGGCAGGGGAAATGCGCTCCAGCACGCCCTGCATGCCCAGCCCGTTGCCCAGAGGACGGAAGACCTTCAAACGCTCCCTGCCGCCGATTGCGCCCGCCAGATAGGTGGCGTGTGAACCCACCTCCACCCCCAGCACCCCCTTGGCAGGGTCATACAGTTCGCTCAGGAACCGCACCAGCCGCAGCGTGGCAATGGCAGTGGGCAAAACCGGCCCAGCCGTCAACTGCCCCAGAGCGCTCAACCCGCCGAACTGCTGTCCGCGCAAACTGACGGTCATCTTTGCCAGCGCATCCGCCGCAGGCGCCAGGTCTTCCTGATCGAAAGTCGGGCGGATGTTGGGCGCCGCAAAGACCTCCGTGTAGCGGCTGAGCACTTCCTTTAGTTTCTTGGTGAGCGCCTGGTTGCCGCAGTAGAGAATGCGGGGACGCGATTCGGGGCGCATGGTTTTGAGCGCCAGCAACACCAGTTCCACCAGTTTGCTCACCGAGCGGGTGGCGCCCTTTTCCGTACCGCCCGCCAGAATGAAGAAATCGGCGCTGGCTTGCAACAGAGCGTCCAGTTGCGCATCCTGACGGCGATGATCGTTCAGCCCCAGACTCTCCACAATTTTGCCGTAGGTGGTGGTTGCCAGCCGCCGCGCGCTCGCCAGAGAAACCTCTTCCAGCAGACCGATGACCACCATTCTGACATCGTTGCCCGCCGAGAGCGTCAGCGCCAGCCGATCCACCCCCGAGCCGTCCGGGCGGGTGGGCAGGATGAGGCGGCTCCCCTCATCCATGATCGGGCGTGAGGTGATTTCCTGCAACCGGGTCAGGGCAAGGTGCACCCCTTCTCCAACATCATGAAACGGCGCCGCCCAGGTGCTGGGAGCACTGCCCGCCGCCAGAAAATGGTAGGCGCCATCCACCACATCAAACAGCAGGGCGCGGGTGGTGGTGGAACCGATATCAATGGCGAGGAAGGATTCCGCATCAATTACCGAGGACATGAGCACCTTTCGCTAGGAGAGGAGTCGCGCAAGCAACAGCAGAATGGCTTGCACGCGGTCGAGGAGTGCAGTGATGGAAGCAATCAGCACGCCGGAGAACAGCGCGCCCAGAGTGATGCCCAGGAAGATCTGTCCCACCCAAGCCAGTGCTTCCAGCCAGGCAGGACGTTTGGGCACTTCGCCGGAGAGCGAGGCGCGGGCAGGGGTGGAGAACTGGAAATACGCCAGCACCCCCACAGCACCGATGAGCGCCAGCAAGCCCTCCAGAATGCCGCTCCCACTGCGGAACGGCGCGCCTGCCGCGTTCACCTGCCCCAGCAGCGTGCCAAACACCGAACCGCCAATGGCAACTGCCGCGCCAACCCCTACCAGAAACGCCATGGGGGCTTTGCCCAGAAACGCCAGACGCGGCGAAATTTTAAACAGCAACAGCGCCGCACCCAGCAGAGGCACCACCGCCAGCACACGCTCCCCCATCGTCCCGAGAAGAATCGGCTCGACCAGGCGCGGCATCAACACCTGATAAAACACCACCACAAAGAGATAGCCCGCCGCCACCCCCACAAAGAGATAGGTTGCCACGCGGAAAAGGAAGTTATCCCCAAAGATGTAGGAGAATACCATCAGGGTGAGCACCACCCCTGCAATCATCCAGACCCATTCCATCATAGGCTACGCCTTTCTCCTGCGAGAACGTCCGCCCCGTCCGGAAAGCGCCGAGATAGCGATGCCGAACAGGAAAAGCACCAGCGCCATCAGCACCCCGCTCTGATAAGCCCCCCAGAAACGGGTGGCTTCGCCGCCAGCAGACATCAGCCGTTCGTATCCTGCACCGCCGCGCAGACCGCTCACCAGCCCCTGCACCTGCGCCGAGCCCAGGTAAGGCGCCAGCATCGGCTCTGCCTGCGCGCTGGCGATCATCATCAGCGGGACACTGCCCAGCAAAGGCTGAACCTGCTCCACCCAGGCACGCCCCACCTCGGGGCTGTCGGTCAGCACGATGACCAGCACGAAGTCCTGAATGCCCTTCACCCCCTGCGCCGCGGGACGATCCCACGCCCCCACACCGGTCAATGCCGTATCCAGCGCCGAAGGCGCCGCGCGGCGCGGATTCTGCGCAAACTCCAGCAGGGAGGTTGTCCCGCCTGCCAGATACCCCAGGTTGACCGTACGCTCGCTCACCCCATACTGCGGACGGGCAAGCGCCGCCTCACGCACCATGGCATCCGCCAGCACCGGTCCACCCACCACTGTGGAGACGATGAACAACCGGGCATTGCGATCCATGAGATGGCGCAACAGCGCGCCGGAGGCAAAGCGCATCTCCGCGGTGTGCGAAGGCTCATACTCCACTGCCAGCAGGACGGGAGCGTTCTCGGGCAAACTGTTCACCCGCTGATAGAAGGCTTCCAGCCCCGGCACTGCCGCAGGATTCACATTCGTTAAGGCAAAGGAAGGCGCCAGCATGGTCAGCAGAGACAGCACCAGCAAAAGCGCCAGAATGACCCGCAAAATCACCTGCGGCGCACGGGAGGTTTCGGCAACCACCTCGCGCGGTTTGGCTTCCAGCGCCAGAACGTTCTCCAGCAGGGCGGCATTGGAGCGCTGACGCTCGCTAACCTTCAGGCGCACCGAGTAAGCGGGAGGCTTGCGGTAACGCGAAACGATTTCCTCCCCCGCAATCACCCCCACCAGCCCTTTCAGCGGACCGGATTCCTCCAGAACCTGCTCGCCTTCTTCCACCATCGTCTGGCTGGGCAGTACTGCCTCAAGCGGACGCATCTCTTCCACCCAGGCAGGCAGTTCGGCGGGCGCCAGCGCTTCGGCAGGGGCTTCCTCTTCGACCACCGGCGCTTCCTCAGCCCCCTCAACGCCTTCTTCCGGAGCGCTTCCCAGCCACTCCGGCAGTTCCACCTGGAAGGGCACCTCACCCTCCACCGGCGCAGGCTGTTCCTCCGCCTCGATCAGCGGCGGCACCACCGGTCCGGCAGGCTCGGGTGGCGGCTGGACCCCGCTGAGCCACTCGGGCAGGGACTCATCCACAAACGGCGAGACCGGTCCGGCGGAGATTTCTTCGGGTTTTTCTTCCATCTGCCCGAAGGTTGTCAACCAGTCGGGCAATGCTCCTTCCTCTGCCGGCGCGGGAGCGGGTTGCTCGTGTTCGGCACGGAATTTTTCAAAGCCCTCATCGGAGACCCATTCGGGCACAGCGGGCACTTCGGGAGAGACTTCCCCGGTGGGCGTTTCCGCCATCCATGGGAGCATTTCCTCTCCGGCGGGCTGTTCGGCGGGGGCGGTCTCCTCTTCAACCACGCCCGCCCCCGCAAGCCACGGCGGCAGTTCTTCTCCGGCGGGCTGTTCGGCAGGTACGGTTTCCTCTTCAACCACGCCCGCTCCGGCAAGCCACGGCGGCAGTTCCTCTCCGGCGGGCTGTTCGGCGGGGGCGGTCTCTTCTTCAACCACGCCCGCTCCGGCAAGCCACGGCGGCAGTTCTTCTCCGGCGGGCTGTTCGGCAGGTGCGGTTTCTTCTGCACCCACGCCCGCCCCGGCAAGCCACGGCGGCAGTTCCTCTCCGGCGGGCTGTTCGGCGGGGGAGGTTTCCTCTTCAACCACGCCCGCTCCGGCAAGCCACGGCGGCAGTTCCTCTCCGGCAGGCTGTTCGGCAGGCGCAGTTTCCTCTGCACCAAAGCCCGCCATCCACGGGAGCACTTCTTCCTCCGCAGAGGGTTCAGTGGGCGCAACCTGAGATTCCAGCGAAGCAAAGAACGCCGCCATCTCATCGGGGACGGCTTCCTGTGGAGCAACCTCTTCTTCCGGCGCTTCCGGCAGAGAGAAACCCGCCTCAGGGGGGATTTCCGGGGTCTCCTCTACAGGGATCTGCCAGTCGCGCAGCCCCGAAAGCCAGTCGCCCTCCTCCGCAGAGGGAGCAGGCACGGCACTTTCCGGCGGGGCGGCGGTGGGTTCCGCGGGCAGTTCCCACGGCAGGGGTTCCTTTTCACCCTCCGGGGGCGTCTCTGCACCGGTCAAGCCGCTCAACCAGTCCGGGAGAGGGGTTTCTTCCTGACCTTCTCCGCCTTCGGAGGCAAACCAGTCCAGCGGCGTGCCGCGTTCGGCTTCGCTTTGCGAGCGGATGTCCTTCAGCCAGTCGGGCAAATCCGCCTCTCCGCCTTCTCCTCCCGCGGGGGGCGTTGAGGGCGTCCGCAAAGCGCTCAACCAGTCGGGCAGGGCTTCTTCCGCACCCAGACTGGCACCGCAAAACTGACAGAGGAACGCCTCTTCCGGATTGCTTTTTCCACAGGTTGGACAGATTTTCTCAGCCATAGGTTACCCACTGTACGGGCGGTCTGCGCCCAGAAGGATACGCAGTCCGGTCATCAGACTGCCCAGCGCAATGCCAATTAAAATGCCCCGTCCGCCCGCAACCGGCAGGCGCTCGAAAAATCCAATGAGCGCGCCCGGCAGAGGCATTTCCTGCAGGGGCATGAGCAAACCGGCGCCCAGCAAGAGGAAAAAGACGGCGGAGATCACAAACACCACCGCCATTACCCCCTTGCGGCGCTGAAACAGGCGCATGCTGGCGAACACCAGCGTCACCGCCAGCAACCCCAGCAGGGTGGCTTCCACCGGTACCTGAATTGCCAGCACGGCTTGCTGGAAGCGCGGATCGGCGGGGGTGAGAATCATCCCGGCGGCGGCAGTCACCAGAAACGCCAGCACCACCAGCACGCTGTAGCGATCAGCGTCGCGGCGGGCGGTCATCCGGCGCAGATGGGTGAGGAAAAGGTGAATCACCCCCACCCAGGCGGCAATGCCAGCCAGCACCACCGCCCAGCCGATGAAGATGGCGCGCACCGCCTGAATGTACGCCAGTGAGGTCCATTCCGGCGGAATGAGATAGCCCAGCAGGACAATCAACCCCGCCGCAATTGCCAGAGCCGTCATCACCGGAGATCTCATAGACTCACTCCTGCCAGCCCAAGGATTGCCGAAAGCACCATCAGACCGACCACCACCCAGCGCAGGATGTCCTGCACCCGCAGACTGGTCTGATAAATCGCTCCGGCTTGCAGATATGCCGGGACGGCAAACAGTTCTTCGCCCAGCAGGGCCTCTTCAGCGGTGACGTAAAACACCGCCTGTGCATCCAGCGCATCCGACGCTCCCAGCGAGAAGGCGTTCTCATGCTCGGATGCCGCCGCCATCAACCCGGCTTCGGGACCGAAATTGCCCACAAACAGATTGGCGGAGATGCGCTCCTGATGGATGACCGGTAGTGTGCCTGCTGTGTAGGACATGGGGGTTGCGCCGGTCAGGCGTCCGCGTTCGGGGTCGTACTGCTCCGGGACGTTGGCAATCCGGTACGCCGCCTGCAGGGTATCCTGACTGAGCACTGTCAGCGTCCCTTCGCCGCTGGTTGCCACCGGCGGGCGGTCGCTGATGAGACTCAACTGCGCCACGCGTTCCAGCGTGCTCAACCCCACCAGCGCCGAGGCATTGGTCGGGCTGAAGATGCTGGCTTTGCCGATGGAGAGATGGATGCGCGAGCCATCTTCCACCGAAAGTCCCAGGGCGCGGCGCGCCCGTTGAAGCGCGGGAATGGCGCGGAACACCACTTTGCGTTTGCGCAGGGCTGGAAGGGACAGGATCAGGGTCAGGGCGCCAGCCAGCACCACCAGCCCAAGCCCGAGAATGGATTCAAGCCAGATCACGCGGTGTTTTCCTCCCGTAAGAATGAAGCAAAGGCAGACCTCTCTTCATCATCTTCGCACAGGTGCGCCAGCGCCGCCAGTTTCTCTGCAGAGACCCATCCCCCCAGCAGGGGCTGGCTCATGGTGATGATCTGCCCCGCAAGAATAGAGAGCGGCGCGGCGCTTTCCAGCAGGGCGGCGACAAACTCGTTCAAACCCCAGCGTTGCAAGGTTTGCGCCCAGGCATGCCAGTACGCGCGATATGCCTGCATAGTAAGAGTATAGCACAAGTTGAATCCCGTGTTGATTTTTTTTATCCGTTTGGGTCAGGGTGTGCTCTCGGGCAGGGGTGTCTCAGGAACGCCACAAAAACGTCCCGCCGCCGCGGCGGTAAAACGCCAGCACCTGCTCGCGCATGCCCGCCTCACTGCCGAACAGCCGATCCACCTGCGAGGTGTAGGCGGCAATGGCATCCTGCCAGCGCGCCAGCGCCTCTCCGCCAACCTCGACGCGCAGGATGCGTTCGGGGGGTAAACCCGCCTCCAGCGGCAGGTTGTGCCACTGCGCATAGGGGAAATCGGCGTAGTACCACAGTGGACGGCGCAAGCCCTCCGCCGCGGCACGCGTCAGGCGGTGATCCACATGATTGCCGTACGACAGGGGGACGACCAGATTTGCCCCGCGCGGCAGTCGGCGCGCCCAGTTGCGCCGCAGGCGCTGAATCAGCGCCCCCTCGGCGGGGTGCACGGGAAGCCACAGATCCTCCCCCCGCTGGATCAGCGGCGTACCGTCGGGCAGGAAGCGGTAGATGCAGTCGGGCAGGGCGCCGTGGCGCACGGATGCTCCGATGAGCGCACAGGCGGCGCGATCCTCAGCCCGGCGCAGAGAGACCAGATTCGCCCCCACCCCCAGTTCGGCGTGCATCTGGCGGGCAAAGGGCGGCAGAGGACGGCGGGAGTCGGGAAACCCACCGCAAACCGTCCAGATTTCCACGTGCTCACCGCGGCGGACTTGCTCGGCAATCATCCCGCCGCACGAAAGCACCACATCATCAAAATGGGGAGAGAGATAAATCCAGTGCAGATCAGCCTCCAGCAGGACAGAAAATTCTCCTCAGAATTGTGCTCAAAAACATCCCGCCAGTCAAGGCGCCCGGGCATGGCAATCCAGAAGGTCTCCAATTTACTCCCTTTCCCCTCGTCCTCCTTGCACCTCTCCGGTAAAAACCCTCCTTCTTTGCGCCCTCCGCGCCTCAGCAGTACCCCCCCTCTTTCTTCGCGCTCTTTGCACCTTTGCGGTAAACACCCTCTTTCTTCGCATCCTCTGCGCCTCA
>NZ_DYHZ01000004.1:179198-392635 GCF_020723905.1 Anaerolinea thermophila
GCAGTAACCCCCCTCTTTCTTCGCGCTCTTTGCACCTTTGCGGTAAACACCCCTCTTTCTTCGCGTCCTCCGCGCCTTGGCGTTTAACACCCCTCCTTCTTCGCGTCCTCTGCGCCTTTGCGGTAAAAACCCTCTTTCTTCGCATCCTCTGCGCCTCAGCAGTAACCCCCCTCTTTCTTCGCGCTCTTTGCACCTTTGCGGTAAACACCCCTCCTTCTTTGCGCCCTCCGCGCCTCAGCAGTACCCCCCTCCTTCTTTGCGCTCTTTGCCCCTTGGCGGTAAAAATCCCCAAAGACACAGAACCCCGGTCTGGTGTACAATACTCTCACAAGGAGGTTCACCATGCCACTCATTCATGCCGACTTCTTCTCTCAAGCCTTGCAACTGTGCGTGGAAGTGGATGTCATCCTGCCCCTGCGCCCGTGGAAAGGCGCGGGCGTGCGCGACGACTCCCTTCACCCCACCCTGTATCTGCTCCACGGGCTTTCGGATGACCACACCATCTGGCAGCGGCGCACGTCCATCGAGCGCTACGTCGAAGACTACGACCTTGCCGTCGTCATGCCAGCGGTACACCGCAGTTTCTACACAGATATGAAAGCCGGTTACCGCTACTGGACCTACGTCTCCGAGGAACTGCCTTACGTGATGCGCTCGCTCTTCCCCCTCTCCGATCGGCGCGAGGATACCTTTGTTGCCGGGCTGTCCATGGGCGGGTACGGCGCCTTCAAGTTAGCCCTCTCCCACCCCGAGCGCTTTGCCGCCGCCGCCAGTTTTTCCGGCGCCCTCCACATGGCGCTGGCATATCAGGATCCCACCCCCGAATGGCAGGCGGAACTCAACCGCATCTTCGGCTCGCTGGACGAGTACCGCGGCAGTGCCAACGACCTCTTTGCCCTGGCAGAGCAAGCCAGAGCCTCCGGCAAACCCCTGCCTGACATGTACGCCTGGTGCGGCACCGAGGATTTCCTCCTCCCCGCCAACCGCGCCTTCCGCGACCACGCCACTCAACTGGGTCTACCGCTGACCTACCGGGAAGGACCGGGCGACCACTCGTGGAAATACTGGGACGAGCAGATTCAGGTCTTCCTGCAAAGGCTTCCGCTGAAGAAAATCGCCTGAAGGCTTAAGGCATCAGGATGGCAGGCACCAGCCCCAGCATGGCGGGGAAGAGCAGGCGCGGGAAAAATCCCAGAAGGATGAGCGCCGCCACGCCCACACCAATCAGAAGGGCTTGAAAAGGCGTCTCCCGCGGCTCACGTGGACCGAAGTACCCGCCGGTGAGCACTGCCAGCACCCGGAAACCGCTCAGGAGCAAACCACCCATGCCCGCCAGCGCCAGCACGGCGCTGAGCGGGCTCTGGCTTGCCAGCGCCTCCAGCAGAAGGAATCGCGTCGGGAAACCTGCCAGCAAAGGCAAACCCGCCAGCGAAAGATACGCCACCGCCAGCCCTGCCGAGGCAAAGGGAGATGTTTCGGCGGCGCGTTCCAGATCCTCAAAGCGCAAACTCCTGTGCAATCCCTGCAGAACCGAAGCCGAAAGCGCCCACAGCGCCAGCGCCAGCACCCGCGGCAGGAACAGCATGGCGAAGATTTCCATGCTTTCGGGGGTGTTCAGGCTCAACGCCAGCAGGGAGATGCCGGTTTCGATGATCACCGCGTAGGCAAACAGCCGCCCCAGATGCCGCTGGAACACTGCCCAGCCTCCCGCCGTGACAATCATCACCACCCCGCTCAGGCGCAGAACCTCCCACAGTTCGGGCAGATTCTTCAACCACGTCACCGCGTTGATGTACTTGACCCCCAGCAGCAGGAAGGTCGTGGGCAAAAGCATCAGCAGATACCCCAGCGGATACGGATCGGCTTCCTCTGCCACCAGCGGCATCCACGTGTAAAAGGGAAAGACCGCCAGCCACAGCGCAAACCCCAGCCCGAGAAAAACCTCCGCCAGCAGGGGAAAAAAGGTGTTGACCGGGTTGGCTTCCACCGCGCTCAACGCCCAGCCTGCCAGCAAAACAAACGGCATGGCAAAGGTCTGGAAGATGAGATAACGCAGCGCCCCCGTTCCCACCGGTTTTCCCGGCGGCGACACCAGCGGGATACTCAACAGCACCGCCAGTTCCACCAGCAGGGCGGCGTAGAGGAAAGGCTGAACCGAGAGCGCCGCCAGCAGGAGCGCCGCCACCGCCAGCCCGTAAGGCACCATGAAGCGGTGAGCGCGCGCCTCACGCGAGCCGCCAAACCAGAAAGCCGCAATCAGGTAAAAGAAAACCAGCAGGGGACGGTCATTGTTCCCCACCACCAGTTGACGCCCCGCCAGCGCCAGAGCAGACTCAATTTCCCAGCGCCTGCCAAACAGGCGGAAGCCTGCATCAATGGGCACAAGCCACGCCAGAAGCGCCAGCAGAAGGCACAGCCCCACCCCCAGGCGCGTCACCCAGCCCTCGCGCCAGCGCAACAGCCACAGGATGACGGCAAAAACCAGCGGCAGCACCACCCAGATCAGCGGAGCGTTCATCGGCGCACCTCTTCGGTCATGGCTTTGCCATAGATCTGCATCAACCCCTCCAGATGATGGCTGGCGGTGAAGCGCTCTTCCACCAGGCGCCTGCCCGCCTGCCCCATGTGATGTGCACCGGCGGGGTCGCCAAGCACATCCCGGATGCGCTCCGCCAGTTCAGCGGCACTGCCGGGGGTGAACAGGTGTCCCTGCACCCCATCCTGAACCAGATACGGCAGTCCCCCCAGACGCGCGGCAATCACCGGCACCCCGCACACCATGGCTTCCAGCGCGGCAAGCGAAAACGGCTCGTACACCGTAGACGGAATGACCACCAGCGCCGCCCCGCACAGGAACTCCCAGCGCCGGTCGGGAGAAATTTTGCCCGTCAGTTCCACATTTGGCAATCCGCGTGCCATGCGCTCCAGCGCCTCCCGCTGAGGTCCATCCCCGGCAAGACGGAAAGGCACATCCGGCAGGCGTCTTGCCGCTTCGATGAGCAGGTGCGCTCCCTTTTCCTCAGACAGACGCCCCAGAAACGCCACGTATCCGTGCACGGGCGGGGCGGGGCGCGCTTCTGGCAGAGGATCGGGAATGAAATTGCCCAGCACGTCCAGTTGATCCGCGCGGAACAGGCGGCTTTCCACCATTTTCTGCGCGGTGAAAGGCGTCAGCGCAATGGCTCGGGTAATGCCCGCAAACGTTCCCCGGCGGCGGTGCACCCCGATGGAGAGCGCATACAGCGCGCTGGCGGTCACGCTGTTGCGGTAACAGCGCCAGCGCACCGCGTGCAGCGTATTGCCCCATTTACAGCGCTCGCAGATAGCCCCGCGGGTGTAGAACAATCCATTCGGGCAGAGAAAACGCACGTTGTGCAGCGTCTGTACCACAGGCACGCCCTCCTCTGCCAGCACGCGGTACACCGCCGGAGAAATCAGCGGGAAAACGTTGTGAACATGGGCAACTTCGGGTCGGGTATTGCGAATCAAACGGCGCACCTCGCGTACCGCGCGCGGAGCATGCACCGCGCTCAGCCCCAGCGCCAGTTTCTTCAAAGGCGCGGCACGGCGCAGTTCCTCGTTGGTGCGGCGGTAGAAGATGACCTCATGCCCTGCCCGCTGAAGCAGACTGGCTTCGGCTTCGAACGCCAGCGTTTCGCCGCCCAGTTGCTGATAATCGTTGTGAATCAGCAAGACCCTCATCCCTGTTCTTCCTCTCCCGGGCGCATGGATGGCGCCGAGACCACATAAGACCCCACCAGCGCCAGCCCCAGGGTGATAAAAGCCTGCACCCCCGCCACCAGAACAGACTGCTCCACGCTGGTGTACAACAGGTCGAAACCCGCCAGCGCCGTCAACAGCGCCACCACCTCACGGAAAGGTCGCGTGGACATCCCCAGGTGCAACATGCCCATCCCGATGAGAATCAGCCCGCCCCGCATGGCAGGCGCAGGCACGGGAAAGTAAGCCACCGCCAGCGGTGCAACCGAGTACACCAGCAAAATCACCAGCCCGGAAGCAATCAGATAAAAGGTTGTACCCACCCATCCCGGCGGGGGCAATTCGCGCCAGTCGCCGGCAGGTTGCGCCGCACCCAGCACCGCCACTGCCATCCAGCCGGTCACCAGTTTGACCGCCGCCAGCCCCGGCGACCACACCCACAGGATATACGCGGCGGCAACGGCATACACCACCGCCAGCGCCATCAGCCCGCGCCGCCATTCCTGCCCCACCAGAAGATAAATGGCGGCCATCAGCGCCACCAGTTCCACCCCGCGGAAGACCCACTCCAGCGTCATCGCGTCACCTCCGCGCGCACCAGCGAGACGAACAGCGCCAGCAACACGAACACCCACAGCATGCCGCCGCTCCCCTCCAGCAAAGAGGACAGCAGGTCGAACACGCCCGCCACCCGCTGATACAGCCAGCCGATCAGGCGGTACAGCCATGTCAGCCCGAAAAAGTCGGAGAGGAACGCCCCGATCCGCTCACCGGAGCGCCGCACCGCTTCCGACTCGAACCACGCTGGAAATCGGCGGCGCGCCAGAATGGCAGCCCCCCATCCCAAAGCCACCAGCCCCAGCGTTGCCCCGCCGCCGATGAGGCTTTCGCGCGCAGGGTAAAGCGACATGCCCAGCACCCCCACCAGCCAGTAACCCAGAATCAGCACCATCAGCCCCAGCGGATAGACCACCTGAATCCAGCGCTCCATCTGACGCAGGGAATCTCCCTCCACAAAGGCAAAGCGCAGTGCCCCCAGCAGGAGCAAAGGCAGGGGCAGCAGGAACGCCCATTCCAGCGGCGAAAAGGCGCGCGGTAGAACCCCGCTCCAGCCCGCCGAAAGTGGCGTAAACGGCAGACCCGACATGCCCGCCAGCGCAATCAGCGGGAAGACCACCGTCCCCGGCTGCGTGGCAGAATACAGGAAAAACACCGATCCGGGCAGAATCAGCAAAATGCCCCACGCCAGACTGGCAGACGGTTGACCATGCACCACGCAGACCACTGCCATGCTTGCTGTGGCAATCAGCCAGAAGGGGCGCGCGGTGAGCACATCCGGCGCGGTCAGCCACGCCGCCGCGCTGTAGAGCGCCGCCAGTGCAAGAAGCGCCAGCAGACCTGTCTGCCACTCCGTCGGAATGGCTTCGGCGGGCAGGCGCGCCAGCACTGGCAGAACCGAAGCGGCAGACGCCATCCGCAGGGCGGTGCTCAATCCGCGTCGCGCCACAGGGCTTTGAACCGCGGTCAGGTGCAGAGGAAGCACCCCCAGACGCAATCCGCTGGCAAAGAGCAGGAGAAGCGCCTCACGCGGCGGGAGCGAGGCAAAAGTGGGGGGTAAATTTTGCCCGCGCACCAGCAGGATGGCGGTCAGAACCAGAAAACTGCCGCTCACCCGCACGGCAAAAGCGGTGACGGTTTGCAGTCCAATGCGGCGTTCGCGGCTGTTGGCTTGCAGGATGACCAGTTCGATCAGATCCATCAACGTCCAGGACAGCACCAGGCTGAGCAGATTGACGGCATACACCGCCAGCATGGCAACCGCCAGAATGCTGAGAATGCCCGCCCATGCCGGCGGGCTGACATCGCGCTGAAGCCGCGCCGAAGCGGTCAAAAGCGCTCCCAGCGCCAGCAGACTCAAACTCATCGTATACAGCCACGAAATGCTGTCCAGCCCCCAGATGGGGGAATCGGTGAACCGGGAGAGGGGCAGCCAGTTCTGCGCCACCACCTGTTGAGGCAGATGCCAGCGCAGGAAGAGCAAAAAGGCGCTCGCCAGCAGAGCGCTCAACACACCGCTCAGCCAGGCGTAGCCCACGCCGGGACGGGTACGCCGCAGGATGAAAATGACCAGCGTACCCAGCAGAAGCAAAGACGGAGGAATCAGCGCCAGCAAGGGTTAAATCACCTCTCCGGTCGTTCGTCTCAGGAAGCGTCCCATGCCGGGACGTCCGCGCCACTCCCCGCGCTGTACAATTATCTGTCCGCGCAACAGCACCGTTTCGGGAAAACCCTGCAACTCCCAGCCTTCGTAAAGATTGTAATCGGTGCGGTGATGAGCGTACTGCACCCCGTAGGTCACCTGCCGGGATGGATCCCAGAGGACGATATCGGCATCCGCGCCGGGGAGCAGGGCGCCCTTCTGCGGATACAGCCCGAAGATGCGCGCCGGTTGGGTGGCAGTGAGAGCGACAAATTGATTGGGGGTGAGCCGTCCCGCGCCCACGCCGTACGTCCACAGAATGGGCAGACGATCGCCCACCCCGGGCAAGCCGTTGGGAATGCGGGTAAAGTCGTCTTTGCCCAGTTCCTTGCCGGGGATGGCAACCCGTTTGCCCTCGTACTCAATGGGTTGTGTGCCGTCGTAAAAGAAAGGACAGTGATCTGTGGCAATGGCTTGCAGCGTGCCCTGCGCCAGCCCCTGCCACAGGCGTTCCTGATCGGCAGGCGTGCGCACCGGCGGAGAGCAAATCCACTTGGCGCCGTCGGGACGCTGCAGGTCTTCCTCGCTGAAGAAGAGGTACTGCGGGCAGGTCTCCCCCATCACCGGAACACCCTGATCGCGGGCATACGCCAGCATATCCACCTCGCCCGCGGCGTTCATATGCACCACGTAGAGCGGCGCTTCCGCCATGCCCGCCAGCGCCGCGCCGCGCAGAACGGCTTCCACCGCGCTCCATGCCGGACGGGTACGCGCATGCCAGATCGGCTCGGTGTGTCCCTGCGCCAGCGCTTCGGCAACCAGCAATTCGATGACATCGCCGTTCTCGGCGTGCATCAGCGTGAGAATGCCGTGCTTTCCCGCCACACGCATCACCCGCAGAATGTCGTCATCGGGCAGGCGCAGGCGGTTGTTGTAAGCGGTGAACACTTTGATCGAAGAAATGCCCTCTTCCAGCAAAGTGGGCAGTTCCGCCAGCGTGTCGGGGTAGATCCGGGTAATGTTCATGTGAAACGAGTAATCCACCGCCGCTTTGCCGCCCACCCGGGCATGCCAGGCTTCCACGCACTGACGCAGGGCAGGCATATCCTGGCTGACAAAATCAATCACCGTGGTGGTGCCGCCGAACGCCGCCGCCTTGTGACCGGTGTAGTGATCGTCCGAAGAAACCGTGCCGAACATGGGCAGGTCGAAGTGGGTATGCACATCCACCCCGCCGGGGAGCACCAGTTTGCCCTCCGCATCCAGCACTTCGGCATCGGGGGCGCTCAGGCTGGCGCCTATGGCGGCAATTTTCTCCCCCTCAATCAGGATATCGGCGCGGAAGGTCTCCGCGGCGGTAATCAGTGTGCCATTTCGAATCAACAGACTCATAGTGTCCTCCAGTCTCCGGCTGGCATTGCCATTGCAACTTTTTTGGATGATTTCAAGTATAAACCAAACCACAATTCGTGATATAAACATTAAAATAGTTGCAACACTCGAACTGCGCGGGAGAGTCCCATGAAGCCTCTGCAAATTTCCCCTTCGGGAAAGTGGCTGTTTCACGCCACCCCTCAGGGCAAAGTGATGGTGTGGGATATTTCCAGCGGCAATCTGCATGCCGTCTGTGATGGGCACTGGATTGGTCTTTCTCAGAATGAAGACACCCTCCTCACCCAGACACCCGAAGGCGTGAAAGCATGGGCGCTCCAGACCGGTCAGGAAATGGCGCTCACCGCGCTAAACCCGGACACATTTCCCCTGCACCAGCGGGTGCTGGTGCACAAACAGCCCTACACCCTGCAACTCGACCTTCAAGATGCTTTCACCGGCGAAACGGTCTGGAATTTCCGCTTTGCACAGGACCCCCGCTACCATGCCCGTCTGGAAGCCTGCACGCTGGCGCCCGACGACCGCTCCCTGCTGATCACTCTGGCTGGCGAGTTCACCGGTCAGGCATGGGCGCACGGCTATGTGCTGGACATTTCCAGCGGCGGAAGGCGGCTGAAATTCAAGGTCAACCGCCACCAGCCCCCCTCGTTTTTCTCCTTCTCTCCTCCCCCGCTTCAGGTGCTTGTGCCGGATGAGATGTACCACCTCACCCTGATCAATCTGGAAAGCGCTCACATCGAACAGGATGTATGGGTCAGCGGATTTTCGGGTGTAGCGGCGTTCTTCCCCCTGTTGCCCGCCGTGCTGGCGGTAAGCGTGTGGGAGCCGGTAGTGGATCCAGCCATCTCACCGTTTTCGGTACAGTTTCTCGACCTGCGCCGCACCAGCGGCGATCGCATGCGCCGCGCCGCGGTGATTGCCGAGTTTCGAGAAAGCCATCCGGTGTACGACATGGTCTTCACCCCCGACGGGCAGACGCTGGCAGTGCTGGTCAGCACCGGCGCCATCCACCTGTGGAATCTGGCACAGGGACGCATCGAGCGCACGCTGGAACTTTAAAGCGTGGATTCAGCCCGGCTTTCCCTGCGCCAGCCGATCTGCCAGCGCGCGGATTTCCTCCCGCAGGGCAATCTTCTCCAGCCAGTGGGCGGGAATGCCCGCCTCCCCATAAAAAGCACCTGCAAATTGCCCGCACACTGCCGCCGTGGTGTCGGCATCCTCGCCCAGATGGGCGGCGCGCAGGACGGCATCGGCAAAACTCTGGCTGTGCCAGAAGCACCACAGCGCCGCCTCCAGCGTATGCACCACATACCCCGAACTGCGAATTTTCGCCTCCGGTCTGTCCATGTACTTGCCGCGCGCAATGGCGGTTATGCGTGGACTGCCGCGGAAGGTCTCGGAATCGCCCAGCAGGACCTGTTCTTTCGGTTGACCAGCCAGCGCCCGCACCAGCATGCGCGCCATCAAACGGCAGGCATCCACGCACTCCGCCGCGCCGTGCGTGGTTCGCGAACTCTCGGCGCTGTAGTGCTCAGCCGCATCGAGATCGGGGTAATAAAACAGGGGCACCGGCGCCAGGCGCATGATACAGCCATTCCCGGCAGAATACGGGTCGGTCGAACCGGCAAACGGCTCTCCCGTCAGCCGGTAGCGTTCCAGCGCCGCCGCCACCGTCCCGCCAATGTCGAAACAGTACCCCGTACTGCTCCAGTACCCCTCATCCCGCCACCGGCAGTAGCGTTCCATCTGATCGCGAGCATCGAAACCGTTGCACTCCACCAGGCTGGACGCCAGACACAGCGCCATTGAGGTGTCATCCGTCCACTGCCCGGGTTTCAGGTAAAACACTCCCCCGCCCACGATATCGGTCAGAGGTTCAAAACTGCCGCGCGCCCGAAATTCGAGCGTCGTCCCCAGGGCATCGCCCACCGCCAGTCCCAGCAGGCAACCGCGAAAACGGTTCAACAAATCCATACAGCCACCTCCTACCGGGTCTGCGCGCTTGCCGAGGCAACCATGACCGGCACATTCCCCGTCTGCGCCAGCATGCCGCCAAAGGTCTGGGCTTCTGCGCTTTGCGTGTCGAGCACATTCTTTGCCCAGCGGTAACTCACCGACTGGTAAAGCAGTTCCGCCTCAATGGTAAAAGGCGCGCCAGCCGGGTTCACGGGAATGCGGTACTGCACGGTATCGCCCCCGCCGGTAAAATCGGGGTCGTTCAGGGCATCGCCAACCACTGCCGAAACACGGGGCGGCTGGGACTTGTTAAAGCCGCGCGGTAGCAGTCGGTTATCCTTGATGTACGAGGCGGCAAGCAACTGGTAGGTGGTCACCTTACCGGTTTCGGTCTGCATCACCGGCTCGTAAATCTGCACCTGATCTGCCGCGGTGATGAGGGTGTAATGCGGTTCATAAGTTTCGGGGTTTTCATCGCTGGCATTGCCGTAAATCTTCCCGTCGCGCTCGTACCCGCCCGACTCAAACACCACCCTGCCGGACGCATCCTTCACGGTGACATGAAGCCAGGCCCGCCGCGAGGGGAATGAAGTGGGGAACTTATGTCCGGTGAGCAGGTCCACGCGCACGGCAAACTCCAGGTTATCGCCCTCCTGCCGGGGTGAGGTGATGGCAAGAGTGGCAGTACGGGTTTGCAGGTACTCGGTGGTCCGGGCAATGTGAGCATCCAGCCCTGTGCCGCCGGGGTTGCGCACGCCCTCCACCTTGCCGTCCTTCAGCAGGGTGAGCAGGAAGACATTGCCGCCGGTAAAGGTGTGGCGGTAAAAGGGCTGATAGGTATTCTGCGGGGTGATGTTGGAAACAGGCGCAGAGCCTGCCGCGGCGGGCATATGGCAGTCCTGACAGGACGATTGCTGCGCAAAGTCCGAAGCCAGCCACTCGCTGAAGGGCGTCTGCTCGTAAAAGAGGGCATCCTCTCCGCTCAACGAGCCATCGGCGGTGATGTAGTTCAGGTACAGTTCGTGGCAGGTGGCGCACAACTGCGACTGGCGCACATGCTCGCTCTGCACGGCAAGGTATCCTGAAGCGGCTTGCATGGTCTGGCGGTTCTGCTCGCTGATGGGAAGCGCCCCGTACAGCAGACGCTCTCCCATTGCAGTGACCGTGTCAATTGCCATATTACCGCTGTGGCGCAGTTCACCGGCAGGCGGCTGAGGAATCTGGTGGCAGACCGTGCAGGACACGCCATCCAGCGCCAGTTTTCCCAGCACATGTCCCTCCGCCAGCACCCCCTCCTCGCCCAGAAGCGCGGTAGATTCACCCTGCGCCTCCTGAGTGACGCGCGCCATGGGCGTGTGGCAGGTGGCGCACTTGGACTGGATGGCATCGGCGTACTGCGGCGCGTTGAGCAGTTCCATGCGCACGCTGGCGCGGAAATACGGGTCGAGGGCGGCGTTGCCCATCACGCTGGTCTGCCACTCAGGGACAATGGAAACGTCCGCACCGGTGCTGTCTTTCAAGCCCTGATGACAGGCGGCGCAGTTACCGGACGGCTTGAAAAAGGCTTCTCCGGGCGCGGTGGCAGGAGCAGGAGTCGGGGTGGCAGGCGCACTGCAGGCGCTCAACAGGAACAGCACGATGAGGGGCAAACCCCACAAAACGACACTTCGTCTGGAAATCACTGAAGGTGCCATGGCATTCTCCCTGTACATGTATTGTAGCGCGAGTCGGAAAGAGGGAGAGCCTCAGGAATGAAAAAAATTCATTCTTGACACAACTGATTAAATACTGTATTATTCAATTGTAAATACAAAAATTTTCGAATTTTTCACAAAAAAGGCTAATTATGTTAATAGAATTTAGCGTTTCCAATTTTCGATCTTTTTCTCAACCGGTTATCCTGAGCCTGCTTGCCACTCCTTTGAAAGAAAAAGATTCTCGATTAAACACGGACAATCTGTTCGAGGTTAATCGTCTTAAACTCCTGCGCAGCGCGGCAATTTACGGCGCCAACGCAAGTGGAAAGAGCAATCTGGTGAAAGCAATCGGATTTATGCGCCGGTTTGTTCTCGATTCGGCGACAGAATTTCAATCCGGAGAAAAGATCCCGGTTGATCGCTTTCGACTGAGCAGGGAAGCACGCCAGAAACCTGCCTTCTTTCAGATCATTTTTTCTCTAAACGGTAAACGTTATCGCTACGGTTTTGAACTGGATGAAGAACAAGTCCACGGCGAATGGCTATACCAGACCGTACAGCGTGAAAGTCTTTTATTTATCCGGGAAAAGGATCAATACGAAGTTTCTACCTCCTTCAGGCGGGAAGCCCCGGTAAAACTTCAGGAAATGACCCGCACAAATGCCCTGTTTCTCTCCGTGATGGCGCAGTTCAACAGTCCGCGGGCAGTTGAATTGCTGAACTGGTTCCGCAAGAGCCTTCGGGTAGTTTCAGGGCTTAAGGATGAGTTCTACGCGCCCTATACAATGGAACAAATGGAAAAGGATGAAACCTTCCGCCGGTTTGCCCGGGAAATGGTGCGCATGGCTGATACCGGTATAACCGATCTATCAGTTAAAAGTGAAGTGCTGGATAGTGCTTCATTTCCAGCCGAACTACGCAAACTCATTCAGGAAATTGCGGAAAAAGAAGGCAAAACACCTGATGAGTTATCCATTCAAACCGTGGAAACAAGGCACCCCGTTTATGAAGGGGAAACATTTGTCGGGAGCGAGAACTTCGATATTGACGAAGAATCAGACGGAACCCAGAAGTTTTTCTTTTTACTGGGACCGCTTTTCTATACATTAAAGAAAGGCAATGTGCTGGTCATTGATGAACTGGATGCTCGCCTGCACCCCAGCCTCACCCGCGAAATTGTACGCATGTTCAACTCTCCCGAAACCAATCCTTACAACGCGCAGTTAATTTTCGCCACACACGACGCCGGTCTGCTGGGCGAATGTCTGTTACGACGAGATCAGGTGTGGTTTACTCAGAAGAATCGCTTTGGTGCCTCAGAACTGTATTCACTGGCTGAGATGAAAGAGCGTAAAGATGCTTCTTACCTGAAAAATTACCTTGCCGGACGTTATGGAGGTATTCCCTTGCTGGGAGGATTACGCCCATTTGTCGAGGAGATGCTGAAGCATGACACGAACACCGAAGCCGAGCGGTCGCAATAAACTCTCCCCCAAAGGACAACCACTTCGCCAGCGTTCGACCGCAACGCGTAACCTCAGAGAACGCATCTTGATTGTGTGCGAAGGCAAACAAACTGAGCCTAATTATTTTAATCGGTTTCGAGTGAATATTGTTGTGGAAGTGTGTGGACTGGGAAAAAGTCCTCTGGACATTGTCAAGCACGCTCAGAACTGCCAGAAAAATGGGGATTATGACCAGATATGGGTTGTGTTTGACTACGACAATGTTCCTGTAAATCAGTTCAATCAAGCCATTCAAGTGGCACAGCAATCAGGGATAAAAGTGGCTTATTCCAATCAGTGTTTTGAATTATGGTATCTTTTGCATTTTGCCTACCATAATACACCAATAGATCGGCAACAATATATCTCCAAACTAAGCCAGTATCTGGGAAAACCATACGAGAAAAACAGTTCTTCGGTATATGATGATTTGTACCCCTATCAACAAACAGCCATCAGAAACGCCCGGAATTTGTTAGCCTCCTACAATCATCATAATCCTGCAAAGAACGACCCCAGCACGACCGTACATCTTCTGGTGGAAGAATTGAACAGGCATATCCTATAGGAAATCCTGTTTTCCCCACTACAAAACCACACACGGGGGCAGATAACTCTGCCCCCGTGGAGATGATCAGGGATCTATTTACTTTTCTGGCGGGGTATCCGGCTTTTCGGCAAACGGATCCACGTCCGGGTTGGTGCCCGCCCACACGCACGCCGCCTCGCTCATCAAGCCGCACTCGGCGCCGCGCGAACAGCGGTGCGCCACAATCCGCGGCTTTTGATCGGGCAGATGCTCGTCAGGGTAAATCACCTCCGCTTCCAGCGAGACTTCCCGTCCCACATGCCGGCAGTACTGCACCTTAATGGTTTGCCACACTCGTTTAGCCATGCATCACCTCCTGTAAACTACTGCGATTGACGAACCAGTTTGAGCACCGCCCCGTTCTGGTGATCGGTGATGTACACCTCGCCCAGGGCATCCTGCCCAAACGAACTGACCGAAACCCCGCCCAACTGGAAGAGCAGTTGCGATTTCCACGTGCCATCCGCCTGACGGAGCAAACCCCACACCTTGCCGTTGCAGTAATCGGCGTACAGGTACACCCCCTGGAACTCCGGAAGCGCCGCGCCGCGATAGACAAACCCGCCCGTCACCGAACAGCCTTCGGGGTGCGGGTACTCCGCCACCGGGTCAATCAGCACGGCATCGGCGGGAGGCGTCCCCTCATAGGGATGCAGCCCCTCGCGGTAATCCCAGCCGAAGTTGGCACCGCCCGGCGAACCGGCGGGTAGAAAATCAATTTCCTCGTACAGGTTCTGCCCCACATCGCCAATGTACAGGTCGCCGGTCAGGCGGTCAAAGGAAAAGCGCCAGGGATTGCGCAACCCGTACGCCCAGATCTCCGCCAGCCCCTTCTGACCATCTGCAAAGGGATTGTCGGCTGGAATGGCGTAAGGTTCACCGCCATCCACGCTGATGCGCAGCAGTTTGCCCAGATGCGTCTTCAAACTCTGCGCATTCCCCCATGGATCGCCGCCCTGACCGCCATCGCCCAGCCCGATGTACAGATAGCCATCGGGACCGAACGCCAGTCCACCGCCATTATGGTTTGCCGCCGGTTGATCCACCCACAGCAGAACCTTCTCGCTGGCAGGATCGGCGCTGGAACGGTCGGGAAGGGCAGTAAAGCGGGCAATGACGGTATCGCCTTTGCGGTCGGTGTAGTTGACGTAAAAGAAACCATTTTCGGCAAAACGCGGATGCAGGGCAATACCCAGCAAACCCTGCTCGTTGCCAGAAGATCCCACCCGTTCCACAATATTGAGGAAGGGCGTCTCCCGCCGCGCGCCGTTTTCGATGAGCGAGATGACCCCGCGCTGTTCCAGCACCAGCAGACGCGAACCATCCCCGCTGAGGTCTGCCACATCCAGGGGACGTTCAAAGCCCGCTGCCACCTGCACCCAGCCGAACTGAGCCACTTCAGGGAACTGGCTCACCCCGGCCGCAGGCGCCTCGCCGGGAGCGGGATAGGACACCTGCGTGGGCGCGGGAGGATTGTCCGCGGGGGGCTGGTAGCCCTCCGGGGCAGGCGCCGTCCCACCCGGGACATCGCCAGCGGGCGGAGCGTAAGCCGTCGGCGCGGCGGGCGCCGGAGCAGTGGTCGTGGGGGGTTGCACAGAGGGCGTCGCCTGCGGCGAACAGGCAGATAACAGCACCCCGAAAAGAACGCACACAGCAAACAAACGACGCATCAAACCCAAATCAGCCTCCTTGCCACCATTAAGAATTGAGCGGACCTTCATCGCGGAATTCCGCGTCTATAATGTTCTCGTCCTCAGGTTTTGGCGTTTCCGAAACCACCTGAATGTCTACCTCGCCCTCGATGGCGCGGCGGTGTTCTTCCACCACATCCTGCGGGCACATCTCGATGAAGAGGGAGTTTGCCAGCCAGATGACCGCCGCATCATCAAAGGGCAGCAGAGGCAAGGCATCGGCAGGGATGAACATGTACACCACCGAGGCGATGGGGAGAATCTTCACCAGCGGCGAGACGCGGCGATCCGCTACCAGTCGGGCAATCAAACGCACCTGATTGGAAAGCGTGCGAAAAAATCCCCCACCCCCCACAACGATTTGGCGCGATTTTTCGGGCATCGCAGACCTCCGTTAGAAAGATTATACCAGCCCCGAGGGGTTTGACAAGCAGGGGTGTACACGATTCCGGCAGGCGATGCTCTTTTGATATACTTATCTTCAATGGCATCTTACTTCCTCGGACTGGATGCAGGCACCTCTTCGTGTAAAGCGGCGCTTGTGGACGCCTGCGGCAACCTGATTGCGGAAGGCACCGGGGCTTACCGCCTGCCTCCCCATCAGTCCACCACCGATCAGGATCCCGAAGCCCTGCTGGCGGGGATAGCCCAGGCAGGACGGGACGTCCTCGAGCGGGCAGGCATTTCCCCCGCAGATGTGGCGGGACTCTCGCTGGGCGCGGCAATGCACTCCCTGCTGGCAGTGGATGCCCGCAACCAGCCCCTCACCGGCGTGATGACCTGGGCGGACAACCGCGCCCAACTGCAGGCAGACCGACTGCGCGGCACAGCAGAAGGCGAGACGCTCTACCGCCGGACGGGCTGTCCCATCCACCCCATGTACCCGCTCTACAAAGCCCGCTGGCTGAGAGAAAACCACCCCGAAATAGTCCGGCGCACCGCGCGCTTTGTCACCCTGCGAGATTACGCCCTTTACCGCCTGTGCGGCGTCTGGGTTACCGATCCCTCCATGGCATCCAGCACCGGCTGGCTCAACCTGCACACGCTGACGTGGGACGCCGGGTCGCTGGCATTCTCAGGAATCGGAACGGCGCAGTTGCCGGAGATTCACCCCCCCGATGCCGTCTTTCCCCTGCGTCCCTCTCCGCTGACGAAGGCTCTGGGTTTGCTCCCCGGCACACCGGTGGCACCGGGATGCAGTGACGGGGTCAACTCCAATCTCGGCGCCGGAGCCGTGCGCCCGGGACAATCTGTGCTGATGATCGGCACCAGCGGCGCCCTGCGTCTGTTCTCTGACCAGCCGCGCTTCCACCCCGCGCAGGGGTCCTGGTGCTACGCCGTGGAAGCGGGGCGCTTTCTGGTGGGCGGTGCCATCAACAACGGCGGGCTGGCGCTGAGCGTGCTGCGCAACCTGCTGACATCCTTCCCCGGCGCCCCCGCGTTGAGCGTGGAAGACCTGCTGAGGCTGGCGGAGCAGGTTCCCCCCGGCGCAGAGGGATTGATTGCCCTGCCCTTCTTCAACGGCGAGCGCAGTCCCGACTGGAATGCGCAGGTGCGCGGGGCATTTCTCGGCTTAACCCCTGCCCATCGTCCGGCGCATCTGGCGCGGGCGGTGCTGGAAGGGGTTGCCTTCCGCCTGCGCGCCGTGCTGGAGATGCTGGAAGAAACCGGCTTGAGCCTGTCCGAAATCCGCGCCTCGGGCGGGTTCGTGCGCTCGCGTCTGTGGCTCTCCATTGTGGCTTCGGCACTCGAACATCCCCTCAGCCTGCCCGCCAGCGGCGAGACTTCCAGCCGTGGGGCGGCGTTCTGGGCAATGCGCGCCGCCGGCGCGCTCAGCAATTTCGAAAGCCTGCCTGAGCGCATCACCATCGTCGAGACGGTGCCCCCCCAACCAGCCGCGCAGGAAGCCTACCGGCGCCTCTATCCGCTGGCGCAGTCAGGCTACCGCGCCCTGCTCCCCCTGTACGATGCGCTTGCCGACCTTAACTCATCCCCACTGGAAAGGTGACCCGTGATGACCCCCTCGCCTGACCCCCTGCACATCCAGCGCGCTCAGACGGTGTACCGCATTCTGGAAGCGGTGTACGGCATACCCGAATGGCGCAATCCCCTGCCGCCGCTGGATGAACTGGTCTCCACGATTCTCTCGCAGAACACCAACGACCGCAACCGCGATCTCGCCTATCAGCGCCTGCGGGAGCGCTTCCCCACCTGGGAAGCCGTGCGCGACGCGCCCACCGCCGAGGTCATCGAAGCCATCCGCCCGGCGGGGCTAGCCAATCAGAAAGGGGCGCGCCTTCAGGAAGTCCTGCGGCAGATCACCGCCGAGCGCGGCTCGCTGGATTTAAGTTTCCTGCAGGAGTTGCCCGCCGATGAAGCCCGCCAGTGGCTCCTGCGCTTTAAAGGCGTGGGGGTAAAGACAGCCGCCATCGTCCTGCTCTTCTCGCTGAACAAGCCTGCCTTTCCGGTGGATACGCACGTGCACCGCGTCAGCGGACGCATCGGTTTGCGCCCGCCGCAGATGAGCGCCGAAGACGCCCACGAGTACCTTGCCCGCGTGTTCACCCCCGAACAGTACGCCGCCGGTCACCTCAACCTGATTCGCCTCGGGCGGGAAGTGTGTCACGCCCGCAAGCCCGACTGTCCCCGTTGCCCCCTGCGTGCGGTGTGCGCATACGTCAGGCAGGAGGACGGCGGTCGCGCATCCACAGAGCAAACTGCCCCATAAAAAGGAGACTGAGCGCCAGCAGGACGAGGAAAATCCCTGCCATGTTCGCCGAACCGGAATTGAAGATGGGCGAATCGGGGTGCAGAACGTTCTCCGCCCTCCCCAGCGCCATCCACAGCGCCGCGCCGAAGAGGGCGTTGATCAGTCCGGTCAGCCAGGGCAGGTCGAAGAGCGCCAGCGCCACCTGCACCAGCACCGCCGCCACCCCAAACGCGGCAGGGATGCGCCAGCGCGGCTCGTCCCAGAAGATGCCGCCCCAGTTGATCTGCTGAACCAGCAGGGAGACCGGCAGATAGGTGAGCCAGAAGAACAGTCCGGTGCGTCCCAGCGCCAGCGAGGCTTCTGCCCAGCCAGAAGCGCGCCCGGAACGCGTCAGCGACAACGCCACTGCGGCGATGCCGCTCAACCCGGCAAGGGCAAAGGCAATCTTCCCCATCCACACCCACGCGCCATGAAAGTACACCAGGCGAATGCGTTCGCCCAGCGTTTTCTCCAGCGGGGCAAAAGCCGCCACCAGGGCAATCAAAGCCAGGCTGGCAAGCATGCACTGCCAGCGGTAACGTCTCAATGCGTGCAACAGGGTTGACATTCTTCTCCTCCAGAGGCACAGCAATGCCCTCTGCATCCCTGCAGAGGGCAATGGGAAACCTGCAAAAAAAATTACGGCGTCTCCGCTTCGTGAGGCGGTTCAGGCAGGTGGCTCAGGTACACATTCAGCCGGTCGTAGCCTTCAATGCACCCCAGACGCACCAGCCAGTCCAGGTCGGCGTCGCTGGCGCGATGGCTGACCTCCTGTTCGCTGGCAGTGAAGAACTGCCCGCGCACCAGATCCAGGTACAGACCATTGCCCCAGTCCAGCGCCGCAAAACCGGCACGCATCATCACCACCCAACTGCGGGCAACCGGTGTAGTGCGCATCTCTCAAATCAGCGCGGTTGAGATGCCAGTGCCGCTGCAAAGGTGGTTCGGCGCAGTTTTTCAATCAATTCCTTCTGCGCATCGCACCAGATGGGTTTCATCGGGCAATTTTCGCCAAACTCACACGCCCCGGAGGGTGAGGTGCACTCGTTCATAGCGATGGGACCGTCAATGGCTTCCACCACCTCCAGAACGCTGATCTCTTCGGGCGGACGCGCCAGCGACACGCCGCCGCGCGCACCCCGGGACGTGTGAATCAACCCGGCAATGGAAAGTTGGGAGATAATTTTCGCTAAAAAAGAAGGCGGGATGTGCTGTTCCTCGGCAATCTGACTGGTTGCCGCCCGCTGATTGGGAGATAATCGTGCCAGATAAACCATCGCGCGGAGCGCATAATCAGCCTGTCGGGTAATCTGCATATCAACCCCTTTTCGGAAATAAAGATAGAAATTCTCAAGATTATAAATAAGTTTATTTAACTCTATTTTATCCGACAAGTGATAGATATCACATCCTCTTGTGATGAAAAGCGTCAGCGTCAAAAATAATGGGACACGCAACCCCTTCAGGGCACTGGTGCAAAAAAACAGGGCAGTGCCCTGTTTTTTTTTTTTTGCATTATATACTATTAAGGTAAATAATACTTTATTACAAACCTGCCAGCAGACGCTGACGGTTGAAACCGCGCACCGCAAGGCGGGTCAGCGCCAGGGCAACTGCCCAGATTGCCCCACCCACCAGCAAGCCTGCCTCCACCGTCAGGTACACCACCCCTGCAATCTGCCCGAAGAGCAAAGGAAGCACCAGCACCACCAGCACCCCGCTCAACTGATACGCCCCCATGAAAGTGGGATTGCGCGCCGAAATCAGCACGGTGAATGCTGTCCCCAGCAGAGAAAGGGCGGGAGAAATCCAGAAAATCAGCGGGTACCACGTGGGAATCGGGAACCACACCCACCCCATCGTCCAGTACGACGCCAGATTGACCACCAGCGTATACACCAAAAAACTGCCCCACGTCAGCCCCAGCGCAGGCAGGAACGCCGCCAGCACCTTGCCGAAGAACAGCTCCACATCGCTGGCGGGGGTGTACAGCAGGGCTTCGATGGTCTTGCGCTCGCGCTCACCGGCGAAGGAATCGGCGGCGATGACGGTCGAGGTCATCAGCGGCAGGATGAGGAACATGGGCGCCAGCATCATTCCCAGCATGAGGACGATGACGGTGCGCTGGACGTCCAGCCCCTGCGTGTAGGGCGTCAGGAAGGCGGGCAGGTTGTTCAGCAACGGCTGGATGTCGGGATCACTGACGAACGCCTGCGACATTTGCGGCGAGAGCGACGGAACGATGATGAACAGGACGGGCATCAGCACCACGAAAATCAACGGCAGCACGATCATGGGCACCACCACCGCGGTGTTCTTGAAAGCATCCGCCCAGTCTTTCCGGGCAAGCGTCCAGAGTCTTTGCAGATTCATAGGGTTTCCTCCTCCGCCTGCGCCTGCAGGGTAAAGTAAATATCCTCCAGTGAGGGACGCGCAGGTTCGACGCGCACAATGGGCGCCCCCAGACCTGCCAGACGGCTTACCAGCGCGGGTATGTCCTCCACGCGGGAGACCTGCACCCGCAGAAGCGCGTCCTGCGCCTGCACCTGCAGGGCAAAAGGCAGTTCCCCCGCCGGGATGAGATGCGGTTCGAGCAGTTGCACCTCCACCCACACACCGGGGTTGAAGCGGCGCTGGAGTTCTTCCAGCGAGCCCATCGCCAGGGCGCGCCCGCGGTTGAGAATGAGCACCCGGTCGCACAGGCGTTCGGCTTCCGTCAAAATGTGCGTGCACAGGAAGACCGCCTGCCCGTTTTCGCGGCGTAGAGAGGCAATCAGTTCGCGCACCTGCCGCGAGGCTTCCGGGTCAAGCCCTGCGGTCGGCTCATCCAGAAAGAGGATTTTGGGACGGTTGAGCAGCGCCCGCGCCAGCGCCAGGCGCTGTTTCATCCCCTTGGAGAAGGTCGCCACGCGCTCATCGGCGCGGTCGGCAAGGTCAAAAAAGCCCAGCAGGTCGTCCATGCGCCGCCTGAGGTCCGCGGCGGGCATTCCCATCATCTCGCCGAAAAAGCGCAGGTTCTGGCGGGCGGTGAGGCGTTCGTACAGCGCAGGCGATTCGGTCAACACGCCCGTTTGAGCGCGCACCTGCCCACCCTGCACAGATGGATCCAGCCCCAGCACGCGAATCGTACCTGCAGTGGGACGGTACAGCCCGTTGAGCAGGCGCACTGTGGTGGTCTTGCCCGCCCCATTCGGACCCAGCAGGGCAAACACCTCGCCTTCGCCGACGGTGAAGGACAGGTCATCCAGAGCGCGGCGCTCGCCAAAGGCATGCACCAGATGTTGAACGGCAATGGTTTCCATAACGATTTCTCCAGCGTCTCACGTGAAGCCTTCAGCCATAAGGTTCCAGAGATGTTTCACGTGAAACAGGGATCTCACACCCTTGAAAAATGTTTCACGTGAAACATTTACTCCTTCTGATTCAACCGGCGATAGACGAAGTACGAATACACCACCGTACCCAGCGCCGCGCCCAGCAACGCCGCCAGAATGACCCAGATGGAGATGATCGGCGGGAGAAACGCCGCCAGCACGCACAGCACCCCCGCGGCGCGGAACACCCACGCCCCCACCCGGTGCGTCTCCACCCACACCGCTTCACTGCTCAACGTCCACGGCGTGCGAATGCCGATAAACCAGTTCGGGCGGGCATGCTCCAGCAGACTGCCAATGCCGATGAACAGCAACCCCATGGCGGGTAAAAGCATCAGGGTCATGTTGAAGGCCACCCCCAGCCCCGCCAGCAGGGTCAACACGTGGATGTACGCCATGTACACGCAGAACCCCGCAATAAAGCCGTGATACACCCTGCGGAAGGACTCCACGTTCTTTCCCAGCGGGTCAATAGCGGGGATGTACACCAGCAGGTAGCCGATCCCCAGCGTCATCAGCGGTATCAGCAGAACCGCCCACAGGCGCGGCAGGGTGTCATCCACCTCGCCCTGTGCGTTCCAGTGCGAGGGCGTCTGTTCGGGCAGGCGCGGGTACGCCCACGCCCCAAACGCCAGCATCGCCAGCACCATCAACAGAATCGTCAGGTTAATCGCTTTTCGAGTCATCGTTTTCCTCCATGACAGTACGAATACACCCCTTCTAACCGCAGTTTCCTTTTTCTCCGATTTTTAACGTTCGGCAGGCTCGCCTTGCAGAACAGCGCTCCCTGCGCTGGCTGAGCCTGCCGGGCACCTTATTCTTCTTTCGGTAATTGCTGCTGACTCAGCGAGACCATCCCGCTCAGCCCGCCCAGATTCATCGTGTCCACCGCGCTGGAAGGCACGATGACCAGCGCACCTTTTTCCTTCAACCCTTCAGAGCATGTTCATGGCGCGCAGATGCAGAGCGGTGGGATTGTTCTGGTATGCCCGCGAGGCTTCGGCAAAACTCTCGGCGATTTGCTTCTCGCTTTCGCCCAGGATGACGCGCGCCTGACGTTCGCGCTCAGCCTGCGCCTGACGGCTCATGGCATCTTCCAGCCCCTGTGGAATGATGATGTCGCGTATCTCCACCGACTGCACCGTCACTCCCCACGGAGTGGTGCGCTCATCAATGATCTTCTGCAGGTCGGCATCCATCTTTGCCCGTCCCACCAGAATATCCGCCAGTGGCATCTGCCCGATGACCTCCCGCAGGGCAGTCTGCGCCGCCCAGGTGATGGCGGCACGGTAGTCTTCCACCTCCAGAGCGGCTTTTTCGGCGTCCCACACCACCCAGAAAAGCACGGCGTCCACGTCCACAGGAACGGTATCTTTGGTGAGGGTCTTTTCGGCGCTGAAAGGCGTCACCATCACACGGTGATCAATCCATGTGGCAATGGAGTCGATAATGGGCAGTATCCAGAACACACCCGGACCGCGCAAGCCGTGGAACCTGCCCAGCCGCAGGATGACGGCTTTCTCCCACTGCCGCGCCATCCGGAAGGCAAACAAAATGTACAGCCCGATCAGCGTCGGCGGCAGGACCACAGCCAGAATCGCGCCATCGCTGGCGCCGCGTTCATCCATCACCGCCGCCAGCACCACCCCAACGGTGATGAAGAGGATAAACAACGCTACTGCCAGCGGATTGACATGGGCATCCTGCGCGGAGCGCGTTCGCTGGGTGAGTGCCTCTTCCTTTCCTTCGCGGTGGCTCTTGCTTTCTTCTTTTGTGTGAACAGTCTGACTCATTTTTACACTCTCCTTTTAACCTTGTTCTCTTTCAGACCCTTTTTCTCTTTCCCGGCGGCGTTGCACCGCCTGATGAAAGACCCGTTCGATTTCCTCAAGATCGTACCCGCGGCGCAGGGCGCTCAGCAGGTAATCCTCGGTCATCTCTTCCAGCGCCATTTGACGCAGTCGTTCGGCGTGTTCTGGCGGGGGCTGTTCCAGAATGTAGGTGCCGCGCCCCTGCTGGGTGGAGATCAGCCCCGCCTCGTCCAGCAGACGGTACGCCCGCGCCACCGTATTGAAATTGACCCGCAGTTCCAGCGCCAGTTGCCGTACCGTAGGCAGTTGATCGCCCGGCTTGAGTGCGCCACTCTCAATCTGCCGCCGCACATGAGTAACAATCTGCTCATAAATGGGCACGCCAGAACGAAAATCGAGTTGAAAACCGCGAAATCCGTTCAATCCTTTGTTCTCCCATATTGTATCATTGTATCATTGATTGAATTGTATATTTATTGGAGCAAAAAGTCAAGGGGAATCTGAAGGGAAAGCAAAAAAAATCGTCCCCCGCAGGGCAATCCGGCGGGGGACGGCAAACGTTCTCTTTCTTGAGTCGCAGGCTGGCTCTCCTGCTGTTTAACCCAGGGTGGCGCCGTGGGCATCTCCCCAGCGGTCCAGGGTCTCCTCCACCCGATCGAGGAAGGCGTCCATTTGCTCGAGACGGGCGGCAAAACGGCTTTTATCCAGCCCCACCTGCCGGGTCATCTCCTGCCAGGTTTGCAGATCAGGCGAGCCGGCGGGTAAATGCGCCGCCGCCAGCGTCCACACCCGCAGTAACAGCCAGTACGCCGCCGAAGGAGCACTGTCCCACAGGGCACCTGCCGCCTTCAGGTAGTAAGCACGGCGGGCAGGGTGCAGACGCGGGGGCAAGGATTCCTGATTCGCGCTCTGATCCCAGGCCTGGGTGGCAGAGTTTATCCATGCCTGCCACTGGGCATCGTTGACCTCGATTTCTTCGGACAGCAGGGCAACCATTTGAGCGTACAGGTCGCTCCAGCCCGCCTGCTGAAGATGACGCTCCAGGTGCATCAGAAAGCGCCGCTCTGCCAGCGGCAGGGCGTGCAAACTCACCAGGGCGTTGCCGGCGTTTTCGATGGCTTTGAGATAGGCATACAGCCTTCGGGCGTGGCTGGGTTCGCTCTGCAGGGTCAGGTTCATCCAGGTACGGCGCGCCTGTTCGGCAAAGGCGCGGGCGCGCGCCAGGGTGTAATCAGCCTGCCAGAACTGCGCGCCGGTGGCGGCTTGAATGTAATCGAACCAGTGTTGAGGGTCGAACAGCACCAGCGGCTTGGCGTAGATGAACGGTCCCAGCCAGGGATCGGTGCGCAAATGGCGCGGCTGTCGGAAGGTCTCCTGAGCGAAACAGGCAATATCCAGATGCACCTCATCGGTCACCGGCACAATTTCGCGGGAAGCGTTGGGTTCGGTGTCGTAAATGATTACCAGGTCCACATCGGCGGTGCCGCCCAGCAGAGGTTCCTCCTCCATCAGTGAGCCGGTGAGGTAAATACAGCGAATGCGGCGGCTGACCCGCGTGCGCTCATCGGCGGCGCTGCGGGCAATGCGCATCAGAGTCTCGCGAGTGATTCGCATGGTTTCCTCCCTTTCTCTCTCACCGCACCGTCTGATGCCCGAATCAATCGCCGTGCAAAGGCAGAGGAAGTTCGGGCTGGTAGGGGGGCAGTTCCAGCGCCTGGCGGATGCGGTTCTCAATCCAGCGCAGGTCTTCAGGATAGCGCACAAAGTCCAGCACGTTGGCGTCCAGCGTCAGCACGGGCGAGGAAAGCCTGTCGGGGGAGAGGAAAAATTCATCATAGGCATGGTTGAGTTCGTCAATGTACGCCCGCTCCATGTTGCGCTCATAGACGCGGTCACGGCGGGTAATGCGCTCCATCAGCAGGTCGGTGGAGGCGCGCAGATAGACAATCAAATCGGGGGGCTGGATTTTCTCCGCCAGGGCTTCGTGAACGCGGTAGTACATCTCCAGTTCATCCCCCTCCAGGTTGATGCGCGCAAACAGGGCATCCTTGTCGAAGGTGTAATCGGAGATGAGGTTGCGCCCGCCCGCCGTCAGTTCGGGAATGCCGCGCCGCTGTTGATGATACCGGCTGAGCAGGAAGAAAATCTGAGTTTGAAAGGCATAGCGGGCGCGGTCTTCGTAAAACTTGCTGAGGAAGGGGTTTTCTTCAAAGACTTCCAGAAGAAGGTTGGCTTGAAAGGCAGGCTGCAGCATACGCGCCAGCGTGGTTTTGCCAACACCGATGACACCTTCAATTGCCAGATACATGAGAATCGCTCCAGAGTGAGGGTGATGGCGTTAATATACCATATTTCCAACCTTAAGAATGGGCGGGGAGACGGGCGAAGAGATCTCCCTGTGGAGAAAAACGGCAGTGCGAATCGAACAAATGGTCCCCTAAATACGGATTGGCATTTTTCCTCAATTTCCACAAAAACTGTGGATAACCTGCGAAAAACTGTGGATAACCCCCTCTGTTTGTGGATAATTATCGAAAATTTGTCCAATGAGTCTTTTCTGCCCTGTAGCGCCACCCCCCATATATGGGGGTGGTTTTGCGAATCCTGCGTTATTTCGGCGTGTGGATAACTTTGCCCGATCTGTGGAGAAATTCTCCACGGGTTCTCCACCACTCACCTGTGGATAACTTTTCCGCGATTCAGCCGAAGATGCGAGGGAACCAATATCCGCTCCCCCCATATCTGGGGTTAAACAGGCTTCTCAAACCTTAAAATCCACATATCCACACCCTCTACGATTACGACGATTCCTGATTCATTCCTGTGGGGAAAAGAATATATGGGGAAAAAAGAAACTCCCCCCTTCCACAAAGTTTGGAAGGGGGAGTACAAAAGTTATTGTTGTTTCTTGCTCGATTGTTGTTTACCTGAATTAAATTCAACCAGTTTTTCCCAATCAATATATCCATCACGACAAAAATCTTTTGTAAATTCCTCTGTAAACAGATTTACAATGCGGGCATATTCTTTCTGAAAATCTTCATTACGCTCTTTTGCCCGGTGTCCCAGGGGCTCAATGATGTCTAGATAAAGACGTTCATCTCCGGAAATAAATGTCCAGAATTCCTGCCCGCAGATTTTGATGTAGTCGCCATATTCGTGGGATTCTTTACCATAACAACACCCGTTAACTGCACGGACGTTGATGTTTGGCTGATTGGTACGCAGAGTCCTGATGGCTTTCTGGAAGGCTAAACGCATTTTTTTAATTTGTTCAGAGTTTCCCCAGTTAGGACCGGATTTGACTGAAACCAGATAGATCACTCCATCCTTTTCAAATTCAAGGTCTATACCTTCTGAAGATGATTTTCTTCCCCCGTAAACCTGATTACACACAAAAATGGCTAACTGTTCCATAAACTCGCCGAATATGGTTTCTTCATGGGAAGAAAGGAAAGCATCCAGCAACATCTTAACCAGATCATGAGCAACATGCAGGTTTTTGGCTTTGAAAAGGTAAGGATTTTTCCGTTTGAGGACTTCGTTTAATTTCAAATTTTTCAAACGTTCCAGACGGCGCTTATGAAACCCGTCAATATTCTTTTCCACAAATTGATAGATATGATCACTCAGAGTGGGGGGCATCATAAGATCCTTTTTCCTCCAGTAATACCATTTGTTTGGGGATTTCCAGTACAGGTTGAAGACTTTGCTGAGACAATGCAAAGTACTCAGGCAAGATTTCAATGCCAATGGAATTGCGTCCCATCCTTTGGGCTACCCGGTTGG
This sequence comes from Anaerolinea thermophila, assembly GCF_020723905.1. Lineage (GTDB taxonomy): Bacteria > Chloroflexota > Anaerolineae > Anaerolineales > Anaerolineaceae > Anaerolinea > Anaerolinea thermophila_A. The sequence goes on from NZ_DYHZ01000004.1 coordinate 205,672, forward strand.
TTGTTCCAGATCCCATAAACGGATCGAGTACCCAGTCTCCCTCACGAGTGAAAAGTTTAATAAACCACTCGGGCAGATCTTCAGGAAATACTGCACTGTGATTTCGGTTTTTCGTTTCTGTTGCCAGATGCAAAACATTGGTTGGATATACTTTGTTTCTGCCAATCCAGTTGGCTACCCGTTTGCCAAAGCCGCTTCCCACTCGTGAGTTATCGCGAACAAGATCGGTGTGGCTCAAATTTTTCAGGCGTTTTTCTGCCCAGCTCCCCATTGGTACCATCACTTCTTCCTGATACATGTGAAAATGCTTTTGCTTATTAAACTGAAGCAGTCTTTCCCATGCATCGCGGAAGCGATTGGGCCATTTACCGGGGTAGGAGTTTTTTTTGTGCCAGATGAACTCTTCTGTCCATAACCAGCCCTGTTTGCGCATTTCCAGAATTAATTCAATGACATAAGTGTGGCGTTCGCCATTGACGACTTTCTCTTTGATGTTCAGAATAAAAGTACCTGTAGGTTTCAGCACCCGAAGAAGTTCTCTGGAAATGGGTAAGAACCATTCCACATATTCATCAGGCTTTATCCCACCGTAGGTGTTGGAGCGACTATCTGCGTAAGGTGGTGACGTAAAAATTAAATCAATAAAGTTATCAGGAATTTCTTTCAATTTTTCCCGGCAATCACCCAGAATTAAACGCGTTTCTACTTTCATATTTTTATTATAATCCTTCTGAACAGAAGTTCTATCTTTTTAACGGGTAGGAGAAGAAAGAAGAAGCGGAGCCTGTACTGCTCCGCTTCCCGTAGGGCTTGAAGAGACCTTATATATGAATTGCGTGTCCCAGAACGGCTTCTGCGGCTTCCATGATGACCTCGCTCAGGGTGGGGTGCGCATGAATGTTGCGCGCCACATCTTCAATGGTCAACTCACTGCGCTGAGCCAGGGTGAGTTCGGGCAGAAGTTCGGTCACTTCCGGTCCAATCATGTGCGCGCCCAGAATCTCGCCGTGCTTCTCGTCCACAATGATTTTGACAAAGCCGGTGTAATCGCCCAGTCCCAGGGCTTTGCCGTTGGGCTGGAAGGGGAAGCGCCCCACCTTGACGGCGTACCCGGCTTCCTTTGCCTGCGCTTCGGTAAGCCCAAACGAAGCCACCTGCGGCTGGCAGTAGGTGGCGCGGGGCACCATGCGGTAATCAATGGGCTGTACCGGCAGACCGGCAATGGCTTCGGCGCAGGCGATGCCCTGTGCGGATGCCACATGCGCCAGCAGAAGTTTGCCGGTCACATCGCCAATTGCCCAGATGCCCGGCACGCTGGTTGCCATGCGCTCATCCACTTCAATGAAGCCGCGCTCGTTCATCTTCACGCCCACCTCTTCCAGTCCCAGATCGCGGGAATTGGGCTTGAAGCCAATCGCCAGCAGAGCCTGTTCGGCTTCCAGGGTCTTCTCGCCGCCTTCGCCGCTCACCACCACCCGCACGCCGGTTTCGGTGGTTTCCACCGATTGCACGCGGTGACCCGCCAGTACATTGATGCCGCGCTTCTGGAAGGCTTTGGTCAGTTCGGCGCTGATTTCTTCGTCTTCCAGCGGCGCAATGCGCGGCAGCATTTCCACAAGGGTCACTTCGCTCCCGTAGGCGTTCCACACGGTGGAGAACTCCAGCCCGATGGCGCCGCCGCCGATGACGATGACCGATCCGGGCAGGCGGGTCTGCAGGATGGCTTCCCAGTAGGTCAGCACTTTCTCGCCGTCCACCTTTACCCCGGGGATGACCGCCGCCGAAGCACCGGTGGCGATGATGATGTTGCGCCCCTTCAACTGGCTCACCTTGCCGTCGCGATCGGTCACCTGGACGGTGTCGCGGGCGGTCAGCCGGGCGGTGCCCATGTGCACGTCAATGCCGTTCTTTTTCATCAGGAACCCCACCCCTTTCGTCAGGCGGTCCGATACCTGACGACTGCGCTTGACCGCCACGGAAAAATCGAGGGTGAGGTTTTCAAAGGAAAAGCCGAACTCGCGCCCGCGTTCGCGCAGGGTGTGAGCCACTTCGGCGTTCTTCAACAGGGCTTTGGATGGGATACAGCCCACATTCAGGCAGACGCCGCCCAGCCACTGTCTGTCCACAATGGCGGTTTTCAGTCCCAACTGCGCCGAGCGGATGGCGCTGACGTACCCGCCGGGTCCCGCTCCAATGACGATGACATCGTACTCGTTCATGGTTTAACTCCCTGATAGGATGCGGGCAGGGTGATCCTACCCGTTTTTTGTTTCAAGCATACCATAATTGGATGATTTTTTCCGCTGGCGGTTACACCTTCCGGCGTTCTTTTTTTCTAAAGCCGTTCGAAAGGCACATGTCCGGTGCCGGAAAGAGGACAGTCTGCCTGAATGCCTTATCCATTTGAAGAAGAGCGCTCTTGCTCTTCCCGAATGACCTGCAAAAACACTTCCACGACGCGCGGATCGAAGTGGGTGCCGGCATGTTCCTGAATGAACGCCAGGGTTCTCTCCACGCTCCACGCCGGACGGTAGGGACGATCGGAGCGCAGGGCGTCCCACACGTCCACCACGGCAAAGATGCGCGCCGCCAGTGGAATCTGCTCGCCCTTCAAGCCGCGGGGATAGCCGGTGCCGTCCCACTTCTCATGGTGGCAGTAGGGAATGTCCAGGGCGGGACGCAGGTACTGAATGGGCAGGAGCATCTGGAACGCCAGGGTGGGATGCTGGCGCATGATGCGCCATTCTTCGTCGGTGAGTGCGCCGGGCTTGAGCAGAATGGCATCGGGGACGCCCATCTTGCCGATGTCGTGGAGCAGGGCGCCGCGGCGTACGTGAACCAGTTGCTCTTCAGACATGCCCATGGCGCGGGCAATTTTCAGGGTGAGTTCAGTGACCCGCCGGGAGTGTCCCTCGGTCTCGCGGTCGCGCAGGTCGAGAGCGCGGGACCAGCCCTCAATGGTCTCATCATAGGCGAGGATGAGGTCGGTGTTGGAACGCTGGAGTTCCTGGAAGAGGGTGGCATTGTCCACGGCAATGGCAATCTGACCGGCGAGGGTCTGGAAGAAGTCAAACCATTCCCTGTCGAGCGAGCGGGGCTGGCGCAGGAAGACTTCGAGAACTCCCTTTACCTGTCCTTTGGCGATGAGCGGGACGGCGGCATATCGGTTAAACCCTTCGCTTTGCAGCAGGTCGGCGCAGGGAAACGCATGGATTTCCTTCTGGATGTCGGCAATGAAGATCGGGCGTCTTTCCTTTGCCGCGTGCCCTGCCGGAGCCTCTCCCACCCGCAGTTTGACCCGATCGGGCAGCGATGAGGCAAACCCCAGACTGGCGAGGCTCTCCAGTTGCTGGGTGCGCGGGTCGAGCAAAAGCACGTTTGCCGCGTCCACCTTCAACTGGGTGGTGACCTGCTTGAGCGCCACCCGCAGGGTCAGCGCAAGGTCCAGACTGTTGCTGATTGCCTGATCAATCTCCCGCAGGGCGGAGATTTGCTCCAGACGTTGATGGGTCTGCTCGAAGAGGCGGGCGTTTTCCAGCGCGGCGGCGGCAAGGTACGCCAGGGTCTGGAAGGTATGCAGACGTTCTTCGTCGAAGAAGCCGGTCTGATCGCTGTACACGGTGAGCGCGCCAAACACCCGCCCGCGGCTGGTCAGCGGAAAGGCGGCGTTGGTGTACAGTTCGTGACGAATCAACAGTTCCCGCCATTCCGGTATGGCGGGTTGAGAGAGCAGGTCGGGAATGACCTGTGCGGTTTTAGTGCGGATGGCTCTGCCGGTGGGACCGTTGCCATATGGGCTGTCATCCCAGCGCACCCCGATTTGATGGGGGTAGGGATGATCTGGCGGGTAAACTGTCAGCACGGTGATGTTCCCGTCGGGTTCGGCTCTGCCCAGCCAGGCCAGTCTGGCACCCAGCACCTCGCAGGCAAGCCGCACGGTTTCCTGAGCGGCGTTTTGGATTTCCAGGCTCTCCGCCAGCGCGCGGGCTTGATCGGTCAGGGCGGAGAGCATCTCAAACTGGCGGCGAATGCGCTGTTGATCTTCCACCCGTTCGGTGATGTTAGACCAGGTGCCGATGATTTCCGGCAGGCTGTGTTCACTTCTGTGAATCAGGCGCAGTTGCTGACGAATCCACAACAGCGAGCCGTCTTTGTGGAAAAAGCGGTAGGTCAGGTCGGCGCAACCGGTTTCCAGCACCCGGTTGCTCTGTTCAATGGCTTTCTGGCGGTCTTCGGGGTGAACATGGCGAAGCCACCAGTCGTAACTCAGGGCTTCTTCTGCGGTAAACCCCAGCAGAGCGTGCACATTCTCGCTCACCCAGACGGGGGAAACCCTCCCGTCCTGTTCAACCCGCAGAACAAAATTGACCACCGGACTGACCGAAAGATACGACTCCAGCCGTTGAGCGGTTTCCAGGCGGGCTTCGCGTTCGCTTTCCAGGGTTTCCAGGCGCATCCGCAGGGTCAGGTAAAGCAGCAGGGCGGTGACAAGGACGAATCCCCAGCCTTTGTAGGTCTGAAACAGGGCAAGACGGTCTGGGTCGGGAACCAGCCACTCCAGCAGGCGGTCGGAAAAAAGAATCCACAGACCCGCAAACAGCAGGTACAAACCGCTGATGCGCAGGGCTTCTTTTTGAAAGCGCACAGGCAATTTCATGGTATTCAGTTCTTGAGCAGATCTCCGGCTTCTGTGAGAAAGGACGCGACCGCTGGAAAGGAGATTTATTTACGTTCTAAGTATACAGTTTTTCAGGGATGAGGAATATCCGATTTGTACAATCCTTTATTCCCTTGAGGCGGACGATTGCCCGGCTTCCCGGATGAGATCTTGCAGGACCCGCAGGGCAGACTCACGGCGTTCCCACGGCACAAACAGATGATCGTGATGCACAGCCGAAACCACGTTGAGAGGAATGCCCGCTTCTGCCAGAGGGCGGGCAATTGCCGCCAGAAAGCCCACCGCGGTCAGCGCCGAATGCACGGTCAGGGTAATGCATGCCCATTCTTCCGCTCCGGGCGGGGCAGGTAGAATGAGGGAAACGCCTTCCGCCTCGCGGAACCAGCCCAGGGCTTGATTCTGCCGGTTCTGGGCTTCCGCTTCGGGCAGGGAACGGAAGAGAAACCCCTGCGGGTGCAGGGCGGGCGCCATGTGGGCGAGCAGAAAAGTCAGATCTTCAGAAGCAATCAGGGCACACCTCACAGCGGTTGGGTAAATCTTCCGGTGGCGCGGCGCCTGTGCAGGGATCAGGTGCGCTCCACGAAGAGGTAGCGCGCCACGGCAAAGCCCAGCGTCAGGGCATTTTCCTGAACTTCAACGGTCAATGTCTGGTTAAAGGGCAGGACTTCCTGCACCCGCAGGGACGCGCCGGGGGTCAAGCCGCGCGCATACAGAAAGGTAATCACCTGCGGGTCGTCTTCGGCAAACTCGTGGATGCGCCGCAGGACGCCGCCCTCTCCGGCGCGCAGATCGGTGAGGGCAGTCCATGCCTGTACCACACTCTCACAGCCAGGGAAGGGGTTGCCGTGCGGACACACCTGCCGGTCTCCCAGCGCTTCGCGCAGGCGTGCTTCCAGTTGCGGCGAAATGGCGTGTTCGATGCCGTGGGCTTCCTCGTGCACCTGCTCCAGCGGCACTTTGAGCATCTCGACCAGCAGCCACTCTGCCAGCATGTGCCGGCGGATGACCGAGTGCGCCGCGGCGCGCCCGGTCTCGGTGAGGCGCACGGCTTTGCGCCCGGTGCCGGTGATCCAGCCGTCGCGCTCCATGCGCTTGAGCGTCATCGTCACTGTGGGTGGGGCGACCCCCATGCGCTCCGCCAGACGCGCGGCAACGATTTCGCCCTGATCGCGCTCCATGACGGACATGGTCATCAGGTAATCCTCGATGGTGCGGGTAGGGCGGGAGTCATGAGAAGGGAATATGGCTCGGGTCATAGAATATTTAAGAAAAATATGACAAAAATCATCTTTACTATCTGATAATATTAGTATATACTAACATTCGCAGTTGACGCAGGCTAATTATACCATTGCCTACCACTTTACTTGAATCAATCACAACGGAGAACTGCCTGTCATGTTCAAAACCATTTCGTTCCTGTTTCTCACAACCACGCTTTTCCTGAGCGCCTGCGCGCCCGTTTCTACCCCGCAGGTCCGTCAGCCCGAAGCGCCCGCGCACACTCCCACCTCCCCTGAGCCGACAGCCGCGCTTGCGGAGACGCCTGCCGCCGCGCCGGTCAGCGGGCGGCTGGTGATTTACTCCGGGCGTTCCGAAGCCCTGATTCAACCCGTGCTGGACGCCTTCCGCGCCCTTTACCCGGATGTGGAGATTGCCCTGAAAGCCGGAAGCAACAGCGAGATTGCCAATGCGCTCCTCGAAGAGCAGGGCAACCCTCAGGCAGATGTGTTTCTCACCACCGAAATCTTCACCGCGCAGAAGTTGAGCGAGAGCGGCGTGCTGGCTCCTTATACCTCGCCACTGGTGGATCAACTTCCCGCCGATCTGCGCTCTCCCGACGGCACCTGGGTGGCTCTCACCCGCCGCGCCCGCGTCATCATGTACAACACCGATCTGGTTTCGCCCGATGAACTGCCCGCCTCGATTTTCGACCTGACCGACCCGAAGTGGAAGGGGCAGGTTGCCGCGGCAGGCTCCACCAACGGCTCTCTGCAGGCGCAGATTGCGGTGATGCGCCAGTTGTACGGTGAGGAAGTCACCGAAAACTGGCTCAGCGGGTTGATTGCCAATCAGGTGACCTTCTTCGGCGGTCACACCGACGTGCGCAAAGCCGTTGCCGCGGGCGAGTTCAAACTGGGGCTGGTCAACCATTACTACTACCACCTGCAACTTGCCGAGAGCAGTCCGGTGGGGGTGATTTACCCCGATCAGGGCGAGGGGCAGAAAGGCGTCATCACCAACGCCACCGCCGCCGGTCTCATCCGGGGCGGTGCCAACCCCCGCGCGGCGCAAGCCTTTCTGGATTTCCTGCTCTCGCCGGAGGGACAGCGCCTCTTCGCCGAACAGAATTACGAGTATCCGGTCGTGCCGGGGATTCCGGTGCGCGAGGGCGTGCGTCCGCTGGATGAGGTGCGCCTGGCGGCATTCAATCTGGCAGAGGTGGTGAAGGATTTCGACGCCACCTTTGACCTGATCGAGAAGGTGGGTCTGCCCTGATTTCTATGCAAGTTTCCCTGCGTCCATCTGCTCCTTCGTTCAGCCCCCGGCTGGCTTTTGCCGCGGGGCTGGTGGGGTTGTTCGTGGCGGTTCCGCTTATTTACATCTTTGTGCGCGCGCTGGGTGCCGACCCCGCCGACTGGCAGAGACTGCTGCAAACCCGCCTGTGGACTCTGCTGGGCAACACCCTGCGGCTTGCCGCCGCGGTCACTGCGGGGACGCTGGTGCTGGGGGTGGGGCTGGCGTTCCTGACCGAGCGCACCGACCTGCCCGGCAGGGCGTTTTTCCGCTGGGCGCTGGCACTCCCGCTGGCAATCCCGCCGTACATTGGCGCCATCATCCATCTGGCGTTGATGCGTCCGCGCGGGGGGGTGCTTCCGCAGGCGCTGGAATCCTGGCTGGGATACGCCGTTCCCCTTCCCAGTCCGCTGGGGTTCTGGGGGGCGGCGTTTGTCCTGACCCTGTTCACCTATCCCTATGTGTATTTGCTCAGCGGAGCGGCATTCCGTTCACTGCACGCCTCGCTGGAAGAATCTGCGCGCACGCTGGGGCGCAGTCCTCTGCAGACCTTCTGGCAGGTCACCCTGCCGGTGTTGCGTCCGGGTTTGCTGGCAGGCGCCCTGCTGGTTTCGCTGGACATTCTGGCGGAGTACGGCACGGTGGCTCTCCTGCGCTACGAGACCTTTTCTTCGGCGATATTCGTGCAGTTGTCCGGGCGGTACGATCGCTCCGCCGCGGCGGTTTTGAGCGGGGTGCTGGTGACGCTCGCCATGCTCATGCTGTGGGGCGAGGTGCGCGCCCAGGGGCAGGCGCGCTTCACTCAGATGGAAGGCGGCTGGCGTCCTGCTGCCCCGGTTGCGCTGGGGCGCTGGCGCCTTCCCGCGCTGATGGGAGCGCTGGCGGTGAGCGCCGCCAGCCTGTTCGTCCCACTGGGGGTGCTGACGGCGTGGAGCGTGCAAGCCTTTGCCGATGCCGACATCACCGCGGCGGTGTTCCGCACCGGCTCGCAGGGCTTTGGAAACTTTGCCCTCAACAGTCTGTGGACGGCGCTTCTGGCGGCTGTCCTGGCGGTACTGCTCTCTCTGCCGGTGGCGTTGTTCGCGCGCCGCTCTCCGGGACGCTTTTCGCACTTTCTGGCGCGCCTGTGTCAGGTGGGCTACGCCATCCCCGGGGTGGTGATTGCCCTCAGTCTGGTTCTGCTGGTCAACCGGTTTCTGCCCTTTCTGTACGGCACGCCGCTGGTGGTGGTGATGGCGTACGTCCTGCGGCACATGCCTCAGGCGGTGCGCGCCAGCCAGTCGGCGCTGAGTATACTTTCGCCCACGCTGGAAGAAGCCGCGCGCACCCTGGGACGCACTGGTGCGCAGACCGTGCTTCAGGTCACCCTGCCGCTCATCCTGCCGGGACTGCTGGCAGGGGGTGCGCTGGTGTTCCTCACCTCGCTCAAAGAATTGCCTGCCACCCTGCTGTTGCGTCCGGCAGGTTTCGACACGCTGGCGGTGCGGGTGTGGATGTGGGCAACGGATGGGTTTTATCTTCAAGCCGCTCCAGCGGCGCTCTTTCTGGTGCTGATTTCGATTGCGCCGCTGGCATTCCTTCTTCGCAGGGAGCAAATGTTTCGATGATTGCGCTTTCTCTTCGTCACGTCTCTAAACGGTTTGCCCGCAACGCTCAACCGGCGGTGAATGACCTTTCCTTTGACCTGCCCGCCGGGCAGATTCTCGCGCTGGTGGGACCCAGCGGGTGCGGAAAAACCACCACCCTGCGCCTGATTGCCGGGCTGGAGCGTCCCGACCGCGGGGAAATTTTTATCAACGGGCGGTTGATGGCTTCGCCGCAGGTCTTTGTCCCGCCGGAACGACGGGGGGTGGGGATGGTCTTTCAGGATCATGCCCTCTTTCCCCACCTGACGGTGTTTGAAAACGTGGCTTTTGGCTTGCGGGGCAAACCCCGTGCGCAGGTGCGCGAAACAGTCAACACCCTGCTGGAGATGGTGGGTCTGCAGGCACTGGCAGGGCGCTATCCCCATGCGCTTTCCGGCGGAGAGCGTCAGCGGGTGGCGCTGGCGCGGGCGCTGGCGCCCCGTCCCGTGCTGGTGCTGATGGATGAACCCTTCAGCAGTCTGGATGCGGATATGCGTCTGGAGATGCGCGAGCAGGTGCGCGGCATTTTGAAAGAGATGGGGGCAACGGTGGTGTTTGTCACCCACGATCAGGAAGAAGCCCTCTTCATGGGCGATTGTCTGGCAGTGTTCAACAGCGGGCGCATGGAGCAAATCGGCGCGCCGGAAGCCATTTTCCACACCTCAGCCACGCGCTTTGTGGCGGAATTTATGGGCGACAGCGATTTCCTGCCCGGTGTGGCGGTGGAGGGGGGCATCCATACCCCGCTGGGGGCACTTTTCCAGCGGCACCCTCTGCCTGCGGGGACACCGGTGGAAGTTGCCCTGCGCGCCGACGATGTGGATTTCGTCCCGGCGGCGGAGAACGCCAACGCGGTGATTGTGGAGCGGTTCTTCCGCGGGGCGTTCCATGTGTATCGTCTGCGGCTGGACAGCGGCGAGGTGATGCATGCGTTTAAGGCGCATACGCTGGTCCTGCCTGCCGGGGCGCGGGTGCAGGCGCGCATCAGCGCCGAACATCCGCTGATGGTCTTCCCAAAGGGGCAGTGAGGGCTTTTGCGCGCGCTTTTTTGGGTTCTGTCCGGTAGCCCGGGGGATGTGTTGGAGAGAATTGCCGCGCGCTCAAAAAAAATGCCCCCAATGATCAAAAAGATCCAGCCCTCGAAGACATTCGAGGGCTGGGTGGTTTCTCTCTCTCAGGGGATTACTCGTGGATGATCCAGCAGGCGTGCGGGGGGAAGTTGAGGGTCACCTCTTCGCCTACGCGGGGCAGGCTCATCTGACGTTCGTTGAACAGGTCTGCCAGGGCTTCGTGTCCCTGCAGATCCACGCGCACGCGCACAATGGCGCCGAGGAACATCACATCCAGCACCTTACCGCGCAGGTGATTGCGCCCCGGCACCTCGCCCAGATTGAGTTCTTCCGGGCGCAGCGCCAGGGTGGCTTCGCTCACGCCTGCCAGCGGCGCGGTCAGTTCCACCTGAATCGGGGTATTCTTGAACAGCACCACCCCGCGGGCAGGGTCGCTCACCTGTACCGGCAGAAGGTTCAACTGCCCGATGAAGGACGCCACAAAGCGCGTTTTGGGGTAGTTGTACACCTCGAAAGGCGTGCCTGCCTGCTCGATGTGCCCGGCGTTCATCACCACCACGCGGTCGGAGAGCGAGAGGGCTTCTTCCTGATCGTGGGTGACGTACACCGCGGTAATCCCCAGGGTCTGCTGGATGCGGCGGATTTCCTCGCGCAGTTCCACGCGAATTTTGGCGTCCAGCGCCGAGAGGGGTTCATCCAGCAAAAGCACGCGCGGGTGAATTGCCAGCGCGCGCGCCAGTGCCACGCGCTGTTGCTGTCCGCCGGATAACTGGTAGGGGTAGCGGTTGCCATAATCGCTCAAATGAATCAAATCGAGCATTTCCTGCACCGTTTTGCGGATTTCCTCGAGGGGGCGTCTGGCGATCTTCAGCCCAAAGGCAATGTTTTCCGCCACGGTCAGGTTGGGGAACAGGGCGTATGACTGGAACACCATGCCGATGTGGCGGCGGTTGGGCGGCAGATGGGTGATATCCACCCCGTCCAGCACAATTTGACCGGTGGTGGGGTACTCGAACCCGGCAATCATGCGCAGGGTGGTGGTTTTTCCGCATCCGCTGGGACCAAGAAACGAGACCAGTTCCCCCCGTTCGATTTCGAGATTGAAATGCTCCACGGCAATGGTCTGTCCAAACTGTTTGGAAAGCCCTGTCAAACTCAAATACGCCATAATCCTCACCTGAAATGCAAGGTTTAACGAGCCACAAAGGTCTGATCGCCGCCCAGTGCGCGTCTGCCGACGAACTGGAACAGCGTGGTAAATGCCCACGTGAGCATGAAACTGATCACCGCCAGCGCGGCACCCTCGTAGGCGCGGTTTTGTCCCACCTGAGACATGTAGGGACCGAAGGCGCGCAACCCCACCAGGAAGGACGCCATGGTCAATTCGCCCATGACGATGGTGATGGTGAGGAAAGCGCCGCTCAGAATGGCGCTGCGCAGGTTGGGGAAGATGATGCGGGTGATGATCGTCCACCAGTCTGCGCCGAGGCTCTGGGCGGCTTCGGTGAGGGTGCGGATATCCAGTGCCTGCAAGCCGGTATCCACCGCCCGGTACAGGTAGGGCAAAACCAGCACCACATACCCGGCGACGAGCAAAATCTGCGTGCCGGTTTCGGAGTTGGTCAGCAACAGGGGCGGGCGGCTGAAGACGCGAATCAGTCCGAAGACCAGCACGATGGCGGGTACAACAAAGGGGATGAGGGTGATGAACTCGACAATGGGGCGCAGTTGCGGCAGGCGCAGGCGAATCCAGTACGCCGTCGGCACGACCAGAATCACCCCCACGATGACGGTCAACAGCGCCATTTCAAGGGAAAAAGTGAACGCCTGCACGAATTTGGGATCGCGGAGGACGCGCTCATACGCCAGGAAACTCAGCACCCCCTTCTTCGCCCGTAGAGAGAACTCCAGCGTGGCGATGAGGGGCAGGAAGAAGTACAGCGCGCCCAGGAACAGGAAAAACCACGAGAGCAGGCGCTGACGGAGTGGAATGGATGGTCCTTGAGACACAGGCTTGCTCCTTTCCCCTTTACCGCTTCAGCCAGCGTTCACTGCGTTTGCGCAGGAAGTAATACACCACCATATTGATTGCCATGACCACAATCATGCCAAACGAGAGCGCGTAGCCCAGCCCGGGGTTGTAAAGCACATCGCCCATGATCTGCGCGCCGATGAGGATGGTGATGAGGTTGATCAGCCCGCCGGTGAGCGAGAGGGCGGTGGCGTAAGCGCCAAAGGCGTTGCCAAACAGCAGGATGATGGCGCCGAGGATGGAGGGGGTCAGAATGGGCAGGGCGACCATGCGCCAGTACTGCCAGGTGGTGGCGCCAAGATTTTCGGCGGCTTCGCGCCATTCGCGCCTCAATCCTTCCAGTGCCGGGGCGATGATCAGCACCATCAGAGGAAACTGGAAGTACATGTAGGTAAAACTCAACCCCCAGAAACTGTACAGGTTAAAGCCCGCGCCGTACAGGTCAATGCCGAGGGCTTTGAGAAACACGGTGAGCATGCCCAGCCGTCCCAGAGTGGCGACAAAGGCAAACGCCAGCGGCACACCGGCAAAGTTAGATGCCACCCCCGAAAAGGTCAGCAGGGCATCGCGCGCCCAGCGCGGCAGTCCGCCCAGAATGACGGCGTACGCCAGCAGGAAGCCAAACACGGCGCCGCCCAGGGCAGTCACCAGGCTGACGCGGATGCTGATGGAGTAGGCGCTCAAAATGGAGGGAGTGAAGAGACTGCGGAGATTTTCCAGGGTGAAGTTGCCCTGCGGATCGCGAAAACTGCCCACCAGCAGAGACAGGGAAGGCAGAAGCATGAAGAGCAGGGCAAAAACGAAGAAGGGCATCACCCCTGCCCATGCCCAGAGCCCGCTTGGCTTGGGGAGGCGGGCAGGGGAAGAAGGGGAGGCGGGATGCCGTCCCAGCCCCCCCTCATTGCCCGATTGGCGAAGCAATTCGGGACTCATGCGCAAACGGGTTATTTGACGTCGGCGCCGACCACTTTATCCCAGTTCTCAGCAATTGCCGCGCGCGCCGCATTCAACTGCTCGATGGTGGGGAAGACGGCTTTGGCGTACAGTTCGGCAGGGGGCAGTTCCGCCAGCACATCCTGCGGGATGGCGTTGCGCTTGAGCATGTCATCGAAGCGCACCGGGCGGCATCCGCCTTTGAGCCAGATCAACTGTCCTTCGTCCGAGTAGAGGAATTCCATCCACAGTTTGGCGGCGTTGGGGTGTGGGGCATAGGCGCTGATGGCTTGAATGTACACGCCGGCAATCACACCGCTCTTGGGAATGACCACTTCGATTTCAGGGTTGCCTTCGAGGGCTCTCTTGTCTGCCAGGGCGTTGTAATCCCAGCGCAGGACGACCGGGGTTTCGCCTTTGGCGATGGTGGATTGTTTGGCAATCACCGGCACAAAGTTGCCCACTTCATTGAGTTTCTTGAAGAATTCCAGACCGGGCTGGACGTTATCCAGCGAGCCGCCGTTTGCCAGCGCTGCGGCATAGACGCTCATCTGAGCCTGTGCGGAGATGCGCGGATCTCCCGCCAGCGCGACCTGATTCTTGTACTCGGGCTTGAGCAGGTCTGCCCAGTCCTGTGGGACGTTCTGGACGACGTCTTTGTTGACCTCAAATGCCATCACGCCGTAGTAGTCGCCGTACCAGTAGCCGTCGGGGTGCTTCAGGTTGGCGGGGATGCTGTCCCAGGTGGAGACTTTGTAGGGCATGACCAGCCCTTCCTCAATTAACTGTGGACCAAAAGCGTAGCCCACATCAATCACGTCGGGAGCCTGGGGACCCTTGCTCTCTTTGTTGGCTTTAATGGCTTCGATTTCCTCAGCGGAACTGGCGTCGGGGTTCAATTCGTTGACCTTGATGCCGTACTTGGCTTTGAAGGTCTCGATGGCTTCGCCGTAGTTGCACCAGTCGTGCGGCAGAGCGATGGTGGTAAGAGTGCCTTCCTGTTTGGCGGCGTCCACCAGTTCTTTGAGGGCGCCGGTCTCGGCGCCGGGTTCAGCCGGTTTGGCGGTGGGCGCGGCGGTGCAGGATACCAGCATTGCCACCAGCAAAACGAGGCTCAGCAGGCGTACCCACTTGGATTTTCCAGAAAAGAACATAAATTTTTCCTCCTCCTTGGGTAGAAAAAAGATTGGAAACATCATCATTGTACAATGAAATCGTTTTCGCGCAACATTCTACGGGGTAAGATTGGGTTAAGGCTGCGTTAAGGAGCGTTAAAAAGCAACACAGCGGGAGGTCCCGCTGTGTTCAGTATTAAAGTTTGAAAAAGACTTACCAGCCGCGGCGGTCGTTGCGGCGGTCTCCACCACCACCGGTGCGGCGCGGGCGGTCTCCGCCACCGGGGCGGCGCTCTTCGCGCGGGCGGGCTTCGTTGACACGCAGGGCTCGACCCTTGAGTTCCTTACCGTTGAGCCCCTGGATGGCGGCTTCTGCCTCAGCCTGATTGGGCATTTCTACGAAGCCGAACCCCCGGGACTGACCGGAGAACTGGTCTTTGATGACGGCGGCGGACGTGACGGTTCCGTAGGCGGCGAAAGCGGTGCGCAGATCGTCTTCGCTGGCTGAGAACGGCAGGTTTCCTACATAGATATTCATACGATTGACTCCTCTTGATACAAAAAGAAATGGCTCTCCCGAATGTTCAGAAGGAAGCGTTATTTCGGCTACAGATTCGGGGTGGAGCCAGCAAGAGGGTCAAAATCAACTCTGACCGAAAACTGCACGGAAACCATCACACCAACCGGGTGCTCTGCGAACGCATCGCTTTTGAAAACTGCAAGCCCCCAAACGGACAACCTCTGCAAACTTCGGGCGACTACGTTCATCATTGTAGCACCTTTTCCAAAAAAGTCAATCAAAATCGAGGATGTGTTCCACGGCTTTCCTGACTCTGGAAAAACAGTGCCTTCCCCTTCTCTCCGGGATAAGAGGAGAATACACATGCCTTTCAGCAAACGACGTTGCGGCTGGCATGCGAACACGTCCGCTGGATGGGGTGTTGACGGGGTCGGGCAACCCGAAAGCGGATTTTACAGTTTTTTTACAGGCGGATAAAATCTGCCTTACGACCAGGCGGTATCCTTGGGATGAGAAATCCTTGATGGAGGTGAAAGATGAAATTCAAATGCTGGTCGTTTCTTTCGGTTGTGCTGGCGCTTCTGCTGGCGTTTGGCGGGCTGATGGTGCAAACCCTGCCCGCGGCGGCGCAGTCTTCCGGTCCGGAGGGCAGCGCGCGGGAGAGGATTAAGCAAATGCGTGAAGGGGCGCTGGAACGCACCTATCAGCGTGAACTCAACTGGCTGGCGGCACAGGAAGATCACCTGAACAACGCCCGCACCTTAGCCGGCAAGACCCGCGAATGGCTCAAAAAAGCCAGTGAGAAGGGGCTGGATGTCAGTGCGCTGGAATCGGCGCTGGATGCCCTCGATGCCGCCATTGCCGCGGCACAGGGACACCATGATCAGGCGGCGGCAGTGCTGAATGCGCATGCCGGTTTTGACGATGCCGGAAAGGTGACCGATCCGGCGGCGGCACGGGAGACGGTGGCAAACGCCCACCGCGCGCTGAGCGATGCGCACATGACTCTGAAAAAGGGCATCATTGACTTCCGGCAGGCGCTGCGCGCCTGGCGCGACGCCCATCGTCCCACCCCTGGAACTCAACCCCAGCCCTGATGGAGGATGAAGCATGCGCCGTGACCTGTGGATGAAGGCAATTCTGGTGGTGCTGGTTCTGGTGATGATCGGGGTGAGTGCCTGTGCCCGTCCGAAACGCCTGCAACAGTCAGCGGACGCTCAGGCTCCTGCGGCGGCAGGGCAGGTTGTCCTCCCGTCCGAGGGCGGAGAACAGGACTACGTCTCGGTCGCCGATGAAATGGATAAACTCTTTCAGGAACTGGAAGAAGAACTCAACAACACCGATACCCTTGCGGATCTTCAGTGAGCCAGTGAGAGAAGCAAAACGTCCCCGGCGGAGTAACCTCCCGGGGGCGTTTTGCTTTCCATGGAGAACGGTTCGATGGGTTTGCCAGTCTGCCTCAAAAAAACATCCCGCAGGATTTCTGCGGGATGGCAGGGTGTCTCTTTAGACCACGCTGGCGGCGATTTCTTCGCCATAGCCCAGCAGGGCTTTGACCATCTCCGGAGTGCGCCCTTCGGCGTACACCCGCAGAACCGGTTCGGTGCCGGAAGGACGGATGAGCAGCCAGGAATCGTCCGCCAGGATGTACTTGACCCCGTCCAGCGTGCTGATGTCCACGATGCGCTCGCCGCCGATTCCGGCGGGGGCGTCGTTGACCAGCCGGGCGGTCATCTGAGATTTGGCAACCGGGCGGCGCAGGCGCAGGTCGGTGCGCTCGTAGTACGCCGGTCCCACCTCT
This sequence comes from Anaerolinea thermophila, assembly GCF_020723905.1. Lineage (GTDB taxonomy): Bacteria > Chloroflexota > Anaerolineae > Anaerolineales > Anaerolineaceae > Anaerolinea > Anaerolinea thermophila_A. The sequence continues at coordinate 221,963 of NZ_DYHZ01000004.1, forward strand.
TCCAGCAGTTGACGCACCAGATCGCGCAGGGGGGTGCGGTACGCCGCCACCATCTCGACGATGAGCAAGCCCATCAGGATGCCATCGCCTTCGGGGATGTGTCCTTTGAAGGAAATGCCGCCCGATTCCTCGCCGCCGATGAGCACGTCGTCTTTCATCATGTAATCGGCAATGTGGTTGAAGCCCACCGGTGTCTCGTAGAGCGGCAGACCGTATTTCTGGCACAGGCGGTCAATCATGCGGGTGGTGGAAACGGTGCGCACCACCGCGCCGCGCAAACCGCGCTTTTCCACCAGATAGCGCAGGCTGAGCGCCATGATCTTGTGCGGATCGACAAAGTTGCCGTGCTCGTCCATGGCGCCGGTGCGGTCGGCGTCGCCATCGGTGGCGATGCCAAACCCGCCCACGCCGCTGCCGATGGCGCCTGCCAGCGCGCCCAGGTAACGGGCAATGGGTTCAGGATGCACGCCGCCAAAACCGGGGTTCATCTCGCCGCGGATTTCGATGACTTCACAGCCGGTGCCCTGCAGGATGCCGCGAATGACTCCGCGACCGGAGCCGTACATGGAATCCACTACAAAGCGGGGCGGGTTGCTGGCGATGACGTCGAAGTCAATCAGGCGGCGCAGGTGGTCGTAGTACTCGGGGATGGGGTTGAAGCGGATGATGCGCCTTTCTTCCAGAGCGTGCTCGTACTCCATCAGGTTGGGACCGCGGGCTTTGGCTTCGTTGTCGTTCAGGAAGACTTCCACCTCGCGGCACTGTTCGGGCAGGGCAGAGCCGCCGTAGTAGGATTTGAGTTTCACGCCGTTGTAGCGCGGGGCATTGTGCGAGGCGGTAATCATCACCCCGCCGATGGCGTTGCGGTTGTACACGGCGTAGGAAATGGCAGGCGTGGGGGCGTCTGCCTGCGCCAGATAGACGGTGAAATCGTTGGCGGCAAGCACGCGAGCCACTTCCTGCGCAAACCGGTCGGAGAGGAAGCGGGTATCGAAGCCGACAATCATGCGCCGGGGGTCAATCGGGCGGTCGGTGGGCAGGTTTTCTGTCCATGAACCGCTGGCGATGGAATCGGCAATGGCTTGCGCCACCATGCGCAGGTTGGTAAAGGTGAAGGTATCTGAGATGACGGCACGCCAGCCGTCGGTACCAAAATGAATGGGCATGCAGGGTTTCTCCTTGTTAAGATAAAAAGTTCAATTTAACCGTTTCCCGGGGATGTTCATGGAATGTCACCATCCGGGGGCGGGGGTGGCGGTTGCCAGCAGGGCGCGCACAATCCAGCCTTCCACGCCGTCGGCGGTGCGGATTTTCACCCAGGTGGCGCCGTCGGCAGTGGCGACATCGTTCAGCACTTCGACGATGATGCCGTTGAGCAGGCTCTTGACGATGGCGGCGTTGTAGCCCGGTTCGGCGCGAATCACCGCGCCGTTACTGCCCTTGACGTTGATACGCGCCCACACCGGCGTAGGCTGTGGGGTGACGGTCATGGTGGGGGTGTTGGTGGGGATGAGGGTGCGCGTGGGGGTGGCGGTACCGGTGACGGTTGCCGTGGCGGTGAGCGTGGGGGTTGCCAGAGCCCCGGCGGGGGTGGAAGTGACCTGTTCATTCACGGAAGGCGGGGCAGATGCCTGCGGTGCCTGCGGGGCGGTCATCTCCGGCAACTGGATGACCGGGATGCCGCCGCTGAGCCAGATGACCAGCGCGGCAACCACCACGGTCATGTAGGCGCCGGTGAAGAGGTAACTCCACCCGTTGAGGGGGCGCAGACCCTGAATCACCAGGGTGACGGCGCCCAGCAGGGCGGCAACCGCCAGACCGATGAAGAACACCACCATGCCGTTGTACCACGGTAGAGGGGCGCCGGAGGTAAGCCCGTAGCCCGCCGCGCCCAATGGCAGGAACAGCGCATACGCCATGGCGACACTGCTGACCAGCGGACGCTGCTGTGTGGAGCGCACCAGCAGGACGGTGGACAGAATTGTCCCGAGGCTGAGCAGAAGCAGGCTGTAGCCGTCCAGACGCAGGAGGTAAGATAACTGCACCCAGCCGTTCAGGGCAAGCAACCGGGCGGGAATGCCCGTCAGTGTGCCGGTGAGGAAGAAAATCAACCCGCCGATGAGCGTACTGACCAGCGAGCGCAGGAGGAAGCCGGTGGAACCAGCCACGCCTGCCACCCCCATGCCCAGCACCGGCGCCATGAAGGGCGCCAGCAATGCGGCAAGCACCACCAGCGCGGGTGAATCCAGCAAAAGGGCGATGCCGGTCACCAGCCCTGCCAGCAGGGCAGAGAGGAAGAACTCCGCGCCGGGGGTGGTGCGCTCGCCCAGAGCATCCAGAAACGCCGATTGTTCATCGTGACGCTCGGGGATGACCATGCGGCGCAATCGCCGCCGCCGGGCGGGCGGAAGTTCTTCTTCCGGCAGAGGGATGGGTTCACTGGCAGGCAGGGTCATCTTCGCAACGTTGCCACCAATCGTGTGGGTTTTAAGAGCAACTCCAGTGCAGGAAGGATGCCAGGCGCGCAGAGATCTGCCGATTGCAGGGTGGAAAGGGCGGTGCCTTCCGGCGAGAGCACGCAAATGCCGATGCGGGCTTCGCGGAGCATCAGGGCGTCGTTGGCGCCCTGTCCAATGGCAACCACCTGCTCTGCGCCCAGCGAGCGCACAAAGGCGGCTTTTTGTTCGGCTTCATCCCCTGCCTGCAGGCGGTGTGCCTGAACTCCCAGTTGACGGTCGAGCGCCGCCTGCCCGCCGTGCGTATCGGCAGTGATGAGATGAATCTCCAGCCGATCGCGGATCTGGTCGAGCAGAGGGCGCACCCCTTCGATGAGATGTCCATCTACGGCAAGGGTGCCGTTGACATCCAGCACCAGATGGCTCAGGCGAATCACCCCCTGACCGGGAACGGTCAATTCAATCATACCGCAATTATAATACACTCCGCAGGGGGCTGTTGCCGGCGCTGGAGATGCCCGCGGCAGGGCGAGGGCGGATGCCGGTAAAGAATCGGTTAGAGGGTTATCCCCCGCTCATCCCCGATTCGTCCACCGATTCTCCACAGTTTTCCACAATTTTGTGGGGGTTTTCCACAGATTTTCTGGGAGTTATCCACAGGAAAGGAGAGTCTATCCACAGAGAGGTTGTCCTGGTGGGGGAAATCCTGCCGGAAAGGCTCTGTGGTATACTATCGGCGTTGCTATGAAATTGATCATTCAAATTCCCTGTTATAACGAAGCCGAGGTTCTGCCGCACACGCTGAGCCTGTTGCCGCGTCAAATGGAGGGCTTTGATGCTGTTGAGGTGCTGGTTGTGGATGACGGCAGTCAGGACAACACTGCTGAGGTTGCCCGGGCGGCGGGTGCCGATCATGTGGTGCGTCTGCGCAAACACAGCGGGCTGGCAAAAGCCTTTGCCGCCGGGCTGGATGCCAGTCTGCGCGCCGGGGCGGATGTCATCCTGAATACCGATGCCGATAATCAATACAGCGCCGAGGACATCCCCACCCTTCTGCGCCCGATTCTGGAAGGCAAAGCCGATCTGGTGATTGGCGACCGCGGGGTGGCAACGCTGGAGCATTTTGCGCCGTTGAAGCGGCGTTTGCAGGTGTGGGGCAGTCACGTGGTCTCTCGCGCGGCGGGGTTGAGCATTCCCGATGCCACCAGTGGTTTCCGCGCGCTGACGCGCGAAGCCGCCCTGCGCACGCTGGTGCTCTCCGATTATTCCTACACGCTGGAGACGCTCATCCAGGCGGGCAACAGTCCCATTGCGGTGATGTCGGTGCCCATTCGTACCAATCCGCCCACCCGTCCTTCGCGGCTCATCCGCAGTATCGGCGATTACCTGCGCAATTCGAGCATCACCATTGTGCGTTCGTACTCCATGCACCGTCCCCTGCGGGTGTTCAGTGTCGTCGGGGGGATTCTTCTGCTGGTGGCGTTCGGGCTGGGTATGCGCTTTGTCATCCTGCGCTATGTGCTGGGACAGGATGTGGCGCAGGTGCAGGCACTCATCCTTGCCGCGATTCTTGCCATCATCGGCTTCCAGACGCTGATGATCGGGCTGGTGGCAGATTTGATTGCCTTCAACCGCAAGATCTTGGAGGAAGTGCTCTACCGCGTGCGCCAGCAGGATTACGAGAGAGGGGAGAGCAACGCCTCTCTTAAGGAACGATAACCGCCCCCAGAGATAGTTGTTGATTCGGGGTCAGTTGAATCAGCATGGGCGTCATATCGTCCATGGACTTGACCGCAAGTTCATAATCGTATCCCAGATTGACCACCAGGAAATAATTCCCCGGTGTCAGATTGTTAAACGTAAACTCACCCTTTTCATTGGTTTTCGCGGCAATATCCCCTTTATCTGCCAGCGGACCTGCCAGAATGGGTGGGGGTTGATCGCGGTTATCTCCCTGAGCAGGGGTGAGGTAAATGAAGAAGTTGGTCAGCACCGCAGAATGGGATTTCTGATAGAGGATTCCGCTCAAAGAGGCTTTTCCTTCATCGGGAACCGGCGCCGGTACGCTCCCGGAAGGGACTTCGGAAGAGGAGTTTTGAGGGGCGGCGTACCCTTCCATGCCCTGAGACCCCATGGTGGGATATCCTGCAACAGAGGGAGTTGCGGAGGGACTGGCTGCCGGAGCGCATGCGGACAATGCCATCACGAGAACGACCAAAACCACAAAAGAGATGCGAAATTTCATACCTGTTCCTTTGCAAGGTTTTTTTCGAGCGTTGTTTCAGGGTTGATTTTACATGATTCTTTCCCATCTGGCATACCCCTCTGAATAATACCAATGGATTATTGAAAATGCCGGGTTGAAACGCTATGCTTATCTTAGCCTTTAAATCCCAAAGGAGGATTGGTATGCTGAAAAAATCACTCATTTCTTTGCTCTCGGCGGTCATGATTCTGACTCTGGTGTTTGCCACGAGCGCCTCAGCCGCCGCAACCACCAAATCGCTTTCCACGAACTTCACCCTGGTGAATCTGGGAAGCAGTTCCGCCGATGTGGTGGTGGACTATGTCAAACCCGATGGAACCCCCTGGACGGGTTCTTCCTATACCAGCGCCACCATCCCGGCAGATGGCGGTCAGTGGATTGTCCGGCAGTATTTCGACACCCTGACCCCCGGACAGGGCTCGGTGGTGATCTCCGCCACCCAGCCTCTTGGTGCGCTGGTGCAGTTGATCAACCGCAGTGGCGTTCCCACTTCCGGTGCGTATAAGGGCTTCAATGCTGGCACCGCCAAAGCCTACGTGCCGCTGGTGGCTCGCCAGGGAACCTCGGCAACCGGAACTGCCAATTCTCAAATCATGATTCAAAATATTGGTTCTGCGGCAATTGATGTGACCGTTGCGCTGACTCAGGTTGGGGATACCACCCCCGATTACACCAAGACCATCACGGGCATTGCCCCCAAAGCCACCTACACCTACGATATTTCGGATGAGACCAACCTCCCCACCAACTGGTTTGGCTCGGCTGAGGTTTCGGTGACCACTTCCGGCGGGCAGGTTGCGGTGGTTTCCAACCTCTTCTTTGGCGCCGACAGCCTGATGACCTTCAGCGGCTTCCCGCAGGAATCGGTTGACTCGGTCTGGTTCGTCCCCTTGCTGTACTCTCGTCTGACCAACTCCCTCAACACCTCTCTGGCGGTTCAAAACCTCGATACCACCGATATTGCAGCGGGCGATCTGGTCCTGAACTGCACCAAGGATCCTGCTTACACCGGGCCGGCCACACTGACCATTTCGAACGCCACCGCCATTCCGGTGAAAGGCTCTTACACCTTCAACACGCTGGTAGATACCACCAACTTCCCCACCAACTGGCAGGGCTCCTGCAAAGTCTCCGTGACCTCCGGGAAGAAGGTTGTGACGCTGGTGATGTACCGCTGGGTAAACACCAAAGATCAGGCGGCTTATGAAGCCATCCCCGGCTCCTCGACGGGCACCACCGCTTACGTCCCGCTGATTGCCAAGCGGCTCAGCAACGGCTTCTCCACCACCGTCACCATTCAGAATCTCTCCACCAATCCTGCCACGGTCACGTTGACCTACACGCCTTCGGGTGGCGGCACGCCGATTGTCCGCACGGGCATCACCATTCCGGCAGAGTCCAGCATTGTGCGCAACTTCCGCCTCTCCGGGACTGAATTGCCCGAAATCACCGATGGCTGGCAGGGTTCTCTGAAGATCGTTTCTGACCAACCCGTTCACGCCTACATTGCCAACACCTACATCACCCCGCCCAACGGCGATCAGTTCATGGCTTACACCGCTCTGGTGCCATAACACTGGCTGAGTTCATTCAATCGAAAGGGCTGACCCCACGGGGTCAGCCCTTTCTGGTTTGTCCCTCTCCGGCGCGGGTGCCGCTTCCCAGGATCAGGGCAATCAGAATCCAGAGCAGTTCTGCCAGCGAATACAGAAGGCGCGAAAGCACGGCAATCCATGCAGATTGTCCTGCCGGAACATTCACCAGTTGAGTCAGCAAGAAAGAAAGGGAAACTTCCCGGATGCCCATTCCGCCGGGAATGAAGAGCACAAAGAAGCCCGCCAGCCACGAAAAGGTGTAGCAGAAGGCAATCAGTGCGCTCTTTTGCAGGGTGATGAAATCAAAAACAGACCCGCTCTGTACCCCAAAGAGCAGGAAAATGGTGCTGATCCCTAGAAGCACCCATTGAATCACTCCGGAATACCCCGCAATGAGCCAGTCTGGCAGGTGAATCTGAAAAGGCAGCCATTGATTCTGTTGAATGACGGGAAGTGAGAGTATTTTCCAGACCAGGAAGGGGAGCAGAAGGGTGAGGAAAACCACCATCAGGAACCCCGGGAGAGGCAGGTTCGAAAACAGCCCGGCGAACAGGAACAGCGCCATGAATGCCGTGAGAATAATCTGAAGCACTTCCAGTACAGACGAGAGGTTTCCCTGAGAAGCAGGGATTTGATAAGCCTCTTTCAGCCACTCACTCCGGTTCAGATACCCCCACACGCCGCCGGGAATGTAACGGGGGATTAACGACAGGCTGTATCCTCTGGCGATTTGAAGATACCGCAACGGAATGCCCATGGCGTTCAGAATCTGCTTCCAGATGAAAATCTGGAGCGCAATGAGCAGAAACATGGTGAGAAACGCCAGAAAAATCCATCCCCACACCATGCGCAAAGGCGATGAGGAGATGGAGAGAATTGCCTGAACGATCTGGGAAAGGAAAAGCCCAAAGCCGATTGCCAGTCCCAGACGACGAGCCCATTTTCTGATCATTCTTCAAAGAATTCAACGAGGGTATAACGGCTGGGGAGGTGAGGGTCGGTTTTTTTGACCAGCACCCAGTTGAAATTGGGGGTCAGCCATGCCACCAGATGCTTCACCCAGCGGGGAGCCTTTGAAAAAGCCCGGTATACCTGCCGCTTGAAGCCCTGCCTTTCATGGGCGAAGAACCTCAGCACCGGTACGGTGACATCATAAATATCAAAGCCTTTCAGCACTTTGCGCAGGTCTCCCAGCGTGCGGGAGTATTCGTAAAACTCGTTGCCTTTTCCCAGCAACTGGACATACCGGTTTGCCCACCGGGGGGGAAGCCACTGCAAAAACGGCAGGTTGTGATGCAGTTCGATGGGAAACAATTTATTGGGTCCACTGAAGAATACAATCCCGCCCGGTCTCAGAACGCGTTCAATTTCCTGAAACAGCCGTTCGTCATCGGGAACATGTTCATATACCTGGGCGCAAATGACCACATCCACACTTTCGTCTTCCAGCGGCAGATTCATGGCATCGCCGCGCATGAAACCCACTTCCTGTTTTTGTTCGGGCGTGATCAGTCCCAGTCCTACGGGGTCATAATCCAGACCGATCATCTTATGGAATAACGGGCGCAAATAACTGGTAATCACACCCGCAGAACAGCCTACATCCAGACAGGTTCTGGTTTTTAAGTCTTCTTTGCAAAACTGGGTCAGGGTAAAGTGGATTTTTCGTCCCTTTTCCAGCCTGCGGTCGTGGCTTTGAAACGAGGTGTATAACGTAAAAAAGTTTTCCTGATAATTCCTCTTCATGTTTCTATGCTCCGTGCGCCTGATCATAATAGGCAACAATGGAAGAAGCGATTTTGTCCCAGTCGTAAAGGCTTTCCACGCGCTTCTGGCTGTTGCGGCTTTTCTCCTCCCATGCCTCATTTTGAACGAGAATCTGTCTGAGGGTGTCTGCCAGTTCTTCCACACGTTCGGCTTCAAAGAGGAAGCCGCAGTCGGGGGTCACAATATCTGGAATGCCGCCGACCTTCGATCCGATGCAGGGCGTGCCGCAAGCCATGGCTTCCAGCAAGACCACGCCCTGTCCTTCTTCAACGGAAGGTAAAACGAACACCTTTGCCCGGCGCATCCAGCGAATCACATCATCGTGGGGGAGGTTGCCGGTGAAGACCACTCGCTCTTCCAGTCCCGCTTCGCGCACCCGTTTTTCCAGCAGTTCCCGCTGATCTCCTTCTCCCACAAATACCAGCCGGTATGCAGGAATTTCATAGGCGATGTTCTTAAAGGCTTCCAGCAGGTGGGTTACCCCCTTTCGCCAGAACAGCGAACCGACAAACAGGATCACCGCTTCGCGGGGTATTTCTTCTTTCAGAAGGATTCGAATGGACGCAAGATTGACCCCGTTGGGCACAATTTTCACTTTTTCTGCGGCAACGCCAATTGCCTGCACTTCTTGAGCCAGCGCCCGGCTCAACGCAAAGACGAAGTGAGCGCGCTGGAGCGCCCATGCGGAGACCTGCCTGACCAGCGGGATTTTCAACCCCTGAAACACATCGCTTCCCTGTACCGTCACCACGTAGGGCTTGCGGTGAACCCCCTGCGTGAGCCACGCCACCATGCCCGAAAGCGTCCAGTTGGCGTGCAGGATATCTGCCTGGCGGGCATAGCGCAGGACGGCGAGGGTGTGCCGGATCAGGAAAGGGATCAGCGCCAGTTTTGCCCATGGATTGGTGCGCCATGCCTGCGGCAGTCCGGCGCTGTCTTTTGCCAGGATCTCCCAGCGCTCCGGCAGGTAGCGCGGACGGACCACCTCGATGCCGTCCATCCATTCGTGGGTCTTTGCTCCCGGGGTGTGCATGGCAATCACCCGCACCTGCCAGCCCTGCCGCCGGACCGCCTGCGCGGCTTCGTAGACAAAATTGCCCCTGCCGTCCCCCATCCAGCGTGGGAATGCGGTGGTGATGATCAGGACCTTTCTGGTTCTCTGTTCCATGGTTGTCTTTACCTGATGGGCTGATTTTACCCGAGAATTGCCCGACTGTCCGGCAGATTTTTGCCCCCCGCGCTCCCTTTCCTGACGCTGGACGGAGTATAATCACCTCAATTCAACCACAAGCGGGAGGCACATGACTCAAGCGCACCTTTCCCCCTCTTCCCCTCTGCGCGTCTGGTGGATGGCGGCGCGACCGCGCACCCTGCCCGCCGCCGTTGCCCCGGTGATTGCCGCCAGCGCGCTGGCGTTTTACGATGGCGCTTTCCGCTGGGATGCCGCGCTTGCCGCCCTGCTGGGCGCGCTCTTCCTGCAGATCGGCGCCAACTTTGCCAATGACGTGTACGATTTCCAGAAGGGCGCCGATACCAGCCAGCGCGTCGGTCCCACCCGCGTGACCCAGGCGGGCTTGCTCACCCCCGCGCAGGTCAAGATGGGCATGGCGGTGGTATTCGGGCTGGCGGCGCTGTGCGGTGTGTACCTCACCCTCATCTCCGGCTGGCTGGTCATCCTCATCGGTGTGCTCGCCATCATCTCCGCCATCCTCTACACGGCTGGACCCTACCCGCTGGGCTACAACGGGCTGGGCGAGGTTTTTGTGTACCTCTTCTTCGGGCTGGCGGCGGTGGCGGGCACGTACTATGTGCACACCCGCACGGTCACCCTGACGGCGGTGGCGCTTTCGGTGCCCATCGGGGCGCTGGTGGTCAACATCCTTGTGGTCAACAACCTGCGCGACATCCCCACCGACACGCTCAGCGGCAAACGCACCCTGGCGGTGCGCTTCGGTGCCGACTGGACCCGCAAGGAGTACCTCTCCCTGCTGGTGCTGGCGTACCTCGCCCCCCTGCTGATGACCCTTTCCGGGCTGGTCTCGCCGTGGATTTTGCTGTGCTGGCTGTCCATCCCCCGGGCAGTGCCGCTGATGCGGGAGATTGCCACCCGGAGCGGACGCGCCCTCAACCACACCCTGGCGGGCACCGGTCAACTGGAACTGCTCTACTGCCTGCTGATGGCCGTCGGGCTGACCCTGGCGAAATTCCTCGCCTGACCGGCTGATGATATAATCTCCCCAGAGAGGATGCGAGTCTTATGAGCGAATACGAAGCCGTCATCGGGCTGGAAACCCACATTCAACTGAACACCACCACCAAAATCTTCTGTTCGTGCAAAGCCGATTCATGGAATGAGCCGCCCAACACCAACATCTGTCCGGTGTGCACCGGTTTGCCGGGCGTTTTGCCGGTGCTGAACAAGGCGGTGGTGGAAAAAGCCGTTTTGCTGGCGCACGCCATGCACGCCCACATCCGCCCGATTTCCTACTTCGACCGCAAGAACTACTTCTACCCCGACCTGCCCAAGGGCTATCAGATTTCGCAGTACGATATGGCGCTGGCGCACGGCGGCTACTTTGACCTGCCCATGCCGCAGGGCTACGTGCGCCGGGTGACCATCCACAAACTGCACATCGAGGAAGATGCCGGCAAGACCAGAAACGTCAACGGACAGCGCTACATTGACTTCAACCGCTGTGGCGTCCCGCTCATCGAAATGGTCACCGGTCCTGACCTGCGCAGTGCCGACGAAGCCGCCCAGTACCTCATCCGTCTGCGCCAGTTACTGCGCTGGCTGGGCATTTCCGAAGCCGACATGGAAAAAGCCCACCTGCGCTGTGATGCCAACGTCTCCATCCGCCCGAAAGGCTCCACCATCCTCAACCCCAAGACCGAGATCAAGAACGTCAACTCCATTGACGCCGTGCGCAATGCCATCCAGAACGAAATCGAGCGCCAGATCCGCGAGGTGGAAGCCGGGCGGCGGGTGGAAGCCTGGACGCTGGACTGGGACGACGAAACCCAGACCCTGCGCAAGATGCGCTCCAAAGAAACCGAAGCCGATTACCGCTACTTCCGCGAGCCCGACCTGCTCCCCGTGCGTCTGGATGACGCCTGGAAGGAGCGCATTCTGGCAGATTTCCCCGAACTGCCGCTGGCGCGCCGCGCCCGCTTTGTGGATCAGTACGGCTTGCCCGAATACGATGCCGAAATCCTCACCGCCGAGCGCAAACTGTCCGATTACTTCGAAAACGCCGTGCGCGCCTACGGCGGCGACCCCAAGAAGATCTCCAACTGGATGATGAACGACGTCCTGCGCCTGATTAACGAGCGCGGACTGGACCCCGCCGCCATGCGCCTCACCCCCGCTTATCTGGCGGAGATTCAGGGCCTGGTGGATGCCGGCACCATCAACCTGACCACCGCCAAAGCCCTGCTGGTGAAGGTGGAAGAGAGCGGCAGCAGTCCATCTGCCATTGTGGAAGCCGAAGGGCTGGCAAAGGTGAGCGACGACAGTGCCATCCGCGCGGTGGCGCAGGAAGTGCTGGCAGAGAACCCCCGCGAGGTGGACTCGTACCGCAAGGGCAAGACCACCCTGATGGGCTGGTTTGTCGGGCAGGTGATGCGCAAGATGCGCGGCAAAGCCGACCCCAACGTGGCGCGTCAGGTGCTGGAAGACCTGCTGAAAGAATAACCCCCCGCAACCCTGCATTTTACGGCGGAGCGCCCACGGCTCCGCCGTTGCCTTTTCATCTTGCCCGCTTCACTCGCGGTAACCACCCAGTGCCAGCGCGCCCGGACCGGTGTTCAACCCCAGCACCGGACCGGTGATGTGCACGTACACCTCGGCGCCGGGATGTTCCTGCCGGATGCGTTCGGCGATCAGCCGGGCTTCTTCTTCCGCCATGCCGTGCATGACCGCCACGTGCAGGGCGCCTTCGCCTGCCACCTCGCTGAAGAAGCGTTTGATCATGGCTTCAACCGCCCGCTGATGGGTGCGCTCCATTCCGTAGGCTTCGACGATGCCCGTTTCGCGGTTGACGCGCACCAGCGGCTTGATGCGCATGATCGAGCCCGCCAGCCACGCCGCCCTGCCGATGCGTCCGCCGCGGTGCAGGTACTCCAGCGTATCCAGGGCAATCACCAGGCTCAACCTGCGGCGCACGGCGTCTGCCGCGGCAATCATCTCCTGCGCCGATGCGCCCTGCTCGCGGGCGCGCGCCGCCGCCAGCACCTGCCAGGCAAGCCCCGCCGTCACCGAGCGCGAGTCGTACACATGCACGGGAATGGGCGACTGCTCCGCCGCCTGCTGAGCCGAGAGAATCGCCCCGCTGAGTTGCCCGCTGAGCAGAATCAAAACCACCTCGCGGTAGCCCTGATCCTTCAGGGACTGAAACAGGGTCAGAAAGTCGTGCACGCTGGCTTGCGCGGTGGTGGGCAGGGAGCCCTGAGTCTGGATGCGGCGGTAAAATTCCTCCGAGGAGAGGGTCACGCGGTCGCGGTACTCCACGCCGTTCCAGATGAGGACATGCGGCTGGACGAGGATGCCGTAGCGCTGAAGATATTCGGGGGGGATATCACAGGTGGAATCGGTCACCAGAGCAATGGAAGTCGTGTTGTTCATGCTTTTATTATACGTCGGTTCATTCGGGACTATAATGATGGACATGGCAAAAGTGCAAACCCGTTATGTGTGTCAGAACTGCGGGCGGGTTGCGGCGCGCGCCATGGGGCGCTGTCCGCAGTGTGGGGCGTGGAACAGCATGGTCGAAGAGATCATCGCCCCCTCCGCCGCGCCCGCCAGAAGCACCAGCGCCTCCTCCTCGCCGGGCGGGACTGCCTCTCAACCGCGCCGGCTGAATGAGATTGAGGGCGATCATGAAGCCCGCCTGCCCGTGCCCATTGGCGAGTTTGCCCGCGTGCTGGGCGGCGGCGTTGTCCCCGGCTCGATCACGCTGGTGGGCGGCGACCCCGGCATTGGTAAATCGACCCTGATGCTTCAGGTGGCGCTGGAAATGGCGCAGGAACGCCGCGTGCTGTACATCTCCGGAGAAGAGTCGGAGCGGCAGGTGAAGATGCGCGCCCTGCGCCTGCTCAACCACCGCCCCGTACCCGAAAACCTCTTCCTGCTCACCGAAACCAGCCTGGATGCCATGCTGGAGCATGTGCGCGGGCTGAATCCCGCGGTGCTGGTGGTGGATTCCATTCAAACGGTCTATTTGCCCGCGCTGGAGTCGCCGGCGGGATCGGTCTCTCAGGTGCGCGAGTGCGCCAGCCGTCTGCGCGACCTTGCCAAATCGGCGGGAATTTCCATTTTTGTCATCGGGCATGTCACCAAAGAGGGCATCATTGCCGGTCCGCGTGTGCTGGAGCACATTGTGGATACGGTGCTGTATCTGGAGGGCGACCGCTACCAGTCTTACCGGCTGCTGCGCTCGGTGAAGAACCGCTTTGGTGCCACCTCGGAAGTGGGGGTGTTCGAGATGCTCGAACGCGGCATGAGCGAGGTGCTCAACCCCTCCGAAGCCTTCCTGGCCGAGCGCCTGGTGAACGTGCCCGGCTCTGCCATTGCCGTGACCATGGAGGGGACGCGCCCCCTGCTGGTGGAGATTCAGGGGCTGACCAGCCCCAGCCCGCTGACCCTGCCGCGCCGCACCGCTAACGGCATTGACGGCAACCGCCTTCTGCTCATCACCGCCGTGCTCACCCGCCGTATGGGCTTGCGCCTTGCCGAGCAGGATGTCTTCGTCAACGTGATCGGGGGGCTGCGCATCAGCGAGCCTGCCGCTGACCTTGCGGTGGCGGCGGCGATTGCCTCTTCCATGAAGGACGTGCCGGTGCGCGCCAGCGCGGTGCTGATCGGCGAGGTGGGGCTTTCGGGTGAACTGCGCATGCCCTCTCAGATGAGCGCGCGCCTGCGCGAAGCCGCCCGCCTGGGTTTTGATACCGCGGTGGTGCCGCGGCGCATCCGCCGCGGGGGCGAAGCCTACCCCGAAGCCATGCAGGTGCTGGAGGCGCGCTCTCTGCGCGAAGCCCTGACCATGGCGCTGGTGGAAGCCCCTGCGCGGGAGTAGAGCGGGCGGGAGAAGTAATTTGCGTACCCCCCCTCTATTTCAGGGCATTTCGGGGCATTTTTTCAGGGGGGGTACGCAAAAATCGGGCAGGTGGAAGACGAAACCACTCTGCCGGAGAGAAAGACATGGAAAAAGACTTGATTTTTGAAAAAAGATGTGCTATTCTGGAAACAGTTCACCCTGCGGGGGCACTTCTACCGGCAGGCAGTGGATGGGCAAAAGTACAGTCTGAATCAAAGAAGACCCGAAAGGGTATTAAGACACAAGCAAGACCTTTTGTGGAGTATAAAGCAGTCACCAGTCTGAATCAAAGAAGACCCGAAAGGGTATTAAGACCGAGTACGGGTGCGGATGCAAGGGGTGCGAAGTGGTATACGTCTGAATCAAAGAAGACCCGAAAGGGTATTAAGACTTTTTCAGCCTTGTTTCCCTGTCTGCCTTCTCTTCAGTCTGAATCAAAGAAGACCCGAAAGGGTATTAAGACATTCTATGAGGGTGGCCGGCTCACCCTCGAGTTCGATTGTCTGAATCAAAGAAGACCCGAAAGGGTATTAAGACGTTAGAGGGCAGGAACTGTACCCTGCCCACCACTTTGAGAGTCTGAATCAAAGAAGACCCGAAAGGGTATTAAGACAGCACAATGATCAGTGACGACCAAAGTGCGGCAGCGATGAGTCTGAATCAAAGAAGACCCGAAAGGGTATTAAGACCCATAGTTATCCTCCAATAGAGACAAACCATGAAGGTTTAGTCTGAATCAAAGAAGACCCGAAAGGGTATTAAGACAGGCTGAAGAGGGAAAGAGGGGGGGGAAAAGGTCTTAAGTCTGAATCAAAGAAGACCCGAAAGGGTATTAAGACTCACTGGCTTGTTTTTATCCGATACTTTCTTGGGCTGTTTGTCTGAATCAAAGAAGACCCGAAAGGGTATTAAGACTCTAGCATAAATGCAACGGTTGCATTTGCAGGTGAAACGTCTGAATCAAAGAAGACCCGAAAGGGTATTAAGACTCTAGCATAAATGCAACGGTTGCATTTGCAGGTGAAACGTCTGAATCAAAGAAGACCCGAAAGGGTATTAAGACATCTGCGAGCCATGTCTGTCGCGTCCATGCCTTTCAAGATTGTCTGAATCAAAGAAGACCCGAAAGGGTATTAAGACCAATACAGGATGCTCAATGCCCGTGGAGGTAAGGTTGAAGAGTCTGAATCAAAGAAGACCCGAAAGGGTATTAAGACTGCGCCCTGAATGGGGCGCCCGCGCCACTTTCTCTCGTGGGTCTGAATCAAAGAAGACCCGAAAGGGTATTAAGACGCCCCTCCCGTCTGGAAGGGGCACAGCCACTGGCAGGTGCGTCTGAATCAAAGAAGACCCGAAAGGGTATTAAGACACGTCTACGGCCTTTTGGCCGTACGATATTTCCAACGCTAAGTCTGAATCAAAGAAGACCCGAAAGGGTATTAAGACAGAACCGCGGACAAATCATACCGACCGTTTATCTTAAGTGTCTGAATCAAAGAAGACCCGAAAGGGTATTAAGACTCAGTTTTCATTTCTCCCTCCGTTGTATTTTCCGTCTGAATCAAAGAAGACCCGAAAGGGTATTAAGACTCAACGAGATTGTGGATGCTCTTTCGGGATTTCTGTTCTACGCAACTCAGAGGGGGATTGACCAGAACGTGGCTCTGTACGTGGATAATGTTCTGGTTTTCGGAGACCCATACGACGAAGAGATGTACAACGAGTTGTTTGTCAAAGGGTTGCTGAAAGGCAAACTGAAGAACCTGTTTGACGAATATATTGGTCTCCTAAAACTCAGCCAGAAACTGAAAAAGGCTGGCGTGGATATCTTCAATGCTGAATTTTGCTCAAAAGCACTGGATGATTACGTCTGGGAGATTACCTTTCAGGGAGGTTAAAGGCTGGGAGAGCGAAAATTGTTTTGCGTTGTTTGGGCACAGCCCTGTTCGATTTCAACCCCCTGACAACAGCGGGAATTTCTAATTACTGAGGAGGTTGTATGTTGAAGAAAGCCGTTTGTGTGTTCTGCAAGAAAGAAATGATGACGGACGCCTGGGAATATGCCGATGAACCCGTCGAGATTATCTGCGATGACTGCGACACCCGCAAAGTCATTACCGTCAAATGCCCTGTGTGCGGTAAGACCCACCAGACCCTGTGGTTCGAGGGCACGGAAACAGAAATCTGTGATGAGTGTGAAAAGAACCTGATTGCGTAAGGCAGGGGAGGGCGCCAGCCCTCCCTTAGAAAGGAGTTGCCATGAAACTATTCGTGCAGAAAGGGAAGGTCGTCTGAATCAAAGAAGACCCGAAAGGGTATTAAGACGTATCAACGTTCGAAGCACCGCGAGGTGACTAGAAGCACTAAACGGTTACAATCAATTGAGGAGGTTATATGAGCGACGAAGAACCTGTTGTTATTCGCGAATCGGAACTTAACAGCGACGAGACCCAAGACCGGAACGCCGACTGGATTAAGTACGCGAACCCGAAATCACAGGAGGCGGATTTGCGGGCGTCAATCTGGGCGCAGTATCATCATTTGGGCATCCCGTGTCCTTTCGAGGACGAGTGGGTAGAGGATCAAGAACCGCCCAAACGCAAGTAAGTCTGAATCAAAGAAGACCCGAAAGGGGATTAAGACCGAAAGGCGGCAGAGGTTCCCCTCTCCCTGCACTTGCGCAGGGAGAGGCTGTTTTGGGTCACCCGCTCGGACAAAATTCAGATATACTTAAACCATCCACACCCTTGAGGGGGAAGCCCTATGCCTCGAACGATTGTGCTTCTGTTGCTGGTTTTATCCCTGACCGCCGCGGGACTGGGGGCCTGTCAGTCCACGCCCACCCCCGCTCCCACCATGGACCCTGCCGTGCTGACGCAGACCGCCGCCGCCGCCCGGACGCAGGAGCGCGGCACGCAGGAAGCCCTGCAGACCTCGCAGGCGCTTCTGAACATCACCCCCACCATCACCCCCACGCAGACGACCGCACCTACCCGCACGGCAACCCCCACCGTCACCCCCACCATCACCCTGGTGCCCACCCGCACGGCAACGCCCCTGCCCAGCGCCACCATCACCAACACTCCCTCGCCCTACACCTGCCGGCTGGTCTCGCAGGTGCCGCGCGACGGCTCGACCATCAAGCCCAACACCACCTTCACCGTCACCTGGACGGTGCAGAACGTGGGCAAGGCGGTCTGGGAGGATATTGGCATTGACCTGGTGCAGTTGGGCGGCGATAAAATCGCCGTGCAGACCATTTACGACCTGCCGCGCACGGTCAAGCCCGGCGAGACGGTGGATCTGCAGGTGGAGTTGAAAGCCCCCGAAACCTCCGGCTATTACCGCACCGACTGGAAACTGGCCATTGTGGATCAGGGGTTCACCTTCTGCCCGCTGTACGTGGATTTCTGGGTGAGCGACCGCTAGACTGGATCCAGGTCTTTTAGATATAATGTTCTATAGAAAGGAAACCGGGTATGCCGGGAAGAGGAACTGCCCCGCGAAGTGGGAACGAACTGAAACAACGAGTTGTGGATCTTGCCCGCGAACTGGGTCTGGAAGTCAAGACAGAAGTCAGGGCGGCAAGGAGGCTCTGGGGACAAAAAAGACATATTGATGTCGTTCTTACCGAGCCTAAAACGGGAAAGCGTCTGGGGATCGAGTGTAAATTCCAGTCCACTCCGGGAACGGCGGAAGAAAAAGTGCCTTCCACCATTCAGGATATTGAGCACTGGCCCATTCCCGGAATTGTCGTGATTGACGGGGAAGGTTTTTCGGAAAATATGAGCGGTTACTTGATGTCAACCGGAAAAGTGGTCTGGTTTGAAGATCTGGAAGACTGGTTGCGCCTTTATTTTGGACTGTGATATGGGAAACCCGGTTCCACGACCTTTTCTGAAATGGGCTGGCGGAAAGACACAACTGGCAGATGCAATTCTTGAACGCATGCCGGTTTCTTTCAACACCTATCACGAGCCTTTTGTGGGGAGTGGAGCCATATTCTTTCGCCTTTACCGCGATCGCAAAATCCGGCATGCGATTCTCTCTGATATTAACGCCGAACTGATAGATACCTACCTTGCCATCCGTGACCATGTGCTGGAAGTTATCTCCATCCTGGAGCAGTACCCTCACGATAAAGCCTTTTATTATGAGATTCGCGAAAAAGATCCGTGGACAATGAGTTTACCGGAGCGGGCTGCTCGCATGATTTACCTGAATAAGACCGGATACAACGGCCTGTACCGCGTCAATCGTCAGGGAAAATTTAATGTGCCTTTTGGCAAATACAAATCTCCAAAATATCTGGACAGGGAAAACTTAATCGCCGTTTCGCAAGCCTTGCAGGATGTAGATCTTCTATGTGTTTCTTTTGAGACGGTTGTTGAACGGGCAAAGATGGGAGACTGGGTATATTTTGATCCTCCCTACGTGCCGCTTTCTCAGACAGCGAATTTCACTTCCTACCAGCCAAACGGTTTTGGCGTACAAGAACAGGCAAAGTTAAGGGATGTTTGTGTTGAATTAACTCGTAACGGGGTCTTTGTGACCCTCTCAAACTCAGACACCCGGTTGATTCGCGATCTCTATTTCCCTGAATACTTTTTAACGGATGAGGTCTTAGCCAATCGTGCCATCAACTGCAATGGTGCAAAGCGAGGCAAGATTACCGAACTGTTAATTACAAATTATCCTGTTGAAAGAGCCATTCAACTGCAACTGCTGGAGACGAGAGGAACGTACCTGATTCATTCTGCCTCTTAACTTCGATGGGGTTTTTGTATGGAACGGGTGGGAAGACAAAAAAGGGCTGTCGGGTACAGTGACCGGACAGCCCTTTGCAATGGCGCGCTCAGCGCTTCAGTGCGTCACAGCGGGAAGTGGGTGGCTGTGCCCGCCACCACAATCCAGGTGAAGAGCAGGGCATTGAGGAACGCGCCGGTGTAGATGCGTCCCGTCTTGCGGTAGAAGAAGGTGGTCAGCGCGCCTGCCAGCCCGAGGATGGGGATGAACTGAATGCCGATGATCGTCCACAGCGGCTGGGTGGGATCCAGCAGCATCCCGTTTGTCCACATGGGGATGTACTGCACCAGTTGCAGGGCGGTGTAGCCGACGATGAAGAACAGTGCGTTCACCGCCACTTCCTTCCACAGCCCGAAGTCGGCGCGGCGCATCTGCGCAAACAGGGCAAGGCTGGCGAGGAAGAAGTACACAAACAGCGGAATGAGGTAGCGCAGGGCGATGGCGAAGTGCGTCGGGCTCATCAGTTTGACTGCGAACACCCAGAAGCGGTAATCGGTCTTGAAGAGGAAGTCGGTGACCAGCAGGGTGGCGTAACCCAGCAGGACAATGGACAGTGCCAGCACGAAGGCGCGCCCGATCTTCATCCAGTTGAGTTTGCCGTTCCAGGTCAGTCCGTATTCATCCCCGCCGCCGCGCTGGCTTTTCTTGACCAGCAGGAAGTGCCAGATCAACAGCAGGGCGAGGGAAATCAGTCCGTTCAGCACCGCCCAGAAGGTGACCTGGGTGGTGATGTTCTGGGGGAAGAACCACGAGGCTTTGAAGAGTTTGCCTGCCCAGGTGGTGAAGGTGAAGAGGGTCAGCGGACCGATGGCGGCGGTGAGCAGAGCCCCCAGCCACCAGCCCCAGCCGCTCAAGCCTCTGGCGGCAGGCAGAGGATCCACAATGGCTTTGAAGTAGGGCACTTCTACCAGCAGACCGCCCACGGCGAAGAGGAACAGGAAGAAGCCCAGCAGGGCAATCAGCGTGCCAATTTCCTTCCAGTACCAGATTTGATTGCTGGCGGGCAGGGGTGTGCCGCCCTGCAGGGTCTTCTGGAACCAGTCAATGGCGTGACCGATGGCTTGCTGGCTCAGGTGATCGCCGGGGTGGGAGATGCGCGGCTGGTAAAGCACCCGCGCCGTGCCGGCGTTGATATCGCCGTACACTTTGCCCACCTGGATGTCTTCCTGCGTGTTGAAGAGGGCTTTCATCTTGTCGGTCTTGCCGGCATCCACGGCGCGCGGTGTCAGCCACATCAGCCCGGAGAACTCATCCCACTGGCTGAAGACTACTGCCACGTTGCGGGGGAACTCGGGGGTGCCGTCGGGTGCGCCGTAAGTGCCGGTGGATGAGCCTTCCAGCACCACCGATTTGTAGCCATCGGGGAACACCGAGGCGGCAATCAATACTGCCCAGCCGCCCATGGAGTGCCCTTCCAGACCGATGTTGTTCTTGTCCACAATGTCCAGCGAGCGCAGGTAGCGCAGTCCTTCAATGCCGCCGAAGCCGTCGGCAAAGGCGGGACCTTCGCTGTAGCCGTGCCCGGACTGGTCAAGCGCCAGCACCACATAGCCGCGGCGGGCAAATTCAATGGCAAAGCCGCTCTGCGTCTCACGCGAGTTGATGTAGCCGTGGATGGCGAGGATGCCCGGCGCGGGCTTTTCCACCGACACCCCTTTGGGAATGTAGAGCAGGGCGGAGTAGAGACGTCCGTTGGGTGCGGCAAAGCGCACATCTTTAACGATCACCTGTCCAAAGTTGGTTTGCACGGCACTGGCAAGCAATCCCCCGATCAAAATCATTGCCAGCGCAACGATTAAGAGATTGCGATACAGTTTCTGATTCATGGTTGTCCTCCCGAGAAAAAAAACAAACAGCGTTGAAAGCGATGAAGTCAGGCGTCAGGTGCGTACTCCCAACAAACCACCCCCTTTCGTGTGAAGGTTCAACCCGATTCATTGTATATTCATTTTGATTAAAAAATCAAGTTTCTAGCGCATGGAATTTCTCGAAGGTCCTGCTCCGTTGTGATGGTGTTCGTGCTTGTTCCGGTACATCTCCCGGTCGGCGCGGGGGGCTTTCTCGGGCGGGGGCGTCAGGTTCAACCCGTCCACGTGGTTGATGTGCGGCACGTGCACCTCGCCGTCCTCACCGAACACCACCACGCTGAGCGAGGCGGGCGCCACTGCAAGGCGGTGCAGGGCGTGCAGGGGCATCAACAGGTAATGCGCCACCGCCAGACGCACCACATCGGCATGGGTAAAGCAGGCGATCATCTCGCCGGGGTGGCGCTGGCGCAGGTCTTCCAGCTGGGCGATGATGCGCGCCTGCGCTTCGGGGAAGGACTCGCCGCCGGGGAAGGTAAACTGTTCGGGGCGCTCGCGCAGGGCTTTCCACGCCTTAAGCCGGCGCAGGCTCTTCAGCGTGCGCCCTGCCCATTCCCCGGGGTCCACCTCGTTCAGCCCTGCGGCTTCCAGAATGGGCAATCCTTTTGCCTCGGCAAGGGGACGGGCGGTCTCGCGGGCGCGTTCCAGCGGGCTGGCATACACCGCGCGGATGGGGGCATCGGCAAGGCGTTTGCCCAGCGTCTGGGCTTGCTGGATGCCCTTTTCGGTCAGGGTTACGCCGGGCAGACGTCCGGGCAGGCGCCCCTGAGCGACAAAATGGGTCTCACCGTGACGAATCAGCAGAAGGATGGTCGGGGGCTTCATGGGGGGCGGTCTCCGTTTGAGCGGTTTTCCAGGCACGCCAGCGTTTGAGGCGTTCCTGAATGGCGGCTTCATAGCCCTGGTCAGAGGGGTTGTAGAACATCGTTCCCTGCAGGGAGGCGGGCAGGTACTGCTGGGGGACAAAGTGACCGGGGAAATCGTGGGGGTACAGGTAGCCCTTGCCGTGTCCCAGTCCTCTGGCGTCGCGGCTGGCGTCCATCAGGTGCACGGGGACGGGACCGGCGCCTTCCTGCTGGATGCGCTCCAGGGCGCTGTAGTACGCCGTGCCCACGGTGTTGCTCTTGGGGGCGGTGGCAAGGTAAAGGGTGGCTTCGGCGATGGGGTAAATGCCTTCGGGCATGCCGATGTAATCAAAGGCATATGCCGCCGAGACGGCAACCTGCAGGGCGTGCGGGTCTGCCAGCCCGATGTCCTCTCCTGCCAGGATGATGAGGCGCCGCAGGATGAAGCGCGGATCCTCGCCAGCGGCGAGCATCTTCGCCAGCCAGTAAAGGGCGGCGTCGGGGTCGGAGCCGCGCACGCTTTTAATGAAGGCGGAGATGGTGTCGTAGTGGGCATCGCCGTTCTTGTCGTACAGCACGGCGCGGCGCTGGATGGACTCCTGCGCCACCTCCAGGGTGATGTGGCGGACGCCCTCTTGATCGGGCGGGGTGGATTCAACCGCCAGTTCCAGGGCGTTGAGCAGGTTGCGGGCATCGCCGCCGGATACGCGGATGAGATGCGCGCGGGCTTCGGGGTCCACCTCCACTTTCAGGTTGCCGTAACCGCGTTCGGGGTCGGTGAGGGCGCGGTCGAACAGCACGCTGAGGTGATGCTCTTCGAGGGGGAGCAACTGGAAGATGCGCGAGCGCGACACCAGCGCGCTGATCACCTCGAAGTAGGGGTTTTCGGTGGTGGCGCCTACCAGGGTAATCATGCCGCTTTCCACGTGGGGCAAAAGGGCGTCCTGCTGGGCTTTGTTCCAGCGGTGTACCTCATCCACGAAGAGGATGGTGCGCCGCCGGTACAGTTTGCGGCGTTCTTCGGCTTCCTGAATGACGCGGCGCAGATCGGGCACACCCGCCAGCACGGCTGAAATGACCTCGAAATGGGCGCGGGTGTACTGGGCGATCAACTGCGCCAGGGTGGTCTTGCCGGTGCCGGGCGGTCCCCACAGGATGATGGACGAGAAGAGGCGGTCGGTCTCGATGGCGCGGCGCAGCAGTTTGCCGGGACCGATGATGTGTTCCTGCCCGACCATTTCGTCAAAGGTGCGCGGGCGCAGTCGCGCCGCCAGCGGGGCTTCGCTCTTCATTTGTTCTTCATGAGCATGGTCAAAAAGGTCCATGCGCTTTGTGCTCCTCCCTGAGATTCTGATGTTGAATATATCATGTTTTGGGGGAGTGTGGAACATTTGTCTGAAGTTTTATGGCGGGCAGGGGGCGCCTCTACCCGCCCGAAAGACAAGCCAGACCATCCCCCCGCGGGATGGTCTGGGTCGGATCTGCGCTGGGAAGGGGATGGACTACTCGGCTGGAATCAGGGCTTCGAAATCCTGCAGGGTACCGCGGTCGAGGGCGCAGGTGATGATTTGCCTGCCCAGGGGGTCGAGGTCTTCGGTGAGGAAGGGCTGAAGGGTGCGGCGGAAGAACTCGTAGAGGATCTTCGCGCCCTGATCGTAGCCTTCTTCTCCCACTTCGGGCTGGGTGTCTACCTGCAGGAACCAGCGGGCAATCTGCTGGCCTTCTACCTGCATTTGGTGCATGGCGTAGCCCAGCAGGGCGCAGCGCGCCGGGCGGATTTGCTCCGGGCGGAAGCGCGCGCTCCCGCGCCGCGCCAGATACTCGCGGGCAATCCACTGTGCCATGAAGCCCACCTTCCACGCGCCGATGTGCTGGTTGGGGACGAGGATGTAGCGCATGCGCCGGTAGGCGGCAAACTGGTCGAGCAAAATGTTGGCGTGGCGCACCTGCAAACCGCTGGAGAAGGGCCAGTACGAGCCGACGCCTTCACTGCTCATGCCTTCTTCATGCACGATACTGGGGTTGTCGTGTCCGCGCGGCGCCGCCAGACGCCACAGCCAGGCAAGCGCAGGCGGCAGGATGTGGAACAGCCCGATGATGCCGTAACTGGGGTTTTCGCGGGTGCAGGGCGGGGTGCGCACTCCAAAACTGCGGATGTCCACCGTCACCGAGCCGTGAATGATGTTGGGGACGATGGCGCGCGGGATGATCACCCGGGGATTGGGGCAGGGCTTGCCGGGGGCGTCTTCGATGTGCTCCCAGATGAGGGCGCGCGAACCGGGCACGGCGTCAATGTTCAGGAAGAGCAGGGGGCGTTCGGGCTGTGCCGTCAACCCTTCAAGGAAGGGGTCGGTGCCGTAGCGGCGGATGTGATCCACGCGCACGAACCAGGCACGCTCAGCGTCTTTCAGGCGCAGTTTGCCGTGATTTGCCTGAATGGAGGGGTGGCACAGCGCCATGTCGTCGGTCACGGGGCGCAGTTCGCAGGCGCGGGGAATCTGCAGGTAGCGTTCCTCGCCGGTGACCAGATTGCGTCCCAGCAGCCAGCGTCCATCGGGGGCGCGGTGGGCTTGCTCCAGCATTTCGCTCTTACCGCCGCCGCTGGCGCCCTCGTGCATGAGGGTGATCTCGTTGTCGTAGGGGGTGATGACGCGCACGGTGGAGCAGTGCGCCGTGGTCCAGCCCTCTTTTTCGCCGAGGTTCAGAAGCATGCCGTACACGCCTTTCTTGGCGCTGGGACCCGGGTAGAGGTTGTAGGAGAACATCTCGTACACTCCGGGCAGGCGGTTGTGCACCACCACCTGTTTGCCCTGAAAGTGGGTGTGGCGGAAGACCGGCGCAATGTACACCACCGCCGAGGGGTGGAAATCTGCGGGGATTTCGGCAGGGGGAATCATTCCCTGAAGCATGGCAAGACCCAGGGCAAAGAACCCGGCATTGGCAGGACACAGCACCAGCGCGCTCAACCCGATCTCATCGGCGCCGGCGTTAAAGGCAAACACGAGCAATTCCTGCGTTTTCAGCCAGTCAAAGGTTTGCTGGCGCAGTTCCTCAAAAGGCTTGCCAAAGCGTTCGGCAAAGCGGGGCTTGTCGGTTGGCAGGTCATCTCCCACCACCAGGCAGTTGGGGTCTCGTCGGCGCATATACGGTTCGAGATAATTGGCGGCAATGCCGTTGCGCACGCGGGCAACGTGGGCTTCAACCACCCGTCCCACGCCGGGCACGTCGTATGCCACCTCAAAGGCATTGCTCTCGCGACCGCCACACGCCAGATCGGTTAATTCTTGCTCAGAAGCAGGCGAAATGACGCGGGGTGCCTGTTTCAGGATGGCTTTTGCCTCCTCCGGAATGTTGAACTGCGTCCAGTCCATAAAACGACCTCCTGTAAATGCTGGCAGGCTTTCCTGACTCGTCAGACAAGCGGAAATAATGCCGCAGATTATAGCATTTTGAGGGAAAAGGGGAAGATGATTCAGAAAAAAATGACCCTTTTGGGTGAGGATTAATGATCCTCTCCCTCCAGCCACTCGTGCAGTTTTTGCTCCAGGGTTTGCTGAAGGTTCTGGTAGTCCTGTCCCAGTTTGAGCACCTTTGCCGGGTCGGGTGGGGGCGATTCGAGGGCGCGGCTGAGCACTGCCAGTTGCTCTTCCAGACGGTGGATCTCGGCTTCCAGTGCCTGCTGGCGTTTGATGCGCTCGCGCTCTCTGTTGCGAGAGGGGGTGGAGCGGGGGGCGGGCTTCTCGGCGGGCTTGACGGGTGCCGCCTGCGCGCGGCGGGCTTCTTCCTCGGCGCGCAGAACCTCGCGGTACTGGCTGTAGGTGCCCTCGAACACCCGCAGGGTGCGCGCTTCGGGAATGACTTCCCAGATCTGGGTTGCCAGAGCGTCAATCAGATAGCGGTCGTGCGAAACCAGCAGTACCGTGCCTTCGTAGTCGGCGAGGACGGCTTGCAGAATTTCCTGCGAGGGCAAATCCAGATGATTGGTGGGTTCGTCCAGCAGGAGCAGGTTGGCTTTGGAGAGCGCCAGCACCGCCAGCGCCAGCCTGCCGCGTTCGCCGCCCGAAAGCACCCGCACCGGCTTGAAGACGTCATCTTCGGTGAAAAGGAAGCGCGCCAGATAGTCGCGAATCTGCCCGGGGAGCATGTGTGGCGCGGCGGCGGCAATTTCTTCCATCAGAGTGTGATCGGGGTTCAGCCCTTCGTGCGCCTGAGCAAAGTAGCCCACCTGCAGGCTGGCGCCCAGGGTGACCTCGCCTTCGAGGGGGGGCAGGATGCCCAGGACGGTCTTGAGGAAGGTGGTCTTTCCGGCGCCGTTGGGACCGATGACGGCGGCGCATTCGCCGCGCCGCAGGGTCAGGTCGGGGACGCGGAAGAGCACGCGTCGTTCGTCGGGGTAGCCCACTGCCAGGGCGTGGGTGCGCAGGACCAGATCACCCGAACGCTGGAGAGGGGTCAGTTGCAGGCGCAGGGCGCGCGGCTTGACCGGCGGGGTCAGGCGGGCGGTTTCCAGCAGGCGCTCCAGACGTTTGAGCCTGCCTTTTGCCTGGGCGGTGTTCTGCCCGGCAATGTTGCGGCGGATGTATTCCTCTTCTTTTTCAATGAAGGCTTGCTGTGCGGCAAATTCCTCCATGCGGCGGCGGTAGCGTTCCTCGCGCTGATGCAGGTAGGCGGTGTAATTGCCGGGGTACATTTCCAGCGCCGGGGTCATCTCCCAGATTTGTTCGGCAACCTGATCGAGGAAGTAGCGGTCGTGCGAGACCAGGAGGACGGCGCCCTGCCATTCTTTGAGGGTGTTTTCCAGCCACTCGATGGCTTGAATGTCGAGGTGGTTGGTGGGCTCGTCCAGCAACAGCAGGTCGGGCTGGCTGAGGAGGAGGCGTGCCAGCAGGGCGCGGGTTTGCTGTCCGCCAGAGGCTTTGTTCAGCGGGCGCTGGTAGTCGTTCTCGCTGAAGCCCAGTCCCTGCAGGGTCTGGCGGATGCGCGTTTCGTAGGTATAGCCGCCGGCGCGTTCAAAGGCTTCCTGAAGTTTGCCGTACTGGGCAAGCGTCTCTTCGGAATGATCGCCGGCGCTCATGCGCGTTTCCAGGGCGTGCAGTTCGTCCTGCATTTGTAACAGGGGGGCAAAGGCGCTCAGACATTCCTGCCAGATGGTGCGCTGATGGCTGAAGTGGGGGCGCTGGGGCAGGTAGCCCACCCGGCAGTTGCGGGCAATCTGCACCTCGCCGGTGGTGGGTTCTTCCTCGCCTGCCAGGATGCGCAGGAGGGTGGTCTTGCCCACGCCGTTGACGCCCACCAGCCCGATGCGCGCGCCGTGAGGAATCGCCAGATTGAGGTCGCGGAAGACATCCAGCGCGCCGTAGGATTTACTCAGGTGGTTGGCAATCAGCACCGACACGCTGGAGAGTATACCACAGGCAGGAAGGGTTCACGGCGAAGCGGAAGGGGTTGCGTCATCTGTACGGGCAAACCCTCGCACTGCCCGCACCTCGCGCCAGGAGATGACCTGGATGCGTTCACGCGCCAGCGTTTCCCGGAAGATCGGATCGGCTGGCAGGCGGTGTTCCCACGTGCGCTTTTCCCAGTGCGGCGCAGTGACGCGCAGTTCCGGACTATCCACGGCTGGATGAAGGAAAAGTTCATGGACGCCTTCCGGCAGTTGAGTCAGTTTTTTACATACACTGTCGCGGAATGTTTCGTAGGTCTCGCCCGGTAACTTTTCATACGGGTGTGCAAGCAGGCAATCCAGCACCGGAACCTTCAGCGCAGTTGCCATCTCTGCAACCTGCTGAAGCATGCCAAGAACTTCCGGGCTGAGCGAATCGCCGATAGCGTCGCCCGGCAGGAAGCGCGTGGGCAGGCGGAAGGGAAAACCACGTTCGGCACACAGTTGAAAGACCAGGGGAAGGTGGCTCTGCACACCCATCACACCGTAGAGCGACCCCATGTGATTGTCCAGATGCGAGACGCGCACCCCCCACCGCTCGGCATACGCCAGTTGTGCCCGCATTTCTCGATTGACGTCTGCCGGTTGAGAGAAGCGCTCCACACTGAACACATCTGGATAAAAATATCCCTCTGCATCCACCAGCGAAGGGACTTCTCCCTGTGCAATCGGGCGCCAGCGTTCATCTGGCGTTTCTCCACTTGTAAAAGTCAAATGCAAACCAATACACTTCTCCGGATGCGTGCGGGCATATTCTGCTGCTTCAGGGAACCAGGGACAGGGTGTCATGAGAGTAGCGGAGGTGATCCAGCCCTTTTCCAGCAAATCCATGATGGCAAGATTCGTGGAATGGTTCAATCCAAAATCATCGGCGTTAATGATCAAATAGCGTGTCATTCTTTTTCCTCTTGCTGCGTGCCTGCCCCAGGCTGTTCGCCTGCCAGTTTGACGACAGGGTGTTCTTCTCGATATAAAAAGGTGATGGCAAATGCAATCAACAGCAGGGCAAACGGTACTGCGCTGATCAGAAAGCGAAACGCGGCTTCCGGGTTGGGACCAGGGTTTTGACCGCTTTCGTAGCCGTAAAGCATACCCACGATCCAGAAAGCCACTGCAGAAAGAAAGGCGCTCGACCGCGTGATAAAGCCGCCTACAGCGCCGTAGATGGCTTCGCGCCGCTGTCCTGTGCGTTCGGCATCCAGGTCAATGATGCGCGCGCCAACCACACTGGGGGTGACCAGAAAGCCCGCCAGACCAAAACTGACCAGAAAGCCCCCCAGCGCTCCGCCGATCAGCCCTTCAACAAATGCCATCGGGATGACGGAAAGCCCATACACAACCATGGCTGTCTGCCAGGCGCGCTTTGCTCCAACCTTGCGAATCAACCATGCCCATACCGAAACGAGCGGCACTACGGGGATGAAGATCATTGCCAGAAGGATGGAGACCTGACTTTCGGGAATTTTGAGCGCGTATTTGGCGTAGAAGGGGATGATGGAGCCAAGCAAGCCGTTGACCGTCTGAGCAAAGGAGTTGGCGATGTTGAACACCCAGAATGGACGGTTTTTAAGTGTTTCTCGAAACGCCTCGGCAAATTTGAGCGGGGGTTTCTGCTGCGCTTCGGAACTTTCGCGCACCGTGAGAATGAGAATTACCATTAAAATGGCGTACACGACTGCGAACAGCAACGCCATGCGCTGGAAGCCGAACGCAGCGAAGACAATCGGCGTTACAGCCGCGCCAATCAGAATGCCGATGATCTGATACCCTTGCTGGATCGCCGAAGCCCGCGCGCGCTGTGCATCTCCACGGAAAATCTCGGGAAAGAGCGCACCGTAATTCGTCCACTGGATGGCGGCGGTTGTCTCATACAGGATCAGCGCCAGAGTGAACCAGATGAACAGACTCTCCCCCTGGAATACGCGGGGTGGCGAGAAGACAAGCACGAAAAAGAGGGCAAATAACGGCAAAGTGGCTACCAGCCAGGGTCGCCGCCGTCCCCAGCGCGTGCGGGTGCTGTCAGACCAGTAGCCGAAAAGGGGATCGTTGACGGCGTCCCATACCATATAGATTGTGCGGGCTATGGTTGCCAGCCCAACTGCCAGCCCCAGCGTCTCTACATAAAAATACGTGTAATACGTGCTGAACGCCTGCCCCGGGATCATTAAAGCCAGCATCCCCAGTGAATACGTCCACGGCGAATTGATAAACTTTGATTTCATGGGCGTCCCTTTCCTGTCTGCTGAATCTTTTATTAATTCTAGCATGAATACCCGATTCACTGATTTTTGCCTTGCTGACCGGGGGCGTGGATGAAATGGTCTTTGCCTGCACTGAACGGACTGGTCTCAAGAGTCTGTCAGGCAGGTTTGTGAATGGTTATATTATCCTGTCTTTCAGCCGGATACCGGTATCCGCGCCAGCGTTTCCCGGCGTTTTGTGCCTGTTTGATGGGGGGGCTTTTCAGGGCATACCCGTTCAGTAGATGCGCTCACCGGGTTTCAGGTCGCCAAACCAGCGCTCAAAGGTTGTGTTGTAGAAGGACAGAATGGCAAGGTTGCCCAGTCTCCAGTCTGCGTGGAAAGCCTTTTGAGGGCATCCGGTCAGGCAGCGGTAACAGCGGATACAGCGATCTCCCAGAATCGGATAGGGTTGCAGGGTGATGTTATGCACCGGACACTCATAGACGCACCACTGGCACCGATTGCATCGTGCCGGGTCAGGTTTGGGTTCTGGCAACATCCGGCGCAGAAAGCCATCTGTGCTGATGAGGGCGACAAGGTTGTAAAACCTTCCTCCCGGCTTAAAGGTATCGGGACGGCTCTCAGCCACAGGGTCAGGGGAGCCAGCCGAGACATGTTCGATGAGCGCTGTAGCGAAGCGCCGCGCCCGGGCAAAATCCTCTGCGTTGGGGCGCCCCGGAAACCTGCCCTGAAGACAGGGCGCAGGATGATGAAGTTCTCCACGGGCGAGAAAGCCGCTCACCACATCAGCCCCCCTGGCTTGCAGCAGGCGCGTCAGGTCGAAAAGGACTCGACCCGGCGCACCGCCCGATGTGGCAAAAACAAAAGCACGCCTGCCTTCCAGCGCCGGCAGATTCTGCAGGAATGTTTTGATGGGCGCAGGTGCCTGGCTGGAAAAACAGGGCGTTCCTATGCCCAGCAAATCGCCCGCGGCAGCATCCTGAGGAGAGGCTTTCTTCAGCGAGATCAGCCGTGTGGCATGTCCCGCTTCCCGAAAACCTTCAGCCATTGCCTCAGCAATGCGACGCGTGTTGCCCGTCTGAGAAAAGTAAATCAGTCTGATATCCATGGAATGTCTCCAAATAGTCCACCACTGCCCGGAGACATCGGGTTTAGCCAGACCGCAGAGAGCAGCGTCGAGTGAAAGGGGATGTCGGATCTTTCCTGTACGATCCTGACGTTATTCTCCTTTCATGACCAGAGGTAAATGGATCTGAGCACCCGGGGCAATCACGGTGAGGGTGGGGTCGTACACCAGCACCGTACCCGAACCGCCGTACCGTTTGCCGAGGAAGTAGAAAGTATGTGTGCCGGCGGTTACCGGCTTGAGCACCGAGAGAGCCACGGACTCGTCCGTGCCGTCTCCGGAGTCGTCGTAGATGTTGACCCAGCGGTCAATGTCAGCATCGCCGCTGATGGTATCAATGCCAATCTCAAAAAGGGCTTCGTATTCGCCATTTTGCCGCGCCACCGAACCATTGGTGGAGATGAACACCCAGCCGGCTTGCGGTACGGTGAGGGTGCACTGGCGAATGACCTGAAAACTGCTGGAGGTTGTCGTCCAACTTGTATTTCCCGATGCGCCGCAGGTTAAGAGGGAGCCACCCGCGGCGAGTACTGCTGCCAGGTTACTGGAGAGGGTAGATGACATCCGCTCATCGTCGTTCCTGGATCCAGAATCGGGTGGAGCGCTCCATGTTTCTCCAGAGGGGTTCTCAATGACAGGTCTGGCGCTACCGTTTTTGGACAGGGGGTCTGGCGTAAGAATGGAAAAGAAATCATCGTCAGAGTCCGGTTCGGGAGGCAGAAAACTGTTTTTATCGGAGGGAACGGGGGTAGACGCCTCGGGTATGGGAATATCGGATGGCAATCTGTCGACATTAGAACCCGATACGCGATTTGTCTGTGGCAGTGCCATGATGCTGATCAGAGCGATAATCGCCCCAAACACATACCGTAGATGAGCAATGCGTAACCTGTTCACAGTCGGCTCCTTTTCAGGTGGATTGACCTTCTCTCCTGTGCAATCAACCGTTAAGGGCAGGGATGTGCCGCGGCTGTGATGCGTGGTTTGCTCACCCCCATAAAGAGTAAATCTTCTACTTCTTAAAATTATATATCAAAATTATTTATTTAACCTATTCCGGGTGTGGAAACATCGACCACGGGTAATCCCGTTCGAAAAAAGGCTGTTTTTTTTTTCTGTGGGGGGAAAGGTTCTGGCTTTCTACATTAAAAATCCCTTCCTTGACGCCCGGCGCAAGATTCGGTAAGATGAACGCATGTATTTATCTGGCTCCAGGTGGAGCATGACGCGCCGCAAACGGCGCGCCAACCCGCTCAGGCTGATGGTCTTGATTGCCGCCGTCGGGGTGATGCTGTACGTTAACCAGTTCGTCGTGCCCAACACCCCGCCGCTCTTTGTGCCTACCCCCACCCCGACCCGCTCTCCCGAATCGTTCCTGCAGGAAGCCCGCGCGTTTGCCGCCGAAGGGCGCTTTACCCAGGCGGAAGCCGCCTACCAGCAAGCCCTGCAGGCAGATCCCAAGAACATCACCATTTATCTGGAACTGGCGCGTCTGCAAGCCCTTTACGGCAAGTATGCCGAGGCGCAAAAGAACGCCGAGAATGCCATCCTGCTCAACCCCAACAGCAGTCTGGCGCATGCCATCCACGGATGGGCGCTGGGCTTGCAGGGCGAGTACCTGCCCGCTCAGGCAGAACTGAACAAAGCCATCGAAATGGAGCCCGGCAACGGGCTGGCGTATGCCTATCTGGCAGAGGTGCTGGCACTGCAAAAAATCGAGGGGAAAGACGACCCCACCACGCTGGATAAAGCCATTGAAGCCTCGCGCAAGGCGGTGGAACTGGCGCCTGATCAGATGGAATCCTACCGCGCCCGCGGCTACGTGCTGGAGATCACCAGCAATTACGCCGATGCGGTGGTGGCGTTCCAGCAAGCCATTGCCCTCAACAGCAACCTTGCCGACCTGCACCTGGCGCTGGGACGCAACTACAAAGCCCAGGACATTTACGATAAAGCCATTGAAGAATTCAACAAAGCCATTGCCCTGCGACCCGACGATCCACGCCCCTACGTGGAGACAGCCCTGACCTACCTGCGCTACGGCGAGTTTGCCAAAGCCGCCCAGTACGCCGAGCAAGCCATTCAGCAAGATCCCTCCGACCCCTTCCTGTACGGCTATCTGGGCACCATTCACTACCGCTCGCGCAACTACAATCAGGCGGTGAAGTTCCTGCGCCTTGCCACCCGCGGCGGACTCTCTGAGAGCGGTACGATTGTGCAGGGGCTGCCCCTGGATGCCACCAGCCAGTATCTCTACACCCGCTACGGCATCTCGCTGGCGTATGTGGGCGAGTGCGGCGAAGCCCTGCAAATTTCGCAGGCGCTCCAGCAAGCCTTCCCCGATGATGCGGTCAATCTGGACAACGCCGCCGAGATTGTGCGCATCTGTGAGACGGGCGGCGACCAGCCCACCCCCACCCCATAAGCCATGGCGCAAAAATACCTGTTCCGCAAACGGTCTTCTTCCAACCCCTACACCATTCTGGCGCTTACGGTGGTCTTGCTGGCGCTGGTGGCGGTTCTGCGCGGCTTGCAAACGCAGCAAATTGAGCCGCTCTTTCTGCCCACCCCCACCCCCACGCGCACCTCGAACTCTTACGCGCTGGAAGGGCAGACTCACTTTCAGGCGGGCAACCTGAAAGGCGCCATCGAAGCCTATCAGCAAGCCCTGCAGACCGAGCCCAACAACGCACGCATCTGGATGGAACTGGCGCAGATTCAAACCTACTCCTACAAATCGCTGACCACCCGCGAAGCCCAGCGCCAGCGTCTTGCCGAGGCGCTGGAATCGGCAAACCGCGCGGTGGAACTGGCGCCCGAAGACAGCAGTGCCTATGCCATCCGCGCTTTCGTGCGCGACTGGAACGCCGGACTGCTTGAATCGGGCGAGGAGCGCAGTCGCCTGCTGGTGGAAGCCGAGCAGGACGCTCAAAAAGCCCTCCTGCTGGATAAGAACAACGTGCTGGCGCTGGCGTACTCTGCCGAAATCCTCAACGACCAGCAGAAATGGGATCAAGCCCGCCAGTACATTCAACTGGCGGTGGAGCGCAACCCCAACCTGATGGATGTGTGGCGGGTGCAAGCCGCCATCCTCGAAACGCTGGGCGATTATCAGGGCGCCATTCAAGCCTACGACCGCGCCATCGAACTTGCCCCCAACCTCACCTTCCTGTATGTGCAGGCGGGCGTCATTTACCGTCATCTGGGCATGACCCAGACCCAGAAGAACGTTGCCATGCAGTATTACACCACCGCGCTGGATTACTTTGCCAAAGCGGTGAACAAAAACAAACAACTGGGCATCGAAGACCCCGTGCCGTATATCGCCATTGGTAAGGTGTACACTCAGATGGGCGAGTTTTTTGTGGCGGCACTGAATGCCAAGAAAGCTCTGCAGATTGACCCCTACAGCCCTGACCTGTACGGACAACTGGGCATGGTGTACTTCAAAGCCCGCAACTATGAGACAGCCATCCCCGCCCTGCAGTGCGCGGTTGAGGGCTGTCCTCCGCAGGTGTCCTGCGAGGTGCGCGACTGCGACCCTGCCACCGACCCGCCGATTGAGATTCAGGGCATTCCCCTGGAACCCAATGACCCCGCCACGGTGGTGTATTACTACACCTACGGCTCGGTGCTTGCCGGAATGTACCGCCCCGTGGGCGAGACCAGAGACTACTGCGACCGCGCGCTGAAGGTTTTTGACCGGGTGCGGGCGCTCTACGCCAGCGACAGCACGGTGATGGGCATCGTGCAAGCCAGCGAGTCCATCTGTGCGTCGTTTGGCATTACCCGCAATCCGTAATACGGGGCGGCGTTATCGCGGAGCGGTTTCTTCCCGACGGGTGCGCGCTTCCAGCGCTTTGTAGAGCATGATGGAACCTGCCACCGCGGCGTTGAGCGATTCAATCCTGCCGCGCATGGGCAAACTTACCAGCACGTCGCAGTGCCGGCGAACCAGCGGGCGCATGCCTTCCCCCTCATTGCCCACCACCAGCACCAGCGCCCCATCCAGGCGCACGCGATCGTAAGGCTGGGCTTCGGACGAGCCTTCCAGCCCGACCACCCAGGCATCGGCATCTTCCTTGAAGGTTTCCAGCGCCTGTGCCAGGTTGGCTTGCGCCACCAGCAAGTGCTCGCTGGCGCCCGAAGAAGCCTGCACCACCGCAGGGGTGATGCCTGCCGCCCGCGCCAGCGGAATCACCACCCCGTGCACCCCCACCGCCTCGGCACTGCGCAACAGCGTGCCCAGATTCTGCGGATTCTGGATTAAATCCAGCCCCAGTGCCAGCAGGGGCTCGCCGCGCTGACGCGCCAGTGCGAGGATATCCTGCAGGGTGGCGTAGGGGTAGCCCGAACACTCCAGCGCCACCCCCTGATGACTCTCACTCAAACTGTCCAGTTGCGCGCGGGGAACACGGGAAACAGGCACCCGCCGCGCGGCGCTCAGGGCAAGAATCTCTTCCACCCTGCCCTTTTCTTCCACCCCGCTGGCAATCAGCAGGCGGAAGAACTGCCTGCGGCGGGCGCGCAGGGCTTCGTAAACGGCATTTCTACCGCTGATCCACTCTTTCACTTCTCGTACCGCCAGAGGGTGCCTTCGCGGGTATCTTCGAGGGTCACGCCCAGCGCGGCGAGACGGTCGCGAATCATGTCGGAGAGCGCCCAGAGTTTCTGCTTGCGCAGTTCGCTGCGCACCTCCACCAGCAGGTCAATGAAGGGGGCGGCTTCCTGCGGTTTTCCCTCTTCCATGCGCAGACGCAGACCCAGCACCCCCGCCAGTTCGCGCAGGACGTTTTGACCCACCGCCAGTTGTTCATCGGTAGCGCCCTCGGTGCGGGCGGTGTTGATGGCGCGCACCAGTTCAAAGAGATGGCTGAGCGCCCCCGCGGTGTTGAAGTCATCGTCCATGGCTTCCTTAAAGCCTGCGCGGGCGGCGCGCGCCGCCTCTTCCAGCGCCTTGACCGCCTCGGCGGAAATGCCCGCCGCCCCGGGCAAAGCCGGACGCAGGGCAGATTTCAGGCGCTCCAGGGCGCGTTCGGTCTGCTCGATGACCTCGTCGTTGAAGGTCAGGGGAGCGCGGTAGCCCGAGTTGAGCACCATCAGGCGCAGGACATCGGCATCGTGTCTGGCGAGGAACTCGTCAATGGTCACCAGATTACCCAGCGACTTGGACATCTTCTCGCCGCCGAACTGGAGCATGCCGTTGTGCACCCAGTAACGGGCAAAGGGTTTACCCGTGTAGGACTCGGACTGGGCAATCTCGTTTTCGTGGTGCGGGAAGATGAGGTCGTTGCCGCCGCCGTGGATGTCAATTTGCTCGCCGAGGTGGTGCAGGTTCATCGCCGAGCACTCGATGTGCCAGCCGGGGCGTCCTTTGCCCCAGGGGCTGTCCCAGGCGGGTTCGCCGGGTTTGGCGGCTTTCCACAGGGCAAAGTCCATGGGATGTTCCTTCTGTTCGCCCACCTCGATGCGCGCGCCCGCCTGCATCTCGTCCAGTTTTCTGCCGGAGAGGCGTCCGTAATCCTCATCGCGGGTTACTCGGAAGTACACATCGCCGTTGGGAGCGGCGTAGGCATAACCCTTCTCGATCAAGCCCTGGATGATGGTGATGATCTGGTCAATTTCCTGCGTGGCGCGCGGGTTGATGGTTGCCGGAAGGACGTTGAGGTCTTCCAGATTCTTGCGGTATTCCTGAATGTGCATCTCCGCCAGCGCAAACGGATCCATGCCTAACTGGCTGGCGCGCAGGATGATTTTGTCGTCCACGTCGGTGTAGTTCATGGCGTGTTTGACCTCATAGCCGCGGTATTCCAGATAGCGGCGGATGATGTCGAACACCAGTGCCGACATGGCATGCCCCACATGGGCTTTGTTGTACACCGTCGGACCGCACACGTACATACGAACCTTACCCGGTTCGATGGTCTCGAAGGGTTCTTTCTTTCGGGTCAGGGTATTATAAATTTTCAAAGCCATAGGTCTTTCCCTCTTTTTTCATTCGTTTTCGCGTTCAGGACGGGCAAAAATCATGCGCCCGGCGGCGGTTTGCAGAACTTTGGTCACCACCACATTGATTTCCTGATCCATGTAGTCGCGTCCATTCTCAACCACCACCATGGTGCCGTCATCCATGTAGCCCACCCCCTGAGATGGCTCTTTGCCTTCCTGGATGACGCGCACCTGAAGCATCTCGCCGGGGAGCAGGACCGACTTCACCGCATTTGCCAGTTCATTGATGTTGAGGATGGTGACGCCCTGCAGTTCGGCAATGCGGTTGAGGTTGTAATCGTTGGTGAGGATGGGACAGCGCAGTTGACGGGCAAGGATGACCAGTTTGTCATCCACCTCGCGCACACCCTCCACATCCAGATCGGTGATGCGCACCGGGATGCCGGGCTCTTTCTGCAGTTGCGCGAGCACCTCCATGCCGCGCCTGCCGCGCTGACGGCGCAGGGCGTCTGGCGAATCGGCAATGTACTGCAGTTCGTTGAGCACGAAGCGCGGGATGAGCAGGGAGCCGGGCAGAAAACCGGTGCGGGCAATGTCGGCAATTCGTCCATCAATGATGACGCTGGTATCCAGCAAGATGGTACGTTCTGCCATGGGAGCGCCCCCCTCGCCCGCCATGCCGGGGGCTCCGCCGCGCGAAAAGCCCTGCATCAGGGTAAAGAGGTCATCCTGCCGGGTGACAAACACCGAGACGCCCAGATACGCCATCACCAGCACGCCGATGAAAGGCATGACCTGCCCGAAGGGGGCGGGCAACAGCGAGAGCGGAAACGACAGCAGGGCGGCGATAATCAAGCCCACGATCAGCCCGATCAGCGATGCCAGCAGGGAGCGGGTGGACAGGCGGCTCAACTGCATGCGCAGAGATTTAATGGGGCGAGTGGTGAGATAAGGGGTCAGGATGAGTCCAATCAACGCGCCAACCATGCCGATGGTGAAGGCGTACTGTTCCACAGAAAAAATGAACTCGCCGGGGGTCTCATTTGCCAGCCTGCCCAGGTGAGTGCCCAGATATACGCCGAGGATGGAAAAGACGATCATGCCGATCAAGCGAGCCACAAAATCAGCGCTCATGAATAATTCCTCCTTTTTTAAGGTGCAGAAAAAAATAAGAAGATAATTGCTGGTATTCTGGATGATAGCATGCCTTGAGGGGGTTCGTCAATGAGAAATGTGCCCTTTTCCCCTCGCCCTTCGGCAGATGAAAAGCCGCCGGGTGTTGTTGCTTCTCCACTCGAGGCGCTCCCTGCGGTGGTCTCTCCGGCAGACAAGCGGTGAACAGCGTCGAACTGCAAAAGAGGTCAAAAAAGGGTCAAGACGGCTTTCTTTTCGCTGACGATATGTTATTTTTAAGTGAGGGACGGGATGATATGCTCACAGAACTCAATCGGCGTTTGACGGAGACGGCGGAAGCCCTGCAACGAAAAAATGCCCTGATGCAAGAGAAGCAAACCACGGAGGAAGTGCTCTGGCGTCTGCGTCAGGATCTGGATGATCTGGAGGATCGCCTGCAAAAGTCGGCGGCGCGTCTGCAGGCGCTGGAAGGCGCTTCTCTGCAGGCGGGCTGGCACAGTCTGCTGGGAGACCGTGATGAGCAGGCGGCGCAGGCGCGCCAGGACCTTCAACGGCTCAAAGGGCAGGTGCAAAAGACGCGGCGGGCGGTACAGGAAGCCGAAGCCCGTCTGTCGGAACTGGAAGCGCAACTGGCGCAACTGATGGGGGTGGAAGATGCTTTTGAAAACCTGATGCTCCAGAAGGAACAGGCGCTTCTCTCTGCCCGGCACCCCCTGAGCGCGGAACTGCAGGAAATCAACCGCCGCCAGCAAAGCCTGCACGCCGAAAAGCGCGAGATTGGTGAGGCACTGCAGGCAGGACTGGATGCGCTGGACAGGCTGAAGGAAGCCATTGAGGCGCTGGAGAGCGCCAGCGGGCTGGGCGTGTGGGACATACTGGGAGGCGGAGGGCTGGTAAGTGTCTTCAAGCATTCGCGCATTCGAGATGCCCGCGACCTGCTGGAACAGGCGCAGAGGGCTCTCAACCGTTTTGAGCGCGAACTGCGCGATGTGCAGTCTTCATCCGATTCTGATCTGCAGGTGGGCGGGCTGGAACTTTTCCTGGATATCTTTGCCGACGGTTTGCTGGTGGACGCGTGGGTGCAAAGTAAAGTCTCTGCCGCCCTGGATCGCGCCCGTGACCGGCACGCTGACCTCATTGCCGCGCTGAACCGGCTCAACCAGCGCTACCGGCAACTGGAGCGGGAAGAAGTCGACCTGCACAGGCGCCGCCGCGAAATCCTGACCGCCCCCGGCTAATTTTCCGGATGGGATCTTTCCAGAAGGCAGGTGTAAAAAGGATGTGAATCAGGGTTCAGCAGGTTCAGGGTGCGGGGCGGCAGAGGCTTTCCACAGGTCGCTCAGGTGCATCACCGGGCGGTAGGTGCGGCGGTGCAGGGGGCAGGGACCCCACTGCTGAAGCGCACGGCGGTGACGGGCGGTGCCGTACCCCTTATGCACCTCAAAACCGTACTGCGGATACTGGCGGGCAAGGTCGCGCATCAGCGCATCGCGGGCCGTTTTTGCCAGCACCGAGGCGGCGGCAATGCTTAAACTACGCGCATCGCCCTTGATCAGGCTGGTTTGCGGGAGGGGGATCTCCGGCAGGCGCAGGGCGTCAATCAGCAGGTGGCGGGGGTAGAGGGCGCATTCCTGCAGGGCGCGCATCATCGCCAGGCGGGTTGCCGGGACAATGCCGTGGGTCTCGATCTCCTCCACGCTGGCAAAGCCCACTCCCCAGGCGAGGGCTGTCTCGCGAATCACGGCGGCGAACCCCTCGCGGGCTCTGGCGGTCATCTGTTTGGAATCGCGCACGCCGTGCAGGTGTTTCAGTAAATCGGCATCGTCAGGGGGCAGAATCACCGCGGCGGCGGCAACCGGTCCCGCCCATGCGCCGCGTCCGGCTTCATCCAGACCGGCGGTGGGGAAGACACCTGCCTGCCAGAGGCTTTGCTCAAATTCCAGCGTGGGCAGAGGGGGAAGGTCAGCGAGGGGCTGGCGCGCCATCGTACAACCCCCGGCGGGCGTTCAGGCGGATGCGGATTAAATCGGCAAACATGGCGTAGGAGTCGCGCAGGACGCGAATCTTGCTCTCGGCGTTGTAGTACCACGGGATGGGCACTTCCACCACGCGGTAGCCCATGCGCCGGGCAATGAAGAGCACCTCGACGTCAAATGTCCAGCCGTGCAGGGTCTGCAGGGGGAAGATGCGATCGGCAATGTCGCCGCGGAAGCACTTGAAGCCGCACTGGGTATCCTGCAAGCCGGGCAGTGCCACCCAGCGCACCAGCGTGTTGAAGCCGCGCCCGATGATGTGGCGCAGGATGGGCTCGTGGTAGCGCACCGCGCCGGGGGCTTCGCGCGAGGCAATGGCAATTTCCACATCGGGCAGGGCGGGAGGGATGAAGCGGGAGATCTGCTCCACGGGCATGGAGAAGTCCACATCGCAGAACATGCGGTACTGTCCGTGCGCCGCCAGCATGCCGCGCTGAACGGCTAAGCCCTTGCCGCGCCGCTCGTCGGTGAGGGGAACGATATAGGGAAAGCGTGCGGCGTACTCTGCCAGCACCTCGCGGGTGCGGTCGGTACTGCCGTTTTCCACCACCACCACCTCAAAGGCAAACGGTTGAGCGGAAAGGAAGGCGTGGAGACCCTCCAGCGCCGGGGGGAGACGGTGTTCTTCGTTGTGGGCGGGAAGGATGATGGAGAGGAAAGGGGCGCTCACGGTTGCCTGCCCGGCGATACCCGCCCGTTACAGAATGGGGACGCCCTTGAGCACATCCCGCGCTTCGGCAGTGTCGCCATCGCCACAGCGCACCCATTCAGCGCCGTTGTGGGAGACGAGGGTGACCGGCGCGCCCAACTCAAATTGATTGCCCCAGGGGGCAAGACGTTTGCCGCTGTAGATCACCTGCCGGGCGCGCAGGCGCTGGATCAGTTCCTCGCGGCGCACCAGAATGTGATCGCCATACACGGCGCCCCGACGTTCATGGAGACGGACGAAATCAATCTTCCCCTCAGGGGTGTAATGGACGGCTTCGACAACTGCATCCACTTTGCGGGGTGCCTTTCCCATAAGGCTTCCATGCTCCTGTCTGGATATGAATTCAACCGCCAGCAAACCCGGCGGTTGGTTGAATTCAGTCGGGGTGGGCGGATTTGAACCGCCGACCACATGCCCCCAATGCACGTGCGCTACCGGACTGCGCTACACCCCGGGCATGTACGAGTATAATCCGAATCGGGCGAAACCGTCAAGAAGCCCTTAAGAAGGGGGAAGAAGAGGCTTTTAGCGCAGGGAACCGGTATGCAACGGCTTTGCTGACAGGTCTTCATTCCAGCGCCGGCTCACCCGTTTATGAATATACCAGGTATACGGCAATCCAAGATTGGTTTCAATGAGTGAATTTACAACAACAGGCTGCCAGAGAGGCGGGCGGATGCCGTTAATCAGCAGTGCGGCTTCCCAGGCAAATTGAACGCCAATGCCGATTGCCAGCAACCAGAGGATGTTTACTTTTTCTCCTCCCTTCAGGTTTCGAAAGACGATAAAGGCATAGCCGATACAAAGAATCAGCGCCATGACGCCGTGATAGGACCCTGTGCCGCGCGAGATGGTTATTTCCGGAAACCCGCCCCCGAAGTTATGACTCAACTGCCCAACGGTGATCCACCCCAGGATGGGTAAAAGGGACCATTCGACCGCATGACCATCGCCGTCCAGTAAAAGCCATATCCATGCGAAATTGGTAAACCCATAACTCATGCTCAACCACAGCAGGAACCAGAAAGGATCTGCGCCGTAAACCTCTCGTGTGCCGAGAAGTTTGTAGAAAATCCCGAAATCAACCAGAAAATAGACCACACCCGCCAGCAGTCCCACAATGACAGCCAGCCTTCGTCTAAAGTAAAGCAGGAAAGCGGCAAAAAACAATAACCAGATGATGTCAAGGAAGATATAAAGCGAACTGAATGTCCGTGAAACGGTAAAATCCATCTGTTTCTCCTGCGGGTATCTGCCTTAACTGCGGAGATTCTGCATGAGTTTAATAGCCGTGGCAATCTCTACATTGAGGGTATCGCCGTTATGTTTTCCATACCTCGTGATTTGAAGAGAATCCCCAAAAGCATCCATTGCAATGCCTGCATCCAGGGAGGAAAAGATTTGCACCCGTTCCGCATTGAAAAAGGTTTCAGCCTCTTCCTGGTTTTCGCCAAGCAAGATGAATTTTCGGTCAAATTCCGGGAAGGCGGTTAGATGGACACGTTGCAATCCTCTGAAGTTGGAAGCCCATCCAATCATGGAATCCGCAAGCCTGTTCATGATGTTGCCCAGTCTGTCATCCAGGTCTGGCATTTGCATCAGGGCAAAATGGGGCAGTCGTAAGAATGGAGAAACTGCAACCAATCGATCTTCCAGTTTCATATCGCTGTTCAAGACCCCATCATAGAGATATAAATCCCCGTCCAGGGTCTTTTTTTTGACTTATACGGATGATTTGCAGGTTTGCTGTATCGTTATGCTGCAAGGCGCGAATGCGGTTAAAGAGTTCTTGCGGTGGAGATTCAAGGGGATGAAAACCCAGTTGCTTCCGGCGGATTTCTCCCGGGTCCACTCTTTCTTTACGCAGTACGCCCAGTACAATCAGAATGGCAACAAAAATGATCAGTGTGAGCACAATAACAAGGAGGGAAGAATTCATAAGACAGGTTTATTTTTCACTCTCGCCTTTTAATCCATGTTTTTCAATGGCTTGTGTTACTTTAGTTAGCCACGCAAACAACCACTCGATTTCCTTCTCTGAGAATTTTCGATTTATCTGGCACTTTAATTCTCTACCTGCGGGCTGAAATAGACCAGAATTCTGTGCTTCTTCAAATAAAGCCTGCAGTTCTTGTTCTGAAATATCTATTTTGCCTGATAAACCGCCGCGTCCAAAAAGAGCCGTATATATGGATTGCTGAAACACAGATGTTGGTGGATACCCAAAACAAAAAACCACGTGATTACCGGATAAATTGACATTCAGTGAGAAACCCTTAATGCCCCAGTGAATTGGAAACGATTTCGATTTCGCCCATGTCAGCAATTTTTCAAAAATGAATCTACCGTTTGCGTCTACCGAATTGAAAAAGGCTTTTTCAGAAATTCGGGGCAATGAACCCGATGTGATAGTAGAAATATTATCTGCTTCGTTCCCAACGACGATATTTGTGGAAAACAACCTTAATCCGTCATCGGCTTTGTAAAAGGTAAACTCTACACAGGTGACCCTTACGCCTTTTTTTCGCAGGAAAGTGGACGTTTGACGAATTTCGGGTGTGATTTTTTGACC
Organism: Anaerolinea thermophila; assembly: GCF_020723905.1. GTDB lineage: Bacteria > Chloroflexota > Anaerolineae > Anaerolineales > Anaerolineaceae > Anaerolinea > Anaerolinea thermophila_A. Next base: position 264,828 of record NZ_DYHZ01000004.1, read on the forward strand.
AATAATTACAATCCGCTGCTCTTTATTGAATACAACTGCTTCGTCAGTGTCTAAATGGAAATACTCATGATGATACTGGGCAAGATTTATGACTTCATCACCTGCATATTTTCTGAAAATTTCGTCCAACTGCTCATAGCCTAATTTTTCAACAAAGGACAGGTACTCAAGAGCCTGTACCAGCGTTTCTCGGGGAGTGCGGTTTCTCTTCAGTTCGATAACGACTGAATTGCCCTCTTTGTCGATGGCGAGCAGGTCAATAAACCCCCCAAGATTTGTTGCAACCTGTCGCCCAATCATTAACAAATTGCCGTTTTCAATGATCTTATCTGGATTATTTTCAAGCCAGGTTTCTAAAACGGATTCATGGTGTTCATCATGAAATCCAATCTCAGCACATTCTATAAACTTATCATCGGGTGTGATACTGTATATTTTCATCGGCTCCTCGAATTTCAAAGATAACGGTTTCCCTTACCCGATAAGCCATCCTTCCCAATTAAATTACTGCTGAAAACCACACGTTTATCCGAAAAAACATGAACTATTCTGTTTTTCCGGAAGATCGTTACTCCTCTTTTCTACCCTACCGCAAGGCGGCGGTAGGTGTCGCAGCGTTCGCACGTTTCCCGCTGGCACAGCAGCGCCAGGGGATCCTGCCAGATGACCTCGCGCAGGCGCTCCAGCATGGGCGCCAGCGGGATGACCTGTACCACCGCCCGGGCAATGCTTGCGCGGCGGGTGAGGTCTTCCAGCAGAGGGGCGGCGGCGTCGAAGCCGTCGGAACAGCCGGGAAAGCCGGGGCATTCCCACACCCCCCGGGGGGTGAGCGCCCAGCGGATGAAGCCCTGCCTGCCAGCCAGCGCCTCGGCGTAGTGGATGCTGGTGTTGACGGTGTGGTTCACCCCGATCAGCACCACCTCGCCGTCCATCTTTGTCAGCGCGCCGATGGGCGCCAGCGGCTCCGCCAGGGTTTGCGCGGCAAGCACCTCCTCCAGCCCGATGCCCGCAAACGAGAGGATGGGATGCATGGAGCGCTGTGCCTGCGGGTGACGGCGCACCGTCTCTGCCAGAATGCCCATCAGCGGGTCGGCGGGCATGTCGGGAAGGAAGAACTCTGCCATCTGATTCAGGTCTTTGCCCGAGCCGTAGGTCAAGCCGTTGTTTTCCGGTCCAGCCTCGGGGATGATCATGGTCCTGTAGGTGAAGGCAGGCGTCATCACCCGCCCGCTGACGGCGAGCAGGGCGCCCAGCAGGGTATCGGCGCCGCCGCGAATCTCCTCTCCAAACGAGGAGAGCGAAGCGTGCACCAGAACGGGTTGCCGGGGTGAAAGCCCCAGCGAGCGAAACGTCTGAACCAGATCGCGGAATGAGAGCATGTGATTTTCCTCCCCGGGGTTAATGCGTTATGCCCAGTCGCCGGTATTATCCACCTCGAACAGCGTGCCGGGTTCAGCCTGGGTGTGACCGTGCAGGATTTGTGCCGCTAGTTGCGCCGTAATCAACGCGCCGCGCGGGTTGACGCTTTCCAGACACAGCCCCAGCACGCGGATGCCCAGCGGCGCCAGTTCGGCGGCAGAGCGGGTGAGCGCGCGCAAGCCCGCCTGACTGGCGGCAAAGGCGGATTTTCCCGCCCCGGGCGGACGCGCCCCGCCGCCGGTGATGACGTGCAGGATGGTGCCGCCGCGCCCTTCCTCGCGCCAGATGCGTCCCAGCGCCTGAAGCATGAGGAACGGACCGCCGATGTTGCTTTCCAGCGTGCGCTGGAAGTCCCACTCGTCCAGTTCCAGAATGCCCGCAGTGGGCTGTGCCAGCGGGCAGTTTACCAGCGCGTCCAGCGTCTCCCAGCGTTCCAGCACCTCGTCAATCAGCATGCGCACCGCCAGCCCTTTGGAGGGGTCGGCAACGTGGGTGGAGACCTCTGCCCCCTGTGCCTGCACCAGCGCCGCCGTCTCTTCCAGCCCCATGGGGGTCAGGTCGGTCAGCGCCAGGCGCGCGCCGGGTTCCGCCAGCGCCAGAGCAATGGATTTTGCCGGTTCGCGCCCGGCTGAGGTGATTAAAACTGTCAGCGGGCTCATCCTAACTCCGCATGGTTGCGAAATTCCACCACCGGACGGTGCAGATCATCCAGTTCCAGCACCACGATTTCGTTTTCGCCTTCTTTCAGCAGGGGGGCAGGCACGTAGAGCGTCTTCTGCGGTCCGCGCTTCCAGTAACGCCCGATGTTGAAGCCGTTGATCCACACCACCCCTTTGGTCCATCCCGGCAGGGCAAGGAAGGTATCGGCGGGTTTTCCGGGAATGGTCCAGGTGCCGCGCAGGAAGGCTGGAAATTCTTCCGGCTCACCGGGCAGATAACGGATGGCGGAGAGGTCATCCAGCGGCAGGGGATAAACCGTCCAGCCGAACAGCCACTGCTGACCCAGCAAAACCCCCTCGGTGATGCCCTTGCGGTCGGCAAGGTCGGGACCGTAGTTGACCCGTCCCATGTTCTCCACCAGAATGCGCAGGCGCACTCCCTGATCAATGACCGAGAAGGACAGCGGTCGGGCGTGATTTTCGCGCTCGACGATGCCCACCAGGTCGTTATCCACAAAGACATGCCCGCGGTCGTGCAGTCCGCGGATGATCAGGCGGGCTTCTTCGCGGGGACCGGTCAACTGGGTCTCGTAGAGGATGAAGCCGTAGTTCTGGTCGTACATCTCCATGGGCAGGGGGGCGGTGCTGTACTCGGGGGTGGAGAGCGCATCCACCTGCGCAAGCAGGGGCGCCCACTCCTCCAGTTCCACCTTGCCGTAGGCTTCCCGGTGCACCGGTGCAAAGTCGGGCATTTTGGGCAGGTCCACGTACCTGCCGATGACCTCGCGCAGGGCGTGGTACTTGGGGGTGATCTCGCCGTACTCGTTGAGCGGGGCGTCGTAGTCGTAACTGGTCACCGTGGGGGCGTAACCGGGAGAGGGGAAGGCGTTGGCGCCGTTCATGAAGCCGAAATTGGTGCCGCCGTGGAACATGTACAGGTTGACCGAAGCACCCTCGGAAAGTAAATCATCCAGCACGCGGGCAACCTCTCCCCCCGAGCGGGTGTGATGGCGCTCGCCCCAGTGGTCAAACCAGCCGTCCCAGAATTCCGCCACCAGCAGGGGACCGGTGGTCTGGTACTCGCGCAGTTTGTCGAAGGCGTCGCCCGGGCGGTTGCCGAAGTTCACCGCCCTGAAGAGGTGCGGCAGACCGCCGTACTGCATCATTTCGTCGCTGACGCCGTCGGCGGTGAAGAGGAACACGTCTACCCCGCACTGGCGCAGGAGTTCTTCCAGATATTTGATGTAGCGGGTATCGTTGCCGTAACTGCCGTATTCGTTTTCCACCTGCATGGCAATGATGGGACCGCCGCGGGTGCTTTGCAGGGGCACAAGCCGGCGCATCAACTGGCTGAAGTAGGCTTCCACTGCATCCAGATAGGGCTGGTACATACAGCGCAGTTTCATCTGCGGGTCTTTGAGAAGCCATGCCGGCAGACCGCCCATCTCCCACTCGGCGCAGATGTAGGGACCCGGGCGCACGATGACGTACAGTCCCAGTTCGCCTGCCAGTTCAATGTAGCGTTCGATATTCAGCCAGTCGCCGAAATGAAATTCCCCCTCATGAGGCTCGTGCAGATTCCATGCAATGTAGGTCTCCACCGTATTGAGCCCCATGGCTTTGAGTTTGAGCAAACGGTCTTTCCAGTACGCCGGGTGCACGCGAAAGTAATGCATTGCCCCGGCGAGAATACGGAAGGGCTCTCCGTCTAACTCAAAATGGTCATCCTCGATTGTTAAAGTGGACATAGGGATTTCTTCTTTATGCCTTTATCCAGAGAAATGTGTACCCTTATTTTAACGTAAGTTTGGCTCCAGTTGACGCCCATTCGGGGAAATGGGGGCAAAATTCAGGGGGAAACATTGTCTGAGTCGGTGGGCAGGCAGGTGGGGATGCCGTTCTGCAGGGTTTCGGTGTTCAGGTTCATGCCGAAGTACGGCGAGGGGTCGAGGGTGTTGGCGATTTCCCGCTCGTCGAGAAAGCGTCCGGTGCCGTCGTCGCGCACGATGGAGAAATGCAGGTGTACGCCCACCGGCGTGCCCGGGGTGCCGGAGAAGTTGCCCTGATAGCCCAGCAGAGTGCCCGCTTCCACAAAGACTTCCTGCGTGCCCGGCGGGAAGGCAGGGTCAATCAGGGGGGTGCCCTGCGGGTCTGCCAGATGGGTGTAGTAGGTCCAGATCTGCCGGTCCGGCTGGAGCGGGTCGCGGGGGATGCGGATGATCAGGCTGGAGCGCCACTCGGGCAGACGCGTCAGATAGCCGGAGGCGGCGGCGTATACGGGGGTTTCTCCCGGGGCGGTGCCGCCGAAGATGTCCAGCCCGGTGTGATGATGTCCCGGACGGAAGGAATCATTCCACACGTAGCCGATAAAGCCGCGCGTGGGCAGGCGGAAGGAGGCGCCCGGGCACTGCGTGCCGGCGTCCAGCGCCCAGTCGGCGTGGGCTGAGGGGTTGCGGATGAAGGAAATCACCCGCTGGTCGCGGGTGGAACTGCCCTGCACGGTGCGGCGAATTGCCCACGCGCCCAGAGCGGCGGCGGCAAAGGCGGCAAGGATGAGCAAGAAAAACAGGACTTTGCGCATGGAGAAAAAAAGCCGCGCAGGGCAGGCGCCCGGCGCGGTGTTCCTCAGAAATTTATTTCTTCAAACTGCCGATCATGGACCACGGACCCGTCCAGGTGATGTGTACGTCCCGGATGTGTCCGCGCAGGTCTTCCTCGCTCTCGACAAAGACCAGTTTGTTGGTGGGGGTGCGCCCTTTCCAGCGCTGTTTCACCTTTTCCTCGAACAGCACCGGCACGGTCTCGCCCAGATAGCGGGCGTTGATTTCGCCCGCGATGCGTTCCTGCAGTTCCTCCAGCATGCGGAAGCGGCGCATTTTTTCCCCGGCGGGGACATCGTCCTTCATGCGGCGTGCCGAGACGGTGCCCGGGCGGGGGGAGTAGCGCGCCAGATGGGCAACATCCAGGCGCAGTTCTTCCAGCAGGCGGTAGGTGTTCATGAATTGCTCTTCGGTCTCGCCGGGGAAGCCCACGATGATATCGGTGGCGATGGAGACGCCGGGAATGCGCTCGCGGATGCGGGCAATCAGCGCACGGTACTGGTCGGCGGTGTAGCCGCGCTTCATGTTCTCCAGCACGGTGTCGTCGCCCGCCTGCACCGGCACCTCGATGTGAGGCATCACCTTGGGCAGGCTGGCAACCGCGTCCAGCAGTTCGTCGGTCATCCAGTTGGGGTGCGAGGTGAGGAAGCGGATGCGCTCCAGCCCGTCCATTTCGTTCAGGCGGATGAGCAAGCCTGCCAGCGTGGGATAGTCGGGGTTGTCCTTGCCGTAGCGGTCCACAATCTGTCCCAGCAGGGTGATCTCTTTGACGCCCTGGCGCACCAGCGCGCGGGCTTCTGCCAGAATGTCCTCAGGGGGACGACTGCGCTCAATGCCGCGGCGGTAGGGGATGATGCAGTAGGTGCAGGCGTGCGAACAGCCGTACACCACCGGAATGTGCGCCGAGACCAGTTTGCCGCGTTCGGCTTCGGGCAGGACCAGGTCGCCGTCCATGTAGGCGTAGCGGGTGGCGGTGGCGCTTTCTTCCATGGCGCGCACCTCCGACTGGGTGAGGAATGCCACCAGCGGCGAGGGGTCGGACGGCGGCGAGAACACATCCACAAAGGGGAAGCGTTTGCGCAGGGCATCGTTGTTGCGGATGCCCACCAGACAACCCATTAAATTAATCACCAGATGCGGGTTCTTCTCCTTCAACGGGCGCAGGGAGTTCAGCCTGCCGTAGGCTTTATCCTCGGCGGACTGGCGCACCACGCAGGTGTTCAGCACGATGACATCGGCTTCTTCGGGTCTGGGCGTGACCGAATAGCCGAGGTGCTCGAGCGCCGAAGCCACCCGTTGAGAATCTGCCACGTTCATCTGACAGCCTTCTGTCCAGATATGGTACTTCATAGGATGAAATTATACCAAATTCAGACTGGTTTGGGTGGATTCGGTGCAGGCGTCTGGCGGGATCTTCCAGAACAGCCTCTGTTCTGTATCCTCCGCGAGAGCGGTGTGCCTTGATGCCCTGGCGTTTATGTTACAATACTTTTGAAGGGTACTTATGGACGAAGAAGAGAAACTCCCACCTGTGAATCCCCCGGAAGATACCGCCGGGCGGAAACTGCGCCGCATCCTTGAGGAAGGCAAAAAGGCGGAAGAAGCCCTGGAAAACACCCAGCCTTCCCGCCTTTCTCCCAGACCCGTCGAACCGCCCGCCGATGCCGCCGCCACTCAGCCGGTTACGGGCGAGACGACACCCCCTTCCCCTCCACCCTTTTTAGAGGAAGACATCGTACCGCCCCTGCGTCCGCGCGGCGAACCTGCCGGGACTTTGCCGGTGTCGCCGTTCAGCGCGCCGCCGGAAAGTTTGTCCATCCCACCAGCCGATGAAGCCCCCACCCTGCCGCCCGAGGTGGCAAGCGAAGCCCCTGCGCTGAGCGGCGGTGTGCCGGACGATGAAGCCCATCTGGCGCCCACCATCCCACCGTTCCTGCTGGAATCGGACGCCGATATCCTGCCCATACGGGTGGAAGAGACCGATCTGGAAGCCACTCAGGTGTCGCCCAGCGCCTATGACCTGCCCACCCTGTATCCTTCGCGCCCGGCGACGCAGGAACCGCCCACCCAGCCTTTTGCCGTGCGGGTGCGACCTGCGGCGCGCGAACCCGGTTCACGTCCCACCGTTCCGCCGCGCACCCCGCCTTCTCCGCCGCCCGCGGCGCGCCGTGCGCGTCCCGTTCAGCCCCGCCCTGCGGAGACAGAAGAAGGCGGCGGACGCTCCCCCTGGGGATGCATCCTGCAGGCGGTACTGGGACTTGTTGTCCTTATCATTGTGCTGGCAGGTGTGGTGGCAACCTTCCTGATTTATCAGTACTTCTCCATTGCCCGCACCCTGCCGGATATTTCCAACCTGAAGGAACGCGCCTCGCAGTTTGAGACCACCCGCATTCTCGACCGCAACGGCAACGTGCTGTACGAAATCCTCGACCCCAACGCGGGACGGCGCACCTACGTGCCGCTCAAGCGCATTTCGCCTTACATGGTTGCCGCCATCATTGCCACCGAGGATAAGGAGTTCTACAACAACCCCGGGTTTGACCCCTTCGGCATTGCCCGGGCGCTGTGGCAGAACTACACCAGCGGAGAGGTGGTTTCGGGCGCTTCGACCATCACCCAGCAACTGGCGCGCGCCATTCTGCTCAGCCCGGAAGAAGCCGCCCAGCGCACCGTTCAGCGCAAGGCGCGCGAGATTGTGCTTGCCGCCGAACTCACCCGCCGGTACAGCAAGGATCAAATCCTTGAACTGTACCTGAACGAGATTTACTACGGCAACCTTGCCTACGGGGTGGAAGCCGCTGCCAATACCTACTTTGGCACCAGCGCCGACAAACTGACCCTGGCGCAAGCCTCGTTCCTTGCCGGTCTGCCGCAAGCCCCCAGCGTGTACGATATCTTCAGCAATCGAGAGCAAGCCCTGCGCCGCCACAAGCAGGTGCTGGTGCTGATGTACGAACTGAGCCGCGAGAAGAACTGCATTGAGGTCTCCAACAGCGTCCAGCCGGTGTGCGTGGATGCCGCCGCCGCTACCGCCGCGGCGCAGGAGATTGAAGCCTACAACTTCCAGCCGCCGCGCAACACCATCCGCTATCCGCACTGGGTCAATTACGTGCGCTCCCTGCTGGAAGAGCAGTACGATGCCCAGACCATCTACCGCTCCGGGTTTACCGTGTACACCACCCTCGATCCCAACCTGCAGGAGCAAGCCCAGAACATTGTGGCAGAGCAGGTGCGTTCGCTCTCGGGGCGCAACGTGCAGAACGGCGCGCTGGTTGCCATCCGTCCTGCCACGGGTGAGATTCTTGCCATGGTGGGGTCGGCGGATTACTTTAACGAGGACATCAGCGGGCAGATCAACATGGCACTGGTGCCGCGCCAGCCGGGTTCATCCATCAAGCCGCTCACCTATCTGGCGGCGTTTGAAAAAGGCTGGACGCCCGCCACGCTCATCTGGGACGTGCCCTCCGAGTTTCCGCCATCCGGCAGACCCGACGACCCGCGCGAGCCGTACAAGCCGGTCAACTACGATGGACGCTTCCACGGTCCCGTCACGGTGCGCAGTGCGCTGGCGAATTCCTACAATGTGCCTGCCGTCAAAGCCCTGCAGTTCGTGGGCATCTACGATGACCCCAGCACCCCGCAGAGCGAGGGGCTGATCGGCATGGCGAAACGTCTGGGCATCACCACCCTGACGCGCGATGATTACGGGCTTTCGCTGACGCTGGGCGGCGGCGAGGTGACCCTGCTGGAGATGACCTCGGCGTTTGGCACGATGGCGAACGCCGGTCGGCGCATGCCCCCGTATGCCATCACCCGCATCGAGGATTACGCCGGTAACGTGGTCTATGAGCACAAAGCGCCCCCCGGCGAGCAGGTTCTGCGCCCCGAACATGCCTTCCTGATCAGTTCCATCCTTTCCGATAATCAAGCCCGCGCGCCCATGTTCGGCACCAACTCGGTGCTGGCATTGCCCTTCCCCGCCGCCGCCAAGACCGGCACCACCAACGACTTCCGCGATAACTGGACGCTGGGCTATACCCCCGACCTTGCTGTGGGCGTGTGGGTGGGCAACGCCGATTACACCCCCATGGAAGGCGTCAGCGGGGTGACCGGCGCCGCACCCATCTGGGCGCAGTTCATGCAGACTGCCGTCCCCGCCCTCACCGGCGGCAACCCCAGCCCCTTTGTGCGCCCTGCCAATGTGGTCGAGCGGGTGGTGTGCGCCATCTCCGGAACCGAGCCTTCGGAGTGGTGTCCGGGTCAGCGCACCGAGTTCTTTGCCGCCGATCAACTGCCCCTGCCCAAGGATGAAGATCTGTGGAAGCGCGCTCAGATTGACACCTGGACGGGGCTGCGCGCATCGGCGGCGTGCTCCGGCTTTACCGCCGAGAAGTTTGTCCTCAACGTCACCGATAAGGACGCGGTGCGCTGGATTCGGGAGACCGAAGAAGGACGCCGCTGGGCGGAGAGCATTGGCTTTTCGGATGATTTCTTCTTCATCCCCGAACGGGAATGTCGGGAAAGCGATCCCCGTCCCAACATTTACTTTGCCGGGCTGGCGGAAGATCAAGCCATCCTCTCGGCGCCGCTGGATATTTACGCGGTGGTGGACGCCACCGACGATTTCCGCCGCTGGCGTCTGGAGTGGGGACTGGGGAGCGACCCCGGTGAGTGGAAGACCCTGCTGGAGGGCATGACCTCGCCGGTCAAGTCGCCCGACCGCATTTACTCGTGGGATTTGCAGGATGTGCCGCGTGAGACCATCACCCTGCGCATTTATCTGGAGAGCACCGAGGACGGCTACGCCGAGAAGCGCATCCGCCTGCGCATTCAGGCGCCCACGCCCACCCCGACGCCCACCCTGACCCCGACGGTGACGCCCACGCCCACTCTGACACCCACCCCCACGCTGACGCCTACCCCCACGGAGACGCCCACCCCCGTGCCAACAGATACGCCCGTAGCCACCGCGGGGGCAGCGCTGGAACGAGTGTAAGCCCCGGGAAGCACGGTTTTCACTGGCTGTGCGCCGTTGTGCGCCGGTGAGGGAAAACCGTGCTATGCTTAACCTGTCCATCCAATTTGCCTCTGGAGGGTTGACATGGAAAAGCGTTTCAAAGTCCTGCGTTTCGTGGGGACGCTGTACAAAATCTTTGGCGTGGTGGTCGGTGTGGCGATGCTGATTCTCGCCCTGGGCATTTGTGCCGTTTCGGTCATGGGCGGCGCCAGCATGGCAGATTATGCCCGCGAGTACGGCATGCACGGCATGGAAGTGTTCGGCGCGCTGGGCGGGGTGATTATAAGCGGTGTGGTGCTGATCGCCGGGGCGGTGTGGGCAATTTCCCTGTATGCCATCGGCGAGGGGGTGTACCTGTTTATTGCCATTGAGGAAAATACCCGTGCCGCCGCCCTGCGCCTGCAGGCGCCCGTTCCGCCAGTTGAATGATGGATTCGCACAGCGCACCTTGAAAGAAACGCCAGCCTGCTGTATAATTTGGCGCGCACACGCCACCGTAGCTCAGCCGGCAGAGCAGACGTTTCGTAAACGCCAGGTCGTGGGTTCGAATCCCACCGGTGGCTCTTTTTGTTTAAATTTCCCGGAATTGGCTCAATCGAATCCTACGGGACGCTGAGCGGCGCAATGCGCCCGACCTGCATTTCCGCCAGGACGCCGCGCACCAGTTCCTGCCTGCCGGGGGAGAAGAGCGCCTCGTTCACGTGGGTAAAAGCAATCGGCACCCGCACCAGGGCGGGAGGCGCAGAAGCGGAGAAGACCTCATCCAGTGCGGCGGTGAGATCCCAGTCCAGCGTCACCGCCCACTGTTCGGATAATGCTTCGGGCGGGGGGACGATGCCCAGCACCCGCACCGGCTGGGTGAACTGCACCAGCCCCTTCAGGTAAGCAATCACCTCGGGGTGAACGGCGGCATGGGAGAGGTAGAAGACGTCCACCTTGCCTTCGTCGAACAGTTTTGCCGCCACTGCCGCCCAGTCGCTGCCGCTGTCCGTGTCCACCCCGGCGGTGAGGGGGAAGTTCATGCCGAGGGGCCAGCCGGGCGAGCATACCCCGCAGAAGTAGCGCCCGCCGTTCAAAAAGGCTTCCTGAATGCCGGGCTGACTGGAGGGAATCAAACCCGCGGCGCGCCAGTCATCCGAAATGACCGTGGCGGTGAGACCGGCGGCAAACGCCAGCGCCTGTGGATCGGCAAGCAGGGTGGTGAGGTTGGGGGCTTCGGGCAGGGTTTGAGCGGAGAGCACCACAAAGCGCGTCTGCGGCGCGGCGTTGAGGGCATCGCCGAGCGAGGGAGGTTCTGCCAGCGCCAGCACCAGCGGCACGTCTGCCCCGAAGGCCCGTTCGCTCCACTCTGAAAGCACCTCTACGGGGGCGCCGCCGCTGGCAAGCGTTTCCAGATGGGCGCGCGCTGTTTCCACCCACTCAGGGTTGACATCTGCCGGAGCGTACACCACCATGCGTTGCGGGGGCGGGGTGGGCGTCTCGGAGGGAGAGGGGGTGGGAGAAACGACAGGGGTATTCTCCGCCGTATTGCCCGGGGCGGGCGAAGGCGACACCGGGCTCTGTCCCTGACAGGCGGTCAGCCACAGGGCGAGCAGGAGCAGGGCAAGTACACGTCTCATAAGGGCGAATTGTACCCGAGAACCCCACGGAGGCAAAGGCAGGGGGTTAACGCTCCACTTCAATGAGTACTTCCAGTGCACCGGCGTTGTCTTCCAGGCGGGTATCGTTGATGCGCAGGAAGAGCGTTCCGCGTTCGCCCAGACGCTGATCGAAATCCCGTCCGACGTAGAAGGGCTGACTGTTGCCCACCCTGCCGATGAGCGCGGCGTGTGAGATGCCTTCGGCAACGTTGCAGTCACAGCGGGGATCGCCGCCCGACCCGACCGCGTCGAAATTGCCGCCGTTCCACGGCGACCACAGCCCGGAAATCTGGCGGATGCGCACGCGCATGCCCGGTTTGATCGGGATGCCGGTGTCCTGCCAGTCAGCATCGGCGCGCACCACAAAGGTGAGGGCATCGTCATTTTCGACCGAACCGGGGAGCGAGAGACGGCACCCCATCAGCGGCAACAGCGCCGCAAACAGCATCACCCACCGCAAGGCTTTCATGACGGCATTCCTCCAACGAGGATTATACGGTGCGGGGAGGCTCTCCGGCAAGACAGAGGCTGTCTGGATGCGGCGCTTCTTCATTGCAAAAACGTCTCAAAAAAGCCTTTGCACCGGGCGGGAAATTCGGTTATGCTTTTTTTATCCCGGAAGGGACTTTCAATGAAAGGAATTTACAGATGAATGGACCTGTTCCAAAAATTTTATCTCCCGGAGAGCGGGAGGAACTGCTCCGCACGCTGAAGGTGCGTTTTGAGAAGCACATGCACCGCCACGCCGGGCTGGAATGGAGCCGGGTGCAGGCGCGTCTGGACGAGCGCCCCGAAAAATGGTTCTCGCTCTACGAGATGGAGCGGACGGGCGGTGAGCCGGATGTGATCGGCGTTGACGAGAAGACGGGCGAAATCCTGTTTTGCGACTGTGCGGAGGAAAGCCCAAAGGGACGCCGGAGTCTGTGCTACGACCGCGAAGCCTGGGAAGCCCGCAGGGAAAACAAGCCCTTGGGAAATGCAGTGGACATGGCGTCCGCCATGGGCATCGAGATTCTGACGGAGGAGCAGTACCGGTTTCTGCAAACGCTGGGAGAGTTTGACACCAGAACATCCAGCTGGGTGAAAACGCCCCCGGAGATTCGTCGGCTGGGCGGCGCGCTCTTCTGTGACCGGCGGTATAACACTGTCTTCGTCTATCACAACGGCGCCGATTCTTACTACGCATCCAGAGGGTTTCGCGGTCTGTTGAGGGTGTAAAGGCGGTTCCATTGTTCTCTATCTCACCCTTTCATTCCTTCCTGGCAGTGTGAAGGAGAAAAAGTTTTGCTTTTTCTGCCATCGGCAGTATCCCAGACAAACAGCCCCCCTTCTCCTCGGGGAAGAGGGGCAGGGGGGATGGGGCGAGTGGAGGAATGCTTTCTTGACGTTTACAGGTTGTGGTTTCACCGTTTTCAACTTTGAGAAAGCCCGTTAAGCGTTCTCCCATGCTTGACGCCTTCCCCCGCATGTGATAGATTGCTCTTTCAGAACCTGGCAGTGTCTCAGCCGTGTCTCTGCGGCTGTATATAATGGAGGAATGATTGTGAAACGCTGGATGCCTCTTGTGCTGATGACTCTGGCGCTGGTGAGCGGATGTATTGTGCCGCCCAGCCCCACCCCGGCGGCGAGCGTCACGCCCACCGCCTTACCCCCTACCCCCACCGAAACGCCCATCCCCACCCCGGAAATGCCCCGTACGCTGGTGGTGTGCCTTGCCGAAGAACCGCAGACGCTGTATCCCTACGGCGGCAATTCGCGCAGTATGTGGGCGGTGCTGGAAGCCCTGTACGATGGTCCCTTTGATACCCGTCAGTACGGCGTCCAGCCGGTGATTCTGGAGAAGATGCCCGCGCTGAGCGACGGCGATGCCCGCATTGAAGCGGTTGAGGTTCGGGCAGGCGACCCTGTGGTGGATGCGGCGGGCAATCTGGTGGCGCTGGCGGCGGGTGTGCAGGTGCTCCCGGCGGGGTGTGCCTCGCCGGAGTGCGCCGTCACCTGGGACGGATCCAGTTCTCTGCAGATGGATCGTCTGACGGTCACCTTCCGCCTCAAGGAGGGCATTCAGTGGTCAGACGGCGCCCCGCTCACCGCCGAAGATTCGGTCTTTTCCTTCAATATTGCCGCCGACCCGGCAACGCCGACCGCCAAGGGGCTGATTGACCGCACTCTCTCTTACACGGCGCTGGATGAGCGTACGGTGGAGTGGGTGGGCGTGCCCGGTTTTCTGGAGCGCAACTACCCGGCGTATTTCTTCCTGCCTCTGCCCAGACATGCCTGGGGGACGCTGAGCGCGGCGCAGATTTTACAGGATGAGCAGATTCGCCGCGCGCCGCTGGGCTGGGGGGCGTATACGGTGCAGGAGTGGACGGCGGGCGATCACATCACCCTGAAGAAGAATCCGCTGTACTTCCGCGCCGCCGAGGGGTTGCCTGCCTTCGATACGCTGGTGTTCCGCTTCTCGGGCAATCCGCCCGACAGCGCTTTGATGGCGCTGGTGGCGGGCGAGTGCGACATCGTCGAACCCAATGCCGATTTCCTGCCCCTGCTGGAAGAACTCATCAACACGCAGAACAACGGGCGCTTGCAGTTACTGCTGGCGCAGGGTCCGGAGTGGGAGCATGTGGCGTTTGGCATCCGCCCGGCGTCTTACGATGACGGCTACGACCCGGCGGCGGGCGACCGCCCCGATTTCTTCGGCGACGTGCGCACCCGCCAGGCGTTTGCACTGTGCGCCAACCGGGAGGCGATTGTCCGGCAGGTGTTCTTCAACCGTGTGGAAGTGCCGCGCGGCTATCTGGCGCCCGATCACCCCGCCTACAACAAAGAGGCACTGCCCGAATATCCCTACGACCCGGCGCGGGGGAGTGCCCTGCTGGATGAGGTGGGCTGGAAGGACCTCGATAACGACCCCGGCACCCCGCGCGTGGCGCAGGGGGTGAGCGGCGTCCCCGACGGCACCCCTCTGAAGGTGGAATTGCTCACCACACAGGCGGCACTGCGCACCCAGACCGCGCAGACCCTTCAGCAGTCCTGGCGCGCCTGCGGCATTGAAACGACCATTGCCCAGTTGCCCCCCGGCGAGATGTTCGCCCCCGGTCCGGATGGGGCAGTCTTTGGCAGGCGCTTTGACCTTGCCATGTTCTACTGGCAGACCAGTCAGCGCAATGCCTGCGCGCTGTACACCAGTGCCCAGATCCCCGGTGCCATCAACCAGTGGATTGGCGTCAACGTGAGCGGTTTTTCCTCGCCCGCCTACGATGCGGCGTGTCTGGATTCACTGCGGGCGCATGCCACCCCCGCAGAAGATCTGCAAGCCCTGCAGAACGCCGAGAAAGTCTTTGCAGAGCAGTTGCCCGTCCTGCCGCTGTACTTTCAGTTGAAGATTGCCATTGCCCGCCCCGATCTGTGCGGTTTTGCGCTTGATCCCACGGCGCGCAGTTTCCTGTGGAACATTGAAGATATCCATATCGGTGAGGGTTGTCAGCCGTGAAAAAAGGCTACCTGTACGCGTTTCTGGCTTACGGCATGTGGGGCGTTTTTCCGTTGTACTGGAAAGCCCTGCAGGATGTGCCTTCGGTTCAGATTCTGGCACACCGTGTGGTGTGGTCGCTGGTGTTTCTGGTCTTCCTGATCTCCCTGCGGCGGGAGTGGGAAGCCCTGCGCGGCATGCTTTCGCGGCGGGTCTTGCTGGTATATGCCCTCTCGGGGGCGCTGGTGACCCTGAACTGGGGACTGTACATCTGGGGCGTCAACGCCAATCATGTGGTGGAAGCCTCGCTGGGGTACTTCATCAATCCGCTGGTGAACGTCCTGCTGGGGGTGGTGTTCCTGCGCGAGCGTCTGCGCCCTGCGCAGTGGGCGGCTATCGGGCTGGCGATGGTGGGCGTGCTGTACATGACCGTTGCCTATGGGCGTTTGCCCTGGCTGGCGCTGGCGCTGGCGTTCACCTTTGGTATTTATGGCTACCTGAAGAAGACCTTTCCGCTTAATTCCCTGCACGGATTGACGCTGGAGACCGGCGCAGTCACCCCGCTGATGCTGGCGTATCTGGTGTATCTGGAGGTCAACGGGCAGGGGGCGTTCCTGCACGGCAGTGCCCTGCGATCTTTTTTGCTGGCGCTGGCGGGGGTGGTGACGGCAACCCCACTGCTCTTCTTCGGCATGGGGGCGCGCCTCATTCCGCTCTCGACCATGGGGTTGATTCAGTACCTCTCGCCGACCATTCAGTTTCTGCTGGGGGTTTTTCTCTATCATGAGCCGTTCGATCAGGCGCGCCTGATTGGCTTTGGGGTGGTGTGGCTGGCGCTGGCGCTGTATCTGGTGGAGGGGTATCTGCATCAGCGCCGGGCTGTCCCTGCCACCGGGTAGAGATGCCGGAATGCGCCCCGGGATGCCGCAACGGGCGTAAAATGAGGGTATCCGTCTGGTGTATGGAGGATTTTCATGGCTGAATCCATGCGTGAGATTCTGGCAAAGGTGGAGCGCGGGGAACTGACTCCCGAAGAGGCAGAGGCAATGCTGCGCGGGGAGACCCCGTCCACCCCGACTGAGCCGCCCGCGGAGGATGTCCCGCCGGTGGAGGGTGAGGTGCTGGAAAGCCCTGCGGAGGTGGATCTCCGCCTCAACCGCTGGCGACTGTGGTGGCTGGTGCCGCTGGGCATTGGCGGTTTCATCCTGGTGGTGGGCATTTCCCTCATCACCCTGGGATATGCTTCCTCAAGCCCGTTCTGGTTCGTCTGCGGCTTTTTCCCGCTCTTTCTCGGTCTGATGGTGGCGGTGCTGGCGCTGTGGAGCCGGAAGGCGCGCTGGCTGCACCTGCGGGTGCGCGAGAAAGGCAAGATGCAGGTGGCGCTTTCGTTCCCCATTCCCATTCTGATGGGAAAGTGGTTCTTCACCCTGTTTGGCGGCGTCATCCCCGGATTGCGCGACCAGCCCGGGGTGGTTGAATCCATGCCGGAGATGCTGGACGCGGTCGGCAGGTCCCGCGAACCGCTCATCGTCGAAGTCAACGATGGGGATACTGAAGTAAAGATATATTTAATTTGAAGATCCAATACCGGATTCCTTACCGGACGTGCGGTGATGCTCGTGTTATACTTTCCCCATGCAGACGACTTCCATTCAAGCCCTTCTCTTTGATGTGGGCGGGGTGATTCTGCGCACCGAAGATCCCGCGCCACGCGAGGCGCTGGCGCGTGAGTACGGGATGACCCGCGCCGAACTGGAGAAACTGGTCTTTGCCTCTCCGGCGGCGCTGGCGGCGGAACGCGGCGAGGTGGATGAGCCTGCCGTGTGGGACGCCATTGCCCGCACCCTGCGCCTTTCGCCCCCGCAGTTGAGTGCCTTCCGCGAGCAGTTCTGGGCAGGAGACCGCGTGGATACGGCTCTGCTGACCTTTCTGGCAGAGGCGCGTCCGCGGGTGCGTACGGGCTTGCTCTCCAACGCCTGGACACGCGACCTGCGCGCTCTGCTGTGCGCTTACGGCGCCCCCGCCGACCTGCTCGACCGCGCCGTGGAGGTGTGGCTGACCTCATCCATGCTGGGGGCGCGCAAGCCCGATCCGCGTGCCTTTGCGGCGGCGCTGGAGCATCTGGGTGTGTCAGCCCATCAAACCGTCTTTGTGGATGATTTTGTGGAAAACGTGGAAGGCGCGCGCCGCGCCGGGCTGGTGGGCGTGCACTTCCAGAACACCGCTCAGACCCTCGATACCCTGCGCCGCCTGCTGGAGAACAGATGGAGCCGCTGATCACCCTTGGCGTGGTTGCCGATACGCACGTCCCCGACCGGGTTAATGCCCTGCATCCTGAACTGATTTCTTCTCTGCGCAGGCAGGGTGTACAGCGCATCCTGCACGCCGGAGATGTGTGTGTTCCGGCGGTGCTGGAGGAACTGGAGCAGGTTGCGCCGGTTACAGCGGCGCGTGGCAACCGCGACTGGATGTTCCATCCGTCCCTGCCGTGGGTGGTGGAGATGGAACTGGGCGGCGTGCGTCTGGCGCTGATTCACGGGCAGGGCTCTTTCCTGCGCTACTGGTGGGACAAAACCCTGTATGTCCTGCAGGGCTACCGCTTCGAGCGCTACCGCAACGTTCTCCTGCGCACCTGTCCGCAGGCGGATGTGTATCTCTACGGGCACACTCATCAGGCAGAAAACCGCCGCGAGAACGGCAAACTCTTCTTTAATCCGGGTTCTGCCAGTCTTGGCATCATCCCCGGGCGGGTGCCGCCTTCGTTTGGCATCCTGCGCATGGACGCCAGCGGCAGGGTGGAGGGGGAAATTCATGTGCTGAAAGGCTGGAAAGTCCAGCGCGGTGGGTGGGTCAGAGATTAAGCACCTTACTCATCAGTACATCCAGAATCTGGACGATTCGGCTTACTCTGTGGTAAAATCCATCGGCTCGCCGAAGAGGGGAGCAAAAAATCAACTCACACGCTGGCTGACTGCTTCTGCGTGCCCCCGCAGGGGGTGAGGAAGCGGGATGAGGACAGCGGGAGAATAACGCAAAGGAGAAAAAAGAATAATGGCTACTGTGATCTCCATGAAAGCCCTTCTGGAGAGCGGCGTCCACTTTGGGCACCGCACGAACAAATGGAACCCCCACATGCGCCCGTACATCTTCACCGAGCGCAACGGGATTCATATCATCGATCTTCAGCAAACTGTTAAAGCCCTGAATACGGCGTACAACCTGGTGCGCGATACCGTTGCCAACGGCGGTACGGTGCTGTTTGTTGGCACCAAACGCCAGGCGCAGGAAACCGTGCGCGAGGAAGCCGAGCGCTGCGGTATGCCCTACGTGGTGGAGCGCTGGATGGGCGGTATCCTCACCAACTGGATTACGTTCTATCAGCGTATTCAGGAACTGGAGCGCATGGAGCGCATGCGCGATAGCGGCGAGATTTCCCGCCTGACCAAGAAGGAAGGTCTGCTGATTCAGCGTGAGATTGACCGCCTCGAGGTGCGCCTGGGCGGTATCCGCAAGATGAAGCGCCTGCCCGACCTGCTCTTCGTGGTGGATGTGGATCGCGAAGCCACCGCCGTGCACGAAGCCAACAAGATGGGCATCCCCGTGATTGCGCTGGTGGATACCAACTGCGATCCGCGCGGCGTGGACTACGTCATTCCCTCCAACGATGACGCCATCCGCGCCATCAAACTGCTGGTGGGCAAGATTGCCGATGCCGTCATTGAGGGCAAAGCCTACCGCAAGGAAGAAGTGAGCGAGGAAGAAGCCGCGGTGGACTTTAGCGCGGTGACCGTGGGCGTGGAAGAGGATATTGACGACGAAGCCCTGCTGGGCGAATCCACGCTGGCAAAGATGAAGGGGATGGTGGATGACGAGATCGAGGAATAGTGCATTCCTCTGGTAAGCGAATCTGGCACATTTTGAGAAAGACGGGAAAAAGACCATGGCAATTACGACTGAAATGATCAAGCAACTGCGCGAGGCAACCGGCGCAGGTATTCTGGACTGCCGAAAGGCGCTGGAGCAATCCAACGGCGATTACGAAAAGGCAGTAGATTACCTCCGCGAGAAAGGGCTGGCGCAAGCCGCCAAGCGCTCAGACCGCACTGCTTCTGAAGGCGTTATCGAAGTGTACTCGCACGGCAACGGGCGTGTGGCAGTGGTGGTGGAAGTCAACTGCGAGAGCGATTTCGTCGCCCGCGAAGCCTCCTTCCGCGCCTTTGCCCATGAACTGGCGCTGCAGATCGCGGCTTCCTCCCCCCGCTGGATCAAGGAAGAGGACATCCCCGAAGCCGAACTGAAGCGCGAAGCCGACATTGCGGCGGCGCGCGCCCGCGAAGAGGGCAAACCGGAAGCGGTGATTCCCCGCATTGTCGAGGGGTACCTCAATAAATTCAAGGACGAGACCGTGCTGATGCGCCAGAAGTACATCCGCGATGAGAGCAAGACCATCCAGGATCTGTACAACGAACTGGCAGTGTCTTTGAAAGAGAACATCGTCGTGCGGCGGTTCGTCCGCTGGGAACTGGGCGAAGCCTCGAGTTAACCTCTCAAAGCCAACCGAAAGGTTGGCTTTTTTTCTGGAAATGGAGAAGAGTACTGCATGGAAACAACCCCCTCAAATGGATTGAAATACCGCCGCATCCTTCTCAAACTGTCGGGCGAAGCGCTGGCAAAAGAAGATGGTTTCGGCATTGACCCTGTGTGCGTGCGCGATATTGCCCGGCGCATCAAACAGGTGCGCGAGATGAACGTGGATGTGGCGGTGGTCATTGGCGCGGGCAACCTGTGGCGCGGACGGGTGGGACAGAACAGTGGCATGGATCCCGCCACCGCCGACTATATGGGCATGCTGGCGACGGTGATGAACGCTCTGGCGCTGATGGATGCGCTGGAAAGCATGAACGTGATTACGCGGGTGCAGTCTGCCATCGAGATGCACTCGGTTGCCGAGCCGTATATCCGCCGCCGCGCCATCCGTCACCTGGAGAAGGGGCGGGTGGTGATCCTCGGCGGAGGCACGGGAAACCCCTACTTCACCACCGATACCGCCGCCGCCCTGCGCGCCACCGAATTGAAGTGCGATGTGCTCATCAAAGCCACCAAGGTGGATGGGGTGTACGACAGCGACCCCAAGAAAAACCCCAACGCCCGCCGCTTTGAGCGCATCACCTACATGGAGGCGCTCAACCAGCGCCTGGAGGTGATGGACAGCACCGCGCTCTCCCTGTGCATGGACAATAAGATGCCCATCCTGGTCCTCAACCTGTGGGATGAGAGTGCCCTCATTCGCGCACTGAAGGGCGAACCCGTGGGCACACTGGTAAGCGATTAAGCGCCCCTTCAACCAGCCTGCTGTTTTGCGCACGGGGAGAACATCTCCGTGCGCTTTTGTTTGTGGGGGGGAGGTGCAGGGTATGGATTATTTGGGAACAGAGAATACCCGGTTAAGGAAGGCATCCAAAAGTGCCGCAGAATCCTGCCAGCCGGCTGAGGGCTGAGTTGGGTGGTGTTTTGTTGTGAAATACTTTACTTGCTATTAAGGGCATGTGCGCGCTCGTAGTTCACGACAATAACACCGCTCGGGGTGACTTTGCTTTCTGTCACCTTGAACCTCATTGGAATTGTGCCATCGGCAAATAACCGCTTTCCAGCGCCCAATGTGATTGGGTATATCATCAGCCAGAATGCATCTACCAGATCATGCTTGATAAGGGTCTGAACAAGTCTGCTACTTCCCCAGACGTGCAAATCTGAACCCTGTTGTTGTTTGATTTCGGCAACTTTTTCTTCAATATCTCCATTTAAAAACACAGACGGCTGCCAATTGCTGGAGGTTCTGGTATTTGATGCAACATACTTGGTTGCTGCGTTGACATTGGGCCATATATTCCCATGTTGAGGCCAGTATGACTCCCAGATTTCAAAGGTGGTGCGTCCTAACAACAGGTCGAACGGCAAGTTCATCTGCCTTCTCAGAAGCATTCCAAGGACATCATCGGAAAATAAACTGATCCACCCACCATGCACAAAACCACCACTCATGTCCTCTTCGGGTCCGCCCGGGGCCTGTATGACACCATCAAGGGAAATATGTTCAAGCACAATAATTTTTCTCATAACTGGGTTTCTTCCATGTTTGAATGATTATAGTGTAATCCGGTATTTTTTTCAGCAAGCCAGCCAGCGGTTTGCGTCAGCGGGTTGCGAAGTTTAGAACAATTTCCATCGCTTATATTTTCCCAGTTCTTTCCTGACACGGTTTTCAAATTCTTTCCGATCTGTCAGCATGGCATCCGTTTTTGCGGCTTCAAGGGCCTGTTCCAGGTACTTTCGGGTATCTTCTTCTCGTCCAACCTGTCTGGAGAGGGTAGCCAGGTTGAAATAGAGGGGTGCACTGCCAGGGCGAATCTGTTGAGCCTGTTCCATAGCCTTAAGCGCTTCTCCCGGGCGATTCAAAGCGCTAAAGCAGGCCGATAAGTAAAAATAGGCATCAAACATCTCTGGCGTGCGATCAATCACCTCGAGGAAGCACGCGATCGCTGCCGCATAATGTTCTTTATAAAATAATTCAACTCCACTGCTCATCAGGATGGTGATCTCTTTGTCGGGTGAGCGATATTCGGGGTTTTCACTGCCGCAGTACGAACATACTTTATCGTAGTCAGATACATTGGCTCCACAACTGGTGCATTTTACTGCCATGATCCTGATCTCCTGCTGAATGTGTTGCAGATCATCTGCTGGAAAAACGCTGTTTCTACTGTGTTTTTTTTTATGGTAGGGGGTATGGCGAAACGCTCAGACTATCTTTTGATACGCGGTTTTTTCGCGTACAGCCAGCCGAAAAAGGATGTTATGACCTGTTTTGCCCTGGGATTGGAAACCCTCCGAAATGATTAATAATAAATAAATTATATATCTAACTCCGCAAAATCAAGTATTTTTCCCGCCTGTTCCATTCCCCCCTGGATATCAGAACCCCTCAACCTGCACGAAAACCACCCTCACCCATCGGGCGAATGATGGGCAGGTCCTCGGGGGCTTTTGTCAGGTGGGATTCGATTTCGGCTTGCATGGAAATCTCTCCTGGAAAATCCTGTACCTTAATGCTCCGAAAGGCTTCGGGGGCATCAGATTCCAGTCTGTACGTACCCGGCATGCTCCTGAGCGCCCTCATTCGCGCACTGAAGGGCGAACCCGTGGGCACACTGGTGAGCGATTAAGCGCCCCTTCAACCAGCCTGCTGAGAATCCCCTTTGCGGGGTTTTCAGGTACAATCATTGCAGACTTCATGGATGCTCAGGCTGGCGAAATTGTCCTTCTGTCTCTGCGCGTTTCCGGGGTAGCCCTGTTTTTCAGTTCTCTGCTGGGAATTCCTGCGGGTGTTTTACTGGGACTGAACCGCTTTCCCGGAAAGCGGCTTGCCGTCATTCTGATTTACACCGGCATGGGCTTTCCCCCGGTGGTCATTGGCTTGCTGGTGTATTTTTTGCTCTCCCAGCGCAGTCCGCTGGCGGGGTTGCCTTTTCTGCCCGATTTGTTCACTCCCGAAGCCATGATTCTGGCGCAGATCATTCTGGCGTTTCCGCTGGTAGCGGGCTTTACCATGACCGCCATCCAGGCGGTGGACCCTGCTCTGCGCCTGCAGGTGATGGCGCTGGGTGCCACCCGCGCCCAGGCGGCGCTTTCCATCCTGCGCGAAGCCCGCAACGGGGTGATTGCTGCCATTGTGGCGGGTTTTGGGGGTATTATCTCCGAGGTGGGGGCGGTGATGATGGTGGGCGGCAATATCGCTGGACGCACCCGCGTACTCACCACCGCCATCGTTCTGGAAACGCGTCAGGGTAACTTTGAGGCGGCACTGTCGCTCAGCCTGATTTTGCTGGGCATGGCTTTTGTGGTGAACGCGTTGCTTTTTATCTTGCAGGACCGCTGGCAGAACGACTGAAATCCTATGGACATTCTGTATCGGGTGGAAGGTCTTCAGCAAATCTATCAGAATCGCACGGTGCTGGATGTGCCGGAACTGGACATCTACAGGGGCGAGATTCTGGCGGTGGTTGGTCCCAGCGGAGCGGGAAAAAGCACGCTTCTGCGCCTGCTGGCGTTTCTCGAATCCCCTGCCCGCGGGCAAATCCTTTTTGAGAACTACCCCTTCACCCCCTTGACCGCCGAAATGCCGCTTTCTCTGCGGCGGCGGGTGACGATGGTGTTTCAGCGTCCGGTGTTGCTCCATGACAGCGTGCGTGCCAATGTGATGTATGGGTTGCGCCTGCGCGGCGAGCGCGACCACCATTCGCGGGTGGAGCAAGCCCTGCGCGAGGTGGGCATGGACAGGATGGCACATGTGCGCGCCCGCACCCTCTCCGGCGGGGAGATTCAGCGAACTGCTCTGGCGCGCGCCATTGTCCTTCAACCAGAGGTGCTTTTGCTGGATGAGCCTACCGCCAATCTCGATCCCTACAACGTGCGCCTCATTGAAGATCTCATCCAGCGTCTGAACCGTCAGTACGGCATGACGCTGGTGATCGTTACCCACAACGTCTTTCAGGCGCGCCGGCTGGCACACCGCACTGCGCTCCTGCTGGACGGCAAGTTGATCGAGGTGCGGGATACCCATACCTTTTTTGAGTCGCCCGGCGACGCCCGCACCCGCGCTTTTATTCATGGAGAATGGGTGTGCTGAAACGGGCGTTCTTCTTCCTCCTTGCACTTCTGGCGCTCAGCGCCTGCCAGAGACCTTCTGCATTGCCGCATTTGCGCCTTGCCACCACGACCTCAACGCAGGATTCGGGACTGCTGGATATGCTCATCCCGGTCTTTGAGGAAGCCTATCCTGTCCGGGTGGATGTGATTGCCACTGGCACGGGGCAAGCCCTGAAACTGGGCGAGGATGGCAATGCCGATGTCTTGCTGGTGCACGATTTCGAGCGGGAGCAGGCGTTTATGGCGGCTGGGTACGGGGTGCGCCGCGAGGACGTAATGTTCAACGATTTTGTGCTGGTTGGACCGGCGGAAGATCCCGCAGAGGCGCGCGGCGCCGCTTCCATGACCGAAGCCTTCCAGCGCATTGCCTGGAGCCGGGCATTCTTCATCTCCCGCGGCGATTCCTCCGGCACCCATGTCCGTGAGCAGGCTTTGTGGGAGCAAGCCGGTATCCACCCGCAGGGCGAGGACTGGTACTTCTCGGCGGGGCAGGGCATGGGCGAAGTGCTCACCCTTGCCGAAGAACAACGCGCCTACACCCTCAGCGACCGCGCCACCTTCCTGCGCCGTCAGCAAAACGGACTGCAACTGGTGATTTTACGGGAAAAAGAGGAAGGATTGCGCAACCCCTATGGGGCAATTGTGGTCAGTCCTGCCCGGGGGGCGGATATTCAGGTGGAGTGGGCAGAGACCTTTGTGGACTGGCTGATTTCCGTCCCCGTTCAGCAAAGGATTGCCCGCTTTGGTGTGGACGAGTTTGGACAACCGCTCTTCTTCCCCGATTCACGGCTTTGGCGGGAGCAGAATCAGCCCTGAGGCGTCTTCGGCGGCGCAGTGGGCTGGAACGAGGGGTTAGCCCGCCTTTTATGGCTCAGGGTACAACTACGCCACCGCATGGTCCTGTTTTTTCGATAATACCATGATGGGATTAACAACCCAGTTGTATTCTGGAGGAACGTTTTCTAACAAACGCATTGCCTGCGCAAAGTTTCCCGTTTCCCTAGCTATCTCGGCTTTCATAATCCTCTCATCGGGTTTCTTTTCATCTAAAAGGTCGGATAGTCGGGTGAGATTTTCGTGTAACTTCTCGAGGTATTCTGCGGGAATCTGCGCTTTTGCATTTTTGCGCACCAGGTCATTGACTGCCCACCAGAAGCGCACACGGAGATAGCGCTCTTTTTCCACCACCCTTATGGGCTGCTTTTCAAGACAAGAGGTGGAAACACCCGCGCCCGCACCACATTCACCCGGAAAGTGTCATCCGCCGTCTTGAGACTATCACTTACCCGGATAGCACATCACAACTGTCCAGCCACCCTGTTTGCGGGTGAATGTTCACAAAGTTCCCGGCATTGATTCTTTCCCACAGTACCGGTACTGCTTTTCTTGTCCGCCCAATCGTTGACGTTGCTTGCTCCAGTTGCAGGTTAGGCTTCTACAGAAAGGCTGTCTTGGCAAGATTCTTACAGCGATTACAGAGATTCCTCAAGGCAGTTTCTCGATATGAGGTTTGCACGCCTTCTCCAGACGAACCATGGCATCGATCATCGAATCCTGCAATTTGTCCCAACCTTCGCGGTTGCGGAGGCCGCCGTGACCATGAATATAATAACAGATACGCGCGGCGCGCTTCTCTTCCAATCGTTGCCATTCCAGGGGTGCCCCAAAGGCTTGCTCTATGGCTTCTTTACGTTGGGCTAGAAAATCAAAGATAACCTTGTTACGCTCACTATCTTGTGTGTCAATGTAAAGTTCCACCCGGCCATGGTCTTTGAGAACTACATAAGCCCATGTGAGGCCAGCTCTTCCAGCGCCAGTGCTAATCCAATGTTCCTTCGAGGGAGAAATGTTTGAAAAAAGTGCGGAGCGCTGACGGACTTTTTCCAACAGTTTTTCCCAAAACTCCAGCCGCAAAATATGCCGTTCAGCCAGTTCTTTGCGCTGAGCGCCAATTTGACGACTTTCGGGACTAGGTCCAGCGATCACGGTGAAAAGTGGGGCAGAGGGAGAGTCGTCAATCCGAACTGCTTCTACCTGAATCAGATAAAAAGCAGTATCGGCCGGAAGCATCTCATTGAGCCAGTGTACAGCCTTTTCGTGCTCTGGTCTGGGCTGACTGGTTACCCAAATGGCTGTCTTGGCCTCGTGATTGGACATATAGGTGATCAATTTGCCCAAGTGATCATGGTCTGTGCGCTCCAGCTGGTTTTCGATCACCACGAGATTCCCATCGCGGTCTTCCGCCAAGATGTCTACAGCAAAATCACCAATGGACGCTTCTGTTTCGACCAATGAGAGAGACAATCCGGTACACTTTTCCAGATAGTCAAGGTTTTTGGCTAGCCAGCGGCTAAAGTTGCGGGCTTCGTGGTTCCACACTTCGCGCAATGGGACACGGGTAAGTTTGCCAATTTGAACCATATCAGCCTCCTTTTATCTATTCTACCAATTATACCAAAGACTAACTATTCATTATACGGATTTCAAATATCCTGCCTTTTTACTGGATAGCCAGTTCCAAAAAGGATGTTATGGTTATTCGAAGTAATCCTGTAAAAAAATATATACCTACCCCTTGAAGTCAAGCCCTTCTTAATGCCTGCTTCATCCACCCCGGATACCAGAACCCCTCAACCTGCACGATAAAGCCTGGTCCGGAAAGGGCAGGCGCTTAAAATCAAACCACCCTCACCCATTGGGCGAACGATGGGCAGGGATTTGCTTTGAATCGGCTGGCGGGAGCAGAATCAGCCCTGAAGCGTCTCAGGATGTTTCTTCGCTGAGCAGGTCTTCCAGCACTTTTGCCGAGCGGGCTTCGATTTCGGCGTGCAGGCTGTTGCCGCCTGCATCCATGGTCACCACCACGGGGAAGTCCTCGACCTCAATGACCCAGAAGGCTTCGGGGGCGCCGAATTCCAGTTTGTACACGCCCAGCACGCGCTTCACCGTCTGCGCCAGCCACGAGGCGGCGCCGCCCACTGCGTGCAGGTACAACCCCGGCACTTCCTGGCAGGCTTGCAGGGTTTTGGCACCCATTCCGCCCTTGCCGATGACGCCCTTGACGTTGAAATGGCGCATGATGTCGCCCTGATAGGGTTCCTCGCGGATGCTGGTGGTTGGACCCGCCGCCACGAAGCGGTACTCGCCGGTTTCCGTCTGGCTCACCACCGGACCACAGTGGTAAATCACCCCGCCGTTGAGCAGTTTCTTGAGGGCTTCGTACACTTCCAGATCATCGCCCTGCGGTTCGCGTTTATGGGTGATGAAGGTGTCCATCAGCCATTTGTGAGCCGCATCGCGGGCAGTGACCATGACCCCCGAAAGGGTGATAGGGTCGCCGACTTCCAGCGAGCGCACCACGTCATCTGAGATGGGAATCTGCACTTTGCGCATGGCAACCTCCATTCTTATTCGTACGTCACCTGACCGTCTTTCCAGATCATTCTGCGGCGGCGGTACGCCCAGCACATGTACGAGATGGTGACGAAATAACTGGCGGGCAGGCGGTGCAAACCGGTGATCTTCGTCCCCAGCACGGTGGTATTGCCGCCAAACCCCATGGGACCGATGCCCAGCTGGTTGGCTTCTTCGGTGATGCGTTCTTCCATCTCCGCCAGTTGCGGATCGGGGTTGGGTTCGTCCATCTTTCGGAAGAGCACCTCTTTTGAAGCATAGTAGGCAGAGCCGCGGTCACCGCCGATGGCAACCCCGAGGATGCCCGGCGAACAGCCCTGTCCCTGGGCTTTCTGAACGGCATCCAGCACCGCCCGGCGCACACCTTCCAGATCGCGCCCGGCAGGCACGCCGCCGCCCACGCGGGCAGGCAGGGAGTACTGCGCGCCGACGTTCTCACACCCGCCGCCTTTGAGCATCAGGTCCACGGTGAGGGTATCGCCGTCCACCTCTTCAAAGTGAATGGTGGGGAAGTGGTCATCGCCGAGGTTGTTGCCAGTGTTTTTGTCGGTCAGCGAATCCACCGAATTGGGACGCAGGTAAGACCGGCGGGTGGCTTCTGCCACCGCTTCCTGAATCACCTGGCGCAGTTTGCGGGTGGACCAGCCTTCGGGGTGGTACACGTAAAAGATGGGCGTGCCGGTATCCTGACAGATGGGGGTGGAGCGCCTGCGGGAGAGTTCCACGTTTTTCAGGATGGTTTCCAGTGCGCCGTATGCCGCCGAGCCGGGTTCCTCGCGCTCCAGCGCCTGCCGGAGCGATTTTTCCACATCGGGGGGCAGGTTGGTTGCCGCCAGCCGAATCAACTCAATTAAAGGTTCTTTCAGATGTTCCATCTTCCGCCTCCGGGGAAAATACAACCGTGTACCTTTATTTTACACTTATTTTATTAGATTTCTCCGGATTTTTCACCCTATTGCAGAAACTTGCGGGGATTTTCTCAGAGGTGAACCAGAACCCTTACCCCGGCATCTCCCCTTTGTCCTCTACTGCAAGGGCTGGGGATGAGGAAATCATCGGGGGGTATGCGCGCCGCGGGGCAGTTGCGCCAAAAGCCGATTTGATTTATCATTTTTTCAAACCTTTGTGGTATTCTGGCTGGCAGGAGAGGAACCCGCATGAAACCTTCCCCTTTTTTCCTTGGGCGTACGCTTGCCGCTGAAGGGGGTGAACCCCAACCCGTCACCTACGATCCCGATGACCTGACCACTCACGGCGTGATTGTCGGGATGACCGGTTCCGGCAAGACCGGTTTGATGATCGGCATTCTGGAAGAAGCCGCCCTGCACGGCATTCCTGCCATCGTCATTGACCCCAAGGGCGACCTGACCAACCTGCTCCTGCACTTCCCCGATCTGCGCCCGGAAGACTTTGAGCCGTGGATTGACCCGGAAACCGCCCGCCGGCAGAATCAGAGCGTTGCCGAACTGGCGGCGGCGACGGCGGCAAAGTGGCGCGAGGGCTTGAGCGGCTGGGGGCTGGGGCGCGATCACCTGCTGGCACTTCAGCAAGCCGTGGATTACGTGGTGTACTCCCCCGGTTCCACCGTCGCCGAACCGGTCAATCTGCTCTCGTCGTTTGCGCCCCCCGCCGGGCTGACCTTTGAGGAACACGGCGAGGTTCTGCGCGAGCGCATTGCCGCCACCGTTACCGCCCTGCTGGGGCTGGTGGGTTTGAAAGACCTCGACCCCCTGCGTTCGCGGGAGCACATTCTGCTCTCCAATCTGATCGAATCGGCGTGGAGCAAAGGCGTTGCCCTGGATTTGAGCGAATTGATTATGCAGGTGCAGACGCCGCCTTTCGAGCGCCTGGGCGCTTTTCCGGTGGACCGCTTTTTCCCGGAGAAGGACCGTTTCGATCTGGCGGTGCTGTTAAACAACTTCCTTGCCGCGCCCTCTTTCCAGGCATGGACGCGCGGACAGTCCATTGATCCGCAGTCCTTCCTGTACACCCCCGAGGGACGCCCGCGCATGAGCATTTTCTATCTGGCGCACCTCAGCGAAGCCGAGCGCATGTTCTTTGTCACCCTCCTGCTGGCAAATGTGGAGTCGTGGATGCGCTCCCAGCGCGGCAGCAGTGGACTGCGCGCCCTGCTGGCGTTCGATGAAATCTTCGGCTACCTGCCGCCCATTGCCAATCCGCCCTCGCGCCCGGTGCTGTTGCGCCTGCTTAAACAGGCGCGCGCCTTCGGGCTGGGGCTGTTGCTGGCAACCCAGAATCCGGTGGATGTGGACTACAAGGGGCTTTCGAACGCCGGTACGTGGTTCATCGGGCGCCTGCAAACCGAGCAGGACAGGGAACGCCTGCTGGACGGCTTGCAAGCCATCGAGGGCGGGGTGGACCGCGCCGGGTATGCCCGCCTGATTTCGGCGCTGAAGCCGCGCACGTTCCTGCTTCACAATGTGCATCACCGCGGCGGGGCGCAGATTTTCTCCACCCGCTGGTGTCTTAACTACCTTGCCGGTCCGCTCACCCGCGCGCAGTTAAGCGGGTTGAAGGCGCTGGGTTCTGCGCCGGAAGGCGCCGCGGTGAACGTCACCACCACCGCGCCTGCCGCTGTCCCTGCGGCAGGCTCCGCGCCGGTTGCCGCGGCAGGGGCGCCTTCAGCGGGCGCCTTCAGTACGCTGACCCGTACTCCGCCGCCTCCGCCGGCAGGCGTGCCGGTGGTATTCCTGCCCACCGAACTCACCCTGAGCCAGGCGCTGGCACAGCGCGGCGGCGCTTTCAGCGGTCCTGCCCGTCCCGAAGGGTTGTTCTACCGCCCCGCTCTGCTTTTCCAGGCAGAGGTGCGCTACCTCAACCGCCGGTACAGCGTGGATACCGTCCAGCAGGTAGCCTGTCTGGTGCAGGATGCCGCCAACGGGCGCATTGACTGGGAAGCCTGCCTGCGTACGCCTTTTGACCCGCGGAAACTGGATCCTCAACCCCTGCCCGATGCGCGCTTTGAGCCGCTACCCGCGGCGTTTGCCAACCCCCGCACCCTTGCGGCGGCGCAAAAGGATTTTCTGGACTGGCTCTACCGGCGCAGCAGTCTGCGCCTGTTGGCGAATGAAACCCTGAAACTGTACGGCGATGCCGACGATACCATGGCGACCTTTCGCTCCAAATGCGACGAAGCCGCAAGGCGGGCGCTGAAAGAGGAAACCCAGAAAATTGAGAGCACCTTCCGCAGCAAACTGGAAAATCTGGCGCGGCGGGTGGAGCGTCAGCAGACCATTGTCAAAAAGTACGAAGATGAGGTGGGCAGACGACGCATAGAAGAACTGGGAAGCGGCGCCGAACTGGTGCTGGGATTGTTTGGCGGGCGCAAGCGCAGTATCTCCAGCGCGCTTTCCAAAGGGCGCATGACCGCCAAAGCCAAAGCCGAACTGGAAGCCGCCGAGAAAGCCCTGGACACCCTGCAGGATGAGTACGAAGACCTGCAAAAGCAGAAAGAAGAAGCCCTGCGCGAGGCGCAGGAACGCTGGGCGAAAGCCGCCGCCGAAATCACCGAAATCACCCTGACTCCCCAGCGCAAGGACATCTTCCTCGACATTGCCGCTCTGGCATGGATTCCGGTGTATCTGGTTCAGGCGCAGGGAATGACGCTGGAAGCCCTCGCCATATCGCGTTGAGATGAACGCCCGCCTGTCAATCCGTCTGGCGCTGACCGTTTTCTTCCTGTTTGCCCTGCCCGCGCTGGCGTGCAACCTGCCCACCGCGCCGCAGGAGACTTCCGCTCCGGCCGCGGATTTACCTCCTCCTGCGGAGGGCGCACAGCCGCCAGATGCCCCTGTCAGCACCCCTCTGCCGGCGCAGGCTTTCCGCGGACTGCGGATCCCGCAGCATTTCACCCCGCCGCTTCCGCTGGATACCTACTCAGGCAACGGCGAGAACTTCCCGTACTTCACCCAGCCCGGCGATACCCTGGATGTCATCCGGCGGCGGTTTCGTCTGGATTCCACCACGTCTCTCCTCACCCCACAACCCCTGGAAGCGGAGGCGCTCCTGCCCGCAGGGCTGGAGATACAGGTGCCGGTGTTCTTCTCTCAGACGCTGAGCGGGACGGCGCTCTTCCCCGACAGCGAGGTGGTGTACGGTCCGCCTTCGGCAGATTTTGATGTGGAAGCGTGGGTGGCGCAGACTCAGGGGTTCCTCAGCCGCTACAGCGAGACGGTGGAGGGCGAGACGCTCACCGGTGGGCAAATTGTGCGGCGGGTGGCGCTGGAGACGTCCATTAACCCGCGCCTGCTGCTGGCGGTGCTGGAATGGCGCTCCGGCTGGGTGCTGGGCGAGCCTGCCGCGGTCAACACGGATCATCCGCTGGGATTCGATGCCCCTTCGCACGTGGGGCTGTACCGCGAATGGCTGCTCTCCACCCGCTTTCTGACTATGGGCTACTACGGCTGGCGGAGCGGCACGCTGGACCACATCGAGTTTGCCGATGGTACTGCCTACCTGCCCAGCCCGTTCCTCAATGCCGGTTCGGTGGCGGTGCAGAATCTGGGGGCAAAGTTCACCCGCGATGGATCGCGCTGGTCCGAGAGCCTTTACGGCGCAGAGGGCTTGCTGGCAGTGTACACGCGCCTGTTTGGCAGTCCCTGGGAAAATGCCCTGCCTTACGAGCCGCATCTGCCCGCCCGCGAGGCGCTGAACGAACCGCTCTGGGAACTGCCTTTTCCGGAAGGCGAAGCCTGGAGTTTTACGGGCGGTCCGCATGTTGCCTGGGGACTGGGCAGTCCGCGCGGAGCGGTGGATTTTGCGCCAGTGGAACAACCCAAAGGGTGTTCCACGTCCAGTCACTGGGCGACTGCCAGCGCCGCGGGGGTGGTGGCGCGCTCGGAGCGCGGCGCGCTGGTGCTGGATACCGACGGGGACGGTCGCGAGCAAACCGGCTGGACACTGCTCTACCTGCATCTTGCCGATGAGGGGCGCTTACCGGTGGGAACCCGCGTGCAGGTCAACGACTGGCTGGGGCATCCTTCCTGCGAGGGCGGCGCAGCCACCGGCAGGCATGTGCACATTGTGCGCCGTTACAACGGGGAATGGATTGGCATTTTGCCGGTCTTCCCCTTTGTGTTGAGCGGGTGGGAGGTTCAGGCGGGCGAGTTGGCTTATCAGGGCAGGCTGGTGCGGGGCGATGCGCAGGTCACCGCCAGACCCGATGGCTCGGCAGAGGCGCGCATTCAGCGCTGATCGGGCGCGCGCAGGAAGCCGTGTTCTTCCAGCCAGGCTGGATCGGGACCTTCCCACAGGTGCAGTGACATCTTCACCCTGCCTCTGGCGTCAAAGGCAACCCCCTCGGCTTCGAGGCGGCGGCGCTGTTCCTCGCGGCTCTTGCCCACGATGATGAGGCGTCCATCCGCGGCGGGGACGCGGTGCCACGGCACGTCATCGGGGCAGACGGCTATGGCCTGTCCTGCCCAGCGGGCGCGGTGCACGCGGTACAGGTCAGGCGAGACCTCCGGCGGGCAGGGGATGTAAGCGGCAATTTTGCCGTAGGGGAACACCTTTCCCGGGGGAATCTGGCGGGTAATTTCCCACACGGCGGTGTAGAAGGCGGTTTCTGCCGTGCGCGGAAGCGCGGCATGGGTGGATGGAGCCATGGGTAACCCTCCTGAAGCGGACCTTCATCTGACGATGAAGAATGATACCAGCATACCGGCTTCCGGGGGATGGGACAGGCACATGAAAGTTTTTTCATGCTGGCAGGGGGCGGTTTAGCCGTTTTCGACTTTGAGAATGCCATGGGGATTTTTTTCTTTTGGAAGAATTGACAAATCATGGGGATTGTTTATAATGACCTTTATCCCCACAGGATTTCCAATCCATGGACCATTTGAGGAGGTGGTTGCCCGTTCATTCCTGTGTTGTTTTTCCCGATGCCCTTTCGGGATAACAAAATCCAAATCCAACCTTTGCCAAAGGAGGAGATTGTGTTCAAGCGTTCATTGTTTACCTTTGTGGCTTTGCTGGTCGTTTTGAGTCTGGCGCTGGCGGCATGCCAACCCAAACCCACCGAAGCGCCCACTCAGCCCCCTGCACAGCAGGAACCGACCAAAGTTCCGGAACAGCCTACCGCTACACAGGCGCCGGAACAGCCTACCGCCCCCGCTTTTGAGGGTATGAAAGTCGAAGCCCCCAACTGCGATTACGGTGGCGAACTCAAGTCCATCGAAGCCGTGGATGCGCAGACGGTGAAGTTCACCCTGTGCTATCCGGATCCAGCGTTCCCCTCCAAGGTGGCGTTCAATGTGTTTGCCATCGTGGATAGCGACTATCTGGCTCAGGTGGGGGGCGACTCGATTAAGATGTCCGACGCGCCGGTCGGCACGGGTCCCTTCAAACTCAAATCCTGGGTGCGCGGGGACAGCATCACCTTCGAAGCCAACCCCGAGTACTGGGGCGAGAAACCCAAATACCAGACCCTGATCTTCCGCTGGTCTGAGCAGTCGGCTCAGCGCCTGCTGGAACTGCAATCCGGTCAGGTGGATGGGATTGACAACCCCGCGCCGGAAGATTTCGCCACCATCGAAGCCGATTCGAACCTGCAACTGATTCCGCGCGACCCGTTGAACATCTTCTACATTGGCTTCAACGTGGATCTGGCGCCGTTCAACAATGAAAAGGTGCGCCAGGCGTTCGCCATGGCAATCGACCGCAAGAAGATCGTGGACAACTACTACCCCGAAGGTTCTGAGGTTGCCACGGTGTTTGTCCCGCCCGCCCTCAAACCCGGCTGGAGCGATGCCAACCCGTGGTACGAGTACAACCCCGACATGGCGAAACAACTGCTCACCGAGGCGGGCTTTGACTTCAATCAGGAAGTCAAACTCTCCTTCCGCAATGTGGTGCGCGGTTACCTGCCCACCCCGGATAAGGTGGCTCAGGAAATTCAGGCTCAACTGGCGGAGATTGGCGTCAAGGTGAAACTGAACCAGATGGAATCGGCGGCGTTCATTGACTCTACCGCCGCAGGCAACGAAGCCT
The DNA here is from genome assembly GCF_020723905.1 of Anaerolinea thermophila. Taxonomy (GTDB): domain Bacteria; phylum Chloroflexota; class Anaerolineae; order Anaerolineales; family Anaerolineaceae; genus Anaerolinea; species Anaerolinea thermophila_A. The sequence continues at coordinate 298,760 of NZ_DYHZ01000004.1, forward strand.
TCTACCTGCTGGGCTGGGGCGCCGACTATCCGGATGCCACCAACTTCTATGACTATCACTTCGCCAACGAAAACAACAAGCAGTTTGGCACGCTCTTCCCCGACATCGTCGAGCCCATCCGCAAAGCCGCGCAGATTGCTGACCCGGCAGAGCGCCAGAAACTGTACGATGAGGTTAACGCCAAACTGAAAGAGCACGTCCCGATGATCCCGGTGGCGCACGGCTCTTCAGCGGTTGCCTTCACCGCTTCGGTCAAGAATGCCATGACCGGTCCATTGAGCAACGAACCCTTCTTCATCATGGACCCCGGCAAGGACACGCTGGTGTGGATGCAGAACGGCGAACCGGCGGCAATTTACTGCCCGGATGAAACCGACGGCGAAGCCCTGCGCGCCTGCCAGCAGATTTTCGAGACCCTCCTGCTCTTCAAACCCGGCACGGCTGAGGTGGGTCCCGGTCTGGCGGAGTCCTACACCGTCAACAGTGATGCTACCGAGTACGTCTTCACCCTGCGCAAGGGCGTGAAGTTCCACAACGGCGCCGATCTGGACGCCAATGATGTGGTGGCTTCCTTCAAGGCGCAGTGGGATGCCAAAGACCCCAATCACAAGGGTCGCACGGGTACCTTCGAGTACTTTGGAGCCTTCTTCGGCGCGTTCCTCAACGCCGAGTAGCGCCCGGCAACTACCGCATGACTGACTAATCATGGGCGGGGCGAGTCTGAAGACCGGGTTCTGGTTCGACAGGCTCGCCCCTGCCTCTTAAAGATAGAAGAGCCTATGTTACAGTTCATCACGCGTCGTCTCATTTTGCTCGTTCCAGTGCTGATTGGCGTCCTGCTGGTCACCTTTATCATCGTGCGCGCCATTCCGGGCGATCCCTGTAAGGTGATGCTGGGGGAGCGCGCCACGGAGGAAAAGTGCGCCGAGTTTCGTGAGCGCTACGGCTTGAACGATAACCTGCTGGTGCAGTTTGGGCGCTTCCTGGTCAACATGGGCAAGGGAGACCTGGGCGTGTCCATCCGTTTTGGGCAGCCCGTCGTTAGCCTGATTGCCGCCCGCCTGCCCATGACCATCGAACTGACGATTGGTGCCATGCTCTTCTCCACCATTGTGGGGGTGTTTCTGGGCATTATCTCGGCGCTCAAACGCAACACCATCGTGGATACCCTCACCATGGTCATTGCCAATGTGGGCGTATCCATGCCGGTGTTCTGGCTGGGGCTGGTGCTGGCGTATGTCTTTGCGCTGTTGCTCAAAGATACCCCCTTCTTCCTGCCTCCCTCGGCGCGCCTGACCTCCGGGCTGGCGCTGACCCAACTGGCGGATTACTGGGGTTTGAAAGACATGAGCGGCTTCCAGAAGTTTGTGGTGGATTTTCTCACCCACTCCCTGCTGGTGAACGCTCTGGCGACCGGCAACTGGAAACTGCTGGGCGACGGCTTGCGCCATCTCATCCTGCCGTCAGTGGCGGTTGGAACGATTCCCATGGCAATCATCGCCCGCATGACCCGCTCCAGCCTGCTGGAAGTGCTGGGGCAGGATTACATCCGTACGGCGCGCGCCAAGGGCTTGCCCTACAACAAGGTGATTACCCGACATGCCCTCTCCAATGCCATGATCCCCATCGTCACCATCATCGGGCTGGAGACGGGCGCCCTGCTTTCGGGGGCGGTGCTGACCGAGACGGTTTTCAACCTGCCGGGGGTGGGCACGGCGCTGGTGGGCGCCATTCTGGCGCGCGATTACCCCGTGGTGCAGGGGTTTACCCTGGTGGTTGCCATGGTGTTTATCCTGGTCAACCTGCTGGTGGATATTTCCTATGCCTACCTTGACCCGCGCATCCGCCTGGAGTAAAAGGGAGAAGCCATGAGCGCAGTATCGCTGAACCATACCCCTAAAGCCGTCGAACGCTGGTCTCCCACCCGCGAGGCGTGGCGGCGTTTGCGCCGTCACCGCTCGGCGCAAATTGGCATGATCATCCTGGGGCTGATGGTGCTGGTGGCAATTTTTGCCCCGCTGATTGCCCCTTACGACCCCGTCAAACAGATGCAGAACGTCAAGCGCCGCGAGCCGCCCTGCATTCATTTACTGGGGTGTCCCGCCGAGAAACCGGAGCATCTCTTCGGCATTGACGGCAATTTCCGCGATCTGTTCTCGCGGGTCGTGTTTGGCTCGCGGCTGTCCCTGCAAATCGGTTTTGCCACCATTGGCTTTGCCATTCTGGTGGGTGGTTTGCTGGGGGCTGTCTCGGCATATGCAGGCGGCTGGGTGGATAACCTCATCATGCGCACCATGGATGTGCTGATGGCGTTTCCCAGTCTCCTGCTGGCGATTGCCATTGTGGCGGTGCTGGGCACCGGTCTGATCAACGCCCTGCTTGCCATTGGCATTGTGTCCATTCCGCGCTATGCCCGGTTGGTGCGGGCAACCGTTCTGCAGGTGCGTGAGATGGAGTACGTGCAGGCTTCGCGCGCGCTGGGCGCAGGTGGACTGCACATCCTCTTCCTGCGCATTTTGCCCAACGCCATTACCCCGCTCATTGTGCAGGGCACGCTGGGCATTGCCGGGGCGATCATTGATGCGGCGGCGCTGTCGTTCCTCGGGCTGGGCGCTGAGCCGCCCACCCCCGAATGGGGCTTGATGCTGGGCGAGGAGCGCAACAGTGTGTTCAATGCCCCCCATCTGGTGTTCTTCCCGGGGTTAGCCATCATGCTCACGGTGCTCTCGTTTAACCTGCTGGGCGACGGTTTGCGCGATGCGCTCGATCCGCGCCTGCGGGGGAATGTTTCCTGAAGCCATATCCCTCAGGGGGGAGTGAAGCAACGGCAAGAAGACTTAAAAAAAGCCCCCTGAACCCTTGCCCCCGACATTGTCCCGTCGGGGGCTTTTTTGTGTGGGAATGCCCGGATGAAGTTTGAAGAGCGGTCAGGGGAGCATGGCGGGTGCGGGGGTGGAAATTAGAATCTCTTAACATAACCTTGCAAAATACCCATTTTGGCGAATCTCCGTTAAAATCCACACACAGGGAATGTTTTCTTGTGAACCGCCCTGTGATTGCTTTTAAAGGAGTTTGATATGTTGCGTAAACTTTTGCCCTTGCTGGCGGTGATGGCTCTCCTGCTTGGCGCATGCCAGCCGCAAACTGCAGGCAGTAAAGCCCCCATCAGCGGCACGCCCATGGCAGATTGTCAGGTTTCCCCCATCCTGCCCACCCCCAACCCCACCCTGCAGGCGCTGATTCCCGCTCCCGGCAAGGACGATCATATCCTCGGTAAAGAGACCGCGCTGGTCACCATCATCGAGTACAGCGATTATCAGTGCCCATACTGCGCGCTTCTGGCGCCGGTTCTGCATCAACTGGTGGATAAGTACCCCGACGATGTGCGCGTGGTCTTCCGGTACTTCCCGTTGACTTCGCACCCCAATTCGTGGACGGCAGCGCAAGCCGCCGAAGCCGCCGGAAAACAGGGAAAGTTCGTGGAAATGCACGAATTGATTTTTGCCCGGCAGGATCAACTGGCGGGTTATGCTCCCGAAAACGCCCTGGATTACTTCGTCACCCTTGCGGAGGAGTTGAAATTAAACGTGGAGCAGTTCAAGAAGGACTATGCCAGCGAGGAAGTCAGAGCGCGCATTCAGAAAAATCTGGATGAAGCCATGAATTCCGGTTTGCCCGGCACCCCCTTCCTCTTCCTGAACGGCCTGCCCTACCAGGACCGCATGGATCTGGAGACGCTTTCCAGTCTGGTGGAACTGTTTAAATTACAGGCGCGCCAGTACACCTCCTGCCCGCCGATGATTATAGATCCCGCCAAACAGTACACGGCAACCCTGGAGACGGAAAAGGGCAAAATCGTCATCAAACTGTATGCCGATAAAGCCCCGCTGGCGGTGAACAATTTCGTCTTCCTGGCGCGCGAAGGCTTCTTCAACGGCGTCACCTTCCACCGCGTCCTGCCGGGCTTTGTGGCTCAGGCGGGCGATCCCAGCGGAAGCGGTTATGGTGGTCCGGGATACGTCTTCAAGAATGAGAACGCCGACGCCAAGTTTGACCGCAAGGGTCTGGTGGCGATGGCGAACTCTGGCGCCGATACCAACGGCAGTCAGTTCTTCATCACCCTGGATGCGCAGGAGAGCCTCAACGGCAATTACACCATCTTCGGCGAGGTCATCGAGGGCATGGACGTGGTGGAAAGCCTCACCCCGCGCGATCCTGCCAGTGATGCAACTCTTCAACCCGGCACCCGAATTCTCAAGGTGACCATTTCGGAGAAATAGGTTTTGCATGGATTCTCAGCCAGCCTTCCCTACCCGTGCATTGTTCCAGTTTCTGTTGAGCCTGCTGGGGCTTATCTCGGCGTGGCTCATGGCGCTGGTGATGCTGGTGATGGGAGGGCTGTCGTACGTCTCCGGTAGCGCCCTCTTCCACACCACAGCAGAGCCTCTGCTGGCAATGGGCTGGGTGTTCGGTCTGCTGGGAGGGGTGGCAATTCCTTCTCTGTGGACTTCGGGAATGCGCCTGTTCGGCAGAGAACCCGAGCCGGTGCGCCTGAATCTGGTGTCGGCGTCGCTTGCCCTCTTGCTGGTACCGCTCGTCATTGTCATGGGGGCGGGCATCCTGCAGGCAGATGGCGCTCTGCGCCTGTTCATGCCCTTCCTGCAAATTGCGGTGGTGGTCATCCCTGCGCTGTGGCTGGTGGCGTACCTCACCCGTCCCGTCCAGCCGGTGCGCGCCGGGCGATTCTGGGGCGCCATGAATGTGGGGGTGTTCTTCAGCACCCCGCTCATCCTGCTGGTAGAGGGTTTGCTGCTCGTCTTCATTGGACTGGCAGTGATGGCTTTCCTCTCTACCCGTCCCGAGATGCTGCAGGCGCTGGAAGACCTCTCTTCGCGCCTGCTTAACGCGGGGGGCGATCCGGAGGTAATTTTGCGCATTTACCGCCCCATTCTGCGCCATCCCATGGTGCTGTTTGGCACGGCGGCAATTTTCACCGTGATTGTCCCGCTCATTGAAGAAGCCCTCAAGCCGCTGGCGGTGTGGCTGCTGGCAGGCGACCGTCTGACCCCCGTCGAGGGGTTCTGGCTGGGCGGGGTGTGCGGTGCGGGTTTTGCGCTGGTGGAGTCGCTTTTTTCGGTTCTCGGGGCAGATGCCACCTCGTGGATTGCCCTGGCGGTTGGACGAATCGGCACAACCACCCTGCATATCACCACCGCTGCGCTGATGGGCGGTGCGCTGGCGCAGGCGTGGCACTCGCGGCGCTATGAACGCCTGGGCTGGACGTATCTGCTGGTGGTGGCGCTGCACGGTCTGTGGAATCTGCTGGCGCTGACCAGCGGGCTTGCCCGCGTGCTGGATCCCGTCCAGCCGCTCAAAGAGGTGCTTGCTCTGGCAGATCGTCTCTCTCCGGTGGCTTTGCTGGTTCTGGCGCTGGCATTGTTCTGGATCCTCGCCATTGAACGCACGGCGGTGAACCGTGCGGCGGTATCGTCCGCGCTGGTGCCGGAAAATTCTTTTGAACGCAAGGAAAGTTAAGACTTTATGGATGTTTTGCTGGAACTCTTTCGCTGGTTTGTGGACTTTGTCCTGCACATGGACCGTCATTTACCCCAGATCGTCAACGATATTGGCATCTGGGTGTATGCGGTGCTGTTTCTGGTCATTTTTGTGGAAACCGGTCTGGTGGTGACGCCCTTCCTGCCCGGCGATTCTCTGCTCTTTGCGGCAGGGGCAGTTTCGGCAACCACCAGCTTACATCCGCTGATGCTGTGGGCATTGCTGGCACTCGCCGCCGTGCTGGGTGATACGGCAAATTACTGGATCGGGCATTTTGTCGGTCCAAAGGTGTTCACACAGGAATCGCGCTGGTTCAAGCGGGAGTATCTGGACCGCACCCATGCCTTCTATGAAAAGCATGGCGGGAAGACCATCTTCCTGGCGCGCTTCATCCCCATCATCCGCACCTTTGCGCCTTTTGTGGCGGGGATCGGCCGCATGCGCTACGGCTACTTCATCAGTTATAACGTGATAGGCGGAATTGTGTGGACGGGGTTGTTCATCGGCGCGGGCTATTTCTTTGGAAACCTGCCCATCGTCAAAGAGAACTTCTCTCTGGTGATTCTTGCGATCATCCTCATTTCGCTCGTCCCTGCAGTGGTGGAATATGTGAAAGAAAAAGCGCGTCCCCGTCCCGCAGTGGTGAAGGAATAAAGCGCATCTTTTCTTCAGGTTGGGAGTTATAAAAAGTATGGAACATTCAATTTCCCAGACCAAAACCAGCCGCAAACCGTGGATGGATCGTCAAAAACTGCAGGTCATTTTCGATAAACTCATTCATGCGCTCACCCGCCCGGAGTTTCACGGGGTGGAAAACGTGCCTCAGGAGGGCGGTGTCATCCTTGCCACCAATCATATGAGCCGCATGGATACCCTGCTGCTGTTCATCAACCCGGCGCGTAAGGACGTGACCGCGCTGGTGGCAGACAAGTATCAGAAGTACCCCCTCTTTGCGTGGATTTTGCGCACCGGCGGCATCATCTGGCTGGACCGCGAAAACGCCGACTTCGGCGCCCTGCGCGCCGCAGTGGAGGTACTGAAGAAGGGCATTGCCCTGGGCATTGCCCCGGAAGGCACGCGCAGTCGCACCGGTCAATTACTGGAAGGCAAGCCCGGCACGGCGCTGGTAGCGCTGCGGGCGGGCGTGCCCATTGTCCCCACCGCCATTGCCGGCACCGAAAACGTCTTCCCGCGTATCTTCACCCTGCAGCGCCCGCGCATCTCGGTGACGTTTGGCAAGCCGTTTGTCCTGCCGCCGCTGGATCGCGACCACCGCGACGAACAGATGAAGCGCTACACCGATGAGATCATGTGCCGTATTGCCGCGCTGTTGCCGGAGAAGTACCACGGCTTTTACCGCGGGCATCCGCGCATCCGCGAGATTCAAGAGGGTATTCATCTGGATTTGCAGGGGTAGAGTCTCCCTTTGCCGCTTTGCAGGAAGCCGTGAAGTGCACGGCTTCCTGTTTTTTGTTTTCCGTCCGGCGTAAAATTTAACATCTGTTCTAAACACTTGACAAAACCTGCCCCCGAAGGCACAATAAAGACAGGAACTCCTTCCCTGACGTACTTCGGAGAGCGGGCATGCCCGGTGCCTGGTTTGCTTTTCATCCAGATTTGTGGGCGCTACTGCCTCACGCGCGGCGCCGCGAGGTCTTCTGGCTGACCTTTCAGGGACACCAGTCGCTCAAGCACCTGATCGAGTCGCTGGGCGTACCCCATACCGAAATTGGCGAAGTGCGCCGCAACGGTCAGGTGGTGGAGATGAACCGCGCGCCTGCCGAAGGCGACCGCATCGAGGTTTTGCCGGCACAGCCGCAGTCCCTGCCCATCCCGCCGCGCTTTGTGCTGGACAATCATCTGGGCAGGCTGGCGGCATACCTGCGCATGCTGGGCTACGACAGCCTGTACCGCAACGATTTTGATGATGAGGAACTGGCGCAGATTGCCATTCAGCAGGAACGCGTCCTGCTGACCCGCGACCGCCGCCTGTTAATGCGCAAAGGCATCCGCTTTGGGCACTGGGTGCGCAGTCAGAATCCGCGGGAGCAGGTTACCGAAGTCGTCCGGCGCTTTTGTCTGAACCACCGTCAGGACGCCTTTCAGCGCTGTTTGCGCTGTAATACCCTCCTGGAAGCGGTAAGCAAGGAGAGCGTGCTGGATCAACTGGAGCCGCTCACCCGTCTGTATTTCGATGAGTTTCACCGCTGTCCGTCCTGCGGTCAGGTGTACTGGAAAGGCTCGCACTACGAGCGCATGCTCGACCTGATTCAGCACCTTCCCGACCTCTGACCGTCCATTTTTTTAAGGGAGCCTCTCATGAATCCGAAAATTGTTGAACGTCCCGCCTTTACCGTGCTGGGATACCGTTATCAGGGCAAAAACGAGAATCAGGAAATTGCTGCCATGTGGGAGCAGTTTCTACCGCGGATGGGGGAGATCCGCACCACCAATCCTCTGGAATCGTTTGGCGTGTGCCGCATGCTGCCCGGCTTACCTCCAGGCGAGTTCGAGTACATTGCCGGGCTGGAGGTAGATGTCGATCATCCCGTACCGGAGGGCATGGTCAAGGTGAACCTGCCGGCGGCGCGCTATGCCATTTTCGAGCACCGCGGGTCGCTGGAAACCCTGCACGAAACCTTTCGGAAAATTGCCCATGAATATCTGCCGCACAGTGGTCTGACCAGGATTACGCCGGAGGTAGATATTGAAGTGTACGATGACCGCGTTTTTCGCGGCTTTTCCCCCGATTCCATCCTGTATATCTACGTAGCGGTGCAATAAATGCACTTGAGCCGCGGCGGTCTCCAGAAGAGGCTCGCCGTGGCTCCTGTTTTAACGGGGAATTTCAGGGCGTCTAGCGGTTGATCAGCGGGAGGAAGAGGGACTTGCCGTTCCCTGCCCACAGACGGTAGCGCACATCCTCGCCCCACAGGCGGGCATCCAGGGCGCGGATTTCCAGTTCGTAGCGTCCGCTGGCGGGGGCTTTCCAGCGCAGGGCAGTGGATTGACCCAGCCCGCCCGCCGATTGCTCGATCAGCGGGGTGGAACTGCCCGCCGCGTACAGGCGCACCTGCACGGCGGCGCCGCCGCCCTGCGAGAGCACGAGCAGGGTCAGGTCTTCGCCCGCGCTGGCATCAAAGGCAATCCAGTCCACATCGTTCTGGCACAGGCGGTGATCGGTGGGCGTGGCATTGAGCAGGCGCACGGGGATGCCGCTTCCGCGGGTGCCGTCCACCGCGTCAAACGCATCGGGCGTGCAGGCGCCGTTGAAAGTGACCGTGGCTTCTGCGCGGTTGGGGTACTCCTCAACATTGCCTGCCCGATCCACCGCGCGCATCTGGAACTCGAACTTGCCCGGCGACATGAGGAACCAGCCGCCGCGCGCCCCGGCAGGGAAGGTGACGGGGTAATTCTGCCATGCTCCGCCCGGGGTGCGGTACTGGAACTCAAAGCGTTCGATGTCGTTCTCGTAGTCCTGTGCCTGCCAGGTCAGGTACACGGCAGTGCTGTTGACCGCGTCGTTGCGGGCATCCAGCGCGCTGGAGGGGGCGGTCTTGTCGGGTTGCAGGTCGGTGATGAGCAATCCGTTGCTCCCGCCGCTGGCGTTGGTTGCCAGGATGTAGAAGGCGCTCCCGCTGGTATCTTCGGTGGGGTTGAAGATTGCCCACCAGCCATCGGCGGGGGTGGTATCGCTGGCGAACTTGACCCAGTTGCGGTTCTGCCAGTCGGCGGGGTGCCAGTAGAAGTCCACCCGGGTAATGCCCCCGCCCATGGGGTCGTCCTGCACCGCCGCTTCGACGATGAAGGGGATGATGGGCAGTTTCTTCGGGTCGGTGGGCTGGGTGAGCGTCAGCGAGAGCGGACGCACGGCGCCATTCTGCACGGCGCTCAAACTCAGGTCGTACAGGTGACTGGCGTCGCCCGCGCCGGGGTGATTCCACGCCCGCACGCGAATGAAGTAGGTACCGGTGCGCGGCAGGCTGGTGACGATGAGCGAGTCGGTGTTCTCCTGAACCTTTTCATCGTCGTTTTCGTCTACCACGTCCACGCCGCTGGAATCCAGCAGGGAGACAAAGGTATCCAGCACACTGCCGGGTTTGTCGTGGAGGGCATTCAGGTCAATGCGCACGGTGGCGCCCGCCGAACCGCTGAATGAGTAGAAATCCACATCCCCGCCGGGGCAGATGGTCAGGTCGGTCAGGGTCTGTCCGATGGCAATGGGCTGAGCGGTGGAGGGGCTGTTGTTATTGTCGGCGCAGTTGGGCGGCTCCACACCCGTGATGCTGACATCGTCCACTGCCCAGCCGTAGCCGCCGTTGTTCAGCGCGTCTACGGTGTCGAAGTGGAAGCGCAGGCGCACGGTTTTGCCTTTGTAGGCGTCCAGCGAGATGGCGGGGCTGTCCAGCCAGAGGATGTGCTGAGAGTCGTCGCTGAATCGATACAGGTCGGTAAAGGGTCCGCCGTCCACCGAAATCTGCACCATTCGCTGATCGTAGTAACCACTCCCGAAGGTCTGGATGGAGTACGTCCAGCCCTCCACATCGCTGAAGGATTTGAAGCGCAGGTACATGGTCTGACTGGCGGGCAGGGAGATGGGCGGGGAGGTCAAATCTCCGGCGCGGTAGGTGGAGTCGTTGAAGGAGGTGCCGTTGGTGAACGCCCAGGCTTTCGTTGAAGGCTTGCCGGTGCGCTCCACCTGACGCACGCTCCACAGACCCGTTGCCGTCCAGCCAGAGGTGTCGCCCTCGAAGTCAAAGGTCACCGGCGCAGTGACGGGCGCCGGATTGGGCAGGCTTGCCGCGTCTACGGTGAAGGTCAGGTCGGTGTTGTTGGTGGTGCCCTGTCCCTGTGCGGTAACTGTCCACTGATACGTGCCCGGCGGCAGATTGCCTACCGACCAGGTATGGGTGTTTGCGGCGGGCATGGATTTGACCACCGTTGTTCCCTGCATCAGGCGGGCGGTAAAGGTGGACGCGCCTTCCCCGCCCGTCCATGCCAGCACCAGCGAGTCGGTGCTTTTGGGGTTGGCGGGGTTGGGTGCGGCGGTGGAGTTGCCGTCGGGGTCTATCAGGTTGCCGGGGAAGGTCAGGAAGGGCTCATCCACCTGACTGGTGCAGGGCTGTACGACAATGGAAGAGACCGTTTTCGCGCCGATGCGGTTATCGGCGAGGTTGGCGTCAGAGGCGTTGAAGGTCTCGCTCCGCCCGAAGGGGTTGGCATTGTCAGGATCGTAGAGGGTGGCGCAGGTGCCGCTGGCAACCTGAATGGACTGAATGGCGTTGTTCAGCGTGCCCAGCGCGCTGGCGTTGTGCTGTCCCGCGCCCAGTTTCAGGCAGGCGCCGCCGAACTGTGCGTCGGCGTACACGCCAATCTGTCCGCTGGAGGGGGTACAGGCGGGAGCAGGCGGTGGGGTGGAGGAAGAGGAGCAGGAAGCGTTCTTGAAGATCTGCCGCAAGCCGGTAAAGCGGTCTGCCCAGTTACCTTCTACATCGAAGATACGCACTGCCAGCGCAAAAGGACCATCGGGGATGCCCGCGCTGCACAGATCAAAATCTCCGGCGAAAACGCCGTTGCCCACACTGGCGTTGCCCAGCGTGCGCCAGATGCCGTCGTAGTTAATCAGCACCTGCACGCGGGCAATGCCCAGATTGTCGCGCGCCGTGCCGCTGACCGAAAGGGTGCGCGTGGTGAGGGTTGCCCAGGGGAAGGGTGTATCCAGCGAGCCGGTGGGCGGATTGGCGCCCACGTTGCTGGAGGTGAGGTAGTCGTCATCGCCGCCGCCCTTCTTGCCGTCGGCGCCCATGGAGCATTCTGTGCCGTAAGAGGGGTATTTGATGGTCTCGGCGCAGGTGCGCGGCTCGCCGCCGTTAAACGGCACATCGCTGAAGAGAATGCGCACCGAAGCGCCCCACGAATAGGCGCTGTTGGTGGGCGAGGTGTACACGTGGAAATGCAGGTGATGATCGGTGCTGTAACCGGTATCGTCCACGTTGCCGATGTAGGTGCCCTGCGGTACATACGTGCCAATGGTCAGATTATCGGGGATGGAGTTGTAGGCAAGGTGATAATAAAGTTGATACGTGGTGGGAACGGTGGAATCGTCCTGCAGAACCAGGTAGTTGGTGCATGAGGTACTGCCGTTGGGGCAGGACTCTTTGTAGGCTTTCACCACCCCCCCTTTGGATGCCAGCAGGGGGAACATGCGGTTGGAAGAGTCGGGATTCCAGAAGTCGTAAGCGTAACGGCAGTAGGTTTCGGAGCAGGAGTTGTAATCCAGAAAATGACCGATACTGCCGGTAATTTTGATGTTCAGCGCCTTAGACCAGGGCAGTTTGTAGCCGGTGAAGGTCTGCGCGGCGGCTTTTTCCATGGCTTCCTGCTGTTCAAGGTAGAACTGCTCCACCCCGGGGTCGCGCAGTTCATCGGGCAGGCTGGTCAGTTCACGGGCAAAATCGCGGGCGGTCTGCAGGGTCACCTGCCAGGCGTCGGACTGCGCCAGCAAGCCCCGCTCATTGCGGGCAATTGCCAGCCCCGGTTCGGTACCGATGAGTTCGCCCGTGTCGGGGTCGCGGAAAGCCAGCCATACCAGCGCGGTGCGCCCGTCGTTGGAGTAGAAAATCTCGTTGACCTCGGTTTCGTAGATCATCATTCCCAGGGCGCTGGGGCGCTTTGCCTGCACCTCGCGGGCAACGGCGGTGCGCAGGGCTTCCTCAACGGCAGGCGGGGGCGGGGTCTGGGCTTGCGCCACCCCGGCGCGGAATCGCTCTGCCGATTGCAGAATCATCCACAGGAAGGCGGCGGCAATCGCCAGCGTCAGAGCAGATAATCCAAATAAACGTCTCATGCCATCTCCTTAACTCTTCACAGACAATTCCCTCGGTAAGGCGTGCGGTGGAGGTGGGGAGAGGGCTTCAGCGGGACAGCGCAACGATAAAGGTATCCAGTGCGGTGGGAAGGTCGGCGTTTCCGGTTTTGACGGCGGTATCCATCTCAAAAAGGGTGCGGTAAATGGCTTCCAGTTGCGTGATGGAGAAGCGCCGTGCCTGCTGAAGGCTTTTTTCTGCCACGTAAGGGGAGGCGCTGATGCCCGCCTGCACGAATTCTGCCGCACCTTTGCCCTCGTCGAGCAGTTCGCGCGCCAGCAGGAGCAGGCGGAACTGACGCACAATCATCCCAAACAGGCTGAATTCATCCTCTTCCTCCAGCAAACGATGGAGCAAGTTCTGTGCCAGACGGGCGTTGCCTTCGGCGAGCGCGTCCATCATGGCAAAGAGACTGGCTTCGCCGCCCTGCGCGGTCAGTTCGGCGACGTCTTCGATCTCCACAGGGCGTTGAAAATTGACATAGGTGAGCAGTTTTTCAATTTCCTGCCGCGCCGTCTGGGTGTCGTTGCCCACATGACGGGTGAGTTCGGCGGCGGCTTCGGCGGTGAATTGACCGCCCAGCGCGCGGGCTTCTTTTTGAATCCAGGCGGGCATGGCAGAAAGTTCGGGCAGAGCGCAGAGGTGGTAATAGGCGCGCTTGCCCGCTTTCTGCATCCAGGTGCGGAACCAGTGTTTTTGGGGAAAGTGCACCCAGTTGCGCCGCTCAATGACGTCCTCGATGACCAGCACCAGCGCGGTGGTCTCGGGCAGGGCATCCAGCCGCTGACAGAAGCGCTCCCGCGCGGCTTCGGCGGTCAGGCGGGTAAAGGGGTGGGTGAGGATGACCAGCCGCCGCTCTGCCAGAAAGGGCATCGCGCCCGCGGCGTTGAAGATGTCGTCCTCGCTGGCGGTGCGTCCATCCAGACGGGTGAGGTTCAGGTCGGCAATACCGGGGTCGCCCATTTTTTCCAGCATGGCATGGATGAATGCCTGCATGGCGTAGGAATCATTGCCGTGAAGGACATACACAACGGGCTTTTCGCTCATCGCTCATCCCCGGGTCAGCACACGGTGGACAATCAGGTTGTTCTGTGCCTGGCGGGTAATGGCAAGGACACGCATACCGACGGGCGGCGCAGTGGTGATGCGCTGTTGAATCAGGGATCCCAGCGGGTACACCAGAATCAACGCCAGCGTGACCAGCGGGACGATGATGCTCCAGCGTTCCAGCCGCGAGCGCCAGTCGCGTCCCATGTTCAGCGAAGCGAGCCAGCCCACCGTTCCAGCGGCAAAGCCTGCCACGGCAAAGTTAGTGCCGCAGTTGGGGTGAATGGCAAGGCGGTACTCTCCCGCGTTCAGGCGCGCCAGGGCTTGCTCGACGGCTTCGTACACCTCATCGGTGGAGAGGTTGCCCACAATCCAGAAGCCGCGGGTGTCGGAGTAGCCCGCCACCATCAGACGGGGGTTGCGTTCAGCCAGTACCTGTAAGGTGGCGTGTTCCAGAGCATGGTTGCGGCGCATTCGCGCCACGGGAGTCCAGTCTAAAATGGACATGCGTCCTCCATCTTCAAAGGGTTTCTGCGTTATGGGGCGGTCTGCGCCACATCTGCCAGAGCGTTCAGCACGTTCATCAGGGCGGCGTAGTCGTCTCGCAGGAGGATGATGATCTCCTGCTGGGCGCGCTGAATCCAGTGGGGGTCGCCGCCTGCCGCGTGCGCGCGGCTTGCCTGAAGCAGGTGAGCGGCAAACAGTTCGGGGATGGGCGCCTGCTGGGCGCGCAGGATGTGGCGAAAGTAGCCCAGCCGTCCCGCGCTGGTGAAGCGCACCACCTCGGCGGGGGTGCAGAGATGAATCACCTCCAGACTGAGGGGGATGCGCGGCGGCAGAAGGTGGGAAATGTGCCCGTGATCTTCATAGCCCACGTGGAGCAGGTTGAACTCGATGGGCACGGTGCGGTTCTCGCGGTTGTCGCGCACCACCTCCTCGCGGATGTTGCCCGTGGCGGCTAACTGACGCACGGTGTTATCCTGTTCGATGTGAATGTTGTACACCAGCCCGTACACCTGATAATGATCATCCACGGGCAGGCGTACCAGACTGCCAAAGGCAGGCACATTTTCCTGCGTCACCCGGCAGCCCACCAGACTTTCCAGAGTGGATGCGCCTAACAGTCTGCCAAAACCGGTATTCATGGTCATGCTCTCTTACCTCCGGCTGATGTTGTCTTTATGGCTCTGTTTATGAGAAACCTGCCCGGGTTCGGCGCCGCGGCGGCGGATTTCCATGGCAAGCATGTTCTCCAGCACCTGCCGTTCGTCGTAGTGTACCACGGCAATCTCGTGAGCGCGGTGCAGGGCATATGGATAGGGGTGCGCGCTCAACTGGCGGCACTGATCCAGCAAAATGCTCTGCACCAGCGCCACCCGGTCGGCATGCTTTGCCACGAAACGGGGAATTTCCACCCGCACAATGTAAGGATTTTCCTGCTTGCCCACGTTCAGGTAGAAGAAACACAGCGCCAGGTCTTCATCGTCCATGCTGAAACGCTTCGCCGACAGGGAGTGGATGCCAAACAGCGCCGAACGTGCGCCCGGTGCAAGGATGCGGGAGAACAAATCCACATCGCGCACCCCCCACAGAGGGCGTTTCTTTCCGGCGTCTCTGAGGCTTTGCGCCTCGCGCAGGATGACCAGTTCCAGCAAACTGACGACGTAATCGCTGCGCGGGCGGTCCACGTAGCCCGCGGTGATGATGCCTTCTTTTTTCATCTGCGAAAGCACGCTCAGATAATCCTCGAACGCCTTCTGCAGGGTGTCATCCTGCTGGGGCTGGCGGTACAGTTCCAGCGGACCATCGGTGAGGGTGATGAGAGGGCATTCCTTCTGGCGGAATTCCAGCGCCTGTGTCAGCAGAAGACCGCGCTCGCGCAGGTCGCGCTGCAGGGCGAGCATTTCCTCGCCCAGAGGGACGTGATTGGGGTAGAGTTCGTCGAAGAGCAACATCTCGCTCTTCACCCGCTCCAGCGGACTGGCGCCCGTTTGAAAGGCAAACAGCCCCGTATTGATGACGCCAAACTCCACCGCGCGGTGAGGGTCGGGGGCGATTTGCGAACCGTCGGCGGCAAGCAGTATCCAGTGCTCCGGAGCGGGTTGTTCATCAAAGGAACCGTTCAGTGCTTCATCAGAGGGTTCGGCACAGCGCAGGTTGGACGCCAGATGGCTGACCTGATTGAGTAACTCGCGCAGGTCGTTCTGCTTTTGGGAATATTCCTCAAGCAGGTTCAGGGCTTTCTCCAGCAGGTCCTGCTTCTCCTGTGTGCGGCTTTCCAGTTGGGTCAGTTTCTGCTGAATTTGTTCGCGAATTTGCTGAAAATTGACGGGCATACCGGTTTAACCTGTTGTTTCGATTATACTGTTTTTTGGGAACTTTTCTGCGCTCCCTGCGTCTTATTTCACAGAACGAAAAAAACGAATTTCACTTCAAGGAGTTGGTTATGAACCTCAAACGGATCTCTGTATTTTTCCTCCTGCTGGTCATGGTGGCACTGGTTGCCTGCCAGGCTGCGCCGGTGGCGGCAGGCGGCGGTCAGCCGCAGGTGCGCACGCTGAGCGTGAACGGCAATGGCAAGGTGTATCTCACCCCCGATGTCGCCTACATTAACATTGGCGTCCAGAGCCAGTCGGAGAGCGTGAGCGATGCGCTCAACGAGAACAGCCGCAAAGCCCAGGCCATTGCGGATGCGCTCAAAGAACTGGGCGTGGAGGAGAAGGACATCCAGACCTCGGCGTTT
Source organism: Anaerolinea thermophila (assembly GCF_020723905.1). Classification (GTDB taxonomy): domain Bacteria; phylum Chloroflexota; class Anaerolineae; order Anaerolineales; family Anaerolineaceae; genus Anaerolinea; species Anaerolinea thermophila_A. The sequence continues at coordinate 314,972 of NZ_DYHZ01000004.1, forward strand.
AACATCTACCCGCAACAGCAGTACGATCCCGACGGCAAGATGATCGGCATCCTCTACATTGTGGATAACACCGTTAACGTGACCGTGCGCGATTTAACCGTGCTGGGCAAACTGCTGGACGCCGCGGTGCGCGCGGGCGCCAATAACATTTACGGCATCACCTTCGACGTGGTGGACAAGACCAAAGCCATCACCGAGGCGCGACAACTGGCGGCGGCAGACGCCCGCCGACAGGCTGAAGAACTGGCGAAAGCGGCTGGCGTGAAACTGTCGGCAGTGCAGAACATTTCCTCTTACGTGAGTTCCGGACCGGCGCCGCTGTACGACGCTAAAGGTGGAGCGATGGCGATGGGGCAGGTGCCCATTGCCGCCGGACAGATGGTCATCAGCGTGGATGTGAACATCACCTACGAAATCCAGTAACATTCTTGCGTAAGTTTCCCCTCTTTCATCCCCTCCCACTGTCCCGGGAGGGGATGAAGGCTTGTTTTAACGCAGTACATCTTCCAGATCTTCCAGGTCGGTGCGCGAGGTCAGATCCACACTCAGCGGGGTGACAGAGACGACACGGTCGAACACCACTGCGCGGATGTCATCGTCGGGGGCGGTGTCTTCCAGACGCACGCGGGGCGAGGCGGAGACAAAGCCCTTCTGATCCCACCCGCCCTGACGGATGAGATAGGGAATATAGTAGCGGTGGCGCGACTGGCGAGTGACGCGCCAGGGGGTTTGCGGGGTGGCGCCCAGGGGCACATCCACTTTGAGCACGTCCACATCCACCGGCAGGGTGCGGGAGAGCAGTTTTTGCGCAAACAGGGCGGTGAAGTGCGCCGCGGTGGAGAAGTCCACCTGCGTGTAGGCGTAATACTCCTCGCCCTCGATGGCTTGTGAGACCGCCAGCGAGGGGATGCCCATGGCGCCGCCTTCCAGCGCCGCGCCCACCGTTCCGGAGATGGTCACGCCTGTGCCGATGTTTTCGCCGTAATTGATGCCCGAAACCACCAGTGCAGGCGCGCGCGGCAGAATTTCCAGCACGGCATGCAGGACACACTGTGCGGGGGTACCGCCCAGTGCGTAGGCGCGCACCGCTCCACCGTTCAACGGGAGAGTCACGGCTTCGATTTTGCCATCGCTGTTGGGCGGTAGACTGCGCCCCATGCTGGTCTGCTGTTCGCGCGGTGCAACCACAATCACCTCGCCCAGCGGGAGCAGGGCGCGGGCGGCGGCGTGCAGTCCCGGTGAGTGAATGCCGTCATCGTTGGTGAGTAAAATGAGAGGCTTATCCATACCCCTTCCTTCTGAAACATGTGCTTCTGACTGGATGGTATCACAGGTGCCCGGTGCGCGGCAAGAATGCCCCGTCAGTCTGCGGCTTTCTTTAAGAGGAAAAATCATCCCTCACAACATCACAAAGATTGCTCTCTACGGGAAGAACCGCTTTTCTCAACTGACTGTATAATGAAGGTAACCGGTTTGTTTGCCCTGTTTATTCCCTACAAGGAGGTTGCTATGCCCTCGCTGGATCAGGTTTTAGCGGTCATTCTGGGCGGTGGACGCGGGAGCCGTCTGTACCCGCTGACCAAGTTGCGCTCCAAACCCGCCGTTCCCATGGCAGGCAAATACCGCCTGATTGATATTCCCATCAGCAACTGCATCAACTCACATATTTACCGCATTGCCGTGTTGACGCAGTTTAACTCGCACTCTCTGCACCGCCACATCACCCAGACCTATCATTTTGACGTCTTCCACACCGGCTGGGTGCAGATCTGGGCGGCGGAGCAGACCATGGAGCACACCGACTGGTATCAGGGCACGGCAGATGCAGTGCGCAAGCAACTCTTCCAGATTCGCGCCACCCGCGCCGAGTATGTGCTGATTCTGGCAGGCGATCATCTCTACCGCATGGACTACGACAAAATGGCAGCCTTCCACTGGGATCACAACGCCGATATCACCGTGGCAGTGCAGCCGGTGCGTTCGGAGGACGCCCCGCGCTTTGGCATCCTGAAACGAGACGCCGATGGGCGCATCCTTGATTTTGCCGAAAAACCCAAAGATCCCCAGCGCCTTGCCAATCTTGTCAGCCGGGATGACCCCACCCGTCCCTATCTGGGTTCGATGGGTATTTACTTCTTCAAGACCAACATCCTGGCGGGCTTGCTGGAGAGCCACGACTTTGACGATTTTGGCTCGGAGGTCATCCCCTACGCGCTCCAGCACTATCAGGTGTATGGGTACGACTTCAGCGGCTACTGGGAGGATATCGGAACGATTCGCTCGTTCTACGAGACCAATCTGGCGCTGGCAAGCCCCAACCCGCCCTTTAAACTGCACGATCCGGATCGCCCCATTTACAGCCGTCCGCGGTTCTTACCCGGCACGATTGCCGAAGACTGTGTGCTGGAAAACGTCCTGCTGGCGGAAGGGTGTTGTTTGAAGCGCGCCGAAATTCGCCACTCGGTGATTGGTTTGCGCAGTCAGGTGCGCTCCGGTACGGTGATTCGCGACAGCATCCTGATGGGCGCCGACTACTACGACCGTGGCTGTGCGGAAAACGGCGCCGATGCCGGTATCCCCCCCGCCCTGGGCATTGGCAGAGATTGCTACATTCAGGGCGCCATCATTGACAAAAACGCGCGCATTGGCTCGAATGTGGTCATCAAATCCTTCCCGCGCGATACCAACCGTGACATGGGACTTTACGTGATCAACGACGGTATTGTGGTCATTCCCAAAGATGCGGTCATCCCCAGCGGCACGGTGATCGCTCCGGAGGCTTGACCGGACGAGGAAAGGAGACCCATCTATGCAAACCCTGCGTGTTGCCCGGGTGCGTTCTCATGCCAGACTGCCCAACCGCAAACACCCCGAGGATGCCGGTCTCGACCTGTACGCCGCAGAAACGGTGATCGTGCCGCCACACAGCCCCGGAATTGTGCCCACCGGCATTGCGGTGGAGATTCCCGGGGGGTATGTGGGCTTGCTCAAACCCAAGGGGCGGAACGATCATCTGCTGGGCGCCGGGGTGATTGATGCGGGCTATCAGGGGGAGATTCTGGCAAAAATTGTCAATCCGTTTCCCCATTCGCTGGTCATCAATGCGGGCGAAGCCATTGGACAACTGCTCATCCTGCCCATCCTCACCCCTGCTGTGGAGGAAGTGACCCCCGAAGAACTGCGCCAGAAACCCAGCGAGCGCGGCAGTAGCGGTGGCATTGTGGATCAATACCTGCTCCGGTAACCGGCAGGTTGAAGGAATCAGCGGGGGGCGGAGAGCATCTTCTGCAGGTCCTCGAACGAGCGCACCTGAGCAATCTGACGCAGGAACGCCGCCAGCGAGGGGGACTGTTCGCGCAGTTTACGCACCGCCGGACCGACCGGATCCTGTCCGGCGGCTCCCGTGCCGCCGGGTTCGTCGTTGTACGCCCCGTAAAAGGCAAAATACGCCTGATTGAGTTTGCGGATGGCGTAGCCGTGTTCCCAGAAGAACTGACGGCGCGCTTCCATGTAGGCTTCGGCTTCTTCAATCTTCCCCTCTGCCAGCAGTTCATCCACCTTCAGGCGGGTGATGCGCATCTCGCGGTTGAAGTTGAAGGCTTGCGGCTCGGGGGCTTCGCCGTCTCTGGGGGGAGCGGGCGGCGGGGGTGGCGGCGGCAGACGCTCCGGATAAAACCGTTCAATGACCCGCCTGCCGATTTCCTTTCCGGCAAGGCTGGCGGTGGTCTCGTTGATGGTGCGCATTTCCGGCGAAGCGTCGTACCGCATGCCCAGCGGGCGCAGAGTGAGGTAATTGTGCGTCCACTCGTGTGCCACCACCTCCACCAGCCAGTTCAGGTCGGTGGTGCTCATCACCATGGTGGGGTACACGCCCACCCCACCAATGCCCACCACCAGCGTGGAGCGGTTCAACCCCTGCGCCACTGCGTCTTCAATTGCCACGCGCTGTTCCAGCGTCAACCCGGGTAGCAGGGAGATGTTGGCTTCCTGCAGGATGCGGTCGCGCGGGGAGACGATCAGGGCGTAAGGCAGAGGGGTGACGTGATACAGCACCGGCGGGATGGGCTGTCCCAGCGTGCTGATGCCCATTTCCGTCAGCACTGCGCTGACCTGCGATTGAATCACCGCTTCCGCCAGCGGTGCCAGCCGCGCTTCTTCGGCGCGGGCTTCGAGCAACTGGCGGTTGAGGTCGGCGCTGGCGCTTTGCGGGTCTTTGACCTGCGGGTCGGCGTAGATAAGGGCAATCTCACTGCTCAGACGCTGAATCCTGCCCACCAGGTCAAGGTAGTCAAAGACTACCTGACGCTGTTCGAGGATGTTCAGGTAGCGGGGCGCGCTGAACCCTGCCATCTGTCCCTTGAGCAACAGGGCGTCCAGCATCCAGTCCTCATAATTGAATTCCTGCCAGCGGGTATAGGCGCGCACCTGCTCGATGAAGGTCAGGGGCTGGTAATCGGCGCGGCTGAGGATCACGGCTACCGCCATCAACGCCAGGGTGTTGAGAAAAGCCCGCCATGCCACTCTCAGTGCGCCTTCGACGACTGTCATGAGAACCAATTATAACGGCAATCAGAGGAGACCGTTTGATCGGAAAGAAGTTTGGACAGGGGTGCCGTGTGTCCCTCCTGCGTGTCGAGAGGGGTTTCGCCGTGGGGGTGAAGCCGTGCTTTCCAAAGCCTGGCAGGGCGCGCCGTGTCTGCGCGAAAGGCGAGAAAAACCTGTTATCGTTCAAATGCAAAACTGAATTCTGATATACGTCAATTAATTTGACAAATAAGCGCGTTTTTCCTACAATAAGAAAGGCATTTCCCCAAACAAAACAGGAGTGGATTATGCGTGCTTCTCTCTTTCGGACGGTGTTGAGTGTGTTCATTCTGCTCAACCTGTTGTTTGTTCCGGCTGTCTCTCAGCCGGTCTCAGCCGCCCCGCTGGCTGCTCCGGCGGTCTCGTGGTGTGCGGCAGGGACGTTCAACGGCTGGAATGACACCAGCCAGCCGCTCTACGACGACGGTACTCACGGCGACCTGCTCCCCGGCGACGGGGTGTACTCGGTTGCCCTGACCCTGGCGGCAGGAGACTATGAGTGGAAAGCCGTCGAGTGCGGTAACTGGGGGAATTCCTTCCCTACCGGAGAGAATTCCTGGTTTACCTCCGACGGCACCCGTTCTGTGGTGCTGACCTTTGATACCAACAACCACGCCGGCGATGCCGGCTGGCAGTTGATGCCCGCCCAGAACATCCTGAACGCGCTGGGCGGCACCCTGCCGACGTCCTTCACCGTGGTGGGCAACTTCCAGGGCTGGAACAATGCCAACCCCGCCACGCAGATGACACCCGTCGGGCATGGGCTGTTTGCCTTGCAGTACACCTTCACCATGGATGGCACCACCGAAGTCAAAATCACCGAGACGGGCGGATGGAGCCGCCAGTTCACCGTCAACGGGCGCCAGAAGGATGGCGCCACAAAGGTGATTAACTACACTGCCGGGCAGACCTACATCTTCCTGCTGGATACCAGCACCGGGCGCTGGGGGGCTTTCCTCAACGCAACCGGCAGTGGGAACTGGTGTGTGGCAGGTGATTTCAACGGCTGGGACAATTCCTCCACCCCACTGTACGATGACGGCACCCACGGCGACCTGCTGGGTGGCGACGGCATCTTCTCGCGTACGCTCACTATCGCCACTGCCGGGCGTTACGAGTGGAAAGCGGTTTCCTGTGGAAACTGGGGAATCTCCTACCCGGCACAGAACGCGTGGCTGGTTACCGCCTCGGATAACGCCGATGTCCTGATCACCTTCGACACCAACGACCACGCCAGCGATGTGGGCGCCAAACTTCTACCCGCTCAGCATATTGTCCACGTGTACGGCGATGTCCTCCCCGCGACCTTCAATGCGGTGGGATCGTTCCAGGGATGGAACAACAACGACCCTGCCTACACTCTGACTTCTCTGGATTACTGGGCGTATGGGGTCTTCCCGCTTCCCAAAGGCTCCTACATTGGCAAAATCACCACCACGGCTTCGTGGGATGCCTTTGGAGCCGATGGACGCTCCAAAGATGCCGCCAATGTGGCTTTTCAGGTGTATGCCAACAATGACCCGGTGCGATTCTTGCTGAACACCGCCAACGGACGCATGCTCATCTTTGCTCCTGTGCCTCAGCAAGCCTCGCACGATAACGACATCTGGTGGAACGACCTGTACCACAACAGCCGCGATACCTTCTACCGCACGCCGGGCGGTCCAGTGCCCACCGGTACCCCCGTCACCCTGCGCTTCCGTGCGGCAAAGAACGACCTGACCGGTGTGCAGGTGCGCGTGTACAACGACCGCACCAACACCCAGACCCTGCTCAACATGACCCGCATCACCGCGGATGACCGCTACGAGTACTGGGAAGTCATCCTGCCCGCCAGCAGTGTGCCTACCGTGTACTGGTACCGCTTCATCGCCATGGACGGCACCGCCCGGGCATACTACGAGGATGACGCCACCCGCGACGGCGGCGCCGGGCAGACCTTTGCCACCAGCCCCGATAACTCGTGGCAGGTGAGCGTGTACGATCCCGCCTTCCAGACCCCCGACTGGGCGAAGAACGCCATCATCTACCAGATCTTCCCCGACCGCTTCCGCGACGGCAATTCGGCAAATAACAAACCCGCGGGGACGTTCTTCTACAATGAAACCGGCGGGACAGTCTTCCGCTCGCTCGACCCCGAAGGCGACTGGAATACGCCGGTGTGCGATCCACGCGCCGCAGGAGCCTGCCAGGGCACGTACTCCAAGAACTTCTACGGCGGCGATCTGCAGGGGTTAATCGATCAACTGGATTACCTGGAGGATCTGGGCGTCACTGCTATTTACCTCAACCCCATTTTTGAGTCGCCCTCCAACCACGGCTACGACACCACCGACTTCAGCAAGATCAACCCCTTCCTTGGCGACCTGACCACCTTCCAGATGCTGGTCACAGAAGCCCACAGTCGGGGAATCTACATCATCCTGGATGGGGTGTTCAACCACACCTCCTCCGACAGCATTTACTTTGACCGCTACGGGCGCTATTCGCAGGTGGGCGCCTGCGAAAGCCCGTCCTCGCCTTACCGCGACTGGTACTTCTTCACCGATGTCACCCCCGGTACGGGTGTGTGCGCCGGTTCGGATGGCACTCCCAACGCCGCCACCTACCGCTCATGGTGGGGCTACGACAGTTTGCCCATCCTCAACTCCGCCAATCCAGAAGTGCGCGCCTTTATCTGGGATGCGCTGACCACCGATCCCATTGCCAAGTACTGGATGCAGTGGGCAGATGGCTGGCGTCTGGACGTGGCGGGCGATATTGATCAGGGGACGATCAACAGCCCCGATAACGACTACTGGGAAGGCTTCCGCAATGCCGTTCATGCCGTGAACCCCGATGCCTACATCGTCGGCGAGGAGTGGGGGAACGCCACCTCGTGGATTCTGGGCGGCGAGTGGGACGCGGTGATGAATTATCAGTTCAGCACGGCGGTGCTGGGCTTCTGGCGCGATGAGCCGTTCATCGATAACGACCACAACTCCGCTTCCTCGGCGGGCATCATCCAGCCGCTGACGCCCTCACAACTGGATGCGCGCCTAAAGAACCTTGCCGAGCGTTACCCGCCCGAGGCGCTCTACGCCATGATGAACCTGCTGGGCAGTCACGACACCAACCGTGCCCTGTTCATGCTGGATCACAACACCGACCAGAATGATCCTGCCCTGTATCAGAATCCCAACTACGACTGGAGCGACGCCATTGCCCGCCTCAAAGGTGTGACCCTCCTGCAGATGACCCTGCCCGGCGCGCCCACCATCTACTACGGCGATGAAATCGGGCTGGTGGGACCGGTGGCGCACGACGGCTCTACCTGGCAGGACGACCCCTACAACCGCCAGCCTTACCCGTGGCTGGATGAGACCGGTACGCCGTTCTACACGCATCTGCAGTCCCCCACGGCGCGCCAGGACCTCTTCAACCATTACGCCACCCTGATTGACGCGCGCAAAGCCTATGACGCGCTGACAGTGGGCGATTTCCGCACCCTGCTGACCGATGACGCCAGCGGCGTGTACGCCTTCGGGCGCAAGTCGGCTTCCTCTGCCGCGGTGGTGGTGCTTAACCGCAGTACCAGCCCGCGCAGTGTGAGCCTGGATCTGAGCGGCTATCTGCCTGCCGGAAAGCAGTTCACCGAAATCTTCACCAGCGCCAGTTACACCGTTTCCGCCAGTGGCACCCTGACGCTGAGTGATGTTCCCGCCCGTGGCGGTCTGGTGCTGGTGGCAACTCTCTCCGAAACTGCCCCTGCCGCGGTGAGCGATCTGCACGTCACCGCTGAAGGCGACGGCACCGTCTCGCTGGCATGGAGCGCAGTGAGCGGCGCGGGACGCTATGACATCTACCGCAGTCTGGTTTCGGGCGGCGGCTATCAGAAGGTGGGCGAAACCACTTCCACCACCTACACCGATACCGGTCTGGCCAACGCCACCCGCTACTACTACGTGGTGGTGGCGGTGAACACTACCACCCTCCTGCAAAGCGGCTACTCGAACGAAGCGATGGGCTTGCCGCGCCTGACCATTGGTTGGGCGAACCTGCAGTGGCCCCCCTCCATTACCCACACCATTGGCACGACCCCCACGGAATACATCTACGGGCAGGTGTATATTGACGGTGTGACCAGCCTGCCCGGGCCAACCCCCGGTTTGCTGGCGCAGGTGGGCTATGGTCCCGACGGCTCTGACCCTGCTACCAGCACTGCCTGGACGTGGGGGGACGCCGAGTTCAACGGCAATGCTGGCAACAACGATGAGTTCCGCGGGCGCCTCCTGCCTGAGGCGGTGGGTACGTTCGATTACGCCTACCGCTACTCCACCGATGGCGGCATCACCTGGGTGTACGCTGACCTGGACGGCATCAACAACGGTTACGATCCCGCTCAGGCGGGCGCGCTGACCGTCAACCCCTCCAGCGACACCGAAGCCCCCACCGCACCGGTGCTGAGCATTGTCCACTGGACGCCAACCAGCATTCATCTCTCATGGACGGCTTCCACCGATAACGTGGCGGTGTACGCCTACGATATCTACCGCAGTCTCACCAGCGGCGGCGCCGGCGAGAAGATTGCCCGCGTACTGGCGCCCGCTACCACCTACGTGGATACCTCGGTGGTGGCAGGCACGACCTACTACTACACCGTCAAGGCGCTGGATACCTCCTTCAACGCTTCCGAATTGTCGAACGAGGTTGGGCAGAAAGCCGAAGCCCGCATGGTGGAAGTGACCTTCAACGTCACGGTACCTTCCTTCACCGTGGGCACGGTGTACTTCACCCGCGTCATCAACCCCGACGGCACGGTGGGCGACTGGAACCCCGCCGCCGTCCCGATGACGCAGGTGGATGCCACCCACTGGAGGCTGGTGGCAAACCTGCTCGACGGGCAAACCGTGGAGTTCAAGTTCACCCGCGGCTCGTGGGATACGGTCATCAAGGGCGCCAACGGCAACGAGGAATTGAGCAACCTCTCGCTGACGGTGATCCACGATCAGACCACCGGAAAGCAGACCTTCGATTACACCGTGCTGAACTGGCGCGATCCGCTGATCACCGCGTTTACTCCGGCGAATGCTTCGACGCATGCCACCGCCCCCGCCATCACCTGGACGTGGAGCCAGGCAATCAACCCTGCCGACCTGAAGGGCATGCTGGAGCGCAAGGTGGGCGCTAACTGGGTGCCGGTTTCCGGCACGGTGTCCTACGATAGCGGCACGATGACCTGCACCTTCACCCCCGCTCAGCCACTTCCGTACAACACGCAGTACCGCGTGACCGTCAGCGGGCAGGTGGATGCCGGCAACGATGTCCAGCAGGTCACCTACCAGTGGCAGTTCACCATCCAGCCTTTCGTGCTGTACTTCCCGCAAATCTACCGCGCGCCATAAGCGCCCGGTACGGTAAATCGAAAACCTCCCGTTTCTCCCTGAAGCGGGAGGTTTTTTTATGAAAGATTAACGGGATTCCGATATAATTCTAATAGCGGTCGGGTATGCTCAACGACAAGGCAGGCAGAAGCCAGAAAAGGAGTGAGAGATGATGACCTCCAACTTTATCGTTGATGTGAATGAAGCCGATTTTGAATTTGAGGTGATTGCTTATTCCCAGAACACGCCCGTTCTGGTGGATTTTTGGGCGTCGTGGTGCCAGCCGTGCCGCCATCTCACCCCCATTCTGGAGGGGCTGGCAAACGAGATGCAGGGCGCTTTCCGCCTCGCCCGTGTCAATGTGGATGAAAATCCCAATCTGGCGTTACGGTACGGCGTGCGCAGTATCCCGACCGTGAAAGCCTTTGTGCAGGGTCAGGTGGTTGCCGAATTTGTCGGGCTTCAGCCCGAAGCGCGCATCCGCGAGTTCATCCAGAACCTCATGCCGCCATCTCCGGCGGCGCTGGCGCTGGAAAAAGCCTACAGCCTGCTGGCGGAACAGCAGTGGGATGAGGCGGAATCCCTCTTCCGCGATCTGGAAGATCAGGAAGGACTGCGTCCGGCGGTGCAACTGGGCTTGCTGAAGAGCGTGCTGGCACAGGGACGCGGCGGCGAAGCCGCCCTGATTCTGCGTGACTTCCCGCCCAGCCGGGAATTTTCTTCCGCTGAGAAGATGCGTCCGCTGGTGGAAGCGCTGGTGAAGTACGAACGCAACGAACTGCCCAACGAGACCGACCTGGATGCCACCTTCATCAACGCCATCCGTCTGGCGCGGCGGGGCAATCTGGAAGCCGCCATGGATGGCTTGCTGGATATCCTGCGGCAGGACAAGCGCTACCGCAACGATCTCGCCCGGCAGGTGATGCTGGGCATTCTGGAACTGTACGACCCCAACGACCCAACCGCGCGGCAGTACCGCAACGAACTGGGTATGGTGCTGTTCTAACGGGTGAAGAATCCTGTCAGCCGCCGGAGGAAAACTCCGGCGGTTTTGTCTGCCGGCTGCCCGAAGGAGTATGCACTGGACGGGTTCACCGGGTGCGAGCATTTCCCCCCCGTATCTGTGAGGCATAGTATAACGTCTTAAAGAATGAATGACATGGATGAATCCATCCTGCTGGAGAAAGCCCGCGCCTTTGATCTGGATGCGCTGGCGGAGGTGTATGACCGCTACAGCCCGCCAATCTACCGCTACGCCCTGCGCCTGCTGGGCGATGAGGTCCTGGCGGAGGAGTGCGTTGCCGATACCTTCCACCGTTTCCTGCTGGCGCTGCGCAACGGTGGCGGTCCAGAAAATCACCTGCAGGCGTATCTGTACCGCGTGGCGCACAACTGGATCACCGACACGTTCCGGCGCAACCCTGCCCGCTGGCTGGAGGAGAGCGATGGGGAAAGCCTTTCGGATCCTGCCATGGTTGAATCCATTGAGGCGCAGGTGCATCAACGGCTGGAACAGAACCGCGTGCGCCGCGCTTTAAGGGCGCTCACCCCGGATCAACGTCAGGTGGTGGTGCTGAAGTTCCTCGAAGGATGGGAAAACGAATCCATTGCCCGTGCCATTGGAAAGCCTGTTGGCGCGGTGAAATCTCTCCAGCATCGCGCGCTGGCTTCGCTGCGGCGGTTTCTGGACATGGAGGGTAAGGAATGAAGGACAAAGGTTCTCCTGAAGAAGCGGATGTTCTGCGGACGCTGGAAACGCTCAAAACGGTGCCGGAGCGTAGCGCTTCCTCGCACGCCCGGGGCAGGGAAAAATTCCTCGCCGAGGCGCGCTCCCTGATTGCGGAGGGCATACCCGTATCTCGACCGCCTGTTTCCCGTCTTACTGTATGGAACAGGTTATTCAGTCGAAAGGAGGTTTTTCACATGTCCCCGCTGGTCACACTGGCTTTGATTTTTTCCCTGTTGTTTGGAGGTACGGGCATTACCGCCGCGGCGGCGCAGAGCAGTCTGCCCGATGAACCCCTCTACCCGGTCAAACTGCTCACCGAGCAGGTGCGCACCGAACTGACCACCCGTGAGCAGGCGCAACTGGCGCTGATGCTCGATCTCGCCAATCGGCGCGCCGAGGAAGCCAGCCGCCTGATGGAGATGGGCAAAGCCCCATCTGAGGCGTTGCTGGCGCGCTGGCAAGCCCATCTGGAACAGGCCATGCGCCTTGCCCTGCAATCGGGCGATGAGGAAGCCCGCCAGGCGCTGGTGAGGGTGCAGGAAACCCTGCGCCAGCAGATGGAGTGGGCATCGTCACAACCCTCTCCGGCACGTCTGCAGGAGATGCTCCGTCAGCAACAGCACCTTGTAGAGGAGGGCATTGTTGAACCGGAGCAACTGCGCCAGCGCTTCCGCCAGGGTTTGCCTGTGCAAACCTCAGAGCCGGGCGGAAGCCGCAATCCGTGGACGGAAGGCACGCCCACCCCCGGTAGCGGCTACGGCCCCGGACCCGGCACGGGCGATTGCTCCGGGTGCACTCCCGCCGGAGGCAGCAGTCAAAACCCCTGGACGGATGAGACACCCACGCCCGGCAGTGGCTACGGTCCCGGACCCGGAACGGGCGATTGTCCGCAGTGCACTCCCTCCGGAGGCGGCAGTCAAAACCCCTGGACAGAAGGCACACCCACGCCCGGCAGTGGCTACGGTCCCGGTTCGGGGGGTGGCAGTCGCAAGCCGTAAAGTCTTCGGGTAGTGAAACCGGAAATGTACCATGGCAGAAACCATGGTACATTTTTTTGTGATCAGCGTTACATTCCTCTTTCCAAAACGAACCCCGAAACATTGAAATAAATGATTGAAAATATCCTATAATGAAGACGTGCTGGAGGTGGATATGACTGTGCTGGAAACCCGTTTCGACCCGCAGGTGCATGGCTTTCTGTTCTTTGAAGAGGCGTTTGAGGAGGGGCTGGAACTCTCCCTGCCTTACGAGGGTAAATTAAGCCTCGGAAAACTGGTGCGCGGACTGGCGGCAGGGATGACCTTTGCCGCGCTGGACCGCTTTCACGCCGATGGCTTTTTCCCGCTGGATCGGGCGAGCGAGGCGGTGCGGGTGTGGCTTCAACACCGTCAGGCAGATGCCCTCCCCCCTCAAACTGTGCTGGACCTGCTTCAGTTGCGCCTGATGGAAGCGCCTGCCCGCCGTGCGGCGCTGTGGCGGCGCGCCACCGGCATGGTGCGGCGGAGCATTGCCCGCGGGGAACCGCTTGCTCTTGCCCTGGTGGGCGTTGAAACCTGCGATTTTGGGGTGTTGAGAGCCTGCGAAAGCCTTGCCGAAAAAGAACTGCGCTGGTGGATCTATCTGCCCACCCTTCCGGGCCAGGAGATCCCTGTCCAGGTGCGCCTCACCCCCGATGGACTGGAATTCATCTCCAGCGAACACCGCTGGGAGGGCTTTCTGATGCTGCCGTACCATCCTCAACCGGTGCCGGCTTTCCTGCACTCCCGCGGAATGACCGGAGCGTCGGCTGAGCCTGTCGAAGCCGAACCTCTGCCCTCTGATACGCTCCGCGGACAACCGCTCGATATGGATCGAGGGATGGAGATGGCGGCAATGGCGATGGCTGAGCCCGTCGAAGCCGAAGCGGTGGGAGCCGCTCCGGCGGAAGGCGCGCCTGCCGAGGTGCAGATTCGCCTGCGCTGGCCCGTGGACAGCCGCCGCATCAACCAGTACTTTGGCGAAAACCCCGCCACCTACAAACCCTTTGGCTTGCCCGGGCATGAGGGGCTGGACCTGTATGCGCCGGATGGTGCCAACATCTATGCCGCTGCCGATGGGATGGTGGAAATGGCGGGGCATCCTTCAGGACATCCCTACGGCTTGCAGATTCGCCTGCGCCACGAGGTCAGCGGAAAGGTCTTCCGCACCATTTACGCGCATCTCTCCAAAGTTCTGGTACGCCAGAACGACGCCGTCAAAGCCGGAGATTTGATTGCCCTGGCGGATAATACCGGCAATTCGTTTGGTTCGCACCTGCACCTGACGTTGAAAATCGAAGGCGCAAAGACGCCCGGCTATCCTGCTGAAATCGTAGATCCCCTGCCGTACCTGGAGCAGGTGCCGCCGCCTCCTTCTGCGCCTGTCGAGCCGCTCCCACCCGAAAGCGGCATCGAGGTGTTCACCACAGCCCCGCTCAACCTGCGCGAAGCCCCTCACACCACTGCCGGTATCCGTGCGGGCATCCCCGCGGGCGAGCGGCTGATGACGCTGGGCGACCCCGTTCAGATTCAGGATCGCATTGGCAGAGAGGGACAGTGGCTTCAGGTACGCACGGCCGGGGGAACAGCCGGATGGGTGGCAGCGTGGTTCGTCCAGCGCGTGGATCAGACTTTACCGCCCTCGGATGTGGTGGTCTATCCGGTGGGGGCGGTTAACCTGCGTGCTGGTCCCGGTACGGGGTTCGATGTGCTTGCCGCGCTTCAACCCACCGATGCGCTCACCGTGCTGGGCAACAGCGATCTGGTGCGGGCGAAGATCGGCAGGCAGGGCGAGTGGCTTCAGGTGCAAACCGCTCAGGGGATGCGCGGTTTTGTGGCGGCATGGCTGGTGCACCTGACCGGGCAGTCGCCTGCCCCCTGCGGGGTGGTGGTGTATCCGGTGGGGGCGCTCAATGTGCGCGCCCGTCCGGCGCTGGATGCCAATGTGCTGGTGGTTGCCTCTCCCGGCGACGCGCTGGAAGTGCTGGGCGACCGTGTCGAAGCGCAGGCAAAAGTGGGTAAACAGGGTGAATGGCTGAATGTGCGCACGCCCCAGAAGTTTGTGGGTTATGTGGCGGCGTGGCTGGTGGCGGCGCAGAAACCCGCTTCTCCGGCTACCCCCGCAGAGACGCTTCTGCTCAAAGCCAGCGTGGACCTGAATTTGCGCGCGCAACCCACCCTCAACGCTCCGCGGGTGGGCGGAATCCGCACCGGTGAGACCTTCCGGGTGCTGGAAACCGACCTCACAGCGGCAGGCGCAAAGGTGGGCAAGACCGGTGAATGGATTTACGGCGAGAATCCGCAGGGGGTGCGGGGTTGGGCGGCGGCGTGGTTCCTCATCCCACGGGAACTGTAACCGGCTGGCAAAAGCGCCGGTATTTATGGTATATTCGAAGTGACTCAGGTCGGTCGGGCGATCGCGGCTGTCGGTAACCGGCAGTCGAGGAAAGTCCGCACTCCACAGGGCACGGCGCCGGGTAACGCCCGGGGGACCGTAAGGTTCCGGATAGGGCCACAGAAACATACCGCCCGCCGCTGGAGGCGGGTAAGGGTGAAAAGGTGGTGTAAGAGACCACCGGCGCGGCAGTAATGTCGCGGCCAGGCAACCCCCGCCGGGAGCAAGGCCAAGCAGAGACCGCCTCTCTTCGGAGAGTAAGGGCTGCCCGTCCAAGGGTCTCGGGTGGGCTGCATGAGCGGACGGGTGACCGTCCGCCTAGAGAGATGATCGCCGCCCTCTTTTTGGGGGTACAGAATGCGGCTTACAGACCGGCCTGAGGACTGTTTTGCGCATGCGGCGCTTTTCCCCCACTGGTATGCAGATGTGCAGAATTAAACCCTGACCTGTTTTCCACTCTTTCACCAACGGGCACATATCCATTTCCGGGCAATCTGGCAAACGAATCGCTCGAAAGATAAACCATTTTTCTGTGTCAGCCCTGATATCCGGGGGGATGCTCGATTCGGTTCAGTTGAAGAATGATTGTTATAATCAGGCTACAGGAAAAAAGATGAGGGGCATTTTTGCGTAAACTCCCTTCTGGATGGAGTGAATTGGATGAGCACAAAACACACATTAATCATTGGTAGTTCCACTGCCATGCCCGAGATTGCAGACGAATCGGTTCATTTAGTGGTGACTTCTCCACCTTATTTCAATGCTCCTTTTGACTACAAGGGACTGTATAGCACGTACCAGCACTATCTGGAGATGTTGCGGAGCGTGGCGCAGGAGGCATACCGGGTTCTGGCAAATGGTCGGATTTTTGTTCTGAACATTGATGATATGCTGGTGGACGGTGAGAAGTTTCCCATTGTTGCCGATGCCACCCGGATTTTTCTGGATGCGGGATTTCGTTACCGCGACCGCATCATCTGGAAAAAACCCGAAGGATATCTGCGCATCAGCCGAAGAAGCGGTGTTCTGCTCCAGAATCCGTACCCCATGTATTTTTATCCCGATAATCTGCTGGAAAGCATCATCATCTTCCAGAAAGGGCGTTTTGATTACAAATCTATTCCTCCAGAGATAAGGGAAGCCTCAAAAATCAACGTCAAAGAATTTCAAGAAAACAAATGGTACATGACACTCTGGGAGATGGTGAATGTGCTCCCCAATTCACCATTAGAGAAGGATATTGCGGCATTCCCGGAGGAATTACCATATCGTTGTATCCAGTTATTTTCCTATGTAGGCGAAACAGTGCTGGACCCGTTTTGTGGGAGTGGCACGACCATGAAAGTTGCCCGCCAGTTAGGACGCAACAGCATTGGGATTGAAATCAATGAATCTTTAATTCCTACCATTACCGCAAAGGTGGGCTTTGGCAACCAGCATTCATTATTCAATGGCGAAGACACTTTTGAATGCCTGATTCGTCAGGAGGAATCATAGTCATGCACATTCAGGCTGTAATTAAGGGCATTCAGTATGATCCGTTTTCAGGGAAGACATTAAACGAATACGGCATTGAAGATTTAGAGGAGGCTTTCCAAACGGACGCCTCCTTTCTTCTACGGTTTTCCGACCGCACTCAACTGGCCGTCAGTTACTGGGTATCTCCCAAGCGGACCCGTTCTTATCCATTTGCGCGGGTGTATGATACCTATGGCTTTCAGGGAAAGAAAATTACCGTGATTCCTGTGTACAAAGATGAAGGTTTTGACGGTGATCGGGATTTCCTGCAGTGGGATACTGTTTCGCTGATGAGTTTGCTGGGAGTGTATGTGATTCTGGGCTTCTACGTTCACGCAGAAAAAAGCCCCGATTATGCCCATAAAATTACCCATCAGCGATTTGACATGGATTTCATTCGGGAACAATTGAAAAATGTGCTGGCTTATCGTTCGGATGCCCTTCACTGGAATCTGGCTCAAACCGAGAATCTGGCGGACATTGGGCGACGGGCTTGCGAAGCGTATCGAAGCATCAGCGAGAAAACCGGCGTGCGCATGCACTCCTTTGAGTCTGTTGAGAGACGTATTTCCGTATTCCTGTCTGGAAGGGACTCCTTTATTTCCTTCTCTCGCCGGTTGGCTCAGAAGGCGCAGGATAGGGAATCCCGCACCAGTCAACCCAAAGAAAATCTCCAGGGAAAGAAAGCCAAAATCACCATTCGCAATTATCTGGGTGGAGCGTACTACTTCACCTGTGACGAAGTAGAAGTTCTGGATAATCGCCTTTTGCTCATTGAAGGGAAGCATAGCCGGGATGGGCATTTACCCTCACTGTCAGATATCAAAGATGGCTTGCTGAAGATGATTCTGTACACCAATTTGGAAGAAGTGTATCTGGAAGGATTACAGTACGTTCCCCAACCGGTTTTGAAGTTGACCACCGGACAACCTCTCCGGCATACGCCTCAAACTGCTCAAACCCTTAATGATTTGTTAAGAGAGGCCCAGGCGAACGGTTTTTGGGTTATGCTCAATGAAACCCTTTTAACGGAGAGATGAAGGATGAAAAAGCGTGTTCTGGTGTTGTGTACGGGCAATTCCTGCCGCTCGCAGATGGCGGAGGCACTGATTAACCACCATCTGGGTGATCGCTGGGAGGCTTTCAGCGCAGGCACTCAGCCCGCCGGCTATGTGCACCCGCTGGCGCTGAAAGCCCTTGCCGGGGTGGGGATTCATCACGAGGGCGTGTCCAAATCGGTGGATCAGTTCTACGGGCAGGACTTCGATGTGGTCATCACCGTGTGCGACGATGCCGCCGAAAACTGCCCCGTCTGGCTGGGCAGGGGCAGGCGGGTTCACATCGGTTTTCCCGACCCCGCTAAGGTGGAAGGCAGTGACGAAGAAAAGTGGCAGGCTTTTGTGCAGACCCGCGACGCCATCCGCGAGCGGGTATGCGGCTACCTTGCCGGGCTGGAGTGACGCGTTCCGCAGGCGCAGTTTCCTCAGGCTCCCCTTATGGGGAGCCTTTTTGGGGTAAAATTTGCTCCAGAATCAAACTGGAGAGAGGATTGCCCAACCCGATGAACGCAAGCCATTCCCCCAAAGCCGCCCTGCGCGGAGAACCCTCTTACGTCTGGCGCGCCGGGCAGGAACGCCGCCTGAAAATGATGCTCGCCGCCGCAGGCGAGCGCATTTCCGGGAGGGTGCTGGTGGATGGCTGTGGGGTGGGCATGTACCTTGCCCGCTTTGTCCCGCTGGCACAGCAAGCCGTGGGGCTGGATATTGAGCACGAACGCACGGTGGAGGCGCATCAATCTGCGCCGCAGGTGGTGTGCGGGGCAGGCGAAGCCCTGCCTTTCCCTGCCAACCATTTCGATTTTCTGTTAAGCCACGAGGTGCTGGAGCACGTTCAGGACGACGCGCAAGCCATCCGGGAGATGGTGCGGGTGCTTAAACCCGGCGGACGTATTGCCCTCTTCTGCCCCAACCGCGGCTATCCTTTTGAGACGCACGGCATTTACTGGCGGGGGCGCTATCATTTCGGCAACATTCCGCTGGTGAACTACCTGCCGCGGCGCTGGCGCGACCGCCTTGCCCCACATGTGCGGGTGTACACCGCAGGCGATTTACAGCGTCTCTTTGCGGGTTTACCCGTGCGGGTGGTTCAGCGCAGCATCCTTTTTGGTGCCTATGACAACATCATTGCCCGCCTGCCCGCACTGGGAAAAGTCCTGCGGGCGGTCCTGCAGGCGCTGGAAACCACCCCCCTGCGCGTGCTGGGGCTTTCCCACTTCTGGGTGATTGAGAAAATCGCCGAAGGTTCGGAAATCGCCCGGTAAACCTGCTACAGACAGCCGGCAGGTTCGGCAGAGGTGCGGTTTAAGCCCTGCGCGCCACCACAATGCTGTTGCCGCTGGTTTGCGGGTCGAAGGGCGTCCCCCCTGCTTCCATGCTTCCGCAGGTCTGCACGCTGTCAAAACCGGACTGTAGCACTGCCTCCACCAGTTCTGCCATGCGCAGCGGACGGAGCAGGGTGGCGGTGACCCTCTGCTTCCAGCCCGTTTTTTCACGCGTCAGGGTGACCATGTTGAAGCGAATCAGTCCATCGGGCAGGAAGTCGTAAAAGCGCAGGTACAGCCATTCGTTTCTGCCCCTGCGGGCGGATTGGGGTTCCATCCAGCGTTCGCCGCGCGCCAGGACAGCATCGAAGTTGCGGTTTTGCAGGATGAGTGTTCCACCCGGACGCAGGCAGGCAGCAAAATCCTCCAGCGCGCGGGTGAGATCTTGCGGGGTGAGCAGGTGCGGAAGGGAATTTCCCAGACAAATCACCCCATCGAAAGGCAGGTGAGGGGCAAAGGCGCGTGCCAGTTCGCCGAACCCCGCCGTTTCAAAGGGCAGTGCCAGGTCGGCGGCTTGCGCGTTTCGGCGGGCAAGGGCAATCATCTCCGCACTGAGATCCGCTCCGGCGGTTGCATACCCGTTGCGGGCAAGCGCAATGGCATGCCAGCCGGTGCCGCAGGCGGCATCCAGCACCCTGCCGCGGGGCAGATGCCGGAGCAGAAAGGGCAGTTCCACCTTGAGGCGCTGTTCCCAGTTGACAAAGCGGTCGTAATCTTCGCTCAGGGTATCGTACATGTCGCTCATGGGCTGATTGTACTCTGCCGGATGGCATGAAACTTTGTGCTGGCGCAAGGTGAAAGGCATGGATATGCCCTTTTCCTGAACTGCCGCGTTCGCCGCGCGCATTGCCCCCTCAAACCTTTTACGAAACGGTAATTTGATGCATTCTTGAGATGTGCAGACCGGTTAATCCTGTATAATGAAATCAGGAGGGCATGATGACCTTCGAATTTCTCTTAGATCCCAACATTGGCTTTGTTTTGTTGATTGGCGGGGTTGTGCTGGCGATACTGGCGCTGTTCATGCCGGGCACGGGCTTGCTGGAACTGGGTGCCCTGTTTGCCCTGGTTCTCGCCGGTTATACCCTCATCAACCTGCCCTTGAACACCTGGGCAATTGTCCTGTTCGTAATCGGGATCATCTTCTTTGTGCTTGCGCTCATCTGGCGCGGCTCGCGGCGCGGGTTAATCACCCTGCTGATTTCCCTGACCCTGCTGGTGGTTGGCTCGATTTTTGCCTTCCGCAGTCCTCAGGGAGGGAGCGCCGTCAACCCCGTCCTTGCCGTGCTGGTCACCGGCGGCTCGGCAGGGTTGCTGTGGTTCATGGCGCGTAAGAGCATTGACGCCGCCATTCAACGTCCCACGCACGATTATGACCGCCTGGTTGGCATGGTTGGTGAAGCCCGCACCGATATTCGCGGGCAGGGAGCCGTGTATGTGGGTGGCGAGGAGTGGACTGCCACCTGTTCGGTGTACGTTCCCGCCGGAACGCCCGTGCGCGTTCTGCGTCGGAATGGACTTGTTCTGGAAGTAGAACCCATTAAGAAGGAGGAATAAATTTATGGATGCGGCGCAACTTTCGGTGTTATGCCTGATTGGCGGCATTGGTTTTATCATCCTGATTTTCCTGTGGAATGCCATCAAGGTCGTTCCCGAGTATCAGCGTCTGGTGGTTTTCCGACTGGGACGCTGTATTGGCGACCGCGGTCCGGGGCTGGTCCTGCTCATCCCCATCATTGACCGCGCCGTGCGGGTAGATTTGCGTGAACAGGTGCGCGAGATCCCCCAGCAAACCGCCATTACCAAAGACAATGCTCCCATTTCGATTGATTTCCTGTGGTACTACAAGGTGCTCTCCCCGACCGATTCGGTCCTGCAGGTGGGCAACTTTGAGGTAGCCGCTCAGGGTATGGCGACCACCACCCTGCGCTCGGTCATCGGCGGCATTCTGCTCGATGATGTGCTCTCCGAGCGCGAGACCATCAACAACATTCTGCGCACCCGCCTGGACGAGGTGACCGGACGCTGGGGCGTCAAAGTGACCAACGTGGAAATCCGCGAGATCATCCCGCCGCGCGAGGTGCAGGAAGCCATGAACCGGCAGATGTCCGCCGAGCGCATCCGCCGTGCGGTGGTGACCGAATCGACCGGTACGCGCGAAGCCGCCATCAACGTGGCGGACGGCGAACGCCAGAGCGCCATTCTGCGCGCTGAGGGCGAAAAGCAGAGCGCCATTCTGCGCGCTGAGGGCGAAAAGCAAGCCCAGTTACTGCGCGCCGAAGGGTACGCGGCGGCGCTGGAGCGCATTTTCTCGGTGGCGCAGACCATTGACCAGAAAACCCTCACCCTGCAGTATTTTGAGACGCTCAAATCCATGGCGCAGAGTCCTTCGACCAAGTACATCTTCCCCATGGAGTTCACCAGCCTGCTGAGTTCGTTTGTATCCGGCCAGGAGAAGAAAGACTGATCTGTTCGTAAGGGGCGCCATACGGAAACGCTGACCTATCAAATCGTGGATGCAGGGATTGGGGATTTAAATGCCCTGCGCCGGTTGGAGAATGAGGTCTTCCGGCAGGATGCCTGGCCTTTGGTGGATTTGATTGCCATGCTGACCATGCCGGGGCTAGTGCGCCTCAAAGCGGTTGTGCAAAACGAGATGATTGGCTTTGTGGGTGGCGATGTCCGTCCTGCGGATCACGTGGGGTGGGTCGCCACCCTTGGCGTTCTGCCGGCTTACCGCGGCATGGGGGTAGGCAGGGCGCTCTTACACGCCTGCGAGGATCGTCTGTTCCTCAGGGTGCCGGTGGTGCGCCTGAGTGTGCGCCGTTCTAACAGGGTTGCCATTGCCCTGTACGAGTCCGAGGGGTATGAAGTGGTGGACGTCTGGCGCGGCTACTATTTCGACCGGGAGGACGCGCTGGTTTTCGAGAAAAAATTGGATTGACTTTCCCTGCGACTCGATATATACTGGATTCAAGATGCGAGGTTTGAGCGAAATCAAAAGGGGAAATTAAGGCACGCGATGCTTTCGCGTGCCTTTTTGTATTCGGAACGAATTTTTAACCTCAAGGAGTGACCCGATGGACTATGGAATGATTGGCAAGATTGAAAAAGCCAAGCGCTATGCGCAACAGCGGGAACGCTTTCACTTTAAGAGTTTTACTGTGACCATGGATGGGGAAAATAACAGCCATACCATCGAATACGCCAATGGCGAGTGGAAATGCGATTGTGACTTCTTCCAGACCCGCGGACGGTGCAGTCACACCATGGCGCTGGAGATGATCCTCGAGAACATGATTTCCTGACCGACAATCGAATAAAGAGAATGACAGAACAGGGCGCGGAAATGGCGCCCTGTTTTTTGCGCTTAATCAAAGTTAAACCGGATGAATGTGGGATAATTTGGTTAAAATGTGATTAATTCTTTCATCTCATTCTTAATCTCAGGAGGTGTATGAGGCTTCCCATTATTGTTGGCGTGATTTGCCTGATTGCCGTTCTTGGGGTGGGCATGTGGGTGAGCAACTTCACCGTGTACCTCGGCGACGACCCTACCACCTGCAACAACTGCCATGTGATGGACGATGCGTACGAGGGCTGGTACCATGCCGGGCATAAAGCCTGGGCAACCTGCAATGACTGCCACACCCCCCACGCGCTCATCCCCAAATATCTGGTCAAGGCGCGCTCCGGTTTCAATCATGTGACCGCCTTTACTCTGGGGCACGTTCCTTCTCCCCTGCGTGCCAAACCGTCCACCGATCGCATTATCCAGGAGAACTGCATCCGCTGTCATGAAGACACGGTGGAAACCATCATGGCAGGTCCCATGCAGGAAGATCGGTACTGCTTTGAGTGCCACCGTTCCGTTGCCCACGGACCGCGCGGCATTTCCATTCTTCCCTATCAGGATAAAACCCGCTAAACAACCATCCAAGGAGAGTGTATGAAGAAATTTACCGGAACCACCCTCATTCTCACCGGCATCATCGTGGTGCTGAGCGCCCTGCTGATTGGCGTGTTGATTTTCCTGCGCAATCAACCTGCGCCTCAACGTGGGGTCATGCCGGTGGTCAAAATTGCCGCCATGGAACCCGATAGTTCCATCTGGGGGCAGAACTTCCCCAATCAGTACTCCACCTTCATGATGACCGAAACCAACAACACCCGTACCCCTTACGGCGGCTCCGAGCCGTACGAAAAACTGGAGAAAGACCCCATGCTCAAGATTCTCTTTGCGGGAAATCCTTTTTCCAAAGGGTACGGGGAAGACCGCGGGCATGCCAACTCACTGACCGATGTGGAGAACACCCCGCGCCTTTCGGATAAGACCCCCGGCACCTGCTATTCCTGCAAGAGCGCCGACAGCCCCAGACTGTGGAGCGAGATGGGCATGGCGGAGTACGACAGGACCCCCTTCAAGCAACTGGGGGAGAAGATTAATCATCCTGTCGGGTGCGCCAACTGCCATGACGCCGAGACCATGCGCCTGATCGTTACCAACCCCGCGCTGGAAGAAGCCCTGAAGGAACAGGGCAAGGACTGGCGCACCTTCTCGCGCCAGGAGATGCGCTCGCTGGTGTGCGCCAACTGCCACGTGGAGTACTACTTCACCAAAGAGGGCAGTTACCTCACCTTCCCGTGGGACAAAGGCACCACCGTGGAAGCCATGGAAGCCTATTACGATGAAATTGGCTTTTCCGACTGGAAACATGCCGAATCGGGCGCCAGCATGATCAAGATGCAGCACCCCGAATACGAAATGTACACCGCCAACAGCACCCACTACAAAGCCGGGGTTGCCTGCGCCGACTGCCACATGCCCTACATGCGTGACGGCGCGGCAAAGTTCTCCAGCCACAACGTCAAAAGCCCATTGCTTGACCCGGCGCGTTCCTGCGGCACCTGCCATACCGATGTTAACTACGTGGTGGAGCGGGTGAGCATCATCCAGAAGAGCGTTTACGACACCATGCAGAATACCGAAAAGGCGCTGGTGGCGGCAATCAATGCCATCAAGACGGCGTCTGAAAATCCCAATGCCGACCAGAGCAAACTGGAAGAAGCCCGCAAACTGCACCGCGCCGCGCAACTGCGCTGGGATTACGTGGCGGCGGAGAACAGCATGGGCTTCCACAACCCCACCGAAGCCCTGCGCATCCTTGCCGCGGCAACCGACCTGGCGCGTCAGGCGGAACTGACTGCCCTGCAAGCCGTACAGGTTGCCAGCAAGTAGGTCCCCTTTTACAGGAATCAAAAACGCTCCCGTCAAGCCGACGGGAGCGTTTGCTGTTGTGAAACCGTTTATGGACCGGTCACGGTGGGCAGGCCCGCCGCCGACCAGGCTTTGATGCCGCCGCTCATGCTGGTGACGGCGGTAAACCCGGCCTGCTTGAGAATATCGCGCCCTTCCTGACTGCGGTTGCCCGAACGGCAGTACACCACAATTTTCTGATCGCGGGGCAGTTCGTTCACCCGACTTGCCAGTTCTCCCAGCGGGATGAGCGTTGCGCCGGGGATGTGGTACTCATTCCATTCTTCCGGCTCACGCACATCCAGCACAAAAGCGCCTTCCTCGCGCAGTTGGGCGGCTTCCTGAACGCTGATCTCGGCGGGCAGGGTTGCCTGACGGTCGGGCTGAGCCAGCGTGGCGATGGCGATGGCGCCAAACCCCACCACCACCCCAAGGATCAACCATGCCCACCAGGGAAACCCCTGCCGCGGGACGGATTTTTTCGTCTGTACCGGTTTTTTTCGTGTCATTTTTCCCTCACACTCACCTTCGAGGCTGATACAATCATTGTATCTGTTGTTGAGATGCAAAGCAAAGGAAAAGGTTACACAACGGGAGGTCTGCATGGCATCCATGGGTGTGATCACGGCGCTGTTGCTGACTGCCACACTGGTATGTGTGGTGCTGGTGGCAGGTCTCAGCCGTGTGCGTGTGCTGGTGTGGGCGGTGCTGGGGGCGGTGGTACCGCTTTTGCCGATGGCGTACCTGCTCAACCGCTTCATCCGTGCACCTTTCTTTGATTATCTGGGCACGCAGGCAAACCTGCCGCCGTTTCTGGGCGCCGACCTGCCGTGGTGGTTTCTGGGGTTGTGGTGGCTCTTTCCGCCCTTGCTGGAGGAGTGGGTTAAGGCGCTGGTGTTGCTCTTCCCCCCTGCCCGCCAGTTGCTTCAGGAGAAGCGTTCCGCCTTTCTGGCGGGAGTTCTGGCGGGGCTGGCGTTTGCGCTGGGCGAGACTGCCTATGTCCACTGGGCGACCCCCGACCCTTCGGTGGTCATCCTTGCCGGGTATGCCGCTGAGCGGGTTGCCTTCACCCTGCTTCATGCCGCGCTGACCGCGCGGGTGGCAGTGGGGCTGGCGCAGGGCGGCGGGCAAGCCCTGCGCGTCTTTCTGGGCGCTGCCGGACTGCATGCGCTGGCGGTGCTGGGCATTGTCCTCATGCAAATCGGCTGGCTGGAACCGCTGGCAGCGCTGATTGCGCTGTGGGTGGGCGCGCTGATTGCCGCAGGCTGGAGTGCCTGGCTGGCGAGGCGGTTGTTCCGCGAGACCGTGTGAGGTCATCCCGCCGACCGGGTCAATGGCTCAAAAAACGTGCCCGTTGAGGGGAAACCATTTTCACCCCGCCAACGTCTTATGGATGATTCTGGTAGAGGAGGAGAGCCATGTCCCGAAAAAACCTGGTCTGGTGGGTCTTAACCGCTCTGATGGTGATCGGAGCGGTGGTGCTGGTCGAGCGGGTGGTGTACTATGCCAATCTGCCGGGGCGCCTGCCTCAGCAGGAAATTGTGGTCGTCGGGCAGAATCGTTTCATTCCCGGTACGCAGGCAGCCCTGCACCTGCAGGTGCGGGATACCGTCAGGGGTAACCCCATTCCCGATGCCGAGGTGAGCCTTGCCCTGCGTCCGCGCGGCGGCGGCAAAGCCCTGACACTCTTCAACGGCAGAAGCGATGCCAGCGGCGTGGTGGAAGCCACTTTCAATGTGCCGCTGGTGGATTCCCCCGAGCAAACTCTGCTGATTACCTCCAGAAGCCCTCAGGGCAGGGATCAACTGGAGCAGTCGGTGACTGTGGAGCGCGAATACCGCATCCTGCTCAGCACCGATAAGCCCCTTTACCAGCCCGGGCAGGTGATTTATCTGCGGGCGCTCGTGCTGGATGCCTTTGATCTGCGCCCGGCAGTGGCGCGCGAAATGACCCTGACCATTGCCGATGGCAAGGGCAACAAGGTCTTCCGCAAGACCCTGACCACCTCATCCTACGGCGCGGCATGGACGGAGTTTCAACTGGCAAATGAGGTCAACACCGGCGAGTACAAAATTACCGCTCAGATGGGCAACACCATCAGCGAGAAGACCGTGCGTGTGGAGCGCTACGTCCTGCCAAAGTTCAAAGTGGAGATGCAGACGGAGCGGGCGTACTACCAGCCCGGTCAGCGGGTCAGCGGGACGTTGACGGCGCGGTATTTCTTTGGAAAACCCGTCTCCGGCGGCGAGGTGCGCCTGGAAGGCTACACTTTCGACGTTCAGCGCAACACCGTCTTCACCCTGGAGGGCGTCACCGATGACCAGGGACAGTACGCCTTTGAGTTTGACCTGCCCGCTTACCTGACCGGAAGCGAGTTCGAGGGCGGCATGGCGCGCTTCTACCTGCAGGTTACCGTCACCGATGGAGCGCGTCACGCCGAGACTGCCAGCCTCTCCCTGCCGGTTAGCGCCAGCGGGCTGGTGGTGGACATGGTTCCCGAGGGCGGTTTTGTGCGCGCCGGTCTGGAAAACATCTTTTACCTGTTTACCCGCTATCCCGACGGCACCCCTGCTCAGGCGACCGTGCAGGTGACCTTTACCGACAGCAACACCACCTTCACCGTCCAGACCGATGCCTACGGGCTGGGCGAGGTGCGCGTCATTCCCCCGCATCCGTATGTGTACGTGACCCTGCAGGCGCAGGATACCCGCGGCGCGACCGCTTACCGCGAGGTGGGCTTTGAGGGCGAGTGGAGCGGTGAGAGCATCCTCCTGCGCCCGGACAAGCCCGTCTATCGGGTGGGCGAGACCATGAATTTGAGCGTCTTCAGCACGCAGGCGCAGGGCACGGTCTATCTGGATATTGTGCGCGGCGGGCAGACCATCAGCACGCGCAGTGTGCAGATTGAGAGCGGGCGCGCCGGGGTGGCGGTGGATCTCTCCGCCGATATGTACGGCACGCTGGAAGTGCATGCTTACAGGATTCAGCCCTCCGGAGCCATCACCCGCGATACCCGTCTGGTGGTGGTGGATCCCGCCAGTGACCTGAACCTTGCCATCCAGCCCGGGAAGGATACCTACCGACCCGGCGAGGATGCGCAACTGGATGTTCAGGTAAGCGGTGCCGATGGCGCAGGGGTTGCCGCGGCGCTGGGCATTGCCGTGGTGGACGAATCGGTGTTTGCACTTGCCGAGCAAGACCCCGGCTTTGCCCGCCTGTACTTCCTGCTAGAGTCCGAAATCCTCACCCCGCGCTACGACCTGCACGGCTACACCCTGCCCGACCTGGCGTACAGCCAGCGGTTTGAGCAGGTTTCGCCGACCCTGCGCCAGGACGTGGAGCGGGCGGCGCGGGCTTCACTGGCTGAGGCGGTGCGCGTGGGCGGCAAGAGCGCCTTCACTCTGGTGGCATCCTCGCGCCAGCAGAATCTCAACCGCGCGGCGCAATTGCAGGCAGCCTTCTTTAACCGATTGAGCAGGGTGATCTTCCCCGTCTTCCTGCTCGCCGCCGCGGGGGTGGTCTTTGGCGTGACCTGTGCGCTGGCGCAGGAGAAACGCTTCTGGCGCAGTCTCTTTACCGCGGCGGGCATTCTGCTGGGTCTGTTCCTGCTGATCATGGTCATCCCCTGGGGAGGGGCTTTCTGGAGCCCTTCGCCCGGCGAGTCGCTGATGCGCTTTCTGGAGTTCCTCTTCTCCGATCTGGAAATGGGGCTTCTCCTCATCCTGTTGCTGGGCGGGGTGGGGATCTTGGGAATGGCAGGCGTTGCCATCCGCCACCGCAACTGGACGCTGGGTGGTACAATCCTGCTCACCGCGCTGACCATTCTGTCCTTCCTGGGATCCCTCATCGCGGTGCGTTTCAGCAATCGCATTCCCTCCGATGCCTGGCTCATTGCCGCGCTGATTGCCTTCCTGTTGATGATCTTCAGCCAGTGGGTGCGCGTGGCAGGCTTCCTCTGGGAGCGCGCCTTTGTGCCGGCTCTGTTTGGGCTGGCGCTGGCGCTTTCTCTCACCGTTGGGTGGGTGCCTCTGGGCGTGCTCCTGGCAGGTGGTGCGGCGATGGCGCCGGCGCCCGCGGCGGAAGATTTTGCCGGTCCCATGCGCCGGGAGGCGCTGGGGGCTGTGCCGATGCTGGCGCCCCAGGCTACGGCGGTTCCTTCCATGGTGGTGGAGGAAAAAGCCGCTGGCGGGGAAAGTGCTCAGACCGCTCAGCAAGCCCCGCGTCTGCGCCAGTACTTCCCCGAAACCATGCTGTGGATTCCCGATGCGGTTACCGACTCCAGCGGATTCCTGCGCCTCAACTTCCCCGTCGCCGACAGCATCACCACGTGGCGGATCACCGCGCTGGCATCCAGCGCCGATGGCAGGCTGGGCAGTGTGGATGCCCCCCTGCGTGTCTTCCAGGATTTCTTCATTGACCTCGATCTGCCGCTGGCACTGACGGTGGGCGATGAGATTGCCGTGCCGGTGGGTGTGTACAACTATCTGCCCGAACCGCAAACCGTGCGTCTGGTGCTGGAACCAGCTGGGTGGTTTGACCTGCTGGATGAGCCGGAAAAAAGCATGACCATTGGCGCCAACGAGGTCAGCGTGGCGTACTTCCGCATCCGCGCCAGAGATTTTGGCTATCAACCCTTCAAAGTGACGGCTTACGGCTCACGTCTCTCCGATGCCATCCTCAAATCGGTGCAGGTTTATCCCGATGGCAAACCCATCCGCCTGAGCGCGTCCGATCGTCTCGAGGCGGACAAGCCCATCCGGCAGACTTTCTTCTTCCCGCCCGAAGCCATCGCCGGCACGCAGAAGGTGCTGGTCAAGGTTTATCCGGGTGTGTTCAGTCAGGTGGTGGAAGGGCTGGATAGTCTCCTGCGCATGCCGTTTGGGTGCTTTGAGCAGACTTCTTCCATTACCTACCCCAACGTGCTGGCGCTGGATTACCTGCGCACCTCCGGGCAAACCGCTCCCGAAGTGGAATTGAAAGCCGAGGAATACATCAATCTGGGCTATCAGCGCCTGACCACGTTTGAGGTGGCGGGTGGCGGCTTCTCGCTGTTTGGCAACCCGCCTGCTGATCGCATGCTGACTGCCTACGGCTTGCAGGAATTTGCCGACATGGCGCGCGTTCATCCGGTGGATGATGCCCTGGTGCGCCGCGCCGCTGAGTGGCTGATGAGCCAGCAGTCCGGCGATGGCTCGTGGGAGAACGACCGCGGTCTGGTGCATGAAAACACCTGGCAGTCGTTGGGCAATGACCGCCTGCCGGTGACCGGTTACGTGGTGTGGAGTTTGATTGACGCCGGATTTGAGCGCGAAACCGCCGTTCAGAAAGGGCTGGCGTACCTGCGCGATCACCTCGGCGAGGCGAAAGACCCCTACGTGCTGGGCCTGGTTGCCAATGCGCTGGTCTCCGCCGACCGCACGCAGGGTGAGGGCACCGGCACTGCTACCCGCGCCGCGCTGGATGCGCTGGCGGCGCAGGCGCAACGCTCCGGTGGGCAGGTCTTCTGGCAGAGTCAGGTTGCCACGTTTACCGGCGCAGAAGGGCAGACCGGCAGTATTGAGACTACGGCGCTGGTGGCGCTGGCAATGCTGCGCGCGCAGGAATACCCCGACCTGACCAGCGGCGCGCTGGCATATCTGATTGCGCAAAAGGATTCCTTTGGCACCTGGCACAGCACGCAAGCCACCGTGCTCTCGCTCAAAGCCCTGCTGGAAGCCATGCGCACGGGCGGCGATCGGGTGGATGCACGCGTCACCATCACCCTCAACGGCGGGCAGGTACGCACCCTGCAGGTGACGCAGGACAACTTCGACGTGGTGCAGATGGTGACGTTTGAGGATGTGCCCCTTGGGCGCGAAAATGCAGTGGACATCCGCGTGGAAGGGCAGGGCAACCTGATGGCGCAGGTGGTGGGCAGTTACTATCTGCCGTGGAGCGCGATGAGCCGCTACCCTGATCTCTTCCCGGTGGGTGAAGGGCTGGATTTACAGGTGAGTTACGACCGCACCGAGTTAAGCGTGGATGACACCGTCACCGTGCAGGTTTCTGCCACCCTCCAGCCTGCCGGCGCACGTGCCGAAGCGGTGATGCTCGACCTGGGCATTCCCCCCGGCTTCAGCGTGATGACCGAAGACCTGGACGCGCTGGTGACGCGCTACGGCGATGTACTGCCTTCCGAGACGCGCCTGGAACGCTATGAACTCACCGGTCGGCAGGTGCTGGTGTACCTTACCGGCATGAAGGGCGGCGAACCCTTCACCTTCAGTTACCGCCTGCGGGCGCGCTTCCCCCTGCGGGCGCAGGCGCCCTCAGCGCTGGCATATGATTACTACAACCCGCAACAACAGGGCGAACTGCCGCCGCAGTTGCTGGTGGTCAACCCGTAATCCTTACAACCGCTGACGGCTCAATTCCCACGGCGAGTCGCCGGGGTGCAGGGGACGCAGGCGCAGGCGGAAGTAGTGGGCTTCCGCCTTCACCTGATCGCGCTCCAGCCTGCCGGGACCGCACGAGGCGCTTCCCAGACCGGAGTGGAACGGATCCAGATGCAGAATGACTTCGGGCACGCGGGTTAATTCGTGCGGGTGGCGAGCGCGGGTCAAATCGTCCACAGTGAAGTGGTGAGCGCTGAAGAAGAAAGGTGCTTCGGCGCAGGCGCCCAGCCCTTTCCCGTCCTCATTGCGCAGGCACACCCAGCGCACCTCACTGCGGGTGCCGTTTTCCTGCGGAACCACGTAGGGGACAAACAGATCATCCACGCTCATCTCGTACACCCCTACGCGGGCGCTTTCCTGACGGTCGCTGTAGGCTTCGTGCGCACCGCGCCCGTACCACTGCACCCGTTCCAGACCGGGCTGAAGTGCCATTTCGATGCCCAGGCGCGGCAGGAAGGGCAGTCCGCTCACCGCCGGCGCAAAGTCCACCTCGATGAGCAGGTCGCCGCTGGTGTAGAAGGTGTAGGTGGTGGTCAGGTCAAAGGCGGCGCGCGGCAGGTACACATCGCTCACCCCGCGGGAGAGCAGTTCCTGCACGTCGTAAGGCAGGCTCTGTCCGCGCTCCAGCAGGAAGGCGCGGGCGGTTTCCAGCAGGTCAGCGATGCGCCCGTGTTGTGCCATCACCTGTACCAGTGCCTGGGTGCGGGCGGGCTTATCTGGCGCTTTCGGCACTTCCTTTTCCATTCCCACGCGGGCAATCAGGGCATCCAGCGCCGCCTCGTCGAAGTACACGTTTAAGCCGTTCTGGAACAGGCGCAGGCGCTGTTCGGCGGTTTCAAAGGGCGGCAGGTTGACGTGATCCGGCACCGCCAGGCGCGAGTGCACCACCATGCGGGCGCTGTACGGGCTGAGGATGCGGAAAAGCACCTGCGAGACGGTTTCCTCCAGTTGATCGTACCCCGAGGCGCGCCAGCGCAGGGCGGCGCGTTCCTCGCCCCAGGTGTTCAGGTCGTTTTCGGTGGGTGCCCGCCAGATCTGCACCCGCGGGCTTTGCGCCAGCAGTTCGCGCCCCTCAATTTGCAGAGAGACCAGTCTGCCTGCGGCGCGGTCGAGGCGCGCCGTTGCCGCGCCGCCGTTGAGGGTCACCAGCGCTCCATTTTCTTGGACGGTCAGCGCGGGCATTTTCTCCAGCGGCACCGGGATGGCGGCTTTGCGCGGAATGGGCAGGGCAATCTGCTCCCATGCCACTTCGTGACCGGCAGGTGCCCAGGGTTCGTCTTCCTTCAGGCGGAAGGATACCTCCAGCCAGACCTCATGCTCGCTTTCATCGGGCAGGGCGTCCAGCGGCAGGGTGATCTCGCGGCGTTCGCCGGCAGGCACGGCAGGGGCGGGCATTTCTCCGCGCTGCCAGACCTCACCCTGACTGATTACCTGCCAGTGCAGGGTCAGGTGGCTCAGGTCGCGGAAGGCGTAGCGGTTGCGCAGGCGCAGGCGTCCCTGCAGGGCGTCCACGGCTTCCACCCGCACCGGCTCATAGACCTTTTTGACTTCCCAGTAGGCGGGGTGCGGGGTGCGGTCGGGGAAGACAATGCCGTTACAGCAGAAGGAAAAGTCCGAGGGGGCGTCGCCAAAATCGCCGCCGTAGGCATACCAGCGCCGTCCGTCGGGGGTGGTGCGCTCCAGTCCCTGATCCACCCAGTCCCACACAAAAGCACCGCACAGGCGCGGGTAGGTCTCGATGATGTCCCAGTAGTCCTTCAGGTTGCCGGGGCTGTTGCCCATGGCGTGGGCGTACTCGCACAGCACAAAGGGACGGGTTTCGCCGGGGGCAGTGGCGTACTCCACCAGTTGATCGAGGCGCGGATACATGGCGCTGAGGATATCCAGGTAAGGTTCATTGCGCGCCGATTCGTAATGCACCGGTCGGGTGGGATCGTGGGTGTGAATCCACTCTGCCAGCGCGGCATGATTTTCGCCGTAGCCCGATTCGTTGCCCAGCGACCAGATGATCACCGAGGGGTGGTTGCGGTCGCGAATCACCATGCGGCTTCCCCGTTCGAGGAAAGCGGTGCGCCAGGCGGGGTCTCTGGCAAAGCGATCCCACAGACCGTGCGATTCGATATTGGCTTCGTCAATCAGGTACAGACCGTATTGATCGCACAGGTCGTACCAGCGCGGGTCGTTGGGGTAGTGGCTGGTGCGCACCGCGTTGATGTTGGCTTGCTTCATTAAGAGGATGTCCTGAATCATCGATTCCACGGTGATGGCATGTCCGCTTTGCGGCAGGTGCTCGTGGCGGTTGACACCGCGCAGGATGATGGGACTGCCGTTGACGAAGATTTTACCGTCCATCACCTCCACTGTGCGGAAGCCCACCGGATGGCGCAGGACTTCCAGCAGGTTGCCCTGTCCATCGCGCAGGGTGAGGATGAGGGTGTAGAGGTTGGGCGTCTCCGCCGTCCACAGGGCGGGTTCGGGCACATCGTCGGAGAGTACGAAGGTTTCTTCGGCATCGCCGAGCAGGTCAAAGGTGGCGGAGCGCACCCACCCGTGCGCGAGGTTTCCGCTGGAGTCGTACAGGCTGGCTTCCAGCGTCAGTCCCTGGAAGGAATGCGAAGTGTAGTTTTTAAGGAAAAGGGTCACTTCCAGACGGGCGTTGCGGTAAGCGCCGTCCAGCGGGGTGTGGATGACGAAATCGCGAATGTGCGCCGGGGGGAGCGCCATCAGGTACACATCGCGGAAGATGCCGGAGAGGAACCACATGTC
Source organism: Anaerolinea thermophila (assembly GCF_020723905.1). GTDB lineage: Bacteria > Chloroflexota > Anaerolineae > Anaerolineales > Anaerolineaceae > Anaerolinea > Anaerolinea thermophila_A. The sequence continues at coordinate 348,414 of NZ_DYHZ01000004.1, forward strand.
CTGATCTTCCAGGTAACTGCCATCCGACCAGCGGAAGACGCGCACCGCCAGGGTGTTCTCGCCCTCTTTGAGATAGGGGGTGATGTTGAACTCGGCGGGCAGGCGGCTGTCTTTGCTGAAACCAATTTTCCTGCCGTTGAGGTAGACATAGAATGCCGAATCCACCCCTTCGAAAACCAGGAAAATCTGGCGCTCGCGCCATGTTTCCGGTACGGAAAAGGTCAGGCGGTAGGAGCCGGTCTCGTTGGTATCGTGGGGTACCTGCGGACAGCGGCTGGTGTCGAAGGCGTAATTTGCCGCCAGGTAGCGAGGGATGCCGTATCCCAGCACCTGCCAGTTGGAAGGCACGGGAATCGTATCCCAGCCAGAATCGTCAAAGGCGGGGTCTTCAAAACCGGGTGGGGCTTGTTCAGGGGTAGGGGAAAAGAGGAACTTCCACGAACCGTTTAGCAAGAGGAAGTAAGGACTGCGTTCGCGATCATTGCGCAGTGCGTCCGATACGTCGGAAAATGGCAGAAAAGCGGCGTGCATGGGTTCGCGATGGATGCCCTGCACGGCGGGGTTCTCCCAGTCGTTCAAAGGTGCCATGAATGCCTCCTGTTTCGTGCATCACGGGTAATTGTACATGAGGAAGGCAGGAAGGGGGAGTGCCCTGGTGACAAAAGTCCTATCTCTTTGGGAAAAAAGGTGTTATTAAATATAAAAAATTCGGGAGCAGAGCGTAAAGTGGAAGAAAGGTGCCGCGCGGACGGGCGCCGGGATCTGCTCCCGGGAAACTGGCACTGCATGGATGCAGTCATTCTTTTGTGGGAGGTGCAAGGATGAACCCGTGGAATATTCTGTCTTTCATGGCGCTGGGGTTCACCATGGGGAGTATCCCCTTTGCCTATATTCTGGCAAGGGTCTTTACCGGTAGAGATGTGCGCGCCATTGGTGATGGCAACCCCGGCGCGGCAAACGCCTGGAAAGCAGGCGGATGGCGCATCGGCTTGCTGGCGGTTTTCTTTGACCTGTGCAAGGGCTTTCTGCCGCTCTTTCTGGCACAGCGCGCCGGTTTGAGCGAGTGGGCGCTGGTTCCGGTGGCGCTCTCACCCATTCTGGGGCACGCCTTACAGCCGTTCCTGCAGTTCCGCGGGGGCAAGGCGCTGGCGGTCAGCGGGGGGGTGTGGCTGGCGTGGATTGGTCCGCGCGTCTTCCCCATTTACGCTTCGCTCACCCTGCCGGTGCTGGCGCTTCAGGAAGAGCACGCCTGGGCGGCGTTTTCGGGTACGCTGGCACTGCTGGCGTATGCCCTCTGGCTGGGCACCTCGCCCGCGCTGATCGTCTTTGCCGCTCTGAACATGGTGCTCATCGGCTGGACGCACCGTCGTGAACTGGCGCATGCCCCCCGCCCGAGGGCATGGGTGGGACATTTGCTCTCCCGGAGGGAGGTATGAACGGCGTACCCCTGTTGCCTTTCTTTGAACATTCCCCTCAGATGGTGCTTTTTTTCCTGACGCTGGGGGTGATCATTGCGCTGTCGAACTTCTTTCTGGTGCGCCGCCTGAGCGATTATCCCGCCCCGAAGCGGTTTCCGCGCGTCTCGGTGCTGGTTCCAGCGCGAAACGAAGAGAACAACATTGAAGCCTGTGTGCGATCCCTGCTGAAACAGGATTACCCCGATTACGAGGTGCTGGTGCTGGACGATCATTCCACCGACCGCACCGGCGCCATTCTGGAGCGGCTGGCGGGTGAATTTTCCCATCTGCGCGTGCTGAAGGGTGCGCCCCTTCCGCCGGGCTGGTTTGGCAAGCACTGGGCATGTCATCAACTGGCGCAGGCGGCGCAGGGCGAACTGCTGCTCTTCACCGACGCCGATACCCGCCATGCCCCTGCCATGCTCCGCCATGCGGTGTCTGCCCAGATGGCGGAAGACGCCGACCTGCTCACCGCATTTCCCTATGAGGAAACCCTCACCTGGGGGGAGAAACTCATCATCCCGGTGATGGGGTTTGGCATCTTTTCGTTTTTGCCGGTGGCGCTGGCACAAAAACTGGGCTGGCGCGGGCTTTCGGTAACTATCGGACAGTTCATGCTCTTCCGCCGCTCGGCGTTTGAAGCCATCGGCGGGTTTGCCGCCGTGCGCGATCATGCTGTGGATGATGTGGCTTTAGGACGGCGGATTCTGGAGCAGGGCTTCCGCTGGCGCCTGCTGGATGCCACGGATGAGGTGCATTGCCGCATGTACCACAATTTCCGTGAGGCGGTGGACGGCTTTACCAAAAACGTCTTCGCTTTCTTCGATTACCATGTCCTTCTGTACGTGCTGGCGTGGATGTGGGTGACGGTCTGTTTCCTCGAGCCGCCGCTGGCTCTGCTGGGGTCTGCACTCCACCTTCCTCTGACCGATTTTCCCCCTGCGCTGGCGCAGGTGGCGGTGGTGGAAACGCTCTTCCTGTGGGTGATTGCCGCCATGCGCTTCCGCTTTCCGCCGGTGGTCATCCTCTTCTACCCGGTGAGCATTGCGCTCTTCGTGGGGATTGCCGTGCGTTCTTTTGTCTTCACCCTGCGGGGGCAGGCGGTGTGGAAAGGGCGCACCCTTTCCCGTCCTGCCCTGCGATGGTGAAAAAACTTGAAGGAAAGGCTGACTGGCAAAGGGTCGCCGGGCACGCGCGAAAGACGCCAGCGCGTGCCCTTTTTTCTGGACAGATTAAAAAAATAACAATTTCATCACTAAATCAAGAAAACATATAGAGATTATGGTAAGATTGGCATGTTTGTTCCCTCTCGTACCTGTGTAAGGGAGTTGCATGAAAATTCGGTTGTTCTTATTATGTTTGTTGTCGATTCTGCTTTTACCGGTTCTCCCTGCCCACGCCATCGCTTCCCCCGAATCTTTACCGCCCCGCTTTCAACGAATCAGTGTGGATGAAGGATTGTCCAACGCCGCCGCCATGTGCATCCTGCAGGATCGCGATGGCTTCCTGTGGGTTTGCACGCAGAACGGCTTGAATCTGTACGATGGTTACCGCTTCACCGTTTTCCGCCCCGACCCGAAAAATCCCTACAGTCTGCAGTCCAGCATTGTGCTGGCGGGTGTGGAGACACCCGACGGCATGCTGTGGTTCGGTACCGATGGCGCCGGGCTGGCGCGCTACGACAAAGCCCTGCGGCGCTTCATCCATTACCGCCACGATCCCGGCAATCCGCGCAGTCTGCCCAGCGATTCGGTCTGGTCGCTCTTTGTCGATTCGCAGGGCACGCTGTGGGTGGGTTCCCGCGGCGGCTTGAGCCGCTGGGATGGCGAAGATCAGGGATTCACCAACTTCCTGCCCACCCCGGCAGATTCCCGCCCGCTGAGCAAGTGGGTTCTGCGCATTGGCGAGGACTCGCGCGGCGCTCTGTGGGTGGGTACGCGCTACGGTTTAAACCGCTTTGACCGTCAGTCTCAAACCTTTTCCGTGTTTCTGCCCGACGCGCAAAAACCGGGCACCATCTCCAGCGAACAGGTCTGGGCAATTTATGAGGACAGCCGGGGTACGCTGTGGCTGGGCACCCGCTTTGGTGGTCTGGTGCGCTTCGACCCCGTCACTGAGACGTTCACCGCCTACCGCCGCGACCCCGCCAATCCCGCCAGTTTGAGCGACGATACCGTGTGGGACATCCTTGAAACGCCCGACGGCATGCTCTGGCTGGGCACCGAGAAGGGCGGGGTTAACCGCTTTGACCCGATTACCGGTACGTTTGAAGCCTTTCGCACATCCATAAATAACCCGGAGAGTTTAAGCAGTGATGATATCTACCGCCTCTTTCTGGATCGCTCGGGGGTGCTGTGGGCAGGCAGCCGCAACGGCGGTTTAAACAAACTCTCACCTGCCCGTCAGCGCTTCACGCTGCTGAAAGCCCAGCCGGGCGACCCTCATGGACTGAGCACCAGCAATCTCTTCGCGCTGTGGACGGGCGGCGACGGCATTCTCTGGGTGGGGACACAGGGCGGTGGGTTAAATAAGGTCAATCGCCGTACCGGCGAGGTGACCGTGTACCGCAACGACCCCCTCAACCCCGGCAGTCTGGGCGGCGATACCATCACGGCTTTTTATGCTGCCGACCCCGACACGCTGTGGATTGCCACCAGCGGCGGCGGCTTGAGCCGCATGGAAATCCCTTCGGAGACCTTTACCACCTACCTGCGCAACCCCGACGATCCCGCCAGTCTGCCCAGCAACTTCTTAACCTCGATGGTCCCCGCCGGGCAGGGGAAGTTCTGGCTGGGCACGCTGGGGTTTGGTCTGGTGCTGTTTGACCCCGCTACCGGACGGGCGCAGACTTACCGTCATCAAGCCGATCAGCCCGCCTCGCTGATTGACGACACCGTCAACGTGCTTTTGTCCGATGGCAATCGCGGGCTGTGGGTGGGCACGCACCGCGGCGGACTGGATTATCTGGATTTTCAGAGCGGCGAGTTCCGGCATGCCCTGCACGACCCTGCCAACCCCTTCAGTTTGAGCGACAACACCGTGTTTTCGCTGTACCGCGACCGGCAGGGCACGCTGTGGGTGGGCACGTTGAGCGGCTTGAACCGCTACGATCCTGCTCTGCCCGGCTTTCGCGCCTATCACCTTGCCGATGGACTGCCCAATGAGACGGTTTACGGCATTCTGGAAGATGAATCGGGCTATCTCTGGCTCAGCACGGCGCGCGGGCTGGCACGGCTGGACCCTGTCAGCGGGGAAGTGCTCACCTACACCCTTGAGGATGGGTTGCAGAGCAATCAGTTCAACCAGTACAGCGCTTTCCGTGCTCCTGATGGCGAACTGCTGTTTGGCGGTCCGGGCGGCTTGAACGCTTTTTACCCTGAACAACTGACGCGCAACGAAACGCCCCCTGCCATTGTCTTCAGCGGTTTTTCGCTCTTTAACCAGCCCTTGCCGGTGGGCGGCGAAGTCCTCCCGCAGGACATCAACACCCTCACCGAGATTTCACTGCGCTACGACCAGAACGTCTTTTCCATCGAGTTTGCCGCGCTGGATTACCAGAACCCTGCCCAGAACCGCTACCAGTACAAACTGGAAGGCTTCGACCGCGACTGGCTTCCCGCCGGAGAGCATCGTTCTGCTACCTACACCAATCTCAACCCGGGGACGTACACCTTCCTGGTGCGCGCTTCCAATAACGACGGCGTGTGGAGTGAGAAACCGCGCGCCGTTCATATCGTTATCCGTCCGCCGTGGTGGCAAACGCAGGCGTTTTACCTTCTGATGCTGGCGGCGCTGGGGGGACTGGTGGTGGGGATTATCCGCTGGCGCACTGCGGAGATGCGCCGCCGCACGCGTGAACTGGAACACGCTGTAGAAGATCGCACCCGCGAGTTGAGCGGAACCAACCAGAAACTGGAAGAGGAAATCAGGGAACGCATCAACGTTCAGCGCGAACTGGAGTACCTGGTGAGTACCGACCCGCTGACGGGCGTGTATAACCGGCGCTTCTTCTTTACCTCGCTGGATGAGGAATTCGCTCAGGTCTCACCGCCTGAGCGCCGCCGCTATGCCGTTATCCTGCTGGATGTGGATCACTTTAAGAATATCAACGATCAGCACGGGCATCTGGTTGGCGATCAGGTGCTGGTAACGGTAGCCGACATGTTACGTAAGTATGTGCGCACGAGTGACATCGTCGCCCGGTATGGAGGAGAGGAGTTCGTCATCTACATGCCCGAAACCACTGCGGGTGAGGCGCGCTCGGTTGCCGAGCGCATTCGGCGGATGATTGAGGAACAAACCCGCTACCTGCATGGCTTTGCCGTCACCGTCAGCGTGGGGGTTGCGGTGAAAGCCCTCAATGAGGAGGTGCGCTTCGATGAGGTGCTTCGGCGCGCCGATGCCGCTCTGTACGCCGCCAAGCACCGTGGGCGCAACTGCGTGGTGCTGGATGGGGAAAAGAAAGGGGAGGGGGAGACAGAGTCGTCCCAGGCAGGGGGATAGATTTTCTTAACCCCTGAAACTGCCAAATCCTGTAAGCAGGCGCAGGGCAACTGCCAGCGCCATCCCGCCCAGTGCCAGCGCCATCACCGCCCGGTCGGCGGCGGAGAGGCGCGACTCGTGCAGGAAGGTGCGTTGAGGGCTGCCCGAAAACGCCCGCGACTGCAGGACCACCTCTAACTGCTGGGAGCGCACCAGCGCCCCCAGAATGAGCGGTACGGCGATGCGCGCGTACACCTGCACCCGTTCCCACGGACGCAGGCGCTCCACTGCCAGCCCGCGCAGGCGCTGGGCTTCGATGATGGTCTGGGCTTCGGCGAAGAGCAGAGGGAAGAAGCGCAGGGTTGCCGAGAAGATGAATGCCAGTGTGTAAGGCACACGCGCCCGCACCATCCCCACCACCACCTGATCCACATCGCTGGTGAAGATGACCAGCGGCACAATCATCACCACACTGAGGGTCTTCAGCACGGTATTTAACCCGTAGAGCAAACCCTCGCGAGTCAGCCCGCCGCCCCCGATGAGGCGCCAGTTTTCGGGAAAACGCAGGAGATAGGTCAACTGTTCCCGCCCCAGCAGGGAACGCACCTGCTCGACATTGAAAAAACCATGAGTGAGCAGGAGCAGAATGAACAGCGGGGTCATCAGCAGGAAGATGACGCGCAGATACGCCCACCGCACCCCGCCCAGCAGACAGGCAAGGAACACCGCCAGCGCCAGTCCTGCCTGCGCCAGCGGGTCTTCCCACACGAACGCAGTCACCGTCACCGCCAGCATCAACACCGCTTTGGAACGAAAATCCAGGCGGTGGAAGAGGGTGCGCTTACCGGTGCTCTGGAAGAGAATGACGCTCATTCCGTTGCCTCCGCAAGCCAGCACTGCGCCACTTCCTGCGGGGTGAGCAGTGGCAGGGGGACCTGCCAGCGCGCTTCCAGCGCCTGCGCCAGTTTGACCGCCTGCGGCTGGGTCAGCGCGGTACGCTCCAGTGCGGCAAGGTTGTGGTAGGCTTCCCGCAGGGGGGCATCTAGCAGGAGATGTCCTTTGTTCATCAGGAGCGCCCGCTCGGCGTAACCCGGCATCAGGTACAGGTGATGGGTGATCACCAGGATGGTTTTGCCCATGCGGTGCAGGTCGCGGGTGATGTCGAGGATGGCGGTGGCTCCCGCCAGATCCTGTCCGGTGGTGGGTTCGTCAAAGATGAGCACCTCTGGCTGAAGCGCCAGCACCGCGGCGATGACCACACGGGCGCGCTCGCCTTTGGGGAGGGAGAAGGGATGCCGCTGGCGCACATCGTTCAGGCGCAGAGCATCCAGGGCTTCATCGGTGCGGCGGCGCACTTCATCGGCGGGGTAGTGCAGATGACGCAGGGCAAAGGCAATTTCGTCTTCGACTGTGCGGTTGAACAACTGCAAATCGGGGTTCTGTCCCACATAGCCGATGCGCCGGGCGGCGTCGGCGGTGGAGAGGGTGCGGGTGTCCTGCCCGGCAAAGTGCACCTCACCGCGGGTGGGTTGAAGCAGGTTGACAAAGTGGCGCACCAGGGTGCTCTTGCCCGCGCCGTTTTGCCCGGCAATCAGCACATACTCTCCAGCGTGAATGTCGAACGAAACCCCGCACAGGGCGTGCGTCCCGTTGGGGTAGATGTGATGCAGGTCGCGTACGGTGATCAGCGCTTCGGCGGAGGGACGGGTTGCCCCGGACGCAGGAATCGCAGGTAGATGGACAGGGCGCGGCAGGTCTTTCAGCCGGTTCAGCCCTTCGGACAGGCGCACCGGCAGGGATGCGCCGGGAGGGAGCAGATGGCGCACCAGCCAGAAGGTCTTTGCTACCTGTGGCGGACGCACGCCGTATTCCTCCAGCAGGGGCACGTTGCCGTAAATCTCCTCCGGTGTGCCTTCTGCTACGATGGCACCCTTTGCCAGCAGGATGAGACGGTGGGCGCTTTCTGCCAGTTCCTCGGCGGCATGCCCGCTGATGACGATGGTCATGCCCATGGTATGGTTGAGTTCGCGCAGGACGGCAAACACATCCTGCGCTCCCTGCGGGTCGAGTTGTGAGACGGGTTCATCCAGCACCAGCAAATCGGGCTGGACTGCCAGGGCGGCGGCAATGGCAAGGCGCTGTTTCTGTCCGCCGGAGAGTTCCGAGGGATGGCGTTTGGGCAGGTTTTCGAGGCGCACCATCTCCAGCACGCGCGGGATGCGGGCGCGGATTTCCTCCGCCGGGACGTTCAGGTTTTCCAGGGCAAAGGCAATTTCGTTCTCCACCGAGGTGGCGATCAACTGCGTTTCGGGGTCTTCCAGTACCATGCCAACATGGCGCGCCAGTTGATGGATGGGGGTGTCCACGGTGTCCAGCCCGGCAACGCGCAGATGTCCAAAAAATCGCCCACCGTAAAATTGCGGGACAATGCCGTTGAGGGTCAGGCAAAAGGTGGTTTTGCCCGCGCCGGTTGCGCCAATCACCCCCAGCAGTTCGCCTTTGCGCACGGTCAGGTTGATTTCCTGCAGGGCAAAATCTGTGCGGTGAGGGTACTGGTACGAGACCTTCTCGAAGTGTGCCAGCGGGGTATGAATGTCCATGCGGGATGATTGTACCAGAAGAAAAAAAGCGGCGGAAACCTCTCCGCCGCTTGAACCGCCATATCTACCTGCGCTTGCTTTTTATCCTCCCCGCAGACCTGTTGAGGGGAGCGAGAGGCGCCTCCTAGTAGGCGGCGTGGGTGGGCTTGACCAGCCCGATGGCGCGCAGACCGGCAATCACGCCGGTGCCAATCACTGCGCCAATGGCGCCGCGGGTGGCAAACTCCACCGGAATGATGGGGATGAGCGTCATCCACACCTCGGCGGGCCAGTTGAACATCAGGTAGGTAATGGCGCCCGCGCAGACGTGCGCCAGACCGTAGGTCATCCATGTGCCGAGGAACAGCCCTGCCGCCAGTTTCAACAGGCTGGTGGAGGCAATCCAGCGTGCAAAGAGGGAGCGGGTAGGAAGCAGGTAGAGAATCAGCGCGCTCCAGTTGACGAAGGTGGTCATCAGCGCGGTGGAGAGCGCCACGCCGTTCTGCAAGCCGCGTCCCACATACACCACGAAGCCCAGCACGCCCAGAACGAAAGGCAACAGCCACCAGCCGCGGCGTTTTCCGCCTGCCGCCATGGCGCCTGCCGCAAAACTGGTGATCAGCGCGCTCATCACCGAGACATACCACACCCGCGTGGTGTGCGGCGCTACGAATACACCGATCAGCGTGCCGATGCCGGAGGAAACCGCCCCGGCGAGAGGACCCAGAATCCAGCCTACCAGACTGTACACCCCCTGACTCATGGGGAAGGACCCGCCCATCCCCAGCACTGCCGAAAAGGGGATGAACGCCAGCACGGTGACCACCGCCGCCAGCACGATGAGATAGGCTACCGGCGCGCCGTCCACACTGGCGCCTCCCAGAAACTGCACCCGGCGTTCCTCGCCGGAAGGTTGAGAAAGGGACATGAACACCTCCAGGTCAGAAAATTTCCTGACGTACCCCCCGCCGTCAGGCTGCGCCCCAATTGTATCGCAAGTCAGGAGAAGGAGAAAAAACAAAAATCACCCGAACAAAGGAGGAAAATGTGTTAACTTTTTTACCAAAAACAGGTACAATAAGACCATCCCCGTTTTTGAACTTTTGATTTTGATGGAGTGAAGCGCACATGAAGAAAACCATTGTACTCATTGGAGCCGGAAGCGCTCAGTTCGGTTATGGCACCATTGGTGACATTTTACAGAGCAAGGTGCTGGAAGGCAGTCACATCGTCCTGCACGATATCAACCCGACCACGATGGGGGTGGTAGAACGCACCGCCCGTCAGTTTATCGAAGAGCACGGTTTACCGTTCACCATCTCGGCGACCACGAACCGCGCCGAAGCCCTGCAGGGAGCGGATTTCATCATCAGTTCCATTGAGGTGGGCGATCGCTTTGAACTGTGGGAACAGGACTGGCGTATCCCTCAGCAGTATGGCATTCGTCAGGTTTATGGCGAGAACGGCGGTCCCGGCGGGCTGTTCCACTCGCTGCGCATCATCCCGCCCATTCTGGAGATCTGCGCCGACGTGATGCGCATCTGCCCCGATGCCTACATGTTCAATTTCTCCAATCCGATGAGCCGCATCTGCACCACTGTGCACCGGGCGTTCCCCGATTTGAAGTTCATCGGTCTGTGCCATGAGATTGGCTCCCTGCGCCGCTTCCTGCCCGAGATTCTGGGCGTGCCCTATGAGGCGCTGGAAGTGCGCGCGGGTGGTTTGAACCACTTCAGCGTGGTGCTTTCGGCAAAGTACAAAGACACCGGCAAGGATGCTTACCCCGATATCCGCGCCAAAGCCCCTGCCTTCTTTGCCAATATGCCCTCGCTCAGCGCCGAGCACAAGTACTTCAAGGAAACCGGCAAATGGCCCGAGACCAAAGAAGACTTTGCCCACGTGGAAACCGAAGCCTGGCCCGAGCGGCGCGTCTTCCAGGTCATTCTGGAGAAGTTCGGGCTGATGCCCATCACCTCCGACAGCCACTTCGGCGAGTACATTCAGTGGGCATACGACGTCACCGATCACCGCGGCATTCTGGACTTCTACCGCTTCTACAAACAGTACCTCTCGCAGGTTCAGCCCAGTATTGAACTGACCCTCAAAGAGCGGGTGGTGCCGATCATCGAGGGCATCCTCACCGATGCGGGCTATGTGGAAGAAGCCGTCAACATTCCCAACAAAGGCTTGATTGATGACCTGCCCGAGTGGATTGCGGTGGAAGTACCCGCCATCGTGGATAAGAACGGTGTGCACGGTATTCCGCTGGGCAAACTGCCCGCCGGTTTCAAGGGCTTGCTGATGAATCAGGTTGCCGTTCACGACCTGACCGCCGAAGCCGTGATTCACAAGTCCAGGGCGCTGGCGCTGCAGGCGCTGATGGTGGATCCGGTGGTGGATATCTACCAGGGTCTGGAAGAACTGCTCGATACGATGATTGAGTATCAGGAAAAGTGGCTGGGCTACCTGAAATAAGCCGCTAGAGCGCGTGTTTGCCATCCCCCCGATGCAGGTCGGGGGGATGATATTTTTCCCGCTTTACGGACACTGGATGAACCCCTGCGCCCAGAGACAGCCGCCGCAGGCGGGGGCATCGTTGCCGTAGCAGTCTTCCTGATTGCTGTCTGCCATCTCGCAACTGTTGCACACAGTACAGGGGGCAAAGTCGAATACCAGCAAACGCCGGCGCAACTGGCGGTAGGCGGGCGCATTCCAGATTTCCAGCAGGGGCTGTTCGCGTACATTGCCGTAAGAGACCGCCTGTACCCGGCGCGCCCGGTCATCCAGATAACTGTGGTGGGAATGCAACAGCGCCAGACAGGGAGCAACCATGCCATCCCAGCGCACCGAGAGCGAGGGTTTTTCCACAAAAGGGCAGGAATTCATGCCCTGGTTGAGTGGTTGACGGGCGAGTGTGACGGATAAGCCTTGTTGAAGCAGGGGCAAAAGGCTTTTGCTCACCGTGGGGGTGAGATCCATGCGCGGAAGGTCAATTTGAGGCGCATATTCCGAGGCGGAGGCTTCGCTGAAATATAAAGAGTGACGGTAGAGCATTTCCTCGCGCATGGCAGGCGTGTAGGGCAATACGTTGGTCACCATCAGGCGATCTGCACCCAGTTCCATACTCAGGCGGAGCAGGTCGGGAAGGTCGGCAATATTGCGCTTCATGGCGACAAAGACGATGCCCAGACGCGGTAAAGATAAACCCTGCAATTGACGCCGTTCTTTCAGGTAGCGTAAGCCCTCCAGCACCTGTGGAAGCGCCGCGCCGAGACGTACATCGGCGTAGTGTTCAGGGGTAGCCCCATCCAGCGAGACCCATAAGCGCTTCAACCCGGCTTGAATCAGACCGTCAATCAGGGCAGGGCGCAGTAAGGTGCCGTTGGTAATTAACTCCACGCTGGCACCCATCTGAGCCGCCTGCAAAATCATTTCTACAATGTGAGGATGGCTAAGCGGTTCGCCAAATCCACCGAAGAAGACGTCGGGGGTGGGCTGCACATCACGCAATCCTTCCAGAATGTGTTCGAAGGTGTCCATGCTCATCCTGCCCGAGGGCTCGTCCCACACGTTGCGCATGCAGGTCACGCAATCCAGGTTGCACAGGTCGGTGGGTTCAATGTACACCCGCTTCAGTGCGTCTGCGGGATGCGAAAGGCGAAAGCCTGTTTCGTCTTCTTCAAGGCGCACCCTGGCTCCGCCGGTAAAACCGTACCGACGGGCAAACCCAACGGGCAACAGCACGTTGCCGCTGGAATCGGTTTTAATGGTTAAGAGATGGCGCTTTTTCATTCAGGAACGATATTCGCGAACCAGATTGTTCATCAGGGTCAGTCAGATTGTGAAAAATCAATCAGGAAAGTGATCAAATCATTTTCCGATTGTTCTTTCCATTCTGTCTCTGTCCACGAAAGGTCTTGAGATGTTAATCTTCTCCTTTAACTGCTCGGGGCGGTGGTAACCTATTGTACTCCTGACTCGCATTTCTCGAGAGCGATTCTTTCCTCAGCCTCTTAAGGGTTACCCTCTCACCACCACGCTGGTGCCCGTATCCTCCCACCAGGTGACCTGATCGAAGGGTACGGCGGGGTGCGTCCAGCGGTAAATCCAGCGGGCGGCGGCGGGCGAGAGGTTGATGCACCCGTGACTGCGCGGTTTGCCAAAGTCGTTGTGCCAGTAGGTGCCGTGGAAAGAGATGCCGCTTTCGGTCAGGTAGCACACCCACGGCACGCCGGGTAAGTCGTAACTGTTGGGCGCTGCCAGATCGCCGGATGCCATATGGCGTGAAGGGCGTTTGCGGTTGGTGATGTAGCGTCCTGCGGGGGTGGAGTAATCGCCGTCAATGAATTTTCCGCCGGTTGCCGCGCGGGTGATGAGCGCGGGTTCATCGTTTTCGTAGGCAATCACCAGTTGATCTTTCAGCCATACTTCGATGCGTTTGGCTTCGGGGGGTACATCTGCCGAGAGCGGAGCGACTTCTTCAGGCTTCAACAGGTGCAGATGCTCGGCGCGGGCGTAATACACCCGCTTGAACTTGTCATCCCACAGCTGGTACCATACGTTGCCCTCGCTGTCCTTCAGCACCTTCTGCACCCAGTGGACGGTGCTGTAGTACAGGCGGTAGCCCGGACGGTCGGGGCGTTTCAGGTCGCGCAGGGTATCGGTGTAGGGTACGGTCACCTCTGCCAGCCAGCCGGTGGGCGGCACCGTTGCCGCGGGCGGGTTGAGGCGCAACTCTACCGGCTGAAGTTTGCCCGAATGGGCAAACCCCTTGCCCTTCAGGTGGTACCATACCCGGTTGTGGGCGGGCTTTTCATCCCCGATGACCACCTCATCCACCTCAAAGACCAGATCGCGCCAGTACACCTGCTGGAGTTTTGCCGAGAAGGACGGGCGGTCGTACACCTCCACGTGATCGTCCACACAGCGCACGCGCTTTACCGCCGTCCCATCGGGAGGGTGGTTGAGACGTTCCCATCGGGTATAGGGGTCAAGGAAGGGCAGGGCGAACAATCCCAGCGCTCCTCTGCTCAGCCAGCGCAGGAACTCGCGCCGGGAGAGGGGGGCAAGGTCGGAAGCAAAGAGCGTGGCAGACATGCGTCAATCGTGGATGTTGACCAGCGTCCCCACCGATGCCCAGTTGTAGAGCCAGCCGGCGTCTTCGGTGCGCAGGTTGACGCACCCATGGCTCATCGGCGTGCCAAAGTTGTTGTGCCAGTAGGTGCCGTGCAAGCCGTAGCCCTTGTAGAAGTACATCACATAGGGCACATCGGGCAGGTAGTAGCCCGGACCGGACATATCGGCGTAGCGGTACTTGACGTAAATGCGGAACTGTCCCTGCACGGTGGGATAGCGCCAGGTGCCGGTGGAGACAATGAAGGAGTTCACCAGGCGGTCGTCCTCGTAGGCGTACAGTTTCTGCTCGGAGAGGTCCACGTCAATCCAGCGTCCTTCCGCTTCAATGGGCGGGGCGGGCTCATCCCGGCGGGGTTCGGGGGTATCGGTCGGTTCCGGCGTGTCGGTAGGATCGGGGGTGTGGGTCGGGGTAGGCGTGGGGGTCTCGGTGGGGGTGGGCGTCGGTGTGGCGGTTGGGGTGGCAGTGGGGGTGTTTGTGGGGGTGAGCGAGGGTTTGATCAGCGCCATGACGGGGCGTTCTGCGGCCGAGGCCCGCCTCCACATATCCCAGCCATTGGTAAACCCCAGGGTGATGACCGCCACAATCACCAGAAAGAGGGCAAATGCCATGCCCTGCACCATCCTCAGCCAGTTCGGTGGGAGGGTAAAGGGGCGTTCCGTCACTGCCCCGGCAGAGGGCAGAATCATCGGGCGGGTTTCTTCCAGATCCAGCGCCGGAAGGGTCAAACCGGGATGCACTGCCAGGGAATAAGTGGCGGGCTGGGCGCGCAGACGGCGGACTGCCCAGTGCATTGCCTGGCGCGCCTGCTGACTGGCGGGGTTGATTTCCAGCGCGCGGCGGATGTACGCCACACTGCCCTGCGGAGATGCCACTGCCGCCAGCGCCAGCCAGGATTGTTCGTCTTCCGGGGCGAGGCGTACCGCCTGCTGTGCCCAGCGGCGCGCCTGCGCGCGGTCTCGCCTCCGCAGGGCGCGGATGGCTTGCTGGACGGCTTCGTGGGCGGCGCGCTCATCCCCGCTGGCGATCATCTCACGGCGCCTCCCCTCCGCCGGGGTTAATGGTTTCATTCCGCAGGTAGCAGAGGATGCCGCGTACCACGCCTTCTGCCACCCGATCGGTCTGATTGACCAGGATATCGCGATCCAGATTCATGAAACCGGTCTCGATGATGGCGGCAGGGGTATTGCCGTTAATTTCGCTGAAGGCGTGGTAATCGGTCATATCGTCAGTGACGCTGCCCGGGTGGTAAGGCAGGTTAACGACGCGCTGATACCGGTCAATCAGGCAGGCGGTCAGCCGTTCGGTCTTTTCGGTCTGCCGGTTGGCTTGCGCCGCCGCCACCTTGAAGCCGGTTGCCTTGTCGTTGATGTACTCACACGAATCGTTGTGGATGGACAACAGCACCAGCCCCTGATAGCCGTTCAGGCGGGTATCGAACTCCTGAAAGAGATCCACCTGAAAACCTTCCTGCATCAGGCGCTGTTTGACCAGCGTGGCAATCTTCAGGTTGATGCTTTCCTCGGTCAGCCCGTCGGGACAGACGGCGCCGGGGTCGTGCCCCCAGTGACCGGCGACAATGCCGATGGGCGGGCGCGGTGAGGGGGTGGGGGTGGGCAGAGTTTGCTGGACACTGCGGGCGGCTTCCAGCAGGCGGTTGATGCGGCTCATGCGCTGAGCGGCAAACAGATTGGAAGCATTCCAGAAGGTAAACACGGTGGCGACCAGCAAAGCCACGCTGAGCACGGTTTGCAGATTGCGCCAGGTGCTCACCTCGGGGCTTTCACGGCGTGGACGGGTGGAACGGGGAGATGAAGATTGGGTGGTCATATCTGTACATCATGGTACCGAAAAAGACAAAAAGAGGCAAGTTTTTTCCTGCCCTTTTCGGCAATTCAGGACGGTGCAAGAACCTTGCCGGTTTTCGGGATCAGGGTTCGTCCTTCAAACGATGGTACACCGCCAGCACTTCCAGAATCCGCTCGCGGTCTTGCGCCGCGGATTGCTGGCGTTCGCGCTGCAGGCGCAGGGCAATGCGGTGGAAGATTTCCCGCTGAATCTCGGCGGGGTTGTACACATCGTCAAATGTGAGCGTAGTATCGCCGACACGGATGTAGACGGTGCCAAAGTTGAGCAACAGCCCGAAAATGCCCAGCCGTTTGTACTCCACCCCGAGGATGTTTCGGATGGGCGCCGCCCGCCGTTCTTCGCTCCCCAGCGGTTTACGGTTGATATCCACCACCTGCTCGTTGGTGATGAGGTATTTATCATTGTGCCAGTCCAGATAGTTGTACAGCCACCATCCCAGTGCCGCCAGCATGAGGATGAAAAGCAAACCCAGCACGCCCGCCAGGGGGAAGTTTGCCAGTTTGCCCTGAAGCGCGTTGATAATAAGAACAATGCCGGCGATAAGCAGAGCCAGAAAGAGCACGCCGGGGATGAATGTGCGCCGGAAAAGGATGAACCAGTGGGTGCGGTACTGAATCATGTCGCCCTGTTCGTAGCGCAGGTGGAACAGATCTGCCAGGAAGGCTTGCAGGCGCGAGGGCTTTGCCGCCGGTTCGGGCGGTTTGGAAGCCGGCGGCGCGGGCGGCTGTGGATGAATCACCCGGCGGCGGATGGTCTCTTCGAGGGCTTTCATCTCCATCTGGCGCAAACTGGATTGCGCCCGTTTGACCTGTTCCTGCACGATCCACTCGACGAACTGCGGCATGCGCACCGCGTTGAAGACAATCGAGCCAAAAAAGGTGCGGATGCGCACATCTCCGTAGCCAAAGATGCGCCCCCAGAAGGTCGTATCCATCTCGGTGGACTGCACCTGATCGTTGGGCGACTCGGTGCGGCTTTCATACAGGAGGATGATGCGTTCCTGGAACACCACCCGCTTGCTGGTGATGATGTAGTAATCGTTTGCCCAGTCGGCGATGAGCCATACCAGAATGCCGGCAAAGATCAGCGCGCTGATAGCGAACAGGATGATCCAGAGCATCTGGGGTAAGGTCAATGCCGTCAACCCCAGCCCGGCAACCACAGGCAATCCCAGCAACGCCAACGGCAGAAGCCTCAGCCACAGGAAGATGGGGTGCTTGCGGCTGATGTAATACACCATTTCCTCGGGGTTCACCCAGGGCAGGGTGGTGCGAAGCATGAGATTGTACGAATCCAGCATCAACTGCAGGCGGGGGATGAGCATCGGGAGGGCATCCACCACGTCGGGGATGTGCCGTCCCGGCAGGCGCAGCAGGGTGACCTCGCTCAATGCCTGCACGGTCACGCGGTGGATTTCACGCGCTACGAACAGATCGTACCCAAAGGCATCGCCCTCGTCCAGAAAGCCCAGATTTTCCTCGGTGCGCGTCTGGCGCGAGGCATGGAGCATTTGCAGGCGTCCTCTGTACACCCAGTAAAAGGCGTTGGCATCGCCCCCCTGTTCAAAGATGATCTCCTCAGGATGAAAGTGGGCTTCCTCAATGCGCTCTGCCAGAAAGAGCAGTTTTTCGGTTTCAATGCCGCGAAACAGCACCAGTTTGGAGAGGAAATCGGCAATCTCTTTGGGCTCCAGCGCCATACATTTAGTATAAATCAAAATGTCGGCAGACCGGGTATTCCTTTTCCTTGAAGCCCGAAAGGGATGCTCTGTTTAAGACCTTTTTGGGTTACCCTTTGCGCGGCAGGCTGACCGGCACCGGTTGTTGCCGGGGTGGGAGCGGCTCATCTTCTTCGTAAAGCGTCAGAGTCATGCCTTCCTGCGCCACCACCGTTCCCGGCAGGATGCGCTCCACCTGTTCCTGGATGAAATCGAGCTGGTCATCGCTGTACTCGGGCGCATGATGGAAAAGCACCAGACGCCCTGCCTGCGCAGCCTGGGCTGCCTGCACTGCAATGCTGATGGTGGAGTGCCCGAAGCCCTGCGTGTTGGGTAAGCCCGGAACCAGCCCCAGATAATGTTCATCGGTGTACTGAGCATCGTGAATCAGCACATCCGCGCCGCGGGCAAAATTCGCCAGCCGGCGGTCGCCGTTGACGTAGCCCTCCGTGTCGGTGGCGTACACCAGCGCGTGGTTGCGCCAGTCAATACGGTAGTGCAGGACTCCCTGCGGGTGGGCATACGAGCGCAGGATGCGAATCAGCACCAGATTCGGGTCGGCGGCGGGGATGGTATCGCTGGCGCTGAAGAGCGCCACACCGCCCACCGACTCGCCGATGAGAATGACATCCGTTTCCCGCACAGTGGCAAAGCCCAGCCAGGCATTCAGTTCTGCCAGACGGATGGGGAAGTAGGGCGGATTCATGACCGTATCCAGCGTCACCTTGGGACTGGAAGCCAGAAAGTCGGGACCGAAGATGTGCAGGCGGGTGGTGGGTAGAAATGCCGGAGCAAAGAAGGGGAATCCCTGCGTGTGGTCGTGGTGCAGATGCGAAAAGAGCAGAACGGCTTCCACCGGTTTGCCGCTGGTGCGCGCGCGGCGCATCAGGTCGCGTCCCAGAGGGATGATGCCCGTCCCGGCGTCCAGAATGATGGTGTAGCCGTTGACCTGTACCTCTACGCAGGGGGTGTTGCCCCCGTAGCGCACGGTTGTTTCTCCCGGCATCGGGTAACTGCCGCGCACACCCCAGAACCGAATGGAAAAAGATCGCTCCGACATCTCTCACCTCCCTCAAAGGCAGTTGAATCGTACTCCGGTTTGCTGGGGGTAAAAAGGAAAAAGTTCTCAGATACGCAGAAATTACCAGCAAATTGCCGCGGGTTTTCCTGAAATCCACCAACCTGACGAAAACCTCCAAAGGGGCAAATGCCGGTATAATCCTTTCAACACCCCATGTTTCTGGAGGCGGCTGTCCGCATGCCTTTGAGCGCTTCTCCCCGTCTGTACCGCATCCTCGTCCTGCCGGTGATTGTAATCCTGTGGCTGGCGACGGCGTTTTTTGCCTATCGCACGTGGGTGCATGGCGCCGATCACCGCGATTTCTATCCCAGGTGGGCAGGGGTGCGCCGCGTGCTGGCGGGCGAAGGGGACCTGTATTCGGCGGAGGCTACCCGTGCAATGCAAATCCAGTTGTACGGTGCGCCTATTCCCGCCGGGCGCGATCAGCAGGGCTTTGCTTATCCCGCCCAACTGGTTGTGCTTCTTCTTCCCTTTGGGCTGATCCCGGATGTGGAAATTGCCACGGCTCTCTGGCAGGGGGCTTCGCTGATTCTGCTGGGGGCGGCTTTCTGGGCTGTGCGGCGTTCGGTCTCCCATCGCCTGCCGCTCTGGATTCTTCTGGCGATGGTGGTGTGGAACTATCCTCTGCTGATGCTCTTTCAGGGGCAAATTACCGCCTTCATTTGCGCCATCCTTGCCGGGGCAGCGGCGCTCTTTACCCGCCGCCGTGATGCCCGGGCAGGGGTTCTGCTGGCGCTGGGGGTGGTTAAGCCGGAATTGATTGCGTTTCCTGCGCTGGCGTTTTTGTTTCCTGTCCTGCGGGAAAAACGCTGGCGTTTCCTGTGGGGGTTGCTGGGAACCAGCCTGCTCCTTTTCCTGGTCAGCGTGGGGCTGACAGGGTGGTGGGTGCCGGACTGGTTGAACAGCGTGAGAGAGTATGCCGGTTATGCCCGTGTGGTGTGGGCGCCGGTTGAGTTGTGGCAGGTGCATCCGCTGGTGGCGCTGGGATTGCTGGCGGGGCTCGCGTGGATGGTATGGCGCAGTCGTTCCACCCTGTGGGGCTTGCTGGGAACGAGCATCCCGGCGGGTATGCTCATCTTTCCGCAGACCCTTTTATGGGGTTTGACTGTGCTCACCATCCCGCTTTTGCTGGCATATCGCCGCGCCGGGCGCTTTGCCGTGTGGCTCATCTGGGTTTTGGGCTGGGTGGCGTTGTTCATTGAGCCGGTGCCAGAGTGGTGGAAGGTGCAGGCGGTGGGTATGCCCCTGCTGACCCTGGGGGCGCTCTGGCTGGCGGGCGTGCCGGAAAAACCATAACGCTGTGGAAACTTGCGCTTCCGCGGACTGCCTTCGGATTTTTGCGCTCCCGGGCATGGGAATGCGCCCCTGTTAGGGTATAATGTGCCTGTTCTTATGGAAGAACTTGTGCGCTATGCGGACTCTCTGTTTGATATTTCTCTATCTGCGCGGCAGATAGAAGCCCTGCGCGTCTATGAGCAGGAATTGCTGGAATGGAACGAGCGCATGAACCTCACCGCCATCCGGGATGTGCCGGGTATCCGCATCAAACATTTTCTGGATTCTTTTTCCTGTGTGCTGGCATGGCGTGACAATCCCCCCGCCAGTTTGATTGATATTGGCACCGGGGCAGGTTTTCCGGGCATTCCGCTGAAGATCCTGTACCCCTCCATGCGCCTGACCCTGGTGGACTCGGTGGGCAAGAAGGTGGATTTTTGCCGCCATGTGGTGCAGAAACTGGGACTGGAAAAGGTGGAAGCCCTGCAAGCCCGCGCTGAGGAATTGGGGCAAAACCCCCGCTACCGGGAAAAGTACGATTGCGCCGTTGCCCGTGCGGTGGCTCAGATGAACATTCTGGCGGAGTATCTTTTGCCGCTGGTGCGGGTGGGGGGCATCATGCTGGCGCAAAAGGGTGATAGTGGACCTTCTGAAACGCATTCCGCCGAAGGGGCAATTCACCTGCTGGGTGGGAATGTGCGCAAATTAATCCCTGTGGAGTTGCCCGGTGTGGTCGAAGACCGTTTTCTGGTGGTGGTGGATAAAGTGGGGGCCACCCCGCCAGGGTATCCACGGCGGGTAGGCGTGCCGGCAAAAAGCCCTCTGGAAGTCAAAAAAGTGGTTTGAGCGTTTACGCGCTTCCTGACAAAAAAACACCTCCCGCATGACATCGTGCGGGAGGTGACTGTTTTTCAGGGCGCTGGCGTTGGCGTCGGCGTGGCGGTGGGCAACGGCGCCGGGGGAGACGCCTCGGCGGGCATGTAAATGATTTCCTCTACATACAGTTTGGCGCTCCGGCAGGAAGGCGGCAGGTTCGCCGAGACCAGATCCCAGGTCAACTGCATGTTGGCTTTGGCGGTGGTCTCAATGGCGCTGGTCAGGCATCCCGGACCGGCATGATAATTGACGAGGGTGAACTGCCACAGGTCCACATAACTGGATGTGCGGTTGGCTTTCTTGCCGGTGACGTTGTAGATGATCTGCCCGACCTGATTACAGTTGGCGATGAGATTTTCGGCAAAAACCCGCACGCTGAACTCTGACTGGTAGGGATCAATGCCGCCGGGGCAGAGCGGACAGGAAGCGTCCACCATGCGCATCAGCGCGCCGCGGAGCAGTTCCTGTTCTTCAAAGGTCAGGTTGGTGTAGCCTTTGCGGCAGACTTCCGGCAAAAGCACCTGCGGGCAGAACTGCTCGTAGAAGAAGGGATTCCACAGCAAAAGGGTATCTGCACCAGCGGGGGTCAGTTGTCCCAGGCCGGCTTCCTGAATGAGGAAGTAAATGCCGGGCCAGAACTGGCTTTCGCGGCTGAAGATGTTCTTCATTAACTGCGCCGGAACGCCGGTTTCCTGCGCCACGTTGAGAATGACCTCGTTGAAGCGGTTTTGCCACTGCACCACCGCGGCATAAGCCACCGAAAGCCCGCAGTTGTTGGCAACCCACTCGTTTTCGGTGGAAAGCCCACCGTTGGCGCATCCGCTGGCATCCACGGCTTTATTTTTGATGAGCATGGCGGCGAGGAAGTACAGCGAGATCTTCGAGTACAGGTGCTCCGGACGCGAAGGGGTGGTCAACCAGTTGGGTAAACTGGCGTAATCGGGAACGATTTCCCAAACGGCGGCACAGCCTCCTCCATCCCCGCGGGTCTGGTAGGTTTGCATGAACTTATAGATGAAAGCAGTGGAAGGGTCTTGCGCGCGACGGGCAATGACCTCTTGCAGGATGGCGGCATTGCGCAAAAGCACGGCAGTGGCATCATCGGGAGGTGCCGCCTGCGGCTGAAGATTCTGACTCTGCGGCGCGGTTTGAGCATCCGACTGTGGGTTTGCCGCGGGGGCAAGATTCTGTACCTCTCCCTGTGGAGCAACAGCAGAGACGTTTTCTGACACAGGGGTGGGCGCCAGCACGGTGATGTGTACGCGCGGCGTTGCCAGGGCAGGTTCGAGCGGCTCTGCCTGAACAGCCTGCGGCTGATGAGTACCCAACGCCAGCAGACTGCTCCCCATCAGTGTCAGGATGAGCATGATCAGGGCTGACTTCCGAATAGACAGCATCTACCCCCCTCTGGATAGAGTATGGATGGGATGTGTCTCTAGTTTAGCATAAACCGAACGTTATGCCAACTTGCAGAATATCACAGATTCATGACATTTTTGTAAAAACGCAGAAAACAAGGCTCTTCCCGCCTTACCCGTAGAGGGTGGCGCACATCATCAGCAACTGCAGTGCCAGGGATTGATCCCCCTGAAGGGTGGCGCAGGCGCGACAGGTCTGCGGGCTGACGTTGCGCGTCATCAGGCGCCATGCCATGTCCTGATCGATTTTCACCACTGCCTGTGGGGCATCGGGTGCGCCGGTGTACAGTCGCCAGCCGCTTGGGCGCCGCACCAGCGACCACTCTCCGCCTGCCTCTCCGGTGATGCGCAGGGTGAGGGCTGTGTTTTGCGGCAGACGCACAATTTGATAGACATCCGGAAGGGCGCGCACCAGTGTGTCGAACACCGGATACAGCCAGCGGCGTTCCACCAGCAGAGGTGCTCCCAGCGCTTCACGGATGTGCTGCTGGTGCGTCCAGCGTTCCACGTAAATGCGCGCCACATCCAGCCACACGGGGATGCTTTTGGCGCCGCTCCACGGCATGGAAAGCACCGCTACCCCGTCGGGCGGCAGGGATCTGTAAAACGTGTACATCTGTTTTTCCACCAGTTCCAGCATATCCACCAGCAGAGCCGGGCTGATGCGCCGTGCCGCCACCACCCATTCGGCGTTCAGACGGTTGATGTGCGCCGCCAGTTCGGCGGCGTTGGTGATGGGCGCATCGGGAAGCCGCGGCGCCATGCGGTCGCGCTTGATGGATAGATCGCGCAGGGCGGTATCCAGCAGATGGGCGGTTACATCCCGCACAGCCCAGCCGGTGCATACCGTTTGCTCCAGCCATTGCGGACGTTTGATGCTCCGCAGCAGGGCAAGCAGTTCGGCGCTCAGCGGGGGGAAGAGTTCGACCAGATAAACAGGCTCAACCGGGGTCAGCATATCTGCGCATCCACCTCGCAGGGATAAAATAAGCATATCACAACTTTTGACCTGTAATCATTTTCCCGGAGAGTTGCCTGACAGAGAACGGGCATTTTTTCAACGTTGAGAAAGGCATGATTGCCCTCTTCCAATCGTTTGACGCCCGTCTCATTTTCAGGTATAGTTATTTGCAGGTATGTCCCAGCCAAACCGAATTCTCGTCATCGAAGACAATCCCGATAATCTGGAACTGGTGCGCTTCCTGCTGGAGCAGGCAGGTTTTCAGGTTATCAGCGCTGTGGATGGTCTGGAAGGGCTGGAAAAAGCGCGCACCCAGCGCCCCGATTTGATTTTGCTGGATATGAGTCTGCCCGAACTGGATGGCTGGCACCTGGCAAAGCAGTTGAAGGATGCTGAACAGACTGCCAGCATTCCCATTATCGCGCTCACTGCCCACACCCTGCCCGGCGACCGCCGCCGCGCGCTGGAAGCCGGTTGCGATGGCTTTATCTCCAAGCCCCTCAACGTGGCGCGCTTTGCCAGTCAGATCGAAGAATACCTGAACAGAAAGACGCAATAACGCGGTGCGGCTCCATTAAACTACGACGCTCCGTGAACAGTTTTTTCACGGAGCGCTTTTTCTCCCCGGAGTGGGAATTTCAATCGACTTTGAGACGGGCAATGGTTACGCCCTCGCCGCCCTCGCGTTCCTCGCCGGGGCTGTGGCTCTTCACATGGGGCGAGGCATCCAGCGCCTGACGGATGACCTGGCGCAGTTTACCGGTGCCTTTGCCGTGGATGATGCGCACGAAAGGCAAACCTGCCAGCACTGCCGATTCAAGGTAGCGCTCCAGCGCATCCAGCGCATCTTCCGCAACCTGACCGCGCAGATCAATCTCCATGCCCGGTGAGGGGTAATAAACACTCACCTCGGCGGGGGTGGCGGCTTTCAGGGTGGTGCGTCCCTTTGTGGTGCGTCTGGCAGGAGGCTCCGTTTCGGCGCTCTCCTTCTGACCCGGCTTTTGCAGGTCGCTGAGGCGGGCGCGTACGCGCAGGTTGCCTACCTGCACTTCGGCGTCTTCCTCGCCCAGTGCGGTGATGACGCCCTGCATGCCCAGCGAGCGCACGCGCACCTTATCTCCGGCGTGGAAAGGATGCTGTGGGGTGGATGCAGTTTCCCCCAGCGGTGCGGCAGAGATCAGCGCGGTGCGGGCGTTTTCCACCAGGGCTTCGCTTTTTTCGCGCAGGGGTTGGAGTGCTTCCAGAGGCTGGCGGGCGCGCATTAATTGACGGCGCACCTCTTCAACTTCACGCCGCAGAGATTCGGCTTCCTGTTCGGCTTCCTCGCGGACTTTTTCCAGCAGGCGCTGGCGTTCTTCCTCAATTTTTTCCAGCCGCTCTGCCAGTTCGGCGCGCAGACGCTCCACCTCGCGCTGTTCTTTCTCGGCGCGTTCGCGGGCGCGGCGGGCAGCATCGCGCTGGCGGTGAATTTCATTGAGCAGATTCTCGGCGCGCAGTTCTTCCGGGTTGATTTCGGCGCGGGCTTTCTCGATGATGACGGGATCCAGACCCAGCCGTGAGGCGATTGCCAGCGCATTGGAGCGCCCCGGCAGTCCCAGCGTCAGATGATAGGTGGGACGCAGAGTATTCAGGTCGAACTCCATGCTGGCATTGATCACTCCCGGCGTGTTGTGGGCAAAGATTTTCAGTTCGGGGTAGTGGGTGGCAATCAGGCAGGGGATGCGCTTTTCCACCATGTAGGCAAGGATGGCGCGTGCCAGGGCGGCTCCTTCCTGCGGATCGGTGCCGGCGCCCAGTTCATCGAACAGCACCAGCGTGCGCGTACTGGCACGCCGCAAAATCCGGCTGATATTTTTGATGTGCCCGCTGAAGGTGGAAAGCGATTGCTCGATGGACTGCTCATCGCCGATATCGGCAAAGATGTTGTCGAACACGCTCAACGCCGACCCGGAACGGGCGGGAATGTGTAAACCCGATTGCGCCATCAACGCCAGCAAGCCTACCGTCTTCAGGGTGACGGTCTTGCCGCCGGTGTTGGGTCCGGTGATGATCACGCAGAAGGTGTCTTCGTCGAGGTCCACGTCGATGGGCACCACCGTTTGCGGATCCAGCAGGGGGTGGCGTGCCTGATAGAGCCGGATGGTGCTGCCGGGGTGATCGGGACGGGCGGGATGGCGGTACTGAACCAGCACCGGTTCACTGGCGCGCAGGTCTTCGGCGTATCGGGCACAGGCAAGGGCAAAATCGAAGCGCGCCAGCGCCTCGGTCAGCGCCGAGAGCGCTTCAAAGTGCGCTCCCACCTGATCGGAGAGTTCTGCCAGAATGCGTCGTTCTTCGTCGCGCACGCGCAGTTGCAGTTCGTGCCATTCGTTGTTCAAATCCACTACCGCCAGCGGTTCTACAAAGAGGGTTGCGCCGGATGAGGATTGGTCGTGAATGATGGAGCGCACCTGACCCTTGAACTCGGCGCGCAGGGGGATGACGTAGCGCCCGTTGCGCTGGGTGATCAGGTTGTCCTGAAGCATGGGGGCAATTCTGGGATCGTTGACCATGTGCTCCAGGCGGGTCATCAGACGGTCAAAGGCGACTTTAACCTCGCGGCGCAGGCGGGCGAGCGTCTCCGAGGCGCTGTCGAGGATTTCGCCGCGGTCGGAGATCACCCGTGAGATGGCTTCAATCAAGCCGGGCGGCGGGGTGAGCGGCGCGGTTATCTCCACCAGCAGGGGGAAGGTGCTTTCCTTGCGTTCCAGACTGCGGGCGATGTTGCGCGCCGAGATGAGCGTGTCCTTGATGGCGAGAAATTCGGCGGGTTCGAGCACCCCATGACGGGCGGCGCGCTCCACCAGCGGACGGATATCGGAGACGCCGCCAACGCTGATCTCGCTGTTCAGGCTGAGCAACAGACGCGCCTCGCTGGTGATTTTTTGCAGACGTCGGGCTTCTTCCAGGCGGGAGGTGGGGCGCAGGTTGCGCGCCATCTGTGCCGAGGCACTGAAGGTGGCATATCCCGCCAGCCGCTCCAGAATTTTGGGGTACTCTAAAGTGTGCAGAGTTTTCTCGTCCATACCGCGAAGAAGTGTACCATATTCCGCGCAGGTTGGAGGGAACAAAAAGACGGAGAGCCGTTCTCCTGCAGGGGGTGCGCAAAGGGTAGAAACGGCTCTCCGTCATAAACTATCTGTTTTATTGTGATAGATTAGCATTTCTTAGATGCCTCTCCCCTCCTTTCTAGAGGATTCCGATACGATGTGTTCAAAACAACCTCTGGTTTATTCGATATAACCACCTCCTTTCCTCAGGTATGATTGGGTTGATTGGGTATTTCTCTCTGGTTATCACCTCCTTTCTGCAATTATCTTACCCGGTAAGTTTTGCTTCTGCTCTCTCAGCAATGTCAGGGGATTCTTTTGGAAATCTCACCTTAATCTCACAAAATTGATTGTTGACCCTGTGCGTAAATCATCTATACTTTAAAAAGCGGGGTATGGTATGGAAAAGATACTGGACCGTATAAAGAATGCATTGCCTCTGGAAAATTTACTCAAATATCTTCAAATCTTCATTTTCTTTTTTTTGTTAATTGTTTTATGTTTTCGAATCGTGTATGACCTTAAAGCGCTTCATCCTACACTCCAGCAAGAGAAAATTTTTACCCCTCCTGTTTTTTCCACTTTAAACATCACAATCCCGCAATTGTTGCCTTTTCCGCTCTGGAAGATGGCGATGGTTTTTCAACTGGTTCCAGATGCTCCTCTTCCTCCGGGCGAGACGATTTCTTTGCAACTTTCTCTGTCATCAGATTCCATTATTTTTCAGGATAAAGAAGGCAATGTCCTGCCGGAAACCCTGACCCTGACGGCTGGAGGAACCTCTCCCCAGAGTAAAGTAGTGGTTTATCCCAGTCTTCTAGCGGGGACTACTCCGGCTGCCCGGCACAGGGTGATCGTAAAGGTCAGGCAGATGAACCGCTGGGGCGAAAAAACTTTTACCGTTGAACTTCCCGCCCCCAATGATGGCTTATGGCGGTTGATTCTTGAGCGGATTTTGGAACTGTCTATTATCGGGCTGATTCTTCAGCAGTTAGGGGTTTTTATCGATCGGGTAGAAAAGGAAAACCGGGAAGGAGAAGCCAAAGCCCGCCAGTTTCTGGACGAAAGTTCTCCCGAGAAAGTGGGTATTCTGGAAGCCATCCACCGCTGGTCGTTAAAACAAAAAGAATGGAAGGACAGAAGCCGGAAAAAATTGCTGGAGGAAAAACGCCAGCAATGGGCAAATCACCCGAATCATCAAAAACGCTATCTGCAATCCCTTGGGAGATTGTCGGATTCGGACGCGGTTCACTCTCTGGACGAAAGTGTGACGTTCTTTAAGGGGGCGAAATGGTTTGGTGAGAACAAATTAGAAATAAATTTATCGGCTTGCCTGAAAGCCTTAAAAGAAATTCTTGAGGAAAGAGTCTCTGAATCAGACTGGAAGGGAAAAGCCGGGCAGGTTTTGGAGGTCTGGGATCACTTTGATCTCCCTTCCCGGGATGTGATTCTGAAAGCGCTCAAACGGCTTGAGCCTCAAATGCTTCAAATGCTTAAACAGGAGCCTTCAGCGCTGGAAGAGCACCTCTTTAAGACGCCAAATCGCCGCCGGCTTATTCTATTCCTATCCGAAGAGATGCAGGGAAAATTAAAAGCCTATATCCCAGAGATCAAGACGACTCTTGAGGCGATTCCTGAGCCAGAAGACCCCCCAGCGATTAAAGAGTTTTTGAGCCAGCAGTATGGAATTCGCCGCAATCCCTTTGGGGTCGTTTACACCCTGGTAGACCCTCTGGTCTGGAAGACGGCTCTGTTATTACCTCCCAGTGCTGAAGAATGGCTTTTTTCCGGTTCTCCCTGCATATTTCTTCTTCAGGATTTCGAGGATGGCGAGGCTGTCGTGCAGTACACTGCGTATCAACGAATGAACGGGAAAAAGCCCGATGAGTTTGTCCTGTGTGCGCAGTTAAAACCGTCTCGGGACCTTTCCCTCTCGCCGCTTCAACAGGTTACCAGTTCAGTGGCAGAGATCTGGATGGATCTGCTAACGGCAAGTCCATGGACTGCGCTCGATCTACCGCCAGCCCGGCGCGCCCTGCTCGGCAGACTGCTGGTCTGGCGCATGGGAGATGCCTCGGCGCTTCGCCTGCACCTGACGTACAGGCAAGGGGAAGGTCAAAATAAGGATGCCATAGAGGTTTTCTTGGATGAAATCGAAAAGCAAATTGAAAATGGCTGGGAAAATCCTCCTGCGAGGGAATTGTTGATAGAGGGGTGCGCTCTGCGTCCCGTTCAGGTGAAATCTACCTGGTTGCTCCTGCAGGATACTACCTTTCCTGAACAGGATCCCTTGCTTACCCGGTGGTGGCAGGTCTTTTCCAGCCTTGTACCGGAGTTGCTTGCCAGGAATATCGTTCCTAAGGTCTTCACTTGTTTTAATGATTTAACCATAAATGGATTCGACAAAATGGCTTTGCAATGGAGTGAGGATGAACTGGAGAGACATTTGCAAAATCGTTTTGCTGCGGTGGGTGGGCAAGATTTCAGCCAGTTATTCAGTCCATATGAATCTCAGGAGGCAAGTGAAGCGTTTTTCAAAGCCTGTAAGGGTTCTTATGCCCGCATGCTCAGGCTGGGACAGGCGTTGATTCAACACCATGTCCGTCAATTCCCGACACAGAAGGAGATTTCCCTTGACGAATTGCGTGAGGTGATTGCCAACCCATGACCACGCAAATTTCTCTGGAAGACCTCTTTACCCTCTTGCGCGCTGAACAGGAAGGCGAGTGGCTGGAGCGATTCTTTGTGCCGCCCGAGGGAATCGAACGGGTTCGGGGAATGCAGTCGGTTCTTCTGGTGGGTGCAGACGGTTCTGGAAAAAGTGCGCTCATGGAGGTTTTGATCCGGCAGTCCTTGCCCAGCCCGGCAGGTCCTCTCATTGTGCGGTGGCGTCCCATGCCGATTTCCAATCCTGACCCTCTTCTATCCATCCGGCAGTTCCGCGAAGAAGTGTTCCGGGAACTGGGCGTCGCCACGCTGGAGTGGGCGGGTCGTTTTCCCCAGCGGGTGCAACGAACACCTCAGTGGGCACAGCATGTCTGGATTGTCTGTGTGGAGGCATTTGTCCCGTCCATAGAGCAGGAACGACTGATGGACAGGTATCCTGCTCTGCGGGAAGTATTTACCCGTGTGCGCACGACTCAGGAAAGCGTTCGATCAGCATTTGCCCCCGACTGCTCCGTGGAGACCCTGCGCTCCTGGGTTCAGGCGATGCGCGAGATGGGATGTCTGGGTGTCTGGGTGGTTGTGGAAGGACTGGAGATGTGGGAAAGCCCGGAAAGCGACGTCTTAAAGGAGCAGTTAAGGCATGTATTGAGTTCGATGGTGTGGTTTGAACAACTTGATTTTGCCATCAAAATTCTCATTCCTGCGCGCTTGTCTGCGTCGCTCCTTTCTACAGTGAAACTCCAGAACAGACGGATACAACCGGTGGCGCTTACCTGGTCAGTCAATGCCCTGAAGGAAATTGTGGAGCGCCGTTTACGCTTTCTTACCGGGAAACAGGATTCCACTCTGGAAACGCTGATACAGGATGGACTGTTGCTGGAATGGTTGAAACGGTATGGCGGAATGGTTCCGCGCGGCTGGCTTGATCTGGCTTATCCCTTTGTCAAAGCCTATCTGGAGAAAAAAGCCCCTCTCTGTATCTCTGAGGCGGAAGATATTTTTCGCACACATCCACCCCGCCTGCAACTGGATGTGGAGCGCAAACAGGTCATTCTGGGGTATTCTATCTGGGAAGTTTCGCCGCAGTCTTATGATCTCCTGGAATTTCTCTACCATCAGCCGGATTTTTCCTGCACTAAGGAAGAATTGTATTACAAAGCCCTCCGCCGCCTGCCGAACATTCCCCAAAAAGATATGGAGGGATGGGAAGCGCCTTCCACATGGTGGGGGGTCATGGATACCGCCCTGTGGCGTCTGCGCAAGGATCTCGAATGGGATCCCAGAAACCCTCTCTATGTGCTCAGCGAACGCCGTAAGGGAGTTGTACGCTTAAACGGGGTTTGGTGAGATATATGTGAGATAGATATGAGAGAGTTGCTAGACTTCCCTGAGACAGACATAAGGTATAAAAAGGGTAGAGAAGGCATAATCCTAATATCTTTCCACGTCTTGGAGAGAAATTTGTAAGATAACAGAAAGGAAATGGTTAGAAAAAATGTTCTATGAAAAAACCGTGGGTGGAGGACTGGGGTTTTGCGTTTGATCCCTTCGAGCATCTGGAAGCCTCGCAGGACGCCAATCTACACCGTTACCTGGTTGGGCACCGCGACTGGTCTGCCGTGTTCGACAGGCAGCCCCATCTGGTCTTTTCCCCGCCAGGGGGTGGCAAAACTGCGCTCCGCCTCTATCTTTACCGCACTTGCTGGACGGGTGGGCAGGGGCAGCGTCCCTTTGCCCTGCATTATTCCCTCCCGGATTGCTGGGAGAACAGCGCGCTTTCTTTTTTGAGCACCCTTTCCGCCCCGGAACTGCTCCACCGTCACCTGGCGCAGATCGTGCGTGCAGGAGCCAGATCTCTGTTCTTTGGGCTCGCTTACTTTCCCCTGCTCTTCCTGAACCGTTGTTCCCCTTCCTGGCGCGCTTTGCTGGCGGCGTTCATTATCCGCGCCGCCCCGGAAACCCGCTGGTATCTTGAAGTGATTCGGGAGACCAGAAACCCCAATACAGCCGCTGTGCAGGCAGGCAATGCCTACATGCTCAATCATCAGCCGGATTTTGCCCTTCTGGAAGTTTTTCTGAGAGAATGGGAAAAAGCCCTGCCGAAGTCAGACAGCCTTGCTCCTCTGGATTCTCCGCTCGAAGCCCTGAAACAGGAACTTTTTTTGATTCAGGAGGTGCTGGGTTTTCCCGGAGTATTCCTCCTGCTGGACGGTATTGACGGCATGCTGGAATATACCGAAGCGCATGCTTTGAAGATCCTCTCTCCTCTGATTGAGCAGGCGGATATCTGGGCTGAACGGGGAATTTTCTTGAAAGCCTTCCTGCCGAAAGAACTTTTGGACATGCGGGACGCGGCTCTTCAGGAGGTCTCCCGCCGCTATCCCCCTGTTTTCATTTCCTGGCAACCCAACGACCTGGTGGAATTAATTCGGGCGCGAATTCGGGTTGCCACAGGAGGAACCTTTGACTCTTTTGCCTCGGTCTCGGCTCCTCCGTTGTGCTATGAAGACGTCGAACACACGCTGATCTCGCACCTTCCTCAAGCCCGCCTGTTGCCGCGGGAAGCATTGACTCTGGTGCGGGAATTACTGGACTGTTATACCCGAAGAATGCTGCAGGAGTTTCACCCTCTCAAGCGCCTTGAACCGGAGGACCTTGACCTGGCAGTCAGGTGCTATCGGGAAGGCGAATGCTTATCAATCAACCCGGCAGTCCAATCGGGGCGTGGAGGATGGAAATGATGAACTATCAACCAGAGAATTTTGCAGACCGCATAGAGCAAATTGCCCTTGTGGAGAACATGCTCACCTCATTCGGGAGAGGGGGAAGTCGGGTGATTCTGGTAGAGGGGGAGCGCGGGCTGGGAAAAACCTGGCTGGCGCTGCACATGCACCGTACCATTTTATCTCAAAAAGAGCGGGTGAAATCCCTGCTGATTCTGATGATGTCGCCCCCGGAGATCACCACCGCTCCTGGAGAGTATCACCTTCCTTCTCTGGCAAGCCAGAAGTCGGAGAGCCGGGAGATTCAACAACAAATTCAAGATCTTCTTGAGTGGATGGCGAACGAACTTAAGGTGAGTTTGCCTCCCAATCCGGTATTGGATGAAATCTGCGATCGGATTATTCAGAAAATCAAATCAGATGAGTTTACCCGTTACTGGCTTTTGCTGGATTCGGTGTACGAGAGCCCGTGGGAGTTTGTGGAAGCCTTTGAGACGGTTTTCCTGATGCGCTTCCTGGCGTTGCCCAATGCCTTTTTATGGGCGAGCGGGCGTGGGAAGCCTTATCCGTGGAAAACCCCTGAAGCCACGCGTGCGCAAATCTGCCCTCTTGAGCCATTTAACGAGGACGGTCTTAAAGAACAGTTGCAAAAGATGGGATTTACGGGGACTGAACTGGAGGAGCGCCTTGAGTGGGTAAAGGAACTTGGCGCTGGAATTCCGTTGCTCACCCACACGTTGGTTCAAGAAACAGAAAAAAATCAGGCTCTGGAAAAAGCCGTGCAGGTTTTGCTGGAATTTCTTCCGGGGGAAAAACGCCAGGAGATAAGATCTTACCTTGAACCTTTGAGTGTGCTGGATGGTTTTCGCGAGGAGGAGATGGCGTATCTGTTGAAAGGGGATGAGGATTCTGTCTCCCTTCCCCTCCCGAAAGTGCGGACAATTCGTGATGCATTGCTGCAGGTTTTCCTGATCCGCTGGGAAAATAGCAGGTTTGTTCTGGACCGCCCCCTTCAGAAAGTGTTACAGGAGTACCTGAGGGTGTGCAAGCCAGAACAATGGGAAATGTGGAACCGGAGGATGATCAAGTATTTTGAAGAACAGATGTCTTCCCCAGCATTCAGAAAATATGAGAATTTCCTGAAAAAGAAGATTGAATATCACCGCCATCTTCTGGGTGGCAATGAAAACACCCCGATTGCAACGGCGACCTCTGTTCCAGGGCAGGGTATTCTCTAATTCGGTAAACGGTGGGCAGGACACAGGGAGGAAAGATGAGTCAGGAGAGCGTTCAACAAATGACCGGGGCGGTAACTATTCCCGAGTTGATTGGAAGGAAAGCGGTTCTGGAGGCGGTCTTCCAGGCTGTTCGCGATCCCCAGCCTGTCTTGCATGTGTTATATCTCTCCGGTGAGGGGGGGCTGGGAAAAACCCGTTTGCTTCAGTATGTTCTGGAAGAGGTTCGTACTGCGGAACAGGTGTATGTTCCGGAAACGTTGCTGGACCTGTATCATGTGGAATTGCACACCCTCGAGGGCTTCATGAGGGAAGTGGTGCGGCTCCTCCCTGAGGAGGTCAAGCCTGCATTCAAGGAGTACGAAAAAGCCTATCAAAGGTTCAATGAGTTACGAGTGTACCAGGAGGGCAGTCTCGTCGAACAGCAAGACCGGGTTCGGGAAGCCTTTCAAAAGGGCATGCAGGAACTGTGTGCAAAACGCCGTGTGGTGCTGATGCTGGATACCGTCGAGCGGGCGGTGTATCAGGCAGGGGAGGAGGGTGAACCCCGCCTTGCCGATACGATTCGCTGGCTGAAAGAATGGGCGGGACAATGGAACAACCTGACCCTCATCTTTGCCGGGCGCAAGCGCGCCGAGGCGGTATGGACTCTCTTTCAAAGCACCTATGCCCTGCCGCAGGAGAATGCCATTCCTATCAGTCCTTTATCTCTGAACGAAAGGCGTGAATATCTTAAAGCGCTTGAACAGCACCTTCGAAAACAGGGGAATGATTTTGTGGCAGATCGGCTTGCTCATTTGCCGGAAGAGGTGCTGGAGCGCGTGTGTCGGCTTTCGGAAGGGCGCCCCATTTTACTGTCTCTGCTGGCGGATTACTTTTCTGTTGCCGGGCGCGGGCAACTGCCTCCTGCGCTGGAATCCTCTGCGGATTCAAACCGAGAGGCACTGGAGGCGCAACTGGTGAGCCGTTTTATGGAGAGCGGTGATTTAGGCGAAACCATCACTGCCATCGGGCGCGCTCCTCGCGGCGTGGATGCGCCCCTGCTGGCTAAACTGCTGGATATACCGGAAAACGAAGCCAGGATACGCTTGCAGGACGTTCGCCCGTTTGCCTTTATCAAAGCGCGCGCCGATGAGACCTATTTTCTGCACGATGAGATGTACGCGCTGATAAAGCGGCAGGTATATGAGACTCCGGAGGATGCCCCTAAAGCCAGTAATGCTTTTGAGGTGATCAAGAAGGATCTGGAAAATCGTTTGAGGAATGTTGCCGGGAAGATGGATGAACTGTATGCGCCAGTGCTTAAAGGGTCCTCGGAGACGTTGAGGTTTAACGAGATAGCGGAAGCCTACAACGCCCGCCGCAAGTGGCTGGGGTTCAAACTGTTTTATTTTCTGTACTACGATTTTGAGCGTGGCTTGCGTCATTTCTT
The DNA here is from genome assembly GCF_020723905.1 of Anaerolinea thermophila. Classification (GTDB taxonomy): domain Bacteria; phylum Chloroflexota; class Anaerolineae; order Anaerolineales; family Anaerolineaceae; genus Anaerolinea; species Anaerolinea thermophila_A. Next base: position 382,409 of record NZ_DYHZ01000004.1, read on the forward strand.
CCGTTTCTCGCAGGAAGCCCGGCGCGCCCAGGATGTCTGGATGGACCTGCAACTGGAATCTGAACTGTGGGACTATCTGAGTACGTACTCACCCCATGCCAGCGATGAACGGCTGGGAGGAGCCTTCTCGAAGAAACTGCTTGAAACGCTTTTGAGGGTCAAGGAACTTCAACATGCCTCTATTGCTCGTGAGGATCAACGAGTGGAGGAACTGCGGGAGGAACTGGAAGCCCGTGCCCGCAAAGAGGACTGGGAAACCCGTATGCCCGTCGCTCTGCTGGCGCTGTACACCTTCCTGGGCGACATTTATGCCGGCAGGGGCACGTTGAGAGATTCTCAGAAAGCGGAAGGTTACCTGCACAAGGCTTTGAACCTGTTCCCTGACGAAGTTGAAACGTACCTGAACCAGGGGGTAGATGAAGCGGCTAAACGGCTGACGCACTTCACCCTTGTAGAAGTATGGTATCTCAAAGCCATTTTGGCGCGGGCTTTGTTTTCCAGAGCCTACCTGGAGCGGATGAGGGGAAACCTTAAGGAGAGCGTCCCATATTATCAAAAAGCCATGACGCTTCTGCGTCAAGTCAACCTGCAGGTGGATCTGGCAGCGGTGTTAAACGATTTGGGGTACACGCAAGCCATGCTGGGCAACTGGGAGACCGCCTATCGTCTGATTCAGGATGGTTTGAAACTGCACCAGGGTTTGAGTGCTTATGCCTCGCTGTGCTTTGATTTGAATGCCCTCTCTCGAGCCAAAATCATGGAAGGATATTCGCTGGCAGAAGCCGTTCAACTGGCATCCCGTGCCCTGGCGCTTTCGCGCGCCCTGGGGTTCAAACGTGGGGTGGCGATGTCTTGCCGCAACCTTGCCGAAGCCAGACGCCGCTCTGCGCGCAGTGAACTGCTCTCCACAGCGGAGAAAGAGGATCTTTTACGGCAGGCGCGTGAGCATGCTTACGAAGCCCGCGATGTGTTCCAGCAAAATAATGAAACCGTCCGGTTAATCGAAGCCTGGATGGAAATTGGCTGCACCACCCGGGATTGGGTCAAACTGCGGGTACACCATCCAGCCCCAACCGTTTCGGTGGAACGACTGGTTTTTGAAAGCAGAAAAGCGTTTGAGGAAGCCATCCGGCTGGCACAGTCGGAAAACTTGTTTCATAAAGAACTGGACGCGCGAGTGAATCTGGCATGGTTGGAGTATTATCGCCTGAACGACACGGACCCCGTTTCGGACGAGTTAAGAAAAAGAATTGAAGAGGTGGATCAACGAATCCCGAAGCCTGAATCTGAAGCGCTAAACCCGGAAATCTGGGTATGGGCAGGGAAACTCGCTGTGCTTAAAGGGGTTGTGAAATTCCACCAGTTGAATCAGATCAGCAGCCAGAAGCGGAAAGAATTTTCCGCGGGCAGGGAGAATGAAAACATCCAGTCCCTTCTGGAGGAGATAGGAGAAAACTTTGCTGAAGGGCTGGAATATAGCAGGACATTCTCAGAAAATTCTCAGGGAATCCGCAATGCCACGCAGGATATTTATGAACGGTTGAAGCATCTCAACACTGCTGAGATGAGCGTGCTGTGCCGAAAGGTAAAGCAGTTATATCCGCAGGGGAGTGCGCTGGAGCGATTCCTGCGTGAAGTCATGCTCTTGGTAGAGTAAGATTTGCCCTGAAAATCCGCTTCTCATTTGCCATCCTGTTTCGATAGAGACGAAAGAGGATGGCTTTTTGATGGAAAGTGCCGCCTTACCAGAAAAACATGACTTCCCGTTTTTCTTTCAGGTTTTATTCTCATCCCAAATTCCCCTTTTTATGGATTTCCTCTGTCACACTTTTTCTGACCCTTTTATGACAAGTGCCCGTTTTTTCCATGTTTTTTTGGGGTACACTTGTATGGGTATAACATTTCCTAACATTACCTGTTTTATCCAAATCCTGGCGGAGGAAACATCTTTTTATGCTGAATCATGGTGAAGTCAGTCTGGATGCCTTACTGCCTCCCGAAATGGCAAAGAAAGCCGAAGCCATTGGCGTCAAAAAAGCCAGCCTGGATTTGCTCTCCATGTTTGCTCTGGCGGTGCTGGCGGGCGCGTTTATTGCCATGGGCGCCATCTTTTCCACCACGGTGACGGCTGGATCCACGCTACCTTACGGTGTTACCCGTTTACTGGCGGGCATCGCCTTTTCGCTGGGACTTACCCTGGTGGTTGTCGGCGGCGCGGAACTCTTCACCGGCAATGTGCTCATCCTTATGGCGTTTGCCAACGGAAAGGTTTCGTTTGGCGCGTTACTGCGCAACTGGCTGGTGGTGTACATGGGCAACTTCGTCGGTTCGCTGGCAACGGCATTGCTGGTCTTCCTGAGCAAGCAGTACACGTTTGGCGGCGGCGTGGTCGGGTTGACGGCGCTGAATATCGCCAACAGCAAAGCGGCGCTGGAATTTGTGCCTGCGGTGATGCTGGGGATTTTGTGCAATGCGCTGGTCTGTCTGGCGGTGTGGCTGACGTACAGCGCTCGCACCACCACCGATAAAATCCTTGCCATTTTCTCGCCCATCACGGCTTTTGTTGCCGCGGGGTTTGAACACAGCATTGCCAACATGTACTTCATCCCCCTGGGACTGTTCATCAAAGACTGGGCGCCGGCTTCCTTCTGGGGGTTGAAGGCGCTGGAAGAAGCCGGAAAGACTGCCGCCAGTTTCTCCGCGCTTACCTGGGGAAATTTCTTCCTCAACAATCTTATCCCGGTGACCATCGGCAACATTATCGGCGGCGGGGTGCTGGTTGGCCTGGTATACTGGTTTGTGTATCTGCGCGGACACAGAGGCTGACAGGTTTATTCATTCAGGAGGTGAAACGATGGTGACCCTGACCATTGATGGGAAAACCATTCGGGTGCCCGAAGGCACCACTGTGCTGGAAGCCGCCGAACAACTGGGGGTGACCATTCCCACGTTGTGTTATCACAAAGATTTGAGCCTGCATGGAGGCTGCCGTCTGTGTGTGGTAGAGGTGAAAGGCGCGCGCACTCCGCTGGCATCCTGCACCCTGACCGTCAGTGAAGGCATGGAGGTCAAGACCCAATCGCCCGAACTGGAAAAGAACCGCCGCATGGTGCTGGAACTTTTACTTTCCAATTACCACGATGCCGGTTATGCCGCCAGCGATGGGCGCTTTAATGAACTGGAACACTGGGCAAGCGCACACGGGCTGGATGTAAAGCAACTGCAAGCCAGATCCCCGCGTTTTGAAATCAACAGCGATCCCAGCCCGGCGATCTGGGTGGACTTAAATAAATGCATCCTCTGCACCCGCTGTATCCGCGCCTGCGCTGAGGTGCAGGGGCGCTTCGTGTGGAGTCTGGCTGAGCGGGGTTTTGAGACGCACATTGTTGCCGGTTTGGGCGAGCCGTTGCTGGAAGCGCGCTGTGAATCCTGCGGCGCCTGCGTGGCGTACTGCCCCACCGGTGCGCTGGATAACAAGCCCTCGGTGGGTCTGGGCAAAGCCGAAAAACGGGTAACCACCACCTGTGCGTATTGCGGCGTGGGCTGTCAGTTTGACCTGCATGTGAAGGACGGCAAAATCATCCGCGTGACCTCTAACCCCGATGCGCCCGTGAATGGCATGCGCCTGTGCGTTAAAGGGCGGTACGGGTATCAGTTTGTGCATCATCCCCAGCGGCTCACCCGTCCGATGGTGCGCCAGTACCTGCTGGAGGGTAAACCCCGTCCGCAGGGTGGCGACCGCGGCGCTTGGGTGGAGGTGGACTGGGATACCGCTCTGAATCTGGTGGCGCAAAAACTGGACGATGCCCGCCTGCAATCTGGCGCCGACAGCATCGGCATTCTGACTTCGGCAAAATGCACCAACGAAGAAAACTACCTGATGAACAAACTGGCGCGTCAGGTCATCGGCACCAACAACATTGATCACTGCGCCCGCCTGTGCCACTCCAGCACGGTTTCCGGTCTGGCGCTGGCGTATGGCTCCGGCGCCATGAGCAACACCATGAAGGATGTCGCTGAGCAATCTCAAGCCCTGTTTGTCATCGGCTCGAACACCACCGAACAGCACCCTGTTTTCGGCACCATGCTTCGTCAGGCGGTGCTGCGCCGCGGGGTTAAACTCATCGTGGCGGATCCGCGCAGGATTGACCTGTGCGATTTTGCCACCCTGCACCTGCAACAGCGTCCCGGCACCGATATTGCCCTGCTCAACGGGTTGATGTACATCATTCTCGAAAAAGGCTGGGCAGATGAAGCCTTCATCGCCGAACGTACCGAGAACTTCGACGCCTTCCGCGAAAACCTCAGGGATTATCCGCCGGAGAAGGTTGCCGAAATGACCGGCGTGCCGGTGGAGCAACTTTACGCGGCGGCGGAAATCATGGGCACGCACAAGCCCATGGCGGTCATCTGGGCGATGGGCATCACCCAGCACATTGTCGGCGTGCAGAATGTGCTCTCGCTGGCGAACCTGCAAATGCTGCTCGGCAACATGGGCATCCCCGGCGGCGGCGTCAACCCTCTGCGCGGACAGAACAACGTGCAGGGCGCCTGCGATATGGGCGGCTTGCCGGATGTGTATCCCGGCTATCAAAAAGTCACCCTCGACGAAGCCCGTCAGCGGTTCGAGCAAGCCTGGGGCGCCAGCCTCTCGCCCACGCTGGGGATGGCGGTCACCGAGATGATTCCTGCCGCGGGTGAGGGCAAGATTAAAGCCATGCTCATCATGGGCGAGAATCCGGTGATGACCGATCCCGACTCCAATCATGTGCGCCACTGCCTGGAACAACTGGACTTTATGGCGCTGATAGAAATCTTCCCCTCGGAAACCTCCGTTTATGCCGACGTGCTTTTACCTGCGGTGACGTTTGCAGAGAAGGACGGCACCTTCACCAATACCGAGCGGCGCATCCAGTGCGTGCGCAAAGCCATTGAACCGGTGGGCGAATCCCGCCCCGACTGGATGATCCTGATGGATCTGGCAGAGCGCATCCTGCAGCGTGGTAACCGTCAGGTGGATTTCAGCGCGCCTTACGCTGGCTGGAACTACGCCTCCCCCGCTCAGATCATGGACGAAATCGCCGCGCTCACGCCCATTTACGCCGGTGTGGATTACGAACGCCTGGAGCGCGGCGACTCCCTGCAATGGCCCGTGCGCGGCAAGGATCATCCCGGTACGCCCATCCTGCACGTGGGGCAGTTTACCCGCGGTAAGGGCAAATTCCATCCCACCGTGCACGTTCCGCCCGCCGATCAGCCTGACGATCAGTTCCCCATGATTATGACCACCGGGCGCGTGCTGTACCACTGGCACGGAGGCGAAATGACCCGCCGCGCCGAAACTCTCATGGCACTTTACGACCGCCCGCTGGTGGAAATCAGCCCGGAAGATGCCGAAGCGCTGGGCGTCAACGGCAACCGCCGTCTGCGCATCACCTCGCGGCGCGGGAGCATCGAAGCCGAAGCCTGGGTCACCGACCGCGTGCCGCCGGGCTTACTGCATGCCAACTTCCACTTCCCCGAGTCGCCCACCAACGAACTGACCATTGCCGCGCTTGACCCCATCTCCAAGATTCCCGACTTCAAGGTGACGGCGGTGCGGGTGGAACTGGTGAAAGAACCCGAAGCGGTTTAACCGTATCCTTGACGGGTATAATGAGGGGTGCCAGCACGGCAGCCCCTTTCTCTTACGTGAGGGATGGTGAAGGACTCTTTAACGCTGGTGATTCAGGCGGGCGGCGAATCTCGCCGTATGGGACAGGATAAAGCCCTTTTGCCCTTTCTGGGCGAACCTTTAATCCTGCGCGTTCTGCGGCGTCTTCAGCCCATCGCCGATGAGGTGATTGTGGTTGCCCGTCACCCCGAGAACCTGGCGTTGCCGGGGGTGAGAGTGGTTTCTGACCTTTTACCGGGCATTGGCGCGCTGGGCGGGTTGTACACGGCTCTGGTGGTGGCGCGCTTTCCTCTGGTGGGGGTGGTTGCCTGTGATATGCCCTTTGTGAGTGCGGGGCTGCTGAATGAAGCCCGCAGTCGTCTGGTGCAAACCGGCGTGGATGCCGTCATCCCGCGCACAGCCCAGGGTTGGGAACCCCTCCATGCCGTATATCGGCGGGAGACCTGCCTGCTTCCGGTGGAGCGCGCCATCCAGCGCGGCGAGAGGCGTCTGATTGCCTGGCACGGAGAAGCCCGCGTCCTGGCTCTTTCCGGGGAAGACATTCTCCCCTTTGATCCCCATCTGCGCGCCTTCCTCAACATCAATACTTCGGAAGACCTGCGCCTGGCTGAGGCGCTGGCACGGGAAGAGGAACCAGACAGCGCTGAAACGCTTTCTGAGGGTTGAGCCACATGACCCTCCCCCTGCCTTTTCCCTCCCGGAGAGGGCGCCCTGATGGCTCTCTTCCAGAGAATTGAGGTTAATCCTGTAGATGTTTAGACAAATACCCCAGAGAGATGTGGATTACCCCGGGTAATCGTGTTAAAATTTAGATATCCTATGAAAATTCTGGCAGTAGATGTTGGCACTGGGACGCAGGATATCCTGCTCTTTGACTCCCATCTCGATGTGGAGAACGCTCTGCAACTGGTTCTGCCCTCGGCGACGATGATTCTGCGGCGGCGCATTCAACGGGCAACCCGGAGGCGCTCCGCCATTGTGCTGTACGGGCAAATCATGGGCGGCGGACCGTGCGCCTGGGCGGTGGAAGATCACCTCAAAGCCGGGCTGACCGTCTATGCCACCCCCTCGGCGGCGCAAACCCTCAACGATGACCTGCAAGCCGTGGAGGAAATGGGGGTGAACCTCATCACCGAGAGCGAGGTGTACCGCCTGCCCGAGGGCGTCGAGCGGATTGAGATGATGGACTTTGATTTCGGGCTACTGCGCCGCACCCTGCTTTCTTATGAAGTTTCTCTGGACGATCTGGCGGCAGTAGCCGTGGCGGTGTTTGATCACGGGGCGGCGCCCCGCGGCGTTTCCGACCGGCAGTTCCGCTTTGACTATCTCGATCGGCGCATCCGTGCGGAGAACCGCCTGAGCGCCTTTGCCTTTCCCGCTCAAGCCATCCCGCCGGAGATGACCCGCCTGCAAGCCGTTGCCGCGCAAGCCCAGATTGCCGGTGTGCCCGTGGTGGTCATGGATACCGCCCCTGCCGCCGTGCTGGGAGCGCTGTTTGATCCACAGGTGCGCCGCTGGGAGCGTACTCTGGTGGTCAATGTGGGCAATTTTCACACGCTGGCGTTCCGCTTTGGCGAGGGACGGCGCATTGAAGGGGTCTTCGAGCACCACACCGGTTTCCTCACCCCTGAAAAACTGGACGCTTACCTGAGCGCGCTGGCGCAGGGTACAATCACTCACGCTGAAGTGTTCATTGATAATGGACACGGGGCGCTGGTGTATCATCCCAACTCCACCGGAGAGATGCCGCCGGTTACCGTGACCGGTCCGCGCCGCAATTTGATGAGTGCTTCTGCGCTCCGTCCTCACTTTGCCACTCCCTTTGGCGATATGATGATGAGCGGGTGCTACGGTTTGCTGGCGGCGGTTGCCGATCATCTGCCCCACCTGCGCGAAGAGATTCTGGAGCGCCTGAACGCCGCTCCCTCCAGCGCCGCGCCGTGGGACGCTCCCTGAACAAGGACTGGTCATAAACCCTGCGTCGTTTGTCTGTTTAAACCCAAAACCCCACCGGGAGAGTATTCATCCCGATGGGGTTCTTTTTTTATAAAGAAGGCTGGCTGTGTCTTACCCTTCGCTCTTCTCGCCGGGGCGGTCTTCCTCGCGCAGGTGCGGGAAGAGGATGACCTCCCGGATGGTGTGGCGGTCGGCTAACAGCATTGCCAGCCGGTCAATGCCCATGCCAAACCCGCCGCAGGGAGGCATGCCGTAAGACATGGCGCGCAGGTAATCCTCGTCCATGGGGTGGCGCTCTTCATCGTCGGCGTTGTAATCGCGTCCCATCTCCAGGAAACGCTGTTCCTGATCGAGCGGGTCGTTCAACTCGGTGAAGGCGTTGCACAGTTCCATCCCGCCGATGTAGCCCTCAAAGCGCTCGGTGATGAGTGGATTGCCGGGCATGGATTTCGCCAGCGGCGAGATGTCGCGCGGGTAATTGTAAAGGAAGGTGGGCTGAATCAGCGTCGGCTCGAGGTAATCGCCCAGCAGGGTATCAATGAGTTTGCCGCGCGAGTAGCCGGGCTTGGGCTGCATGCCTTTCGCGCGCATGGCTTCTGCCAGGCTCTCGGCGGTGGGGTGCTGGTCAATGTCAATGCCGGTGGTCTCCAGAATGCCCTGACGCAGTTCCAGACGCCGCCACGGTGGGGTGAGGTCAATGGTGTTGCCGTCGAAGGTGATGGTGGTCGTTCCCAGCACCTGCTGAGCCACATAGGCGATCATCTGCTCGGTGATTTCCATCACCTGCAGGTAGTCGGCATACGCCATGTAAAACTCCAGCTGGGTGAACTCGGGATTGTGCTTGTAAGAAACGCCCTCGTTGCGGAAATCGCGCCCGATTTCGTACACGCGGTCGAGCATGCCCACCAGCAGACGTTTCAGGTAAAGTTCAAAGGAAATGCGCAGGTAGAGGTTCTGTTTGAGTTGATTGTGGTAGGTGACGAACGGTCGCGCCGCCGCGCCGCCGTAGATGGGTTGAAGGATGGGCGTCTCTACCTCGAGGAAGCCCATGTTATCGAGATACTCGCGCAGGGCTTTGATGGCGCGGGCGCGGATGCGGAAGACTTCGCGCACCTCCGGGTTCACCGCCAGGTCGGCGTAGCGCTGGCGATAGCGCGTTTCGGGGTCGGTGAGCGCGGCATGGCGCACCACTTTGCCGTCTACGATTTCATCCTTGGCGGCAGGCAGGGGGGTGATGGCTTTGGAGAGCATCTTGAAGGCGTGCACGTGCAGGGTGATCTCGCCCGAGCGGGTGCGGAACATGACCCCCGAAGCCTGGATGAAATCACCCAGGTCAAAATCATCGCGGAAGCGTTCCATCTCGGCTTCGCCCAGTTCGTTAACGCGGAAGAACAACTGCAGGCGTCCCCAGCCGTCCTCGATGTGGGCAAAGGTCACCTTACCCATGGCGCGGATGGCGCGCAGACGCCCACCCACCGATACCTGCACGGGGTCGGCACTTCCGGCCGACTCAGCCTGTTCGTACAGTTGAATGGCCTGTACGGTGGTATGGGTGACCTCCGCACGGGTGGGATAAGGCTCAATCCCGCGGGCGCGCATGCGCTCAATTTTTTCCACACGAATGCGTTCCAGTTCCGAAAAATTCATGAAAAAATCTCCCTCACTCCGTTCCAGTTTTCGTCATCGGTCAACAAAAACCCCGCCCTGGCAAGACAACCTGTCGGGCGGGGCGCATTTGCCTGCCCGTTAAGCCTACTCCACCTTCAAAATGGTCACACGGAAACTGCCCTGCGGGGCGTCCACCTGAACGCTGTCGCCGGCTTTCCGGTTCAGCAGGGCTTTGCCCAGCGGCGATTCATTCGAGAGGCGCCCAAGCGCGGGGTTGGCTTCTGCTGCGCCCACGATGGTATATACCTCAGGCTCCATGCCTTCTTCCTGAATGGTCACCCGGGAACCAACCTGAACGATATGGCTATGTCCACCGCTTTCTTCGATGATCTTTGCCGACGCCAGCAGATACTCCAGTTCTTTGATGCGCCCTTCCACAAAGGCTTGCTCGTTCTTTGCCGCCTCGTATTCGGCATTTTCGATGAGTTCGCCGCCTTCCATGGCTTCATGCAGGCGTTGAGCGATTTCCTCGCGTTTCTTGGTGCGCAGGTACTCAAGTTCTTCTTGCAGTTTGGCGTATCCTTCACGGGTCAGGAAAGGAGTAGTAGGCATAGGGTTTCCTTCTCGATTTTAAGAAATATTGGACCTTCTCTCTTGCTTAAATGATAAAAAACACTCCGGATGGAGCATTTTGCCTTATCACCGCTAAAACAATCCCTCTTTCTCAGAGTTGCATTTATCTTAACATATTTTCCATCAGAGTGCAAGAATCTTTCCTAAAAGCCGAAGACGGTGTTGAAGAAGTCATATACGGCGCACTTCTGCCTGAAAAAAATATCCTCTTTTCCCCCATCCATTGTAGTTATCTTCCTCTTCATTTTTTAACACCCAGGGTTTGGATACTTGTAATTTTCCAGTATCGTTTTTAAAATTATTTCCAACCGGGGGGAATGCCGGAATGCCTGATCTGCCGCCTGGTCTGGAGAAAC